>CAXXKY010000004.1:20000-857783 GCA_963667325.2 Dehalococcoidia bacterium
CGTCCTCCCAGCTCTCGGATTTCGGCCTCCAGCTTCAGCCCATCTTCGTCCAGGATGTCGCCGATGACCACCGCTGCACCCTCGCGGGCAAACATTCTCGCCTCCGCTGCTCCCTGTCCTCGCGCTCCCCCGCTGATGAGCGCCACCTTGCCTTCCAGTCTCATTCCAGGCCTCTACATTCAAGATTCTCAATTATTGGGCTGTCCAGCCCCCGTCTATTACCACTTCGCTGCCGGTCATGAACGACGACTCGTCCGACGCCAGGAACAGCACTCCGTTTGCTATGTCTTCAACAGTTCCGATCCGGTTCAGAGGCGCTATGGAAGCAGCCTGTTCTCTGAAACCGGGCTGCGACAGCGCCCTCTCCGTCATCGCCGTCTCGATGTACCCGGGATGTACGGAGTTGCATCGGATGCCCTCTTTTCCATACTGCACGGCGGTCGACTTGGTCAGCAGCCGCACCGACCCCTTTGACGATGCGTACGCCGCGGCCGCTCCGGACCCGGGAGACGTTCCCACCAAGCCGGCTACCGACGAAATGTTAATTATGGAACCCCCTCCGGCCGCACGCAGCGCCGGGATGGCCGCCTTCGTACCCAGGAATACTCCCTTGCTGTTCACATCCATGATCCGGTCCCAGATATCGGCTGAAGTGCCGTCGATCTTGGGTGCGTTGAGTCCCCCGGTGTCCGTCCCGCCGATGCCGGCGTTGTTGACCAGGATGTCCAGCTTGCCATACTCACCCACCGCCCGGTTCACGGCGCTCTCCCACTGCTCCGGCTCCTTTACGTCCAGGTGAACGTAGGTGGCCTGCCCGCCCAGCTCCCGTATCTCCGCTTCCAGCTTGAGCCCTTCCTCGTCAAGAATGTCCCCTATGACCACTGCAGCGCCCTCCCGGGCGAAAAGCCGTGCCTCAGCCGCTCCCTGCCCTCGCGCTCCCCCGCTTATCAGCGCCACCCTTCCTTCCAGTCGCATCTCTAGTCCTCCGTGGTAACCGCGACCGCCTCGTCCTCCGTTGACCCAGTGTCGGGGCGGTCTGGTAGCTCAACTTCTATTGTTCCAACAACTACGTGCTCGGAATAGGCGTGGTCCAGCGAGTAATAGTCCCAGTCAGATGGCTCCTGCAGGCTGATTTCCAGGCACTCCTTCGCCATGGCAAATGCGTGCTCCACATTTTCCCCCATGGTGGCCAGTTGAGGGATAGATGGAATGACGACAGAGTAACCGCCCATTTCATCATCGTGGAGCAAAACTACAGTCACTTTCTTCTTGATCATCTAGAGAATCTCCAAAGCCTGGCGATGAAATTCACTGGAAGTAAGGCCCGCCTGTCTGACTATGCTGCTCAATGTGCCCGGAGGCACTTCTCGTCGCGATAAGGGAACCGTGACTGGGTTTCGTCCGTCCGGCAACCGAAGTGTAACATGGCTGCTCTCTTGCCTGACTCGCTCCCAACCAAGCTCCTGCAGCACCCGAATAACCTCCCTCGGCCGGTACCGCCTAGGCATACTCTATGCCACCGCCGCTGCCTCTCCTGCCGTCACCTCTGCTGCGAAACGAGTCAGCAGTCCTGCCAGCCGCTTCGGCACCTCCACGTTCGGGCTGTGACCGATCCCGTGGAACATGTGCAGGTGCCGGTTCGCTTCCGGCAGTTCCAGGTACTCCGCCACGATGTTGTCCACGCCGACCGTATCGTCCCGGTCGCCGCCCACCACCATCGTCGGCACCGTGATCTCCCCCAGCCTCTCCCGAAGTCGCAGCGAGCCCATCGATCGCCGTCCGCCTATCGCCCTCTCGACCGGGTTGCGAAGGATGATGGCGTTCACTTCGTCCACGAAGTCCTGCGTGATGTGCGGCGCCTTGTAGCCCATGTCTCCCCGGGTCAGTCCGCCCTCGGCGAACGACGCGCGCAACTCCTGCTCCCAGTTGTCCGCCAGCATTCGCCCGGCCAGCGGCGCAGAGTTCAGCAGCACCAGCCCACGCAGCATATCCTGGTGGTTCATGGAAAACTCGGTTACCGTCGCGCCGCCCATAGAGTGCCCCACCAGGATGAAGTCGCTCAGTCCCAGCGCCGACACCGCATTGTGCAGATCGCGGGCGAAATTCTGCACCGTGTAGTCGTCCTCGGACGCAGTCCTGTCCGAGTCCCCGGCTCCGCGATTGTTGATCGCTATAATCCTGAACCTGCCGGACTCCGCCAGAGCCTCGATCGTATACTTCCACAGGATCGCCGACGACGCGTATCCGTGTACAAGGACCATCGTCTCCGGCCCGTTGCCTTCCTCATAGTATTGCAGCCGAACATTCCCGGCTTGGACAAACTTGCTCTCCATTTAATATGCCTCCTTGTGATTCGTGTATGCTCATCCGTGTACTGCGAAATGGTGGCAATTTGGAGTATCCTAGCACGAACCGGTTGATGACCGGCACATATCGAAATCTTGATGCTGAGCCCGCGCCTGGCGCGGGCAGTCCGCAGGGGGAACAATGAGACTGGAAGGCAAGGTGGCTATGGTAACCGGTGGCGCAAACGGCATGGGGGCCGAGGAATGCAGGCTCTTCGCCCGCGAGGGCGCTAGGGTCGCCATTGCCGACATCCGCGAAGAGGATGGTCGCCGCGTCGAGGCCGAAATCGCAGAGGCCGGCGGCGAGGCAATGTTCATAAACCTGAACGTATCCGACGAGGACTCCTGGATCTCCGCCGTGGCGCAGGTCGTAGGCCGCTTCGGCAAGCTCGACGTCCTCGTCAACAACGCCGGCATCAGCGGCAGCGGCGAGCGCGACTTCCGCAGCACAGACGCCTGGGACCGTCTGCTCGACATCAACGCCCGCGGCGTCTTCCTCGGCACCAAGCACGCTGTCGAGGAAATGCAGAAGATCGGCGGAGGCTCCATCGTAAATATCTCCTCCATCTCTGGCATCGTCGGACAGGAGTCCGTCCACCCCGGCTACAACGCCTCCAAGGGCGCTGTCCGCCTTCTCACCAAGGCCACTGCCGTTCAGCACGCGAAGGACGGCATCCGCATCAATTCCGTCCACCCCGGCATGATGCCCCCGATGCTCACCTCCTTCCAGCGCGGCGACGCCCGGCGCGACCGCTTGGTCAACGACGTTCCCATGGGCCGCGAGGGCGAGACCATCGAGGTCGCCAATGCAGTCCTGTTCCTCGCCTCCGACGAGGCCTCCTACATCACCGGCGCAGAGCTCGTCGTCGACGGCGGCTTCACCGCTCGGTAATAGACCGGTCACTCTCGAATAGCAAACGAGCCCGGCCGTTCATACTGGTCCTGTGTAAGGACGAGCAGCCGGGCGCAAGAAACGGAGGAAACGATGGGATTCCGGGTCCTTTATCACCTGAACACCGGCAACATCAAGGGCATCCCAGAAGAAGCACGCTGGGCCGAAAACCTCGGCTACGACGGCCTCTGTACCGAGGAGACTGGGCACGACCCCTTGTTCCCCCTCGTGCTGGCGGCCACCACCACCTCCCGAGTGTCCCTCGAGCCCCGCGTCGCCATCGCCTTCCCCCGTTCGCCCATGGTTTTCGCCTACGCAGCCATGGATCTGCAGAACCTCTCCGGCGGTCGCTTCCGCCTCGGCCTCGGCACCCAGGTCAAGGGCCACATCGAGCGCCGCTTCTCCACCGAGTGGTCCCCGCCCGGCCCCCGACTGCGCGAATACGTCCAGTCCCTCCACGCCATCTGGGACGCCTGGCAGGACGGGACTCGCCTCTCCTACCACGGCGAGCACTACAACTTCTCGCTGATGACCCCCTTCTTCAGCCCCGGCCCATCCGACCAGCCACGCCCGCCCGTCTTTGTCAGCGCAGTGAACGCCTACAACTGCCGCGTTGCCGGCGAAGTCTGCGACGGCATCTCCCTGCACCCGCTGATGTCGCCCGAGTTCCTGAAGCAGCGGATTCTTCCACCCATCGCCGACGGTGCCTCTCGCGCTGGCCGCGACGTGAAGGACGTCAGCCTCACCGGCTCCGGCTTCGTCATCACCGGACCCAACAAGTCGGTCATCGAGGAGCGCAAGTACGCCGTCCGCCGCCAGATCGCCTTCTACTCGTCCACCCGCACCTACTTCACCGTGTTGGAGACCCATGGCTTCGAGGACGTGGGAGTCCGCCTTCACGAGATGTCCCTCAAGGGCCAGTGGGACGAGATGACCAACCTCATCACCGACGAAATCCTCGAAGAGTTCGCCGTTATCGCCGAGTACGGCGACGTCGCCGCTGCCGTAAAAGAGCGCTACGACGGCATGCTCAACGAGGTGGTCTTCGGCATGGACGTCCACGGCGCAGACGACGAACAGATCCTCCGCCGCATCATCTCCGAACTCCAGGAATAGACCCTCAGCAACGCGTTCACTTTCCGGTGGTTCGCCTTTCGTCGTTCACTTTCCGGTGGTTCGCCTTTTGTAAGGGAGGGCGAACCCCGCCGAACCGACCGCCTCCATTCATCGACCTTGTCCCAACCGTTCATTGGCCTTGCTCTCACCATTAATCGGCTTTTCACCAACCATTCATCGGCCTTGCCTTCACCGTTAATCGGCCTTGTCACCAACCGTTCATCCTGAGACTGTCGAAGCACGAACGGTCAACACTTTTACCCCTCCCCTCGCGCCGCTCAGCTTCCCGCTTCCGCCGCTGAAAAGAAGTCCAGCATGGTGCTGTTGAACAGAGCCGGCTCCTCCATCCGGCTCCTCAATGTTGATGGCGTGTCCGCCCTGCGGGAACATCGCCAGTGCCCTGCGACGAAGTCCACGCTATTTCCAGCCTTCTTCCGGTGCTTGGGTTACGGTGCCAAGTTGTCCCAGAATCGGTATTGGCTAATTGACCGAGGAGACGACGTCTCCGCACAATCCAGCGCCCTGTTGTTCCAGGCAATTGAGTGTCCACATTCTGTTCTCTGCGAAGAAGGTAACTTGATGAGTGACTTTGGCTTCTCCACCTATAGTGGCAGGGACGATGAAGAGTTCGGCGGGGTAGCCCCCCAGGGTGGTCTGTGTCCTCTCCAGTCCCTTCATTCCATCCGCTTCCATGGAATCTCCGAACTCGTCGAGAGTGCTTCTTATCTCCCAAGGTGAGGCAGTGATCGGAAGAGTCGGCTCCTCCTGGTAATAGAGGGACAATTCGCCTTCCCCGGCCTTAGCGGCATAGAGGAGAGTCTCTATGGGTTCAGGGGTAGGCGGAGCCTCGCTCAGGTCCGCATTCCAACCCTCGGGCAGCGTTATTGACAGGGCCACGCCACCCTTCTCAATCCTGTGGACTGCAGAGGCGCTCTCCTCTTGGCCACAGCTGACAAGCATGAGTACCAAGACCAGACTGATCGGGATCAGTAGCTTCATTCTTGCTCCTTCAGCGGGTGAGTGGCGGCGTCCCGAGCTAGGGATGGCTAAGCGGGGGGTCCGAGGGAATCCAAACAATGCAACTAACGGTACCCATGCTACAGTTGATAGCCCTTGGTCGCCTTGGGGGCGCAGGGCCTTATCCCTCGAAAGCGCCTGCATGTAGGCTTACTGGAATCGTGGTAATTGTCGCGAGGTTGATGCTGTCTTGGAGCGTGTCTGACAAGTCACCTCTCCCCCTGGGAGAGAGTTGGGCCTGTCCTGAGCCTGCCTGAGAAGTGAGGGCGTTCTCCAGCTATTGCGGGAACAAATCATCCGGCTACTACTCGCCAACTACGGGCCTGGTGAACTCGTCTCACGCCCCCTTGGAGCCTCACCCGCGAGCAAACGCAACCGACGGCTGCAGTCCGCTACCCCTCGCCTCGCGCTGCCCAGCTCCCCGTTTCCACCGCCGTAAGGAAGTCCAGCATCGTGCTGTTGAACAGCGCAGGCTCCTCCAGGTTGATGGCGTGCCCGCTCTGCGGGAACATCGCCAGCCCGCTGCGACGAACGCATCGCTTGATGAACAGCATCGGCTCCAGGCAGGGATCGTCCTCGTCCCCCACCATCAGCAGCGTCGGGACCTCCAGGCTCCGCATCTCCTCCTCCAGCTGGAACACCGTCGGCCTCTTCAGCTGGATTCCCTGCGTTATCAGAGCCGAACCCAGCGCCGAATGCGCCACCAGGCCGGCCCGGAACTTCTCCCAGCCCACCGGGTCCTTGCGACGGAACTGTATGCGGGTCGATCCTCTCGCGTACTCATTCCCGAACCCTTCAAACCCCTCCGTCTTCAGTCTTGTCACCTGCTTGTGCCAAGCCTCCAGGTGCTCCTCCCTGTCCGTCGATCCGGTCCCAGTGGCCGCCACCACCGCCGCGCGGCACATCTCCGGGTAGGCGATGGCAAAGCTCAGCGTCGTCGCCGCTCCCATGGACAGCCCAGCAACGTATGCTTGTCCAATGCCCAGGTGCCGCAGCAGGTCCCGAATGTCATCCACCAACCGGTCCTGCGAATACGCTTCCGGATTCTCGGGAACCTCCGACGGCGGATACCCCCGGTGGCAGTACGTGATCACCCGGTACCGGCGGGCAAAGAAGTTGACCTGCGGCTCCCAGCTCGTGATGTCCCCGGCAAACTCGTGCGCGAACACCAGCGGAAATCCCTCGCCCGTCGTTTCGTAGTAGATGTTGACGCCATCGTCGGCTGCAAATGTGGGCATCGCTCTTACCTCGCACCGAATCCCCAGCCCTTCCGGGGTTGTAACAGAATCCAAAAAGCAATAGTCTTGCGGCAAGTCTACCAGCACCCTTGACCTAGCGACACTTCCACTGCTGGAAGCGAAATCACACACGCCGGAGGAAATCATGCTGAACAAAGTGCATCACATCACCTTCGTGGTTGAAAGCATCGACGACATGGCGGACTACATCGAGCGCAACTTCTCCATGTCCCCTATGTCCCGCGACGAGTTCGAAGACCGCGGCTTCAAGTCCATCCTCTACCAGATCGGCGGCACCTACGTCGACTTCTTCGAGCCCCTGCGCGAAGACACCCCCATGGCTCAGCAGCTCAAAGCCACCGGCCCCGGCGTCATGCACGTGGCCTTCGGAGTCGACGGCATCGATCAGGTCTTCGCCGACCTCGTGGGCAAGGGCAACAAGATGCGCAGCGAGGCCCCCGCCCCCAGCCCCTTCGGCTATCGCAACCTCAACATCGACACCGCCAGCTCCCACGGCATCCTCTTCCAGCTGGCCGAGGGCGAAGTCTCCCACTAGCGTGCTCACCGTTGCTGAGCTCCGCTCCATTTCCGCCGCCTGAACTCTGAGACTCATAAGGGACACAATTTGCTGACCATAGCAACACTGCGGGCTCTATCCGTAGCGCGGCTGGAAGACGCTCGCGCCCTGCTATTGGCGGGAAGAAACCAGGGCTCACTGTACCTGTGCGGCTATGCTGTGGAATTGGCGCTGAAAGCGCGGATATGCGAAACTCTAAGCTGGCGTTGGTTCCCCCGGACACCGGAAAGGAAGCAACCGATTATCGCTCGTTTAGAACCCACGACCTGGAAGTGCTTTTGTATCTGTCGGGCGTTTACGAGACGATTGCGGTCGGTCTGGAGGAAGATTGGGCAAGAGTGCTCAAGTGGCGACCGGAACTTCGATATGCGCCCACCACCGACACTGAAACTCCAACCGCAGCAGCCATGCTGTCGTCCGCCGAAAGGATTTTGGAGGCCCTGTGAGACCGCTACTCCTAAATCACAAACCGACTATCGAAGGCCTGGTTAGATTCGAGCGCGAATTCTCCGAAGAGCATGGCCCTTTTATTTTCTTCGGATTCCTGTTGACCGAAACCGAGTTAACGCTGGATGACTACAACGAATATAAAATGACCGGCGGTGATTGGATTGTGATGGCATCTGCCCCTTGGTCAGATTCCTACGAAAATCCGGCGAGGGAGGCATTCTCCAAAGGTGTCCGAAAGGTGCTGGAACTTGAACAGTGGTGGCAAACCCCTCGCACCTCGCTATTACATCCTTCCGATCGTGAACTCAAGCCGATTCACGATGCTTTGGAAACTGAGCACGACCTTGTCGAACTGCTCAATGTAGAACTCTTTGGCAAAGAAATCCGCCGCGCCTACATCATCACTTCCCAGAGACTCTCGCCTGCGACGGTAGAAGGGAGGGACTAACACCATGCAATACAGCATTCTCGGCCGTACCGGCATCCGCGTCTCCCGCGCCGGATTCGGCGGCGGCGGCATCGGTCAGGTCTGGGGACCCACCACCGAGGCCGACGCCGTACGCTCCGTCCACCGCGCACTGGAACTCGGCATCAACTTCTTCGACGTCGCTCCGGCCTACGGCGACGGCAAAGCCGAGGAAGCCCTTGGCAGGGCCCTGATCCGCCGCACCGAGGACGTTGCCGTCGCCACCAAGGTCAGGCTGCGGGCCGACGAGTTGCACGACATCGCCGGAGCGGTCCGCCGTTCCGTAGAGCGAAGCCTCAACCGCCTGCGTCGCGACGCCGTGGACGTCCTCCACGTCCACAACCGCTTCACCGAGCAGCGCGGCGAGGCCCGCGATTCCATCACCGGCGACGACGTCATGGGCCCCGTCCTCGACGCCTACAAAGAAATGCAGCGCGAGGGCAAGACCCGCTTCATCGGCCTCTCCGCCATGGATCACCACGTCCCCACCATGCATCGCCTGCTCAACAGCGGAGAGTGGGATACCGTCCTGGCCTACTACAACCTGCTGAACACCACCGCCCAGGAAGCCAAGCCCGACGGGGCCGACGTCTTCGACAATGGCCAGATTATCCCCCTGGCCAAGAGCAAGGGCATGGGCGTCATCGGCATCCGCTCCCACGCCGCCGGCGCACTCACGCCTGCCCTCGACCGGCCGCCCGCGCCCGGCGACGCGCTGATGGAGGCAGACCTCCGCAAGGCAGCCCAGCTCGACTTCCTGCTCGAAGGCCCCATCGAGAACCTATCTCAGGCAGCGATGGTCTTCAGCATCATGAACCGCGACATCGACACCACCGTCCCGGGCGTCAAGAACGAGGCCGAGGCTGAGGAGACCGCCCGCTGCGCCGACCTGCCCCCCATCCCCGACGCCCACCTAGCCCAGCTGAAGGAGCTGTACGAGCGCGACTTCCGCTAACAACTGAATGCAATAATCTACGCACGGATACATAATTTCCAAATTTAAGGAATCCGAGAATCGACGCGGTCACATTTTATCCGCCGTTTCACACCCCTACCCCGGCCTAAACGTTAAGCTCTCATTTGGCGTCGGCAATAGGAGAGGCTATGCCTAGGACTGAGACAATACTCAGCATTTTCGTGGCCTCTCCCAGCGATGTAGCTGAAGAGCGCGACATTCTTGAAAGAATAGTTGGCAGCGTGAATGCGTCATTAGCCGGGGCACTGGGATGTCGGCTTGAACTAATAAGGTGGGAACGAGACGTATCCCCAGGCTTTGGCGCTGATCCCCAAGCGGTCATAAATTCCCAAATACCCTCAGAGATTGACGTCTTTGTGGGTATCCTGTGGCACAGAATCGGTAGCCCCACGAATCGAGCCGAGTCTGGAACAATCGAGGAATTTGAACTAGCAAAGTCCCGCTACGACGAAGATCCCAAGAGCATTCGCCTAATGATTTACTTCAAGGAAGAACCTCCCCTCTCGATGTCAGAGATTGATCCAGAGCAATACAAGAAAGTCCGTGACTTCCGTTCTAGGATATCCAATGAGGGGGGTCTGTATACGACATTCTCTTCGTCCGAAGATTTCGCCCATCAAGTACAGATTCACCTTACCAAACATGTCGCTGAGTGGTCCCAACAGAATAATGGTCCGCCACCCGATGAATCCGGCGATCCTTATCCAGCCTCGGTCTCTACCTCTATGGACTTGTTAGACAACAGCATTGACTTAGTAAATTCCGTTAATGCCAAATTGGATAGCGAGTTTCTAAACCTAGATGACCCGAATGAAGACTCAGTAGAAGAAGGCATCCTTGATCTGGAAGATGTGGTGGAAGAGGAGTTTCTTGCTGTCAGCGACATATTGCACATAATGACTGGTGCAATAGTAGATGTCGGAAAGAATATCTCGGGAAGAACGAGTGCCTTACAGGCACTCAAACCGAAGGACGAAACTATAATACTCTCTCCGAGGGAATTGAAGTCGATTAGGGCCCGAATGAAGCGGGTCATGAACGACGCTTCAGCTGACATGAACGAGTTTTCAGCCAGAATGTCCACGGAACTGCCATTGTATGAGCACCATCTCTACAGTGGGTTGGGTGCATTCTCAAAGGCAGTTCCGATATATCTTGAGATGAACCAAGACAGAACGGAGTTGAAGCTTCACCTTACAGAGCTGCTTGCGTCAATTGACGGGATGCAGGACGGTCTAGAAGGGCTGCATGAGACAATCCACGATTTACCGCGAGCAACGACTGCCTTCGCCAAATCCAGAAAACAAATGGAGCGTGTACTCCAGGAAGTCATCGACATCACCAATGCAGCAAAGACTTCTTTGGATAGTGCCTTGGGATTGCTGCCATAAACTTGATTGAGTCAGCTAATTCTAGCGAAACGGCTCCACTATTTCTTGTATTCTGTAGGACCTGAACTAAACCAGCGGCCACACACCCTTCGCGAACCGCTCCATCCGCCCCATCATCACTTCCAGGTCCTCCGTCTGCCGCAGGAAGTCCAGCACCAGCGACCCCACTCCCATGTCCTGGTACGCACGGATGTCCGACGCCATCTGCTCCGCGTTGCCGACAAATGGCAGCCGGTCTGCTCCCTGCGCATCGTCCGTCAATTCGAACTGGTGCGTCCGGTAAATCGTATCGATCTCCGATGGGTCCCGGTCGAAGCGCTTTGCATACATTGCCAGCCGCTCCAAGCCTGCCTTCAGCTGCTCAGGAGTCGCCATCGGGAAAGTCGGGTTCGACCCCAGCGGATACCATCCGTCAGCCAGCTCGGCAGTGCGCCGCAGTGCCGGACGACTCTCTCCGCCAACCCAGATGGGCGGGTGCGGCTTCTGCACCGGCTTCGGCAGGAAGCTGATGTTGTCGAAGCTCACATACTTGCCCTCGAAGTGCGGATCGTCGCTGGTCCACAGCTCCTTGAACGCCCGTATGTACTCGTCGGTAACAGCCCCTCGCTCCTCGAACGGCGGAGTGTCCAGCGCCTCGAATTCCTCTCGCATCCAGCCGGCTCCCACCCCGACCACCAGCCTTCCACCCGACAGATAGTCGAGAGTGGCGAGCGCCTTCGCCGCCAGCAGCGGGTTGCGGTACGGCACGATAATAACACTGGTCACAAGCCGTATTCGCGAAGTCTGCCCCGCCAGGAATGCCAGCAGTGTCACCTGCTCCATGGCCTCGCCGGAAGGGCCTCCGGGGTACTCTCCGCCCTCGGAGTAAGGATAGGGAGACGAAATCTCCCGGGGGATCAGGATGTGGTCGCCCGAAAACACCGCATCGTAACCCAGCTCTTCGCCCTTGCGGGCGATGCGTCCCAAAATCTCCGGCGTAGCCAGCGGTCCCCGTGCCGGTAACGTAAACCCGTACTTCATTTCCGTTGCTCCTCGGTCACTTCTGCGGCAACCAACAATTGAAATCCCTCTTGATCCCCCTGTGCTTAACCCTCAGCCCACGCCCAAGCGAGGCCCGTCCTCCTCAATACCCAAACTGTCTGTCCGTTCCACGCTCATGCCAATGGCCCATAGAAACCCCTAGACGTTCTCCGTGTCCTCTGTGCTCTCTGTGTTTAAAACCCTTCGTTCTACCCCACACCACCGGGAACCCTCATCCCACGTCTACCCGCCATCCTCCGACCCGTTGGAGCCGAGGCCCCATGCTCATTCCAATAGCCCACAGAAGCCGCTAGATGTTCTCCGTGTCTTCTGTGCTCTCTGTGCTTAAACCCTTCCGCTCCTACCCCGCACCACCGCGAATCCTCAGCCCACGTCTACCCGCGGCAGCATCCTCAGCAAGAGAAGCCCTAGAACGCCCGCCGCAGTACCACCATCACCTGCTCCGCCTCCGTGATCGCCACGGCGTTATTCCGGCAACCTCCATCCGTCAGCACCAGCTCCGCGATCTCCGGCAGGTCTTCCTCCGGTATCTCCAGCTCCCTGAGCCGGTGCGGCATCCCCAGTCCCAGGATGAAGTCGTCGACTGTCCGCGCCGCCAGTTCCGCCGCCGCCTCGTCGGTAATCCCCGAGATGTCGTGGCCGGCGGCCCGGGCCAGCAGCGCCTGTTTGCCCGCCGAAGCCGGGCGGTTGTACTCCATCACGTACGGCTGAGTCACGCACGAGGTGTACCCGTGGCCCACCGAGTACTTCACCCCGACGATATGCCCGATGGCGTGCGACAGCCCGACCGCGAAGTTCGGCGCTCCCATCATCGACATCCACGCCGCCACCAGGCACTGCAGACGCGC
Source organism: Dehalococcoidia bacterium (assembly GCA_963667325.2). GTDB lineage: Bacteria > Chloroflexota > Dehalococcoidia > Lucifugimonadales > UBA3495 > VXOI01. Next base: position 32,358 of record CAXXKY010000004.1, read on the forward strand.
CTCGCCGTCTCCGTCCTCGGCCTGCCGCGATCGAGGCAGGTGGCGGAACAGTGTCTCGGCGGCCGTGAGAATCGGCGCGTCGATCGCCGGCTGATTGCCAGCGCAGTACAGCCGCTCGATGCAGTGGTCCAGTGCCTTCATCCCCGTCGACAGCCACAGCCAGTCCGGAGTCCCCGCTGTCATGTCCGGGTCCAGCACGATCAGGTCCGCGTACAGCCGCGGATGCCCCACCCGTATCTTGTGTCCCTCGCCGTCGTCCAGCACGTTGCCGCCGCCCATGTTGAACTCCCCCGCCGACAGCGTCGTGGGTATCGACACTTGCAGCGGCAGCGCCTTCCCGTCCAGGTCGGGATGCAACATCCCTTCCTCCCGGTGTCCGCGCTCTCGCAGTTCCCCGACGGAAGTGATCCCCTCGGCCATCAGCACTGCGATCATCCGCGCTGCGTCCGAGATGGTGCTCCCGCCCACTCCCACCAGCGTGTCCGCCTCCAGCGAGACCGCCAGGTTCGCCGCCTCCACGGCCGTGGACAGCGGCGCCCGTTGCGTCAGACCCGAGTACACGCCGACCACCGAGTCGCCCAGCTCCTCCTGCGTCCGGCTCACCGCGTCCGTCTGCTCCGCCACCGTTCGCCCCGAAAGCACCAGCACCCGCTTCCCGCCCAGGCTCGCGACCTCGCTTCCCAGCGTTCCAGCCTTACCATGCCCGAAAATGACCCGCGAAGGCACCGTGGGATTGAACTCGCCACTGAGCCTGTCGTATGCACTCATATCGCTTCTCTCTTGTCTGAACCGTGATTCGCATGAATCCAAGGTAGGTTTTACTCACAGTCACCAATCATGGAAATCATAACAATCCCAAAAATCACAGTTCAGACATCTAGTCCTCCAGCGGAATGATGATGGCGAACCGCGGTTCCGTGCCCACAACCCGCGTCGAGTGCCCGGTCCCCGTCATGTCCTCGGCCAGCAGCACCGTCCCCGGACCGTAGTGCTTGATCGTTCCGTCCGGAGTGCCCACCTCGATCTCCCCGGTTAGCGTGATGCTGTACTGCCGTCGCGGCGCGGTATGAAAGTCAAGAAAGTATCCCGGCTCATACATCCGAAAGGTGATCCCCGGCGTCTTGATCAGCTCCGTAGACAGGCCGTGCGCACCCTCCGTGTCCACAAAGCTCTGCATCTCGAAATCCCTTTCCTCAACCACCGACTGCCCATCGGCTCCCGTGTAAACATGAACAAACTTGGACATCGCTCCCCCATTCTTCATTGACGACTCAGATTTTGGGTAATGGTACAGTAATTCAATAGCCCGTCAAGAAAACAATAGCCCGTCAAGAAAAAGGTTGGCAGGGCCAATCCCGTCTTAATGGCCGCAGTCCATTTTGGTGACCGTTGTCCCTTGCCAAGCCCTGTGACACCCCTCTAGCATGAAATCCATGTCTGCTACTGAAAGCACCCTCAACTGGTCCGCCGCGCAGACCGCTCCCTCTTCGACCCAACGTGGGCCCTCCCTGTTAACGCCAATTACCGCAAACTACCGGAAACTACCGGAATAAACAAAAAATCAGCCCCTCAACCGGCAACGTTGATCCATAGATCCGGCCTGCCCGACTGTGAAATCAAGACGCTATTGCCCTCAGCAGGACAGACACAGGCATCCCCCTTGCGAGCAACGTTTCATCCATAGGGGCAACCCATCGTGGTTGCCCTCTTCGGCTATTCAACGGAACACACGGCGGCTACACCGCGAACGCCAGCGCCTGCCCGGCCCCTGCCGACAACAGCACCACCAGCCAGGGCGGCCACTTCCAGACCGCCAGCAGCCCCAGCGCCACCAACGCCATCCCGAACTCCTCCGGGCCATGAATCGCGCTCGTCCACACCGGATCGTACAGCGCCGCCAGCAGCAGCCCCACTACCGCCGCGTTGATGCCTCGCAGAGCGCCGCCGAAGCTGGCCCAGCTCCTCAGCCGGTCCCAGAAAGGCACTGCTCCAATGACCAGCAGGAACGACGGCAGAAAGACTGCCCCCAGCGCGAACAACCCTCCGACCCAGCCCGAGGGCATGCCCACGAAGACGCCAAGGTACGCCGAGAATGTGAACAGCGGCCCGGGTATCGCTTGCGCCGCCCCGTACCCGGCGACAAACTCGGCTTTCGTAACCCAACCCGGCGCGACCACCAGCTCCTGCAGCAGCGGCAGCACAACGTGCCCTCCCCCGAACACCAGCGACCCCGCCCGGTAGAAGCTGTCGAACACCTGCACAAGGTCCGCAAAGCCGCCTTCCAGCCACGTGCGATGTGCCAATGGCAGCCCAACCAGCAACACGCCGAAGGCAACCAGGCAGACTGCGGCCAGCCATCGAGGTACAGCAAACTGCTTCTCGCGTTCGTCGGCGCTCTGCTCCGTCTGCAGGAATCGCCATCCAATGATCCCGGCAACAGCGATCACCACAAGCTGCCCCCAGCCCGACGGCCAGGCCAGCGCCCCAACGGTCGCCGCAATGGCCATCGCCGCCCTCGGCTTGTCGGGGCAAAGGTTGCCAGCCATCCCCCATACCGCCAGCGCCACCACCGCTACCGCCGCCGTCTTCAGACCGACAAGCCACCCGGCCCCCTCGACGTCACCGAAGACTGCCACGCCGTACGCGAACAGCATGAGTGCTGCCGCCGATGGCGTCGTAAACCCCAACCACGCTGCCAGTCCGCCCGGCAGTCCCGCACGCCGGATGCCGAGCGCAATTCCCACTTGGCTGCTGGCCGGTCCCGGCAGGAACTGGCACAGCGCCACCAGATCGGCGTATGCCGCCTCGCCCAGCCACTTCCGCCGCGCGACTATTTCCTCCCGGAAGTACCCCAGGTGCGCCACCGGCCCGCCGAAAGACGTCAGCCCCAGCCTCAGGAACACGGCCAGCACTTCCCAAAAAGTCCCCTCTCTCGTGGGGTGCTTCTCCCCCGTTCCCTCTTCCTCTGGGAGGGAGCTGGGGTGAGGCCCGCTAGTCACAGCGCAGTCTCCACCCGGCGTCTCAGCCCGCGTATCCACCGGCGCAGCAACATGTCCGAAGACGCTGCCGCCAGCGACCGCAGCATCATCCCGTACACCCACCTTCGCCGCACCCGCGATGGCCGGTCGGGGTCCAGCCACTCCTCGTTTTCGGCCAGCTTCCCCAGCGTGGCCAGCCCCAGCAGGATCGGCCACAGCACCGCCAGTCGCAGCCGCAGGCACCGCCGCGGCGTCGCCAACAGGTACGCTTCGGCGGCATCGAAGTGCTCCAGCGCCGTGCGTATCCATGGCGCGAGCAAAAGCCGTGTCCTCCCCCCGTTGGCCTGGTCCAGCAGGTCGTCGGGAGTGAGACCCGCCTCTGCCAGCTCAGTCTGCGGCAGGTAGCACCGCCCGTTGCGAAGGTCTCGAGGCACGTCCCGCAACACGTTGGTCAGTTGCAGCGCCTTCCCGAACCGGACTCCCGTCTCGCTCATTCGCTCCGCGTCCCAGTGCGAAAGTCGGGATTGGTGCGCCGTCGCCACCGACGTCCAGAACCCGCCCACGCAGCCCGCCACCAGGTACGTGTACCGGTCCAGTTCCTCCGCCGTCCCAAGCGCGGCCACTTCCCCCGAGTCCTCGGCAGGAAACGTCGTGAGGTCCAGTTCCATCCCTTCGGTCAGCGTGACCACCACGGAGCGGACGCGGCCTTGGTCCAAATCGGGGAGGGCTTCCAGCAGCTCGAAAATGCCGCCCGCATTGTTCAGCAGATTGATCTCCGACGGCGACGCCCCTCCTCCGTCTCGAACGCTGGACACAATGCGGTCTATCTCCTCCACGGAAGATGGACCTGCCACCTGCCTGCGGAAGTCCAGCAGGCGCTCCAGCCGTTCTTCCCGAGCCAGGACGCTCGTGTCCGCGATGGTGTCGGCCGCCCGCGCCAGCAGGTACGCCACCGCCACCGGTTGCCGCATATCCTTGGGAAGAACGCGGATCGTCAGGTAGAAGGAGCGCGAGACGCTCTTGAGGATGTCCCGGACCAGCAGCCGGTCATCAATTGGCTTCGGGCGGGGGCGGGAGATCATTGGGAAATCTCTGCGCCCTGCGCCTTTAGTCCTTCGTCTGGTACGGAGAAGCTATCTGCTCCCGAACGACGCCCGCCAGCGACTCTGCCACCATCTCGTCCACCGGCAGCGACTCCTCCAGCCGCTCGATTACCGCCAGCTTGGCCCGCGTCTCCGGGTGCTTTGGCACGAACAGCGAGCAGCAGTCCTGGTCAGGCTGTATCGAGATGGGAAAGGTGCCTATGTTTCGCGCCATCCCCACGATCTCTTCCTTGTTCATCCCGATGAGCGGGCGCAACACCGGCATGTCCGCCACCTTGTCCACCACGGCGATATTGTCCAGCGTCTGCGAGCTCACCTGGCCGCAGCTCTCGCCGGTCACGATCGCCTTGGCTCCCGCCTGCCGGGCCAGCGTCTCCGTGATCCGCAGCATGAACCGCCGGTACAGCAGCACCCGGTACGAGGGCGGCGTCTCCACGATCACTCGCTTCTGAATCTCAGACAGCGGCGCAAGGTACAGCTCCGATCTGTTCTGATGCCGCGCCAGCAGTTGCGTAAGCTCGTTGGCCTTCTCGATCGACGAACGGTCCACCAGCGGATAGCTGTGGAAATGAACGTACGACGCCGGGCACCCCCGTTTCATCATGTGCCACGCCGCCACCGGCGAGTCGATCCCGCCCGACATCATCACCGCAACCCTTCCGCTGGTGCCTACCGGAAGGCCCCCATGGGCCGGAGTCTCATCGAAGTACAGCAGTATGCCCCGTGACTGGATGTCCAGGTAAATCGTTAGATCGGGGTCCGACAGATCGACCTTCGCGCCCGTGATCTCTTCCACGAAGCGCCCCAGTTCCACATTCACTTGCGGTGACGTCATGGGGAAGCGCTTGTCGGCGCGGTTCGTCTCCATCCGGAACGTCCTGAAATTCATGTCCGGCAGTCGCTGCCGAATCATGTCCCGGATCAGGTCCAGGTCCTGCGGAAATTCATACGCCAGGAAAAACTTGGCCACCCCGAAGCAGTCCCGTACCCGTTCCTTCACCTGCTCCCAGCAGTTCTCGTCCTCCAGCGTCAGCCCGATCATCAGCTGCCCCTGCCAGACTCGGTCCACCCCCGAGCCCTCGGTGGCGCGTCGAAGATTCTCGTTCAGCTTCCGCATGAACCACGGACGGTTCTTTCCCTTCAGGGCCAGTTCGTGCGTCTTGACGATTACGTGCGTTTTCACGCAGCCATTGTACACAACGGGACAGTCCAACGCAGAATAAAATCCTCTCTCCCAAAGCCCCCTCTCCCAGCGGGAGGGCGGGGGATTATTTCATTTCGGAGAAAAAGCCCCTCCCTCTCCGGGAGAGTTTGGGTGAGGGCGTTTGCCGTTTTCCTTCATTGCCGCTGGCAACCAGCATTCACACTCTACTTGGAAATGAAAAGAGAGTAGAACTCCCTGCAGAAAAAAACCCTCTCCTTTGCCGGAGAGGGTTCAGTGTGCCGAATACACCGGAGCACAATCGTCAGGAGAAGATCGACTCTTTGATTGCCTGCACGTCGTGCCGCAGTGAGCTGTCCTCATTCATCTCGCCGTTGATCTTCCCCGCACCGTGAATGACCGTTGAGTGGTCCCTTCCACCCAGCAACCGTCCCACCTGAGTCGGCGGCAGGCCAATCTCGTGTATCAGCAGGTACATGGCCACCTGCCTCGGCACCGACACCGTCCTCTTTCGGCTGCGTGCCAGCAGTTCATCCACCTGCACCCCATAATAGCTGGCTACTTCCGAGAGGATCCTCTGTGGGTCGATCGACGACCGCGCCTGCTCCGGAGTCACGTCGTTCAGGATGCGCTCGGTGGTGTCCAGCGTCAGGTCTACGTTCATCAGCTGGGCATAGGCCACCATCCGGTTCAGGCTCCCCTCCAGCTCCCGGACATTCCTCTGCACCCGCTTGGCTATTAGCTCAAGGACAGACTCTTCCAGCCCGACATGCATCTCGTCGGCCTTGCTGGCCAGTATCGCCATCCGGGTCTCCAGGTCCGGAGGCTGTATGTCGGCGATCAGCCCCCACTCAAAGCGTGATCGCAGCCTTTCCTCCATCAGCGGCAGGGCCCTTGGCGGCCTGTCGGACGACACCACCACCTGGTTGCCGGAGTTGTGAATGTCGTTGAAGGTGTGGAAAAAGCCCTCGTGCGTCTGTTCTTTCCCGCTCAGAAACTGCACGTCGTCCACCAGCAGCATCTGTACCGACCGGTAGCGCTTGCGAAAATCCTCCGTCGTCCTGTTTCGGATCGCAGCTATAAAGTCGTTGGTGAACTGCTCCGAAGTTACGTAGAGGACAGACATTCCCCGCATGGCGCAGGTCCGGCCAATTGCCTGCAGCAGGTGCGTCTTACCCAGACCGGCCCCCGAGTACAGAAACAGCGGGTTGTAGGCCACGCCGGGCGTCTCGGCCACTGCCTGGGAGGCGCTGAATGCCAACCTGTTCGACGGACCCACCACGAATGAATCAAAGGTGTACTTCGGGTTTAGCGACCGGAACTCAAATAGAGGTTGGTTAGTCTCAGGCGTCACCCCCGGCGGCAGATCTGCCCTTTCCACCGCGTAGGAGATCCCTTGCGACATCACCGTGAGCTCCAGCCGCACCGGGCGACCGGCAACTCTTTCAAGGGTGCTTTGCAGCCCGTGGAACATCCTGCCCTTCAACCATTCGACGGCGAACGGCGTCGGGACCTCCACGACGAACACATCTCCGTTATCCGACACTCCTTCCGTTGACTTTAACCACGTTTCAAATATGGGGCGGGGCAACCTCATCTGCAGATCACCCAGCACCGCTTTCCATACCTCGCGCGCTGATACGTTTCTCATCCCTTCCCAAACTCCTGGTGCCCTGGGATCCCGGCACCTTCCCGCTCCGGCAACTTCCCGCCCCGGCAACTTCCCACCATTGCATTATTGTGCGGCTCCCGATCCGCCCCTGAAAAAGGCAAAGTGAATCCGCTGTGCTGGTGGCCAAGAAAAACTGAATGTGTTCCGGCGCTCTTCCCGGGGTGCAAGACCCGGTGGGTTGCAAGAGGGGAGGCGGGGCCGGGAAATTCGCTGTATTTCTGAGCGAACCCTTGTGTCTTCTTGCGGGCCGCCTGATGGATTTCTGAGCGAACCCTTGTGTCTTCTTGCGGGCCGCCTGATGGAGGCTTAATGCCGAAATTACAGTTTCTCCGTTCCCCTGTCAACCGACATTTCCGCATAAAATCTATGCAATTTTCGTGGATTTCCGCTCAATTTTGAGAACAGTCAAAAAGTCGTATCTGACCCTCTGGCCCGCATCCCAAGGGTATCACCTCAGGTGCCTGATCAACGTTCCTTTCGCCCCGCTGGACCTTCCATTCCCGGTTCCCTCGGCAGTCCGCCCAAATCCGGCGACGATTTGCGACGGCCAGACTCGTTGGCTATAATTGGCCCCAGACTCGTTGGCTGTAATTGGCCAATATTAACGGGCCGGGTCTGAAGCCCAGCAGTCGATGCGCATCGAACGCCAGACACGTTGGCTGTAATTGGCCATCTTTAGCGGGGCCCAGGTTTCGGCCCCGATTCTATTTGGGCCCTTTAAGAATCACAGAGCCGGCACATGATCCCGGCGATTTTGACCCCGGGTACTATGGCCGGACGATACGGAGTTTTGCCATCATGCCACCTCGAAAACCTCGCGGTCAGGCGGAAAGCAACGGGAAGGCCGGCGCGGTAGCCGCTGCTCTCCCAGGCGAACTCTCCGCCGAGAACCTCGTAGATTTCTACCGCAGAATGTCCTTTTGCCGCACCATCGATGAACGCATCTGGGCCCTCAACCGCCAGGGCAAGGTGCCCATCGCCGCCTCCAGCCAGGGCCACGAGGCCGCCCAGCTCGGCAGCCTCCTAGCCGCCGAAAAGGACGGCGACTGCTTCCTTTTCCCGTACTATCGCGACCTGGCTCTCAAGTTCGCTGCCGGCCTCACCGCCGAGGAAGTCATGCGCTCCTTCATGGGCAAGGCCGGTGATCCCTATAGCAACGGACGCCAGTTCCCTCTCCAGGGCGCCGACATCCCCCACAACATCATCCAGATCTCCAACGTCGTCGCCGCCGGCCTCACCCAGTCCGTCGGCTACGCCCTCGCATGCAAGATGCGCGGCGAAAAGACCGTCTCCCTCGTCTACTTCGGCGACGGCGCTTCCAGCCAGGGCGAAACCCACGAGGCCATGAACTTCGCTTCCATTCACAATCTCCCCGTCATCTTCATCTGCGAGAACAACCGCTACGCCATCTCCGTACCCCAGCGCAAGCAGATGAATATCGAGGAAGTCTCCAGCCGCGCCGCCAGCTACGGCTTCCCCGGCTTTGCCGTCGACGGCATGGACTTCGTGGCCTGCTACGAAGCCACCCGCGAGGCCATCAGCCACGCCCGCAACGAAGGCCCTGTGCTGCTGGAAATGAAGGTCGAGCGGTTCATGTCCCACACCACCGACGACGACGACCGCCGCTACCGGCCAGCCGATGAGGTGGACCAGGCTCGCCAGCGTGACCCTCTGGTCACCCTGGGCAATATCCTGCTGGAGAGCGGCTTAATGACCCAGGAGCAGCTCGACTCCACCGCCGCAGATGCGCTGGCAGCCATCGACGCCGCCACTGACGCCGCCGACAGCGCCAGCCCCCCCGACGTCTCCACCCTTCACTACATGGTCTATTCCGGCTGATCACAAAATATTTCCTCCCCCTCGAGGGTGAAGGTTGGGCCGCAGGCTCTCGACAGAGTCGGAGGTGGGAAGAAGTGGTGAGAGACAATCAACGAAAGGAGCCTTAGCCAGTGGCAGTCAAAAGCGTTATCGAAGCCGTGCGTGAGGCCATCCGGGAAGAAATGCAGCGCGATCCCTCCGTGTTCGTCATGGGCGAGGACGTGGGCGCACGCGGCGGCGTATTCCTCGCGACCCAGGGGCTCGTGGAAGAATTCGGCGAGGACCGCATCATCGACACACCTCTTGCCGAAGCCTCCATCGTCGGCATCGCCCTCGGCGCGGCCTTCCGCGGCCAGCGTCCCATGCCCGAAATCCAGTTCTCCGATTTCGTCTGGCCCTCCATCAACCAGCTCATCGGCGAAGCGGCCCGCACCTGCTACGGCACCAACGGCGCAGTAAAGGTGCCCATGACCGTGCGCATTCCCTACGGCGGCGGCATCCGCGGCGGTCTCTTCCACTCCCAGAACGTCGAGACCCACTTCTTCCACACTCCCGGACTGAAGGTGGTCACCCCCTGCACTCCCTATGATGCCAAGGGCCTGCTGAAGGCCGCCATCCGCGACGACAACCCCGTCGTGTTCCTCGAACACAAGAAGACCTACCGCCTCGTCCGGGGCGAGGTTCCAGACGGCGAATACACCCTGCCTATGGGCGTGGCCGATGTGAAGCGTCCCGGCTCCACCCTAACTGTCGTGAGCTACGGCCTCACCCTGCACTACTGCCTCGAGGCAGCCAACGAGGTCGCCGCCGAAGGCATCGACGCCGAGGTTGTCGACCTCCGCACCCTGTCGCCTCTCGACCGAGACACCATCCTCACCTCGGTGCGGAAGACAGGCAAGCTGCTCATCGCCCACGAGGACAACATCACCGGCGGCATCGGCGCTGAAATCGCCGCCCTCGTCGCCGACGAGGCCTTCGAGTACCTGGACGGGCCTGTTTCCCGCATCTGCGGCCCAGACGTCCCCACCATGCCCTTTGCCCAGAGCCTCGAAGACGCCTACATCCCGGATACTGCGAAGATCGCCGCCGCAATTCGAAAGCTGGCGGCCTACTGAAACGTAATTCCATCTCTTCTCCCTTGAGGGGAGGCTTAGGCTGGGGGTGAAGTCTCCAGCAACGCACCCCCCAACGAAAAACCACCGGACCACTATTAAGCAAAAGGACAAGTGGTGATCAATTGGCGGTAACGGTAGAGCTGCCCCACGTTGGCGAGTCGGTAGTCGAAGGCACCATCGGTAAATGGCTGAAGCAGCCCGGCGACACCGTCCGGCGGTATGAGCCGCTGGTAGAGGTCGTCACCGACAAGGTCACCATGGAGGTCCCCTCGCCCGTCGAAGGCGAACTCCTCCGCGTCCTCGCCGAAGAGGGCGAGACTCTGCCCATGGGCGCCCCCATCGCCGAAGTCGGTGAGCCCGGCGAAGCGCCCGGGCAGTCTGTCCCGCCTGCACCCGCTGCTCAGGCTCCTGCACCTGCCGCCCCCGCTTCCGTCGGCACCACCGGCTACCTCCTCCGCGACGTCACCCCCGTGGGCCCCACCGGCGGCGCAGCCGTCGAGGCCGCCGAGCCAATGGTGGGCATCGAAGCCATCGCCCAAGCCGCAGCAGCTCCTCCGCCCCCGGCGCCTGCCCCGGCCCCGGCTCCCGCACCCGTTCCGCCCCCGGCATCCGCCGTCCCCGCCCCGCAGGCCCCGGCCGCCGATCGCAGGCAGCGTCTCTCCCCCGCCGTTCGCCGCCTCGCCCGCGAGCACTCCATCGACCTCGGCTCGGTCCGAGGCACCGGTCTCGGGGGCCGCATCACCCGCAACGACGTCCTGCGCTACCTCGAAACCGCCCCTGCTCCGGCGCCCCAGGCGCAGCCGGTCACCGCCGCGCCAGCTCCGGCCCAGGCCATCGACGCCGGCCCCGACGAGGAGCGAGTGCCCATCACCGCCGTCCGGCGCATGATCGCCGACGCAATGGTTCGCAGCGTGACCGAGATCCCCCACGCCTGGAGCGCAAAGGAAGTCGATGTCACCGGCCTCGTTGCCCTGCGCCAGGCCATCCGCGCCAACTTCGAGCGCCAGGAGGGTGTCTCCCTCACCTACCTGCCCTTCGTTATCAGCGCTGTCATCGAGGCGCTCCGCAAGGTCCCCACCATGAACGCCAGTTGGGGCGGCGACGCCATCATCCTCAAGCGCCGCATCAATCTCGGCATCGCCGTGGCAGCACCCAACGGCCTCATAGTTCCCGTAATCCACAACGCCGACCGCCTCAACCTCGCCGGTCTGGCCCACGCCGTCAGCGATCTCGCCGAGCGCGCTCGCACCAACCGCCTCCGTGTCGAGGACGTCCAGGGCGGCACCTTCACCCTGAACAACACCGGCGCTCTTGGCTCCTTCATGTCCGGGCCCATCATCAACCACCCTCAGGCTGGCATAATGACCACCGATACCGTCCAGAAGCGACCCGTCGTCCGCACGATCGCCGGTACAAATGATGAGGCCATCGCCATCCGCTCCATGATGAATATCTGCCTCTCCTTCGACCATCGCATCAACGATGGCGCAGAGGCCAGCAGCTTCCTTGATGCCGTAGCCTCTCGCCTCGAGTCCATCAACCCCGACACCCCCGTCTACTAGCAAAGTGCATTAAGAAACGATCTCTGAAATCCCCTCTCCTTCCGGGAGAGGGTTAGGGTGAGGGCGTTCCCCCAATGCCAACCTGCCACCACTGCTGGCTCGGCGCCATCGAATACCTCCGCGCCCGCCAACTCCAGGACGAGCTCGTCGAGCGAGTCCACGACGGCCAGACGCCCAACACCCTCCTGCTCCTCGAGCATCCCCACGTCTACACTCGTGGTCGGCTCAGTCGCGACGAACACCTCCTGACGCCCGACGACGAGTTTGCCGCCCTCGGCGTCCCCGTCCACGAGACCGACCGTGGCGGACAGGTCACCTATCACGGCCCCGGCCAGCTCGTCGGCTACCCCATCATCAACCTGCGAAGTCTCGGCATCGGCCCCCTGCAATACGTCCGCACACTGGAGCAGGTCATCGTCGATACCCTCGCCGACTTCGGCATCCCTGCTCACACCGAGCCCGGCCTGACCGGAGTCTGGACCCCCGGCGGCAAGATAGCCGCCATCGGTGTCAAGATCAGCCGCGGCGTAGCCTTCCACGGCTTCGCGCTCAACGTAAACACCGACCTCTCCTGGTACCGTCACATCGTCCCCTGCGGCATCACCGACCGTCCCGTCACTTCCTTGGCCGTTCAGCTACCAACGCCCGTCAGCATAACCGCCGTCCTTGACTCCCTCGTCACCCACTTCGGTAACGCCATGGGCCTGCAAATGACTGAAGAAGCGCTCCTGTTGGCCTCGTCCGCATATAACTCGGAGCACGAAGAACACACCGATGACCACGCCGCCGGTGAGTAGAATCCCCTCCAGACAACGGGCCGTCTACCTTGCTACCACCCTGTTATATGCTGCCTTCCTCGCGGTCTTTGTCGCCTGCGATGGTCCTGGCACGGCTCTTCCAACCACCGCCGAACCCACACGTTCCGGCCCCTCTCCTACGCCGCATCCCACCCTTATAGACAACACACCTACCCCCCACCCCCCCGCACTCCCACACTTCCCGCTGCAAAGGCCGACAACATCCGGTGGGTCCTCCATTCCCTCGACGGCCGTCCGCTCATCGAAGGCACGTTCATCACCCTTACCCTGAATAGGGACCAATACAGCGGCTTCGACGGCTGCAATACCTTCGGAGGCCGGCATGATGACGGAACCCCCGTGGCTTCTCCGGACGGGGCCTTCGCAGCCCCAAACGAGACCGTAAGTACACTTATCGGATGTCAGGACCCCGAAGGCATCCTGGATCAGGCCGACGCCTACATGATGGCCCTGCGCCAGTCCAACAGTTACCGCTTGGACGAGGGACAACTGGAGATACAGGACGAGGCTGGCCGGGTCCGGCTGGTCTTCATTGGCCTGGAACCCCTCCCCGGCGCCCCGGCGCGTCTGGAAGGCACACGTTGGCAGCTCATCGGCGAGAATGCCACGGACAATAGTATGCGGGTACCAACCTTGACCTTCCTCGACGTTCGCCTCTATGAAGGGACCACCGCTTGCCGCGCCGTTCAAGGGTCCTATCAGACCTCTGGAAAAAGCATTCGCTTTCCCTCAATTGGAATGTCCAGCGACCACTCCAACTGCTCCACGAAAGCGATGCGGCACGAGGGCCAGTTCACTGACGACCTCAGCTATTCCATCGAATACTCTGTTTACCGGCACGAAGATGCGAAACGCCTCGCCCTGCGCACCAGCCGCGGCAGGACCCTCACGTTCGAGTCCCTGCCCTCTGAAGGCAACCCATAACCGCCCACGCGACCCCCACACTTCCGAAAGCGAACTCTTCCTTAAGACTTTCGGTGTGCCGAACTCTTCGTAAATTCTTCCGGTATACCCCGTCGCTCCTCACTCCCCGCTCGCAAATTGGCGACGCTTGCTCCTTGCGCTGTTCGGTGACGCATCCTTAACATTGTCACTGTGGCGTCCGCTCTCAGCCAATACCTGGGCCACTCTTCGTCCATCCTGCCCAATGATTTTGCCAATACTGATGCTGTCGAATGAACAACTTTTCCGGTCAGACTCATCTCCGGCATTGCCCAAAATTCAACCGCCATCCAGGCTGAATGAACGGAAATGAGCGGAAATGACTGGGTTTAAAAAAACCGGCCGGTTCCCGGCCTCATTGAGGGCGCTTCAACACACAACTGAACCCTCGCTGAGGCTCCCAAACAGCTACTGGATGGCACGTAACGCTGCACAGACATCGGAAAATCCCTCGTCGGCGCGGCACGCGCTAATCCCCCGTGATACCCCATCAACCGGCGGCTTTATCCGCCTATACTTGCTTTGACACCCTACCGGGCCGTTGCTAAACTCGTCCTCAAACTTGCACCGGCGGAGGGGTCAGATGGCGGTATCAGAGAAGATTCGGCAGTTCGTTGCAGAAGGCGGATGGATTCGCCGGGTCTTCGAAGAAGGCATCGCCCTCAAGGCCCAGATCGGTGCAGAAAATGTTTTCGATCTGTCCCTGGGCAACCCGGTTATCGAGCCTCCCGTCGAGTTCAAGGATGAGCTGAAGCGTCTGGCCACCGAACCCATGGCCGGCATGCACCGCTACATGCCCAATCCCGGCTACGCCGACACCCGCCAGGCTGTCGCCGACACCCTGACCGAGGAGCTCGACCTGCCCTTCACCGCCAGCGACATCACTATGACCTGCGGCGCCGCCGCCGCCGCCAACGTGGTCCTCAAGACCATCCTCAACCCTGGCGACGAGGTCATAATCCTCGCCCCCTACTTCTTCGAATACCTCTATTACATCGACAACCACGACGGCGTGGCGATAACGGTCCACACCGACGCAAACTTTCAGATCGACGTCAGTGCTATTGAGCAGGCGATTACGCCCCGCACCAGGGCCATCATCGTCAACTCCCCCAACAACCCTTCCGGCGCGGTCTATTCAGCCGAAAACATTGCCCAGCTCGCCGCCATGCTGGACCGCAAACAGGCCGAGCATGGTAGCGAGATATTCCTCATCAGCGACGAACCCTACAAGCGAATCATCTTCGATGGCATGGAGTTCCCCCAAATCCTTACCGCCTACGACAATTCGGTCATCGTCACTTCCCACGCCAAGGACCTCGCCCTGCCCGGCGAACGCATCGGCTACATCGCCATCAACCCCAACCATGAAGGGAAGGAAGAGCTCGCCGCCGGCTTCAGTTTCTGCAACCGTACCCTGGGATTCGTCAACGCCCCTGCCCTGATGCAGCACATGGTCCGCAACCTCCAGGGCGTCAGCATCGACCCGGAGTACTACCAGCGCAAGCGCGACTATATGTACACCGCACTGATGGAGATGGGCTACGAAACGGTCAAGCCGCAAGGGGCCTTCTACCTGTTCCCCAAGGCCCTCATCGATGACGACGTCGCCTTCACCCGCGATCTGCTCCAGTACAACGTGCTGGTCGTGCCAGGAAGAGGCTTCGGCACTCCCGGCCACTTCCGCATTTCCTACTGCGTCGAGGACTGGGTGCTCGAAGGCGCCGTGAAGGGCATGGCCCAGGCCGTCGCGGGATAGAGGAATGTCTCTGACGTCCCCCTACCTTTGGGTGAAGGTTGGGCCGCAGGCTCTCGACAATATCGCCCGGCCCGTCGCATCCCAAGTCTCCTCTCCCTTCGGGAGGAGGCTGGGCCGCAGGCTCTCGACAATATCAGAGAAGAGGGCGTCCACCTGGACGAGGGAAGGTTAGCTCAGTCTAGGGCCTGCCAAAGGGAGTAAGGACAACAGCCAGAGCCTTCCCTACGCCCCCTGCGCCGCCGGCACTCGCACCGGAGGCTTCGGACGCGGTATCAGCCAGTAGCCCACCGCCGCCAGCGTATAGATGATCACCAGCGGCAGCAGCGCCCAGTAATAGCTGCCCGTATGGTCGTATATGAACCCCATCCACACCGGCGTGCTCATCGACATCAGTTGGTCCGGCAGGTGCTGCCAGCCCCTCAGCGTGGCGTAGCTGCGCCTCCCGAAGAAGTCGCCCATGATCGCCCACGCCAACGGATTGGCCGTCTCCGACGCCGCCAGGAACACCACGAACAGGTAGACCTGCCAAAGGGACCCGCTGTGGTTGAGCAGCGCCACCAGCGACAAAGCTCCGCCGATCATGGCCACCGAGCTAAGCTTCTGCTTCGACATGTTGTCGCCCAGCCACCCGACGATGGGGTTCAGCACCAGGGAGCTCAGCGACAGCAGTCCCAGCATCAGCGCTGCGATGCGGGTGGCATCGTCCTCCGGACGGGCGGGCCCGGTTAGGAACCACACGATGATTGGCACGAACAGCCACTGCATCCCCGAGTGCACGGTGTTCCGCAGGCCCACCGCCAGCACCAAGACCCAGTACGTGGGCGTGATCATCGCCTCTCTGGCTGTGAAGTCGGACGGCCCCAGCACCGGCTGCGACGCAGCGGCATGACCGACCGCCTGGCCTCTTCCCCCCGGCGGCCTTGCCGCCGTGGCAGCGTCCGGCGAACGGTCTCCATCCGGAAGCAACCCCCGGCTTTCGGGAGACCGGTGGACAAACATCGTCAGCGGCACTACCAGCGCCAGGATGGCAACGCCCGACGCAAACGCGATCGGACGCCACCCAATCTCAACCACCAGCAGGCCCACTGAAGGCGCGATCAGGAGGCCGCCGGCCGGACTGCCCATCCCCGCCACAGCCATTGCCAGCGCCCGGTGCCTGCGGAACCACTGATTGATCGCTGGCATCAGCGCATTGTTGTAGCCCGCCCTGAAACCCAGCGACAGCAGCCCCACGAACACCAGCAGAAAGTAAAGGTAGCTGCTGGTCAGCGAGAGCAGGATGAACCCGATACCAGAGGTTGTGCTTCCCAGCACCATGATGAGCCTGGGACCGAACTTGTCGTTCAGCCATCCCAGCAGAGGCCCCTGCAGGCCGCCCTCCATCCGACCCAGCGCTTCGGCCAGGGAGAAGACCCCGACTCCAACGCCCAGTTCCCTGCTCAGCGGGTTGACGTAGTTGCTGAACCCCCGGTTGAACGTCCCGTGTTTCAGAGAGTCGGCCCAGGCGGAGATTGCCACTATCCACCAGCCGTAGAACATCCTCCGCGGCAGTTGCAGCAATCGTTTGGCTTCAGAACCGATCAACTCTCTGTTATCCGTACCTGTGCCCGTATATGTGCCCGTACCTGAGCATTACTGCCCCGGCAGCGGCGTTTCAAGCCGGAGTAGAGCGCCTAGTATACCCCGCCCTGCGCGATTGTGGCCTGAGGTTATCGCCCCACTTTGCCACCGGCCAAAAGGCAACCCGTCCGCCTTGTTTCAAGACGGACGGGCTATGAGATACGGGCTGCGTCGGATCGCTTGTCAGCGATCAGAGCCTGTCGGCTATTATAGATTAATGACGATGTTGTCGGGACCGCGCGACAGTACTGCCTCGGCAGGCTCATCGTACGGATTGCCTTCGATGTGGTCGAAGTTGGCCGGAACGAAGATGAAATCACCCGGGCCCGCTTCAATATACTCCTTGAAGTCTTCGCCGTAGTACACGCGGATGTGGCCCTTCAGCACGTATGCTGCCGTCTCCGCTTCGCCGTGGTTGTGGGGCGGTCCCATCGTGTTCGGCACACATTCCACGTGGCCCAGCCAGATCTTTTCGGCCCCGGCTGTGTTGCTGTCAATGCCGGGTTTCCGGATCATGCCGGGGGTCTGTGCTGTGGACTCCGGCGCAGCGACGCCGTGGACCACCTTCAACTCCCTGCCCTTGATATGAGTGCTCATGCATCCTCCATCGATGTCCGAGACCTGTATCATAAAACTGGCGCAATAATACCTTCCCGACCCCAAGCCAGCAAGGCAAACCCTGTTTATCGACCCTGAAATAATGTGAGTCTGTCCACCCGCGATATGAGTTATCCACCGATTTTCGCGTAGTTATCCACCAAATGCCCTGATTACCCAAAGTCTGCCGTAATTAAGTCAACTTTATGTTTAACCGTTTAACCCCTGAGCCTTTAGATTGCCATATCATTCGGAGAATGGTTTACTGACCGTAAATCTTTTCCTCTATCAAGTATCCGTTTTCTGGGTGATGTAATGAACTTGACTGAAAGAATTGCCGAATATGTCTCGACTACCGGGCTGGAAGATTTTCCGCCCGACGCCATCGACGCCGCAAAAGCGGCCATCACCGACTGCCTTGGCTGCGCCCTCGCAGGCTCTCATGAGCCGCTGGCAGACGTCCTATGTCAATACATCGAAGACTTGGGCGGCAAGCCCGCTGCAACAGTCATTGGCCGCGGCTTCAAGACTACTTCTCTCGAGGCCGCACTGATAAACGGGGCTATGTCCCACGCTCTGGACTACGACGACGTGACCTTCATAACCAAGACTCACCCCAGCGCGGCGCTGATTCCCGGCGCTCTCCCGTTGGCCGAGGAAATCGGGGCCTCCGGCGCAGAACTCCTCCTCTCCTACCTGATGGGATTCGAAGTGGCCTGTGCAGTCGGCGACGCTATCAGCCCAGCCTACTACGACGATCTCGGCTGGCACCCCACCGGTCCGCTGGGAACCCTGGGAGCCGCCGCTGCCGCTGCCCGGCTTCTGCGCCTGTCTCCCCAGCAGACTGCGATGGCAATCTCTCTGGCGGCCTCGCAGGCGTCTGGACTGCGTCAGAACTTCGGCACCATGACCAAGCCATACCACGCGGGAGCTGCCTGCCGCGCTGGAATAAACGCTGCCAAGCTTGTGCGGGCTGGGTTCACCGCCTCGGACGATGCCCTGGAAGGTCGCTTCGGCTTCATGCGCGCCTTCTCAGGCGGCAGTGGCTACGACCCCGACAAAGCTGCAGCGTCTCTGGGAAACCGCTGCTTCATGGTCGAATCTGGTATCGAGATCAAGAAGTATCCCTGCTGTGGCAGCGCTCACCTCGCCCTCGACGCCACCTCCCAGCTATTGGGCCGCGAGTCCTTCTCAGCCGGGGATGTGGACTATATCGACGTGCTCGTTGACTTCGACCCGCCCCGCTCCCTGATCCATTCCCGTCCCACCGGTGGGCTCGAAGGCAAGTTCAGCATGCAATACTGTCTGGCCGCTGAGATCATCGATGGCCAGATCGGCCTCGCCACCTTCAGCGATGAGCAGGTGATGCGCTCGGACGCCCAGGACCTCATACCCCGCATCGACATGCGCCGCCACCCCGGCTACGAGGGCCAGACCAGCTGGACCGAGGCACACAACCGGGTTGAGGTCCATCTCAAGGACGGGCGCATCCTCACCGAGCGCGCCGACCGCGCCACCACAGGCGCCCTTCGCGGTGTCACCCGTGACGACGTCCGCGTCAAGTTCCTTGACTGCGCCACCGTCGCTTTGAACAAGCAGGACGCAAATGCAGCCCTGGAAATGCTGGACAACCTCGAGGACATCGGACCTGCGGGCCCCTTGGCCGAATTGCTGGGAGGTTAGGCTCCTCTCCTCTGCCTTAACCCCTTCGTCCTAATGAAACAGGAAGCCGGCTCGAATTGTCGAGCCGGCCACTCTTAACCGGGAAACTAAGGCGGCCTACTGTGCCGTCATACCCCCGTCAATGACCAGCTCCGTTCCGGTCATGAATGACGATTCGTCCGAAGCGAGGAACAGCACACCATTGGCTATGTCCTCCGGCGTGCCGATGCGCTTCAGCACGGTGCGCTCGATGGTCTCTTCCCGGCTGTCCGCGTCGGGCCACACCTGGTCCCCCATCGCGGTGTCTATGGGTCCCGGATGTATGGAGTTGGCCCGAATGCCATCTTGTCCGTATTGCACCGCAGTAGACTTGGTGAACAGGCGTACTGCGCCCTTCGAAGCGCTGTAGGCGCTGCTCGTCCGGCTGCCCACCAGCCCGGCCGTGGAAGATATGTTGATAATCGAGCCGCCGCCTGCCTTCCGCATCTCCGGAATTGCCAGCTTGGTCCCCAGGAACACCCCTTTGGCATTGATGTCCAGAACTGTGTCCCACTGTTCGGAAGTGGTATCCGCAACGTGACCGCCACGCCAGATAGCCGCATTATTGACCAGCACATCCAGCTTGCCGTAAGCCGACACGGTCGCCGCTATGGCCTGCTGCCAGTCTTCCTCGCTGGAAACATCTAGGTGCACGTAGGTTGCGTCACCGCCCAGTTCATTGATCTGTGCCGCGACCGCCATCCCGTCCGCATCAAGAACATCGGCTATCACAACCCGCGCCCCTTCTCGGGCGAAAATACGGGCCTCGGCAGCTCCCTGTCCACGGGCGCCTCCGGTGATCAGCGCAACCTTTCCATCCAGTCGCATAGCTTCCCTCGCTCGTCCTTCATTCATTGCGATTTTGCCGCTTTAAGATTCTCTGCGGAAGTGTAGCTTCGGCCCATTCTGACGGTCAATTCGGCGACTGGCCGAAGGACCAAGGCTAACTGTTTTTGGATAGGCTGGCGACATCTCCTTAATTGCCAAGCCTGACGGCATATCCCTAAATGCCTTGTCAAACTTCTCTCGACGGCCTCCGCCTGCCGCCGGAACTCGGCAGGCGAGACGGAATGGTGGAAAATGACCCGAATTGCCAAATGACATTTTTAAAGACGCCATTCCAGTGGAAATAGGGAATGATCGCGGCCGGGTATTCCAAATGCGATGGGCCCCTGGTGGCTGCTGGAATTATTGACAACCCGCGTTGCCTGCGAATAACATACCCGCAACTCAGCCTGGGTGCTGGACAGACTACGATTGCCAGCTTTTGGGCAGGCGAGACCATTGAGACAACACCAATAGCAAGGAGGGAATCATGGGCGACCAGGACATCGCATTGATGGCTCACCTGATGCGCCGCGCCGGGTTTGGCGCGACCAGGGAGGAGCTGGAGGCCAGGGTGGCCAAGGGCTACGAGGCCACCGTGGAAGAACTGCTTAGTCCCGAAGAACAGCCCGCGCTCGACCGCAACGAAATGATGCGGTACCACCCTTGGACATGGCGACCCGGCACTCTGCCCGGCATGGGGGCCGCCGAGTGGCTGCACGACATGATTAACACCAAGCGCCCGCTGGAAGAGAAGATGGCCCTGTTCTGGCACGGTATCTTCGCTACGGGCGTCTCCAAGGTCGACCACTATGACGACGTGATGGACATGATCGTCAAGTTCCGCGAGAAGGGTCTGGGCGACTTCCGGGAAATGCTGATGGAAATGGCCAAGGACCCGGCCATGATCTACTGGCTGGACAACTGCGAGAACCACGCCGACGCCGTCAACGAGAACTGGGGCCGCGAGCTGCTGGAGCTCTTCAGCATGGGCGTGGGCAACTATACCGAGGTTGACGTGCGCGAGTGCTCCCGAGCCTTCACCGGCTGGACCATCGAGCCGAAGCTGCCGCGAGGTCCCATCGGCCGCCACGACTGGTTCTTCGAGTACCGCCCCGAAGACCACGACGACGACGAGAAGACCTTCCTGGGCAACACCGGCAACTTCAACGGCGAGGACATCGTTCGCCTCATCAGCGAACATCCGGCCAGCGCCCGGTTCATCGCCCGGCACCTGTACAACTTCTTCGTGGCCGATGAAGCGCAGGTCCCGGCTTGGTCAGTGACGCCTCCCAACGACCCCGAGGCAGTCGAGGCCATTGCCAAGGCACTGGAAGAGAACAACTACGAGGTGAGGGCGGCCCTGCGGCTGATCTTCAACTCCGACTTCTTCAAGGACTCCCGCTTCACCCGCCTGAAGAACCCCACCGAAGTCGTGGTGGGCACCCTGCGCATGGTCGGCGGCGCCGAGTTCCCGGCTCCCGGCATCGGCGACCTTTCCCGCCAGCCCAGCTACATGGGCCAGGATCTGCTGAACCCGCCCAGCGTGGAAGGCTGGCACACCGGCGCAGAGTGGATCAACAGCGGCTCACTGATGCGCCGCGTCAACTTCACTGCCGACCTCGTGGGAGACGTCTCCCGCCCCGGCATCCGCTACATGGTTGACCGCCTGCAGGAGCGGGGAATCAGCAGCGCCGCCGACGCGGTGGACGGCTGCCTGGACCTGATGGGCCCGCTGGAAGTCACTAACGAGAGCCGCGACGAGCTCATCGGATTCGTCGGCGAGGGCGGCGACTTCTCCTGGAACGGCGAGCGCGAAGTGGCAGAGTCCACCCGCCGCGTGTCCGAGTTGCTCCAGCTCATCGTATCCCTGCGCGAGTACCAGTACGCTTAATCCAGTTGGAACGCATGGAGTGCGGACTTAGCTTTCCGCACTCCCCATTCCTGGGTTAATCAATAATCAAGCCGGAACGACCGGCAGGAGGACAGTCTGAAATGACCAGCACCAAGAAAGACCCGGTCGTGGTGGTGTTCCAGCTAACCGGGGCCAACGACTATCTCAACACCATCATTCCCTACACCGACCCGCTTTACAGGGACAACCGCCCGGCCGTGGGCGTTCCCGAAGAGCGCATAATTAAAGTCGACGACAAGATGGGCTTCCACCCGGAGATGGCCCCTCTGAAGCACGTATACGACCGCGGCGACATGGCCATCATCCACGGCATTGGCTATGCCAACTCCCCCCGCTCGCACTTCCGCTCCATGGATATCTGGCACACCTGTGAGCCAGACAAGCTGGGCACCGAGGGCTGGCTGGGCCGCGCCACCCGCGACATCGATCCCAACAAGGAAAACGTTCTGACCACGGTCAGCTTCGGTCCCTCCTTGTTCCGTGCGCTGGCACTGCCCGGCGTGCCGGTCGCGGTGGTCGATGATCTCGACAACTATGGCCTGCTGCCCAATATCGCCGGCGAGCAGCGCAACAAGGTGCTGGACCGCTTCGCCCGGATGTACTCACCGGCAATCGGCACCGGTGCGGTCATGGACTACATGGGGCAGACAGGACTTGACACCCTGGAGGGCGCCGACATCCTGAAGGAAGCCCCGAAGATCTACTCGTCGGGCGTTGAGTATCCGGACACGTCCATAGCCAAGAAGCTGAAGGGCATCGCCCAGGTGCACATGGCCAACTTCGGCACCCGCGTGTTCTATGTCGACCATGGCTCCTTCGACAGCCACTCCAACCAGATTGGAATGCATGACAAGCTATGGTACGACGTTTCCCACGCGATGGACGCCTTCCTGGACGATCTGAAAGAGCACGACGTCGACCAGGAAGTTGTGGTCTTGATGTTCACCGAGTTCGGCCGCCGCACTCACGACAACGGCTCCGGCACCGACCATGGCGCAGGCGGAGCGGCCTTCATGTTCGGTACGAACGTCAAGGGCGGACAGTACAGCGAATTCCCCTCCCTGGAGGAGAAGGATCTGGAGCAGGGCGACGTGGTCCCCAACTACGACTACCGCGGCCTGTACACCACCGTCCTCGAAGACTGGATGGGCCTGGACGCCAAGCCCCTGGTGGGCGGAACCTACGAGAAGCTGCCCATCTTGGCCTAGGCGCCGAGATTTACCAGCAGAAACCGAGTGTAGGGGCGGGTTTGATACCCGCCCTTACGCGGCACCCCTCTACCCGCATAAGGGAGGAAACGAATGCTTACTGAAACAGTGGCCGGCCGCACCTTCGACTACAGTCATAACGTAGGCCGAGGCGCTCAGACCGGCATGGGATTCAACACCCCGGTTGCCTTGACCATTGGCTCTGACGGCGTGGTCTACGTGGCGAATCGTGGCAGCGAGTCCATCAGCAACGTGGGCTGGAACCGCACCGGCGTCGGACAGCGCATCTCCAGGGTCACTCTGGGAGAGACCTGGGGTGAGGAAGAATACCTGGGTGAGTTCAGCCGATACGGCAGCAACGACGGCCAGCTGATCTGGCCTGCCGGAGTCGTAACAGACAAGCAAGGCAGCGTTTACGTCGCCGACGAATGGATGAATCGCGTCTCGGTGTTCGACAAGGATGGAAACTACCAGCGGCATTTCTCGACGCTGCAACCTGACGAGCCTGAAGAGAGCGGCAGCTGCGGCATCGCAATCTCCGCTGACGACGTCCTGTTTATCACAGACGGTCGCAGCCACCAGGTTCGCAAGTTCCGCACCGACGGGACTTTCATTGGCTCCTTCGGCACCAAGGGCTCCGGCGAAGGCGAATTCGATTCGCCCTGGGGCATCGCCATCGACAAGAACGGCTACGTCTACATCGCCGACTCGGGCAACCACCGCGTGCAGAAGCTGACTCAGGACGGCCAGTTCGTGGCGCAGTTCGGTCGCCACGGCAACAAGCGCGGCGAGATCAACTACCCGTCCGACGTTGCCGTTGACCCCGAGGGGGACGTGTACGTCTGCGACTGGAGCGACAACCGCTGGGGCAAGGGTCGCGTGCACATCTTCGAGGCCGATGGCAAATTCCTCACCAGCCTGGTCGGAGACGCCCAGCAGCTTTCTGCGTGGGCGCAGATGACGGTCGACGCCAACGCCGACTACGCCAAGCGCCGCCGCGAGGTGCGCACCACCGAGCCGGAGTGGACCTTCGCGCAGCCGACCGCCATCGAGTATGACGAGGAGAACAACCGGCTCATCGTCGTGGACACGCAGCGCAGCCGCCTGCAGATCTACAACAAGCTCAGCCGCTACCTCATCCCTCAGCTCAACCTCTGATCTCCAGCTGCTATAGCGCACAAATGCAAAAGTCCGCCGGGCCTCCCGGCGGACTTTCTCTTGGCCAAGAGAAGGAATTTCACTTATGATCGAGTCTCACAGGGCGTTGGCATCACACATTCCTTAAGCCAGGGAATCAGATTGCCGAACTTAAACGAGTTCGAATCTTACAGCTCCACAAAGAAGGCGTAAGCGGCATCTCTCCTACAATAGTTATATGAGCCATTCACTCGCAAGAATGCATCCGTTATGACGAAAGCAACACCCTTGTTTCCTTCAACAAATGGATGATCCTGGGACAGGCTCTCCATCAAATGGCTGCTACTTCCTAGATAAGCCCGTTGAAATATCCCATCTGGGGACGCATGACGGCGGATGCTAGAGCACCCTCATCCCGGAGACCCTGAGCCCCACCAAATTCCTGAATTAACAAATCAAGGGTGGTGATAACCTCTTCGATGGTAGGAAATTCGTGGATCACTGGGCCAATAACTCCAGTAATCCACGGTTCCGTTCCATACTGGCCCTAGCATGATTCATGACCCCTGGTGTGACCTTCTGGGAGCGGGCTTCAATGTAAGAGCGGAAGGTATCTTCCAGCACTGCCTGAAATTGTCGTCCGTCATCGTTTGCAATCTACCGCATTCCTGCCAACAGCTCAGGATCGACCTGGCTTGAAAATCTCTCTCGCTTTACGGTTGCCATATCTGCCCTCTTGGGTACACTGTAGGCTAAGGGAAACCACCAACTGTCTATTCTAAGGCGGCATAGACTATCAATTATTGTCAAGATGAATCAAGGCGAGTAACAGCTTATGGAACCAGACCGCGAGCAGCACTTCCTACACTTGGCAACAGAGCAGCCCGACATCCTCTGCTCCGACGCCCCCGACGAAATCCTCGAAGCCTGCGCCGTCGAGGTGGAACCTACCGACTTCCTCGAGCAGTACTTCGCCGCCGGGCACTCAGCATGGCTGGCGCTCAAGCATGGGCGCAGCATCAACAAGCCACAGATACTGGTCAACCAGGCAATACTTGTCTTGTACCGTCGCGCCTGCTTGCTCAACACAGCTCGACTCTTGGGGCAGACCACAGAGTACGACGACCAACCCTTCTTCTCAGACGAAGACCTGTATTAAACGCAGGGCTCACAGAAAACACCAATGGAATCTACTGATTCCTCCGCGCTCCCGAGGCAATCGC
The DNA here is from genome assembly GCA_963667325.2 of Dehalococcoidia bacterium. GTDB lineage: Bacteria > Chloroflexota > Dehalococcoidia > Lucifugimonadales > UBA3495 > VXOI01. The sequence continues at coordinate 57,513 of CAXXKY010000004.1, forward strand.
GTTTTAATGGCCGCAGTATTCTTTGCGACAGTTGTACCTTGCCAAGACTTGTGACCATTCTCTAGCATCAAATCCATGTCTACTACTGAACACAACTTCAACGGATCTGCTGCCCATGTGGCTCCGTCTTCGATCCAACTTAGGCCCTCTCCCTGTTCACGCCAATTACCGGAAATTACAGAAAAAACAAAAATCAGACCCTCCAGCCAGCGCGTTGATCCCTAGACCCAGTCTGCCAACTGTGAAATCAAGACTCGATTGCCTTGTCAGCGCTCCTGGCATTCTCGGCGTTTAGTCCCCCTTCGTAGTACAATCGGCCGATATAAAGTCCCCGGAGGTATAATGCAGGGTAAGACCGCCATGGCCAACATTCTCAAGCAGGAAGGCGTGGAACTAGCCTTCTGCTTCCCCAATAACACGCTCATTGACGCCATCGCCGCAGCCGGCATCCGCCCGGTCATCGCTCGCATGGAGCGCGGCGCGGTCAACATGGCTGATGCCTTCAGCCGCGTGAACAACGGGCACAAGACCGGCGTTTGCATCGTGCAGGCCGGCCCGGGCATCGAGAACGCCTTTCCCGGCGTTGCGCAAGCATACGCAGACAGCGTTCCCATACTTATGCTACCCGGACACGAGGGCTCCAGCCGCACCACCATGACCTCAGACTTCTCGGCCACCCGTAATTACGCTGGCGTGACCAAGTGGTCCGGAATGATCAACTCGCCCGAACGGGTGCCACAGATGATGCGCCGGGCCTTCACCCAGCTTCGCGCCGGCCCATCCGGCCCCGTGGTGCTGGAAACGCCAACGGACGTTATGAACGGCGAAATCGATGAGTCCGCTTTCTTCTACACGCCCATCAGCAAGCGACGCACTGCAGCCGATCCTGTCGACGCGGCCCGCGTCGCCCGCCGCCTGATGAGTGCTGCCCGACCGGTCATTTACGCCGGCCAGGGAGTGCTGTACGCCGAAGCCACGCCTGAACTGGTCGAACTTTCCGAACTGCTCAACGCGCCCGTAATGACTACCACCCTGGGCAAGAGCGGCTTCCCTGAAAATCATCCGCTTTCCCTAGGCACCGGCGGCAACACCGGAACCCGGGCCGTCGGCGAGTTCCTTCGTAGATCCGATCTCGTATTCGGCATCGGCACTAGCTTTAACAAGACTTTGGCGTCGGCTCCGGTACCGGTGGGCAAGGCAGTTATCCAGTCCACGATTGACGACCGCGACCTCAACGGTGAATACGGCCTGGAGGACATGCTTCTGGGAGACGCAAAGCTTGTCCTACGCCAATTGATAGATGAGGTCAAGAGCGCATTGGGCGAAAGCGGCCGACGCGGAGAGGACTCGGTAGCCTCTGAAATCGCCTCAATCAAGCAGGAATGGCTTGCCGAGTGGATGCCGCGACTCACCTCCAACGACATCCCTATCAGCCCCTATCGTGTTGTCTGGGAACTGAACAACGGGCTCGATAAGGCCAACAGCATCGTCACTCACGATTCCGGCAACCCCCGCGACCAGATCGTACCTTTCTACGAGGCCACAACACCTCGCGGCTACCTAGGCTGGGGCAACTCCACCCAACTGGGCGCCGGCCTGGGCTATGCCATGGGCGCCAAGCTCGCTGCTCCCGAGAAGACCGTGGTCAACCTGATGGGCGACACCGCCGTGGGAATGTGCGGCACAGACTTTGAGACCGCCAGCCGCAACAGGATCGGCACCATCACCGTGATCATCAACAACGGCGCAATGGGCGGCTACGAAAAGAACATCCCCATCGCCGTCGAAAAGTACGGCTCGAAATTCCTCACCGGCGACTACACCAAGATGGCCGACAGCCTCGGCTGTCACGCCGAGACCATCACCCAGCCCGGCGAGATCGCCCCGGCCCTCGCCCGCGCTCAGGACATCGCCGCCGGCGGCCAGCCCGTGGTGCTGGAAATCATCACCCGCGAAGAGCCGGTCTTCTCCAATTACTACTAGGGAATGCGCCAATGCCTAGCGCACAAGGAAAGGCTTACAAGGGCAGTCAGAAGTGGCTACAGAACCTGGTGAACGACTGCCCTGATTTGCTTAACCGGGCGATTGCGGAGCAGTCTTCTATATCGGCTGAAACGATCAATTGGCTCTCCCCGCTCAGTGCGGACATTTACCGCGAATATTATGACCAGCCCTTTCTTGACCGACTGGAAATCAAACTGGACAAAAGGACCCTTGGATCGTTCTGGCCTCCGTCGGGTCCTCGATGGGATGGACTTGGGAAGACGGACAAAGGGCAACTCTTGCTGGTTGAAGCTAAGTCCCATATCAGGGAATTGATCAGCTCACTCGGCGCCAGGAATCCATGCTCCAAATCACAGATACGCTACAGTATTAGGGAAACGAAAAGGTTCATCGGTTCAAGCTCGGATTTATCGACTGACTGGACTGTCGGAGTCTATCAGTACGCCAACCGTTTGGCTCATCTCTACCTGCTACGCCACGTCAATGGTTTGGACGCCTATCTCTTGATGCTGTATTTCCTCAACGACAACGAAATGGCGACAAATGGCACTTGTGTTCCAGCCGCCAAAATGGAGTGGGAATCGGTCATCATATATCAGGAAAGGCTTATGGGGATTCGTCAACGGCACCCTCTGTCCGACTACATCATTCACGCCTTTATCGACGTGAATGACATTGAGGCCTACCCATGACCCGCAACATTACCGACCCGCCTGCAGCCAATCGGGGCAGCCGCCGCTGGCTGCAGGTGCTGGTCAACTGCCGCCCCAATTTCCTAAACGAAGCGATTGCCGCCTGTCTTCCGGAACAGCCGGGCGATATCGACTGGCGGTCGCCTCTGGCCGCCGATCACTACGCGGAATACCGCGACCAGACCTTCCTCGACCGCCTGGCCAGCTCCGATCACTACCGGCAACCCTCGGGTCCACAGCAAGACTTGGCCGATTTCTGGCCTCGTTTCGGCCCGCAGTGGGACGGTCTCGCCGTTACAGACAAGGGGCAGATCCTGCTGGTGGACTCAAAGGTTCATTTGGCTGAAATGGTGACCGCCCCGACTCAGGCGCGGGGCGAATCCGCCCTGCTGAAAATCCGGGACAGCCTGGGCAGGGTAAAGTCATTCACCAACTCCAGGTCTCCGGCCGACTGGTCGACCAGCTTCTACCAGTACGCAAATCGCCTCGCTCACCTCTACTGGATGCGGGAACTCAACGGACACGACGCCTACCTCGTCAACCTGTTTTTCGTCAACGACCGGGATATGCACGGCCCCGAGTCTGCAGCCGAGTGGAAGGCTGCCTCGCGGCTCCAGGAGCTCTTCCTCGGAGTGCGCCAGGGCGGCCAGACCGGCTATGCCCTGGATCCCTGGGTCGGGGCTTATGTCCTCGACGTCTTCATAGATGTCAATGCCATTTCAGTCAAATACCCTCCAACCATATAACCTGCTAAGGAGCGACCCAGATGCCAGAGAAGTTCAGCTACGACGGACTCTTCGCCGCCGGAGTACCGGAAGTGGTGCCCGGCAAGACGCGCCACGCCAAATACGACTTCGCCGTCGCCTACCCCAACCCCGACACCCTGCCGCTGGACGGGCTGGCCGACGCGGTCCGTAGCGTGCTGGACCGAGAGGGTCGCGACCTGGCCTACTACACCGACCCCGGCGGCTACCTGCCTCTCCGGCAACTCGTGGCGCAGCGGCTCCGGGTCAGCCGCAATATGCAGGTCGACGCCGAAGAACTGGTGCTGACGGGTGGTTCCGGCGAGGCCATCTCCATGGTTATACAGGCCCTCACCGACCCGGGCGACACCGTGCTGACCGAAGAGTTTCTCTACCTCGGCACCCTGCGCTCCCTCCGCCGCTACAAGGCCAACGTCGTGGGCATCAAGTGCGACGAGGACGGCATCATTCCCGAAGATCTCGACGCTACCATCCAGCGCCTCAGGGCCGAGGGCCGCAAGGTCAAGTATCTCTACACCATCCCCACCTTCCAGAACCCACTGGGCTGGACCATGACGCTGGAACGGCGCAAGAAGGTACTTGAAGTCACTCGCAACCACGGCGTTCCGGTGTTCGAGGACGACTGCTACATCGACCTGCGCTTTGAAGGCAAAGACGTGGACTCCTTCCACTCACTCGACGACACCGGTCAGGTAATCTACGTCGGCTCCTTCTCCAAGACCATTGCCCCCGGCATGCGCATGGGATACCTGGTGGCGCCGCCCGAGGTGATGAGCCGGGCCTGGGCGTTCAAGATGGGCGGAGCAGTCAACCATTTCGCCGCCCTCACCATCGCCGAGTACATGAACCACGGCGACATGGAAGGCCATGTCCGCGAGCAGAACCAAACGCTGATGGGGAAGCGAGATGCGATGCTGGCATCGCTGGGCGAGAACTTCGGTGACGCGGCCACCTGGACCAAGCCCGAGGGCGGGCTGTACGTCTGGCTAACCCTGCCCGAGGGCGCCGACCTCGAGGCCATACAGGAGCAGGCCTTTCAGGAAGGCGTTGGCTACTACGCCGGAACGCTTTTCTCGCCCGAGGGCGTCGGACACAACTCGGCGCGCCTCTGCTTCGGGTATCCGACGGCCGAGGAGAACTACGAGGGCGTCGCTGAGTTGGCCCGCATATTCGAGCGCCACGGCGTAGTGGGCTAGGCCCTAACCCTGGGGCATAAGCTCGATGCCCAGTCCATTGGGGTCCTTCAGATACAGAGAATGGCCCACTACCTGGTAATTGACCCGGTTGGCTTCCAGCCGGGTTTTCACTTCTTCGTAACTGTCTCGCGGGATGGGCATGGCGATGTGCATTACGTTGCCCACACCCTCGGGCGCTCGGCGCTGCAACCGGGGCACGTCGGGGAAGTCGAAAAAGGCCAACGTCATGCCGTTGCCAATGGCGACGTTCATGTGAGTCGACTCCTCTACGTCCCGATTGGGTGTAACCCGTGTTACCGGCATCCCCATCACTTCGCTATAGAATCGGGCGGTCTGTTCGAGATCCTTGGCGAAGACCGCTATGTGGTCAACACCGCCGGTGGGGGCTTCTGCGATACCTTCAGTGGGAATCATTGCCTGCAGCCTGGCACGCTTGGCTTCAATGTCGTTGGCGGGTGCAGTCATGGCGTCCTTCACTAATCGGTGGGTTCGGACGGGTTCTCCAGGTCCAGCATGGCCAGCAGGCGGCCGTAGCCGATGAACATTCCCGTAATCATGCCCAGCTCGAAGATCTCCGGGTCGCTGAACTCCCCCCGCAGCTCCGTGAAAAACTCGTCGTCGACGTTCTGATGGTCAATGGCCATCTTTTCGGCGAAGCGGACAGCCAGCTTCTCCCGGTAAGGCAGTTCAGTGTCCTCGAAGTGGGTAAGAGACGCCACCATCTCCTCGGTCATTCCCTGCTGCACCGCCGGCACAGCGCGACCCAGCTTTCAAGTGGCGCACTCGTTGAGCTCGGCTATCTTGAGGCGCACCAACTCCTTCAGGCGAGCGTCCAGCAACCCTTCCAGTTTCAGTGGACCGTAGAAGGCCCAGAACGCCTCGTACGCTTCAGGCAGGTTGCCAGCGGCCTGAAAGATGCGCGGGTTGAGCTTGTGCTCCGCCGCCGCCTTCGCAATCTTTTGCATGCCGGGAGTCAACTGTTCCGTTGGCACCAGCTTTATCCGCGCCATGTATTACCTCCTGCTAAGGGCGACCGGCTTTGAGACTCTTTACACAGGGGCGGGTGTGAAACCCGCCCCTCCTGCGTACCGATAAATTGCGTTGCGGAAATGGCTTCCTATACCACCGGCCGGTCTGCCACGGCCGGGTCCAGCTTCCGGCGCTGGAACCGCCCGTCGCCGAGAGTTCCGTAGAAATTGCCGTCCTCGACAACGACCTTGCCGCGAAGGATGGTGGTGACAGGCCAGCCCTCCACCTCGGTGCCTTCCCAGATGCTGTAGTCGGAGATGTGAAAGTCGTCCATGGTCAACGCACGCTTGATGCTGGTATCGATCAGGCAGATGTCAGCGTCGCTGCCAGGGGCCAGCACGCCCTTGCGAGGATAGAGGCCCATGATCTTGGCCGCATTGGCCGACGTCACGTCCACAAACCGCTGCAGCGTCATCCCCTGCTTGGACACGCCTTCGCTATAGGTGATGCCCATGCGGGCCTCAGCGCCGTTGTGGCCTCCGGTCGTGTCGGAGATGGTGCGCCCGGAAATCTTGGTCTCCCAGGAGGTGCAGTACTCGTCGGTTGCCATGGTCTGGAGGCCGCCGTTGATAATGCCGTCCCATAGCATTTTCCGGTCGTCTTCCGACTTCAATGAGGGGTAGGTATGGTACTTCATACCGTTCTCTTCTTTGTAATTCTCCTCGTTGAAGCAGCAGTAGTTGTGCAGCGTCTCACCATAGATTGGCCGGCCGTTGCGGCGCGCTTCCATGATGTTCCGGACGCCCTGTTGAGCGCTCACGTGTACGAAGTAGATGGGCGAGCCGGTCCACTCCGCCACCCGAAGCGTCCGCGTGAAGGAGACATCCTCGGACTCGGCGCTGTGCACCTCCGACATATTGAACCATTCGGTCCGCTCTTCCCTTGTCAGCTTCTGGTACATGTGCTGGACCATGTCGTCGTCTTCAGCATGGACCAGCAGCATGGCGCTCAGCCGCTGAATTTCCGTCATCAGGTCGTGAAGATGGCCGGTACCCACCATGCGCGGTTCACCGGCGGTGGTGGGGGGACGGATATTGGTGGTGAAGATTTTGACGCTGGCGAAACCGTCCTCCACGAACTCGTGGAGCGAACCCAGTATCTCCTGGGGTATCTGGCCGAGCATCATCAGATGGTGTGCGTAGTCGGCGTAGGACTGTCCCTGCCAGACGTTGGTGCGCTCGGCGATCGCCTGCGGAATGTCGATGCCCGGGTACTGTATGGCGAAGTCCATCAGCGTAGTGGTGCCACCGAACAGTGCTGCGCGGCTGACTTCCGGCGGCGGAGCTGTGGTCAGGTTCCCGTGGCCCATGATCGGCGCTGAGATATGGGCGTGTGGCTCGATGCCTCCCGGTACAACCACCTTACCCGTAGCGTCGATGATCCGGCCCGCCTCGTCGCCGAGCGCACCGGCCGCCGCCACCGCCACAATTCTCTCTCCCTGCACCGCTACGTCCCAATCACCAACCCCCATGGGGGTAACAACCTGCCCGCCGCGGATTATCAAGTCCAGCATGACAAAGCCCCCTGTTCCAGTCTGGCGCTACCGCCGCTTTTTGCACGGCAGTTTAGCACACGATTGAGACACAGGGGCGAAGCAATCTGTTCAGGGCAGATGAGACATCATCCCTCGTTTGATGCCTCAATAAGTCCCACTTTCTGAGCACAAGCAGGGCAAACGCATTAGGCCGTCGTACTCCATCGTGGGTGAACGGGGCGATTGCGAAGTTGCCATTGTGCATGACCGGCGGGTAGTCGGCGGGAGGAATTTTCCTGTCTCGGCCTGATGCTTTCCGGGGGGCTGGTCAGGCTTCGTTGGCGAGAGGCCTTTCAGGGAAGGGGACTGGCTCCCCAATGTAGCGGGGGATGAGGCCTTTTGCGGCGGCCTTCGGCAGGATGCTGCGCAGGACATTGTTGACCTGGGGCAGTACGCGCCGTTTGAGGCATTCATCGAGGTAGTCGGCGAGGGGTATGAAGTCCCATAGCCGTAAGCCGTGTTCCCGCAGTTTCCGGAAGAAGTCGCAGGCCCATGCCATGACGGACTTGGGCGTAGAGGTAATGGGTTCGGTAACTGCCTCGGTCATCTCGTCGCAGAGTTCGAGGGCGTGGGGACGGAGGCGGTAGATCTGGACTTTGGTAGCGTATTTGAGCAATAGTGCGTCGACCTGGCGGCGGAGGGTGGAGAAGTTCATGTTGCAGGCTCCTGGGCTAGAATTTTTTGATATTAGGGTAAAAGGCGGTAGTTTCCGGTAGTTTGGCTGACCTGGGCCTCGGGCGGTGCTCGTGACGGCGGCGTTGAAGGGTCATGCAGCCACCGAGCGATGGTTCTGTTCGGAGGGGCTAGCGGCGAGGATGGTCCTGACCCCATAAAACCATGCTAGAGAGGCGTCACAGGGGCTGGCAAGGGGCGGGTGTCAGGGGATGGGGACGTTGTCTGAACTGTGATTTGTTTGATTTTGGGATTTCTCTGATTGGGTTCCGGTCCTGCGCATTCTTTGATACCGCGAATCCTGATTCAGCCAAAATCATTAACGATTCGACTTTGCGACAGTCCCGGTTGCGGTGGCGGGATGATTGCGTTTGACCATAGGACATTTCGGTGGTGAAGGTGGAATCTTCACTTCCAGAATACCTTGGAGCGTTTGGGGGACGCTCCCACTCCTTCGACAAGCTCAGGACAAACTCGGGACGGGCCTGACCCTCTGCTGGAGGGAGGGGAAACGACTATAAGGCCCGCCCTAATCCCCTGGCGCCGGTTGCGTTCGCGCGGGCGGTTCTTGCGCGGGCGGGTGGCGGTGCCTCGGCCGGTTGCGTCTGCGCCTCCTCGGGCAGTTCGCTCTCCCAATCAGGGAGCTGGTGCTGGTGGGTGGCGGGAAGCACCCCAATGGAGAACACTCCGATAAGGCTCAGGACCAGCGACAGCCCCATTGTGGCATCGAAGTTGTTCGTCAGGTCACGCAGCGCGCCGCCCATCAGCGATCCGGCCGCCATACCGACTCCAGCTCCCATCATCTGCCAGCCGTAGGTGGTGCCGATGGGCGCGCTGCCGTAATACTGCCGGTTGATAATGGGGAAGGCGCTCATCTCGCCGCCGAAGCCGATACCGAAGAGCACCGAGAACAGGTAGAAGTGCCAAACGTCGGTGGAGAAAAACAGAAGCACGATGGGCAGTGTCTGCAGCGCGAAGCAGACGGCCATCACTCCCTTGCTGCCTACCCGGTCTGCCAGCACTGGCACGGCAAAGCGCGTCACAGTGCTGGTAACCGACAGCGTCACAAAAGCACCCGCTGCCAGCCCCTGAGACACTCCCTCGGCTTCGGCAATGGCCACCAGGTACACCAGGACGATGGCGTGTCCGGCACAGCCCCAGAAATGGATTCCTATCAGGTTCCAGAATGCCAGGGTGCGCTGTGCCTGCTTGAAGAAGACCTTGGTGCGAATCTTGGCGATTTCGCCCACCTGCATCTTGCGGACGGGCTCGTTCTCTGCAGCACCCAGGGGACGCATGCCGATCTGTCCCGGCTCATCGTAGAACAGCCTCACCAGCGCCAGTATCGCCACTCCGCCAATGATGCCGGGCACCCAGAATGCGGCCCGCAGCCCGGGCAGGCCCCCGCCGAAAAGGGCTATGACCAGCAGCATAATGGGCACGGCCACCAGCGGCCCGACTCCCTGAGCCGACTGCAGCAGGCCCATTCCGGTGCCCAGGTGTCGCTTGAACCACATGGTTACCGAGGCGGTGAGGGGCACCTGGAAAATACCCATCGACGCACTGAGAATGATTCCAAAAAACAGGTAGAACTGCCACAGGCTTGTCATGAAGCCCGTCAGCACCATGCCGGCGATGAATAGCAATGCGCCGATGGTCATCGTCATTCGGGCGCCGTACCTGTCCCCCAGCCATCCAGCCGACGGCCCCAGCATCCCAGAGACAACCCATTGCAGGGCGAACCCGAAGCCCACGGCGCCGTAGCTCCAGCCAAAAGACTCCACCAATCGTGGAATCAGGATGCTCGATGATGAACGGAAGGAGGAGCTGAACAGGCGCATCACCGCAGCCACGGTCACGATGACCCAGGCGTAGTGCACCTGATGGCCTGCAATTACGAGGTCCCTGAGACGGAAGGAGTACCGGGGGTTGGTCGTCATCTGGAAGAGCCTTTGCCATAACGGGAACGATTCGGGCAAAGACAGGATTATAGCCTAAACGTCCGACCAGGTTCGGCCAGCCTGGCTTATGCCGGCGCAGGAGTCCTGTACGAGGTGATAGACAAACCCGTCGAACAGCTTTTCCCATTCACCGGTTATCTCGCTAATCAGGCCCCAGGCTTCGCCCTCCCAACTATCGGGGACGCCGACCACCAGCACCCGGCTGGACTCGCGAACGAGGTCGCCAGTTGGAGGCCGCCACTGCCCATGCGCCTCGAGGACCGTGAACCCGTTGGGGAACCGTGGCGTGATGACGCGGTCCAGAAACCAATTCCACTCTTCCTGGCTGATTTCCGACCCTCCTCCGTCGGTAAGGCCGAAGTAAAGACGATATTCCACTGCGGGCTCCAAGCCTTCCGGGCAGTCCGCCGGCGGAGGGGTGCCCGAATCTTCCCCAGCGCAGGCGGCGAGCGCCAGCAGCACAGCTAGCAACAGGAAGGTCGCCGGTTTCAACAAGTATCCTCTCTCCAGGGGTAGGCTGATCTTCGGGGATGCCATGCGGTCGCTTCGCCCTCCCTGGTCATGTCGGTTTGGTCACGTCGATGAAGTAGTTGCTTCATTGGCTATCGGCCCTGGCATTGCTCCGTGGAGATCCGTCACATTTTGGTTCGGCAGACGGTTGACAAAATGTCACCGGGCTGTATAATGGTAGGTTACTGGTTTATGTCTAGAATAATGCCTCATTATCCCCTCTTCAGATCACCGCCTCCCTACTCGCACGCAATCCAACTTGGCCCATCCACGCCCTAGGTATCCTTTGGCCGGCCGCCGCCGCTATTCTCGGTAAGGAGATTAGGAATGGCTTTGTCTCCCGTTCAACCTCAAAACGGACATGCCCTGTCGAAGCAGGACGTTCGCTCATATGCCCGGATTCCCCAGGTTCTGGAAGTTCCAAACCTGATCGAAAGCCAGATTCAGTCTTACGATTGGTTCAGGGACGAAGGCCTCAAGGACGTTTTCCGGGAAATATCCCCGATCTCGGACTACACGGAAAAGAAGTATGAACTTCACTTCCGTGATCACAAGTTCAGCGATCCCAAGTATTCTCCGCAGGAGTGCAAGGAACGGGAGATAACCTTTTCTCAGCCCCTGTACGTGACCACGCACCTAGTAGTCAAGGAAACTGGCGAAATCAAGGAGATGCCCATATTCATGGGGGACTTCCCCATGATGACCGAAAACGGCACCTTCATTATAAATGGCGCCGAACGGGTCGTGGTGAGCCAGCTCGTCCGCTCCCCTGGAATCTACTTCGTCATCGAACGCAACCCCAGCAGCAACCGCGGCCTGTGCATGGCCAAGCTCATTCCCTCCCGCGGGGCCTGGCTGGAATTCGAGACCAGCAACAAGGACGTCCTTTCCGTTAAGGTGGACCGCAAGCGCAAGGTTTCGGCCAGCATTTTCCTGCGCGCTCTCGGCATTGCCTCCGACGAAGAGATCCTGTCTCTATTCGATGGGGTCGACACCGAGGAGACCCACCGGTTCATACAGGCTACGCTTCGCAGCGACCCTGCCGCCGACCCTCGGGACGCAACCTTCCGTGAGGAAGAATTGCGTCAGATGTGGGACAAGGCCGAATGGCTCCACGAAGAAAACCAGGACTTCGACCTTGCCACGGCCCAGCGTATCGCCGCCGCCCAGGTGGAGTTCTACAAGAGGCTACGACCCGGTGAGCCGCCCAGCCTCGACAATTCTCGAAACCTGATTAATAACCTGTTCTTCGAGCCGCGTCGCTACGATCTCGGTCGCGTCGGACGGTACAAGTTCAATCGTCGGCTCGCCCTCCAGGAAGGCGTCGGGCCCATGACGCTCACTCGCGATGACATCATCGCCGTCTTGCGCATGATGATCCGCATCAACAACGGCGAGGGCCAGGTGGACGACATCGATCACCTGGGCAACCGTCGCGTCCGCGCCGTCGGCGAGCTGGTGCAGAACCAGGTCCGCGTTGGCCTGTTGCGCATGGAGCGCATGGTCAAGGAGAAGATGACCCTGGTTGAGCAGGAAAACGCCTCTCCCCAGGCATTGGTCAACATCAGGCCGGTCGTGGCGGCAGTGCGCGAATTCTTCGGAGGATCCCAGCTATCCCAGTTCATGGACCAGACGAACCCGCTGGCCGAGCTGACTCACAAGCGCCGCCTTTCGGCTCTGGGCCCCGGCGGTCTCTCGAGGGAACGGGCCGGCTTCGACGTGCGGGACGTGCACTTCTCTCACTACGGACGCATCTGCCCCATCGAGACGCCGGAGGGTCCCAACATCGGCCTCCTGAGCTCGCTGGCTTCGTATGCCAGGGTCAACGCATTTGGATTCATCGAATCGCCCTACCGCATCGTGCGGCGAGAGATTTCAAAGGACTCGGAAGACCTCCAGGGACGCATCGCGACCGAAGCCGTGGTGAATCCCGAAAACGGACGAGTCATAGTCAACGCCGGCGTCGCCATCGGCGCCAACCGCGTGAACGCCATCCGCGCCCTGCCCGAAGGAACGATGATCAAGGTCCGCCCCTATGTGGCGGAACCTCCCCGGAACGGCGGGAATGACGATTCCGTCGTCTGGCTCTCCGCAGATATAGAGGAACAATACAAGATCGCTCAGGCCAACGCCCGGCTGGATGAACAGAACCAGTTCCTTGGTGACCGTATCGAGATACGCGTCGGGGACCAGTACACCCAGGGTTCGCCGTCCGAGGCAGACCTGATGGACGTTTCTCCGATGCAGATCATGAGCGTGTCGGCGGCGTTGATCCCGTTCCTGGAACACGACGACGCCAACCGCGCCCTGATGGGATCCAACATGCAGCGCCAGGCTGTGCCTCTGCTCCGTCCCCAGGCTCCCACCGTCGGCACCGGCATCGAAGACCGGGTGGCGCGGGACAGCGGCCAGATGGTAACTTCCCGGGTCAATGGCGTGGTGACCTCCGTAAGCGGGCGCGAAATCGTGGTGACCGACGTCGAGGGCGAAGAGCATGCCCACCCGCTGATAAAGTTCTCGCGCACCAATCAGGGCACCTGTTTCGACCAGCGACCCATCGCCACCCGTGGCGACGTGGTTCGCGCGGGAGACGTGCTGGCGGACAGCTCCTCAACCGAGAACGGCGAGTTGGCACTGGGTCAGAACGTGCTGGTCGCCTTCATGTCCTGGGAGGGATACAACTACGAGGATGCCATCATCGTCAGCGAGAGGCTATATCGCGACGACTATTTCACCTCAATTCACATCGAACGGCATGAGATGGAGGCCCGCGAGACCAAGCTGGGCCCCGAAGAAATCACTCGCGACATCCCCAACGTGGGAGAAGTGAGCCTTCGCGACCTCGACGAGCGCGGGATCATCCGCGTCGGAGCCGATGTGGGCCCCGGAGACATCCTGGTGGGAAAGGTTACCCCCAAGGGCGAAACCGAGCTCACTGCGGAAGAAAAACTGCTCCGAGCCATCTTCGGCGAGAAGTCCCGGGACGTGAAGGACACCTCCTTGAGGGTTCCCCATGGTGAACGCGGCAAGGTGATCGACGTCAAAGTCCTGAGCCGCGAAAACAAGGATGACCTCAGCCCGGGCGTCAAGGAAGCCGTCCGCGTCTGGATCGCCCAGACCCGTAAGATTTCCGTCGGCGACAAGATGGCCGGCCGCCACGGCAACAAAGGCGTGGTCGCCAGGATTCTGCCGGAAGAGGATATGCCCTACCTGGAAGACGGCACCCCCGTGGACATCATTCTCAACCCCATCGGGGTTCCGTCCCGGATGAACCTGGGCCAGGTGCTGGAAACCCACCTCGGCTGGGCGGCCCGCGGGCTGAACTTCCGGGCCAACACCCCGGTGTTTGACGGTGCAAGCGACTCGGCTATCGAAGACTCCCTCGCCCGCATCTGGTTCCAGGAGCGGGAGGAGGCGATTCTGACCGGCGAGGGCTTTACCGACGAACAGCGAAACGTCGTGGTCCGCTGGCTTTCCGAATACAACCTTCCTCCGCAGGAAATGTTGAGCCGCGTGCGCGACGAGTCCACGACCGGTTTCTCGCGAGATGCTTGTCTTCGCCTGTGGCTGGCCCTGGAAGCCGGTCGTGATCCCTGGGGCAAAGACGTCCAGGGGCTGCGCGACCTAGCGCTGGAGGTACACCGGCAGCGAGGCATCGCTCCTCCCACTTTCGGCAAGTTCAAGCTGTTCGACGGCCGCACCGGCGATGAATTCGACCAGCTGGTCACGGTGGGCGACATCTACATCCTGAAGCTCATACACTTGGTGGAAGACAAGATCCACGCCAGGTCCACCGGACCGTACTCGATGATCACTCAACAGCCCCTGGGCGGCAAGGCCCAATTCGGCGGCCAGCGCTTCGGTGAAATGGAAGTGTGGGCCCTGGAGGCCTACAGCGCCGCTTACAATCTGCAGGAGGTGCTGACAGTCAAGTCCGACGACGTCGCCGGAAGGGTGAAGACCTACGAGGCCGTCGTCAAGGGCGAACCCATCGGTCAGCCGGGAGTTCCCGAGTCCTTCAACGTGCTGCTCAAGGAACTCCAGAGCCTGGGATTGGCTGTGCAGCTCCTCAACGAGGAGAGCCGTCCAGCCGTCAGCCAGGATCTTGGACAGGACATTGTGCAGGAACTTGGACAGGGCATAGCGACGGATATCAATAGTGGCGCGGAGCTATTTCAGCCCCTGGAGGCAGACTAAATATGGTTTCAATGGCAGATAGGACTGATACGTCGGCCACTAACTTCAACGCAATTCGAATTTCAATCGCCTCTCCGGAACAGATCCTTAACTGGTCCCACGGCGAGGTAACCAAGCCGGAGACCATCAACTACCGAACCCTTCGGCCCGAAAAAGATGGGCTGTTCTGCGAGCGCTTGTTCGGCCCTACCAAGGACTGGGAGTGCTTCTGCGGAAAGTACAAGCGCATCAGGTACCGGGGCGTTATCTGCGACCGATGCGGCGTCGAAGTCACCCGCGCCAAGGTGCGCCGCGAGCGAATGGGGCATATAAGGCTGGCGGCTCCGGTCGCCCACATCTGGTTCAGCAAGACGAACCCCAGCCGCCTCGGGCTGCTCCTGGACCTGTCTCCCCGCAACCTGGAGCGCGTCCTTTACTTCGCCCAGCACATCATCGTGTCTGTGGACGAAGAAGCCCGGCAGGAATCCGTCGAGGCAGAGCAGCTCAAGTACGACCTCGATATCGAAAAGCGCCGCGAGGTCGCAGCAGACAAGCTTGCGGAACTGAATGCGCGCCTGCTGCAACTCACTGGCGGACAAAAGCCGGAGACCGATAACCCTGCCCTCGAATTCGCTCCCGAAGGCGGTGAGCCCATTGCCGAGTTGCTCGAGGTCCAGAAGGAAATCGAGACCGTGAGTAGCCAGTTGGCCGGCGACGAGACCGAACTCGCCGGTCAGCTCAAGATGGTGATGGATGAACTGAACGACATCCAGAAGATGCGACTCCTGGCGGAATCCAAGTTCCGCGAACTCAAGGACCGCTTCCCCGAGGTGTTCGAAGCAGGCATGGGAGCCGAGGCCATCCTCACCATTCTGCGTGATGTGAACCTGGAGGCGCTGCGGGACCAGTTGATCACCGACATGCACTCCACCTCCGGCCAGCGACGCCAGAAAGCCATCAAGCGGCTTCGCGTCGTGGAGTCCTTCCGCCAGAGCGGAAGCCGCAGCGACGGCGGCATGGGCGAAGGCACTCGAGTCGAGGACATGATCCTCACCGTAATGCCGGTGTTGCCTCCCGAACTGCGACCCATGGTGCAGCTGGACGGTGGCCGATTCGCCACCAGTGACCTCAACGACCTCTATCGTCGGGTGATAAATCGCAACAACCGTCTCAAGAGGCTGATGACCCTCGGTGCCCCTGAAATCATCATCCGCAACGAAAAGCGAATGCTGCAGGAAGCCGTGGACGCCCTGATCGATAACGGTCGCCGCGGCAGGCCCATCCAGGGCAGCCATAACCACAAGCTGAAGAGCCTCTCCGACCTGCTGCGGGGCAAGCAGGGCCGTTTCCGCCAGAATCTACTGGGCAAGCGCGTTGACTACAGCGGGCGCTCCGTGATCGTCGTCGGCCCCGAGCTCAAGATGAACGAGTGCGGTCTGCCCCGGCGCATGGCACTGGAGCTGTTCAAGCCCTTCGTAATGCACCGCCTGGTCATGTTGGGCATCGCTCCCAATATCAAGAATGCCAAGCGAATGGTGGAACGCGCTCGCAGTGAGGTATGGGACATCCTTGAAGATGTCATCAAGAACCGCCCGGTTCTGCTGAACCGAGCGCCGACGCTGCACCGTCTCGGCATCCAGGCCTTCATGCCCGTGCTGATCGACGGCCACGCCATACAGATTCATCCTCTGGTCTGCTCGGCCTTCAATGCCGACTTCGACGGAGACCAGATGGCCGTGCACGTCCCCCTCTCCGCCATGGCGGTCCTGGAAGCCAAAGAGACCATGCTCAGCACGCGCAACATGCTCTCCCCGGCCTCCGGCGACCCGCTGGTTGCACCCACGCTGGATATGGTGATGGGCTGCTACTACCTGACGGTGGAAAAGCGAGACGGCAAGGGCAAGGATCGCCGCTTCCAGAGTATTGCAGAGGCTCGGGACTCGTTCAGCGCAGGACACATTGAACTGCACTCTCCAATCTATGCCAGGCAAGTCCGGGGTGCCTCCGACACTTGGCACAGGACTACCCTGGGTCGCCTCATCTTCAATGAGATCCTGCCCGATGAGATCGGCTTTCAAAATCAGTTGATGAACCGCGACGCCCTGAAGGATCTGACTTCCGAGCTTTACCGCGTCCTCAATAACGAGGAAACGGCCCAGGTTCTTGATGATGTCAAGAACCTCGGGTTCCAATACGCCACTTCTTCCGGCATTACCATCGCCATCAACGATATCCAGGTATCGCCGGAAAAGAGTCGAGTGCTTGCCGAAGCCGCAAGCAGCGTCGACCAGTACTACGACGAGTTCCAGATGGGCCTCATCTCCGAGGAGGAACAGTACAGCAAGACCATCGAAGCGTGGTCCCAGGCGTCTTCACAAACCGCGGAACTCGTCCGCCGTGAAATCGACGACTACGGCGCCAAATACGGCGGTCTCGGAACCGGCGGAGAAGTTATCCGCGACTACGATGCCCTCGGCTACGGCGGCATCGGCGTGATGGCTCTGTCGGGAGCAAAGGGTAATACTTCCCAGATTAACCAGATGGCCGGCATGCGTGGTCTGATGAATCGCCCCCGTGGACGCATCATCGAGCTGCCCGTGGAATCCAGCTTCCGCGAGGGTCTCACCGCCCTTGAGTACTTCATTTCCACCCACGGCGCCCGCAAGGGTCTGACCGATACGGCGCTGAACACTGCCAACAGCGGTTATCTCACCCGCCGGTTGATCGACATCGCCCAGGAGGTGATAGTCCTCGACGTGGACTGCGGCACCACCGACTTTTATAACATCAAGTTCATACCGGACAGCGAGCGGGACGAACGCACCGACAAGACCGCCGACCGGATCAAGGGCCGGCATGCCGCAGAGGCCATCGCAGATCCCTCGACGGGCGAAATCCTGGTGGATCAGAACCAATTGATTGACGTTCCCCTGGCTGAGCTGATTGAGGAAGTGTTCAGGGATGCCGTGGAACATGGCGTTATGGAGCGCGAGGACGCCCTCATTCCGGTCCGCTCTCCCCTCACCTGCGAGGCGCCCAGGGGAGTCTGCCGCATGTGCTACGGGTGGCTGCCCGCCACCGCCAAGCCGGTGGAAATCGGCCAGGCTGTAGGCATCATCGCCGCCCAGAGCATTGGCGAACCCGGCACTCAGCTGACCATGCGGACCTTCCACACCGGCGGCGTCGCCAACGTCTCCGATATCACGGTTGGTCTCCCCAGGGTGGAAGAGCTGTTCGAAGCCCGCGTCCCCAAGGGTGCCGCTCTCCTGGCTGACATCGACGGCGATGTCGAATTGCAGGCTTCCGAAGACAACCGCATCCTGCGCGTTGTCTACAGCGAGGAAATTCGCGAGGAATACCCCCTCCCCGAGGGTGCCGAAGTCATGGTTGATGACGGCGACATCGTGGAGCCGGGCATGATCCTCGCATCGACTCTCCAGCCCGAGGACGGCGAAGAGAGCGAAGATGCGGCTGAGTCCACCGAACTCGCCAATGTTCCCATCCTGGCGACCGTTGGCGGCAGGGTGGAAGTGGCTGCAGACTGTATCTCGGTCATCTGGGAAGACGTGGAAACCCGCGAGCATGTCATTCCTGCCGCTGCCTACCTTCTGGTTGGCAACGGCGACTGGGTCAACGCCGGCGATGCATTGACCAGCGGTCCCCTGAACCCTCACGACCTGTTGCGGGTGCTGGGCAAGGACGCCCTCCAGTCCCACCTCGTAGACCAGGTACAGGCTGTATACCAGTCTCAGGGTGTGGGCATCCACGACAAGCACATCGAGATCATCCTGCGGCAGATGCTGCGGCGTGTCCAGGTCAAGGAGCCCGGCGATACCGAGTTCATTCCCGGAGAGGTCGTCGACAAGTTCACCTTCCAGGAGCAGGTGGCAAAGGTTATGGCAGAAGGCGGCGAACCCGCCACCGCCGACCAGGTGCTGCTGGGCGTTACCCGCGCCTCTCTCCGCACCGATAGCTTCCTGTCTGCCGCCTCCTTCCAGGAGACCACCCGAGTGCTGACCGAAGCGGCGGTGCGGGGCCAGCAGGACTACCTGCTGGGTCTTAAGGAGAACGTCATCATCGGGCGGTTGATCCCGGCTCAGGTGGAAATACCCGGCATGGCCGAGCTTCTCAAGCCGCAGCCCGCGCTGGACTTAGCGGCAGTCTCCCCCGGCGGGTGGCTGCGCGCTCCTGCTGAAAACGACGAAGATGAAGTCGACTTCAGCCTCCTGGGCCCCGAGTCTGAAGAGGACGGATTCGAGCGCATGGCCAGGCAGGTCGCACGCACCTACGCCACCGATGAGTCTGATGAAGACGATGCGGATGACTTCTTCGACGACGATGACGAGGAGGAAACGGATGAAACCCAGGCCGAAGTCCTCCCCATAGGCCTCGCCGAGGAAACCGTGCAGGACCCTGCAGCCGAGGAGACCGCAGAGGGCTCCGCGACCGCGGAAACCGCGCAGGACCACACAGCCGAGGCGACGGCGGAGGAACCAGCGACTAGTGGTTGTTTCCATGGGGCCGCGACGGCACTGCGGCCCCCTTCTCTTAGATGGGAGAGTGATACCAGTGGCGGACCTGTCAAACCCGATCGAAGTTGAACTCGCCCCCCGGCACCCCGTCGGCCTGAAGCTGGCCAACCCCGTTATGATTGCCTCCGGCACCCTGGGATACGACGGCTATGGCCGCGGGCTCATCGGCAAATATCCTGTACAAGAGTTGGGCGCGGTAATTCCCAAAACCGTGACCCGCCAGCCTCGCGAGGGAAACCCGGAGCCTCGCTGGTTCCCGGATTCGTACCGGGTGGCCTGGGATGAGGGCGATCACCTCTTTCTGAACGCCATCGGCCTGATTAACCCTGGCATCGAGACCGCCGTTCACGAGTGGACCCACGAATGGGCCCAGTGGGATGCAACGGTGGTCTTCAGTTTTGCAGCACACAGCGTCGGCGAGTTCGGCGAGATGGCGGCCATCACCAATGACGCCGTCGGCATTAGCGCCCTCGAGCTCAACCTAAGCTGTCCCAACATCGAGAACGGAGCTATGTTCAGCTACAGCGCGGCCCTGACCCGCGACGCGGTTGCGGCCGTCAAGGCCAACACCGATTTGCCCGTGTTGGCCAAGCTGTCTCCCAACGTTCCCGACATCACCGAGATTGCCCTGGCGGCGGTGGATGGCGGGGCCGACGCCCTGACCATCTGCAACACCCTTCCTGCCATGCGCATAGACCTCACGACGCGACGCTCCGTGCTCGGCAACATCACCGGCGGGCTGTCGGGCATGGGCCTCCGCCCGGTGTCCCTGGCTCTGGTCTACCAGGTCGCCAGGACCTTGCGGGAAACAGGGCAGAACGTCCCCATCATCGGCGTAGGCGGCATTTTCGAAGCTGAGCACGCCATCGAATACATCCTGGCGGGCGCCACGGCCGTACAGGTGGGTAGTGCGAACCTGATCGGTCTGGACGCACCGTGGCGTATCCTGGACGAACTGCGCCGGTACATGGCCGATAATGGCATCTCCGGCCTGGACGAACTGCGAGGCGCGGCCCACCCGGAGCTGGCCGCGACGCACTGAGTTTTCCTCCCGAAGCGGGAGATGGTACAGTGAGGGCATGGCTCCGCCCATTTCTTTCCGGGCGGGAGAATTACCCCTCCCGGAAATTCTTTAATGGCAGGACAAAGTTCCATGGTTTCCGTTCTTCAAAAAATAATCGGCGACCCCAACGACAAAGCCCTGAAAAAGCTGGGCTCTATCAGGGAGTCCGTCAACCGGCTTGAATCCGAGTATCAGCGCCTCAGCGACGAGCAGTTGCTGGCGAAGTCCGACGAGTTCCGTCAGCGGCTCGAAGGCCGCGAGTCCCTGGATGACCTGCTGCCTGAGACCTTCGCCGCGGTGCGCGAGTCCGCCCGACGCAACCTGGGCCAGCGTCACTACGACGTCCAGCTCATCGGAGGCACGGCCCTGCACCAGGGAAAGATCGCCGAGATGAAGACCGGCGAGGGCAAGACCCTCGTCGCCACCCTGGCAGTCTACGCCAACGCAGTCACCGGTGATGGCGTCCACGTCGTCACCGTGAACGACTACCTGGCGCGCCGCGACCCCGTGTGGATGGGACCCATCTACCATGCCCTCGGCCTCAGCATCGGCTGCCTGCAGCATGACGCAGCCTTTGTCTATGACCCGGAAATTACCGGCGGCAAGCTGCCGTTCCTCCGCCCAGTCACACGCGCCGAGGCCTACCTTGCCGACATCACCTACGGCACCAACAACGAGTTCGGCTTCGACTATCTGCGCGACAATATGGCCATCGCACCCGAGCAGAGGGTGCAGCGGGAGCTCAATTTCGCCATCGTAGACGAGGTGGACAACATCCTCATCGACGAGGCTCGGACCCCCCTGATCATCAGCGGCCCGGCCGAGGAGCCGGTCCAGCTATACCAGAACTTCGCCCGTCTCGTGCCCCGTCTCGACCCGGCGGAAGACTACACCATCGATGACCGCACCAGGGCCATTTCCCTCACCCAGGAGGGAATCGGCAAGATGGAGCAGTGGACCAACACCTCCAACCTGTACGACCCGGAGAACTTCCACCTGGTCCACTACATGGAAAACGCTCTGACCGCCCACGTCATGAAGCAGCGGGACAAGGAGTACGTAATTCGCGACGGCGAGATCGTGATCGTCGACGAGTTCACCGGCAGGCTGCAGCCCGGGAGGCGCTGGTCCGACGGACTGCACCAGGCAGTCGAGGCCAAGGAGGGCCTGCGCATCCAGCGCGAGAGCATCACCTACGCCACCATCACCCTGCAGAACTACTTCCGCATGTACCGGAAGCTGGCCGGAATGACCGGTACCGCCGCCACCGAGGCCGACGAGTTCTATCGGATATACGGCCTCGAGGTGGTGGAGATCCCCACCAACAAGCCCATGCGCCGCGAGGACAACTCCGACCTCGTGTACCAGTCCGAAGA
Organism: Dehalococcoidia bacterium; assembly: GCA_963667325.2. GTDB lineage: Bacteria > Chloroflexota > Dehalococcoidia > Lucifugimonadales > UBA3495 > VXOI01. The sequence goes on from CAXXKY010000004.1 coordinate 79,022, forward strand.
GGGCAAGTGGAAGGCGGTCACCGATCACATCATCGAGAAGCACGAATCTCAGCAGCCGCTGCTCATCGGCACCACCTCCATTGAGGACTCCGAGTACCTCAGCGACCTGCTCCGCAAGCGCGGCGTGCCCCACCAGGTGCTCAACGCCAAGAACCACGAGGGCGAGGCCAGCATCATAGCCCAGGCCGGACGGCTCAGCGCTGTCACAGTCTCCACCAACATGGCCGGCCGCGGCACCGACATCGTCCTCGGCGGAGCAGACTCCTCCCGCGAAGACTGGCAGCAGGAGCACGACCGCGTCGTCGACCTAGGCGGCCTCCACGTCATCGGCACCGAACACCATGACGCCCGCCGCATCGACAACCAGCTACGCGGCAGGGCCGGACGCCAGGGCGACCCCGGCAGCTCCCAGTTCTACGTCTCTTTGGAAGACGAGCTGATGCAGCGTTTTGGCGGTGAGCGCATCAAGACCGTCATGGGCTGGACCGGTCTCGAAGATGACGTTCCCGTGGAAAACAAGCTCGTCACCAAGTCCATCAGCGGGGCCCAGGTCAAGGTCGAAGGCTACCACTTCGACATTCGCAAGCACCTGTTGGAATTCGACGACGTGCTGAACAAGCAACGCGAGGTCATCTACGCCGACCGCCACCAGGCCCTCAACGAAGGCGACCTGCGCGAAAAGACCCTGGGTATGCTCCGCCAAGAGTTCGGACGGGGGATGTCCCAGTTTCTGCCCGGACGCCACGCCGACGACTGGAACGCCGAAGGACTAATCGACGACCTTGGGCAAATAAGTGATCTGCCGCCCGAGCTGTCCCACGAGGACCAGATCTACCAGTACAGTCGCGAACAGATCGAGAAAATGTTATCCGACCACGCCGAATCGGCCTACTCAGCCAGGGAAGAGGAGGTCGGCCTCGAAAACATGAGGCTCACCGAGCGGCTGCTTCTTCTGCGGGCCATCGACTCCCACTGGGTCCAGCACCTGACGGCCATGGAGAACCTGAGGACGGGCATCGGCCTGCACGCCTACGGGCAGCGCAACCCGCTGGACATGTACCGCTCCGAAGGCCAGAAAATGTTCCTAGAACTTCAGAACCGCATCCAGCGCGACGTGGTCCGCACCCTGTTCCACGTCACCGTCGGCCCGGCCGAGACCGCCTCTGTCGCCAGAAATGCCGCTCGTGGCCGCCGCAATTCATCAGCGGATAGCCCCATGAAGGCCGTGAACGGCGCCAATCGCAACGCTCAGCCCGCCGGCGCCGGCAAGGTTGGCCGCAACGCTACCTGCCCCTGCGGCAGCGGCCGCAAGTACAAGCGCTGCTGCGGAAAAGCCGCCTAGCGCCGAAGGTGACTCGAAATTGCCCAGGCGATACAGACCTAGAGAGGTAATGCGAATCCTAAACACCCTCGGCTACGAGCTTCACCACTATTCTGGTAGCCACGCCAACTTTCGAAAGTATGGCCACCCCACCGTAGTCGTACCCGAGCACCGGGGAGAAGTGCGACCGACCACATTCTCCAGCATACTGCGTCAAATGGGTATAAGCAGAGCAGAATTTGACGAAATAGCTGACGAGGTCTTGTAGTGCATTTGCAGAAATTCACCGTGTTCCTTATTCCACAAGACGAGGGCGGTTACCAGGTATTCTTTCCCTATTACCCCAACTGCACCACCGACGGTGACAGCGTTGAGGAGGCTTTGGCCAATGGAAAGGACGCCCTTGAAGGGCTACTGATAACGGAATCAGAATGCGGTGGCGACCCCGTTCCGCCTTACGTCCATGCCACACATGTGGTTGTTGCAGAAGTGGACATCAAAGTGCCACAAGGGTTCCTAGAACAGCAACCCACTGCCGCAACAACCTCAGAGTAAGCCAGAAACACGGTTACGGGCAGCACCTGCCCATCACTCGGGGCTGACTCATCAATCCGAGAGGCTCTTCCCTCCGAAGAGCCCGCGCAGCCAACCCATGATCCCCCCACCTCCTGCAGGCCGAGCTTCCTCACGGCCGTGCCCATGGTCTCCGTGCTCCATCGGGACTACGCCCTCGCCCGACAGCACGTGCTCCGGGTCCCGGTCGAATGCAACCTTGCACCCCGGGCCGCAGAAGTAGTAGTCCGTTCCCTGGTACTCGCTCTGCCCGCCGGGCGGGTTCGCCGTGTCGACTTCCATCAGGCAGACCGGGTCTATCGCAGTGGCCATCGTGTCACCTCAATACCCTAGTCTAGGCCTGTATCGCAGAGCCGCGCAACCGCAGCGAGTTGGAAACCACCGTCACAGAGCTGAAGGTCATCGCCAGCGCCGCCAGCACAGGGTTCAGGAACCCCTGCTGCCCAAAGAAGAACTCCAACGAGACCGGCACGCCGCCCACCGCCTGGAACACCGGGTACAGCACGCCGGCCGCCACCGGGATCAACAGCACGTTGTAGAAGAACGCCCCGAACAGGTTCTGCTTGATCGTCCGGATCGTCTGGCGGCTCAAGTCGAAGGCAGTCGCAACCGCTCCCACGTCATCGCGCATCAGCGTGATGTCGGCCGACTCGATGGCCACGTCTGTCCCGCCTCCCATTGCCAGGCTCACGTCAGCCTGGGCCAGGGCGGGCGCATCGTTGATGCCATCGCCCACCACCGCCACCACGCACCCCTCGTCCTGCAGTCGGCGCACCACGGCCGCCTTGTCCTGCGGCAGCGCTTCCGCCTCAACCTGATCGATGCCCAGTTGCCGCGCGATGGTGTGCGCCGTAGCGGCGTTGTCGCCGGTGAGCATCACCACCCGCAGGCCCATTTCCTGCAGCCGTTCCACTCCCCGGACGGCACCCGGCTTGAGCGTGTCCGCGACCGAGAACACGCCCATCGCCTGCCCATCGGCCGCCAGGAACACCGGCGTCGCTCCCTCGGCGGCAAACCGCGTTGCCGTTTCTGCCAGCCCGTCGAGAAACACGCCCGACTCGTCCATCAACGCACGATTGCCCAGCAACACTGACTTCCCGTCGACCACCGCGCTGACGCCCCGGCCAGGGATGGCCAGAAACTCATCGGACGTTCCCGCTGCGATGCCCTGCTCTTGAGCACGGCCGACTATTGCCTGAGCCAGCGGGTGCTCCGACCCGTGCTCGGCCGACGCCGCGAGGAAAAGCAGGTACCGCTGATCATGGCTCGCACCTGTCCCGGCGGCGTTGCACACCACATCCGTGACGGCCGGCTTCCCCAGGGTCAGCGTCCCGGTCTTGTCCAGCACTACTGTGTCCACCCGGTGAGCCTTCTCCAGCGCGACCGCCTGCCGGATGAGCACCCCCAACCCAGCGCCCTTGCCCACGCCCACGATAATTGCGGTAGGTGGCGCAAGGCCCAGCGCGCAGGGGCACGCAATGATCAAGATGGCAACGAACACCAGTATCGCCAGAGTAAGCGTCGGAGCGGGGCCCAACAGCAGCCACAACAGGAACGACAGTGTCGCCAGGCCCACCACGATGGGCACGAACCACGCCGAAATACGGTCGGCAAGCCGCTGTATAGGCGCCCGCGAGCCCTGCGCCTCCTCCACCAGCCGGATGATCTGCGCCAGCGCCGTCTCTTGTCCGACACGCGTCGCGCGGTAGTACAGTGCGCCGTGTCCGTTCAGCGTCGCGCCGTACAGCAAATCGCCGGGAGCCTTCTCCACCGGCATACTTTCGCCGGTCAGCATGGACTCGTCGACCGCTGAGTGCCCGCTCGCGACCTCGCCGTCGACCGCGATGTGTTCACCGGGTCGCACCAGCAGCAGGTCGCCCGCCATCACCTGCTCCACTGGCACCTGGATTTCGCCGTCGTCGCGCAGCACCGTTGCCGTCGCAGGTCGCAGTTCTATGAGCCGCCGGATGGCCTCCGAGGTCTGCCCCCGCGCCCGTGCTTCCAGGTAGCGTCCGAGCAGGACCAGCGCGATGATAACCGCAGCGGTCTCAAAGAAGACCTTGCCTTCTATGCCTGCCCTCGCCAACACAGACGGCGCAAACGCCTCCAGCAATACCACCGCCACGCTATACCCGTAGGCAGTGCTGGTGCCCAGCGCAATGAGGGTGTGCATGTTGGCCGACCCATGGCGCACCGCGCCCAGACCCGACCGGTAGAATCCCACGCCAGCCCAGAAGAGCACGGGAGTCGCCAAGGCCCACAGCAGGAAGGGATAAAACCCCAGTTCCATCCATCCCGATACCCAGGGAAATCCGTTGAATGCGCCCAAGAAGAGGAGGATGGAGCCGGCGGCAGCCACCAGCAGCCGATTACGCAGAGCGCGCATCTCCTCGGTCTTGGCGAGCCGGTCCAGTTCCTGCTGCCGGTCTCCGACAGTCTCGACCCGGTATCCAGCTTCCTCCACCGCTCGCCGCAGGTCTTCCATCGTCGCGACGGAGGGGGTGAACTCAACGGCGGCCCTTTCGACCCCCAGGTTCACGTTGGCCTTCGTAACGCCCGGTACGCCGTTCAGCGCCCGCTCCACGTGGTATACGCAGGCAGCGCAGGTCATACCGCCGATGTTCAGCGTGGTAGAGACGGGCTCTGCTTCTCTTACGTCAGTTGCCATGGACTCATCAGGGGCTGCCGCCAGAAATCCGCGGCCCTGCGCCTAGACGCCTTCCACCAAATACAGGTCGCCCGTCGAGGCCTTCATCCGCATTTCCTTCAACGGCGCATACATATCGGAGTCGTACCACTCTCTGGCTTTCTCAATGCTGTCGAACTGCAGCACCACGATGCGCTTGGGCTCATAGTCCCCTTCGAGCTTCTCGGGAATCCCGCCCCGCACCACGTACGTCCCGCCGAAAGCCGCGACCGTCTCCGGCACCCGCTTCCCGTACTCGGCGAACGTTTCCAGATCGGTGATCGTGATGTTGCCAATCATGTACCCAGCCATTGCGCAAAGGCCTCCCAGTGGTAATTCTCGAATGACAGCGTAGCATTGCGACGGTACGTTATCAAACCATATCGCCGCTCCAAATTTTACCGTTCACCGACCGGCACCGCCATACGAAAACAGGAGCGGTGCTGAACCGCTCCCGCTTCAAACCAGGTACAGCCCCCTCTCCCCTACACGTATCGCGGCTGCACGTCCCGATGCAGTCCGAAGGCGTGCTTCCCGATCAGCTCCAGCGCGTCGAAGCCGCTGATCGGATGCATCGTGCCGGCCCGCACGTCGCGATAGTAACGTTCCAGCGGCAGCCTCCGCGCCAGCGCCGCGCCGCCAACCATGTCGACCGCCTTGTTCACCACGTCCTGCGCCGTCTTCATGCAGAAGTACTGCATCGACACCGCCTCGACGATGGTATCGTCATCGCGGTTGTTTATGTCGATCAGGCGCTTCGCAATCTCCGCCTGCCAGTACCATCCGGCGTGTAGGCCGATATCCATCTCAGCCGCCAGGAATTGGTGGCCGGGGTAGTAGCTCTCAGGATGTTTGAACGGCATCCTTGTCCGGTCCCGGGTCTGGTTGATGGCGAAGTCGCGCGCGGCTTTGGCGATGCCGAGGTACACCGACCCGAAGGTGCCACCGTGCCATGCCCACAGGCCGCGGGCATATTCGTCCCACTCCCACAGGTTGTGTTTGAAGCAGTGGTCTTCCTCCACGAACACGTTCTCAAGCCGCCAGCTGTGGCTCTGGCTTGCTCGCATCCCCATCGTGTCCCAGTCGTTCAGGCACACGAGCCCCTCGGTGTCCGACGGCAGTACGAATATCAGGCCGATCTCCCCGTCGTTGGGGTCGTTGTATACAGCCGTGCAGCCGAACAGGTCCCCGATGGGACTGTTGGTGCCAAACCCCTTTCGGCCGTTGATTCGGAAACCGTCTCCTTCCCTCACCGCCGTCGCGGTTGTATACCCCAGACCGGTGATGCCCTTGTAGCTGTCCACCTGGGGGTCGGTGATGGCCCCGAAGACGATGAGTTGCTCGTCGGCGATTTTCGTCAGCATCTCCTTCGGACCATCCTCGCCCCGTGCCACCAGGTCAGTCATCACGAAGGGCAGCCCGAAGTGCATATTTACGGCCAGGGCGGTTGCGCCACAACCCTGTGCCAGCCGGTTCTGGGCGATGCAGATGTCCAGCAGGTCGGCCCCTCCCCCGTTGCAGTCGGCCGGGATGGGCATGGAAGAGTAGCCCGACTCCTTCATCTCGGCGTAGTTCTCGAACGGAAACTTGCCTTCCAGGTCGTATTCGGCAGCCCGTTCTGAGAAGGTGTCGGCATGCTTCGCCGCCAGGTCGTACCACTTGCGTTGCGATGCAGTCATCTCTTGTGTCATTAGCATTCTCCCGAATACGCGTTGCAGGCGTAATTCGACGGCAATTGCCTCGATGCTGCATTCTAGCGTAAGGGCAAAGTTGCGTCCAATAGAAGAGGCACACTACGGAAAGAACGACCCGGAGGCTCCCTAAAGGTCCAGCCAGCGCTCCAGGCCACCCGTCAGCTTGACCACCCGCGATCCAGCCGTTTGCTCAATGCAGCCTGCATCAGATAGCGCATCGACTATCGCCCTTCCCAGCGCGCCGCCCAGGTGCCAGCGGCGCTCAGTCCAGTCTGTACATGCGAAGGCCACGGGCTTGCGGGCCTTCGACGGAGAGATATCCACGCCGCGGTCAGCAAGGGCCGCAGTGCCCACCTCAGAGTGCCGCAGATAGACCCGGTGACCATTTGGTGCGTCCGGCGCTTCCTCCAACCACTCCCGTCGCAGCAGTTCGTCCATCAATTCGACACCGGCAACTCCGGCGAGATGCCCGTATCAGGTCCGCGCCCGTCTGAGCGACGTATCCCGCCGCACCTCCCGCGCCGCCTGCGCGCTTGGGGGAGGTGCGTTCACATCATCAGCATCTGGTATAGGTGCCATCAGCACTGATCCCTAACAGACAACGGGATTAAGTTGGCGCGAGAAACACGACGGACAATCGCAGAAATCGTCTCGGTTTCGGTAGTGATGGAGCCCGTGGACAATCCCACCTTCGCTGTCGAACCGATCCCTGATTACGTCGACGAACTCCGAATCTCCCCTTTCATACTTTCGCCACATTGCGTAGGCGACCAGATCAGCGTACTGAATGCAGCGAGTTGCCCTCGAATCTACGAAGAACGGAACATCAGCTAGATTGGTCATCGTAACCCAGCGGTGACCGAATGTCCTGAATTCGGAAGCAAGCGATTGAAGGCGGGTTTCCTTGGTGGATCTGTCCAGAACTATTAGTCCTCTCTGTGGGTTTCCTTGATGGTACAACCGACGTAGAAATAAATCGAATCTATTGCAGATCTGCTCAAATGCGTATTCGATCGGGTCTTCCGGGGAGCGCTCTGCCTTATCTACCACCACTCCGAACAGACGCCTCTGCGTCGACGGGAAGGATTCCCCTGACTTCAGACCATCGACGATGATCGCCCGGCGCGACACCAATGGCAACCTTCTCCAACGGTTTCGTCCTGCGACTATCGCATTCCCATGGAGTTCGATGTTTTCGGGATCTGAGGCACCCAAGCCAAAAACTACCTCATCTAACTTCTGCTGGAGCCAGAAAGCTTGCCTTTCGAATACGGCAATCCCCGCTAGGATGAAGTGCTTTTCGGTAGGGTTACCAACAGAACCAGCGTCATCTAGATACAGAAGATACATTACAAAAGAAAAGGCAGCCGGGCGAGAACCGCGTCTCGACGGACTGCTAAATGCGGCCCTCCCAACTGCGTAATATCACCTTATATCGGGTGTATCCAGTTGTCAACAATTTCTTTCAGACCGCTGGATGCCGGCCCTGCGCTCACCCGCCCCCGATTGCGGGCAGGAAGTGCACCTCGCTGTTCTCCTGCACCCGTTCCAGCAGGCCCATCAGGCTGGCCTCCCCGTCCACAATCACCGCCAGCCCGGGCAGCAGGTCGTCTTCCTCCACGTCCACCAGCAGGTCCCGGGAGCCGGGATACATTCGATCCAGGTTGTTGATCACCTGTCGTACCGTGGCCCCTTCGACCATCAGCTGCTGATTGCCGCCGCAATGGTCCTGCATCCGCGGCGGGAGCCATACTTCCGGCATTGCTCTCACCATTCCCCGTTTCCCGCTGGAAAACGGCATCCCTGTTCAGATTGGGAAACAAAAGTCGGGAACCCGGACATCCCGGGTTCCCGACTCATCGAGGCTGCTCAGGCTACCCGCCGTTCTTTGACCAGAGTCCTTCCAGAACCTTGTCTGGGGAGATGGGCAGCGAGTCCATTCTCACCCCGATGGCATCATAGACGGCGTTGGAAACGGCGGCCAGCGGCGGCACCAGGGGCACCTCGCCGACGCCGCGCAGCCCGTACGGGTGGGCCGGGTTGGCCACTTCCACGATCACCGTATCGATCATCGGCAGGTCCAGGCTGATGGGCATCCGGTAATCCAGGAAGCTGCTGTTCAGCATCCCTCCCTGGTCGTCGAACCGGTACTCCTCGTTCAGCGCCCAGCCGATGCCCTGCACAACACCGCCCTGTATCTGGCCCTCCACATAGCTGGGATGGATGGCCTTGCCAGCGTCCTGCACCGCGGTGTACCGCAGCACGTCCACCTTGCCTGTCTCCGTGTCCACTTCCACGTCCACGATGTGTACGCCAATGGATGGCCCGGCCCCCGGCGGGTTCACTCCGGCCCGGCCCACGATGGGGCCGCCTGTGCCGACCGCACGGGCGGCAATCTGCTTGAATGTCAGACGCAGTTCGGTATCGGAGGAGTGCTGCAACACCCCGTCCACGTATTCAACGTTCTCCACCGGCACGTCCCAGATCCGGGCAGCGCGTTCGCGCATCTGCCGCTTCACGTCCTGCCCCGCTTCGTATGCAGCCCAACCCGACTTGAACGTGGCGCTGCTGCCACCGGTGTTGGAGGTGAAGCCGATGCTGTCGGTGTCGCCCACCTGCGGCTTGATGTCCTCCATCGGGATGCCAAGCACCTCGGCGATATGCTGCGACACTGCGGCGCGGCTTCCGCCGATGTCCGGCGAACCCTCGGTGAGGCTCACCGATCCGTCCGAGTTCACCACGGCCAGCGCGCTCGCCGGACCCGTGTTGTTGCCCCAGAATCCGCTGGCGACTCCCCGGCCTCGCTTGATATGGCCGTTGCTCTTCCCTTCGATCGCGGTGTGGTTGTGCGGGTGGTCCTTCGCCGCCTGCAGCGTCTCGATGTAGCCCACACTGGGCGTCATCGGTCCGGTGACGCGCCGAACGCCTTCCTTGGAACTGTTTAACAGCCGGAACTCCAGCGGGTCCATCTCCAGTTTCTCGCACAGCTCGTCGATGGCCGTCTCCATCGCAAACGCAGATGCAGGCGCGCCCGGAGCCCGGTATGCCGCCGATTTCGGCCGGTTGATCACAACGTCGTATGCCACCAGGTGCGCGTTGGGGACGTCGTACTGCCCCATCATGCACTGCGCCCCGGGCGACACAGGCGAGCCAGGGAACGCCCCCGCCTCGTAGATCAGCGTCGACTCGGCCGCCACTATTTTTCCTTCCTTGGTCGCGCCCAGCTTGACCTTGATCTTGGTCCCGGAGGTGGGCCCTGTCGCTTCGAAGACCTCCTTCCGGTTCATCTGCACCTTCACCGGGTGCCCGCTCTTGCGCGACAGCAGGGCCGCAACCGGCTCCACGTACACCACCGTCTTGGCCCCGAATCCGCCGCCGATTTCCAGCGGAATGGCCTTGACGTCTGCTATCGGAATCCCCAGGAACCGCGCCGTGTGGTCGCGTACGGTGAACTGCCCCTGGCTGCTCGACCAGATCGTCAGCTTGCCGTCGGCCCCCCACTGGGCGGTGCCGGCGTGCGGCTCGATGTAGCCCTGGTGTACCGGGACCGTCTCGGTCTCCTTCTCGACGATTATGTCCGCCTGTTTGAATCCTTCCTCCACGTCTCCGAGGCGGAACTCGAACTGGTTGGCAATGTTGCTGCCAGCGCCGTCTTCGCCCTCGTCCAGCAGACCGCCCGGGCGCAGCGCCGGGTTCGACAGGCTGGCCAGGCGCTCGTGAACCGCCGGCGCGCCCGGCTTCATCGCCTCATCGGCGCTCAGCACCGGAGTCAACACCTCGTAGTCGACCTTGATCAGATCCAGCGCCTTCTCCGCCACGTGGGCGCTGGCCGCAGCAACGGCAGCGATGGCATGGCCCTTGTACAGTGCCTTGCCCCGCGCCAGCACGTTCATGCTGAGGAACCCCAGGTTCTGGATCGCTCCCTCCGCCAGGTCCGCCAGCCGTCCCGAGGTCTCCGGCATGTCCGCCGAGGTCACCACCGCGTGCACGCCGGGATATGCCTCGGCCGCACTGGTGTCTATGGACCTGATGCGGGCATGAGAGTGAGGGCTGCGAAGTATCTTTCCGTACAGCAGACCGGGCAGGTTCTGGTCCGCGCCGTAGCGCGCCCGGCCCGTTACTTTTTCGGCGCCGTCGGGACGGATCGGCCTCTTCCCGACTACGTTGAACTCTTCATTGGAAAGTACGATATTGGGCTTGTAATCCAGCATCAGCGTCTCCTGGCAATAACTGGTGTGTAGGGCCTGTAACTACGGCCATATAGTATCACAAGCTCCGGTCACCGGCAGAAAATGTAAACTGCCTCTTTGGACAAAATCCGCGCCAACCGCACTTTGCAGAAATTGCTCAGGTAGTTGTTCACAACCGGGCGGCTGCTGTCTCCGATAATCCGCTTCTGCTATCCTCAGTACAGATCGCAATCGTAAGCGAAGGAGAGCGCTATGGTTACCGCCAGGCTCGCAACCAGCGACGACCGTGAGGATGTCATCAGGCTGGTCACCGGACTGCTGATCGAACTGCGCGGCACGCCACCGACCCCGGAGGCTATGTCCCCCGCCTTCGAAAGGTTGGTCTCCGGCGGAGACTACGGGTTCGTGGCCCTCGGCGAAGTTGAAGATGAAGCCGTCGCCGTCTGCACCGCCTCCTTCGTGCAGTCCATGCGCACTGCAGGTCGTTACGCCGTGCTCCAGGAGATGTTCGTCGAATCCTGGGCCAGGAGTTCCGGCGTCGGCCGGGCCGTCCTTGAGTTCGCCCTGCAGCACTCCGTCCAGCGCGGTTGCCGGATTGTGGAACTGGGCACTCCCCGTCAGGGCGAACGTCCCATCGCCTTTTACGAGCGCAACGGCTTCGAGGTCGTCGGCTCACGCCTCCGCTGGACCCCGTAGCCTCGTTCGCTCTCGGCAGACCCGTTACGCCCCCCCGGGCGCTCGCGCCTTCGTGCCTTTCGCCTTCGTGCCCCTCAATCGAACCCAATGGGCATCGGCATCTTTCCACGATTCATTCACAAATTCTCCACTGCTTCTTCAAATACTTTGGTTGTTTTCTTAAATTTCAACCAATAATATTCCTCTTGCGTGCTTTCCTTCCAAGCCGTCGCCATTTCCATCCGGCGCTTCAGCGCGGGAGGAGCCAGTGAAACGATGCAGGCAGGAAGGTTGCTGGCACCCGGACCCCAATGAAGCCCGGGCTCATCCTCCGTGGGTTAGCCAGCGATGAAATCGCTCCCTGGGGCTTCCGCGCCAATACAATCTGCACCGCGCTTTGATAACAACATTATGTTGATACGATGTATCACATTTTGAGACTTCTTGAAATGAAGTCTCGTACGTGAGGTGCTTTTAATACAGGGTTTCGCAAACGGATCATTCGAACGGATCATTGTTGATACTTCAGCGGTGCTCCAGCACGCTTTCAGACAGAACTCCTGCCTGGAGGCAAACAGAGAACACAACACCCGCCTTCATTCCGACTTGGTCTGATAGGCCGTGTCCCATGTGGCCACTCACACGAGGAATATTTTTCAGTCAATAGGATGTACCGATGGCCAGGATAAAATCGCTGTTTTTTCGTTTCCTTTCTCTGCCGCTGGGTATCGGACTTCTGGTGGTGGGCCTTGCAATGTGATGCCAGGGCTCGTCGGTTCCTGAAGACGCCTCCGGACCTCCGTTTACTGCCATGACAGCCGCCGAAAACGAAGGCGTACCGGGCGTCACGGACCAGCGTGTCCTCTTCGGCCAGTCTGCCGCACTCACCGGCCCTGCCCAGGCCCTCGGGCAGCAGATGCAACTGGGCATACAGGCTGCGTTCTATGAGCAAAACCAGGCAGGTTGGGTCCACGGTCGCCAACTGGACCTGACCACCCTGGACGACTTCTACGAACCGGACTCTGCATTTTCCAACACCAGGAATCTCATCAGGAATCAGGGTGTCTTCGCCCTTATCGGCGAGGTCGGGACTCCTACGTCACGTTCCGCCTCTCCCCTGGCCAACGCCGAGGGGGTTCCGTTCATCGCGCCCTTCACGGGCGCGGAATTTCTCCGCGATAGCGGCCTCGACAATGTCGTGAATCTTCGGGCTTCCTACTATCAGGAGACAGAGGAAATTGTCGCGCGGCTGACCGAAGACCTCGGCATCACCCGCATTGCCGTCCTGTGCCAGAACGACTCCTACGGGCAAGCGGACCTCGAGGGCGTGCGCCAGGCACTGGAAATGCGCGGACTGGCCCCGGTGCAATCCTGGTACTACCAGCGCAACACCAGCGCAGTGAAGCAGGCCGTCCACGACCTTGTTTCCGCAGATCCCGAGGCCATCGTCATGATTGGCGCCTATTCGCCAGTCGCCAAAACCATAACGCCGGCTCGCGAGGAATTCGAGATATACACCCACATCGACACGCTGTTGCGCTCCGTGGGCAACGGCCATTCCAGCCTCCTGGCAGCCAGCAGGATGAACGACCCCGCCATCGTGACAAATGTGGAGGAGTCCTTCGATTCGTCCGCCCAGCGCGCGGCGAAGAGCATCGAATTCCTGGCTGAAAACGGCGGGTATGAACTGCACCCGGACGTGGTACCCCTTTCTACGGGGCTCTTCGCTGCCGGCGCCGGAGAAGGCGGGTACTTCGATGTCCTCAAGATAAGGCTCTCCATGGCCGTCCGCGAAAGGGAATTGATTGCTGAGGCCCACGATACGCTCACTGTCCTTCAGGCAGAGCTCGACGGCCTCGTCGACGACGTGCAATACGCCTCCACCACCGCGAAAGACGACTCGGCCCAGGCCGCCTCCGCAGGGCGCATTATCATGCTGGTGATAGGAATCGTCGGCGTCGTCCTGACCCTGGCCACTGCCGGATTCTTCGTCCTTCGTGCGCGGCGACAGTAGCCTCTGCCTCATCTTCGGCCTCAACTGCCCTTCTCAGGTACCAAACGAATTTTGGGCCGCGCCTGTATGCCGGTGCGGCCCAGTACTTATCGCGCCGCGCGACGCCCAAAAACCCTGGTCTCCCGCCCCGGCACTAGCCGCAATTCGGGCCTTAGGATATACTGCCTGCGGAAATCGGAAACCTTGGCGCCCGTGCTGTCGCTACACCTAAGGGGTCGAGAGCACGGATTGAACTCAACTGGAGAGAACAGCAAGGATGCGTATACCGGGCAGGCGCGTCGGCCGGATCGTTGTGGCACTGGCCGCAGTAGGGCTGATTCTCCTTTCTACCGTGGCTAGCCACGGATGCCGAGTCCAGGGGCACGGTCCGTCGGAGAGCGCCTCAGCCGTCACCTCCGAGTAACACCGGTCTGCACGAGAGTCTCGTTTAGGCGTTCTCGGCGTAATTAACCGGCAGGGTCGCTCCCGCAACCACGGGAACCTTGAAATCTTCCCCACGCGGGCCGAGCATGGCTGCAGACAATAGCCTTTCCCCTCACGGCGGCGAACTGATGGTGTCCGTCGCACCCTCCGATCAGGCAGCTCACCTGGCCGGAGGGTTACCGCGTTTGGCCGTCGGCGAGCAGATCGCCCGCGAGGCCATCAACCTCTCTTATGGCGTCTTTTCTCCGCTCACCGGCTTCATGGGTCGCACGGACCTCGACTCTGTTGTTCGCGATATGCGCCTCGCCAATGGCCTGGTGTGGAGCATCCCCATTATCCTCGACGTCTCCCCCTCAGACTGGGCCGCGACCGGCGCGAGAACCGGCGGAAGAGTCCTGTTGACCCACCAGGCGCAGCCGCTGGCGGTGCTGGAAGTCGCCGAGGTCTACTCCTACGACAAGACGGCCATGGCCGAAAACGTCTACGGCACCACGGACCCGGAGCACCCAGGCGTCGCCCGCACCGTGGCGCTGGAGGATACCCTGGTCGCGGGTAAGGTGACGCTGGTCAATCCCCCCATCGTCAATCCTCCCTTCGACCGCTTCTGGAAGACCCCGCAGCAACTCCGCACTCGCCTGTCTGATCTTGGCTGGGATGCCGCCGTTGCCCACCAGACCCGCAATGTCCCCCACGCCGGCCACGAGATGATGATGAAAGGCGCACTTCTTGCCTCCGGCGCCGACGGCATCCTCGTCAGTGCCGTCATCGGCGAAAAGAAGGAGGGGGACTATATAGACGAAGCCATAGTGCTGACTCACGACCTGCTACGCGAGGAAGGGTTCTTCCTGCCCGAAATCCACGAGACATCAACGCTGATGTGGGACATGCGCTACGCCGGTCCCCGCGAAGCTGTCTTCCACGCCATCGTCCGCAAAAACCTCGGATGCACCCACCACATGTTCGGCCGCGACCACGCCGGAGTCGGCAACCACTATGGCCGCTACGCTGCCCACGAGGTCTTTGACACGCTTCCAGAACTTGGTATAAAGTCAGTCCTGACCTTGGAGTGGTGGTACTGCCCTGTCTGTGAAAGCGTTGCATATGAAGGGATATGCGGGCACCGCGACCGGAAGCAGGACTTGGCAGGAACATTGATTCGCAGCATCATCAGTGGCGGAGCAGGACCGGCTGCCACCACCCTCCGGCCTCAGGTGCTGGAGGTAGTGCGCGAGTGCGCCGATAAATACGGAATGGGCTCTCCTTTTGTGACACCTGAATACCTCGAACGACGCACTCCGGTCATCACCATGCCGGAGATGTCTCTCTGCACCTGTACGGAGTGTAACTCCGCATAACCTGTTGATCACTTACGCCCCCTCTCTCAAACATGAGGGGGTCTTATTTTTCGCCCTCTGGGCGCTTCCTGATAATCCAAATTAGAGGTTAGGAAATGCCGACTTTCGTTGACCCCAACAAGTGCACTGCCTGCGCCGGGGAGCATCTCGGACCCCTGTGCGTGTACATCTGCCCCAACGATCTGATGACTCTGGATACCGGAGTCAACAAGGGCCTCAACCAGGAGCCCGAACTGTGCTCCGAGTGCTACGCCTGCGTGAAGCTCTGCCCCGAAGAGGCCATCAACGTCCGCGGCTACGCCGACTTCGTGCCCATGGGCGCCATCGTGCAGCCCCACCGCACAGACGTGGAAGGCATTGAGAATGGCGGTCTGCAATGGGAGGTCATCTTCCGGGACGGACGCCGCTTCGATTTCACCTACCAGTCCCGGACCCGGCCAGCCGGTTCGGTTGTCCCCTACGAAGGTTTCACCGAAGACCGCAGCGCCGATCTCGGCAACCAGAACCTCGCTGGCGACTCCAATTGGCTCGGTGTCGACAATCTGCCCGTGCCAAGTCGGGGAAACTAAACTCGAAAAGCAAAGAGGCCACGGAGTAATGGATATTTAATATCCGTAGCCTCTGTGGTTACATCACTTTGGAGGGAATAACCGTGGCATTCGAGACCACAGAAACCGTGGATTGTGACATTCTGGTGATCGGCGGTGGTATGTCCGGCTGCGGCGCCGCCTTCGAGGCCAGGTTCTGGGCCGGCAGCGACAAGCGCGTTGTGCTAGCTGAAAAGGCCGCCATCGAACGCAGCGGCGCGACCGGCGAGGGCCTCTCCGCCATCAACTGCTATATGGGCCAGCGCTATGGCTGGAACACCCCCGAGGACTTCGTCAACTACGTTGTCAACGACATGATGGGCCTCGCCCGCGAGGACCTCGTCTACGACGTCGGCCGTCACGTGGACAACTCCGTCCACCTCCTCGAAGAATGGGGCCTGCCCATCTGGAAGCAGGAGAACGGACAATACGAGCGCATCGGTCGCTGGCAGATCCCCATCCACGGCGAGTCCATCAAGCCCATCGCCGCCGAACCTGCGCGCGCCGCTCTCGGCCCCGAGAACATCTACGAGCGCGTCGCCATCACCCACCTGCTCAAGGACGATGACGACCCCGACAAGATTGCTGGCGCCGTGGGCTTCTCCGTACGCGACAACAAGTTCTACGTCTTCCGCTCTCCAGTCGTCATCATCACCACAGGCGGCGCGTCCAACGTCTTCCGTCCCCGCTCCGTCAGCGAGGGTTTGGGCCGCACCTGGTACTCCGTCTTCGCCACCGGCTCCGCCTACGGCCTGATGATCCCCGCAGGCGTCGAGATGACCCAGATGGAGCACCGTTTCGTCCCCACCCGCTTCAAGGACGGCTATGGCCCCGTCGGCATGTGGTTCCAGTACTTCCACGCCAAGGTCCTCAACGCCCTCGGGGACGACTACACTGTCACCCGTGCCGCCGAGCTGGACAAGTACGAGCCCTACGGCTCCGCCATCCCCACGCCGACGCCGCTTCGCAACCACCAGATGTTCCTTGACGTCCGCGACGGCTACGGCCCCATGTACATGCGCACCGACCAAGCCATGCAGGCCCTCTCTGCCCGCGAGGACGGCACCATCGACCCCGACAAGATGGACCAGGTCCGCAACGAGGCCTGGGAAGACTTCCTCGACATGACCATCTCCCAGGCCCTGACATGGGCCTCCCAGAACATCGCCCCCGAGGAGACCCCTTCCGAGGTGGTCCTGGCCGAGCCCTACATCATGGGCTCCCACTCCGGCGAGGCTGGCGCATGGGTCAGCGGCCCGGAGGACATCGCAACCAGCGACTACTTCTGGGGCTACAACCGCATGACCACCGTCCGCGGCCTCTTCGCCGCCGGCGACGGCGTTGGCGCTGCCCCACACAAGTTCTCCTCCGGCTCCTTCACCGAGGGCCGCATCGCCGCCAAGGCCGCCGTCAACTACCTGAACGACAACCCCGGCCGCCCTACGGTGTCCGGCGACCAGGTTCAGGGCATGCGGCAGACTATCCTCGGGCCGCTCGCCACCTTCGACTCCCACAAGGGCGCAAGCACCGCCGAGGAAATCAACCCCAACTACATGACCCCCAAGCAGGCCCTCGTGCGCCTGCAGAAGATAATGGACGAGTACGGCGCCGGGGCATCGGCCTGGTACACCACCAACCGTCCCACCCTCGAGCGAGGCATAGCTCTCATCGAAATGCTGCGCGACGACCTCTCTCACCTCGCGGCGCGCACACCTCACGAGCTCATGCGCTGCTGGGAAGTCGTCCACCGCGCCTGGGTCGGTGAGGCCCACCTGCGCCACCTCCTCTATCGCGAGGAGACTCGCTGGCCAGGCTATTACTACCGGTCCGACTACCCGGACCTCGACGACTCCAACTGGCGCGTTTTCGTCAACTCCCGGTTCGACCGAGAGGCCAATTCCTGGAGCCTGATGCGCCGCCCCTACCTGAACCTCATAACCAAGTAAGCATGGTCCACAACCGGTAAATCGAAAGGGCGCCATCCGTTGGCGCCCTTTCGATTGGTCGCTAAGAGGGTTTTCCCCATCTGGAAAGCAATGAATCCGACCCTTGGGAGAGCATTCAATGGATGCGACTAACTCGCCGCACCTCCTCTAGAACCCGCCTCCTGCATCCCCGCCACCACCGTGAAATCCACCGCCGTGAAAGCCGCCGTCGAATCCACCGTGGTGGCCATGCCCATGATCAATCGGCGTTCCCGCAATGAACGCTCCCGTAACACCCAGTGCCGCCGCATCCGCAGCCGACGGGCGTCCCCTGCGCCATAGCCTCCTCCGAGACCGGGACTTCTCCGGTTGGTGCTCCTCGAACGGCTGTCCCGTCTCTTCTGCAGCCACGCGCCGCGCGTCCCATTCCATCCAGACCCGTTGCGTCTGGGCGTCCGCGCTCTCCCTCCGTCCCTTGAATAGCTTGTCGGCAAGCCAACTGAATAGCATCTCCATCTCTCCTTCAAGTGAGTGGGGAAACCGAACGCGCTATGCGTCTACCATTTACCGTTTGAACCGAGTCGCGATGGCGGCGGCTCGGTGAAGTCCTCACCCGCAGCCTCCGCTGCCAAGCGCCGCTTGTTCCACTCCTCCCACTTCTCCCGCTCCTCGGCTCGCCCTTCCTCCCGGCCCCTTGCCCGTTGTCGCCGTAAGTATCTGTCCGAAATCATCGTAAATAGCATCTTGGTCACATCCGTCAGAAAAATGCTCTCGGCTGCTACCAGGATTATCAGCCCCGCCATACTCGTACCGATGGCTATCACAATATCCAGCAATCCATCGGTCTGCCCGGCGGTGACAACCTCGTGCCAGGACACCAGTCCCAGCAAGCATATAGTCTGAAGGTTGAACAGGGCAAGGTACCAGGCCTGCCAGTCCCTGGGAACACTCCAGATGCTTGCTCGATTCTCCCTTGTCAATTCTTCGTTCAAAGAGCGCTACCACCGATACCTGCCATCCCATGGACAGAGTGAATGCTCCCTGCCACTACCAGTCGTCTCCAGCACGGTAGTACCACTGCTGCGGGCGCCGTGGCAGCACTGGCCTGCGCAGAAGCAAACGCGCTGCGACAATGATGACCATCCCGGCGACAAAACCGCCCACGTGCGCGAAGAACGCGATGCTGACCGCGCTCGAAAGGCCCAGCGAGAACAGGCCCTGCACCAGCTGCCAGACAAACCACCCTCCCAGGAGCCACACGGCAGGCAGTTCGATCACGGTAATGAGGATCATCAGGATCAGCGCCCGGATCCGGTTGTAGGGGAAGGTGAGCAGGTATGCGCCGAGCACTCCCGATACCGCACCGCTGGCCCCGATTAGAGGAGCCTGCGATTGCGGTTCGATGGCCATGTGGGTCAGTGCGGCGGCGACACCTGTCGCGAGGTACAGAAGCAGAAAGCGGGCCGCCCCGAGAGACTGTTCCATGCTGCAGCCGAATACCCAGAGAAAGAGCATGTTGCTGGCCAGGTGAAGAAAGCCCCCGTGGATGAACATCGATGAGAAGACGGTTACCCAGGTAGGGACCGGAGACGCTATATCTGTGCCGTCGAAGAGGATCTGGTAATCCCGGCCCTCGGCCAGTTCCGAGGGTATGAATCCCCACTTGAAGAAAAAGACATTGATGTCGAACCGGCCCCCGCCAGTCAAAAGGCCCAAACCGCCGGTCTGCAATTCGTAAATGAAAACCAGGCAGTTCAGGCCTATAATGGCCACAGTTACCGGTGGAAGGCCGATGCGGCGAAAGCCCGCGTCAGAGAAGGGGAACACGTCCCAGTCTGCTCTTCACCACGCCGTCCAGCCAGGCCGATGCCCGCTGGGCCACTGGGCTACGTGGCGGCGGCGGTCGCGAACATGTCGCTCGTGGCATGCGCGATTATCCCGGCCGCGGCCTGGGGCGTAATCCGCCCCATGTTCAGCACCATCTGGTAGTGGGTGGGGTCATAGTAGTTGTAGTTGAAGAACCGTTTGAAGTAATTCTCGTGTGCCTGTTCCAGCTCTGCGCCGTAGCTCTCTGCCTCTTCGCGCGTATAGTTCTCCCGGCGCATCAGCGTCTCCACGCGCACTTCCAGGGGCGCCTGCAAACCAACATGGAAGGTCCCGGGCTTGCTCTCAAGAATGGCGTTCGCCCCTCGTCCGATGATGACCGCGTCGCCTTCCTCGTAGATGTCCTTCACCACCTTCTCTATGGCCTCAATGAATTCCTTGTCGGCCACCGTCCGGTTGGCGTTGTTCTCTCCCATCATTTCCATGAAGGTCTCGGGCGGCAGATTCTCGATACCCCGGCCGAAGTACGGCTCCCCGCTCACGCCGGACATTGCCGACCGCTCCAGCATCGTTTGCAGAAAGCGCCCCAGCCGGTCACGGAACCGGTCAACTCGCTGTTCCTTGGCAATCACAGCGCCTACCGGCGTGCCGATTAGCCGCGCTGCCTGCGTGAACACCAGGCGATCATAGAAGTTGATGCCCAACTGCTCAGCTACCATCTGGCCCACTGAAACCGCGCCCGCTCCCAGTGGCCCGTTGATCGTTATTACTGCCATCGCTGCTTCCTCCTCTTTGCCGTGGTCGGTTTGACTGCGTCCTGGCGTCCGTCGCTCAGATGCCGGTTTCCATCAGTCGGGCTCGGCGGCGCGGATATTCCTCCGCCAGCAGGCCGAGAGCGTAGGAGTCAAACCATTGGTCCCCACGGCGGTGGGCCTTGCGGAAATGGCCCTCCACCACGAATCCTATGTGTTCCACCATGTCCAGCGCCGGCTTGTTGTACTCGGGCACGTCCACCCAGATGCGATGCAGTCCCAAGTCGTTGAATGCATGGTCCAGCAAGTTGATCAGCGACATCGTTCCATAATGGTGATGCCACAGGTCCTTCCTGCCTACCAGGATGAACGCCTGCGCCTCAAGCAGGGGCCACTCGATGACCAGCTGCGCCTCCCCTATATGCTCCCCCTCGGTCGAGTACACCGAGAACACCTTCCTGTTGTCATCGTTGAAAACCCGGTTCCACTCGTTCGGACCGCCTTCCAGCACCTGCGACGGCGCATAGCCGGCATGAAGCGCTTGACCGTCATCTCCTAGCCCGTACCACGACGCGTTTACATCTTCATCCTCCAGCCATTCCGACAGTCGCTGCACGTCATCGCGATTGGGCACTTTTAGGGAAACTTGCGGAAACATCTCTTACCCCCTACTGTCATCACCCTCGATTACCAAAAGCGGGTTTCCATTATTGCCCGTCAACAACCTTACCCGGTAACCCGAATAACACGTATCTTCGATACCTATGATACTTTACATTATATCAAGTCAGTCGCCAGCGTTCCCAGCGAATTATGTAACCTCGAAAATTGGCGAGTAGTATACTCGCCTGCGCCGCTGTCGGCTAGAAGACCGGAAGCAGGTTTCAAGACCTTTGAATCACACTGAGAGGACTTATGAGAGAGAACACGCTTAAATCTACGCTACAAAATGGAAAGGCGATTTTTGGGGTGATGATCACCTTTCCTTCAGCCCCGGTTGTGGAAATGCTCGGCTGCCTCGGATTCGACTGGGTGCTCCTAGACAACGAGCACGGCTCCATCACCGTAGACAACTCCGAGGACCTCGTCCGTGCCTCCGAACTATCCGGCATCGCCCCCATCGTTCGTCCCGTCGCCAACAAGCCCGAGATAATCGCTCCCTTCCTCGACCGTGGCGCCTGGGGCGTGCAGATCCCTCACGTCAACACCGCCGAAGAGGCCCGTGCCTCGGTGGACGCCGTCAAGTACTACCCCGAGGGGCACCGCGGCATCTTCAGCCGCAGCCGGCCCGCTGGCTACGGCTTCAGCGGCTCCACCGGCGACTACGTGGCCGAGGCCAACCGCAACACCCTGGTCTGCCTCATGCTCGAAGAGGTCGAGGCCATCGAGAACCTCGAGTCCATGGTCCAGGTCGACGGCGTCGACGTCTTCTTCATCGGCTCCGGCGACCTCTCCCAGTCCATGGGCGTGCCAGGCCAGCAGGCCCACCCCGACGTTCAGGCCCAGATGGAGCGCGGCGTCGACGTCATCGTCAAGGCGGGCAAGGTGGCGGGCGTGAGCTGCCCCGACAACCTCGTCCCCAAATTCCTCGACCTCGGCGTCCAGTACTTCCACGGCAACGTCAACAGCCTGATCCAGACCTCCAGCCTCGCCTACCTCGAGACAATGCGCGAGTCCGCCGTAAAGGCCGGCCTGTAAGGAACCCAGGGGATCTTGTACCTCTCCCTCCCCCTTGAGAGCGCGGGAATGATGGGAGGGCTGGGGAAAGTCAAACCGCCTGGGAATTAGGCAACCCAGGCGGTTTCTGCAGTCTGCATTATGGAGATGAGGCTATACGGGAGTAGCGACGCGGTGCCCCATGGCTTCGTAGGCCCAGTGGAGCAACTCCTCGGTCTCCCCCCAGCCGATACAGGCATCGGTGATGGAGACGCCGTACTGCAACTGGGAAAGGTCTTCGCAGAGGCGCTGATTGCCCTCGTTGAGGTTGCTCTCCAGCATTGCGCCGACGATGTCACTCTCACCGCTTATCTTCTGGGAAACTACATCCTTGAATGCACGGGCCTGCTGCGTGTAGTCCTTGTTGGAGTTGCCATGGCTGCAGTCAACCATGAGCTGGGAGCGGACGCCGGCTTTCCCCAGGCGCTCCTTGGCCTCAGCGACAGCTTCCGTGCCAAAATTGGGGCCCGCATTGCCGCCGCGAAGCACAAGGTGCCCGTCGGGGTTGCCGGTGGTACGGACCAGGGCGGTCTGGCCATCGCCGTCCACGCCCAGGAAACCATGCGGGCTGCGGGCGGATAGCACGGCGTCGACGGCAACCTGTGCATTACCGTCCGTGCCGTTCTTGAATCCGACGGGCATACTCAGGCCGCTGGCCATCTGCCGGTGGATCTGGCTTTCGGTGGTGCGGGCGCCGATGGTGCCCCAGGTTATCAGACCAGCCAGATATTGAGGGACAACCGGGTCGAGGAACTCGGTCCCGGCGTACACCCCCATTTCACCGATCTCCAGAAGGAGAGAGCGGGCGGTGCGGAGGCCGGCCTCGATGTCGAAGGTATCATTGAGGTAGGGGTCATAAATGAGGCCCTTCCAGCCAACGGTGGTGCGGGGTTTTTCGAAGTAGACCCGCATCACGATGAGAAGGCGATCGCTGAGTTTTTCGGACAGCTCTTTGAGGCGGCCCGCGTAGTCCAGGGCAGATTCCTTGCTGTGGATGGAGCAGGGACCAACGACAAGGAACAGCCTGGAATCCTCACCATTCAAAACTTTTCGAACTTGTTCCCGGCCCTCTATCACAGTCTTTTCCACGGCTGGACTGACGGGGAGGGAGTTGACGAGATTTGTCGGCGTGGTGAGTGGCTGCATGGACTCGATATGTACATCTACGGTTGTTGACGGTTGCACGGTGTTCCTTCCCAATAAATTTAGTGACTCACGTAACTGTCTTACATCCACCCCTGGCCAGATTTTCCAATACAGGCCAAGCCTTCGGCACATCTACCAAAAACCCCAACCTATGCTGGCTGGGGTTTGATGTCTTCATGTCTGACTTTGGCTAACACACCAATCCCTCGCCGGCTGGCTGGCATCCGGTAAAGTAATAGCAGTGATAACCGCGGCCGTCCCAGATAACTTTCATCACAAATAGGATACTACTCGCCCTCCAGGTTTAAGTCAACGCGTTCTGAAAGCGTTTTCAGGGCAATCGCACCCGGCTCCATTCCTTCCAGAGCTTCTGCTCTGGTCCGAAAGTCACTTACGACCTGTATGCCCTGAGGTTTTCGGTTCCATGCAGGTAGATGTTTACCAACTCCTCAGGCTCTTTATCAGTATTCACAAGAATAAGTACCCTGATGCAACGATTCAAAGCACTCGGCACCGTCATTTCGACGGCTCCCAGAAGAGCAGTGTTGCTCCAACCCAATGCCCGAGCGGATCCCGCCGGGAACACTGCGTTCAGGTCGGGGGTCGTTGTGAAGAACACCGACGCCACATCCCGCTCAACCAGGTCATTGGCTTCAATGAGGGCCGCCATCAACTCCGTGGTCGCCTCATGGATTGCCTCGTCGGAATTGTCCGCGGCGACTGTGGCCCCTCGTATGCCCCGGCAAGCGGTCATTTGCGTACTCCCTAGACTTATTATGCAGTTGGGATTCGTCCAGCCAGCGATGCCACGAACGCACTGGCTCGTGCCACAACTTCGTCCCGCGGCGATTCCAGTGTCACTCTCACCAGCGCGCTGCCCACCACGGCGGCATCGGCGGTCTTGCCGACCTCCTCCACGTGCTCCGGCGCAGAAATGCCGAACCCCAGCGCCAGGGGCAGGTCGGTGTGGGCCCGGACCCGCTGCAACAGCTCCAGCCCGCGGTTTGATACCTCGCTCCTGGCCCCGGTGACGCCAGTAACGCTCACGCAGTACACGAATCCGCTCGCGTTCTTGCAAGACTCCGCGATGCTCTCCTCGGTGCTCGTCGGCGCAAGCAGCGGTATCAGCGACAAGTCCCCTTCCCGGCACTCGGCCGCCAGCGTCCCCGACTCCGTGCCCGGCAGGTCGACGGTGATCAGCCCGTCCACGCCGATGCGCTGGCACTCCGCCGCATACCGCGAGACACCATACGAATGCACCGGATTGTAGTACCCCATCAGAATCAGCGGTGCGTCGCCCATCCGACCCCGGAGTTCCTCAGCCGCCCGCAGGCAGTCGGCGGTCGTCACGCCGTTCTGCAGCGCAAGAAAGCTCGACTGCTGAATCGTAGGCCCCTCTGCCAGCGGGTCGCTGAACGGCACACCCAGCTCCACCGCGTCCGCTCCCGCCTCCACCAGCGCCGGCACCAGTTCCATCGTGGTATCCATGTCCGGACACCCGGCCGTCACAAATACCACAAGTCCGGGGCGCTCACGCTCCCGGACCCTCTCAAACATCCTCTCTATTCGCTCTTTACCCATTCGGTGGAAGGATACCTTGCCGATTGTTTAATTCAAGATTCCCATCTCTCAGGGAAAATGTAACCCACCCGTCCCACAGTGTCCACCCCTCACCAAAACGCATACCGCCTTCTCACTCCACTGTCCCCATCGTCCATCCCCCACTCCACATTCCGCACTCCAAATCCGACCCTCCCTCACAGATACCTCGTCGCCAGCAGGGCCAGCGTGTTCTGCGCCGCGTGGGCCGCAACGCAGGGCCACAGCGACCCGGTCCTGACAAAGAGCCAGCCCAACACAATACCGGTGAAGAATATCGGTATCATCGCTCCCGGCTCCAGGTGCAGCACGGCAAACACCAGCGCAGAAGCCGCCACGGCCGGGCCAGGGCCGATGCTCCTCAGCAGGCCCCGCAGAACGAATCCGCGAAACAGCAACTCCTCGCTTATGGGCGTAACCAGAGAGAGCGCCTGGAGGGTCAGCAATATACCCGCGCCAGGGAAAATCACATCCTTTTCGATTTCCGGTGGACGCAGAAGATCGAGATCCAGCCAGTCCACAACGAATCCGTAGACAAACGTCAGCAGAATGCTGGAGGCCAGGGCCATGACCGTCAAAATCACAGACATTCCCACTGCGGTTCTTGGTTGCCTGATGCCGAGTGAATCCAGGGGATTGCTGGCTGACCTCACCCCCAGGATCCACACCAGTGTCACGATGCCCAGTGCCAGAAGGTGGACTCCCACCCAGGTTCTCAGCGCCCGCTCGTAATCTGGAAGAAGGTTTCCCAGCGCCCCGGAAATGAAGGCGGCCGCTATTACCAGGCCCAGGAAGAAGAATAGCCCAGCGGTAACGTGGACCGGCGTCCACGGTACGGCATCCTCATCGGACGACGGCGCCACCCCGTCCCCGCCTGTCGGCAGAGGGACGCCGCAGCCAGGGCAGAACTGCTCATCTGAACCAAAGGGCAGACCGCAATTCGGGCAGTGTGTGTCGTAATTCGTAAAATTCATGCTGGTTTTCGCTATCAAAATACGGGCTGCAGCCTGCTAGCGCAAGGCCAGCATCCACAACATCACTCCACATTCCACATTCTGCATTCCTCTTTGCGCAGGCCACCTCCACCAGGAGCAACCCGTACAACGGACACAACCCCTCAATACCTCAAAGGCCCGATATCCCCGGTCCGATCTGGTCCGCAGGTTCTCGACCCAGTCGAAACGGGAATCAGAACCCCCGTCTCCCCTTAAACCAAAAAACGGCAATGGGAAGCCAATGTCAGACCTCGGACAACCTTGTAAGCCTTGACCGTATCCGTAGACCTCCCCTCCATAGTTACCCTGCCTTACAATTGAGGTACGAGACTCTACATCGCCAAGGGGCTACATCGCCAAGGGGCTACATCGCCAAGGTGATTGAATAATGCGCCGCTTCAACTGGGGCCCCGGCGGCCCTCCCGAAGAGGCCTACTTCCGCGTAACCGAGGCCGATCGATTCAGTCCGCTGCACGACTGGACTCTCGAGGCCGTAGCCCGGCTTCAGTCGGAATACGATGTCGCGCTGGAAGACTGGGGAGTGAGCGACACGGAACTGGAACGGGCCACCCTTGCAAGGCCAATCTTGAAGCTGACCCCGGCCCAGGATTCTTGCGCACCGGTCACCATAGCTCTAACCGACTTCCCGGGTCTGGCCGTTCGTCTCGGATACTGGGTCACCGACTGGTTCCCCTCCTGCGGCTGCGACGCCTGCGACGAAATGCCCGAAGGAGAATTCGAGCGATTCGCTCAGTTCCTGGAAGACGTTGTAGCCGGACGTTTCCGCGAATCCCTGGAACTCCCCCTGTGGGGCGACGGATCGCGCACAGCGGAATTCTGGGCCGGCGAGCATCACCGCAACAAGCGGAGAACACGCGTCCCCCGCCGCGAGACCTCCCAATCATTAAATAGAGGTTCAAAGATCGTCCACGAATGGAAACCCTGGCCACGAAAGCTTCCGCCCTTGCCATCCCAGGACGCACGAAGACTCCCGCCCTTGTCACCCCAGGACGATTAAGAGTCTTGCCCACTACTCGTGTTCGCTCATCTTGAGCTAGCCGAAGGATGCTTGTTTCAGCCCGCTCGACGTTCTCGGCCTCCTCGCCGTTCAAACAACCCTCCGCGCTCTCCGCCTCCACCATGGCAATTCCCCCTCGGGGCCTTATCGGCACGCGGCAATCCCGTCTTTATGGCTGCAGTCCATTTTGATGACGGTTGACCCTTGCCAAGCCTTGTGTCCCTTCCCTAGCATGGAATCCATGCCTACCTCTGAAAGCAAACTCAACGGAGTCGTTGCCCAGGTGGCTCTCACTGCTACCCAACGCGGGCCCTCCCTGTTCACCCCAATGAACGGAAATGACTGGAAATGACAGGAAAATGAAAAATCTGCCCTTCCAACCGGCTACTTTGATCCATAGATCCAGCCTCCCCAACTGTGAAATCAAGACGCGATTGCCCTCTCCCATATCGGCATCCTCCCGTTGCATCACCCTCCCTCCTGCCACATAATGGCGAGCGGCAAAGCTCCTCACCCCCACCTCCGGTAGCAACAATCCCCCTTCCAGGGAGGCAGGAACCCATGCCCAACGACCCCACTATCTCCCGACAGGCATTCGACGAAGCAGCGGCCAGGCTGGGCATCTCCGGCACCGATGCCCACATGGACGAGCTCTACAGCCAGCTCCAGGGCGTCTTGGCTGGAACCGCATCCCTGCGCAATATAGACGTCACGGACACCGAGCCGGACATGGCTTTCATTCCCCACGGCCCGCGTTCCGAGAACTGAAGCCCACATTCCACACTCCACACTCAAAATTCCATATTCCGGAGTAACCCTGTGGACGAACTCGAAATCTGTTACATGAGCGCCGGAGACCTGGGCAAGTTGATCAAGGCTGGCGAAATCTCGCCCGTCGAAATCATCGAAGCCCACCTCTCCCGCATCCGCGCCACCGAACCGGTGCTCAACTCCTTCATCACCCTGCTCCCTGACCAAGCCCGTGCAGCGGCCCGCCAGGCCGAGCGAGACATCCGCGCCGGGCGCTACCGTGGCCCCCTGCACGGCATCCCCGTCGCTCTCAAGGACCTGTTCAACACCGGCGGGGTGCGCACGACCTCTGGCTCCCGTATCTTCGACACCTTCGTCCCCGCCGAGGACTGCACCGTCGCCGCCAGGTTCCGCGACGCTGGCGCAATCCTTCTCGGCAAGCTCAACATGCACCAGTTCGCATACGGCCCCACGGGCGAGAACCCCGACTACGGCCACATGCACAACCCATGGAACCCCGACCTCGTCAGCGGCGGTTCCAGCGGCGGCTCGGGATCCGCCACCGCAGCCGGTCAGTGCACCATCACCACCGGCAGCGACACCGGCGGCTCCATTCGCATTCCCGCCGCGCTCTGCGGCATCGTCGGTCTAAAGCCCACCTACGGACGAGTCAGTCGACACGGTCTCACACCCCTTGCCTGGTCCATGGACCACCCGGGCCCCATGGTCCGTACCGTCGAGGACGCCGCCATCGCCATGAACGTCATCGCCGGCCACGATCCCCGTGACATCGCCTCGTCTACCCTGCCCGTCCCCGACTACACCACCGCCCTAACCGGCCCCCTCGTCAATAGAAGCGGACGCGGCCTCCGCATCGGCGTCCCCCGACAGCACTTCGAAGCCCCTCTCGACCCGGAGGTGCGCAGCAGCGTCAACGCCGCCCTCTCTCAGCTGGAAGCCCTCGGCGCTGAGTTGGTAGAACTGGACTTCCCAGAGTTCAACAACAACGCCGCCATATCCACCACCATGCTGATGTCTGAAGCGTCCGCCGCCCTCCGCGACGTCCTGGCCAACGACGGCGACAAGCTATACGAGCCGGTGCGCCTTCGCCTCGAGGCCGGACTGTTCATCAGCGCTGCCGACTACCTTCGCGCCCAGCAGGGCCGCGCCGCCTTCGATCGCGCCGCCCGCCGTCTCCTCGATGACGTGGACCTCATCGCCGGCCCCACCGAGCCGGTGACTGCGCCGCCCCTGTTGCAGCAGCAGGTCTTGGCTGGCGAGCAGGAAATCGGCACCGTCCCGGCCCTCACCCAGTACACCCGTCCCTACAACATAACCGGCTTCCCCGCCATCTCTATCCCCTGCGGCTTCTCCACAGAGGGTCTTCCCATAGGCCTGCAGCTAGCCGGACACCCCTTCGACGAGGAGACCGTCCTCCGCGCCGCCCACGCCTACGAGCAGTCCACCGACTGGCACACCCGCCGCCCACCCTTGTAGGGGCACCCGACCTCTCGTTTGCAAACACTTTTGGTCCGCAGCCCAATACGCTCGATAGCGCTCCCATAGTCTGCAAGGAGGCGGCTCTATAGTCTCCCTGAACCTGCACTTGACTGTCCCTGTCCTCGCAGTGCTCATATTGGCCATTGGTGTCGCGGTCGCCTGCGCCGGCGGTCCGAACGTGGTGGAGGTCGAGGTCACCAGGGTGGTGGAAGTCACCAGGGAAGTAGAAGTGGAGCGGATCGTGCAGGTTGAATCGTCTTCCAACGAGGAGATGGTCGCCCTCAGAAAAGAACTGGATGATTTGAGGGCCGTCCAGACGGCGCAAGCCCCTGTCTCCACCCCATACCCCGCTCCCACGCCGACATCCTATCCAACGGCCACACCTGCTCCGAGCGCCACGCCGGTGCAGGCTTCAAACGCCGCTTCCATCGATGACGTGTACAGGAGCATGCACATTGGCGCTGATGGGGAGAGAATTGGAGATTTGCCATACACCCGAGCCTATAGCTGCGCATTGCACAATGAAGGTGAGGCCGAATGCTGGGGAGCATGGATCAGACATGAGTGGCACGGGACCGCAGTTGATCCCCCCAGTGATCAATTCACGGAAATTAGTGTGGGCGCGGACCACGCCTGCGCTTTGACAGCAGACCAACTGGCGTTATGCTGGATGCTTTCAGATGTTCCGGACCTCCATGGGGCTACGAAAGCACCCGACACCCGTCTGACGATGGTTAGCGCAGGCAAAGAATTCGCCTGTGGTCTGCTTGAAAACGGGCAAGGTGTTTGCTGGGGGCGAAACCAATTTGGGCAATCAGACGTTCCGGCTATTCGTTTCAAGGCGATAAGCGCGGGTCATTATCATGCCTGCGGATTGCGCGAGAACGGTAATGTGGAGTGCTGGGGCGATAATAGCAACAACCAGGCCATGGACGTGAGAGGTCAACAATTCGCAACCCTGAGCGCGGGCAGGCATCATACCTGTGCACTGAGAGCGGACGGCACCGGGGCTTGCTGGGGCAGCGGCAGCACCGACGTGCTCCCGTTGGAAGGGCCTTTCATGACAATTAGCGCTGGCTGGGAACACACCTGCGCTGTGCAGTACGATGGCACAGCAGCCTGCTGGGGAGCAGAGGACCAAGGACAGACTGCTGCCCCAGGAGGCAGATTCCGCGAGATAGCAGCTGGCTATCTCCACAGTTGCGGTCTCCGCGAAAGTGGGCAGGTAGTGTGTTGGGGAAATAACAAACATGGCGAGTCCTCACCACCGCCAGGGCTGCACTGACCCGGTCCCTGCAACTCACAGAACGCTTTAACTCCGCCAGACCGAATGGCGTTGGACTCCACAGAACTTCCTGCCTCAATTCTACCGAGGCTCTCCGCCGCCTACCCTTTCGACGGCTAGGTGCGAGAGTTGACCACCGGATACATTGTCCAGCGTCACCAGGAGTGAACCGTAAACACCTCCCTGTTGCCGGAATTCCCTCCGTCGGTGGAAGCTATGCCAGTGGCCAGAGTGCGGGAAGTTCGTTTACCCCACCATCCTCCAGAAGAGCGTCAGCGCGCTACCTCCGGCAATCTTCCCGATAGCCCTCGTCTCAGCGGCTGCGGACTATGAGTCCTCTGATGATGTTCTTGCCATCGGCCGATGACCCCAGGGTGTTCAGATACGTTGCCGGCGGGGGCACCGAGCGTCCCCACCTCTACATCATCCCGCTGCCGCCCTTCACCCTCAGCCGCCTATGCTGAGGGTGAAGTCGCCCGTAACGCCCTCGGCATAAGTGCTGACTTCCACGGTGTAGGTCCCCGCCGCTAGCATCGCTACAATCTGCGAGTTCGTGTTCCCGCTTTCCACGTCATCGTTGTAATACAGTGACTCTCCCGCCGTGGCGCCATCTGCCCGCAGGAAAACGTAGGGATCCTCGGAAGACAGCACGTTGATGGTAACCTCACCTGCCACGTCGAGATTGAACTGGTAGAACCTGGAATACCCCCGCCCCGGCTCGCTCGACTGGCAGTCGTCATCCCAGTTACCCGCAATGGCCACCCCCGGAAGGGTAAGCGCTACCGCGTTGCACCCTATAGCCGTCGAGTCCTGACCTGCCGCTATTATGCTGAGGGCGAAGTCGCCAAGCACCCCCTTGGAGTACGTGGTCGCCTCGGCGGACCAGATACCCGCCGCCAGCGTGGCCACGATGCGGGAGTTACGGTCGTTGGAAGCGATGTCATCGTTCTCATGAAGAATGGTCCCGGATGTCGAATCGCACTCCCTCAGATACAGGAAAGTGTCCACGCTGGAGGTGAGGTCGATTGTGACCTCCGCACCCTCGCTGAGAGTGAAGCAGTAATATCGCGCATAGCCCCGGCTAGGTTCGTCGGATTCACAGTCATCGGCCCAGCTACCAGCAACGTTCACCGCTGGAAGGGTAAGCTCTATCGGACTGCATCCCGATGCCGCCAAGCCATCTGCGCCACCACCAGCCGCCGTTACGCTGAGGCTGAAGGCACCGGTGGTATCCTCGCTATAGGTCGTCGCCTCGATGGACCAACTCCCCGCCGCCAGCGTGGCCACGATGCGGGAGTTACGATCGTTAGCAGTGACGTCATCGTTCTCATGAAAAATGGTCCCGGATGTCGAATCGCCGCACGCCCGGAGGTAAAGGTACGTATCCACGCTGGAGGTCAGGTCGATGGTGACCTCCGCACCCTCTCTCAGTGTGAAGCAGTAGTAGCGGGCATAGCCCCGACCCGGGACGCTGGACTCGCAGTCGTTGGCCCAGCTGCCCGCAACGCTCACTGCCGGAAGGGTAAGCGCCACCGGACTGCATCCTGTCGCGGCAGATTCTTTGCCCTCATCACCTATCGTCGCGCTTAGGGCGAAGTCGCCAGTTACTCCCCGTCCGTAGGTGGTGACCTCCAATAGGTAGTTTCCGGATTCCAGCGTGGCCATAATTCTGGAATTTGTGTCCCCGCTTTCAACATCGTCATTGAAGTGTAACGCCGGCCCCGTCGTCGCATCACCTTCCCGCAGAAAGACGTACGGGTCCTCGGAAGACTGCACGTCGATGACAACCTCACCAGCCACATCCAGAGTGAAGCCGTAGAATCTCGAGTACCCCCGGCCCGGGACGCTGGACTCGCAGCTGTCAGTCCATTCGCCGTTGACGCTGGTGCCCGGGGCAATCTCATGCCTGCATTGGTTGGGGGCTGGCGGATCGGAACTTGAAGGGGTGCTGCCGCCTCCGGAACTACCACCCCCTCCGGAACCACTGCCGCCACCTCCAGAACTGCCACCGCCCCCACCAGAACCGCCGCCGCCCGTTCCGTTCGAGGATTGCTGCGGCGTCCAGGGTCCTTCCCCATGGATCAACTCTATGGGATAATCAGCAGGTTCGTAACCCCCCATCTGTTCCAGAGAAATGACCCCGGCATTCCAGACCTGCCTCAGCGAAACCGCCGTTCCCTCGGCAGTGACGGTGAGTATATGCGGGACGAAATTCGGGAAATAGACGTTGTTGATCCGTACCGTTGCATCTCCCAAAAAGTGAATAACCACATTGTCTGCGCCAACGTATTCCGCCCTTTTCATATGAACGTCGGCATTCGAGGCTATCAAGTTCACCGCATCCCGACCAATGCCCTTTTGTTTCGCCCCGTCGACAAAGTCAAGAAATACAACCCTGTTCAACCTGGGGATGTTGGAAGCAGTCCGTGCCCCTCTCAGGTCGGCGAATTTGCTCTTGAGACTACCATCCGTGAGGGGTCGGTTGAGCTTCTGCCAGATAACGCTGTCGCTGATACTTTGGACACCTACGTCGAATTCAACACGCGTTATTTCATGGACTTTCAGAACGTCCTCGATGAAGATTCCGTCCTTGAGTGTGGCCTTCAGACCAGTGCCGGTCGCTCCTCTCACGGCCGCCGCGGAATCCCCACTTAACTCTAAGACGTCCAATTGTTTGTCTTGGGCAAAGACTTTTGCAGCGCTGCCCCGACTCTTGAGATTCATCGGCAGTTCGTGGCTGCCGATTACTACTAGTTCACCCGCGGCACGCCTGGATTGGGCCAACCCCACGGCAACCTGTAACTCTCGCAATGATCGAACCAGAGCGTCGCCGCTTTGGTCCTTGATGCCACGGAGATACTCGTCAAGCCCTTTGAGTTTCTGATCGGTGTCGAGGTGGGTCGCCCGAGCAACGGTCCCATAGAAGTTGGCCTGCTCCGGCGCTTTTAGTCCCTGCACGTTCTTGACTAGCTTGGCCGCCTCGTCCTCGCTTCCAAGGGCGCTTGCCAGCCTTCGGTCTACGCCTTTCGAAAGTATCGTCGCTTCGATGGGCTCTAATGAGAATACTTTGCTTGCCTTGGCACCATTCTTGGTTGATTTGAGACCCAGCTTCCCGGTTACTCGCAAGGCGCCTCTTCCCAGCTTCAGAAACGCGCCTCCCCCGACAAAATC
Source organism: Dehalococcoidia bacterium (assembly GCA_963667325.2). Classification (GTDB taxonomy): domain Bacteria; phylum Chloroflexota; class Dehalococcoidia; order Lucifugimonadales; family UBA3495; genus VXOI01. Next base: position 112,221 of record CAXXKY010000004.1, read on the forward strand.
GAAAGCGCCTACCCCGATGATGAAGCCACCCTCCTTGATCGCGTCCCAGTCACCCTGTATAATCTTAGTGATATTTTCACCATCGTTCCGAGAGCTGAATTCAGCTGCGGCAAGGCCAGTAGCCGCCACTCCAGTCGCAAAGCACGCAGCGCCGGTGTAGGGAAGAGCGACCGCCGAGGGTGATGTCGGCGGGATGACTGCCAAAATTATGTTACCCAGGAATACGCCGCACGCGATAAGGTTGACGGTATCCGCTCCGTCTGAGAGGGTTTTCAACCAACTCTGTATCTCTTCTACGTCCCCCTGAGTGCACCCCCCGGCTGTCCAGTCAATCGGGTCATCCGGGTTATCCGGGGTTTCGTCTGCGAAGAGCACCTGGCACGCCACGAAGGTCGGGCTCTGCGTTCTCCCCAGGTTCTGTGCGAGAGCCAGCACGTCCGTTGAAAGTAGCACTTCCCCGTCCCCATCGATGTCAGCAAGGCCGCTGCCCCACAAGAGCGTTGCGTCATCTTCAGTGATGAGACCGTCACGGTTCAGGTCGATGTCGCCTGGACCTACATAGCCGTCACCGTTAATGTCGCCTGCCAGCAGGTGGACCTCGGGCACGACGGGCGGGTCGCCTTCGACCAGGTAGACCAGCAGCGTCGCCGACAGGTACCCCGGGTGGACCACTTCCACGAGGTATTCGCCTTCACCGAAGATGCCTGAATCGCTATCTCCGGCCAGCTTGACACAGCCCCGACTATCCAGGTCTCGCTCTTGGCCGTCCACCTTCAGCTTCAGAAGCCATGGACTACGACCCCCCTGCAGCGTTACCGCCGGGCAAAGGTCAACCAGGTCCTCCGGAATAGTCACCCGAAAGGACTGGCTCTCAGAGTCAAACCGGTGGCTACCACTCCATTCCTCCTGCATACCATCCAGATCAAATATTTCTGCGAGGATGGTATAGGGGCCGCTCTGGCTGAAGTTGTAGGGTGGCCTGAACGTCCTGGACTGCCCATTTTCGAACACTTGATCGTCATACGCATATCGTACAGGTTGTCCCGATTCTGGAGTTACAATGATAGATATATCAAACCTGCCTCCCTCATCTGATAGGTTCTCGAAAGTGACTTCTATGTCATTGGTGCTCTCAGAGACCCGAATATCGTTGACCTTTGCGTCCCAGTTCAGTTCAGCCTCAACGACGGTGTAGGACCAGTTGCCGTCATCGAACATATGAGCTTCAGGAAAGCCTTCCTGGAACCCGCGGATATCGTAAATGCCCGCCCAGAATTCCCACCTGCCCGCTTCCAAAAATTCAACGTTTTCAACTGCAAGGGTGACATTCTGGTTGGGCGAGAATTCGAAGTCGTCCCAGACCTCCTCGGAGGTACTGCCGGATGGAGAGATCCACTTAAGGTTCATATCCATGGTGACCCACCCATTGTCACTCCCCGTAACCGACGATTGATTTTCAAACCGCACCCTTATATCAGCCTCGCCGCCCTCCTCTACTTCAGAACTGAGCCAAATGCCCGAAACTTCAGCGTCCCATTCGGGATCGCCTTGCTCTACGGAAAAGTCCCAGCTACGGTCATCGAACATATGAGCTGAATTCCAATCGGCTTGAAGGCCCCGTATGTCGTGGACCTCGGCGGAAAAGTGATATCGCCCGACCTCCTCGAATTGAAAGTCCTCCCACTCCAGGGTGACGTCCTCGCGATAGCCGAGTTCGCGGTTGTCCCACTCCTTCGTGAATTTCTCCCTTGACGGGGTTGTTACCACGAGAAGCACGTCGTAGGTACCGTCGCCGTCGTACGGCCCATGCCTCCAGGCCAGGTTGCCGACCCTTACTTTGATGTCGGCTGTCTCACCTGACTTGACCGACCTGGAGAGCCAAATCCGCTCGATTTCCGCATCAAAGTCAGGATCGCCTTGATCCACGTAAAAGTACCAGGCGCGTGTGTCGAACATATGTTCGTCATCCCAATCAGATTCACGCCCCCTGATGTCGTATACGGCCGCCTCAACCTCCCAACGGCCAGTCTCGTCAAACTCGAAGTCCGATACTACCAATTCCAAAGTCTCGTCGAAAGAAAACTCTAGATCGTCCTTGTGGTACGTCGCCGGTTCCCCGGATGGCGAATGGACTGTGATCAGATGGTCAAAAGTGGCCGCTCCAACGTACGGACCGTCAAGCCTGGACAAATTCTTGAAACCCACAAAAATGTCTGCGGTATCTCCCTCGGATACACTTGAAGGCGACAGGCGTATGTCTCTCACCTCCGCATCGAAGTCCGGAGAACTTGCCAGCACCGTCGGCATGGAAGGGCTGCCCATTTGTGCAGCGATCGTTAGAAGGAGCACCACCGCCGCCAGGAAGAACACCATAGCCGCTGACACGCCACGCGACTTTGCGTCTTTGTCGATCGAACTGCTGCGTCTGTCCTTCACTGTAATCACCTGCTTCTCTCGATCTAGGTTCGGCAATTTCCTTTGATTCCTACTGCTATCTCCCTTACCTGATGGCCTGGAAAGGCACTCTCTCATACACATTAACGAACAAGGCGGTCTGTTGAGGACATTAGGCCCCTTGGTTTCTGCGCCAAATGAGGGTCGTCCGTGCCTCTGAATATTCGCTTTGTGTATTGCCCGAATAAATTGCGACTGATAAAATTACCTGATTACGGTGCCTACCGGAATTAGCCCTCTCCACCAATAAGAAGGGGTGGATTACTGCTTTCCCAAGGAGGTATGCACTCGGAATGGCCCCCGGTCAAAAGTTTATTTGACCGTCGTATGATCTCGCGAATGGCGGTGATCCCCCGTTTTTGCTCGCATTACCTGCTCTACGCTAGGGGCGACATAGTCAATTACGGCCATTCCATTCAACATCAAGGGGGCACTGCAAACGATAATTGACTTCAAATAACGATAGTTCAGTATTCGCAGAAAAATCAAGGGTACTCTTAGCAAATGATTTGTTGATTATTTTGTCACTTACTGGTTAATTGATTGACAAGTCTAACCAGAATTATCAGAAATAATTGATAACCGTTGAGCAACCGGTAAACTAGGTGTCGCGAGGGTTTATGAATGCCAAAAGATATCTAGTGCTAATTGACGGGCCAGAATTGAAACGCGTTAGAGAAGAAAGGGGTCTGAAGAGGTGGCAAGTTGAAGAGCAGACTAATAGAGCAATAAGCAAGCATACAATTGTCAATTGGGAAAATGGAAAGCATAGAACTACTTACAACAACATTGAAATACTCGCACGCCTGTATGAAGTTCCTGTCGAACAGTTGCTGGCAAAACCCAAGCCTGCGTCTATAGTCGAGCCTGTCTCCATAGTGGAGAAATGGCTGCAAACCGTTTACGAAGGCGACCCTGACGACGGCGACAAACCGGTGAAACAGGACGAAGTTCTGCTGACGCCTCTGGGAGGCGAGGAAATCGAGGCCGATATCACCAGAATCCAGCCTGCAAATATGAAAGGAAGGAAGTACCTGTTTCGAGGAATACGAGTGGAAGGCTCTTCCGTAGACACAATAGTTGGCTATTACCGTCGCGAAAGCGCTAAAGGAAGCATCGGCACCATTATTCTGGAGCAAACGGAATCTGATTCAAATGTGTTTCAAGGTTATTACCTGAAATTTGATCGAGAACTCCAGCAGAGAGGGCGTACTCTATGGGGCACAGTCAAAATTCCTCTCGATTGGGAGTTCCAGGGATATCAGGATTAGTTCATTGCTGAGATCTTTCAATCCAACGATGAGGCTTACGGATTATGCAACTGTCGTTATTCCAAACTTTCCAAAGCCTGCCTTATTGCTACTTCAAGCAGATTGCGCATTCTCTCGACCTCTTCCCTCACATCGTCGCCGGAACTGATAGGGGCCTGGACGATAATCTCCAGCAACGCGTCAAAAATGCCAATGAATGTCTCTCGGTGACGATCTTCCAGAGAGACCTCATTCCAGCTAGCCAGAGTCGTTCCCAAGGCTTGAAGAAACACTATATTGGCATTATCGCTGATGGAGTGTTTCGTTGAAGTAACATTTAATTTTGCTTTCTCACCATTGCAGCACTGTTTATAGAGCTGTCCCAATTGAAAGCGACGGGCTCGTCGTTCTGGCCCTTGGACGTCCTCGCCGAACGCCTTCTTGAAGACATGGGAAACATATGACCGCACCGTTGACTCTTCTATCCTCAGTTCTTCGGCAATCATGAAATTTTCTAGGCCTTGAGTAATGTACATGACTACCTCCAGCTCCCTCGGAGTGAGGTCCCGAAGTTTGCACTCTGAGTCACAGAACTCCATCGCTAAACTCCTTACATCAGTCCTGGATAATATTATCTTCCCAAGCTTGCCGTGCCGAAATACACAATCTGTTGGGATTTGTTGACCATTCTTTCGGGAAAAACTATTTGAATCAACAATAGTTGATCCCGATTACCCCAGGGGCGAAAGATAAGCCTGGAGCTCACCAGAGGCGATGAGAAGGATGTGCTCGAGCACGCGGGCCTGGCTAAATGGTCCCTCAGTACCGCTACTAACGCGGTTACAACGCCTTTTTGGATCTCAGGGCAACTTCGATACACTCATTTGCACGGACATTCTGGCCTGTCGAAGACACGGACTCTCCATGCCCTTAAGCAAAATACAAGGTCGCTGCGTTGAATTGGCAACCTGCGAGACTATCGCAGAATAGGTCGCGCGGCGACACAGGCCCGCACAACCAGTCCCCTCGGCCTGAAAAGTTTCCCCTAATATTATAACGACAGTTGGAGTGATAATGTCAGTAGGAGGTTGAAGAAGGGTTGGACAGGTGAGACAGGAAAGTGGATGCGGAGGCTTTCGAGCAGGTATACCATGACTTTCAGGAATTTCACGCTTATTTCGGAGGGCTGTTTGGGCAGAGGAAGACCCGGGAGCACAAATGTACGCCTTCTGCCGCATCCCCCGGACCAGGGCGGGCGTCGTGCGACAAACCTGGAGTCCCTTGGTGAAGTGATCCTTCGCGGGACGCTACTTGCTTTCCATTCTTCCGTTCCTTCAGGCAGTGCGCATCGATTGACACCCCGCAACCATATCGGGATAATGTGCTCTTTAAGTGAAGCTTCCTGTAATACTGTTCCGGCATTTTTGGAGGTGATTGGATGCGTCTGCATCTAGGTAGCCGACTCGTATTGACGATTTTCGTCATAGTGTCCCTAGCGTTGATTGTGGCCTGTGGAGGCGCTGCTGAGGATGAAGCTGACTCGGCCCCCACGGCAGCGCCTCAGGCGACTACGGCACCCCAGGCAACGACTGCCCCGCAGCAGGCCGCCACGGCAGTGCCGGCGGCAACCGCAGCCCCCACGGCTGCCGCACCCACAACCGCCCCTGCGATGATGGCGGGGCCGGAGGGCGTCTTGAACATCGGTTTCAAGGAATTGGGGCCCTACAGTGCCAGCAACAAACTGACCGAGAGCACAGTATGGCTATATGTCGCCACTGCGTCTCACGAGCAGCTGAACTTTACAGACTCAAACGGCCAGTTTCAGACGAAGGTTGCAGAGTCCTGGTCCGTGGATGAGTCGGGCAGCGTCTGGACATTCACCCTGAAGCGTGGCGTTGAGTTCAGCAAGGGTTATGGCGAGGCCACAGTTGACGACTATATCTTTGGGGCAGAGGGACAGGTGGCCCCAGACAGCATTTCATCGATATCCGGTCCAGTTAGGAGGATTTTCTTCCACCCTGACGGCGGGTTGACCAAGATCGACGATTACACCTTTGAATTGAACACGGTTGAGCCACAATTCGACACTCTGCTTCAGACCTCACTCACAACTTCCAACCTCTTCACTAGCAAAAAGCACTTTGAGGAAAAGGGCGAAGAAGTGGCGATGTTCGAAGGCGTCGGCACCGGCCCTTGGGAATATCAAGACTCCACAACCGGCGAGGTGTGGCGGTTCGTGGCAAGGGAGAACCACCACCGCAAGACACCCGAATTCGCCGAGTTGATGATGTGGGAGATTGCGGAGGAGTCCACTCGGGTAGCCAACTTCCAGGCGGGTAGGCTGGACAGCTTCCAGATGGCTTTGGACTCCAAGGGAGCTTTGGACCAGGTGGAGGACATCCGCTATATCTCGGTGCCCAACGGCGCCACCGAGCACCTGGGCTTTTATGGCAACTGGTACGTCGGCCACGGCGAAGCTGACTTCGCGGATCGCCGGCCAGGTTACGATCCCGACCTGCCATGGGTATCCGCCAGCCCGGACGTGAACTCTCCTGAATGGGAACAGGCTCGCAAAGTGCGCGAGGCCCTCTCCATCGCCATCGACCGGGACTTGATTGTGGAGACCCTGCTTGGCGGCGAGGGCTCTGCGCAGCCGCTGTGGATGTGGGAGAACAAACTCGATTTCCTAGACGAGGACCTCAGGACGATACCCTATGACCCGGACCGGGCCATACAACTCTTGGAGGAGGCGGGTTACCCCGACGGGTTCGAAATCACCCTCACGCCCAGCATTCGTGGCGTGGCCGCCGAGGTGGAGGCCTGCGAAGCCATCTCTGAGATGTGGGAGGAAATCGGAATCGACACCGCCATTCAGCGGGTTCCCTACCTCACGCAAGGCCCGTTGATCCAGGCCCGGAGCTACAACCACGCCAGTTGCCACGGCACTGCCGGTAGGCAGCACCCCCTTGAGATTATGGCCCTCGTCTTCGGGAGCGACTCCGGCTGGTCCGCCGGATTCGATCACCCGATAGTGGATGAGCTTCTCGACGAAGCCGGCGTACAGACCAACGACACGGACCGCTGGCTCGTCATGAACAGGCTGGCACGCTTCATATACGAGAACGTCTTGGAAACCGGGCTTTACAGCGTAAACGTGCTTTGGCCCCTCAGTTCCAAGGTCGATTCATGGGCTGAGCACCTAGAGTATGGCGACACCCGGTCCTTCGGGGCCTACGAGTGGACCAAGCATCGTAGTCAGTAACGAACGCAACGCCCGGAGATGGAGAGCCCGCCATGGCGGGCTCTCCCCATTAATTTGATGCAATCGCGGCTGCTACCGAACATGGACTACACATCTGGTTGACCAGCTAGGAATGTCATTGGGCCCTCAGGAATACTCTCCGGCGATTGGCCTACAGCCGACAGTCGATTAGGACTCATCTTCCCATGCAAAGGTTTCTGGTCCGCAGATTTCTCATAACCATCGTTACGCTATTCGCTGTCTCCATCATCATCTTCGCCATGGCCCGGGTATCCGGAGATCCCCGGACCATGATGCTGGGTGACTTCGTTACCCAGGAGCGGTACGACCTTGTGGGCCAAAAGCTAGGACTGGACAAGTCGTACTTCGAGCAATACTGGATTTTCATAAAAGACCTGGTTAGGGGAGACTTCGGACAATCCATCAAGGAGAACCGACCCGCCGGTGATATCATCTGGGAACGGTTTGTGGCCACCTTCGAGCTGGGAGGCGCCGCTTTCCTGTTCTCTATAGTCGTTGGGCTTCCCCTCGGCATCCTGTCGGCCATACGCAGGGGCGGTGTGGTGGACAATTTCAGCAAAATAATTGCCCTGATTGGACAGTCGGCACCAAACTTCTGGCTGGGCTTCATGCTGATTGTCGTCTTCGCCATCCGGCTGGATTGGGTCCCGCCGTCGGGCCGACATGACTGGAACAGCCTCATTCTGCCGGCCGTTACGCTGGGGTGGTTCTTCGTTGCGGCCAACATGCGACTGGTCCGGTCGGCCATGCTGGATGTCCTGGACTCGGAATACATCAAGCTGGCCAGAGCCAAGGGAGTTCCAGGTTACGCCCTGGTTTGGAAGCACGCGTTCCGCAACGCCATCATTCCGCCCTTAACTTTTGCGGGCGTCACCTTGGGCAACCTGGTAGCCGGTTCCATAACCACAGAATTGGTATTCGCCTGGCCTGGCCTGGGCCTGCTGGCCATTAACGCCACCCTTGGGTCAGACTATCCGGTGCTGCAGGGCGTGGTCATCATCTTCACGCTGCTCTACGTTGGAGCCGCCTTCCTAGTTGATGTGTTGTACGCCTACATAGATCCCCGAATCCGATACGCCTAGGAGCCGAGAACTGAAGTGGCAGCAGACCTGACACTGACCACCACCTCTTCCAACCCCCTTTCCCGGGTCATGTCGGGGATCCAGGCGGCCAGAAGGCTGCCTCTGATTCCAATGATTCTCTTGGGCTTAGTGGTAGTTTGCGGCATCTTCGCCAATGTTCTGGCTCCGCACGACCCGGTCGATGGCGACCTCAGATCCCGCACTTTGCCACCTGTCTGGGGCGGTGCGAGGACGGCCGAGAAACTGGTGGTGGAGGTACCTCAGAGCGGTCAACTCCTCTACCAGATCTCCCTGGAAGAGGCCAGGGAGCAGGACCCCAACATTCAGCTTGGGGACACCATCCTGATGGAAACCGGATCGGGGACCCGGGCTGGGGGAAGTTTCAAATACGTGCTGGGCACCGACCAACTGGGGCGGGACATTCTAAGCCGCATCATTTTTGGTGCCCGAATTTCCCTGATAGTGGCGGCGGTCACGCTAGTGGTGGGCGGAGGCATCGGAATCGTCATCGGCCTGCTGTCCGGCTATTACGGCGGCTGGGTAGACGAACTTATGATGCGCCTAGTGGACATCATTCTTGCCGTGCCCCTCATCCTGGTGGCCCTGGTGCTGGTCGTTGCCGTGGGCCAGTCCTTCGAGATGATCATCGCGGTGCTTGCGATTTGGATCTGGCCTCGCTTCGCCAGGATGGTCCGGGGCGAGGTCCTGCAGCTCAAGAATCTTGACTACGTGTCCCTGGCGCGAGTGGCTGGCGCCTCAACTCCGAGAATCCTGTTCATTCATCTTTTCCCCGGCACGATCAATACGGTGATAGTCGTGGCCACCCTGCAAGTGGGCATCGTGATCCTCGTAGAGGCAACCCTGAGCTTCCTGGGAGCCGGAGTGCCACCGCCGGACCCGGCCTGGGGATCGATGGTCGCCGACGGCCGTAATCATCTGGTGGACGCGTGGTGGGTGGCCACCATGCCCGGTGTCGCCATTCTCCTGACCGTGATGTCCCTTAACCTGTTCGGCGACTGGCTCCGCGACAAGCTCGATCCACGCCTGCGTCAGATCGAGTAAGTAGCACAGTCTATCGGTGATTTGTCCAGTCACCGGGATGCCGACGAGTATGCGACGATGCCCCTGGGGCGGACCGGTGTGCGGTACGCAACCCCGTATCCGACGAATGTATGCCCAGTTGCCTGACTCCTGAGAGTACGGCCGCCTTCCATCTTGAATCGCTAAGTCGGGAGCGTACCTGCCAGCCAGAGGGTCACTCAGCGTGAAGTCAGTAGATGGCCGGAGGGCTTCGACCAGGCAGGGACGGAGGCGCGGCTCGGCTCGCCGCAGCCTGCCGACGATGTACTGGCGCTTCTCCTTGATGCCACTGGACCTCTTCCGACACTTCATCACTCCCAACGACCACTGCCTCGCATCATCAACAGAATACTGCCCCAATTCTACCTGTTCCCAGTGTGCGACTGTAATATTGGCCTGACCACCCCCGCGCCACCCCATTTCACCCGCCATCTCAGGCTCACGTCTGTATCGGCAGCCTCTATCGTTCCTTCGTCGGTTTGTTATCGTGTAGAATGATAATAATCGTCATCGTACGTCCATCATCGTCGCGAAGGGTTAACTCCCTTGCCTGAAATCACCGCCGTTACATTTGACCTGTGGCAGACCCTCCTGATAGACAACCGCGAGTTGGGGACAACTCGGGGCGAAGCCCGGCTGGAAGGAGTATGCCAAGTATTAGCCGATTGCGGCGAATATTTCGATTCCGCCCGCATCGGCGAAGCCTATTGGGACTGCTACCGAAAATGCGTGAAAATCCGGGAAAGCCTTCTGGACGTAAGTTTCGACGAACAGATCGGCATCTTCGTTGAATCCATCGACGCGGGCTTGACCCAACGGCTGGGTCCGGACGCCATTGCCGGGATCTCCCGGGTCTACGCTGATTCCTTCCTGGACTACCCACCGCCGTGTCACACCGACGCAGTCCGGGTACTGCGAAGCGTCCGGGACATGGGCCTGCGCATCGGGCTCATATCCAATACTGGCATGACACCGGGTACAACCTTCCGCACCTACCTCGCAAACAACGGATTGCTGGAATTCTTCGACACCCTGACCTTTTCTGACGAAGTGAAAATGTCCAAACCGTCGAAAGAGATTTTCATGATGACTCTTCGCTCTCTGGACTCTACCCCGGGTAAGACCGTTCACGTCGGCGACAGCATCCTGAATGACGTTGCGGGCGCCAGGAAATGTGGACTGAAGACCGTCTGGATCACCGGCTTCAGCGAGCGGGAAGACCCGTCCGACCCGGACACCGAGCCCGACGAGACCGTGGACGGGCTGGCCTCCGTGGTACAGGCTATTCAGCGCCTCAGCGGCTAGAAGACCGGGGATCACGGGACCCTGGTCAGGCACGCATCAGCTTGGCCATTGGCTGCTCGCCTAGTCCGTAGCCGATCGCCGGCTTGAAACTTGTTCGCAAACCCTGCCTTGTGGCAGGGCGTACAGGAATAATGCTCGACGAATCTCTTGACATCGCCCTGGAAGGCAGCGCAGCCGACGTGAACGAACTGTGCTCCTACCTGCTTGCCCGGCGCCCCCTGATCCTTGTCAGCAACCGCGGTCCCGTCGAATACCAGATCCCTGAGGGACAGCGCCAGTCCCAGGGAGGCCCGGGCATCCCGGAACCCCGTCGGGGAAGCGGCAGCGTTGTCACCGCCTTCGGTTCCCTGGCCCAGAACTTCGATTTTACCTGGGTGTCCAGCGCCATGAGCGAGGGCGACCGCACGGTCTCCGGAAATAGCGGCGGCCTCCGGGTTATGTCCCCCCTCCCCAGCCACAGCATTGGCCTACGCTACGTTGTGACGCCTCGGCGCGCCTATCACAAGTATTACAACGTGATCTGCAACCCCCTCCTGTGGTTCCTCCAGCATTACATGTGGAACCCTCCTTACAACCCCACTGTGGACGGCACCGTCCACGACGCTTGGGAAAGCGGCTATGTCGAGGTCAACGAAGCCTTCGCCAATGCCGTCGTGGCCGAGGCCCGATTGAGCGATACTCCCCCCCTGGTGATGGGACACGACTACCACCTGTACCTCCTTCCGGAGTTCGTCCGGCGGGAGATCCCCGACGCAGTCATCCAGCACTATATCCACATCCCGTGGCCCTCGCCCCTCTACTGGAGCATGATCCCGGCTTACATCGTCGGCCGTATCTGCGAGTCTCTCTGCATGTCCGACATAGTTGGCTTCCAGACTCGCCAGGACGTTCACAGCTTCCTCGACACCGTGGACGAATTTGTCCCCGAAGCCCTGATCGACCGCCAGGCCAGTGCCGTGGAGTTGGACGGGCGACGATGCTCTCTCCGTGTGTACCCCGGCTCCATCAATGTCGAAGAAGTCCAGCGCATTGCCAACGCACCTCGAACACTGGAATACGAGGCGCAGCTCCGTGCCGACTCCGCTGATTCAACCATCGTCCGCATAGACCGCGCCGAACCCAACAAAAACATCGTCCGGGGTTTTCGTGCCTACGATCAGATGTTGACCGACCACCCCGAACTGAAGGGACGCGTCAAGTTCCTTGCCTTCCTCGTGCCCTCGCGCACCCATGTTCGCCAGTACCAGCGTTACCTGGACGAGGTGAAACAGGCGATCAAGCAGGTCAACGATAACCAGCGTGTGGCCAACTGGGAACCCATCGTCCCCTTCATCGAGAACAACTACGCCCTGGCCATCGCCGGTATGAAGATTTATGACACCCTTCTGGTCAACACTCTGGTGGAAGGAATGAACCTCGTGGCCAAGGAGGGTCCGGTCGTCAACCTTCGCAGCGGCGTGCTCGCCCTCTCCCGGAGCAGTGGCGTCTACAGTCAGCTTTCAGCAGGCTCCCTCAGCCTCGCCCCTGCGGATATCGACGGCACGGCGCGCACCCTGTACCAGGCCATCACAATGCCCGCCCAAGAACGAAAGCGGCGCGCCGACCTCCTGTACGAAAGCGTTCGCCGGCACGACAATGACGACTGGCTGGCCCGCCAACTGCAGGATATCGCCGACCTGCTCCAGTGAGGAAAAACAAATCCCCTCTCCCTCGGGAGACTGTTTGGCTGCAGCCTCTCGTCAGAGTCCAAAGGAGGCGTCCGCCCAAACCTTGACGAACAACACAGATACTCCCGCGCCCTACCGTCATTTCGGAGCAGGAGGAATCCAAACCCCTGTCTTAAACCTCTATGGAAGTCAAGCCAAAACGTGCTCACTTGCATTGGGCCACTCAACTCCACAGAAGTCCGGTCTTCGATCGCAACGTCCCCAGTTCGCTCATGGTTCTACAGATTCACGGCGGAAGGAAGAGTCAGTCCTGCCGAGAAAATAGGATGACCCCGAGAAGCCTCCCCTGACCGCTGGATAAATCCCAGCAGGCCGAGTAAAGTGTCTCTCATGGAACAGTTCTTCAACCCCGCTCATCCAGAGGGCGGATACCCCGATATTCAAATCTGTATTTTCCCCCATCTCAGGGAATTTCTCGTTTTCGACTCGCGCCACGGTCAACCCCAGGTGCAATCCCTGGCCGTCGACGAGGTTCTGGGAGACGAATTCTTCCGCGCCGTGGAGCACGAGTTTTCCCACGCCCTGCGGGAGATGGGAGACTATCCGTTCGCCCATCTGATGAACCTCACCATGCACTTCGAGGAGGCCATCCGCGAAGTGGCAATGATGTTCATCCTCGAACGCCTCGGCGTAAAGCTGGGCGGCGGCATGGATATGCCAGGCCCCGACGGCATGGATTTCGAAATGCCCACCGTAGTGGTGTACGTGGTCACCGGCACCACGGTGTCGGCTCACACCGACGTGGTCCTGGGCGCCCTGCGCGAGCTGTTGCAGAAACCGGGTGCGGGCGAGTCCCTGCCGGACTGGGAGCATCGGGTCTCCGAAATGGCGTCAAAGGAATCCGAGATCATGAAACGCTTGAACCACGAGGAGTTGCTGCAAGCTATTCGCGGCGAGGCCCCCGATTACTTCGCCATTTGGGACAACCTCAACTGACCCCTAACCGAACCTCAATTCCCTCTCTCCGAAAGGTAGTTAGAGGGTGGGTGATTAGCCCCCTCTCCTTCAGGGAGAGGATTAGGTCCGCCCGGAGTTTGCCGAAGGGGTGAGGGCTTCCCCTCCTCCCGTGAGCAAAGAACTCTGTGGTTTCTGAAGCATGAAAATCGGCGTCATCTCCGACACCCATTCCGCCGGCAGCGGCCGCGATTTACCCGAACGGGTGCTGCACGCTCTGCGCGGCGTCGAACTGATCCTCCACTGCGGCGACCTCGAGTGCCTTGGCGTCCTTGACTACCTCGAGACCGTCGCTCCGGTGCTGGCCGTACGTGGTTACGAGGACCCAGTGGAACCCGGCGACCGTCTCGCCGACACCACACGCGTCGTCCGTGCCGACGGAGTGGCCATCGGTATTATTCACGACATCCAGTGGCCCGGCCCTATGGTCTGGACCACCCCCGACGGCTCCGGCCTCGTCCTACCCGAAGGCATGGCCACAGAGACCCTGCGCAAGAAGTTCGGCGAACCCGTTGATGTCGTCCTTTTCGGCGACACCCACGAGGAGCTCGTCTGCCACTGGGACGGCATCCTCATGGTCAACCCAGGCAGTCCCACCTATCCCGGCCGGCGACACCCTCGCGGAACCTTCGGCACCATCGCCCTCCTTGAAATCGACGGAGAAGAAACTGTCGCCCGTATCATCAACCTTGAGACCAGCGAGCTCTCAGCAGATTAAGCGACCCGCCGGAAAAGCCCCTCTCCCTTGAGCGAGAAGGTGAGACTGACCCTGAGCTTGCAGAAGGATTGAGGGCGTTCCATCTATAACGCCGTGCTCATCCCCCGTCACCCATCCCGCTCGCAGTCGACCCGGCGACCACTCGGGTACTCCCTCTCAATCAACACCCGGTGAACGTATTCATTGACGCACCCGTTGTCGGGGTAGACGGTATGTGAGGGGTGGGAAACCTCCACTAGGTAGCCGTTGCTTAAAGTCTCTTCGACCAGTTCTTCCGACTCGCCAAAGGAGGTGGCCGGGTCCGAGTGGTTGCCAATCACCAGAATCGGCACATCGCCTCCGTCCAGCGGGACCCCCAGGGCGGCCGGCGCAAACTGGTCGTAGAAGGGACATGCCGAAGGAGCGGAAAACACCATCGCCGCCAGTAACGGGAACCTCTCCTCGATGATCGCGTCGACGATGTCGGATTCCTCCAGCTGAGTCTCGCGCTCCAGTTCCGGCTCCAGCACCCACCCGTCCAGGCAGTTGACATGTGCAACGAATCTGGCGGCGCCCGGGTCCTCACCATACTGCGCCGAGGCAAAATTCTTCAGCAGGGACGGGTCGTCATTTTCCTGCAACAGGTACAGACCCAGCCATAGATAGCGCCAGAAATCCTGGCTGTACAGGGTCGTCAGAACACCGTACAGACCGGCCAGCGGATGGTTGGCCAATTCCTGGCTGACCAGGTCCAGTTTCTCCGCAGCCTCCAGGAAGTAGCCGATCGGATCGCCGTCGTTGTATATCGGACACTCCGGTTCGTCGCAGGCTTCCAGTGCCTCTCTCAGCAGCACTGCAAATGGACCGATCTCCTCCAGCGCCTCTTCGATCCGTTCCTCCTGATTTTCGGCCTGGTCTACCGGATTGTCAGCGCCGTCAACCACCATGGCCCTTACTGACTTCGGGAACAGAGTCGCATACCACACCCCCAGCGCCGAACCGTACGAAAAGCCCAAGTAAGTGATGTCCTCAGCACCCAGGGCCTTCCGAATCTCATCCATGTCCCTCGCGACGTATTCGCTGTGCAGCAGGGCGCCGTCTGGGCCCATGGACTGAATGCACAGGTAAGCCGCTGCCTCCCCGGCCGCGATCTCCTCCGGGGTATCAACAGGCAGTTCGATCTCGCCGAGCAAACTCAGCTGCTCCCCCGACGCACCGCAGGCAAACTCAGGCTCCGATGTTCCCACGCCGCGGGGATCGAAGCCCACGACGTCGAATCTCTCCCTTACTTCTCTCGTAAAGATTTCGGCGTAATAATCGCGAACAAAGTTCACTCCGCTATCCCCCGGCCCACCCGGGTTCACAAACAAATAGCCTATCCGATCGTCCGGCGAAGTCGCCCGTCTCACATTGACCGCGATCCTTATCCCGAATCCACCGATAGGCAATGGTTAGCGTAGGAGAAGGGGTACTTTGGGGGCCAAGGATGGGGCGGACTGGTGATTTTCGCAGAGGGGGATGGCTGGTGTACCCGATTGGTGGTTTGAAGGCAGTTGCCCAGAGGATCAGGGGCGGAGATTTGCCGGATTTGACGGGTGGTGTGTCAAGAGGCGTCCCTCGCGTAGCAAGCTGGCGCGAGTCTGAGGGGCTTACAGTTGGGTCCGGCGCCATTGGGCCGTCAAGCAGGGAGCGGCAGGGTGCGCAGTTTGAGCAGGGCGCTATTCACCTGGTCCTGCCAGGGCCAGCCCTTGGGAAGGTGCAGGGTTATACGGCGGGCCTTGCGGGTGATCCGCCCAGCCAGGGAGAAGAGGCGACTGCGCAGGGTCTTGGTGGTGACCACCTGCTGGCCTAGGGCAATCCGCGCCGTCCAGCGGGCCAGATTGTGGGCCATGACTTGCACGGCCAGCCAGGCGGCGTTGGCGGGGAAGCGGCCCGAGGGGAGATGGTTGAGACCCACGCCGTACTTCAGGTCGCGAATGGCGTTCTCCACCTCGGCGTGGCGGCGGTGGTCGGCCTCCAGTTCCATAGTGTCGCCCTCTCTATCGGTGATGAAGCCGTGGTAGCTATAGGTGTGGAAGAGGGCCAGTTGAGAGCCGGGCGTTGGCTTCACCCGGCGGACGATGAGGCGCAGCGGAGTGGCGTCGGGTTCACTCTGGAAGGGGGTGTAAGTTGTCTCGGCCACGTCGGCGGCACCCTCCATCCAATAGGGGATGGGCGTCCAGTCTTCCTCGGGTATGGCATCGATGAGATTGCGCAGGCTCTGGTGCTGGCGGATGGTGATGGAGAAGCGGACACCTGTCCTGCGGCAGACGGCGACCACATCGTGGTTGTAGAAGCCGCTGTCGGCCCGCAGGGTGAGCTGGCCTTTGGCTCCGGCGCCGCGGACCCGGCTCACCGTCTCCCGCAGGAAGTTGGCAGCGCCCCGAGCAGTGTTGGCCCGGCCCTGGCGGAGACGGGCCATCAGCACGTCGCCGGTGCCGGCGGCCACGGCCAGCAGGGGGTGATAGCCGCGCTGGCCAGCGTAGTTGTGCCGGCGGGCTCCTTCCTTGGCCAGACCGAAGGTCTCGCAGTTGGTGGAGTCCACGTCGATGGTCAACGGCCCGTCGCCGGGTCCGGCCCCAGCGGCCCAGGCTCGCGCCAGCAGTTTTCTGCTCACCCGATCCAGTTGGCGCACGTGTCCCCACCGGAAGCTGCGCAGGAAGGTGCCCAGGGTGGACGGCGCCTTCACGGTACAGCCCAGCACCGCAGCGGTCCTGCCGGTGCGCATCGCGTCGGCGTCGTCGATGCAGTCGCCCCCAGCCAGAGCCGACGCCACCAACGTCATGATCTTGTCCCCCACGTTGGCTCGGCCTGGGGCCCGGCCCAGGTCCAGGTGCCGGTCCACCAGTTGGGGCAGACCCAAGTGCTGGGCCAGGGTGGCGGGAAGAATCAGCCCGGCATTGTTGACCAAGCGGTGGTCGTCGAAGGCGATTCGGATGCGGCGGAGGTGGTTGCGTGGTAGCATCTATTGGGTGCTCCTCTCTTGGGCCGGTTTTCTGTCACAAAAACCATTATCCCAGAAGGAAAGGAGCACTTTCTTATCATCTCAACCCACCTCCACCCTCATCTCTTCGGTGGATTCGGGCTTATGCTGCCTGCCCCGGGATCCCGATAGTCCGATGGCACCTCCACGAATCCGCACTCAACAGCGGGCCCGCACACCTCCCACTCAATCCCCTCGTCAGCACGGCCAACCATGGGCGAAGCCCCCGCCGTGGGGCTCGGCTCAGACGCAACCGTGGGCCCAACCGTGGCAGTACGAGCAGCAGTGGGTGCAGGTGAGGGAATTGTCGCCGGCACGATGGTAGCTGCCGGCGTCGGCGAAGGGGCTGGAGCAGACGTTAGCGTCGGCATCGCCTCAACAGTAACCATCGGCCCTGGCGTCGATGCCGGAGGTGGCGTAGCGGTGGCAGCGCCAGTCGTAGTGGACTCAGGATCGTCGCAGGACAAAAGGACAATCATACCCAAGGCAAATAGGACAGCCGCAACAATCCCTTTCATATCAGCAGGGTCCATATCAGGTGTTCAGTCACGGGATACGTAGGGGCAGACCTTGCGGCTACCCTTTTTACTACCGTGGAGGACCCTTTCGGAAACTGTCTGCGCGACCTACCGATGCCCGCCCGCCGGCCCGTACGCATCCGCCGGCAGCGCAATCGGCCCCGGGTACTTTGCCAGCAGCGACATGAAGAACTCGTGCCGCAGCGGGTTCGTGGCTTCGTCGTCCGACTTCCGCAGGTAGATTCGCATCGCCGGGTTTCCCTCACCGTCCCGCATCCACAACTGGTACGACGGCAGATTCCGATCGTTGGTGGTATGCCGAAACTCAGCCTCCCGGATCTTCGACATGTCCAGGTGCATGTGCGTGCCGTCCGGCTTCATCAGCGTCACCACCCGCCCGTCCGGCGTGAACAGCAGGTCGTCGAAGTCCATCCACACTTCGGCCGACGCCGCCGTGCTCTCCAGCATCACCACCACCTCGTTGAACGCACCGCCGTCCCGACCTTCGCGGCACTCCTCCAGTATTTCTCTGAGCGTAACGCCCTCTGAGGCCATGCAGACCCTCCACAAAACTGTTCAGCGACGGCCTTCCCGGTTGGAAGACCATCGCTGAAGAATCAACTCTGTCGAACACCCGTACCGTTATTGTCCTTTGCGTCTAATCTGCGATCGTCATTACCTCGGAGGCGGCAATCCGAACCTCCGTCTGCTTTCGGAAACTCTAAGAGGGCCTTCTATGCCAGGTTGATCAGCGGCGACACTTCCAGGAACACCGGCGCGAACACCAGTGATACAACCGCCATCAGCTTCAGCAGGATGTTCAGCGAAGGCCCCGACGTGTCCTTGAACGGGTCGCCCACCACGTCTCCCTCGACCGCCGCCTTGTGCGCCTCAGATCCCTTGCCGCCGTAGTTCCCCAGTTCAACGTACTTCTTGGCGTTGTCCCAGGTTCCGCCCGCCGACGCCATCATGATCGCCAGCATAAAGCCGGAGGCCACCGAGCCGATGAGCAGCCCGCCCAGCGCAGCAGGCCCAAGAATGAACCCTGCGGCGATGGGAGCGATGACGGCCATCAGGCCAGGGAGGATCATCTCCCGCAGCGCGCCCCGCGTGCTTATGTCAACGCAGCGCGCCGAGTCGGGCGTGCCCGTGCCTTCCATCAATCCCGGAATCTCGCGGAACTGCCTGCGCACCTCGTCCACAATTCCCTGCGCTGCCCGGCCAACGGCCTGCATGGTCAGCGCCGAGAAGATAAAGGGTAGCATCGCGCCGATGACAAGGCCCACCAGTATCTCTGGCTGCAGCAGGTTGATGCCCAGGTTTGCGTCCACCAGCTTGCCGTCCGGACCGATGGTAATCAGGTTGGCGCTCACCGAGTATGCCGCCAGCAGCGCCAGTGCGGTCAGGGCCGCCGACCCTATCGCGAAGCCCTTGCCCGTCGCCGCCGTCGTGTTCCCCAGCGCGTCCAGTGCGTCCGTGCGCTCCCGGACCTCAGGGTCCAGGTTCGCCTGCTCCGCGATTCCGCCCGCGTTGTCTGCCACCGGCCCGTAGGCGTCCGTCGCCAGAGTGATGCCCAGCGTCGACAGCAGCCCGACGCCCGCCAGCGCCACGCCGTAGAATCCAGCGAACCAGTAGGCCAGCAGGATGGCAATCGAGACACAGATCACCGGCACCAATGTGCTCATCATGCCAGTGGCTATGCCGCTGATGATCACTGTGGCCGCGCCCGTCTGCGAAGACTCAGACACTCTCTGTGTTGGTTTGTAACTGTACGAGGTGAAGTACTCTGTCGCCAGCCCGATGATCGTCCCTGCCACCAGTCCCGCCACAACGCACCCGAACCACCACCAGTTGCTCGTCAGGGTGATGGTCAATATCGCCGCGAAGATGATCAGCATCCCGCCCGCCGCGAAGATCCCGTACCTCAGCGACCACAGCAGCTTGTCGAAGTCCGCCTGCTCGCCGCTGCGCACCAGGAACGTGCCCAGGATTGCGGCCACGATCCCCGATCCCGCCAGCAGCATCGGGAACACCGCCTGCGAGTCGGTATAGTCGAAATCGCTCGCGCCGCCGGTCGCGAACACAACGGCCGCAGCCGACAGCGCCACGGTGGATATGATCGAACTGACGTAGGACTCGAATAGGTCCGCGCCCATTCCGGCCACGTCGCCCACATTGTCTCCCACGTTGTCGGCGATGACGCCCGGGTTGCGCGGGTCGTCTTCGGGGATCCCTGCCTCGATCTTTCCCACCAGGTCCGAACCCACGTCTGCCGCCTTGGTGAAGATGCCACCGCCTACGCGGGCGAACAGCGCGATGGAGCTGGCCCCGAACCCGAATCCGGCCACCACGCTGATGTTCTGGAAGATCAGGTACAGGATCGTGACGCCCAGCAGTCCGATGCCCACCACCGAAACGCCCATCACCGTCCCGCTGGAGAAAGCCACCCGCAGCGCCGGGTTCAGCCCTCGCATTCCCGCGGCGGCCGTCCGCACGTTGGCCCTAACAGCCACGTTCATTCCGATGAACCCGGCCGTGCCCGAACATATCGTCCCTACCAGGTACGATATGGCCGTCGCAGGCACCGCCATGTCGTGCTCGAATATGGTGTAGTCCAGCACGCCCAGCACCACGGTCACCACCACCACGAACGGCAGCAGCGACATATACTCGCGGCGCAGGAACGCTCCCGCCCCGGTGCGGATGGCGTCACCGATGCTTTGCATCAGCGCATTCCCGGGATCGGCACTGAGCACCCGCATGGCGGTCACGCCAGCAAATAGTAGGGCGACGACCCCCGCGGCAAGTGCGACAATAAGTGATTCCATGCAGTCTCTCGGAGGGTGTGAATAGGGGTTAGGAAAGCGATTTTAGCTAGCGAAATTTATCACAGTACCCCATAAACCGTCAATCCGAATTTCGTCGCCCCAACGCTCCGTGAACCGCCTCACTTGTCCAAGTCCGTATCTTTCATCAGTCCCCTCTGCCTGAGCGGGTGTGTGACTAATCCCTTCTCCCTCTGGGAGAGTTAGAGTGAGGTCGTTCTACCCTTAGCTTAAGATGACCGATTTGGTGCCACGCCCTGATATTCTGGCGAGTAATGGTCATGTCAAACACCCTCTGAGGCAGAAGGTTAGGCCTAGGGAGCAACACCATCAACACACACTTTGAGGAGCACACCACCGTCATTACAGCGACCCCGTCATTATTATGTCGCGTGAGTCATGCGGTTTGGTCAGTCTATGCGGCTGGCCCGGAGGTGCGTTGACCGTAATTGGGCGAGCCGATCCGGCAGGCGTCCGGTTGTGCCGTGCGGGAGATCCTTCGAGGGGCCTGGTTTTTTGAGTGATTTTCCTTGACCGTCAGGGCAATCGCATCTTAATGGCCGCAGTCTATTTTAGTGACAGTTCTCCCTTGCCAAGCCTTGTGACCCTTCTCTAGCATGAGATCCATGTCTGTTATTGAAAGCAACCTCTACGGGGCTGCTGTCCGGGTGGCTGCACCTCGACACAACGCAGGCCCTCCCTGTTCACGCCAATAACCGGAAATGATCGGAAATGACAGGAATATAAAAAATCAGCCCCTCCGACAGGCAACGTTGATCCATAGATCCAGCTTGCCCAACTGTGAAATCAAGACGCGATTGGCCCTCCCATGACCACCCCCACGATTGACAGCCTCAGTGAGACAACCCTAAAATCGCGTCCAACTGGACTGGAAAATAAGCAGCCCGAAGGAGGCCCGAAATGCCCAGCTACCCGAAGGTAATATACAAAGAAGAGGGTATGCGCGAAGGGATGCAGATCGAGGACGCCAACATCTCCGTTGACGACAAGATCGAGCTCCTCGACCAGCTTTCCGACACCGGCCTGAAGAACATAGTCGTCGGCTCCTTTGTCAGCCCCAAGTGGACTCCCCAGATGGAGCGCATCGACGAAATCGTCACCCGCTTCACCCCGAAGCCCGGTGTCACCTACAGCGCTCTGGCCCTGAACTCCCGCGGCGTCGAGCGCGCCCGGCAGTATTCGCCTCCCCTGACCATCGAGCGCGACCCATATCCCCGTCTCAGTTGCCACATGTGCGACGTCTTCACCCGCCGCAACACCAACCGCTCCCAGATGATGGAAATGGAGACCTGGCCGCAGCGCGTCGCCCAGGCCCAGGAACTGAACGTCAAGGAAGCCGGCATCGGCTGCAACGCCAGCTGGGGCTCGAACTTCCTCGGCGAGTTCCCTGTGGACAGCCTGATGACCCTCCTCGAGAAGGAACACAACATGTGGGATGAGGTGGGCATCGATGTCCGCAGCGTCTCCATGGGCGACCCCATGAGCCACTGCACCCCCGCCAAGGTCGAGGAGAGCCTCTACCGCGTCAAGGAACGCTGGCCGGAGATCGATCATTTCCGCCTCCACCTGCACAACGGCCGCAACATGGCCATCGCTTCCGCCTACGCCGCCATGCGAACCCTCGGCCCCGATGACACCCTCGAGCTCGACGGCACCATCGGCGGCTTCGGCGGCTGCCCCTACTGCGGCAACGGCCGCGCCACTGGTATGGCCCCCACCGAAGACCTCCTCCACATGATGGAGGATATGGGCATAGAAACCGGAGTCGATATCGACAAGCTTGTCGATTGCGTCTGGACTGCCGAGCGCATCATCGGCCGCGAGCTCTACGGCCACGTCTCCAAGGCCGGCCCCCGTCCGAAGACCGTCGACCAGCTCTACGACATAAACGCTCCCTTCATCGAAACCCTCGAAGAGGCCCGGCACTTCAAGAAGGGACCCGAGGTCTACGAGGGCGGCATCTACCCCTACCGCGAGCCCATCACCAGCCCCTACCGTGAGCGGGTGGAAGCGGGCCTACCCGCCTTCGACTCCGCCGAGGGCGACTTCCCCTGGAAGCAGGACTGGTTCCCTTCCAAGGAAGACTAGCCGGGACATCTCGCGATCATGCAGACAGAACACCGCCCGCCAATAGGCGGGCGGTGTTGCGCTTTCCACCTTCGAGGGTAAAATTCACAAGTCAGTTAACCCGTTGATTGCGAACCGACCGTGAACTTCAAGGAGGCCATATATGACCTCGGCCAATCCCGTAGACCCCAACAGGATCCTCCTCACCGGCGAAAACTCCTTCATCCGCCTCGTGGAAGACGGCGAGCAGACCACCCGCACCAGCCACTGGCGCGTCCTCCACTCCCCCGCTGGCGCCGGCCACGTCCTCTTCATCAAGAGCGACCTCACCGACGGCGTCCGCATCTACGCCGACAACATCGCCCTCGCTCGCTGGCTGCAGGGCGAGATCGAAAGCCTGCTCTTCCCCGAGTTCGCCAACCAGTCCCTCCAGGTCATCGACGCCGAATTTAGCCGCAAAGGCGACACCTTCACCTTCTGGACTGAGACCGTCGAGACCGACGACGACCAGATAACCCTCACCTGGCACAACTTCCTCGAGCCATTCATGCTGACGGTTCCCGCCGGCAGCGCTCCCGGCCGCCCGCACGGCGTCTACAGCTGCTTCATCCCCGCCTCCTCCGGCCGAGTGAACTACAACGGCGATGACGCCGGCGGAGACGTCGCCCTCGAAATGCGCGGCGACAAACAGAGCAGCACCGCCTGCCTCGCCTGGTCCGAAACCTGGGTCCACCCCTAGACAACCGGGTGAAATACAGCTACTGAACCCCTGGAAGACAGGACTCGACGGATACCCCGACAATAGCAGCCCCGGCGTCATTGGCCGTTGCTCTCGTCTCCTTTGTCGGCTAGGCCGCCCCTGTTCATCTGCGCTTGGAGACTGGAAGCGGAAGTGAAGGCTGGCAGAGAGCGCGCCGACGGCCAGCACGCCGAAACTCTGTCGGAAATCCGGCGGCTTACCTACGCCCTCCTCTCGCACTCATACGCGACGGACGGCGGCAACATTTTCCGTATCCTGCCTCGCGCAGGCATGACTCCTCAGGAGCAGCAGCGCAGTAACTGGGAGTGCAGCCTACTGACTCCCGTTGAGGAGGAGGGCTGGGGAGGCGGAGAAAATATCCCTGGGAGGAACAGTTGTTGTTACACTGGTGATTCAGATAGACCGAATATCAGTGAGATAATCTAATGGTCTTGAATCACCAACCCGGCGCGCCCGGCGGCAGCCCCAGCGCCACGCGCCCGCCCTGCTCGAAGTTCACGACGAGCCCGCCAGCGTGCATCATCGCCGCATGCACGTCCCGGAAGTACCGCTCCAACAGGTTGCTGCTCCGGACCGCATTAGTACCCGAGGCGTGGTACAGCATATCGATGGCCCGCGCCGATTCGTGGACCGCGTGGGTAACCGCCAGACGGGTTTGCAGCACCTCCTCGTCCAGGTCTTCCTTGCCCGTCTGCATCCCGTCCCACATTCGTCCCGCGGCGTCCAGCACGTACGCCCGAGCTCCGCTGATGATGGCCTCGGCCCGGCCGACCACCTCCTGAACAGTTGCCCGGTCCCGCAGCAGGGCCATGTTCATGGTCGTACCCTTGGCTCCGGCCAACTCCATGAAGGCGTCCATCGCCCCTCGTGCCATACCCAACGTGTGACCTGCCAGCGGCGTGAACGTGGTCGCCATGGCTGAGCGGAAGGTGAGCAGGGCAGCGGCGTCAAACGGATGGTCATTCAGGGCAAAAGTGCGATTTTCGGGGACGAAGAGATTGTCGACGGCGACGTCGTTGCTGCCGGTGCCGTGGAGTCCGATGACCGACCAGTTGGGGATGATTTCAGCATCCTCTATCGGGACCGACACCATTTTCAACTGCGGCATGCCGTCGAGTGGACCACCAACGTTGTAGCAAGGCCCGTTGTCGTCGGTTACGACACAATTGAGGAAGAGCCAGTTGGCATGGAGACAGCCGCTGGCGAAGTCCCACTGCCCAGTGGCCACATAGCCTCCACCTACGATCTGTGCCGTTCCAAGCGGCCGAAAGGAACCAGCCCCCCTCAAGTTTGTAGGGGTGCCGAACAACTCTCGGGCCACCGAGGTTTCCAGCCACCCTGAGTACATGCCGATGGAACCGGCAATGAAGCAACACCAGCCAACCGAGCCATCAACCTTGGCAACTTCTTCGATGACCCGAAAGGCGGTAATGGGATCTAGCTCATGGCCACCAAGGGAACGGGGCATATAGGTCCGAAACAGCCCACCCTCGTCCATTGCCTCAACCAAGGACGGCGGTAACCTGTAGGAGCGGTCCATTTCGTCTCTGGCTGCAAGTATTTGTGGCCGCAGCGCTTGAGCTGCGGCCACCATGTCGTAACCGGTATCTGAGGCCATTAAACGCCCTCACCCTAACCCTCTCCCAGAGGGGGAGGAGATTTCAGGTAGTCGCCCCCCCGACGGGGTAGAGGGTCATTCTCGGGGTCAGACCGAGGTGCAGGCGATGGCCTTCACCTGTGCGGCCATGCCGGGGAGGTCGTGGCCCTGCCAGGTGGAACCGCCGTCATGGGTGCCGAAAACCTGCCCTTTGCGGGTGCAGAAGTACACCGTCTGCGGATCCCTGTCGTTGACGGCAATGCCAAAGGTTGTGCTGGACGGTTCCACGCCCTGGTCGAACCGACTCCACGTCTCACCGGCGTCGGTGGAGCGCAGGATTCCGCCCTCTTCGCTGCCAAAGTTCAGGCCTATGCAGGCATAAAGGGTGCTTGGGTCGTTGGGCGCAACTTCGACACCCCGGGAGTAGCGGATGTTGGAGAAGTTCTCAAACTGCAGGTCGTCCCAGGACTGACCCCGGTCGCGGGTGCGCCAGACTCCCGTGCGGTTTGAGATGAACACCTGCTCGTTGGCCCCCACGGTGACGCCGTGCAGGTCCATCAGGTCGACGTCTCCATCGAAGACGCTGTTGACGATGGTCCAGGTCTTGCCGCCATCGGAGCTGTGAGCCGCACCGCCCACTTCCAGCGCCGCGTACATCTGGTTGGTGTCGCTGCTCTCGATACCGATACCGAGGATGCGGGTGGCGAAGGCCATCTGCACGGCGTCGGGATTGGCAACGGTGGACACGTACTCCCAGTTCTCTCCACCGTCGGTGCTCTTGAACACCTCCGCACCCTCGGTCCCCGCGAACATGATGTTTGGGTCGTGCGGATGGAACTTTATGGACCAAACGACGCGTCCATCCGTCATGTTCATCCGCGCGAAGCTATCTCCACCGTCCGTCGAGCGGTAGATGCCGCGCTGGGTACCGACAAAGATAGTGCTAGAGTCGTTGGGATGCACCACGATTTCCCTCACCTGCGGGGAGGGCGGCATACCCTTGGCCAGTTTTTCCCAGCGAGTGTCATTGGCTTCCTTTCGGTACAGACCATCGGCCTCAGCGCCAACATAGATCAAAGTCTTGCCTGCCATAGTGTCTCCTCCATGTCTGTCATTCTTTCCGGTGATAGGGCAATTTCAGCAGAAGGGCGTATCCTTGTCAATTGCGTTTCTGGTGGTTCCCCTTGCAGAAACCGAAAATACAGATGGCGCGCATTTCTTGTCGTCGTAAAGACGATCGCCCTTGGACAGTGCCAAACGAGGACATATGAGCCAAGTGGAGCAGGGGCGTGGTACCACCGAACTCAAAATCCCGAAAGGGCAGACACTTGGCATTCGACCTAGCCAGTCGGTTGCAGAAATGGTCAGTCTTCGCGGGCCAGGGTCAAAGCGTGAATCTCAACGGCGCCTTTCGCTTTGAGGGCAAAGGCGCATTCTGACAGTGTGCTGCCTGTCGTGGCCACGTCGTCAATCAGCAGCACCGACAGGCCCGTGACGTCTTCGACGCACTCAAAATTGCCTGCCACATTATTCTGTCTCCCTTCCCTCGTCCTCGCTTCCACTTGAGGATGCGGATTTCTGACGCGAACCAGCAGGTTATCCGTTACAGGCAACTCCACACGTTTGCCGATTTCATGAGCTAATAAAGCGGACTGATTGTACCCGCGGCTACGCAACCGGCGTGGATGCAAGGGCACGGGAACCAGTGAGTCCACGGCGACAGGATTGCACTCCAGGTACTCTGACATCAGGCCTGATAGATGTCCGGATGAGGCCCGCTCGCCCTTGTATTTCAGGCGGTGAATCGCATCGCGAACTGCGCCCCTGAACAGAAAGGGAGAGCGCAAGGAATCGAACCCGCAAGGGTATTCGCTACATCGATCGCAGATTCCACTGACCCCGGGAACACAACAGACGGAGCAGTATGGGGCCGTAACGCGTTCCAGAACAGCCAGGCATCCAGCGCAAAGTACGGTTCCCTCTCGTCCGCAGCCGGCACAGTGAATAGGAAAGATGACGTCCAGGGCTGATCTGGCTATTCTTGACAACAATGTCGTGCTCGCGGTTCCCGGTTACTTGCGCCGTCCGGCCATCCATCGAACGAGAATCTCGGTGTCTCTGCTGAAGGCCAGTTCAGGCGGGTCGTCTGGAGGGAAGAAGGCGACTTCAAGGGCTTCAGGACCGGGAGACAGTTTGCCACCGGTCTCGCTGGCCGTGAAAGCAGCGACGATCACTGGGTCCCCGGGTAAGGAGAATAATCCAAGCAGACCATCAACGGAAACTTCCAACCCGGTTTCTTCCCACGCTTCCCGGGCAGCTGCCGATTCGACCACTTCTCCTCGGTCTACGAACCCTCCGGGCAGACTCCAAAGTCCGTACCCTGAATCAGTGCCACGCCGAATCATAAGGACCTTGTCGCTGCGAGGTATAACACATACGGCTGCTACCTTTGGGTCGTAGAACACCACTCGACCGCACTGCGGACAGGCTGGACGCTCGGTTCCAAAGATCTCTTTGCGCTCCAACGGAGTTGCACAGGCGGCACAATATATGTCTGCCGATGTAGTCAATTAAATGTAAGAGAGCCCACGGAATAGCGCGTCGTTAAAATATCCCCTGCCGTACACAAGGCACTGTAACCAAGAATGGAACCGAAGCTGCCATGAAATTTCCGAGATGGATTGTCCACCCCTACACTCACGCGGCCGCACTACTGCTTTCGCTGTTGGCTGCGCTGGCAGTAGTGGCTTTCATGGTGGGTACCCTGGAGTATACCAAGATGCGGGGACTACTGCTCCTGACTGCGCTATTGGTGGCAGGATACTTTCTGACCACCCTGGCCGGCACTGCCGCGCCGAAAGAAGGAGCGCTGCGCTGGCTCTACCCCGCTGTCTTCGCCTGGGCCTCCCTGGCTCTGCTTCTGTTGCTCTTGGGGCTGTGGGCCGCTCCCGGTTCCAATGAGTTCTGGAAGTCTGCCGCTGGCGCTACCTCTCTGGCGTTTGGAATGTCCTTTGCGGGTTTGGCTCTGGGCCTGGGCTCGAAGGTAAGGGCAGCCAGCAACCTCGCGCGGTTTTCCGCAGCACTGGCGGCATTGATGACTGTAATGACCGTACTGGGAATCGCACTTGAGATTCGGTCCGCTTTCTATTGGTGGGTCTTCGTTCTCTTGGCGGCGTGCTGGTTAGGCGCGAGCGCAGCACTCCCGGCCGTGCGATCTCGGCGGAGGAGGAACGACGAAAGATAGCTTCGGTTCACCCTGATGCCAGCAGGTTATCAACCGCCGCCCGAGTCGGCATTGCGTCCTGGGCTCCCCTGGAGGTCACGGCCAGTGCCCCTGCGGCGCAGGCTACCCGTACAGCTTCTGGCAGGGGCGTACCCTCGCCTAGGCAGACCGCCAACGCTCCGTTGAAAGCGTCGCCAGCAGCAACAGTGTCGACTGCACGAACGGAGAAGGCGGGTTGAAATCCCGATTCCTCAGGTGATGCAAAGCAGGCACCCTGGGCTCCAAGCTTTATCACTGCGGCCTCTGCCCCCTTTGACAAGAGAGCATTTGCGGCTCTTTCTGCGGAATTTCGGTCGTTGACCCTGAACCCGACTATGGCCTCCGCTTCAGTCTCGTTTGGCGTGATTACGCTACAAAAGTGAATCAGGGCCGGAGGCATGGTGCGAACCGGACCGGGGTCGAGAATGACCGACTTGCCGTCAGCGTGAGCTGCGCGAGCCGAATTGAGGGACAACTCCATGGGGACTTCCAGCTGCAGCATTAATGTATTGGCGCCGAGCAGAGCCGTGGCAACAGCGCTACCCTGTTCACCTCCGCAGGTCGTATTGGCTCCCAGGACCTGGACGATGCGATTTTGCCCTGAACGATCCACTGCAATGGAGGCAATTCCCGATGACTCGTCAGGGTTGACAGAGATCCAAGAAACGTCAATGCCTTCTCTTCGCAGTCCATCCACCAACTGTGGGCCAAATACGTCGTCTCCAACGCGCCCCACCATGGCCGTCCTTGCGCCCATACGGGCCGCCGCAACGGCCTGGTTCGCTCCCTTGCCGCCGGCGTAAGCCAGGAAGCGTTCGCCTGCAATGGTCTCCCCTGCGGCTGGGAACCGGTCAGAATAAGTGACCAAGTCCATGTTGATACCGCCCAAAACTACGATCCCTGGCGCCCTTCCCAAACTCATGCCCTCTCCCCTCGCTACATTCAAATGCCCAGCAAATGCCCGGTTTCGGGCGGTGTGTCATCCAACCGTAGCACCCTCTTTCACTTGGGGTCAATCGGGTTCAGGGGCTATCCCCGTGCTATAATCCGCAGGTTGCTAAAGGCAACCCGATTTCCTGCTTTCCGGAGACTGAGGCATGGTTGGCGCGCTGCATGACATCAAGGTGGTAGACCTCACCCGCACTTTGGCTGGGCCCTTTTGCACCATGTTGCTGGGAGACATGGGCGCTGATGTGGTGAAGATCGAAGAGCCGTCCCTGGGTGATGAGATTCGCCACTGGACACCTTTCTGGAACGGGGAAAGTACCCAGTTTGTGACCTTCAACCGCAACAAGCGCAGCATCACCGTTAACCTCAAAGAGCCGGAGGGAGTGGAACTGGTGCGCCGCATGGCATCCGAAGCCGATGTGATGATCGAGAGCTTCCGGTCCGGGACCCTAGAACGCATGGGGCTTGGCTATGACGAAATTAGCACTTTCAATCCCGGCATAGTCTACTGCTCCATTTCCGGATACGGACGTACCGGCCCCATGGCAGATATGCCGGGATACGATTTAATCATCCAGGCGTACAGCGGTTTGATGCACCTCACTGGCGAACCTGACGGCCTGCCCCAGCGGGTGGGTTTCTCGCTCGTGGACCTTTTCACTGGCATGATGGCCTACGGAACTGTGGTTACCGCGCTACGGCAACGCGACCAGACCGGAAAAGGTCAGTGGGTGGAGGCAGCATTGCTGGACGGGCAGGTTGCGGCGCTGAGCTACCACGCGACGAGATATTTGGGAACAGGGGAAGACCCAGAAAGGATGGGTTCCGGGCATCCCAGCCTGGTGCCATACCAGAGCTTCGCTTCCTCCGACGGGTACTTCATTCTGGGATGCGCCAACCAAGGGCTATGGGAGAGGACCTGCCGGGCAATCGGACGCGAGGACTTGCTGGAGGATGCGCGATTCACCACCAACACCGACCGAGTGGCGCATCGGGCCGAGTGCGTTTCAATCCTCATGGATGAATTCAAGCACAACACCACAGAGCATTGGGTGAAGGTAATCAATGGAGCGGGGGTTCCCTGTGGGCCGATCAACAAGGTTTCGGACGTGGTGGCCAACCCCCAGGTGTTGGCCAGGAACATGATTGCGGAAATGGACCACCCGAACGTGCCCAAGTTGAAGACGCCCAACTCGCCATTGAAGCTGACGAACTCGCCGGCGTCGATACGGCGACCACCCCCTTTGCTGGGCGAGCACAACGACGAGGTGTTGGGGGAGCAAGGATACACGGCAGACCAGATTGCTGACATGCGCGAGCGCGGGGTAATCGGTGGCAACTAGAACATGACAGCACAGAACCGAATTCTGTAAAAGGAACAATCCGACCTGAATGAAGAAGCTCTGCTTGATTCATACCTCAGACACCCATCTCGGCGATCCCATCGGGCATCCAAGATCCGAGGAGGTGCTGGCGTCGGTTGTGGACGTGGCGGAACGCCTGGAGGCCGATGCACTCCTGCTCGCAGGTGATGTGTTCGATAACGAGCGGGTCACTGACGATGTGGTGGCGCGGTTCGTTGCACAGATGGCGCGGCTCGAGGTTCCAGTCATAGTGCTCCCGGGTAATCATGATCTCGCCCACAAAACCTCGGTTTACTTGCGGACGCCTTTCAACAACGCCCCTGCAAACTTGCAGGTTATGACCGACCCTGAGGGACAGACCCTTTCGTTCCCGGAGCTGGGACTCGACCTGTGGGGTCGGGCAATGCTGTCGCACACGCCAGACTTCCGCCCATTGAACGGTATGCCGGAGCCTGCCCAAGGACATTGGTTGGTAGCAATGGCGCATGGACACTTCCACTTCGAGGGAGACCGGGACCAGAGGTCCTCGCCGATATATCCGGACGATGTTGCCGAGTCCAGCTGCCACTACTTGGCTCTGGGTCACTGGGACCGACACGTTGACGTGTCTCGTGCCGACACCACCGCAGTGTATTCAGGGTGTCCTTACGGCCCCATCGGTGCACCAGAGAAGGGCGCGGTCTGCGTAGTGGACCTCGACCCGACCACAGGGGTGAGCTACCGGCTGGAATTATTGTCGCAATAGCCGCCATTCTTTCAAGCAAGAGAGGAGGCACCATGCAACGACTTACCCGCGACCACAAGATTTACGTCCTGGATCCGAGCAATCAACCGGCCATCACCATAGATTCCGGCGAGGAATTGATCGTGGAAACGTGGGACGCCTTTGAGGGTATTCGAGATCCAAAGGTGCTGGACGAGAAGCAGCTGAAAGGCCCGGCAATAGGTCCCATTTACGTCAACGGAGCAGAGCCGGGTGATGCCCTGCGCGTGGATTTCATCAGCGTCACGCCTCGGGCCGACGAGGGGGCGGCGCATATGGTGTCGCCGGGACGGGGTTTCCTGGAGCAGGAATTTGATCGAGCCTACCCCACAGTCATGACCATAAAGGAGGGCCACGTTGTATTGCCTAGCGGGATCAAGCTTCCGCTAAATCCTTCTATGGGACTGGTGGCGA
The DNA here is from genome assembly GCA_963667325.2 of Dehalococcoidia bacterium. Taxonomy (GTDB): domain Bacteria; phylum Chloroflexota; class Dehalococcoidia; order Lucifugimonadales; family UBA3495; genus VXOI01. The sequence continues at coordinate 143,614 of CAXXKY010000004.1, forward strand.
CCACGCCGACATATCCTCAGCAGACTGCGAGCGACAGCGGCCCATATGGCGGTGATATTGACATCAAGGAACTGGTAGAGGGCAGTACATTATATTTGCCAGTATTCGTCGAGGGCGGACTACTGGCGATGGGCGATTGTCATGCCGTGGTGGGAGACGGCGCTGTGGGCGGCACAGGGGCGGAGTGCGCTGCCGATAGCCACATCAGGGTCACTGTCGAGAAGGGTATGGGGATCGACTGCCCGCAGGCAATGACGCCAGTTTACTTCGTGGTGCTTTACTACGGCGAGGAACTGGGTCCGGCAATGAAGGGCGCAGTTCGCAGTATGGTGGACTTCCTGGTGCGTGAGAAAGGGATGGAACCCTACGACGCCTATACGCTTCTCAGCCTTGCTGGCGACGTACGCATGTCGCGAACTTTTCGACCCATCAGCCCGGTCAAGATGATGCTGGACCGTCGCGCCCTGGAGCAGTTGGCGTAGTAGCACCCCTCACACTGCGCGCCGCAAAGTTAGAGGGGCCTCTAATGGTGATGTGGCTTTACCATCGACGCGTTGCCCTGAGGGAGTAGGGTTTGGGCGACATCGCAAGTCCGAACACCTCATCTTCAGGCAGTGGATTGCCGTCTGGGGTGTCGAACTTGAGGCTATGCAACATGCGGGTGATATGCAGCCAGACCGTGGTTTCAGCGAACCGGCGGCCGGGACAGCGACGGTGCCCGGTGCCAAAGGGAATGTAGGCCTGGCTGGTCAGCGCATCCGACATTGAACCATCTTCTTTGGGCAGGAATCGCACCGGGATGAATTCATCTGGAGAGTCCCAATGGCGGGGGTCATGGTGAATGGAGTAAATGTTGCCCAGCACCTGAGTTCCCGCCGGTACCAGATATCCTCCAATTTCCGTATCTTCCGACGCTTTGTGGGGCAATCCCAAGGGACCTATTGTCCGGTAACGCATTGATTCGGCCAGGCAGGAGAAGGTGAAGGGTAGCCGTGTTCGGTCGTCGACTGTTGGCATCCCGTATCTTCCGATTATCTGATCCAGTTCCTCGTGGACCTTGGCCTGAATCTCCGGATTGTTCGCCATAAGCAGCAGGAACCAGTTAACTGTCTGAGCCGAAGTATCTGTGCCTGCGATTATCAGGTCCATACACAGGTCGCAGGTCATATCGTTTGTGATCTCGCCCGAGTCCTCCTTGGCCAGCATCACTTCGACCAGGGATGTCGGAGTAGACATATCCAGGCCGGGTCGGTCGCGGGCACCCTCCACCAGGGCACGAATGATTGCGCCGCCAATTTCCGCCTGGCGAACAGCTTCCTTCACCGCGTTGTTGGGCAGGAAACGAAGCCACGGGATGTAGTCGGCCAAGTTCGTGGCTGTGGCGCTGCTGAATATGAAGTCGATATACGCCAGCAAAGACTCCCGCTGGTTCAGGAAATTTTGCGTGGCATCCTCGGGCTTTCCAAAAATGCTTCGGAACATGAGGGCTGCGTTAGTTTGGGCGGTAAGTGAGGGAGGGGAGACCAACTCACCGGAGTCAGCCATTTCCGCCATCCGTGCCACCAAGCCATCAACGACGTATTCGATATGGCGTTCCCGAACGTTTTCGATGTTCCGGGCACTGAGCAATTCGCGGTTGGCGAACCGTTGCATCTGCCGCCAATGATCGCCGTAGGGCGCCAGCACGAGGTCTTTCTGGCCACTGAGGGCGTCCATGATCTCGCTGACCCAGCGGTCGGCCAGTTCCGTCTTTCCAAACGCATCCTGTAACAGCGTGGGTTCACTAATTATGACGGTAGGAACGCTACCGAATCGCAACATGCAGACGTCGCCATAACGCTTGACAACACGGTCGATGGCCAAGTGCGTATCGTTCCTGATTTCCAATAGCGAACCGAAGACAGGCAGTCCACGAGGTCCAGGAGGCAGCTTTGCGGGTAGCGTGGATGCCGTCGCGTTCAAGGTAGTCATCTCCCTTTATCTGATCAGGAGCAAAATGAGTGTTCCCCCGTCCATTCACTTTATCAGAGACGGGGGAACGCTGACAGAGCGGGCTTTGAAATCGAGTCCTACCCTCACTATGCAGGTATGTAATAGCGGCGTTTGCTGAGTTACTGGCCCGCCTTTATCAGGTCCGACATTCTTTCGGCGATCATGATGGTAGTGCAGTTGGTGTTGGCGCGGATGCAGTCGGGCATCACCGAGGCGTCAATAACACGCAGGTTCTCAAGCCCTTTGACGCGACACTGCTGATCCACCACGGCCATTGAGTCGTTGTCAGGCCCCATTTTGCAGGTGCCGGAGATGTGCTGCGAGGTTGTGACGTTGCGCATCAGCCAGTTGTCTAACGCTTCGTCAGATTCCAATTCAGCGGGAAGTGGCTCCAGAAGGCCCTTTACGATATCGGCGTAGTCTGGGTGATCAAGGAACCCGACGCACAGACGGACAGCTTCCCGCATTCTGGCCAAATCGCGAGGATCGTCGGCGAAGTAGTTGTAGTTGAGCTCGGGCTGCACGTTCGGGTCCGTGGAAGTGATAGTAAGATGGCCTTTGCCATACGCCAGTTCCAAGATGCATGTGAAGCGGATTCCTTCGGCCTCCAGGGGGTCGCCGGAGATGGGCGACGAGAAGGAAGAAGCCATTATCTGGATGTCGTTACGCAATTCAGAGCCTGTTGCGGTGTAACGAAGCGCCACTTGGGTCCGAGGGTCCTGTGGGTTCAGAGGGAAGTCCTCCTTGACCTCTATGGGTACGCGGATGTTGGGATGGTCGCGGAGATTCTGACCGACACCAGGAGTATCCTGCACCACTGGTATACCGAGCTTCTCCAGGGTCGCCGAAGGACCAACTCCCGACAGCATCAGGATCTGTGGTGAAGCTATGGCTCCCGAACAGAGAATAATCTCCTCCCCTTCGACGGTAAACCTTTCACCGCCGCTCTCAACTTCCGCGCCAACAGCTTCCTTGCCTTGGAAAATGACGCGGTGCACTATGACGTTGGCCTTGACCGTCAGGTTCAGGCGATGGCGAGCTGCACTCAGGAAAGTGAGAGAAGTGCTCATCCGAACGCCGTTGGGATTGTTCATTGGAATGGGTCCCACCCCGCCAGAGTCTGGGTGGTTCATGTCAGGGTCGTCCGGAAAACCAGCGGAACGGGCGGCATTATAGAAGGCCTGTTGGGCAGGAAGCCAAGTCTCCTTTGAGAAGCGGCGTACGGGAATAAAACCGTCGTCATTGTGGAAGTCGTCAGCACCGAAGTCCATGTCGCTTTCCAGCTTCCGCAGGTAGGGCAAGACACCGGTGAAGCCCCACTGATCGTTGCCCAGAGCGGCCCAGGCGTCATAATCCTCTGGGATACCTCGCAGAAGCACCTGCCCGTTGATGGCACTGGAGCCGCCCACGACGCGACCGCGAGGCACAGGCATTGGCACGGTCTGCAGCGGTGTGGTATTGCCCTGGAAGGACCAGTTGTGCGGAGCGTCTATAGCCGAGGCAGTCTGGTCATAGCCGAATTTCAGGTCGTCGGGGTAAGTCTCGAATTCCGGATAGTCCGGACCTGCCTCAAGCAATAGCACCGACTTGCTGGGATCTTCCGAAAGTCGACTGGCCAGAGTGCAACCGGCGGAGCCGGCCCCGAGGATGACGTAGTCATACTTCATGGCATTCTCCATTCTTCTAGCCCAATTTCGTCCCCGGGCTTCGAAGTAGCATATCTAAACTGCGGCATTATCGCACATTCCCTCGGTTGCGGGCATGGGCTTCGCCGTGCGGGAGTCACGGCCTAGAAATGCGAACACCGCCTCATATGTCAAAGAAGCGGTGCTGCTATTCGACTCAACTTCGTGCCAATGGATCGCTAGCTAGGATTTCAGGTGAGTGTTGAAGAACTCAATCGTCCGTGGCCAGGATGCTTCCGACGCTTCCTTGTTGTAGCGAAGCCCCGTGTAATCCATAAAAGCGTGGTCGGCCCCTTCATAGGTGTGGAATTCGTGCCGGATTCCCATGCGGCCCAACTCGACGTCCAGCTTGTCCCTGTCTTCTAGGGAAGGGTTTTCATCGACTGCCCCAAAATGGAACAGGACAGGACAGTTGATTCCCGCAGTCATCTCAAAGGGAGTGTGTTGAGCGTCGCCCCATGTCACAAAAAGGTTGCCTCCGTAATACGGGGCTGCAGCCCGGATGTAGCGATTGGTGGCGGCACCGAGCCACGCCACGCGGCCACCCATGCAGAATCCGGTGATACCGATTCGCTCACCGTTGATGGCCGGGTGCGCTCGCAACCAGTCCACGGTGGCGCTGATGTCGGCAGAGATCTGCAGGTCGTCCAAGTGCTGAATTCGGCCGCCGCGGTTGTCCATCTGCTCTTCAGTGAAGCGATGAAAAAGGTTTGGGGCAATGGCGGCAAAACCTTCCTGAGCAAACTTGTCGGCCATGTCGCGAATGAACTGGTCCACGCCACCGCCGTGCTGGCTGACGATTATCGCGGGGAACGGCCCGCCGCCGTTGGGGACACTGGCATACGCATGCATATCCTGCCCGCCCACCACTATTGTTTCCCAAAACGAAGGCATCTCTCCCTCCCATCGTCCGGCAGTTTCGCCTTCCATTATTGCATATCCTGCCTTGCGCTTGACTGTTTACAGCGGATGTCTTCCAGCAGAAAATGTGGATTTTGCGAGTTGGTTGCAGTTGGCCACCAATGCGGTTTTCTGGTAGAGGGCACTGGAAGCGCCGCATTGCGAGCAGTAATGGATTCAACTGAGATCAGGATCACTTTGTGTCGGGAAATGATCTCCCCCTGCCACGGGAGGCGGTAGCGTGGTAGGATACCGGCAACACTCGAACAGGAGGGAAGAGGTATGGCCATGGACGTACAGGTCTATACCCAACCTGGTTGATTCAGCTGCCGGACTCTGGAAGAGTTCCTCAAGTCAAACGGAATCGAATACGAACACCATAACCTGCTGAGCGAACCGGCAGCTGTGGAGCACCTGCGAAGCCGGGGAATTAAATCGCTGCCGGTCACCATTATCGACGACTCTGAAGTCATAATCGGCTACTACCCAAGGAAGTTAATCCCTGCCCTCAAATTGGAGGTGTCTGTAGACCTGTCGGGGAAGACTGCGTGGCTCGCCGACAAGTACGACAGGATCATGAGCGCGGCTGTGAGGGCCAATAACCAGTTCAGCCAGGAACAGCTCGACACGATCGTGCCCTGGCGTCCCTGGAGCTTGCGCGATACGGTAGTGCATATCCTGGCATTCCCTGAGATTGCCTACCAGTCCCATGAAGTCGGCAGCATGAGTTGGGATGACATGCAGGCCCAGGACAAGCGGCTCGAGGGAGTAACTTCGGCCTCGGAGATAGCCGAGTACGGACTGAAGGTTCGGGACGACATCATCGCATTCCTGAACAGCGGCAACACTGGAGGGTTCGAGAGGGTTGTGCCGGCCCATTATGGAGGCGAGGTCACGGTGCTGGAACTGCTCAACATCGTGCTCAGCCACAGCACGCACCATTTGAAGCAAGTCTACCACTACATGACCACTGATCTGGGTATGACGCTGGACAATTCGGCAACGGAGGCTGATCTGGAAGGCATCCAAACGCCCGACGCACTGATCTAATCGCAAGAAACGTCGTCGAGAGTGCCGGGGAAGCAGTAACTCCGGGCTCTCGACGTCTTTTTGTCTGGGGAGGAGAGTATTAATGAAGTACGACTACATTGTAATCGGAGCCGGGTCTGCAGGTTCGATAATCGCCACTCGCCTGACCGAGGACCCCAATGTCTCGGTGCTTCTACTGGAGGCAGGGCCAGACTATCCTGACTTTGAACAACTGCCAGAGGAAGTAAAGTTCGGCTATTCCACAGAGATCGATATCATGGTGAGCGACCACAACTGGCAGTTTGTCGGCAAAGCGACCGAATCCTCCCCGCCCATGATGGTCCCGCGCGGCAAGGTGACGGGCGGATCCAGCGCTATCAACGGCCAAGTGTTCCTGCGGGGAGTGCCGGAAGACTACGATTCGTGGGCAGAGATGGGCAACAGCCAGTGGGGCTATACCGACTGCCTTCCGTACTTCCGAAAACTGGAGACAGACACTGATTTCTCGGACGACTTCCACGGCACTGATGGCCCCATCGTGTGCCACCGGTTCAAGCCAGAGACCTGGCACCCAGCGCAGGCGGCCTTCTATCAAGCCTGTCGAGAGGCTGGCTTTCCCGACAGTCCAGACCACAACAATCCGGACTCCACTGGCGTGGGCCCCACACCTTTCAACAACCCCGGCGGCGTACGGATGAGCACCGCCCTAGGTTATCTTGACCAGGGGCGCCATCGGCTGAACCTGACCATCAGGGCCAACTGTCATGTGCAGAAGATACTGTTCGAGACGTCATCCGATGGGGTAACGCGGGCCGTTGGCGCGCAGGTTGAGAGTGGCGGAGAGGTATTCACGGTTGAAGGCAACGAAGTAATACTGAGTTCCGGCGCCATTGGGTCGCCGCACATCCTGATGCTATCGGGCGTTGGACCATCGGCTCACCTGCAAGAGTTCGGAATCCCGGTGGTGGCCGACCTGGCTGGGGTGGGTCAGAACATGAGGGACCATCCTCTCGTCTGGGTTACCTGGCGCACCAAGCCGGAGGTTCCGCTGGATGGGTTATCGCCACGCATGCAGGTGACGCTCCGATACACAGCCGAGGGCTCACCCCTGCGAAACGACATGAAGATGTCGATGCAATCCTTCGCCACCGAGCGCATCAATCGCGGCGGCGACCGGATGGAGCCCGTGGGCATCCGTTTGACCAGCGGTATACAGCTGGCAGCCGGCGCGGGCGAACTGCGGCTGCAATCCGCCGATCCGGCGCAGCAACCCTTTCTTGACTACCGGTATCTGGAAGACCCCTTTGACCTGGAGCGTTTACGAGAGACTGTTCGTCTCTGTGTTCAGCTGGGCGAAAGCGATGCATTCAAGGACATCATCCAGGAGCGTATAGAACCCACCGACGCTGAACTTGAGAATGATGAGTCGCTGGACGCGTACCTGTTCCGTGAGGTAACCACCTCGCAGCACGTATCCTGCACTGCCAAGATGGGTCCAGCCGATGACCCCATGGCGGTGGTCAGCCAGTATGGCAAGGTGCATGGTCTTGAGGGCCTGCGGGTGGCAGACGCATCCATCATGCCCGACTGCATCCGCGCCAACACCAATGTGACCACGATGATGATCGGCGAACGTATCGCGGAGTTCATCAAGGCGGGAAGATAGGGGACAATTCCCCTTACCCTCATCCCCGCTATCAGCGCATCCGAGAGTGAGGTGGCAATGTCTCTATTGTTCGTGTCAGCTCTGGGGTTTCTCTATCACAAGCTGCTGAGAAAGCGGGCTTCGCCATCGCCTCCGTACTTTCGCCATTACGTAACTCATCAGCCGGTGAAGATGGTTGACTAATAGGGTCTCGGGAATGTGCTGCCTTACCGACGCTGGAGGCCGCGGAGATATAATCCGCGGCCTTTTGTTTGTTGCTGTATTGGGCGTCAGATCCGTGGAGTCATCAGCCAGGTCTGTTCCCTGGCTGCGTCGCTCATCCACTGCGTGTGTGACTCCTGGCGTCCAGCCGGGGGTTCAACGCCCAGGCTGTCGGCAAGGCGCGTCATAAAGTTGAAGTTGCAGGTGATCAGTACCGTAGACAAGATCTGTTCGTCGCTCAAGCCGTGATTGCGCAGCCGCTGGACGTCCTCCTGGGTCATTGCGGCGGGTGTCCTGGTCAGCTTGGCAGCGAAGTCCAGCATGGCACGAGTCTGGGGGTCGAGGTTGGCCTGGGTGTAGTCGTGCATCATGTGGCTGGCAAGCTCCGGGTTCTCGGAATGGTCACGGAAAAATCCTCCGTGATATATTGGTTTTCGATCACGTTCGGGAGCAGTGTTTTTGTATCGTACGATACAATTCTTTAGTTTAATTTTGTATCGTACGATGCAAAAAACGGGTCTCCGGGTGGCTGGAGGCATCTCGAAGTTTTGTGTATACTAATGTGTATACTCCGGAGGATGAATGCCAAAATTGAAGCAAAACGGGTTGACTACGGCCAGGGTCAAGAGCATGGTCAAGCCCGGTGTCTACGCCGATGGCGGCGGACTATATATCAAAGTCCTGGACAGCGGTGCGCGGCGCTGGCTGTTCAGGGCCCGACTAAACGGCCAGCCGATAGCTCGAGGGTTGGGAGGATTCCCCGCCGTGAGCCTCGCCGATGCCAGGGAGCGGGCCCGGGAATTTCGCAAGCTGGTGAAGGCTGGCACTGACCCAGCAGTAGCCAAGCGGGAAAAGGCCAAGCAGGTCAAGGGGATTCCGACCGTTCGGGAAGTTGCGCTGCAGGTCTGGGAACTGCGGCGCGGTGGGTGGAGCCAGCAGCACGTCGGCGAGTGGTGGCGGAGTATGGAAACCCACGTGCTCTCCCAAATCGGCGGGATTCCGATCAGCAGAGTAGCATCGGCCGACGTTCTAGCCGTTCTGGAGCCAATATGGAACACTAAGCGCGAAACGGCCAGCCGGATGAAGCAACGGCTCGAGGTGGTCATGGATTACGCCGTTGCCCATGGGCACCGCGCCGACAACCCCGTGTCCGCCGTCAAACGCGCCCTCCCAACTAAACGGCCACCCAAGTCCCATTTTGAGGCACTGGCCTATGTTGATATACCTGAGGCCGTGGCTGCCATCCGCGAATTCGGCAACCGTGTTACCACGTTGGCACTCAAATTCGTGGTCTTAACCGCCGCACGGTCCGGTGAGGTTCGGGGTATGGTTTGGGATGAGGTTGACCTTGATGCGGCCACTTGGGAGATCCCAGCCCCAAGGATGAAGTCCCGCCGTGCTCACCGTGTTCCACTGAGCGGCCAGGCAGTCACGGTGCTAACGGAGGCAGGGGAACTAACGGGCCGCAGTGGGTTGGTCTTCCCGTCGGCGCGGACCGGCAGGAGGGCACTAACCCCGCAGGCGTTGAGCCGGGTGCTGGCGCGAGCTGGCATCAATGCAACCGTCCACGGGATGAGGTCAAGTTTTAGGGATTGGGCGGCCGAACAGTCCGGGGCGTCGTGGGCAGTGTGTGAAACGGCATTGGCGCACAGCGTCGGCAACGGTGTCGAGCAGGCATACATGAGGAGCGACCTATTCGACAAGCGGCGAGAATTGATGCAGGCGTGGGCGAACTACGTGGCGGGGTAGCTCCGCTGACAGCGGCGAAACCGTTCGGGACTGGAATGTTTCAGTCCCCTTTTGGTTTCACTGACATTTGCCAATATACGCCGATCTTATGTGTGTGATAGAGTTGCTCTTAGGCACCATTCAATTGCAAACCCCGTCACTTTTAAGAGGATTGGGGGCGGTAAACGGAGACAAGCCTACAATGTGGGAAACCCTGTCGGAAGGTCGCAAGCGCAGACTCCACGAAGAGTGGCTCAGTCGCAGAACATATTTGGAGTACTTCGGCTCGGAGGTTCCGCCGATGGCTTTACCGATATGACAGGGCGACCCCGACCCCTGCCATTGCGGTTGTGGGGGAGTGATGTACAGCAAGGATAACCCTGACAATTTGTGGAAATCCTTCACACCGAACCTGCTGCGGAAAACCGAATTTCTGATTCCACAAATCCGAGCCTTCCTAGGGGTTCTCTGGACACTTCCGAGACTAGCCTGGGCTAATATCCGTATTGAATTTCGTGCTAATGTTTTAAAGGCAAAGTCATTTCCAGCCCACGGGGCGGCAGAGCCGTGATTCCTCTCCAGACCCTCTCGGTCAAGGTAGCCCGGATTGCTACAATAGACGTCCACCCAGTTTCCGGTGCGTCGTGCTCCCCGCACGGCTGGCTCGGCGAAATGTAGGACTTCACGGTGGAATAGCGACCGTAATAGCTCAAGGCCTGGAGCCCCGGGGCAGTGCTCCGGGATTCTTTCGCCACTTGTCGAGGCCATGGTTCTCCTATTCCGTGTAGGGATACAACCTGAAAACCCGTCGAGACCGCGGTTTCGGCAGCAAGGGCTCTAGGGATTTTAGGCATCGGCGAACCGTGTTGCTGGCGATATGCAAGTCCCGGGCGACCCCTGATCCCCTTGATGGAATGGCTCGCGCCTTTCATTTCGTAGATCTCTTTCACTTGTCCCACTCTCAACGGAGACTCCGTGAATGATGCCCCCTCCTTCAGGTGGGTCAATTCCATCACGGCGTAGTCGCTCAGTATCTCGCTGGCGGAGACAACACGGTTCTGGACCCTGTCGGCCTCGTGGCCATTCTTGCCGGAAAGGGACGAATCTGAGCATAGCCATAACTTTACCAACCGTAGTATTATCCTGCTATGCCAGAACCGGGGGCCAGTAAAGGATGAGTGGAAGGCTGTTCGGATACGCCCGCGTGTCGGTGGCCAGTGACGCCGACGCCAACAACTTGGAGAACCAGCGTCGCCTTCTGGGTGACTGCGAGCACGTGTTTGAGGACGTGGGCAGCGGGGCTTCTTGGAACCGGCCTGGGCTGAATCGGTTGAGAACCGCCCTCCAGCCGGGCGACTGTGTGAAGGTAGCTTCGCTGGACCGACTAGGCCGATCGCTGACTGAGGTTCTGGAACTACTGGGTTGGATGCGAGAGAAGGGCGTCGAAATCATCAGCCTCCTGGAGTCCATCGATCAGGACAGCGCTATGGGCCGGGCGATGTTGCACTTGGCCATAGTCTTTGCAGAGATGGAGCGCGACCTCGCCCGGGAGCGTACGCTGGCGGGGCTGGAGCGGGTAAGGGCTACCGGCAAGCACATCGGGCGGCGCAAGGGCGTCAGCCGGAAGCGGGCCGAGGAGATACAGAACATGCGACAGCGCGACGGCCTCTCATGGGGCCGGATCGCCACGATAACCGGGTTGCCCTCGAGCAGCGTCCGCCGGATCTGCACCTGGGACCTCGAAGAGATAACGCCTTCGGCCTTCGGAGAAGGATAACTCGGCTATCGGCGCATGGGTTGTGTTACCAGACTGACACCTCTGGGAGTTTCTACAAGGGCAGCAGTCTGCCTGTCTCTCGGAGCCGTTGGCGTCGTTGTTGAGCGTCCGGAAGAAGTCCGGAAACCAGATCCCAGTATTGGGTCGAGTGACTGCTTTCTCTCAGGTGAGTCAGTTCGTGGACCACAACATACTCGCTCAGGGCAGGCGGCAGCATGACGACGCGCCAATTGAAGCGGAGAGTGCCGTCGGGGGCGCAACTGCCCCAGCGCTGACGCTGGTCGCGAATCAGGACTTCCGGTGTCTCAGGCAGCCCAATCCGTTTCCGCCATAGCTCCACTGCCTCCGGCAATCGTAGCTCAGCACGGCGTCGATACCAGAGAGTAACGACCTTTCTGATCCCGTCGTAACGATCGGCATCGTCCAGCCGGGCAGGAACATCGATGCGAAAACTCCAGTGATCGAACCGGACTCGAGGTGAGGGCACGTCAGCAGGCTGGACGATCAAACGCACATTGCGGCCGAGGTAGGGCAGCGTTTCGCCGCTGACGAAGCGTTTGCGAGAAACCCCGAGCCCTGGTTCCTGTTCCTGCCGCAGGATCCATGGCGCTCTCTTGTGGACGATGGTCTCGAGCTTTGAGCCTGGTGTGTCCGTGGGCGCGGCGACGAGGACGCGGCCACCGTCCATGGTGATCTGTACGGTCTTGCGGCGGCGCTGGCTACGATGGACCTCGTACTCGATGGTGGCGTCGCCGAACCTGACCCGGCCAAGCTCAGTCACGTTACACCCGGCTCTTGGCGACCTGCACGATCAGGTTGGCGAGCTCATCCATCTGGGTTTCGCTATAAAGCCCCGTAACGCGCAGGCTGCCCTTGACGTCCCGGCGCATCTGTCGCTGCACGTCCTCGTTGGTCTGCCACTCGATCACGGCATGCCCGGTCAGCACTTCCTCGACCCTCAGCGCGACGTCCCGCATATCGGAGTCCACGTCTATGACGTATGAGCCTGCATCCTGCCGGACCTGTCTCTCTTCTTCTGTCTCCTCGATGGTCGGCCCTTGCAGGATTTCGTAGATGGCCAGGGAAACCGGCGACAGACCGTGCCGAGCGGCGACGGTTGCCTCGCCGTGGACCTCACCCTGTAACACTGCCATCTGGCGGTAAGCCTCGGCCGCGTCGATTAGCTGGCTCCGCATCTGCTCGATGATGCGGGCGAGACGCTGGGAGAGGCGCTCGTAGAAGGCCGGGTTCTGCTCCAGTCGCTCGTGGATCTGGGCGCGGATGGCGTGCTCCATGATCGAGGCGCGGGCCTCGGCGTGGGGCAGGTGGGCTATCTTCTCGTCGAAGTCCTGGTCGAGGATGGAAACCGGTTGCATCATCTCGCGGACTTCTGCGCTGATGCGCTGGTCGATGAGTTGCTTGACCTTAGCGCCAATGTCGGTCCAGTTGACGCCGGCGTTTTCTCGAAGGAAGTGGGCGCGGACATAGGACCGGATCAGGGTGAGACGGGCCAGCCGGTCGACGTAAGGCAGCCCTCGCGGATCAGGGAGCAAGCGGTCCATCAGTCGGGAAAACTGGCGGTAGTCGGCGTTGAACCTCTCGAACAGGTCGGCCTTGTAATTGCCCTCGGTGCTGGCGTCGGGCGCGAACATGAGCATGCACGCCCATGTATCGCTCAGGTCCCGCCCCCTGAAGTGGGCTTCGGCCCGGACCGCGGCGACGTCGATGACCGTGGCCGGGTCTTCCTCCAGTGGCTGCATGGTGTCCCCGATATCGTCCCACTCGAAGCTGGCCAGCGCCTGCTCCAGGTCGTGGGATATGCCGCAGTAGTCCACCACCAGGCCGTGGCCCTTCTCGGTCTGTGTGCCATCCTTATCGTGGGAGAAACGGCGGTTGACGCGGGCGATGGCCTGGAGTAGACCGTGCTCTATAAGCGGCCGGTCAAGGTAGAGCACCTGCTCCACCGGCGCGTCGAACCCTGTCAGCAGCATGTCGACCACTACCAGCACTTCCGGTTCGCCTTCGGGGTTCACGAACTCGTGGGTTATCTGCTCCTGATTGAGTTCTCTCGCGACTTGGAACTCGGGGCCGTCGTTGTGGACCGTGGTTATGATGGGATAGGCGCTGAGGCCGAAGCTCTTGAGCTGCTCGGTGTAGCGCAGGGCGGCGGCGCGGCTGGACGCGACCACCTGGGCCTTGAACCCGTTGGGGCGCACCTTGTCCCTGAAGTGCTGGGTGATGTCCAAGGCGATCATCTGGATGCGCTTTTCTGCCCCGGCCACCGTCTCGCGATTGGCGTAGCGGCGGCGTATCTCCTCGCGCACGCTGTAGGTTTCGTCGCCGAACATGGCGTCGAAGAGCTTGTCCAACGTGTTCGGCCCCTCGATGTGCAGCTCCGGCAGACGCGCCTCGTACCAGATGGGCACCGTGGCGCCGTCGGCCACCGACTGGGGGATGGTGTAGGAGTCGATGAGCGGCCCGAAGCGTTTCATGGTACTGCGGCCAAAGCCCTTGTCAATGGGCGTGCCGGTGAAGCCGATCATCACCGCGTTAGGCAGCGCCCGAGACATCTGCGCGCCCAGCGTGCCGTATTGGGTGCGGTGGGCCTCGTCCACCATGATGAACACGTTGTCCGAGTCGTTGAGCACCTCCAGTTTGCCGTCGGGGGTGGTCAGCGCCTCCTCGAACTTCTGGATGGTGGTCATCACCGTGCGGCCGCCGCCCTGACTAAGGACGGTCTGCAGGTCGAGGGGCTGGGCGCGGTTGGGCGTCTCCCGGCGGCGGCGTGCGCGGCGTTCCTCCAGCTCGGGGCGGGAGCGGTCCATGCGCTCCGGCGCGGGGAAGCCGCAGCGCCGGAAGGTCTCGGAGATCTGCTTGTCCAGCTGGGTGCGGTCGGTAACCACCACGATGTCGGCGTTGGCCAGGCGGGGCTCACGGCGGATCCTGGTGGCCAGCCACAGCATGGTCAGCGACTTGCCCGACCCCTGGGTGTGCCAGACCACGCCGCCGCGTTCCTCGGGCTTCGTCTCCGACAGGATGCGGCGCATGGCCGACTTGACCGCCCGGTACTGCTGGTAGCGGGGCAGCTTCTTGACCACCCGGCCCTGCTCCGGCTCGTAGACCACGAAGTCGCGCAGCATATCCAGCAGGGTCGCCGGGGCCAGCATCCCCACGATGAGCTGCGCTTGGCCCTGCGGCTCCACGCCAAACCGGTCCCGGACCTCGTCGTCGGAATAAGGGTCCACCGACTTCCATTCGAAGTAGGCGTTCTCCGGCGCGCCCATGGCGGCGTAGGACGCGGCGGCCCCGCAGTGGGCGACGCAGAGCAGGTTGTAGTGGAACAGCTCGGGGGCGCCTGTTCCGTGCCACTCCGGCCCCGCCTCTTGGTAACGGCGAAGCTGGCGCACCGCCTGGGACTTCCACACGTCCATGAGCGACGGCGACTTTGCCTCCATCACCACCAGCGGGATGCCGTTGACGAACATCACCAGGTCGGGCTTGATCACCCGCTGGTCGTCCTCGGTGTCGCTCTTCTCGCTGCCGCGACGCACGCGGAACTGGGTGGTGACGACGAACTCGTTGAGCCCGCCCTCGGGGTGGTCGAAATCGAAGAAGCGGACGTTACGGGTGTCCTGCCCGCGTGGGGTGTTGAAGGTGAGGGGCAGGCCGAAGGTCAGGTACTCGTGGACGGCCTGGTTGCGGGACATGCCGACAGCGTTGACGTTCTGCAGCTCGAAGATGGCGCGCTCGGCCTGCTCCTCGGTCAGCCACTCGTTGAGACGCAGCAGGGCGGCCCGCAGCCGCCCCTTCAGCAGTACCTCGCGCTCCCCGCTCCTCTCCGCCGCCAGCGCCTCCCGCGGCACGAAGGTCCACCCCAGCCGCTCAAGCAGCACACGCGCCGGCTCCTCGGCCTGGCTATACTCGTTGAGCGCGGCGGGTGTAGTCATGCCTGTTCCCTATCCCCAAACGGGTGTATCGGCCAAAGATGAAATTCGCACAGGAGCCGCCAATTCATAGCGTGCAGCGACTGATTGAACCAGTTCCGAGAACCATTCCGGAGAAAATGGGGATACGACAACCTCATGAACCAGGGTCCTTAGATCAACTTCGTGGTACATACCAACGTCGCAGATGTCCCGCGACAAATCTACGCCGTGCTCGTTTGAAGGTATCTCGTGCATGATGGCGCGCACTTCGTTCTCATGCTCGAAGCTCTTTCTCTTATTCAGAAACGGAGCCATTGTATTGTCTTCGCGTATGAACTCCAAATCATAGTCGATATAACTAACTGATCCAATAAACACATCCTTACTTCCCTGGAGGCTACCTGACAAGGACTGAAAATTAGTCTTTATGGCTACGCCGTCGTGATCTTTGGTATATAGCCTCCACATAGCAGCAGACTCATAGGCGCTACGGTGCCAACAGTTAACTAAGGTGAACCTACGGGACTGTTTAACGAATTCGGACATTTGCCGCAACGCATGATCAGGAATTTGATCTTTGTAAATCAGCGGACGCATCTGCACATTCATTTTCGAATAGGATCCCTCAAAGGGATCCCCCAGCTTGTCAGCCCTGGAAAAGAACAAAGATTTCTTGTCAAGGAGGGATACAAATTTTGTGAAGTCTAGGTATCTCCAAAGTATGGATTCGTTGGGGGGAGGGACAAAAAGGTCATGTTCTTTGTACAACATTCTCTCCGGTTGTCAGACTAATGGACCTCAGTTACCCGGACTTGTCCGGTTAATAGTGCATCGGCGGAAGACTCCTTCAGCAATCGTAGACCTGTGGCTTCCTGCTCCGCAGCTTCGATACCCCAAATCAGCCCCAGGATGGTGTCAACGATCGAGTCCTGTTCATGCATTGGAGGGCAAGGCACTGGCATCGAACCCAAGCCTCCTACACTCAGATTGTAGTTTCCTGCCGAAGTTCGAATGTTGCCCTTTAGCAATCGTCGACCAACACCTGACCTCAGAAAGTGACCTGCAAACCAAGGGTTCATTCGAGCCCTATCAGCCCTTCCTCGAACCAGATATGAGGCAAATCCCCAATGCCCCTCCAAACCGTCCGTTACCCAGCACTGGCCACAAATGTCAGGGTTGCCGTTAGTCCGTACAAGCAGGATGTCGCCCTCCTCTAGCTGAACACTTGCCGATTCCTTTGGACCGAACTCAGCGTACTTGAGGTCACTCAGGTTGAGTTGTCCCGAGGCAATATTCGGAATACGGAGGATCGGCATCCCGACCGGCTCGGTTGAACATTTAACCGAGGTCCCGTATTCGAACTTTGGAACCACATCCCCCAGGCGCACCACCTCCCAGTCCGCCGGGATGGTGCCGAGGCCGGGGACATCGCGGAACTCGGTGTGCTGGCCGGGGAGGCCGCGGGTGAGCAGGTCGTGGAGCAGGGAGTCGCGCAGGTCCTCGGTGGCGGCGATGACCGCCTCGGCGCCCTCGATGGCGTCGTCGATGCTGTCCAGCACGGCGGCGATGGCCCGCTGCTCCGGCAGGGGCGGGAGCAGGATGGGTTCAGCCTTCAACCGAGAACCCGTTAAGGATGGAACGGTACTCACATTCGCGAACTGAGAAATGTCCACTGCTTCAAACCAGTTATGAAGAAATCGTGCGTCGCACCTCCCTTCATCCGAGACAGTAACGCCGACCATGTTGTTGTCAATTATGGTTGGGATCGTTAACGCTCTCTTTTTGTTAGTAGCTATAGCCGCACCTACCTTGGGAAACACCACAGTACCCGGTGAAAATACATTCGCGCTTAAGTCGAATACATCCTGCTCATCCACGTAGTTGTTGGCTAGTCGGATGTAGGTTTCGTTTCCTTTAAGCGTCATGTCGGACACTTTGATGAACGGATAGTCGCCGGATGTTCGACCTTGCCTACTGGGAGGGAATCCCGCTCCGCCCTTAATCTCAGCAACATCTCCCAGCCGCACGCGCTGCCAGCCGTCTGGTATGGCATGTTCGGCGTGTGTTAGGTTGGCGGATGCCATCAGTGCCTCGCGTCCAGACGGTCGAGGCTCCCGCCCCAACTCAGGATGCGCTCTTCCGCTGTCACCAGCCGGTGGCCGCCCATGGCGGTGGCGACGATGATGCGGTCGGCAGGATCGGCGTGAAAGTCGTTCAGGGCGTTGGCGCGAATACCGATGTCGCCGTCCATGGGGATCTCGATCAGCCCCTGGCCGAGGAGTTCCCGGCGCCAGGTTGCCACATCTGCCGGATAATCCACCCGGTCTTTGGCCCGAAGCATCGCCACTTCCCAGAAAGTGAAAGCAGAGACGGCCAGGTTATCCGCCTGCCATGCGGCATCGATTTCCTCCATGGAACCAAGGCCCATTGGGGACGGGCGGCGTCTTGACCAGAGCAAGGCGTGGGTGTCCACGATCAGCATGGTTTGCCGTCTATCAGGCCAAGTTCAGCCTCCCACACCACATCTGCGCCTTCGCCGCGGTCCAGGGCTTCACTGACCTCCTTTAGCCAAGGGAATCGCTCAGTGTCGTCCACGAAGAAAGTCTTGGGCCGCTCCCGGAATGCGGTGAGCTTGGCCACCGGCTTCCCGTTCTTGGTGATGACGATCTCCTCGCCGTTCTCGGCGACCTCGTCCATCAGCTTCAGGCACTTGGCCTTGAACTCAGAGGCCTTAATCGTCCGTGGTCCATTGGGGTTTCCCTGCCCGGTAACCATATGTACGCCCCTACCTTATGCGGCTGTTCTGACCCAGCCGCAACGCAACCATGGTCAAGCCTATGGTCATATTCTATCGCTGGTACCCCAGCTCCGCCAGCAGCGCGTCCATGCGGGCCGTGGCCTCGTCGCGGCTGCGCTCCGCCTCCCGCAGTTGCGCCAACGCCTCGGCCACCGACATCGTCTCCACTGGCTCGGAGGTGTCCACGTAGCGGCTGATGTTCAGGTTGAAGTCGTTGCCCTCGATCTCGGCCAGGTCGGCCACGTGGGCGAAGCGCTCCACATCCTCGAAGGCGCGGTAGGCCGCGACGATGCTGGCGATGTGCTCCCGGTCGAGGAAGTTGTGGGCCCGCTCGGCGCGGAAGTACCCCGGCTGGGCCGCGTCCACGAACAGCACCCTGCCGCGCCGGTCGGCAGGCTTGTCGCGGTTCAGCACGCAGATGGCGACGGGGATACTTGCCCCGAAGAACAGGTTGGGGGCCAGGCCGATGACCGCCTCGAACAGGTCGGCCTCGACGATGCCCCGCCTGATCTTGCCCTCGGCGCCGCCCCGGAACAGCACGCCATGGGGCATCACCACACCCACCCGACCCTGGGCATTGGTAACCGCCAGCATGTGCAGCAGGAAGGCCAGGTCGCCCCGGGTCTTGGGCGGGATAGCACTGTAGCGGTCGAAGCGGTGGTTGGGGTCGCCAGGGGCGAACTCGTGGCCCCAGTTTTTCAGGCTGAAGGGCGGATTGGCGATGACCCGATCGTAAGACAGCAGCCGCCCCTGCGAGTCCACCAGCCCCGGCTCGGCGATGACGTCGCCCGCTTCCAGCCGTGCCGACCGCAGGCCGTGGAGCAGCAGGTTCAGCTTGCCGATGGCCAGGGTGCCCAGGTTGCGCTCCTGCCCGTGCAGCACCAGGTTGCGAATGTCTCCGCCCTGCTCCCGCACGTACTGGGCGGCGTAGATCAGCATCCCGCAGGACCCGGCGGTGGGGTCGCAGATGCGCATCCGCTCTTGGGGCTCCAGCAGCTCCACAATCAGCCGGACGACCTCGCGGGGCGTGTAGAACTCACCGCCTTTCTTGCCCGCGTCGTCGGCGAACTGGTAGATCAGATACTCGTAGGCATCGCCCAACACGCTGCCGGCGTCCACTTGGCCGTCGCGGAGGTTGGCGTCGCTGAGGTCCAGGCCGGCGAAGTGGTTCAGGAGTTGGCGGATGAGGCCCTCGCGGTTGGCCGGACTGCCCAGTTTCTGCTCGTCGTTCCAGTTGACGCCGGTGAGTACGCCGTCCAGCCGGCCCGTGTTGGCGTCCTCGACGGCGAAGCTGGCCACGTTCAGCGCCTCTCCCAGGCCCATTGACTTGCCGGTGATCACAGACCAGCGGGCTTCCTCCGGCACGAAGAACTCGTGCTCGTCGCGGTCGGCGAGGGCCGTCTCCCGAGGCACGCCCCGGTCGCTGGCCGCGCTTTCCACCTCCTCGTCGAAGCGGTCCGACAGCCGCTTGAGGAAGAGGATGGAGAAAATGTAGTTCTTGTAGTCGGCCGAGTCGATCTGCCCTCGCAGAATGTCAGCGGCCTGCCACAGCTTGCTCTGCAGTTCCTGGCTGGTCAGCGGCATGGTGTCTCCTCAAATATTCCCTTCGGCCCGCAAGGCATCCTGCACAATTGCGTCGCGGAGAATTTCCCGCCGCAACCGGGCTACCCGCAATTCCGCATCATACGCCGTCTCTGACGATTCAATAAGTCGGGCGATCAAGCCTAGTATCCGAGCAGGCGGTATGGGGATTTCGATTTCTCCCAGGCTTTTGGCTGACAGCGACAATGAGGTCGCGTTGACTGCCATACGCTTGGCAATTTGAGCCTGACCAAAGGCTGAAGCCAAGAAAAAATAGAGCCAGTGGCCCATTCCTGATTCCGGTTGCTTTGGGCGAGCCACCAGCAAAGTAACCCCGGCCACAGTTCTGGATACATTTGGCGGCACAAGCGCCACTTGCGTCCTTCCAGTTCTGGCTGTTACCAGCACATCGAAGGGGCGCAGAAGGTGGCGTTCTGTGCGCAGGCTTTGAACCACCCCGACCTCCTTGAGGTCCTCGATTTCAAGCCAACCCTCGCCGCCTATGTCGCCGCCCTCGGCGATTTTTAGTATCCAGTCACCTGCTCGAGCTCCAGCCCCACGCCCCGCGAGGGCTAAGCCTTGGCTTACATCGGCGATATCCATCAATAGCATTATTGTCCATTTATACCATTGTTTGACCAATATATCAATAATCATATTGTTGACTTTGTGATACCCAGGTGATAGCCTTTTTGATGTGGCCAAGCTGAACGGCTCTGCTCAAGCACAGTGGCCGTGTTTGCTTGGGTCGAGTTTCTGGGCATCGGACGGGAACGTATTGTCGAATCCAATTAGTGTCAATGGCGCTGCGGTTTTGGAGAACTGGAGCAGCGGACTCGTGTACTACTGGGTCTTAGCAACCAGGCGCCTTGGAACACCAGTCAATGACCAGCGGATAAGGTGGCAACAACAAGTAAGAGAATCGGGAAAAGACCCTGGGCGGAAGGTGGAGGGACATCGATATGGATAAGGTGAATGAAATTGTTCGTCTAAGCGCCAGCGACCTGGTGAACCACCTGGCCTGCCAGCGTTTGACGGAACTTAACCACGAGGTGGCAGTAGGCTTGCGCGTTGTACCCGGGCATTGGGACCCCACACTGGACCTGTTGTGGGAGAGAGGCCTAGCCCACGAACAGGCCTACATTCAGCATCTGACGGATGCCGGCGCTCAGGTGACTTGGATCGAAGGGTCGGGCCTGGAGGCCACCGCCGTGGCGACAACCATGAAGGCCATGAAGGCTGGAAAAGAGGTAATCGCGCAGGGCGCCCTGGTCCAGGGACATTGGGGCGGAAGGATGGACATCCTGCGGCGAGTTGAAGTGCCCAGCGGCCTGGGTGGCTGGTCCTACGAGGTGATCGACACCAAGTTGGCCCGGGAAACCAAGAGCGGCACCATACTGCAGTTGTCCCTGTATTCCGACCTTGTGGGTGGTGTCCAGGATTTGATCCCGGAGCGAATGTATGTGGTTGCCCCGTGGACTGAATTCGAGCCTCAAGCGTACCGGACCAGTGATTACGCCGCATACTACCGGCTGGTCAAGACTTGGCTGGAGTCGGCCTTGGCCAATGGAAGTGGGAGCTATCCCGATCCAAAGGAGCACTGCGGAATGTGCCGGTGGGGTCGCGAGTGCGATAGCCGCCGACGAGGCGACGATCATCTCTGCTTGGTGGCGGGCATTTCGGGTCTTCAAATTGGCGAGCTGACAGACCGGCAGGTTGCAACAACAGCCGGCTTGGCGGCTACACCTCTGCCCTTGCCGTGGAAACCGGATAGGGGCGCGGCAGTCGGCTATGAGAGGATTCGTGAACAAGCCCGGATTCAGGTGGAAGGCCGAGAAGACGGCCGCGCGGTCTACGAAACCCTCGACCCCGAACCAGACGTCGGCCTCGCCCTGTTGCCTGCGCCGTCAGCGGGCGATATTTTCTTCGACTTCGAGGGCGATCCCTTCGTGGGACCCGGCGGCTTCGAATATCTGTTCGGCTATCTGTCGGCCAACAAGCAGGATCAGCCGGACTACACCGGGCTCTGGGCCCTGTCCACTGCTGAAGAAAAGCGCGTCTTCGAGGAGTTCGTGGACTGGGTGATGGAGCGCTGGGAAGAATACCCGGATCTGCACATATACCATTACGCGCCCTACGAGCCCAGCGCGATGAAACGGCTCATGGGCCGTCACGCCACTCGCGAGGCCGAGGTTGACCGGATGTTGCGGGCTGGCCTGTTCGTCGACCTCTACCGGGTGGTGAGAGGCGGGTTGCGCGCCAGCGTAGAGAGCTACTCGATCAAGGAGTTGGAGAGATTCTACGGATTCACCAGGGAAGTGCCTTTGGGAGAAGCCAACTCGGCCCTGTACGGCGTCTGCGCTCCTTTGGAACTGGGCTCCCCCGAAGCCATCAAGGATGAACACAAGACTGCAGTAGAGGGCTACAACCGAGACGATTGCGAGTCAACATTTCAGCTTCGCAACTGGCTGGAGGAGATTCGGCAGGAACTGGTCGACGGTGGCGTGACAATCGAGCGGCCGGGGCTGGGCGGAAGGCAGGCCTCAGACCAACTGACCGAATGGCAGCAGATGATCCTGGCCCTGGGCGAATGTATTGCCGGCGACGTGCCCATACCCCTCGAAGAACGCAACCCTGAACAGCAGGCTCGGTGGGTGTTGGCCAACATCCTGGACTGGCACCGGCGGGAAGAGAAGGCGGTTTGGTGGGAGTTCTTCCGGTTGAGTGAGTGCTCAGTGGAGGAACTGATTGACGAACGGGGCGCCCTAGCCCAACTTGTGTTTATCGGCGAGGCTGGCCGAACGGGCACACGGCTCACCCACCGTTACCGCTTTCCGGTTCAGGAGACTTCGTTGCGCGGCGGCGAGGGGTTGCATATGCCGGGAGGGGACCGCTTGGGCAAACTGGTGTCCCTCGATCCGCAGGCCGGCACGGTGGACATTGACAAGCCTGCAGCCCTCGCCGACACCCATCCCGAAGGGGTGTTCGCCCACGACATGGTTCCGACCGACGCGCACAAAAAGGCCCTGGTGCGCCTCGGCGAGTACGTGGCTGACAGTGGTATCACCGGGGAGGGCTCTTACGGAGCTGCGCGGTCCCTGCTCTTGCGCGAAGCGCCGCGAATGAACGGTGAGCCCATTCGGTGGGCCGGTGAAACTGCCCTGGACGCCGCACTGCGCATTGCTGCCCAGGGAGAGTTCGGCGTTCTGCCTCTTCAGGGACCCCCAGGCGCGGGCAAGACCTTCACCGGTGCCCGCATGATTTGCGAACTGGTGAAGCATGGAGCCAGGGTCGGGATCACCGCCAATAGCCACAAGGTGATCGTCAATCTGCTGGAGGCTACAATGTCAGCCGCTGCGGAACAGGGCCTGGATCTGCGGGCGGCACGGAAGATCAGCGCCTACCAAAAGGACGAACCCCACGATCCCCGCATCGAATTGATCACCGACAATGGAAAGGTGTTTGCCGCCCTGGCTGGCAGCTGCCAAGTGGCCGCGGGCACCTCATGGCTCTGGGCCAGGCCCGAAGCCAAGGATTCGGTGGACGTTCTGTTCGTGGACGAGGCGGCTCAGATGTCCCTGGCCAACGTGCTGGCCATCTCCCATGCCGGGACGAGCCTGGTGTTGCTGGGCGACCCGCAGCAGCTGGACCAGCCCACCCAGGGGACTCATCCCGATGGCACCGAGGTGTCGGCCCTGAGCCATCTGCTCGCTGGCCGCCAGACCATAACAGCGGATCAGGGGCTGTTCTTGGAAGAGACCTGGCGACTGCACCCAGACATATGCGACTTTACCTCTGAGGTGTTCTACGAAGGGAAACTGAGTTCCCGTCCCGGGCTCGAGGGCCAACGGGTGGTCTCCGCCGGGCCGGTAGCCGGGAGCGGCCTGCGTTTCTTGCCTGTATCCCACCGTGGCAACCTGAACTCCTCCGACGAGGAGGCAGACCAGGTGGCCAACCTGGTCTGCAGCCTGGTTGATGGAAAGTCTTGCTGGGTTGACCAGGAAGGGCGTGAGAAATCGTTTACGTTGGAGGACGTGTTGATCATTGCGCCCTACAACGCCCAGGTCTTCAAGATCCATGAGCGGCTGCCCCGGGCGAGGGTGGGCACCGTCGACAAGTTCCAAGGGCAGGAAGCGCCAGTGGTGATTTACTCCATGGCAACCTCGACCCCAGCGGATGCCCCACACGGTATGGAGTTTCTCTACAGCCTGAATCGTCTCAACGTGGCTACATCCCGGGCGCGCTGCGTCTGCGTGCTGGTGGGTTCGCCAGAGCTGTTCGCGCCCGAGTGCCAGACCCCGAGACAAATGCAACTGGCCAACGCCTTCTGCCGCTACCGGGAGTTGGCGGAGGAAATTTCCTATCAGAAAGAGAGTGAGTAGAAGACCTGCACACTCATCGCCCGTTACCTCCAGGTTAAGTTATTGGTACTATGCGGGGCCAACGGCTGGTTCATTTGGTAGACAAAAATCCAGGGAACATGGGAGACGATATGACGTTGAACGGCGTAGCGACTCATGAAGCAGTGGCGAACGGGGTGTCTCATAACGGATCAACTTCCGTGGAGCTAATCCTGCAGATCTATGACAGCGATTTATGCAGCGAACTTGCAGCGTACCCGGAAGGGCAGGAGCGTGAGGAGTTCGCCATATCTGCGATGAAGATAGGCGTCATTGCTCTACGCCAGGCGCAGGGCCGCATTGATGCCGATCGTGTGCGGCAGGAGGGAGAGCGGTTTGTGGACAACATGCGGGTCGCGCTCGAAACCTACCAAAAGGATGTCACCGGGCAGATTGGCCTCTGCCTGAAGACCTACTTCGACCCGCAAAGCGGGCAGTTTTCGGAGCGCGTCAAGCGGCTGACCGAAAAAGATGGTGACTTGGAAAGGGTTATCCGAGCGCAGGTTGAGGGCAGCGATTCCGGGTTGGCCCAAACCTTGACCACACACGTGGGCAAGGACAGCCCGCTGATGCGGACGCTGGACCCTGAAGCTACAACCGGCTTGATTCAGCAGCTGACTCAGTCCACGGAAACGACTCTGGTGCAGCAGAAGGAGACGATCCTCAAGGAGTTTTCGCTGGATAACGGGGAAGGTGCTCTCAGCCGTCTGGTGACAGAGTTGAAGACCAAGCACGGCGAAGTTGGGGACGCTCTGGACAAGCGCATCAGCGAGGTCACCGGTGAGTTTTCCCTGGACAACGAGGACTCGGCTCTTTCCCGTCTGATGCAAGGGGTCGAAAGGGCACAGCGCCAGATCAGCAGCGAGTTTGATCTCAATGAGGATGGCTCCGCTCTGGCTCGCATGCAGAAAAAGCTGCTGGAGGAAATTGAGAAACAGAACAAAGCGAACACGGATTTTCAAACTGAAGTAAAGACTGCGCTCGCTGAAATGAAAGCCCGTAAGCAGGAATCGGAACGCGGCACTCGCCATGGCTTGGTCTTCGAGGATGCAGTATTTGGTTTCGTCAGCGAAAGGAGCCAAGGGGCCGCCGACATCGCTGAACGTACCGGAAATACCACTGGGTTGATCAAGAACAACAAGAAGGGTGATGTGGTCATAGAGCTCGGCCCGGAAGCCGCCTCTGCTGGAGCCAGGATAGTAGTCGAAGCCAAAGAGGACGCTTCTTACAACTTGAAGAAAGCGCTGGAGGAACTGGAGGAAGCCAAGAGGAACCGGGGCGCCGGTATTGGCGTCTTTGTCTTTTCCAAACGCACGGCGCCAATTGGCCTGGAGGTCTTCAACCGATACGGTAGCGACGTGGTGGTCATCTGGGACGCGGAAGAGCCCGGGAGTGACGTATTTCTTGATGCTGGCCTATCAGTCGCCAGGGCTCTTTGTGCGCGGCCCAAATCCTTTAGCGAAGAAGTAGATGCGGACTTTGAGGCTCTGGAAAAGGCCATCCTGGAAATTGGACGGCAAGCTGACGGGTTGGATGAAATCACCAAGTCCTCAGAGACTATTCGCAGCAGCAACGATAAAATTGTTAACCGCGCCCGCATCATGAGGGAGGGTCTCAGCAAGCAGATCAGCATCTTGAACGAAAGGGCGGGTGGCCTGAAAGAGTTGATAGGCAATCTTGCCTGATTCCAGGCTGTGCCGACCTGTCTGATGTAGCCCTGTTTGGAAAAAGTGTCGGAGCCGTATGCGGCAAGTACCCTTGGCATTCCTTAGCGTAGCTGCCCGTTCCCAAATGACCTCTGCAGTTTTGCCTCTGGGAAAAGGATAGGGAGGACGTAGCCCGTCCAGGCGGTCCATCTCGATGGCCTGTTCCGCCAATCCGAAGCCATGGAGCCGTTTTTCTGGGGCTACGTGGGGCTTCAGGAGGCCAACGTAGCCCTCATTCACGTCCGGAGGCCAGGGAACACGGAGTCCGAGCGCGTGATCCTCTTCGTGAGGGCGAATGGTCGCCGCGGTCCTGCCCAGGAGATGCTTCGGTGGGGGGCCCGGTATGGCAGTGTGTGGGTTGCCGGATAGCCAGACCGGCAGGAGGGTGACGGCCACGGCGAAGGCGGTGGCCTCCCCGATGGCGTGGCAGGCGCATCGACCATAGTGGTCACGTTGACATGAACTAGAACCTAGAAATCTGGCCGGAAAGCCTTGTTCGGGGAGATGCATTTCAGCAGTAAGGTCGTTGCAAGCAAGGGGGGCATCAAGATTTGAGGGAACCTCGCGGTGAGGAAATCAAAGACGGAAGGTATGGTCTGGGTACGGTCAGTGCCCCAGCTGTTGGAACCGCCGTCGGTTCTGCTCGACAGACCGAGTTTCCCCGCCACCAGGGTCAGGTTGGCCACCGTGGCCGCCAGGTACAGCTGGAACTTGGTCTTGACCCTGCCGAAGTAGCGGGCCTGGCGGATGCCCAAATGGACCAGTCGGGCCAACCGGTGTTCCACCACCACTCGGCGCGCCCGATATTCGTCATACTCGACGCTTTGTTGCAGGGTCCGGGCCTGCTGCAACAGGGCTTCCTGGGGATGGATCAGCACCCGTCGTCCCTTCCTGCCTTTAGCTGCGATGCATTGAGAGCGCAGTGGACATGTCCGACATACCGCCCCGTCGAACTGGAAGGCCTGCAAGTGGTGGACCCGACCCATGCCATCAGTCCGCTGTCCCGCTGGCACGATGGTGTGGGTGACCTGCCCCGCCGGACAGGTGCAACTACCCGCCGCCAGGTCAATGACGAAGTCATCCTTGGGAAAGTGCTGCCGGTTGGGCCGACCTGGCACTCGGGCCACCAACCGCCGGCCCGCGTCGGCGAAGGTCTGCCTGGTAGCTCCGTCCCCATAGGCGGCATCGCCCACGGCTTCCTCCACCGGCAAACCGGCGTTGGTCTCGCTCTGCTCCACCAGTTCCAGCGCCCCCAGGTTGTCCGGAGCGTTGCCCGGCAACACCTCCACCGCGGTGATCAACTGGGTATCGGTGTCCACGACGATGGCCGCCTTGTGCCCGTCGAAGCGCCTCCTGCTGCTCTTGTGCCCGTGGCGCATCTGTGGGTCATGCACCGACATCATCCGGTCCTTGCTCACCCCGCTCCTGAGGCTCACGCCGTCAACGCCGTCATCACCGCCGCCATCGCCATCTGGGCTCTTGCGCTCAATGTCCTGGAGCAGCAACTCCCCCAGCAGTTCCGCCGCCGCCACGATCTGCTGCCGCTCTATACTGTCCTCGGGCAACTCCCCCTGGGCCTGCCGCGCCAACTCCAGCAGCCGGTCCGCGTCCGCCACCACCTGGGCCAGCAGGGCCTGCCGCGCCCGTTTGTCCGACCAGTCGATGGCCGCCTCGCCCTTGATGCTGGAGGCCAGGTACCGCCCATATCCCTGGGTCCTGGCCCATTCCTTGACACCAGTCTGCTCCACGGCTGCCAGCGCCCGCATCAATTTGACCACCCCGTCGGCCAGCAGGTTGAAGGTGTCCTTCACCGCGCCCCGGCCCAGGATGTTAGTCGTGTCCAGCGCCACCTTCATGCTCCGCTTTTTCAGGTAGCCCGACTCCCGGGCCAGCCGCAAGCTGGACTCGAATACCTCCCGCACCTGGTCGTGCAGGATCAGCTGGGCGCGGAACACCTGCAGCGTGCTCTTGGCAAAAGGACGGTCTTCAATCTCAATCCCCAAAGCCACCTTCCAGCGGATGTCAAAGTCGGCCCGGGCCTTGGCCTCGGCGTCGCTGACCTTGTCGTGGGTCTGCAACAGCAGGGCCGTGGCCAGCAGGCTGGGCGGCACACTGTCCCGGCCGTTGTCGGCGCAGTAGAACACGGCGAAGTCGGCGTCCCGGAACAGCTGGCCCCGCAGCGAAGCCAGCAGACCGTAGAAGGTCTCCCGCCCCACATGGTCAAGATACAGCCGGTCCGCTTCCCAGAGACCCCTCTGATCCGAACGCTCTCCCAGCATAGTCAACCCTCGCTACCCTTGGTGACTCCAAGTATAAACCCTGGCCGCCTCATGCCACTTTCCGGCCAGATTTCTAGAGGGCTTAGAGGTGTGATTGCCATCGTTTATGCCGGTCGGCGGAACAGCTTTAGGGTGCCATCTCGTTTTACCGCACGGCCCGCGGCCTGTCGGAGAGCAGTTGCGGCAAGGTATTAACCGGGGGTGAGAATTCATGCCTTTTCCCCTGTTGGCATTAAGGGAGGATTTCTATCCTCAGGTGACCCCACCACTCTAGCCCGTCTCCGAAAGGCCCGGAAATCGTTTCTCAGCGCGAGAGGTTATCACGGGGTTCCGAGCCATTGCGCTGCTCCCGAAAAACCGGACCAGAGGGAATGATAGTTTAGTGAGATTATCAAAAAGGATGGAAAACAAATTGATGGCAAAAGAACCGGAGTCTACGAAGGATAACGGTGACCAATGGGTTTCGTCCCTCCTTAGGGCAGCCCGGAAAGACAATCCATTGGTGGCCGACAGCGTGTTTGCTAGGTTGGAGATTTTGTTTGAGGGACAGCTCACCGAGCGGGATCTTACTCCAACAAATCTTAAGGCGGTCGCCACCCAGCTAATAGGGGACACGATTCCCAAGCCGCCCGAGCCGGAGGAGACACAATGAGGATTAAATCCATACAGTTAGCGTGGTTCCGTGGGGCTGCCGATCCAGTTTCACTTGAACCCAACTGTAAATCGATGGTCGTTTACGGCGACAATGGTTCTGGTAAATCGTCCTTCGTAGACGCGTTGGAATACGTACTCAATAGCGGCAGCATCGAGCACCTCAGAAACGAGTACAGTGGCACTCGCCAAGTGAAGGCAATTCCCAATACGCACAGACCCCAAGGCAGTAAAACATCTCTGGGTTTTAAGTTTAAGGACGACTCTGAACTCAAAATAGATTTCACCTCAAATGGATCGCCAAAGAGTTCGGGCGGCCAGGCCTTGGCGATGGCTGAGTGGGAATATAGGCAAACGGTACTTAGACAGGACGAGATCGCGAAGTTTATACACGCCACAAAAGGTGCAAAATATTCAGCGCTGTTACCCTTGTTTGGGTTGCAAAAAATGGAGTTCGCTGCTGAGAATCTTCGCAAGCTTGCGCAGACCGTTGATAGTGAAGCCAAGCTTAGCCAGAAAAAGATCCAACTCAATCAAGTGGAGAGTCTACGAAAAGATTCGTTCGAAACACGAAGTTATGACGACATTGTTGAGTTTGTCCACAATCTTTACACAAAATATTGCAAAGAGAACCCCGCCACAAATGACTCTTTGGCAATTTGCGATGAGTTGGAAAAAGCGATAGACAATCAGATTAAGGACTACTCCGCTGAAAACCAGAAGTTCATCTTCCTTAGGGAAGTTGCTGCTTCAAGTCTCCAGGAGCGTGTCCAAGCCGTTCGTGCCTTCAGCGTGGATTTAGCCGGATCGCTGGTGCCTCAAATCGCTGAGAAGTTAGGCGTCCTAGGGTCGGCAACTTCTTTCGTGGACGGTTTAGAGGGTATCGAAAAAGTAGATTGCCCTGCATGTGGGCAATCGATTTCGGTCGATGCCTTCCGCGAACATATCAAGGCAGAAAGTGAGCGCCTAAATGAAGTCAACAAAACCTTTAACAGATATAAAGCCGCAATTGGAACCGTCTGTAGCTCCTTAGATGCGCTCAGAGCCGGTTTGAACAAACCCAACCTTATGAGTTGGCGAAATGGGCTGGACGATGCAGATATTATCGATGGCTTCGAGCACTTAGCGCATGTAAATCCCAACTCGCTTCGTGAAACTTGCAGCGAAAAGGACCTTGTTGCTATCGAGACTAAGTTGCTCCCGATTATTGCGGTCGCGGCAAGAGATTCAGAGGATGCTCCTCCAGATGTTCAGAAGCTGACTGACGACAAAAAACTTTTAGGCGCCGCCAAATCCGTTATTGCTTCCAAAGATCTGGGCGAGGAAATCAATACCGGCGAAGCTCTGGTTGCGCTGATGCACTCGTTAGAGGAAAAAGTGCGTACCGAGATCCGGCAACAATCCCAGAAGGTGATTGACACTATATCTAAAGACCTAGAGACCATGTGGGAGATACTGCATCCAGGCGAGAAAATTGATAGCGTCAGACTTTTCTTGCCGACGACCACGGACAAAGCGATTGATGTGGTTTTGAAATTCCATGGATTGGAGCAAGATTCACCTAGCCTTACGCTTTCGGAGGGCTATCGAAACAGCCTTGGCTTATGCATATTTCTTGCTATGGCGAAACAAGTTGCTGACACAGAGCGTCCTCTGTTCTTGGACGACGTGGTGGTGAGTCTGGACCGAAATCACCGCGGGATGATTCAAGAACTGTTGGAAAAAGAGTTTAGCAATCGGCAGGTGATTATATTTACGCATGACCGTGAATGGTACACAGAGTTGCGGCATCAACTAGGAGACATTAACAATAGATGGAACTTTGGTATGTTGGTGCCATATGAAACCCCGGATATTGGCATTCGCTGGTCACACAGAACTACCACCTTCGGTGTTGCCCGTGACTTAATAGAGGAGCGTCCAGATTCAGCTGTCAATGATGCCCGGAAGATCATGGATATAGAATTGTCGATGATCGCTGAACGCCTTCAGACCAAGTTGCCGTTTTTGCGCTCCGAGAAAAATGATAGGCGTATGGCGCACGATTTTCTGGTACGCCTGGTTGCTGACGGGAAAAAGTGCTTTCAGAGGAAATCTGGAGACAATTTCGTAGAGAATACCTCCTCGATTGATGCGTGCCGCAAAGCCGACCAACTCCTAACGTCTTGGGGCAATCGTGGGTCACACACTTTCGACGTTGTCAAATCAGAAGCAACCAAGCTGATTGATGCTTGTGAGAAGGCTATTGGGTCTTTTAGATGCGACTCATGCGACCGAAATGTTTGGAGGCTCGACGACAAGCTATCGGAATTGGTTCAGTGTCAATGCGGATCTATGCGTTGGCGGTATGGAAAGGCGTAAGGGCAGTCGGAATCGGCAGAGCAGAGGATGAGCACGGCATTTCACTGAGGTGGACCCAACCGATGGGTCCACCTCAGTCTGCCGATATGAGGCCCTGATCGTCGCCACAAGCTCTTGCTTCGCTATCTTGCCGATTCATCTGCTCATGCAGCTGGCTGCCAAAGTTTCGGTGGCGGTTTGTTTGAGGCTACCACGTTTGTATCGTAACGTTCTGGATGAGGCAATACGCAACAGAATGACCATTGGCAATTGGGGTATGGCACAGTCCTTGCTAATCCCGATGAACCAGATCTACCGCGGCCAAAAGGACAACGTCGTTTGGGTGGCGCAAGGACGTGCAACGCCCTGCCAATTCCGAATGGCCCGATAGGTCCAGGAGCTTGAGGATCTCTGTCCGAGCATTCACGTCGGCTTGATTCATTGGTTCACATTTTTCGGCGGGTTCAAGGATCAGGCTGCCGAAGAATTCAGGGTTAGGTCGAGTCCGTCCGTTGCTTTCGGGCAGAAAAACAGGGAGCAATGCCTCTTCCCTGGGGACTCCCTGGTCATTTTGCCATCTAAGCTTGTAGAGTCCGAGGGTGCCTGATTCAGGACCCAATAGCGTTGCGTATTCCCCTTTGAATTCAGGGGACTTGGCAAAATCTATCAGGAACGAGAAGAAGACGCTCTTGAAGTCCATGGGCGCAACATTTGAGAGGCGCATTGCCAGTTGACGGTCACCGGTTACTCGGACCACCGTGCCCCTGGCCGGAAACTCCGAGAATCGGCCGCGCAAGTCCTCAGGCAGCTCCAATTCCAGGACTCGATCGTTGTATAGCCGTTCCCTGATACGTATTCCCCTGTAGCGCAAAATTCCCTCAAGGAAGAGAAGCACGTCTTGGGGTCCAAAGGTGTAAAGGGCAGTTGTCGCATTGGGGTCGTAGCCCTCCACGTGGGAAAACAACCTTTCCTGTTGGGATTTCGCTTCCTTCGCCCTGGCTACCGCTTCGATGATGTCGCTTTCGCTGTGGTTGATATCCAAGTTCTTGTTTGCAGCGAGCAGTGATGCAATGTCCACCCGCTCGAGCAACTCACCCACTATTTCGGTTTCCAAACCTTCTTGGAACTCGGAGCTCACCTCAGCCATGTCACGGGCTA
The DNA here is from genome assembly GCA_963667325.2 of Dehalococcoidia bacterium. Taxonomy (GTDB): domain Bacteria; phylum Chloroflexota; class Dehalococcoidia; order Lucifugimonadales; family UBA3495; genus VXOI01. Next base: position 175,430 of record CAXXKY010000004.1, read on the forward strand.
TGTGGTACACCCGCTTGAGCATCATACCCAGTGCCCTGTTGTCGAAGCCGTCATCGGCCATCAGATTGAAAACAATGACTCTTTCCTGCTGGCCATAACGGTACAGTCGCCCTGCCCGCTGAACCAGACGCCCGGGATTCCATGGCAGGTCGTAGTTGACCATCAAGTGGCATTGTTGATGCAGGTTTATTCCCTCTCCGCCAGCCTCGGTTGAGACCATGAAAGCCGAGGTTTCATTGAACTCCTCAATGTTGCGCCTCTTCTCATCAAGAGACATGCTTCCGTTTATCTGGGCGACTTTCTGAGCAGGATATCTCCTCCCGAGAGTGCCCGCCAAATACTCTTGGGTGGCGCGGTACTCCGTAAAAATCAGCAATTTGAGGCCTTCCGACTGGAGGGGATCGACAATCTCTCTCAGAAATTGCTCCAGCTTGTAGTCAGCCTTCTTCACCTCTCCGGCGGCTATCAAGAGCTCTGAGATCTGAGCCTGCTCGCCGGAGAAAAAAGGGTTGGCACCCGTTGCCATCCCGGCGACCTGATCTGACACGTCCTCTAGGTCATCCCTAGCGTCGGTACCCTCCAAAAAAGCATCATCGAGTTCCGTAAGAAGCAACCTGGTGTCACTGGGAGCCCGGTTCACGTCTGTGCCTTGCAGCCGCGCAAGTCGGCGCTGTAAAGCTCGTTCGATCGCGGCAATGCTGGACGAGGTCAGCTTGCGGTAGGTGGTCATGACGAACCCTATGGCACGCCCAGTGATGCCAGCTGACTCCGATGCGGCATAACCGTGTTTCAAGTACTCCTGTAACTGCTGGTCGAAGTCCTTGGCCGAGTCCGATAAAGGCACTTCCACCAAGTGGGTATCCTGACCTCTGAAGAGGAAATTTCCGTTGGTATCGGTAGCCAAGCTCTTTTGGTTGCGAAGAACCACTTCGGCGACCGCCGACGGGTCGGTAAAGACGTTGGCGAATCTACGGGCGAAGTCAGGGCGCAACAGGAGCAGCAGGTTGAGGAATTGAACGGTGTTTCCCTGGTGGGGCGTACCCGACAGGAAAATGAAGGCATCCGTGTGGCTTCGGAGAGTCTCCGCCAATTGGTATCGCTGGGTTACCGCCTGCCTCTCTATCTTGCTTAGATGATGGGCTTCGTCAAAAACAATGACGTCCCAGTCACCCGAATCCTCGAAAATGGACCTGTGCAGGTCTGCTTTTGCACGGTCAATGGAGACAATTACTTTGTCATACCTGGACCAGAGAGATGGCTGGCTTATACTGAAGTCTGACCCGTATATGAGGAAGTCTTCATTGAATTTAAACCTCATCTCGTCCTGCCACTGCCTTACCATCCCGGCCGGACACACTACCAACACTCGCCTGGCCTGCCTACGGCGTTTCATTGCTGCCAGCAGGAGGCCAACTTCAATAGTCTTGCCCAAGCCGACGTCGTCAGCAATAAGCCAGTTAGTTTGATCCGAGGTCAGGATCTTGTGCACCAAATCGATCTGGTGGGGCAAGGGGTCCACATCGAGGCGGTCAAGGGCCCCGGTTACTTGGTTCCAGGAATCCAGTGCGAATGCCAAGGCCTTCAGCCTGAATCTTTCCGCACTGTCGGGCTCGTCGGCTTCCGCCCGCTGGTACTTGATCTTGGCGTCCCGGAGACGTACCAAGTTCTGGTAGGGTAACCACCGGGATTCTCCACTTTCGTGGAGTTGGACAAGCACCAAGTCCCGACCGGCGATGCTACGAATTGCCTGCACGGTGCCGGTACCAAGCGTCCTGCGGGTGTTGGACGCCGGAGAATCCTGGACTACATGGTTCGGGCGAAAGCCGTTTCGCAAGTCCTGGACGTCATGGTACTTTGTGGTTCCAAGGTTTCCCCAAGACACCTTTACGTACGTCTTCTGACCCTCAACGGCTTGGTCTACAACGACGCCAAGCCCACTTTCATCCTTGTGCGAGACAAAGCAGCCCACTCTTGGAACCAGGACTGCGTCGTTTGGTGTGTTCATCCTGCAGGTGCCTCCCCTTAGATTCCGGTCCCTCTACCATCCATGACCGTCGTGCCATTCCATAGGGTCGGTCCCCATTTCCCCTTCGAATGACAGCCGCGCCCAATCGGTGTGCAACAGAAGCTCCCACCCGTGCTTGTCGGCCACTGAATTGATGGGAGGTGAATCCAGGTCTACCATCAAATCTGGGCGACAACGCCAGTCCTCTCCGTAGTGGAGCCGGGAACGATACAAAGCGAAAGAGGCGAACGAGAAAAAGTCCCCTGACACTCGCGTCCATACATCGATCTGGTCCCAATCGTCAAACCATTCGATGTCTATCAACTGGTAAGCCGGCCATTTCGACCGCCTTTGTACTAGCAAGTACGAATCATCCAAGCTCATGCTGTTCCGGCTCAGCAAAGTAAACCAATACTTGGCGCCTGGGGACCACTGTAGGAAGGCCCAGAATTCACTGCTCTCATCCCAAAACGCGCGAAACTGCAGGAACAATAGTAGGGTATGTCCAGTCCATTCCCGCCTACGCAGCCAAGGCAGCCAACTGCTCAACCTTGGGGCACTGAGATTTTGTAGCAATTCGGAGATCTCTTGCTGCTGCGAGGTGCTGACGTCACCTACTCCAGATATGAACTCGTCAATCCTGATGGATTGAACCCAATCTTGGGGACCAGCGCCGTCTAGTTCATACAGGGCCTCTCGTAGGTCGCTCCGATAGTCCGTGAGCGGGTCAACCTCGTTGTCGTACTCGTCGTGGGAATTATCGGCTATGAAAAACAGGTCGCTTGGTTCATCTCCGTCAGGTAGATCCTCATCCCATCCGAGTAAAGAACCCAATTTCGTCAGAGACTCTGGTTCTTGGAAATCAAACTCTCCCCCGTTGCCGTCTTGACTGGCTGTGAATGCAACAGGGTCCAGAACGTCGGCAATGTCGTCTGCAGTTGATTGGAATAGGGACGGAAGTTCTAATAGGCTGCTGGCGACACCCTGCGTTTGCCCGCCAGAAGATTCAGCCGCGTCCTCAGTGGCAGTCGGCTGAGCCTCCCAAGGATCCTGTTCCAGATTTTCTGGGTATGGCAGGTCGGAAAAATCTTCCTCCCTCCAACCCTCTAAATCAAAGCGGCTCTGTTCGTACTTCATTTCTTTGGAACCGGTAGCTCTAGGCCGACCTTTTGGATCTTACCCTTAACATGGGATCCTGATTGCTGATATTACACAAGGTTCCTACGACGTTAAAGGCGAGAAGGGGTACCCTCTGTTCGGCGTCAACTGCTTTGCGGGTCGGCGTAAATTAATCTTGCCGGTTCCCTTTCCGTTGCTGACCCAGGTGCTGGGCCGCGCCGGTCCGGTAACTGGAGACGTTGAATTCTAAGATGACCGAGTGATGGGCCGCCCGACCTATGGCGGTCGCGGTGGCCATGCTTCGTGCAGAGGATGTGTAAGCGGCGGCGTTAAAGTTGACCCTATGGTCGGAAGATCACTGACATCTGGCGGTTGAATCTTGCCAATCTGCCCCAGAGGTGACATCTAAGCGGGCGGTTTTCTGACCAGCCTCTGGTCGACTCCGGAGCGGTCCCATGCGGATGAGTCTCCCTGGCTGGGTGGCGTCACAAACGCGCGTTTGTGACACTGGGCCACAATTCACTCCGCTCAGCTTCTTTAGGTGTGGGTCACAAAGGCATAGTGCAATACGCACCAGTTGGAGGGAGAGTGATGCCCGAGACCTACGGCTACGTCCGCACCAGCTGCCCCAGAGCCTCCGAACTGTCGGGCAGCGACCCGGAAAACCAAGGAGTAGCCCAGTATTCTTCACCATGCGGCGTTCATCGAATGCGATTTGGATGCGGTCGGGGTGCTCAAGTGGTAGCATCTATTGAAGGATCCCTCTCCGAGGCGGGGTTGCTGTTTCAAAACCCTTGTTCCTGATTTTGAAAAGCACCCTTTTGCGGTTTAAGGACGCCAATCTGATGCCTTCTACGGGTGGAGTCGAACTTAAGCGTTGACAGTTGGTGGAGGCGGAGACGCGTCAACGCTGCTGACTTGACAAGAGATTATGGAGGCCAAGCATGGCATTGAAAACGAATTTGAACTCGATCAGGGACAGGATCATTACAGTAAAAGAAAATGACCCCGACGAGCAAAATACGAAGCAATCTCTGATTCTGCCAGTGGTTGAGGCCTTGGGCTACGATATCCACGATACGGCAGAAGTTGAATTGGAATACAACGTCATCCGCAACCGTAGGGTGGACTTGGCGATCAAGCACGGCGGCAGTCCTGCAATAATTTTTGAGTGCAAACGCTTATCGGAGGAGTTGGACGGCCGCAATATCGGGCAACTGCGCGATTATTTTATACAAGTGCCATCGGCCAGTATCGGCGTACTCACCAACGGTGCCGAGTACAAGTTTTTCCGCAATTTGCCGGGTAGCGATAAAGACATGGATATGCGTCCATTCGTGGAAATTGACCTCGTGGACGATGTTTCCGACCATGAAATCGCCATGCTTCGCCTTTTATCGAAAGAGGCGTTTGACGCGCAGCGCATCGCAGAAGTCGCCCAAGAAATGTTGGAGAACCAGGAATATCGCGACAATGTCGTCGAATACCTGTTCAACCAGGTGGGATTAACCCAAATGGATCCGGAGTTGGCCCGCTTACTAGCCAGGAAAGGAGATCCTAACCGACGACGTTGGACTGAACAGGCCGTGCAAGATTTCGAGGGACATATCAAGGCCGCGGTCCAAGAGTTTGCCAGTCAACTGGTTGAAAAAAGTCTTGAAGGACACAACGTTTCGGCCGAGGAAGTCGAAGCACACCAGATCATCCGTTATATCCTTCGCGACAAGGTCAACGAAGGTCAGATTTTCCGGAATGAAGGCACCAATTACTGCACGATCCAGTTGGACGATAGCACCAGGAGTCGCAAACGGTTGTGCCGGCTGCATTTCAAAAGGCCCACCACCAAAAAGATGGAACTGGCCGACGACGGCGAGGTTGTGGATATTAACGCCGTCTATGACATCATGCGCTACGCGGACCGGCTCAACGCCATTGCAGACGGGATCCTTGCCCGCTGATAGCTAGTTTAGAGACAAACCCGATCGAGCGATCCCATTAGGTGATCCTTCTCTCCGCACGCGCGGGGATAGGTCGGTCTGTGTGACTTCCAAGGGGTTGGCGTAGACGGTTCCCCTGCACGCGAGGGGATAGACCTGTCTGGCACCTGTACTATCACGCCTTGGACTGGGGTCCCTCGCATACGCTGGGATAGACTGCCGATGGCGCGGAGAAGTCGCATCATTGGGGGCGCAGTATTGGTGCCCCACTTGTACCACGCACAGGATTCGAGTGAAGATTGCACAATTCCCTTCTATCCGCTACTCGTTCACTTGCTGGATGGTCCAGCGACTGACCTCCAGGCGCTTGGCCAGCTCCCGCTGGCTCACTCCCCTGGAACGCTCTTCCCTGATGTACTCCCGTTGCTGCTCGCTCAGGCTGGGCCGCCGGCCGGGGAAGCGGCCATCGGTCCGCGCCTTGGCCTGGCCCGCGACCGAGCGCTCCCTGATGGAATTCCGCCACCACTCGCTGAAGGCCAGCACCATCTGGAGCTTGCCGTTGGCCGTCGAAGTGTCGAAGTCCTCCGACAGGGACCGGAACCCTACGTCCCTCAGGTGCAGGCCCTCGATCACCTGCAGCCCGTAGGTCAGCCCCCGGGAGAGCCTGTCGATGTGGGTGACCACCAGGGTGTCGCCCTCGACCACCAGATCCAGCAGCGCTAGGAGGCCGCCGCGGTCGTCCTTGGCCCCACTGGCCTCCTCGGCCCAGATGTTGCCCATGGCGCAGCCGGCGCGGACCAGCCGCTCCACCTGCAGGTCCAGGTTCTTGTCCTCGGGCTCCCTGACCGAGACCCTGGCGTAGCCGTACAGCGTCATCCATCCGCACCCCTAGCTGGAATGCCTGAAGTATAGGATTCTGCCAGGGATTCTGAAAATGGGTTTTCCAGCCAACCTTTCAGCTATGGGATGGGGCAATTTCCAGCTATGGCTGTAAACAGGGCTGTTTCCAGCCACCTCGACCGCGTGGGGCCAGGCCTGGGCCGGTGGGCCCGGACTCACCGATCATGGCGCTGGGCCGAATGACCTTGCCGGCAAAAGTGGACGAGGCTGACCACTGTGTGCGGATGCCAGAGACTGCGCCTTGCTATGTCGTTGTAACATTGGGGAAATGCCCAGAAAAGTGTCGGTCAAATGCGCCATCTCTGGCTGCCACTACCAGCGGAAGATGACTCTCGCTGAACGTGAGGAACTGAGGCGAGTGGGACGGGAGAACAACGCCACGGCGGGTCTCGTCTGCCCGGCCCACGTGAAGGCTGCCTTCAACTTCGAATTCGACGATATCGACATCGATGTTCCCTTGGAGGAACTCCTTGTCGAGGCATCCAAGGAAACTCCCCGTTGGCGTGTGATCTTGACCCCGCTGCCGGGGGCGGCAGGTGAGCCGGACAGCCAGTCCACGCCAGGGTTTGGAGACAGGGTTATCTAGGCCTGTTTACATTCACGGGGGCACGGGGGCACTTCGTCAATGTGCGTGTTCGCAATGTATGCGATCCGTGGATGGACGAGGTCTACCGTGCATTTCAACGGCTGTCGAACATTGTCTGAGCTGCTAGGAATCTTCGTTCCTCCTCGGTCAGTTGGACAAAGTTCCTCACGGCAGTGTCAGCCCGGGCGATGATGTTGACGGCGAGGGAGAGATTGAGTTGTGCGTTGGGGTCGTAGTCCGCTTGCAGACGGTGCCCCTGGGACTCGATGAAGATGCGGACGAATTCGTCTCCGCTCTGGGAGAGGAGGTTGCGGTCCGCTCTCAGGTTGTTTCGGGCCCTGCCGTGTTCGAGGCGCCGGTATGCTCGGGCCCAGGTGTGGGCGGACCTGTTGGATCCGGGTTGACCGGCGATCAGGTCGGCATTGGATGCTGCCAGAGTGTGGAAGAGAGCATAGTAGGCGGTGCTGATTGCTCGCCGGATGTCCGTATCCGAGGATGGTGGATTCACCAGCTTGCGGCAGGTGGCAATGAGTTCCTGTGGGTCGATCATGGCGCGGTTGTCTTCTCCCGGCCGTGCCGGTGGCCGGTCGGGTCGTTTATGTTGACGTAGCCGACCATGGTCAGTCCTGTGATGCCGGCCAAGAGCAGGGGTTCGTCGGTCCTCCTGTGGAGGGAGTTCATCAGGTTGCCGTCGAGGGCGGGGTCCGGTGCGGTGTAGACCAGATCTATCCTGATCCACTCCTCGTCGTACGGGTCGGTGGTAACCGAGGCGTTGGCCTCCTTGAACTGGACGCTGGGCGGGAAGTGCGCTCTCGCCTGCTCGAGGTAGATTTCCTCGACTTTCTGAAGTTCCCTTTTGGTGATGGCCATTGGGCCTCTCCCGCTGCGATTGTCTTGTATTTGATGCTATTGCGTCGGCTCTGGGGAGTCAACGTCTGGCATTGCCGTGTGTCGGGTTGATGGCCTGTCATTCACGTTACCTGTTGTGGTGCGGTGCCCTTTCCCTGGATGTTAACAGGCCATAGGACCATCCACGCCGGCCCGCAGCTCCCGGGAGAATTCGGGCGATTTCAAAGTGCAACGACCGGCAGATCGGCCGGATCTGTAGCCGCAACCGGCGCGAGGGTTTCCTTTGGATATAATGGTGACAGCCTCCGGAACAGAAGCCTTCGATCATGGCCACGCCTTCCGATTCCGTAGAAATCTACTGCTTGAAGTGCCGTACCAAGACCGGCTCACGGGACGTTGAACAGGTAATGATGAAGAACGGACGTCCCGCTCTGCGCGCTGTCTGCACTGTGTGCGGCACAGGCAAGTACCGCATCGGCTCCGCCGGTTGAGTGTGCGATAGACGGTTGGTCTTGAGATGGAGAAGATCTCGGCGCGATCGCTGATGGAATACTCGCCAGTGGCGTCCTGCTGCCCAGCCTGCTGCTGCGAAAGTTCGCGGCCTATCCCCGCCAGCACGAACTGGCCGTCGCTCTCCGAGAAATCGGACGAGTCGAACGCACCCTCTTCATCGTCGACCGGCTGCTCGACACCGATATGATGCGCCAGGCCAACACCGGCCTGAACAAGGGCGAGGCTCATCACGCGCTAAAGAACGCGCTCCGCATCGGGCGCCAGGGCGAAATCCGCGACCGCTCCAGCCAGGGCCAGCACTACCGCATGGCCGGCCTTTCTCCTCGCTGCCATCGTCATTTACTGGAATACCGCCCATCTCGGCTAAGCGGTCAGACAAAGGAAACTCCCCGGGCTGACCGTAGAGCCCGACCTCTTAGCCCACATCTCACCCCTTGAGTGGGGCCACATCCTGCTCACCGGCGAATACCGGTGGCCAAAACGTCGATAGCGGCCTTAGTGTACGATTCTGCCCCCTTGTATCTTGACTTTGGCGATGGAGCCGAGCGCGGCAGACCGGTACCCCCAGTTGCCTGCGACGCGCCCTCCCCAACTTGCCCTGCCAATAGGCCTGTCGGCGGAGCAGATTCATCATACAAGTTACCTGGGCCAATCGAGCCCGTATCGTGCAAGGACGGGCCAGCGCTGACGCAGGAGGTAAAGATGGAAGAAAACCCGAGATACATAGGCATTGATGTCTCGAAGGCGAAGGTGGATGTTGCCGTCCGGCCTACGGGACAGAGATGGGCCGCGTCTTACGACGAGACCGGCGTCGAGGAACTGGTTTCCCAGATCGTGGATATAGGTCCAGTCATGGTGTTGCTGGAGGCAACGGGCGGTCTGGAAGTGCCGTTGGTGGCGGCTCTCGCTGCTGCTGCGCTGCCGGTGGTGGTGGTCAACCCGCGCCAGGTTCGCGACTTCGCCAGGGCCACCGGTACGCTGGCCAAGACCGACTCTCTCGATGCGGCAGTGCTGGCCCACTTCGCCGACGCTGTTCGTCCCTCCGTGCGTCCTCTCAGAGACGCCGAGACGCAGGTACTCAACTCGCTGGCGGCACGCAGGCATCAGGTGCTGACCATGCTGGTATCGGAGAAGAACCGGCTGGGGACCGCTATCAGCGCCGTTCACCCCCGCATCGAGGCCCACATCGCCTGGTTGGAACAGGAGCTGAACGACTTGGACGAGGGGCTGAGGCAAACTCTCCGCCGGAGCCCCGTGTGGCGAGAGAAGGATGACCTGCTGCGCACCGTTCCCGGCGTGGGAGAACAGGTTTCCCTCACTCTGCTGGCCTACCTGCCGGAGCTGGGAACGCTGGATCGCCGGCAGATTGCTGGCCTGGCGGGAGTGGCCCCTTTCAACCGGGACAGCGGCACCCTGCGGGGCAAGCGGGCCGTCTGGGGCGGGCGCGCCCGAGTACGAGCCATTTTGTATATGGGAGCGATGGTAGCCAGCCGCCACAACCCGGTCATCCGAGACTTCTACCAGAAGCTGCTGGCAGCCGGTAAGCCGAAGAAGGTGGCGCTCGTCGCGTGCATGCGCAAACTGCTGGTCATACTCAACTCCATGCTCAAACACGGCTCCCCGTGGTGCGATGTGGCCCAGCCAGAAGTCGCTCATTCCTATTGACATTAAAGACAGTTGCTACCGGAATCGACCCTTCATGGGAGGGGGCGTCCCAAGTGAGGGCCACACCCTTCCCTTCGACGACCTTGGCGACCAGATCGACAGGAGGCGCTGGAACACCATGGGCATCAGCACCCGGGGGCGTCGATAGCAGCACGATCAGGGCCAGCACGGCAATCCAAGAACGCCTCCACGTGAACAAGCACCTTCGGCCAAGAGCGTTCGGCCCGCGCTCCGCGACGTCCCCACGGGACTTCCTCAAGAATCCCGCCCGGTGCAACAGACCGTCGAAACGCATTTATCTCAACTCATCGATGCGTGGAACGGAGTATGGACGTGGGTATGAACCGAAATCTGTGTCCTTGGGGGTAGCGTGAATACGCAGGGAAAATTATCCTGAAGGCTCTCGGAAGAAAAGAGGCCTGTTGCGATGGCCTTTGCGCCTGGTATTTCGATCAGCCAGTTAACCCGTGCGTCTTGCCTTGCCAGCCGTCAGGAACAATCGGTACACTGCAAGACGATGACCATTCGTCGTACCAACTTGGTGGATGGACCGTTTTGTCAGGATTGGAGATTGAGCGATGGCCCGTACCGCCGCCACCTTGGCGGGCGGCGGAGGCAGAACTTGTGAAAGGGGCGTGGGCCGACCTGGAAGGGCTGCGGCACGCGTCTCGGATTTCCGTCTGGGGTTGTTGGATCGTCTCCTATTGACTTTCAAGACAGTTGCTTGATTCTATCGAAACTATAGCGGCGATCAGATGGTTATTCGGCTGAAACCACTAAGTAACTATCTCAAAGGTCCCCTCTCCCGTGAGGGAGAGGGTTAGGGTGAGGGTGAAAGGGCAGAGCAGGGAGGCCGTCGGGACAACCACCGGCGGTTTTGAGATAGTTTCTAAGAAAGCGGTTCCATTGGCGCCCAATCATATGGTGTCAATGTCTAGGAGGGCTACCAATGACCTACCGATTGGGCGTGGATGTGGGCGGCACCTTCACTGATCTTCTCCTCATGGACGAAGAATCGGGAGACACTTACAGAGCCAAGGTTCATTCTACGCCGCAAGACTCCTCGATCGGGGTGTTCCAAGGCATTGAGAGAATCTGCTGCAACGCCGGAGTGAGTCCATCCCAGATCACGCAGATCATGCATGGCACCACCGTGGCGACCAACGCCATACTGCAGGCCCAGGGCGCCAAGATGGGCCTCGTCACCACCAGTGGTTACAAACAATTGCTGCAGATCGAGCGTTCGTTCGTTCCCGGTGGACTGGCGGCATTTATCGTTTGGAACATGCCCGATCCCCTGGTCGACCTAGAACTTACTGTGGAAGCGGGGGAGAGAGTGGGCGCTCGAGGGGATGTAATTACACCGCTGGATGAGGAGGGCATCCGCAAGGAGCTCTCCTACCTGAAGGACAAGGGGATCGAATCCCTCACGGTTTCTCTCGTCAACTCCTACGCAAATGCCAGTCACGAACGCCGCATCCGGGAAATCGCAGGCGGGATCATGCCGGATGTCCCAGTTTCCCTTTCCTCTGAAATCCTGCCGGAGATGTATGAATTCGAGCGGACTCTGACCACTGCCGCCAACGGATACGTGGCTCCGGTCATATCCAGCTACCTCGGTAGGCTACAGGACGATTTGGGGAACCGCGGTATTGATGCCAGTCTCCACATCCTGCGTTCCGACGGGGGACTCGCCTCAGTGGAGATGGTACAGAATGCTCCGGTCAACGTGCTGATGAGCGGCCCGGCCGGCGGGGTGGCTGGGGCTTTATGGATAGCGGAGCAGGCCGGCTACAAAGACCTGATCACCTTTGACATGGGCGGTACATCAACAGACGTTGCGCTGATAGAAAACGGAACGCCGCTGGTCAGGCGGGAAACCAGGGTAGGAGACGTGACCATCAGGTCATCATCCCTGGACGTGCGCAGCGTTGGCGCTGGAGGCGGATCCATCGCCCACGTGCCGGAACTGACCGGCGCTCTGCGGGTTGGCCCACAAAGCGCCGGAGCCAATCCTGGTCCCGCCGCCTATGGCAGGGGTGGAGAAAATGCCACGGTTACGGACGCCAATGTGGTTCTGGGCAGGTTGCCCATGATCCTGGCAGACCAGACGCAGCTTGACCAGTCCCTCGCGCAAGGTGCAGTCAAGACCGTCGCCGACGCTCTGGGACTGGACCTGCAGAGGGGGGCCGAAGGCATTATTGACATAGTAAACGAGAATATGTACGGCGCTATACGCTTGGTGTCGGTGGAACAAGGGTACGATCCGCGCGACTTTGCCCTAATCGCCTTTGGCGGCGCGGGTCCGCTCCACGCCAATGCTATCGGCAAGTTGACCCAGTCTTGGCCGGTTATTATTCCGCCGTCCCCTGGGGTGCTGTGCGCCTATGGTGACGCCACCACCAGGCTGCGGAACGAAGCATCTCAGACTCTCATACGAAGATTCTCGGAGACGTCGACGGAAGAACTGGGAGGAATATTGAAAGAACTCTCCGAGCGGGCCGCCCAGGCTCTTGACGCGGAGAACGTAGCCCGCTCTGAACAGACATGTCGGTACCAACTGGACTGCAAGTACCGGGGCCAGGGCTTCGTCCTTACTATTGAAATCGATACGAATGAGCTGGAAGAGGGCGGACTGGATCTTGTCGCGAGCAGATTTGCCGACATGCATACACAGATGTTCACCTTCGCGCCGGATGTTGAGCCTGAGATAGTCAGTCTCCGCACCATTGCCCTCGGGCAGCCCACAATCGCCACGGCGCGCGCGGTCCAGAGCGGGGGCCCTGATCCTTCGGCAGGAAGAGTTGGCACAACCCGCATCTATGTGGACGGTGAGGAGCGTGAGGCTTCGGTGTACGACCGCTCCAGGCTCCTGGCAGGTAACCGCATTGCCGGTCCGGCCATGATAACCGAGACAGACTCCACAACCTTGATCCTGTCGGATCACGTGGGCGAAGTAGACTCCCTAGGGAATATTCTCATCAACCCGGCGAAGTAGGATAGCGAGGAAGGTCGGTTATGCCAGCGAACATTGTCGAGACCAACCCTGGTGAGTTCCAGGATGTCGAGGTCGATCCCGTTTCTCTCGACATCATTGAGAGCGGCCTGAGAAACGCCCGTTGGGAAATGGATGCAGTGTTATTGCGGACTGCCGTTTCTCCGGGGATACGTGAGCAAGGCGACGAGTTTCCGATGATCGCTAATCGCAAAGGCCTGATGGTGGTGGGTCAATTCGGCTCCTTCATACCGCCCTTTCTGGAGGTTTACGAGGGCGACGTGGAGGAAGGAGACATGTTCCTGACCTCCGATCCATACTCCTGCGCGGCCGCCATCAGCCACGCCAATGACTGGCTGACCATGCGACCGGTTTATTACAAAGGACAGCACATCGCGTGGATCGCCATGTTCGGCCACATGACCGACGTGGGAGGCGCAGTGCCCGGCAGCCTGCCGACCCAGGCACGCCAGATCTATGAAGAAGGAATCCTCATACCTCCGGTCAAGATATATCGCAGGGGTGAACGTCAGGAGGACCTCCTGAATCTTATCTTGCACCAAGTCCGGCAGCCCCATCTGAACCGGGCCGATCTGGACGGCATGTTTGCGTCCGTACGCACTGCGGAACGTCGAATCCTGGACATGTGCGACCGATTCGGTGTGGACACCTATATCAAAGCGGTCGAACTGCTCCTGGAGCGCAACCGGCGAGCCATGGAGCAACTGATCGTCACCACCGTGGCCGAGGAGAAGATCTACTTCGAGGACTACGTCTGCGACGACGGACTGGGGATGGGTCCATACAAAATAGCGTGCACGCTGTGGCGAGAGGGCAACAAGGCCATATTCGATTTTGAAGGTACTGACCCTCAGTCGGAAGGGTCCATTAATTTCTACCTCAGCGAAGCCATGTTCAAGATGTTTGTGGGGACCTACATGGTCAACGTGTTCGATCCTCAGATCCTCTTCAACGACGGTTTCTATGAGCACGTGGATGTCCGCATTCCCGAAGGCACGCTGCTCAAGCCGGTCAAGCCCGCCGCCCTGTCCTGTCGCACCCACGCGCTGGGCCGGATCTTCGATGTGCTGGGAGGAACCCTGGGGCAGCGGGCTCCTGACTTCCTGATCGCCGCGGGGTTCTCCGACAGTCCTCACCTGATGTACTCCGGCTACGACAGGAACGGAGAATGGTACCAGTTGTACCAAATCGGTTTCGGCGGCATCCCGGGGAAGCCATTTGGCGACGGTCCGGACGGACACTCCCTGTGGCCCTCCTTTACCAACGTGCCAAACGAGTTCCTCGAAAACTATGTCCCGGTGCGGATGGAGATCAACGAGACCATATCCGATTCCGGTGGGCCGGGTTTCCACCGAGGTGGCAACGGCTGCAGGCTGGGGTATCGCTTTTTGGAACCGGGGGAGATTTCGATCCACGATGACCGGTGGCTGACTTACCCATACGGAGTAAATGGGGGTCTGCCCGGCGGGCGAAGCTGGAAGAAACTGATCAGGAAGGACGGAACCGAAGAGATGCTGTCTTCGAAGTGCGACCACGTGCGTGTCGAAGAGGGAGACCTGCTCCTGTTTTGTACTTGGGGCGGAGGAGGCTGGGGCGACCCCTACAAGCGCGACGTGGACATAGTTGCCAGGGAAGTTAGGAGGGGACTGGTGACCCGCGAGGGAGCCAAACGTTACGGAGTGGTGCTGAACGACGACCTCACCGTTGACTCTGACGCTTCGGTCAGCCTTAGGGAAAAGCTGTCGGAAGAACGGGGTGAGCCCCAGATGTTCAATCGGGGCTTCGACAACATAGCGGAGCTGAAGGCTCGGTGCTTCGAGGAAACGGGCCTGCCAGCCCCCAGGGCGCCCGTCTTTCCTGAGCACATCCTTCGCATGCGCGAGGCGAGGGGCGTGGAACTCCCCGCATCTGCGGATGACTAAACCCGAATCCACCGAAGGGGTGAGCATTGAGGGTGTGCTGAAAGGGTGAGAGGGTGCTCCTCTGAATCTGGGATAATGGTTTTTGTACGGAAACCCAACCCCGGAAAGGAGCACCCAAAGATGCCTCCACGCAACCACCCCGACCGCGTCCACGTCCCCTTCGATGATCACCGCTTGGTGGCCAATGCTGGGCTGCTGTTGCCCGCCACCCTAGCCCTCCGCTTGGGTCTGGGTGGACTGGTGGGCCGCCATGTTGACCTGGGTGACGCACCGGGCCGGGCCAATTTCGGTGACTAGCTGCTGACCTTTGTGGTCTCCGCTCTGGCTGGGGCGGCTGTATCGCCGCCGCCGATGCGCTGCGTTCCGGAGAGACCGCCCGGGTGCTGAGCTGCGTGGTCAAGGCGCCATCCACCGAACCTTCCAGCGCTGGGTTGAACTTAGCGTTCTGAAGCGCATCTGGGCGGTGTTGGTCGGGGAGTGCGAGGAACTGGGCGGTGTGGACTGGGAATGGCAGTCTGCGGACTGCGCCATGGGCAAGGCCCGTTTTGGGGGGATTCAGTCGGCCGCAACCCCACCGACCGGGGCAAGGTGGGCAGCAAGCGGAGTGTCCTGGTTGACGGGAGCGGCGGTCCGCTGAACGTGGTGGTGTATGGAGCCAACGTTCACGACACCAAGCTGCTGGAGTTGACCTTGGAAAGCGTTGTGGTGGAGCGTCCTGACGCTGGTGATGAGCAGGTACAACACTTGTGCTTGGACAATGGATACGACAATCCCACGGGCCACCGGGCGGTGGCGGCTCACGGATACCAGGGACACATCAGGCGTATAGGGGAGGAGAAACTGGACGCCAAGGGTGTCAATGGCGGCGGCAAAGTGGGCCATTGGGGTGTCGAAGGCCAGCATAAATGTCCGGGTAGGTGTTCAGCATAAATGTCACTTTGTTATGGCGCCACTGTATCGAATGTTGACACAGTGAGAACAGGCCGGGACCGCCGCCCTGGAGGACCGTCGGCATCCATGTATTTCTTGATGGTGGCTCTGTGGATCCCCAACTCCCTCTCGATCGCCCGCAACGACATCCCCTTGCGCAGGGCTTTCTGAATCGCCTTCCATCTCTCCTTCTGCAGGAAGGTTGGTTTTCGCAGGGGGACAGTTGCGGGCGTCAAGGCAGCGGACTCACCGCCGGTCATGCCTACTTGATCCTCCTCATCCGCTGCCCTTGAGTCCAGGGACTTGAGTGTCGTTGCCCAGCGCTGGTCCGAATAGTAGGCCCCGGCGGGCGAGGCAGGAGGAGTGGCCGAATCTCCATGGCCGTTGCGGAGGAATGCCGGGCTGGGCGGCGCCTCTTGGGCGTTGATGATGCGTCCCTCATGGCGCACCCTGAGCCGGCCGTCCAGTCCTTCCAAGACCTCCACGACCGCACCGGCATAGCTGGGGCGTTCCGGCTCTGGCAACAACTGTAGGGTATGCAGCTGGAACTTCACCGTATTGTCCCTGGCCACCTTCCTGCGGTGCTTGAAGCACAGGACCTGCTCCAGGGATAGATCAGAACCCAGAGGCCGGTACGCGGATTCAGAGCATTGCGGGGGGACCCGGAAGCGCCAGTTGTATCGTGGCAGGAACTGCTCCAGCACCCCATTGGCCTCCCTGATGCTGCTGGCGCCCGCCAAGCGTAGTTCGGTAACCAGCCGGTCCTGGAAGGTTCCCGCAGCCCTTTCCACACGGCCCTTGGCTTGTGGCGAGAGGGCGAATATCATCTGTATCCCCAACTCGTCCATGGCCCGGCTGAACTGGGTCGCCGTGGCAGGGACGCCGGACCTCGGTGTGTGCCTGAAGACCCCGTGCCGGTCGACGTAGAGGGCCACGGGAATCCCAACGCTCTGCACCAGGTCTTGGATCAGCAGGAAATAGGTGTAGGCCTCCTCCTTCTCGCAGAACAGGGCGTGGGCAACCGTGCCGGTGGCGTCATCGACTGCGATCAGCAACGTGAACGGCGGAACCTGATCCCCCAGCCAAGGGTGGTAGCTGCCGTCCATCTGGATCAGCATCCCCTCCAGGGGCATTCGCTGGCGGCGTACCCGGTGCTTGGGCGGACGCCTTCGCTGCGGACTCTTCAGCCCGGCGTTGGCCAGGATGCGTCTCAGAGTGGTCCTGCCAATGTCGATGCCCTCGCGTTCGCTCAGCAACTCGCTGAGATGGGTGTGGTTGGCCCCTGGGTACCTCTTGCCAGCCAGATGAACCACATCGGCCAAAACGGCCTCGGGGGTAGCATTGGGCGCTCTGCGACTCCGGTGGACATGGGCAACTGCAGCAACTCCCCTCTCCCGGTAGGCCGCCAGCAAACGCCTCGTGTGCCTAGTGCTGACACCCATCAGCGTGGCCGCCTGATCCAACGTCATGTGCTCTGCCATCAGGCTGTTGAGAACCTGTAGTCTTGTCTGTTCCTTGGGAGTCAATGTCACATTCTCCATGGGGTGAATGTGCCATTTATGCTGGCCTATTAGCGAGGACCTTTTTGCTGGGCGTCAACAATTGGGGCGGAGGAAAGGTGGACCACCTGGATGGTGGCAGTTGGCTAGGCAGGGAGAGTTGGAGACAGAATCAGAGGATGTGCGCCGACTGGGTGGTGAGGGGGTTAGGCGACCTCCTCCGGAGAATACCGGGAACTCCTCATGGGACGATCCTCCTCTAGTATTGGTTTAGATCATCCCACAAGACTCGCACTCAGAGTGGCTCAGAATCCGGTCAGCAGATCATTAATATGCGCGACAATCACACTTATTGCGAATGCCATCGCAGTTTTGGGTGCCCAGATTTCGCACCCGATTCACCGTTGCGTCCAATGCCCTGCTCTAGCGTAATACAAGTGTGTCTCACTCCCGAGGCAAAATTCCTTGATCAAAGATGTCCAACGGCATGTACAGGGTCACGCAGGCGTTTGGCACGTCCGTGATTCCGCTGATGCGGAGCTCTATCGGAGCTACGCTCAACAGAGTGTATGCTTGCTCTCCGCTGTAGCCGAAGTTGGTCAAGTAGTCTATGGCCTGCAGCATGGCTTCTCGGGCGGCCATGGTGCAATCGTTGAAAGCCTGATCGGTGTCCCGGAAATTGAAGCCAGTGAACGTAAGGTACCGGTTTCCAAATTGGGGCTCAATGGGACCCGGCTGGAAAATGGGCGTGCGGACGTTGTATTTGGTGGCTCCGCCCTTTATGAGGTTCACCCGAAGCCAAGTCACTCCATCCATCTCTATGGCGTTCCAGGTGGCCTCGCCATCACCCTCGGCAAAATGCAAGTCGCCCACCGAAAGCAGAGCACCGGGCACGAACACCGGCAAGAATATTCTTGAGCCGCTGGACAGATTTTTGATGTCGACGTTGCCGCCATTTTCTCTAGGCGGTACCGTCCTAGCCGCCTCGGAGGCCATCCTCGAATGCTGCGCGGGGTCGACTCCACGAAATAACGCTGTTTCCGCATGCGGCGGATAGGCTTGCTCCCGTGGGGCCAGCGGCGCTTCCCGGTCGTTCCACTGGCTCAGCATTTCATGGGAGGGAGCGACGCCAATTACTCCGGGGTGGGGCAAAGCGGGGATCCGCACTCCTGGTATATGGCGGGACTCAGCGTATACGTTTCCTCGCATGTGCCAGACCGATTTGTAAGCCGCGGGGTAGACGTCCCGCAGTATGCCTCCAATCGCAGGAATCACGCAGGAATACCCCACTCCACTGAGGGGGGATAGCTCAAGCAGGTCCACGACCAACAAATCACCTGGCTCCGCGCCCCTGACCGCCACCGGTCCTACCAGGGGATGGACCCGAGTCAGATCCATGGTTGACACATCACTGGTATCATCGTTGTCGTGGAGTTGATAGTCGTCGTAACCGGGTGATTCGAGAATTACCTCTCCTCCTGGCTCGATCTCGATGAGAGGAGGAATGTCTGGATGCCATCGGTTATGGCCAATGTCCCCCTGCTCCGCGAGGGGCTTACCCACTTCGCACCTAATCCGGGGTGCCCCCATGTCCCGATTGTCGAACCGCGAGACACCCGACCTTGAGAACTCAGATGCCATCTCATCCCTCAATTTTCGATTTACCTGGCGTCCAGGCGCGCCAATCGGCCCAAGCCCCCGGCAACTGCCGGTAGTTCATTCGCCAATAGTTCATTTGGATGTAACGACGATGATCCTGACATCCGGATTTGTCCACCGCATCGAATGGCCCTCAGGAGCCCGAGTGAACGGCCAACACTCTTGGTCCGGCAGGTAGTAACGTCCAGCCATGTACAGCGAATAATCAACCAGGAGGTCGCGGGTGATAGGTATTCTCGGCGCATCTAGATACGAGGCAGTCTTGGAAGGCGGTCTCCAAAGGTCGACGGTCTCCACAAGATATGGAGATGTACCAGTGCTCACCGGCGCCGTGGGTAACCGCGCCGTGGTGTACATACGCCGTTTTGGCTGGGGGGACAACCTTGCCTCCGATGTAGTGTCTCATGCATCCCACGCCCTGGCCCTCCGTCAGTTGGGTGTGCGTCGGGTCATCACCCTTAATGGCTTTGGAGGGGTGAATTCCGATTTGAGAACCGGAGACCTCGTGACTTACCACGATTATATTAGGATGTGCGAGAGAACGCCCACAACCATCTTCGCTGGCGAACCGGTCTGGCCCCGAGCGAAGATGGAGGTCCCTTTTTGTCCCGAGGTCCGCGGGACGTTGGCGGCAGCCGCGCGCCGCAACAGCCCGCGCCGGGTGATTGACCAAGGGGTCAACATCTGTGTTCAAGGCCCCCACAACGAAACGCTGGCGGAGATTGAGGCCTATCGCCGTTGGGGCGCAGACGTTGTATGCACCACCATATACCCAGAGGTCGTTTACTTCAGGGAATTGGAGACCTGTTTTGCGGGCTTGTGCTGGATATCCGATGCGGCAGGCGTCAGCGATCAGAAGGATTGGGTCAGTATCACCCCGGAGGAGCTTACGCCCATTGTTAGAGACGCCATCGGCTCCATACCGGAGCAAGCAAACTGCCAGTGCCAGTATACGTGGGTGGGAGGTGAAGACCGGCTGCCCTCATGGTACCTGGCCATGCGCTGATGTGGCCGGTTTCCGTGTCGCTCCTGAGCACCGGGCTCTAGTGCACCGAAGACCAACTTTCTACTCTGAAGATATTCATCACGTTTGACTCCCCGGGAAGCGGGTGCTAACTTCCCCTCCTCGAATACAAGAAAGCTTGAGATCTCAGGACAGGAGTCTGCCATGGCAATCCTCGTCACCGGCGGCGCCGGATTCGTGGGCAGCAACATTGTGAAAGGGTTGGCGGAGGCCGGCCACCGGGTGGTCTGCTTCGATTTAACCCCCGCGGACGCTCTCCTCACAGACTACCTGAAACCCTGGGCGCAGAATGTGAACTTTGTCCAGGGGGATATCCTGAATGTGAAGGACTTGGAACAGGCGGCGGCGGTCCAAGCCATAGACAAAGTCGTCCATGCTGCGGTGTTCACCCCTGCCCAGCGGGGTAGCATGGAGACGGAACGGAGCCGCGACATCGTGAACATCAATATCGAAGGCACCGTGAATCTGCTGGACCTGGCCGCCGCTTGCAACCTGAAGCGGTTTCTCTACGTCAGCTCCGAGGCCGTTTACGGTGATCCACCGGCCGGCATGGCGCTGGTCCACGAGGACGCGCCGTTGCGACCTCGTAACCTGTACGCAATAAGCAAGCACACCAGCGAGCAGTTGACCCGCAGGTACGGCGATCTGCACGGGTTCCAGACCGCCAGTGTGAGGCTGAGTTACCCCTACGGGCCCATGGAACGGATCACCGGCCACAGAAGCAGGATGTCGCTGATATACCGGTGGACCGGCAACGTGGTCCGCAAGGAGCCCATCGTGGTCGAGGACCGCACGATAGGCCGAGACTATACTTTCACGGGGGATGTGGCCTCCGGCATCCGGGCCGTTTTGGACGCGCCTACCCTGCCTCATGACGTGTACAACCTTTCCGCAGGTCGCCCTATAACTTTGGAGGAGGTCATCAACGCTCTGGTGGAGTTGCGTCCGTCCCTAGAGGTTATAGACCTTGTATCGGAAGAGCGACCCGAGACCCAAGAGCGGCCGGCCGAGGAGTCGCAGGCTGTTCGGGATGCATCCCGCATCAGAACAGACCTGGGGTTCTCGCCCAGCCACGATATGACCGCAGGTCTCAAGGCTTGCCTGGAGTGGCGAGAGGGTTCTGGCTTCATGGACTGACGACCGCCGCCGGAAGGTAAGCCCCAGCCACCGCGCTTTTGGAAATCGGAGCCGGCTTCCGTTAACAACTCGGCACTGCCCAGTGGATCGCTGGCTGTTGGGGGCGGAGCGCTGGCCACAGCGATAACGCTGGAAAACGCAAGGTTAGCAACGGACGATTCACCTATTCCCCTTGCAACCTGACGGCGCCGTCGATGCCCAGCCCGCCCTCCGGGCAACCCAATGGCTGTCCCACAGACTCGCGCCAGCCCAGTCCGCGAGTGACACTTCCTGCAAACTGTCAATGGCGCAGCCGGCGCGGACCAGCCGCTCCACCTGCAGGTCCAGGTTCTTGTCCTAGGGCTCCCTGACCGAGACCCTGGTATTGCCGTACAGAGTCATCCAGCTACACCTGTGGCTGGAATACCCGAAGTATGGGTGTTGATGGACTACGATTCGGTCACCTGCTAACTTGTCAGCGATTACCCGCCCGCATGGGACAATTTACCTCCGCCGCTTACAGAACGCCTGTCGTCTCATCGCGCACTGCTGGGCGCAGGCCTGGAAGGAGGTGATTGACCGGAACACCAAACCAGATAACACCCAGATCACCATGCCCCAGTGTGGGTCAATGACTGTGTAAATCACTGGGTCAATGACCTTGGAAATCAACAGTGGACGAGACCGGAGTCCTCAAGAAAGGAGAGAAATCGGTTGGGGTGCAGCGCCAGTACAGCGGCACAGCGGGGCGGATCGAAAACTCTCAGATTGGCGTATTTCTGTCCTACGCTTCAGCCAGTGGCAGGACTCTTCTGGACCGGGAACTGTACCTCCCCTAGGTGTGGGCTGATGACTGGGAACGCCGGCGGGAGGCCGGAGTGCCTGTTGAGGCGGTATTTCGGACTAAGCCGCAACTGGCGCAACTGACGCTGGGGAGGGCGCTGGAATCGGGTGTTCCCTTCGCCTGGTATACCGGGGACGAAGTCTACGGTAGTGATCGTAACCTGTGGCTGTGGCCCAGCAGGACGATGAAGAACATGCCGGGCGTGGCGAGAACCTAGACTTAAATATGGAGTGCCTCCCCGCCTGCTGGATCTGCGGCCGTACCTCCTGGGAGTGGCGGCTCAGGGAGCGCAACTTCTGCTCCGGCAGGTCCGGGTGCGCCATCGCCGCTCTAGGACCTACCGAGATCTCTAGGCGAAATCACAGAGCAACCGACCCGCAGGCACCACGAGACGCCCCGCTTCATCGGGCACGGTGAGAAATTTCTCCGCATGGAGGTTGGATTGGCTGAGCGCTGCCGGTCCGAATAGAAGCTTGAAGCCATGACCCGGAAACGCGACTGAGGTTTTGGTAGTAATGGAATTCATGAAAAGATTGTACGGTATGACCGACCGGTGGATCCCGGTCTTTGTGACGGTCCTGATTTTGGTTTCCATAGTCGCATGTTCACAGGAATCCCAGGGTGGAAATCCCACGGTTACGGCCACGCCTGCAGTTCAGGCTCAGACTCTGCCCCCAATTCCAGCTCCGACCATGGCACTCACTCCTGTAGCTACGCCGACGCCCACTGCGACAGCTGTTGTTCCCACTAACACCCCCGTTGTCACGGTTTCGCCAACTCCCACCACGGCCCAATCTCCCGTTGCCACTCCTCTGCCGGAGAAGCTCCGGATTGCCTCCGAGCGGGTGTTCGCCTTGGTGGAGGAATTAATGGAGGAACTGGGCCACCGGGAGGCTGCCACCCCTGAGGAACTCCAGGCAGCCGAGCGTATCAAGGAGCGGCTGGATGCCATGGGCTACCAAGCCCAGCTGGAGTCATTCGCCTTTGAACACTTCGATGTGGCCCAATATCAACAGACCCGGGGTCAGAACGCCCAGATCATTGTCGAGTCTCCCATCGAAGCCCGGTCTCCTGGCCTGCTCCTCTCAACCACTCCCAAGGGTGGGATGCAGTCCGGCACCCTGGTCGCCGTGGGGGCGGGGGATTCTCAGGACCTCGGGGAAAAGGACCTGACCGGGAGGGAGGTCCTGATACAGCCAGGGGACATCGCGGTAAACGAGCCCCAGGCCCTGTTGGCCCTGCAGGACAAGGTTGATCTAGCCAATACCCACGGTGCCGTCGCGGCGGTGATCCCGGGCAATATCACGGGAATGGAGCAATACATGCCCCTGTTCGGGGCGGCCTCCTCCATGCCGGCGCTAATACTTCCACAGGCGCAGATCGGCGAGCAGCTTCCCGCCATGTCCGAGTCCGGTGAAGTGACCGTGTCAGTCAACATTGAAATCCGTCAGCTGGAGTCCCAGAACGTGGTCGCCGAACTCCGGGGCAGCGGGGAGCGGCTTGTCATTGTCGGGGGATATTACGATGTTGTTCCTCAGACTGAGGAGGGCGCGAACGATAACACCTCTGGCATTGCGGTGATGCTGGCCTTAGCAGAGGCACTGGCAGGTGAGTCTTTGCCCTTCACGGTGCGTTTCATTGCCTTCGGAGCCGAGGAGATCGGACTGTACGGGAGCATCTACCATGTGGAATCCATGAGCCGCGAGGAACAGGAACAGATAAGGGCCATGTTGAATTTTGACGTGCTGGCGAGCGGTCCGTTCCTGGCGGTCACGGGGCATGAGGAACTGGAGGGCCTGGCGCTGGGAATGGCCTCCCTGATCGGAGTCGAGTCAGAGTCCCAGCCCCTGCCAGACTGGGCCACGAGCGACCATGAGCCCTTCCAGGAAGCCAGCATACCCGTGCTGTCGTTCTATGGTCCGGATGTTTCCAGGATCCACACCCCGCAGGACCTCCTGGAATTCGTGCAACCCGAACTCTTGGGCGGGGCATTCCTGGTGTCGGAAGCCCTGCTGAGGTCGCCGGAATTCGGAGAGTAAGCTTTCAGGTGATGGTGTTGCGGGCGGGAGCCTCACGTGTGGGTAACTCTCCAGCACACGCAGTCGACCATTCTCGTTGCGGTGGACGGAGAATGAATCGCCGTTTGTTTACACCTGTGACCTGCATGCCCTACCACTCGGCGGGGTGTGAGCAATGACCCGGCCGGTCTACCGGCCTGGCGCTTGGTTCGACACCACCGGCACCAGAGCCTCAGTGTGCCCTTTGGGAGCGCCAACGGCAAAGGCGGAACTGCAGAGCAATCTCACAAGGGGATTCCCGGCGATGACCGCGACGGACCAGATCCACAAGCTCGGGCCTGTGGACATTCGAATCCTCCGGGGGTGACTTCCTCCTGTACCGGCGGACCCTTCCTTCCGGGTCTCCGCACCGGTCGCAAGACTGCATCGAGCCCTCCCTCAAATTCGCTTTGCGCTGTGCTACGGTTGCCGTCATCATCAGCAAGCGCTCCCAGCGGTTAGAATCGAGCTTGGAAAGGCATGCATCGTGTGGGGGTGGGGTTGGTTGGAGGTACGAACAACGCTCACTGACAAACAGTGGACACTCATTGAGTCGGTCCTGCCGGGCCGAACAGGTGATCCGGGGAGAAGTGGAAACAATAACCGAATGTCATTGGAGGAAATGATCTGGATATCCCGGACAGGGCCCCCTTGGCGGGACCTACCCAGGGAGTTCGGAAACTGGAACACCGTGCACCGGCGCTTCCGACGGTTTCCAGCGCATCTTCGACGTGAGGGTCGTTATGTTGGACGGGATCTTTGCCAAGATCTCTCAGCATGGCGCTGGCGCAAAAAAAGTAGTTGCCCGCCTGAGGAGTCGGCTGATAGACAAGCTATCGGCCATAGTCGAGGCGGGCTTACCACCAAGCTCATGGCGGTGGTTGACAAGACCGGACGTCTTGTCAGGTTTACGATAAGAACGGGGAACTCCGCCGAGGCTCCTGCGCTGCCCACTCTCCTCACCAGCGAACTCATTGCCGACAAAGCCTATGATTCCGACCCCATCAGGCTCGCGCTCGCCTCGGGGGGAATCGTGGCAACCATTCCCCCGCGGGTCAACCGCCGGGTCCAGCATTGGTACGACCCGATACGGTATTGGACCCGCCACCTTGTCGAGAACTACTTCTGCGACATCAGGCAGTTTCGAGCCGTGGCCACCAGGTACAACAAGCTGGCCGACAACTGCTGCGCCATAGTCAACCTGGCTTCCTGGATCATCGAGACCAGGAGCACAAGGAGGACTGCGAAAGAGCCGGTCTATAAGCCAAGCGACAAATTCCCCGCGTACAACACTCAACTACCATTGGCCTTGGCAATGGTGGCCTGATTCATGATCCTTCTGTAGGGGCCTTGAATATCTGAATGTCTACAGGCCCTGGTCTTCGACCACGGGCAGGGCCGTCTGGCGAGGGAGGTGTGCCCTGGCTAATCACCTCCCGGCCAGTTCCAGCATACGTTGGTACATGGCACTTGCATCGAAGGAGCTGGCGTTGGCGGTCGCCCAGTCGTCGACAACACTGCTCGTCGCTTCCTTCCACTGGTCGAGTTGTGCATCGTCGAGCATGATCTTGATGATCCCGGTTTCTGCGTTCTTCTCACCGGCGGCAAGGCTCGAACTGTCATAGAACTCACCAACGGCAAGAGAGAGTTTCTGGCCTGACAACTCATCGACTGCGGCCTGTTGGTCGGATGATAGCCCGTTCCACGTATCGAGATTCATCATAAGAAACGATGCCAAGACGTAGCAACCGCACTCCGTACCACTTTCTAGGAATCCTCTGAACAAGGGGGCTTTGGTCTGGGTTGTGTTTGATGGAGTTGCATAACGGAGTGGGGACTGCGGTCTGGTGCTTGCCAGCCGGCGCTCGGCCCCTTGGGTTTCCTCCCCGACTGTGCTGCTTGAGGCTTGACGGGCCTCGAGACCGGCGTTGTCCCGCAGCAATTGCGCACTACGCCGCCAGTTGGCCCTCCGCCGTCAGCAGATTGCCCAGCCCGAACAACAAGGCCAGCCGCTCCATGTTCTTCGCCAGTCCCCGGTAGCGAACCTTGCCGTAACCGAACAACCCCTTCAGCCTCAGGAAAGGATGCTCCACCCTGGCCCTCACCGACGCTTTCGCCCTCTCCTGCAGTGCCTCCTCGCTCCCAGGCTCCAGCCTCCGCCGACTCCCCGGACGCATCGCCACCCGCCATTCCACCGCCAGACCCAGGTTCTCCTTCCGCTTGTCGACTCCCTGATACCCGGCGTCGCCCCACACCACCCTCTCGCCCCCGTGCAGCAGTTTGCGCGTCTGCGTAACATCGTGAGCGTTGGCCGCCGTGGCCGTCATGCTGTGGACTATGCCCGTACCTGAGTCCACCCCAATATGCGCCTTCATCCCGAAATGCCACTGGTTCCCCTTCTTGGTCTGATGCATCTCCGGGTCCCGCTCCCCAGTCCGGTTCTTGGTGGAGGACGGCGCCTCTATGATGGTCGCGTCGACGATGGTCCCCTCCCTGAGCCTCAGTCCCTGGGACTCCAGGTGGGCGTTTATCTCCGCCAAGAGACCCTGCCCCAGTTGGTGCCTCTCCAGGAGATGACGGAAATTCAGGATGGTGGTCTCGTCGGGCAGGGGACCCGAGAGCTTCAACCCTGTGAAGTGCCGCACCGGGTCCGACTCGTAGAGCAAGTCCTCCATGCCCGGGTCGCTGAGATTGTAGAAGAGTTGGACGCAGTGGACTCTCAGCATGACGGACAGCGGATAGGGCTGTCTCCCCCTTCCGGCCTTGGGGTAGAAGGGGAGGATGCGCTCCTCCAGCAACTGCCAGGGAATCAGGGCGTCCATTCGCTCCAGGAACAGCTCCCGGCGGGTCTTGCGCTTTTTGCCCTGGTATTCCAGGTCAGCAAAGGTCGGCTGGTCCATATGCCTTCACTCCCTCAACAAACACCGGCTGGTTCTACATAACTATCCCACATCTCGCCCGACTTGCTCAGAGGATTCCTAGCACTTCCAATAGGTCGTGAGTTGCCAGGGCCGTATCAACCGTGAGCAACCCATCGATTTCGCCCGCCTCCAGAGCGCCGCGCAGGTCCGGTGCGGCCATGTTCACGGGAACGGCGCCCAGAGAACTAATTACTGCCGCCTGCACCGGCCCTGGCGAACGCAGAGTCAGCCCCTGGACATCGGCCACAGTGGAGGCAGTACTCTCCGCGAGCCATAGGTCTCCGGGTCCGGTTGTCCATAGAGCCAGCACCTTCACGTCGGAATACTCGTCGCGCAATGCCTCAAACTCTTCGTAGAGCGCCCACAGCACTTTGACGGCGACCGATGCACTGTCGAATACGAAAGGCATCTCTATCACATCGGAAGCGGGGAAGCGTCCCGGAGAGTATCCCTGAAGTGCCCAGCCTATGTCCTGCCCGCCGGAGGCCACGTTCGAATAGGTATCTGCGGCTGAACTCAGGGTCTGCTCTGCGTGGAACTCAATGCTGACCGTGCCGCCGGTTGCGGCACGCAGGTCCTCGGCCCACGGCTCGAGCACCTGAAGGCGCAGTGGGTGGCCGGGAGGGAACGGGTAGCCGAACTGGAGCGTAACCGGGTCTGATTGGTCACTCGCTCCGTCGCCACAAGCAGCCATGACGGCCACGAACACCAGTATCGCTGCGAGCAGCCGACCCAGACGATATGGCATTGCCACAAGCGTTCCCTCCCGTTTCCTGTGTCATCGGGCTCGAGTGTAGGCCTCTTTCGAGTCGCCGGGAAGGTCGGTCTCTCCCGGCGATCAAACCAACACCCTCTTTGGCCTGTTCCAGCCAGAATGCCCACGCGCATCAGACAGAGGTCCAAGCCTTTTGGCGGTAGGATAGCCGTCAGAGTCTGGCAGCCTGTTTCAGGAACCTTCTGTAGGGGCAGGAAATTCCGAATATCCACAGGCCCAAGGTAATCCAGTGGACGCGCTTAGGCCTTTTAAGCTGCGCTCTATTGCTTACGGCCTTCAGATCGTCCATTTTGCGAAGCGCTACCTCAGAATCTTAAGGGGACCTTACCGGTGTGCGGGTCTGGACCCAGGCTACCTGGGTGCAGGGATTTCCCCGCGCCTCAACCAAAATGATAGTTGACGCTGAACACCCCGCGCGCATGCCCGCCCCTCCCTGATCCGGCGTTGTAACATTGGTGAAATTACCAGAAAAGTGTCAGTCCAATTTGCCGTCGCAGGCTGCCGCTACTAGCGGAAGATGACCCTCGCCGAACGTGAGGAACTGAGGCGGGTGGGACGGGAGAACAACGCGACAGCAGGCCTCGTCTGCCCGGCCCACGTGAAGGCTGCCTTCAACTTCGAATTCAACGATATCGACATCGATGTTCCTCTTGAGGAACTCGTGGTCGAGGCATCTAAGGAAGCTCCCCGTTGGCGCATGATGCTGACCCCGCTGCCGGGGACGGCGGGTGAGCCAGACAAGCCAGTCCACGCCAGGGCAGGGAGACAGGGTTACCTAGTTCACCGATGCTGGCGGGAAACTCCCGTATTGGATGAGCATCTGGACACGGTTACTGGACTGGTCACCGGGGACGGTGCAAATGGCCCTGGTCGGATACTTCCTGCAGAGAGTACGACAGTCAACCGGCCCGGCACTAGTACTCAGCCACGCTGGGAATAGGGGGATAGAGGCGATGGAGTTTGGTCCTGGCGTCCTGGGTGGTGAAGCAGCAGTTGATGACCGCCTGGGCCTCGTTGCGTTCCTGCTCCTGGGCATGTACCTCCAAGCAGAGACTGTCCTCGTCCGGATTCCTCTGCCCAAGACAGCGGCGGGATATGACGCTGAAACTCGATTTCTGCTGTGTTCAGCCAACTGCCATGCTTGGGTGTGTGGTGAAATTCCAGCCTCCGGGCGATGAGCCGGGCCTCGTCCACCAGCCAACGCATCTGATGGGCGAAGTCTCTGGCGGTGCGCCGCTCCGTTACCGCCACGTGCCGCCAGTCCGCCGGGGGCTCGATGCAAGGGAACAGGTTGCGGGTGCCTTCGCGCCGGTACTCGCAGTCCTCTCGCCGCCGCCTCCCCGGGGCCGCCTGAATGGGCGGACCGGTATCGGACAGCATCTGGGTGGAGGTCTCGTCGAAACAGACCACCGGCCCCTGAGGGTCGTAGGGTTCGGCGTAGAGGTCCAGGACATCCTCCATGGCCGCCACGAAGTCGGCGCGCACCTTGGGAATGCACCACTGTTTCTTCCGCCACGGCTTGATGGTGTTTTTTTCAAGTGCAGCCGCACCGTCTCGTACGACAGGGACTCAACCATCCCCAGCTCCACCTGAACAGCGACAATTAGATCTGCCGCTGGCGCTGACTACTTTTGCCGGTTAATCATCCGGTACTGGAGGTACCGGATTGATTACAGACCAGCAAGTCAGGCTATTGAGGCAGAAGAGGATGGAAGGAAAGAGACAAGAGACGGCTGCGGCCATTGCCGGGATGAGCGAGCGGTCAGCACGCAAGTGGCAGTGCGGTTCCTTGCCGTCGGAGACCAAACAGGAGCGCTGGTGGCGCACCCGTCCCGATCCCTTTGACGGAGTATGGGAGGAGGAGATCCTACCCTTGCTCGAGGGTGAGGCCGTCGGCAGGCTCAGGGCAACGACAATTATCGAGTGGCTGGAGGAGAAATTCCCTAGCCGGTTCAGCGCATCCCAGCTCCGCACCCTGCAACGACGATTACAGGACTGGCGGGCACTGCACGGTCCAGACCGGGAGGTCTACTTCCCCCAGGAGCATCCACCGGGCCGCGAGGCCCAGATCGACTTCACCCACCGCAACTCCCTGGGAGTCACCATCGGCGGCCGGCCCTACCGCCATCTGCTGTTCCAACTGGTGCTGAGTCATTCGGGCTGGCGCTAAGCAGAGGTGGCCACTGGCGAGACCTTCCTAGCTCTGAAGCAGGGACTCCAAAACGCCCTGTGGGCCTTGGGTGGCGCTCCGAAGGTGATCCGTTCCGACAACACCTCGGCCCTGACCCACGAGATAAAACGCAGCCGCGGGCGGGCCCTCAACGACAGCTACACCGAGCTTCTGGAGCACTACGCCCTCGGATCCACGCTGATCAATTCCGGGGAGTCTCACGAAAACGGCGTCGCCGAGCAGGCACACTACCGGCTCAAGGACGCCATTGATCAGGCCCTGATGCTGCGGGGCAGTCGTGACTTCGACGTGGTCAGCGACTACACCGGTTTCGTCGGCAAGGTGGTGGACCGACGCAACCGTCTGGTGCAGGAAAAGCTGGAGCAGGAACGACCGCACTTGCAACTCCTGCCGCCAGCTCCAGTGCCGGAATACGTCAACTACCGGGCCCGGGTGCGCAAGTGGAGCACCATCCAGGCAGCTGGCCGCACCTACACCGTCCCCTCCCGGCTCATCGGGAAGGAGGTGCAGATCCGGCTGTACGCCGACTGTCTGGAAGTGTACTACAAGGGCACCTTCGTGGAACGGATGAAAAGGGTCCGTGGCGAGCGGGAAGCACGGGTCGACTATCGCCACATCATCGGGTCCCTGGTGCGAAAGCCCGGGGCCTTCGCCCGCTACCGCTTCCGGGAGCAGATGTTTCCCTCTATGACCTTCCGGCTGGCCTACGATGCCCTGAGGCGGTGGCGCGGCAAACGCGCCGACGTGGAGTACGTCCGCATCCTGCACTTGACGGCGACCACGATGGAGTCCACGGTGGACAGCGCCAGGGCGCTGCTGCTGGAAACCGGCGATCCCTTTGACTACGGCACGGTCAAGGAGTTGGCCAGTCCCACACCGCCGCGGGCGCCGGTGCTGACGCTGAGCGGGATACCGGACCTGAGGGTCTACGACTCCCTGCTGCCGGGGGTGGCCTGATGCCGGACACCACGGTCATACAGGAGAGGATCGGCGAGCTGTGCCACCAATTTCGGTTGCCCACCATGGGAGCCCAGTCGGTCTCTCGCTTCACCGCCGCCGGCCTTGGAGACCCTGCTGGAGGTGCTGGAGCAGGAGGCTGAAGACCGGAGGCAGCGGCGCATCGGAAGGCTGCGTACCGCGTCCAGGCTGCCCGCGGGCAAGACCTGGGAGACCTTCGAGCACGACCGCGTCCCCCTGACGCTGCGGCAGCAGTTGGGAGAACTAGCCAACGCAGACTTCCTCGACCGCGGCGTCAACGTGTTGGCTTTCGGACTGCCGGGCACCGGCAAGACCCACGCCATGTGCGCCGTCGGCCACCGACTGGTGGAGTCGGGACGCTCGGTGCTGTTTGCCCCGGCCTACCGGCTGGTGCAGGACCTGCTGGCCGCAAAGCGGGACCTGGCATTGCCACGACAATTACGCCGCCTCGACAACTACGACTTCCTGCTGCTGGACGACCTGGGCTACCTGCCCCAGGGCGCCGAGGAGTCCGAAGTGCTGTTCACCCTCATCGCCGAGCGCTACGAACGCCGGTCCCTGGGCATAACCTCCAACCTGGTCTTCTCCCAGTGGGAACACATCTTCGCCAACCCCATGGCAACCGCCGCGGCAATTGACCGGGTGGTCCACCACTCGGTCATCTTGGAATTCGACGTGCCCAGCTACCGGACAGGTGTCGCTCAGCAAAGGGGCCAGGAGCAGGAGGTGCACCGGCAAGAATAATCGACGGAACCGGCAAAGATAGTTGACGTCAAACACCACCATCCGATCCGCCAACAGGCGCAGTTTCCAGTGGTCGTGGCCCTCGGGGGCCGGACTGCAGGCCAAGGCAATCAGGTGGCCCTCGGCCCGGTCATCCATCTTGCGGTACCGGTGGGCCTGGGGCCGGTCCTTGAGCACGCCGTCCAGCCCGCCCTCGGCGAAGCGACGCTTGACGTTGAACACCGTTCCCCGGGCCACGTCCAATGCCTGGGGCACCCTGGGTGCCGGCCAGCCCTCGTCGGTCTTGAGCAGGATCCGGGCCCGGTTGATAACCCTGGCGGAACCCCTGCCTGCCCGGACCATGTGCTCCAGTTGGTTGCGCTCCTCCGCCGTCAGCCGGACCGCGAATTTCTCCCTGACCACACCACCACCTCGCAACACTACCTGTAACCGGCAGATTAGTGCTGCCACCCGGTCCCCGGCCACAACTCCAAGACCAAGTTTGATCAGGTACTAGGTCAAGCTTTCTCTCCTTTTCGTGACCGTTGCTTTCCCCTGCGATGGGGCTGGAGTGCCCTCGTCAACGCGGCTCTGGTCTAAAATTCCCTTGTCCCGGATCCGAAGTGCCCTCCAGGCTGTGGGAGTTTAGCCCTGTTAAATATGCCCCAGATCCTGAAGAAAGAAGATCAGCCCGGTTGCGAAGATTGCGGATCCCAAGATGAACAGCGCCACGGCGGCCTTGCGGCGAGTCGTCCAGTGCGGCTTCATCATCCGGCCTCACTCGAGTTGTGGGCAGTCGATTCGGAGTGCAGAACTGGGACTTTGGTCAGAGTTGCTTGGCACAAAGTCAGACAGACAGTGTCTCCAGCAGTTGCATTCGGGAGTATGTTTCGCCGGGGTGCCGGCCTCTCCTGGAGTTTGTACCTTTCCCGGGCTGGATTTTTGGGCGAACCGTCTCCATTCTTCTCAAGGCAGTAGAGCTGTTTTTCTGTCTCGGTGGTAGTTATTGACGTTGTTCCAGAGCTCTTTCGAAAAACAGGTCCAAGTAGAGTTCGGACGTGTCCTCGCTCACCTCCAGCACTGACCTGGGATTCCCGGTTATGGCGAGCTTGCATGACTATGGTCTGCTTACAGATTTCGAATGCGAAAGGGGCAACACAGCATTTCTGCAGTGTCGCCCCTCTCGTGGGGTTCACCGACTTTCGCTTACACTTATAGACAGCGGACGCGTCCGTCGGAGGCAACGATCCAGTCTACGAGGTCACTGATCCTTGGTGTGCGTGACGTAGAAGTCGTACGGGGCTGTCGTTTCATCAACGTAGTTGCTCACGCTGATGCTGTATCCGGAGTCCGTGCTGAACACCTCATCGACGGTGAACCCATTGTCAGAGATGTCCTCGGAACTACCGTCCGGCTTGTGCAGGGTTACCTTCATTCCGATCAGTCCATGGACGCTGCGTATGTGGAAGTCCACGATATATTCGCCAGCCGGCCAATCCTGGATTCCGAAGGCGTCAACATCTCCGTCGCCGTTAAGTTCGCCAGTCACTCGGACCTGCCCGTGCCGGTCGAGGGTAAGATAGTCCTCGGGAGGCGTGGCAGCTGTCACCTCACTCGGGAAGTCGTCAATGGCGCTCACTTGGGACAACTGGGGTGAGGTCACCTGCAGCGTGTACCCGGCGGGATCTTCGGAGGTCCCGTCCGATGAAACCTCGATTATGATCGACGTATTGTCCACGCTGGGTGGTCCGGGGTCCTGCGTGAACCAGCCTGCCACCAGTTGGATGTAGATGCTGCCGTCCGAATGTACGAGGGATCCCCATTCGGCGGTTTCTCCTGGATAGTCAGCGGCAGCAATGGAGAGTTCTGAGGTCTGGGAGACGTTCGCTGCGTCGGGAATGAGGTGGATATGGTAGTTCATCGTGCCGGCAACCGAGAGTTCAAACCGGTCAATGTCCCAAGAGCCGTCGATCGTACCCACTCCGTCGGTCTCCAGACCAAAGGATGTTTCTGGGGCGTCCAGAAGACTGATGTGGTCGTCTCCCTGGATTCTCGCGGTGTATGCGCCGGTCTGCTGTTGCTTGGAGCTCACCTCAATGTAGTAGGTACCGGATTCAGAGGCCTGAAGTTCGGCTACTGCGGTTCCATTCACAGTTGAGGCCCTGAACTCGTTGGATTCAATGGCACTTCCGTTTCGCTTGTAGCCCGTCAATTCCGCGTCGCTCAGCGCTGTCTGCCCGTTGCTGTCGTCACCGGCAACCAAAATCTGGTAGGTCGTTCCTGAGACGGCTTCGAGCCTGAACCAGTCAACGTCAGATGCGGAACCGATGCTGGCTGGGAACCTCCATTCATTGGAAAGCTCGACCGGTGTTGTGGAGTCGCCGGGAATGTCCGCATCGCCCTCAACCAATTGTTGCAGGGACACCGTATAGACTCCGGCACTGTACCAGTCGTCCTCCGTTGCGTGGCTGACCTCCACGTAGTAGCTACCGTCCGTGGCGGGGACGAAGCTGAACGACATCTGGCCTTCCCCGCCTACCAGTTCGGTACCATCGGAATCCAGAAGCCGGAAAGTGGGCTGAATCCATCCGATCGCCTGCGTTTCCGACGGCGTTCCGATGGCGAAGGGGACCTTGGCAAGGTTGACCTGGTCCGGATCCTTGGCTGCCAGTGAGAATTGATAATTCACCCCTTCGGTGAGGGCAACCTCGAACAGGTCTAGGTCGGGTCCGTTATCCAGTTCGCTCTGAGCGATATTCCCGGCGTTCAGGGAACCGACCGACTCGCCCTTGAACTGGTGTAGCCGGTCCCTGAGGTCTGAAGATTCCGAGAACTGGCAATCTGCAGCGATGTAGTACTGGTTTCCTGCCGCAATGTCCCTCATTCTCTGGAGCAGGAACTCCACTCCTGGTCCGTAGAGGTCCTGATCCAAAATGATGCCGTCAGTGAAGGCCTGGGAGTCTGTGTTGTAATGGCTGGTTTCGGTTGAGTCGATGGTAAAGTCCAGCCGGTCACGCGCGGGGTAGTGTGAGACAAAAACCGTCTCTTCCGGAAGTCCGACCCCTCGAGACGCTGAACTTTTAGAAGCACTGAGGACGCGCAGAGTTATCTTTCCATCAAAGAACCTCAGCCCGTTGCT
The DNA here is from genome assembly GCA_963667325.2 of Dehalococcoidia bacterium. Lineage (GTDB taxonomy): Bacteria > Chloroflexota > Dehalococcoidia > Lucifugimonadales > UBA3495 > VXOI01. The sequence goes on from CAXXKY010000004.1 coordinate 209,798, forward strand.
CAGTCCTCCCAAGAGGCGTGGTTCACCGTCGTCGTCCCAGTAAACTGAGAACTTGGCCCGGTCGGCCGAATAGATATGACCGCTCGGTAGGCAGGTCTCGTCCGTCAGTTCCCTGAGTGGAACGCACTTGGCGTTGTCGGTGTTGGTGACGTAGGTCAGGTTTCCCGAGGAGTCCACTGACTCGTACACCCAGCAGCCCGCGAGCCTGTCCTCCATAACCATCGTCAAGCTGTCGTAATCTCCTTGCAGGTCGATCCCTGTATCGTTGTCTATGATGGTGCCTTGGGCCCTTCCTCTGACGATGGTGGCTCCTTTCGGGAGCCGCAGATTTACGCTGAATGTCTCATCGCCCTCCACTTTGTCGTCGTCCACGGTTTCGACGGTGAAGGTGGCTCTCGAGGACCCTGCTGCAATTGTGATTTCCTCCTCGTTGGCAGAGAAGTCCTTTCGCTTTGCGGTGTCGCCACTCCCGACGCTGGTGTTGACCATGACACTGACGTCGGAGGTTATCTTCTTGTCCAGGGTGATCTTGAAGCTTATTTGGGAACCTTCCTCGCCGGAGGAATCCGAAATTCTAAGTTGTGAGGGCACCTGAGCGTCCGCCCGGCCCACCATGAGAATCACGACCAATGCCACAATTCCCATTATTCCCACGGCTAAAATGGTGGTCATTCGCAGGTTTCTTGGAGCAGTCATAGATTCTCACCTCTTCTCGCCCGTTAACTTGTCCCCACTCGAACCGTAGTGCGGGCCCCCGGCATTAAGGCCCCTCCCGCTCGCTCTTCACTTCTGGGGGGATGCTTTTTGGAAGATCCTGTCTAACGTGGAGGGTTGCTGCCGAGAATCGCTTCCCATGTAGGCAATAGCGACCCCCTGTGGTGAATGGGGAATCTGTGGTGAATGGGGAATCTGTGGTGAATGGGGAATCTGTGGTGACTTCTGTCGGCCCGATGCAACCTCAGATGCGGATGGATTTTTCCGCTTTATAAAGTGGCTGCAGCCGATATAGTATATTGAGGACGATCTCGGATATCAGTACAAAAACACGGCCATCAGTCACATGGACATCGTCCTCTGGGAAAAAGGACAGACTCCAGAGCAGCCCGTGCACGTAATCTGACCTTGTTTGGATTGTCCTTTATCCCGGCACTATCCGGGCCGAGATATGTGGGAAGTGAGGCGTGGGAAAGGCCCTGACAATATCGTGGCGGCAGTCCTGTCAGGAAGGCGGTGGTGGTGGCTCTGCCCCCTGCGGGGCTGGTCTACGGGGTGCTGCTGGTGATCACTAACTGTCAAGGGCAACGACATCATGTACCAGTAGGGTACCGGAATCGTGTACCACCTGCCTGATTACTGACGGCAGTAAGTCAGACAGAGTGGCAAGGTTACGGGGTAGCAAGATGGGAGGTTGACGGAGGCCCTTATTTCTTGTCCGGCAGGTCTGAAGCCTGGGATACGTCGTTCTCCCGGCTGCGCTTGAGGCGGTAGCTCTCGCCGGTCATCTCGATGATATGCACATGGTGGGTGAGGCGGTCCGAGCCGAAGACCTCGTTCCATTCGTCGAAGGGACGGTTGGTGGTCACCATGACGGAGCCCCGCTCGTATCGTTGGAAGAAGACCTCGAAGAGCAGTTCCGCCCCGGTCCGGGAGAGAGGCTCGAAGCCCAGTTCGCCGATGATCAGCAGATCCAGCCTCGAGAGTTGTCGCTGGAGATTCAGCAGCGTCTTTTATCCCGGACCTCCATGAGCTCGTGAACCAGGCCGGCGGACTGGGCTTCGGTCCTCCCAGAGAGTGAGAAGCCACCGACGACTTGCTCAAATCGCCATGAGATAGACTCCCAGACAAATTGCCGCTACGAGGGCAATTCCCAAGATAAACCTGACGGGGGCCGCTCCTCCACCGGACCCTCTGCGTGCTTGTCTTCGTGAGGCCGAAACAGCGGACCTGTCCGGCCGCATCGTGGTTCGAGGTGAAGCTGACGACGGTGGTATATTCTCCTCAGGCCGGATTGGATTCGGTGTCGGAGTACCGCCAGTGGATGATGGTGTTTGCGTAGCAGACGACGGGGACTCACTCTGCTGATTCGCCTGTCCTCTGGTTGCAGCCCTATTTGGCGGCGGAGTCGCCGGGGACTGTGGCGTTGCTGTTCGCTGCGGAGCTTTAGGCTGTTTCGGGATACCCCCGCCAGGGCGAACTGAATTTTGCCTCTGACTTCGGCCCTCGGAGGAATCCGGCCGTGCTGGAGACGAACCTACTCCTTTTAATCGGTCAAGGTCTTCCCTCGTGGCCGGTGGCTTTGACGGAGGCTGTGCAGGAGCCTTTGGGGGCGAACTGCGCCCCTTTAACCGGTCAAGATCTTCCCTCGTGGCTGGCGGTTTCGACGGAGGTGATGCGGTAGTCTGCTGTCTTTTCGACACACGCGGTAGTTGCCACTTCCTTTGCTCCTCGCAGTCGACGCAGGTGCAGGCTGATGGATGCGCCCCTCGTAAACGTCTGCGGTCGTAAGACACTTTCTGCTCCTTTACGGTGAGATCACTTTCGGAGATCACCCCGGGGTTCCGTTTGCTTGTAGCATATCCCTCCCATGGTCCACGCCTACGAATTCACGACGGGCGAAACGACGCCGTCAGGGGGGTAGGGGCAGTGCCCGCAATCGGGCCAGGGGGAAGAAGCGCCTGCAGAGGGTCTTGGTGGTTGCCACCGGCCCGCCTAATGCGATGTGTCCGGTGCAACGGGCCAGATTGCCCGGATGGGAACTTTTAATGTAAAAGTGCCCACATGATGATTCCTCACTACTGGGACCCCCATCACGTCGAGCGGCTCCTGGACTCATTGGCGGCCCTGTCGCTTCGCCGCGTCCGGGTGGGGCGCTCATCACGTGGCAATCCTCGCACCATCCGTTGTGACAGAGGGTTTCCCGGTAGGCCACTTCCTGCCCGCAGTCCGTGCATTTGCAGAGCTTCCCGCCCGATTTCTCATTTCCCACTCATAACCAGCGGGGTGGGCAAAATCCGATCTAGCTTCCCTTTTATCTAACGGGAATCGCGTCCCAGCTTACTATGGACACGGTCTGCGACTTTATTCAAGTATCCATCCGACCATCGTTGCCATTTGTTGAACCCCGGTGGCGCCAGGCTTGGAATGGGGATGACCAGGTACTGCCCGGTCTGGACGCCACAAGTCTCATTTGCAGAACGAGGGACATTCAGGCGGTTCGTCTTGAGAATGTCGGAGATGCGCTTGACAGTACCCACCCCGTGAACAACCAGGACTGCCGGTGCGATCTCATCGAGCAGAAAGCGGAAGATATCTTCCCCTCTTCTTGCACCTCCCGCATGGGCCTGGTCTCGTAGGTGAGCGCTCATGGGAGTGGAGTAGCAGACGACGTCCGTTTTCAGGATATTGTGGATCCTCCGTTCGTTCAGGCAGGCCGCCAGACGATCGGTGTTTTCTCTGGTTGGGGACGGCCTGCCCTGGGTCACCTCATCATAGAGCCCCCGGCAGCTCTCGCCGTTCCGGTTGAAGAGGGCGTCGAGGTGCCTCCGGTGTGGAATATCCTCGGGGTATCAGTTGCGCTGATTCATTCCGACGATGAATACATCCGCTTCCAGCGGGTTCTTCATTTTGGTCATCCAGGGACGCGGGAGTTGACCATTCAGGGGACTTGTCAATTCCCTGATCTGGTTCTCAAATTTGTCCGGCACTATTGTCCTCCCTGGGTGAATTCGGCGCGAACAGGGAATATTCCCGCGCTATCTTGGATGGTGTACAGGACGTCCCCGACGGGACTCCCGCTTATAGCATCGATCGTGATTACCGTATCTGTTCAGCGTCAACTGCCCCTGCCGGTTTACGTGGATTATTATTGCCGGCGCATTGCCTCACCCAAAATGTTATCTAAACATTGTGAGCTGACCGCTCAGGGTCTTCTGGGATACGGCATCTCTTAACATTTTCCCAAGCTTGTTCTTGCTGCCAAATATGAGGTGGTAGAGTGGCGTGTTGTTTGAGTTTGTAACAGGTCTGTCATCGGCGGTGTGCTCGTGGCCGTTCTTTCGTAGTTCGTCCTCATTGGAGTGCAGCAGGGTGCGAGTATCCGGAATTCCCTTCGCCTTCGTTTTGAGGAAGTCTCTGAGACCCGTGGGGAGGTTCTGAAGCGAATCGAGTTCCGGAGACGCATGCCGGCAATTTCTGTTCATCTACGCGATGTTGAAATTTATCAGTATGTCCAGCCGGCGGCCCTGGGTCAGTATCTTGAGGCCCTCGAACGAGAAGTCCCAAGCCCAGGGAGTAATGGGAGACCTGTCACATCTCACCGGTGGGCCTCACCGCCACATCCAAACGCTCCTTGGAAACATCAATACCAACAAACACAAGAGACTCTTTCATTCAGCGCCTCCCGATATGATCACCGGCTCCGGCCCAGCCTTGCGGGATTCGGGCTCCACGGCTCAGTCAACTGTTCGGGCTCCGAGCAGGCAAGACGCGACGACCCAGCTGAGCTACGGCCTTCAAGGCCCAGGACGGCGCGGTCTGCCGCCTCCATTTCCGAGATACAAGGACCGCCAGTTGCCAGCCGTCCTTGCGTTCTACCGGGCTGAGCAAGCCTTTCAGATACTCCATGGCCCGCCTGCGCGGCTTCGGCCGCCGGAACCTGCCTGCAATGCACTGGTGTACCCGCTCGATACCCTCGGACCACCGAACGACCTCCGCCACCTCGTCTCTCCCAACCACCACGACACCTCAACACTCCTTGGTTGCCAGAAATTCCAACCTTTCTTGATCTGCTACTGTAGTACTAGGAGCTTTGGCTTGAATGTCAGCCCGGCGAGTTTCCGCTGCCTGACTGCTTCGCCGAGATGGACGGATTCCAGTGGATCACGATGGCTGCGAACAGGTTGGCCCGGCCATGCGGTGGTGCTGGCCCTCACCGTCGCGCGCGAAGGGGACACGCTGGTCGTGCCGAAACTCCATCGGCTGGCAAGGTTTGTCCCAGAAGCCCTCGCCGGGGAGGAATTGCACGGCAAGCAGCCCAAACTGTCCGTCGGTCAGCAGCGGGAACTTTGCCGCCTGCGCGCCACTGGCACGTCTTCCATCAGCGATCTCGCCAAGCTCTTCTCGGTCTCAAGACCAACCGTCTAACGCACACTCAATCGGCGACATTTCCTTTAGCGTACGATTCTGCCCCTACCGGAATCGACCCGAACTGCGAGCACCAGCCATGTTCACCCACGACATGGGCTCTATTGCTCAAATCTCGAGCTCCGGCTGTGCCAAGTTGTTTTTAGCGTTCAAGGGATAGAGGAAAATACATTCTGGATGAGCTGGAGATCAAACGTCTGGGTCTTCTTCAATGAGACCTCCAAGACCCGGACTTTCAATTCCTTTGGGGCTTTAACGCCAAGTATGTAGTCTAAGAAACTCTCCGGTTCTAAAAATTTCGCCACAAACACGTTGTGCTTCGGAAATGGAATTCCATCTTTGTCTACGCCCCCGTACCACCCACCATACGGCCAAGGTGAAGTTTCAGCATATAATTCCATGAACGTCTTGCGCCGATTGATACGAACTTGCACTGTAAGTGGAAGGGGTTCTTCAATTTGATGGCCGTACAAAAGTCCTAGCTGGCAATATATGGCTTGTGCAATCTTGTTGTGCCAAACCAACGTGACATTGGAGTCAGCAGGAGTGGCTACAAGCGTTGACTGCCCCTGATGGCCCCAAAAGGAGCCTTGGGAGTCGAACCAACCTGATTCATCAATTGATGATACCCTCACCATTCCGTTATTGATTTTGGCGCATCCGTGCTTCACCTCATCAAATGGCTTGGGATTTATTCGGTCTTCCATAGGTACCATCATTGTCCATTCCAGCGGTTCAATTTCCCCTGGCGATAGTGAATGCCCATGTCACCCGCCCGCGCTACCCATCTATTACAGCACGTACATCCCGCACAGGCGACAAGCAACTGTCACCAAAATCACAGCCCCGAATCACCGTGCGCCTGCACAGCGATTCGTGGGTCCAATCCCGGGCTACTACTACTAACGGCCAAGAGCCAATACCAGCGTTAGTCTCCGATGCGGTAGAGAGCGCCACCACAGAAGAAGAAACTAACTACTCCGTGGTACTCATAGAAGCGGAAAGTGAATGGTTGTCCGTAAGGCAATTCCGGTCGGAGGTCTTCATCTTCCGGGGCCTTGACTGATTCTGAGAGTGCACCTGCTGTCAGAATATCCAGGCCCCGGAAGATGGTTATCACCTGTTCCGCTACGATACTCATAGAGACCTGGCAATAGTTGTCCGCCCGCGGTTCCAACTTGCGATTCGTCTGAAACCCCCAGGATGCCTTGAGGAAAAACCCTGTGCATAGCCCGACTTTTCGCCTGTACACAAATTTTGTGTCCATCAATGGCGGAAAGGCTAGGGTGATTGGGAATAGTATGCGAGCCGCGTCTCCAGGCCCAATCAATAGATGAAGGGTAGTGATTACCCTGCTTCACCCATTCCAGTACCATCGCTTCCCATTCCTCGCAGAACGTGGCCGGGTGCGGTGTGGCTGTGGGTGTCGGCGGCAGGGGTGTCGGCGTCGGTTCCGGTGTTGATGTTGGCGTTGGCAATGGCGTGGCCGTCGGCAGAGGTGTTGGCGTGGGTGTAGGTGTTATCGTCGGAGTAGGCGTTGGCGCGGGCGTATGTGTCGGGGTTGGTGTGGGCAGTTCAGCGACACGGGTGGCTTCAAGTGAGGCCGCATAGCGCTCGGCCTCCTGTTGGGCTTCGGTAGCCGCGCGGGTGGCCTGTTCGGAGGCCCGGCGGTGGGCGTTCATAGCCTCCAGCGCGGCCTTGGTGGCTTCGATGTCGGGAGTCGGCGGAATTGTCGGGAGCAGTGTTGCGGTGGCGTTCGGAGATGCACTACCTGATACGGCCAGTCCTCCCAAATCCTGTCGCACAGCGTCAATGGGGATGGCGAAGCCGATGCCCGTGACTGGCCGGCCGGTCTCGGTGCTTTCGACCCTGAAGGTAATCACCCCGATTACATTGCCATGTGGGTCCAGCAGCGGGCCGCCGCTGTTGCCTGGGTTCAGCGATGCGTCGGTCTGCAGGTAGTCCTCCCGCTTGGCCGATATGATGCCTCGGCTGACGGTAGGATCCAGTCCCAACTCATCGCTTAAGGGGTAGCCGATAGCGATGACCGACTCGCTTACGCGCACTTCGCCGGAGCTACCCAAGGGCAAGGGCGTGAATGTCCGTGTCGAATCAATCTCGACATAGGCCAGATCAAGGGCGGAATGGCTTTGAACGACGTTGCCGCGATATTCCTCGCCCGTCGCAAAGCGTATCGTCACCCGCCGTTCGCCTTCTACCACGTGTTTGTTGGTAGCCACCAGCCCGTCGTCGTTGACAACGAAGCCCGTCCCTGAGCCGGAACTCGTGATGACTTGGACCACGCTGGGAAGCGCGTTCTCAGTGACGTCCGTGGGGGATTCCAGCGCAGGCGTAGCAGACGCGCCTCAAGCCACTACCGACATGAAAGCCAGAATCGCCACAAGCGCTAAGGGAATGCCACCGATTTTCACAGCAATTCACTGCCCGTACCGAAGCTGCTAGAAAACCCGAATTATACAATGTCTAAGCCCAACGCCCCGGCAACGGCCTGCTGTGAGTCGTTTTCACAGTGGTTGAGCTGTAAGGAGAAATGAATCGCATTGCACTTTGAGACATATGCCATTTCCAAAGCTGAATCAGAGTCGATTCGGTGCACCGACGGGCGAGTCTTTTGGCCCGATTGCGGGTCTTCCGGGAGTCTCTCGCCTGCAGTTGCAGCCCCGCCTTGGTCATCGGCCCGGTTGTTGGGTCGGGGCACCCGCCCCGCCGGTGGGCTGTAGCAAGGGCGGCCAGGCAGTTAGGGATGTTAACCACGGCCTTGCCATTGTTGTCCGCCGAGTGATCTAGATAGAAGCCTACTCGGGCGGAGTCTGCAGGGCGGCCGGGGCAGCGGCCACTTGCAGCTTGTCGTACACGTGGGCGACCGTCAGGACCACAACCGCCCGGTGTCCTCCCGGATGGTGTAGTTGTGGACCCCGCACCACTCGGAACGGTTCCTGGCCCTGTAGAATCGTACGAACCTCGAGCGCACCGCCCAGTCCTTCGGGTATCGCTTTAGCGTTTCCCTGCGTATTGGCATCCGTTCCTCTTTCCCAGCAATCGGGCGCTATCGGACTCTTCGACGATGGGGTCGCCCAAATAGGTGTGAAAGAACCGACTCTGTTCAAAATCGGGTACTTAGCCCGAATCCACCGATAGGCAATGGTTAGCGTAGGAGAAGGGGTACTTTGGGGGCCAAGGATGGGGCGGACTGGTGATTTTCGCAGAGGGGGATGGCTGGTGTACCCGATTGGTGGTTTGAAGGCAGTTGCCCAGAGGATCAGGGGCGGAGATTTGCCGGATTTGACGGGTGGTGTGTCAAGAGGCGTCCCTCGCGTAGCAAGCTGGCGCGAGTCTGAGGGGCTTACAGTTGGGTCCGGCGCCATTGGGCCGTCAAGCAGGGAGCGGCAGGGTGCGCAGTTTGAGCAGGGCGCTATTCACCTGGTCCTGCCAGGGCCAGCCCTTGGGAAGGTGCAGGGTTATACGGCGGGCCTTGCGGGTGATCCGCCCAGCCAGGGAGAAGAGGCGACTGCGCAGGGTCTTGGTGGTGACCACCTGCTGGCCTAGGGCAATCCGCGCCGTCCAGCGGGCCAGATTGTGGGCCATGACTTGCACGGCCAGCCAGGCGGCGTTGGCGGGGAAGCGGCCCGAGGGGAGATGGTTGAGACCCACGCCGTACTTCAGGTCGCGAATGGCGTTCTCCACCTCGGCGTGGCGGCGGTGGTCGGCCTCCAGTTCCATAGTGTCGCCCTCTCTATCGGTGATGAAGCCGTGGTAGCTATAGGTGTGGAAGAGGGCCAGTTGAGAGCCGGGCGTTGGCTTCACCCGGCGGACGATGAGGCGCAGCGGAGTGGCGTCGGGTTCACTCTGGAAGGGGGTGTAAGTTGTCTCGGCCACGTCGGCGGCACCCTCCATCCAATAGGGGATGGGCGTCCAGTCTTCCTCGGGTATGGCATCGATGAGATTGCGCAGGCTCTGGTGCTGGCGGATGGTGATGGAGAAGCGGACACCTGTCCTGCGGCAGACGGCGACCACATCGTGGTTGTAGAAGCCGCTGTCGGCCCGCAGGGTGAGCTGGCCTTTGGCTCCGGCGCCGCGGACCCGGCTCACCGTCTCCCGCAGGAAGTTGGCAGCGCCCCGAGCAGTGTTGGCCCGGCCCTGGCGGAGACGGGCCATCAGCACGTCGCCGGTGCCGGCGGCCACGGCCAGCAGGGGGTGATAGCCGCGCTGGCCAGCGTAGTTGTGCCGGCGGGCTCCTTCCTTGGCCAGACCGAAGGTCTCGCAGTTGGTGGAGTCCACGTCGATGGTCAACGGCCCGTCGCCGGGTCCGGCCCCAGCGGCCCAGGCTCGCGCCAGCAGTTTTCTGCTCACCCGATCCAGTTGGCGCACGTGTCCCCACCGGAAGCTGCGCAGGAAGGTGCCCAGGGTGGACGGCGCCTTCACGGTACAGCCCAGCACCGCAGCGGTCCTGCCGGTGCGCATCGCGTCGGCGTCGTCGATGCAGTCGCCCCCAGCCAGAGCCGACGCCACCAACGTCATGATCTTGTCCCCCACGTTGGCTCGGCCTGGGGCCCGGCCCAGGTCCAGGTGCCGGTCCACCAGTTGGGGCAGACCCAAGTGCTGGGCCAGGGTGGCGGGAAGAATCAGCCCGGCATTGTTGACCAAGCGGTGGTCGTCGAAGGCGATTCGGATGCGGCGGAGGTGGTTGCGTGGTAGCATCTATTGGGTGCTCCTCTCTTGGGCCGGTTTTCTGTCACAAAAACCATTATCCCAGAAGGAAAGGAGCACTTTCTTATCATCTCAACCCACCTCCACCCTCATCTCTTCGGTGGATTCGGGCTTAGCTTGACCGGATTGGGATCATGGCGACTCTGCGAGCCGTGGCCGGCGGGGTCTTGGGAGCATATCTGGGGCAAGGCGCCATCCGGCTATGATCCGTGCCGAGGCTGCAATTCCCGCCCACCCTACCCGTCCACCTGCTGGATGGTCCAGCGGCTGACCTCCAAGCGCTTGGCCAGTTCCCGCTGGCTCACGCCCCTTGACCGCTCCTCTCGGATGTACTCCCGTTGCTGCTCCCTCAGGCTGGCCGCCGGCCGGGGAAACGGCCCTCGGCCCGCGCCTTCGCCTGGCCTGCGACCGAGCGCTCCCTGATGGAGTTGTGCCATCACTCACTGAAGGCCAGCACCATCTGGAGTTGGAGCTTCCCGTTGGCCGTGGCCGTGTCGAAGTCCTCCGCCAGGGACCGGAACTCCACCCCCGCGTGGTGCAGGCCCTCGATCACCTGCAGGCCGAAGGTCAGCCCCCGGGAGATGCGGTCGATGCGGGTGACCACCAAAGTGTCGCCCTCGACCACCAGGTCCAGGAGCTCCAGTAAGCCGCCGCGGTCGTCCTTGGCCCCGCTTGCCTCGTCGGCCCGGATGTTGCCCATGGCGCAGCCGGCGCGGACCAGCCGCTCCACCTGAAGGTCCAGGTCCTTGTCCTCGGGCTCTCTCACTGAGACCCTAGCGTAGCCATACAGCGTCACCCCTAAACGGGTCGATTCCGGTAGAGGGCAGGATCGTACGCTAAGGGGAATGTGCCCGTTGAGTGTGCGATAGACGGTTGGTCTGGATACGGGGAAGAGCTCGGCGAGATCGCTGTTGGAATACTCGCCCGTGGCCCGCATGCGGCAAAGTTCCGGCTGCTGTCCGTCGGACAGCTTGGGCTGGTTGTCGTGCAATTTCTCCTTGGCGCGGGCATCTGGGACGAACCTTGCCAGCCAGTCGAGTTTCGGCGCGACCAGCGTGTCCCTTTCGCGCACGGTGGCGAGGGCCAGCTCTACCCCATGGCCGGGCTCAACCTGCTGGCCACCATTGTCATCCACTGGAATCCGTCCATCTCGGCGAAGCGGTCAGACAGCGGAAACACGTCGGGCTGACCGTAGAGCCCGACCTCTTAGCTCACAGCTCAACTCTTAGGTGGGCCCACATCCTGCTCACCGGCGAATACCGGTGGCCAAAGCGCCGATAGCGACCTTAGCGTACGATTCTGCCCTCTACCGGAATCGACCCGAAGATATACGATCTATCTCCACAAGCCAAAGGAAGAGTGGAGAAGATGCTGAAGACCTTCCAGGATTGGCTGGTAACCGAGTTGAACCTGGCCGCTGCCAGCACCATTGACGATGCCGGTCTGGTCCTACGGAATTTCTGTTGGAAGTGCCAGGGGAGTGCCGGGGTCTCCCGGGGAACGTTCCGGACCCGGGCTGCTTCAGTTCCGGTGGCCATTTTCCAGCAGCGCGAGGGAACTGCTGGCCATTAGTGTCATCGTCTTCCGCAGGCAGGCCCGCTTGACTTGGCAGGGCTGGCAGCCGCAACCGGCGGCGTGGGTCTCGTCCTGCAGGTCCATCTCGATCTCGAAGAAGGCCTTGTCCTTACCGGCGGCATAGCCTTCAGCGTAACAGCCACAGGGTTCGGGACAGTCGCAGAGGCGGCGTTCCTTTTCGATCATGGCAGCCTCCCTGAAAATCTGAGCCTTCCGATTCGCATAAGAACCCTTATGTTGTCGGCGGATAGGGGCAGGTTGGAGAGAGAATCCGGTTTACAAAGACATTCATCGAATGCGGGCGTGACCTTGGCTACCAGACGGTGATCACCCGGTCTGACGCCGCCAGCACCTCGTCCCTGGTAACCACCGGCGCGCCCAGTGCGTCCGCCTCCGCTGCGATCAGCCGGTCGTGCATCTCCGGAACCTCTGGAAAGCGGTCCAGCCTCTCCAGCTGTGCCCGGCCCAGTTCAGACAGCTCTATGCCGCTCACCGAGTCCAGCGCCTGCAGCAATACCGATGGCTCCAGGGGGCTGCCCAGCTTGGCCGACAGGTAGTAGAACTCGGCCACCACGATGGCGGGAACCACCACGGTGGCGTTGCCGGTCTCCGCCAGTTGGAAGACGGCGCTGGCAGCGACGCTGAGACGCTCCGGGGACCGGAGATACCACCACAGGGCGTGGGTGTCGGCGACAAACAGGGTCCGGCTAACCATCATTGGCGCCGGAAATCACGTCGTGCAACCTATCTCCTTCCTTCCAGACGCCCTTGACGTCTTGGAAGTCCTGATAGCCGGCGTCGGGCAGCTGGGAGAGCGAGCCCCTCAGCGTGTCCAGCGATGGCCGGTCATCGGTGCCGCCATCCACCGAGGTGAGCCGTGCATAGGGACGTCCCCGGCGAGTGATGATGACCTCATCGCCCAAGTCCAAATCCCGGAGTATCTCGCTGAGGTGAGCCTTTGCTTCTCTAATGCTATATGTGGTCATGTCGGCCACCGTTTTATAGTCATGTCAGTTTGCTAATGTGACTTCATTGTAGCACGGTATGTGCGGCGGTAAGTCGGATCTCAGCGTCTGAAGGCACGCTCCACCGACCTGCTGACGACGCAGGACGAATGCAGGGTTCTACAGGAACATATCTCCGTGAATGTGTGGGAGGACCAGTGGCTTGTTACGCAGACTCTTGGGCTTGCGAAACAGGTTGTAGTTGAGCGACCAGCCGTCAACGTACCTCTGCCCGCTCTCGATGCTGTCCAGCCCGCGCAGCCTCTTTGTCCGGGCTCGAAAGGTTCCCTGCAACCGCTCTGAAGGGTTGTTGTTGACTTCGGCGGCCAGCCATTCGGAGTGGATGTGCTTGGCTTCGGGCGCAAGGTCTTTGATGGGCTTGATGTAGGCCCGCCACCTGTCGGTCGTGATCCTCTTGGATGGCTCGTCGCTGGCGGCCAGTGCCTTGCGGAGCATCGCCTGGCCGCCGTGCCGGCGTGCTGTCGCGCCGGAATGACAGATGAGAGGCGAGGATGTACCTGGTGTCGCGGTCCATCAGGTCCCACAAGTAAGCCTTGCGCCCCGCCACCTGCAACACCATTTCGTCGGCAACCCAATTCCCTCCGCTGGTCTTGGCTTGAAGGCCCACAACTACGTGATGATGACCCTGATTTCCTTCGACGACCCCGGCCTGGTGGTGCTCCCATATCACCGCAACCTCAGCGGTCTCAGCGATGAGCAACTGGCCCGGGTGAAGGGGCGACTGGCTGAGGTTTTCGAAGCGGAGGACACCGGGGATATTACTGCCGAGGCCCTGGTTGAGTTGGTGGAGGAGCGTGGACGCTCCGGCCGGGTGCTGGCTGCGCTGACGCCCGACGGCGCCGAGCTGCTCACCCTCCGCCCCTCATCGGTGGGCGACGACTGGGGTGATTTGGCCGTCTCCGAAGCCTGGGTGCTGGAGGAATAAGTCCTGCGCCCCGAACTCGGCGACGCCACCCTCGCCCACCTCGGGTTTCTGCACGACCACGACGAGGCTGCCGAGGGTGTGGCGGAAGGCTCGCTGCAGATGGCCTTCCTGCTGAAGCCCTTCCCCATGGACGCCTTCGAGGAGATCGTCAGCCAAGGCCAGCGTCTGCCCCGCAAGTCCACCTTCTTCTACCCGAAGCTTCCCACCGGCCCAGTCATCAACCGCATTGACGGCGACATCTAGTCCGTAGCGGCGTCCTTATCCACTGCCAGGGCCTGCAGTAGTGCGGACGACGGGTTGCCCCAGCAGGCCGGAGAGCCGTCGGTGCGGATGCCGCAACTGTAGTGTGTGCCGAAGTTTGGCCGGCCTCCTACGCTGACGGAGCGGAACGAGCCTTCTGCGGGCAATACGGCCTCGCGACCGCCACCGATGTATGTGTCTTCCCCGCCCCAACACGCCACTGTTCCATCCTCTCTCACTCCACAGGCGTGTTGAGCCCCGATGCTGATGGATCGGAACTCCCCATCAGGAGGGCTGGCCCGTCCGTGAGGGTCATCTCCCCAGCACTCAACCGTGCCGTCCTGGTACAGACCACAGGCGTATTGTCCTCCCCAGCTTCCCACACCAACCGACTGGAATGCGCCCTCGATTTTCCACCACCTCCGTTCGTCATCCCCAATCTCGCATTCTATGTGACCCTCGGTGTGGACCCCGCAGTGGCTTCCGCTGATTGTCTTGAAAGTTCCGGACAGCGGGGACCAAGGGTCGCCTGCCTCCTTGTGTTCCAGGCAACCCTGGTAGTCCTCCGGATCTTTGCCCCAGCAGGACCCGCCGCCTCGCACACTACCCCAGCAGTCCACGGTGTCGTCCATCCCGATGGCGCAGGCGTGGCCTCCGGAAGCACTCACCGATTTGTACTGCCCCGCAGGCGGGTCAAGCCGGCCCCGGCCGGATGTGTCGTGACCCCAACAGGCCAGGGTGTTGTCGGTTCTTACGCCGCACCCGAATTGTTCGTGTGATCCCCCCAGGCTGATTGACCGGAAAGTACCCCTCGGGCTGCCTATCGTGCCCCAGCAGGCCACGGTGCGGTCGGGCAGCAGCCAGCATACAGAGTCGCCGTCGCTCGTGGCGAATGCTTCGACTGCGGTCGGCACCGGGTCAAAGAACGACGTGTGATCATCCACCCAGCAGGCCAGGGAATCATCCAGTCGATGGCCGCAGCGAAAGTCGATTCCGTCGCGGGAATACCATTGCCAGTCAATTGTCCGCCCGGACTGAGCCATGGCCTGCAACTCGAATTCGGCTTCGCCGGGGCACGTAACGAAGCCCTCGCGGTCGGCCACGCAAAACAGGCCCGTCTCGGCACCGGCCACCTCACCGTTGAACTCGAGAGTCCAACACACGATTGCGCCATCGGTTCGCAGCCCGCAGGCGTAGGACCCACCCACGCTGACGTCGGCAAAATCTCCCTGCGGTGGTTCTACGCGGTCAAGGGGCCATCCCCAGCACAGGATGGAGGCGTCGGACGTGATTCCACACGAAGCATTACCGCCATCGGGCAAATGGTGAAAGGGAATTGTGGGTAACTCGACTTCTTGCGCGGAAGCCATCTCCGGGGAACAGAAGAAGGTGCAGTCCACTCCCGGTCCGACCGCAATAGCTCCCCAGCACACCAGCTCGCCGTCCAATGACAACCCGCAACTGTTCAAACCACCCGCGCTCACCGATTCAAATGTCATGGGTGGTGGATAGGACTGTCCTGCTTCGAAGTCTTTGTGGCCCCAGCAGACTGCTGTGCCGCTGGTCTCGAGCGCACAGGTGTGAAGCCAGCCCACGCTGACCGACGTGAAGGCCCCGTCCGGAGGGTCTGCCAGGCCGACGTAATCTCCGTCCAGGCGGTTCAAACCCCAGCAAGTCAGGGTGCTGTCGGTCCTCACGCCGCAGGTGTGGAATGTGCCCGCGCTAACCGATGTAAATTCACCCGCAGGCGCGCTGGTCAGGCCGATGACTTCGCCGCCCCCGAGCTCGTCGGAACCCCAGCAGGCGACCGTCCCGTCAGTCTTGATGCCGCAGGCGTGGGACTCGCCGGCGGTAATTGACTTGAACCTTCCTTCCGGTGCTGGGACGGTAGCTGGTGATTTCCTTTCCTCCTCCGATCCCACACAGAACACTTTGCCGTCCGTCTGCAGCCCGCAGGTAAAGTCTGGACCTACAGCGACGGCCGCGTACCTGAACTCAGTTCGTGACGCAGGGCTGGTAGTCGAGGGTACAGGATTGGTAGTCGAGGGTAGAGGTGTATTGGTAGGTCGCGGAGTGGCAGAAGGCGCTTGCTGCGACTTCGGTGCAGGGGATGCTGTTGCGTCCGGCTGAACTGTCGGCAAGGTAGTCGGCGGGGGGATGGCTGTAGTTGTCTGCAATGCCGTGGGCTGTAGCGTACTGGTAGGTGACGCCTGGTTGGCGGCAGGCGAAGCGGTGCTTTCGGGCGGAAGTCCCGCGTCAGGATTGCTCCCCTGGCATCCGGCAAGAACAGCCAGGAGCAGAACCAGGAAGAGTGCGGGCAAGAGGCGTAATGCTATTTTCTGAAACAAGGATGTTCTTTCCTGGGTTCTTGACTCTAATCTAATCTCGTAGCAATACACCACGAGCGAAGGGGACCGGAGGTACAGGAAGGAAACGCTGTTCCTGTCAATCGGTGTCCTCCTCCACGATGAACAGAGCATCGAAATCTTCCACACCCATGACCTGCTGGAGCCGGCCCCGCACCTTCGCCGACGGACTGCGGTCTCCGTTCATCAACTGGGAGAAGTAGGCCTCGGAAATCTCGATCAGACAAGCCATTGCTTTCTGGGCCAAGTTGGAGCGGTCCATGAAGTCCTGAACCGGAGCTGGCTTCAGCTTGATCCTTGACCGGGGACGCCTCCGCCTCATCCCGGCTCCTTCCCGGCTCCTTCCCGGCTGGCCCCAAGCCTAGTACTACAGCCGCAGATAGGTCTTGGTAGACCGGAAGGCGTGGGGGTGGGGCCCGTGTCGGGTCGATCCCGACCTGGAGGGCCGTCTCCTTCATTACCTGGCTCAGGCGCCACCTCGACATGTCCAGCATCGGCCGTTGCCGGTCCTTGTTGTGGAATGACGCCAGGTCGGCCGGCACCACGATGATCGGTGGGTCCTGGTCCAAGCGCAGGTCCACGCGCCGGAGCGCCAGGGCCTCGGACACCCGCAGGCCGGTCTTGAGCATGAGCCGGAAGGCCATGCGGGCCGGGTAGCTGGGCGCACCCTCCATCAGGGCGGCGGCCTCCTCCGGCGTGAAATAGTCGCGGATCTGCTGGACCTTTCTTGGCCCCCAATCGCCTCTCGGGGGATTTTCGCAACCTGAGGGCCGAGTATGCCATTGATGGCTGCCGTTCCGCAAAGCTGAACCAGGCCGTTTCATCGGCGGGGAGTTGCGTTAATCGCGCATAAGCGCAAGTTACAGCACGAGGATCGGAGATCTCGATAATCTCGTCGACCCGGGGGTGGAGGACGAGAGTTCCATCATCAACTCCACTGTCGGTTCTGCCAAACGGCAACAGAAACGAAATAGGCTGCCGGGTTCTTCAAGAACCTTTTCCTTCTAAGAATCCTCTGAACAAGTCGGGCGAGATGTGGGATAGTTATGTAGAACCAGCCGGTGTTTGTTGAGGGAGTGAAGGCATATGGACCAGCCGACCTTTGCTGACCTGGAATACCAGGGCAAAAAGCGCAAGACCCGCCGGGAGCTGTTCCTGGAGCGAATGGACGCCCTGATTCCCTGGCAGTTGCTGGAGGAGCGCATCCTCCCCTTCTACCCCAAGGCCGGAAGGGGGAGACAGCCCTATCCGCTGTCCGTCATGCTGAGAGTCCACTGCGTCCAACTCTTCTACAATCTCAGCGACCCGGGCATGGAGGACTTGCTCTACGAGTCGGACCCGGTGCGGCACTTCACAGGGTTGAAGCTCTCGGGTCCCCTGCCCGACGAGACCACCATCCTGAATTTCCGTCATCTCCTGGAGAGGCACCAACTGGGGCAGGGTCTCTTGGCGGAGATAAACGCCCACCTGGAGTCCCAGGGACTGAGGCTCAGGGAGGGGACCATCGTCGACGCGACCATCATAGAGGCGCCGTCCTCCACCAAGAACCGGACTGGGGAGCGGGACCCGGAGATGCATCAGACCAAGAAGGGGAACCAGTGGCATTTCGGGATGAAGGCGCATATTGGGGTGGACTCAGGTACGGGCATAGTCCACAGCATGACGGCCACGGCGGCCAACGCTCACGATGTTACGCAGACGCGCAAACTGCTGCACGGGGGCGAGAGGGTGGTGTGGGGCGACGCCGGGTATCAGGGAGTCGACAAGCGGAAGGAGAACCTGGGTCTGGCGGTGGAATGGCGGGTGGCGATGCGTCCGGGGAGTCGGCGGAGGCTGGAGCCTGGGAGCGAGGAGGCACTGCAGGAGAGGGCGAAAGCGTCGGTGAGGGCCAGGGTGGAGCATCCTTTCCTGAGGCTGAAGGGGTTGTTCGGTTACGGCAAGGTTCGCTACCGGGGACTGGCGAAGAACATGGAGCGGCTGGCCTTGTTGTTCGGGCTGGGCAATCTGCTGACGGCGGAGGGCCAACTGGCGGCGTAGTGCGCAATTGCTGCGGGACAACGCCGGTCTCGAGGCCCATCAAGCCTCAAGCAGCACAGTCGGGGAGGAAACCCAAGGGGCCGAGCGCCGGCTGGCAAGCACCAGACCGCAGTTCCCACTCCGTTATGCAGTTCGGCCATACACAGCTAAGACCAAAACCCCCTTGTTCAGAGGATTCCTAGGTCATCTCATTACGAGAATGCCTGGATTGCCAGGTGTCCACATGGCGCGTCACCGCAATGTACTGGTCTACCTCCACAGCAGCCCAAGAGGACAGACTAGGGTTGCCCGTCCTCTTGGAGCTTTTGCCTACGATATCAGCAATGCACCGAAAGCCAAAGCCGCTGCGGCTCCCAGCGATGCTAATCCCGCCAAATGTGCGGATCCGGCGCGGAGGTACACTCCATAGCCGAACCCCCCGGAAACCAGGCCAATCACAGTAACCCAAATCTTCCAATCTTCCATATCACTCACCCTAGCCGAGTGGAAAGACCGAGTCCTCCCAGCTGCAACTAAAGTCATTTGGGATTTACCCCTTCTCAACGCCACGCCGTGAGTCAAGCGCCCCCCGAAAGTGTCGGGACTACCGAAGGCAGACCACCAGTGGTGCGCCTTCAGCCGAAGGCTCATCTCATCGCAACGGCCGACGGGATCAGGACTGCATACGCGACCAGAGGTAGGCGAACAACCAAGCGACCCCGATGGTAACCACAATGGCCAGGGCAACGAGGAGCAAGGGCGAGCTGAGCATGGCGGACACAACGGCGGCAACGAAGAGCACCGCCTTCTGGAGCGCCAGCCAGAGCAGGGCCAGTAGGACTACCGACCCGATAAGGATCGTCGCAGCTCGATCAGACATCGTCTGCCTCCTGCAAAAAGTTGTCGTTTCCCGAGAGAAGGATGTTTCTCAGAACGAGAACTTCTGCGCAGGAGGCGGCCTGTTCCAAGCCGGAAAAACGCCGACTAAACCAAAGGAGGTGAGCGTCAACACACGGTTGCGCCGACAGGGGTAGCTCAGACTGGGAGGAGGATGAGTCCAGTAGCTGAAGGCGTACCATATGGGCTGCAACAGGGATGCGAACAGCGCGATTATGGGGTGCCCTTGAGCCAGAGAATAAGGGTCAACCAGACGGTCCTTACCTTGCCCAAGCAGCCACCGCAAAAACTCGGCAACGACTATGAAGGCGAGTGCGACCAGCTCCAACAGCAACACCCGATCGGCAACCCCAACAACCGCCTCCATAATGAACGGCAAGGTGAAGTCCTCTGGAGGAGCGCCGACCATCAGGCAGATCCACGCCAAGGCAGCCGCGAAGAGAACTATCAACACCAAGGTCAGAACCGGCGTCCAGACGAGAAACTGGTCGCCGATGTACGCTGACCAGAAGATCATTTTGCGGATACCGGATATATTCTCTTGCCGCATAGTGATACTTAGTTGATGTACTGGGAGGCTCGTCCAAGAAGAACAAACGGAGGGGCAACAGCAACCAGTATATCTAAAATCTTATGTCTCCTTGCATTACCTCGGCATTACGTGTGAAGGAACTGTTCACATTGTGCTGTGATCAACATGAAGGACGCATACCAGACGCTGTGGACGCCTAAAGGCAATAGGAAGATACAACCAGTATTCTGTTGCAGGTAGGCCCTGACCCAGCACAGCGGCTTTTCCGGTAGCCCTAGCGTAGCGTTAAAGCGTGAAACAATAATAAGAAGAGCTGTCGACTGATGGACCTGCGGCCGCACCTATCTCCTGTGCCGCACACGGTGCACACAGTGCGAAGAGCGGGACGTCCGTTCTTCATTGTCACCTGTTCAACATCCCGAGAGCCGGCCTTGGCCCGGCACTTCAGGCAGTAAATTTCAACAGATTCAGGCGGCGTGGCCATATTCGAAGGCTCCTGTCCGGAGGTTGCCACGATTATAGCCAAATGAAACCATCCCTTAGAAACTATCTCAAAACTGATCCGGTTTAGAGATTAGGTGTCAGTGGGGGCCAGGTTAGGATAGAGGAAACCAGTGGGGTGGTGGATGATGGGAAAGAGGGATTGCCTGCCTGCTATCTGGGAGGTCCCCGATGATCTCTGGGAGCGGATTCAACCGGTCATAGCGGAGATGGATCCGGCCAAATCCACGGGACGAAGGCGTGCGGACCCGAGGCGCATACTGGATGGCATCATCTTCCGTATGCGCTCCGGTTGCCAGTGGAACCGTCTACCCAGGGAACTGGGAGACGACAGCACCATTCATCGGACCTTCCAGCGCTGGGTGGAGTTGGGAGTGCTGGAACGCATCTGGGCGGTGCTGGTGGAGGAGTGTGAGGAGTTAGGCGGTGTGGAGTGGGAATGGCAAGCTGCCGATTGCGCCATGGGCAAAGCGCGTTTTGGGGGGACTCAGTTGGCCGCAACCCCACGGACCGGGGCAAGGCAGGCAGCAAGCGCAGCATCCTGGTTGACGCTGGGGGAGGGCCGCTGGGCGTAGTGGTGGCCGGAGCCAATATCCACGACACCAAGCTGCTGGCCATTACCTTGGATAGCATAGTGGGGATAGCATAGTGGGGATAGCATAGTGGGGATAGCATAGTGGGGATAGCATAGTGGGGATAGCATAGTGGGGATAGCATAGTGGGGATAGCATAGTGGGGATAGCATAGTGGGGATAGCATAGTGGGGATAGCATAGTGGGGATAGCATAGTGGGGATAGCATAGTGGGGATAGCATAGTGGGGATAGCATAGTGGGGATAGCATAGTGGGGATAGCATAGTGGGGATAGCATAGTGGGGATAGCATAGTGGGGATAGCATAGTGGGGATAGCATAGTGGGGGGCCTTGCATCAAAACCAACATTCCTCAGGTCACTTTTGAGACAAAACGGCGAGTTTTGAGGCAGATTGTCGGTTCTAGATACAAATGTTGAGATGTATCTTGAGTAAAATCAGCCGCGAATGCGCAAGACAACGCCTTCATCGAGGCGACCAACGGTCGATTCTGGCAAGAGATCCTGAACGTGAACAGGTTCCTGCCCCTGGAAGACGCCGAGGACAAAGTGGAAACCTGGCGCAGGCACTACAATGGCGAACTGCCCCATATCGCGCTAGCAAACCTGTCCGCAAGGGAATTCGCCGTGCTGGCGCGAATAGGGGACTAACCCGCAAAGCTAGGATTTCGGCTCGTACAGGAAATGGGGCAAGTCATTTGGTTAGTCAGAAAAGTTCGAGTCCATCCAGGTGAGCCTAACTTGACGGTAGACAGTACCGTCTTCGAGTTGATGGTCGCTCTGTAGGCTTCACAAATATGGGAGCATGTCCTACATTCGCGGATTAAGGCGGTGGGATGGATAGAAACATCAAGAAACCTAGACAGACTATCTCGGTGCGCTCAGAAACCATATTTCAATTGACGCATGCGAAAGGCCTCCTCACCACCATCGACAGTCCTTACTATAACATCCCGAATTGTGGGCTCTTCGATGGCCCCTGAGTTTGCAATCTGTCCGCGATTCGCCGTAGCTTCAAGATGAATTACCTGATCGGCATCGCCATTGACGACAATGTTTGCATTGTGCGTCGCCACGATTATTTGCCTCCGACCCTTGAGTCTCTTTAGGACCGGGAGCATCGTCTCAAACAAAAATCGGTTATCCAGTTCATCCTCGGGCTGGTCTATAACCAACGGGCGCTCGTCGCTCGTTTCCAGAAGCAAGGAAAGCAGAAGATTCACCCGTTGTCCGCCGGACAAGTCCTCCAACACCCGGTAAGTACCATCATCCATTCTGAATTCTAGGACATAGCTGTCCTGCGAACGAAGAGCAGCTAACTCACGTTGCTTCGATGGGGTGAGTTGTAAAGTAAAGGTATCCTGTACTGCGTTGCTCATCCCGACGTGTTCCAGACAATCGTCATTTAAGTTTCGCAGAAGACTGCTTGGAGACGGGCGTTCCTCATCGGCCAAGTCATTCCACCATCGAGTAATACCTCTTTGACTAAGATCCTTGAAAAACCTGTCTAACGTTTCTTTGTTTCCATCATTCATTCTACGGGCCATTATCCGCCCGCCAAATTGCAGGTAGACTGTTTCAATTACGCGGTCAAACGCCTCCCGCTGCTGATCCACCATCTCTTGACGCTTCGTAAGAGATTTCGCAAATGAGTCTTCTAAACCGGCCAATTCGGCGCGCACCAGCGAGAGACTGGATTCGTGGCTAGCCAACAGCGAAGCTTGCACACTCAAGGCTTGAAGTTGATTTATCCGACTTCCATCTAGCCCTTGCTCTGCCAACTTCCGATTTACTTGAACCCGAACATCGGTTTCGTATACTTGTGCAGCGTCCGTGATCGACTGACCAATGGTGTTGGCGGCATTCGCCTCAGCTATTGCAGACTGCAATAACTCTACGACTCGATTCCATCGAGCACGCAATTCTGGGCCACGTTCAACTATTCCTGCGCCTTCCAGTGTATTTGCTAAAGAATCTGTGATTTCTGGAATGTCAACTTTCACCACTGAATCGGTCACATTCCCTATTTGGCTCTCCAATTCCTTGGAATCCTTCGTGAATGCTTGCCATTGGTGCAGAGCGCTCGACGCTTGGTTCAGCCCATCGACTCCTGCGTCCGAGAATGCGTTTAGTTCCTCCGTTGCCATCTTGCTTCGTTCATGGGCCTGTTCTGCATCTGCAAGTCTTTCGCTTACCTCTGTAAAAGACTTCGCATCCCGCGCTAACTCTCTATCCAGAAATTTAAGGGTTTCTTCGCGCTCCTTGATTCCTTGGGCCTCTGACGTCACCAACAGAGACAGAATATCCTCGGCGGTCTGAGGATTCTCAGCAAGGCGCTGAAGCTCAGATTGCGTATAAAACACTGCGGGCCACTGCTCGGACAGGGACGCTGTGATATCCCTCCCAGGGCATTCGAGCGCAACCTTCGGAGAGCCCGCCAGAAATCGATCCTTGCCTCGAACCTGGACTTGCCTCCTTACATTTTCATCCTGGGGCAGTGGAGCCCCAATATGTACCCTCAAACCATCAAGCAAGGTACTCTTGCCTGTCATACTCCCGCCAATGATGCACGTGAGGTCAGGACTAAGATTGAAACGGATATGTGGCTCGCTTTCACTACTGACCCCGAAAA
The DNA here is from genome assembly GCA_963667325.2 of Dehalococcoidia bacterium. Taxonomy (GTDB): domain Bacteria; phylum Chloroflexota; class Dehalococcoidia; order Lucifugimonadales; family UBA3495; genus VXOI01. The sequence continues at coordinate 232,969 of CAXXKY010000004.1, forward strand.
ACGATGCTCCGCCGGAGACGGTAACGGATTTTAGCCAAGGGCGCTCGTTCATCATCACATCTGGAGGATTCGAAATCTCACACAAACCGCCATCTTGACCTCGTTCGTAACCGATTCGTATACGTGAATCGCTAGCGATGAAAGCTTGGCGAAGAGCCTCTATTCTTGGACTGGCAATTTTCAACCAAGTGTGTCGGCCCCCTATTTCCTCCACTGAGTAGGCGTCAGTACTGTGAAAAAAGGATTGATTATTTTCTGCCATTCCCTCTCGCAACCATTCTCGGTTAACGAGAGTATCCTCGGGGAGTTTGTTGTCGCCTAGTTCGAGCCCTGCAACTTCGTCGTGCTTGAACAGTTCTAAGACTTGAGCTCTTTGAGCTCCGAGAAGTCCTTTCTCTTGGTCAATATGAGGTGCCAGAACCAAGTAGTTCCATAGGAATTCGCCGTCTTCGGTCTTGGGGCATTCTCGCTCGTGAAACTCCCGAAGATCGCTGAATGCTTCTTCAGCACTTCTGCTAGACATTCTGAGTTGATTCTCGGATCCATCAGGCCATGGAGAAACACCCCCCATAACCAAGTCAAACGCTTTCATGAATTTTTCGCGCCCAACCTCCGGGTCAAACAAAAATATTAGGTGTAGCCCACTCTTGCCGTCACGGAGCGATGGCTCAAATCCGGGGAACACAGCGTAAATTTGTTCCCGAAAAGGGACCCCCAGATCGTCGGCACCGCTGTTCCACTCTTCTACGATCCTCCAGACGGCACTCGCATCTTCTGAAGTTCCTATACGGGGAGAATGCGGAGTAATACCGAGTATCTGTACACCCTGATCCACTGCACTTTGAAGAAACCGCCGTGAGTAGGCTGAAATGGCTGACGAAGATCTGATGTCTCCCTGGATGCCAACTGGCACCTTTGACCGGCCTCCCGGAAGGTCATCTATCGTGTGTATATGCAAGTCTGCCTTGAACCAACGGACGCCTGGAACCTTCTCTCGCCAGTTAGGTGCCTCTTTTCGGGTAAAACTCACCACATGCCTCCCTGACGGCTACTCTCTTCACTAGGTTTTTCCAGGACACAAATCATCTCGCCTCATTTTCTGTGTTAGGTTGAGAGCGAGTTTGGTAGATCAAGCTGCTTTTGTTACGAGCGCAACAAACTCCCTCAGGCTGCAAATTGTTCAGTGTTGTGTACTGTGGGGTCTCGCCGTATCGCGAATTTCCCACGAAAATGAGCCCTAATCTAATGTCTCTACTACCGCCGCCAAACTGAATCCGGCCCATGCTCCTAGAGTCTTACTCCAAGATATTGATTAACCCTTTGAGCCCGCTTACTTTTTCGTCCAGTATGCTGACCTGCCTGTCGAGCCCGTTCCGCATAATCCGTGCCCGGTCAAGGATTCTGCCTACATGGCCGTCGATGGCCTCGGCTGACTTGGTGATTTCTTCCAGACCTCCCGACTGACGCTCTACTTCGCGAATGGCCTTATCCAATGCTTCAAGATCTAGTCCCAGTTCGCCATTTCCTGCGACGCCGCGCGCGCAGAGAGCCTTGGCAATAGACAGAGCGGCCCCAAAGTAGGCATCTGTAGCAGCATCTTCGGCGTCCCATACCACCACTACGTCGTCCCCGTATCGGGCGAGGGGCTCAAAGATTTCCATGGGAGCGGTGCGCTTTGAAAATACGAAGACGCCGATGCTAGAGTCCCGGTTCTTCCTCGCTTCCTTTATCTCAGCTAGAGCCTTCTGAAGCGTGTAAGATTGGTCTTCCTTGGCTTCGACAACAATTTGTGCTCCAGGGGCGGCACGCTCCGGGCCCAGCCTGATGACGCAGTCACCTTTCTTGTTATTTCTGATCCGGCCCGTGGTGTTTCCGGTCCTGGTTGCCGTGTCCCCTTCCAATTGCCTTACATTGACGAAATCAAAAACGGCGTCCTCAAAGACCAAACCGTGCTGGGTTCCTCTTTGAGCCTCCTGTTTTCTGGCTGTCATTTCGGTCAGCGCTTTCATTACTTGCAGCTGGAATTCGGAGTTGGACTTGTGCTCCTTCTCAATAACCTCAAGGAGTTCCTTCCTCATTCGAGCCAGTGCCGAACCCTCCTCGTCCAGGGAGAATTGGCTACTAATCTGGCGCTGAGCACCCTCGACCCGATTCATCAGCCGTGATAGGGCGGAATCTTCTTTATCAAGGGAAAACTCCCCTACTACCAACCCGATACGCTCTTCCAACGCCTTTCCCACATCCCCGTGATTCTTCTGCAACTCCGTCACCAAGCGATTGAGGGCACTCTCACCGTTATCCAGCGAGAATTCTGTGAGTATCTTTTCCCGCTGCTGTGACAATGTGGCCTCAGTTGACTGAGTCAGCTTGGTGATGATGCCGCCGGTCGAATCGGGATCAAGGACACGCATCAGAGGGCTTTCATTACCGACGTGGGCGGCTAAGGTTTTAGCCAGGAGTGAACCATCTCCTTCGATTTGACTCCGGATAACTCGTTCAAGCTCTCCAGTCTCTTCGTTTTGCCCGAGGAGTCCGCGAACTCTTTGCGTAAACGACCCGCTGTTAGGGTCAAAGTACTCCTTGATACAGCCGCCCACCTGCTCGATTACGCTATGTTGATGCTTCTCAAGGGCGGTGCTCATATCCATTATCACCCTCTCGCCAGCGTCTCGGATCTGATGGGCATCAACCTGTCCTTGCGCTTGCCGAAATGCGATAATGCCGATCTTCATGCTGGCCATTGCAAAGTCGGAGCGCTCTGGCTCGTCTCGCTTGGATAACTCTGCGTAAAGATCCGGGTCGGAGACTGTAAGGTGCAATTCAATAGAACCGGTTCCGTTTGAGTAAGCCATTGCGGTTACTACACCGTTGGCTGCCACACTGCCTTCAGTCGTCATACAATCCTCCTTGCCGCAGGTTGAACTAGTCGTGGTCCTGTCCCATCTGTTGTACTTGCCTGATGCGATCTTTCGGGTCCGCTGGCATTATTTTAGACAACCCTATAGCCGTCGGTTGGAAACCACCGGTTCCGAGGCCAATAGGGCGCGGAGAGTGCTCAAGTCCGGCAGGCTCAGGACTCGGGCGAGGCCGTCGTCCAAGGCACGGCGGGTTTGGCAGTCCGCCATTCCTGGGAGGTGTTCAAACTCGGCTTCCACCATTTCATCGAACAAATTTGCCATTCCTTGAAGCTGCGACGGTGAAAGTCCTCGCGCGTCCAAGACCGGCAGTTCTTCCAAGTCGGCCTTTTTCATGGCGACCCAACCGCCTTCGGTGCTGGTTCGCTGGGCAAGAATGGTTAACAAACCCAGGCTGGAGTTCAACCAAACGGAGAGCGCCTTCTCGGTTGCCTCGTCATCTACGCAGACGGGCCACCAAACGTTAGACAGGACTCTCGTATTTGACTGCATCGCCACAACCCGAGTTGTATCCAGCCTTAGTCTTTCCGATACGAGGAGACGGCTTGACTGTTGCCACAAGTGGTCTCCGTAGCCGGGACGCTGGCCACCCCTGGGATTTGTCAACGGGGACAGGTAAGAATCAGGCGAACATGTGATGCTTTTACGCTGCTCGGTATCGTGCCCTTCGACCATAGGATAAGCCGTCACAGAATTTGTCCTGTCGAACCCATCAACGAGCCTGCGCCGGTCAGGGCCAACCTGACCGAGTTGGTCCAATCGGCACAAAGGAACGTGAGCGGTCTCTCCCTGCCCGGGTACCCACACATCCCCATTGTCCAGCAACTTGAACGCACTGCGAATCAGGTCGGCACGGGCGAACTGCACTCCGGGCCACTTCTTTCCATAAAATATCGATTCAGGAACCGACAACACTTCGCCTACGTGACGGCCGTCAACTTCCAGCAACGTTGCGCCACTACCCTCAAATGTGGTTGGCGTAGCGGCAGTGATCGCTTGCGCCACGCGGTGGGCGTCCAACACTCCCTCCGGGTTGTGCCAAAGATTGACAAAAGTAGTACGTTGTCCTGTTAAGGACATGCCCTCTGGCCGGCGCGTGGCAACCAGCAGGGCCTCGGAAAGGTCGGTGCTGTCCGAGAAGTTCCAACGCAGCGGATCGTGGGACGAAATCACAATGTCGAGCGAGAAGTCCCGTTCAATAAGGGAGCGGGTCTGCCTCCAGGATGGACCGGTGCATACCGTGGCCGGAAGCACCAGGGCCAAACGCCCCTCGCCGGGTCGCAGCTTGGGCGCTGCCGCCGCAACGAAGGCAGCTCCCAGGCCAGCAGTAGACGACGCTTGGCGGGATTTCAGGCGGCGTGACAACTCGGCCTGAAGTCTCCGCCGCTCCGCCGTGGGCAGGCTGCCGAAGAGAAGGTTGCCACCTACGGAGCGGGTGAACGGCGGATTCATAATTGCCAGGTCCAGATCCGGTAGGGTAGCAGTAACCCCTTCTTCTACGCCTCTGGCCCCCCTGCCGGACACCCTTGTGGCCTCGCTGGTCCCCACTCCCGTGCCCTCGGTAGACAGAGCAAATTGGACCGCCGCCTCACTTTCCCCAAGAAAATCCAATGAGCCGAGGGATACGTTCGCGCCTTCCGAACCCAGGGGCATGACATACAGGTTCATACGGTCGAACTGGATGTCGGGATTGAGCATCGCCAGGCTGGTTGCGGCGAAATGTACGGCGGAAAGCTGCACATCAAAGCCGTGCAGGGCTTGTTCGACCATTGCCTTGTGCAGGCTGGCGGAATCCTGTCCTCCAGCGTCCCTGTGAAGGCGTTCCGCCTCGGTAGCCACTGCCATTAACAATGTTCCGGTGCCACAGGCGAGGTCCGCTACATTCAGGGATGAGGGAAACTCGTGGTCGCTCCAGTCTACGCCCGATGGCCAATTGTGAAATACCAACCGGGCCAGCAGCGTAGCCGCCGGCACCGAAGTGTAGTAGGCGCCGGTGAACTTGGCGTCGGTCAGCAGGGTGTGGAATAGCCGCCCGGACAGGTCGTGTCCTTCCAAGCGGCGAGTATCCTCCATCGCCTTCACAAGATGGCCGAGGACCGGTCCCTGGACTTCCTCCGGACCGTCGCCGAGAACGGCCAGTATCTCGGCGGCTAACTCGAACACCGGCACATAGTCGATGTTGTCGCAAATGTCCCGCCACGTCTCGCGTAACCCCGGAATGCCCTGGCCCAGAGTTTCACTTACTGTCGGAACGTCTTCATTGGCCGCAGCCAGGCGGTCCTGGAAAGCGAGAGCGTTGAAAAGCACCAAGCACCCGATGCGCAACGCTGCGGCGCGGTCCTTTTCCTGGTCGGTGCTGGCGATGATGTCGGAGATACGGCGGGATATTCGGGCGTGTTTGGTGACTCGTCCTGCCGCCTGTTCCAGCGCGTACCCCACTGCATCGGCAGCGGCAACCACACGGTCGACGCCTTCCAGTTCCAACGGTAGGGTTCGCAGATTGTCGGCAAGCTCGGCCACTGAGCCGGTCCGAGTGCGAGGTTCCGAAATCCGGCTGCCACGCGAGCCATGCAACCACCATTGGAGGTCGGTCGCAGTCTCCAGGGAGGTCAGGGTGTCCTCTTCCTGCCGAAGTCTGGAAGGATAGAGGATGCCTACTAAGCCGAGAGCCTCGGGAAAAGTAGCCAATCGCTCATCAAGCTGGCTTTCCAGCAAGCGGCGCGCTTCCTCCCACTTGCATTCCAGGATAACCTGATCACCGCTTCTCAAATCGGCCCGCACGTCCGGTACTCCCTCTCGGCTGCGCCGCTCCGCCCTGGCTGATATTCCCCGGTTGCGGAGTAGTTGTGCCAAGTGGACGTTTACGCCCTCTTCTCGTATTGTCTCAGGGCCATTTCGCCGAGTTGCCATCGCTATTCTTGCCTATTACAAATCTATTGTGACCGAAGGCCGATAACCTTGCTCACTGGGCGTTTGTCGTTGACGTCGGACTACTGTTTCCCACGCCGAAGGCGTTCACCACTTCTTTGATTCGGGCCAAATTGGCGGAGGCGTAGTCGGTGGCCTCGTACCGCTGAATCTGCTGCTCTTTCAGCCCGATTCTGTCGGCCAACTCTTTCTGGCTCAAGCCTTGTGCGATCCGAGCCTTGATAAGGATAAAAGGCAAGTCAGCGACTAACTTCAGCGAATCCAACTGGAACTCACCCGCTTTCAGGGATTCATACTCCCTCAATTCGCCCTCCAAGTCCGTCAGTTGACTACTCAGTGCATCCTCCTGGGCCTTGGCAATCAGCGGATGCACACTATTCCCAGTGCTGGGGTTTTGCCTGAAACTTTCTAGGGCCTTGGAAAAGCGGACCGCTTGTGCCTTGGTAATCTTGTATTGCCGTTCGTTCTTGATCATCCCAAGCCTCCCAAGTCAATTGCGACAATCCCCTTGGGTCTTCCGGTCTCCTTATCCGCCTGGAAGAATTCCAGAAACGAGAACCCGTCCTCGCTGGCAATGATAGATGCGGGAAATAGCTCTCCGAGGTATTTGGCCTTCTGGATTGTCCTGCCAGGGTCGAAAGTAAGGAGCACAGGGTCGAGAGCCAACGGATCGACCCCACTTCCTCCCAGCAGGCGTCAAAGTCGTTCGGGACCTCCTTGGCCGTAACGAAGCTCCCATCAACGTAAACAGTCTGGCACCCCGCACTCTTCAGGTTTTCGATTGCCGCTCTAACACCGGCGGCCAATCGGAGCCTCCAGCTACTGGTCCCGAATCTCTTGATAATTTCATCCCAGGAAGCCCAGTGAATTCCCGGTGGTAGCAGTCCATATTCATCGAACGAAGGTATCATAACACAACAATTCCATTGTGTTTAAGACTAGTTAACAAGCGCGATCTCCGGTCATGAGCGACGAGCGTTACGCGAGAAGTTCCCAAGGGACGAAACGCCCGGAGCGTTGCTTAACCCACCGCGATGACCGGGAAGCTAATTACGAAAAACGTCGAACGCGCTTGAGAGCGCCGCTCATCCTTAGCCGGTACGTGACCATGTCCTCGCTAACGCCATAGCTGTCCGCAGCTATGCAAGGAACAACGCCGGAAAAAGCAATTCGATGGGCAGCCTCATTCGGGACAAGAATGCATCCACCCAGGTAAGCAGCTTCCGCCTCAGCCAGGGAGTCGGCCCTCCGGGCCAAGTCACCCATGCAGACAACCTCACCCGTATGGGCCAACAGAACGTGAGCCAATTCATGGGCCAGGTTGCTGACCTGCCGTCTCGGGCTGTGAGAATCATTGTGAATGACGACGCGTTTACCCTGCCCAAGGTGGAGCAGCATGGCCGAGAACCCCCCCGAATGAGAAAGCAGGGCCTCGGTTTCCGAGGGGCAGGCGCTCCGAAATTCACTTAAGGGAACAATCTGAATTGAAAGGCGCTGGAATACATCCCGCGGGTCCAACGGTGCAACCTTGGACAACCCTGCTTGCATGCGAAGGCCCAGAGCTATGTCATTGGCCCGAGCCTTGAAGCCGCGCGCAAACTTGACCATCACTCATTCCTGAACTGCTGGTAGGCAACCCGGATGATCTGCTCAAGAGCCGCTGCGTTCTCAGGAGTCAGATTGCGGTCAGCGCGAAGGTTGGCAGTGATCTGGGCCAAAGGTTCGGGCGAAGAGGCGCCGGGCAGGAAGAAAGAAGCGTCCATGCCGGACCAAGCCAAGAGTAATGCAAGCCCATCAACGTCGGGTCGTTTCCCCTGGGAAAGGCGGCTAAGGGTCGGCTGGCTCACCCCGGACTGTTCAGACACTTCCTTCCAGGTCAATCCCTTCGCCTGCCGATTGGAATCCAGTGCCGAGTAGAAGGATTCGACATCGAATGCACCGCTAGGCATACCATTATCCTCCATCTGGATTCCTTGATTGTAAAGTTTATCCTATTGTGGAATAATAAGTCTAATTCCTAAATAGGAATACATATCCTATTTTTTAAGGGGCATGAAATGGCGAGAGGATCCAGAGGCGGCGGCAGGCCGTCGGGAAGCGGCGTCCGGGGTTACACCCTACGGGGTAAGAACGGCAAGATCAACTACGTAGGGACTACCAACAACCCAGGGCGGAGAGCTGGGGAGCACAAGTCTGAAGGTAAGTCCGGACGGCTGCAAACGGAAACCCGGCCCACGTCGCGGGGAGCGGCGGAAAGGTGGGAAGCCAATCGGCTCAAGACGTACCGGGACAATCATGGCGGTAAGAACCCTCCCCACAACAAGACCAGGAATGGGTAAGAAACGAGAGGCGACGGGACTGTGATTCCCGTCGCCCAGCCTCTCATCATAAACGGAGTTAAGCGAACATGGTAATGAAATTCATCACGTGGGACGTCGAGCACGGCAGCGCCGCCTATATCAAGACTCCCAACGGCAAGCACATCGCCATCGACCTGGGAGCAAAACGAGCGACTGACTCAGGGTTCAGCCCACTCGTGCACCTCAGGAAAAACTGGGGTGTCCAAGATCTGGACTTGGTGATCATCACCCACCCTCACCTGGACCACATTGAGGACATATCAAACTTCCGCGCATTCAAACCCAAAGTGCTCATCCGACCTAGCCATCTGACCGATGATGATATATGGGGGAACAACCGGAAGGCTTCTCCGGAAACCCGCTGTTTGATCCAGGAATATATCAATATCAACCGCGACTACAACCAGCCAACGTCCCCTATGACACGGCCAAGCTCTCCCGCCAACTTCGGCGGCGTTTCGCTGAAATTCTTTGTGCCAAAACGTGCGCCGAGAGAAAATATCAACAACCACAGCGTGGTTACGGTAATGAGCTACGCAGGTGTGAAATTCCTCATGCCAGGAGACAACGAGACGCCGTCCTGGAGCGAACTTCTCAAGGATGACAAATTCGTGGAAGCGATCGGGGGCACGCATGTCCTGGTCGCACCGCACCACGGAAGAGAATCCGGGTTCCACGGCCCTCTGTTCAGGGTCATCAGGCCGCTTATGACAGTCATCTCGGACGGGAGATTCGTGGATACAAGCGCCACGAGCCTGTACTCTGAAAGGACCGAGGGCTGGCAGGTCAACAGGCGAAACGGGAGGTCCGATTTCAGAAAGTGTGTCACCACGCGAAAGGATGGCCCAATCGACATCACCGTTAACCCTCCCAGCTTTGCCGGGGGTAAACCAACCTTGAACGTTACCATTGACTAGACCGATGAACTTTTCGGGATAACAACCACAGAATGGGAAACAACCAGGAAAAGAAAACGGGTCTAGCACTTTCAGGGGGCGGGTTCAGGGCCATGCTATTTCACTTGGGGTCCCTGTGGCGCCTTAATGAAATGGCGATACTGCCCGAGCTAAGCGCCGTCTCATCGGTGTCCGGGGGCGCGCTGCTAGCCGGAGTTCTCGCCGTGCGCTGGAGCAGGCTTAGGTTCAGGAACGACGTGGCAGAAAATTTCGAGGAAGAAATAGTTGCCCCCACCCTGTCGGTTTCTGGGAAGACCATTGACGTGCCCGGTATTCTCTGCGGCATTTTCACCGGCACCAGGACTCTTGAAGGGTTCTACGAGAGACACCTGGTGGGCAAAGCAACGCTGCGGGACCTGCCGGATTATCCGGAGTTCATTTTCAACGCCTACCACCTGGAATCGGGACGCAATTGGACTTTTTCAAAGTACAGGATGCACTCCTGGCGCATAGGCGACCTGGAACGGCCAGCAACCTCCATGACGAAAGTCTTAGCCGCTTCCTCGGCCTTCCCGCCGGCCTTTCCGCCAGTGCGGCTCAAGCTCGAGCCGGGCGATTTTCAACGGTCTGAGTTTGCAGACCATTATCACAGGAACGAGTTTAGAGAGACAGTAACCCTGGGAGATGGAGGAGTTTACGACAATCTAGGTGTACATGCCATCCGAGACCTAAGCGACATCTTGGTTTCAGACGGTGGGAGTCCCCTGCAAGTTTCGACCATGCCACGATGGAAGTTTTGGACCAACCGGATCACTCGGGCCATAGACACAGCAGTGGAACAGACCAGGGCCCTCAGACGAAGCTACCTGATGAATCAGCTGACCAATGGAGAGAAGAATGGGACCCTGTGGACGGTCAGGACTGCCCCTGATAGATACACCGCAGAGAAGCGGTTCGAGGTAGAGGGGGATTGGGGAGACAGACTGGGTTCTATCAGGACAAGGCTGAATGCGTTTTCAGAAGACGAAAAACGATGGCTCGTTAACTGGGGATACCTGCAAGCAGACCTTGCGGTTAGGAGCTACTTCAAGCAGAAATTGGAAATGCCGGAGAGTCTGCCATTTCCCAATAACAACTTCTCGATGGGCCCACCCCAGTCTCTTTGAGCCCGCTCCGCTTTCTGTACTCGGATGGCGTCGACGTTCGCAGTAAGTCCCAATGAGCCGCTGGAGTTCCGCGGTTAAAGGGGTGTGATGATGCGAGGAACGCTTAAGCAAAGGATAAGAGGCATATTTCGAAAGCCACAAGCGGGCCTATTTTGACGGTAGGCAGAACCATATTTGAGATGTGGATGAGTTTGCAGGACTGCTAATACACTTGGCCTGGGCATAGCCGTCCAATAAACGATATGAGAACAGCAATCATTCGCAATACGTGATGGACACCAATAACAGCCTTAATCCAGGGCAGTCGAATCGCACTCGCACAAAGTTAGGGACAACTACAGGGGGCAAATTTCTCCGCAAGCTCACGACTTATCCATCCTCGCACGAGCACACATTGGTGAGCACTGCCGCTAGTGCCTTTCGGTATGTGAATCAGCCTTCTAACGAATCGTCGTTAGCTTCACCTCTAGAGGGCATTGGAATTTTTTGAAGCTCGCGGTCTAGTACCTCGACTGCGCTAGGTTCGTCTATTTCGGTCTCCGTTGCTTCGTCGAAAGAGCGGATGGCGATATCAATGTACTCCGCAGCTCGCTGCAGCAACTCTGGGTTCGGCGGTAGCTGTGAGACTGCCGGAACCCTGTGATAGCCGTGGAGAGGGTTTGTGCAGTATTGAATATTGAAACGGACGACGTGGTGCCACATGTTGTGAGTTGCGCTGCTCCATCGGGCGTAATCGTTGCGGTGCAGGTCTAGCAGACCAGCCTCCTCGGCCATCTCTCGTAGGTTCGGGCCCCAATTTCCTACATTCACCTCTGTCAGGAATGTATACCGCTGGCCATCAAGCCACTGCTCCCATCTATGTATGTTGGGATCCTCTTCTGGGTTTTCTCCTGATTCTCGTAAGCTAGCCTTGGCCTGTTCTAGCAAAAGGTTCTCTTGTCCCAGCCCATAGGCTATGAATTGGTTGGCGCGCTCATCGGGCATTTTCAGAATCCATGCTATCGTAATGCAATTCTCAACCATGGATCTCAGGATTAGCGGTGCCGAATGCGCGTTCCAGATGGGTGGGTTCAGCGCCAACTCGGTGGCGAGAGTAGCCTGACGGGCGAGCAGCCCACCCATGACCTCGTGGACATGACGATTTTCGTGTCCCTGGGCCCACACAGCCCATCGGTCATGTACTTGAGCGGATAGATACTCCACGAAAGCATTGATGGCTTTCCAGAACGCTTCCGTTGGGTCAAAATCTGTCACCGTCAACTTACTTCGCAGGGCCCGAGAGTACGGCCCCGATTCCAAAATGAGTTTCGCCAATCGGAAGGCATATCCCGAGTGAGCAGCATGGTGACAGCGGACCTGACGGATGCAGCAACTCTCTGTGACTCCTCAGTCCTTGGGTATTCCTCGATAGCGGGGAAATTGGCCAATCCTACGTGTGGGGAAACTTTCAGCATGTTGTTGATGAAGTAGATGTAAACGACCGTCGCCTGAACCAATGTTCCATCATAGCCGTGCCGGTCACTGATGTTGTCGATAACGGTCCCCAGGTCATCCAGCGATGACCCTGAAGAACCCTCGATCGGTGTGCCCGCTTCCGTCAGGAAAGCCAGTGGGAACTCATTGTAGTTAAGAATCAGGGCCGCCAATCCCCATCGAGCTTTGTCCAGGACACCCTCAGCATCCAAGACTGATCGTATGCATTGTTTCTGCTCGTTACCTAGCTCCACGTAGTCGCTGGCTGCCGCGAATGCTCTCTTAGTGGCGCGTTCGCATTTTGCCGCGGCCTGCGCGATGCTCTTTGCCACCTCAGTCCCTTCCTTTACTCCTAAGAATTGCATGAGCAGTGCGATCCAAACTAACTCAGGAACTCTGTGATCCATCCATCTACTTTCCTCCGGGTTAATATACTGTAGGAATGGCGGAATGAATCGCTTACCCTTCCGTTGGTACCCTCGGAGCACACCTCGGTTGTTTTCGAACTTGTGGGTGCTTTGGCTTCTTCCACTCATAATGTTTCCATCTCCCGGCGCAACCTGCCGAGGGATTCTCATCGGTTGTTTTGGAAAACCTTGACCCGCCGATGTGCCTGATCTTCTATAGTCAGTTTAGATCATCTCACCAAACTCTCATGTCTTTAGGCTCAGTTCTCGGGAGCAGAGACAACAAATCCAGGTTCTTGGCGGATTATGGGATGGTAATCATTTTTCTGTGAACGAGGGGGTATAAAACTCACCCCTCCAAGCTGTGCCACGGTCACCTAGCTTGGCTAGGATGAGAAGACGGGCTAGGATATGGGAATAGGATTGGTGTGCATAGACCTTTTCCATTTCTTCCTCCATATCGCTATCCTGACCGTGGTCGATCTTGTTCCGGTATTTCGTTCCCCTTCTCGTTACGCCAGTTAGTTGCGTAGTGTCAATCTCCCGTCCACCGTCCTTACCGAGTTCCGCTTTTTGCACCGCCGTTTTCAGCAAACAGTCAAATTCGCCGCTCTTGATTTGGAATCTTTCGTCCCGATCGTTCCACCACCGGGTTAACACTTCCAACGTTGACTTCGCCGCAACCATGGCATAGCTAACGTTGCCGTCTTCCGCAATTCGCTTGCAGTCCACATAGTGGCGTACAGCGGTTCTCAAGAAGTTGCTACTCTCCCTTCCGCTGTACTGCCCCCAGAATTCTCTGAACAAGTCAGGCCACTTTCTCCAATCCGAGACAATCCAACCACTTCGGTCCGATGCGTTCCGCGGGGAAAGTTTGTTTACCCATACCCGCTCTGGAATCGGGTTTCCTCTGCTGAAGGAAATGCTCGCATATTCATTGCTGATAGAAAGTCCAGACAACGACGCGTCGGATACTTCCTCAAATCCCGGTGAACTGCGCAATACGGTGCTGAGCTCGTCCCAAGCCTCCCGAGGTGCATTTTCGGAGTTGCGAAACAGCCGTACTGCATCGATGAGGTCGGCATCCGTGTCGTCGTAGCTTAGTGACAGACTCTTTTCGGTAATCTCGAACAGGGGATTGCATACAATTGTCGAGATATTCACCCATGCTTCACATTGAAAGGATAGGAATTTATGCAGCGCATCTATGATGCCGTTGTGTAAGTCCTCATCGCTTAGGGTGAATAGTGAACCGTCTTCTCTCGCTAGTGTAGCGTGGTATAACGGCTCCGATTTCCGCTGCCAATCCGTGCTGCCTTCCGTCAATTGAATCTTCCAACCACCGGCCTCCAGCGTCAGGACCGCGTTTTTCGTTTCTAGCACCCTCATAGTCAGGGCTTCCAGGTGAGTGTTTTCTTCAGGTATTCCGAGACGGCTTCTGGGCAAACGGAGGTCGGGCAAGTCCAATAAAGTAATGGAGGCGGACCGCATCGGCGTGTCTTCCAAACTGCCTATCCAGCCCTTGATCTCGCATTTGTAAACTTGCACCAGAGGCATGGCGATGCTGTATCTGGTGCGGGCCTTGTCGCTATTACCCAGCCACCAGATCGGGACTTCGACCCTTGTGTCTTTAATGACCAGTTTCGCGTTGACCGTGCGCAATCCTATGGTCTCAGCCAGTAACCTGTCAGTGTTGTCGTATGCGAAATACTCCGCAGTCAAGAAACCCCTATCGCCAATGCTGAACATTGCCGTACCATCTTGATGTTCGCAATTTCCGTCCACCCATAGCTCGGCCGGATAGGGAACGTCCACCTCGTGGACGCAGATGATGTCGGGTAGCACCCGTTTGTTCACGACTTCCAGAATGTCTTGATGAATACTCAATTCAACCTCGGTTTCGGCTGTATCCTCAGCATTTTCAGTGGTGTGGGATTGCCCATCCCATCTCTAAGGTGGGACAGTTAGCGGCTTTTCAGGGGAGGCTCCAGCAGCTAAATATTGCGCAAACACCATAACTTGCGCATTTACGCAAGTTATGGTATAAAAGCAATTATGCAGATTCCTCGCGAACCTATCGCCATCCGGCAGGCCGCAGATCGCCTCGCCGAAATCTTTGGTGTCCTAGAACTTGCAGAGATCACCAAGGTCCCGGTTGACAGCCCAAACGTCCCCCAGTGGGACGCAGCTTTCACTGATGGGGACCGTTTCTTCATGTTGGAATGGAAGAGGTCAAGCTCCATTGGCCATGTCACTGCCGCAATTCACCAATTAGAAATGGCCAAGCAAAGCTTCCCAAATAATGTGATCCCAATCTTGGCAGTTCCGTACATGGGAGACGCCGCGCGTGAACATTGTGCTCAGGCCGAACTTCCCTGGTTGGACCTCTCAGGAAACGCAAGAATCATCGCTCCTGGGATATTCTATCAGAACCTGGGCAACCCCAACCTCTTCCGACGAGCCGGCCGGCCGGAGAGCGCATTCGGACCGAGGGGGTCTAGGATAACACGACGGCTGCTCATCGAACCCACCGAGGCGGTTAGGCAACGTAGTCTAGCAATCAGCACCGGATTGAATGAGGGTCATACGAGCCGCATCGTAGGCAAGCTCTTGGAATCCGGACTCGTTGAGCGAAGAGATGGCGGCATCAGCGTCACCGACTCGGACGCGCTGCTTGATGCTTGGCGGGATGATTACAGATTTGACCGGCATCACGTCATTCGAGGCCACATTGCGGCTCGGGGAGGCGATGTGCTGATTCATTCCATCGCCGAATCCCTGTCAAGAAACGAGGAGCCTTACGCAGCCACTGCACTCCCAGCGGCGTGGCTATGCACAGGCTTTGCTGGATTCCGTCTTGCAACCGTGTACCTTTCGTCCTTCCCATCGACAGGGCTGATAAAAGACCTGAGTTTCCGCGAGGAGGCTAGAGGCGCCAACACCTGGCTTGTAGTACCCAATGACGAGGGCGTCTTTGATGGATTGGAAGTAGTCGACGGCATCCCCTGCGTTCATCCTGTACAGGTTTATGTCGATTTGAAGGACCATCCCGAAAGGGCAACGGAAGCAGCCACTGAATTGAGAAAGCGGATTCTCTTACGAGGCGATGATGGTTTCTAAGCCGGCGACTGGCGACGGGTACAGCAGCAATCAATTCGAGCGCGTCCGGCAAACATGCCTGTACATAGCAACCAAGCTGGGCGACCTCTTGGACGAAATCGTCGTGGTCGGCGGACTGGTCCCTTATCTCCTTGTCGATCAGAACATTCTTCCGCTGGGATTGGAACCGCATGTGGGAACTATGGATCTCGACTTGGGGCTTGAGTTGGCCATCCTAAACGAAGAACGTTATCGTGAGTTAAGCGCCAGGTTGCGGGACGCGGGATTCGAGCCGGATCTCAATGAGAAAGGCAATCGGACATTTCAGCGTTGGACTACAACGACTCCGCAGCCTGTAACCGTGGATTTTCTCATTCCTCCCTTCGATGAAACGGACCAAGATAGCCCAATACGCCACATTGAATCCGACTTAGCTGCCATAGTCACGCAAGGTCTCGAGTTGGCCTTCAAAGACCGGTCCTGGATAGAATTGTCTGGCCGTATCCCTTCTGGCGCTTGGGCTTCTCGGGACATTCCGGTATGTGGTCCTGGCGCATATACAGTACTCAAAGCGCTTGCCTTCGGGAATAGAACCGAGAACAAGGACGCCTACGACCTCTTCTATGTGTGGAATGCAATAGGGGTTGCCGAGGTGGCGGGGAACTTGGCTTCGCTCCCGCCTAACACCAACATCGACAAGGCTCTACATATTATTGAAAGGGACTTCGTCGGCCATGATGGGCTCGGCCCCGTTGGGGTGGCGCACTTTATCGCCCAGAGGGCTGACGATGACATTCAAGCGGATGTCGCGGGCCAGGCGCAGGCACTTCTCAGGTCCATGCGCCGATCATAAGCTCTGTGGTTTGGTCAAGGAGATCAGAAGCATAAACAGAATAGGTGGAGCAGGGGAGAATACGCCTCGCCATTTCTTACACAGCCGTCTCTGCTAGCGCCGTGCACTCGATGCCGGCGCAATGCAGATGATCCAATGCAACCCTTGAGGCTTTGAGTGTCGTTTGGTCGCATAGTTCTAGTATTACAACGACGGGTTATATACTGAGGTACATTTTGAGGTAACAGGGCTTTGTGATGGGGAGTGGGAGTGATGGATTTGACGGACTTTGAGCGGGTTCACGAGTGCTTTCTTGAGTTCCATGGTTTCTTTGCCCCGGCCTTCGGACGCAAGCAGTGGCGGGAACACAGCCGGCATTATCTCCAGGCTCTGCTGGTACAGTCTCAGGAACGGCGCAACGCCGAGAATCTCTCCGAGACGGTTCCGGCTTCGGCCCGGGCCCTGCAGCGCTTTCTCACCGAGGCCCGCTGGGACGAGGACGCGATCATTGGGCGGCTGCAGGAGTATTTGGGTTCCCGGCTGGAGCACCCGCAGGCGGTGTGGGTGTTCGACGGCAGCGACTTTCCCAAGCAGGGGGTGAAATCGGTGGGTGTGGCCCGGCAATACTGTGGGGCCTTGGGGAAGATCGCCAACTGTCAGGCTGGGGTGTTTCTGGCTCACGTGGGACCACGCGGGAGGGCTTTGGTGGACAAGCGCCTGTATCTACCCGAGGAGTGGACTTCGGACGCTGGGCGCTGCGCGTCGGCTGGAGTGCCGGAGGATCGCCGGCAATACCGGTCAAAGACAGAGCTGGCCTTGGAGATGCTGGAACGGGCACGGGAGCGCGGCCACATGAGCGCTCAGTGGGTCGCCGGAGATTCCGCCTTCGGGATGTCTCCATCTTTCCGGGAGGGTCTGGCGGCAACGGGGGCGTGGTACGTGCTGGACGTCAGACCGGACATGACGGTCTGGCCGCTGGAGCCAGCCTGGGACAATTCACCCTATCAAGGATTTGGCCGTCCCCGCAAGCCCAAATTGCGGAGCGGGGAGCGGCAGACCGTCGAGGGGCGCTGCCTGGCGCTGCCGGAGGAAGCTTGGCAGGAGGTGACGGTGGCGGAGGGAACACAGGGGCCAAGGACCTATATGTTCAGCGCCCAGAGGGTGCGGCCCACCAGCAGGCGAAAACCGGGTGATGCCCACTGGGCAGTCTACCGCCGGAACCTGGACGGCAGCGAGCCCCGCTACTACCTGTCCAACGCCCCAGAGGATATCCCGTTGGAGACCCTGGCATACGTGGGAGGCTCCCGTTGGCGAATAGAAACCGAATTCGAGACCGAAAAGAGCGACGTGGGACTGGATGAATACGAGACCCGCACCTGGGCTGGCTGGCATCACCACGTGGTCCTGTGCCTGCTGGCAGGGGCCTTCCTGCTGAGCCTGCAACAGGCTTGGGGGGGAAAAGATGCCCCGGATCACCAGACCCCAAGTGTACCGAGTGGTACGGGAGATGCTGCCCCGGGAACGGTTCGGGCCAACTGAGTTGCTGCGGTGGCTCGAGGAGACGCAGGATAGTAATGAGCGGGCCAGTCGCTCGCACGCCAAACGCCGAGCCGCTTTGCGTGCATCCCAGGGCATCCCACCTTGAACTGTCGTTGTAATACTAGGAAGCCGACTTTCGGACTCGTGGCCTAGCGGGCACGATAAGCCCTATCTCCTGGCCAATACCACCCCATATTGTAAGCGGCGGAGGTAAATTGTCCCATGTGGGCGGGTTGACCGACTGACATTGGGCGGTTGAAAACTGTACCGCCCGCCATCATCCATAGGGTTGTAGCCGACCCCATGGATGGTGCGACGGATGTACAAGGTGGACGTATATCTGCGGGTTCGCCGGGCGGTGATGGTGGAGGGCAAGAGCATTCGGGAGGTTTCCAGAGAGTTTGGCCTGCACCGGGACACGGTGCGCAAGATGCTGGCCTACTCCGTGCCCCCGGGCTACCGGCGACAGACTCCGCCCAGAAGACCCAAGCTTGAGCCTTTTACCGGCGTCATAGACCGGATCTTGGAGGATGACCTCGCGCGCCCCAGGAAGCAGCGCCACACAGCCAAGCGCATCTTCGAGCGCCTCAGGGACGAGTACGGCTACGACGGTGGATACACCACGGTCAAGGACTATGTAAGGGAGCATCGCCGTCAGACCAGGGAGATGTTCGTGCCGTTGTCCCATGCGCCGGGACACGCGCAGTGCGACTTCGGCGAGGCGCTGGTGGTCATCGGCGGCGTGGAGCAGCAGGCCCACTGCTTCGTCATCGACCTGCCCCACAGCGACGGCTGCTACGTCAAGGCCTATCCCGCCGAGACCACCGAGGCCTTCCTGGACGGGCACGTGTCGGCCTTCGCCTTTCTGGGCGGAGTGCCCCAGAGCATCCTCTACGACAACACCAAGCTGGCGGTGGCCAAGATACTGGGGGATGGCCGGCGTCAACGCACCCGGGCCTTCACCGAACTGCAGTCCCACTACCTGTTCGAGGACCGGTTCGGCCGCCCCGGCAAGGGCAATGACACAATGACAAAGGCAAAGTAGAGGGCCTGGTGGGGTACTAGCGGCGTAATTTCCTGGTGCCTATCCCGTCCCTTGAGAGCTTTGATGCACTCAATGCCCACCTAAAACAACGATGCCTGGAGCGAATGGACGCCCAGCTCAGGGGACATACGGAGACCATCGGTCAGAGGATGGAGCGGGACCTAGACGCCCTGCTGCCGTTGCCGCCGGTGGCCTATGATGCCTGCGACAAGCAGGCTGGCCGGGTGAGTTCGCTGTCCCTGGTCAGGTACAGGACCAACGACTACTCGGTGCCGGTGGCCTACGGACACCGGGACGTCCTGGTAATGGGCTACGTCGACGCAGTGGTGATCAGCTGCGGAACTGAGACCATCGCCAGGCATCCCGGATCATACGAGCGCGACGACTTCGTCTACGACCCCATCCACTACCTGCCGCTCTTGGAGCGTAAGCCGGGCGCCCTGGACCAGGCCGCACCGCTGCAGGGGTGGGAACTCCCCGATGAGTTCGGCACGCTGCGGCGTCTGCTGGAGTCACGAATGGGACGGCAGGGCAAACGGGAGTACGTGCAGGTGTTGAGGCTGCTGGAGACCTTCAATCAGCAGGAGGTGCACGCAGCAGTGAAAGATGCCATCCACCTGGGGTCGCTGAGCTTCGACGCCGTGAAGCACCTGGTGCTGTGCCGGCTGGAGGGGAGGCCGCCCAGGCTGGATCTGGAGCTCTATCCCTACCTGCCCCGGGTACGGGTAAGCACCACGTCCACACAAGACTACATGACTCTCCTC
Source organism: Dehalococcoidia bacterium (assembly GCA_963667325.2). Taxonomy (GTDB): domain Bacteria; phylum Chloroflexota; class Dehalococcoidia; order Lucifugimonadales; family UBA3495; genus VXOI01. Next base: position 252,393 of record CAXXKY010000004.1, read on the forward strand.
ACAGGGAGGAGGGTGGCATGAACGGCTGGTCGGCGCTGCTATTGGAACACCACCTGAAGGAGCTGAAGCTGCCCAGCTTTCTCAGGGAGTACGGGAAGATGGCAGCGCAGTGCGCCGCCGAGGGTGTGGATCATCCCCAGTACCTGCTGCGCCTCGCCGAGCTTGAACTCATCGACCGCCACCAGCGCATGGTGGAGCGGCGGACCCGCGCCGCCCGATTCCCCGCGGTGAAGAGTCTGGTGATTAACGACAATAAGGAATGCCTCTGACGTCGACTATTCTTGCCGGTTGGGATGGTGTAAATCGTCCGGCACGGAGGTGCCGGATTTTGATCAAAGACCGACAAGTCAGACTTTTGAGGCAGAGACTTATGGAAGGAAAAACCCAGGAGACGGCGGCCGTGATGGCCGGGATGTGCGTGCGGTCAGCGCGCAAGTGGCAGGACGGCCCATTGCCGTCGGAGACGAACGAGGAGCGCTGGTGGCGGACCCGGCCCGATCCCTTCGACGGGGTGTGGGAGGAGGAGATTGAGCCCCTGTTGCGGGAGGACCCCAAGGGCAAGCTGAAGGCTACGACAATTATCGAATGGCTGGAGGAGCAGCATCCCGGCAGGTTCAGCGCCTCCCAACTCCGGACGCTGCAACGACGATTACAGGACTGGCGGGCGCTGAATGGTCCGGACCAGGAGGTGTACTTCCCCCAGGAGCACCCACCGGGTCGGGAGGCCCAGTTCGACTTCACCCACGGCAGCGCCTTGGGGGTGACCGTCGCCGGTGAGCCCTATCCCCACCTGTTATTCCAATTGATCCTCAGCCACTCGGGTTGGCGTTACGCCGAGGTCACCGCCGGCGAGACCTTCTTGGCCCTCAAGCAGGGAATGCAGAATGCGCTCTGGGCCTTGGGCGGCGTCCCAGAGGTGGTGAGGTCCGACAATACCTCCGCCGCCACTCACGAGATGAAGCGCAGCCGCGGCCGGGCGCTAAACGACAATTATGCCGCCCTGCTGGATCACTACGGTGTCCGATCCACCCGCATCAATCGCGGCAAGAGCCATGAAAACGGCGTCGCCGAGCACGCCCACTACCGTTTGAAAGACGCCGTGGACCAAGCACTCATCCTGCGCGGCAGCCGCGATTTCCACACCGCCGACGACTACGCCGGTTTCGTCCGGGAGATGGTTGAGAAGCGTAATCGCCTGGTGAGGGGGAAGCTGGAGCAGGAAATGGCTTGCCTACGGCCCCTGCCGCCAGCTCCCATGCCGGAATACGCCAACTACCAGTCCAAGGTGCGCCGGTGGAGCACCGTCCAAGTGGCGGGACGCAGCTACAGCGTCCCGTCCCGGCTCATTGGCAAGGTGGTACAGATCCGCCTCTATTCCGATCACCTGGAAGTGTACTACAAGGGCCACTTTGTGGAACGCATGGCACGGGTGCGCGGTGATGGAGAAGTAAACGTCAATTACCGCCACGTCATCAATTCCCTGGTACGCAAGCCGGGAGCCTTCGCCCGGTACCGTTTCCGGGAGCAGTTGTTTCCCACGATGCGCTTCCGGCTCACCTACGACGCGCTCAAGCAGTGGCGCGGGGAGCGTGCCGACGTGGAGTACGTGCGGATCCTGCACTTGTCGGCGACCACCATGGAGGCCAATGTGGACAGCGCCCTGTCGCTGCTGCTGGAGGCGGGTCAGCCCTTTGACTACCCCGAGGTGCGGGAACTGGCCGAGCCCAAGCCGCCCGAAGCTCCGGCGCTGGTGCTGTCCGGCAAGCCGGATCTGAAGGTATACGACGGTCTGCTGACCCTCAGCCTGGCCGGATTGGAGGTGTGCGGATGACCAACACCGGCATCGATACCGACACCCGGGTCATGCAGGAGCGCATCGGCCAGCTCTGCCGCGAATTCAAGTTGCCCACCATGGGTGCCCAGTCGGTGGCCCGTTTCACCGGGGCTGGCCACGGCGACGCCCTGTCCACCTTCCTCGAAGTGCTGGAGCAGGAGGCCGAGGACCGCCGCCACCGGCGCATCAACCGGCTGCGTCAGGCGTCCCGGCTACCCTCGGGCAAAACCTGGGAGACCTTCGAGCACCACCGGATGCCCCTGGCACTGCGTCAGCAGCTGGACCATCTGGCCCAGGGCAGTTTCGTGGAACACGGCGTCAACGTGCTGGCCTTCGGTCTCCCCGGCACCGGCAAGACCCACGCGCTCTGTGCCCTGGGCCACCGCCTGGTGGAAACGGGCCACTCCGTCCTCTTCGCACCGGCCTACCGCCTGGTGCAGGACCTGCTGGCCGCCAAGCGCGACTTCGACCTGCCCAGACAACTGCGCAAGCTGGACAACTTCGACTTCCTGCTCCTGGACGACCTGGGCTACCTGCCCCAGGGCAACGAAGAGTCCGAGGTCCTCTTCACCCTGATCGCCGAACGCTACGAGCGGCGGTCGCTGGGCATCACGTCCAACCTGGTCTTCTCCGGGTGGGAACGCATCTTCGCCAACCCCATGGCCACCGCCGCGGCCATCGACCGGGTCGTGCACCACTCCGTCATCCTGGAGTTTGACGTCCCCAGCTACCGGACTGATGCAGCACAGCAACGCGGTGAGACTGCTGCGGCTGAGGAGGTGAACCGGCAAAACTAGTTGACGACAATTCGGCAGGAATAGTTGACGCGGGACATCTGGACACCCTCGACTTCCCGGCCATCCCCTCGCTGAACAGGGTGCTGGTGATGGAACTGGCACGCTGTGAATACATCCAGCGCCGGGAAAACGTCATCGCCGTCGGCAACAGCGGCACCGGCAAGACCCACGTCGCCCTGGGGCTGGGTCTGGCCGCCTGCCAGCGCGGCATGTCCGTGGGTTTCACCACCGCCGCCGGCCTGGTGCATGAGATGATGGAGGCCAGGGACGAAAGGCGCCTGCTGAACTTACAGCGGCAACTGTCCCGGCTGAACCTGCTGATCATCGACGAGCTGGGCTTCGTACCCCTGTCCAGGACCGGGGCGGAACTGCTCTTCAAGGTCTTCAGCCAGCGCTACGAGCAGGACTCCATCATAGTGACCACCAATCTCCCCCTCGACGAGTGGACCGAGGTCTTCAGCTCGAAGCACCTCACCAGAGCGTTGCTGGAGCGCCCCACTCACCACGTCCACTTCCTAGAGCTGAATGGCGAGAGCTACCGACTCAAGCGCAGCCGGGAGAACGCTGCAGCAAAAGCCCCGGAGGGCTTAGACAACCCATTAGTCGCGCCAGAAGCCGTCCTCACTCACCCGCCCAGCCTGCTGCCAGCCTGCCTCTGTGACACTTCTCCCGAACAACTGGCGCGGACATTTACGCTGGCCAACAACACCCCGGTGGCCTAATATCTAGGCGCCATTAACATAATGGACTTGTGCGGTGGGTTCGGTGGGCGTGCTTTTTCATCCGGCCATCGAAATACGGCTAAATGGCTTTGGCGATGAGGTGGTCGGTGCGGCTGCTGCAGTACGCGCCAGTGTCAGCGGGCCGACTGCATTGAAGCAAGCACATTACTCAGATCTTATTTTCAGGACTGGCCAAGATCGCCGTCACCATACTCAAGGAATGAAACTAACAGAGGAGTGGCCTTCTGCTACAGTCCGTCTGGTTGTTCGAGGGGAGCTACTTTGCTATTCCCAAGCGAAAGTCGCCGTTCCGTCGTGGAGTTGTTGGTTCTCCTGTGATGTGGGCTGTTCGCCGACGAAGTTCGTCGATGGAAGTATTTATTTTGACTTCCTCTCCTCTTAGAACCATAGCTCCTTTACTCGAACTAGATACAGCCTCAAGCGCTTTCAGAACCGCGACTTTCGAGACTCCAGGATAATCTGGGTCGCTAACTAGCTGTCCTAAGACCATGTCAGCTGTTGGTCTGGCGTCGGGGACGCCTGATATCAGATGTAGGGCATTAATTACCGCGGTGTAGAGGCTTTCCGCTTCCCAAACAGGGTAACTAAGGAGAGCCTCAACTTCTTCGGCCACGTCAGTAGGAGAGAATTTGGTGAGGATGATTTTCAGTATTTTGCGGGCGGAGATGTGTCTGGTTTCTGTTGCTGCGACTACATCCGCCAATTGTTTTATAGTCCAGCAAGATACCCTGTTCATGTTGGCCTGTTGCGAGATCGATGAATCGTTTCCTTTTATTTCTCCTGGAAAATCTGGCGCTACTAGGAGGCATCCGGCGGCGCTTTCGTTCTTTACGTGCTCTGCCAACGTGCCCATCCCAATGGTGGCTATGCTGGGTACTTGATTCGAAGATTTGGCTTCTAAGGTGATTTTGGTCTCTACCCCGGGTCGCTCCAGCAGGGTTGCTATGCCGTCTGGCGGTCCGGCACCTCCTATGTGTTTAGCCACGAATCCTACGGCTCGTGCGGCTGCAACCAGTGCTATCTCCAGATCGTGATCTTGGTTACTGGCATCAAGAAGACTTTGGCTGATCGACGCTACTGAGCTGAGGTGGTCGCTAGCAAGTGCCCTGAGGAACTGGTCTCTTTTTTCTAGGATGTCCCCCGCAGTTTTTGGAGAGATGTCGGCTTCCATAAGGTAGACTTCAAGCATCGCCTCAGCTGTTGCCAGGTCCTCCAGCAGTACCTGTGCTTGTCCTCCATGTTTGTAAGCCCTGACTATTTCGTGGTCATCATTTAAGACGAACTCCGACGTGTCGGGCAGGAATTTTACCATCCTTGCGCTCCTACCCATTGCCTCATAGTCGTATTTGTAGCTGTCTTTCCGCTCCCCAGAGTATAGTTTCTGAATGGTCTCGCTTAGAGGATGTCCTTGTTGGGCATCCGCTATATAGAACCAACTGTCATCCGCGTCAGCGCCGCCTGAATTGTCCCAGATAGACAGCGCATCGGCTGTTGGGAACTCGAAGAGGGACTGCGGAACATATCCCATCTCGTGCTCCTTTTTTCTCGGTCCCGGATTGATTTGTTTGCTATCGTACCGCCGGCGGGCTTCGTTGAAAATCTCGTTGAGAACCTTTTCTGCCGTTTCTCGGAGGTTGGAGTCTCCTACCCCTTCTCTTGGAGCCGTGATCGTGCTGTCCAGGTCGTCAATCTCAATGTCTGCTCGAAATCTATTAAAAACCTCGTGTTGTAATTCATGCAGGCCGAACCTAGGATCCCTTTCGTTCACTAATCGCTCGCGTACTCTTACGAAGAACCCGTGACTGCGCATGATGTCATCGCTTTTCCCAGTCCTGAGGATCGGTTCAGTTACCATGACGGTGCCAGTGATGCCTGACGGAAAATTATCGGAAACCAGCTTTCCTTCGCTGATTTTCCACACTTGGCTGGTAATATTTCGTAGATTTGTCAGCCTGGACTCCGGCAAATCCTTTACGGAGAAATCTACAACTTTAGTCAAGCCTTCCTTGGCGCTATCTACGGCCTTGCCGTTCAATTGGACCTCGAAGTCCAACTTGAGAGGCATTGCGGTCGCAAGAATCCATCTTAACCTTCCCATGTGGATGTTTTTGTCGGGCTTGAGGTTCTCCAGGATGACCAACGTCCAAGCGGGAACGTCTGCTGGAAATTTTGGCTGTTCCAGTCCTAGCTCTTCTAGGACTGCCTGAAGTCTCGGTGTCCCGAAAGTTTCCGTTGGATTGGCGATTTCATACACGGGTAATTTGACTTCGCTTGTCTGCCCTGAACTACTGGAGTCAAATTTGGAAAAGTCCGTCGTTACTGCGAGGACGGTTCCATCTTTCTTCGATATGTACGTGACTCTGGTAGCTACCGCGTAAGTGGCTAGTTTTCCGATACCGAACTTGCCGATTTGTTTTCTTGAGCGTAGGAGCTGTATCTGCTCCTCTCGCTTCCGGCTTCTACCTATGTTCCATAGATCCCTGATCGCTTCATGGTCCATTCCCGAGCCGCTGTCATATACTGCGATGAAGTCCGTGCTTTTGTCGGCTGATGGCACGGTGATCCTGCATTCTTTGGAGTCAGCGTCATAAGCGTTGACTACTAGTTCTTCTATAGCCTTAAGGGGCGACCCATACATTTGTTCTGAAAGCAATCCTATGATCTCATGGGATAGCACGACTGGTACTCGCTCGCCAGACTCGTGGCCAAAGGAACCTAGTGAGTCGGCGACCCATGGGGCTTCTCCTGGCGTCATTACTTGCTCCTCAGTGGTAACTGTAGGCCCTTAAGCTTTCGGCTGGAATACTAGGACATGCTCTGTGTCTATGTCCGCTCCGTTGTTCCGGCTATAAGACATATATTTATTTTTGATATGGTACCAGCTTCTGTCCACAAGTCGGGTAGTTGTTCCTGCAATCTCCACGACCAGATCGGCCGTCGGCATTTCTGCGCCCTTCACTTTGCTATTCCCTATTACGACTACGACCTTTCCTGACTTGTTTAGAACTCGCGACAACTCCTGAAAGACTTTGCCCATAGACAACACGTAATGCTTAAAGGAGCTTACTTGCCCTGAATTCTCCTTCTCCAGCCTAGCCACCCATTCCGTTCCCAATGGCCCGAAACTTACCTCTTCCTTCAGGGTAGGGTGTTGAGACGAAACGCCTCTTCGACCGATGTACTGCGGTATCAGTTTCTGGCGTTCCTCTTGAGTCTGAGTAAATCCTAGCCAATACATTTCTAGCTGGTGGCGCCTGTAGTAGTCCACCGCAGTGTAGTACGGGGGTGAAGTGATCACGCAGTCAATGGTCCTTCTTACTTTATTTGCCAGCTTGGTAGCGTCGCATTGTCGAGCTACGGTCCTGGTGCCTGGTGCTCGAGCAGCACTGAAGTCCTCTGCGGCATTCAGGGATCTTGTTAGGGTATGCCTAAATCTCTCGAACGGGTTTATCAGCCTCCCGCGCACCTCTTTCTCCTTCATGTAGGCCGTTACTTCCAACCCTGATACTGGGATGGGATCGGCATTCGAACACGCCCTGATAATGCTGCAGAAACAAAGTCGTAGGAAGTCCCTGTGTGTTTCGGGGCAATCTTCACTTAAAATCGCTCCTAGTATTCTCGCCATATCTACCGTAACGTACCGCCGGAACCAATGGTGAAGCTTCGGGATTTCTGGGACCCACAGCCCGTTAGCCTCGATTTCGGCCCTATATTCCTCCTCCGTCATGTCTTGCCACTTTCTTTCCTCGTATTCCTCTACTGCTCGCTCTTTTGTAGTGAGCTTGTCGAGAATCTTGTTGGCGCTTGACTTCAATTTATCGACGTCAAACCTGTGGCTCTTCACCCTAGACACAAAAACTGCGATGGGGTCGCAGTCTAGGCCGAGCGAGTTTCTCCCTCTGGTTGACGCTTCTACTAACACCGTTCCACTCCCGCAGAATGGATCCAGAATCCAATCGCCAGGAGACGAAAATTGGTCAATCAAGGTGCTGGCCACTGGTGGGTGAAACTTGGCCGGGTATCGAAACAGGTAGTGGGTCAGTTTCTCGCGTCCTCCGCTGTTGAATTCCAGTTGCATCGGAACGATCTCGGGGTGCTGCTCCGTTGCCATCAGATTTTTAGTATCCGAATTCAACCAAAGGGGATCTTTCCCCATCTCTGAGAACCTCCTGACCTCACGCCACCTAACTCTCATGTGGATGCAAGGGAGACTGCCAATTTTGGGACCCGTCGCATGGTAGCTAGCTATAGGGAACCCTCGTCTCCACCTTCGTTTGATGTGTCGGGAAGAACCATACTTTTTTTGCCAGCCTTTCTCAAGGTTGGTTCTTTGGGGATTTCGCCACTGGTGAAAACCGGGCGTTTTTTGCCTATGTCGTGAGGCCGCAGAAACCAACGTGGTTCTGTTGAAATTCAGGGCCAACAGGCCTTCCATCACATCTTTGTCAGCCAGGTGAATGGAGCAGCCGCAGACTGCACCGATGACGGCGTCCAGCGCATTGTGCGCCTTTGAGAGCCAAGTGGAGCTTTCGTTGTGGTGGTAAAGGCCAGTCAAGGTGCGCTGGCAACGGGCCTTCCCTCTCAGTGGCAGTGTCTCCCAGAGGTTTTTGCCCGATTACTTCAGCTTTCATTCAGTGCAACTTAGGTGGGACTCCACATGTTGGCGCACTGCTCCTGTGCCCCGTCTGAGGGGCCGGGGAAGTTGAAGCACCGGCGTACCGTTGGGGCCACCCGCATGTGCAACCGGCGGTCAGCGGTCGACGGGTTTCAGCAACAGAGACATGTCCTGGCCGAGGTTGGGAATGAGCGTGCGGCGCAGGGTGTGACAACACACACCGTCCGGGCTGATGACGGCTTCCCTTGTCATGGCCACCGGATCTCCGACCCTCCGCGGCTGTCCGGCGTCTTTCGAGGGTGGCTTGGTATTCCCCAGGGCCGCTCCCTTCGTCGGCGTGATGTGAGGGACTCCGGCTAGCCCCACTCTCCCATCGCCCTCTGGATGCCCGTTGGTTATCCAGAGGGCGATGGGAGAGTTATTTGACTTCATAATGAGTCAAGAGTGTATGTTTTTGCTGTTGTCGCCGATGAGAAATGTCCATGGCCGGCTGGGTCCACACGGCTGCGGCAAGTCGCTACTCACAACCCAAGGGTGGCTCCGGTCTGCGGGGCCTGCCTGGCCAAGCTTGACGCCCCGCCGCCATCTCCCGGGAGCGCTGCCAGTGAGGTCCATACCTGTGGGAATGGCCTGTGCCGGCAGCCGGCATCCGGTGAAGGCCCGTATGGTGTCCGCGCCTGCTGCGAAGCTGGTGGAGACTCCGCAGCGGAGCGGGCTCCCCCTGGGCCAAGTCCTCGGGACGAATGGGGGTCCGGATGGGCGGCCAACGGGAAATCGGGCTGTGAAATCGGATTGCATCGGGCGGTGTCAGCGGATAGGGTGCCGGTTGGCAGGGACTCCAGGAATCCCGACACTCAGAATGCGTTTTGAGGGCCTTGTTTTCCTCAAGGTGGTGAATTTTCTCGTCCGGCCCTGAAATTCCGCGCTCCGGCCCGTCCAGACCGGCGAGAGCATGCGCTGGCGGGCGGCCCAGACCTCGGACAGCGGGCCGCTGCTCCTGCGGCCCGTCGGCCGGGACCTGCGTAAAACGGCGGGGAGCGAATGGAATGCCTCAGACCGCTTGGCCAGGGCCATTAACCATGACGAGGGACGGTCCGCCGACTCAGGCGGCAGGTTTCACGAACTGATGCGCAACGCGGCCGCCCGGTCCGGGGACGGTCGTATCAATGATCTTGCCGGACTGGACTGAACCGGCTCTCATGCTGCGGGAGAATTCATCAGGGAGCGCGTCAGGTGCGTGGCCGAGTTGCTGGAACGCCCAGAGCCGCCGGCTCAAATTAAAGCGGCCCCCAGCGGCCGCCGGGCCAGGGATTCCGGAGATCCTCTTCGTCAGTTGCCGGCCGGAGTCTGATCAGATTCACTAACACGCGTAATAATATAGTGTGGCGCGAAAGGGCCGGGTAACATATATATATATATACACCCTCCGTCAGCTACGAAACAGCTTTGCAGCGCGTGGAAATATCTAACCAAGGCACAAACGCGGCTTGCGTCGCTCCGTCCGGCGAGCCGCGAGCACCATCTCCGGCATAAGGTATGTTTTTACTGTTGTCGCCGATGAGGAATATCCATGGGCGGCTAGGTCCACACGGCTCCGGTCTGCGGGGCCTACCTAGCCAAGCTTGACGCCCCGCCGCCACTCCCGGGAGCGCTGTCAGGGAGGTCCATACCTGTGGGGATGGCCCAGCATTGACAGCAGGTATCCGGTGAAGGTCCGTATGGTGTCCGCGCCTGCTGCGAAGCTGGTGTAGACTCCGCACGGAGCGGGCTTCCCCTGGGCCAGGTCCTCGGTACGTTGGAACGAATGGGGCTGCCAGGAGATGGCCCGGGCCCGGACGGGCGGCCACCGGGAAATCAGGCTGTGAAATTGGATTGCGTCGGGCGGTGTCAGCGGATAGGGTGCCGGTTGGCAGGGACTCCAGGAATCCTGACACTCAGAATGCGTTTTGAGGGCCTTGTTTTCCTCAAGGTGGTGTTATTTCCTCGTCCGGCCCAGAAATTCCGCACTCCGGCCCGTCCAGACCGGCGAGAGCATGCGCTGGCGGGCGGCCCAGACCTCGGACAGCGGGCCGCTGCTCCTGCGGCCCGTCGGCCGGGACCTGCGTAAAACGGCGGGGAGCGAATGGAATGCCTCAGACCGCTTGGCCAGGGCCATTGGCCATGCCGAGGGACGGCCCGGCGACACAGGCGCCAGGTTCCAAGAACTGATGCGCAATTCGGCCGCCCGGTACGGGGACGGTCGTATCAATGAGCTTGCCGGACTGGACCGGCTCTCATGCTGCGGGAGAATTCATCAGGGAGCGCGTCAGATCCGTGGCTGAGTTGCTGGAACGCCCAGCGCCGCCGACTCAAATTAAAGCGGCCCCCGTATGCCGAGACCGCGGCCCGCACCGGGGCCGGTTCCGTTGAGCGGACGTAACCCAGAGGGCAACTGGTCAAGCAGACCGGGCTGAAGCCATAGCCGCCAGCGCCGATGTCTCCGTCCCCGTCTGTGTCGACCACCACGGTGTCGGCCACTACTTCCACATCGGCCAGGGATTGCGGAGACCCTCTGCGTCAGTTGCCGGCCGGAGTCTGATCAGACCCACTAACACGTGTATCATAAATGGTGGCGCGAAAAGCCCGGGTAACATATCTATATATACACCCTCCGCCAGATACGAAACAGCTTTGCGGCGCGTGGAAATATCTAACCAAGGCGCAAACGCAGCTTGCGTCGCTCCGCCCGGCGGGCCGCGAGCTTCATCTCCGGCATCGCGCAGCGCAGATCGGCGGTCTTGCGCCGGCATGGGAAGTGACCGGTGCCCCTCGACAAAACCCCGTACCTATCCAAGAGGCAGATCAGGTCCGTGACACTCACGCCAGCGCCGGACAGTGCCTTAATTCCGCCCGCAAGCTCGGTGGCCGTGAACTGCTCTCCCCATGCCGATTTCTTCCGGATGGCCCTCTGAATGAGACGCACCAGGCGCGCCTCACCAATTGTGAGGGGCGGGCTTTTAATCACACGATACAAATTCATAACCTCCGCGGTGGCCCCTGCCACCGGCGCCGGACTATGGCAAAGCCAGGTGTCTTGGCCGCACCGGCGGGCAATGGTCCGCACTCGGTGATCCTGTTGCAGCCCGTCATGCCAGTGCCCCAAACGCGACCACCCCCGCAACCACAATGACAAGCGCCGAGGCGATCAGAACCGCAACGCGTCCACCTCGGCCTCGGCCTGGGCTCGGCTCCGGCGCGGGTAGCTGTGCGCTTGATAACAGCTCCTGTCGCCGCAACTTCAGCCAACGCAGGTAACCCTCCAGATCATGGTTGGGGTTTGGGGGTTCTGTCTGCAATTGATGGGCCGCAGTTTCTGTATCGTACACCACAGTTTCAGCGGCCAATTCCTCCGGGGCCGGTGTCTCCGTATCGTCGCTGTCTGCGTCCTCCGGAAGGAGTGCGGCGGTGGCGACCGCCGCCGCTTCCTCGTTCGGTACAACAGCCGCGCTATGCGATGGGACAACCGGGACCGGCGCCGTCTCCCGCTGCACCGGCGGCAACACGGGCGGCAGGTCGGGCGGAGGCCCTCCTTCGACTTCGGCAGCCAGTGCGAGCAGTTCCCGCCGGACCTCGGCGTCGCGATTGGTTTCCGCCACCGTCGGGGATAGCAACCTGCCCCGGAACTTCGCCGTGGGGAGATTCTTGGCCAGTTTGTTATGGGTGCGCCGGTAGCGGGCATCGGGGCTCGCCAAGCCGTCCAGCACGGCAATTATCAGCGACCTTTCGGCGACGTTCGGGCGACCAGCAACGGCGTTGGTTAACGTCGCCAACAATTCGATGATTTTATTCGCTGAGGACGACCGCCCAGGCGCTAGGGTCCCATCTTCCAGCAACAGCCCAAGAGCCACGCCGACCCGTTGGGACGGCTCCAAGAGCCTGGGACTCAGCTTCAGATACCGCTCCCGGTAATGCTCCTGGGGCACGCGCCGTGCCGGTTCGGGCTTCGGGCGGCGCGGTGAAGCGCTGGATGACCTTTTCGCTTTCATGTCTCCTCGCGCCGTGTGTGTCACATCCGCCCTCACGCCACAACTATAACGTTACGTGTTGGTGGCTATTGTCATGCTGCCACCCGGCCCGACCGTCGGCCTCCACAGCTTGAGTGTCGCCCGTGGCCCGGCCCCGCGTCTTTGGTGCGGCAGTAGAGAACAGGCCGGAGAGTTCCCGTTAGGCAAAGAAACTTGCGCAGTAGAGCGGTCGTGATCAGAATCAAGGGCCACGATGGTCCGACCCGGACTGCGGAGAAACCGGCGTTGGCATTGACCACCACGGAGGGGAAAATACCCGGGAAGACGCTCCGGCCTGTCGGGCCGCCACCAGCCCGGCCCGACCGGCCGAGTTTCCCCGCCGCCGCAGTATCTGCAGTGCCCCAAGGTGCGGACTTGGTCAGTTGCTCCACAGGCCAGCGTCAATCCGCTCATGGAGCGCCAGCCTGCCGCGCTTCCGAACATCATACTGCTAGATTGTAGCATTAAGGCCACGGTTCGCCAGGCAGAGACCAGGTCCTCTCACAGAACCTCTCTCAGTGGATTTGCAGCCGAGGACGGATAAGTCCACCTCGAGGCCGGTTCAGGCCCGTTCCGGGCCGTCCACGCTCCCGCTGTCAATAGCAAGTTGGAATTGACCCGGTTGTAGCAAACTTGAGTTGACCAACCCGTCTGGTTCCTCGGGGTCGCCGGGTCAGGGCTGAGCTACCTCCACACTCGTGCCGCTTTTGTAGCAACTTAAGATTGACCCACCTGGCCCTGGTCTTCCTGGTTCTGGTCTGCGACTTTGTCAGTCCCCGTAGTTGTCGCCGGCCTCCTCCGCGAAGCGCATTGCCTCACCCAAAACGTTACCCAACGAAAGTGGTTGCCTCAAATAAAATGTTACCGAAAATGCGGAGGCAGTCACGTGGGTGGAGGCATAAGCAGGATGGCAAAGCAGGAATTGTTGGTCGCACTGAGAGCGCGCTACCGGAGCGCCTCCAAGAAGGACAAGAGCCGTATCCTTGACGAGTTCATTGCGATCACCGGACACCATCGCAAACACGGCATCAGGTTGCTCGGCCAGCTTGACGAGGACGACGATGTTCCCCGTCAGGCACGTGGCCAGCGCATTTACGATGAGGCGGTCAGAGAGGCGGTGATCATGATCTGGGAAGCCGCCGACCGCATCTGCGGGAAACGTCTGAAGGCGGCGATGCCCCACCTGGTGGAGTCCATGGAGCGGCACGGACATCTGACGTTGGACCCGGAGGTGAAGGACCGGCTCCTGGTCGCCAGCGCAGCCACGCTTGATCGTCTCCTGAAACCGATCCGTCCCACGGCGGGCAGCCAGCGCAGACGCCGGCGTAAACGGGCGATGGGAAAGCGCGTTCCGGTGCGTACCTACAACGACTGGAACGGACCTCCGCCGGGTTTTCTGGAGATAGACTTGGTGGTTCACAGCGGTGGGCCGCTGTCCGGATCATTCATCCACAGCCTGGTCGCCACTGACGTTTGCACCGGCTGGACCGAAGCCGTTCCCCTGCTGGCCAAGGAGCAGTCCCTGATCGTGGAAGGACTGGAAGCCATCGGGCAGCGGCTGCCTTTCCCCATCCGCGGCATCGACTCCGACAACGACGGTGCGTTCATCAACGAGACGCTGATCGGGTATTGCGCTGACCACGACATCGAATTCACGCGTTCTCGAGCTTACCGCAGTAACGATCAGGCATGGATTGAGCAGAAGAACGGCAATGTGGTGCGCCGCTTCGTCGGCCATGACCGCTACTCGGGTCAAGTGGCCGGTCAGACCATGGCGCAACTCTACGGGGCGTTGCGCCTTTACGTGAACTTCTTCCAGCCCTCATTCAAGCTGATCGACAAGACCCGGGATGGAAGCACCACCGTCAAACGGTACAGTCCACCGACCACGCCCTGCGACCGGCTGATCCAGCATGATGCCACCAGCAATGAAATGAGGGCCGCGCTCATACAGTACCGAGCCAAGCTGGATCCGGTGCTGTTGCTGCATACCATCCGGGAAGACCAGTCAGCCCTGGTGGCCGCGACTGCTCCGGAAGTGAGGGAAACCCCGTCAGGTGAAAGCCTGAGCAAATTCCTCGCCAAGCTGCCCAGGTTATGGCGACAGGGTGAGGTCCGGCCTACCCACGCAGTCCGTGTCCGAGTTCCCCGGCACTGGCGGACTCGCAAGGATCCCTTCGAAGGCGTTTGGAGTAACGTGCTGGTCTGGTTGCAAACCGAACCGGATGCTACCAGCAAGGCGATGATGGCCAGGTTTCAGGCGGAGCATCCGGACCGTTTCAGCGAGGCGCAGCTGCGAACCATGCAGCGCCAGGTGAAAGAGTGGCGCGGCATCATGGCCAAAGAACTGGTTTACGCAGGGTCTGCTGAGCCCTTCACGGAACCGAACGGACTGCCGGAATTGGCGCTGGTTGGGGCAGATCCCAAGTGCTAAAGTTTCGGTAACATTCTTCGGTGAGCCAACAGGCCGGCAGGACTAATTGTCGTTTAAAGCTGCGCCTCCACGTCCGACTGGCGGCAAGGAAAAACCCCGCCGACATAGTCATGGCGGGGTTTTGTTTCGGAGTCGGGGAGACTACAACCCCGATTCCTGCTTGCAACAGTGCCATTATTTTCTGCGTCTTTTCCATTGTACCCAGCGCCCAGCCGGATATGTAGAAGGTTTGGCACGCCTGGCCCACAGTCTCCTCAACCAGCACCTGGGCCAACCCTCCGCAGTCACCAGCAAACTGGCCATTTGTGGTCTTTTGTGTATACCTCACGGACTTTCATCCTTTTAACGAGCCCAATCCATAGCTAAATCGCCCGTTTGTTGCGCAGAGGAACCCTTCCGTGGGCCATGGTTCAATACCGGCAGTGGTTGGTGGCCGACACCACCGTGGCGATAGCCTCCTCCTGCACCCTGGTCAGGGCAGACCCGCCGAAGGTGACGGCTGCGTTCAGGCGCTGTACAGCCTCCATAGCCTGGGGCTGAATCGACATGATCTTGATGACTTCAGGGAGGTTAACGTCTTCTTCACGTATCCAGGCCATTGAATTACTCCTGAAAGGGAACCGCTCAGCTGAAGCGCTGCAGTCGGATTCGTAGTCTATTACTCCAGTCCGAGATCTACGCCCGGCCGAACCAATCGGGGTGAACGGCCTGGAGACCCAGTTGCGGCCATGCGGCAGGAGCGCTGCACTTTTCCAGACGCTCTTCGAGAGGTAGGGATTCGTCCCAGTAGTAGGCGATTATGCGGCGACCGTTCCAGTGGCTGGCGTCGTCGGAGGCGATCCAGACCGCAGGAGGCTGCATCGCTTCCGGCTGGATGAGGGCATCGGTGGTGGCGCCCTCGGGCGGTATGACCATGTTTGTGGCGGTGGCGCCGCCCGGGGTCAGCACGTTGGCGGTAACGCCGGTGCCTTCGAGGTCCTGGGCCATGATTGCCACCAGCGCCTCGTGCCCTGCCTTGGATGGTCCGTAGGGAGCGCCGCCCTTGCGCCACATGGTGTCCATGCTGGTGGTCACGCCGATGATGCGCCCGAAGCCCTGCTCAATCATGTGGGGCACCGCCGCATGGGACATCAGGAAGGGCCCGCTCAGGTTTACATTGATAACGCGGAGCCAGGCATCTGGCTCGAGGGTCCAGAAGTCGTTCTGGCTGCCGGCAGCCCGCGCTCCGAACCCTCCGGTTCTGGCGTTGATGCCGGCATTATTGACCAGGATGTGCAGCCCGCCCAACTCGCTGATGGTGCGGTTGATAGCGTTGTCCACTGACTCGGGGCTGGTTACGTCGGCGATGATGGGCAGGACGGCATCGTCTCCGCCGATCTCTCGCATGTCATTGGCGGTCTGGT
Organism: Dehalococcoidia bacterium; assembly: GCA_963667325.2. GTDB lineage: Bacteria > Chloroflexota > Dehalococcoidia > Lucifugimonadales > UBA3495 > VXOI01. The sequence continues at coordinate 268,262 of CAXXKY010000004.1, forward strand.
CGAGCCAGTCTTCGTTTACGTCCAGCATCGCCACCCGTGCCCCGGCGCGGACGAAGCCGGTGGTGATGGACCGGCCCATGCCGATGGGACTAGCAGCACCGGTGACGACGGCGACTCGGCCTTCAAGGGAGTTTGGTTGGGTGGTCATTTCATTCCTCTATCAGTGATTGGGCGTTTACCAGAAATTGGGCGCAGGGGCTCGACTAGAAGATTGCCAGGGGGTTGACGGGGGAACCGGTTGCGTTCTTGAAGCGGAGAGGGGCCACATTGAACATGAACTCGTAGCGGCCCAGACGCTCACACACAGCCGCCAGCTCTTCGCAGTTGCCGGCGTCAATGAGCCAGAGGCCCATGCCAACGATGCCGACCTTGTGGATGGGCAGACCGATGCCGGGGTAGCCGCTAGGCTCGGCGTCCACGGAGGCGTCACCTCCCAAGAGGGCCACACCCCGTTCCTTGAGCCACGGTATCGTCTCGGCGTGCAGGCCGGGCCGTCCCGAGGCGGGCGGCCCCAGTTCTTGCCGCCGCTTGTACCAGCCGTACCGCACCATCAGCGCATCGCCTTCCTCCACGCGGACTCCCTGGGCCTTCTCGGCAGCCTCCAGGTCGTCGATATAGACGAACTCACCAGCCTCGAGCCAAGGCTTTCCCTTGACCTTGGTGATGTCCAGCATGACACCCCTGGTGACCACGCCGTTCTGGACCTTGTCTATATCGAGACTGTTGGCCTTGGTCTCGGAGTTTACGTCGGAAGCTGGGAAGCCGTTGTACATCTTGCCGTTCCATACCTGGTGGCAGAGGCTGTCGAGGTGGGTGATGGTCAGCCCGTGGAAGGAGAAGCCGATGAAGTCCGAAGTGCCGCCTGGTCCCTCGTCCGGGCAACTGTCGCCCGCTCGGAGCATATAGTGCAGGGGAGGGATGGAGGTTACGTCAGAAGCGCCCTCGGGCACGATCAGCCTGGAGCAGGTAACGCTGATGCCCTCTGTGACCAAGGCAGCTGCCTGGGCCCGCTTGGCGTCGGTGATCAGGTTCACGGTGCCCAACTGGTCGTCATCACCCCACCTTCCCCAGTTGCTAAGAGTGTCCATCCATTCGATGACCTGTTCCTCAGAAGGGATCTGCCTTGTAGTCATGCGAAGCCTCCGTTGCGGTTTGGCGTAGGTTAAGTCTCAATTGACTGCCGGTCAATCGCGGGGCTACTCCCGATCCAGACGGTCCGCCGCTGGAAGACGGAGTTTGGGAGGTGGACTAACCCAGTCGCAGTTCCTCGACGGCACCGTCGACGTAAAGGATCTCGACGGTGCGAGTCACCGCAGTCCGCAAGTCGGCAAGGAGGGTCTCGTCCAATCCTTGGGAGAGCCGGTTCACTATGGCGGACACAGGAGTCTGCCCGTCTGACAACTGCACTATGGCAGCCACCAAGGGACTGCAGGGCGCGCCCTCCGGTTGAGAATGGGTCGACAGAGTCATACCCCATACGAACTCGCCCTCCGCAAGCACCGGGCGGCGCGCTGCGGCCGTGCCCGTCGACAGCCTCGGAATGGAAGGGAGCAACCAATCGCGCTGCGGGTCGGACCGTAGGGCCTTCAACCATTCGGTACGCCTAACGCGTTCAGACTCCACGGCGCGGACGCTGGAGACGAAGTTGGCGGGAGCTTCTCCTCGGTCGAGCACGACGCGCTCGTAGCCGCGAGGGGGTTGGCCTGCGACGGCCTGAATGAAGCTCTGGCGAGGGGAGAACTCGCTCTGCTGGCCGTCCTGCTCGACGATGCGGCGGGCTTCCCAGAAGTATGAGTCCGAGGTGAGGTTGCTGGAATAGAAGAGGCGGGCCATCTCCCTGAACTGGTTGTATTCCTTGTAATAGAGCTCCTGGTACACCTTTCCCGAACTGTCGAGCAGCAGGGAGTCGCCACTGTCTGAGGCCTTCAGTGCGGTGGTGGCGTAGGCAGCGGCCATGACGCCGGACATCAGGGCAAGATGCACACCAGACGAGAAGAGGGGGTCGACGAAGCAGGCGGAATCTCCGGTCATGACGAAGTTGGGACCAGTAGTGTGCTCTGACGAGTACGACCAGTCGCGGACGACGCTGGGGCCGGCCGCCCAGGTTGCGTTGCCGAGCATTCTGCGGGTGTGAGGAGCCTGGGACAACTGGCCCAGAAGGAAGTCGCGGGCCCCCAGACGCTGGATACCCTCCTGGCCAGTGCGGTTGTCGACGACGGCACCGACGCTGCTCCAGCCGGTGTGGAGCGGGATGGTCCAGAACCAGCCGTGCTCGTAGGCCTCGATGAAGATGTTGTTCTCGTCGGGCGCGGGCAGCGGCTCCCCTCCCTCGAAGTAGGCATAGACAGCGAGGTTCTGGAAGAAGGAGTCCCAGCGACGGGATGAGGTCTGCTGGGCCAGCAGGGCTGCCTGGCCAGTGGCGTCGACGACGAAGCGGGCGGTCAGCTCGCCCTGGCCAGAGGTGTCGGATACGAAGCGGATTGTGGCTTCGGCGTCGGGGGCACTCCACTCGACGCTGTTGACGCGGTGGCCCTCGCGGACGCCGACGCCGCTGGCCCGGGCGTTGTCCAGGAGGATGTGATCAAAGGTGGGACGCCAGACCTGGTAGGCGTGGGGGTACTGCAGGCTGGTCTCGCGGAAGTGCCAGCTCCACGGTTCCGCGTCGCGGCCCCAGACCATGGTCGCACCGTACTTGGGGAGGAAGCCGGCGGCCTGCACGGCGTCCATTGCGCCCAGTTCTTCGAGGACTGGCATTGAGGCTGGCAGGAGGGACTCGCCGACGTGGTCGCGGGGGAAGCGCTCGCGTTCGAGCACGACGACGCGCCATCCCTGCTTCGCCAGCATGGTAGCGGCGGCGCTGCCTGCTGGTCCGCCGCCGATGACTGCGATGTCTGCTGTCAGTTGCTGGAGCACAGTCCAACGCCCTTCGCTGGAATCCGAGAATAGAATAGTCCGGCAGCAGCCGGGTCAGCTTTGGTGAGCTTTGATATGATGCGGGTTATACTTGCAGTCATAACCTTGCAGTCATAACCTTGATCAAGGCGTGTGGCGGAGCACTGCCGAAGCCAAGAGAGTGACCGATGCTGAAGAACACAGATGCCGAAGCACTGATGCAGGACGCCCGCGCCATGCAGTCATCCGCGCTGCGTCTGCTGGACGAAGAGGACTGGCGCGACGCGGCTGAGATGACCTGGTGTGCTGCCCGGAACGCCACCAAGGCCCTGGTGCTTGAGGTTGATGAAGCTGAGAGCCAACGCTCTACGAAGATTGAGGTCGCCATGCGGAACAAAGCCAGGCGGCGTGGCGGGGATTGGATACGTCTGCGGTCACTGTACTCGGACATCGTTCACTACCTTCATGCCGAAGCCTTCTACGAAGGGGCATATACGGAAGATGTGCCAGAGTATATTCACGAAGGGTCGGAATTCATTGACCTCGCGGAGAGGCTGGCGCAGTCCTGACTTTCTGATGCTGAGAAGCTAGGATGCCCGCGGGGCCTCCATGCGGGGGGCTTTCGGTGGCGAGACTGAGGGGCGGGTTTGAAACCCGCCCCTGCTTTGTTGGTCGCTGCCGGGCGTCCGAGTTGCACGGGCTAGTCGGCGCTGTGGCCGCCCTCGGCGGAGGCAGTAGAGGCCACGTCTGATTCCTCGGGGAAGGGCTTGCCGGTGGCGGGGTTGACCTCGAAGGAGCTGGGCAGTTCCAGTTCCTTGGCGATCTCCTTGACGGCCGGGATGACTTCCTCGCCCATGAGGCGGAGGCTGCGCATGGAGTCGTCGTGGGTCATTGCGCCATCGCCGTCCCAGAAGAAGACGCTGCCGGGGCGGAGGTATTCCAGCACGTGGCGGATCTTGGGGATGACGGTCTTGGGCGTGCCGGAGATGATGGTGTAGTCAGCGATCTGCTGCTCGTAGGCGCGGCCGAGCACGTCGGCGGGGCCACCGCGGACGGCGGTAGCGCTGCCCTGGGTCGGGAGGACACGGCGGCGGGAGGTCAGGCCGGGCAGAGAGACCATCGCCGGGTTGGTGGTGCCTTCGTTACCGGCCAGGAAGGGATTGCTCGGGCCCTGGACGAACTTGCGGCCGGCCTCCTCGGCGAGCTCCTCGGTCTCGTCGACGTGGACCTTCCACAGGTAGCCGAGGTTCTGGGGGCCGGACTCATAGCCGTGCTCGGCGGCGGTGTCGTGGTAGAGCTGGAAGGCGCGCTTAGTGGGATCCAGCTCGGTGGAGAGCATGATGTAGGGGATGCGCTTTTCGGCGGCCCACATCAGGGAGTCGCGGCTGATGACGCCGGGGAGCCAGACCTGGGGATGGGGCTTCTGGTAGGGCCTGGCCCATGGGTTGACGTGGCGGTACTGGTAGTGCTTGCCCTCCCAGCGGAAGGGTCCGGGGGTGGTCCAGGCCTTGACGATGAACTCGTGGGCTTCCTGGAAGCGCTCCCAGTTGTAGGGCGGCGGCGCGTTGTGGGCGACGCTCTCGCGTCCGGTGCCTCGGACCCATCCGGAGACGAGGCGGCCATGGGAGATCATGTCGATCATCGAGAGCTGTTCCACGAGCCAGAGGGGGTCATCCCAGATGGGGATGATATTGCCGAGGAGGACGATCTTGGCGCGCTTGGTGATGCGGGCCAGGATGGAGGCCTCGACGTTCATTGCGCCGCCCATGCAGAAGGGGGTGCCGTGGTGCTCGTTGAGCATCAGGCCATCGAAGCCCATCTCCTCGGCGTAGAGCTTCTCGTCGAGGTAGCGGTTGTATAGCTGGGCGCCCAGCCTGGGGTCGTAGATCTCGTTGCTGACGGTCAAGTCCATGATGGGCTTGCCGGTGGCGCCGAAGTACCCGGAATCCGGGTCCTGGTAGGGTCGCTCGGTGAAGTATCCGATGTGCATAGTCCTCTCCCTATATTGTCATCGGCAACTTTCTGTCACCTTCGCCAGGGTCTGGGCGAGCGCTTCGACAGGCCCAGGATGGACGCAGGGACGGCAATTGTGGGCATTATACCACTTGTGGGAGAGGGGTTGGCGGGGGGTTCCGGGGGTTGTCTGAACTGTGATTTGTTTGATTTGGGGATGGGCATGATTTCGGTGGCTCTGGTTTCGCTGGCTTCGGGGTAGGGGGTTTGGTCAGGCGGCGGCGGGGCGGTCCCAGAGGTCGGGGCGGAGGTGGGGGCCTTTTTTCGCCCAGGGGATTAGGGTGAAGACCATCTCTCGGGGGTCGGGGGTCGAGCGGTTGTCGATGCACTGGTGGAGGTAGCGGTTGAGGTCGCCGAAAGTGTCGAGGCGGAAGCCGGCCTGGCCGATCCGGGACGGGAACATGATGCACATGCTGCTGCGGGTGTCGGGATTTGGGTGCGGTTCTCCGAGGTCGGACTCGTCCAACTCGTCGCAGAACTCCATGGCGAGATTCCGAAGGCGGAGTATGGCGAGGACGGGCTTGAGCCTCTTCTGAAGGGCGTCGACCTGGCTTCTGAGGTGTCGGAGGGAGTAGAGATTCATTTCTTCTCCTGCTCGGGCGGTTCGGGCTGATTCAAGTATTTGCCGGACAGTACGGAGTCGAGAGACTCGCGCATTTCCTGGATGTCGGCGTTGAGCTTCACGGACTCGTGAAGGTGGGCGGCGAAGGTCATGGCGTAGCGGGTGGCGCGGAGGCGGAGAGCGCGGTCGGGGTCGTCCATGCACTCGGCGAGGACGTTCATGCCGCGGAGGATGAGGCCGAGGCACTGCTGGCTGACCTGTTCGGAGTACTCTTCGCGCAGGAGGTCGAGCTCCCCGGCGAAGGCGGGGTCGCGGAGCCAGCGCCGGAGGGTGGACTCGCTGACGCGGCAGTCGCGGGCGGCCTGGGCGATGGTGGGAGCGGCGGCGATGACGGGCAGGGCGCCCTGTTGTCGGGAGGTGAGGACGGAAATTTTTGTATTCCCGTCATTTCCGGTCATTTCCGCTCGTTTGGCTTGGCCGTGTGGGTTCTGGCGGGGGTTGGCGGCGGTGCGTGTGGGGGTTTTGCGGGCCTTTCTGCGGGGGCTCTGGGGCATTGGATGTCACGGGGGCCTCAGTGGCCTGGGTGGGATGGGGGGTAGGCTGCGGAGCGTCGGTTTCGTATTCGCTGGTGACTATGGTAGGGAGGCGTCATGGGGGGTGGCAAGGGGCGGGTGTCGCTGCGGGGGTTGTCTGAACTGTCCCTTCGGCACTGCTCAGGACAGGGATTTGTTTGATTAGGGGATTTCGCTGATTTTGTATCGGTTGAAGGCAGGTTTGGGGGCGGATTGACCGGTTCCTGTCGGCCGGGGTTGGGGGCGGTGCGTGTGGGGGTGTTTGCGGGGTTTTCTGCGGGGCCTCTGGGGCATTGGATGTCACGGGGGCCTCAGTGGCCTGGGTGGGATTTGGGGGTAGGCTGCGGATCATCGGTTTTGTATCCGCTGGTTACCATGGTAGGGAGGTGGCAAGGGGTGGGGGGCAGGGTAGGGGCGGGGGGTTGTCTGAACTGTGATTTGTTTGATTTTGGGATTTCGCTGATTTTGTATCGGTTGAAGGCTGGTTTGGGGGCGGATTGCCCGGTTCCTGTCGGCGGGGGTTGGAGGCTCGAGATGGCTGCTATCACAATGCCAGAGGATCGGTTTGGGTAGGTATTGAGCGCGGGTGGTAGTCAGTGGAAGGATGGGGTGGGCAGGATGGGGGAATTGGTGACGGGTGGCCGTTGACGGAGAGTGAGGGTTGGGGTGTAGGGTGACGAGGAGGGCATCAGTGGAGAAGGGAGGAAGTTGATGGCAATTGAGTCTTTGACAATCGAGGGGTACAGAGGATTTGGCGAGAAACAGAAACTTTGCTTCGCAAAACCTACAGGTGAAGTTGGAAGCGGTCTAACTGTATTAGTGGGTCCTAACAGCGGTGGGAAATCTACTGTCCTAGAATCGCTTCGGGCATTGTCTCAGGGTCAGAACCCTGTTTTTTCAGTAGGAAAAAGGAATAAGTCTGCCAGTGGCAAGGTATCTCTGATCGCTGAGACGGATGACAGCGTACAGAGCGTTAAAACTGTAGATGCTAAGGGTGGGCAGACTGTGCGTGAACCGGGAGGAAAACCGATAATCAGCTGCTATGTTCTTCCATCTCGAAGGACTTTCAACCCTTATTTTGGGCCAGTGAGATCAGAACGAGAGCAATACACTACAGCGTATGGATTGCCAGATATCAGAAGTACGCCGACCGACAATTTTGCGCGAAGACTATTCGTTGCTCAAGAAAAGCGCAGCAAATTCAACGAAGTTTTGGCGAAGGTTATTGGGACGCCTCCTGACTGGTTTATTGAACTATCTGATCAGGGTCAGCACTATTTGAGCATCGAATCAGAGGGACATTACCATAACAGCGATGGTTTAGGGGATGGAATTGTTAGTCTCCTATTCTTGGTGGACGCCCTTTATGATTCAAATGTGGGAGACATCGTAGTAATCGACGAGCCAGAGCTTTCTTTGCATCCAGCATTCCAGCGGCGACTAGCCCAATTGTTTGCCGACTATAGTAGACATCGCCAGATAATTCTGGCGACCCATTCTCCTTATTTTGTTGACTTCGCGCACATATTTAACGGCGCAGAAGTCGCCAGGGTGCATAAGCGCAACGGGAGTTCCATCATTTCCCAGCCGTCGCGCAAAACGGTAGAGAGCCTTACGGGTTTTCTAGAGAATTTTAGAAATCCGCATGTCTTAGGTCTAGATGCACGCGAAGCGTTCTTCAAGGACGATGGCATTGTAATAGTGGAGGGTCAAGAGGATGTTGTCTTCTATCCCAAGGTCCTTCAACAATTGGTGCAGAATGGTCATATTGATACCGACGCTGAAGAAAACTTGCAAGAGCGTTTCTTCGGGTGGGGATCTGGAGGAGCAAGCAATATAGGGAAAATATCGGCGCTTCTTAACGATTTGGGGTTTGAACGGGTAGTAGGTATTCTGGATAAAGACGAAGAATCCCGGATACCAGAATTGCAGGTCTGTTTCAAGAATTATTCATTTCTGTCGATTCCTGCGGAAGACGTTCGAACAAAGGAAGACAAGAGCGGCACTAAATCTAAACGAGGACTGCTCGACGAAGGTTACATACTGAGGCCGGAATTTGCAGAAGAAACCGGTAAGGTCTTCAAGAAAACTGTGGGGTATCTTAGGGACTGCTCCAGCTAATTTGATCGTAACTGGCAGAGTTGGCTAAGAAAGAGGGCCGCGGGGGCTGGGATTCCCGCCGGTGCGGGAATGACGGTGTAGGAGGAGTGGGTGTGGTAAGCCATTGTACAGTCTAGCTTGTCAGTCCAGATGGAAGCGATATGGTGGAGTGGTCGCTGCAGGACGCGAAGAACAGGTTCAGTGCGTTGGTGAATGCGGCGCTTTCAGGGGAACCGCAACGGGTGACGAGGCGGGGGCAGCCGGCGGTTGTGGTGCTGGCGGAGGAGCGTGCAAATTCAGATGAGGCCTAGGCGGGAGGCGTCGGCTTCGGTCCATCGGGCGCTTTGAATGATGTTTCCCAAAGTGCCACGAGGGATGGTCTCGTTGGGACGGTGGTAGTGAATGAAGACCCTTCTTCCGTCGGGGTGAATGAAGGCCCTGCTGGAACTTCTGCTCCTGCGGGACTGAGTGAACCCATCGCGCTGCAATGCCCTTACGATTTCGCCTACGGAGACATTTCTGAGGCGGTGGACAGGGACGAGGGGATCAGTCATGCGGCGACTGGGATTCTGATGCTCTCGTTGCTGACGGACGCCTTTATCGACGGACTGCCGCTCTGCACCCTGCCCGCGAGATCCACCAAATTGCGCCGTTCCGTCGGGTGTTCGTCGATTGGTTCAACTCTGTCGGCGTAAACGGGCTCGCCGTCGTCGGACATTACTTCCAGGAAGACTACGGTCATGTCGGCCAGGGCCTGGAGGGCTTCGGATTTGGTGTGTCCCCAAGCCGTGCATGCGGGGTAGGAAGTGAGACAGGAGCTCCAGCGCCCGTCTTCCTCTTCTTCGAGCGTGACGTCGAAATTGTAGGTCTTCATGGGTGCTTCCTCGGGCAGGGCGAGGCTATGACAGGTGGCCGTAATTTTGTTCCAGATGGGATGCTTATTTCAAGTGTCGGGCAGGGGGTTGGTTGTGTCAACGTTCGGTTGGGGATGGAGGTTTGGATTCCCGTTTTCGCCGGAATGACGGTGTGGGGCGGAAATGACGAAGGGGCGAGGGTTTTACGGATGGCGGCGGCAGAATGGCAGGTGGGGATGGCGGTTGGGGGTGTGGATGAGGGCGCACGGTTGTTGTGCGTGCGCCCATGCAGGCGGGGATATCAGCCCTGCGGGCGGGTAGATGGTGGGTTGGTGGCGGATGGTTGGTGACGGGGCGGGGGTTACTGTTGGGGGCCCCAGACGTAGTCGGTGCCGTCGACGTGGCAGTCCTGGCATCCCATGAGCTGGCCGGCGCGGTCGTCGCTGCCGTCGGTGGTGTTCTTGAGCCAGAACCAGTCTCCGTTGTCGGGGTCGTAGCCGGACTTCTTGTACATCACGGTGATGGCGGCGAGGTCTCCGGCGGGGGTGTGGTTTTCCTTGACGATGATCGCGCCTTCGGGCATTGTGCCGCCGACCGCGTTGAAGGCGGCATCATTCATGCGGATGGTCAGGAGTGCGCCGTGGGGATCCTCGCCGGGGTACTTTTCCGTGGAGTCGGGCCAGAGGTCCCAGTTCGCCTTGTAATCGACCTCATCCAGGTAGTCGAGCATTGAGGCTTCGGTGGTGTCGGGAAGTTCCGTCCCAGCGGAGTTGCAGGCGGCGAGAACCAAGATTGCGGCAATAATGACAATGGTCGGCACCCAAAAGATTTTACCCAGTCCAGACATCGGAATCTCCCAGAACCGAGAATCAGGCGGCGCTATGTTTAGCACAGGATGTATATTATTTCAATTCCCAACGTTGCCTTGCTACAAAGAAAGCACCGATCTTCACGAAGTCTACACAACAGTGTGAAATATGACCGTTACATACACACTTTGACCATAACTGTTCATCCAACATAATGAGCGCACGCAGAGCCAACGTAATGAGCGCACGCAGAGCCAACGTAATGAGCGCACGCAGGGCTAACGTAATGAGCGCACTCAGGGCCAGAACGACGGGGCAGGGATTCCGGTTGACACCTTGGAAGGCTGGCTCCTATAATTCCGGCAACCGGCCTGACCTCGGTGGGGCAGGTTTAACATTAATATAGAGTGTGGGCACGTAGGGGAGCTCGGTTGAGCCGGGCTGAGAGGGTGGCCGGATGCCACCGACCCTTGCGAACCTGACCTGGGTAATTCCAGCGTAGGGAAGCGGCGCAACTGAGCAGAGCAATATGGGGGGCCGCCGAGCTTTATAGCTGGCGGCATTTTTGTTTTGAAATTCTAATCAAGCCTCACGGGGCAAATAAATTCAGGCAAGCCTCACGGGACAGATAAATTCAGGCAGGCCCCACGGGACAGGTAAATTCAGCGAGGCCCCACGGGGCAGATAAATTTAGGGAGGAGCGCTATGGTCCAGACGGAATACACCAGCCAGTTCCAGGGCAAACCCAGTTTTCCGGCCAGCCAGAAGGTGTACAGGGAGGGCTCGCAGCCGTCGATCCGGGTGCCCTTCCGCGAAGTGAGTCTGACCCCCACGTCGGGGCGATTCGGTGAGGAACAGAACGCGCCGCTGGACATTTACGACACCAGCGGGCCTTACAGCGATCCGAACGTGTCGCTGGACCTGGGGCAGGGTCTGCCGGCGCTGCGCCGGGAGTGGATCATGGCGCGGGGCGACGTTGAGGAATACGACGGGTACGGAGTGCCGCTGCGGGGCAAGAACGTGGCGCAGCCGTTCCCGGGGCTGACGCGCAAGCCGCTGCGTGGGAAGGACGGCAAGGCGCCGACGCAGATGCGCTACGCGAGGGAAGGGATCGTCACGCCGGAGATGGAGTACATCGGGATTCGGGAGGGCATCGACCCCGAATTCGTGCGGCAGGAAGTGGCCTTGGGACGAGCGATCATTCCGTCTAACATCAATCACCCGGAGTCGGAGCCGATGATCATCGGACGGAACTTCCTGGTGAAGATCAACGCGAACATCGGGAACTCGGCGGTCACCTCGTCCATCGAGGAAGAGGTGGAGAAGATGCTGTGGGCCACCAAGTGGGGGGCCGACACTGTGATGGACCTGTCGACGGGGCGGGACATTCACACGACGCGGGAGTGGATCCTGCGGAACTCGCCGGTGCCGATCGGGACGGTGCCCATCTACCAGGCGCTGGAGAAGGTGGGGGACGACCCCGAGGAACTGACGTGGGAGCTGTATCGGGACACGCTGATCGAGCAGGCGGAGCAGGGCGTGGACTACTTCACGATCCACGCGGGGGTACGGCTGCGGTATGTGCCGATGACGGCCAACCGGATCACGGGAATCGTGTCGCGGGGCGGGTCGATAATGGCTGGCTGGTGCCTGGCCCACCACGAGGAGAACTTCCTTTACACGCACTTCGAGGAGATCTGCGAGATCCTGAGGACGTATGACATATCGTTCTCGCTGGGCGACGGGCTGCGGCCGGGCTGCATCGCGGACGCCAACGACGAGGCGCAGTTCAGCGAGCTGGAGACGCTGGGCGAGCTGACGAAGATCGCCTGGGAGCACGACGTGCAGGTGATGATCGAGGGGCCTGGTCACGTGCCGATGCACAAGATCAAGGAGAACATGGACAAGCAGCTGGAAGTGTGCCACGAGGCGCCCTTCTACACCCTGGGGCCGTTGGTGACGGACATTGCGCCGGCGTATGACCACATCACGTCGGGCATCGGCGCGGCGATGATCGGGATGTTCGGGACGGCGATGCTGTGCTACGTGACGCCGAAGGAGCACCTGGGGCTGCCGCACCGGGAGGACGTGAAGCAGGGCGTGATCACGTACAAGATCGCGGCGCACGCGGCGGACGTGGCCAAGGGGCACCCGATGGCGCAGCAGTGGGACGACGCGTTGTCGAAGGCGCGGTTCGAGTTCCGGTGGGAGGACCAGTTCAACCTGGCGCTGGACCCGGACACGGCGCGGGACTACCACGACGAGACGCTGCCGGCGCAGGGCGCGAAGGTGGCGCACTTCTGCTCAATGTGCGGGCCGAAGTTCTGCGCGATGAAGATCACGCAGGACGTGCGGGAGTACGCGAAGACCCAGGGCGTTGAGGTGGAGACGGCCTTCGACAAGGGAATGGAGGAGAAGTCTCGCGAGTTCAGGGAAGCTGGGAGCAAGATTTACCAGAAGGCCTAAGGCTGCACGGCATAGAGGCGAACCCACAGGGGCGGTTAGTAAATCGCCCCTGTTCTGTTCCTGTACTATTATATATACGACTGATGAATCGACGGAGGAATGAAGGCACATGGCCATCTACTTTCTATTGGGGAGATTGACCAGCGAAGGTCAGCAGAGGCTTCACAGCAATCCTGACCTCGTATCCGACACTGCAGCAGAGCTGGACGTGGACGGCGCGAAAATCCTGGGCCAGTACGCGGTGCTGGGGCACTACGACTTCATCACCATGGTGCTGGCAGACGAAAACGAGGCGGTGGCCAGGCTGTCCGCTGAGTTCGGCGTACGCGCGGGACTGCACTTCGAGACGCTGTCGGGGGTCGCAGTAGGGTTCATGGCAGACCAGGGCCCGGATGGCGGTCTTCAGGACACTATCGCCGAGGGCATTTCAGGTGGAACGGATGGTCCGAGCAGGAACTGAGCCGGGCGGCATTCGGCTGAATCCAGCCCGGGAGTTGCTGCAAGCGGCGAGGGACGAGTTTGCGCGGGCACAAGAAGCGCAGGGCGGAGCTGCAGTCATCGGGCTGCGAAATGCCTGCGGGAAGGGGTGGCTGGCCACGGTGGAAGCCATCAACGCGCACTTCCTGAACCAGGGCGTCGCCGAGTCGGGACTGCCCGACAAGGAACAGGGTCGAAGATTTTTCGTCAGCCGCTACATGAATCGCGAAATGCGAAGAAACTACAGCGTCCTTTTGAAGACGTTTCACGTTGACGGCTACTGCGAGGGGATTGTGGAGTTCGACGAAATGCCGGAGCGATTCGACGAGCTTGAGGAGTTTATCGGAGCCATAGAGTCGTCCGTTGGACAGGAGCAGGACGGAGGCCGATGATGCCGGAAGAGAGCAGGCCGAGGGCGATGACGATTGCCGGGTCGGACTCGGGAGGGGGCGCCGGAATACAGGCGGACCTGAAGACGTTCGCGGCGCTAGGGGTGTACGGGACGTCGGCGCTGACGGCGATCACGGCGCAGAACACGGTGGCGGTGACAGACGTTCACGAGATTCCGACGTCCACCATCACGGCGCAGATCGACGCGATACTGAACGACATCGGCGCTGACGCGGTGAAGACGGGGATGCTGTCGAGCAGCGCGATCATCGAGTGCGTGGCGGAGTCGCTGGCGCGGCACGGCGGGTTACCGGGCGTATCGCGGCTGGTGGTGGACCCGGTGATGGTTGCGAAGAGCGGGGACTCGCTGCTGCGAGAGGAGGCGGTGTCGGCGCTGAAGGGGCGGCTGGTGCCGCTGGCGGCGGTGGTGACGCCGAACATTCCGGAGGCGGAGACTCTGACGGGACTGAGCATCACGGACGACGAGGGTATGGCCGAGGCGGCGAGGCGCATCGTTGGCATGGGCGCGCGGGCCGTGGTGGTCAAGGGGGGACACCGGGAGGGGCCGGCGACGGACCTGTACTACGACGGGGTTGTGTTCCGGGAGTTCACATCGCCGCGGTTCGAAACGCCGAACACGCACGGGACGGGGTGCACGTTTGCGTCGGCGGTGGCGGCGGGCCTGGCGCAGGGGCTGACGACGGTGGACGCGGTGGGTCAGGCGAAGGAGTTCGTCACGGAGGCGATACGGGCGTCGTTTCCCATCGGGTCCGGTCATGGGCCGCTGCATCACTTCTGGGCGGCGGAGAGGAGCGGGTGAGGGAGTTATGGGGGCTGCGATCTCGGGACGATTTCAAAGACGCTGCGTCACCTCTGGGCCGTGGAGCGGAGCGTGGCGGGTGAGGGGAGTGCCCCTGAGAGCTTCGGATATCATGCCGTATTCCAAATTCTATGAGGCTTGCGACTGCGATGGCTACTGAAAAGACGAAGTTGCTGACGGCCGATGATCTACTGGAACTGTATAGCAAAGGGGTCAAGGGGGAGTTGATACGGGGGGTGTTCCATAGAACCGTGCCTACTAACGGAGACCACGGCGATGTAGTTATACGATTCGGCATGTGGCTAGGTAATCATGTAATTGCGAGTAAACTGGGGCGGGTTTTCGGCTCCGATGCGGGCGTAAGACTTGAGCGAGATCCGGACACAGTACGAGAGCCAGATGTGGGCTTCATTTCCGCGGAGAGAATGCCGCTAGATGTTCGAGCCAGCGGTTACTTCGACGCAGTGCCGGAACTGGTGGTGGAGGTCGCATCCCCGAGTGATACCCGGGTCGCGGTGCAGGAAAAGGCCGAGATGTGGTTGAGTTTCGGGGTGATGATCGTCTGGGTGGCGCATCCGGACGACAGGACGGTGGATGTGTACCGATCCGAGGAACCGGTCGTCAGGCTGACGGAGGACGACGTACTGGACGGGGGCCCTGTATTGCCTGGGTTCACGCTGCCGGTGCGAGAGGTGTTTCCGTAGGAGAGTCCTTTATTCGGCACTATGAACTAAGCGGGGCGCTCCCGACCGGTGGGGAGCACGGGCCGTTGGGGCACTTCTTGGCGGCGGAAGTCGCTGGGTGATGGGGGATTGATCATGAGAGCATCAGATATCATGCCGGATTCCAGATTCTTGAAGGCATGCGACTGCGATGGCTACTGAAAAGACGAAGTTGCTGACGGCCGATGACCTGCTGGAACTGTACAGCAGAGGGGTCAAGGGGGAGTTGATACGTGGAGTGTTGATCGAAAAAGTGCCGACCTTCGGAAAGCATGGGGAAGTAGTGATGCGCTTTGGCATCGGGATCGGCAACCACGTCCTGCCCGGCCGACTTGGGCGCATATTTGGGTCTGATGCGGGTGTCCGGCTGGAGCGGAACCCCGACACAGTGCGTGAGCCGGATGTGGGCTTCATATCCGCCGAAAGGATGCCGCTAGACGTAGAGGCCAATGGCTATTTCGAAGTTGTACCTGAATTGGTGGTGGAGGTCGCCTCCCCGAGTGATACGCCGGCGGCAGTCCAGGAGAAGGCTGCGATGTGGCTGAGTTTCGGCGTGACGATTGTCTGGGTGGCGCATCCGGACGACAGGACGGTGGATGTGTACCGATCCGAGGAACCGGTCGTCAGGCTGACGGAGGACGATGTGCTGGACGGGGACCCTGTATTGCCGGGGTTCACGCTGCCGGTGCGAGAGGTGTTTCCGTAGGAGAGTGCCTTATTCGGCACTATGAACTAAGCGGGGCGTTCCCGACCGGTGGGGAGCACGGGCCGTTGGGGCACTTCTGGGCGGCGGAAGTCGCTGGGTGATGGGGTTATGGGCGCGGTGATGCGGAAGGAAGGGACCTGGCGGGCCTGGAAGAAGCATTTGCTACGCATCTGAGTAAGAACCCAACAAAGGGAAGGCGAGAGGACATCCCGCGTTACATGCCGTCGCCAATGGTGAATGGATAGCGAAGGGAATCTGACTCAGAGGTCATTTCACGCTTCAGAATATGGGAAAAGACATTATTTCAGCGACCATGACATCTGGAGACGAGAACCGGGCTGCGGGTGCTCGAAGACTACATACCATATGTTTCCATTCAGGAGATTGCGAGTCGAAACAGGTCTTCCACTTTCACCAAGGGCTATGTATTGTGCTGTCGGCGTTTCGAGAAATCGGCTATACGTTAACACTGAACTGAAATCTACAGTAATGTGAAGCAAACTGGCAGTTGAATTATCAAATACTCTAATCGCAAGGTCTTCATTGCCTCGCTGAAATCCATTGTAGATCCTCTCAACAAATCTAATCTCTCTTTGTAGTCTTGAAATTTGCAGGTGGAGAGGTAACACTCTTCCTTCGGTCTGTTCGTGAATTTCCCTATCCAAAAGGAACTGTTCGTTGTCTATGTTAGTTACCTCAAGAACACCACTTGTTCTCAATAATATCGGCAGACTTCTACTCTGGGTTTGCAGAATGGAATTATGGGAGAACAACACCAACTCGTCGTAGACTTCCTCCTCGCGCCTGATAGCGCCCATTCCCACGACCTTCGATTCAAATGGCTCAGATGAGACATCTCTGTCTCGCCATCTAGTTAAATTTGCGTACACAGAAATAGTCCCAAACTGTGTCAGAATGTCTCCCGACTGTTGACTACCGCGGGAACTGTCGGGCTCTTCGATATTCTCATCCAGAGGATTACTGACTTCCACAGGAAGAACGGCAGTGGCAGGTTGCGAATTCTTGAGGCATTGCTCGTAAAGGACTGCTATCCTTTGCGAAACTTCGGCGTCAACCGCCGTCGGTCCGCGCCCTATTTCGTTCGAAGCAATCGTCTTCTGGCCGTTCCTCATATAGGCTTCGAATTTACGGTACGCAACAGTTTTCGTAATTCCCGGGCTAATTCCGTCTGTCTTCCAATTTCTGAGAGTTGAAGGAGAGATTTCGCAGGACTTCGCTAGAAGTCTGTCACTGACGCGTAATAGAGCCGTTACCTCGCTAATGAGCTCCTCAAAGGCCTCAGCATCAATCATCGATCCGCTCCTAACGACCCAATTGGATTGGAATGCACAAAATTGGCGTCTTCTTGACACACAATTGACGCAACGATGAAAACCAATGCCCGCGATAGTCCGATAACGTAAGCCAATCCTACTTGCCCAACTCGGCGGCCGGAGGGGTGAAATTGGCTAATTCAGTTGATCGTATTTTACCAGAGCCGCTCGACCCTAGCTTTATATTGCGTCATTCCGACCCGTTCGACATATGGATAGAGGCCATTGAGTCATACTTGAATTCTACAGGCACCCCGGAATCCGGGGTGCCTGTTGCTTTGCAGGCCATCGGCCTTCTGCAATCAGGTCGAAATAGGCTAGCAGTCGAAGCACTTGCCACACCACAGGCCGGCCAGATACCGGCCCTCTATTTCCACCAGCTGATCGTCATCGGCTATGCGCGGTTGGGAAGGATTGCCGAAGCCAAGGAAGCGTTGCATTCCGCAGTTGTTTTAGGGGGTGAAGATTTCGGCTACAATTGTCCCAACTGACCGAGGTGAGTAATGTTTCAGCCAGTATCCAGTCGTGTTAGTTTTCCTGAGGTTGACGCTCGTGTGCAGCAGCACTGGGATGAGAAGGACGTTTTCCGTCGGACTTCGACGGAGCGAGAGGGCAAACCGCGGTTCATGCACGACGACGGACCACCGACCGCAAACGGCAGCCCCGGCAGTCATCATGTGCTGGCGCGGATTTTCAAGGACTGTATCTGCCGGTATCGCACCATGAAGGGATTCCATGTGTACCGCAAGGCCGGATGGGACACCCACGGCCTGCCGGTGGAACTCCAGGTGGAGCAGGAACTGGGCCTTAACAGCAAGCGTGATATCGAATCCTATGGAATTGAAGCATTCAACCAGAAGTGCCGAGAGAGCGTTTTTCGCTACGTCTCGGAATGGGAGGAGATGACGAGGCGCATCGCCTTCTGGGTTGATATGGAAGACCCCTACATCACCCTGAACAACGACTATATAGAAAGCTGTTTCTGGATCATCAAGACCCTGTGGGACAAGGGCCTGATTTACCAGGGGTTGCGGGGAACGCCGCACTGCCCACGTTGCGTGACCAGCCTGAGCTCCCACGAGCTGGCGCTGGGTTACCAAGAGGACACGCCCGACCCGTCGGTGTTCGTGAAGTTCCGGATTGAAGGCGCCGGAGACGGGGCATCTTTACCCGAGGCGCTAGAAGCGGGTGATACGCCGGTATATATGCTGGCCTGGACCACCACGCCGTGGACGCTGCCGGGGAACACCGCGCTGGCGGTGGACGGAGACGCAGAGTATTCCGTTGTCGAGATGGATGGAGACCGGGGCAAGGAGCGGCTGGTCCTGGCCTCGGCGCTGGTGGATGCAAACATTCGGCAGGAACATACCGCGGTCGGAGCGGTGGAGGGCAGGGCGCTGGTCGGCCTGACGTACACGCCACTCTATGCTCCGGACCGATACGGTTCGAGAGTGGGCGTACTCCGGTCGGAGGAAGTACTTTACGAGGATGGCACGGGCGGCGAGTTCAGCCTGCAGAACAAGGTGGTGGCCGCCGACTTCGTCTCCATGGAGGACGGGACGGGCATCGTTCACATCGCCCCGGCCTTCGGCGACGAGGACCTGGGTCTGGGTCGAGAAAAGGGGCTGAATTTCGTGCAGCCGGTGGACCTGCAGGGACTTGTGACAGGCGACTACCCGTTTGCCGGCAAGTTCGTCAAGGATGCCGACCCGGAGATCATGGCGGACCTGGAAGAACGGGGGCTACTGTATCGCAGGGATATCTACCGCCATACGTACCCGTTTTGCTGGCGATGCCACACGCCGTTGCTGTACTACGCCAAGAGCTCATGGTACATACGGACGACCGAGAGAAAAGATGAACTCGTCGGGGGCAACGACCGCATCAACTGGTACCCGGAGCATATCAAGAAGGGGCGGTTCGGAGAGTGGCTAAGGAACAACGTGGACTGGGCCATTTCGCGGGAGCGGTACTGGGGGACACCCATACCGATATGGGTGTGCGGTAGCTGCGACCATCGGGTCTGCATAGGAAGCCGGCAGGAGCTGAGGGACCGCCTCGCAGGGGAAGCAGGGATAGTGGACGATCTGGACCTGCACCGGCCCTACGTGGACGAGGTGACGTTCGCCTGCGACGCCGCGGGATGCGACGGCGTCATGTCACGCGTACCCGAGGTGATGGACTGCTGGTTCGACTCGGGCGCGATGCCCTTCGCCCAGTTGCACTATCCCTTTGAGAACGCGGATATGGTGGAGCAGGGCCTGTTCCCGGCCGACTACATCTGCGAGGCGGTAGATCAGACCCGCGGGTGGTTCTACAGCCTTCACGCGCTGTCGACGCTGCTGAAGGGCGAGCCGGCCTACAAGAACGTCATCTGCCTCGGGCTAATACTGGACGAACGCGGGCGCAAGATGAGCAAGAGCACCGGCAACGTTGTGGAGCCGCTGCCCTTGCTGGATGAGCATGGAGCGGACGCCCTGCGCTGGTACCTGTTCACAGCGTCGCAGCCCGGTGAACCGCGTCGATTCTCCTCGCGCCTGGTGCAGCAGACCCTGCGCCAGATGCTGTTGACGCTGTGGAACGTCTACTCCTTCTTCGTGGGCTATGCCAACATAGACAAGTTCGACCCGTCGCAGAAACCTGCGGACTGGAAGCCGGAGAACGAGCTGGACCGGTGGGTGCTGTCGGAGCTGAACGAGCTTGTGGCGGAAGTCGACCAGTGCATGGAGAACTACGACCCGACGAACGCGGGGCGTCGCATACAGGAGTTCGTGGACCGGCTGTCGAACTGGTACGTTCGGAGGAGTCGCCGTCGCTTCTGGAGGAGCGAGGAGGGCGACGCGGACAAGCTGTCGGGCTACTACACGCTGCACACGTGCCTGGTGACGGTAGCGAAGCTGATGGCCCCGCTGGCACCGTTCGTGTCGGAGGAAATCTACCGGAACCTGGTGTGCTCGGTTGACGCCAATGTGCCGGACAGCGTGCACCTAGCGGACTTCCCGGTGGCGGACGAGTCGCTGGTGGACGAGGACCTGATGGAGGCGACGCGGCTGGCGATGCGGATTTCCAGCATGGGCCGGGCGGCGCGGTCGAAATCGGGGCTGAAAGTGCGACAACCATTGGCGTCGGCGGCCATCAAGACGAGGACGGAATCGGAGCACGCATTTGTCTTGCAGGTTCGGCCGCAGATTCTTGACGAGCTGAACATCAAGGATATCGAGGTGCTTGACGAGGGCTCTGCCCTGTACGGCGAGGCCCAGCAGCAGGCGGGTGGAGACCCATCGACAAGCTCGGGGGCGGCGGCGACGGTAACCGTCGGGCACTACACGGCTTCGCTGGAAGCGGGCTACATGGTGGCGATGAACGGCGAGATAACGCCGGAGCTGGCCGAGGAAGGGCTGGCGAGGGAGATCGTGCATCGCATCCAGGGGTTGCGCCGGTCCGCCAACTTCGAAGTAACTGACCACATAGAGACCTGGTACGACGGGCCTGATGAAATTTCGGGCGTAATGCGCGGGACTTTCGCGGACTACATACGCGAGGAAACGCTGAGCGATCTGCTGGAGGCGGGTCAGCCGCCCGAAGGGGCCAATTCTGAGACCGCCAAGGTCGAAGGGCAGGAGATCACCCTCGCTGTCCGACGAGTGTAGGCGCTCCTCGCCGTGCCGGAACTACCCGAAGTAGAGAGCGTACGGCGAAGTCTGCTGCGGTCCGGTCTGGCGGGACGCACGATAACCCGGGCCGAAGTCGGGTGGGAGAAGACGGTCAAGCACCCATCGGCGGAAGAGTTCGTCTCATCGCTGTCGGGCCGGACTATTGTCGATGTGGGGCGACGGGCCAAGTACCTGTTGTTTCCGCTAACCGGACCTTCGGCAGGCTCAGGACAGGCGGGGATGACGCTAGTGGCGCACTTGGGGATGACGGGGAACCTGGTTGTGCAGCCGGGTGAGCAAGAACCGCATCCGATGACGCGGCATACGTTTGCGCTTGACGACGGCAGGCAACTGCGCTTCGTGGATGGCCGCAAGTTCGGTAAGCTGTGGCTGTCGGGGGACCTGGGGACCGTGCTGCCGCCGCTGGGGCCGGAGCCGCTGGGGGACGAGTTCACGACGGAGTGGCTGACGGACTGCCTGTCCGCGAAGAAAGCGCCGGTGAAGGCGCTGCTGCTGGAGCAGTCGATTGCGGCAGGGATTGGGAACATCTACGCGGACGAGGCGCTGTTCCTGTCGGGGATTCGTCCGGACCGTCCGGCGTCGGCGCTGACGGCGGACGAGGTGGTCCGGCTACGGCAGGGGATCATCGACTGCATCAATGCGGGATTCGCGGTGTACGACCGGGTGCGGGAGCAGCGGTGGCCGGAACCGCCGGAGCCGATGGGAACGTGGAGCCACCCGCGCGAGGCTGGGACGCCGTGCCCGAATTGCGGGGGCGAGATGGCGTCGACGCGGATACGGGCGCGGGGGACGTGGTTCTGCGCGGCGTGCCAGGTTTAATTCAACACAGGGCGCGCAGAGGACGCAGATAAGTGCTTGTTTACGTCATGCCCGAACTGCGGGGGCGCGATGGCGTCGACGCGGATACGGGCGCGGGGAACGTGGTTCTGCGCGGCGTGCCAGGTTTAATTCAGCACAGAGCGCGCAGAGGACGGGGAGAGGTGCTTGTTTGGGCCATGCCCGAACTGCGGGGGCGCGATGGCGTCGACGCGGATTCGGGCGCGGGGAACGTGGTTCTGCGCGGCGTGCCGGGTTTAGGGCGGGTTATGCCGTCACCCAAATATGTCGGAATGAGACCCTGTACGCTCAAGAAATAGAACTTCGTCATACTGGATCCATACCAACAGCCAATTAGGCTCAATGTGGCATTCCCAACGGCCTCCCCAATTACCGGTTAATTGGTGCGGGTGATTGCTCGCATCCAAGTCCTCCCCCGACAGCAGACGGTCTATAATTGCCTGTAACTTGTCTATGTCCCTACCACGCCGTCTTAAACGCCTGATGTCTCTTCGGAACTGCGTGGAAGTTTGGAGGTCCATAGGTTAGTCAAGGGTTTCTAGAAATTCACCGAAGGACGAATATCTGGGCAATCCCTCTCTGTCCTTCCCCTCGTTCATTGCTGCGATGGTTTCGGCGTTGGGAATGTGCGGGGAGAACGGATCGCTGCAGATGCCTGTCACCCGCTCGTAAAACTGCGTGATCGCTTCATCGACTGTAATTCCCCAATCGGCGAAGCGGTCCTCGGCCTGCTTTTTGAGTTCCGATTCAACATGAGCACGGACTATCGCTGTCTTAGCCATAAGGCACCTCTTGGAACGAATATACGCTCTCTGGAGTTAATCCAGGGCGGTGCCGTAGATGTGGGTGGGGACGACGATGATGGCGGAGCGTTGGTCGGCAATCATGGCGGCGTCGTATTCTTCCCAATTGGAGTGCTCTTCTCCGGCGGCGACGCGGTAGACGTCGCGCAGGGTTAGGCGAAGCTCATCGGCGTCGGTGTTATTTGCGGACACGATGCGCGCTTGACCCTCGAGCACAACGAAGGGACGCCATTCAGCGGCGGAGACGAGGAGGGTGCAGTTGGGGTTGCGGCGCAAAAGGTGCAGCTTGGCGCGGGTCTCGGTAACGGTAAATGCCACGCCGTCCTGATAAGCGCCACAGGCGATGATGCTCATCTGGGCCGCGCCGTTGCGGCGAAAGGCAGTCAGGACCCCCTGGTGGTTGTTGGTGCAGAACTCGCGGACGTTGTCTGGCAGCATTGTTTCTTCTCCATTCGCGTTTGGCGGCTATTCGTTCGTCCTTCGACAAGCTCAGGATGAACGGAGGGGATGTCTTCAGGATGACTGGGCTGGCTGTCGGATGAGCGGAGTGGATGTCGGAAGAACGGATTGGTTGTCGGATGAGCGGGCTGGCTGTCTAAGGTTTCAGAATTCGGCTTCGTACATGTGATAGCGGGTGCGGTACATATCCAGGGATTCGTAGACCTGCTGGGCGACGGTATTCTCCAGCTCGACGTAGAGTCGCAGGCCGCAAGCTCCGCCGGCGGCTCGGACGGCTTCGACGACGTGGAGGTGGAGGGCGCGGTAGACGCCGCGGCGTCGGTATTCGGGGCGGACGTAGACGCTCTGAATCCACCACCAGAGACCGTTGCGCCAGTCGCTCCACTCGTAGGTGACCATGAGCTGTCCGGCGGGGTTGCCGTCGATTTCGGCGATGAGGTAGAAGCCGAGGGAGCTATCGGCGAGGACCGCACCGACGCCGGCACGCACCTTAGCTTCGTCGAGGGACAGGTCCTCGGTCTCCTCGGCCATGGTGATGTTGGATTCGACGATGAAGGCGAAGTCGGAGGGGATGGCGCGGCGGATTTCTATAGCATCAGACATGGGGCTAGTTTAGCAGGCAATTGGGGCACACGTAGAGAGAACAATAACTGTCCGAGAGGGTGTCAATTCAGTGAGAGGGCGTGGGACAATTGGCCGTTGTTCATGAAGTGCAAGCGAATGCAGCATTCCACATGCCTGCGGGAGCATAGGGCTTCCTGCGGGAGCAAAGGGCATTCCTGCGGGAGCATAGGGACCCTGCGGGAGCATAGGGACGCCCTCACGCCTTCGGCACACGCCCAGGACAGGCCCAACGCCCCCCGGCGGGAGAGGGGATTTGTCACACAGGCTCTAAGTTCGCTAGACACGGGGCAGGGGGTTGGGCTCCCGCCTTCGCGGGAGTGGCGGCCTTCGGCAAGGCTGAATCGATCAAGACGCGGCAGCCCTAGTGGCTCAACTCATCAGAATTGATGGCTATTTCATCCGTTCACCCTGAGGCTGTCGAAGGTCCGTCCGTTCGTGGTTCGACTGGCTCACCATGAACGGACTACCGGTTCCCTCATCAATTCAATAGTGATGGCCCACTAGCACTGATCCGTTGTGAAACATGATGGAATCTGGCGGGGTATAATCTAAACTGAACAAGATTGGCAATAATCGCCACTGCGAGCGGGACATGTTTGAGAACCTGACGGAAAGGCTGACTGGCATCTTCAACCGGCTGTCCAGCAAAGGGCGGCTCACGGATAAAGACATTGACGAAGCTCTCTCCCTGGTTCGCAGGTCTCTGCTGGAAGCCGACGTCAACTTCCGCGTGGCGCGCGACTTCGTGGCGAGGGTCAAGGAACGAGCACAGGGCGCCGAGGTGCTGGAGAGCCTGACGCCCGGCCAGCAGGTGGTGAAGATCGTCCACGAGGAGTTGACCGAACTGCTGGGAGGCGGGACCGCCGGTTCGGGACGCACGGGGATCACCCTGTCGAGCCAGGCAGTGACTCCATTGATGCTGGTCGGACTCCAGGGTTCCGGCAAGACCACAACTGCGGCAAAGATTGCCCTCGAGCAGCGCAAGCAGGGGCACCGATCACTATTGATTGCAGCAGACCTGCGCAGGCCGGCCGCGATCCAGCAACTGGAGACCCTGGGCAAGCAACTGGATATCCCCGTTTATTCGGAAGATCCCAAGTCCACGAATACAGTCGCTGTTGCCCGCAATGGCCTGGCACGGGCGGCAGAATTGGGCGTCAACTGGGCAATCGTCGATACAGGGGGCCGCCTTCAGATCGACGACGAACTGATGAAGGAGCTGGAGGACGTCCGGAAGGCAGTGAATCCGCACGAGACGCTGCTGGTGGTCGACGCCATGACTGGCCAGGACGCGGTCACCACCGCGGAGGGCTTTCACGAAAAGGTGGGCCTGACGGGGCTGATCATGAGCAAAATGGACGGCGACGCCCGGGGTGGCGCTGCGCTGTCCATTACTCGAGTCACCGG
This sequence comes from Dehalococcoidia bacterium, assembly GCA_963667325.2. GTDB lineage: Bacteria > Chloroflexota > Dehalococcoidia > Lucifugimonadales > UBA3495 > VXOI01. The sequence goes on from CAXXKY010000004.1 coordinate 292,783, forward strand.
GGTGCCCATCAAGTACATGGGCGTGGGAGAGCGGCCCGACGGGCTGGAGGTGTTCCACCCGGACCGGCTGGCGTCGCGCATCCTGGCGATGGGCGACGTGCTGACGCTGATCGAGCGGGCGCAGGAAGCGGTGGACGAGCAGAAGGCCAAGGAGATGGAGCGCAAGTTCCGGCAGGCCAGCTTTGACTTGAACGACTTCCTGGACCAGCTGCAGAGCGTGAAGAAGATGGGGTCGCTGGACCAGATTATGGAGATGATCCCCGGTATGGGGAATGCCACGAAGAAGATGATGACGGGGGACCTGGACGAGGGGAAGCTGCTGCGCATTGAAGCCATCATCCACTCGATGACCCCGGAGGAGCGACACAGGCCGGAGATCATCAACGGGAGCAGGCGGCGAAGGATATCGCGGGGCAGCGGGACGACGCCGCAGGACATCAATCAGCTGCTGAACCAGTTCAAGCAGACGCAGAAGCTGATGCGTCAGATGTCGAAGTCGCGGAACCCGGCGAACCTGATGAAGATGTTCGCGCGGTAGGGGTGTTGACGGGACCTACCCCGAATTGCTAACGCGAGTGAGTTCCGCGATTCGAGGGTGAGGGTCATCTACTTCGGGCGGGGCGTTGGGGTCTTCGTGGCGGATGATGGAAACGCCCAGAGCCTCTGCTACGGCGTTTACCTCGTCCGGCCAATCGCTATGAGTTACGAGGAACGGGATCACCTCGAGGCCGGTTACCTTTGCGATTACTCCGGCGCGGTTTGCGGCGTTTTCCAAGTCCATCCGATTGAAGGTCACGGACACTTCCACGACAGCAAGGGGACCGGCATGGCCTGAGTCCTCGGATCCTCGGGCGACGATATCGGGCCTGAGGCCGTCCAAGTATTCGTGGCGACTGATAGCGTCGCGTTGGCGCGAGTCCAGCAGCTTGCTGTCGATCAGGTCGCGGTCGGCGAGCACTGGAGCTTCGAGCCAACCGTCCAGAATTACGGAGACTTCCCTGCGGCAGAGGTCTTCGTAGAAATTATTGGCAATTCGCCTGTGCAGACGCTCTGATGCTGATTCGGATTCGTGCGGTGGAGGGGCCATTCCAGTACCCACGTCAGTCGTTCGCAGACTATGCAATTGGAACCAGTTTCTGAAAGCCTGGCATCAAGTTCGATTTTACCAATTCCGAGCCCAACGAGGCGGGCGATTACAGGGCATTTAGCGATGCTTGTATCGATCTAGGTTAGAAACTACTCGGAAAGCAACGGCGCACGTCTCGGGATTACTCGGCTATTCCTTTGCACTATCTTTTCACCCCACCTTAACCCTCATCGCAAGGTTGAGTAATGTCCGGGATCGAATCTAGACCATGCCGGAGCGCATGGCGGCGAAGAGGTAGGCGGTGGCGTAGCTGCGCCAGGGACGCCAGCGTTCGGCGATTTCTTCGACGTCGGCGTCGGTGACGGATTCGCCGTCGCGGTAGAGGCGGGAAACGCCGCGGCGGAGGGCGAGGTCGCCGAGGGGCAGCGCGTCGGGACGGGCGAGGCCGCGGACCATCGCCCAATGCGCCGTCCAAGCGCCGATGCCGCGCAGTTGTGTCAGCTGGCGTACGAATTCGTCGTCGGGGAGATCGGTGAGTTGCGACCAGTCCTGGTGCTGGGCGGCAGTGGCGATGCCGAGTATGTACTCGGACTTGCGCTGGGTGAGCTTCAGGGTGCGGAGTTCTTCGACGGAGGAGTCGGCGATGGCTTCGGGTCGAGGGAAGGCGTAGTAGGTCTGGCCGTCGACCTGGGCGCTGGCTCCGAAACGCTGGATGATGAGGGTGCGCATCGTCCTGGCGACGGCGGCGGAAATCTGCTGGCCGAGGATCGCGGTGACAAGGGATTCGAAGAGCGTTGAGGTGCGTGGCAGGTGCAGGCCGGGGAACCGGGCGACGAGGTCTGCAAGCGCAGGGTCGGAGCTGGCGAGATTGTAGAAGGGTTCGAGGTCCTGTTCGATGCCCAGCATCCACTCCACCTGGGCGGCGGCAAGCTGGGCGTCGGCGTCGGAGGGGGAGTCGCCGTGGACTTGGAGCGTCAGTTCAGGGGCGTCGGCGGTGCCGCTGGAGCGTACGGTGGCGAGGGCGAGGCGGCCGTCGAGGTCGAGGAGGCGACGGTATACGCCGTCGTCGAGGTTGTCTGCTCCGCTGCGACCCTGAAAGTAGGTGTGGTAGGCGGCGGTTAGGTCGAAGTCGTAGGGCGGCGTCGGGCGCAGGGTCAGGGTTGTGGATTGCATCGGCTCAGTCAGTCCCTTGAAAGTTAGGGCCCTTTTAATTGTAGCTAATCCGTTGGCCCTGAGCCTGTCGAAGGGCCGTCCGTTCGTGGTTCGACAGGCTCACCATGAACGGACTTGACAGCTTGACCGCCAAAACTACAAGACCCCGCTTGAAAGTTCCACTGAGCCGAGGATGGTGTAGCGGGCGCCGGAGGGGTGGAGCTCGCTTTGCATTACGTCGATGGACCTCACTTTCCAGGAGACGGCCTCCGGGGAGGCGACTCCGGACACGACCCTCCCAATGCGCCCCAACTGGGAGTCGCTTACGCTGCGGCGGGGGCGGCCGAGGGTGATGTGGGGGCGGAAGGGACGCTGCTCGGGAGAATAGCCGAGGGCGTTGATTGCGTTCTCCGCCGACTGCTGGAGGCTGGACAGGGCATCAAGGTTGCCTTGGACGCCGGCCCAGAGGACGCGAGGCTTGCGGTGGTTGGGGAACATGCCGAGGCCGCTCAGGCTCAACTGGAACGGGTTCACGCCGGAGGCGGGGATGTTGCCGAGGAACTTGAGGGTGAGGTGCATACCGGCGGGACTTGCCCACTGGATGCCGTCGGGGACTTGGCTTCGGATGCGGTCGACGGCATCGATGAGCTGCTGCCTGGCATCATCCGAGATGCCGACGGCAACGAATATTCGGACGGTATCGGCGCGGGTGGTCACGGGGTGTCCGGGCCCGAATAGAGGGCGCGTTTCAAGGAGTGGCGGGCGGCGACGAGGTCGATGTAGGACTTGACGGTGTGGTCGAGGCCGCTGTCTTCGGTGTAGACGGCGGGTACGACGCAGTTGACGCGGCCCTCTTCGCGGTAGGTCTCGGCCCGCGCGTCCCGACCCTGGTCGTAGACGGCGATGGACAGTCCGCCGAGGTCCTTGACGAGGCGGAAGCAGGGGATATCGGTCTCACCGTCGCCGATGTACACCATGTTCTCGAAGGGCACGGGGCGCTCGTGCTGGGGAATGAACTTGTTGATGATGGAGCTGTCTTTCCAGTCGTGGGCGCCCTTGTTTATGCGGAACAGGTACTGAGTCTTGGTGGTGAAGTTGATGGCGACGGCCGGCCAGACTGCGACGCCGTCGGCGTCGTAGAGGAACTTGGAGGCGTAGATACGGCTGAACTCGTGAGCGATGGGGGTGCCCTCGATTATCTCCGAGTTGCCGGAGGAAATGACGTAGTGGTCGACCCGAACGCCCTTCCTGGCACCGTAGCCGTTGATGCGGCCGAACCAGTCCTCTACGCCGGGGAAGAAGGAGATTTCCCGGCTGCGGGCCACGAGGTCGTCGCGTCGGACCTTCATGCCCTTGGCTTTGGCCTTCTCGAGCATCACGTACATGTAGGTCAGGATGCCGTCGGCAAGGCTGGCCTCGGCCAAGGAGTCGACTTCGCGCCAGAAGTCGGCGGGGGTCATGCCGACGTCGGGGATGAACTGGCGCTCCTGCATGTTGCCGGGCGCGAGGGTGCCGTCGAAATCGTAGATTATCGCCAAGGGGATGGACGGGGCGGGCATGGATGGCTCCAACCAGAACTGTGGGCGTATTTTACGTCAAGTGGAGAGGGGACGCGCTATAGCTGTGGATGCAGGGCAGGGTATTTTAGTTTTCGCAGTCAAGCCGTCAAGTCCTTTCATGGTGAGCCTGTCGAACCACGAACGGACGGCCCTTCGACAGGCTCAGGACCAACGCATTAGCTACAATTAAAGGGCCCTGGGATGCAGGGTATCCGCAACCTGGTCGTACCATTCGGAGAGGGCCTGGAGGGAGTAGCGCGCGTTGGCGGGGCTGGGATTGGGGACGACGAAGACACGGGAGGAGCCGATGGCACGGGGCTGGAGGCCGAGGTCGGGGGTGGACTTTTCGGACTCCGCGTACTGGAGATATGCCTTGTAGGCCATCAAGCCGTGGAAACAGACCAACCCGGGGATGAATTGCAAGAGCTTGTCGCGGAGGACGGGGGCCCAGCGGCGATAGTCGGCGGCTCTCAGACCGCTGCCCTGGGGGGTGGGGCGCTTGACGACGTCGGTGAAGCCGATGCCGTGGTCGAGGAGGGAGGCGTCGTCGGAGGGGGCGCAGTCTCGGCCTAGGGCGGGGGGCAGCAGGCGAGAGCGGTTGAAGGCGGGCCAGAATCGGTTGCGGGGGTTGGCGAAGTAGTGGCCCTCACGGGCGGAATACTCGGATGGGTTCAGGCCGACGAATACGAGGAGGAGACCCGGCCGGAGCAGGTCGGGGAGGGTACGGAACTCGTACTCTTCGACGGATTGCGGTATAGCTTCTTCCGGGGCAGTCATCGCTATCCCGTCGTGGACAGGTTTAGCAAGCGCGCAGCATTGCCACCCAGGATGTCGGACCGCTCCTTACCGGATAGTGGCTGGCTCTCGATCTCCCGCAACGCCCGAGAGGGACTCATCAGGGGGTAGTCGGAGGCGAAGAGGATGCGGTCTGCGCCTACGAGGTTGGCGACGGCGGAGTAGACGTCGGGCTGGTAGAGGAAGGGGGACGCGGCGGAGTCGAAGTAGACGTTGCCCAGAGCAGCGCCGACCTCAGGCATGAGGGAATAGAAGGGGAGTCCGCCGCCCCAGTGGGCGCAGATGATGACGTTCTCCGGGAAATTCACGATGAACTTCCAAACCTTGTCCGGGGTGGTCTTTCCCTTTCCGGGGTAGCTGTGTCCCACCGGTTCAGAGCAATGAACAAGAACCGGTAGTTCCAGGGACAAGGCAGACTGCATGATTGGGGACATGTCGGTCAGATCGGCGATGTCGAACCTCTGGGTATCGGGATGCAACTCCCCGATGCCACGGAGGCCGGCCCTGGCGCATCGTTCCGATTCCGCGACAGCCGCATCTCCCCATTTTGGGTTGACCGAAGCAAAGCCGCTCAATCGGTCCGGATAAGAATCGACTGCCTGAACGATGTAGTCATTAGCTTCGATGGCCAGGTCGAGAATTTCCCACCCCATGCCCATAACAACCGCGTGGTCTATGCCGTCACGGTCCATTGCATGAAGGATGGAGCTTGTATCCGCAGTACGGGCGGATGGGTCGGCGAGCATTTCGGCGAAAGTGGCATCAGCAGCGGCCAAAGTGAGCCGGCGGTCGGCGAAGGATGGCGGGAGAAGGTGGCAATGGGCGTCGATTATCATCCGCGGACCGGACCTGGCGAAGCTGGGGCAAGAGCCGATTCATTGCCTGCGGGACGGGTTATTGGACTCATGGCCAGTAGATCGACTCATGGGAATTGATGGGTATTTCATACATTCGCTCTGAGCCTGCCGAAGTGCCGTTCGTTCGTGGTTCGACGGGGTCACCATAAAGGGGCTCGCCATAAAGGGGCTCACCATGAACGGACTCCCGGTCCGCTCATTGATTCAACATTGATAGCCTGTCAACAGTGATAGCCTGCTAGTGGTCCCGGCCGTTGTCGCTGAACTCGTTGTCGCTGTAGACGGCAGTTTCACGACCCTGGAATACGTGGACAACAAAATTGTTGCGCGCGATGCCCACAGCATCCGCGATGTCCTCATCGACGGCGTCCATAATTTCCTGGATCACCTGCTGGGTCAGGCTCTCGTCGACGCATAGGGAGACGTGAACCATCTCGGCGGTGAAGTGGATGTCCACCCGGCCGACGGTGCGGTCGAACTCCACAATGTTGTAGGCCTCGGAGGACGGGGTTCGAACTTCTCGCTCGAATGTGAAATCAGCCATTATGAATCAGGCTCACGATACTTATTTTTGATTCAGGGACGAACTTGCCCATTGCCCATTATGACCCACTTGTAGGTGGTGAGTTCGCGCAGGCCCATGGGGCCACGGGCGTGCAATTTCTGAGTGCTGATGCCCACCTCGGCTCCGAGGCCGAACTGTGCGCCGTCGGTGAACTGGGTGCTGGCGTTGACGTAGACGGCTGCGGCGTCGACCTCGTCGAGGAAGCGCATGGCGGCGGAGTAATCCTCGGTGATGATGGCCTCGGAGTGGCCGGAGCCGTAAGTCTCTATGTGCTCCAGGGCTTCGTCGAGGGAGTCCACGACCTTGACGGCAGCGGTCATGGCGAGAAATTCGCGGCCCCAGTCATCTTCAGTTGCGGGCTGGATGCTGCCCAGTGCGGAGGGGCCCAAAATGGTGAGGGCGCGGTTGTCGCAGTGGAGCTCGACCCCGGCGGAGGTGAGCCCGGCGGCGATGCGGGGCAGACCCTCGCCAGCGAAGCCGGAGTGGACGAGCAGGGTGTCGAGAGCATTGCAGATGTAGGGGCGGCGAACCTTGGCGTTCTGGGTGACGCTGCAGGCCATGTCGAGGTCGGCGGCGCGGTCGATGTAGGTGTGGCAGACGCCGACGCCGCCGGTGACCGCTGGCATGGTGGCGTTTTCACCGACGAAACGGACCAAGCTCTCACCGCCGCGGGGGACGACAAGGTCGATGTACTGGTCCATCTTGAGCATGGCGTCGACCAGGTCGCGGTCGGGGTTGTCTATGAACTGGACCGCGCTTTCGGGAGCGCCGGCGTCTGCGAGGGCGCGGCGAATGAGGGCGACGAGGGCGGTGTTGGAGCGGATGGCCTCCTTACCGCCGCGAAGGATGCAGGCGTTGCCGGACTTGAAGCAGAGGCCGAAGATGTCGACGGTGACGTTGGGGCGGCTCTCGTAGATGCTGGCGATAACGCCGAGGGGGGTGCGGCGGCGACCGGCGACGAGGCCGTTGGGCAAGGGGTTCATCTCGATGGTCTCGCCGACAGGGTCGGGCAGGGACGCGACGTTGCGCTGCTCGGCGGCGACGCCGGAGAGGCGTTCGGGAGTGAGCAGGAGGCGGTCGATCATTGCTTCGCTGAGGCCGCTCTCGCGGGCATCTGCGCAGTCGGCTGCGTTGGCCTGCAGGACCTGGTCGGCGTCGGATTCGAGCAGGTCGGCAAGGTTGCGCAGGGCCTGGTTCTTCACAGCAGCGGTTAGCCGGGAGACCTGGCGAGACGCGCTGCGGGCAGCCTGACCGATGGCTGCGAGGTCGTCAACTGTTCTGGTTGTCATGTGGCGCTCTATCAAGTTGATTAGGTTTGAAGGAATCGTTTGCCGATCAGAGACTTTCCCATTCCTCTCTGCTGATTTCTGCGTGGCGCAGAATCTGGCCTAGCAAGGTTCGACCTATGTCGGAACGGTGAGGATTTGGAATTATCACTCTTAGCGGACCCTTTTCCATATGTTGATGCCTGCCGCCTTGAAGCGGGCCATCGAATCCCAACTGCCTCAGGCAGGCTATCAGTTCTCTTCTAGTGATAGGGCCAAAGGCGGGCACTAAGCGGTCTTTTCCCTGGGCATCAGGTCTACGGACGGTAGGACCGGAATTTCATGGCCCTGTTCAATACCGAGCAGAATCCAGTCTTCCAACGTTTCGGCCAGTTCCTTGCGGCACTCTTCGAGAGTGTCGGCGTTGGCCCAAACTCCCTGAAATCCATATATATCTCCGAAGTAGGTGCCGTCCTCACAAAAGATCACGAAATTGGCATCTCGCATAGCGATCTCGATGTACTTGTCCAGAAGGTCTTGCGGCGGGGCCGATGGCAGTACCACTCCCATCTCACTTCTCTCCCTAAAGTTCTGGTCACTTACGGTACCAGATTCCACTAGAGCAGGACGAGGTTGTTGCGGTGGACGACTTCCTGACCGTAGTGGTAGCCGAGAGTGTCTTCGATTTCGCGGGACTTGAGGCCGCGAATGCGGGCGATGTCTTCAGAGCTGTAGTTGGCAATGCCGCAGGCTATGCGCCGGTTGGAGGCGTCCACGATGAACACGGTGTCGCCACGGGTGAAATCGCCGTCAACGTCTCGCACCCCGGCGGGAAGCAGGCTGCGGTGGTGGTTGCGCAGGGCGGAAGCTGCGCCGTCGTCGACGGAAACCTGGCCTCTCTGGGAGATGCCGCTGAGCATCCAGCGCTTGCGGGCTTCGAGCTTTTCTTCCGCAGCCTGAAAATATGTGCCCACGGTCTCACCGGACACTGCCCTCAAGGCTACGCCTTCGTTCCGTCCGTGTGCCATGATCATGGGAATGCCCGATGAAGTCACCAGCCTGGCTGCCTCGAGTTTTGTAGGCATGCCACCCCTGGCCCACGGCTGCAAATGTCTCCCGGCCAGCGCTTCAATATGCTCGTCCACTCGTTCGACGTGAGGGATCAGCCTGGCCGAGGGATCAAGGCGAGGGTCGGCGGTGTAGAGGCCGTCGATGTCGGTGAGGATGAGGAGCAGATCGGCATCGACGAGGTTGGCGACGAGGGCTGAGAGGCGGTCGTTGTCTCCGAATACTGCGCCGATCTCGTCCACTGCGACCACATCGTTTTCGTTGAGCAGCGGCACAACTCCCAGTTCCAACAGCCCTTGAAGCGTGTTCCTGACATTCAGGTAGGACTGGCGGTCGGAAAGATCTCCGATTGTAAGCAAAGCCTGGGCTACAGTTACGCCATGGACCGCGAATCGTTCCTGGTAAATCTGCATGAGGCGGGTCTGTCCGACTGCGGCAGCCACCTGTCGCGAGCGGATATCCCTGGAAACGGGGCCCACTCGGCCGAGAGCCGCCCTTCCTGCCGCAATCGCGCCCGAGGTCACCAGCAACACCTCGCAACCCATTTCGCGCAACCAGCATATCTGTTCCACGATGCTGCTGAGCACCGGGATGTTGACGCCTGCCGTGTCTGTTCCGCCGCCGGACAATATGGCTGTACCGGCTTTAATAACGACGCGCTGGTAAGGCAATGGAGACGCTTTATCGTTGAGGGACGAGGTGGCGGATGACGGGGCGCGGGTATACGAATTGGAGGCGGACATAAAGGCCAGTAACCTGATCCAGAATCAACTTGCTGCGGAGGGCCGATACCGTGATTGGGCCTCGTGATTGGGCCTATGGATTATATCATCATGGGCGCCACGCTCATGACCGTTGGCGGCCAGCTATGGGGACAATTGCAAAGTAACTTCCCAACCCATCATGTTTAGCTTGTTGAACCATCGGCAGATTGGACGGGCATCCTTCGACAGGCTCAGGATGAGGGTTTGATAGTTCAGGATGAGGGTATGATCACCATTGGAGTTACATTCGACAAGCGCAGGATGAGGGTGTGATCACCCCTGGAGTTACATTCGACAAGCGCAGGATTAGGGTGTGATCACCCCTGGAGTTACATTCGACAAGCGCAGGATTAGGGTGTGATCACCCTTGGAGTTACATTGCAGTCGTCGCAGTCGTCCTGCTCTGCTATCAGGGTCGCCAATTAGGTGGACTAATCAACGAGGGGAACTGGGGGTTGGATTCCTGTCCCGACTGCGTGGAGGAACTGCGACCTGCGCGCGAATCACGGGTGGGCGCGGGGATGGGGCGTCCGTTCGTGGTTCGACGGGGTCACTATGGAGGAGGTCGCCATGAAGGGGCTCGCCATGAACGGACGGCCCTTCGACAGGCTCAGGGCCAACGGATTAGCAACAATTAGAGGGCCCTGGATTTAAAAGGCTCTGATTTTGTCCGCTCATTTTATGCGCTCATTGGTTGAAAATTGCGTCAATGATGGTTTAGGGTGACAGAACCACTGTATCAGAAGGAAAGGCAACGCGGCCGGAGGGTTGGTTATGGCCCAGACAAGAGCAGCTTTCTCCTGCGCGAAGTGTCACAACACGCAGTACGTGACCGAAGAGATTCGGACCACGGGCAAGTATTCGAGGTTCTTCGACATACAGAACAAGAAGTTTACTGCGGTTTCCTGCACTCAGTGCGGATTTACCGAGATCTTCCGTGGCGACTCCTCCATGCTGGGCAATTTCCTGGACATTCTGTCCGGCTGAACACGGGTTTACTGGTCAAGGAATCGAAATCAAGTACGAAATAGCTCGCCTTGACTACATTTGCAGAAAACTACAGGGGGTTGGTTCTCGACCAACCCCTTCTTCCAGTTTTGAATTTGAGAATGCAAGGGCCAGGCCTGATATTGCCATGATTGGTAGACATTATGTCTCTTAGCGGAATCCTTGATCTGCTGGAAATCCACCAAGGGTTCCGGGGAGCGCTGCAGGCCATCGACGGTGAAGCCGAGCGCAGCGCAACCGTCCGGCAGGGCGCCCGGGCGGCATTTGTAGCCTGCCTGGCGAGGCGCCGTCCGGGGCCGGTGCTTGTTATAACCCCGAGGCCGGAGGATGCACGGCGACTGCACGACCAGCTGCTGAGCTGGCTGGGCGACGAAGCGCCAGTCTTCCTGCTGCCGGAACCTGAAGTCCTACCCTTCGAAAGGCTGGCAGTGGATGCCAACACCGGCAACCAGCGGCTGGAAGCACTGTCTGCGCTTTCCGTTGGCAGGGACGCGGGAGGCCGGGACACGGGAGATCGGGACGCGGGCAACGAATGCGCCGCGCCTATGGTGGTGTCTTCCGTGGGTTCGGCGCTCCTGTACACGGCGCATCCGGATCTGATGTCCGGACAGCTGCCTTCTTCTGCAGCGCCGAGGGCCTGGCGTGTTGGCGATAAGGTTCGAGTGGATGCCGTGCTGGGCCAGTGGATGGAACTGGGGTATCGCAATGACCCGGTGGTCGAATCGCCGGGGGCCTTCAGCCACCGCGGGGGCATACTGGACGTATTCCCGCCCACCTGCGATCTGCCGTACCGCATCGAGCTGTTCGATGACGAAATCGATACCATCCGCCTCTTTGATCCTCTGACCCAGCGATCGGTTGCACCGGCGGAAGAAGTACGGCTCATCCCCGCGAGAGAGCAGCTTCCGGGCGCCAACGGAGCCGGAATTCTGGCCACCCGCGCCTCAGCCATGGACTTTTCCAATTGTTCAGAACCCATCAGAGAGCGAATCGAAGAAGAACTCGAGATGCTCCCATATTCGGACAATCCCGAAATTCTCTCCTTTTACAGTGGCCTCGTGAACCAGACCAGCCTTCTTGATTACCTGGGAGCGGACGCCACCGTCGTATTAGAACGAGGAGGGCGAGTAGAGGCCGAAGCCTCAGAACTGGAAGAGCGATTCGGGCGAATGCGGGCGGCGAGGGAAGACAGGGGCGAGCTGCCGAGGAACTTTCCTTCACCGTGCATGCCATGGGCGGAATTCGAGACACGACTGGAGCAGCTCAACCCGATCGACCTGCAATCGTGGGTGGGAGAGGACGACGACAGCGTTTTCCTGCCGGCAACCCCCTACTACGGCAGGCTGGAGCAGCTTTCGGCGAATATCCGTCGCAGGCAGGGAGAAGGGTCTGCCCTTGTGGCTGTGACGCAGCACTCTCGCCGCGTGGCAGAACTCCTCGAGCAGGAAGAAATCGAGGTGTCTCTCGATAACTCCCTGAAGGACTCGCCGTCGCCTGGGCAAGTCCACATTATCTCCGGGTCGCTACCGGGGGGATGGACTGTCGAGTTTCCTGTTAACGGGACTCGCAAGGGCAAGGGACAGGCCGTTCGGCGATTGGACCTACTCACGGACTCCGAGTTGTTTGGAACATCCAAGGAACGCCGACACCGTCGCCGCCGACGGGTGGAACGGGGACCCGATGTTTCGCTGGCTGACCTTGAGCCCGGGACGTTTGTGGTACACATCGACCACGGAGTCGCCCGCTTTGCGGGGACGACGCTCATGGGCGACAGTGGAGATGACAGGGAATACCTTGTCCTGGAATACGCTGAAAGCGACAAGCTGTACGTTCCCACGGACCAACTCAACAGGGTCAGTGCGTACGTGGGGGCCCAGGATCACCAGCCGACGCTCACCCGCTTGGGAGCGGCAGACTGGACTCGTATCAAGCAGCGGGTGAAGGGCGCGGCGCGGGAGATGGCGCAGGAGCTGATTCGCCTGAACGCCTCGAGAGAGATTGCAGAGGGGCACGAATTCAGTCCTGATTCATCATGGCAGCGGGAACTGGAGGACTCGTTCCCCTACATTGAGACCCCTGACCAGGCAAAGGCCATTGAGGATGTCAAGGCCGATATGGAATTGACGCGCCCAATGGACCGACTGATATGCGGTGACGTCGGCTACGGAAAGACCGAGGTTGCCCTGCGGGCCGCTTTCAAAACGGTCAGCGACGGGATGCAGGTGGGACTCCTGGTTCCCACGACCGTTCTGGCCCAACAGCACTATGCCACGTTCACCGAGCGTCTGAGTCCGTTTCCGGTACGGGTGGAAGTCCTGAGCCGATTCAGGACGCAGAAGGAACAGCAGGAGGTGGTCGAGGGCCTCAAGTCGGGAGAGGTGGACATTGTCATCGGCACACACCGGCTGCTCCAGAAGGACGTTAGCTTCAAGAACCTGGGACTGGCCGTGGTGGACGAAGAACAGCGATTCGGCGTGAGCCACAAAGAGCGGCTGAAGCAGCTACGGCGGCAGGTGGACGTGCTGACGCTGAGCGCCACGCCCATACCCCGGACCCTGAACATGGCCCTCTCCGGCCTGCGCGATCTATCTTCCATGGCTTCCGCGCCGGAGGAGCGTCTGCCGGTAAAGACCTTCGTGTCGGAGTACTCGGAGGATATTGTGAAGGAAGCCATCCTGCGCGAGATGGAGCGTGGCGGGCAGGTCTTTTATCTTCACAACCGGGTCAGGAGCATTCATCAGGCTTCGGAAGACATCAGGCGGCTGGTGCCGCACGCCCGCGTGATGATAGGCCACGGCCAGATGGCGGAGTCGGAACTCGAGGACGTTATGGTTGACTTCGCCAACGGCGAGGCCGACGTGCTGGTTTGCACCACGATTATCGAGTCGGGCCTGGACATGCCGAACGTGAACACCCTGATTGTCGAGCGAGCCGACCGGTTCGGGCTGGCCCAGCTGTACCAGTTGCGAGGCAGGGTGGGTCGCGGTCAGCACCGGGCTTACGCCTACCTGCTGGCCCCAAAGGGCAGGAGCCTGACGGAGGCGGCCGAGTTGCGCCTGCAGGCGATCCTTGACGCCTCCGAGCTCGGCGCCGGATTTCGAATCGCCATGCGGGACATGGAAATACGTGGCGCCGGCAACATCCTGGGAGCCGACCAGAGCGGACACATCCAGGAGGTCGGGTTGGACCTGTACACGCAACTGTTGCAGGAGGCGGTTCGGGAGCTGCAGCGAGAGGACGGCGGTTCGAACGGGTCGGGCAGCGCGGACCCCGCCGACGACGAACCTGCCCGCATAGAGCTGCCCCTGAATGCGGGGATTCCCGATGACTACATTCAGCACTTGCCCACCCGGCTTTCCGTATACCAGCGACTGGCCAAGTTGACACAAAAGCGGGAGTTGCCGGAGATACGGGAGGAGCTGCGCGACCGCTTCGGGCCAATACCTGACGAGGTGGAGAACCTCATGAAGGTGGCAGAGATTCGGGCGCTGGCCGGAGCCTCAGGGGTGGAGTCGGTAATCCGAACCAGCGACGCCATCGTAATATCACTGAGGAACGCTGTTGGAGGAGCAAAAGCGCCGCTGCAGCGTGCCCTGGGGCCGGGGACGCAGGTTGGAAACGCCCAGATACAGATGCCCACCCGACCGTTGGGCGAGAAGTGGCTAGCCCGGTTGACACGCACCCTGGAGCGACTGCAGGTCTTTACGGACAATATGCGCCAACTGGCGGCCAATGCACAGGCGGGTTGATTCAGGGTTACAGGCAAGGATAAGAGATGAACGTAAGGCGTCTTTCGGTCCGGAGTTCGGGTATAGCGTTGGTGTTAATAGCCGCCCTGGCCGCACTGCTTGTGGCCTGCGGTGGCTCAGGCAATGGCGAAGAAAATGGCGACAAGGAAATGGCCGCAGACTTTCCGATCATCGTCTCGCAAGGTCAGGACAAGTTGGGAGGCGATCAAGTCGGCATGGCATCGCTGGTGGGGGAGCAGCCAGTGGTGCTGAATTTCTGGGCGGCGGAGTGTCCGCCATGCCGGGCGGAGCTGCCTGAGTTCCAGCACTTTTACGAGGATTACAGTGACAGGCTGCTGGTCCTTGGGATCGACCTGGGGCAGTTCACCGGGCAGGGTACTCCGGAACAGGGCAGAGAACTCCTGGCAGAGCTCGGCGTGAAATTCCCGGCGGGGTATACAGAGGACTCCGGCGTATTGCCCAGCTACAGTGTGCTGGGGCTGCCCACCACCGTATTCATCAACGCAGACGGGACCATTCACAACAAGTGGACCGGGGCGTTGAATGAAGAGGTCCTGGTCGAGAAGGCCGAAGAGATGCTGGGCGGCTAGGGGAACAGACGGTTCCGTTTGTTTTTTGCATGATGGCCCTTGACAGGATGCTGACTTCAGCTTCGGGTTCAGGCGTCCGAGGAAACGTCCCGATTACGAAGTTGCCTCGACCCAGTCGCATCAGGGTTTAGATCTACGTTGATTGGTCGGGCGTTGACTGGTCGGGCGTTGATTGGTCGGCCGTTGATTGGTCGGGGTGTCGGGGGTTGGGCGCCGAAACTATTGGGTTTCACATCAATATGGTGACCCGAACATGGTGGCCTGCGATACTGCTTGGTGTTGCCGTTGGGGCACTGGTAGCCGTGGCGTCCTGTGGCCCTTCAGAAGCTGATCGCTCAGCGTCTGCCTCACTCGGGAAGGAGTACTCCTACGAACTCTACACGCACTGTGGCGTCAGGGCGGCTGTGTTTGACCGGGGCCGATGGTGGCGGGCCAACCCGCCCCTTGACGACGGCCACGGCAACCCGCCAGCAGGCTGGGGTAATCCGTTCACCAAGGGCGTCATGGTGCTGGTGAACAAGGACTTGGCGGTGTTCACTTCGGAGTCCGGGCAAGTAGTCGAGTTTGTCCCATGGCCGCCTGGGTTGAACAAAGACCTGTGTTACTGACTAATCCGGCCAGATATTTCCGTTCGGTGGCTTTCCAATCCTGCAAAAGCAAACGGAACCGAATGGACTCATCGGAATCGATGGCTACTTCTTTCGTTGGCCCTGAGCATGTCGTTGGCCCTGAGCATGTCGATGGGCCGTTCGTTTGTGGTTCGTGGTTGGACGGGCTCACCATGAAGAGACCTGCCCAGGGAGTTCGTAATCAGGAACGCCGTGCACCGGCGCTTCCGCCGCTGGGTGCAATCGGGTGTGTTCCAGCGGATGTTCGAGGTTATCGAAGAGAACCTGGACTTGAAGAGCGTGATGGTCGACGGAACCTTTGCCAAGGTCCACCAGCACGGCGCTGGCGCAAAAAAAGTTGCCGCCCACCTGACGAATCGGCTGAGCGGCAGGCTATCGGCCGTAGCCGAGGCGGGCTTACCACCAAGCTCATGGCGGTGGTTGACAAGGCCGGACGGCTTGTCCGGTTCATCATAAGACCGGGGAACGCCAAGACCGGGGAACGCCGCCGAGGCGCCTGAGCTGACCACTCTCCTGCACGGCGTCCTGACAGGCGAACTGATCGCCGACAATGCCTACGATTCCGACCTCATACGACTGTCCCTCGCCTCGCGGGGCATTGCGGCAACCATTTTCCCACCGGTCAATCGCCGGGTCTAGCATTGGTACGACCCGATCCGCTACCGGACCCGCCATCTGGTCGAGAATTACTTCTGCGACCTCAAGCAGTTTCGGGCCGTGGCCACCCGCTACAACAAGCTGGCCGACAGCTACTGCGCGATGGTGAACCTGGCCTCCTGGATGATAGAGACTCGGTCCACACGCAGGACTGCGAAAGCTTCGGTCTACAAGCCAAGGGACAAATTCCCGGCGTACAACACGCAGTTGGCATTGCCACGGGCCCCAGCGGCATGACTCTTGCTCCTTTCGCAGACTATAGAATGGTCTTTTCAGTCAGAATGTCCACAGGCCCTAAGGGAGAGTTAGTAAATGCCGGGGAATATCCGGTACTTCACCCGCGACTGGTACTCCTGCCACTTTTCGGCCCCGTACTTCACGGCGCATTCCTTTTCATCAATTCGTTGACGCCAAGTGAACAGGGAGACTATGAATACAAAGTAGGTCCAAGCCCAGGGATTGGCGAAATGCCCGAAGGTCAAGGCGATGGACAGGGAAAGGAAACCCTCGCCCATGTAGTTGAAGTGCCGAGCCAGGCCCCAGAGCCCACTGTACAGGATCTTGCGGTCTCCTGCCTCGATGTACCGAGGCTCGATCAGTCCTAGGAATTTGCGGTCGGGCCACCGCTTGAAGGTGTATTTCTGCATGTTGGCGCCGCGAGAAATGCCCCACCCGAGAAAGAACAGAACGGCGGTGCCGATGAGCCAGAAATAGTCCCATCCAGTCGAGAACCCTGGATCCGGGTAAACGGCCATGCCCCATATCGGCAGGATATAGAGCCAGCCGTAGACCACGAGACCGCCCCATATGAGCTTGAAGCCCAGATGCTCGTGGATCAGGTCGTAGGTATAAAGCTGCACGCGCTCGAAGATAAAATAGTCCAGGACGTAGAAGGTGAGGAATCCCGCAAAGAGGAAAACGCCCGGGTTTGAGTTTTCGCCGAACTGTCCGTAGTGGTAGGCAGCACCGGACATGGCATTCAACGACAGCATCGTCCCGCCGACCACGTAAAGATACATCTTCACGTCGAAGCGCTCGTTGAAGAAAGGTAACTCCAGTGATCGCCCTTCCCAGAATGCAAGAAGGGGATTCTTGATCCTGCCAAGCGGCTGGCTGTAGACCGCTATAAGGGAGAACACAACGCACAGAGCCGTTCCGCCGGCCACCGCGTACATGCTGGACCGGTAAAACCAGTCCCGCGGCATACCGGTAAGTTCGAACCCCCACACAATCGCCGCGATGGCAAACACCAGGATTCCGTTCAGTCGGTAGTTACGAGGCTCGCCGGTCTTCGTGTTGACGACGTATCCGGTGACGCGCCTCGCGGGCAATACGAACTGCGCCAAGAAAAACGCGGCAAATATGGCCAGGGGCGTGAGAAACCCTGCGATCGCTTCGCTGCCGGAAAGTTCGAAGAGGTGGGAAATGCCAAGCCACTCAATCATGACGGGTAACCTTTTATCCGAATGACTCGAGTCTAACGTTTATTCGTCTTCGTCCCGCAATGGCCTGTGGCGAATTTCAGAACAGGCTAAATCCAAGGGATCCTGTGTTCCCGGTGTAGTGTTTCCGAGGCTCCTGGGTCCCTCCTCTAGCTTGGAGCTAGAGGAAACGTTGGGTTTAGGCGCCTGAACCAGGGTATTACGCAGTGTGACGGCACAGCAGGTTGGACCGGTCCTATACCGGTTTGCTTACCCTGATTTCGATGTATCTGCCGGACACCTACTGAAGAGCGATTGAGCACTTGATAGCACTTCGGACCATTCTCAGCCCGGCTAATTCCCTGTTTCAGGAATGGCATCCAAATTATATGAAATCGAACGTATCGAAACTACGGAATAGTCTCCCTAGTTTCCAACATCCGGGGAGACCGCCCTCGCCGGCTCCAAACGGCATCACTCGTTCCTCAAAAAGCAGGGATACACCATCACCATTTCCCGGATGGGGAGAGCGTTTGCCATGCACCCGATAAGGGAGTCAAGCACGCCCTGAGCCGGCATGTCGATGGGGTGAGCCTGATACTTCAGCACACCGCAGGGGCGAACCGCGGCATCACTTCCTTGGGATTCCGGGGATCCTCAACCTCGCTCAAGGCCTCCAGCAACCCGGGACCCCATTCCCCAATACTCTCCGCCCGCACAACCATCCTCCACACTACCAAGTGTCCCAACCCCATTATTCAATAACCGCTACAGTCCTTTCTATAATTAAAGGGCCCTGGGGACTGTGTGGGGTGACGCTGTGCGCTATGGGGTTACTGTGCTAAAATTATTGTGACGGGGTGTAGCGCAGTGGCTAGCGCGCTACGTTCGGGACGTAGAGGCCGGTGGTTCGAATCCACTCACCCCGACCAGCCATTATTCTTCGCAAGTTAATCGGGCGCAATTCAGTCGGGCGCAAGTTAATCGGGCGCAAATTAGTCGGGCTGCGGGTTTTGCACCCTAACCCTCTTCCTGTAGGGAGAGGGTTTTTTTGTTGTGCTATTATTGGCCCGTTCCCGATTTCTGAAGCGTGAAGTATGGAGGCCCGCATATGCCTTTCGGATCAAACGATTGGCTCGCACTGACGCCCGAGCAAGCCCTGGAGCCGGAGATTGCGATCTGCGACCCACACCACCATTTCTGGGACTATCGAACCGAGCGGATTCCATATCAGCGCTATCTGCTTCATGAGCTGGCAGACGACGTCAACGGAGGCCACAACGTGCGCTCCACGGTGTTCGTTGAGGCCCGTTCGATGTACCGGCCCGGGGGTCCGGAGGAAATGCGTCCGGTGGGCGAGGTGGAGTTTGTGCAGGGGCTGGCAGCCGCGAGCGATACGGGACTATACGGCCCGACCAAGGCAGCGGCGGCCATCGTGGGACATGCCAACCTGAACCTGGGGGAGAATGTCCGTCCCGTGCTGGAGTCGTTACAGGCCGCCAGCCCCAATCGTTTTCGAGGCATCCGGCACTCGGTAACCTGGGACCCGAGTCCGGAGGTTGAGAATACCGCCTTGCATAAGGCCGAGGGCCAGATGAGCAGCGACAACTTCAGGGCGGGAGCGCGAGTCCTGGCGGACATGGGGATGACACTGGAAGGCTGGATGTACTTCAGGCAGATGGAGGAACTGGCGGAATTCGCCAAGGCAGTGCCCAACCTGACGATCATTCTGAACCACATCGGTGGCCTGCTGCGGGAGGGCCCGTACGCGGGCAAGGACGAGGAAGTGTTCGCGCAGTGGCGGAAGGGCATCGATGCCGCTGCCTCGTGCCCGAACGTGGTGGTCAAGCTGGGGGGCATTGGCATGCCTCGAACGGGGTTCGACTGGCACACGCGGACGACGCCGATCGGTTCCGAAGAGCTGGCATCCGACATGAGGCCGATCATTGACTACTGCATTGACAAGTTCGGCCCCAGCCGGTGCATGTTCGAGAGCAACTTCCCGGTCGACAAGGTGTCTTACTCGTACACTGTGATGTACAACGCCTTCAAGCGGCTCAGCACCCAGTATTCCGCTTCGGAGCGCGCCGACATGTTCCATGATGTGGCCGCCCGGGTCTACCGAATCGAGTACTGACCACGGGCAGGGAGGTCAGATCGTTTATTGTCCGCCCTTTTCAATACGCCCGGTTGATGATATGTTAGCCGCCAATTCAGTACTTGCGGGTCCTGCCTGTAGCAATCGTGCAAACGGTCCCCGTTTTCCTGCGGGGGCCGCTGTTTGTGAAATATCCCTGATACCGTAGCCGTACGATGATACGGCAGCCGTACAATAATGACGATACGGTAGCCGTACGATGATACGGCAGCCCTAGAATCCCGAAACCCGGTTTGTCCGGGAAAAGGTTTGAGCCCTTGATCATTGCCATAGCATTCATCCTGATGGCGGTGTTCTTCTTCGCCGGCCTCTACGTGGCAGGGGCGCTGGGAACCCTGGCACTGGTGTTGATGGAGAGTTTCTCCGAGAGCAATCTGTCCAACATCATGGCCAACAGGGCCTGGGACACATTCACGAGGTTCCTGCTGGTTGCCATTCCCCTGTTCATCCTGATGGGGGAACTGGTTCTCAGAAGCGGCATTGCCGACCGGATGTACCGAGCGCTGGACAAATGGGTTGCACCGATTCCGGGCGGGCTGCTGCACACGAACATCGTATCGTGCGCCATCTTCGCTGCCTGTTCAGGTTCGAGCATCTCCACGGCGGCGACCATCAGCCGCGTGGCGCTGCCGACTTTCCATACCAGGGGCTACAACGAGCGGTTGGTAGTGGGCTCGCTGGCGGCGGGAGGCACGCTGGGGATACTGATCCCGCCGAGCGTGCTGTTGGTCATCTACGGACTCAGCACGGGGACATCCATCGGGCGGCTATTCCTGGCGGGGTTCATACCCGGTGCGCTGATGGCGTTGACCTTCATGCTGCTGATCGGCACCGCGGCAGTGATCTGGCCCGGAATTGCACCCAAGATACCGGGCGAAACTTTCCTGAGCTGGCGAAGCTGGTACGAGCGGATCACCGGCTCCATCGCCATCGCCCCGGTCGTGATCCTGATCCTGGCGGTGCTGGGATCCATATACGGCGGCATCGCCACTCCAGGGGAAGCTGCAGCAATCGGCGTTTATGGCGCGTTCGTGCTGGCGTTTCTGTACAACTCGAAGCCGCTCTGGGTGCCGATAATAGGGGCCGTCCTGAAGAAATCGGGGCTAATGTGGGCATACGCCCCGATGCGTGCCGTGCTAGTGTCGTTCATCGGGCTTGTGGTGGTGCACCTGGCAGTACAGACAACGTACCTGGTCTTCTTCCCTCAACGCTCGCTATTCGTGGAACAGGAACTAGCCGAAGCGATCTTCATGATCGAGGTGCTATTGCTGCCGCCGATGGGGTGGGTTTCCATCCTGACGGAAGTGCCCCGTGAGGAGATGGAGTCAGCGCGGCTGCCCTCGATGGAGCACGTGAAGGCGATGATGCGGTCGAACGCGGCGATGTTGCAGGAAGTGTTCCTGTCGACGATGCGAACGACCTGCATGATCATGCTGATCCTGATGGCGGCGTTTACGCTGCAGTTCGCCTTTGCCTACCTGCGAATATCCCATGCGTTGGCTGACCTGGTAGTTGGGCTGGACCTGGAGCAGTGGCAGCTGGTGGGAATCCTCGTGGTGTTCTACCTCCTGCTGGGAACGTTCATGGAAAGCTATTCCATGCTGGCAACCACGCTGCCGATACTGCTGGAAACGCTGTTCCAGAGCGGGATCGACCTGCTGTGGTTCGGCATCATAATGATCATCCTGCTGGAGGCGGCGCAGATCAGCCCGCCCCAGGGCCTGTCGCTGTACGTTCTCCACGGCGCCCGCCACGAAACTGCGGAGGCGAGGGGGGTGACGGAAACGGAGACAATAAACGACGTTTACATAGGCGTAATGCCGTTCATGTTCTGTATGGCCGTGGTGATCGGCATAATTATGATATTTCCGGAAATTGTCACCTGGTTGCCGGATCAGGCCAAGGGGACTCGATAGCCCCGCGGTGCCCCCGAAACATTCGATGTCCATATTCGACGCTGCTGCGCCTAATTTCGTTATGTCAAAAGCGTGAGGCTTACGGTAGCGTTCGTTGACCTTACGTCTTCCTGTGTCTAAAATACCCGGTTGTATGTCGCATATCCGCTTGAAAACGCAGAACACAGCGAGGCATGAATGGCACGCCTGCTAATCCTGGTGATTGCAGTCCTGGCGACCGTTGCCGTACTCACGGCGTGCGGCGGTGATGACACTTCTCAAACAGTTTCGGAAACCCCCGCGCCAGCGACACCCGTACCCGATCCCACACCTGTACCGGAGCCCACGGCAGTCCCTCTCAATCCGACAGCGGCGCCGGAGCCGACATCCGCTCCCGAACCCACAGCAACGCTGAGTCCCATGCCGACGGAAGCCGCGGGGCCGACGGAAGCTGCGGCGCCAACGGAAGCCGCACCCACGGAGGCGCCAGCGACAGCGACGCCTCAGCCCACGGCGACTCAAGCTCCGCCTACGCCAGGGGAGATGCTCGCGGCTTATGCAGCCGAGCGAGCCAACGGCCCGGGGGCGATTTTCGTCGGCGATCCGACGCAGCTGATCGGGCCACCGCCCCACGAGGGGCTGATGTTCCAGTTCCCTGCAGAGCAGTACAACCTGCTCGCCGGTGCTGCGCTGGCGGGCGCTCCCGAGTTGCAAGTACCCGGGCACATGTTCATCTATACCAGCGACTACTACCAGGGGCTGATCGAGAAGGCCAGACTGACCAACCCCACGGAATTGCAGTCGTCCGGCGAGAACATTGAAATTCAACACGTATGCCTGGACAGGAATCTTCCTCCCTGCGTATTGATCCAGACCTATCTAGCGCCGAACATAGCCCAACGGACAGGAGGACAGGTCAAGCTGTCGGTTATTTCGCTGGCAGAGCTCCAGATAGCCGGTCCGGACACTCTCACCCAGGTGAGCGACGGGACCCTGGACATGGTTAACATCTTCACCGGATATGTCGCGGGTGAACTGCCTGCGCTTGAAATCCAGTCGCTCTGGGGATCGGCTCCGGACTGGGAAACCTCATACCTCAGCCTGACGGCCCTGGCCGATGATATCGACCGCATCATGCTGGAGGCCACGGGGGGCAGTCCGATTTTGAATCGGAACTGGTTCGCCGGGACCGATCAGTGGATATACGGCAAGGCACCCCTGCAGACCGTCGAGGACTTCGAGGATCTTCAGATACGGTCCAATTCCGCAGCAATGTCCGACTTCATCATAGGGATGGGCGCACAGGCGGAGTTCATATCGATAGCCGAAATGTACACCTCCCTGCAGCAGGGCGTGGTTGATGCGGTAGTTTACGGGGCGCTGATTTCGCTGTCGGCGAGGCTCTACGAAATTACGGATTACATGGCAGGCCCCATAGTCGGTTTTGGTTACACCAACAACGTAATCAATAAAGAGGTCTGGGGAGAGATACCCGAAGACCTGCAGCAAATCATGATCGAGGAAGGGGCGAAAGCTGAACTGGAGGCGCTGCGCCTGGCCCCGTTCCAGAACGTGGCTGCGGTAGCCCTGAACCAAAGTGTTGGCATGCAGCCCGTCCCATTTTCGGATGACATACAAAGACACATCCTGGAAGTGGTCCTGCCGGAGAACGTCATCCCGGGTTGGCTGAGGCGACTGGGATTCCCGGAAAGGAATTCGGACACCGTCGCCATATACAACGAGAAATTGAGTCCCTTTACGGGCCTCTGGGTGAATGACGACGGTTCGATAAAGCAGGTTCCCATCACCCAGGGCACCAGGGCAGGCAATTGACGGCCACTTCGTCAGACGCCTTCAGGCAGCTGGCTTCAGGCAAGTGGCTTCAGGCGCACTCGCATGAAACAAGGCGAGTAGGAAACATCATTCCATCTCCCCAGTTACGGACCCCATAGAGGGTCAAGAATAGGAGGTTTGTCCCAGGATGATTCACCCTAGACTATTGCTGGTTTCACTTATGCTGGTCTCGTTGCTGCTAGTGGCGGGATTGGTGGCTTGCGGTGAGTCCGCAACGCCGGTTCCACCGACAACGGCACCCACGGCGACCACGGCCCCGGAACCCACGGCGGCTCCCACTGAGGCACCCACCGAAGCGATGATGGAAGAGCCGACCGAGGCCATGATGATGGAGGGCGACGAAGCCCTGATGGCGTATGCCGCCGAGAATGCCGGCGGACCTGGCGCAATTTACGTGGGCGACATCAACCAGTTGGTAGGCCCGGCGCCGCTGACAGCGGACGGAAGCCCCGATGCCGACCTCGGCGACCTTGACGGGACCGTTCCTCTCAGCGCGCTGGAAGACCACCTGTGGCTCTACGAGAGCGAGTACTACCAGTCGCTCGTCGAGAAGGCCAACCTGACCAACCCCACCGAACTGACCTCCAGCGGGGAGAGCATTGACGTGCAGCACGTGTGCATCAACCGCTCGCTGCTGCCCTGCAAGATAATTGAGCAGTACTGGGCTCCCAACCTGGAGGAGAGGACCAATGGTCAGTTGACCATAACAGTGAGTTCCTTCCCTGAGCTGGGACTGGCCGGCCCCGACACTCTGCAACTGGTATCCGATGGCACCCTGGGGATGGCCAATATCTACACCGGATACGTGGCCGGCGAGCTGCCCGCCATCGAAGTTCAGTCCCTGTGGGGCATCTACCCCGACTGGGAAACGATGTACTACTCACTGACCGATATGCACCCTCAACTTGAAGATATGGTGGTCCGCGAGACCGGCGGCGGCATCATCGTCAACCACAACTGGTACTCCGGCAACGACCAGTTCTTCTTCAGCAAGAAGCCACTGAGGACGCTGGCAGACTTCGAGGGCCTGAAGACTCGAAGCCACGCGGCAGCGCTCTCGGACTGGATTGAAGGCATGGGCGCCGAAGCCCAGTTCGTGGCCTTCTCTGAGGTATACACTGCCCTGGAGCGTGGCATTCTGGACGCTGGCGTAACCGGGTCGACCCCGGGCTATGGCCAGCGCTGGTACGAGGTCTCGAGCTACCTGAACGGCCCGTTGAAGAGCCTGCTTTCCACCAACAACGTTATCAACGCGGACGTTTGGAACCAGATTCCGGAGGATCTGCAACAGATACTCATAGAAGAAGGGGCCAAGTCCGAGCTGGAACAGCTACGCCTGACCTCGATCCAGAACGTGACGGGCGTGATCAAGAATACCCAGGTCGCACAGCCTCCCATGGAATTGGTGGAGTTCAGTCCGGACCTGGCGGCTCACAGTCTCAACGTGGCAGTGAAGCAGCACGTCATCCCGGGCTGGCTGCGGCGGCTGGGATTCCCTGGCAAGGGCGATGAAGCGGTGGAGATGTTCAACGAACACGTCGGGCCATACGTTGGCATGAGCATCGGAGCAGACGGTTCCGTCAGCGATACGGAAATTAGCAAGGGAGCGCACGCACAGTAACAGTCCATCGAAACGCACTCCCAAGACGGCAGACTGCGGAAACGGACTCACAAAACGGCAGACTGCCGAAACGGACTCAGAATACGGCAGACTTCAAGCGCCTCTCCCTTACCGGGGGAGGCGCTTCAGGTTTAGCCAGGATTCGATACTGCAGTCCGATGGTTGGGAACCGCCGGAGGCACCTCGCACTGACAGGTGAGAGTGAATCCAGACATCGCGCGGCCCTGCGGGAGGGATTCCACAGGGTGGAGGCATGAAACTTGCATTGGTATGCAATTGACCCGCAATTCCCTTCCAAAGGGATTGCGCTAACTGAAAATTCGTGTATTATTTGCCAAACGAAAGCAGGCGGCAGCCTTGCTTCGGTTTGCCTTACGTTGGACACAGAGGCAGTTCAAAACTTAGTGGGTTGGCGGTAACGCAAATGCCTAACGAAATGATTTGGATGCTGGTAACGATTGGCGCCCTGGGTGGCATCCTGGTGCTAACAGGACTGGCATTTGGACCGCGCCCTGCGCTACTTGGAACGCGGGCGTTAACCGCGAAAATGGACAAGTTTTACTTCTTCCTGGGATACGTCTGCGGTGTTGAGCTGCTGTTGCTGGGATTCTTCATCACCTACCAGGTGGTGGCTCGCAAGCTGGACTGGACCCAGGCTCCAGGCACGGACGTGATGAGCGGATACGTGCTGGCGATGGCGGCGACCTGGGCGTTTTCCTACTCTCTGCGCTCCGGCGCACACGTTCGTATTGACGTGTTGCTCCCCTACATGGGACAGAAGACCCGTGCCACTGCCGACTGGCTCGCGATGGCAGCGGTGCTGTTCCTGGGGTGGGTCACCATGTGGAAGATGTGGGAGAACGTCATCAACAACTACGAACGCGGCGTAGTCACAAATGACTACCCTCTCACCCCGCTGTTCATTCCGAAAATCGTGGTATCACTGGGCTTCACATTGCTATGCCTCACGGCCCTTCAAATGATGTACATGATGGTGGCAGAGGCGGTGTTGGTGCGCTGGAACGCCTGGCGCGGCGGCGAGGAAATCGAGGCAATGGTGATCACCGAGGGCGAGGCCGCCGGCGCGGCGGACTAAAACTCCGCCACTGCATTCGGTAAATTCAACCCGGCCCAAACCGGCATGAGAGGTTAAGCTGTGGCAATTGGCGTCGCATTCGGACTGATGGGGGCATTCTTCCTAGCGGGTATGTACGTGGCTGCCGCGCTGGGGGCCCTGTCTCTCATCGTCATGTTCTTCTTCTCCGATGCTCCTCTGTGGAACATCATGGCCAACAAGGCGTGGGAGGGAAACACCAGCTTCATTCTGGTCGCGGTGCCGCTGTTCATCCTGATGGGTGAGCTGATGAACCGAAGCGGCATGGGCGAGAGGATGTATGCCGGCATCACCCGCTGGATCTGGTGGCTGCCGGGCGGGCTGATCCACACCAACATTGTTTCGTGTGCGATCTTCGCGGCCTGCTCCGGTTCCAGTGTGGCGACTTCCGCCACGATCAGCCGGGTGTCGCTGCCCAGCTTCCGCGCCAGGGGATACTCCGAACGCATGGTGATCGGCTCCCTGGCAGCAGGCGGGACGCTAGGCATTCTCATTCCGCCGAGCATCAGCCTGATCATTTACGGCGTGCTAGTGGAGGAGTCCATCGGGCGCCTCTATATGGCCGGGTTCGTTCCCGGCATGGTGCTGACGCTAAGCTTCATGACGATGATATTCGCGCTGGCCCTAGTGTGGAAGGGGTTGGCTCCGCGAGAATCAGGAGACAGCTTCATCACCCTCCGGGGTTGGGCCAATCGTCTGATAGGATCGATCGCGCTGATACCAATAATCGCGCTGATCATCGTGGTCATCGGATCGATCTACGGAGGCATCGCCACTCCGTCAGAGGCAGCGGCATTCGGTGTGTACGGCGCGTTCGTGCTGGCTGGCATCCTCAACACCGAAGAGATCCTGTTGCCGATGTTTGGCGGCATGATGCGGTCCCTGGGGTTGATAAACATATCGAGCTTTGTGAAGTGGGGACTTGGCCTGCTTGTCGGATTGCTGCTGGTCCATCTGATCTTGCAGATAGCTTGTGCCCTCGCTGGGCGAGACCTGAGCGATGAAGTCGTTACCTTGTTCGGGGTCAACTGGGGTCCCATTGTAGGCGAGAACATCTTCCTCGTCGAAGTTGTGATAGTCCCGTGGACCGGCTGGGTGCCGTTCCTGGTGAACGCAACACAGGACGAGCTACGAAACGCCAGGTTCCCGGACTCCACGATGCAAAGGCAGATCATCAGTAGAAACTTCCTGATCGTTCAGGATGCCTTCGTGTCGACGGTGCGCACCACGGGAATGATCTTCCTGATAGTGCTGGCAGCATTCACGCTGTCGTTCGCCTTCGCCCGACTGGGCATCTCGCAGCAGATCGCTGAGGCCATTTCGGGGCTAGGCCTGAACGACTGGCAGTTGGTGCTGGTGCTGGTGGTGTTCTACCTGGTGCTGGGTACATTCATGGAAAGCTTCGCCATGATGGTGACCACCGTGCCGATTCTGCTGCCCACGCTGGAGGGCGCAGGCGTTGACCTGGTCTGGTTCGGCGTGATCATGGTGCTGCTGGTGGAAGCGGCGCTGATCAGCCCGCCGGAGGGAATCAACCTCTACGTGCTGCACGGTGTGCGGTTGGACGTGGACAGGGAGCAGGCCGAAGCCGCCAACGAGGTGTTGCAACAAAGCACCATTGCAGATGTATGGATAGGCGTGCTGCCCTTCATGGGATGCATGGCCATCACCACAGCTTTGGTGTTGTTCATCCCGCAATTGGCTCTCGCGCTGCCAGACGCAATCTACGGTGCAAGACAGTAAGCATCGTCCAGCGGTTTACAAAGACTACAGCAGGGGCGGACATGTTCCGCCCCTTTTGTTTGCTTCGGCAAGACCGCTCAGGCCGGATCGCGGAAAGGGTCAGAGCCTGTGTGATGCGGCCATCGCCCAACGGAAGGGGGCGCATGCGACGGAGGGGCGCTGACGACAGAGGGGCGCAATCTTGAGGGGGGCGCAATCGACGGAGGGGGGCGCTGACGACGGGGGGCGCTGACGACGGGGGGCGCTGACGACGGGGGGCGCTGACGACAAGGGAGCGCAATCTTGAGGGGCGCAATCGAGAGGGAAGCGGGCAAGCCGCGGAAAGGAAAGAGGCGGGGAGTTTCCCGCCTCTTCATTCATGCTCGCGCCGTTGGGTCTGCTTCAGTTATTGGCGTCGGTGACTCGGAAGTGCTTTACCCAGAACTGGCCGCGATACAGGTTCTCGACTTCCTGGGCCATGTTGCGGCGAAGGCCGCTGCGCTCGTAACGCAGGAGCGCTTCTTCGCTATCCCACAGGCTGACACTCACACCCTCGTCGGGGTCCTCAGTACTGCGGAGCAATAGGCGCTCGCCGAGGCCCTCCACCGTTCCGCCGTCTCCCTGCAACACCTGGCCCCTGTAAAAATCTTCGTACTGGTCCCAGGAACCGAGGCGGAGCTTTCCCCATGCCATCATGATCAATGACTCACTGGTAGCCTGAAGGGTGCTGTAATCATCACCCGAAGCCACGACTTCGAAGTGCTTGATCCAGGTTTCACCCATCGGGTAGGCCATGGGATGGAAATACTGCTCGGCATCTGCAGCCAGTTCCCGGCGTGTCTCGCTGGTCTCGTAACTTCGGAGGTCCCGCAGCGACTCCCATTCACTCCAGAAAGCCATTTCGTCAGGGTCGGAGGTGCCGCGCCAGAGCTGCCTGCCTTTGAGGCCAGACATTCCCACCGTGAAGGGAATCACCTTTTCAACGTAGAACTTTCGCAGATCGTCCCATGCCCCGGAGCGAGCCCGCCCCCAAGCCATCTGTATGTACATTTTTCACGCCTTAATGCAAGTTCGCCGAAATCCGGCCACGATTAGGGATTCTATATGAGAATCACCCTCTCGTCGATGAGCTTAGCATGGAGAGCGACAGGAGCCTCGGAGGCCGGTTCGGCTTCCTCGAAGGAGTAGTAGCGGACCCCGGCGCAGGGGACCATGTAGCCCATCCTGTAGATACGGGCAGGGCGAGAAACGGGCGGCTCCTCAACCTGATAGTGCCCCGCAGAGGCAATTTCCCTGGGTTCCAGAACTGTAACCATCACACACCTCCGAACTTTGCCTAGAGATGCCTGTGCTGCCCCACCTATCCCAATGACCCGGGGAGTGCTCCAATGCCCCGTTTCGGTCTCTTCTAGTCCTCCTCGTTGTCCCGCTGCATCTCCCTGGTCGCGCTCATTCCCAATTGAGTCAGGGTACGGCTGTAGCGGTTGGCGAAAAGTTGGGCGGTGGCAGCATAGATTCCGCGCCCAATGGCCGCGTCCTGAGTGCACAGGTCCAGCAGCCTGGCTCGTGGAATCTGCAGAAGCGTCATATCGCTCAATGCGGACCCTGCGGTGATCAAGGTTCCCTCGCCCAAGAGCACGGCTTGAGGGAAGGACTCGCTGGGTCCGGCCAAGCGGACGGCGATCTGTCCGATTTCCGACTGGGCCGTCAGTTGGGCTTCACCCGACTGAATGATGAAGAGATTCTGGCCTGCTTCGCCTCCAGCGCCCAAGGTATCTCCTTCGGAAACAGAGACACGATTGCCCAGCGCCACCACGGCGGCAATCTGGTCACGGGAGAGTCTCGCGAAGACGTCCACGGTGCTGTAGTCGAAGTCCTCTGCGGGTTGATGTCCGGCCCTGGCCACTCCGGCCGCTATATCTTCAGGGCGGAATACCCGCACCGGCATAACGGCGCGCCGTTCGACCTCGCGGGCCACACTGCCCTTGACCAGCTTGGCCAGGCCCCGCCTGTCATGAGTGAACATTGATATAAGGTCGATGGAGTTGCGATTGGCGTATGCCACGATGGCGGATGCAATCGAGTCATGCACCACGACAGCGGTGTTTGCCTCCACGGAAGACTCACGCAGTCGATTGGCAATGCGGTTGAGGTATACATTGGCCCGGGCTCGATCTTCCTCTTCCTGCTGTGTTCCCAGCACCACCAGCTCTCCCAGTGATCGGGTGCGGCCTGGCGGTATAACCGAAAGGAGAGTTGCGCGTCCATCGCCGTCGACAAGATCGGGAACGACGTCGAGCACTCCCTCGGATTCTACCGTTCGGTCCAGAGGCACAAGCACGTGTTGATACATTGGTGAACTCCCTAATTTGATCTTGCCGGACACCGGAGATGTACCGCGATTGCCCGTCCTGACAATTCTACCTTTCCGCTTATAATTCTAATTATTCAGCATCGGGATAGTCAACTCTGTGCGAACAATCACAAAATTGCGGCGAAAAACGGACGTGGCTGGAGTGTCGGCGAAAACTCCACTTGTGCGCAAAGAGCCCACAGCCCTGCTGGAGAGGGCCTTGGAGCGTATGCCCGTCATGGACTGGCCGAGGTCCGGTGGTGCGAAGAGGTGTTGCCGCCGCTGTCACCCGGCGGAGAGTATCAGACGTGCCCCACGAGACCCTGCAAGAAGGACCGGGTGCGAGTGATGGAAGTCCTGGAGCCATCGGCGGGAAAGATGGTGGCCAGAAGGTCGGTGGCTCCCAAATCTGCCAGGGAGTGCAACTGGTCCTCGACGGCTGACTCGTCACCCACGATGGCTATTTCGCCAGGACTCTCCACTCCCTCCCGTTCGAGAATGGCCCGGTAACTGGGCAGGGAAGAGTAGTGCTGGAAAAGGCGGTCGGCCCGGGCGCGAGCGCGCTCGACATTATCGGTAACGGCGATGGGAAAGCCCACGCAGACCCGTGGCGGCGGGTTTCCGGCAGCTTCTGCGGCGTCTGTCAGGCGGGGCACGACATGATCGCGCAGGGTATTGGGGCCGGTCATCCAGGTTACGGCGCCGTCGGCGAGGCGTCCGGCGATCTCCAGCATTCTCGGACCCAGGGCCGCCATAAGGACGGGGACGGTAACCATGTCGGCGTCGGGGATTTGCAACTCACCCGCAACCTGGAACTCCTTCCCGTGGAAGTCGACCCCGCTCTCGTACAGCAGGGGGCGCAAGACCGAGAGGTATTCCTCAATGTGCCGGGCGGGGTGCGCGTAGGACAAGCCCAACCAGTCCTCGACGGTGGAACGGTGGGATACGCCGATGCCAAGGGTGAGTCGACCTCCAACGGCAACCTGGGCGGTGAGCGCCTGCTGCGCCAGTGCGACGGGATGCCGAGGATAGGTGGGGACCACGGCAGTACCCAGTTCGATGCGACTGGTCTGCATTCCGGCCATGGCGATGATGGTGAGCATATCGGCGCCGAATTGCTGAGGAAGCCAATAGCTGTCGAAACCGTCTTTTTCTGCGTCAGAGATGCGGTGAAGCCGTTCCGCAACATCACGCATAAGCTCCAGGGCCCCAACGAACAATCCGATACGCATGCCCGATACCCCCTCTCCGGCATCGCCGTACTGTGCCGTTCAGCAGCGCCCGTCGCCATGACGGTGCTCTAAGCATATCACGCATCGGGAGGACGGGCAGGACTCCAAGCAGGGCCAGCCCGAGCCATACGGTCAGGGAATTATCAGGCCCGACCATTCCCAGCGTTCACAACAGTTGTGGACCGGAAAATACTTCCTGCCTTTTACCGCCATTACCGGTCATGCACTGCCATTCCTGCCAGCCGACCGGGTTGCGACGGGCAGCAGAGGCAGTCGAGCGGGGGCCGACGAGGCAAGCGGAGTTTTTGCCGAGGATACGCTGTCGGCCCTAGGAATCCTCTGAGCAAGTCGGGCGAGATGTGGGATAGTTATGTAGAACCAGCCGGTGTTTGTTGAGGGAGTGAAGGCATATGGACCAGCCGACCTTTGCTGACCTGGAATACCAGGGCAAAAAGCGCAAGACCCGCCGGGAGCTGTTCCTGGAGCGAATGGACGCCCTGATTCCCTGGCAGTTGCTGGAGGAGCGCATCCTCCCCTTCTACCCCAAGGCCGGAAGGGGGAGACAGCCCTACCCGCTGTCCGTCATGCTGAGAGTCCACTGCGTCCAACTCTTCTACAATCTCAGCGACCCGGGCATGGAGGACTTGCTCTATGAGTCAGACCCGGTGCGGCACTTCACAGGGTTGAAGCTCTCGGGTCCCCTGCCCGACGAGACCACCATCCTGAATTTCCGTCATCTCCTGGAGAGGCACCAACTGGGGCAGGGTCTCTTGGCGGAGATAAACGCCCACCTGGAGTCCCAGGGACTGAGGCTCAGGGAGGGGACCATCGTCGACGCGACCATCATAGAGGCGCCGTCCTCCACCAAGAACCGGACTGGGGAGCGGGACCCGGAGATGCATCAGACCAAGAAGGGGAACCAGTGGCATTTCGGGATGAAGGCGCATATTGGGGTGGACTCAGGTACGGGCATAGTCCACAGCATGACGGCCACGGCGGCCAACGCTCACGATGTTACGCAGACGCGCAAACTGCTGCACGGGGGCGAGAGGGTGGTGTGGGGCGACGCCGGGTATCAGGGAGTCGACAAGCGGAAGGAGAACCTGGGTCTGGCGGTGGAATGGCGGGTGGCGATGCGTCCGGGGAGTCGGCGGAGGCTGGAGCCTGGGAGCGAGGAGGCACTGCAGGAGAGGGCGAAAGCGTCGGTGAGGGCCAGGGTGGAGCATCCTTTCCTGAGGCTGAAGGGGTTGTTCGGTTACGGCAAGGTTCGCTACCGGGGACTGGCGAAGAACATGGAGCGGCTGGCCTTGTTGTTCGGGCTGGGCAATCTGCTGACGGCGGAGGGCCAACTGGCGGCGTAGTGCGCAATTGCTGCGGGACAACGCCGGTCTCGAGGCCCGTCAAGCCTCAAGCAGCACAGTCGGGGAGGAAACCCAAGGGGCCGAGCGCCGGCTGGCAAGCACCAGACCGCAGTCCCCACTCCGTTATGCAACTCCATCAAACACAACCCAGACCAAAGCCCCCTTGTTCAGAGGATTCCTAGCAATGGGCAAGCGCCACCGTGGCAGCCGAATGCGAGTGCGTTTGTCCCTGTTCGTCCTGGCCTACAACCTTGGGAACTTCCTTCGCCGGCTGTGTCTGCCCAAGGCGTTCAAGCACTGGTCGCTGCGGAGCGTGCAGGTCAAGCTGATCAAGATGGGAGGCCGTCCGGTGCGGCACTCCCGGCGGTTGGTCTTCCATTTATCCGAGGTGTCGGTTCCTCGACGGTTGTTGGAGGGAGTGTTGGATCGTATCGGCCGGTTATCACCAGCACAAAACTGAGGAAGGGTATAACCACGATTGTGCCAAGAGGGAGAGCCTCCAGGGAGTCGGCTTGTCTTCACTGCGCTTTCACCCCATTGGCGGAGGCCCGAAGACGACAAAGATGTACAAAAACAAGGTTCACGGCAAGAAAGGCACCCTTTATTGGATAGACCGGGGATAGACTGGCTTTGCAGGAACCGAATATCATGCCATCATCTCGTTTAGATCGCCCATTGAGCCTGAAGACTCCCAATATGGGGAATCCCGGTCGAGTTGTTCCCACGGGGTTTGACCCAGACAATTGGTCATGAGTGAAGCGCGAGGGACCCAGGGCGGCATCTACTACGGCTGGTATGTGACCGCCACGGCCATGTTCGTTGCGGCGGTGACCCTCGGCTCCCGCGGTGCTTTCGGGGTCTTCGTAATTCCCATGAGCGAGACCTTCGACTGGAGCCGCACAACCATTTCGGTGGCGGCGGCCACCGGCGTGCTGGTCAACGGGTTAACACAACCTGTTCTGGGGTACCTTTTCGACAGGTTCGACTCCCGTAGGGTAATCCTCATAAGCCTCTTGGTTGTGGGACTGGGGACGGCGGGATTGAGCCTCACATTCCACTATCTTTTCCTGGTATTCCTCTTCAGCTTTGTGCTGTCTACCGCCATTAGCGGTGCCTCCGAGGGTACCCTGGGGCCGCTGCTGGCCCGCTGGTTTCTGCGTCGGCGCACCACCGTCATGGGACTGATGGTGGCCGGAGGAGCACTGGGCGGGCTTACGCTCATTCCCTTTAGCGCCTACTTGGTGGAAGTGACGAACTGGAGGGTTTCGTGGATTGCCCTGGGTGCGATTATCACTGTGCTAGCATTGCCGCTGGGCATCGCTTTTTTGAAAAACAGTCCGAGTGTGATGGGGTTGCAGCCTGACGGCGACCCGGAGCCTAAGCCCGAATCCACCGAAGAGATGAGGGTGGAGGTGGGTTGAGATGATAAGAAAGTGCTCCTTTCCTTCTGGGATAATGGTTTTTGTGACAGAAAACCGGCCCAAGAGAGGAGCACCCAATAGATGCTACCACGCAACCACCTCCGCCGCATCCGAATCGCCTTCGACGACCACCGCTTGGTCAACAATGCCGGGCTGATTCTTCCCGCCACCCTGGCCCAGCACTTGGGTCTGCCCCAACTGGTGGACCGGCACCTGGACCTGGGCCGGGCCCCAGGCCGAGCCAACGTGGGGGACAAGATCATGACGTTGGTGGCGTCGGCTCTGGCTGGGGGCGACTGCATCGACGACGCCGACGCGATGCGCACCGGCAGGACCGCTGCGGTGCTGGGCTGTACCGTGAAGGCGCCGTCCACCCTGGGCACCTTCCTGCGCAGCTTCCGGTGGGGACACGTGCGCCAACTGGATCGGGTGAGCAGAAAACTGCTGGCGCGAGCCTGGGCCGCTGGGGCCGGACCCGGCGACGGGCCGTTGACCATCGACGTGGACTCCACCAACTGCGAGACCTTCGGTCTGGCCAAGGAAGGAGCCCGCCGGCACAACTACGCTGGCCAGCGCGGCTATCACCCCCTGCTGGCCGTGGCCGCCGGCACCGGCGACGTGCTGATGGCCCGTCTCCGCCAGGGCCGGGCCAACACTGCTCGGGGCGCTGCCAACTTCCTGCGGGAGACGGTGAGCCGGGTCCGCGGCGCCGGAGCCAAAGGCCAGCTCACCCTGCGGGCCGACAGCGGCTTCTACAACCACGATGTGGTCGCCGTCTGCCGCAGGACAGGTGTCCGCTTCTCCATCACCATCCGCCAGCACCAGAGCCTGCGCAATCTCATCGATGCCATACCCGAGGAAGACTGGACGCCCATCCCCTATTGGATGGAGGGTGCCGCCGACGTGGCCGAGACAACTTACACCCCCTTCCAGAGTGAACCCGACGCCACTCCGCTGCGCCTCATCGTCCGCCGGGTGAAGCCAACGCCCGGCTCTCAACTGGCCCTCTTCCACACCTATAGCTACCACGGCTTCATCACCGATAGAGAGGGCGACACTATGGAACTGGAGGCCGACCACCGCCGCCACGCCGAGGTGGAGAACGCCATTCGCGACCTGAAGTACGGCGTGGGTCTCAACCATCTCCCCTCGGGCCGCTTCCCCGCCAACGCCGCCTGGCTGGCCGTGCAAGTCATGGCCCACAATCTGGCCCGCTGGACGGCGCGGATTGCCCTAGGCCAGCAGGTGGTCACCACCAAGACCCTGCGCAGTCGCCTCTTCTCCCTGGCTGGGCGGATCACCCGCAAGGCCCGCCGTATAACCCTGCACCTTCCCAAGGGCTGGCCCTGGCAGGACCAGGTGAATAGCGCCCTGCTCAAACTGCGCACCCTGCCGCTCCCTGCTTGACGGCCCAATGGCGCCGGACCCAACTGTAAGCCCCTCAGACTCGCGCCAGCTTGCTACGCGAGGGACGCCTCTTGACACACCACCCGTCAAATCCGGCA
Source organism: Dehalococcoidia bacterium (assembly GCA_963667325.2). Lineage (GTDB taxonomy): Bacteria > Chloroflexota > Dehalococcoidia > Lucifugimonadales > UBA3495 > VXOI01. Next base: position 328,185 of record CAXXKY010000004.1, read on the forward strand.
AATCTCCGCCCCTGATCCTCTGGGCAACTGCCTTCAAACCACCAATCGGGTACACCAGCCATCCCCCTCTGCGAAAATCACCAGTCCGCCCCATCCTTGGCCCCCAAAGTACCCCTTCTCCTACGCTAACCATTGCCTATCGGTGGATTCGGGCTAAGCCTGACGATTCTGCGCCGACGCAGAAACGAGGTCTCTTCGAGGCCCAGAAGTGGTGGGAGTCCTTTCGAACTCCGCCCATCTGGAACCTGTCGGCATCTTTCACTATCTGCGGATTTTCAGTGGGAGTCATAGCCATACACTTTCCGCCCTTTGCCGAAGAGCAGATAGGTGTTTCGCCCACTTTGGCCGGGATGATTTTCGGTTATTTGATGGGGTTGATCGTGGTGGGCGGCATCGGCGGGAGCTGGCTGGCTGATCGCTACGGTCGCAAGAACGTACTTGCCTGCGTCTATCTCATTCGCGGGCTGGCTTACGTTCTGCTGCTGGGAGGACTGTTTGCGGTCGAGCGTGGTACCGCTCTGCCTCTTATCAACTCTCCAGGCTTGACGAGTCTGTGGGGGTTCGCCACGCTGGCAGGCCTATCCTGGATCGCCAGCGTGCCAGTTACCACCTCCCTCACTGCAGACGTTTACGGCTTGCGGACGCTGGCTACGATTTCGGGAATATCGTTAATGTGCCACCAAGTGGGATCATTCGCCAGCATCCTGCTGGCCGGAATCCTATACGACGCCACTGGCTCATATTTGCTGCCCTTCGCCATCGCCGGTTCATTGTTGTTCCCGGCAGCGCTGTCGGCGTTTGTAATCGACGAAAAGAAATACTCAGTGCGATACCAGGCAGTAGCGGCCACCGGAGTCGCTACGAGGAACTGATCCGACGTTAGTACTACAGTCGCAGAAGACCGGACGTAGACTGGGCCGCCCTAACAATGGCTCTCATCCAGCTATGTTCCGGGGTGTGGCAGCGATTGCACCGTACCAGTTATAAGGCCCGAAAATACCTGCAAATTGAATGTGCAGCTGTAGTGCCAACTCGGATTGACTGGAATTGGCGCCGATAGTAGGCTACGGGCGGGTTGCTGGCAACGGCGGCCCTCAAATATGCGGAGGAATAGCTGATATGAGCTACCAGGGAATGATCGCGGAAACAGTCAACATACAGGGTCATGAAGGGGACCAGATCGATGCGTACCTCGCAAGGCCGTTGGGTGGAGGTCCACACGGGGGTGTGGTGCTGATTCATCACATGCCGGGCTGGGATGACGCGTCGAAGGAAATGGCCCGGAAGCTGGCCTATAACGGCTTCGTCACCATCTCGCCCAACCTGCACTTCCGGGAGGGCAAGGCAACGCCGCAGGAGAACAGCGCGAGCATACGCGAGAAGGGCGGGATGCCGGACGTGCGGACCATGGGCGACGTGGAAGGGGCGATGGCATACCTGCGCACGCTGCCGTACCTGAACGGAAAGGTGGGACTGATCGGGTTCTGCTCGGGCGGACGGCAGACGTACCTGGGCGCCTGCACGCTCAAGGGAGTGGGCGCGGCGGTGGACTGCTGGGGCGGCGGAGTGACGCAGGGCAACGACCAGCTCACGCCCGCGATGCCGGCGTGGCCGGTGGACTTCACCGGTGATCTGAACTGTCCGCTGCTTGGGCTGTTCGGCAACGACGACCCGAGGCCGTCTCCGGCGGACGTGGACGAGACGGAGGAAGCGCTGAAGAAGCACGGCAAGAACTACGAGTTCCATCGCTATGACGGCGCGGGACACGGATTCTTCGCCGTCGACCGTCCCAGCTACAATGTTGAGGCTGCGGTAGACGGCTGGGAAAAGGTGCTGGGCTTTTTCGGAAAGCACCTGGGGTAACGTTCTTTCTTCAACGCAGAGGGCGCAGAGGAATAGCTGAGAACGCGGAGGGCACCCGGGGCCAACAATTTCGGGTGCCCTCTTAATGTTCGCTGATGATCTGCGTTGAACTATGCTTTTAGCCTCGAGACTGCAACGGATCTTCCCCTTCTTCTACGGCTGGGTGATTGTCGGAGCGTCCGGCACGGCGGTGTTCGCCCGGATGGCGCCCGCCATTACGACCCTGACGGTGTTCATCTATCCAATGTCGCAGGAGTTGGGGTGGTCGCGAACCCTGATTGCAGGGGCGGTCAGTGCCGGAGCCCTGCTGTCGATGGCGTTGTCGCCAGCGATAGGATGGGCTATCGACCGGTTTGGCTCGCGACCGGTCCTGGTGGGCGGAGTCTTGACGGTCGGGGCGTCGATGATCTCACTGGCGTGGGCGACGATCCCGGCCACGTTTTATGTCGCCTACGCCTCGGCTCGCGTGGTGTTTCACACGGCGGCGCCCATCGGCGCGGGCACAGTGGCGTCGCGTTGGTTCGTGCGAATGCGGGGAAGAGCGATCGGCGCCATCTTCCTCTGTGGCGCAATTGGCGGCGTGGTGTTCACGTTGGTGGCGGCGGTGGTGATAGACAACTACGGGTTGCCGTCGGCGTGGATAACGTTGGGGGTAATCACGCTGGCGGTAGCGCTGCTCCCAAACTTGCTGCTGGTGGCGGAGCGACCTGAAGACCTGGGGCTGACACCGGACGGGGACAACCGGGACCGCCCCCACCCGAATCCTGCCCCTGAGGGACAAGGAGCGTCATCGATCGAAGTCGACACCGACTCATGGTCGACGAGGGAGGCGGTCAGGACCGCTTCGTTCTGGATACTTGTGGTGATGGGATTCGCGACCTTCTTTGTTCACGCCGGCGTGAATGTGCACATCGCCGCGTATCTGAGGGACCAGGGATTATCGCTGACCAGCGCGGCATGGGTGGTGACGGCGAGCTGGGTTGTATCGGCTGCGGGCAGCGTGGGCTGGGGCTGGATGATGGAACGGGTTCCGGCGCGGCTGATGTATTCCGGTATGATGGCGATGCTGGCGACATCGGTTTTGCTCCTGTTCCTTGCCGGAGGCATGGCAGGGGCGCTGGCAGCGGCAGTGCTGATCGGGCTGGTGGCAGCAGGAGGGAACATCATTCCTGCCGTTGTTTACGCGGATTACTATGGCCGCAACTCACTGGGTAAGATAAGGGGGATTGGCGAGCTCGGGGTGCTCGTGGGGCAGTCTACAGGGCCGCTGCTGGCAGGGCTGGTATTCGACCTGCGGGGCAGCTACGCTTTGATCTTCATCATATTTTCGGCTATTGCCGCATCAGGAAGCCTGCTGGTGCTGAACGCCCGCCGTCCGGAGAGGGCGGGGAATCCGGCGCCGGCGCGATCGTCCTGAAATACAGGAATCCCTGGATATAAGCGGTATGCAGAATTGGGATACAACCGGTATGGAGAAATGACCCAACCTGTCCAAAGAGAAATGCTACTGGTCGCCTTCATGCAGGCGTCGAACTGCTCAAACTACACGGGTTCGTGGCGGCACCCGGAGACGTCGCCGGACTTCCTGGACCTGCGTTATTACCAGGACATCGCGCAGACGCTGGAGTCGGCGAAGTTCCACATGGCGTTCATAGACGACCGACTGGCGATGCCGAGCCGGTATGGGGACTCGTTCGCGGAGGCGGTGGAGCACGGTGTACGGGCGGTGAAGCTGGACCTGGTGCCGGTGATCACGGCGATGGGGCTGGCAACCTCGCACCTGGGTCTGGGAGCGACGTACTCGACGACCTACTACTCGCCGTTTCACGTGGCGCGGTTGTTCGCTTCGCTGGACCACTTCACCGCGGGTCGAGCGGCGTGGAACGTGGTGACGTCGCTAAACGACTCGGAGGCGCACAACTTCGGGGTATCGGAGCACCTGGAGCACGACGACCGGTACGACGTGGCAGACGAGTTCATGGAGGCGGCGGTGGCGCTGTGGGACTCGTGGGACGACGGCGCGGTGCTTTCTGATCGCGTGACGGAACGGTTTGCCGATCCGGGGAAGGTGCGGCGAGTCGACTACGAGGGGCAACACCTGCATACGCGGGGACCACTGACGACGCCTCGCCCACCGCAGGGGCACCCGGTGATCATCCAGGCGGGCCAGAGCGAACGGGGGCGGAGGTTCGCGGCGCAGTGGGGTGAGCTGCTGTTCGTCATCTTCCCGACGGCCGAGGGATGCAAAGCTTACCGGGACGACCTTCGGACGCGTGCCGTGGCCGCCGGGCGGGACCCGGAGGCAGTGAAGGTTGCGCCGGCAGTGTACGTGGTGGCAGGGGAGACGGAGCAGGAGGCGGCGGAGAAGCTGGCGTTCATCGACGGGCTGGCGCGGCCGGTGGACTCGCTGGCGCTGCTGTCGGAGGTGTTCAACTACGACTTCTCGCAGCACCGACCAGACGAGGCGCTGTCGGACGAGGTCATGGCGTCGATGACCGGGCTGCGGGGGTTCCTGGACCGGGTGATACAGCTGAGCGGGAACCCGAACCCATCGCTGAACGACTTCGTGCGGTGGTCGGGGCGCGGCACGCTGCGGGAGTTTCCAGTGTTCACGGGGACGGCGTCGCAGGTGGCCGACCAGATGGAGGCATGGTACGAGTCGGAGGCGTGCGACGGGTTCGTGCTGGCGGCGACGCACATGCCGGGGGCGTACGAGGATTTCGCGCGGCTGGTGGTGCCGGAGCTGCAGCGGCGGGGGCTGTTTCGCCGGGAGTACGCGCCTGGGACGCTGCGGGACAACCTGGGGCTGGAGCGGCCGGCGCGGGGGTAGAGAGGTTTCAAGAATGAAGAGGAGCTTGTTTGGCGCAATAGATGCTGTGAACGAATTACGACAGCTTTCTGGATCGACTCTTAGGCTGGTGTAGAATCGGGAATTAACCGAACGGCGTCTTCGACGGCTTTCCGTAGCCGCGCATCATGAAAAGAGACTTCAGCGATGCAAGCTGCGCCCTTAGCTCGCGCGATGTCCCCCAAAACAGCCTCGATCAACGCAGCGAAGGGATCTTCCATTGCCACATTCAAGTAAAGCAGCATATCTTCTTCGCTTTCCAAGGTGTCCGCAGCATCCCATTTGCTGAACTGCTCTTTCGACATTGCTAACGCACCTGATGATTAGTCGCGGTATGTCCGCGCAACTTCTATTGCCCTACGAATGTCTCTTTCTTGGGAATCCTTTTCGCCACCAGCCAACAGGATTACAAGAGTTTCGCCTCTTCTCAGAAAATATACTCGGTATCCGGGTCCAAAGTTGATGCGTAACTCCGATATACCTTCCCTTACTGTCCTTACATCCCCCGGGTTTCCCAGCAAAAGGCGTCGGATTCTATCATTGATACGAATCTTGGCTTCTCTATCTCGCAGCCTTGAAAACCACCGAGCATATACATCGCTCTGAATTACCTCAGGCACCATTGTAGTCTACTCTTGCTCCAGTATCAGAGCAATTATCTCATCAAACCCATGGTGCAAATCCTGGGCATGGCCAGCTACATTAGTCTCCCGCTCCCGGTCAATAGGCCTACGCGGGGGCGTGAAGAGTGGTTCGTTGGCAGGTTTGGGCTTTGGGGCTATAATTGCGGCAACGTGGACTGAGTAGATAGGAGAGTTGAGCGTTATGCCTTTGCCTGAACGTATGAAATTCGGAATTTTCATGGGGCCCTTCCACCGGGTGGGGGAAAATCCCACTCTGGCGTTGGACCGGGACCTGGAACTGGTGCAGTGGCTCGATTACCTGGGCTTCGACGAAGCCTGGATCGGCGAGCACCACAGCGCGGGGTGGGAGACCATTTCGTCGCCGGAGATATTCATCGCCGTCGCGGCGGACCGGACGAAACACATCAAGCTGGGCACTGGCGTCATCAGCATCCCCTATCACCACCCGTTCAACGTGGCGAACCGGATGGTGCAGCTGGACCACATGACCCACGGGCGGGTGATGCTGGGAGTGGGCCCCGGGGCACTGCCGGGGGACGCATACATGCTGGGCATCGATCCGACGATACAACGTCGGCAAATGGACGAGGGTCTGGGCATGGTGCTCCGGCTGATGACCGAGACCGAGCCCATCAGCTACGAGAGTGACTGGTTCACCCTGCGCGAAGCGATGCTGCAGCTCCGCCCCTACACCAAGCCGCACATGCCCGTCGCCGTGGCGTCGGTGCAGTCGCCTTCGGGCGTGGCGCTGGCCGGCAAGTACGGAGCGGCGGTGCTGACGATCACTGTGCCGCGGGACCCGGGGGCACCGGACTCAGACCTGCAGTCGCTGTGGGAGATCGCCGAGACCTCGGCCGCTGAACACGGGCAGACAGTGAACCGGGACGACTGGCGGCTGGTGCTTCCGGTGCACCTGGCGGAAACGAAAGAGGAAGCGATGGAGCAGGCTCGCGTGGGCGCGGGACGCTACCAGCGGGAGTACTTCGAGCACACCATGGGCCGGGATGCCATCGTTGATGGGCCGCTGGAAGACATCATCGAGGTGATGGACAAGAACGGGGCCTGGATCATAGGGACTCCGGACGACTGCATCAAGGGCATCAAGAAGCTGGAGGAACGCAGCGGCGGCTTCGGCGGCTTCATGGTTCAGGCCATCGACTGGGCCAAGCGAGAGGACGTACTGCACAGCTACGAGCTGATGGCTCGCTACGTGATGCCGGCCTTCCAGGGCACCACCGCCAGTACCGCCGATTCGAACAGGTGGGCCTTTGAGCGTAGAGATTCACTGAAGGCGGGTCGAGCAGCAGCGATCGACAGGGCCAAGTCGGACTACGCCAACCGCGGCGCGTAATCCATCTATCGGCATAAGGTTCAAGTTACTCGCAGGGGCGCACTGGTGTGCGCCCCTATGTCTGGGGGGACAGGCTATGAAAGCAGTCTGGTATGAGCAGAACGGGCCTGCCGAAATTATGCAGTTCGGAGAGATTTCTGACCCTGAGCCGGGGCCTGGCGAAGTTCGTGTGCGCGTGGTGACGTCGGGGGTGAACCCGTCGGACTGGAAGCGACGGGCGGGGCTGACGGCGCGGATAGGATTTTCGCGAGTGATACCGCACCAGGATGGGGCTGGCGTGATCGACCGGGTCGGGCCGGGCGTGCCGGAGTCGCGGGTGGGCGAACGGGTGTGGCTGTTCGAGTCGCAGTTCGGGCGTCCCTTCGGGTCGGCGGCTGAGTACACGGTGCAGCCTTCGGGGCACGTGGTGCGGATGCCGGACTCAGTCAGCTTCGATCAGGGGGCGTGCCTAGGCGTGCCGGCGATGACGGCTCACCGGTGCCTGTTCGCCGATGGGCCGCTGAGCGGCAAGGTAGTGCTGGTGCCCGGCGGCGCTGGAGCCGTTGGGCACTACGCAGTGCAGGAGGCGAAGCTGGCGGGGGCGACGGTTATCAGCACCATCAGCTCGGACCACAAGGCGACCATCGCCAAGGAGGCCGGAGCGGACCACACCATCAACTACCGGACCGAGGACGTTGTCGAGCGGGTGATGGACATCACCGGCAGCGAGGGAGTGGACCACATCGTGGAGGTGGACTTCGCGGCAAACTTCCCGGTTACCAGTGAGGTGCTGAAGTCGTCGGGCGTGGTCGCGATATATGCCGCTGGGACCGGGCAGCCGCCGGCGGTGCCGCTGCAGTTCCGGCGGAGCAACACGGTGGTTCGCAACGTGCTGGTGTACGACATGCCGGAGCCGGCGAAGGAAGCGGCAATCACGGACATCACGGCGTGGCTGGAGGCAGGGGCGCTGACACACCTGGTGGGGCCGCACTTTCCGCTGGAGCAGGTGGTGCAGGCGCATCGGGCGGTGGAGGGCAACGCCATCGGCAACGTGATCGTCGACGTGGGCGAGGGGTAGGCAAGGAGAACAGCGCAGCGTTGCGCGGGCCCCGGCTGCGACGAGCGCCGGGGCTTTCCCTATGCGGGCTGATACGATGGCTGGATAAAGCCGCTGTCCACGTTGAGGGGGTTGAGGGCGACGAGGTCCTGGGTGTAGTTCAGGCGGACGTCGCAGAGGTTGAGGAAGTCGCGGCCGAGGAGAGAGGGGACGGTTTCAGGAGTTGTAGAGCTTTCGGGACCCGCTATGCCAATGTCCAGGTAACACCTAATATATGATCCTTGGCCATCCTCGAAGGAAATAGACCCTTGTTCAGAGAAATATCGCTGTAAGCCACCAACGCCGACCGACTCCCGTGCGGTGTGGTGTCGCAGCATCAGCTGAGATATTCCAAGGTTTCTAGCGTCGTTTACGTGGAGAATAACGCTGTCGGCCCCCGAATCCACCAAGAAATCAACCGGTCCCTGGACGCCCAGTCCAGTGAAACTCACATACCCACGTACCCTTGGTCTAGGTACCCTAACGTGGTCATATTCGTAGTAGCCAATAATTGCCACCTCAGGCTGGCACCACCAAATCAAACTGAGTCGTAGACAAAAAGCGCCAGTATGATCTCCCCGGCGGAACCCCCTTCTCTTTTTGTAGTTTTGCCAACTCATCTGCCGTAGCTGCAACGGCAACCAACCGTTCCTCGTATACAGCTACAAACATATCGGGGAATTGCTCCAGCCACTCGGCAAAGTGGGCGTTCATAAAGATCCTGTCTTGCTCGAACTGTCTCATCCGAGAGGCAATCTCAGGATCGTAGAATCTCTCCCAAGTCGGGATCTCTTCTCTAGATGGCTGGGAGGCACTGTTCATGTCTATCTCGCATCAATTGTCTACACTCAGGTTATCACCGCGGGCGGTGGGCGTAAACGGACGAGTGTCGGGGCGTCTGCTATCATTTCATCGGACAGTAGCAGACAGTAGCCAAAGGTCATCGGACAGTAGCAGACAGTAGCCAAAGGTCATCGGACAGTAGCAGACAGTAGCCAAAGGTCATCGGACAGTAGCAGACCGTAGCCAAAGGCAAGGGGCGAGAGAATGGCTAAGAGCGGTTTCAGGGTTATGGACTCGGACATGCACATCGTGGAGCCGGCGGACCTTTGGGATCGGTACATCGATCCGGCGTTCCGGGACCGGGCTCCGCAGGGCACCAACAGGCACCCGCGGGACCTGGGCGTGCGGGTGGGTGAGAACGTATATCCGCTGCCGAACCGCAGCTACGACAATGCCATCACGCCCCTTATGACGAGCCAGCAGGATGTGTACGCGGACTCTGAGCAGCAGGGCTGGGACAGCGCGTCACAGCTTACGGCGATGGACAATGAGGGCATCGACGTGGCGGTGCTGTTTCCGAGCCGGGGGCTGTTCACCCTAGCAGGCTGTCCGGGGATTGTCTTCAGGCGGCCATGCGGTGAAGGGGCAGGTTGGTGAGTGCAGGCAGGTTCAAGGATGACTTGACGCTGACCAGCGGGGAAGCTTCCCCGCCAGTCGGCGCGGGGCCTGTTGTCCCCCATTTTCCGGGGAACCCGGCGCCAAACCGGAACAACTTCAGCAGATTGTGGCCGGTGCAGATGAGCGACCACTCTCCGTTGACCTTCTCCAGTCCCCGCAGCAGGAACTGCCGGAAGCCCCGGGCCTGCTTGATCTGGCCGAAGACCGGCTCCACCGTCTGCATTCTTAAAGCGTAGCGCTGCCGGCCCCGTTTGGTCTGCAACTTGCGGCGCATCCGGTCTCTGGGGGAGAGATCCCTGGGTATACGGCCACGGGGCGCCGGTGGGGGCGCCCAGCCATGGCGGGTCTTTTCCGGCGCCACAAAGGGGTCCACTCCCAGAGCGCAGAGTTCCTCCACGGCTTTCGCCGAGTAGTATCCAGCGTCGGCGGATACTTCTTTCGGCACCGCGCCCGTGTTGTTGATGGTCTCCTCAATCATGGTCGCTGCCTGCTGCTTGTCCGAGGGCTGGTTGGTGGCCCGGGCCGCCACGATCACCTGATGCTCCTGGTCCACCACCGCCTGGCAGTTGTAGGACTGCTGGAAGTCCCGCCCCCCTGGTCCAGGCATGATGCTGGAGTCCGGATCGGTGAAGTTCCGCTGTGCCTTGTCGGAGGGTGTGCCTGGGTGCTGCTTACCGTCGGCTTCGGCTTGCTCCGCCTCCGCCTTGGCCTGCGCCTTCAGCGCCGCCTTGGCCTCCCGTATCTTCCGCAGCCGCCCCTCACGGAAGGACAACTCCTCCGGCAGTTCGTCGCCCCGCCGGTCCTTGCCGTACCGCCGGTCCTCTTCCTCGTCTACCTCCTGGGCCCGCCGCAGCAACTCATCCACCTCCGCCTGCAACTGGGCCTCCTTCTCTTTCATCCGCCCATAGCTCATCGCCTGGTGCTTCGATGCGTTGGCCCTCACCTTGGTCCCATCCAACGCCACGTGCCCCAGCTTCACCAGGCCAGCCTGCTGACACAGTTCCAGCACCTGCAGGAACAGCCCCGACAGGGCCGCCAGGTGGTCCTTGCGGAAGTCCGAGATGGTGCGGAAGTCAGGGGTGTTGTTGGCCGCCAGCACCCGGAAGGCGATGTCCTCGTGGAGCCGCTGGGCCATGCGCCGTGAGGACGCCACCCCGGTGCAGTAGCTATACAGCAGCACCTTCACCATCATTCTGGGATGATAGGGCGGGCCGCCACGGCTCTCCTGCTCGTAGCGCTCCGTGATTTCCCCCAGGTCAAGCTGGTCCGCCACGTCGGAGATGAAGTAGGCCAGGTTGTCCGGCGGCAGCCATTCTTGCAGCGCCGCTGGCAGCAGCAACTGCTGCTCTGGGTCATAGGGAAGGTAGGTCTTGCTCATTGAGCGCTTACCCCCACTCAAGGCTCATATCATCATACCCCACCCGCTCGCTAAGGACGTTTCTCGGACAGACTGCTAGGCGACAGCAGCCTGGAGCCGGGGCTGGCGACGGCAATATCGCGGGCCTACAACGACTGGCTGGCCGACTTCTGCAGCGGCGGGCCAGACCGGCTGTTCGGGGCGGCGATGATCCCGCCGCAGGACATTGAGGGGGCGGTGGCCGAGGCGCGCCGGGCGGTGAAGGAGTTGGGGTTCAAGACGGTGTTCGTCAGGCCGAACCCGGTGGCGGGACGCAACTGGCACGATCCATATTACGATCCGCTGTGGGCGGAGGTGCAGGATCTGGGGGTGCCGCTCAGTTTCCACGAGGGCGGGCGGGTGAACCTGCCGCAGCCGGGGGATAACTTCGACACGCACATGCTGTACCACACGTGCACGCATCCGATGGGGATGATGCTGGCGGCTGTGGACATTGTCGGCGGCGGAGTGCTGGAGCGGTTCCCGGAGTTGACGGTGGCGTTCCTGGAGGGCAACTGCTCGTGGGCGCCGTGGCTGCTGTGGCGGCTGGACGAGCACTGGGAGATGTCGGCGTCGTATGACCATCCGGACCTGAAGATGGAGCCGAGCGCCTACTTCCGACGGCAGTGCTATCTGTCGGTGGAGTGCGACGAGGAGCCAGCGGAGATCGTGTCGAAGTACGGGCTGGAGGACAACGTAGTGTTCTCTACGGACTATCCGCACGCGGACTCGAAGTACCCGCTGTCGGTGGACCGGTTCCTGGAGCTGCCGCTGTCGGAGGAGGCGAAGCGGAAGTTCCTGTGGGACAACTGCTCGCGGCTGTACGGGTTTGATTCCTGAAGACATCCCCTCATCCTGACCCCATCGCGCCGACCGTGTAGAATGGCTCCAACCAAAAGCTGGAGCCATTTTCATGAAATACGACTGCATCGTGGTCGGCGGCGGCACCGCCGGCTGCATCTTGGCCGCCCGCCTGTCCGAAGATCCTGACCGTTCGGTCCTCCTACTCGAGGCTGGCCCCGACTACCCTGACTTCGCCCAGCTACCCGAGATGCTCAAGCGCGGCTGGGGCTCGGTGAACCTCGAGGCCCGCGCCGCCGGATCTCCATTCAACTGGTCTTTCACTGGCACCGCCACGACCGACCAGGGCCCCATGCCTGTCCCGCGCGGCAAGGTCATGGGAGGCTCCAGCGCCATCAACGGCCAGACCTTCATCCGCGGTGCGCCCGAGGACTACGACACCTGGGCGTCCTGGGGCAACGAGGGCTGGTCCTACATTGACTGCCTGCCCTACTTCCGCAGGCTCGAGAACGACGCCGATTTCCACGACGACTTCCACGGCACCGAGGGCCCGGTTCCCGTGCGGCATCACCACCGCGAGACCTGGCCTCCAACGCAGGAGGCCTTCTTCCAGGCCGCCACCGCCGCCGGATACCCTTTCCATCCCGACGTGAACCATCCCGAGGCCACTGGCATCAGTCTTCGCGCCGAGAACAACATAGATGGCGTCCGCTGGAGCATGGCCCTGGCCTACATCGACCCCGTGCGCCACCGCCTGAACCTGACCATCCGCCCCAACGTCCAGGTCAACCGCGTCGTGCTCGAAGGCGGCCGCGCCGTCGGTGTCGAGGTGGAGAGCGGCGACGAGACCTTCGTCGTCGAGGGCGGCGAGATCATCCTCTGCGCCGGGGCCGTGGCCTCGCCGCAGCTCCTGATGCTTTCCGGCCTCGGCCCCGCCGATCAGCTCGGCGCCCAGGGCATCCCCGTCGCCGTCGAGTTACCCGGCGTGGGCCAGAACATGCGCGACCACCCCAACGTAACCGTGCGCTTCATGGTCAACGAGGGCGTACCCATCGATCCGGACGCCATGCGGGCGCTGCGGCTGCGCTACACCGCCACTGGCTCCGACACGCCCCACGACATGATCCTGTCGCCCGCCTCCCTGAACACCGTCGTCCGAGACGACAACCCGGCCCATACCGTTAACTGCGGGCTATATCTCGCCAAGGGCAAGGGCGAGCTGCGTCTCGTGTCCGCCGACCCGCAGACGGCGCCCAGCATGGATTACCGCTATCTCGAGGAAGACTGGGACCGCGAGCGTCTCCGCGAGAGCGTACGCCTCTGCGTGTCCTTCCTGCAGCACAGCGCCTACGAAGCCATCGTTGACGAGATACTCTCGCCCACTCCCGCCGACCTCGAGTCCAACGACACCCTCGACGCCTGGCTCCGCCGCAACATCAGCACCTCCTACCACATCTCCGGCACCTGCAAGATGGGCACCGACGACGACCCCATGGCTGTCGTCGACCAGCAGCTCCGCGTCCGCGGCGTATCCAACCTCCGCATCGCCGACGCCTCTATCATGCCCGACGTAGTCCGCGCCAACACCAACGTAACCACCATGATGATCGCCGAGCGAGTCTCCGACTTCATCAAGGCGGGGGACTAGACATCATCGCATCGCCGCAGGCCCGGCACGAAATTCCGGGATGTGATTGACAGAAGGGAAGATTCCGCCAGGGGTCCAGGGGTCGTGGCGTAGCCGTACAATCGCAGAGTCATTCGGTTATCCCGACAGCAGTCAACGAACGACACAGGAACCTTTCCTGGATAGTCCGCTCGTCCTTCGACAGGCTCAGGATAAGCGGACTATCCAGGGACACAGGGTGAACGGACTATCCAGGGACACAGGGTGAACGGACTGTCTAGCCGTGGGACAATGATAGAAAGGCCTTGCGTGCTGTCGTGGCGTGGTTGACCGTGGTGGGGGGCACTGCTAGAATGCGGCCACCTTGTCCGGGTCGGCCGGACGGCGGATAGCCAGCACAGGCGCGGCTGCCGCAGCTACATCTAGCAATGCTGGGGGAGGACATGGCCAGAAAGTTAAGCGTATCGGTCGACCACAACCTGTGCGTTGGCAACCAGATGTGCATCAGCATCGCCACGAAGGCGCTGACGCTGAACGATGACCGGCAGGCGATACCGGCGGACGTCGACGCGGACACCGAGGAAGTCATCCTCGACGCGGCCGAGCAGTGCCCGATGGCTGCCATCAGCGTTTCGGATGCGGAGACGGGCGAGCAGCTCTTCCCGTAGCCGACTCAGCACTCCTGAAGCGCAGACCCTCCTTCCCTGGCGTGAAGGAGGGTTTTTCTTGTGACTTTTTGGAATAGAAAGTATTATGTCCATCTGAGTTGCGCTACCGGGGGCGGAAGTGATGGAGCACCTGTACCACGCGGGGGACAACCTGGCGGGGTTGTCCATACTTAAAGAGAGGGGGATCAAAGTCAACCTGGTCTACATCGATCCTCCGTTCGCCACGAACACAGAGTTCCGGATGGACTCGGAACGGGCCAGCACGGTCAGCGGGTCGGGGGAGGTGGCCTTCGCGGACACGCTGATGGGAGAGGACTACCTGGAGCAGCTGGGGCGGAGGCTGGAGGCCATACGGTCGGTGATGGCTGGGGACGGGTCCGTTTACGTGCACATCGACGTGAAGATGGAGCACCACGTCCGGCTGCTGATGGACAGGGTGTTCGGCGAGCGCAACTTCCGGAACAGCATCACGCGCATCAAGTGCAACCCCAAGAACTTCAATCGCTACGCCTACGGGAACATCAAGGACGCGATACTGTTTTACTCGGTGTCGCCGAACCGGCTGAAGTGGCGCCCGCAGGAGGAGCCGCTGACGGACGAGGACGCGGAGTTGCGGTATCCGCTGGTGGACGAGACGGGAAGGCGGTACGCGACGACGCCGCTGCACGCGCCGGGAACGACACGGCACGGGCCGACGGGGGGGCCGTGGCGGGGGATGCCGCCGCCGCCGGGTCGGCACTGGCGGTACACGCCGGACAAGCTGGACGAGTTGGACGCGGCGGGGCTCATCGCGTGGAGCTCGACGGGGAACCCGCGGAAGATCATCTACGCGGACCAGTCTTCGGGGAAGCTGCCACAGGACGTGTGGGAGTACAAGGACCCGCAACGCCCGTCGTATCCGACGCAGAAGAACGCGGCGATGCTCGAGCGCATCATACTGACGTCGTCGGACCCGGGGGACACGGTGCTGGACTGCTACGCGGGAAGTGGGACGACTTTGCTGGAGGCGGCGCGGCTGGGGCGGCGGTTCGTTGGGATGGACGATGCGCGGGCGGCGTGGGAAGTCACGGAGCGGCGGCTGCGGGCGGAGGGGGTTGAGTGGGGGGAGCTGGCGGGAGTGGCGGAACATTCGATTTGAGGTGGGGGAGCACGGATTTAACACAGAGAGCACAGAGAGCACAGAGGGCACAGAGAATTTTGGTTGAACCTCGAAGGCTCAGAGGGAGATGGGTTGAGGAAGGAAGCAATGGCACGAGGGTTGTCATTGAATCTGAAATGTGAGAGAGACATTGATGCCTGACAATCATGGTCAGTTACCGCAGTTGGACTTCGATGAAGTTGAGCACCAACGAAACTTAGAAAATTTAGACGCAATGGAGGAAGAAATCGCCAACAGAAACGATGGGCTCACCGAGAGAATTTCCCATTTCTCTGAACGATATGACCTTCCAATGGAAGCATTTTGGGCTGCCCTGGAGGCGAACCCAAGAGGACCATTGGCTGCGGTGTTATCCACCGACGCTCGACGACAAAATATACACGAAGAAGCAGCTGCAAATTTCATTAGGCAATTGGACAACGTCAAGGAATTTCGTGAACTGCCGCGTCAAGGAAGGGGTGTTCATTACATCGCCGAAGATGGTCGAATTATTCTGAGACATCAATTGAGAAGCAGGGAGCCGAGACCGTCCGAAGCAATAGATTTTACGTGGCAAACATATGACATCACTTGCTACGCGTCGCAGAAGTACACTAGGGAAGGAGGAGGAAATCAGGACAGCCGGTTTGACGAAACAGTCCGCCTCTTGAGCAATTTCAGGCAGAACCTGGACGAAAACGTTGCACTGTTCGTAATCTTAGATGGAGCTTACTTCACGGACAACATGCTGGAGCAGCTCCAGGAATTAGTCAAAGACGAAGGCCCTCATAGTTACATTGTTGCTATAAATGATCTGCAGCAAATTATTAACCAAATAATTTGACTCGTCCTGATGGAACTGGGAAAGAGGTCTAAACTAATGGTGGAAGTTGGGATTTGTTTGTTGTTTACGGAGCATGACTTTGACATGGTTGCCGTGGCGCGGAAGGTGGAGGAGCTGGGGTTCGGGTCGCTGTGGGCACCGGAGCACGGCGTGGTGCCGGCGGACTTCAGCGTCGGGGCGGACGGGGCCAGGTCGGGGGCGCCGAGCGTGTACGCGGACGGCCGCATCAACCAGATCATAGATCCGCTGGTGTTCCTGGCGGCGGCTGCGGGGGCCACGACGTCGGTCAGGCTGGGAACGGGAATCTGCCTGGTGCCGGAGCGGAACCCGATCCGGCTGGCCAAGGAGGTGGCTACGCTGGACCTGGTGTCGGGCGGGCGGTTCGTGTTCGGCATCGGAGCAGGCTGGCTGCAAGGGGAGTCGGAAGTGCTGGGGGCGGACTTCCCTCGGCGGTGGGCGCAGACTCGGGAGTACGTGTATGCGATGAAGGAGCTGTGGACGGAAGAGGAGTCGGAGTTCCACGGCAGGTGGGTGGACTTTCCGCCGATCATCTGCAATCCGAAGCCGGTGCAGAAGCCGCATCCGCCGGTGATGGTGGGTGGGGAGCTGTCGCGGGCGGCGCAGCGGGTGGCGGATTACGGCGACGGGTGGCTGCCTCGGGCGCGGACTACGTCGGTGTATCACGATCCGGACCGGCTGCCGGAAGCAAGGGCGCAGATCGAGGAGCTGTACCGGGCGAACGGGCGGGACGCGTCGGGGCTGAACATCACGATGTGGGACGCGCCGCCGGACCGGGAGCAGAACCGGCGGTTCTTCGACGCGGGGGCGGACCACGTGGTGCACATGCTGACGACGCGGGGCGAGCGGGAGACGCTGGAGGCGATCGAGCGGGTGGCGGAGGCGGCGCTGTGACGGGGGGTTAGGGGCCATGTTCTGCCTCGGTGCGCTGCAGGTTGAGGGGGAGAAGGCGTTCGAGGATTTCTGCGTCGGTAGTGACCTGACCCTGGGGGGGAATCTCGATCAAAACCGCGTTTGATTTTATATCTGGGCTGTCCATTTGCGCTTATCTGCGGGAGGAGTATGTTTCAGGTGGAATTACCTCGTGGAAAATAGAATATTCGGAAACCACCCCTTCGTAGCCCACCAAGTTGGCCAACAAGGATACAGTGTAGACTCCAGGGCCATATTCTTCGACCAAGTCTCGCAGGTCAGCCGCGAGTGCGAACTCCCTTCCTTCAACCGTATAGTCTCGGGCCTTCATGACTTGAAATGAAACTTCTGTCTCCGTAGTCCTCTCTGACCTTTGCTGGTTCTCGTTCCATGCTCTCTCCATTTTCAACCGCGTCTCAGGCCTTATCGCCCCACTACTTACATTGTACGGGTCGGTGCAGGATATGCCTTCCACAGTCTCGGTGTACTCATAGTCTTGCCGGAAAAGTGGGGAGGGAGGAACAATTGCCGCAATAAATTCTCCGTGGGAATAGCAACTCGTCTGGAGCAGTTGCTCGGGGGTCAAGGTCCTTGGCTTGGGGTCGTAAACAATTAGTGCCATCAGTGGATGTGTCGCGCCAAACTCGTAATACTCTTCGAGCCGACCTGCAAGGGTCAGTTCACCATTCAGAATAGCGGGGACTTGCGTGAGTCTCACGTAATCGCCCTCGAAGTGCTGAATGGCCTTGAATGTGTTGCGGTCCCATGCCAAACCAACGTTCACCTTGCGGTAGGAGGGGTTGAGCATAGTCTCCCGGTGTCCCGGGCTGTCCAGCCACCCATCCACGGCGTCATTCACCATCTCCATGGGTTGGTCATTCCATTGAAGCAGAGTGTCGGCCAACCCGCACTCATTAAACGTGAGAGCGTTCTCGCCGTTGGCCTGATAGCCTCCCGCCAAGGAATACCTCATGTAAGGTTTCAACCCATCGGTTCCCCAGTGGGACAAAACACAATGTTCGAGCAAATGCTCAGCCTGTATCTGGGCGACGTTGTTAGTCCCCATTGAGACCGGTGGAACTCCGGCGTTAATGCGGGCCTGATTGATCAATTCCAGCATGTGTTGCTTCTCCTCCTGATTCCGCATCCGAGGAGGCTCAGTTACAGTGTCAGACGGGCGCACGAGGTTGCCTCCTGTAATCCAATACGCAGCGGCCACTATCAAGATTCCCAAGAAAGCCAGGACCTTCATCAAGGTTCCAAGAGAAGATCCTTGCCGGGTTGTCAGGGTCGGCTGGCTAACTCGGACAGTGGCGGCAGGTACAGAAGGAGGTGGATGGAGGTTTTGGTATGAGTCAACTTGCGAAGTCCGATCAGGTTGGAGATGCCGTTGCGGCGACCCTTCGCGGGAGGGTTCCCCCCTTCTCCATTCCTTCCGAAGTCGAAATCGGATTCTCCTTCTGCGGCGAGGCGACTCCGGGCGACCCTCGTTTTCGACGACCGTCTCCCGATCGCGCATCGGGTTTGGCCCCAAGGCCATAAAGAACATCGCCCGAATGTTGCCCGGAGTGGACAGGAGGGATAGCACCAACCATCCCCAAACGTCTTCAACCCTGGGGATGAGATCTGTCCTGAACAGGAGCCAGACTGCAACCTGGGTCCAAAAGGCCACGGTAAAGCTGTAAAAAAAGAATCTGAAAGGGCTTCGGTCAAACTGTCCCAGCTTCAGTTTCTCGTATGCCTTCTCCCAATTGTCCATAGCCTGGTGGGTAGAGTTATCGGTCCGCGGACGGCTGGCAGACTGTCAGGGCGTATTGAGCAGCAATCGCTTGATGAGTCTGGGAATCGCCGCCCTCTGGAATATGCCTCCGATAGAAGGCTTGAAGTTCCCTAGGAATGCAGGTGGCAGACGATGCACTCGGCGGCTCCGGGGCGAGCGACTGGCAGTGGTCGGCGATGTAGTCCACGTGTCTGAGTTCAATGATGGGCCAGACCAACTTAGTAGTAGTTCTGTCTTCCCAGGGCTTGAACTCGGTTTCTCTGGCGTCAAGATTGAGAGCTCGCCAAGTCCTAGCAAGGCAGGTGGAGTAGCTGGCCTTAGAAGCTTGCTGTGGGCTTCCAGCCATGTCGTCATTCTCTTCGTCTTGATCGTCGGCCAAAACAGTTGGTGTGGGGGGAATGCTGTTTCCTGAACCTTCGTCGTCTTTACCAGACAGGACCATTCCGATAAGGAACATAGCTGCCAAGGCAAGAGCGATGATGACAGCGGCGACTCCAACCGCGAAGCTCCTGCTGACCTGTATCCTTCCGTCGTCGGACCAATGCATAACGTAAAACCCCTCCTGCTCTGCGGGTCATCGGCGGCCAGTATAGGGCACTTCTCCCGCTTCCCGCTCACTTATGAGTTTGCCCTTTTCTCGTGCTTTTGCCGTCTGCCCATGAGCCGAAAGACCGGCGTTTCTTTGACGCAGGGGCAGACCACATGGCGTTCCTGCCTACGGCATTCGGGGTGGCGGAGAAGTCGCTTTAGAACAGGGAGCGGAGGTGGCGGGCGAATTCGAAGCGGTTTTCGAGGAGGCCGATGTCCATGGCGAAGGAGGTGGGGCCGACGGGTTCGACCTTGGAGTGGATGACGGAGAGTCCGCGTCGGTCGGTGGCGGCGGCGTAGGATTCCTCGAGGGACTCGATGGTGTCGGCGCGGTCGACGTGCTCGACGCCTGCCTCGCGGGCGATGCCGGCGAGGTCGGTGCCGGTGGTGGTTGCGGAGGGGAAGCCGCCGACGGAGAGGAGGCTCTCGTTGTCGAAGACGACGTGGGTCAGGTTGGGCGGAGCGTAACGGGCCATGGTGCTGAGGGTGCCGAGGTTCATCAGCAGAGAGGCGTCGCCGTCGAGGACGGTGACCTGCTGGTCGGGCAGCGAGAGGGCGAGGCCGAGGCCCATTGAGGAGGCGAGGCCCATGCCGTGTTCGAGGTAGAAGAAGTTGGGCTTGTGGCCGAGGTTGTAGAGCTCGACGGCCACGGCGCCCATGATGGTGACGACCACCTGGTCCTTGAGGCGGGGGTATATGGCTTCCAGGGCTTCGGCGCGGAGCATGGTCAATCCTCTTTGTTTGTTGCAACCGATTATGTTGGTGGTTGGGACTCGGGTGTGCGGGGGCCCTTCGACAAGCTCAGGACCAGCGGACGGTGGTTTCGGCGCGGAGCATGGTCATTTCTCTTGGCTTGTTGCAACCGATTATGTTGGTGGTTGGGACTCCTGATGTACGGCGGCCCTTCGACAAGCTCAGGGCCAGCGGGTGGCGGTGGTTTCGGTCATTATGTATCGTCACTTACGGTCTTGCTGCGGGCTGTGTATCAGGGTTGGCGGTGGCCCTTCGACAAGCTCAGGGCTAGCGAGTGGTGGATTCGGTCATTATGTATCGTCTCTTACAGTGATGTTTCGGGCTGGGACTCGTGGGGTGCGGAGGCCCTTCGACAGGCTCAGGGCCAGCGGGTGGTGGTCAGCCTTCCAACATGAGGTCGCGTCAGTCCTCCCACATGAGGTCGCGGGTGAGGAGGAGGGCGACAGGGCGCAGGGAGCTTTCGGCGAGGGTCTGGGCCTGGCGGATGTCGCGGGCAACGAGGGCCGGGTCGGACATCTTGCGGTACATGATGCCGAGGGCGTCGAGGACGCGTTCGGTGACCAGGCCGCCCTCGGTCTGCCAGGGATCTCGCTCGCCCATCTCGCCGCGGTAGCTGATGAGCATCAGCAGGGGTATGCGGTAGAGCTGAGCCAGGGACACGATGCCGTTGATGGAGGTCAGCAGGCCGTGGTTCTGCATCAGCATGGCGGACTTCTTGCCCGCCAGGTGGGCTCCTGCGGAGATGCCGACGCCCTCTTCTTCCTTGTTCAGGCGGACGAGGGTGACGTCGGGGTCGTCGTCGGCCATGCCGACGAGGTGGACGAGCCAAGTCTCGGGGAGGGCGGATATGATGCTGACATCGACGTCCTTGAGGGCGTCGTAGATGACCCTGGAGTTGGTGGAGGAAACGGGCAAGGCAGCACCGCCGTCGGGGGGTATGGGAGTCGCGGGTATTCTAGGGTCGGGGCGCGGCGGTGGTCAAACGCGGCGTGGGCTACAGCAGGGCAGCAGCGTCTTGATTTCCCTTGAGGGAGAGGGGACGTTTCCGAAAACTGAAGGGCCGGAGCGGAGTATGGAGGCCGAGGGTCCGAGGCCGGAGAACGGGTGGTCCGGTATGGTTACGGCGGTGGTCCCGGGGGGTTGGCGGGGTATTCCGGGGCTCCCCGGAAGAGGTGCTGAGGGCCCGAACAGCTTTGGAATCGCTGGAAACGGGCGGGGTCAGACTGCGAAGATTTAAAAACCCTGTCATTTCCGCTCATATCCGGTCATTTCAGCTTTGCGGGAGGGTTTTCCGGGCTGCAGATTTCCTACGTCCATGGGGTTTTCGTCCATGGGGTTTTTCATTCATTTTCAACGGGCTGTCGCGCATGGAACCGGGGTGAAGGAACAGGACGGTCAGGCGTACCACGAGGCCGCAGTTCGACCAAATGTTCATATAGTCAGCATATGGGCGAAAGATGGGGACTCGCAAGGGCCAAGTGTCACTGGGGCAAGTTCCTTTTATTCTTGCTTCCCCTGAGGAGGATGGAATCTTTCCGAAAGCCAAAAACCCGGGCTACCGGGGCGGCGGCGAAGTCGGTGAGAATACGTTGGTGGTGAGGTTGTCGAATCTTTAGCGGGTTCGGCTGGGCCGTTCCCAGACGGGTTCAGGACTAACGGTCAGGGGATATACGGGATTTTGCTATCGTCCTGGGGAGTTACTGGGCGTCGCTGCCATGGGTGGCCGGGGGCATAAACTCGTCGACGGAGAGGGAAACGTCGGGGAAGGCGCTGGGGCTGACGGTGTCGCCGGGGCGGTAGGTGGCGACGGTGGCGTAGTCGGAGCCGGAGGGGTCGGCGTAGACGGTCACCTCGCGGACGCGGAGGTTGGCGACCCAGACCTCGGGGATGCCTGCGGCGGCGTAGCGGGCGAGTTTTGCGCCGGTGTCGTAGGAGAGGGAACTGTCGGCGACCTCGATGAGGAAGTGGATATCTTCGGGGAAATAAGGTCGATTGTCATCGATTGAACGGAGACGCAGCACGGCCACATCGGGTTCCGGTGCGCTTCGCATGTGCAGGCGAACCGAACCCTGAATTCGCACCATGGCGCGACCTACGAGATTGGGAACAAGCAACATGGTAAGCCAGTCGGTCCCGGACTGGTGGGAGTCGCCGATGGGGGGCATGATGATCACTTTTCCGTCAATCAGTTCCACACGGTCTTCCTTTTGCAAAACGCCGGCTCTTACCATGTCGAAGAATTCGTCCACGTTGAAGAGGTGGGAACCTGCAAGCACTGAGGCTTGCTCACCTTCGGCAATGATGCCGCTCGCGACGAGGGCGTTGCATTCTTCCGGCGTGAATGGTCGCATGGGCGGGAGCTGGGTCTTTGTGGTCGTCATGGCGGACTCCGGGAAACCATTGCTGCCAAGATTGGGCAAGGAAATCAATTGTCCGGACAGACTCATTCTAACTGATTTGGATACAATATACTGGCCTGAAGCGAGTTGAGGAGTAGGCTGTTGGACGGTCCGGTCTGGGACAGGGTTGAGAGCATTTCGCGCGACGAGATGTCCGCGCTGCAGGCGAGGCGGCTGCGGAATTGCGTGGCGCACGCAGTCTCGAATGTGCCGCTGTACCGTGAGAGGCTGGGTGCAGCAGGCGTTGCGCCTGGAGACGTGCGGTCGCTTGAGGATCTCTCGCGGCTGCCCTTCACGGTGAAGCAGGACCTGCGGGACAACTATCCCTATGGGATGTTCGCGGTGCCGATGGAGGAGGTGGTGCGGCTGCATGCGTCGAGCGGGACCACCGGCAAGATGACGGTGGTAGGGTATACCGCCAACGACATCGCGACGTGGGCGGACCTGGCAGCGCGGGCTCTCAGCATTGGGGGCGTCCAACGGCGGGACGTCATACACGTGGCGTACGGATACGGACTGTTCACCGGCGGGCTGGGGCTTCATTACGGCGGCGAACGGATGGGCGCGACCGTGGTGCCGGTGTCGGCCGGGAACACGAGGCGACAGGTGGAGCTGGCGCGGGATTTCGGGGCAACGGTGCTGTGCTGCACGCCGTCGTACTCCATGCTCATTGCGGAGCAGGCTGCGGAGGTTGGGGCCGACCTGGGCAGGCTGCGGCTGGGGGTGTTCGGCGCGGAGCCGTGGTCGGAGGAGATGCGGACGCAGATCGAGGCGCGACTGGGCATCACGGCGCTGGACATTTATGGGCTGTCGGAGGTGATGGGGCCGGCGGTATCGATGGAGTGTCCGTTCAAGCAGGGGCTGCACCTGGCTGAGGACCACTTTATTCCCGAAGTCATCGACCCGGAGACAGGGCGGACACTTCCCGATGGGGAGACCGGCGAGCTGGTGCTGACGTGCGTCACAAAGGAGGCCCTGCCGCTGCTGCGGTACAGGACGGGGGACCTGACGCGGCTGGAACGCGGGAGTTGCGAGTGCGGGCGGACGACGGCGCGAATGAGCAAGCCGGTGGGTCGGACGGACGACATGCTGATCGTGCGCGGCGTGAATGTGTTTCCGTCACAGATTGAGGCCGAATTGTTGCGGATTGAGGGGCTGGAGCCGCACTACGAGCTGCACCTCGAGCGCGGTGACTCGCATATGGACGAAATGACAGTGCGGGTGGAGGCGTCGGAATCGCTGTTGGGGGACACGGATATCTATTCGATTGTGGGCCGGACATTGGCGGCGACACTGCAGAGCACGCTGGGCATCGGATGCAGCGTCGAGGTGGTCGCCCCCCGAGGGCTGCCGCGCAGCGAGGGGAAGGCAGTGCGGGTTGTAGACAACAGGCGCATCTAGACGGCCCATCGAGGAATCATGAAGCTCGAAGCGATGGTCTACGAGAGTGACGGGGACCTTATCCGGCTGACACTGAACCGGCCCGAAGTGCTGAATGCCGTCGATTACCGCGGGACTGTGGAACTGAACTGGGCAGCTCAGTCCATCCACGATGACAAGACAGCCCGAGCGGTGATCATCCGGGGAGAGGGGAGGGCCTTCTGCACCGGAATCGACCTGAAGGAACTCGCGGCAGGGGAGACGCCGCATGCGTACTTCGACCACTGGGACCGGGCGCTGAGGCTGCTGGAGCTGTCGGACAAGCTGGTCCTGTGCGCAATGCAGGGCTACGCGCTGGGGGGCGGACTGCAGCTGCCCCTGGCCTGTGACATACGCATAGCAGCGTCGGACTGCCAGCTTGGGCTGCCAGCGGCGAAGGAAGGGTTCATTCCCGGGTTGGGAACCTATCGCCTCCCGCGCTACATCGGGCTGGGGCGTGCGAAGAGGATGGCTCTGTCGGGAGAGAACGTGGACGGCGAGGAGGCACTGCGCATCGGACTGGTGGACTACGTGGTGGACTCATGGAACTTCGATGCCGAGGTGGAGGACATCGTACAGCGGTACCTGGCAGTCAGCTCGGAAGGAGCTCGGCAGACCAAGCTGATGCTTTCTGCATTCCAGGACTACGACCATGGACAGTTCTTCGAAGAGTATCTGCGAAGGCAGGCCATGGCGATGGGGTCGCCGGACCACGGGGAGGCACTGGCGGCGATGCGCGAGGGAAGGGAGCCCGATTACCGGCGGAGGTAGGCGGGGCCGTTCCTTTCAGGGCAATATAACGCTCCGCTCAGGGCAATATAACGCTGCAAAGACCAGGGTCCTTTAGTTTTCGCAGTCAAGCCGTCAAGTCCGTTCATGGTGATCCTGTCGAACCACGAACTGACGGCCCTTCGACAGGCTCAGGGCCAACGGATTACCTACAATTAAAAGGCTCTGCTCCACTGCCGGGGATGATTGCCTTGCAGCGCCCTACACCTGCGGCCAGACCTGTTGCGAAAGCTGCTCCAGAGTCTCGATTACCGGACCAGCGTTGGAGACTCGAGAACTGGCGACGCCTCCGATGTCGAAGACGAGGCTGGATACGCCTATTTCCTGATAGGCGCGGATGTCCTCGGCCACCTGTTCAGGATTTCCCGCGAAACGGGGACGCTCGGCATCGTCACCAGAGTAAGACAGGTCCAGGCCAGCGACTCGAAAACCGATCTCGATTTCCGCCGGGTCGCGGCCGGCGCGTTCTGCTCGGGTGGAGAGGCGTTGCATTGCCTGCTGCAACTGCTCTGGAGTGGCGAGGGGAGTCTGGGGATTGACGCCAAGCGGGTGCCAGCCATTGCCAAGTTCGGCGGCGCGGCGGATGGCCGGTCGACTCTCGCCACCGATCCAGATGGGCGGGTGCGGTTTCTGGACCGGTTTGGGCAGGAAGCTTATGTTATCGAATTGAACGTATTTGCCGTGAAAGCTGGGGTTGTCGCTTGTCCAGAGCTCGATCCAGGCCCGGAGGTACTCGTCGGTGACTGCACCGCGTTCGTCGAAGGGCGGGAGTCCCAGGACCTCGAACTCCTCGCGGAGCCAGCCGACACCCACGCCGAGGATGACACGTCCGCCGGAAAGCACGTCGAGGGTGGCGATGGACTTTGCCGCCACCAGCGGGTTCCGGTGGGGGACGATCATAACGCTGGTGCCCAGACCGATGGTGGTGGTCTGGGCAGCAATAAAGGCCAGCATCGTAAGCTGATCGAGGCATTCGCCGGTGAGAGTGCCCGGGTGCACTCCCTCCTCGTTGTAGGGGTAGGGTGAGGAGACGTCGCGAGGGAAGATGATGTGATCGGGGCAGACCAGAAAGTCGAACCCCAGTTCCTCGCCGCGCCGGGCGATTTCGCTCATTATCGGAGGCGCGGTCAATGGACCGCTGCCAGGGATTGTGAAACCGTATTTCATCGTGTCTCCAATCAGGGTGGGAAATGCAGGGAAACTCAGTCTGGAGAGTTTACGTAGCGGTCAGGCGGTGGGTCAATCGGCGCGGGCCATCTGTCGGAGGGCCCTGTTTGTTACGTCCTGTTTGTTACAATGATAGTAAGCATCACGGATAGTTAGAATCGTGATGGCGCGGGGTGCCAATGACATCGGCGGAAGCTACTCCAAAAGGCAAGATATCGGGCGCAGGACGAATCGACTTTGCGACGTCGCCTGAAAAGTACCGCCACTGGCAGTTGGACGTGGAGGGGTCGGTGGCGCGATTGACGATGCGGGTGCAAGAGGACGCGCCGCTCCATCGCTTTACCGAGGGCGGGGCCGGTTACGAGCTGAAGCTGAACTCGTACGACCTGGGAGTGGATATCGAGCTGTATGACGCGGTGCAGCGGCTGCGGTTCGAGCACCCGGAAGTCGGCGCAGTTGTTGTGACTTCGGGGCATGACCGGGTGTTTTGCGCCGGGGCCAACATCCGGATGCTGGCGCAGGCTGACCACGCGCTCAAGGTGAACTTCTGCAAGTTCACCAACGAGACCCGCAACGGCATCGAGGATGCAAGCGAGCACTCTGGGCAGCATTACGTCTGTGCCATCAATGGTCCGGCAGCGGGCGGGGGCTATGAACTGGCGCTGGCCTGCGAGCACATTGTGCTGATCGACGACGGTTCCAGCACCGTGGCCCTGCCGGAGCTACCGCTGCTGGCGGTGCTGCCGGGAACGGGCGGGCTGACCCGGCTTGTGGACAAACGCAGGGTGCGTCGGGACCACGCCGACTTTCTGTGCACGGCGTCGGAGGGGGTCCGGGGTTCGCGGGCAGTGGAGTGGCGGCTGGTGGACGAGCTTGCGCCGCGGTCGCGATTCGACGAGGTGGTGGCGGAGCGGGCGGCGGCGATGGCTTCGGGAGGAGAGCGTCCGGACGCGGGGGAAGGCATTGTTCTGGGGCCACTGACTCGGGAATTCACAGACGGCGGCGTGTCGTACGAATACGTCAGCGTGGACATCGACAGGGAACTGGGCGCTGCATTCTTCGATGTGCGGGGGCCCGACGGTCCGCCGCCACAGGATGCCGAGGGCATGCGTGTGGAGGGCTACCGGTTCTGGCCTCTGGCGCTGGCGCGGGAGCTAGACGACGCGATCCTGCACCTGCGCACCAACGAGGGCGACGTGGGGACGTGGGTATTCCGAACCAAGGGCAATCCAGACTCGATTGAGGCATACGACCAGTTGCTGCTGGAGAACGTCGAGCACTGGCTGGCGCGGGAGATCACGCTGTACCTGAAGCGTACGCTCAAGCGGCTGGACGTGAGCTCCCGGTCGCTGGTGGCGCTGGTGGAGCCGGAGAGCTGCTTCACGGGGACGCTGCTGGAGCTGGCGCTGGCGGCGGACCGGTGCTACATGCTGGACGGGGTGCTGGAGGACGACGAGGAGCCGCCAGCGGTGCGTCTGACCGGGATGAACTTCGGGCCGCTTCCGATGGTCAACGGATGGACCCGGGCGGAGGGTCGATTTCTGAACACCGATGAGCTGCAGGAGCATATTGGGCGCGACCTGGACGCCGAGGCCGCTTCCGAGCTGGGGCTGGTGACGTTTATTCCCGACGACATCGACTGGGAAGACGAGGTGCGGCTGGCGCTGGAGGAGCGGGCGAGCTTCTCGCCGGACGCGCTGACGGGGATGGAGGCGAACCTGAGATTCGGCGGGCCGGAGACGCTGGAGAGCAAGATATTCGGGCGGCTGAGCGCGTGGCAGAACTGGATTTTCCAGCGGCCCAACGCGTCGGGGAGCCAGGGCGCGCTGCAGGCGTATGGCACGGGAGCGCGGGCGGAGTTCGACCGGCGGCGAGCGTAGGGTCTCGGCGGGGGGCAGCCGCCTACAAATATTACGACGGAAACCAAAGAGTGATGTGAATGATGGCCGAGGAAGAAGGCGTTACCACAACCGAACACTGCTACATCATCAGGAAAAAGGGGATACTGAGCGAGGAGCCCATCATCAAGGGCACCCGCACGCCCGTGCGTGCCATTGTGGAACTCTGGCGCATGGGATATGCGCCGGAGGAGATTCCCGCCGGGTTGCCCCACCTGAGCCTGGCCGCCGTGTTTGACGCCCTCAGTTACTTTTGCGATCACTCGGAAGAGATCATGGACCACATCGAAAGGAACCGAGTGCCAGATGAACTCATCCACCCAAGCGTGAGGCATCTCTGAACGGGGAACTGTTCATAAGAGTTTATTTGGACGAGGACTTTCAAGCAGAGATTTTCAGAGGAGGGGTTCGAAGTACGACTTGTGCTACCTATAGAGAACGTCCAACTCAAGTGCGGATGTACATATTCCTTTCGGCCGCGGGAAGGCAGCATGTGGATGAAGATTTGGTACAAGTCTTCGCTGGTCAAAGACTGGGATATTCTGCCTGACCATATGGGAATTGTTTGGGGCGACAGCGACGAGGATTGGCCTAACATTTTCCGTCACATCGCGGAGCATCACCAAACGTTGCACTGCAAATAATTGGGAGTACTATCCCAGTTATTGAGGAATTCTATCGGGTCTTTGGACAAATGCGTGAAGCAATGGCCTTGCAGTTCTAGGCATCATGAGGAAAATCATGAGCATCAACTATACGGACAGGATACCTAACAATGTGGGGCTGTCGGACAACCGGCGGCTGCAGCGGGCGCTGGAGTCGTGGCAGCCGAACTACATGAAGTGGTGGCATGATATGGGGCCGGACGGCTCCACCAACTTCGATGTGTACCTGCGCACGGCCATCAGCGTGGAGACGGACGGGTGGGCCAACTTCGGGTTCGTGAAGATGCCAGAGTACCGCTGGGGCATCTTTCTCGCCAAGCCCGAGGCTGAACGCACGATATCGTTCGGCGACCACCGAGGCGATCCGGTGTGGCAGGAGGTTCCGGGGGAGTACCGTGCGCCGCTGCGGCGGCTGATCGTGACACAGGGCGACACGGAGCCGGCATCGGTGGAGCAGCAGCGTCGGCTGGGGCTGACGTGTCCGTCGCTGTACGACCTGCGCAACCTGTTCCAGATCAACGTGGAGGAAGGGCGGCACCTGTGGGCGATGGTGTACCTGCTGCACGCCTACTTCGGGCGGGACGGGCGCGAAGAAGCCGAAGCGATGCTGGAACGGCACTCGGGAGACTCTGACCGGCCGCGCATACTGGGTGCGTTCAACGAGGCGACGCCCAACTGGCTGTCGTACCTGATGTTCACTTTCTTCACGGACAGGGACGGCAAGTACCAACTGGCCGCGCTGGCCGAGTCGGGATTCGACCCGCTGTCGCGCACCTGCCGGTTCATGCTCACAGAGGAAGCGCACCACATGTTCGTAGGGGAGACGGGAGTGATGCGGGTTGTGCAGCGGACGGGCGAGGTGATGAACGAACTGGGTACCGACGATCCGGAGCGGCTGCGGGCGGCTGGGGTCATCGACCTGCCCACTATACAGAAATACATAAACTTCCATTACAGCGTCTCGGTGGACCTGTTCGGGCAGGAGGTGTCGACCAACGCGGCCAACTACTTCACCGCCGGACTGAAGGGACGCTACCTGGAGTCGCGGCTTGACGACGACCACCGGCTGACGGAGGGCCTGTGGCCGGTGCATACGGTGCGGAACGGCAGCATCGGGGTAGAGGAGATATCGGCGCTGGCTGCGGTGAACGAGCGGCTGCGGGACGACTACATCAAGGACTGCCAGAGAGGGCTGGACCGCTGGAACCGGGCGCTGGAGTCGCTGGGCGTGGACTTCCGGCTGGAACTGCCGCACCGCTTCTTCAACCGGCGCATCGGCAATGCGGCCGGGGTGCATGTATCGCCCGACGGGCGGGTAATCAGCGAGAAGGAGTGGGACTCCAACGTGGCGCGCTGGCTGCCGACGGCAGAGGACATGGCGTACGTGGACTCGCTGATGCACCGGGTGATTGAGCCCGAAAAGATCGCCGGTTGGATCGCGCCGCCGGTACGAGGGATAGACGGGAAACCGTGGGACTTCGAGTACGTTCGTTTCGGTTAATTTCCGAAATTCCGATAGCGCAAGAGAGAAGCCATGCAACAGCACACCGTTGTCGTCGACTCCTCGGTGACACCTTCCCGAATCGAGTATTCGGACGTCTTCAATGTTGCAGTGCCCTTCATTGACCAGCATATTGACGAAAACCGGGGATGGAAGACCGCGATAGTTTTCGACGACACCGGAGACACAATCACCTACGCCCAGCTCGAGGACCGCGTCAACCGCTGCGGGAATCTGTTGCAGACGCTGGCGGGTGAACCGGAAGGGCGGGTGCTGATGGTGGTGAAGGACTGCCCCGAGTTCTTCTACCTGTTCTGGGGGGCGATAAAGGCGGGCCTGGTCCCGGTGCCTCTGAACACGCTGCTTCGAGCCGATGACTACCGGCACATCATCGAGGACTCGGAATGCGCGGGACTGGTGTATTCGGAGGAATACCGGGGTGAAGTGGCGCGGGCGCTAGTCGGGGCAGACCACCAGCCAAACTTCATCATCTGCACCGAGGGGCCGAGCTCGGTGGCGGATATGATGGAGGAGACGTCGGCAATGCTGGCCCCGGCGGCAACGACTGCGGACTCCGAGTGCTTCTGGCTGTATTCGTCGGGGTCGACGGGGCGGCCGAAAGGGGCCGCGCACCGACACCGGGACATCGTGACTACGTGCGTGCACTATGCCGCCGACACGCTAGGCGTGATGGAAGACGACATCTGCTTCTCGGCGGCCAAGCTGTTCTTCGCCTACGGACTGGGCAACGCGATGACGTTCCCGCTGTGGGTCGGAGCGACGGCGGTGCTGAGCGGTCAGCGCCCCACACCGGAAATGACCTTCGACATCATCGAGGAACACTGCCCCACGCTGTACTTCGGGGTGCCGACGCTGTATGCGGCGCAGCTCAGAGCGTTGGACGAATCGCCGCGGGAACTGTCGTCGCTGCGGTGCTGCGTATCGGCGGGGGAGGCGCTGCCGGCGGACATCTTCCGTCGCTGGCAGGAACGGACGGGAACGCTGATCCTGGACGGCATCGGGTCGACGGAGGCGTTGCACATCTTCATCTCGAACACGTCGGAGGACTACCGGCCGGGTACGAGCGGGCGCGTGGTGCCGGGATACGAGGCGCGCATCGTGGACGAGGACGGCGAACCTCTGCCGGTCGGTGAGACAGGGCGGCTGTTCATTCGCGGGGACTCGACGGCCACGCACTACTGGAACAACGCCGAGCGCACCGCGGAAACGATGGTGGATGGGTGGCTGAACACTGGCGACACGTACTACCAGGACGAGGACGGCTACTACGTTTACTGCGGGCGCAGCGACGACATGCTGAAGGTGGGCGGAATCTGGTGTTCACCGGTGGAGATCGAGGGGCGGCTGATCGAGCATCCGCGGGTGCTGGAGGCTGCGGTGGTGGGCCGGGCCGACGCCGACGAGCTGATCAAGCCGGAGGCGTTCGTGGTGCTGAAGGAAGCCGGTGACGCCAGCGATGCCCTGGCCGATGAGCTGCTGGAGCACTGCAAGGAGGGGCTGGCGCGGTACAAGTATCCGCGGTGGGTAAATTTCGTGGAGGACCTCCCCAAGACGGCGACGGGGAAGGTGCAACGGTACCGGCTGCGGGGGTAGGGAACCGGGGCGCTATTCGCCCCGCAGGCGTCGGAGTTCTTCGCGGAGCCTGTCCGCCTCGAGGGTGGCGGAGTGGAGGGCGGCAGTCTGCTCTGAAAGGGCGGCTTTCGCCTCCTGCAGGTTGAGAAGATAGCGGTCGGTCTTCGGATCGTGGAACAGCAGCCTGTCTCCCCGCGCACAGAGGTTGAGGTCCAGAATGGGGCTGTACCCCCAGGTCATCCCGTCCGGCTCGGAATTGACCGGTATGGGCTGGTACGTCCCTTCGGCCAACAGGTCTCCGGCGAGGGCGTACCCGTAGTTCTCGCCGCCCAGTGGATCGAATCGCCAGTATTCTCCCACACCGATGCGGGCATAGAGCTCCGGCTTCGTTTCGGTGTCCACTCGGTGGGTGCTTGGCGAACCCACCTCAAGCACGAA
Source organism: Dehalococcoidia bacterium (assembly GCA_963667325.2). Lineage (GTDB taxonomy): Bacteria > Chloroflexota > Dehalococcoidia > Lucifugimonadales > UBA3495 > VXOI01. Next base: position 359,821 of record CAXXKY010000004.1, read on the forward strand.
GTCGGGCGGCTTGCCAACTTCCTCTATGACGAAGCCGTTGCGCTCGTAAATGGCGAGCGGCTCCACTCCGAAGGCAATATACAGGTCCGGCCTGACCCGGCGGTTGAGGTCGCTGGTGTCGTAGAAGACGAAGCCACCGGCATCGACAAACACATCAGACCGTGTGGAGAAGTGATCGCGCAGAATCACTTCCGATTCGCTTATGGCGGGACTCTGATACAAACTGTCGACTCGGTACTCGGGGTCGGGACACAGGTATCCCTCAGGAAGAACGTTCCTGTAACGAAGGACGACTGGGTGGGCGTCGGTAAGTCTCGATGTCATACGGGACTTTGTCCGCTGTCAGATTGTGACCAATGGTAGCACACTGGACGGGAGCAAGCTGACTTGCACGGGGCGCGGGTGGTCTGTATGCTGGCGCAAACGCTCTTCGAGGAGGGAAGCCATGGCTAGGATTGCGAGAGTGGGCCACGTGGTGTTGAACGTGAAGGACACCGTCGAGGCCATCGACTGGTACACCAACGCGCTGGGCATGGAGCTTATGAACCACGACCAGGGGATGGACATGGCGTTCCTGTCCTTTGGTGACGCGGACCATGACATCGCGCTTATCAAGGCTCCCGAGGGCGTGGAGACGGGGAGCCCCGGGCTTTCGCACACGGCGCTGGCGCTGGAGGGCGGCGAGCCGGAGCTGCAGGAGATTTACGGGCGGGTGAAGGATGCGGGGTATCCCATCGACTTCACCGCGGACCACGGGCTGACCAAGAGCTTCTACTGCTTCGACCCGAGCGGCAACCGGATCGAGATTTTCTTCCAGAACCTGTTCAACGAGGAAGCCCGGCAGTTCATGCGGGACACGGGCGCAGTGCTCGACCCCTACGAACTGGAAGCGTCGCCAGCAGACTAGCGAATCGACTCATCGGAATCGATGGCTCTATCACCCGTTCGTTCTGAGCCTGTCAAAGAGCCGTCCGTTCGTGGTTCGACTGGCTCACCATGAACGCACTCCCGGTTCGCTCATCAATTCAACAGTGTTAGCCCACCAGGGCAAGAAGACAAATAGGCGAGTACAATGCGGGGCGCTGGGACAATACCCAGCGCTTCTTTCGTGAATTCACCACATGGGAGCGGTCCTGATGGCAAACATCCAGCGAAGCGATATACCCTTTCTCAGCGCGGCGGAACTGGGACGGCTGATTCGGAACGGTGAAGTGTCACCGGTGGAAGCTACAGAGGCGTACCTGGAGCGCATCGACCGGATCGACGGGCAGGTGAACTCGTACATCACGGTCTGCGCCGACGAGGCCCGGCAGGCCGCGCGGGAGGCGGAGCAGGCCATCGCATCGGGGCAGTACAGGGGGCCGCTGCACGGTGTGCCGGTGGCGGTGAAGGACCAATTCGACACTGCGGGGATTCGTACGACCTACGGGTCGGCGCTGGAGTGGGACCACGTGCCGGACCAGGACGCCGTGGTGGTGGCGAAGCTGAAGGAAGCGGGGGCCGTGCTGCTGGGAAAGCTGAACCTGTCGGAGTTCGCGCTGGGCGAGAGCTTTCACCACCCGGGCGGGCAGCCGCGCAATCCGTGGGACCTGTCGAGGAACCCCGGCATATCCAGCAGCGGGTCGGCGGCAGCGACGGCGGCGTTCCTGTGCGCCACTGCGCTCGCGGAGGACACCGGAGGCTCGACGCGCATACCGGCGGCGTGGAGCGGGCTGACGGGCCTGCGGCCAACGTGGGGGCTAGTCAGCCGACGCGGAGTGGCTGGAGTGTCGTGGTCGATGGACACGGTTGGGCCGATTTCGCGGTCAGCGGAGGACTGTGCATTGACCTTCCAGGCCATAGTGGGGCATGACCCGGAGGACCCGTTCTCGTGGAACGCGCCGGTACCGGACTTCGCGCAGGAGATACAGGGCGGCGTCGACGGGATGCGGGTCGGCGTGTTACGGGAGAAGGTTGCCGAGGGCGGTCTTTCGCCCGAAGTACGGCAGGTGATCGAGTCGGCAGTGGCACAGTTGGGAGAACTGGGAGCCACGTCACGGGAGGTTTCCATCCCCATCGTGGAGAACGCCGGGGCGGTGTCGAAGTGCATCACCGACATGGACGGGGCGTCGGTGCACTACGAACGGCTGAAGACGCGGGCCGCCGAGTACGATCACAACACGCGGGTGCGGCTGCTGACGGCGATACTGACGCCGGCACAGGCGTACTACAAGTCGCAGAAGGTGCGGACGCTGATACGCCAGGCGGTGCTGGATGCGCTGGAGGAGGTGGACGTCATCGTGCTGCCGACGTCGCCGACGGGTGCGCCGCTGCTGCCGGAGGCGGCGGGCATCACGAGCCAGGAGGATGCACGGAGCAGGATCGCCGGGGTGCGTAACTTCACGGGGGCGTTTAACGTGGCGGGGGTGCCGGCGCTGTCGATACCTTGCGGGTTCACGGCGGACGGACTGCCGCTGTCGCTGCAGATTGTGGGGAAGCCGATGGCGGAGGGCTTGCTGTTCCGGGTGGCCCACGCCTACCAGCAGGTTACGGACTGGCACCTGCGGAGGCCGCCGCTGGGGGACTAGAGAGATTGGTCAAGTAGGCGATTCGCATCCTGGCTTCCGTGCAGGATGCGAGAGATTTCAACCTGCCCAGGCCGTATGTAGTACCAAATCACATATGAATCGGCTACGCAACTTCGTATGCCTGGCGCATATTCCGGCCTGGCCCTTCCCATTTGAGGAAACTCGACAAGCAGGTCGAAGTGGTCCACCAGACGCGCAATCATGCGATTGGCTTCTTCATCGCTAGCTGTTTCGGAATAGAAGTCCCAGATATCGTCCAGTTCTCTCTTGGCAGCGTCGGAAAGAAAATAGGGTTCCATCAGGTCAATTCCGTCTTGGTCCTCGCTTCCCGCTCCTTCCGACGGTCACGGCGCTCGATCCCGCGCCGTCTTATATCCTCTATCAGTTCTTCCCTGGATTCATACTTGGTAGAACGGCCACTCTGCAGATCATCTATGCCCTGCAACACCTTTGCGCGGATTTCGGCCAGTTCCCTCTCTACATCGGGGTCCGTATCTGCCAAGTCTCGCTCTTCCAGAAGCGCCAAGGCCCTCGCAACCACGTCGTCGGCTGAGTAGTATCTGCCCGAATCAATCAATTTACGGATATGGGCAAGATGTTTCTCGCTTATGGTTGTGTCCATGTCCTTACCTCTCTTGCAACAGAGCATACCCCTGCAGCTTGGCCGTCGCAAGGAGAGGGGCGGCCTTGCGCGTGTGCTCATGATAGCCGACAATCGCCGCAGCCTAGCTTGGAGGCATTTGGGATATGGACAGTCTGATTGCGCGCGCGCTGGATACGGCGTCGGCGCGAGGAGCGTCGTATTCAGACGCGCGGATGGTGGATACGGCGCAGGAACGGTACTCTGTGCGGACCGGGGTGGTGGATGTCATCAGCACCGACGAGTCGATGGGCATCGGAGTGCGGGTGGTGGTGGACGGTGCGTGGGGTTTCGCCTCGACCAGCACGATGACCGCAGAGGCCGTCGACCAGGCCACCGCGCTGGCGGTGGAGATCGCCAAGGCATCGGCAACTTCGGGCGGGCCGAAGGTGGAGCTGGGGCCGCCGGTAACGAGCCGGGGCACGTATACGACACCCGTTGAGGTGGACCCGTTCGGCGTTTCGCCGGAGGAGAAGGTGGCGCTGCTGCTGGAAGCGGACGAGCGGATGGGGCGGGTTGGCGGCATATCGGCGCGCACGGGCAACCTCATTTTCATACGCGAGCGAAAGTCCTTCGCCAACAGCGAAGGGGCAGACGTGGAGCAGACCATCTTCGAGGCCGGAGGAGGCATACAGGCGACGGCGGTGGGCAACGGCGAGGTGCAGCGGCGTTCCTACCCGAATTCGATGGGGCGCCAGCAGGGGTGCAGCGGTTGGGAGTTCGTGCGCGACTTCGACATCGTCGGCAACGCGGAACGGGTGGCGAACGAGGCGGTGGAGCTGCTGACGGCAGACCGGTGTCCGTCGGACATCACGACGACGCTCATCATTGGCGGCTCGCAGGTGGGACTGCAGATACACGAGTCGTGCGGGCATGCCATCGAGCTGGACCGGGTGCTGGGATCAGAGGCAGCCTACGCAGGAACGTCGTTCCTGACCACCGAGAAGCTGCGCAACTTCAGCTACGGCTCGGAGCAGGTGAACATCACGGCCGACAGCATCCGGCTGCCGGGTCTCGGCTCCTTCGGCTGGGACGACGAGGGCGTGCCGGCGCAGTCCACGCCTGTCGTCGAGGCGGGACGGTTCGTGGGGTACCTGATGTCGCGGGAGACGGCGGCGACGCTGGGGATGCCGTCCAACGGCACGATGCGGGCGTCGTCCTGGAACCGGCTGCCACTGATTCGCATGACGAACGTCTCGCTGGAGCCGGGGGACTGGAGCCTGGAGGACCTGATCGCAGACACGGATGACGGCATCCTGGTGGACACGAACCGGTCCTGGTCCATCGACGACCGGCGCTACAACTTCCAGTTCGGCACCGAGGTTGGGTACGAAATCAAGAAGGGCAAGCTGGGTCGCCTGCTGCGCAACTGCACATACACGGGCATCACGCCGGAGTTCTGGAACTCGTGCGACGCGGTGTGCAACGACAGCCACTGGACCATGTGGGGCACTCCCAACTGCGGCAAGGGGCAGCCCGGGCAGCTGGGACACACGGGCCACGGCGCGTCCCCGGCCCGATTCCGCAACGTGCGCGTGGGGGTGATGCGATGATCGGCGAAGACGCAGCACTGGCGATGCTGGAGCGGGCGCTGTCGCTATCGACGGCGGAACAGACTGACATCTACCTGAGCAGCCAGGACCTGGGGCTGACCCGGTTTGCGGGCAACGCCATTCACCAGAATGTATCGCACAGCAATGTGACGCTGAATATCCGAGCGGTCGAGGGGCAGAGGCTTGGTCGGGCGACGACCAACGACCATTCCGATGATGGCATACGGCGGGCGATGGAAGCCGCGAAACGCAATGCTCTGCTGATGCCGGAGGACCCGGCGTTTCCCGGGCTGCCGGAGCCGCAGGCAGCGTCGCGGGTGGCGAGCTGGGACGAGTCAGCAGCCGCATGCTCTCCGATGACGCGGGCGCAGATGGTCGGCGAGGTGTGCCTACAGGGCGCGGCCGAGGGGCTGGACACAGCGGGAGCCTGCCGGACGGGGGTGCAGGAGATAGCGGTGGTGAGCAGCCGGGGCGTCCGCGCGTATCACGCCGGAACATTCGCCGGGCTGATCATCACGACACGAAGCGACACGTCGGCGGGCTGGGCCAAGGGCGGGTCGTGGCGGCTGGACGAGATCGACTATCCGGCGCTGGCATCCGAGGCGGTAGACAAGGCGGTACGCGGCCGAGACCCGCAGCCGGTGTCTCCGGGCGAGTACGCGGTGGTGCTGGACCACTACGCAGTCGACGACATCCTGGAGGCGCTGTCGCTGTACGGGCTGGGAGCGCAGGCGGTGCAGGAGGGCAGGAGCTGGATGTGCGACCTGCAGGGCACTCGCGCGATGAGCGACACGGTGTACATCTGGGACGACGGCGGATCGCTGGAGGGTTGGCCGGTACCGTTCGACGTGGAGGGAGTGCCACGGCGGAGGGTGGAGCTGGTGGAAAGGGGCGTCGTCAACGGGCCAGTGCATAACACGTACACCGCGGCGCAGGACGGAGTGGGTTCGACCGGGCACCAGTCATATTTCGTTGGACCGCCCATCGCATCCAACATATTCATGCGAGCAGGGGACAAGTCGGTCGAGGAGCTGATCGCGTCGACGGAGCGAGGGCTGTACATCACGCGGTTCTTCTACACGCGGCTGTCGCACAACAAGGGATGCGTGATGACGGGGATGACTCGCGACGGCACGTTCCTGATCGAAGACGGCGAGATACGGCACCCGGTGAAGGACCTGCGTTTCACGCAGTCGTACGTCGATGCGCTTAACAGCGTGGAGGGTGTGGGCGGCGAGGCCAAGCTGGTGCTGAACGAGGTCGGCTTCGCCACCCGGGTGCCTGCGCTGAAGCTGGGCAGCTTCAACTTCACGGGGGTGACGGTGTAAGGGTGTAGCACGGAAGGGGTGTCATTTGTCTGAACCAAATTGCCAACCGAGAGGCCGAGTTAATCCTTCAAGGCTGACATGTCAGAAGGCTTCCCCCCTGATACTAGGGAACGAGCGAGGAAAGAATATGGATGGTGGCTAACACGGCTTCTCTTGATGGCCTTCGCCTTCCACACTCCTACCGCCTAGAAGTCCTGCGAGGGGACCGGGAAGGACAGCACAGCATTCGCATAAACGATCAGTGGCGAGTGTGTTTCGTCTGGACTGAGAATGGCGCCACGGAAATCGAAATCACCGACTACCATTAGTGAGGAATGGGCTATGACTGCCCCCGAATGTATTGACCCCGAAGACGTTATTCCTCCCATCCACCCCGGCGTATTCCTTGAGGAAATCTTGGATGAGCTGGAGATTAGCCACGACAAACTGGCAGCAGCTATTGAAGTTCCTGCGGAAGGCGTCACTGCAATCGTGAACGGCCACAGCTCCATAACCGGCGATATGGCAATGCGTATCGGAAAAGCACTGCGAATGTCGCCAGAAACCTGGATGAACCTGCAAAAGATGTATGACCTTGAAAAGGCGAGAGGCTCTACTGATGTGAGTCACATCGAGCCTCTCACCTCTGAACCAGCGGAAATTCCCCGAAGCGATTTCAGCGGCTAGGCGCCGTTGGATTCGACCTGGGACAGGAACTGGATGACGCGCCTAGCGTATTTTTCGGGTTCGTCGGAATGGGGCTTGCATTCGCCCCACTGACTGTTGGGGACGTGGCGGTGGGCCATCTCGGCGACGGCACGTGGGTGGACGTCGTTCCAGCCCGGCATGATCATCGTGGGGACGCGGATGCTGCCCAGCATCTGCTTGGTGCTGCCGAGGGTGGGGAACAGCGGGCCGAAAATGGCATAGATGGTGTCGCGCATTACCTGGATGAACTCCTCGGTATCCATCCCTTCCAGTTCCCTGCGGTAATCGGCGTCGGTCTGGGCGATTTCGGGGCTGAAGGGAGCGAACCGATCGTCGGCATCGAAGGCGTCTATCACCGCGCCGATTCCGTCGGCTGCGGCGATCTCCATGCTCTTGAAGAGCTTTGAGGTTAGGTAGCCGTCGCAGATGACTCCGCCTGCGATGTTGGAGGGGAAGATGGCCCGCACCCGGTCCGGGCGGCGAGAGGCGCAGCCGAAGGAGATGGCGGCGCCGAAGGAGCCACCGCCGAGGTAGGCCTGATCGATGCCGAGGGCGTCGAGCAATCCAAAGACGTCGTCGCACACCATGTCCCAGGTCTGCACCACCATGGGGCTGCGGGACTGGCCGCCGAAGCGCCGGTCGTAGACGATTACGCGGTGCTCCTGGGACAAGGCCTCGATAACCGGGCCGTAGCTGCTGGCCACGCCCTGCAGACCGCCGGGGGACAGGATGATGGGTGGGCCGCTACCGGACTCCTCATAGTAAAGTTCCGCGCCGTTTACACTGGCTGTCGCCATGGTCAGGCCTCCTGTGCTGATTTCTTTCACGATTTCGGTTGCGTCCAATTATAGGCGCGTCGAAAGACCACCGCAAAGGTTGACCAGTCTATCGAGTGCAACTAACATCGCGGCATCATCCGCCCACACAAGGACATCCCATGGTCAGTCAACAGTACATCGACGCGGTCGCCAATGCGGAAGGGACGCTGCTGGCGTTTCTGCGAACTTTCGAGTCTATCCAGGAGAACTTTCGAATAGAGCAACTGGGCGAGCTTCAGTCGCAGCTGCGGGAGGTTGCGCCCGACGGATTCGCCGAGTTGGCCGTCGCCCTTGGACGGGCAACTCCGCCGGACGAAATGCGCGGGTTTCACGACGGTTTGACGGCGGCTATCCGACACCTCGGAAACGCATCGCAAACGTTCCTGGGCGCTGACGAGAACAGCTATTCCCTGTCCGGGCTGGACCTGCGCAGGGCCCTTTACCGGGGATACAACCTGCTGTACGGGATCCGGGAGCACACGCCGACGCTGCGGCAGTACTGGCTGCTGCCCGAGGCGGTGGCGAACGAAGAGGCGCTGGAAGCGGCATCGCCAGACGCCGATGTTCCGGTAGGCGTAATTCACCGCAGGCGGGGCGCTCCTCTGGCGGACTACTCGCTGTACGTACCGGAGAGCTACGCCCCGACGCGGGAGTGGCCGCTGATCGTGTGCCTGCACGGGGCGTACGGAAGGGGCGACCACTACCTTTGGTCGTGGCTGCGGCCAGCCAAGAGCAAGGGCTACATGCTACTGGCGCCGAAGTCGCTGGACATTACGTGGTCGATACTGCAGCCGGGACGGGACATATCTTCGATTGCGGCCATGCTGGAGGAGGTGTGCGACGAATACGCCGTCGATCGCAGCAGGGTCTACCTGTCGGGGCTGTCGGACGGCGGGACGTTCACCTACCTGTTGGGCCTGGGGCGGCCGGATCTCTTCGCCGGGATAGCGCCGGTGGCGGGCGACTTCACCGGGATGATGGACGATTTGCTGCGCCGCAAGCAGGGGATCGAACTGCCCATCTGCATTGTGCACGGAGCCCACGACCACATATTCCCGGTGGAGCAGATACGGAGTGGCCACGCCCTGCTGCAGCGGCTGGGCTATGACGCGCAGTACGAAGAGCTGCCGGACTGGGGGCATTCGCATTGCTCGGGTGTGAATGAACGGGTGGTGATGCCCTGGATTGAGGGAATTGGTACGGGACAGCTTTGACAGACCAGACCCTCGCTGGTTAAATGCACGTTACGTCAACAGTTATTGAGACAGGAGAGCCATGAAAGCAGCAGTGATGCGGGAAGTGAACCAGCCCCTGGAGATCGAGAAAATAGATGTGTCATCACCCGGTCCTCGCGAGGTGCTGGTGCGAACCGGGGCCTCGGGCGTGTGCCACAGCGACCTGCACTTCGTCGAGGGTCTGTACACGACGCCGACGCCAATAATCCTGGGGCACGAGGCGGCCGGGACCATCGAGGCGGTGGGCGACCTGGTGGACTACGTGAAGCCCGGCGACCGGGTGATCACCTGCCTCTCGGTCTTCTGCGGTACCTGCGAACGGTGCACCGAGGGCCGCACGGTGCTGTGCTCACGCACCGGGCTGACGAGGGGACGCAACGAGACGCCCCGCCTCAGCCAGAACGGTGAGGAGGTGATGCAGTTCGCCAACCTGTCGGCGTACGCCGAGCAGATGCTGGTGCACGAAAATGCAGTGGTGAGGATCGACCGGGACGTGCCGTTCGAGCAACTGGCGCTCATCGGCTGCGGGGCGACCACCGGGCTGGGCGCGGCGTTGAACACGGCGGCCGTGCGACCCGGCAGCACCGTGGCAGTGATCGGCTGCGGCGGCGTGGGCCTGAACGCCATCCAAGGCGCGGCGCTGGCCGGCGCGCTGCGCATCATCGCCATCGATGCGGTGGAGACGAAGCTGTCGCTGGCGCAGGAATTCGGAGCCACCGACGTGATCGATGCATCGGGCGGAGACGTGGTGGATAAGGTCAGGGACCTGACCAATGGAGGCGTTGACTACTCTTTCGAGGCCATCGGCAAGAAGGAAACGGCCGAGCAGTCGTTCCACATGCTGCGGGCCGGTGGCACTGCCACAGTCATAGGTATGATCCCCCAGGGCACGAAGATCGAGCTGGACGGCCCGTCTTTCCTGCGGGAGAAGCGCATCCAAGGCAGCAGCATGGGGTCCAACCACTTCCGCACGCACATGCCCCAGTACGTGGAGTTCTACCTGCAGGGCCGGCTGAAGCTGGACGAACTGGTGTCGCGCCGGATTGGCCTGGAGGACATCAACGACGCCTTCGGGTATATGAAGGAGGGCAGCGTGGCCCGGAGCGTGATTACGTTCTAGAGGGCAACCCGCTCGGCGCAGGGAGTCACCACAACTGAGAAATCCGCGGAGTGGCTGGGGAACGCTTGTCTCGACCACGGGAAGAGCGCCAGACATAGCCGCGGATTTGCTTTGTCCGGAGGTTAATCTTGCCACTCGACAGTAGGACTGTTGTGGCGCGGGAATTTAGACGGGGCGGACGTATGGGGTAGAATGAAGCGAAGAAGTCTCAGAGGAAAGGGCTATGAAACTGCGGGGGAAAGTTAAGGGTCAGACGATCGTAATTGATGAGCCAATGGACTTGGAAGAGGGACAGCAGGTAGAGATTGAAATACGACCGATTGAAGCAGTCGATCTAGAGCGATATGGAATCAAGACTATTCCCCCTAGCGACTACGTAGTAACTAACGAAATGGTAAACCAGATTCGAGACGACTTGGACATTTGAAATTTGCGGTCGCTGTATGACGTAAGCTGCCTCATCGCGTTAGCCGGAATGTGCGCCGGACATAGCCGCATATTTGCTATTGCCAAGGATGTTCGCTCATTTGTCCCAAAGCAGGATTGTTGTGGCGCGGGAATTTAGACGGGGCGGTCGTATGGGGTAGAATGAAACCAAGAAGTTTCAGAGGAAAGGGCGATGAAACTGCGGGGGAAGATTAAGGGTCAGACGATCGTAATTGATGAGCCGCTGCACTTACTTGAGGGTCTGAGCGTGGAGGTAGAGATTACTCCCTGCACAGAGGACGACAAGGCAATAGTCGCCAGGAGAGAATTGCTGGCGAAGTACGGAATAAGGCCCACTCCATCCAGGGGTAACGTGGTCACCAATGAGATGGTGAACCAGATACGCGATGACCTGGGAATCTGAGTATTGGTCGCACTGTATGACGTGAACGCGCTGCTTGCCTTATTCGATGAAGAGCATGAGAAGCACGGTTTAGTCGCCGGTTGGTTTGTTAGCAACGCAGATGAAGGTTGGGCCTCCTGCCCGCTGACGCAGAATGGCTATTTACGGATCCGCTCACAATCCAACTACCCTCATCCGCTGAGCCTGACAGAGGCTTTCGAGCAGCTGTGGGAGGCTACTTCTGCCTCTCGCCACCTATTCATCCCGGACGATGTGAGTCTGCTGGACAATGATCTAGTGCTATGGCGTGAACTGCCGGGCCATCGGCAGCTTACCGACGTGTACCTACTAACACTTGCTGTAGCACACGGCGCACGGCTGGTGACGCTGGACACCCACATACCACTCAGTACGGTCACCGGGGCGACAGAAGAGCACCTGGTGGTGATTTAGCCGGTCAGTACTTCCACTCCGGGTCGCGCTTCTGGAGGAAGGCGGTGATGCCTTCGTGGGCATCTTCCTTGAGGAGGTTGTCGACCATCACCTTCTGGGCCACATCGTAGGCGGCGGGACGATCCAGTTCGATCTGCTGATAGAAGGCCGGTTTGCCAATAGCGAGGGTCTGGGCGCTTGCGGAGGCTATCTGGCGGGCGAGGGCAGCGACGTTGGCGTCGAGTTCGCCGTCGGGGACGACGCGGTTGATGAGGCCGACCTCCTGTGCTTCGGACGCCGGAATGGGAGTGCCGGTCAGCAGCATCTCCATAGCTTTCTTGGTGGTGGCGACGGAACGAGCCAATGCCACGCCGGGGGTGGTGCAGAACAGGCCAATCTGCACGCCGGGGGTGGCGAAGGCCGCGGACTCGGCGGCGACGGCGAGGTCGCAGGTGGCGACGAGCTGGCAGCCGGCGGCGGTGGCGAGTCCCTGCACCTGGGCAATGACCGGCTTCGGCAGCAGGCGAATGGCCTCCATGACCTCGGTGCATAGGGCGAAGACGGCGGTGTAGGCCTCGGCGTCGCGGTCGATGATTTCGTTCAGGTCGTGGCCGGAACTGAAGACAGGGCCCTCGGAGCGCAGCACAACGACGCGGACGGAGTCGTCAGTCTCGAATTCGCGGAGCAGCTCTTTGAGTTCACCCAGAAGCTCGGATGACAGGGCGTTGCGGCGGCCGGGGTTATTGAGGGTGAGGAAGGCCACCCCTTCCTGCAATTCGTAGCGAACGAGCTGTCCGATCATCGTGGTCTCCTTGACGTTTGGTGGTTCGAGTTTAGCAAACACCGGAAGGCTGCGCCACTGCGGGCGCAGGGGCCACTCCGCCTTCCCCAACGAGTGAAAGCAAGTTGCCTATGTGGGGCGAGACACATACGAGTGAAAGCAAGTTGCCTATGTGGGGCGGGACACATACGAGTGAAAGCACAAGTTGCCTATGTGGGGCGGGACACGGTCAGGGTAGCCAGCATTCGGGCGACGAGACGGCCTTCTGCGAAAGCGTCGGCACGACAAACCGTGATGCTGCGTCCGGGCCGGAGAACCTCGGCCCGGGCAGTCAGATGATTCCCAGTGGCCTGTTCCAGGAAGTTGACCTTGTATTCTGCTGTCGCGACCGTGTCCCCCGGTGAGGTGAGGCTCAGAGCAGCCAGCACGCAGGCGTCGTCTAGGAGCCCGGCGACGATGCTGCGGTGCAGCATGCCTGGGCCTCCCGTGGCCTCGTCGCTGAAGGCCAGAACGATCTCTGCCCCGCCAAGAAATACGGAGGTAAGTTCGCCGCCCCAGTGCGAGGCGGTGGACCCATCCCGGAAGGCGGAGGCGACGCGTTCGGCGTAGTCAGGGTCGCGGGGTTGGAACTGACGCATGGGTGGGGGATAGCCTAGAATTCCACGGCTTCCCTGAAGCGCCGCATCATGTCGATGTGGTCGTCGGCAGTCTTCAGCCCGCCGCGGCGGTTTTCGATGGAGAGATGGCTTGCACCCATCGTGCGCCAACCGGCGACCTCTTCAATCCAGTCCTCGGGGGAGTTGCCGACGGTCTTCAGGCGACCGTCGAGTCCGAGCTCGGACGGGTCTCGGCCGTATTCGGCCATGTAGCCGTGGACCTTCTCCTGCATCGCGTAGCCCGCTTCGTCGGGGCCGAAGTTGGGGCACCAGCCATCGGCGATGCGAGCGACGCGGCGAAGGGCCACGTCGGGCGGAATTGGTGCTGCCGGACTGCCCACGCCGAGCCAGACGGGGATGGGCTGCTGCACGGGCAGGGGATTGATGCCGGCATGAGTTATGTCGTGCCACTTGCCGTGGAAGTCCACCGTCTCCTTGGTCCACAGCTCCCGCATGACCTCTATCTGCTCCGCGCTGCGGGCGCCGCGGTCCTGGAAGTTCATGCCGAGGGCTTCGTACTCGACGAAGTTCCAGCCCACGCCGATGCCGAGACGCAGCTTGCCGCCGCAGAGGACGTCGATCTCGGCGGCCTGCTTGGCGACGAGGGCGGTCTGTCGCTGAGGCAGGATGAGGATGCCGGTCATGAGGCCCATCCCGGGCGTAATTGCGGCCAGGTAGCCCATGGTGGTCAGCGACTCGTGGACCACCGACTCGTGGTTGTACATTCCAAAGAGGGGGTGGTCGTAGGCAGTGGCGTCAGCGCCCAGTACGTGATCGGCGACGAAGAAATACGAGTAACCCATATCCTGGGCGGCCTGGGCGAAGTCGCGGATGGCCACGACATCGGGTTCGATTTCGGTCTGGGGGAAGATGACTCCGATTTCCATGGGTGCTCCGGTATGTTGAGATGTGTTGCCGCAAACGGGCCAAGTGCGTCCCGTCAGGCCAGCGGGTTGTGCCATCGGACGCCGGGGAACAGGTTAAAGTCTGACGAATTGTAGGTATGCACTTCAGCATCATGTTCCGTTGCCACAGCGGCGATGTGGGCATAGACCAGCAAATTGACGTCCGACACGATCACCGCTGGCGATCCCTCAGACTGCGCTCCCCTTCCAGATAGCGCAGGTCGTCCTCAGTATTGAGGAGCAACTTAAATTTCTTTGGATGACTGTGCGGGAGCTGATAGATTATCTCCAGAACTCCCTTGGTCTCCCTAATTGAGCCATCCCGATCTCTCCTGGTTGCCTCGGAAACGCTCAAGTCAACTACTTCCCCTTCTTCCAGGTCCAGCGGCTCAAGCGGCGTGAACACTCCGTTCACGAAATAGGCGCGCACCTCAGTAGCCATGGTCTCCTCCTGCTTCCATATTAACCCAGGAGGCGGGACTTCTGGGACTCGAACTCCTCGCGGGTGAGGTAGCCCTGATCGAGGAGGCGGGCGAGGCGCTCGAGGTCTCCGACGATCGAAGTGGTGTTGGCAGCGGGGTCCTGGGCGACGGAGCGGTCGACCTGGCGGGCATCGGTGACGCCACAGAGGCCCATGGCGACGCTGAGCTCGCTGCGCAGGATTTCGAGGCAGTGGGTGAGGCCTGCCTCGCCTCCTACGGATAGACCCCAGAATATGGGGCGCCCAACGAAGGTGGCCTTGGCTCCCAGGGCAAGGGCTTTCAGGACGTCGGCGCCCTTGCGAACGCCACCGTCGAGGTAGACCTCGAGCCGGTCGCCCACGGCGTCGGAGATGCTGGGCAGCATATCGATGGAGCCCTCGGTGCCCTGGAGAGCGTGGCCGCCGTGGTTGGATACCACCAAGGCATCTGCGCCGTTTTCGACGCATAGCCGGGCGTCCTCGGCGGTCTGAATGCCCTTGACCACCAGGGGCATGCTAGTCAGGGAGCGCAGCCACTCCAGGTCACGCCAGTTCAGGCCATGCTCGAAGCTTTCCGAGAAGTTGCCCTGGTTGGGCAGGTTGGGGAGCTCGATGCCGTCGAAATTCTTGAGGATGCGTTCCTGGTCGAGAATGTAGGCGTAGCGGAACTCGCGCTCGCGGGAGTTTGCGCCCAGATTGTCCACGGTGAGCATCATCGCGGTATAGCCGGCGTTCTCGGCACGGCGCACCAGGATTTCGGTCAGCTCCCGGTCCTGGAAGAAATACAACTGGAACCACAGCGGGTTCTCCGCTACCTCGGCCACCTCCTCGATGCTGTAGCTGGAGGCGGTGCTGAGACCCATGATGGTGTCTGAGGCAGCAGCGGCGCGGGCCGCGGCCAGCTCACCGGCCGGATGGGCGCGCTGGTGAGTTCCGGTGGGGGCGAGCATGACCGGCATGCTGATGCGCTGACCCAGCACCTCAGTGGACAGGTCTATCTCGCTGACGTCGACCAAGACACGAGGACGGAGCTTGACGGATTCCATGGCACGAACGTTGGCAGTGTTGGTGGTCCAGTCGTGAGCGTCAAGGTCCCCGAAGAGTCGGTCAAAGAGCGCCTTGGGCATTGTCTCCTTGGCGCGGGCTTCGTAGTCGCCGATGGTGAGAAGGTTGCTTTGAGTTGTCATGCTTATCTCCATGCTGTCCTGTTGTGAAATAATGAGAGGCCGGTCACTCCGGACCATCAGCGTCGCGCGTCGCAGGGGGGCGCAGGCGGCTGTAAATATAAGCCGCAAGGCAGACAAAGGCGGCTGCAAGCAGCAGGTTGGCAATAGCGCTCCCCACGATGTGGGTGACGAAATTGTAGAGAAGGCAGAACCCGGTCAGTACGGGAAGCATCATGAACAGCACCACCAAGGCGCCGCCGGCCTGGAGAGAGACTGTTCCTATTCGCGGGAAAAGACCGGAGTGGACAGGCGAAAGCTGATCCACTGTACCCGATGGCGACGGGGCAACCTTCGCAAATTCCGACCAATTCCGCCTGATGCGGACAAACAGGAATACGAAGATAAGTCCGCCGATTACGAGGGCATATTGCCAGATATCGGCCATAAAGAGGAGAAAGACGAACAAGTATGCAATGGAACCGGCGATGAAGCCCAGCAGCGCCAGCGCGGCCATGGGGAGGTAGGCCTTGATTGTTGCGCCATTGGCGCGCATGAATGCGCTGGAACGAACGCGTTCGATTACTGCCAGCAGAGACAAGCCGGCGAGGGCAACCCCGATCCATATGGCGGCTTCAAGCATCTCAAACGGCCGCAGCGGCCGGGCCGCGGGTGGGGCCCATGAATTCCGGCCGCCCGGACAGGTCATGCCGGATGCCGCGTAAAGGTGAATTGTAACAGCAGGTGGGGTTATTACACAGGGCGCCGTGAATTCCTCAGAGAGCGTGCAGGGCGGGAATCACTTCTTTGCCCACAAGGTCAATGTGCTCCAGCACTTCGCCCTGTGACATTTCAGGATAGAACAGCCGAATGGCCACGTCGGTGAAGCCCATTTCGTGGTAGGCAGCTATCTGCTCCACGCACTCCTCCGGGCTTCCCACGAGGAACGTGTCATCCATCAAAGATTCCATGTCGCCGGTGACTTTGCGGGTCAGTTCGCCGTCGCTTCCGTGCAGACCGTGTTGCGCGTAGACCTCGTACTTGGTGGCAAAGTTGGCCTGTGCCTTGGTCAGTGCCTCCTCCCGGGTCGGAGCACAATAGAACTCACGAACGATGACCATTTCATCCGGCTTTTCGTGACCATTCTCCTCGAGGGTCTTGTGATACAGATCGATCTGGTGCCTTATGGACGCGTTGGACTGGGCCGGGCCGACGTAGAGGATTTCGCCCTCGCGCCCGACACGACGCACCGCCGGATCGCTCATGGCGGCCTGCCAGACCTTGGGAAAGGGTTTCTGGTAGGGTCGCGCAGTAGGGCGGGCATCGGTGACGCGGAAGTGTCGGCCATGGTGCGTGACCTCATCTTCGGTCCAGAGCCGCCGCATCAGGTGCATTGCTTCGGTGCAGCGAGACCCCCGGTGGGCCAACGTGGTGCCAAAGGCTTCGAACTCTTCCGGACGGTATCCGATGCCGATGCCCAATATGAACCGGCCCTCGGCGATATGGTCGAGAGTGGCGGCCTGCTCGGCCACGTCCACCGGATTCAGCAGGGGAAGCAGCAAGACCGAGGTGGCCAGCTTCATGTCGCCTGACTCGGCGGCCAGGCGCGCCAGGACCGGCCACGGCTGGAAGTGCTGGAATGGGTCGATCAGGTAGTGATGCCCCCAGCAGAAGATGTCAAAGCCGGAGTCCCGGGAGGCCCGAAACTGGGCCAGGTGGTTCTGCCACTGCTGCTGCAGGTCAATGGACTCCCGATGGACAACATGACCAACCTGGTACCCTACTCGCATCTAGACAGCTCCCCTAGGTTCGAAAATTCTGTCCGGCAGCGGACCATCGCGCACCAGACCCAAAGCTCGCATCATCACCTAACTTATTCGCCAACGTGGCGGTACTTGACCAGCCGATGGCCCTCGAGGTTCTGGTTGGCGTAAATGTCGCCGTGGGAATCGACCCACACGGCGTGAGCCCCCTGGCCGTGTTCAACCTCGACGGGGCTGCCCCACCGGGCGAGGATATCGCCGTCCATATCGAGAATGGTCATGAAACCGTCCAGCTCGGGTACGAAGATGGCTTCGTCGGCGTCGATGTAGATGTCGCAGGGGCGAGCAAGGCCGAGCCACTGTTCGAGGAAGTTGCCACCGTCGTCGAAGATCTGGATGCGATTGTTCTCGCGGTCGGCCACGAAGACGCGACCATCGGTGTGGACCCAAACGCCGTGGGGCACGTGGAACTCGCCGTGGCCGGTCTTGCCGGGCTGACCCCAGGACTCTATGAGCTTTCCATCGCTGGTGAATCGGTGGACCCGGGCATTGCCGTAGCCGTCGGAGATGTACAGGTCGCCATTGGGGTGGATTGCGATGTCGCTGGGGCTGTTGAAGGGTCCGGCGGCGCGCTCCACAACATCGCTGTAGCGGCCCGACCAGCCGGTGTCCGAGGGCTTGTCCCACTCGCCCATGGTCATAAGCAGGTTGCCCTTGGGGTCGTACTTCAGGACGACGTGGCTGTTCTTGACTGGCATGTACAGGTTCTCGTCACCGTCGATGTACATTCCGTGAGCGTCGGGAAGCTGCCCCTCACCCCAGGAGGTCAGGAAGTTACCATCGCGATCGAGGACGATCAGCGGGTGTTCGCCGCGGTTGAAGAGATAGACGCGGTCCTCGGAGTCGGTGACGATGGCGGTCTGCCCCAGCACCCATCCTTCGGGCAGCTTCTCCCAATTGGGAACCAGCTCGTAGGTGTACTTGCCCCTGCCAACGGTTGCCATCGTTTGCCTCCTGTTTTAGTTGCGTTACGGGAAAAGCGGTGACCCCACTCCACACAGGGGCGGACGGGCCACGTAAAGCTGCTAATAGGTCGTCAGCACGTCGATGACGGCCTGTTCCAGCTCGTTGGCGCGCACGGACACCTGGTCCGGGGCCAGGCCGCCCAGCGGGTGCGGGAAGCCGAGGGGCCGGAAGTCGCGGCGGCCGAAGGTGCTGGCGTGGCGGAAGGCCGAGTTCAGGAACGGGTCGGTGCATAGCACCACGGTGGGGACGCCGCGGTTTTCGAGGGTCATTGCGTCGTGCACACTGCACGCGGTGCAGGACCCTCAATCCGCGATGGCGGTCACCACGAAGTCGCAGCGCACCGCAAGGTCGTCGATTATGTCGTCCGCAGCGGGACGGGAGTAGACGTACTTGTCCACGGCCAGCGAGTCGCCGAGCTCCATGTCGCGGTCGAGCAGCTCGCGGACGTTGTGGAGGAGCAGGGCGGCGTTGGCCTTGCGATTGCCAAGGAAGCCGCCGACCTTGCCGTGCAGCGTGTCGAGACGAGGAGCGGGACGCCAGCGGTTGGCTGCGTCGGGATCGATCGGGGCCATCAGGCCCATCTGTTTGAGGCGTTCTTCGACGTTGGTAGCAGTCATTCTTTACCTCTCTGTCTGAACTGTGATTTATGGGATTAAGAGATTCTATTGATTTGATACTCCGGAGTCATGGTAATCAAACGAATCACAATTCAATTTTGCGTGTTACGGCGCGGGAGCCCCAGCCGGGCAGGTAGACCGAGTGGGGGCCGCCAGCGCCTCCTGCGACGAATATATGGATGCGGTGAGGCGCTCGCACCACCGGCACCATCTGGTCGTCGTCTTCCGGGTCGATGAACCGGGGCCAGAAGTGGCCGCGTCGGGCGTCGCCCTGGGGCGGGCCGCCGTGTTTTATCATGCGGACTGGCTTGCGGGCGTGCTCGAAGAGGAACTGGCGGATGTCCCGCTTGTTCCAGCCGTCGGCGTGGAGGAACTTGGCGTGCTCCGGGCCGATGGCAACGAAGGTGTCGCCCATCACGTACATCTGCACGTTGCCCAGGGGGCACATGGTGTCGGCCAGCACGGTCAGGAAGTCGCGGGAATTGGAGGCGTGGTACATGACATTGTGGGGGGCCTCGGCCGGGAACACGGTAACGGTGCTGTCGGTGGGAGCGTATCCCATCTCAACGTGCATCGGCATCCACGGGTTGGCTGCCTCGTCCTCGGCGACGCAGTAGGTGTAGGCGCCGGGGTGGCCGAAGGTGGCTTTGTTGGTCTCTCCGGGGATTGCGCCGCCCAGGTTGACCAGCGCCAGCTTCACGGCGCGGCCGATCGTAGCGTTGGCTCGCCAGCCTGCGCCGAAGCAGTTGTAGCCGCCGTTGATGTCCAGCTTCTGCACGACCGGCCCGTTGACGATGAGCAGCGGCGTGTGGATGCCGGTGGAGCACATGACGCCGCGGAGGTTGAAGCGCTCGTCCATCATTGCCTGCAGGGCGGTGATGACAACGGGCATGTGCTCTGGGATGCAACCGGCCATGACGGCGTTGACGGCAATGCGCTCCACGGTGGCGCGGCCCTCCAGCGGGGGCAGCTCGGCGATGAGTTCGCCTCCGTCGCGGCCGGTGTGGGCCACGAAGCGGCGGACAAGTTCTTCGGATGGCGGAACGACGGGCAGGCCGTCGGTCCAGCCGGTCTCGAACATCAACTCGATGGCGTCGGTAAGCTCGGTTGTCAGCATCGTCTACACTCGCGGAGGTATGGGAAGGAACGAAGCGTGGGTCGCCTGCGAGTGTAAGACGGGCCTATGGGCGTGTCAACGAGGAGATACGCAGGGTGAACTACCAGCAGCGTGAACTACCAAGTGGACGGTTTGGTGATCGAGCCGCGGGGGTGCTGAACAACGTCGGGAAACTGACTGGCAGCGAGCACGCTGCGGTTAATTTCTCTATATGTCCAGCTAGCGGCTTTGGCAAGTTCCTGGCTCACTTTGTTCCGGCGATGAGGGTTGATTACTCCGACTGTCTTGCCGAACTTATGTATTGCATATTCAATCGGAAGCAGGAGGTCAGAATCATTGGAAATAATCGCGGCCTCTTCAAAAGCTTCGTCAACACAGTCCATCAGCAAGAGAGTTGCCAGGTTCACATCCGTACGCTTCTCTTCCGTCTTGAGAATTCGGACGGTACGGGTACTCCCATCTATGGTCGAAAAAGCGAGAGGATAGGCCGGGGCGTAAGCGGGATGAGATGAAAACCTGCCAAAGTGAGCAGTCAATTCCGTTAGGGTTTCCAGTGCTC
The DNA here is from genome assembly GCA_963667325.2 of Dehalococcoidia bacterium. GTDB lineage: Bacteria > Chloroflexota > Dehalococcoidia > Lucifugimonadales > UBA3495 > VXOI01. Next base: position 380,077 of record CAXXKY010000004.1, read on the forward strand.
GCAAGTAAGTGTCTTGCCTGTTGGGGGCCTGCCTATCGTTTTGCATGGGGATAACCCGTGCGGTGAAGTACCTGATTTTACCGATGCTCCGACCCGGTAGAAGCATTTGACACATTGCGGAGAGATCAAGCCACTTGAAGGGCGTACCCTTGAGGGCCCCGAAGTACAGATTGAAACCGTCGATATAAACGTTGGTCTTTATCAATGGACCTACAAATGCAACGGCCACCTCTTTTGGAGGTGGCCGTTGACGCCCAGTCGCTATGAAGCGAGTGGGGTGGTTCAACACTGTCAGTCTATACCATCACAGGCTCAATGATCAAACGACCCTACAAGACGTTGCGCTTTGTCCATGTTCACCCGGCCAAGCAGATCCCGCCTACTTTTTGAACTCGGGCATGACTTCCTTGGCGAACCATTCGAGCTGCTCGGTGATGACGCTCTGGGGGGTGCCGACCGGGTGGCTGACGCCGACACGCTCGAGGCCGGGGTATTGCTTCTCGACGGCCTTGAGCTGCTCGATGACGCGGTCCGGCGGACCGGCCAGGAACGCGCCACCCTCGACCGCACCCTGGATGGTGGGCAGGCCGGCGGTGGGGGCCCGGCTGGGGTCGCCGATGTCGCGTATCTCCTCGTCGGAGAGTCGCCGAGACAGGCGCAGCGGGCCGAACATCTTCAGGTTTTCCTCGAAGAAGCCCTGCGCCTCGTCCATCGCCTGCTCCACGGAGGGGGCGAGGTGGAAGTGGAAGCCAACGCTGATGTTGGTTCCGGGTTCGGGCTCCTCGTGTCCGGCACGAATCATCGCGTCGCGATAGCCGTAGATGACGCTGTCCATCGCGCCGCCCTCGGCCACGCCGCCGCCGATGATTCCCTTGATGTTGTGCTTGACCATGAAGTCCAGAGCGCGCTGCGTGCCGCCCTGGATTGGCTGCCAGCACTCTACAGGGAGCTTCGTCGGTCGGGGCACCAGGGTCAGCTCCTTCAGCGTATAGCCGCGGTAGGGCACCTCGGGAGGCAGCGTGTAGTTCTTGCCCTGGTGCGACCACGACTCCTCATTGAAGGCCTTGAAAATGATCTCGACCTGCTCCTCGAACAGCTCGCGGTTGGCGTCCTGGTCCTGCAGAGGCGAACCGAAGGTTTCGATCTCGCGGGTGTGGTAGCCCCGGCCCACCCCGAAGATGACGCGGCCGCCGGTCAGGATGTCGGCGGTAGCGTAGTCCTCGGCCAAACGCAGCGGGTTCCACATCGGTGCGATGTTAAAGCCGCAACCGAACTTGAGGTTCTTGGTCAAGTGGGCCAAGTGGACGTTGAGCATGATGAGGTTGGGTATGCACTCGTAGCCCTCGGGCTGGAAATGGTGCTCGGCCATCCACATGGTGTCGTAGCCGTTTTCGTCCATGGTCTTCGCGATGGCCTCGGACTTGGGGAAGACGGTGGACAGGTGGTCGTTATCGAAGACGCGGTCGTTGACCGCGGTGCCGGCATAGCCAATGTTGGTCATATCGACGTGGCCGGCGAACAGGCTGTCGAACTTGGTGATCATTTTGCCATTCTCCTTTCTTGTCTGAACTGTGATTCGTGGGATTTCTATGATTTCGCTGATTACCGGAGTCTCCGAATCAGCGAAATCCCTTAATCACAAAAGTCACAGTTAAGACTACTCGTAGGGTTGCAGCTGGATCTCGTGGAGGGCGGGGATGACCTCGTTACCGATCAGCTCGATGGAGCGCATGACATCGGCGTGGTCCATATCGCCTTCGTTGCCGTAGATGTGCAGATAGCCGGGATTCAGCCGCTCGATGATGTTGCTCAGCTTGCGGGTCACGGTTTCGGGGCTGCCGACGATGACGTTGTCGACGTCCTGCAGTTCCTGGTAGGTCATGCGGCGACCGAATCCACCGGCGCCCGGTAGTTGGCGCTGAATGCGCACCGCCTCGCGGGACTGATAGCCGGGCGGGTCGTTGTGTTCGACCGGGCCCCGGTTGCGGTGATTCTCGGTCCAGAGGAAAGTCTCACCGATGCGCTGGGCCTTCTCATCGGTGTCGGCGCAAAACACCCGCAGCAGGTAGCCAAAGTGCTCCGGCCCGGGTGTGAAGCCAACCTCTTTGGCCGTGTCGATGTAGACGCCCTTGAGGCCCTCGGTGTAGTCAAGAAGCGAGCCGAGGTTCATATAGGGGTGCTGGTGCCGCGCAGCCCAGACGACGCTCTCGGCGCTGGAGAGGCCTGGGAACCAGATGGGCGGGTGCGGGTCCTGCACCGGCAGCACCCACGGGTTCACGGCGCGGTAGTGGTAGTACTGACCCTCGTAGCGGAAGGGGCCGGGCTCGGTCCAGCACTTGATTATCAGGTCGTGGGCTTCCTCGAAGCGGGCGCGATTTTCGGCAGGGATGATGCCCCCGGCAAGGCTCTCGACGGCGGTGCCTCGCACGAAGCCGGAGATGATGCGTCCGTTGGAGAAGCAGTCGAGCATGGCGATTTCCTCGGCCATGCGGATGGGATCGTTGACGGCAATGACGTTGCCGAGGATTGCGATCTTGGTGTTCCTGGTGATCTTGGAGATGACGGCGGCGTCGAGGTTGACGGCGGGCTTCATGCACCAGTACGAGGCGTGATGCTCGTTGGACATGATGCCGTCGAAGCCAACCTGATCGGCCAGGGCATACTGCTCGTGGTACTGGTTGTAGAGTACATGGGCTTTCTCGGGGTCGAAGTGAGTGTTGGGAAAGCCCAGCCTGCCGGAGTCGTACTGCTCCAGGTCAGCGTCGGTGACATGGGCGTAAGGCTGTTCGGAAAACCAGAATACCTCAATAGTGTCTTTCATCGATGCGGCTCCCGGAAGATTGCGTAGCATACCAACAGCCCCCTCTCAGCGGGCCTGTGCTCGCTTCGCAATCTAACCACCGGACGGCGGGGTGTCAAGGAAGGAATGGCGCTCGCCGCCAGGGTCACGTCACCGCCGCCGGACGGGCGGCGAGTTCGCGACCGGCGCTCCGTCCCACGCCGAACCAGATGGTCATCAGGAGCATCAGTCCCGCGGCTCCAGTTATCGCCAGCGGCCATCCGGCGGAGGCTGCCACGAAGGACAGAGGCAGCGCGAACAGGTAGTGGAATCCAGGGGTGAAGTGAAGTATGCCCATCACGCGGCCGCGAACCTCAGCCGGGCACGCGAGCTGAAGGATGGTGGTCGAGAGTGGCCAGACGGTGCCCAAACTGACGATCCCCACCACGAGGAACAGCGCCCAGGCCACCCAGAAGGAAGTTGACCAACCGAAGGCGGTGAGCATGACTGCCATGGTGACGAGGCAAACCAGCAGCCAACGGTAGAGCCAGGCGCGGTTCATGAACGTCAGAGCGATATTGCCGACGAGGGACCCGATGCCGGATGCCAGCAGCATCAGGCCGGCCCGGGTGGCGTCGGAGCCGAGCTGGTCCTTGGCGAAGGCGGGAATCACCTGGAGGTGGGACATCCCAAAACCGCCGAAGGAGCAGGTGAGCACGATGACGGTCAGCAGCACCGGGGTGTTCTTGATTACCGACAGGCCGTTGATGAAGTTCTGCACCAATGGCTCACGAGCCGGTGCGGCGGCACTGGAGGTCCAGCGAATGGGGAGGACGAAGAGCACGCTGGCCCCATAGAAGGCGGCGTTGGCCAAGAGTCCGGTTCCTATGCCCCAGATGTCGAACCGGTCCGCGATGTAGGGGACGCCGTCGATGAGGATGCCCACGAGGGGAGGGCCCACGATGCGTCCGATGTGTACGGCGGCATTGAACTGGGCCACTGCGTCGAGAAGCGCGCCATGCCCGACCAGGTCCGAGAGCATGGTGACCCGCGCCGGCTGGTTGAGGGCCTGCAGCACGCCCAGCACGGCGACGGCCACGTATATGTGCCACAGGGCAATGACATCCGAGAGAGACAGAAGAGCGGTTATGCCTATGAGCACACCGACGCCGGCCTGTGTCGCCACGAGAAGCAGCTTGCGGTTCATCCGGTCGGCAATGACGCCGCCGAAGGGGAGCATCAGGGTGTTCGGTATGCCGTAGAGGAACACCACGAGACCGAGCTGCTGGATGGAGGAGCCGGTGAGTTCCAGCACCAGCCAGCCAAGGACGAGGAACTGCATTCCCTGGCCCACCGACTGGGTGGAGGACGCCAGCCAGTACCAGCGGAAGCCGCCGACCCGCCATGGTCCCCGCATCCGGCTCCAGTAGGACGGAGTACCCGGGGTTGAGGATGACTGTGCTACCAAAGCGCGCTGCTCAAGGCCTGTTTCTCAGGGGGTATCAAGAGGGATTGTAACTGCCGGTGTTATGCGCGATTCGTCGACAGTGTACGCGAAAAGAACACGGGGTGCGCAATGCCTCATCATCATATGGAGGCCGGCATATGGAAGCCGGCATGTGGAAGCCGGATGCGCCGCCAGATCCCGATCATGTGGAAGCCGGATGCGCCGCCAGGTTCCGGCCTGTCTTGCGGCCCAGGCCGAAGGTCAGTGTCACCATGAGGCAGACACCCGCGGCCCCGGTTATCGCGAGGGGCCAGCCTACTCCGGCGGCCGCCAGCGTCAGAGGCCACGCGCCGAGGAAGTGCAACCCGGGGACGAGGTGGAGCACTCCCAAGACGCGACCTCGCACCTCGGTCGGGGTTGCCAGCTGCGTGATGGTGGTCGTCAGGGGCCACACCCAGCCGATGGCTACGACCCCGACCAGGAGGACAAAGACCCACGTGACCCAGAACCAGCCGTTCCAGGACGTCTGGGTCAAATCGTCCAGGGACCCGCTCCAGGCGAACAGGGTCAGCAGCACCGTGAAGATGATGAGGCAGAAGAGCAGCCATCGGTAGAGCCATTGGCGGTGCATCAGGGTCAGGGTCATGCTGCCGATCAGAGCGCCTATGCCCGAACCCAGAAGGAGCAGTCCGACTTCCGACGCGCCGCTATCGAGCTGCTCCTTGGCGAAGGCGGGGATCACCTGCAGGTGCGCCATTCCGAAGCCGCCAAAGAAGCAGGTCATCAACAGGACGGTCAACAGCAAGGGAGTATCGCGAATGATGGCCAGCCCGTCCCCTATGTGGCGCACGAGCGGCTGCCGGATCCCGGCAGGCGGGCGATATGTCCCCCGAACCATGACCAGCAGCAAGACACTGGCCGCGTAGCAGGCGGCATTCAGGAACAGCACCAGGCCGATGCCCCACTGGTCAATGAGGACTCCGGCCACCGGGGGTCCGACGATCCTGCCGGCATGCTGGGCCGCGTTGAACTGCGCAACCGCATCCAGCAGCCTGCGCTCGCCCACGAGGTCGGCAAGCATCGCCAGCCTGGCGGGCATGTTCAACGCCTGCAGCACTCCCAACAGCGCCGCCCCAAGGTAGATGTGCCAGAGGGCCACGTTCTCCGTGATGGTGAGCGCTGCCAGGACGGCGATCAGGGCGCCGACCATGGCCTGCGTGACCATGAGGAGCTGCTTGCGGTCCATGCGGTCGGCGATGATGCCGCCGGCCAGCAGGAAGGCGATGTTGGGCAGGCCGTACAGGGAAATCGTCAGGCCGAGCTGGGTCTTGTCCCCGGTGACTTCCAGCACCAGCCATCCCAGGACCAGGAACTGCATCCCATGGGACATGGCCTGGGCCAGGGACCCGGCCCAATACCACCGAAAGGACGGGAACTCCCACGGTCCCTTGATCCGGCCCCAGAGAGAGGGAGGGGCAGAAGAATGAGACGGCTGAGCTACCACGGTTTGGCGCTCATAACAGTGCGGACGAGTGCATTTCGCGGTGACTTGCCGGACGCAACGGAGGTCAAGATTCTAGTCGGGTATGCCCATGCTCACGCTGCGGTAGCTGCCGTTGACGGCGCGGGTCTGGTGGCCCTGGCCGGTCATATCCTCGGCAAGCAGCACATCGCCGGGCTGGAACTGGCGGGTCGTGCCGTCGCCGCAAATGACCTCCATCTGGCCCTCCAGCACGATGAGGTACTGGCGGCGAGTGGGGTGATGCCAGTCGCTGAAGCTGTTTTCGGCCGAGCGGCGGAACACAAGGTCCTCGCCGGGCTTGGTGGCGACGCGGAGCACGTCGTCGCTGGGCATGCCGAGCTCCTCTAAATGCGACTTGCCGTCGCTGCCTGTGTATATGCGTACCAGCATAAGCCTCTCCCGATCATGATTGGCGCGCCGCGCCGGACACCGCAGCAAGTATAATCGATGGCGCTTTGTCTGAACTGCGATCTGCTTGATTTGGCGACCTTTTATGATTTCTTGTCCCGGGCTTCATCGATAACACTTAAGATCCTGATTCAGACAACAGCGAGGATTCCGTGAAATCACCCTAACCCTCTCCTTCGATGGAGAGGGGACTTGCGAAAGAGAGGTTTGCTCTTATGACCAGATTGCAGGGCAGGACAGCGCTGGTGACCGGCGCGGGACGCAACATCGGGCGGGCCATCGCGCTGAAGCTGGCAGGCGAGGGGGCCAACGTGGTGGTCAACGCTCGCTCCAACCGCGAGGAGGCGGAAGCGGTGGCCGAGGAGGTGCGGGCGCTGGGCGTGGAGTCCATGGCGGCGCTGGCCGACGTGGCCGACCACGAGCAGGTCACCCGGATGTTCGCGGCGGCGGCGGAGCGCTTCGGGCGGGTGGACGTGCTGGTCAGCAACGCCGCCATCCGTCCTCACAAGCCCTTCACCGAGTTGACGCTGGACGACTATGAGCGGGTGCGAGGCGTGGTGCTGGACGGGGCGTTCTACTGCGCCCACAACGCGCTGCCGGCAATGCAGGCCAACGGCTTCGGCCGCATCGTGTTCCTCACTGGCGACGGGGCCTGGCACGGGTCGGCGGAACGGTCCCATGTGTCGGCGGCCAAGATGGGCATCGTGGGCCTGGCTCGGGGGCTGGCGTCGGAGTTTGCGCCGCACAACGTGCGGGTGAACGTGGTATCGCCGGGGCGGATCGACACCAGCCGCGACCTGGCCTGGTATCCCGGCCAGAACATGGCGGACACGTCGGAGATACCGCTGGGCCGCCTGGGCCACGTCGACGACATCGCGGCGGCCTGCGTGTTCCTGGCGACGGACGACTGCGGCTTCATCACGGGGCAGACCATACACGTGAACGGGGGAACGGCGTATTTCTAGCGGGGCGTGTCCGGTGCCGGATTGGGGCACGGGAAGCCGCAGGGTGAACGGCGGAACGGCGTATTTCTAGCGGGGCGTGTCCGGTGCCGGTTTGGGGTACGGGAAGCCGCAGGACGGCTGGCGAGGTGCGCTGGCGGACAGCCAGCCGACGGCCTCGCCGGTATCTCTCGCGCGACGTCCGATGTTCGCAAACATTGGAGCGGGTGGCGCTGCATAGTTCGAATGAGGGAATGCAAAAGCCAGGTTGGTGAATTTGTAACGGTGCGGACAAGGTGCGGGAGTCTGTGGAGCAGGGATGAGGCATTGAATGAAAATGCTGCTATATTTTATTGCAAAGTTATAGAAAAGTTTTAGACTTTAGATAATAGTGAAGCTATTATGAGCCCAGCTGCCGGGGCGGAAGATGTGGACCCTGGTTGTCACCATCCAGGGAAGGGAGGAAAAAGCGGCTGGTTCTGCGTGACAGGACTGCATGAATTTTCGAGCTGTTCAGGCCTTTGGGATTGCCCTGCCTCTTGCGGCGGCCATCATAGTGGCGTTGGTGGCCGTTGTTTTTTCTTTGGCGCCGGGGGATGTGGGGGCGCATGAGTGTGAGGACGGAGAGCTTCCTACCGGCACTACTGCTACATCTACTCCTGTCCCTGACGTGCACTGCGAAGCGGAGAGACATGACTCCTCCACTACTCATGCCGCTGTGAGCTCCACTGAGCCCAATAGCGAGGTGGCGATCAGGCTAAATGCTAATGCAGGTTCGACAATCAATGAGGGTGAAACAATCACGGTGGAATTTACGGGACCTTCAGCCGATTCTGGATTCATCCTTCCATTAAGCATTACTACGCCCACTAGTCCTACCGCTATTGATTCCAGAGTGATGATCAACGGCAATATCTTTCCTACTCAAATTGATGTGGATGGAAGGAGTGTGATTCTGACCGTACCCAGCGGTGGGGTGATTAGCGGCCCGTACACAATCACTTTCAAATTAGCCGCTGGAATCGAGAGTCCTTATTACGCTGGCATTCACACCATTACCGTGGACGACGGCGATGCCGAAGACGACGTGAACACGGTGGTGATCGAAAGGATTACTACGATAGATCCTGAAGAAGGGCCGCGCGGAGCCGAGTTCGAAATTGAGGGGCGGGGTTACCCTGCGGGCACCGTCACTATTTTTGACAAACACCCGAATAGTGATGGCGCAGAAATACTGGCGACTACCGATACGGGGACACGGACGAGTGGCACTTTCAATTTGAAGGGCACCTTCTCAGTGGACCTGCCAGTCCGCGGCGATTCAAGAAGTCTATCGTACGCAGTCTGGATCAAGGACAGCGAAGGTGAAGTAGTTCAGGCCCCCTCTTTCCACGTTTCTGAGCACCGGACGTCCTTCGAGCCGCCTACGGCAGTAGTTGGACTACCGTTGAGAATTAGCATTGCAGACTGGCAGTATGGGGAAGCCAAAGGAATAGCAGCCGTACGGATTGCGGGTGAGAATGCCTATGTGACGGGGGCAATCCAGCGTTCTAATTGCATCGACTATACGGGCCGTTCCATTGCGAATGATGAACACCTTGTGTCGCTGGTGGTTACGGTGCCTGAGGGCATCCTCGAAGGAACCCAAACAGTCTCGCTTTATGACTATGACCAATTGGAAGTGGGTGGAAACGAAGCACCAACTCCTTGTGGGGAGGGACCAGTAGGGGAACAGCAGAGCGGCACAGAAGTTGACGTAAGGCTGCCCGATAATGCGATACCTCTACTTCAAGAGACGGTGCCAGTATCCTTATCTGAGCCCCGAGTTGAGGCACGCGGGCTGAACAGCTTCGACGTGAACGGTGGGAGAGACGAAAGGCTTGAATTCAAGGTTTTTCTTACGCCCGACGAAAGAAACAGCTACCTCGACGAGGGGGACGAGATTGAAATCAATCTGCCCGACTTTAATCTATCAGATGTGGAGTTCGATGCGGATTTGGAAGACGGCGGAATATCTATTTCGGGAAGTGACCACACAATTACCAATGCCGATGCAGGACTGGACCCAGGCCTAGTCAAAGTTGCGGGAGACAAGATAACTCTAACCATACCGGGTTCGCCTGCGACGACGCATGGCGCAAGCGAAGACCTGGTTTTCACAATTACCAAGGGCACCGGGATTCTGACTCCACAAGTGCCACAGGGTTTCGAAGACCCGGGCGATGGGTACCCGGTAACAATTACTTTCGTTGACAATGGTCCTGGACAACCGAAATCGAATCTAGTGAAGGCCAATCGAAATAAAGTGGTGGTCAATAACCCCATCAGCTCCACGGTGCCCAGCGCCACCGTACGTGTCGAGCTGGTGGCCTTCGCAGATGTGGAGATAGGGAGTGGAGAAGAGATCACGGTCGACTTTTCAGGGCCCTCCGCCGACTCAGAATTTTCCGTTCCGTCAAACATCACCAATACCCGGGTGACCATAGACCCGGATACCGGAAGTTCGTTCAATCCCTCTGACATTTTGGTTCAAGGCGCGCGGGTAATTCTTACGATTCCCTCTGGTGAAAGTCCCAAGAGGATCACAGAGGGAGAATACAAGATTACCTTCAGCAACCTGGCCCGCATCAGAAACCCCTCGGCGGCGGGAAACAGAGTCATTGAAGTGTCTTCCTCTGCGCAGGGGGACCTGCCCGACCGGATCACTGCCGTCATCCTGCGAACAACGACCATTGATACCCTGGAGGGTCCACGGGGCACCGAGTTCACGCTGGAGGGCAAGGGCTACTCCCGGGGCACGGTTACCATCTATAACGATGCCAACGACAACCGCAGGATCGACGCCGGAGAGTTCCTTGACTCCGTCAATACCGTGCGCGGCGCCTTTGACGTCGACCTGGTTGCCAGGGGCGAGCCGGGAGACCTGATGTACCTGGTCCGGACCAAGGACAGCGAGGGGGTAGACGATGAAGTGGTGTTCATCATCAGGAGCGGCATGTTCTTCCAGCCGTCCACGGCCAGGGTGGGGTCGCCGCTGAAGATCACCATCGCCGACTGGCTGGACCCGGACCGGGAGGTGGCCGCCGTGAGCATCGCGGGCGAAACGGCGCACGTGCCGGAGGTGACCGAATACGCCAACTGCTTCGACTACACTGACGTGTTCTCCGCCGACGGGGAGAGACTGGTATCTCTAGAGGTTGAGGTGCCCCGCCATGTGCCGGGGGGGAACCAGACGGTCGCGGTGTACGACCACCTGCAACTGGACCACCTGGACGAGGACGGGAATGTATTGCCGGACAAGCCGGCCTGCGCCTCGGGGCAGACCAGGGGAAGCAGTCTGCCCCGCAATGTGACTGCGAGCCTAAAGAGCGAACCCATCGCCATCATCAAGAACACCATCGAGATCGATACGCAGGACGTGGTGCTTACACCAGCCACGGCGGTCCGCGGTCAGAGGGTGACCATCACCGGTTCCGGGTTCACTCGTGCATCCCGGGGGAGCAATCACATCGACTCAGTCTGGATCGGCGGCATCAGGGTCAGGGACGACCACTCCGGCTTCGAGGTGGGATCCAACGGCAACATTGCCTTTTCGGTCACTGTGCCGCTGGGAGTCGCCGGGGGACGCAACGAGGTGCGCCTGGAGGGCGCGGACCGCACGCTGGGCCAGGCCACGCTGACTGTTCCGGAGGCTGCCATCACGCTCGTGCCCGAGGAGGGACAGAGAGGCACGGAGCTGACGGTCATCGGCACCGGGTTCATCGCCAAGGAGCCGGTGATCCTTACCTACCACAGCGACGCGGTGGTCACCAACAGGACGGTGCAACTGGCCGGGTCGGGCCTGCTGGCTGACTCCCAGGGCGGTTTCGAGCTGACAATCGACGTCCCGATAACCGCCGAGGTGGGGAAGGATCACCTGGTCACCGCAATGGCCGAGGTTGATGCCAGAGGGGAGACGGCGTCGGTAGAGGCAGAGGCCCGGCACTATGTCACCCAGGCGGACATCTCAACTGCGCCGGAAACGGTATCCCCGGGCGATCACCTGACCATAATCGGTGAGAATCTGCCGCTGTTCACCCTGGTAGGGTCGATTCGCATCGCGGGCATCGACGTCACGCCCGCCACCGAAGTTGCCACCGATGAGGAGGGTTCCTTTGAAACGCGGGTGCTTGTGCCCCACATAGAGTTCGGAGACCAGACCCTGCTGGTGCAAGTGGCCGGGGTGGTGATTCCCCTCATCATCGAGTTGGCCCCGCCGCCTCTGAGCGGGTCTCCCAGCCAGGTGTTCAAGCAACCCATCCAGGTGGGAGCTTTGCAGGCCGTGTGGCACTACGACAATGCGACCCAGGCATGGAGCCTGTTTGATCCCAATCTGCCCGAGGACGTGTCCGATCTCAACGACCTGGACCAGGTGACCTCCGGCGACATAGTGTGGATCAGGTTGAGCACCTCACTGTACTTCCAGGGCGGGCTGCTGACGGAAGGCTGGAACCTGATCGCGCTGAAATAGCCGGAGGCGGGGAAGTATGCCGAGAAGCCGCTGCCGATGAGTTCGCATCATTGGCAACGGCTTCTCTGTTTCCGTCCTTCGACAGGCTCAGGACTAACGGACGACTGGGTTCGGGGCCAACGGACGACGAGTTCAGGGCCAGCGTCCGGAGGAGGGGTCAGTCGCGGAAGCGGAACTCCTTGAGGTTGGGGGAGACGTGTACCTTTGCCTCGGTGAGCTCCTGGATGTCCTCCGGGTTCCAGCCTGGGGCGTTCTCGACGAGCTCGAAGCCGTCGGAGGTGATGGCGAAGAGGCCCAGGTCGGTGACCAGCATCTTGACCACGCCGGGCGCGGTGATGGGGAGCTTGCAGCGCTTGAGCAGGCGCGGCTCGCCCTCGCGGGTGGTGTGCTCCATGGCGATGAAGACCCGCTGGGCGCAGGCGGCCAGGTCCATTGCGCCGCCGATGCCGCCGCCCTTGCGGTTGGGGATGCGCCAGTTGGCGAAGTCGCCGTTCTCGGCGACCTCGTAGGCGCCCATGACGGTGACGTCAATCATGCCGCCGCGGATCATCATGAACGAGTCGGCGTGGTGCACGATGGCCATGCCGTCGAGGGGCGTGACGTGCTGGCCGCCCGCGTTGACCAGGTGGCGATCCTCCTCACCCTCGGCGGCCAGGGGGCCGTAGCCCACGACGCCATTCTCCGAGTGGTTGATGATTTCCCGGGACGGGTCAACGTAGTTGGAGCAGAGGGTGGGCATTCCCACTCCCAGGTTGACGATCCAGCCGTCCTGGAACTCCATCGCCAGGCGGTCGCACATTTGCTGGCGGGTAAGCTTGGTCTTTTCGGCGGTCATGTTCGATGCTCCCCCGTTTACTATATTCATAGGATGGCGGTGCCACTGGTCGTCCATGGTGTAACCAAACGGACCGCCTGCTACCACTCGGAATCAAATGCCAAAAAGCCTACGGGTCTCTTAATACTCGGTCAAAGACAGCCTTTCTAGTGTCAAATCGAGATGGCTGGTTTCGAATTTGAACAGATCTTAGTCCGGCAAACCACTGATAATTGGCCATTTCGCTTCTAACAGCGCCGACACTTCTTCCCAATCCGTCTGCCAACGGTTGGAATAAATGATTATCCCTTTCCGTGTACAAACGAGTGTGAAATCCAAGCAGAAACATCAGTCGGCACACTTTTTCCATTTCTGGCTCAGTCCAACGTTGGTCCATTCCGTACCGTTCTCACGAACCGTTCGTCATGACTTCCGCCCATCTTCTCTTCAGCAGACATCCATTGACCGATTAAATGCCGGGCTTTGCGCCGGACCAGATGCCATCGTCTGGAATCTTCACGACGCGGTCGACGTAGATGCCGGAGACGTGGACGTGGTCGGGGTCGATCTCGCCGATCTCCACGACGTCGTTCTCAACCTCGACGATGGTGGTCTTCGCGGCCATGGCCATGATGGGGTTGAAGTTGCGCTGCGACAGTCGGAACTGGAGGTTGCCGAACTTGTCTGCCTTCCAGGCGCGCACCAGAGCGTAGTCAGCGTTGAGGGGGTACTCCAGCACGTAGGTGCGGCCGTTGATCTCTCGGTGCTCCTTGCCCTCGGCGAGCTCGGTGCCGACGGAGGTCGGGGTGTAGAACCCGCCTATGCCAGCGGCGGCGATGCGTATGCGCTCGGCCAGGGTGCCCTGGGGCACGAGCTCAGCGTCGACCAGGCCCTCGTTGTACATGCGGACGAAGGGCGTGACCATCGACGGGTGGGTGGGCGCGGTGAATGCGCAGACCATTTTCTTGACCTGCCCCGCCTCTACCAGGGTGCCGACGTCGACCAGCTCGTCGAGGGTGCCGGCGTTGTTGGAGATGCAGGTGAGCTCCCTTGCGCCCTGGCGGTTGACGGCGGCGAGGAGGTTGCGGGGAACGCCGACGCCGGAGAAGCCGGGGCACATGATGGTGGAGCCGTCGGGGATGTCTGCCACCGCTTCGTCCATGGTGGCGTACACCTTGTTTTTCATGGGCGTTTACCTTTGATTAGGAAGTTGGGGCCCGATAGGAAGTTGAGGGCCGACGCCACGAGGCCGTCGGCGAGTCGTCTCAAATACTAGCGCACGGCGGGGCGTCGCGCCACCGGCAGGCGCCTAGCCTCCGGCAAGCCGCCCGGCGTCGCGAACGTAGTCGGCGGTGGCTTCGATATCCCTGACTATGGGGTCTTCAGGCCCCAGGATGCCGTCGTAGAAGCAGGAACCGTGCAGGTCCTGCATGCGCTGGCTGTACCTGTTGGCAAGGCTCTCAAGGCCCGCGCTCTGGTGCCTGAGTCCACGAATGCTCCGGTAGGTGATGCCGGTTGTGACGGGTTCTCGTCCGGTCCGTTCAAGGATCAGCGCGTCGGTGGCCCGCTTGGTTGCGCCCCATGCCTTCTCCGCCGCATTGCGCAGGCGGCCCTGTTGGACCATTTCGAGGGCGTCCCGGTGAAGCGACCAAGCGTCGTTTATGAGGAATTGGGCCCGTTCGGATCTGAGCACGGATATGCGCCTCTCTCAGCTTTGTCAACGGGCATTTTATCACGGCATGGGCTCTGCATTTGATGCACCGAAGAACCGCGCCCCTTGACAACAGGAAGGGTTAGGACGAAAAATCCACTAAGCAAACGAGCAATCATAGGAGTCTTTGATATGGTCGCAACCAATCATCGAACTTACACTTACATAGGCATGGCTGGCGAAGGCGACTTCATCGGCGATGGGGGCATCTTCCGCCAGGCCGACGGCGAGGACGGCTGGGTCGACATATCGGCCGGCCTGCCGGGCAACCCGCAGGTCCGGGCGCTGTTGCTGAAGGCGAACGATCCCTCGGTGGTGTTCGCTGGCACGCAGGACGGCGTCTACCGCAGCTCGGACCGGGGCGCCAGCTGGGAGAGGGTTTCGGACCCGGCCGATGGCCGCGAGGTGTGGTCTCTGACAGCGCATCCGTCGGACCCGGATACCATATTCGCAGGCTATGAGCCCTGCGCCATCGCCCGCACTCGGGACGGCGGCAACTCGTGGCAGGAAATGGACACCAGCGGGGTCATCTATCCGCATATCACCACCTACATGCCGCCACTGGGCAAGCGGGTGATCGGCATTTCGGTCGACCCCGTGGACCCCAACAACGTCTACGCGGCCATCGAGGTGGGCGGGCTTCTGGCCAGCCGCGACGGCGGAGAGACCTGGGTGCAGCTGATGGACGGTCCCTATCTTCGCAACAACACCCTGGACCTTCACGAAGTTGTGGTGAGCGCTGCCGATCACGACACCGTGCAGATCGCGACGCAGATCGCCATGTTCCGGGGGAAGAGCAATGGCACCCGCTGGGAGCACGTTCAGGTTGACGACATGTTCCCCGGCGGCTCCTACTGCCGCGACCTGGCCGTGGCCCCTGACGACCCCAATACCATCTACCTGGCCTCCGGAGCCGGCGGCGGCGCGGCCCCTCCCGACACGGTGCCGGAAGGCGCCCTGTTCCGCAGCCGCGACCTGGGCCAGAACTGGGAGCGCCTGGACCTCGGCGATGTTCCTCCGGGACGTATGATGCAGGTCGCCATAGACCCGGCCGCGCCCAGCCGCATTAGCTGCGCCTCCTACTCTGGCGAGGTGTACAGCAGCAACGACGGCGGGGCAAGCTGGAAGAGGACGATGATGCCAGTTGAGTCCACTCGTTCTCTGCACATTTACCCCATGGTTTGCGGTTAGCCCGGACCCTGAGACGACTGGCACGGGCTGCGGCTTAGCTCCGCAGCCCGTATTCGCGTAAGCCGTCACGCATAAGCCATCAGCATAAGCCATCAGTGGACCGCGACGGAACCGCGACGGAACCGTTCGCAACGACATAGCGTTGAAATCGAACCGAATTTTTCATGGACCCGGAGGACCGGTTTGGCAACCTCTGCACTTACAAGAGCCACCTATCGAGTAACCCAGGAAACCCTGGCCGAAATGGTCCTGGAAAAGAGCCAGTTTCCCGACGACTTCCAGGGACATCAGATTGTCCGCGAAGGTGAGCTAGACAATGAGACTCTGGCCCGCAACGGGTTTGAGGGCAGTACAGCCGAGAGGTTCCTGACTGCCGGGAGAGTCACCGGCAATATGCGGGAGCTGGGGCCCACCTCAGAAATGGCGATGGCTGACGGCTTCGACTTCATGTGCGCGTCGGTAGTGCACCTGTTCGACAGCCCTGAGTCGGTCAGCATCTGGATGCACGATATCTTCCTCAAGGACTTTGAGGGCCACGTGGGCGACAGCGTGGGACAGGGGCATCAACTGGTGTCAACGGCCCGGGTGGAGACCAATGGATTCTTCGACGAATCGGTTGCCCTGCACGTGCTGCAGGGCGGGCCCACGGGGCTGATCTCCTCCACAGTGGTGGACTTTCGGTTGGGCCGGCTGCTGGGCGTGGCCTTCATCGGCACCATCGGCAACCACCAGCGTCCAGAGCTGACGATGGAGATCGGCCAGGCCCTGGAGAGGCGTATGGCCGCAGTGGTGCTTGGGGTGTAGTTAGTCCCCTATCCAATGGCGGACAGGACGAGAAAGAAATTCTTCAATCTCTATGCCACCGCTCCCCACAAGCAACTTGCGGTCTGGATGAAAAGCCTCGCTGAAGGACGCCATTCCGGGGAGAGAATCGGGAGTGCGCCCACTCTTCACTTCAATAGCAGTCAGGCGATGTCCATTTCTAATGACGAAGTCAACTTCGCGGTTGCGGTCTCGCCAATAGAAGACTTCACATTCACCGCCGGCAGCGGCATTGGCCAGGTGAGCACCCACTGCAGACTCCACAAGCCTCCCCCAGTATTCGTTCGCGTCCTTGGCCTGTTCCAGCGTAAACCCCGACGGTTCGGTCATCAGGGCCGTGTTCAATACCTGGAATTTCGGGCTGGAGTTTCTGCGGCGAACCTGTGCCCCGGCGAATTTTTGAAGTCCCGTTAGCATTCCAGCCGAAGCCAGCAGGTCCAGATAGTGAGCCAGGGTTGTGGAGTTGCCCGCATCCTGCAACTGGCCCAGCATTTTGTTGTAGGAAAGAATCTGTCCCGAGTATATGCAGCCCAGCTCGAAGAGACGCCTCAACAACGCCGGACGGTCGACGCGCGACATGAGAAACACATCTCGAGAAATCGTTGTTTCTATCAGCGAATCTCGAATGTACCGTGCCCAACGATTTGGTTGATCAATAAAATGAGCTGCGCCTGGGTAGGAACCGTAATACAGGAATTCATCAAGGGAGACACCAAACGCTTCACGCATCTCTGAGTAGCTCCAGTGAGGCAGGTGAATGCGTTCGAATCGACCGGCAAGACTCTCTGTCAGGCTTCGCCCCAGTAGAAGAGGAGCACTCCCCAGCAGTACCACTTTCAGGGTTACACCATTCCGGGTATCTTCATCCCAGAGTCGTTTCACTGCCTCGGCCCAGTCTGGGGCCTTCTGAATTTCATCAAGAATCAGTACAGCACCGACCGGGCCGGAATCGCGCGCCAGCAATCGAGCCCCGTCCCATTGTTGCTCGACCCACTGGGGCCCTCGCAGAGTCGGCTGGTCAGCACTGGCAGACCTGTGAGGGAGGCCCGAACGGTCGATCACCTGGGAAACCATGGTGGTTTTTCCCACCTGCCTGGCGCCGGAGACGACCTGGATGAAGCGACGCGGCTCCGTCAGTCGTTGGAGGAGTTCCTCGGACTGTGGACGCACGAATTTCAAATTACTCAGCATACTGAGTAATTTTACTCAATGCATTGAGTAAATTGTCAACGGGCTGTTCCGTGCCGGAGCGGGCTACCCTTCGCGCACCAGGCGGGCGGCTTCGTCTCCCATCTGCGAGGTGCTGGCGCTCCCGCCGAGGTCGGCGGTGAGGACGCTACGCTCCTCGAGGCATCGGGCCACAGCGGCGTCGACGCGGGCGGCAGCTTCCTGCTCGCCGAAGTGGTCCAGCATCATGGCGACGGCGGATATGGTGGCAAGGGGGTTGGCGATTCCCTTGCCCATGATGTCGAAGGCAGCGCCGTGGACCGGCTCGAACAGGGACGGATGTAGCTTGTCGGGGTTGATGTTTGCGCTGGGCGCCAGGCCCATGCTCCCGGAGACCACCGCGGCGATGTCTGAAAGGATGTCGGCGAACAGGTTCGAGGCAACGACAACGTCGAAGTCCTCGGGCCAGCGCACAAAGTCCATGCAGGCACGGTCCACCAGCAGCGACTCCGTCTCCACCTGCGGATAGTCTGCGGCCACCTCCTCGAAGACCTCGTCCCAGAACACCATGCCGAAGGACTGGGCGTTGGACTTGGTCACCGACGTGACCTTGTTGCGCTTGTTGCGGCGCACGCAGTGCTCGAAGGCGGCGCGGATGATGCGCTCGGTGCCGCGCTTGGTGAAGACGTTGCTCTGTATCACCGTCTCGTGGGGCGTGCCGGAGTTGAGGCGGCCGCCCACCGCGGCGTACTCGCCCTCCGTGTTTTCGCGGAAGATGACCATGTCGATGTCGCCCGCCTTCTTGCCTGCAAGAGGCGATTCCACCCCGGGGTAGAGGTATGCGGGACGCACGCAAATTCCCTGGTCGAAGCCGCGCCGCATCGGCAGCAGTAGCCCCTGCAGGGTGATGTGGTCGGGAATGTCCGGGTCTCCCACAGCCCCGAACAGAATGGCGTCGAATCCGGACAGCTGCTCCAGTCCATCCTCGGGCATCAGCCGTCCGGTTTCGCGGTAGTAGGCGCTGCCCCAGGGAAATTCCGTAAAGCGGAAGGCCGGCCCACCCGACGAACCCAGGGCTTCCAGCACCTTTCGTCCCTCGGCGATAACTTCGGGGCCGACACCGTCGCCACCAATCACTGCCAGATTGTATTCCGCCATAACTATGCTTTCCTTGATTTAGTTTCGACTCGTGGAGATCCGAAAGTCATGTGCCCCTTCGGGATTCAGCCTTGAACAGCATTGATCCTGAACCGAAATGTCACTTCTGGATTCAGTCCTGGCTGGTGGAGACTGTTTGTACGCCACCGCTCATGACCCTGAAGTGATAGACCGTTTCGGCATCCGGGAAAGCCTGCTGAGCCTTGATGAAAGTCGACTTGCCCCGCCGTTCGGTGGCGTCCAGCAGCACTCCCGTCACGCCCTGGGCCTGGCCTCCGTTCACGCCCACAGCGCCGACTTCGCGGGCGAAGCCGGACACCTCTTCCAGGCGGGGACGGCGTGACACTTTGCTCGCAGCCTCGGCCGCCAGGGTGGCCGCCTGGCCCACCAGTAAAGGACTCTTTTCGGACACTCCCTTTCGGATCAGACTCAGGGCCTCTTCCGTCAGGGCATCGACCAGTCTCCACTGCTGGGAATTGCCGTCGAGGTCGGACCGCGATGAGCCGCCGAAATCAATCGCAACGATTTCCATGGGAGGGGGAGGACCGATGCTCTGCCGGACCATCCCGGCTCGATGGTCAAAGAGCGCCAGGCCCGGCATCATCACCCCGCATGTGGGCTCGACGGACAGCGCAATCTGCGCGATGTCGTACGGAGCCAACTCCACGCCAAGAGCAAGTGCGGTCGCCGAGATGGCCGCCGTCAGGTCGGCGCTGCTGCTCCCGAGGCCTCTGCTTCTCGGAATGGGGCTGTAGACCTGGACATCCGCCCGTACTTTCGCGCGTCTCAGGTGACCGAGCGTTCGTCGCACCGCGGCCACGGTCTTCTCGTACCCATCCGGCGCTTTAATCTCGGGAGAGCCGGGCCTCAGCTCCACTCGCACCCGGGAGAAGAAGTCCACCGGACACGAAACGGTGAAGGGCATGTCGCCAAGCACGCCCTGGGCCAGGACGCCGCACACGCCCGGGGCGCGCACGGTGGCCGCGCCGATGACTCCGCTGTCTCTGCCGGCTTCGGGTTCGTCTGTGGGGTCCTGTCCGGATCTCAAAGGTCTATTCTCCGGTCACGGTTGGACGAGAAGCTGCTGCGCTGTACGCAAATGGCGATGGGAGGTCAGCCAGATGGGAACCGTCGTTAAAAAGGCGCAGCACAGCGTTGTCGTGATAGGTGTCCACAATCGACAGCGTGCAGTTGCCAAACATAAAGCGCCAGTTCGCATCCATTGCCATACCCAGCAGCGCCATCATTGCGGCCCTGAGCGAACCCCCGTGTCCCACCACCAGCACGTTGTCTTCCAGGTGCCGCTCCTTGATTTCGTTGATTACGGAGGCCATCCGGACACTGACGCCACGGGTGGACTCGCCGCCTTCCGGGGCGTAATCGAGGTCCTTGGCCACGTAGCCGGGATACTCAGCGGGGTAACGCGCCCTGAGCTCGCCCTCGGTGAGACCTTCGAATGCACCCTTGTGATACTCCCGGAGCCGATCGGTTGGATGCAGGGGAACGTCGCGGCCTTCCAGGATCGTGGCCGCCGTATCTGATGCCCGGCTCAGATCGCTGGCGTACGCAACGTCGATCGGAATGTCCCTGAGGCGCTGGCCCAGCAACCTGGCCTGTTCCAATCCTCTTTCCGACAACCCGACATCGGTATGCCCCTGGATACGGCCCTCTCGATTCCAGACTGTTTCGCCGTGACGCGCTATGTAGAGCTTGCCCATTTCTTCCCTTGGAGAATTTATTCTGTGGAAAAATGATTCTGCAGGAGTGTCCGCCGGTATTCTATCACGCAGACCCGGCACGCTGACCGAGGCACGCTGACGGAAGAGCGTAAGCTATCTGCGTGCTCCAGCAGGCAGGGGAAGCGCCATGGAGCCTCGAAACCCAGGCCCTCATTTGTGCTTGCGGGCGAGACGCATACATGGAGTGCCGTGGTGTGCATTTGTCCCAATCTGAAGCCTACATTATATTGACACTCTGCAGAGGGGTCACTACAATATTTTGACGTTACGATTTTGTGATTCCGACGTAGCAGCCCGGCGGAACCGTGAATCTGAGAGTCCGCTTGGCCAAAGGGGTGAAGATATGCCTCCACGGAGGTCCAATGCCGACAAGGCGGAAACGAGCATGCCCGTCCTTACTGCCTACAGCACAAAGCTGCGCAGGAAGGTGGAGATGGACCAGATCGAACTGGTCACCATGAAGAACGGACGGCCTGCGGCCAAGGGCGTTGCGAAAGAAGATCCCAGTCTTTCGGTATTTCGCATCCTGAGCAAGGCCGAAGCCGAAGAACTGTCGAAGGTCCTCTCCTAACAAAGCAACCGGACAAAACAGCCGGACAGAACCAGCGGGAAAGAACCAGCCGGAGACCGTATGGGCACTGCGGCTTGTCCGCACTTGGAGTTGGAAGCCCGATCTACTAGTTAGGTTTACCTGAACGGTCGACTTTGGGCCGCTGTTCCGGGCTCGATACGTTGTCTTGGCTGCGCCAACGACATTGATGATTGCTTATCTCCATCAACGGCCGGAGGTCCCTCCCCTCCGGCCGTTGTATTTTTGTCGACACGGCTCCGCACCACAATGCGCCATGGGCCGCTTCCTGCTATGCATCAGGCAAGAATCTCTCCAGGTCCAAATGCCCTGGCCTGTTGCGGTCGGTTGCAAACAGACCGACGGAGTGCAATCATACCGTGAATCTGAGAGGTCCCGGCTTGACCTAGCGTGGAACCTGTGATTGAATACCGCCCGCAGGAAAACCGGCAACCGGAGCCAGGTTGTCAGTTCAGTCTGGCAACTAGTACTGAACCAAATCAGGAGTGGCAGGGATAAAGTCGATGGAGTTTGCGTCTGGCGTCTTGGGCAGTGAACCGCCAGTTAACGGTGGCTCCTATCAGGTTCCGCTCCGACACGTTGGCACTGACGGCTCTTTCGAGGCTGTCCTCATCTCCGTTGCGTCCGCGCAGGCAGGCCCGAGCCAGCACGCTGAACTCGATCTCCGCCATATTCAGCCAACTTCCGTGGTTGGGCGTGTGGTGGAACTCCAGCCTCTTGGCGATGCGCCGGGCCTCCGGGGCCGGAAAGGTCTCGTACAGCGACGCCATCCGATGCGTGTTCAAGTTGTCCAGAACCAAGCGGATCACCGGGACGTCAGGGTAGGCCTCATCCACCAGCCAGCGCATCTGGTGAGCGAAGTCCTCTTTGGTGCGACGCTGGGTTACCTCCACGTGGCGCCAACCCCTCAGAGGCTCGCAGGTCAGGAACAGATTCCGGGTGCCGACCCGCACGTACTCGTAGTCCTCCCGCTTTGGCATTCCAGGCCTTGCTGGCAGCGGTTCCCTGGTTTCCGCCAGCAACTGGGTGGAGGTCTCGTCGAAGCAGACCACCGGCCTCTGCGGGTCGTAGGGTTCGGCGTACAGGTCCAGCAGGTCCTCCATGTGGGCCACGAAGTCAGCGCTCACCTTGGGAATGCACCACTGCTTCTTCTGCCACGGCTTGAGCGCGTTTTTTTCAACCGCAGGCGCACCGTCTCGGGAGACAGGGACTCCACCAGCCCCAGTTCCACCACCTTGCCCGCCAGGGCCCGCATGGTCCAGTGCTCATGGCCCTCGGGTGCCGGGCTACAGGCCATCGCTATCAGGTGGGCCTCCACCTTTTCATCCACCTTACGGTGCCGGTTGACCTGAGTATGATGCCGCAGCACCTCCTCCAGTCCCTCCTCAACGTACCGCCGTTTAATTCGGAACACCGTCCGTTCCGAAACATCCAGCGCGGCCGCCACCCGGGGAGCGGTCCAACCCTCGTCCGTCTTGAGCAGTATGCGGGCCCTGGCAGCGGCCTGGGCCGAACTCCTGCCCGCCCGGATCATCCTCTCCAGCCGTTCCCTTTCCTGTACGGTAAGCCGGACTCCGTATCTCTCCTGCACCATGACCACCCCACATCTCAGAAGTCCTTGTCCATGCCCAAGTTAGCATCCCGTCCAGATTCGCGTATCGACTGACATTACCGATTTGGACGAATACTAGCCTAAAATGCCGGACATAAACAGTTGAATTACCGTACTGGTGTTAGTAAGATGTTGCGGACGCTTTGTGTTCTGACCGGGCGTTCCAGTGAAGGCTGTCTGAAGAGGCCAGAATCCAAGGTTGCAGTCAACCTACCCTAGGCTGGTAAAGAGGGTACCGGCTTTATGGAGACCACATCTTTTTTGGAGCCACGTCCATGAGCTTAATTCAACGCAATGCTGTCCCGCTTTTCATTTTGCTGGCGGTAATCGCCGTCGCGCTCGGGGCCTTGTTTACAACGCGAAGCCCCATCGCTTTCGGTGAAGAGCCAGTGGGGTGTAACGTCTCCACGGTCGGTATCTCCGTTCTCGCCACAGACGAGTCCGGATCCACGATAAGCGACACCTACCACGGTGCCGTCCTCAATTACCAGGTGATTCTCTCCATTCCCGAACTTCCTGCCGGCGACGTCGCCTGTAACTACAGCGGCGGCTCACTGTCGATAACTTTGCCGAATGGACTGGATGTAGAGGTCGCCAACAGTATCCCGACGATCCAGGTTGGCTCCCCGTACGTGGCTCCCGCAGCCGAGTACGTGGTGGACCAGAGCGATGCCACCAACATGGAGCTCACGGCCAGGGCCAGTTACACGGGCGGCGTCTCTCACAGCGTGCCTGAGGGCGAGGTGCAACCCGAGGCGGGAGGTTCCGTTTCCAGCACCACCCGCATTTCTCCTCCGGGCATAGAGCTGGTAATGACCCCCGATTCCCAGTTGGTATATCTGGGGCAGCCAGCCACTTTTGACATCACTGTAAACAACACGGGTGGATACTCCCTGTCCAACGTGTTCGTTTCTGACCGCAATGCGGTGGACTGTGAACGTGAGTTCGCGGTGCTGCCTGTGGGTGGGTCGGAGACCTATCAGTGCACTCTCATTCCCGGTAACAACGTGATCAACGAGGCAATTGCCATTGCCCAGGTGGTGGGCGGAGTACCTGCGGAACTGGAGCAGATTGAGGCCACCGACACTGCTGACGTAGCCGTTGAGACTGTGATCATCGGCGTTACCATCGAGCCCGACATCCAGCGCGTCCGCATAGGCAACCCGGCTTCCTTCAACATAGAAGTAACTATCCCCGGGACCACCTCCCTTGATAACGTAATCGTCAGCGTGCCGGCGGCCCCCAGCTGCGACAATGCACTGGGTACCCTGGAAGCTGGCGCGGTGGTTCCCTACACCTGCGAAGAACTTCTGCCGCAGGGTTCCCATGAAGTCGTTGCTACTGTCACCGGCGAAGTCGCTAACTTGGCCAACCTGACCGACACCGCCGAAGCAACGGTTGAAGTCTTCGAGCTCGATCTGTACATCACCATCGGAGATGACCAGACCATCCGCGAGGGTGACCCGGCATCGTTCACGGTGACCGTTGGCAATGCTGGCGATACCACCCTGTCTGACGTCGTTATCACCAATGACGTAATCGCTGAGTGTGATGCCGCATTCAACTCCTTGGCCTCAGGCACGGAAGAGAGCTACGAATGCGTCAGCGGCGCCTTGAGCACAGACGTTACAAACACGGCAACCATCTCTGCAATCGCTCCTGACGGTGGGCCGGTCGAAAACTCCGATTCGGTCAGTGTCACCATCCTGCGGCCCAGCACCGCGATAGGCCTCAGCGAACTCAACACCATGGTGCTGCGCCTGGTGGTCCAGATCCTCACGGTAACCGAGACCAACGACGGCGACTCCCCGTTGACGGATGTCTACGTAGAGGTCGAACCCACCGGCATTATCCTGGACCGCGACTCTCTCGAATACGTTGGTGGAGACATCGGAGACGATGGAATCCTGGACGTGGGCGAGACCTGGGAGTGGCGCGTGGTAACCGTAGCAGTGGCCGGCAATGGCGTGTTCCTCTCCGAGGAAGCCCTGAACATCGAGTTCACCGCCATCGGACACGGCATTGATATCCTGGGTGGCGACGTTACCTTCCCCGGTGATGCGGAAGAGCGCGGAGTCATTGAGGTTCCGATAGTTACCCGCTAAACCTGACAGATCTACTGTCCGCCGCACAGGCGAACTATGAAGGCCGGAGGAGTCAGTCCTCCGGCCTTCGCTTTTGCCGTCTCCGGCGCTACGTAGAAGTTCGCCTAAGGTGGATCGGGCCTCCGGCAAACAGGGCCCCGGGCGATCTTGCGGGGCAACCGGCAACCGTTCAGTCTTCCGGTGGCAGGGCGGTGGGCTTGGCAGAGTCAATTCCAAACCGCTCCAATCCGCTCATTGTGAACTTGTCGAACCACAACAGGATCGCGCCAGCATCCTTCGACAAGCTCAAGATAAGAGGGCACCAGTGGATGGTGCGACTTTGCGGGCGGCCTGTGTGGGGCGGGCCGGTGGCTATGGCCGGCACGCGGGTGTGGGCGGGCCGGTGGCTATGGTGGGCCAGTGGCTATGGAAGGCCAATCGGCCTGTGTGGGGCGGGTCGATGGCTGTGGTAGGCCGGTGGCTGTGGCAGGCAGGTGGCCATGCTGTTATCATTTGCCGACAGTCCGTGGCGTCCGGCTTTGCCCGGAACTGACTCACCAACACCAGGGAGGGAGGGCACATGTCTCCAGGCGAACCCATCGTCTTCCTCAACGGAGCGCTAGTCCCGGAATCGCAGGCGGGAATCCCCATTCGCGACCGGGGATTCATCTACGGCGACGCAGTGTTTGATGCGGCTCGCACCTTCAACGGCGTGCCTTTCAAGCTGACAGAGCACGTGAAGCGGCTTTACGACTCCTTGCGGTACGTCCGCATCGATCCGGGCATTGGCATGGGCGAGATGGAAGAGTGGTCTCGAAAGGTCGTCGATCACAACTACTCTCTGCTGCCAGCCGGACAGGACATGTGGGTGATGCAGCGAGTGACCCGCGGCGTTGAGGGCGGTTCCGGCGAAGGCGAACCAACGGTGCTTATCGAGACTCACGCCATACCATTCGTTGCTCGGGCTCCCCTGTATCGCGACGGGGCGCGGGTAACCACGCCCTCGGTGCCCCGGGTACCGCCCCGCTTCATGAGCCCAAGGGCCAAAACGCACAATTACCTGAACCTCGTTCTGGGCGATCTGGAAGCGCAGGGCACCGACCCGGGCTCCTGGGCGGTGCTGCTGGACGAGGCGGGCAACCTGACCGAAGGGCGCGGCTCCAACATATTCCTGGTCAAGGACGGGACGGTCGCCACCCCCAGGGGGCAATACGTCCTAGAGGGGATCACGCGCCGCACGGTACTGGACCTTGCAGACGGCCTGGGAATAGAAACCGCGGAATGCGACCTCGACCTGTTCGACGCCTATACCGCAGACGAAGCCTTTCTGACCTCCACCAGCCTCTGCATTTGCCCGGTTTCGTCGGTCAACGGCACAACTATTGGCGACGGCGGACCGCCTGGCCCGGTGACCCGGCAACTCATGCAGGCTTTCAGCGACATAGCGGGAATGGACTTCGAAGAGCAGTACCTGGCTCATCTTTAGAATGTGAAATGGGGGATGGGGAAACGGCTCTTTCCTGCTTCCGGCCACTCACGTTCAAAATTCCCCACTCCAAATTCAAACGGAGGTTGTCATGGCAGACTTGCTACCCGGAATCGTGGAATCGGGCGCAGAAGCGCAGCAGCTGGCCACTGGCTTCGGATTTACCGAGGGACCGCTCTGGCACCCCGACGGCTACTGGCTGTTTGTCGACATTCGAGCCTCGCTGGTGCACCGTATGACCCCGGACGGGCAGACCTCGGTCTACCGCGACAACAGCGGCGGCTCCAATGGGCTGACCTTCGACGCGGGTGGACGCCTGATCCTGTGCGAGGGCGACAACCGTCAGCTGGGGCGGCGCAATGAGGACGGCACCTACAGCGCCATCGCCACCCACATTGACGGCAAGAGAATCAACAGGCCCAACGACGTGGTCGGACGGTCTGACGGCTCCCTGTACTTCACCGACCCCAACGGACGCCTGACCGCAGAAGAGCGGGAGTTGGACTTCAGCGGGGTCCACCGTGTTTCGCTCACAGGCGTTCACACCATAGCGACACGGGACACCGAATATCCCAACGGCCTCGCATTCTCGCCGGACGAAAGCGTGCTGTATGTGGCCATCACGAGGCTGAACGATGACTGCATAGGCCAGAAAGAACGAGGAGAGGTCTGCGCGCACCAGATAATACGCGCCTTCGACGTGGCGGCAGACGGCTCGCTGAGCAACAACCGGCTGTTCGCCACCATGCACTCTGCAGAGGATGGCGTTCCCGACGGCATGAAGGTTGACGTCGAAGGGCGGGTATACTGCACCGGGCCAGGAGGCTGCTGGGTATTCGACAGCGCGGGCAACAAACTGGGCGTCATTCGCCTGCCGGAGATCCCGGCCAACTGCGCATGGGGCGGCGACGGAAATCGCACCATGCTTTTCACTGCCCGGACTTCGGTGTACTCGCTGCGGATGACCACCCCCGGCACGACAATTCCCACGGGGTAGAGGTTGGACACGAGTGGGGATTGACAAGGCAAGAACCCGCATCCTAACCCCCTCCCTCAAGGGGGAGGTAACTTTTCTTATGCTCCCTTTCGGAGGAGAGGGACCCATTAGCGTGGAAAGAGGATATGAAGGAATTTGATGCCATAGTCATCGGCGTGGGGGGCATGGGCAGCGCCGCCCTGTACCACCTGGCCCAGAGAGGCTGGCGGGCCCTGGGGCTGGAGCAATTTGACGTTCCCCATGAGATGGGCTCATCTCATGGATACTCCCGGATGATCCGCTATACGCTCCAGGAACACCCCTCTTACGTCCCCCTTGTCCGCCGCGCCTATGAACTCTGGCATCAACTGGAGAACTCCTCCAGGGAACGCCTGCTGGTCACCACAGGGTCAATCAGGGCCGGGTACGCCGAGGACGAGTACTTCCAGGGCGCGATTGCCGCCTGTGAAGAGCACCACATTCCCTACGAGGTTCTCACCGGAGCGGAGACCAACCGGCGTTTCCCCGGCTATGGGTTCGAGCACGACATTTCTGCCGTGTACCAGGCGGACGGAGGGTTCCTGCTGCCCGAGCGGTGCATCGTGAACCATGTCAACGCCGCACTGGAGGCCGGAGCCGAGGTCCACGGACGGGAGCGCGTGCTGGATTGGGAACCTTCGGGCGAGGGGGTCGTCGTCCGCACCGAGCGCGGCTCCTACCGGGCTGCGCGCCTGGTGGTGTCCGCGGGTCCATGGGCGGCCAAGATGGCCCCGACCCTGGCCCGGGTCGCAGTCGCCGAGCGGCAGGTGCTGGGCTGGTTTCAGCCGGAGAAGCCCGAACTGTACCGGACCGATACCTTCCCAGTATTCGGCCTGTACGTGGATGAGGGGCGCTTTTACGGTTTCCCGGTTTACGGGGTGCCGGGCTTCAAGGTGGGTCGCTCCCATCACCTGAACCAGACCGTTGATCCCGATCAGGTTGACCGCGACATTTACCCCGAGGACGAGGAGATACTGAGAAATTTCGTGGAGCGCTACTTTCCTGCCGCTGCCGGTCCGGCCCTTTCGCTGAAGACCTGCATGTTCACCAATTCACCGGACGGTCACTTCATCATCGACCTGCACCCGGACCACCCCCAGGTGTCCCTGGCATCAGGATTTTCGGGGCATGGCTTCAAGTTCGCCAGCGTTATCGGCGAGATAATGGCCGACCTTGCCATGTTCGGAGAAACGCCCCACGACCTGTCGCTGTTCCAGCTGGACCGATTCGAAAATGGGTAACCCCCGGGCGAAAGATTCGGCGCGTCGGGTGGCCCCATCGTCCCTGCCTACAGGGCGTTAGCAGGCTCGGGATCGGTCCAAAAGGCTCCCTTAATCTTCGGTTTTCGCGCCTCGTTCCCGGCTGTGTTAGACTGAATCGGCCAGTCTAACCGGGTTGGGAGCAACATGGATTTTCTCTCCGTTGATCATGAGCCCGACAAGAAGCTGACCACCCTGCTGATCGCCTTCAGCGGGTGGGCCGACGCCGCCGAGGGAGCAACCAGCGCGGTAAAATTCTTGAAGCGCAAGCTCCAGGCGCGGAAGTTCGCCGAGTTCGACCCGGAAGAATTTTACGACTTCACCCAGACACGGCCGACCACCACCCGCACCCGGGATGGCAAGCGCCACATACACTGGCCGGCCAACGAGTTCTTCCACCTCGACACAGAGGATGCCGGCAATGGCATCATGGTGTTCACCGGAGTTGAACCGAACCTGCGCTGGCGCGCCTACTCCCAGGGAATTGCAAGACTGGCATGGGAACAGGGTGTGGAAACAGTGATCCACGTGGGCGCCCTGCTGGATGCCGTCCCTCACACTCGCCCCGTGAAATTGAGCGGCACCGCAACTCGCCCTGACCTATCGGAGTTCCTCGAAGGGAGAGAGATACGCTCCTCCAACTACCAGGGTCCCACCGGCATCAGCTCGTCGGTCATGGACGCCTGCGTCAAGCAGGGCCTCGGCTACTCCTCAATCTGGGGACACACGCCCCACTATCTCCAGGCCGCGCCCAACTACAGGGTCGCTTACTCTCTGTTGCAGCCGCTGACCCGCCTGCTGCGACTGCCCCTCGATCTGGAGGAGCTGCGGGGCGCTGCCGCGAAGTTTGACGAAGAAGTGGCCCGGGCCGTCCAGGCAGATGAGCAAATCGGCTCATACGTCTCCAAGCTGGAAGGGCAGTACGACGAAAACGCCGCCGCCTCCAACCCTCTGGATCCCGAGGAATTGCTGCGCGACGTTGAAAAGTTCCTGCGCGGCGAACGCTAGCGGAAGGTAATTGACCAGATTTTCTTCGATTTGCGGTAGCGAGAAACTTCCTTTTCGGCTACATTTTTCCAGATGTCCATAGCGATTCGGCTATTGTATTGCGAATTTCGTCGCTGCTGAATAGGGAGACTTCACGAAGAATCACCTTGTAGGCGTACTTGACAAAGTTCCGGGAAATCAATATAAGTCATGCGCTGAGTACACACTCCCGGCGGGCCATGTGTTTCGTTTGGGAGTGTAATTGCACGTAATCTGAAAGGAGATGATGTGTTAAACCCAAGAAATCTTTTCACCAAACTCTGGCTTCCGGTCGCCCTGGCGCTGGCATTGGCGCTGGTAGTCGCCTGCGGCTCTGCGGAAGAGGAAGAGCCCACGTCGGCTCCCGCAGCGACAACAGCTCCCGCAGCGACGTCCGCGCCCGCTGCCACCACGGCTCCTGCGGCGACCAGCGCGCCTGCGGCGACCACCGCCCCGGCCGCTACCACGGCCCAGCCACAGGCCACGGCGGTACCGCCCACCTCCACCCCCAGGCCGGCCCCCACACGGGTGGTCGAGACCACTCACGAGCCTGAGGGCGTCCTGAATTACTCCGTGAAGGAAACTGGAGTATTCGAGGGGCACCCACGATATATGTCTAGCCCCCGCGTCCAGTACTCCGCCGTGAGTTTCGGCGAGTCCATGGTCGCCATCCAGGATGACCTCTCGCCAGGACCTTTGCTGGCCAGCGAGTGGAACATCTCCGACGACGGCCAGTTCTGGACCTTCAAGGTAAGGGATGACGTAGCGTTCCACCCCAAGTGCGGCGCTTCCGGCACCGAGAGCTGCGGCGACCTGACCATCCACGACGTTCTCTGGAATTACAAGGAATGGCATGAGGGTTCCCTCAACGCCCGCGCTGGCATCATCGGCGATTTCTGGGTCGGCAATGCCGGCGGTTCCCAGACCATCATCGATGATTACACCGTGGAGCTCGATACCGGCGAGCCCTGGCTGCAGCAACGCGCCTTCGAGTTCATGCGCCACCTCGGCGGCGTGAGCACGACCATCGTAAGCATGCAGCAGACCCGTGAGATCTTCGAAAGAGACGGCGGAAACTGGGACGACCGCTACAGCGAACCCGGCGTGGCCACCGAGGAGTACGAGGCCGCGGCGAAGGAAGCGAGCAAAAACATCTCCGCCACCGGTCCGTGGGAAATCGTCGGACCAACCAACGAGAGCAGCGTCTGGCGCTTCACCGCCGTTAACGACCACTGGCGGCAGACCCCCTACTTCGCAGAGTTCAACATGAGGTCCATCCCCGAGGAAGCCACCCGCGTAGCGGCCTTCCAGACCGGCGAACTGGATATCATGGAAATGGCCTTTGACTCCCTCGCCGCTGTGCAGGCGGTTGAGGGCACGCAAATCGTTGCCTGGCCCAACGCCACCCAGTCTGGACTGAACATTTACGGCCAGACCTACGGCGTGGACAAGGACGGCAACCCCTACGAGCACCTGGACTGCAACAACGCCTGGGTGTCCTGCGACGAGGACCCGACATCCGAGGAATGGCTGAACGCGGTCAAGGTCAAGAAGGCCATGTCCGTCGCCATCAACCGCCAGGAGATCGTGGACGAGCTGCTGGCAGGCTATGGCGAAGCCCTCTACATGAGGGACTGGATGGGATTCGACCACAAGGCCGATCCGAGCTGGACCTTCGAGTACGACCCGGATTACGCGATGACGCTCCTGGAAGAGGCTGGATATGGCCCTGGCAACGAGTTCTCCATCACCCTGACCACCGCCATTCGTGGCCGACCCGCCGAGGTGGAGGCTTGTGAAGCGGTTGGCGGATACTGGCAGGCCGTCGGCATCGACGTCAACTTCCAGCGGATTCCCTACGCCACCATCAGGCCTGAGCTGATCACCCGCACGTACCAGGGAGCCACCTGTCACGCTCTTGGCCAGCGCCTGACTCCCGCCATCGGCGCTTCCAACTACGTGAAGCAGTCCACTTTCAGCTACGGCACGGAGCACCCGTGGATGGAAGAGAACATCACGGACCTGTTGGCCGAGACCAACCCGGTTTTGGTCGACGAAAAGGAGCGCACGGTTTACGGCTGGATGTACGACAATGTAATGGCCTTCGGCCTCTACACGATTCACGGCATCTGGCCGGTCGGCAGCCGTCTCGACCCCGACTGGCGGCCCATCGACTTCAGCGAGCTTGCTTCTCCCCAGGCGTTCGAGTACATCAAGCATCGCCAGTAAACCAAGGGTAACTCTGTCCGCCTAGTGCGGATTAATGGAACCAATCGCCCGGCGGCCCTCGTATGGTAAGAGAACCGAGGACCGTCGGGCGGAACAAAGCCAGATTACGACTAACAACCTAAAATAATTGCCCGGCACTATTCGTTTCATAAATTCGATCCGGTCTGACTAGAGAGTTATGCAGAAATACCTGGTCCGTCGGTTTCTTCTGGCCATCGTTACTCTCCTCGCGGTCTCGCTGATTATTTTTGTACTCAGCCGGTCGGCGGGCGATCCCGTATCTCTAATGCTGGACGAATACTCCACGCAGCAAGATATAGATCGAATGATGGCAAAACTGGGTACTGACAAGCCATATTACCAGCAGTACTTCTTCTTCCTGAGAGACGCCGTCCAGGGCGATCTGGGGAACTCCATCAAGGAAGGGCGCCCCGTCAGGGAAGTAATCATGGAGCGGCTCCCTGCCACCCTGTATCTGGGCTTGACCGCTTTTATCGTTTCGCTGCTGGTGGGCATTCCCCTGGGGATTCTGTCTTCGATCAAGCGAGGCAGCCTGATCGACCAGGTCGGAAAGGTGGTCGCCCTGCTGGGTCAGGCGGCGCCGCCGTTCTGGCTCGGGATCATGCTGATCATTTTCTTCGCAGTTTCCATCCGGGCGTTTCCGACCTCCGGACGTGAGGACTGGCACAGCATCGTCCTGCCCGCTGTCACCCTGGGCTGGTACTATGCCGCGGCCAACCTGCGGCTCGTACGCTCCGCGATGCTGGACGTGCTGGACTCAGAGTACATCAAGCTGGCCCGAGCCAAGGGCGTCCCATACGGGGGCATCGTGTTGCGGCACGCGTTCCGCAACGCACTGATTCCGCCCCTGACCTTCGCCGGCGTTACGCTGGGCGCATTGGTCACAGGGTCGCTGGTGGTTGAGACCGTGTTTGCATGGCCCGGCCTCGGCAAGTTGGCGATCGATGCCCTTTACGCCTTCGACTACCCGCTGCTACAGGGCGTGGTGGTGGTCTTCACACTGCTCTATGTTCTGGTCGCCTTCGGTGTGGACGTTCTATACGCCTACATCGACCCCCGAATCAGATACGCATAGAAGCCCCGGAGAGAGCTGGAGATGGCTGCCCAAGCAACCGAAATTTTTACTCCTTCCAGAGGCATTGGCGTTCGACTGACCGGCACGTACCGCTTCTTCCGGCGGTGGCCGGTGATTCCCCTCGTGATTCTGGCGTTGGTGCTGTTCGCGGGAATTGCTGCCCCGTTCATATCGCCGCATGACCCCAATGTGCAATCTCTTTCCGAGCGGAAGATACCTCCCTTCTGGTTCGAGGCCAAGACCCAGACCGTGGAGAAGACGGTAGTGCTTCTGGTCCTCCCCGGGCAGGTGAACCAGATTTCCCAGGAGGACGCTCGGGAAATTGATCCAAACATCCAGATCGGCGACACCATAGAGGTCGTGGATGTACTTCGTCCCGGGGGCACTAACGAATACTTGTTGGGCACGGACCAGTTGGGGCGAGACATTCTGTCCCGAATAATTTACGGCGCCCGCATATCGCTGCTCGCCGCGGCGGTGACCCTGGGGGTGGGCGGTTCCATCGGTGTTGTGCTGGGCCTGCTCTCCGGCTGGTACGGCGGCGTAGTGGACGAGTCGGTAATGCGCTTCGTCGACATACTGCTCGCCATACCTCTGGTGCTGATTGCGCTGGCCATGGTGGCTACCCTCGGGCAGTCGCTGGCCATTATCGTGGCGGTGCTCACGATATTTATCTGGCCGCGCTTCGCACGCCAGCTGCGGGGCGAGGTGCTGCAACTAAAGAACATGGACTACGTCCAGCTGGCCAGGGTGTCCGGGGCTTCCATACCGCGCATTCTCTTCATCCACATTTTCCCAGGCACTATCAACACCCTGATAGTGGTCGCTACCCTGCAAGTGGGGATCGTGATCCTGCTGGAAGCCACGCTCTCGTTCCTGGGCGCTGGCGTTCCCCCGCCCACGGCCACCTGGGGCGGGATGGTTTCGGACGGACGCAACCACCTTGCGGGCGGATTCGAGACCGGGTCATGGTGGATCTCCACCTTCCCGGGCGTCGCAATCGTGCTGACCGTCATGTCGCTGAATCTCTTCGGCGACTGGCTACGCGACAGACTTGACCCACGGTTGCGTCAAATAGAGTAGAATACAAGCCAGCCAACAGGCATACCGGGCGCAGCGAGAACCACCAACCGATGCCGACGTTCCCTGCGCCCTTTCCTTTAACGCAATCCCAGGTAACTAACGCAATCCCAGGTAACGCAATCCCAGGGGTTGGACATGACTACTGAAGTGGCGACCGAGCAAGAAGTTGTCCTGAAGGTGGATGACCTTCGTACTCACTTTACGACCAGATGGGGCACGGTCAAGGCCGTGGACGGCATCAGCTTCGACCTCCGCAGGGGTGAGACGCTGGGCATCGTGGGTGAATCGGGGTCCGGAAAGTCGGTGACGATGCTGTCGCTGATGCAGCTGATCCCCATGCCACCCGGGCGCATCGTTTCCGGAAGCATCGTGCTGGACGGCGAGGACCTGCTGCAAAAGTCCGAATCGGAAATGAACAGGATCCGCGGCAGCAAGATCGCGCTCATCATCCAGGACCCCATGACCTCGCTGAACCCGGTGTTCACCATAGGCAACCAGGTCTCGGAGGCCATCAAGATTCACCAGGACATACCCAAGCGCTCGGTGATGGAGCAGGCCCTGTCGGTGCTGCGCAAGGTGAACATTCCCGCCGCCGAAACGCGGATGCGGGACTACCCTCACCAGATGAGCGGCGGAATGCGACAGCGCGTGGTGGGAGCCATCGGCATCTCCTGCCAGCCCCAGGTGCTCATCGCCGACGAGCCCACCACCTCCCTGGATGTGACCATCCAGGCGCAGTACCTGGCGCTGCTGAAGGAATTGCAGCGCGACTCCAACGTGGGGCTCATCTTCATCACGCACGACTTTGGCATCGTCGCCAAGATGTGCGACCGCGTTGCCGTGATGTATGCCGGCCGGATCGTGGAGCAGGGCACCGTTCGGGACATATTCAACAACCCGTCGCACCCCTATACCGAGGCGTTGCTGGCTTCGGTGCCCAAGATGGAAGAGGACGTCGACCGTCTGTACTCCATCGAAGGACAGCCTCCCACCCTTCACAACCTGCCTGAGGGCTGCCCATTCGCGCCACGGTGCCAGTACGTCATGGACAAATGCCATGAGGAGTATCCGGCAAGAGTATCCATAAACCAGGGCCATCACGCATCCTGCTGGCGGTTGAGCTGATATGAGTACGAACACAGCCACCCTGGAATCACCTGCTTCCCACGGGGCCAGGGAGCCCCTGCTGGAGGCCGTAGACCTGAAGAAGCATTTCCCGGTAACCAAGGGGCTTCTGCTGAGCAAGACCACAGGCCACATCAAGGCCGTTGACGGCGTCTCTTTCGAGCTGTACCCCGGCGAGACCCTGGGCATCGTCGGAGAGTCCGGCTGCGGCAAGAGCACCACTGCCAAAATGATGCTCATGCTGGAGGATCCCACGGAAGGCTCCATCCGGTTCGAGGGCAAGAATGTTCGCGAGGGTGAAGTCGAGACACGCCGCGAATACCGGCGCTCGGTACAGGCCGTGTTTCAGGATCCCTGGAGCTCCCTGAACCCCCGCATGAGGGTGCGAGACCTCATCGCCGAGCCCATGGTTATCAACTGGGACATGGGCAGGTCCGAGATGCAGGAGCGCGTCATCAAGCTCCTGAATGATGTCGGTCTCAGCGAATACCACGCCAATCTATACCCTCACGAATTTTCGGGTGGACAGCGACAGCGCCTGGCCATCGCGCGCGCGCTTTCGCTGAACCCCAAGGTCATAGTGCTGGACGAGCCCGTCTCGGCGCTCGACGTGTCCATTCGCGCCCAGATTATGAACCTGCTGAAGGACCTTCAGTCCGAATACAACGTCAGCTACATGCTCATCGCCCACCATCTCGCGACGGTGCGTTACATGTGCACCTGGGTGGCGGTGATGTACCTGGGCCGCATCGTCGAGATGTCGCCGGTCAAGGACCTGTTCGAGAACCCGTCTCATCCCTACACCAAGGCCCTGATGTCGGCGGCCCTGCCCTCGCATCCGGACACGGTGCAGGATGAGATGATTCTCACCGGCGAGGTCCCCTCGCCTCTCAATCCACCGGAAGGCTGCCACTTCCACACCCGCTGTCCCTTCGTCATGGATCACTGCAGCCTGCAGGAGCCCGTGGTGAAGGAAGTCTCTGCCGGCCACACTGTAGCCTGTCACCTGTTCTGATTCCGGAAAAAGTGCGGAGCGCCGCCACCATCGGCGTTCCGCGTCCCTTGACAGCACCGCCAATGCTAGAATCTGCGCCATGACAACGGAGAAGAAGGCCAAGCGCCGCAGCCCCACCATGTCTCCGGCGCGCATTGCCCTGGCCGTCGACCTGATGACGCAGGAGTACGGCCCTTTTCCATCGGAGCGAAGGCTGCCACCCACCGACGAGATGGTATTCACCGTCCTCTCCCAGCACACATCCGACATCAACTCCGGCCGCGCCTTTGCCAGGCTCATGGAGCGGTTCGGCACCCTGGAAGCGGTCGCGAAGGGCGACATAGCAGCCATCGAAGAGGCCATCGCCCCCGGTGGGCTGGCCAAAGTGAAGGCTCCTCGAATCAAGGAAGTACTGGAAAAGGTCCTGGAGCTGAACGGCGGCTCCCTCGACCTATCCTTCCTGCGGGAAATGCCGCTGGACGAGGCCAAGGCGTGGCTGCGGCAACTCCCCGGAATCGGCCCAAAGTCCGCTGGCATCGTGCTGAACTTCTCCCTGGGAATGCCGGCGATGGCCATCGACACTCACATCTTCCGGGTTTGCCAGCGGTTGCGAGCCATCGACGCCAAGACCAACGCCGACAAGGCTCACGACGTGATGGAGGCCAAGGTCCCCCCGGACGACGTGTTCAACTTCCACGTGGCCTTCATCAACCACGGACGGCGGGTGTGCCGGGCGCAGCGGCCACTGTGTGAAGAGTGCGTGGTGGGCGATATGTGCCCTTCCCGCAAGAAACTGATGTCGAAGACAGCCGACGATGAACGTGCCGTCAAGTCCCGAAGACCGGCGAAGACCACACCGTCCGACCCCGACGCGCTCCCGCACGTGCCTCCTGTTCTCCTCAACGCGGGATAGCGGCCGATTTCCACCTCAATCAACGTATTCAACTGGCCAACGTATTCAACTGACCTGTTTGTATTGCGTATAATGCGCACGGAAGCGACTTAGGAGGGCCGTAAAGTGAAGGTAGGCATCATAAACGTCACCGGGTATTCGGGGTCGGAGCTGGCCCGCATCCTGCGTCGTCATCCCGAGGTGGAAATTGCATCCGTCACCGGTCGCAGCGCCGCCGGCCAGAAGCTCGGCGAGGTGTTCCCGCACCTGGAGAGCCTCGACCTGACCATTGAGCCGGAACTCAGCGGGAGCCTCGACCTGGTCTTCTCTGCCCTGCCCCACAAGGCCAGCGCGGAGGCCTGCATCCCCGTGCTGGACCAGGGCGTGAAGGTCGTGGACATCAGCGCCGACTTCCGCCTGAAGCACGCCGACGAGTACGAAGAATGGTACGGCGTCGAGCATCAGAAGCCGTCGCTGCTGGAAGAGGCGGTCTACGGGCTCACCGAGCTGCACAGAGACGAGATTCGCGCCGCCCGCCTGGTGGCCAACCCCGGCTGCTATCCCACCAGCGCCATCCTGGGCCTCGCTCCCGCCGTGGCGGCAGGCGTCATCAGCCCCGACATCATTGTCAGCAGCCTCTCCGGCGTGTCCGGCGGCGGCCGCAGCCTGGTGATGACCAACCACTTCTCGGAAGTAAACGAGAACGCCTTCGCCTACGCGGTCAACGGTCACCGCCACCTGCCCGAGATAACGCAGGAGCTGGACCCGCTGACCGAGCAGCAGTTGCGGGTGACCTTCCAGGTGCATCTGATTCCGATGACGCGGGGCATATTCAGCTCCTGCTACGCGCCGCTGGCCAACCCCGACGCCTGGGCAGGCGACGAAGGCAAGCAGCGTCTGGTCGACATCTACCGCGACTACTATGCCGACCACCCCTTCGTGAGGGTGGTGTCGGCACCGCCCCAGACGAAGCAGACGCTCGGAAACAACATGTGCCTACTGCACCCGGTAATCGACCGCCGCACTGGCCGCCTGACCGTGTTCAGCGTGCTCGACAACCTGGTCAAGGGCGCCGCCGGACAGGCCGTGCAGAACATGAACCTGATGTCCGGCTTCCCCGAGGACACCTCGCTGGACGAGCTGGCCGTGTACCCGTAGCGTCCCGAGGGCCTCGTATGCTAAACTGAAAAGGTAGTGCCCCGGTCGTCTAGCCAGGTCAGGATGCCACCCTTTCAAGGTGGAGATCAGGGGATCGAAGCCCCTCCGGGGTACCAAGCTTCGCAACCCAAAGAGCCCACGACGCAGTTGTCGTGGGCTCTCGCTATTTGAACTGAGTGAAGCTTCATCAAGCCGTGAATCGGGTCATTAGCTCCAGGTTCGCGTGTATCTCGTCCCCTTCTATTACTATCAGATCCAAATCCTTTAGAGAGTTTATGTCGCGTGAGAGCGTTCTTGTTGTCACTCTTCTATACAGGCGGGACAGATAGTGACCACCGGAACGCAGGAGCCTTAAAGAAACAGGCCCACCAGCCAACTCGGTCAGGAATTGCAATTGCCTTTCCCCCGCTGGAGTTCCAAGTCTTCCCGCTTCGGCCAGAGTCAAGCGCGCATGGTCCCGGAATGCCAGGATTCTGACCTCTGCCAGAACTTCCGTGTGAACAGCTTCCAGTTCTTGCACCAGTCCAGTAAGGGCAAAGGCGACGAATGGCGTCAGGTCGGTCTCTCCCTGCATTTGCACGAGGTTCAAGCTGTCAATGTATTCCGGGCGGTTCCGGTAGAAATAGTTCGCCAGGGAATAATATCCCCTCACATTGA
The DNA here is from genome assembly GCA_963667325.2 of Dehalococcoidia bacterium. GTDB lineage: Bacteria > Chloroflexota > Dehalococcoidia > Lucifugimonadales > UBA3495 > VXOI01. Next base: position 418,591 of record CAXXKY010000004.1, read on the forward strand.
CGCCGGCCCTATAGAGCAGGAAACTCTCTGCAGCTCTGGATGTGCGGCCGTTGCCATCTCCGAAGGGATGAATGCTAACCACGTAGAAATGAGCTACGATAGCTCGAATTATTGGATCCCATGACATGGGCACTTCGGTGTTAAACCAGCGGATAAATTCCGACATGAGTCGTCGGACTTCTTCACCAGTTGCAGGGGGACGATAGGGCCCAACGGTTACAGCATGGCTACGATATCGTCCCGGTTCGTTGTGGGCATAAGCGATGCCTTGAGTCAGGACTCTGTGAAATTCCAATATCAGCGGTTCCGAAATTTGAGCATCCGGGTTGCGATGTATATACTCCGCCACGAATTCCATTAGTTTATTGGCGTTTCTGGCTTCTTGCTCTTCCCGCTCGCGACCCGACCCTAACGTAGAGGCGTCAGAGGGAGATGCAATCACCAAGCTGATTTCCTCTGCTGAAAGTTCTGTTCCTTCTATTCCGATAGTACCGGCAACCGCCCGCTGTATGTTGAGCCGATCAAGGCGTCCTTGAACAGATGGTGGAATGGGAATGCCTCTAATCACACTGGCTAAAGCATGTATTTTGGCCAAGTCCTCTATAATGCGCGGGTTCCCGGCACGGAGCGTCAGATCGAAATGTACGTCCCAACTTGGCAATTCCCCCTCCAATGGCAAGACATTGACCACGACAATGTCCTGCTGGTGCCCATATCTATTTTATATCTAAAATTATTGGCAATATTAGCGGACAATGTCCACCATGATGTCATGAAAGTATGCCCGTAACCTGGGGTGAGTTCGCGGAGCAGGAACCGGAGTTTGCGGCGCAGGGCGAGGCGCAGTTCGCCCGCACCGGTCTGGCGATGGTCGGCACCCTGCGCCGCGACGGCTGGCCGCGCATCTCGCCGGTGGAGCCCTTCTTCGTCGACGGGCAACTCTACCTCGGCATGATGTGGCGCTCGGTGAAAGCGCTGGACCTGCTGCGCGACCCCCGTTGCGTCGTGCACAGCACGGTTTCCGACCCCAACGGGGCCGAGGGCGAGTTCAAGGTCTACGGTCGGGTCGTTGATGTGGCCGACCCCGGCGAACGGAGCCGCTTCGCCGATGCAGTCTACGCCGCCATCGGTTTCCGGCCCGAGGAGCCCGAGTTCCACTGCTTCGCCGTCTCCATCGACAGCGTCGTCTACTCCCAACTCCGGGGCGAGGAGTTCCACCGCCAAGTGTGGAAGGCGGAGTAAGCCGGCTGGACGCCGAGCTGACCGGCTCAAAAGCAGCGTCCCCTGCGTTTTAGGTCCCTTCTATCGCTAGTCGAAGACGAAAACGCACTTGCCTGTGGTTGCGCCATCGAAGGTCTGGAAGGCCTCGATGGCCTGGTCCAGGCCATAGCGATGCGTAATCAGCCTGTCCAGCGGGGCCTTGGTGTCCACAAAGAACCGGGCGATCTCGATCAGTTCTGCCTTGCTGAAGGTCCACGAACCGTAGACGGTCAGCACCTTGAATATAATGTCGCGGTTGAAGTCAATCTCCGCCGGCCCTCCGATCCCCACATAGCAGGCGCGGGCGAAGGGTCGCAGGCACGAAAGCGTCTGCTGGCGCGCTGCGGGATTGCCAGACGTTTCCAGAGATGCCGTCGCTCCCTGTCCGCCTGTCAGGTCCATGATCGCCTGCACCGGATCGTTCGTCGCGGCGTTGATGGTGTGGTCGGCGCCCAGTTCCGTCGCCAGCTGTAGGCGCTCGTCCATCACGTCGACGGCGATCACGCGGGCGCCCATCGCCTTGGCCGATAGGGTGCCGCTCAGGCCCACCGGGCCCTGCCCAAACACCGCCACGATGTCCTTTCCATTGACGTCCATCTTGTTCAGGCCGTTCCACGCCGTGCCCGTGCCACAGGAGATCGCGGCGCCCTCTTCGAAGGAAAGCTCGTCAGGCAGATGAACCAGGGTGCGTGAGGGGCAGATCATGTAATCGGCGTTTGCGCCGTGTCCCGTGCCTCCGCCGAAGGTCACGTGGCCGTGGGGGCACAGTTGCTCGTAACCCATGGAGCATATCTCGCAGGTGCCGCAACCCTCGTAGTGGTGGCACATAACGCGGTCGCCAGGCTTCAGGCCCGGAGGAGCACCGGGCCCCAGCTCCTCGATGACGCCGCAGGGTTCGTGGCCAGTGATCATCTCGGTGGGCTCGGCATCCCGGTAACGGTGCAGGTCTGTACCGCACAGCCCCGAGGCACGAATTCGCAGCACTGCCTCACCAGGCCCGGCGTGCGGGTCCGGAAACTCCTGAATCTCGGCCTCCCGGTTTCCCTTGAAAGTGACTCCACGCATATCTCTTTTCCTCAAATTGCAGACGTTGAAGAATGATACCAAGCGGGTGACCCATGCGCGAGGGATGAGTCTTTCCGAAACAGTAGGACATTACCCGGCAACGGAGGGGGCATACACGAGGGATGAGTCGTGAAGCAAATGCCGCGGGTTGTGCTGGTATGCTCGAGCCCTTTGGATTATGATAAGTGGGCCCCGCCGACCGCCGGTGGCCATTCCCGCAGACGCCTCCTTTTGGGAATATTCTCTTGGCCGATTCCTCCAATATCGCAATACTGGTGTCCATCGACGCGCCCTTCGACGACGAAATCGGCGCAGGCTGGCTCGAGGACGTGACCCGCGCCGGGCTTACTGCGGCAGGTGTCTCGGGAGAAGCCGAAGTCAGCCTGCTGGTGACCGATGACGATACCGTCCGCGCCCTGAACTTCGAGTATCGGGGGCTTGACGAGAACACCGATGTGCTGTCATTTTCGGCGGAGCACGCCGGGCACTGGGAGGGCGATGGAGACGAGCCTCCTGCGCAGTCCGACAACCTGGAATTCGTCCTGCCGGCAGGCGCCCCGGAACCGTTGGGAGAAATCATCGTATCGTGGCCCCAGGCGCAGCGGCAGGCGGGAGAGCACGGCGTCAGCCCCATGCGAGAACTGGCGCTACTGGTGATTCATGGCGCCCTCCATCTCGTAGGCTACGATCACGTGGAGCCCGAAGAAGAGTCCCTGATGCAATCGCGGGAACGGGAAGCCCTCGAGTCGTTGCAGATGACGGAGCCATCCCTGCCATGACAACGCAAGTTTACTACCGCAAGTGGCGGCCCTCCAGCTTCAACGAACTGGCCGGGCAGGAGCACGTGTCCACCACTTTGCGGCAGTCCGTCCGCATGGGGCGTATATCCCACTCGTACCTGTTCTGCGGCCCTCGCGGCTGCGGCAAGACCACCACCGCCCGCATCATCGCCAAGGCGGCCAACTGCCTCGACCTGCAGGATGGCGACCCCTGCAATAATTGCACCGTCTGTGAGGCCATCAACCAGGGCCGCTTCATGGACATCATCGAACTCGACGCGGCCAGCAACCGGGGCATCGACGAGATACGCGACATCCGCGACAAGGTGAACTTCGCGCCGGTGCAGGGCCGTCGCAAGGTGTACATTATCGACGAAGCCCACATGCTGACCGACGCCGCCTCCAATGCCTTCCTGAAGACACTGGAGGAGCCTCCCGAGCACGTGATCTTCGTCCTCTGCACCACTGAGGCACATCGTATCCTGCCCACCATCATATCCCGCTGCCAGCGCCTGGACTTCCGCCGCATCCCATCCGAAACGGTATTTGGCCGCCTGTCGGAGATCGCTGATGCAGAGGGCGTCGCCGTTGAACCCGCAGCGTTGCGTATGGTGGCCCGGTACGCGTCGGGAAGTTTGCGCGACGCCGAGAACCTACTGGAGCAGCTCGTCGTATCCTGCCCCGATGGCGTCACCGCGCAGGAGGTGGAGAAGCTGCTGGGCCTGGGCAGCGATGAGGCTGCGCTGGAACTGGTCAAGTACCTTTTGCTGGGCAACACCACTGCCTCGCTCATCGCAGTGAACCGGGCCGCCTGGGAAGGCAGCGACCTTCGCCAGTTGCACCGACAGACATCCGATCTGCTGCGCGGCTTCATGCACCTTCAGTGGGGCTCGGAGGAAGCCGTGGACCTACCGGAGCACGTCACCGCGCAGCTCAGGGAAATGGTTGGCCAGCTCCCCCCATGGCGCATCGTGCGAACGCTGAAGGCGTGGGGCGCGGTCAATATGCGCTACGACGCTCCCTCGACCCTGCCTCTCGAGCTGGCAGTGGTGGAGATCTGCGAAGAATCCGCTGCACCGCCCCCTCCGGCGGAAGCACCTCCTCCTCCCGCTCCAGCCCGGCAGGAACGGGCTCCGCAGCCAGCTCGCGCCGCACCACCGCCCCCGTCTGACCCGCGACCGGAACGCGCACCTCCGCGGCAACAGCCCGCACAGGCTCCCGCTGCTCCCCGGCCTCCCGCGCAGCAGCCCGCCGCTGCGGGAAGCAGTCCGCCCGCTGGAGAGGCCACCGACCTCTGGGTGCAGTGGAACAACACCGTAAAGTCGCTGTCGCGGCACAAGGGGAGAAAATACAATCTCGGGGCTTTGCTCCGCGACTGCAAAGTCAACAGCATTTCATTGGACGGCGAGAGGCTGGTGCTTCCGTTTACCAACAAGGCCAACCTGGAACGAATGCAGGAAGAACTGGATGACCCTGCCTCCCAAAAGCGAATGACGGACGCGCTGGCCCAGTTCTTCGGTGAAGGGTGCGACTATGAACTGACCCTCGCCAACGGTCAGCAGGCAGCCGGCAATGGCAACAAGACGGCCCAGCAGAGTCCGCTGGTCCGTGCCGCCCTGGGCATGGGCGCAAGAATTATCCAGGAACAAGAGGTGGAAGAGTGAACCGCAACATGATGCGCCAGGCACAGAAGCAGCTGGCCCAACTCCAGAAGATCCAGGAAGAACTTGAAACACTCACCGTGACGGGAACCGCCGGCGGCGGTGTCGTCAAGGTGGTGATGACCGGCAAGCAGGCAGTCGAGACTGTTGAAATCGACCCCGATGCCGCTGAGGACATCGAACTGTTGCAGGACCTGATGGCCGCTGCCTTCAACGATGCTGCAACCAAGGCCCAGGAAATGGCTGCCAGCAAGATGAGCGTCATCACCGGCGGTATGAACATACCGGGCCTGACCTAGAAATGGGCAGGAGCTAATCGATGATAAGCGACCTGGAGTTGGTTTACCTCTGGCGCCAGTATTCAGAGGATCATTTCTGCGCAGGCTGGATCGTCGTCAATCCGGACACTTTGAATCAGTTCAAGGTCTGGCTGGAAGGACGAGGCAGCAACGGTGACAGTTCAGCACTGGCCGATTATGAGCGTGAAAGCCTGCCTGCGATCCGTAAGACCTATCAGTCAATCCATCGGAAGTCTACTGGCAATATTGGCTCGCCTTCCTCGTGACATGGGGTTGGCTCGCTAGCCTGGGGGCAGCCCCGCAGCTTACTGGTTCTCGGCACTGATTGACATGGAGGACGTGGTTGCGGATTCCAGTCTGCTGGTAGCATATTTTCTGGAGTCCGACGCTTTCCATCAGTCAGCGAGAGAATTTATAGCCGAGTTGGACAGCGCGGGCAAAAGGCTTCACTTACCGACGATTGTAATGGTTGAGACAATATCCGCCATCAGAAGAAAACTCGGACAAGATTCGGTGTCTGCCATAAGTAGTGCTTCTGCAACTATCAATGAGTGGGAAGGTCAGGGAAGTGTAACCTTCTACCCGTTGAGTCGCGAGCGCATGGAGGCAGCTTCAAGGTTGGCTGAAGAACTTGCCCTAAGAGGAGCGGATTCGGTGATTGCCGCACTCTCCGAAGAACTGGTGGTAGAACTCAAGACCTACGACAACGAAATATTGCACCGATTCCAGCGGGCAATCTGATGACTCCCGACAACCTGCCTTCCGCCTCGCCGTCTCTCGCCCGCCTGGTGCAGGAGCTCAACCGACTGCCGGGAATCGGCCCCAAGAGCGCCCAGAGGCTGGCATACCACATCATCCGGCTGCCGGAAGAGGATGCTTTCGCGCTGGCCGAGGCCGTTACCGCAGTCAAGCGGAACACCGTTCTATGCGGAGACTGCCAGAACCTGGCAGAGACCACTCCCTGCGCCATCTGCGCTGATTCCCGGCGCAACCGTTCCATCATCTGCGTGGTGGAAGAGCCGATGGATGTGCTGGCGCTGGAGCGCACGCGCAGCTTTCGCGGCCTGTATCATGTGCTCCACGGCGTCATCTCACCCATCAACGGAGTTGGGCCCGATCAGTTGAAACTTCGCGAACTGATGTCCAGGCTTTCCGACCCTGATGTGACCGAGCTGGTCGTGGCCACAAATCCAACGCTGGAAGGCGAAGCCACCGCCATGTACATCCAGAGACAACTGGGCCGGGACGATCTTCGGGTCACCCGCCTGGCCCGCGGACTGCCCGTGGGCGGTTCCCTGGAGTACACAGACGAGACCACCCTAATGCGCGCGTTCCAGGGTCGTCAGGAGCTTTAGCAGTGGCGCCGCCGCGGACCTATCGCTGCGAGGGCCTGACCCTGCGCAAGGCCTCTATCGGCGAGGCTGATCTGGTGGTGACGGTGTTTACTGCCGAGAGAGGCAAGTTGCGCGCTGTCGGTAAGGGCGCGCGCCGTTCCAGCAGCCGGCTAGTGGGGCACCTGGAGCCCCTTACGATTGCCCGTATGTCCCTGGCCCATGGTCGCGATCTTGAGATCATCACCCAGGCCCAGGTCGTGGAAGGCCATCCTGAGATCAAGGAAAACCTGGCCCTGCTCACCCGAGGCCTGTATGTAGCCGAGCTGCTGGACGGCTTTGGGCCGGAGCACAGCCCTTCTCCCGGCCTCTTCCACCTTGCCGCCAACGTGCTCGGGGCGCTGCCCCGGGCCAAGGATCCCGAATCTCCGCTGCGATATTTCGAATTCCACCTGCTGAGGCTCACGGGCGTATTGCCCGAGCTGTACCAGTGCGTCGAGTGTGGATCTCGGATCGTCCCCGACGCGCACCGCTTCAGCGTCAACCTTGGTGGCGCCCTGTGTCCAGCCTGCAGTCCATCGGAAGCGTTGGTGCGTCCCCTGTCGCTTCGGGCAATGAAGGTGCTGCGGCTCATGCATCGGGGCGGCCTTGCTGCAACCACGGAACTCTCGATGAGTCCGGCGCTGGCAGCAGAGCTGAAATCCGTCCTCTTCCAGACAGTCCGCTATTGGCTTGGCAGGGATATCCGGTCCGGTTCATTTCTGGAACAACTGGACGACGAAAAGCGCAGCGAAATAACGACTCCCACGTAAATCCGAATACATTTAGCTATGCGTGAAATTCCCTATGCTGGTATTATGTCCGGTCAAATGGCACTGACCTTGCAGCGAAGTTCGGACATATTTGGACATCCAAGTGGATAACAGGGTAGGGGTGCGCTGATGTTTTCAAAGGTTCTAATAGCGAATCGTGGTGAGATCGCCTGCCGTGTGATCAGGACCTGCCAGCGCCTGGGCATCAAGACCGTTGCGGTGTACTCCAATGTAGACGTTGATTCCTTGCCGGTGCGTATGGCCGACGAGGCTGTTCCTCTCGGCAATGCCGCCCCGCAGGAAAGTTACCTCAACATCGGAAAGATACTGACTGCCGCTCAGCTCGCCGGTGCCGACGCCATTCACCCCGGCTACGGCTTCCTGTCTGAAAACCCTCGATTCGCCCGGGAATGCGAGAAAGCCGGCATCACCTTCATCGGCCCGCGCCCGGAAGTAATGGAACAGATGGGAGACAAGCTGTTCGCCCGCCGACTGGCACGGGAAGCGGGTCTCCCCCTGCTGCCGGGAACCGACGATGCGGTTCCCGACGATCAGGCCGCAGAGACCGCCTGGAACCTGGGCTACCCCCTGATGGTCAAGGCAGCCGCGGGCGGCGGCGGCATGGGCATTCACATCGTGGAGTCTTACGAAGACCTCATCCCCCTCATCGATCGTGCCCGGCAAGTGGCCTCGGGAGCCTTCGGCAGCGCGCGCCTTTACTTCGAGCGCTACCTGAAGGACGCCTCCCATATCGAGGTGCAGCTTCTTGGCGACAATCATGGCAACCTGGTCCACCTGTTCGAGCGCGACTGTTCCGTGCAGCGCCGCAATCAGAAGCTCATAGAAGAAACACCGGCCTCTGCCAAGCTCGCTCCCCAGACCAGGCGCCGACTGGCGTCGCTGGCAGTCACCATCGGTCAGCGAATTGGTTACAACAACACCGGAACGGTGGAATTTTTGGTCTCGCGCGAGGGTGGAGTCTACTTCCTGGAGATGAATACCCGTCTCCAGGTGGAGCATGGAGTAACCGAGTTGGTGACAGGACTCGACCTGGTCGAGCTGCAGCTGCGCGTTGCTGCCGGGGAGACGCTCCCCATAACCCAGGATGACCTGTCCAGCAACGGGCACGCCATAGAGGCCCGCATCTATCCGGAGAACCCAGTAACCTTCATGCCCGACGCCGGACGGCTCACCGACCTGCACCTTCCGCCCAATGACGACAGCGTACGCATCGACTCAGCCCTTTGCGACGGGTATACCGTTGGGTTAGACTACGAGCCGCTCATGGCCAAGGTGATGGCTTGGGGCGAGAACCGGGAGGAGTCCATCAAGACCCTGCAGCGGGCCCTGCTGGAAATGCGACTGGAGGGCGTTGTCAACAACGTGCCGTTGCTCCAGAGGATCCTGGCCAGCAAGGAATTCGCCGAAGCCAGCTATCATACGGGATCGGTCCCCCAATGGGTTGACGAAATGCGTCAGAGAAATCTTGCCCATCTGTCTGGTGAATCCCTGCAGCATCACCTGCAGTACAGAAGCGGGCCGGAACCCGTCCCGGCGGGTGCAAACGGCAAGACAGACAGGGAAACCGCCGCCGCCATTGGGCTGGCCCTGGCGATGGCGATGGACAAGCCCAAGGCGAGTGCAAGCGGCTGGAAGGCGCACCGTCGGCGTGAGCAACTCAACCCCAGGGGCACGGGGAGCCGAGGTTGGCGGTAACCAGACTTCGCGTAAGGGTCGGCGACAACTGGTACAACGTTGAGGTGGGCGACCTGACCCGGTCGCCGGTTCAGGTCAACGTCGACGGTGAGATTTTCACTGTCGAGGTCGAGGGCCTGCCGGGGCACGCCAGCGTGCGCCCCCGTCGCGGCCGGACCCAGACGCCGGGCATCCTGGTTCCGCCTCCGGCCAGCCGGGTCAATCCCACTTCCGGCGACGGCAATTTCATTCGGTCTCCGATGCCGGGCCGCGTCATCTCCATTCTCGTGCGCCCGGGCGACCGCGTTTCCGTGGGCCAGGAAGTGTGCGTGGTCGAGGCGATGAAGATGGAGCAGAGCATACGCTCGCCCCAGAACGGCGTGGTCAAGGAAATCCGCGTGCAGCCCATGGACTCCGTCCGCACCAACGACCCGCTGATGGAACTGGAGTAGTTCGAGCGTTGTATAATGTGGTGTAGGTCGTTGGGATGCCGTATCAGATGCCTTGGGAAATAGAGCGTTCACACGAATATCTGGAATGGTGGCAAGAGCTTTCGCAAACACAACGGAATTCAATCACAAGAATCGTAAGTCTGCTGGCTGAGCGCGGACCTCGACTCGGGCATCCCTATACTTCGCAGGTGAATTCATCACGCCATGGGCGCATGCGAGAACTTGGACCAAGCGATGTCAGAAGCCCGATTCGAGTTCTCTGTGCATTCGACCCGAGACGAACGTCAATTCTGATGATGGGGGGCACAGGACCTACGGCGACCTGTTCTATCGACAATTTGTGCCCATCGCAGACCGACTTTACGACGCTCATCTCGATCAATTGTATGAGGAAGGTTGGCGTTCATGAGCGGGCGTCGTCCGTTTTCCGAGCTTCTTAAAGATTTTCCTCCAGAACGGCTTCGGGATATAGAACACGAGACAGCCCGCCTGCGCGCCGAACTCCTGGCAGCTAATCCCAAATTGGCCGACCCCGAATATGTGAAGGCCCGCGCCGATGCGATATTCGACGCTTGGGACAGAGAAGACTGGGTACAAGCCGAAATACTCATAAACGGAGGGACCGGAATGAAGTACGACTACATCATTGTGGGGGGCGGTTCGGCGGGATGCACCATCGCCACGCGGCTTTCGGAGGACCCGAACAATTCGGTGCTCCTGCTTGAGGCAGGGCCAGACTATCCCGACTTCGAGACGCTGCCCGACGACCTCAAGCTGGGCAACAACGTCTGGTTCTCGGCCTATGGAGAACATAGCTGGGCCTACCGTGGCCACATGACCGACGAGCTGCCCGACCTCGAAATCCCCCGCGGCAAGGCCACCGGTGGCTCCAGCGCCATCAACGGCCAGGTACTCTACCGCGGCGTTCCCGACGACTACAACCGCTGGGCTCAGTGGGGCAACGACGAGTGGGGCTTCACCAACTGCCTGCCCTACTTCAACAAGATGGAGACTGACCTCGACTTCGGCGGCAGCGACTTCCACGGCTCCGAAGGCCCGGTGCCGGTCCGTCGCGCCCCGCGCAGCGAGTGGCTTCCCCATGCCGTCGCCTTCGAGAAAGCAGCCCTATCCGAGGGTTTCGAGATCTCCGAAGACATGAACGACCCCGAGTCCACCGGTGTCTCTCCCCGCGCCCGCAACACACTCAACTTCAAGGGCAGTTCGGGCGTCCGCATGAGCATGGCCCTTAACTACCTCGACATGGCCCGGCACCGCCTGAACTTCACTATCCGCGGAAGCGTCACCTGCCGTCGCATCCTGTTCGACGGCAAGAAGGCCATCGGCGTCGAGGCCGAGAGCGGCGGCGAAGTCTTCACCGTCGAGGGCAACGAAATCATCCTGTCCAGCGGCGCAGTTGCATCGCCCCAAATCCTGATGCTCTCCGGCGTAGGTCCGAAGGACCACCTTGAGAGCCTGGGCATCTCGGTGGTGCACGACTCCGCCGGCGTCGGCAAGAACCTGCGCGACCATCCCTCTGCCGCCGCCATATACCGGGCGGAAGGAGAGAAGCCCGACGTCCAAGCCCCCGTCATTCAGGTTGGACTGCGCTACCAGGTGCCCGGAAGCCCGCTGGAGAACGACATGCAGCTCTCGCCCATGTTGATGACCAGTGAGCACCGTCCGGCCCAGGTAACCATTGACGAAGACCTGAACTACATCGGCATGAGCGCCAGCCTGCAGTTGGCCCTCGGACAGGGCGAGTTGACCCTCCAGTCGACCGACCCTCACGTCCAGCCGTTCATCAACTACAACTACTACAAGGAACCGGAAGACCTGCGCCGCATGCGCGAGGCCATCCGCCTGGGCGTCCGCATGGCCGAAAACCATGGGATCTACGACGACATCATCATCGAGCGGATCATGCCCACCGACGAGGAGCTGGCCGACGATGCGGCCCTGGACGAATGGCTGAAGCGCAACTCCGGCACCTCGCACCACATTTCGGGCACCTGCAAGATGGGCCCCGACAGCGACTCCCTCGCCGTCGTGGACCAGCACCTGAAGGTCAAGGGCCTTGAGGGCCTGCGCGTCGCCGACGCCTCCATCATGCCCGACTGCATCCGCGCCAACACCAACGCCACCACCATCATGATCGGCGAACGCTGCGCCGACTTCATCAAGGGCGGCAAGTAGGCGAGATACGGCACCGGTTTAGCCAAAAGGAGCGCAGAGGAGCACCGGAAGTTCCCCCTCTGCGCTCTTTGCAATTCTGAGTAGTACGGAGGTCCCCGATGAGATACCACTACATCGTTGTCGGCGGCGGCTCGGCGGGATGCGTCATGGCATCGCGGCTATCCGAGGACCCCGACGTCACCGTCCTGCTGCTGGAAGCGGGACCGGACTACCCACAGATTGAAGTCCTTCCCGACGACCTCAAGCTGGGTAACAACGTCTGGCTTTCCGCCTACGGCCCCCACAGCTGGGCCTACCGCGGCCACATGACCGACGAATTGCCCGACCTCGAAATCCCCCGAGGCAAGGCCACAGGCGGCTCCAGCGCCATCAACGGCCAGGTGCTGCTCCGCGGCATCCCTGAGGACTACGACCGCTGGGCCGAGTGGGGCAACGACCAGTGGGGCTTCACCCAGTGCCTCCCATACTTCAACAAGTTGGAAACCGACCTCGATTTCGGTGGAGGCGACATCCACGGCAACGAAGGGCCGGTGCCAGTACGCCGCTACCCCCGCACCGAGTGGCTGCCCCATGCAGTCGCCTTCGAGCAGGCCTGCGTGGCCGAGGGCTATCCGGTCCACGAGGACCAGAACGACCCTGACTCCACCGGCGTTTCTCCCCGCGCCCGCAACACCATCGACGGCGTTCGCATGAGCAACGCCCTCAACTACCTGGACCCGGCGCGCCACCGCCTCAACCTCACCATCCGCGGCAGCGTCACTACGCACCGGGTGCTGTTCGACGGCAAGCGAGCGGTCGGCGTGGAAGCCGAGAGCGGCGGCGAGATGTTCACCGTCGAAGCAGACCAGGTCATCCTGTGCAGCGGGGCAGTTGCCTCACCCCAGATCCTGATGCTGTCCGGTGTAGGCCCGGCCGATCACCTGAGCAGCTTTGGCATCGACGTGGTGCACGACTCGCCCGGCGTGGGCAAGAACCTGCGCGACCACCCGTCCGCGGCAGTGCTGTACCGTGCCAAGGGCGAACGGCCCGACGTGCAGGCGCCCATGACCCAGGTGGGAATGCGCTACACCGCCGATGGATCAGACCTGCGCAACGACATGCAGCTCCAGCCGATGCTGATGACCAGCGAGCACCGTCCCGCGCAGGTGGAAATCGACGACGACTCAAACTACATCGGCTTTAACGCCAGCCTGCAGTTGGCCCTCGGGCAGGGGGAACTGACCCTCCAGTCCACCGACCCCCAAGTCCAGCCCTACATTCACTACAACTACTATCGCGAGCCCGAGGACCTGCGCCGTATGCGCCACGGCATCCGCCTGGGAGTCAGGGTCGGCGAACAGCCCATGTACCAGGGCATCCTGGAGGAGCGCGTTACGCCCACGGACGAGGAGTTGGAGACCGACGAGGCGCTGGACCAGTGGCTCCTGCGCAACTCCGGCACCTCACATCACATTTCAGGCACCTGCAAGATGGGCCCGGACAGCGACCCGATGACGGTGGTAGACCAGTTCCTCAGGGTCAAGGGTGTCGAAAACCTGCGCGTAGCCGACGCCTCGGTGATGCCGGACTGTATTCGCGCCAACACCAACGCCACCACCATCATGATCGCCGAAAAGCTCGCCGACTTCATCAAGGACGGCAAGTAGGGGATTCGGCAGGGTCGAAGTGGAGAGGGCGCGCGCCAGCTGTGCGCCCTCTCCCTCAATTTCTCACCAACGCCAGGCAGAAAGGCATGACACCGGCAACCTTGACATACGTACGGCAGTTTCCTAGACTGTGATAGACAATACCCCTCACGCCTCTCATCTGAAGGGCGCACCAGAGGGGTTTTTTATTTGCGAGCAACCTGATGCCCTCTTCGCCTACTACATCCCCTCGCCAACATATGTCAAACTAGGAGGACCGGCTCAATTGGCCAAATCTAGAGGGCTAGTAGCGGAAGCAAAGTGCTACCAATTGATGCCGGATATCGTAGGTGAGCTAAATGGTAACGGAATCCGAAGCAAACGGATTGCTTGAAGAGAGCAAAGTCATCGGGGCAAATGTTACCTGGAAAATGGACGGCAATGTGTCCCGTCTAGAGGCAACGGTATTATGCATCGATTCAGAGAGAACCCTCAGCTTACGGGGCTTTTGCGGTAAGAGAAATCGCAGCTTTGTATTGTTGTATAGGAACACTCCGATTCGCAAATACACAGTTCACTCGTCTCACAAGGACCCCGTCACTCGAGAGGTGGTGAGGCAGCCACATAAGCATTGGTGGGATGACGAATGGGAAGATAGACGAGTTTATATCCCGACCGATATTCGCATCGGCAACCTTAATGAGGAATTTTTGGACTTTCTCCAGGAATGCAATATCGAATTGAGAGGGAATTACGCTCAGCTGTTACTCAGCTAGCGAAACAGAGGGTAACAATCATGGCGCTCAACCGATGTGAAGAGGTCATCACTGCCTATCTCGCAGAGTTGCAGACTGATTTTGAGTGCTCTCAATCGGCGGATGGCTGGTTTCTTACCACGCCTTTTGTCAGGCCTGATGGAGAGGGAATAGAGATTGAACTGCAAGTCCTGCCTGAAGGCAATATCAACATCACCGACATGGGGGACACCCTGGGCTATCTGTATGTCAATGGATTGACACTAAGCCGAACCCTGATTGCTTCGGTCCGGCAATTGGCGAAACCCCACGGCGTGGCCCTTCAACGCAACCAACTCAGCCTACAGGTGGATCAAGATTCTATAGGGATGGGTGTGCACGACCTAATCCAGGCAACGCTGAGGATAACCGACCTAATTCAGAAGCGCCGTCCAACATCGCGCGTTGTATTCGATATTGAGGTGGAGTCCCTTATTATTAACAGCGGAGTCACGTATGACGTCGAATTTGAAGTACCAGGTTCCAGAGAAAAACACACCGTGAAATTCCGTGTGAACTCCGGCAAAAACCTCCTCATCCATCCTATCTCCGCCGCTACGGCGGGACCTGCCAGGAGTTGGGCAGAGAGGTGGTCATATCGCTTTTCCGACATTCAGGGCGAAAACTCGAATTGGCGGCCTGTCGTAGTATTGGATGATCGGGGCGCACGTTCCGACGCTTGGAATTCCCACGCCTTAACACCAGTTAAGGAGTATGCTGTGATGTGGTCGAATAGGATTGAGCTTGAGTCGATCCTAGCATCGGAAGATGCAACTACGAGGCTTACCTAATAGGCTAATTGAACCGATCGCAGCATCGTCCATAAACCTTGGGGCGCATTGCCGTGCACCCCAAGCATAATCCCGGCGTCTGCACGAGAGGAGGATTTTGAAACGCAGCGAATCACGCATCCTCACCACCCATACCGGCAGCCTGCCCCGGCCCGAGGGGCTGGTGGCGATGCTTGGCGCAGTGTCGCGGGGCGAGACCGTCGATGAGGACGCTCTTGCCGAGTCAGCTCGGGCCGCCACCGCCGACGTCGTGCAGGCCCAGGCAGAGGCGGGCGTCGACGTCATCAACAGCGGCGAGCAGTCCCGCGTCAGCTTCTCCACCTACGTCACCCAGCGTATGTCTGGCTTCGGCGGCACCTGGACCCGCCGCGGACACCGCGACCAGAACGAATTCCCCTCCATCGTCCGGCCCCGCGTGGTCAACTTGATGTACGACGTTCCCACCTGCGTCGGCCCGCTGTACTACGACCGCCTCGACATCGCCGAACAGGAATGCGACGACCTCCTCGGCTCCGTCACCGAATCGGGCGTAGGCCACGAAGAGCTGTTTATGACCGCCGCCTCTCCCGGCATCATCACCCTCACCATGAAAAACGACCACTACCCCACGTATGAGGACTACGTCTACGCCGTCGCCGAGGAGATGCGCAAGGAATACGAGCTGGTCGTCTCCAAGGGGCTCGTCCTGCAGCTCGACTGCCCCGACCTCGCCATGGAGCGTCACATTTCCTACCAGGACGAATCTCTGGAGGCCTTCCAGGCGGTGGTGGAGCTGCACATCGACGCCATCAACCGCGCCCTTGTGAACATTCCCCGCGACCGCGTCCGCCTGCACGTTTGCTGGGGCAACAGCGAGGGTCCCCACCACCACGACGTGCCCCTCGAGGACATCCTGCCCATCATCTACCGCGCCAATGTCGGCGCACTGGTGATGGAGATGGCAAACCCCCGTCACGCCCACGAGCATCGCATCTACCGCGACCTGCCTCTGCCCGCCGATATGCTGCTGGTGGCCGGAGTTATCGACACCAAGACCAACTACGTCGAGCACCCCCGGCTGGTGGCTGACCGCCTGCACCAGGCCGTGGCCGCCGCCGGTGGCGACCCCACCCGTGTGCTGGCTGGCACCGATTGCGGATTCGACACCTCCGCCGGGTCCAACCGCGTCGACGCCGGCATTGTCTGGCTCAAGCTTCAGGCCATGCGGGAGGGCGCAGACATCGCCAGCAACGAGCTGTTCTAGACTGCCTCAGGCACGAAAAGTTGACGACAGGCGGCCCGGTCGGTATACCTGTTGCGGACATTCCCGCCGCGAGCACCACCCCTCAGGAGGAACACGTCATGGCAGAACTGAGCCCGGCCAGGGTTCTGGAAGAACTCAAGAACAACGGCGTCACTCACGTGGTCTGGCTGCCCGACAGCGAGACCAATTTTCTGTACGTCCTGATGAATGATGAGCCGTCCCTCGACCTCGTAACCGTCAGTCGCGAGGGCCACGCCTTCTCGACGGCCGCAGGCCTCGCCGCCGGCGGCAAGAAGCCCGTCATCCTCATCCAGAACACCGGCATGATGGAGTCCGGCGACTCCCTCCGCGGCTGGGGCCTCGGCATGAACACCCCCGTCGTGATGATGGTGGGCTACCGCGGCTGGACCCGCCACGGGGTCATCAACGACACCGCTGCCTTCTATACCGAGCGATTCCTGCACGCATTCAACATCAACTACTACCTCGTCGAGTCCGACGAGGACGCCGACCGCATTTCCATCGCCTTCGCCGAGGCCGCTCGCGAGAAGCGCCCGGTGGCCGTACTGGTCGGCGACGAGTACCACGGCTTCAACGTGAGCCGCTAGCGGAGACTCTCCTCTCCCTTGAGGAAGAGGGCTGGGGTGAAGGTGAGATTCCGACCGGAGATACCAACAATCCTGGAAGTGAACGAAATGATAAAGACAGCCGAAATGCTGGAAGTGTTCAACAAGCAGCGGGGCGACGCCATCGTCATACCCGGCCGCGGTGGCCGCTTCTGGGTCAACATCAGCGAACAGCCTGACCGCGACCTGCCCCTGGGAGACCCCGCAATGGGCGGCCACGCCTCCTTCGCCCTGGGCCTCGCCCTCGCCCTGCCCGACGAGCGGGTGGTGCTCTTCGACTCCGAGGGCGACGTGCTCATGGGGATGGGCGCGCTGCCCACCATCGCCGAGAAGGCCCCCGCCAACCTCTACCACTTCATGCTCGACAACGGCGTCTACGCCACCACCGGCGGCCAGCCCGTACCCAACGCCGACGTCATGGCCTACGACGTTGTCGCCCAGGGCTGCGGCTACCCCGCCACCTACTCCATCGACAACCTTGAGGACTTCGCCAGCCAGATAGAGGAGATTCTGGCGCAGCCCGGCCCGGTGTTCGTAGCTCTGAAGATCGACCCCGAGATCATCAACGAGCCCATCAACGCCCGTCCCCAGTGGCAGCGCAAGTCCCGCAACCAGGTCGTCGCCGACATGAAGGCTGAGCTCGGAATCGGAGACTGAATAGCCCGGAACTACCCTGTAACACCAGCGGGAGGTAACAGCAACGCGGCGTAAAGGCAGCGCGGGCGGTCCCCCCTGTCAGCAGGGATGCCCGCGCCCCCGTTACAATAGAACCAGCGCCACCGGATGCCGGGATGGCGGAATGGCAGACGCGGCGGACTTAAAATCCGTATCGCCGATGTCAACGGGCCTCAATGAGTCTCATTTAACAAAGCTTTATATCCTCGACTTATCTCAATTATGTATTCAGCTGCATCTAACTGCAAGAAACGGCATTGAGGGGAATGGCAAATTGGGCCCCACTCAACTTCTAGGAATCGTCTGAACAAGGCGGGCGAGGTGTGGGATAGTTATGTAGAACCAGCCGGTGTTTGTTGAGGGAGTGAAGGCATATGGACCAGCCGACCTTTGCTGACCTGGAATATCAGGGCAAGAAACGCAAGACCCGCCGGGAGCTGTTCCTGGAGCGAATGGACGCTCTGATTCCTTGGCAGTTGCTGCAGGACCGCATCCGTCCCTTCTACCCCAAGGCCGGAAGGGGGAGACAGCCCTACCCGCTGTCCGTCATGCTGAGAGTCCACTGCGTCCAACTCTTCTACAATCTCAGCGACCCGGGCATGGAGGACTTGCTCTACGAGTCGGACCCGGTGCGGCGGTTCACAGGGCTGAAGCTCTCGGGTCCCCTGCCCGACGAGACCACCATCCTGAATTTCCGTCATCTCCTGGAGAGGCACCAACTGGGGCAGGGTCTCTTGGCGGAGATAAACGCCCACCTGGAGTCCCAGGGACTGAGGCTCAGGGAGGGGACCATCGTGGACGCGACCATCATAGAGGCGCCGTCCTCCACCAAGAACATTACTGGGGAGCGGGACCCGGATATGCATCAGACCAAGAAGGGGAACCAGTGGCATTTCGGGATGAAGGCGCATATTGGGGTGGACTCAGGTACGGGCATAGTCCACAGCATGACGGCCACGGCGGCCAACGCCCACGATGTTACGCAGACGCGCAAACTGCTGCACGGGGGCGAGAGGGTGGTGTGGGGCGACGCCGGGTATCAGGGAGTCGACAAGCGGGAGGAGAACCTGGGGCTGGCGGTGGAATGGCGGGTGGCGATGCGTCCGGGGAGTCGCCGGATACTGGAGCCTGGGGGCGAGGAGGCGCAGGCGGAGAGGGCGAAAGCGTCGGTGAGGGCCAAGGTGGAGCATCCTTTCCTGAGGCTGAAGGGGTTGTTCGGTTACGGCAAGGTTCGCTACCGGGGACTGGCGAAGAACATGGAGCGGCTGGCCTTGTTGTTCGGGCTGGGCAATCTGCTGACGGCGGAGGGCCAACTGGCGGCGTAGTGCGCAATTGCTGCGGGACAACGCCGGTCTCGAGGCCCGTCAAGCCTCAAGCAGCACGGTCGGGGAGGAAACCCAAGGGGCCGAGGGCCGGCTGGCAAGCACCAGACCGCAGTTCCCACTCCGTTATGCAACTCCATCAAACACAACCCAGACCAAAGCCCCCTTGTTCAGAGGATTACTAGGTTGTTGAGTACCCGAATCAGGTCTCCGCGCACCGTGCAGCAGATGCAACCGTTCGACATCTCGAAGACCTCCTCGTCAGCGTTTATGACGAGGGCCTGATCGATGCCGACCTCCCCATACTCGTTCTCGATCACGGCAATGCGCTTGCCGTGCTCCTCAGTCAAGATCCGGTTGAGCAGGGTCGTCTTGCCAGAGCCCAGGAAGCCGGTGAGGATGGTGACAGGTACTTTGCGCTGCATGTTCATAAAGGATCCTCCCTTAAATCTTATTGATATATAGTCTCACCCAGGGACTGCAAGAAGCCGACGCTGTCGCTATGGCGATGACGTATCTGCCAGGCAATACGCGCTGCCGACGCTGTCGCACTGGGAGAAGTAGACCAACGCCCCCTTCGCTGGTCCAACTTTCTGAGGGTCACTCTCCTCTGATGAACAGGTGCTCTTACCGGCCTCGTTGGGACCGACAATGCCCATCAGGGTTCTCTCGGCCACATCGAACGTAACCTCGCCCAGGGCCGTTTATCAGTCCAGTCTTACAGCCACGTCCTGCTGCGGCATGCTTGCCTGGTGACAGTGAAGATTGAGGTTCACTTTAAGGCCTCCACTATCCGTTCCACGTTGGTCCGCACCATGCCGAGGTATGTGTCCCCGCTGCTGCCCTCCACTCCCATGGAGCCGGAATAGAGCTGGACCAGTTCCGCTCCGGTTTCCATGGCCACGGCCTGCGCCAGCCTTTCGCTGACGGTGGTCTCGCCAAACACAGCGGGCACACCGTGTTCCCGGACCACCTCAATCACATCCGCAAGGTGTTCCCCGGAGGGTTCCAGGTCCGGGCCCAGAGACGGTATGACCAGGCCGACAACCTCAAACCCATAAGCCTTTGCGAAGTAAGCGAAGGTGTCATGGGATGTAACCAGCAGCCTGCGTTCCGGCTGCACTACTTCAACCTGCTCCAGGATCCAGGCGTGCAACTCGTCAAGCTGCTTCCCATAATCGGCGGCGTTACGCTGGTAGACTGTAGCGCCCTCGGGGTCCAGCGCCGAAAGCTGGGCAGCTATTTCGTTGACGGCAATCTTCACCCTTACTGGATCGAACCAGAAATGGGGGTCCAGAGGGCCGTGGTCGTGGCCGTGGTCGTCGTGTTCGTCGTTGCCGCCGCCCTCGCCACCTACGATTCCCACGTAAGCGATCTTGGTTGGGGAGCCAGAGACGTCCCAATGCCCGACTTCCGCCAGGTCATGTGAATCCAGTTGCAGCACCTGTCCTCCCACTGAGTCGGTGATGAATACCGCGCCGGGCGCCGTGGCCAAGTGGGGCCGAGCCCAGAAACCGGTTTCCACCGGCGTGGTCAAGAGGCCGGCCGAGGAAGCCAGCATGTCCAGGTCGTGAGCGTCGTACATCCGCAACTCGCCGTCGCTCATCACCACCAGCAAGGCTTTGCCGTCGAAGGTGAGGTTGACCTGTATGGGCCGCAGCCCTTCAGCAGCGGGAATTATCTGCTCCATTGACCCCTCTTCGGGATCCACCACGTACAACCCCACCTCGCTGCCCAGGGCAAAGAAGTGGTCCAGTCCGGGGTATCCCCAAACCGAGGTCAGGCGGAAGTCCTCGAGAGAACCCTCCGGGGCCGTGACAAAGACGTGGGAGTACTCCCCGCCGTGCGCCTCGACCGCCAGAGCGCCGCCCGTACAGCCGAACACTGCCTGGTGGCCGTTGCCAGCGTCCCCGTGCAAGTCGGGGCATCCGTGGGCGGTGTAGAGTATGTCGCCGTTCACGTCCCGGATTTCCGCCCCGATCGGGTTCCTCGCGTCCGGATTTGCCGGGTAATCGGGGTGCTTCAGGCTGACAGCAAAGAGGTCATCCTCCATAGGCACAGCTGCTCCGTGTTGCGGACCTGCGTTGAAACTCAGCGGCACATAATCACTGCCCTGGTCTTCCAGGTCATGCTCATTGATGAGCGCTACCTCCCCCGAGCCATCGTAGAAAATGGTCGCCCACTCCTTCCCTACATACAGGTGCACCGGGCGGTCCCCGGCCAAATCGATGTCAAGCCTCTGCGTCGGTGCTTCCACCAGGTCGAAATGATCTCCGTGAGCCTCCATGAATATGCCGCCGTCAAACAGGTTGGCGGCATTGGCGTCCGAGGAAACGGCGATTGCATAGCGGCCGTTCTGGGTTGAATAAATCCGGCCAGCCCGAGATCCGAGATCGAAGTGGTCCTGGTCCACCTCTCCCGTTTCCAGGTCTACTACGGAAACCTGGCCCTCCTCCCCGTCGCCGATCAGCAAACGTCCCATAACCGCCGATTCGCTATGGTCGTCGGCTGACATTGTCTCGCCATGGTCATCCCCGCCGTGGCCATGCGGGTCCGGACCGGTAGACTCAATAGGGTCAACAAATTCCCCAAGGGCGATTAACTTGGACTCATCTGCACTGGCATTGCGCAACAGGTCATACAGCCATTCGGCCTCCAGGCTCAGGCCGACGGTAAACACAACATCCGCGTCCGCGACCCTGGCCACATCTTGACCTCCCGGCGAGAAAGAGTGTGGGTCTTGCCCGGGTGGCAACATGGCAAAGACCTCTGCCCGGTCTCCACCCACGATTCTGGCCCAGTCGCCCACAAAGTTGGTGGATGTGACCACCTTGACGGTCGGGGTGGATACCGAGGGTCCGGCAGCGCCCGAGTCAGTAGGCGTGGGTTCTGGGCGCGCCGCCTCCTGGGTTGGCTGGGAAGTGGCGGGCGCCACGGTGGGTGCAACGGAGGGTGCAGCGGTGGCGATAGATGTTGCCGTTGGACCTTCCGTTGCCGGCGCGTCTTGGTCATCTGCGCAGGCGGTCAGCAAGGCCCCGCAGAGTACGACAAGGCCCAAGGCCAACGCCCGGACCAAACGGCCAAGTTCGATAGTGCGACCTTGTTTCAATAACATCCAGAGTCCTCCATTTTTGATCCTGATTTGAACCTGATGTGGGGCTTAGTGCGGCCCAGGTTCCTGATGATATGATGTATCAGTTTATGGCAATCGGCACCGGTGTCTCGGCCGATTGGAACAAGTCCCTAGTTACCTTCGTCGGAGGGACAATAGCCGCAGATCACGTACAACTCGATACGGTGGTCGATGACCTCTCCCTGAATTTCGGCGCTGATTGCGCTGATTAACCGTTCGACTGAGGTGGCCCTGAATTCCTCCACTGCTCCGCATTGAACGCACACTGAGTGGTGATGGTGATGACCGACTCGGCAGAGGCTGTACATTTGAGATCCGTCGATCGTGGCGAGCTTGCACACCGCCCCCGCCTCAAGAAGCAGCTTGATGGTGCGGAACACCGTTGCCCGGCCCACGGAAGTCAGTTCTTCGCTGAATTCCTCGACCGTAAAGCTGTCCTGCTTCTGCTCCAGGAGCTCGGCAATCGCTCTTCTGGGAGCAGTGGCTCTACACCCCAGCTCCGCCAACACCGCCAGAAGCTCTTTGTCTGGAATCACAAAACCCATAATTGATAGCAAGTCTCAATATACTAAACTAGTGCGATGTGAAGACAGTCATCATACATTTGAACAGTGAGATAAAGTATCACTCCGATATTGTCTTGTCAACCATGGGTACACACGGGCAGGGCCTTTTCAAAGTCGCTCCAGTACCCTGTTATTCTGAGCGCAGCGAAGATTCCGATCCCGCAAGAGAGACCCTTCGCTTCACACAAGATGAAGCCAAATGACTTTGAAATGGCCCTGACACGGAGGACCAGGGTCTTATATCTTGGCGTTGCGGCTAGGAATCTAGCCTTCGGATTGAATCGGAGGAGGCAGTCCGGCAGGGCCTGGGTCCTGAGAGACCGTTTTATAGCTTGGCCACCGCACCTTTGCTTACATAGCTCGAACTGTTGCTTGGGCCGTGCAGCCCGCATGTTACAAGAACGGGCCAACCCTTGACCCGGAGGTAGTACGACACGGGAATCCATCTACACAGGCGTCGATGCGGCAAAGGACCGGCTGGACCAGACCGCCGGGCACAGTCCAGACCGTGGCCTACGACGCTGCCGGGGTTCGGGAACCGGTGTCGGAGTTGCAGTCATTTGGTGCCGTAGGTGGTGGCCCTGGAGCCGACGGGCGACCTGAAGTTGACTTTCGCCGGTTCCCTGGCCACGGAGTCCCTGCCGGTGGTGGTCAATCCAGGCCAGGTGCGGGACTTCGCCAGGGCCACCGGGAGACTTCCCCAGACCGATGTGCCGGACGGCCCAGATACTGGATCATTTCGCCGAGGCGGTGCGTCCTGAGATCCGACCGCTGGCAGACTCCGACACCCAAGAGCTCCATTCCCTGACCGCGCGCCGTACTCAGGTGGTGGAGAAGAACCGCTTGGGCCGCGCCAGCCGGGCCGTGGCTCCAGGCATCCGGTCCCACATCCAGTGGCTGGAGTGAGGCGCAACTCTCGGTGTCGCTCCTATTGGACCTCCCGGAAATGGAGACGCTGGGCCGAAGGCAGATAGCGGCGCTGGCAGGAGTGGTCCCCTATGAACCGGGACAGCGGGGCAGGAGAACCGTCTCCACAGGCCCCGCCCGGGTGCGAGCGGTGCTCTACACAGGGGGCATTGGTCGCCAGTCGACATATTCCCGTGATTCGCACCTTCCACCAACGGCTGCTCGCAACGGGTAAACCCAAGAAACTGGCGCTGAACGCCTCCATGCGCAAGCTCTTAACCATCCTCAAAAGCATGGTCAAGAGCGGCCAACACTGGAGTCCGTCGCCAAGGAATTCTTGACATCCAAGACAGTTGCTTTGAGTTGTTTCGGGGTAAGACGATGAGGGTGAGGGTCTCCCAGGGTTTCCATCTGTAGTAGCGTAGGAGGTCCGGCCAGATTGCTCTCCATTTTCGGTGCTCCCAATATTGGGGGTTATCCCAGCGCCTCCAATATGGCTGGCTGTATGCTCCTGCCATTTCTGTCTCAATCCTCTCCCGACTTCTATCGCTAGTTACCACGATGTTTTCAAAGTCGCCCTGATTGATCATAAATGGTGTGCCCTCTGAGCCAAGTGCTGCACTCTCGCCACCGGGTGTTGGACGTCAACTGTTTCTGCCGGTTTACGCAGCCTCGCGTTGCCTTAATAAGATGATGCCGAAAAATAGGGAAGTGATCGCCTAGCAGGAGGCCCAGCGGGAGTTGCTGGCATCAATTCGAGATCACTCCCATGCGATGTCAAGAGGACAGGAGCCGTATGCCTGAGGAATTCACCGCAGTGGCCGACTGGCACCGCAAGCCTAATATCAGGCTGCTGGTTCAGTCCGAAGACGACCGCAGGAAGGTCTCCGAAGCAGGGGGGTGCACATGTAAGGATGAGGTGGTTCGCGGGTAGGAAGTGTCGGACCTCCTGACTTTGCTCCGCGCAGAGGTTACAATTTCCGCCCGACCCCTATCCCTCCACTTGCTGGATGGTCCAGCGACTGACCTCCAGGCGCTTGGCCAGCTCCCGCTGGCTCACTCCCCTGGAACGCTCCTCCCTGATGTACTCCCGCTGCTGCTCGGTAAGGCTGGGCCGTCGGCCGGGGAAGCGGCCATCGGTCCGCGCCTTGGCCTGGCCCGCGACCGAGCGCTCCCTGATGGAATTTCGCCACCACTCGCTGAAGGCCAGCACCATCTGGAGCTTGCCGTTGGCCGTCGAAGTGTCGAAGTCCTCCGACAGGGACCGGAACTCTACGTCCCTCAGGTGCAGGCCCTCGATCACCTGCAGCCCGTAGGTCAGCCCCCGGGAGAGCCGGTCGATGTGAGTGACCACGAGGGTGTCGCCCGCGGCCACCTGGTCCAGTAGCTCCGGGAGGCCGCCGCTGTCGTCCTTGTCCCCGCTGGCCTCCTCGGCCCGGATGTTGCCCATGGCGCAGCCGGCGCGGACCAGCCGCTCCACCTGCAGGTCCAGGTTCTTGTCCTCGGGCTCCCTGACCGAGACCCTGGCGTAGCCGTACAGCGTCATCCATCCGCACCCCTGGCTGGAATGCCTGAAGTATAGGATTCTGCCAGGGATTCTGAAAATGGGTTTTCCAGCCACCCTTTCAGCTATGGGATGGGGCTGTTTCTAGCCACCTGCTGGTAGGGACGTCTCTTGCAAAACGGTACCGAGGGACCCTGCGCCTGGGGATCGGCGAAGGGGTCGCGATTGTTCCTGGCCGCCGCCTCAGCCTCCGCTGACGCTTAGCGTGAAGCTGCCCGTCGTGTTTGTCGGGTAGGTTGTGGCCTCGATGGTGTAGGTCCCTGCCGACAGAGTCGCCACAATCTGCGAGTTCCGGTTCGTGCCGCCGATGTCATCGTTCTGGTGCAGGGCCGTGCCCGAAGTTGAAGTCCCCGAGCGCACGAACAGATAGGTGTCCACGGTTGACGTCAGGTCAATGGTGACCTCGGTGCTCTCGCTCAGCGTGAATCTGTAGTACCGCGCATAGCCCCGTCCCGACACGCTGGACTGGCAGTCGTCGGCCCAGCTCCCCGACACTCCCGACGCCGGCAGAGTCAGCGACGCCGCGTTGCACCCCGTGGGCGTAGGCCCGCCGCCGCTGCCGCCGTCACCCGAGACGCTGAGGGTGAAGCTGCCGGTGGTCGCCTCGTTGTAGGTTGTGGCCTCGATGGTGTAGGTCCCCGCCGCCAGGGTCGCCACAATCTGCGAGTTCCGGTTCGTGCCGCCGATGTCGTCGTTCTGGTGCAGGGCCGTACCCGAAGTCGAACTCCCCGAGCGCAGGAACAGATAGGTGTCCACGGTTGACGTCAGGTCAATGGTGACCTCGGCGCTTTCGGTTAATGTGAAGCTGTAATACCGCGCGTACCCTCGGCTCGTTACGCTGGACTCGCAGTCGTCCGCCCAGCTTCCCGACACTCCCGATGCCGGCAGAGTCAGCGACGCCGCGTTGCACCCCGTGGCCGTTGACCCGCCGCCGCTGCTGCCGCCACCCCCGCCCGAGACGCTCAAGGTGAAGCTGCCTGTCGTGTTTGTCGGGTAGGTTGTAGCCTCAATGGTGTAGGTCCCCGCCGCCAGGGTCGCCACAATCTGCGAGTTTCTGTTCCCGCCGCCGATGTCATCGTTCTGGTGCAGGGCCGATCCCGACGTGCTGCTCCCCGAGCGCAGGAACAGGTAGGTGTCCACGGTTGACGTCAGGTCAATGGTGACCTCGGTACTCTCGCTGAGCGTGAAGCTGTAGTACCGCGCATAGCCCCGTCCCGACACGTCGGATTCGCAGTCGCCCGCCCAGGTGCCCGACACACCGCTGGCGGGCAGCGTCAGAGACGCCGCGTTGCACCCAGTGGCCGTTGACCCGCCGCCGCTGCTACCGCCACCCCCGCCCGCGACGCTCAGGGAGAAGCTTCCCGTCGTATCCGGCGAGTAGGTCGTCGCCTCGATTGTGTAGGTCCCTGCAGACAGCGTCGCCACAATCTGCGAGTTAGTGTTCCCGCTGACAATGTCGTCGTTCTGGTGCAGGGCCGTGCCCGAAGTCGAACTCCCCGAGCGCAGGAACAGGTAGGTGTCCACGGTTGACTTCAGGCCGATGGTGACCTCAGTGCTCTCGGTCAGAGTGAAGCTGTAGTAGCGGGCATACCCTCGGCCCGACACGCTTGACTCGCAGTCGTCTCCCCAACTTCCCGACACGCCGGTCGCAGGTAGGGTCAGCAACGCCGCGTTGCATCCCGTGAGCGTAGTGCCGCCGCTGCTGCCGCCGTCACCACCTGTGACGCTCAGGGAGAAGCTTCCCGTCGTATCCGGCGAGTAGGTTGTCGCCTCGATGGTGTAGGTTCCTGCCGACAGCGTCGCCACAATCTGCGAGTTGGTGTTCCCGCTGACAATGTCGTCATTCTGGTGCAGGGCCGTACCCGACGTGCTGCTCCCCGATCGCAGAAACACGTAGGTATCCACCTCGGACTCCAGGTTGATGGTGACCTCTGCGCTCTCGCTCAGCGTGAAGCTGTAGTACCGTGCGTAACCCCGGCCCGACACCTCGGACTCGCAGTCGTCGGCCCAGGTGCCCGACACGGCGCTGGCAGGCAGCGTGAGCGACGCCGGATCGCAGCCCGTGGCTGTCGGTGTCTCACCGCCTTCTCCCGCATTTACGCTCAAGGTGAAGCTGCCCGTCGTATCCGGCGAGTAGGTCGTCGCCTCGATGGTGTACGCGCCCGCCGACAGAGTCGCCACAATCTGCGAGTTGGTGTTCCCGCTGACAATGTCGTCGTTCTGGTGCAGGGCCGCCCCGGAATTCGAACTCCCCGAGCGCAGGAACAGGTAGGTGTCCACGCTTGAAGTCAGGTCAATGGTGACCTCAGTCTCCGCTGCCAGCGTGAAGCTGTAGTAGCGGGCGTATCCCCGTCCTGACACATCGGACTCGCAGTCGTCGGCCCACGAACCACTCCTTATCGACGTTGCACTCAGTGTTCCAATGTCAACGGTGCATTCATCGGACGTGGTTATGGGCGGCGGCGGAGGTGGTGGTGGCGGCGGAGGCGGAGGCGGAGGAGGCCCGCCCTCATCATCGTTAGTGATGGTGACAGTTGCTGTCGCCGAGCCCCCGGTCAGATACGGAAGTCCGTTACTGGCGTAGGACAGAGCTACCCTGAAGTTTTCGTCCCCCTCATCATACACGTCGTCCTGAATGACTACGGTGAACTGCTCTTCGGCACGGTACATTACGCTGCCGTTGACGACCGTTGACGTGAAATCTGTGTGGGATATGGTTTCGGTCTCGTTCAGGGCATTGAAGTCCGAGCCCTGTTGGGCACTGCCCGCGCTCGTCGTAGCCCTTACGCTGAAGGAAACGTCCGACAGCGGCGCCCCTTCTTCTGTAGTGGTGGCCTGTGCGTACAAGATGACGCTACCCCCGTCTTCGCTGACCGAATAGTCCGCCTGTTCCCAGCTCAACGCTATGGGGACAAAATCGTCATCGGCGATTTTGACGGTGGCGACCGCTGGCCCTCCCTGCAGGTGGGGCGGGCCGACATTGGCGTATTCAAGGGTCAGGGTGAAGTCCTCCTCAATTTCGTCGGCGGTGTCGTTCACGATGGATACCGAGACCTGCTTTACCGCGCGGTACCGGGGCTGGCCGTTGACGGTTGTGCGGCTGAAGTCGTTCATGTCGAAGGTGATGGTATCGTCTACCTGGGTGTAATCGCCGGGCTGTGACGCGGTGCCGTTTGCAGTGGAGATCGAAGCGTCGAAGGAGAACCCGTCCTCTGGGTGCTTGTCCACCGTGGTGACGGCAAAGGCGCGCAGGGTGGTACTGCCGCCGTCCTCATCTACGGTTACGTCAGGCTGCTCCCAGCTCAAAGTCACAGGCACATGCTCATCGTCGTTGATCGTGATGGTTGCCGATTGGGGCCCTCCCCGGAGATGCCCTAGCCCGGGAGTCAGGTAATTCATTGTCACCCGGAGGCTCTCATTGGACTCGTCCACGGTGTCGTCTACGATGGCTATGGTGAAATCCCTGGTCGCTTGGTATAGCTGCTGCCCGTTGACGTCGGTCTGGCTGAAGTCACTGGCGACGAAGCTGGCAGATGATGGGGGTGGCGTGTAGTCGTCATTCACTGTCGTGCCAAGATCGGTGGTTGATAACACGAGCTCGAATTCAAAGTCGACTTCCGGCGGCGCGTTGAGGGTGGTAGTGAAGATGGCCGTCAGCACCACGCTTCCTGCGTCCTCATCGACCTCCAGCGTAGACTCCTCCCACTGCATGGTGATGGGTATGTCGTCGGGTAGAGGCGTGCCGGTCTCCGTGCCGGACCACTCTCCATCGCCGGCCGAATTCACGGCCCGCACCTGCACGTCGTACTCGACGGCGTTGGTGAGACTCCTGATGGTGTATTCCAGGTCGCCGCTTCTCCAGGCGTTGTCCCGGACAGTCCAGTTGGAGTCCACGGTCTCGTCGGCGCTGGTCTCGATGTAGCGGACGTCGTAGGCGGCGATTCTGCCGCCTCCATTGTCCAAAGGAGCGGTCCAGGCAACGGCCAGTTCCGAGTCTCCACGAGTGACGTTGGTTATGGATGGCTCCGACGGCTTGACTATTGTTGGCTCGGCAGCGGTGGACCCTGACCAAACGCCGATTCCTTCCGAGTTACGGGCCCGTACCTGAATCTCGTACTCGACGTTTCCTGAGAGACCCGTGATGGTGTGGCTCCGGTTGCTGAGCGTTCCCACACTGGTCTCTTCGGTCCAGTTGGCGTCGCTCTTGTCCGCCGCGTCTTTTCGGATGTAGCGCAGGTCGTAGGAAGTGACAGCGGACTTCCCGGTGTCGGTAGGCTCCTTCCACTCAATTGTCAGGGTGCCCCCGCCGGGTGTAACTGTGTCAAGATCCGGCGCGGACGGTTGGTATCCATGGCCGTATACAGTGAGCCCCCAGGATCCCAAGGATTCGGCGCGCCCCGATTGTCTCTTATGGTCCGTAATCCGCAGCGTCCACGTGCCGGCCGGGTTCTCCCCCAAATGCCGTGCCGTACCAAAGCGGAAAGCCGAGCGCAGGCTCACCCTTCTGCCGAGGTCAGCGTGGGGTACGAGGAGGGATTCATCGCCGGACGGCGAGATCAGCTCCACAGTGAGGTCCCGAAAACTGGTGTGGCTGAAATGCGTGTTGACCTCGACAAACTCTACGAAGTCTACAAAGTTTCCAACGGTCAGGGTCGTGGACACCTGGCGCGGAGCGTCAGGCTCGCCCACAACGGCAGCAGCGTCGGGTAGGGCCAGGTTGATGGTGCCCGATTCGGATGTAGTCTCCCGGAGAGGGGAGACATTGGTCCAGCCTACAGCCAGGTCCGTGGCGGCCTTGGCGTCCACCATGCCAAAGCCGTATTCGTGGTTGATGTTGTAGTGGTCAGTGGTGGAGCCGTACTTCAGCGCCCCTTGCTCCCAGCCGGTGTTCGCCGCGTCGTTCTTTCGGGCGGAGGCGGCCAGGATTAGCTTGACGTCCCGCCAGGTTAGGGCGTTGTTGGCCTCCCGCACCAGCGCCACCACGCCTGAAACGATGGGAGCGGCGGCGCTTGTTCCTCCCATCCGTCCCCAGTACCTGTTGCCGTTGTCGGTGGTGGTTATACTGGGCTGGCCTACTCTTCCGCTGCTGGAAGGGCCGCAGAGCCACAGGTTGACGCCGGGCTCAGAGTAGTCGGCGCGCTTGTCGTCGTGGCCCACGGCGCAGACGGGGATTATGGCGTAGTAGTTAGCGATCTCGTCCAGGTTCGAGTCATCATCATATTCGGCCCCGTTGCCGGCGGACCAGACGTAGACCACGCCCTTCCCGCCGTACCCCTTGCTCACACCGTCCGTGACTGCCATCTCCCACGTTGCGGCTACGGGATTCGGCTCGCCGAAGTCCCTCGGCCCCCAGCTGTTGTTGGAGACGGCCGTGGTCGCAGAGTTGCGGGACATGGCTTCCGCCCTGTTGGCGTCACCTGTTGACTGGAGGTAGTTGTACCCGTATATGGTGGCCTCTGGGGCAACCCCCCGCACTCCCTTGTCGTTGTCCTTTGCCGCGATAAGACCGGCCACCGCGGTGCCGTGCCAGTCGAAATAGCCGTATATGTCGGTATCATCGGTGTTGTAGTTGTGATTCCGGGAGACATCCACATTGTCCTTGAGGTCTTCATGGGTGTAGTGCATCCCGTCGTCCACCACCGCCACAGTTATGCCGTCGCCGGTGTAGGTGGGCCAGACATCCTCTACCCTGATATCGAAACCTGCGCTGTTGCGGAACTGGTCGTCGTTGTTCAGGTGCCACTGGCACCCGTACAGGGAGTCGTTGATGCTCGAGTTCCGGGAGATGCTGGTGCAGCGGTTTTCGAAGTAGGTGTACGAACCCTCCCGAATTGCCCTGACGGTGTATCTTCCGGTTTCCGTGACCTCCTTGCCTTTGACCTTGAGATGGTATGTGCCCGCGTCCAGCGTTCCCTGGAATACGAATCGGTCATCAAAGTGAGTCGAATCGACCGGGGCGTCGAAATCGTTGGAATCCTTGAGCTCAGCGCTGATTTTAAGCCCCTGGCCCCGGCTCGTCCCTCCGACGATCACGTGGGTCGTTTCGTCCAGGGTCAGGCTGAAATAGTCCTCATCGCCGGCCGGACTGATGATTCCGCCAGCTACACCGGTAAGGGTCAACTCTTGGGCATCGTCCTTTGTGCTCCCCGGCTCGGTGATGGCATGGAGGTAGACCGAGAAAGGCCCTTCGGACCTATCATCCCAGGAGCTGACATTCAGATAGTAGGTACCTGCCGCCAGGCTTCGCCTGATGAGAAAGTTCTTGCTTCCTCCTGGCAGGTAGCCGTCGTCGTTATCTGCGACAGATTGGGATCCGCTTCGAAACATCTCGCCGACTGTATCCGGGAACCCCGACGATCGAATGGCGACCTCCGTTGTCTCGGAGAGCACAACTTTGAAAAAGTCGGTGTCATCTTCCGGTTCTATGGAGCCGCTGGCGGAGCCATTGAGGGGGATGTTGGGAGCTGTGGGCCATCCCGTGCGCTCCGGAAACGCTCGCACTCTGAGGATGTAGGGTTCGTCGGTGTCTCCAAACCCCGTCACCTTGACGTAATACGTGCCGGAATCGAGCTTGCTCCACAGGAAGAAAGCGTCAGGGTTGGGTAAAACCCGGCCATAGTCGCTGCCTTTGATGAAATTGCCATCGCTGTCCTGCAGTTCACCCACCGTATCTAGGTCTCCTTGGGTGTAAATCCAGTAGTCGGCCGTTTCTGACACGGTGAAGCTGAAGTAGTCTTCGTCGTCGGTGGGATCGATGACGCCCCACACCCTGTCGCCCGCGGACATGCTGGTGGCATCGGTGCGGTCGGCACCATGATCGCCGGGCGTGGCGGCGGTGGTGGACGACCAGGCTCCATCGACATCATCCTCATCCACTGCGCGCACCTGCACGTCGTACTCGGTGGCGTTGATCAGGCCGGTGATGGCGTGGTACAGGCTGCCGTCTCCGTCCTCCCAGGCGTCCTCCTCAACGGTCCAGTTGGCGTCCACCGACTCGTCTTCGCTGGTCTCGATGTGGCGCACGTCGAAGGCCTTGACGCCGGTGGTGATGCCCGCGGGCGCAGTCCATGCGACGTAGATGGCGCGGTCATCGCCTCGCACCGTGTCCAGAGTGGGCGCAGGTAGAGCCGGCGTCCCGGCCGTCGTTACAGACCATGCCCCGTCGCCGTTGGAATTGACGGCCCGGACCTGCACGTCGTACTGCGTGCCGTTGTCCAGACCGGTTATCGTGTATTCCAGCGACCCGGAGGTCCAGGCGCTGTCCACTACAGTCCAGTTGGCGTCAACCGACTCGTCTTCACTGGTCTTGATGTGCCGCACATCGTAGGCCGTGATGCCCGTTTCGCCCGTGGGAGCGGTCCATGCGACTTTGAGTTGCTTGTCTCCCCGGGTTACTGAGTCAATGGTCGGCGCGGCGGGCGTTGACTGCGCACTGGCGTAGCCAATGACGAAAATGAGGCAGAGCAGAACACACCCCGCCATGGCAGCAACTCTGATCGAGCTGAGCCTCGCATTCATACGGTCATAAACTCGGCGGAGTGATTAGCGATAACAAAACAAATGGGACACCACCGATGAGGCTACCTACGGAGCCACGGTCATTTTGGGACTTCCTCTCTGGCCCAGTTGGGGCTGGACACTTCCACGCCATCCTGAAGCGCCAGCGCGTTGGCAAGTTCCAGCGAGGGGAAACCAGGTTCCGTCCGGATAAAGAAGCCGTTGGCGGCGTAACTCAATTCGGAAACGCGGTCCATCTTGATGCTGTTGGTCGAGAAAAAGGCGTCCGTTTCTGCCTCGCTCCACTCGGCATCAAGAATCAGGAGCACACCGCCAGGCAACGTCATGAGCTCGCCGTAATCAGAGCGAAATACGGGCAGGGCATCGTCCTGCGGCTGTCCTCCCACACCCCTGACCACTCTGTCCTCACCGCCATCAGCCGCTACGACGTCCCGAGGCAACCCATCAGAACCCTGCTCCACTGCCAGGTCGGTCTGGAGATAAACCGTGAGAGTCCTGTCCCCGTCTTCCCACGTATAGCTGCTGCCCTGCACGGGACCAGCCGGCGGACCACTCTCCTTTGAAGAGCCCTGGCCTTCCGCGGTTACGCCTCCATCCCGGCCCGAGGATACACGGGGATCTTCCGACTGAAACTCGAGCCCTTCGTCGGTCGTTGGGACCAGCCCGTCGCCGTCGCCGGTTGTTGATTTAGGAGTGGGCGTGGAAGCGGGGGAGGGTGTCACCGGGTATGCTCCAGTGATAGCGTTCACGGTTGGAGTCGCTGTGACGTCAGCCGGTGCGGGGCCACTGGCGTGCGTCGGGGAGGCCGTTGGCACCTGTAGTACTGCCGCAGTGTCGGCGGATAGGGTAGCTTGCTCCGCCGGCGTGGGCGACCCGCATCCCGCCAGGAAAGCAGACATGCCTGGCACAATGACAACGAAAGTCAGCATGATCGCAAGCCTTCTCATCTCACCTCTACTGATTGCTCCGCGTCCCTGCGGCTTTTGTCACGCCCGCTGATGGGATACGCTCTGCACAGAGAGCAGACTCAATGGCATATCCTGCCAGTGCCGAGGCTCGGACAGGGACCCTGGCAAGATTGCCCCAGGACATAAGGGTAGCACCACGCGCTATGGTGCGGGACTCGTTTCTGTCACCGCTGAACTTAAAGTGAGCCAAAATCGCTGTTTTTGTCTAGGGAAAATGTCCGATTGAGTGCTCAGGGAAAATGTCCGCCGTTCCTGTCCTGATCGGCTGAGGCCTGTCGACGAGTAGGGTTGATGGGGGAGCCGACAGGTCGATGTACTTCCTGACTGTATTTCTCGAAATGCCCAGTTGCCTGGCGATGGCCCTCAGGGGGACGCCTTGCAGCTTGGCGTGCTGCACCTCTTTCCACAGGGCCTGCTTGCGCGGCGTTGCCTGCCTGGGTGGCGGAGTGTAGGAGCCGGGGCCGTTCTCGTCATCCACCGGTTGGTCGGCAGGTGCTCCCAGGGCCGCCATGGGCTGCAGTTGCAACCCGCCCAGACCGTGTAGGCTCAGATCCCAGACCATCTGGGCCATTTCGGGAGTCGGAGCCAAAGCCCCCTGGGCGGCCCGCAGCGCTCCGGCCTTGGGCGGAGCATCCTGGTGGGCAATCACTTTCCCCTGATGCTGGGCCATGAGCTGTCCGTCGCTCTCTTCCAGCACCTCCACCTTGACGCCGACGTAGCTGGGGCGGTTCTGGGCTGGAAGCAGTTGCAGGGTGTGCAACTGGTACTTGACGGTGTTGTCCCTGGCCACTTGGCGCAGATGCTTGAAGCAGAGGATCCTCTCCAGATGCACGGAGGAGTCCAGGGAACGATAGGCGGGCTAGTATTACAACGACGCTTACCCATTTTGGTCGCTTCTTGGCCTGAAATAACTTTGGAAAACGCAAGGCTCCAAAGCTGCCAAGTGCGTGGGCGGGACGCTTTGGAGGGAGGCTGGGAGGATCGCGGCCTGCCCAACAGCCCCCGGGGCCCTTTAATCGTAGCCAATTCGTTGCCCCTGAGCCTTTCGGCAAGCTCAAGACAGGCATGTCCAAGGACCGTCCGTTCGTGGTTCGACAAGATCACCATGAACGGGCTCGACGGCCTGACTGCGAATACCAAGAGACCCTGCAACCGCCCTAGCGGAGGTCGGCGCATTGTGGGCGCTGGTGCTACAATGCCGGTACTCATACCATCAGGTTAAGGGAGCCCGACATGAAAATCTCCATGTTTCACCTGATGCCACACCGTGACCTGCCAGCCGACTTCGAGCAGCGGTACCACTCGGTCTGGGTGGACCCGCCCTGGTGGGAGTTGGCCGATGCTGAGAAGGTTGGCCAGTACTACAACTGGACCCTGGATGAGCTCACCTATGCCGCCAACGCCGGTCTGGACGGCCTGTGCGTCAATGAGCACCACCAAAACGCCTACGGTTTCATGCCGGGTCCCAATCTGATGGGTTCCGCCCTGGCACGGGCCACCAACGGCCAGGACGTGGCGATCGTGCAGATGGGGGCGACGCTGCCCACGACCAACCCTCCTATACGCGTCGCCGAAGAGTACGGGATGCTGGACTGCATCAGCGGGGGCCGGTTGGTGGCCGGGATGCCCTTGGGCTCCTCGATGGACGCCAACCTGTGCTACGGCATTCCGCCCATCGAGCACCGCGACCGGTATTACGAGGCTCACGACCTGATCATGAAAGCCTGGCAGGCGGAGGAAATGTTCGCCTGGAACGGCAAATACTACCAGCTTCCCATGGTCAACCTCTGGCCCCGGCCGATACAGAAGCCGCATCCTCCAGTGTGGGTGCCGGGCACCGGCAGCCTGAGCACCTGGAATTTCTCGGTCCAGCACAACCATTGCTACTGCTTCCTGAGCTACTGGGGAAACAACCTGGGCAAAAACGTGATGGACGGCTTCTGGGAATTCGTTGACCGGCAGGGCCTGGAACCCAACCCCTACCGGGCGGGATTCCTGCAGCTGGTGGTGGTCGGGGAGACCGATGCGCAGGCGGAGAAGGACTACTACGAGCACATCCGCTACTTCTACGACAAATCGCTGCACATTGCACCGGAGTTCTTCGCCGCTCCCGGCTACATGGACTTCCGCAGCCTGGACAATACCTACAGAAAAGGATTCATGGACCAGATTGCGTCGGTTACCCAGGATATGAAGGAGTGGAGCTACCAGGACTTCATCGACAATCAGCTGGTCATAGGAGGCAGTCCCTCCTCGGTGGTCGATCAGTTGGAGGAAGCGATCAAGAAGCTGCGGGTGGGCAACCTTATGGTCCTGCTGCATATCGGCTCCATGCCACACGAGCTTACCCTCAAGAACATCGACCTGTTTGGAAAGGAAGTACTTCCCAAGCTGCGCGACATCTGGGACGACGACGGCTGGGAGAACCACTGGTGGCCGGAGAAGCTTCGGGGGAAGCGGCAACTGGCGGGCCAGGCAAGCAACTAACCCGGCCCAGACGTCTCCTGGAGGGAAAACAAGATGGTGACAATACAGGAACGAACGCTGAGCGTCTGGGGCGAACAGATACGGTCCAGGGTAAAGATTGCAGGCCAGGGGCCGCCCCTGGTTTTCCTGCACGGCGCGACCGGGCTGAGATGGGACGAGTTCCTGGACGACCTGACGCAGACCCACACCGTTTACGCGCCGGAGCATCCCGGCACCACGCCCGGAGACCCCGACGCCATCAAGCCGCTGGACGACTTCTGGGACCTGGTCCTCTACTACTACGAGATATTCGACCGGCTGGGGTTGGAGTCTCCCGCAGTGGTGGGACACTCGTTCGGCGGAATGGTGGCTGCCGAGCTGGCGGCGACGGACCCCAAGCGGGTTGGGAAGCTGGTGCTGATAAGCCCGCTCGGCCTGTGGCGGGACGATGCGCCGGTCAAGAACTGGATGTCCATGGCCGCAGACGACCTGGCGAGGGAGCTCTTCTGCGAGCCCGAGGGTCCGGTCGCCCAAGGGATACTGGCGGAGTCCGAAGACCCGGAGGAGCGGCTCACTAACACGATCCAGAACACGTGGAACCTGGGGTGTACTGGGAAGTTCACCTGGCCCATCCCGGACAAGGGCCTGAAGAAGCGCATTCACAGGATTCAGGCCCCCACGCTGGTGGTCTGGGGGCAACAGGACGGGATCGCGCCGGCCGTCTATGCCAAGGAGTTCACAGATCGCATTGCTGGCGCCCGGTCCGAGATCGTTGACAGGGCGGCGCACATTCCGCAGCTGGAACAGCTTGCTGCCGTATCTCAACTGGTCCGGGACTTCTTGGGAAGCTGAGTTTCCGCGCCTTCGTCGACTCTTTTGACGGGACATGCGGGGGTGCGAGACAAGCCCAGAGGGCGGATGCTTTCCCCGGAGCCAGCGTGTTGACGGGAGGTCTTGTCAGTTGGCCAAACTGCGTCGAGCCAGCCTGTCTCGAGCTGACTGAGCGATCGAAGTCGCTCCCTCAAAGCGAATCGGATGGGCAGGCGGGTCGAGATTTCCAGCGTCCGGATGTGAATTGCTTCGGGGGCGCTCTGTGTACCACCGCTTGGCGGCGCTGCTTGACCAGAGTATTGCCGTAGCAATTATCTCAAGACGACCCAGTGAGCATCCTACCGGCCCGATGGGCGCTTGATCTTCTGGATTCCCGCCTGAGTGGGAAATTACGGTTTGGGGACGGTGGCCTGTTTTGAGATAGTTACTAAGGAATACACAGCTCGGGCGCGGTCCCAGTAGAAGGTGAGGAACCGTTCACCCGGCCATGGGCTGCTCCCCTCCCTCTCATTTGCCATCAACGAGCCAACACCGCCAGGTGCAGTCCATGGCAAGGTCGGCCGATGCGTTGAATTCGACAGGCGCGCCTGTCCGTCTTGCAAGGCAGGACGGGAAATTCGGAAGGAGGCGCATACAGAAACCGGGAGGGCCTCGCTGTCGCCGTGAGGCCCTCCCGGTATGTTGCCCGTGTTGGCGAAGGCTCGAGCTTTCGCCTAATGGTGGGTCCTGCCTACTCCTCCGGTGTAAAGGTGATCTCGTAGTCGAGTGTCGTTGCCTGGACGTGGTTAATCACCCGGAAAGTAATTTTCTCGGCCAAGGTATATGCATGTCCGCTCCCGCCGTACAGGTCGTGGACGGTCAGGCTTCCCAAGTCCAGGTACCTCTGCAACTGTCCGTCGACAAACATCTCAACTCTCATTCCGACGACTGCCTCTGATTCCGGCACCGTCATCTCGATCTGGTAATCGCCGGCTGGCAAGCTCAGAGCAAAGGAGTCCTTGTCGTCGTCGCCATTCAATGAGCCGGAGAAGGTGCCGACACCGTCCCCATCCACGGTCACGAGGTGGAGTGCTGGGTCTTGGGCCCAGATTGTGTCGGTGTACTGATCGGTCGTGTTGGTCACTTCCTGCAATTGTGGATCACGTATTGTGACCTTGTAATTGGCTGGGGTTTCAGTCTCGCCTGCCAGCCCCACATTCAGGAGGAAGTAAGCCTTCGTACCTCCGTCGTAGTCCTGCCCATCGTAGCTGATAGGTCCGTAGTGCCCGGTGTCGACCGTGGCAAGGACCAGGCTACCGTCCTCTCTCTTGGTTGTGTGCCAGTCCCTGGAATAGGCAGTCTCCGGGTCATCTACGATTTCGAGGCTGAACTCCGCTGTGGACGGCGTCGAACCCCGGGGCTCGACCTCGACGATCCAGTTTTGCCCGTCGTCGACCTCGATTCCAATACGGTCGCGGTCCCATTCGCCTTCGATGGTTCCCGTGACGGAATCGTCAATAGTGACATTCTCTCCGTAATTGTCATGGAGAGTCACATGGTCGTCGCTCTGCAGACTGATGGTGTAATGCCCGGCATCGTCGGAATCTTCGCCTGCCACCTCTATGAAATAGGTTCCGCCGCTATCCGGGTTGAAGTCCAAAACGGCGTAGCCTCCAATCTCACCCAGGGCATAGTCGTCGGAGTCCGCTTCGCTGCCATCCTCCTCGTAAATAGACAGAGTTGGCGAGCTCAGCGCGGTCTGACCATCGCTGTCGTCTCCCTTGGCTACGATCGTGTAATTGTTAGAGGCGAGGGCGTTCAGCCTGAACCAATCGGTGTCGCCTGCGGTCAATTCAGCGCTGATAGCGCGTCGGTCTTTGATCAGGGCCGCCGTGGTGGTCGTGTCTCCGGCCAGGTCACCCGTCCTTTCGTCGGCTAAGTCAAACTGCAACGCGTAAATGCCAGCGTTCAGCAGTTCGTCCGCGTCCCCGGTGTTGTGGCCGACCTCCAGGTAGTAGGTGCCTGAGGATGCCGGAACGAAGAACACCTCAACGTCATTGGCCGCTGTTGCCAGTTCGGTGCCATCCCCGTCAAGGATCCTGAGCGACGGGTCGATTTCGTCAACGACTTCCTCGGCATAATAGTCGAAATGCACAGTGGCTGTGTCGACGTCATCGGGGTCTACTGCAGATACTCTGACTCCGTACTTCACTGATCCCAGAAGGTCGACTTGATACAGATCCAGGTCCGGTCCGGTGTCGAGTTTCCCTTGCGCCGTGGATCCTAACGAAATGGATCCGTATGATTCATCCCTCCACTGTTCGATACTGTCTCTTACGTCCCCGCGAAATCTACAAGGTGCGGGTCTCATGTAGCTTTCTCCGTTTACAATCTTATCCAGCCTGTGTCTGAGTAAATCCAGGTGTCCTTTGACCATGTCGTAGTCCAAATCTGAAGGGCGCCCCTCGATCGACCCGTCTCCGTAGGAGTAGTCCAGCGTGAAGTCATTTGCTGTGACTACCATTTTGTCAACATTCAGGGCCACGTCAAGCAACCGGTTTCTCTTTAGGTATCCATAACCGTCGGATCCGCTCTGATCCAATTTTTCTAGGTTGATCTGCCCGTCGAAATACAAAAGCGAAGGTAAGTGTGAGTAAATCTGCGTCGGGCTCCCGTCATAGCTAGTTACGGTGTAACCATACGTTGCTTGGTACTGCAAAGCGCCAGGGAAACAGGTCACGTCCGTGAGGTCAACCCAGTGCACGCATTTAGCGTCATCGGTGGAGGTGGTCACGCTGGATTCCCCGGTATGCGGGCTCTCGTATTCGTAAGCCAGGCACCCTCTCAATATATCCTCGTTAACCTGCTGTAACCGGAGGGCCTCCGCCTCGTAATCTGCCTCAAAGGAGTCCTCCGTGGTTGTGGTCTCGGAGGATCCGTCCCCGCTGGATGCCATCACGGTAACCTCCACCCTGGCCACGTTGCTGGGGTCGCTCACGTTCTGGTCTTGGAGCGTCCTCACCCGGTAGCGATATGATCCCGATGTGGGAAGATCGGTATCCGTGTAGGTGGTGTCTGTGTTGCCGGTATCTTCAACTATGGTGGTCCATCCCTCGTACGACTGGATCCTGCGTTCGATGCGGTATCCATGCACCGTCCAGTTGGGGGCATCCCAGGCAAGGGTCACCCCGGTTCCGAGGGCCGTGGTCGTGGCCGTCAGGTTGGTCGGTGTTGAGCTCGAGCCTTCTGCCGTGCTGAAGCCGGCGTAGATTGCCAATGCAATCACGAGCAGGATGGGCATTGCCATCCAGGTCAGGGTTCTTTTCTTCGCCATTGACATATGGTTATTTTCTCCCCGGTATTTCGGTTTGCGGGCGCCTGTGATTAAACGCCCGGTACTGGATTGCTTTCGCTGTGCCTTTCACCTTGACTGGACTACTCTGTCCACCTCCTCCCTTCCCAACCCGGGGCGGTGCTGCCGGTTTCTCCTGACGTCCCGCCCTCCAAGCCTCTTCTGTCCCGCGGCTCGCCGCCATGGCCGCGTGGGTGGCCGCCTTCCGGACAGCCCTCCGTCAGCAGCAACAACACTGCCGTTCCAATGCATGTCTTTGGTCCAGTGATCGCCATGGGTTCCATCGTTTCTCCCGGCTATATGATCTTCCTGCCCTTCCTTGTCCTGACACCTGTCAAGATCTGGCTACAATTACCCTCGATTCTTCGCCTCTTGTTATACCCTTCCCGGCATTCAGGGTGTTTTCAAGGTTGACAAAATTGCGTAATTTCGACTTTTTATGGAGCAATTACGTAATGGTTTCCCTTGAGACAGATCAGATCTGCCTATATACCGCCGCTATTCGAAATGCGTTGCCCGAAAGGATAACTCAACAAGCAGTGCGAGATCAGTGTGTATAACGTGATTTATCAGTGTGAGTTATATGTGTTTTCAAAAGACCATCCTAATTTGTGCAAATTGGACCAAATGACCTGACAGCAGGTCCTTCAATTGATTGCGGACACGGCAGAGCGACAGGGAGGATGCCCACCCAGGGGGCGGCGAGAGATCCCCCGAAGAACGCAAACGGGAGAAAGCATCCCTATAAGAGCGACTGGCCAGGACAAGCGAGCCCAGCCTGCGCATCAACCAGAGCCTGGACCTGGAGAGGGTCCTGAACTAGCAGTCCAACTGCTTTGAAGTGATGGATGATGAGCTGCCGCTTAGGCACAGCGACCGGGAGGTGGGAGGATGTGATGGTGAAGAAGTACCAGGTGAGTCTGACGGGAGAGGAGCAGTACGAGCTGAAGGCACTGGTGCCAAAGGGACGAGTCGCGGACATCTGCCCGTCCCTCGTCCTCAACCTCCTGCGGACCACCGTGGTTGCGGCGTTGTGCGG
The DNA here is from genome assembly GCA_963667325.2 of Dehalococcoidia bacterium. Lineage (GTDB taxonomy): Bacteria > Chloroflexota > Dehalococcoidia > Lucifugimonadales > UBA3495 > VXOI01. The sequence goes on from CAXXKY010000004.1 coordinate 459,536, forward strand.
TGTCTGGTGCCTGACCAGTGGTTCAATCGGGAGATGAACCTCCCCTGCCGGTCGAAACCAGGTCCCGGCTCTTCTCCGTGGCCCACAACGCCCTGGCCAACGCCCTGCTGCATTCCGGTGCGGACCGGGTCCGGGTGACTCTGGAGTTTCGGAGCGATCTTGTATCGCTATCCGTTTCAGATAACGGGGTTGGTCTCCCTGATGACTATTCTGAGCGTGGCCGGGGCTTTGCCGGGATGCGGGCGCAGGCGGAACTCATGGGCGGCGGGCTCCTGGCCGGCCGGGCCGGGCCGGATGGAGGAACGGCTGTGACCTGCGAGATTCCCCTGGTACTGCAGAGTGAAGGAGACTGACATGCCGGAAAACGGAGTAATCCGCGTGATGGTGGTCGACGACCATCCTGTGGTCAGGGAGGGCATTCGGAGGTCGTTGCAGCATTTTGCTGAGTTTGACGTGGTCGGAGTGGCCGGAAGCGGTGAGGAGGCGGTCCGGTTGGCCTCCCAGGTGGCCCCGGACGTCATCATCATGGACGTGATTATGCCGGGGATGGGCGGGGTGGACGCCTGCAGGGAGATCATTCACCTGATGCCCGGCGTCGGGGTCTTGATGTTGACCGCATCCACCGCGCCTGCTGCGGTTATCGAGGGAGTTGCCGCGGGTGCCAGCGGCTACCTTCTGAAGGACTCCGGGGTGAAACAGCTGGTGGGAACCATCCGGGAGGTAGCCGAGGGCCGTGTGAACCTGACGGCTGACGCATTGAGGCAGGCCGCGATGTTGATTCGCAAGGACCCTGCGGGGGCGGGGTTCCGGGGACCGGACCTGTTGACCACCAGGGAGACGGAACTGCTGCGCCTGTTTTGCCGGGGTCTGTCCTATGCGCAGATTTCAGCCGCCACTGAGGTCGGGCAGTCCACGGTACGCAATACCCTGGACCGTGTTCAGCACAAGGCCGGGGCCAGTTCCAAGACTGAGATGGTAATCTGGGCGGTTCGGGCCGGTCTGCTGGATGACTTGCAGTAAACGGCCGACGCCGCCAATGGGCTGGCCTCTCACCCTGCCCAGGGTGGGTCAATGCGATCTCCCGGCACTGTTTTTCCAGCTCCCCCGGAGACACGCGTAATCCGCACGATAAGCGCATTAACAAACATTTTTGAGGCCAGTGGTTACGTCCGCCGGTCAAAACACCTGGTTGCGCGAGCCGCAAGATAGCTAGAAATCTGGCCGGGACCCCCGGCTGAGTGGCCAGAGGGTTATACTCCGGGCGAACTGAGTTAGCGGAGCGAGACGATTCTGGGAGAGCGGTTGGACCAGCGGGGATTGTGGGAAGCAGACCGGTTGTATCTTGAGCACGTGGGGCAGGACACCTTCTACGGTCTGCTGGCCTTGCTGCGGGGCCGGCTGTTCCGGGACGCGGATTTCAACGAGTGCTATTGCGCTGACAATGGCCGAGACAGCGTCCCGCCCAGCCTGCTGGCCACGGCCCTGCTGTTGCAGACCCACGACAGGGTCAGCGATGCCGAGGCCAAGGCCGAGCCGACTTCGACATCCGCTGGAAGGTGGCGTTGGGGATTGAGGTGGACGACAGGACCTTCTCCACGAGCACACTTCAGGTGTTTCGCGCCCAGCTGATTCTGCACTACAGGGTGCGTGAGGTATTTGAGTCCAGCCTGCGCCTCGCCCGGAAGTCAGGCTACTTGAAGAGGCGGAGCATGAGGGTGGCGCTGGACAAGACCAACATCCTGGGCCGGGACCCAGTGAGGGACGCCTACAATCTGCTGGCAGACGGGGTCGTGAAATTGATGCGGCAGCCGGCATCCGTAAAGAAGGACACGGTCATAGAATGGGCCAAGGCCTTGGAATACGAGAGGTACCTGGCTTCCAGCATCAAAGGGGAGGCGGCCATCGACTGGTCGGACAAGCGAGCGCGGCAGGCGCTGCTGGCCGGAATTGTGGACGACGCGGACCGGTTCTTGGAGTTGGAGCGCCAGGCGCAGGGAAATTTGGCGGAGGACAGCGCCCGACGTCAGCAGATAGCGGCGGCAGAACTGCTGGGGCAGTTGCTGCTCCAGGACATTGAGCGCAAGAGTTGCGATGGCGACGGCGAGGACGGCGTGAGCCTCAGAGGTGGCCTTAGCACTTAACCGGACATTTCTGTTGGACAACAACTGCGTTGACAACGTCAAGGACGACAGTTTCCCGGAGGACCGGCTGGCGTTGCAGTGCAATGGAAGCGGAGCGGTCTTGAGCCTTCTGTGCAACGCTGCTCTGGCTCTGCTCCGCGGATAATGCGAACTGTGGCGCAGCAAGGAGACTCTGAACGGTCCATCTCAGAGACTACGCGCGAACCTCCAAGTCATCCTCCCAACACTATGAATGACTTTGAAAAGACCCTGGCTGCGAGGAGGCACGAGCTTGACAGCGATTTCTGGCTGGACTATATTGCCTCTCGTCCAGTCAAAAGCTGGGCTGAAACTTTAACAACTGAAAATGTTCCCAGGGAATCTTAGGGATTTAATAGGGAAGGCGGTGTAAGTCCGCCGCGGTTGCGCCACTGTGAGTGGGGAGTTGACCGGTGAAATTGCCACTGCCTGCGAAAGCGGGTGGGAAGGTGCCGGTGTAGCGACGATCCACGAGCCAGGAGACCTGCCTTGGGAGCCAGGACCTTAACTGCGCCAACGGAAAGGGTTCCGGTCTGGTTTGTACCTCTTTGGCATATGGCATAGGTACTTAGGCCAATCAAATTCCAGACTTTTTGAACCCCTCGGACTCGTTGAGCCGAGGGGTTTTCTTATTGTCAGTCAATTCCAGTTGCTTCCAATTTCTGTAGAGGCCGCCTGTTCTGAATGTCACTGGTTAAGAAATATGCTCTAACACCTGAGGAAATAGACCGTCAGAGCCTGCAAATGGTCGAAGACAGTCTGCCCGAGGGGTTGCAACTGCCGCCCCTGGAGCGCTACGTGCTTTGCCGGATAGTGCGAGCGGAAGGTGATGCTGGCATCGCTCCACTGGTCAGATTCAGTCCCGACGGAGTAGAGGCAGGGCTGAACGCCCTGAGGTCGCATGCCTTGGTCGCGACCGACGTCCGCATGGTGGAGATGGGCATTTCCAAGGCCCTGCTGGGGAAGGCCAATGTTGCGACAACCTGCATGATCGATGCGCCTGAGGTGGCGGAGCGCGCCCGTCGCGACGGAACCACCCGGTCCGTGGCGGCAATACGGGAGCTGGCTCCCCGAATTAGTGGAGCGGTATGTGCCATCGGCAACGCCCCCACGGCGCTATTGGCGCTGCTGGACCTCATTGATACTGCGGAAGTTAGTCCTGCGCTGGTAATTGGTATGCCCGTGGGGTTTGTAGCCTGCGCCGAATCGAAGGACGAACTTGTCAAGAGAAACGTGCCTCACATCACCGTGATGGGGCGCCGCGGGGGAAGTTCGGCTGCGGCGGCTACAGTGAACGCCCTTTTGGACCTTCTGAAAGTCGAGTAAAGAGAAAGTGTCAGCGTCAGAGAAAGGCGATAATCCAGGCGGCTTGGGCATGGACCGGTGCGGTGTGGTCATGCTATGCCACGGTAGCCAACGGGGCGCCAGCAGGGATGAATGCTCATGCTCCTGGGCTGTTCGTTCGGGCGAATGGCCTCAATGGTGCAGAAACTGTCCCAGCACGCCAAAGGGCCTGACGGAAGCGTCGGAACGCCTGCAGTCTGCCTTAAGCGAGACCGGGGCTGACGTCCTGCTTTCCTGCTTGGAGTTCATTGAGCCGCATCCGCCTCAGGCGGTGGAAATGCTGGCGAACAAGGGTTTGAACGAAGTGGTCATCCTGCCCTACCTGTTGGGACACGGGAAACATGCGACAGATGAATTGGAAGAGGTGCTGGACGATGCGAAGAGAAGCACTCCCCAAGTGAAGCTTAGCCTCGCCTCGGGGTTTGGCTCAGACCCGCGTCTGGCAGACCTGGTGGTTGATCGGGTGAGGGACCTCGACGGGACGCCGGGAATGGCTCCCACCCCCGAGCAGACCATCGGAGTACTCATCGTCAAGGCAGGAACCAGGACTCAGTACGACGACTGCGCCTGGCTCAGGGATCTGGGTCAGATGGTGGAGCGGCAACTCGGCTCCGGCTACGCCGTGGACGTCGCTCAGTCCCACTATGGCGACCCGACCATGGAATTCGCTTCCGCGTGCCTCGTTGAAGAACGAGGAGCGTCGGTTCTAGTCTGCGTCCCGTATCTCTTTTTTCCCGGAATGATTCTCAGGCGGAACGTGCTGGGCGGAATGACCGCCGCCCAGGAGAAGTATCCTCACATTCCAATGCACGTTGCCCCGCCGCTGGGAGTGGACGACCGCCTGGTGGCGGTGGCCGCCGACCGGATACGCGAGGTATGGGGCCGGTGAACGAGCCCTCTTGCGAAGACGGTGTCGTAAAACCTCAGGGTTTCCAAGGTAACGGTATGACAGAGCAAGGAATGCAAAAGGGAAACCAGGAAAGCGACTACAGCCGCCCAACGGTGCGGAACCGGCGCGGGATGCGTACCGGCTACACCACCGGTTCTTGCGCGGCAGCCGCAGCCAAGGCCGCCACACTAACCCTGCTCAACGGGCCCGGAGAGGCTGCATCCCCTGTTTCCGAGGTGACCATTCGTCTGCCGGTGGGCGAGGATGCCACCTTCCACATCCACCGATGTGAATGGCTGGAAGGCGGGAAGGTGCTATGTTCGGTAATCAAGGACGGCGGGGACGACCCTGATGCCACCCACGGAGCGGAAATCTGTGTAGCTGTTTCCCGCGACGTAGAAGACAAGGGTCTCAAGATAATCGGCGGACTTGGAGTGGGCACCGTGACCCGCCCGGGGACTGGCATCGAAGTGGGAGAGCCTGCCGTCACCCGGGTGCCGCGCCGGATGATGGCCGAGTCGGTCAGCGATGCTGCCCGCAGTGCCGGGCTGGAATCCGACGCCGGATTCGTGGCCCAAGTGTCGGTAACCGGCGGGGAGGAAATCGCCAAGAACACGACCAACGCCCGGCTGGGAGTGTTGGGCGGAATTTCAATCCTGGGCAGCACCGGCGTGGTGCAGCCCTTCTCCACCGCCGCCTGGCGAGCCAGCGTTCACCTGGCGGTGGACGTAGCAGCAGCCAACGGGCTGCCTCATGTGGTGCTGTCAACCGGCACGCGGTCGGAGGAGTATTCCCGTCGGGTGCTTGACCTTCCGGACATGGCCTATATTGAGGCAGGAATCTTCAGCGGCCCGTCTCTGAAACGGTGCGCCATGCGGAAGATAGGCCGCGCCACCCATGTGGGCATGGTGGGCAAATTCTCAAAAATGGCCATGGGGCATTTCGTTACCCACGTCGCCGGTAATCAGGTCGACACCGATTTTCTGGCGGAGTTGGCGGACCAATGCGGGGCCACGCCGGAAGTGCAGCAGGAAATTCGAGGAGCGAGCAGCGCCCGGCACTTTCAGGAGATCGCCCAAGCCAGCGACTTGGTACGGGTTATCCCTTTGATATGCCGAATGGTCTGCGATGAAAGCCGCAAGCTGCTGGGAGACGAAGCGGAATCGGTCATCGTGGATGCCATGTGCTTCGACTTCGACGGCGAGTTGCTGGGATGGGCGTCAACCTCCCCGGACGGGATACCGATGACAGAGGGTGCATTGCCGGAGGTCCGTGGCTGAGCCGAAAGCAAGAGGAGATTTGCGCTCGTTGGGGCTGCCTGACGATGCCTTCGAGCAGCGGCGGCCCCTGCGTGGGCAGATTACGAAGCGGGAGGTGCGAGCCGTCACTCTGTACCTGCTCAGGCTCCGCGGCGACAGCGTAGTCTGGGACATCGGCGCGGGCACCGGTTCGGTCGCAATAGAAGCCGGACGCATCGCCCACCAGGGCAGCGTGTACGCCGTCGAGCACGACCCGGACAGCATAGGGTTGCTGCGCCGCAATGTAGAGGGGCTGGCCGACTGCAATGTGAAGGTAGTCCACGGTCAGGCGCCTGAAGCGCTGGAAAGACTGCCCGATCCGGATTCGGTCTTCATCGGAGGTAGTGGAGGGCAGCTTGCCGGGATTCTGGACGCCGTAATCACTCGGTTGAAACGCGACGGTCAGTTGGTGGTCAACCTGGTTGCTCTTGAGCGCACCAGTGAGGTCTATCGGCGGCTGAGGGAAGAGGGCATGGCAGTAGAGCTATCCAGCATCAACGCTTCCCGGGGAAAGGAGATGCCCGACGGCACAATGCGGCTGGAGGCGCTGAACCCGGTGTTCATCGTGGCCGCACAGTGGAAGGAGCAGACACCTTGACCGAAGGGCGCTCGAAAAAGGTATGGGGACGACTGTACGGCATCGGCGTAGGCCCCGGTGATCCGGAACTGTTGACGCTGAAGGCCCACAGAATCCTGCAACAAGTTCCCTTGGTGTGCGTCCCCCAGGCGAAAACGAGCGGGGATAGTCTTGCGCTGGGAATTGTGCGGAAGTTCCTAGACCCAGATAGCCAGGAGATCATGCGGATCAGCTTTCCCACCAACGATGAAAGGGGCGCCAGTGAAGTGTGGCGCAGTGCAGCCTTTCGGATAGCGGAGAGGCTGAAAGAAGGACAGGATGCGGCGTTTATTACAGAAGGAGACCCGATGCTGTACAGCACATTCTCCTACGTGCTGAAGAACATACGGGCGGATTATCCCGACGTACCGGTGGAGATAGTGCCGGGAGTGTCTTCAGTGATGGCAGCAGCCGCTTCCGCCGAGACTCCGCTTGTAACCCACGGGCAGAGCCTGGCTGTATTGCCTGCCTCATACGGCATAGGTGGGCTACGAGAAGCCATTGCCAACCACGATACGGTTGTACTGATGAAGGTGAATCGCGCAATGATCCAGGCTGTGACGGAATTGGACAATCTGAGTTTGACAGGCAAGAGCATCTACGTTAAGCGCGCCACTACGGATAGGGAGCAGGTGGTGCATGACTTGAAGCAGCTTGCCGGCGACGATCTGGACTACTTTTCGCTCCTCATACTAAGGAAGTGACCGCAATGAGTGAACTGCACGGAAAAGTCTATTTCGTGGGCAGCGGGCCGGGCGACCCGGAGCTCATCACGGTCAAGGCAAAGCGAATCATTTCCGAAGCCGACGTCGTCGTGTACGCCGACTCACTGGTGCCGGAAACCATAGCTGAGTTCGCCGCCGCCACAGCCGAAGTCCACGGCAGCAAGGACATGTCTCTGCCGGAAATAATGGACGTCATGCTCGATGCGGTTGCTGTGGGAAAGACGGTCGCGCGGGTACAGAGCGGCGACCCTTCCGTTTACGGCGCAATCCTGGAGCAGATGCGGATTCTGGAGCGGGAGGGAGTCGAGTACGAAATAGTCCCGGGGGTGAGCGCCGCTTTCGCCGCCGCCGCACTGCTGAAGACCGAACTGACCGTGCCGGAGGTGTCGCAGACCATCATTATGACCCGCGCCGAGGGCCGAGTGGCCATGCCGCCCAAGGAACAATTGCAGGACCTCGCCGCCCATGGGTGTTCATTGGTCATCTTTCTCAGCGTGACCCGCATGACCAAGATCGTCCGGGAATTGCAAAATGCCGGCTATCCGGCGCAAACGCCCATCGCGGTAGTGTATCGCGTGGGATGGCCCGAGGAAATGGTGATACGAGGAACGCTGACCGACATCGCAGCCAAGGTCCGGGAATCCAAGATCAACCGGCAGGCGCTGGTGATGGTCGGCGAAGCAGTTAACCCGGAACTACGCTCACCGAACTACGTCGCCGAGAAGCAACCCGCCTCATCCCACCTTTACTCGGAGAGCTACACACACCTGTTCCGCCGTGCCCGTTCCAGTGATGTGGGCGGGGAATCATCCGCGCATATTCCGCCGCCCGACCAACCCGCTGGGAGCTGACCTCCATGCCCCGCACCGCAGTCATCGCCCTTTCCAGGTATGGCGCGGCCCTTGCTCTGCGCCTGTCTGCCGAGCTGAGGGCCGCTGCAACACTGTTCATTGATAGGCGTTTTGCGCCGCAACAGGTTGATGAGCAGGCTTTTGGGATGGAAATCTTCGATCTGCCCCTTCGACCGCTGCTGCGGCGTGTCTGGGGGGAGTTCGATGAGGTGGTGTTGTTCCTTCCGGTGGGAGCAGCAGTCAGGCTGGCCGCTCCTCTGCTGAACGACAAGCGCAGCGACCCGGCGTTGGTCTGCGTAGACGACGGCGGACGCTACGCCGTCAGTGTTCTGTCGGGCCATCTGGGGGGCGCAGACCGCTTGGCGGAACGTGTCGCAGGAATTCTGGGTGCGGAGGCAGTGGTCACCTCGGGTTCCCACTCCACGGGCACACTGGCGGTTGACCTGCTGGGCGCTGAATTCGGCTGGACTATCGAAGCGACCCCGGTGGAGATAACTCGCGCCAGCGCCGCAGTGGTCAACCGTGAGCCCGTGGGAGTCTACCAAAGCGCCGGGGAATCGGCCTGGTGGCCGAAGGGCCGCGAGTTGCCTCCCAACATCACCGTCCTTCCGTGCCTGGACTCGTTGCGTCTGTCAGAAAGTGCCGCCGCCCTGATAATCACAGATGAGTCCGACCCGTACCTCTCTGAAGGCACAACTTTGACCAACGCTTTGCCCGCTACGCACATTGTGCTTTACCGCCCTCGCACCCTGGTTGCGGGTATGGGATGCCGCCGTGGTGTTCCTGCGGGGGAGTTGGAGCAACTACTGAGAAACACTTTCCACGCATATAACCTGTCCCTGAGCAGCCTTTCCTGCATCGCCTCGGCCACCCTAAAGCAGGATGAACCCGGCTTGCTGGCGCTGTCGGAGAAATTTGGAGTGCCCTTTTTGTGCTACGAGGCCGAAGAAATCAATGCGCTTTTCGATGGAGAGACGGAAGGGGACGCGGGTCGACGGACGCTGAATCCGTCAGCCAACGCCAAACGCCTGGTGGGAGTGTGGGGAGTGTCGGAACCGGCCGCATTGCTGGCGTCCGGCGCATCGCGACTCCTGGTTGCCAAGCAGACTTCCGAAAGGGCCACCATCGCAGTTGCCAGGAGAGAATCCAATGCCTTAGGGGGGCCTGATGATGCCACGTAAGTCGAGGGGCAAACTCCTCTTGGTTGGCTTGGGTCCGGGTGACGCAATTCACCAGACCCCTGCTGCCGCTGAAGCCCTGTCGGAATGCGACGTGCTGGTGGGTTACCGGGGTTACATCCAACAGCTCTCCGGTTTGCTGGCAGGCAAGGAGCTGGTCGCGATGGAACTCGGACAGGAGATGGAGCGCGCGGCCAGAGCGGTTGACCTGGCATCTGAGGGCAGGTCCGTGGTGGTCGTTTCTTCCGGCGACGCCGGAATCTATGGCATGGCCGGGCCAGTGTTCCAAGTGCTGACTGACCGGGAGTGGGATGGCTGCACGTTCCCGGTGGAAGTCGTCCCCGGCATCTCTGCGCTACAGTCCGCCGCTTCGTTGCTGGGAGCCCCGCTGATGCAGGACTTCTGCGCCATCAGCCTGAGCGACCTGATGACTCCCTGGGAAGCCATTGAGCGCCGCCTGCAAGCTGCCGCACTGGGCGATTTCATCGCCGTGCTCTACAACCCTCGTAGCCGGCGCCGAACCTGGCAACTGCTCGAGGCTCGCCGCATCCTCATGGAGCGGCGTGACGGGAAGACTCCCGTGGGCCTTGTGAGGAACGCCTATCGGCCCAGCCAGCAAGTGACCGTCACCGACCTGGACGGTCTGGAATCGCAATGTGAGGACATCGATATGTTTACCACGGTTGTCGTTGGCAACTCTACTACGTATCTGCACCGTGGTTTGATGATCACACCAAGAGGCTACGAATCCTGGACCGGCGCGACTGAGGGGGTGTGAGGCTAATCCCTCCTCCCTCGGGGACTGTTAAACAGACTAGCAGGTATCCTGTGGCGGGAAAGGTAGCACAGCCCTGCTCGTCAGTGTCAGTTAATTGATTTTGCTCTGGAGCTAAGCTGGGATGCCCGCCGTAAATCCGATTGTCTGGTCCTTGGATATGGATATCTTCAGATTTTTAGCTTTTATGACTGAATGGCGATCCTATGCAGCGTGTAATTATCCGATGGAACACAAGAGCATCTTTTATTCTGGCACACCACAATGGAATAGGAGCCCCCGGTATCTCATGGGGTTACATGGATTAGGGTTGGCACACCCGCAGGCAAGCTGGGTGCCCGCAGCAAGACATCGCTCTCCAGGTGTGCCTGGCTTGAGTGACTTAGATCTCGCTGCGCTGTGGTCGGCGGAGGTATTGGATTGAGCCTTTTGGTAACGGGAGTAGACCACCACACCGCGCCAGTGGACTTGCGCGAGCGCCTGAGCGTGGAACGCGATGACCTCCCCAAAGCTCTGCAACAGCTTTCTGAATTTGTGCCGCAGTCAGCGATTCTATCTACCTGCAACCGTACAGAGGTCTACGTATACGACCCGGACGTCCCGGAACTGGGGAAGCGCGTGGACGACTTCATTAGCAAGTACTCCGGAGTGCCCCGGCCCGAATTGGAACGACACACGTACAAGAAGTGGGACGTTGATTGCGTATCCCACCTCTTCCGGGTGGCCGCCGGCTTGGAGTCAATGATCGTCGGGGAGCGCCAGATTCTCGGGCAGGTTCGAGCTGCGTTCAGTGCGGCAGGTCAGGGCGGATTCATGAAGAGTCCGCTGACCCGCGTGTTTCATTCGGCGTTGCGAACCGGCCGCCGGGTGCACCGGGAGACCAGCATCGGTCAGCATTCCCGTTCCGTAAGTCATGCGGCAATTCAGACGGCCAAGGGAATATTCGGCAAATTGGAGGATCGTCGCGCTCTGGTTGTCGGCGCCGGAGACGCCGGACGAATGGTTGCGCGGGCGCTGTCAGACGCGGGAGTGCGACACATCAAAGTCACGAACCGGACCTCTTGGAGAGCCGAGGATGTGGCGAAGGAACTGGGCGGCGTTTCAGTACCGTTTCAAGACTTGGCTTCGGCGCTGGCAGAGTCGGACCTGGTAATCAGCAGCACAGGTTCGCCGGGATATGTGGTCGGCTATAGCATGGTCTCCCAGTCATTGACCCACCGCGACGTTTCTGATCCGTTACTGATGATCGATATAGCTGTGCCGAGGGACATTGATCCTGCCGTTGCCGACTTAGGTCCGGTTCGGCTGTTGGATATAGATACTCTGGGTGAGGTCGCTGAAACCAATCTCGACGGTGCGACCGGAGAAGTCCGTCGAGCAATCAGTATCGTGGAAGCAGAGCTCGGCGAGTTCATCAAGTGGTGGAATTCTTCCGACACCATGGAACTGGCCATAGCGATGCGACGCAGAGCCGAGGCATTGCGTCGCAAAGAAGTGGCTCACACCTTACGGTTGCTTGGCGAGGACGAGGAGAGCGAGTTGGCGGCACGGTTGGATGCCATGACCAACGCGTTGGTAAAGAAGCTGCTGCATCAACCTACGTCTGAATTGCGTACAGGGGACAGCATAACACTGTTCCCCGTGGCCTCCCGAATGTTCGGCGACAATCCCAGCAGCCGTGGGCGTCGCGGCCGCAGATGACTACAGGAGTTGACTGAAAAATGCAGCAGGCCAGATCACAACAGCTTTTTGAGCAGGCGCAGCGGGTGATCCCCGGCGGCGTCAACAGCCCGGTCAGGTCCTTCCGCGCAGTGGAAGGAACGCCGCCTTTCCTGACTCGAGGTCAGGGTTCCAGAGTGTGGGATGTGGACGGGAACGAGTACATTGATTACTTGGGGTCGTGGGGGCCGCTGGCCTTGGGGCACGCGCATCCTGTGGTGGTGGAGGCAGTGCAGCGGGCTGCGGCAGACGGCACGTCGTTCGGGGCTCCCATAGAGCAGGAGGTGGAGCTGGCGGAAATCATCTGCGGCGCCCTTCCCTCGGTGGACTCCGTGAGACTGGTGAATTCGGGCACAGAAGCGTGCATGACAGCGCTGAGGCTGGCCCGCGCCTACAGCGGGCGATCCAAGATAGTTAAATTTGCCGGGAATTATCACGGGCACTCCGATGGCCTGCTAGTAGCGGCAGGCTCGGGGGCCTTGACCCACGGCGTGCCCACCAGCGCCGGAGTGCCGGAAGCCTACGCCGCCGAAACATTGGTGGCGACGTACAACGACATCGCTTCCGTAGCGGAGCTGTTTGAGGCCTGGCCGAACGACATAGCGGCAGTGATCGTGGAGCCAGTGGCTGGCAACATGGGCGTAGTGCCCCCTTCTGCTGGATTCTTGAACTCTTTACGGAGCATCACGGAGGCCAACGGCGCCCTCCTGATTTTCGACGAGGTGATTACCGGATTCCGGGTGGCGTACGGTGGGGCGCAGTCGCTGTTCGGCGTTACGCCCGACATCACAACAATGGGCAAGATCATCGGCGGCGGGTTACCGGTGGGTGCCTATGGAGGCCGCCGTGACGTGATGGAGATGGTAGCTCCGCTGGGGCCGATGTACCAGGCTGGTACCCTGTCCGGCAACCCTCTGGCTGTGAGAGCGGGCGTGGCCACTCTGAAGGAACTACAGCGGCCTGGGACTTACGAACGGCTCGAGGCGTCGGTGAATCGGTTGACTGATAGCATCGCAGCGGCATTTGCGCAGAAGGAAGTCCCGGCCACCATTAACCGGGTGGGGTCTATGTTCACCGGGTTCTTCAACCCAGGGCCGGTCACCACGTTAAGCGAGGTTGAGAGATCCGATACAACCAACTACGGGCGATACTTTCACGCGTTGCTGGAACGAGGCGTGTACATAGCGCCCTCTCAGTTCGAGGCCGGCTTTGTCTCCATCGCTCACACAGACGCAGACATAGACCGGACGATCGACGCGGTTAGGGACGCCCTCAGCCAGGGAGGTTGACAGCGCGGACGACTCATCCCCTAGGCTAACGCAACTGTGACCTGCCTCCTGTGGTTGCACCACCAACTACGTTAGACTCAACAGTTGCGGGACAATACATAGAGGCTGAACGGCATCTACGCTGGAGGCCGTTAGCCAAGGGAGTTGTGCGGCCTGATCCTATTGTAACTCTGCCTGTACTGCCCGGGCAGCACCTCCAACGGCGTGTATAACACCTCCCGGTTCAGCAGTTCGTCTCCGGGCTTACCGTTGAAGCTCTCTACGTATCCGTTCTTCCACGGCGGTCCCCATGCTTGATGTACACTGTCTTGGCCCCCACTCCTCCAACCCATTGTCGGATGGGATGCGTTCGGGCACTCCCTTCTCAGTCATCAGCCTTGGGAGAGTCTCGATCACATCCTTCATCGGAGTGACATTTTCCCTGACGAGTTAGCTATTGACCGAATCGTATGTGAACCGCCAAGGTCATTAGTCCAATGATCGCCACGAACATTAGCTCAACCTGAACTTGGGTGAGTTAGTCTTTTATCGGGTTTCAGCCGAAGGGCCAATCGACTCCCTTGTCTCCCAGGAGCTTGTGTTTAGTCGACTGTTTTTCTCAGTAGCGGGAGCCCTCGATGACGATCTGGTATCCGGCGTTGGCCAACTGGCCCAGTGTGCTGTTGCCGAGTATGGGGTCGTTGATCATCATATCCCGGTGTGCTGCTGACACTGGGACGCTTGTCGAGACATTGGGCAGTGTCTAAACTAACCTAAAGTGGGAATGCCCAGTGCCAGCCCAGCAAAACCAATTCAGGGCTTGGCCAAATTAGGCGGATACAGCCCCCACAGTGTGCTATCACTTAACCCTTGAGCTTCGCCATCAGGCCCATCGCCTAATCTAAGGCCGAAAATGCCATGAGACGCGGGACAGTAAGACAGCGACCCAAAATTAAAAAGGATTCATGGACTATTCAGTTCTATCTGGGCCGGGATCCAATTACCGGCCAGAAGCGCTACCATTCCGAGGCGGTCAAGGGAACCAAGGCCCCAGCCGAACGACGGTTGACAGAGCTTCTTAGGGAACTGGATACCAATACGTACACTGACCCCTCCACATTGACAGTTGCCGAATATTTGAGGGAGTGGCTTGATGGGAATACCTGGGTAGAAACGCGGACGTTGGAAGGGTACCGTGGGAATGTGGAGCGTTATATCATCCCGAATATCGGGCATATACCCGTGGAGAGGCTCTCAGCTCAACAAATAAAAGACATGGAGACTTGGCTGTTGAGAGAGGGGGGCAAGTCTGGAAAGGGTTTGTCCGAGACCACGGTGCGTCAAGTTCATAGGATCTTGAGTAAAGCCCTAAAGGACGGGCAGAAGTTAAAGCAGTTTAGCCGACGGGCTCTCGGGGAGATCCAAGACGTAGAGCCTCCCAAGGAGACTCCATTCGAATCCGGCACCCTGACTTGGGAAGATATTCCTACGTTCTTTGCACACATGGATGACCCTCAATATAGCACCTGCTTTCCACTCGCCATGGAAACCGGCCTCAGACGTTCGGGACTCGCTTGACTACAGTGGCAGGACGTTGACTTGAAAGCCGGAGTTCTTTCCGTGAGGAGGACTCGTGTCAAGCTAAATTCTGGCTAGGTGAGAAAGTCAACACCAAAGTCAAAGAGCGGTCGGTCCATAACTCTGCCATCTCGGTCGATCGAAGCGCTCGGAATTCACCGGGCGCGTCAAGGAAACCTTGCCGGGAATGGCAATTCTGTCTTCTGCAATTCCGAAGGGGCTCCGTTGGATCCTAACAAATTCACGAAAAAGTTTACGGAAGTGGCCAGGGCTGCGGGCATTTGGAATCTGAGGCTCCACGACCTCCGGCATACACATGCTACCCTGCTGCTTAATGAGAACAACAATTTAAAAGTAACTTCGGAGCGATTGGGGCATAGCAATCTAGTGATAACCGCCAAACTCTATTCTCATGTATTGCCCACGGTGCAGAGAAGGGCGGCTCAACGTTTTGGAGACGCATGGAACGAGATGGAGGACCAAAAGAAATCTAAGAATGGCAATTATACGGAATGACGGACATAAACCACTGATTTCTTAGCCAGGTGTACCTCGTGCCGGGATGGCGGAATGGCAGACGCGGCGGACTTAAAATCCGCTACCCTGACAGGTGTGTGGGTTCGACCCCCACTCCCGGCACCAACCTTTTTCCCGTGCCCGTACCGCACGACCGCCCAGCCTGAGGTTCCTTTCCCAGCCCGCAGAGGCCGTTCCCGTCTACCTAAGCCCCGAACGCCTGACGAGTCGACTGCGACACCCTGCACTTTTCCGCAGCCTTCCCGCAGTGATCGGCCTCATCGACCGATGGCCCCTATACAAAACCGGGCGCTCGGTGCGCCGCTCGTCACTCCAGGCTTCGCAGCAGGCTCCCGAATCCGGGGATCGGCTTGGTCCACCCCAGCTTCCGCAGGGCCATCCAGATGCTGGCCTGGTTCACCGTTACAACCGTCTTCCCCAGCTTCTGCTCCAGGGGCTCAGCCGCATCCAGGGCCCGCCACGCAGTGCCCGGCAGGAACACTGTGTCCGCCTCGTCCTGCACTACAGACAGCGCGAAGTCGACGATCGTCTGCGGCGACTCCTCGTCGATCTCCCGCGGGTTCATCGACTCTTGCATCCACGGCTCGCCGTCGGCGCTCAGCACCTCGAACCCTGCCTCCTCCATCAGCGGCTTGAGCCGGTTGCGCAGGTGGAAGTTGCGGTACGGTCCGGCAATACTCAGCTTCTTGCTGCCCATGTGCCGCATCGCCTCTATGCAGGAGGTGACTGCAGTGACCGAGGTTATGCCGCTGGCCTCCTCCATCACGTCCGCCATGTGCCTGTCGAAGGCCATGTAACCCTTGTGCCAGGTGCCTGAGGTGCAAGCATAGACCAGCACGTCGGGCCCGATGTTGGAGAGCGCGCTGGCTCCCCGAGCCACGTCGTCGTTCATTTTGTTGACGTCGAACCCGAACAGTGCCCAGTCGACCTCGTTGGCCTCCCCGCTGGACATGCTCAGTCGGTATCCACTGTCATCCTGGGACTCCGGCTGGCTTCCCCAGTTGCCGTTCCACATCCGCTCGAAATGCACGGTGATTTCAGGTGGAATGACCCGGTAGAAGTCCGGTTCGACCACGGGGTTTGTGGCAGGAACCAGTGCGCCGATTCGCTGAGTGCTTGTCAGATCTGCCATTCTCTTCCCCTTCTGATGCGTGTTTGCGGCATTTTACAACGCCGAGCACCGTCCTGACACCCGGTGACTCCAAAAGCTCCGGGTGCCATTAGTCTTTGCAGTTAAACCGTCAATTCCGATCATGGCGAGCTTGTCGAACCACGAACGGGTGACCTTTCGACAGGCTCAGGGCCAACGGGCTGGCTGCAATAGAAGGCAACTGTCCCTGCCTACACTGCGGAGGGATGACGAATGCGGCGAGCCAATTTGCCTCGATGCAAATCATCGGGTATATGATGGGACGCTGATTCGACCCAGCGGAAGGGCTGTTCTGGAAGACCTCGTCGTCTGGCAATTGGTTGTTCTCTTCGTCGTTGCCGCGATCGGCATGTCGCTGTCCGGCGTCGCAGGGTTCGGCGGCGGCGTGATCATCCTGCCGGTGCTGGTGTGGTTCTACGGCCCCGAGGTCGCGGTTCCTGTCATCGCCATCTTTCAGCTCATCGGCACCTTTGCCCGTGTATGGCTGAACCGCGAATTCACCAACTGGAAGGTTGTCGCGTGGTTCGTCGCCGGCTCCACCCCCTTCGCCATCCTCGGCAGCTTCCTGTTCATCGCCGCCGACACCGACCTTCTGATCCGTGGAATGGGTGCCGGCATGATCGTCCTCGTGGTACTCACCCAGCTTCCCTGGACGAAGCGGGTCCGCATGACTCTCTGGGGCTTCGTCCCTCTTGGCGGCGCTTCCGGATTCCTCGCTGCGGTGATGGGAATACCCGGCCCCTTCGCGCCCATCTTCTACATTGCCTACGGCCTCAAGCCTCGCGAATACATGGCCACCTTCTCTCTCAGCATGCTCCTAATCCAGGTCCCCAAGATCGCCGTGTACAGCACCGGGGATCTAATATCCCCCTTCGTGATTGTGCTGAGCCTTGCCCTCGGCGTCGTGGCCATTGGCGGCGCATACTACGGAGCACGATTGTTGCGCCGCATACCCGAGAAGTGGTTTGGCCTGGGCGTCAACGTGACCGTTGCGGCCTTTGGCGTCCTGTTCCTGGTGGCTGGAGCATAGCGGATGGATCCCTGCGTCAACAGCCTTGCCCGCCTGCCGTGGCAGGGCTATGCTACCCACGCGATATGATCCAGTCCTGAACTCCCATAGTGCCCAGAAAAATGCAAGGAGCGTCGCAATGGCCGATGGAACTGACCTGTTCGACATCATTCACTCCACCCGATCCATGCGGCGGTTGAAGCCCGATCCGGTCCCCGACGAACTGGTCCGCCGGATTCTGGAGGCGGGCGCATGTGCCGCCAACGGAGGGGCAAACCAGCGTTGGCGCTTCCTGGTCATCAAGGACCCCGAAATCAAAAAGCGAGTGCAGGTCTGGTACCAGAAGGCCTATGACGATGTCATCGGTCCTCGCTACGCTGGCAGCGCTCCTCCCCCGGGTTCCAGCCCCGGACGCTATCGCCGCCAGCATGACGCGGTGCATTACCTCACCGAGCACTACCACGAGGCCCCGGTCTGGATTGTCGCCTGCCAGGAAGGCGGCGATGGTCTGCCCGACCGGGCCCTGGGCGCATCAATCTATCCGGCAGTCCAGAACATGCTGCTCGCCGCCCGCGCCCTTGGGCTGGGCTCCACCCTCACCTGCCGCCACCTGATCCACGAAAAGGAGGTCGAGGAAATACTCGGTCTGCCGCCGGGGGTACACTCCTACGCCATCCTGCCCATTGGCTACCCGATGGGCAACTTCGGCCCGGTGCGGCGTGGCCCATTGTCGGATGTGGTGTTCCTGGACAGATGGGGCGAACGGTACACCGACGAATAGCAGCCTCGAAGAACAAGTTTGGTGAAACATCGCCTCGTTCCCGATCTATCAGTTGACGAACCGGTGAGGAACTGCCATGCCTGATGTTTACCGCGTCGACCATGTTGGAAGCCTGCTTCGCCCCACCGAGGTGAAGAACGCCAAGGCTGCCTTCTTGGACGGCCAAATCGATCTGGACCAACTCCGCGCAGCGGAGGACCAGGCCATTCTCGATGCCCTGGGGAAGCAGCAGGCGGCCGGCATGCAGGTGTTCACCGACGGTGAGTTCCGGCGGACCGGCTTCCAGAACGATCTGATCGAGTCGGTGGAAGGCTTCGTCGACGTCGACACGCCCGCCGTGGTACGCATCTGGCAGGGCCCCGGCGATCAACCCACGGAGCAGGGCACCCGGCAGGTCGTGGGCGGCAGGCTCCATCAGGTGCGAAGCCTCACAGAAGTCCAGCGCTCCTTTCTGCAGGCCAAAGCTCCCGGACCGGTCAAAATGACCGTGCCCAGTCCGACCCAGTTTCCCGCGCTCACCTTCCAGCCCGGACTGACCGACCAGTTCTATGCTGACCGTTCTGAACTCCTCTGGGAAATCGCGGGCATCATCAGGGACGAAGTGCAGTCGCTGATTGAAGCGGGCGTGGACTATATCCAGATGGACGCCCCCCGCTACAGCTACTACGTCGATCCCCGGTGGCGACAGCACTTGCAGGATCTGGGAGAGGATCCTGACAGGATGTTTGAGGAAGCCGTCGCCGCCGACAGCCATTGCCTCGAGGGAGCTCAGAGGGCCGGTACAACCGTCGCGTTCCACGTTTGTCGCGGCAACAATCAGAGCAAATGGTATGCAGAGGGAGGCTACGAAGCAATTGCTGAGCGCTTGTTCGGCACGCTGCCAGTGGACCGTTTTCTGCTGGAATACGACACGGACAGGGCCGGCACCTTTGAACCCCTGCGGTTCGTTCCGGATGGCAGGATGGTGGTGCTCGGGCTGGTCAGCAGCAAGGAGCCGGCACTGGAAGCTCCCGGGTATCTGCGCGAGCGGATAGAAGAGGCCAGCGCCTTTGTGCCCCTGGAAAACCTTGCTCTCAGCCCTCAGTGCGGCTTCGCATCCACAGCTCCGGGGAACCTGCTCACCGAAGAACGGCAATGGCAAAAGCTGGAGCTTGTGGCCAGCGTGGTCCGTGAAGTTTGGGGGGATTGAGGCGGCCTGCGGGATAGTGAGGCCATGCCCGGAAGCGGGTCATATCCGGCGGGTGGTGATCTTCCCCGTCTCCATCATTTCCTTGACACGGGACAGGTGTGGGCCCGCAGGCAATTTCGGAGCATTGTCACTTGGCTTCCCGCCCAGTACCCGTGCCAGAAAGCCCCGCGCTATGCGCATCGCATAGGCCGGGCCCATGAACGCCCCGGGTACCAGCGCCTCCACCTGCGAGACCATGATCACCCTGGTGCCCTCAACTTCCTGCCGCAACTCGAACGAAATCCTGTCTCTGCTGACCAGCAGATTGTTGTAGCTGTTGCTCGTTTCGAAGGTCAGACGGCTGTGAGGCTCATACTCCGTCACGATCATCGTCTTGACCATCCTCACCGGGTTGTCGCTCATCCCGCCGCGAATCACCAGCGGCCCACGCATCACCCCTCTCTTCTCCCGACGAAAAACCGAGCCGACGGTTGGCGGCTCGGAAGGAAAGGCCGTCACCTCGAAGTCCGGCTCGGCATTCCATTCTCCGTGGCGCGTCATATCCGCCACGTAATCGAACACCCGCTCGGCCGGCGCGTCGATCACCACTGCATTGCGGCTCACCTCGAACGGGCCGGCCATCTTTACACCTAGTCTTGGCTGACGTCGTCGCTCGTGTCCACGCGGAACCCTATTCCCAGCTTCACCTGATACCAGTTTGCGCTTTCCCCGTCGATGGTGCCGCGAATTTCACGCACCTCGAACCAGTCCAGGTTGCGAATGGTCGACGCGGCCCTGGAGATGGCGCCGTCGATGGCCTGCTGTACGCTTTCACTGGAGGACCCAACCAACTCCACTATCTTGTACGTGCTCCCAACTGCCATTATCTTCTCCACGCATTCTTCTGCGAGCTGTAAGTTTGGTTCTCTCGCAGCGGAAACATATAATATGCGCCGCGCACAAATAGGGCAACCGGCCCTGAAGCCAAACATCCTCACAAGTGGGGCGTTATGTTTAGTGAAATTCACCACGTGAGCTACATGGTTCCAGACCTCGATGCGGCCATCGAGTCCTACTCCAGCGCATTCGGCGCGGAAGTGACAGGCCGCGGTCCCGTCCCGAATCTTGGCGAAGTGGCATTCCTGCAAGTCGGTGACGTAGAGGTCGAGTTCATACGGCCCGAGGAAATGTCAGCCTTGGCAGAAAGCGGTGGAAGCTATGTGGTCCATCACACGGCGTACGCCGTTGAAGAACTCGACCGTGTGGTGGCGGAACACCGGAGCAGGGGTTACAGGTTCCTGACCGACGAGCCCTTCACCAACTTCATGGGCTACCGCCTCATCTACTTCGACCCTGCCGATACCGGAGGCTGCCGAGTGCACCTGACTGATGCCTCCACTCTACGGAAGCGACAGAAATAAAGCGATAAACAGGCCCATTGGTGACTCATAAATTTTTCATAAAACTGTCATAATGATAGGTAAGACAACAGTAAGATTCCAACGATAAAATTCCGTCGAAGAATTTCGTTGGCAGTTCATCAAATTGAACTGACGGTAACGAATCTTCAACGGAATGCAGGAGATTGACAGGAATGAAAGCACTGGAAGGCCTGAAGGTGCTGGACTTGACCCGGGCTCTCGCGGGGCCCTTCTGCACATTGATGCTGGGCGACCACGGGGCAGACGTAATCAAGATCGAGATCCCGGGCAGCGGCGACGACACTCGCCACTGGGGGCCTCCCTTCATCGAAGGGGAAAGTTCTTATTTCCTGTCCATCAACCGCAACAAGCGCAGCCTGACCCTCAACTTCAAGGAAGATGAGGCCAAGGAAATCTTCCTGAAGCTTTCGGCAGATGCTGACGTTATCGTCGAGAATTTCACCCCGGGCGTGATGGAACGGTTCGGGCTGGGCTACGATGTGGTCAGCTCCATCAACCCGCAGATCATCTACACGTCCATCTCCGGCTTCGGACAGGACGGGCCCTACCGGCGCCTGCCTGCCTACGACCAGATCATGCAGGGCATCAGCGGGCTGATGAGCCTGACCGGCGAGCCCGATGGCGAACCCCAGAAGGTTGGCATCGCGGTCTCGGACATCGGCGCAGGCATGTGGGCCGCCTTCGGCATCATGTCGGCCATCCGTCACCGGGCCGAGCACGGCGAAGGGCAGTACATCGACGTCTCCATGCTGGATGGGCAGGTAGCCTGGCTGACCTATCAGGCGGCTACCCTGTTCGCCAACGGCAGGCCGCCCGCCCGGCTGGGCGCTGCCCACCCGAACCTCTGCCCCTACCAGGCATTCATGTGCCAGGACGGCAGGTTCATCAACGTTGCCGTGGGCTCGGAGCGCATCTGGGAGCGCTTCTGCGAGGCCATGGACCTCGAAGAGCTGGGCAAACCGGACTATGCAACCAACGGTGATCGGGTCAACAACCGCTCCGTGCTGGTTCCCTACCTTCAGCAGGTGTTCCTCACCCGGCCGGTTGCCGACTGGGTGGCAGACCTGCAGAAAGTCAGCGTCCCATGTGGCGCAATCAACGACCTGGCCGACGTCTTCGCCGATCCCCAGATCGAGGCCCGGGAAATGTTGCAGGAAATGGTCCACCCGGTCGCGGGCAAGATCAAGCAGACCGGTATCCCGGTCAAGTTTTCCCGCACGCCCGGGGGTCTGGACTTACCCCCGCCACTTCTGGGGCAGCACAACGGAGACATCCTCAAGGAACTCGGCTATTCCGATGCCGAAATAAAGTCCCTGGCCGAGCAGGACATTATATAAAGGCAGTTCTTTCCGTTCCCTGGCACTTCTGTTGTGGGGCTGTGATGTTCTATGGATATGGGGCTTAAAGACCGGGTTGCTATTGTGGGGGGTTCCACCCGCGGGTTGGGGCGCGCCATCGCGCTGGCGTTCGCCCACGAAGGGGCCAACGTCACCATCTGCGGCCGGACGGAGCCTGACCTGCGCCGCACCGAGATAGAGATCGCCCGCATCAGTTCGCAGCAGCATGTCCTCGCCATACCCGCCGACATCACCGACGCGCGCGACATTCGCCGGGTCGTCCGCGACACCATCAGCCGGTTCGGGCAGGTCAACGTTCTCGTAACCCACATGGGCTACCACACAGCCGAGCGCCCATCGGAACTCAGCGATGAAGATGTCCTGAATTCGCTGAGCGAGGGCTTCCTCGGGGCTGTTCGCTTCTCCCGGGAAGTTGTCCCATACATGAAACGGCAGCACTGGGGCCGAATATTGAACCTGCTGCCCGAGCCGTCCTCCGGACCTGCGGCCATGGACCATGCCGATGTCAGCGGGGAGACTTCCCTCGCCCACTCCAACTGGATGGCACTGATTGGGTACGCGAAAAGCCTCGCCAACGAGCTGGCGCCTTTCAACATCACCGTCAACAACCTGGTCCACGGCCTGGTGTTGAACGATTCCCTCGCCGCTGAATTGAAGGAGCGCAGCGAATTCGAGGGCCGACCCAAGGAGGAATTGACCAAAGAGCTTGCTTCCCCCGTGCCCATGGGCCGCCTCGGCAAGCCGGAAGAGGTCGGCGACACCGCAGTGTTCCTGTGCTCGGAACGGGCTGCATTCATGACCGGCGCAAGCGTGTTCCTCGATGGAGGAATGCGGCAGGAGATCCACTGACCGCAGCCACGCAGCGAACCCATTGGCTACCGGCCTTCTGCGGCTCTGGCTCACCCTTCATCACACCGTTTCAGGACAATGACCTGTTAGTTCCCCCCAATGGCTGGATTCCCGGGGATGCGCCAGCGCTGCATTTCCGGTGACAACGATTCTCGGGAGAACGTTTGCGAATAGCCGCTATGTCACGCCAGCAACCGGTTTCATAGCTGACCCTCGGTAGGTGGATGCGACGTAGACCCGTCCATCCCTTTCCCCGCCCCGCAGGGAATGTGCGATAATTCGGCCACGCCTCACTTTCGTTCGTAACGGTGTGTTTATGGAAAAGCAGTCAGGTCACTTTCAGAATGTTTACCGCGCCGCGCAGGACTTCATGGCCCAGGACGAAACGCCGGGTTGGCTGGTGTACGACTACCGGGAGTCCAATCCCATCTTCCGTCAGGTCATCCGGCCTTCGGGACACGTAACCCGACCCTGCTACTTCTACTTGCCGGCTTACGGGAGCCCCACCTTGCTGACACACCACGTCGACGCCGGCAAGTTCGCCGACTCCGGTGTCGATTGCGTCGTTTACAGCAACCGCGAAACCCTGGTTTCCGCGCTGCGCGACCTGGTATCCGGCACCGGTCGGCTGGCGATGGAGTACTCGCCGCTGAACGCGCTGCCCCGCGTTTCCCGCGTGGACGCCGGCACCGTCGAGCTGGTCCGCAGCATGGGCGTTGAGGTCGTCTCATCCGCTGACCTGATGCAGGCAGCCACGCACCAGTGGTCTCCCGAGCAGTACGCAGACCATCACACCACCGCCCTCAAGCTCGGACGCATCGTCAACGAGGCCTTCGCCCACGCTGGAGAACGCATCGGGTCGGGCATCACCGAGTTTGATGTAGCGGAGTTCATACGGCGCCGCTTCGACGAAGAGGGCATCGCCTCTCCCGACGGCCCGATCGTGGCCGTCAACGCCAACGCCTCCGATCCGCACTACGAGCCGTCGCAGCAGCAGCACAGCCCCATCCTGCCCGGCGACTGGCTACTCATAGACCTTTGGGCCAAGGGCGTCGCCCCGGGCAGCGTCTACGCCGATATCACCTGGTGCGCCTACGCCGGCGACCGTGTGCCGGAGAAACACCAGGAGATCTTCGACATCGTCATCGGAGCTCGGGATGCCGCGGTTGAATACCTGCAGAACGCTCACAGAAGCGGCGACACGGTGCAGGGCTGGCAGGCCGACCGTGTGGCTCGGGACTACATCGATGTGCGCGGCTACGGTCAGTGGTTCACCCACCGCCTTGGACACAGCATCGGCTTCGAAGTGCACAGCGAGGCGGTGAACCTCGACGGCTTCGAGACCCATGACACCCGTCGCATCATACCCGGCGTCTGTTTCTCGGTTGAACCTGGGATTTACCTCCCGGAGTTCGGAGTGCGCTCCGAAATAGACGTCTTCATGTCAGAAAACGGACCGTTCCCCTCCTCCCCAGTGCAGCGTGAAGTTGTGCTGATGGGGTAGGAGCTCTAGAGAGATCGCAGAACCCGAATCCCCTCTTCTGGAAACCGCTGGTCGAAGGAATAGATTGCGTCACTGCCGGCAGTGTGAACCGTCGCCCAAATCAACGCATCCGCCACGGAAACCCTGCCTGAGGGCAGCGTCATTTCCAGTCCGCGCAGCAAGAAGTCCCTGTCGACGGCGTATGGAAATATGTTGTCCTTCTGCATGAAATCAATCAGTGCTCTAACTACTTCGACTCTGGGGATGCCACCCACCCGGGACATTATGAAATAAACTTCGGCCAGAGAAGTGGCCGTTATCCATAATTCGGCGCCGCTGTCGATAATATCGGCGGCGGTGGTTGCTTGGTCTTGCGGCAGGCCAGTCAGGTAACGAACCAGGATGTTGGTGTCAATGAAGGTCATCGCTGTGGCGAATTACTGGACGACATTCCAAGTTTCTCATCCCGCTCTTCCACTATCCCAGTCCATCCCTCATCCTCCATTTCGGCCCAACTCATTCGCGCAAGCCGCTCCTCAGCTTCGGGAGTGATGTGCTCTCTAAGGGTTCCCAGCAGGGAACGACCATGGGGCGGGGGACGGAAGTATATCTTCACAAAACCTTCGTCCAGCGTCTGGTAGGCCCGCCAGCCCGGGGAAATGCCCAGCTGGTCACGGATTGCTTTGTCAATCACCACTTGGCCCTTTGTTCCTACAACAGCGGCCATTGTATAACTCCGTAGCAAAAGTATTACTGTATTGCATTAATCCTACAATACCGCATACAACGACTCAAGTTGCGGTATCAATTGGGGAACCTTAGAATGGCGGACGACGCTTAGCTTATGTAAGAAGGTTCGAGATGGAGTTTTCGCTGGCGTATGAGATGCAGCGGCCAATGCTTGATGACCACGCCGTTATCGAGGAGACCATCGAGCAGTGCATTCTGGCCGACGAGATGGGTTTCGACGCCGTGTGGTTCGTCGAGCACCATTTCCTGACCACGTTTTCCGAGTCCCCCTGCCCGGAAGTCATCTTCGGCGCCCTCGCCCGGCTGACCAAGCGGATCCGCCTCGGATTCGGCGTGGTCATCCTGCCCTACCACCATCCGGTGAGGGTCGCCGAACGAGTCGCCATGGTCGACCACCTGTCGCATGGACGTGTCGAGTTTGGTACTGGCCGCTCGGCGCCCTACGAACAGCTCGGCATGGGCATCGACCCCCGGGACACTCGGGAGATGTGGGACGAGTCCCTGTCCATGATTCCCAAGATTTGGGAGTCCGACTACTTCGAATGGGACGGCAAGTTCTGGAAGGTGCCGCCGCGCCAAGTGCTCCCCAAGCCCTACCAGAAGCCTCATCCGCCGATATGGGTAGCGGCCCTCCAGCCGGCCACATACCAGCTCGCCGCCCAGAAGGGCATCGGCTCCATGGCCCTGGGCGTCAATGCTCCGTCGGTGCTTGAACCTTCCATTCGCGAATACAAGACGGCCATCAAGGAATCGAACCCCGTCGGGGCCTTCGCCAACAACAAGTGGTTGTCCTCTTGCTTCGGCCTGTGCGGCGAAGACGACATCGCTACCAAGGAACTGTCGGCGCAGTCCCTCAAGACTTTCTTCGGTCCGGGCCGTCCCTACGTCCAGGACCAGAAGGATATTTACGCCAGGCTGCTGGATCAGTGGGGCGGTGTCCCTGACCACTTGGCCCAGAATTTCTCCCGCTACGTCGATGTCCCCACCCAGGGCGGCAACGGCGGCAACGGACTCGATCTGTCCGGCGGCAGCGCGCTGGCCCAGAAGGTGTGGGAGGAGTTCGACGCGGGCACCATGGCCGAACGCGGCATCATCGTGGCGGGCGATCCCGAGTCCTGCATCAAGGCGGCCAGGCTCCATGAGGCGACAGGCGTGGACCAGTTGCAATTCCTCATGGCCACGGAGAGCGTTCCCCACAAGAAGGTCATGGAATCCATCGAAATGTTTGGCAAGCACGTCATTCCTCATTTCCGCAAGTCGGACCAGGGAATGCCGGAGTGCCCCATCGACGTTAACGCAGAATAAGCCAAGCTCCCGATTGCCCATCACGACGGGGCCCTGATGGAAAATCAGGGCCCTGTGCTTTTGCTTTCCCACCCTTACCCGGCCGGGTGGTCGGTTGGGTTACAATGGGGCCTGCATCCAGCAACCCGTGGGGGCAACTATGCCGTTTGGTATTGGCCGGGGTTCAAACGTCGCTGTGGTGGAAATGCACGGGGTGATCGGCACCCAGATCCGGTCTGCCGCCTATAGCCGGGTGTTCGAGTCCGTGGCCAAGAACAAGTCCTATCGCGCCCTGTTGCTGGACATCGATTCCCCCGGGGGATCTGCAGCCGCTTCCGAATCGCTGCACCGCAGCATTGAGCGCGTGGCCGAAAACAAGCCGGTCCTGGCCTATGTTCGCAACATCGGCGCGTCCGGCGGATACTACCTGTGTTGCGCTGCCAGCCAGGTATTCGCGATGCCGACTTCACTTGTGGGATCTATCGGCGTCATCTATATGCGTCCAGTCCTCGAGCAGCTCCTTGGGCGCGCGGGAGTCGAGATTTCCATATTCAAAGGCGGCAAATACAAGGACATGACCGGTTTCTGGCGCAGCCCTACAGCCGAGGAAGCAGAAAAACTTCAAGGACTCATAAACGAGATTTACGACAACTTCGTCGGCGCGGTGGTCAAGGGCAGGTCACTGCCGGAAGACACGGTCAGGGAGCTGGCGACCGGCGAGGTGATGACAGGGCAACGCGCCTCGGAATTGGGGCTGATCGACCAGATCGGCGATTTCACCGATGCGCTCGACGCCGCTGCCGAGGCTGGAAAGACCCGACCTCGTCCCAAGTTCCTGCAACCCCGCCGAAGTCTGTCTCAACGTTTCATGGGCCGGTCGTCCACCCAGGCGGGCGGGATGGCCGAGCTCACCGGCGGCCTGCAGCGTCTGTTGAGCGGCGGCGTCTACTACCTGGACCCGGCGTACGTGGCAGGCTGGCCGGGCGAGACCGGGGATTAGTCTTGGCCGGGACTCACCCTGCCTTCCCCATCCGCTTCACCTCCTGCCACAACTCCTCCTTCTCTGCCAGCGGCAGCGCCTCGAAGTTCAGCCCTCGCTCTTCCGCCAGCTCTTCCATGCCCAGGTAGCGGGCCCGAAACCGGTTGTTGGCCTGACGCAGCACGTCCTCAGCGTGAGCGTCAACCCATCGAGACAGGTTGACCAGGACAAACAGGATGTCGCCCAGCTCATGGACCTGCTCCTCCGGCGTTCTGGCATTGCGGAATTCCTCAATTTCCTCCGCGGCCTTGTCCAGAACACCTGAAACATCGTCCCATTCGAAACCGGCGCGGGCCACCCGGTCCTGCATCAGTTGCGCCGCAGCCAGCGCGGGCAGACTGGCCGGGATGCCGTCCACCGGCGACTTGCGGGTGCCCGAGGCAGCCCGTTCCTCGGCCTTGATGCGCTCCCAGTTGCGCTCCACCTCCCTCGCGTCTGACACCGTTTCGTCTGCGAAAACATGGGGGTGGCGCCGGATCAGCTTGCGATTGATGCGTTCGACCACATCGCCCATGTCAAAAGTCCCGGATTCCCGGGCTATGTCGGCATGGAAAGCAATTTGCACCAGCAAATCGCCCAGTTCCTCGCTCAACACGGATGGATCTCCGTCGTCTATGGCCTCCAGTGCCTCGTGAGCTTCCTCCAGCAGGTTGCGCTTCAACGATTCGTGGGTCTGCTCCCGGTCCCAGGGACAGCCACCCGGAGCCCGCAGTTTCTCCACGATGTCTATGAGAGTCTGAAATTCTGAAATCTTGCCTTCGGATTCGTAATCAATCATGTGCCGATTATAATCTGTGCTGCCCATGTTTCAATTGTTGACCCGTTTCGACAGTCCCTTCGCAAAGACCGCACGGCGACTCCAGTGGCTGCCCGCTGCGCTGTTCGTGATCGCCGTGCCTGTGTTCCTGGTTACCGGGAGCATCACGTGGGCCTTCAACAACATTGGACTCTACGAGGACGGCTTCGAGAAATATCGCATCGCATGGGTGAGCGGGATCGCCCCCGAAGACCTGCGGCAGGTGGCCATTGACCTGCGCTCCTACTTCAATTCCGGCGACGAACCGCTGAGCGTGCGCACTCCCATATTCGGGGAAGAACGGGACCTGTTCAACGAAAAAGAGGTCCTGCACATGTATGACGTGAAGCGTCTGCTGTGGGGAGTGTACGCAGCATGGGCGGTGTCGGCTGCGTTGCTGATTGTTCTGACAGCCGCCGGGTTCGCCCGACAACGGCGCGCCCACGTGCCGGTGCTGGCTCGTCGTGCATTGTGGGGCGGCGGGTTGACCGTGGGGTTGCTGGTGGTTTTCGGGTTGGTGGCAACCGTGGGGTTCGAGGCCCTGTTCCTGCTCTTCCACCGGATAAGCTTTGCCAACGACTTCTGGCAGCTCGACCCGCGCACCGACTACCTGGTGCTGCTGTTCCCGCAGGGGTTCTGGTTCGACGCCACGATGTGGGCCGCCCTGCGCGCTCTGGCCGGCGGCGTCCTGCTGGCCGCGGCTGGCGGCGCTTGCCTGGCCTGGCGCCGATGGGGAGGCAGGCCGAGCCAAGACTAATCATCGAGTCTACCAATGTCTACACGCAATGCTCCTCGGAAGTCCCGAGGAAGCGAAGGTAATCCCGGATGCGGATGTCTGTTGATTATATTGATAGGGGTCGGCATTGCCTCTTTTTTCGCGATCGGACGCGGCTCGGACTTCCCGGGTGCTGACACCCTTAGAACCGCGGGCAGAGAGAGTCAAGAATTGTACCGTCAGGCTCGCAAGGCCATTTCAGGCGATGGTCCGGAAGGGCCCCCCGCCATTATTCCCCGGCAGCTTCCTACCGTCGAACCCACTCTTTTTCCTACCGCCACCCCCACACCTCCCGTTCGGCCTAATCTCCGCCACGTGGGGTTGAAGCTGTACATGCTGGAACTCATCAATAGGCAAAGAGTCGAAGCAGGCGTACCGACCGTAGTCTTAGGCGACAACATAGCAGCCCAATTGCACGCGGATTCCTCCCTCGCCAATTGTTTCAGTAGCCACTGGGGCGCTGACGGGCTCAAGCCCTACATGCGTTATTCCCTGGCTGGCGGGTACCAGACAAACGCTGAAAACGGCAGCGGCTCTGACTATTGCATCAAGGCATCAGAACGTTACACCCCGTTGGGCGACGTCAAAAGTGCGATCCGGAAAATGATGGACGGTTGGATGAGCAGCTCCGGCCACCGTCGAAACTTGTTGGACGAGCAGCACAGGCTGGTGAACATCGGCCTGGCCTGGGACAAGTACAACATAGTTGGGTACCAGCACTTTGAGGGGGACTATTTGGAGTATGTAGACCTTCCTGAAATTTCAGACGGAACGCTGTCTTTCTCGGGGGACGCGATCGGTGGTCTGCGATTTTCAGGCAAGGAAGACTTGGGATTTCAGATTCACTATGACCCGACTCCCCACTCGCTGACCAGGGGCCAGCTATCGCGTACCTACTGCTACGGTTTGGGGCCTCGGATAGCATCGTTCAGGTATCGCCTTACCGGCAACAGCTACTGGACCGAAGACCAGCACACGCAGATATATTCCCCGTGCCCTGACCCGTATGATGTGCCTCCAGACTCGCCCGCGCCACGGTCAAACCCTGAAGCCCACAGGTTCTGGGAGCAAGCTTATGCGGCGAGCCAGTCTCGGCCTGACCTGGCCGTTGTCGTTCCTTGGGTCACCGCCTCGAAGTGGACAGCGAGAGGAACATCTTTTGCCGTCACAGCCGACGTCAGCAATCTTCTCTCCGACCACGGGCCCGGAGTCTACACAATTCTACTCTGGGCAACCGCCAAGGAAGAGAGAATACCGATTTCCCAGTACTCGATCTTCTACAAAGTGGAGCCCCCAGACACCTACAGCCCTGAGAACTGGGAATAAAATGACACCACGCAAAACCCGTGAGACTGCATGAAGCTGCTGTGATAAGGCAATTGGCCTCCCAGAACACTCGAGAAGACAAATGATGGAGCCTCGGCGGTCCGGCAATCCCGCGAAAAAGGGAATCATTCGCGGTTGCGGGTGCCTCTTCGTCATTGTCACCATCGCCGGTCTGGCTGCGGTCCTTGCCATCGTCGGAAACCTCGACTTCCCCGGCGCTGGCGCTTTCCGCAATGCCGGCCAACAGTTGCAGGACCTGTCCGGCCAGCCAGGCGCAGAAAGCACCAGCACCTCCGAGGCATCGCGCGCCACCACGGGGGCCACGGTCCGTCCTCCATCGCGAGCTGCGTCAACTCCTGCAGCCCTCCCGCCGGCGGTCCGGAAACACCTCGAATACAAGCAGTACATGCTTGGCCTTATCAACGCGGAGCGTCAGAGAGCGGGCGTTCCCCCCGTCGTCCTGGGACAAAACGTAGCGGCACAGCTCCACGCCGAAGTTTCCTTAGCCAACTGTTTCAGCGGCCACTGGGGCGTCGACGGGCTCAAGCCCTATATGCGCTACTCCCTGGCGGGTGGGCACCAGACCAACAGCGAAAATGCCAGCGGCACTGACTACTGCATCCAGCCATCCGACGGCTACCGCGCCGTTGGCGACATCGAAGCCGAGATCCGCAAGATGATGAACGGGTGGCTGAACAGCCCAAGCCACAAGCGCAATATTCTGGGCAAGTGGCACAGGAAAGTTAACATCGGGCTGGCCTGGGACAGTTACAACATTGTCGGGTACCAGCACTTTGAGAGCGGGTTCGTGGAGTATTCCCAGTTGCCTGGTATAGACGACCGGAATCTGGTTGTTTCCGGCCGAGCTACGGGCGGGCTGAGTTTCTCGCACAAGGACCAACTGGGCCTGCAGATCTACTTCGACCCGCCGCCGGGACCCCTCACGTTGGGGCAACTGGCACGGACTTACTGCTACGACTCGGGCACCCTGATAGCCGGAATCGGGCGCTTCCTGATTGACATCGACCTGAGCAACGTCGACCTGAACGGCCTGGGGCTGAGCGATGTGGACCTGACCGATATTGGCATTGACCTGGACGACGTGAGCCTGACCGACGTCAGTTTCTGGGTGGAGGACGAGTTCGACACGACGTATTCGCCCTGTCCCGATGCCTACGACGTTCCTTCAAACGCCCCGGCGCCAGGTTCGCCGGAAGAGGCCCTGGGGCTTTGGCGCGAAGCGCTGGAAGCGAGCCAGAACAGTAACCCTCGGCCAATCACGGTCCGCTGGCTCACCGCCTCCATGTGGATCGCTCAGGGCACGGAATTTGCGGTAACTGCCGATATCGGAGACCTGCTCACCAAGTACGGGCCGGGCGTCTATACCATACTGCTCTGG
Organism: Dehalococcoidia bacterium; assembly: GCA_963667325.2. Classification (GTDB taxonomy): domain Bacteria; phylum Chloroflexota; class Dehalococcoidia; order Lucifugimonadales; family UBA3495; genus VXOI01. The sequence continues at coordinate 491,082 of CAXXKY010000004.1, forward strand.
AGCGAGATTGACGGACAGGACATACCGGTCTCGCAATATTCCATATTCCACAACGTGAATCCGCCCGACACCTACGACCCCCGCACCGGGAAATAAACAGGGCGCGGAACAATCGTCCACGCCCTCAATAGCGAAAGCACCCGGGTGGGGTTGTCGGCCTAGTGACCGCAGCCGCAGCCTCCGCCACAGCAGCCGCCACCCCCGAGAGGAGGCAGAGGTCCGGAGTTGAAGGCCTGCTCCTCGTCCGCGCCGCCGACCCTGGCAAACATCGAGATGGCCCGCCTGGCCGGCTGCTCGCAGTTGGGGCAGTCAGCGCCGGTGGAGCTCATGGGCTGGAGCTTTTCAAACTTGTGGCTGCATGTAGGGCAGTGGTATTCGTAAAGTGGCATAGCACCGCTCCAAGTTCAGTGTCGTCACGCTGAATTTACCCGAACCACCGGCATGGGTCAAGGGAGGTATTCTGCGCCGAACGGCAGAAAGTCTCCCTGGCTCGCCTGTTTGCCGCCAAATTTCGTCGATGGTTTATATTGCCTCCCATGACTGCACTATCACTGGCCCTGGTCCTGCTTTCCGCGTTGTGCCATGCGACCTGGAACCTGTTGCTCAAGAGATCGGGCAATCAGGAGGTCTTCGCCTGGATGATTCTCATCAGCGGGAGCGTCACGCTGGCTCCCCTGGGAGTAGTGCTGTTTTGGCTCAACCCCATCACCGGGGTGGGCTACTGGTTCGTCGCGGCCACAATCATTCTGCATGTCTTCTATTTCTTTACACTGGGACGTGCCTACTCCCGGGGCGACCTCTCCCTTGTTTATCCCATCGCGCGTGGCATCGGCCCGATGCTGGTGCCGATACTTGCCGTGCTGATTTTCCAGGAATCCGTGGCGCCGTTGGCGGCGTTGGGCATCATTTTCATCATTACAGGCATCTTCACCGTCTCTTGGTGGGGTCGCGTCAGGCAGATTCTCTCCCAGCCAACATCGATCGTTCGAGGCGGCGGCATGGGATATGCCGTCTTGACCGGCGGGATCATCACCGTCTATACCCTGGTGGACAAACAGGGTGTGGAACATGTACAGCCTTTCCTGTACATGTATTTCCTCACCCTGGGATCGGCCGTGGGGCTCGCTCCATACTACCTGGGCAGGTTTCAGCTGGCCGACATCAAGCAGGAGTGGCGCGATAACGCCTGGGCCATTGTAGTTGCTGGGCTTCTCGTCTTTGCTGCCTACGCCCTCGTTCTCACCGCCTTTTCACTGTCCCGCGTCGCCTACGTCTCTCCTGCTAGGGAGGTGGGCATAGTGGTGGGCGTCGTCATGGGAGTCCTGGTCCTGAAGGAACCTTTTGGCCGAGGCAGGCTTCTGGGATCCGTAGTCATTGTTGCTGGGCTGGTCCTGATCGCATTGTCACCCTAGACACTCCAGCCGCGCGACGCGTGTCATACAGTCAATCCTGAAACAGTACCAGGCCTCCAACACCTCCAGCCCCTCCGGGGCAGCTGCCGCCAAGTTGAGATTTCGACGCAGGGCTGGCCATTGCTCGCGGACACATGGATCCCCAATCATTCCTGCTATCTTGGTCTATAATATTTAGTTGCGCCTCAAAGAGAATGCTATCAGCGGAGACCTGCGCCCAGGCATCGCCATGTCTCCGTTTGCCAAGAGTTCCAGGAAGTTCAATACTTGTTATCCCGCTCAAGGTCCGGCCAATCGAACAAATGGTGGATCTTCGCCGCCATTGCCGTCGGCACTTTTGTATCGGTTGTGGACAACGGTTCGGTCCTGGTTGCGCTGCCGGAGATCGAAAGGTATTTCCAGTCTGACCTCCCTGCCGTCCAATGGGTGGTGGTGGGAAACGCCCTGGCCATCAGCGCCCTCATCCTGCCCATGGGCCGGCTCGGCGACATCGTGGGCCGCAAGTGGGTGTACATCGGCGGGCTGGCGATATTCGTTGCCGGTTCGCTGTTGGCGGGCCTGGCCATCAACCTCCCCTGGCTGATCACTGCCAAGGTGTTCCAGGGATTGGGTTCGGCGATGATCCAGGGCAACGGCATAGCCACCGTCATTTCCTCTTTCAGCGGATCCGAAAGAGGCAAGGCGCTGGGCACACACATGAGCGTGGTCGGCAGCGGGGCCATCGCCGGCCCTGCCATTGGCGGTCTGTTGGTCGCCTCCTTCGGCTGGCAGTCGGTCTTCTTCGTCAACGTCCCCGTTGGAATCGTCACCATAATCGTCACAACACTGGTATTGCCCTCGGTGCGGGAATCGGAAGCGGACGGCCAGGCTTCGGGGCGGTTCGACTGGCAGGGCGCCGGACTCTCGGCGCTGGCTTTGCTGGCCTTCCTGCTGGTGGTGGGAAACGGACACCGTCTCGGCTGGAGTTCGCCCCAGGTGCTTTCAGGAGTCGCGGCCACCGTGGCTCTGTTGGGCGGATTCATCTGGTGGGAGCTCAGGACTGAGTCGCCGATGCTGGAGTTGCGTATCTTCAAGCGCAAGCTGGTGGCGATCGGGGCCTCGGCCGCATGGCTGTCATTCATGGGAATGTCTTCAACCCGCTTCATGATGCCCTTCTACCTTCAAAGGGTGCTGGAGATTGGCCCACGCGACGTCGGCCTGTTGCTGATACCGCCCGCGGTGTGCATGGTGATGCTGGGACCGGTGAGTGGACGCCTGTCCGACCGTTTCGGATGGCGTGCGCTGACGGTCTCCGGGATGGCCCTGTCCATGGCCGCCAGCCTCGCCATCGCATTGAACCTTACCGAGTCAACTCCGGTGGTGTTCATCGTTCTGATGCTGATGGCCCAGACTTCCGGAATGGCCCTGTTCAACTCCCCCAACCAGAGCTCCCTGTTGAGCGCGGTTGAGCGCAGCCAGTACGGAGTGGTATCGGCATTGACCCAGTTGATCCGCAACTCCGCCAATGTCACCAGCATCGCGGTGGCCACCACCGTGGTGGTTGCCACCATGGGCACCTACGGCGTGGAACCAAGCCTGGACGCGGTATCGCCAGCCGTGGCCGATGCATTCGTGGCAGGGCTGAAGTGGGCATTCCTGCTGATGGCCGCGATGCTGCTCACAGGGGTGGCGCTGGCAGTGATTCGCGGGGAACGCAGGCGTCCCGAACCAGTGATGACGCGAGGCTCGGATCCGGCCGAGTCACCCGCCGATTAGATGACGGGCGCCCGTTGGACAATGGCCGGGGCGGTTGCTAAACTAGCGGCGAGCTTCGGCAAACAACGTACAAGTACAAGAACAGGCGGAGGAGAAACCGTGGCAGACGTAAAGATTGAAATCCGGGAGAACGGGCCCAACCGTGTGACGGGTCCGATCGACATCGTCGACTCAAACGGCGACAACTACACCATTCCCGAGGGGCGCTGGGTCAGTCTGTGCCGCTGCGGGCTGTCTGCGGAAAAGCCCTTCTGCGATGGCGCGCACCGGGACGCAGGCTTTGAGGCAGAGTCCAAGGCTCGCTAAGTAACCGCAGACACACAGGCGCAAGGCAAAGCAGGGACGCTGGAAGGAGCGTCCCTGTTCACTTTTGCTAGGGGCATGGCAATTGACAATGGCAACGATCGAATTCAGGCCTCTGACACCCGAGCTGATGGACGACCTGGGGCTGGTGTTGCGGGGAAGCTGGGGTTCCACCTGCTGGTGCATGTACCCGCGGTGGACCGAGGCCGAGATGCGCGAGGCGGCTGGCTCAGGCGCCCGTGGCCCGCGACGCCGCGAGGCCATGACCGACTTTGCCGGCAGGACACCCGCGCCGGGACTGCTGGCCTACGAGGACGGCGCTCCGGTCGGCTGGGTCGCGGTCGCCCCACGCGGCGATCTGTCGCGCATCGTCCGCTCCAGGACGACGCCGCCGGTGGACGACGTCGCGGTGTGGGTCATTCCGTGCGTCACCGTTCGACCTTCCCATCGCGGCAGGGGGATCGCCGTCGCCCTGATACGGGCGGCCGTGGATTACGCCAGCCAGCAGGGCGCTCCTGCGGTCGAGGCATACCCGCGGGCGGGGGCCGAACGCACAGGCGATGACAACGCCTTCTTCGGCACCGAGCCGATGTTTCGGCAAGCCGGGTTCGAGGTGGTCCGTGAGCCGCTGGAGAATCGCCCACGCAACTGGGTTCCTCGGGTCGCCATGCGGATGGCCACGACGCAGGGCAATAAATAGATCGCCCTGTCAGCAGACCTTCCCACGGTGAAGCGGCAGCATGGCAGCCGGGCCCGGACTACCTGCAGCTGCGATGCAGGGGGCGAACGCGACGGACACTATCCAGGCGGTCCTCGGCTAGACGGGTTGCAGCCGAGGCGGTGGATATCTCTTCCGTGCGAGAGGTGTTGATAACGCTGGCCATGATTTCGTGGATCCGCTCGGTCTTCTCGCGGGCTCGTTCGGGACTGTATCCGGCGTCCCCCATTTCGGCCTCGACGTTGATGATACCGCCGGCGTTAACGATGTAGTCGGGAGCGTAGAGGATTCCGCGACGGTGCAACTCCTCGCCGTCGGCGTCGCTCAGCAACTGGTTGTTGGCGCCTCCCGCAACCACACGGCAGCGCAGCTGGGATATTGTCTTGGGGTTCAGCACGCCGCCCAACGCGCAGGGCGCGAGTATGTCACATTCCCTGTCAAGAATGGAGTCAGGGGCGGTGACCTCCAGCCCCAGGTCCCTTGCCTTGTCCATGGCGCCTTCGTAAACGTCGGTGACCACAATGTGCGCATCCTCTTCCATTAGGTGCTCGCACAGGTGGCTGGCAACCTTGCCGAACCCCTGGACCGCAACGGTCTTTCCTCGCAGACCGTCGCTACCCCACACCTCTTCCGCGCAGGCCTTCATTCCCATGTACAGGCCCAGACCGGTCATTATGGAGGTGTCACCGCTGCCCCCAAGGGACACTGGCAGGCCCGTGACGTACCGGGTTTCCTGCCGCACGTTCTCGAGGTCCCGGCCGGTGGTCCCAACGTCGGTGGTGGTCAGGTACCGGCCTCCCAGCGTATCCACGAACCGGCCGTAGGCGCGCATCAGTGCCTCGGACTTCTGGGTGTGTGGATCGCCGATGATGACGGCCTTCCCTCCGCCGAAGTGCAGGCCCGCCGCCGCAGACTTGTACGTCATGGCCCGTGAGAGTCGCATAGCGTCGGTCAGGGCGTCGGCCTCGCTTTCGTAGGGCCACATGCGCGTGCCGCCGCAGGCCGGGCCGAGGGTGGTGTCATGGATGGCGATGATTACCCGGAGTCCGGAGCCGGGGTCGGAAAACATAGCCACCTGCTCGTGGCCCTCAGCGCTCATTCGCTGCAGAATGTCCATTTTCGTCACCCCCGTTACGCATCCTGTACTTCCATTATAAGACAAGGAGTGCGGCTATAAGACATGGAGTGCGGTGCAAACCGGAAATGAGACGTGATTGCCCTGCCGAAAAACTGCCTCGGGGCCCTGGCAGATGCCAGATGTTACAATTGGCGAGCTTAAATTACCGGAGGTTTGTGATGCCACCTAAACAGTATGATAGCCCGCCACCAACCACCATCGACACATCGAAGAAGTACATTGCCACCATAGACACCAGCGCCGGCGCAATGACCGCAGAGCTGTTTGCTTCGGAAGCGCCGCTGACTGTAAATAACTTCGTCCACTTGGCCCAGGACGGCTTTTACGAAGATGGCCAGTTCCACCGCGTGATCAAAAACTTCATGATCCAGGGAGGCTGCCCCAAGGGCGACGGAACCGGGGGCCCCGGCTACCGCTTCCAGGACGAGCCGGTGACGCGCAAATACGTTCGTGGCACGCTGGCCATGGCCAACGCCGGACCCAACACAAACGGCAGCCAGTTCTTCATCGTCCATGGGACCGATGCGGGTCTGCCTCCGAACTACACCATTTTCGGGATGGTTACCGGCGGCGGCGACGTTCTTGACACCCTGGCAAACTCGCCGGTGACCCGCAGTCGACAGGGTGAAGAATCCTCACCTGCGGAGAAGCTGGTGATCAACAACATCACCATCACCGAATCGTAGGACCGCGGAGTAGAAGGCAGACGAAGCGCGGAGGTATTGCTTTAAACGCCCTCCGCGTTTTTCGTTTGCGTTCACCATCGTTTGCGTTCACCAGTGGTTTTTCGGGGAAGTGATGACGGGATGCCCGGGTCAGTACACAGGCGCGGTAGCGGCCTCGGACCGTGGCGGCCTCGGGCGGACTGCGGCGATGAAGCAGAGAGCGCCGACGAGGTTCAGGCCCGCAAGTATAAGGAAGGCCATATCATAGTTCCCGTACCGGTCGGACATCCACCCGGCGAAAGGAGAGGCCGTTAGCAACAGTATGTTCATGGGTACGGTCGAGAACCCCAGGATCTTCCCGAAGGAGCCTGTGCCGAAGTAGTCAGCGCGAATGGCCACCGTCAGCGGGTTGCGGCCTCCGAAACCGACGCCGAACAGCACGGCGAAGGCATAGAACATGGGCAGGCTGTTGGCGACAACCAGGATCAGGACCCCTCCCGCCTGTACCGCGGTGAAGAAGGCCAGGCCAACTCTCTTGGAAATCCTGTCGCCGGAATACCCTCCCACAAGCTGGAATACCATGGCAACGCCCGTGTAGGCCGAGACCACCCAGCCAGTGTCCTGCGTGGAGAATCCCTTGTCTACCATCAGAAGCCCGAGGTGCGTCATGATGGCCAGGATGACCATGGAAGTGAAGCCGTGGCCGAAGGCGATCAGCCAGAAAGCCGGGGTGCGAAGCGCCTCGCCGGCCGTCATATCCTGCTGTCGCGAAGCGGCGGGAGCAGCGCTCGCTCCGCCGCCGGTCGAGGGCGGCGAAGGACGGTGCGCGTCCCCGTCGGGCAATTCTCCGTAGTCGCGCGGGTCGTTGCGTATCAGGCTCACAAGGGGGCCGGTGAGAACCAGGATCCCGATTCCCAGGATCAGCGCCGTCATCTGCCAGCCAATCCTGCCAGGGGCATCGGCGACGCACCAGGCGGTGAGGGGAACCAGTAGCAGGGCCCCAAACCGGCTGACCACGTTGGACCATCCGATGGCAGCCGACCGCCGCCTGACGAACCACTTGTTCAGCATGGTCATCAGGGGGATCCAGCTGCCCAGGCCCTGCCCCACGGCCATCAGGACATAGGCCACGTAGAACATCCAGAGGTTTTCGACACGGGAGAAAAAGATCCAGGCGCCGCCCAGAATGATCAGTCCTATGAAGACCATTCTGCGTGTGCCCACCTTGTCCACCAGATATCCTTCCAGTGGACCGATCAGGCCACTCTCGACCCGCGTCAGGGTGAGCGCCAGCCCCAGTTGCGCCCTCGACCAACCGAACTGACGCTCAAGGGCCACCGCCCAGACCGTCATGGCATGGAAGAGGGGAACGGTGGCTATGACCATCACCAGGCCGGTGATGATGACCAGCCACCAACCATAGAAAATATCGCGTCCGCCGCCGGCGCCCGGCGCTTCCACTCGCTGCGATTTGAATAAGCCGAAAATCGCTGATTCTCGCTTGAATCGACTTTTGGGATTAAAGGCCTAGTATATCATCGCCATTGGCGATAATTGCGGGCATCCGCAGCTTGGCACAGGCCAATCACTTCTCGATTTCACAGTTGGGCGGGCCGAATTTATGGGCCGGTTGGAGGGGCTGATTTTCTGTTTATTCCGGTAGTTTCCGGCAATTTCCGGTAGTTGGCGTGAACCGGAATGGCCTGCGTTTGGTCAGAGGCAAAGCCACCTGCACAGCAACTCCGTTGATGTTGCTTTTAGTAGTAGACATGAATTTCATGCTAGAGAAAGGTCACAAGGCTTGGCAAGGGACAACTGTCATCGCTATGTACTACGGACATTGAGACGCGATTGCCCTGTAGGCTGGCAGGGCGATTCCGAAGTCAACCCCAGATGCCCGGCTTCACGGGCGTGTTTCAAGCCAATGGTCGTAGGCGATGTTCCTAGGGACTCCAAACCGGATAGCTGCCTCATCCACGGCGTCCCTGGCGCGAGCGCCCGCGGACCTGCGCTCTGCGAGAAAGCGACGTATGGCGTCAGCATTCTCGCCCGTTTCGAGGGGTGGCCCAGGCGGTGCGCCCGCTACGACGATGGCGAACTCGCCCTGGGGAGTCTCGAATCTCTGAAGCGCCCCGGCTGCCGTCCCGCGAAAGACCTCCTCGTGCAGCTTCGTCAGCTCGCGGCAGACCGCTATCGGCCGGTCTCCCATCACGAGGTCCATATCCTCCAGAGTGGCCCGCAACCGGTGTGGCGCCTCGAAGAGCACCATCGTCAGCGAGCTGCCGGTTGCCTCGCGCAGGCGCTCCTGCCGCTCTCTACGGCGCCGGGGCAGGAATCCCAGAAACTGGAAGGCGTCGGCGGGCATCCCCGAGACCGACAGGGCTGTCGTCACGGCGGACGGGCCAGGCACAGACTCGATGCGTATGCCTCGATCCGCCGCCGCTGCCACCAGCTCCTGGCCCGGGTCGCTAACGCCCGGCATTCCTGCGTCCGTCACCAGGGCCGCATCCCCTTCCTGCAATGCCGCAAGCACCGTTTCGAGGCGGGCGCGCCAGTTGTGTTCGTGGAAGCTGACCACCCGCTGTCTTGCACCTACGTGGTTCAGCAGCCGTCGCGCAACCCGGGTATCCTCAGCAGCCACCAGCGCCACCTCGCGTAGCACGCGGGCTGCCCTCGGAGACATATCTTCCAGGTTGCCTATGGGTGTGCCCACCACGAAGAGGGTACCCATTGGGATCCTGTCATCCTTCTCTACTTCAGGCTCTACCACGGGATGGGCCCGGCCTCCGGTCGTTCGTTTTGATTCATCGTGGCTATCGTATATCATACGGAAGCTGAAAATCGGACGGGCTGTGCTTCATCTGGCATCAGCCCAGTATTACCGAGTCATCGCGACCCTCTCTTACATTAATTCAGGAGGATTCCATGCCGAAGCTCAATGGAGGGCACCTGTTCATCCGGTGCCTGAAGCAGGAGGGCATCGAGAAGGTGTTCACCATCGTTGGCGACACCATCCTGCCGCTGGTGGACGCCGCTGCCGACGAGGGCATCGAGTTCATCGACACCCGGCACGAGGGCGCTGCGCTGCACATGGCCGACGGCTACGCCCGCATCACCGGACGGCCCGCTTGCGCTATCTTCACCGGAGGGCCGGGCTTCTCCAACGCCATATCAGCCCTGCCTGCCATCTACACCTCCGAAAGCCCGGTGGTTTTCGTGGCAGGATGCGCCGAGCTGCCGGAGAAGGGCATGGCGACCTTCCAGGAAATAGACCAGGTGAGCATGGCCGCCCCGGTGACCAAGGGCTCGTGGCTGATCCACGACCTGAAGCGCATTCCCGAGTACGTGGCGACTGCCTTCCGCACCGCCACGACGGGACGGCCCGGGCCGGTGCATCTCACCCTGCCCATCGACCTGCAGGACGCCGAAATCAGCGAGGATGATCTGCCCAAGTACCTGCCTCAGGAATACCGCCCAACGGGCCGGCCGCAGGGCGACCCGTCGCTGATAGAGGAAGCTGCCAGCCTGCTCAAGGGGGCCAGGCGTCCGGTCATCATCGCTGGCAATCCTGCCCGCTACGCCGTGGACCCTGAGCAGATGGAGAAGCTGGCCGAGACCACTGGCATACCCGTATTCACCGTGGAGCAGGCCCGCGGGCTGCTGGATGACGAGCACCCCCTGTGCTTTGGCTACGCCGACGGCGCGCTGAACCCCACGGCACGCCGGTTCCGGGAGGCCGACGTGGTATTGCTGCTGGGCAAGCGGCTGGACCACCGCTATCGCTACGGCGGAGTGTTCTCTGACGAGGCCAGGCTGATACAGGCGGACCCCTCCCCGGCCGAGATCGGCCGGAACCGGGGCGTCGCCGTCGGAATCCAGGGAGACCTGGGCGCAGTTGTGGACCAGATAACCGCCGCAGTCTCCTCCTCTGCCTCCACCAACGGTGACAAGTCCGCGTGGGTCAGCCAGCTCAGGCAGGACCGGGACGCGTGGGACCAGGAGTTGCGAGACCGCGCCACCGGTGAGTCCCCCATGCACCCCCTGGACGTCTACACCGGCCTTGAAAAGCACCTCGACGACGACACGGTGATCATATTTGACGGCGGAGACTACGTGCAGTGGGGCCGCGCGTACATGAAGGCCCGCAAGCCGGGGCGATTCATGCGCCTTGGGCCCCTGTCCCACCTGGGCGCTGGCATACCCTACGGCATGGCGGCCAAGCTGGCCCATCCCGAGTCAAAGGTCCTGGTGTTCATCGGCGACGGGGCGTTCGGCTTCTATGCCATGGAATACGACACCTGCATCCGTCACAACCTGCCCATCACCACCGTCCTTGGCAACGACGCCACCTGGGGCATCGACAAGACCTTTCAGGTGGCCTACTACGGACGCGCAGTGGGGACCGACCTGCGGCACATCCGCTATGACAAGATGATCGAAGCCATAGGCGGTTATGCCGAGCATGTCGAAAGCCCCGGCGATGTGGGCGACGCGGTGGGCAGGGCGCTGGCATCCGGCCAGCCATCCGTAGTTGATGTCACAGTCCGTTCGGGGGCCAGTCCGCTGGCTACGGCCATGATCGCCCGCCGCACGGGTGGCTGACCATGACTGAGCCTACGAAATGAGGACAGATACAGCGATTGGGTAGCTGGTATTGGAGATGTGACTACGCTTACAGTCACATATTCCCGAAGCTACTAATCTGTATACTGCAAACGAATATGGAAACCCGGCAATGGCAAGGGTTGACAATCAAATTGAGATAGGTTTATTGTTTTCGACAAGGCAAACCCCCATTGCCGGTGCACTAATTTTTGGAGGGTAGGTATGCTTAAGATTGGCCATGAGGTCGTACGGCCTGGCAAGTACCTCGGTGACGAGTCGGTCACCATTCAGGTCCCGGAAGAGCTGGAAACGGTACCGGGAATTCCCATCACCAATCGCGAAGTTGACTGGTACGCTCGGGAATATCCTGTCGAGACCATGAACATCACTGAGCGGGCCTCCCGCGACTGGGCCAACGCAATCCGCGACCAGCACGTGGAAATGCGCGAGATTCGCAAGGAGCACGACCGCCTCAACCAGCCGCTGATTCTGGCTGCCCGCATGACTGGCGACCAGGAACCCACGGCCGAGCCCACCGGCGAAGACGTAACCGAGGCCATCAAGAGCAAGGCCCGCGAATTGGGTTATATCGAAGTCGGCATCACCGCTTATGACCACCGCTACACCTACCAGAGCAAGAAGGACTGGGTCAAGTTCCCGCACGCCATCTGCATGGCCTACGAACAGGACTTCGAGCCCACCCAGACCATCCCCAGCATCGACGCTGAGATCGTCCACTCCAGCACCTACCGCACCGAGGGCGCGGCCGGTCTGGAACTGGCCAAGTTCATCCAGGGCCTCGGCTACAGGGCGCAGGTCCACAGCCCCAACGACAACACCGGTCCCTACATTCCGATGTTCGTTGCTGCTGGCCTCGGCTCCCTGGGTGCCTGCGGTTACCTGCTGACCCCGCACGTCGGCTCCCGCTGCCGCCTGATGATCATCACCACCGACGCCAATGTCTCCCACGACGAGCCTGTCGACTACGGCATCCACGCTTTCTGCCAGGTCTGTCAGGTCTGCGTGAACCGCTGCCCGGGCCGCGCCCTGATGCGCGACAAGGTCTGGTGGCGGGGAATTGAAAAGAACAAGCTCTACTTCAAGCGCTGCCGCCCCGTCATGGCCCGCTACCTGGGCTGCGGTATCTGCATGAAGGTCTGCCCCATCCAGAAGTACGGCATGTCCACCGTAATGGAGCACTATGCCGCTACCGGTCAGGTGCTGGGCAAGGGCACCCACGACCTCGAAGGCTACGAACTCGAGGGCAAGGGCTACTTCGGCCCCGGCGAACTGCCCGTCTTCGAGCGCGAGTTCTTCTCGTCCATGCCTCACGGCGACACGGAAGAGTTCGCATTCGACAGCTTCCGCGACCGGGCCTTGGAGAACGGCGGCGTTGTCAGCGACGAGATGTGGGAAGAGCTCAGGTCTGAGGTTGCCCGCGGTCTGCAACAGTCCCGCGACAACATCGGCATGATGCAGGAAGAAGACTACATCTAGCCTTCACCCTACATCCCTTCTTCGGAAGTTCAGGGGCCGGCAATGCGTCGGCCCCTTTCCTTTATGGATTTGTCGCCCTCGAATTGACGCGATGACGGCGAAAAGCCTAGAATGCCATTACCTACATGGCATTATCCCCACGGGAGAGGAGTACATGCCGGACACAACCGTTGACGTTGAATTGATGGCCCATCTGCTGCGCCGGGCAGGTTTCGGCGCGACCCGCGAGGAGCTGGAGTCCTTTTCGGAAAAGGGGTACGAAGCGACGGTCGAGGAGCTCCTGACGCCAAGAAACGAGGAGCGCATCAGCGACTATCTTGTGCGACGATTCCACCCGGAGTTGTCGGGCATGATGGGCCCCCAGGCCCCAGCCGAGAACTGGCTGTACCGCATGGCCACGACCAACTCTCCACTACTCGAGAAGATGACCCTTTTCTGGCACGGCATCTTCGCCACCGGATACAACAAGGTGATCCATGGCAAGGCCCTTTCTGACCAGACCAGGATGTTCCGCCACTACGCCACGGACAACCTGCGCACACTGCTGGTGGAGCTGTCACGAGACCCGGCCATGATTATATGGCTGGACAACCAGGACAATCACAAAGGCTCCATCAACGAAAACTATGGACGCGAGTTGCTGGAACTGTTCTCCATGGGAGTGGGCAACTACACCGAGGAGGACGTCAAGGAATGCGCCCGGGCATTCACCGGTTGGACCATCGCCAACCGGCAGTACATGGAGCTCCGCTCACAGCGCGACTCCGACTGGCCCTACGGACGCATCTCCTGGCACTTCGAGTTCCATCCCGAAGACCACGACTACGGTGAAAAGACCTTCCTGGGAGAAACGGGCAACTGGGACGGTGAGGATATCGTCGATATCATCTGCAAGCAGCCCGCCACAGCCAGGTTCATATCCAGGCACATGTACAGCTTCTTCGTTGCCGACGAGCCGCCGGTGCCCGAGTGGCCCTACACGCCGCCGCGGGATCCCGAGGCCATCGAAACCCTGGTTCAGGCCTACTTCGACAACGATTACAACATCGGCGCGATGCTGCGGGTACTGTTCAACTCGGATTTCTTCAAAGCCGAGGATGTGCGGTACACCAAGGTGAAGAGCCCGGTGGAGCTTGTGGCAGGAGTGCTTCGTCTGACCGGCGAGTTCGACCGGCCCCGCTACGAGATCCTGGACCGCTACAACCAGGCATCGTACATGGGCCAGATCCTCAACAACCCGCCCAGCGTTGAAGGCTGGCACCAGGGCACCGACTGGCTCGACAGCGGCACCCTGGTGGAGCGCATCAACTTCGCCAGCCAGCAGATTGGCGACACCGAAAAGCCGGGCATCCAGGCAATCATCGGTCGCATAAGCGCGGGGCTCACCGAAACGACATCGGCCGAGCGGCTGGTGGATGCCTGCCTGGAGGAGGTCGGCGCTCTCGAGGTGGACGAAGCTACTCGCCGGACGCTTGTCAACTTCTCGGCACAGGGAAGCCAGGGCGAAAACACAGACCGCCAGCACATCGCCGACGTGCTGCAGATGGTGGCGGCAACGCAGGAGTTCCAGCGGTCGTAGGTGACATCTCTCCGCAGTAGAGGCAATCAGGCTGGTGTCGTTTCAGTGACCACCCAGGAAGTAAAACCCACACAGGATCCAGCGCAGGCAGACACGGCTACGGTGAAGCCCCTTGGCCCGGTCGTCTTGCGCTTGGATTCCGTTTTGGAGCTTACCGACGACGTGCTCCTCGCGTTGAGCTCGCTGAACGACACCCTGCGCCTCGAAAAGAACGCCAAGGGAGACCTGGAAATCTTGCCCCCTACAGTTCCAACGACAGGAAACCAGAACTCCAACCTCACTGCTGACTTGACGGTTTGGGCTAGAGGAGACCGCACAGGAATAGCGTTCGATTCCAACACAGGTTTCACCTTACCTAACGGTGCGGTGCGCGCTCCCGACGCTTCGTGGATTCTTAAGAGTCGAATAGCGGCATTGACGGACGAACAGAGGAAGGGATTCTGGCCCATCAGCCCCGACTTCGCGATTGAACTGCGTTCCAGTTCCGACACTCTGGCGGGCATCCAGCGCAAGATGGAAGAGTACATGGAAAACGGCGTCCGCTTGGGCTGGCTGATTGACCCGTTGGACCCACAGCGGCGGGTATACGTATATCGACCCGACGCGGACGTTGAGGTGCTGGAGGCGCCCGAATATCTCTCCGGCGACCCGGAATTGCCGGAGTTCACCCTGGACCTGAAACCAATATGGGAACCCGGCTTCTGACCGGAAGCCACCAATCCAATGCCGAGGTGCGGCGATGACAACTGCACAGAAGACAAAAGTAGTCGAATACTCTCATACCATGGGCATGACGGTGATGGAAGGCAAGGGCTTCTATTACCCCGTGGATACCGCTGTCGGCAAGGATGACCGCCTCTACGTCATAAGCCGCAGCAAGGAAGAGACCACCCGGGGCATCCGCGTCACCATGTGCGATGCCGAAAGCGGGTACTACGGCAACTTCGGCGGCTACGGACAGGACGGTGGAAAGTTCGTCTGGCCCGCCTGCGGCACCGCGGACAGCCAGGGCCGCTTCTTCATCAGCGACGAAAAGCTACACCGCGTCACCGCCTATGACCATACCGGGAACTATCTCTTCCACTGGGGCGGTGCCGGTTCCGGCGAGGGAGAACTGGACACTCCCTCCGGCCTGGCATTTGACAGCCAGGACAACATCTACGTCGCTGACACGTACAACAACCGGGTCCAGAAGTTCACCGCCGACGGCCGCTTCCTGCTGTCCATCAGCGGCGACGGCCAACGAGGCGTCAGCCTGCCGTGGGGCCTGGCGTGCGACACCGAGGACAACGTGTACGTCGCCGACTTCGGCAACGACGCGGTGAAGAAGTTCTCTTCCAACGGAGAGTTTCTTGCGGCCTTTGGCTCCTCGGGCCGGGGCGAAGGCCAGTTCACTCGACCGGCTTCGGTGGCCGTGGACCGCGAGGGCTACATCTACGTCGCTGACTGGGGCAACGAGAGGGTTCAGGTGCTGGACGCACGAGGCAACTTCGTGCAGCTGTTGCGCGGCGAGGCCACCATCTCCGAGTGGGCCTCCAACTTCCTCAGCATCAACAAGGAAGAGGCCGCCGCCCGAGCCACCGCTGACCTCGACATGGACATCAACTACTTCATTGACGACCCCCATGAGGAATCGTCTCACATCGAAAAGTATTTCTGGTGCCCCGTCTCGGTCAAGCTGGACAGCCAGGGCCGCCTCTATGTAACTGAGACAAACCGGCACCGGATCCAGATTTACCGCCAGGCCACGTGATATGTGAGGACAACGTGGGCTCGACGTTAGCATACTGGGCAACTGCCTGGCGGGACTTGCGCAATTCCCTGAAGGCTGGCTGGCTGGATTTCAGGGGTGAGGTCCGCAATTCTTGGACTGATTCTTGGGCTGACCATAACGACATGGTCAATTCCTTGAAGGCCCAACAACAGAAGGCGAACCAGCAGTCGGAATACGAAGGCTACCAGCGTACGGGGGAAACCACCTCTACCGCTTTCGACGTCGGCCCGTCTTATTCCCTGGAACAATTTCGAGAGACATGGGAACTGGCCGACGAAACGATCCTGGGGATTCCACTCAGCGATGAGGTCAGGAGCAGAATCGAAGCCAGAGGGACTGAGAAAAAACGGTCTGTCCGGCGTAAGAGAAAATCAGTGCCTCTCAGGGAAAAGCTTATCCGCCACAAGCTGGAAGTGGTGTCCACCCCGGAATCCCGCGAGGCGACCGGAGAAAATGAAGGGCTGAGAAACCGAAACGAAATTACCATGGAATTATTGGTCGAAGTTACCAATATGCCCCTTCTCAACCATGTTACCGGAAAGCGTGAAGTCGATGATTCCGAGAATATCTGGCGATGGAAGGATAATACGAAAACGGTCGCACAATTGATCAACCGTGAAACCGGGGAAATACTGCAATATATGGACAAGACCGGCATGTACAGTAGCGACGGCGCTCATTTGCCCTGACTTGAAGGGATCAGTCTTTGCCCTGACTTGAACAGACCAGTCAATGTAGAGCAACTGCGAGAACCCTATTTCAACACTACCCGGCAGGAGCAGCACAATGGTTTCCACCAAGAAGGAGCGTTCTCTGGTAGTCATAGAGTTGAACGGCGGCAACGACGCGCTGAACACGATTGTGCCGTTCGGCAACGGCCTCTACTACGACTACCGCCCCGGCATCGGCATCCCGCAGGCAGACGTCCTGCCCATCAATGGGGATTACGGGTTCAATCCCAACATGACGGCAGTGAAGGACCTATGGGACCGCGGTGAGCTGGCCGTCATTAACGGCATCGGCTACCCGCAGCCCAACCGTTCCCACTTCCGCTCCCGGGACATCTGGTACACCGCCGAGCCGGAAACCATCGGTACCCAGGGATGGCTGGGCGCGGCCATCCGCGACCTGGACGCCAAGGGTGAGAACGTCCTCACCGGTGTGAACTTCGGCCGCGGTCTTCCTCGCGCCCTGGTTTGCAAGGGAGTGCCGGTGGCCTCGGTGGGCAACCTAGAGACCTACGGTCTGCTTCCTGACATCGATGACGACAACGTGCGTCACCACGCCCTGGACGCCCTGGGGCGGATGTACGGTCCGGCTGGCGGCAGGGACATGGTGGCCCAGGCCCTGAGCGACAACGGTTCACAGGCCCTGATGGGCGCTGACATCCTCCGCACCGCGCCGGAGTTGTATTCCTCCAGCGTCGAGTACGCTGACACGCCCATTTCCCAAGGCCTGAGAAACGCTGCCCAGGTGATGAGCGCCGATCTCGGCACCCGCATCCTCTACGTCAACCACGGCAGCTTCGACACCCACAGCGACGAGCTTCGGGCCCACGGCAAGCTCTGGCAGGACGCCTCAACCGCCATCGCCGATTTCTCCGAGGACCTCAAGGAACAGGGCCTGTGGGAGGACACCCTGGTGCTGGTGTGGTCCGAGTTCGGTCGCCGCGTGCGCGACAACGGCACCGGCTGCGATCACGGCTCAGGCGGCGTGGCGTTCGTGTTGGGTGGTTCAGTGCAGGGCGGACTGTTCGGGCAGTACCCGTCGTTGCGCGAGGCTGACCTCTCCGAAGGCGACATGGCCTACACCACCGACTTCCGCTCCACCTACGCGACTATCCTCGACCGCTGGCTCGGCCTGGACCCGGATCCCATCGTCCACGGTCAGTTCGAGCAGTTCGACTTCATCAGCCGTTAACGCGGCTCTTCGGGAATCACAAATGCAAAGGGCGGGCAGCAGTGCCCGCCCCTTGCTTTTTGTCCTATGTTAGCGCTGCGGTTGTGTTAGCGCTGCGGTCAGGCTGCTACAGCTGGAAATCCACCACCGGTACACCGGCACTTGCCGGCTGGTCCTGCAGCAGAGCGTCGGCCAGCTTTGCCAGTTCCGCATCGTACGTTGCCTGGTCTTCCGGGCGCATGTCGAAGATGATGTTCTCCGCCGCCATCGTGCGTGCGGCGCGGCTGCTCGGGCGGGCCAGACCATCGTCCGGGGCCACAAGGTAGAGCAGCCACTTGTCGGCCGACTGCTGCTTGTCCCGGGCCGCCGTAATGTCGTTCAGAATCGCCTCCGTGTCCAGCGCCCGGGTGGATGCTACGACAACCATCTTGTCGTAGTTGCGCAGCCAACGCTCGACCTCCTCCTGGTCCGATGAACTCAGACGGGAAACCAGCGCGCTGCCTCGCACATGCTGCGAGAACACCCAGGCCCTGACGCCCTTGGCGTTGAGCCCTTCGCAGAGCTTCAGCGCAAATTCCTCGTCATCGTCGCGGCAGGCAATATAGCACTCCGTCAAATCGGGCGGAGCACCGGAAATCGACTGCTGCAATGCACTCACCGAAGGCGCCACCCCCGCACCAGACAAAAAGGCCTCCGGAATCAGTCCGCCAGAGCGATAGAGCGTGTCGATGCCGATGGTGCTGGGCGCATCATGCTTCGCTTCCCCCAATCCCACGGCAGCCCTGAGGTCGCAGTCCTGGATCACGGTGTAGCCGAGGGCCGCTCCCGCGAAATTTGCGCCCGCCAGATTGCAGCCCCAGACCTGGGTCTGAAACAGGTCCGTTCTCTCAAGTACAGTATCCCCAAGATCGGAGCGGACCAGGGAAGCGCCGGCGAAGTTCGCCCCCGTCAGGTTTGCGCCGGTCAACCTGGCGCCGACGAGGCTGGTGCGCTGCAGGTTTGCGTTGGTCAGATTGGCCCCGGACAGGTCAGCGTCCGAAAGAATGGCGCGATCAAGATCGGCGCCCGTGAGATTGGCGGATCGCAAATCGGCTCCGCGCATATTGGACCCGTTGAACAGGGCATTGGTGAGATCCGCTTCCCGCAGGTCGGCGTGGTACAGATGACAGGGATTGAGGAAGCAACCGGACAGATTGGCCCTTCGCAGCACTGCCCCCATGAGGTCGGCGTGCCGCAGTTCGGCCCCGCTTATGTTGACCTGGGGCGCACGAACATAGCTCATGTACGCCGCGTTCAGGTCCAACAACTCGTTGGGATTTGCTTCCCGCCAGCGCGCGACCACATCACGTCCCCGCCTTACCAGTTGCACGTGCTCCATGTTGGCCATAACGGCTGCTCCAGGAAATCGTCAGAAGTAAGATGAATGAGCGGATTTTAGCACACGGGCGCAGAGCAGGAAATTGAGAGGCGCCCTCACGCAGGCATCTGCCCAAGCTGGCATCTGCTCACGCTGGCATCTGGATGACGGCCCGGCGGTGCGTTCCCTCCCCTATCTTTCGGTCGCCGTGATAGGCCTCGACACGAAAGGTCAGCCGGTTCCGGTCGACCTCGGTCAACTCTGCCGACGCGACAATGGTATCTCCGATGTCTGCCGGGGCCAGATGCCTCACATTCACCTCAAACCCGACGGTGGTCTCGCCCTCCAGCAGGTGTTCCACCACACCGGCCATGGAGGCCTGTTCCATCAACTGGATCATGGAAGGAGTGCTGAACTTGGGGACGTGGGGCGCCACATTGGCTTCGCTCACCACGGTCTCCATCTTGCCCTTCAATCCGGTCTTCAGGTCTGGGCCTGGCATGGTTCAATCCTCGCTTCTGTAGCAATATGAAACATCCATCGGATACCGATGCATCATCATAGCAGATTAGCGAGATTGCGGGGGCAAAGGGAAGGCCTGCTTTGGATCAGCGCCCCTAGGTGGCGGCAGCCGGATTGAGCGCTTTCTGAATGGCGAACCACACTGGAGCCAGGTAAAGGCGTGCGTCCGCCATGTTTTCCAGCAGAGTGTCCGAGTCCACCCACTCGCAGAGGTCTATGTCTTCCGACAATTCAGGGGTCAGCGGATCTGAAATCTTGCCGGAGTAGTCCAGCAGGAACCAGTCAACGGTCTTGTTGACCGGGCCAATCGCATAGTAGGAAACATAGCTGGATCGGCACAGGGGCGCCCGGATGGAGAGAAGTTCAGGATCCAGGCCCGTTTCCTCGGCAATTTCCCTGATGGCGCAGTGTTCGGGTAATTCGTTCTCGCTCAGCTTGCCCTTGGGAAGGTCCCACAATCGGTGCTTTCTGATCAGTAGCGCCTGGCCGCCGGCTAGCACCAGCCCTCCGGCGGCCGCCATCTGCGGCAGCTCATCTCTATTCATGTATCCGTATCCGGTCCAAAATGGCTACCTGCTCCGGGTTCAGCCCGGTGAAGAGTACACCGTCCACCACCAGGTCCTGCGCTTCCGCCCCCTCAACCGCGGACTCCTGCAAAGACGGATGAATCAGACCGCTCTCCTCATAGCCGAATCGCTGCAATATGCAGTGAATCGCATTCAGCAGTGCCTGCTGTTTATTGTCAGAATCTATTATAGTCCACGGAGCGTGTTCCGTGGAGGAAACGGCGAACATCCGGTCCTTGAAATAGGTCAGCAGATTCCACCGCTCCGCTGCCATTCTGTCAGTGGGGGAATACTTCCAATATTGCAGATCACTGGTGATACGGAGCCTGAATCGGAAGTCTTGTGCTTCCTGGGATACCGACAGGTAGAGCTTGATCAGGTCGATGCCTTCGTCCACCAGGCCCTTTTCCCAGTCGTTTACCCGGTTCATAAAGTAGTGGTACTGACGCATTGAGCAATAGCCCATGGTCGGCTGGATCATAGCCCGGGAGTACCACGACCGGTCAAATACGACGATTTCTCCCTCCACAGGCAACATCTTGTAGTGCCTTCCCAGCCAGTTGCGCATCGCCTGCGGCGTGGGCGTCCCCTGGGCGACCACACGGCAGAACTTGGGGTTCAGGTAGTGGGTGATGCCGGAAGAAAGCCTGCCCTTTCCTGCCGCGTCCCTACCCTCCAGGACAACGACGAGGCGCTTCCCTTCCTCGACAATTCTCTCCTGCAGCGACAGGAGGTGCACTCTGAGCGCTCGCAATTCAGCGCGGTAGGCCGGATACGAGAGGTCGCGAAACTCGGCGACATCGTGCATCTGCAGTGTTTCCTGTGCGCTGCTTTCGAGCACCTGCATGTCAGCTATCCCCGCGACGTGTTTGTTGTGTTCTTGCCAGCAACAAAGGCGGAAAGCGTTTACATGGTAATAAGCCGTGAGTTCATTAGTCAATAAAAAACCCGGCAGGCGCCAGCCTGGCTTGCTGTACGGACCACCGGGGGCCGCAAACGGGTTTGCTTGAACCGATGACGCTATTCAGTTAACATCTCGATATAGGTCGTCCCATGCCACAAAAGCGTGATTTCATATCTGTAACCGACTTGTCGCCTTCGGAAACGAGCCACCTGGTGAAGTTGGCCGCCGATCGCAAGAAGACTGGCTACCACCCTCCACTGGAGGGAAAGTCGGTCGCCCTGTTGTTCGAAAAGCCCTCTTTGCGCACCAAGGTCAGTTTCCAGGTCGGCGTGGCCCAACTGGGCGGCTACTCCGTATACATGGGCGGAGAGGAGGTCGGCCTCGGCGTCCGCGAACCCGTCTCGGATGTCTCCCGCGTCCTTTCCGGTTATGTCGACTGCATCGTGGCCCGGGTATTTCGCCATTCGGACCTTCAGGAACTGGCCGAATACTCATCCGTACCGGTGATCAATGCCCTTTCCGACTGGGAACATCCCTGCCAGACAATGGCGGACCTGCTGACCATTTACGAGCACAAGGGCAGCCTTCAGGGGCTGACGCTGGCCTACATCGGCGACGGAAACAACGTCGCCCGGAGCCTGTGCCTGGCCCTTCCCGCCGTGGGGATGAACTTCAACTGCGCCTCCCCTTCCGGATACGAGCTGGACCGGGAATCCGTTTCGGCCGCCGGTGGTCGGGGCCACGGCTCAATCGCCACCCTGCGCTCACCCAGTGAGGCAGTAGCCACCGCCGATGTGGTCTACACAGACGTGTGGGCCAGCATGGGCCAGGAAAGCGAAGCGGCGCAGCGACGCCAGGAGTTCGCGGGATATACCGTGGACCCGGCATTGATGGCCTTGGCCCGTCCCGGCGCGCTGTTCATGCACGATATGCCCGCCCACTACGGCGAGGAAGTCGCGCACGGCATGTTGGAGCACCCGCAGTCCGTGGCCTACCCGCAGGCCCACAACCGGCTGCATGCCCAGAAGGCCGTGATGGAGTTCCTGCTGGCCGGCGGCTGAGCCCCGGCGCTCTGGAAATAGAACCGTTCCAATATCCTGCCCTTTCTGCCGACCGCATCCCCGGGACCATCGAAGAAATACAAGGACTCACCTGAGAGACCGAGACGCAATGCCACTGCCAATCATAGCCATCGTCGGACGCCCCAACGTGGGAAAGTCGTCGCTCTTCAACCGCATCGTTGGCTGGAGGCACGCCATCGTGTCCGATATTGCCGGGACCACGCGCGACCGCCTGATGGCCGACACCGACTGGGAAGGCCGCCGCTTCATTCTGCTGGACACCGGCGGCCTCGAGTCCACTCCCGAGGGCGAAATCCGCGCCAGGGTGCAGGAACAGGCCGAAATGGCGATGAACGACGCCGACGTCATCGTCCTGATGGTTGATGTCGCCGATGGCGTGACCCCTTCCGATGTTATTGCCGCCCAGCGACTGCGCACCACCGAAAAGCCGGTCGTACTGGCAGTCAACAAGGTCGACAACGACAACCGCGAGCTGAACATCCACGAGTTCCATCAGCTCGGCATGGGCGACCCCATCCCCGTGAGCGCCTATCACAACTACGGCGTGTACGACCTGATGGAGAACGTGCTCGAACACCTGCCGGGGGATGTAGCCATCGTCGACACGGAAGACGAATTCGACGAGGATGAATTCGCAGATTTCCCCGAATCCCAGGAAGGCCTGCCTCCACCACCCGAGCTGAACCTGGCCATAGTCGGCCGCACCAACGTCGGCAAGTCGGCTTTGCTCAACGCAATACTGGGGCAGGAGCGCTCCATCGTCAGCCCCACCGCTGGCACCACCCGCGACGCCCTCGATACCCAGTTCCGATACCGCGGCCACGAGATGGTTGCGATCGACACTGCCGGAATGCGACGCCCGGGGCAGGTCGCGCAGGGGATCGAGAAATACAGCGTTATCCGCGCCGTGGGGGCCGTTGACCGTTGCGACATCTCCCTCATCGTGGTGGATGCTTCGGAGCTTGCCACGGCCCAGGACACCCACATTGCCGGGCTCGCGTGGGAGATGGGACGCGGAGTCATCGTCGTGGTCAACAAGTGGGACCTGCGCGAGGAGCAGGGCCGCTACGCCCGGGCCGAAACCGAAGCCCTGGTTCGAGAGCGGCTGCACTTCATGTCCTACGTGCCGGTGTGTTTCACGTCAGCATTGCACATGCAGGGCATTGGCAGCCTGATGGACACTGCCCTCGACCTCTGGGAGGAGCGTCGCCGCCTCGTGACCAGCCGCGACCTGCAGTACATGCTCGCCGACGCCATGTCCGAGCACAGCCCACCGATGGTGAAGCGAAACCGAGGTGTGAGGGCCCGGATCAATCGGGTGCGACAGGTTGGCATCAACCCTCCCACCTTCCTCTTTACCGTCAACGACCCGCGGCTGATACACTACACATACAAGCGCTATCTCGAAAACCGCATTCGCGAGGCCTTTGGCTTCGATCGCACTCATCTGCGCCTGGTTTTCAGGCGGGTATGAATTTTCAGGCGGGTATGAAGCAGTTTCCGCATGCCCTGCTGGCTCAGGTTGCCGCCATTCCATTGCTGGCGGCAGCTATCGCCGTGTCATTCCTCTACCTTCCGGGGCAGCCGGCCGTCCTTCAATACGCTGTGGTGATTGTCCTGTCCTACCTGGTTGGCTCCCTTTCCTGGGGCTACATGCTGCTTCGCTGGCGACTGGGAATGGACGTCCGCGAGTACGGCAGCGGCCGCACCGGCATGGCCAACGTGCTGCGGACCGGCGGCGGCAAGGTGGCGGCGGTGGTGTTCGCCCTCGACGTCGGCAAGGGTGTTATGGCAGTGGTGATGGCCAAGGAGGCCACCGGCGCCAGCGGAGCGGAGGTGGCGGCGGCCCTGGCGGCCCTCGTGGGGCACAACTGGCCGGTGTTTCTCGGATTCCGCGGAGGCCGGGGGATTTTGACTGCACTGGGTGGGCTGTCCATGATGGCCCCGGTACCGGCAGTGGTGGCGACGGCTGTCTGGCTGGCTACAGCCCTGGGCAGCCGATACATTTCCCTCGGTTCGATCATCGGAGTGATGGCCGGGGCGGCTTCCCTCATAGCGCTGGTGGCGCTGGCCGGATGGTACTCGGATACCTACATGATCTTCGCCGGTGTCGCCACAGTGATGATAATCTGGCAGCACCGCGATAACATAAGACGCCTCATCAATGGCAGCGAGCGCAGAATAGGCGCCCCGGCTACTCCCGCACAATAAACGTCCTCCCTGGTTGCAGACTCCCGGACCTCTGGGCACTATCCCGCGCGTATCGAGGTCTCTCCTTGCCCGAGAAAGCAGTCGTAGTCGGTGCGACAACCTGGGGCACCACTCTTGCTCTGGTCCTGGCCGGGGAAGGACATCCCGTGACGCTCCTGACACGGGACTCCGCCGAGCGCGACCGGTTGGACTCAGCGCGCGAAAATACCCGCTTTCTGCCCGGTGTGGCGCTGCCGTCGCTGGTGCGCGTGTCCGCAGACCCGGCCGAGGCCCTGGCCGGCGCGTCGCTGGCGGTCATCGCAGTTCCCTCCGACCGCATGCGAGAGAACGCTCGCCGCGTCGCATCCCATCTCGATGCAGATGCGGTGGTTGTCAGCGCTTCCAAGGGCCTCGAACTGCCTTCCGGCCTCAGGATGAGCCAGGCCCTGGCCGAAGAGCTCCCCGGGAAATTGCATTCCGGCATCTGTGCCCTCTCCGGGCCCAACCTGGCCAAGGAAATCGTGCAGGGCAGACTCGCTTCCACCGTCGTGGCGGGAACCACCAGGGAAGCAACCGAATATGCACAGTCCATGCTTCTGTCCACCCGCTTTCGGGTCTATACCAGCAGGGATGTGACCGGTGTTGAGCTGGGCGGGGCGCTGAAGAACATAGTGGCTCTTGGCGCGGGAATCTCCGACGGCCTGAAATTCGGCGACAACACCAAGGCCGCCTTCATCACTCGCGGGCTGGCCGAAATCGCTCGCCTCGGCGTGGCTGCGGGAGCGGAACCCCTCACCTTTGCCGGTCTGGCTGGCGTGGGCGACGTCATCGCCACCTGTGCCAGCCGCCTCAGCCGCAACCGCTACGTCGGTGAGCAGCTGGCGCTGGGACGATCCTGGCCCGAAATCCGCGAGTCCATGGACAACGTCGCCGAGGGAGTTAACGCCACCGAAGCCGCCTTGAAGATGGCTGCGGGCCTGGGCGTCGAAATGCCCATTGCCGAGACCACCTACCGCGTCCTCTACGAAGGCCTGTCTCCCCGTGAGGCCGCAACCGAGCTGATGGAACGGCCTGTCGGCAGCGAGTGGTAGCCTTCCCTACCGCAACCTTCCCTACCGCAACCTTCCGAGCGAAAGCTCCGAGACGCGCTCCAGAAGCCACGCGGCTGCCGAGCGACGGTGGCATGGATCGCCCGCAGGTTCGAAGCACAGGAGCGTGAAATCTCCGGCATCCGGCAGTCGCTCAAGAAAGGCGCGAAAATCGGCGTCTTTCTCCAGGGTCCCGTCCAGCTCGTCCCGGTAGCGGATGTCCAGTTCAGCGAACCCGATGTTCCCCTGGCGGTAGTCGGTGAGCAGAGCACGGGACGGGTAGAGGGCTGGCTGAACCTCCCACTCGGTCTTCCGACCCCGCGGGTGCGCCCGCGATATCCGGTAACGTGTGCCCACCCAATGCCCCGGCTCATAGAAGCTGGCGGTGTACAGCATTTGCCTACGTCCCGTCGCTGGTTTCCGACACTGCGCTCGAAGTCGCGGCAGCACGTCGGCGGAAAAGCGGCAACAGGGCAAATATGGCAGCACCTACGATAATGACACTGATGTAAGTAATGAAACGGTCCACCAGCACCAGCGCGGTTGCCGCTTCCTTTCCCAGGGCCGCGATTCGCACGGCCAGTCCGGCCACACCCGACTCCACGGCGCCAATTCCGCCCGGCGTCGGCACCAGCGAGAGCAGCGAGTTGGCCATCGTCAGAAGCACCACCATGGCGATGCTCAAATCGAACCCCAGGGCCATGGCGACAAGGTACATCCGTCCCATCTCGGCTGCCCAGCCAAGCAGTCCCAAGAGCGTTGTCTGTGGCAGACGGCGAAAGCCGCCAATGGTGCCCGTGTGGAACCGCTGATAACGGGACGCCAGCCAATCAGGAAACCACCGCAAGAGGCGCTCCCGAGCCAGCACCATGGCTGCCAGCCCCAGTATCAGCAGCAGAACCAGCATTCCCGCAATGACTGTGAGCACCACCCAGGCTTGGTCGTCGTCGCCCCCTCCGACCAGGAAAGGGGCCACAACCAGTAGCATCAGGGCAACCAGGAACACGTCCAGCACCCTTTCGGCCAACACCGTTCCTATGGCTCCCGAGAACGGCGCGCCGTACTCCTCCCGGTACAGGTAGGCTCGGAAGGCGTCGCCCAGCCGGAGCCACCCGATGGAGTTGACGAACCATCCAAGCAGTACCGCGCGACTGCAGAAAAGAAGGCTGGGAACCGGCTCGCCCTCTCCCGATGCCTCCGAGGCATGCTCCAGCAGCATCCGCCAGCGGGCGCCGCGAAACACGAAAGTTGTGTAATGCACCGCAAAGGCAGCGGCGAGGAGCCAGGGATTGGAGCCTCGTACCTGCTCCCAGGTCACTCCCAAATCGACGTCAAATCGGGTGACCAGGAACAGCAGGAAGCCGCCTGCTATAAAAAAGGAAACAATGGCCGGCAGGGACAACACCCTCCGGCGAACGGAGTCGTAGCGGTCAGATGGTTCGGTTTCCGGCGCCTGGTCGGCGAGATGGTCTTCGCTGTTGTCCATCACTGGCCCGACCGGTACGCCCGGTGGGACCGGGCCATGGCTAGCGAAGTTCCCTGGGCATGGTGAATGAAACGTCTTCCTCGACGCCTGTCAGCATAGTGACCCGTTCCGGAGACAGGGCCTCGATCACGCTTTCCACCAGCACTTCGGGCGTCGAAGCTCCCGACGTTATGCCGACCCTTTCCTTGCCGCTGAGCCACTCAGGGTCAATCTCTTCGGGCCCGTTGATCAGGTATGCCGGAACGCCCTGCGCGGCAGCCACCTCGCGAAGTCGGTTGCAGTTCGAGCTGTTCTGTGCGCCGATGACCAGAACCAGGTCCACGTGCCCGGCCATCTTGGTCACCGCCTCCTGCCGGTTGGTGGTGGCATAGCAGATGTCGTTGCGCACGAGTGCCTGGGGAAACCGTTCCTGGATAGCCTCAATGGCATGGGCCGTGTCACGCACCGAAAGGGTGGTCTGGGTGAGGACGGCGATTTCCTCGCCATCTCCCCAGGTGGGCAGCTCTTCGGGCGCGTTGTCATCCACCAGGGTCATATCAACCTGGCCCATGGTGCCCCGGACCTCCTGGTGGCCCCGGTGTCCCACCAGCAGCACCCTCCTACCCTCGCGGCTGTACTTCTTCGCCTCGTTGTGAACTCGAGTCACCAGCGGGCAAACGGCGTCGATTACGCGGAGGTTGCGCGCCTTGGCCTTCTCGAAGTCCTCGGGAGGCGAACCGTGGGCGGAAAACACCACCAACGACCCTTCCGGCACCTCGTCCACCTCTTCCACCGTAATGGCCCCCCGGCTCTCGAGGTCGTTGACCACATACGGGTTATGGACGATCTGGTGCTTGACGTAGACCGGCGGGCCGTAACGCCGGAGGCAGACGTCCACGACGTCGATGGCCCGAACCACTCCGGCACAGAAACCCCGGGGAGAACTGAGCAGAACCTCCAAACCGTCCCTCCTAGGCCGGAACAAGGCGCAAACTATCATTTGATGAAGCCCGAATATAATAGCACAGTGGTCTCATTCGGCAGTCCTGCGGGTCGCTGGGAGCCCCCGTTTCCGGCAACCCTGTGCTATAATTCGTCGGCGCAAAAACCTGCTCGTGGGCCCCTCCGCGCGGTAATTTTCCGGCACTTTCGGGCCGTCGCGAAAAGGCAATTATGGTTCCCCAGGAGGGCTTGCATGGTCAGTATTCACGACGAGATGGTGGTATTTTCCGGCAACGCCCATCCCGAGCTGACCCAGTCCGTTTGCGATTACCTCGGCATCCCGATGGGAGAGTCCGAGGTGTTCAAATTCGCCAACGACAACACCTTCGTCCGAATCCTGGAGAACATTCGCCAGCGGGACGTCTTCATCATCCAGCCCACCTGCGCTCCGGTCAACGACCACCTCATGGAGCTGCTCATCATGATAGACGCCTGCAAGCGGGCGTCTGCAGGGCGAATCACCGCCGTGATGCCCTACTACGGCTACGGACGCACCGACAAGAAGGACCAGCCGCGGGTGCCCATCACGGCCCGCCTGGTCGCCGATCTGCTCACCGCCGCGGGTTCCGACCGTGTCCTCACCGTGGACCTCCATGCGGCACAGGTCCAGGGCTTCTTCAATATGCCAGTGGACGAGCTGACCGCCGTGCCCATACTCACGCAATACTTTGCCGACAAGGGCATTGAAGACCTCGTTGTGGTGGCCGTCGACATTGGCATCAGCAAGAAGGCCCGTGACGTGGCCGCTCGCCTGTCCGCGCCTCTGGCCATCATCGAGAAGCGACGCACCGACAACAGCGGCCAGAGCGAGTTGATGAACGTCATCGGCGAAGTCGAAGGCAAGGTGGCCCTGACTTTCGACGACGAAATCGACACTGGCGGCACGGTGGCCAACGCAGCCCAGGCTCTGCTGGACAACGGCGTCAAGGAGGTGTATTGCTGCGCCTCCCATCCGGTGCTGTCTCGCAATGCGCCCAAAACGATGGCCGAGAGTGCCTTCAAGGAAATCGTGGTTACCGACACTATTCCCATAGGCCAGGAAAAGCGTAACGGAAAGTTTACCGTGCTGTCGGTTGCGCCTCTCCTCGGCGAAGCGATCTTTCGCATTCACAAGGGGCATTCCATCGGGGAAATGTTCAACAACTGAAGGAAATCACACCAAGGGGCGCACGAGTGAGCGCCCCTGACTGTATTCCCATAAACCTGATTCCCGGAACCTGAAACGCAACGGGAGGCCATTGAAGATGTACGACCTGCTGATAAAGGGGGGTACAGTTGTCGATCCGTCCCAGAACATACACGGCGTCAACGACATCGCCATCGAAGACGGCAAGATAGCCCGCATCGCCCCTGACATCGACGCCTCCAAGTCCTCCCAGGTGGTGGAGGTCAAGGGCAAGGTTGTCACCCCCGGCCTCATAGACCTGCACACCCACGTCTTCGCCGGCGTCAACTCAACTGGCGTGGAACCCAACATCGGCGGTGTGCGGGCCGGTGTAACGACGATGGTCGACGCCGGAAGCTCCGGCTGCGACACCTTCGGCGGCTTCCCGCGCCACATCCTGCCCAACACGGACACGGAGATCATCTGCTTCCTCCACATCTGCCGAACCGGGCTGGCCACCACTCCCGACATATTCAGCCCCTCCAGCATCGACCTAGACCACACGGTCGAGACCATCAACGCCAACAGGGGCATCATCTCCGGCGTGAAGGCCCGCATGGTGTCGCCGGCCCTGGAGATCATGGGCATGGAGATGCCCCGGATGGCCAAGCGCGCCGCCAAGGAGGCGGGAGTGCGGCTGATGGTGCACATCGGCGACACCGAGCAACGCTACGACGCCAACGTCATCCGAGAGCTTCTGCCCATCCTCGAGGAAGGCGACATCGTCACCCACTACTTCACGGCCAATCCCGGCGGCGTATTGGACGCCGACGGCAAGCTGGTGCCGGAAGCGCGGGAGGCACACGAGAGGGGAGTATGGCTCGACACTGCCCACGGGCGGATGAACTTCAGCTTCAACGTGGGTGAGCGAGTCATCGACCAGGGTGTTCTGCCTCACTGCATCAGCACCGACCTGACCGTCCCCGGCCGCGCCCGCACCGTGCACAGCATGACCGAGATGATGACCCGCTTCCTGGCGATAGGTTTCACCTTCGACCAGGTGGTGACCATGTGCACCGAAAACCCCGCCATGGCCGTTGGGGTGAACGACCGCATCGGCACCCTGCACCCGGGCAAGCAGGCCGACCTGTCTGTGCTGGACATCCAGCAGGGCGACTGGGTCGTATACGACGTGCTGGGCGACTCCCGCAAGTCGGACCGGGCAGTAACGCCGGTAATGTCGGTGAAGAAGGGTCAGGTGTTCGAGGCAGCCTGGGGCCCCCGCCCCTGGGGCTGGGAGCCTGACAGCGCGTAGGGGGATCAATATCCTTGTATCGAGTCCTGAAAATCGACTCAAAGGACGAGATTCAGCCCGAAGAGATGGGAAGCAAGGCAAAGTCCTGGTTTCATCTTTCTAAAGAGAGCGACTCTGACTGGCTATTTAAGCGTCCGCAAAGAGAGGGCAGCGGGGAACACTGGGCAGAAAAGATAGCCGCAGAAGTAGCCGGGCTTCTGGGTGTCCCACACGCGAGGGTGGAACTGGCAGAGTGCCAAGGCAATCGTGGCTCGATTACTGAAAATATAGTGCCATACCATTGGGATCTGATTCATGGCAATGAGGTTTTGGAAAGCGCCAGTCTCTTCCAGGACTATTCTGGCTTGAATTTTCATTCGTCGGGGCACACTCTGGAAAATATCTGGCTGGCACTGGACAGAATATTTGAATCGGAGCCCGCTCGCGCAGAAGCCAAGGTCCAATTCGCCGAATACCTTGTATTAGACGCTTTGGTGGGCAACACGGACAGGCATTCCGAGAATTGGGGAATACTACAAAGACAAGACGCTTTCCCCACCACAGAGTTTCTGGCTCCATCCTACGACCACGGTTCATCATTGGGGCATGAGCTGTTGGAGGGGCGAAGGAAGCAATGGTTGGACCAAGGCGTAGATGTATACGTGGAAAGAGGTCACGGACAAATCTACTGGCGCAATACTGATAGGCACGGACCAAGTCCTTTGGAGTTAATCCGTTTAGCAGTTTCCCAATACCCTGAGCCGTTCCGTACCGCCCTTGCAAAGCTGGACAATCTGGAGGATTCGGCTTTGCAAGAAATTGTGAATGCGGTGCCAGAAGATTGGATAGAGTCGTCAGCAAGAACATTCGCCTTGGAATTGATGTGCCATAGTTGCGGGCAGTTGAAAGAGGCCATCTAGAAATGGGAGAAAAAACTCTTTTTATAGCTTGGCAATACAAGGGAGTTAGCCGTCAATGGTTTCCCATTGGCAGACTGGACGCCGATGTTGACAGGAAAGAATACAGATTCCGCTACGTTTTAGGCGCGAAACGAGCTGCACTGGAAGTTGAATTTCCGCTGTTGAAAGCTTTTCCTAAGTTAAATGGGGATTACAAGTCGTCAACCCTGTTTTCGCTATTCAGCAACAGGGTGATGCGCCCGAGCCGACCGGATTTCAAGAAATACCTGAAGTCCCTGGCCTTGACCGAAGACAGCGACCCGATAGAAATGATGGCCGTCAGCGGAGGGCGGCGCGTTACCGACTCTTACGAGATTTTTCCGCCAATCGCGAAGAAGTCCAACGGTGATTTTGCTTGCCGCTTTTTCCTGCACGGCGGGAAGCATGTTAGCCAACCGGCGCAACATCGGCTGGATAGTTTGGCGGCGGATGAGGACCTTTACCTGGCACTGGAGCTTACTAACCCGTTGGGCGAGAAAGCAGTGCAGATTCAAACCACTGACTACCACATGATCGGCTGGGCACCGCGCTACCTGGCGCATGACTTGTCAATTGCATTGACTGGCCCGCAAGGGTCGTGCATGGCTCGGGTAGTTCAAGTGAATCCGACGCCCGTCCCATCAGAGCAACGTGTCCTGGTCGAAATGTCCGGTAACCTCGGCGACCACGAACCCATGTCCGGTCCGGATTTCCAGCCGCTGGTTCCCGACTAGACGAAGCCGCCGCCGACAGAGCCCTCGCCTAGCTCCCGCGTTTCTTCCCCCGCAACGCCCGAGCCACAGGCTGCAGCTTGGCGCGAAGGCTGAAGCGGCGACGCACGTTGTTGGCGATCAGCGGTGCCAGGTGCCGGTTTCCGACCACCAGGGGCGCAGTCCAAGCTCGCAGTTCCTTCATCGTCGGCGTCTTCTCGTCCCACGTGGGCACCAGGCTTTCCAGCGAATGCCACTGCCGCTCGCCCTTGAACCGCGTCATCACCGAGCCGCCCGCTTCCTGCACCGCCAGCGCGCCTCCGGCCATGTCCCACATCCTCGGAGCCCCGAAGATGGAATACTGCATCACCCCGCGCGCCGTCATCGCCAGTTCATAGGCTATGCTGCCGGTGGTGCGGGGCTCGCCGGCCCTCTTGGCCACCTCACCGGTAAATCGCTGCGCCACCCCGAAGTATCCTGGCAAGCCGATAAGCCGGTTGGGAATGGGCTGCTCAGTCTCCAGCACCTTCACTGGCGCATCATCCGCGTAACACCCCCCACCCCTGCGGCAGTGCATCACGAACCCCCCACCATCGGCTGGCCAGGGCACGAACAGGGCTGCCGCCACCGGCACCCCGCGGTGAATCACGCCAATTGACGAGGCGAAGACCGGCAGGCCGTTCAGGAAGTTGGTGGTGCCGTCGAGGGGGTCCAGCACCCATAGAGTGTCGCGGGCCGGTTCCTCGGATTCCTGCTCCTCCTTGGTTGCCTCTTCGCCCAGGATGCCGTGGTCGGGAAAGCGGCGGGCGATCTCGGCGGCCAGGTACGCCTGCGTCGACTTGTCGGCTGCCGTTACCGGATCGCGTTCCTTGTCGTCCTTGAACTCCACTTCGATGCTACGTCCAAAGTGGCCGGCCAGAATCTCGCCGGCGCCACGGGCCAATTCCACCGCCTGGCGTTCTATATCGACAATCTGGGCCAGTTCAAGGGGTTGAACCAATTCTTCACCAACGGCGCCGCCAATTCTCGTGAACAAGGCAGGCGTGAACCTCAGAGTTCTGGGGCAAGGTTAGAGCAGCACAGACACGCGGTCAACCGGGATATGTCACAGTCAAGGGAGCACACTGGTATAATCGGCGCGATTAAGTGAAGACTGCGCTCGGAAAGCTGGAGCGCGATAAGGACGTTGGAATGGACTTGGGGCTTGAGAACAAGGTTGCGATCATCGGGGGGGCCAGCAAGGGACTGGGGAGGGCCTGTGCCCAGGTATTGGCCGAAGAAGGAGCAAAGGTCGCCATCTGCAGCCGCACAGCAGCCGACCTGGAGCAGGCTGCCAGCGAGATCCGCGAGTCGACCGGCGCAGAGGTCATGGCCTACGCCGCAGACCTGGACAGGCTGGAGAGTATCAATGGCCTGATTTCGGCGACGCTGGAACAGTTTGGCGGCATCGACATACTGGTCAACAACTCCGGTGGACCGCCCCTGGGCCGCTCGGCAACTGCCACCGAGGAACAGTGGGAGACCGCAGTGCAGCGTTCGCTGATCTTCTTCGGACGCATGTGCCGGGAAGGCATTCCCCACCTGCGGGAGCGCGGCGGCGGGCGGATCATCAACATCCTTGCCAGCACCGTCTACAACCCCATCCCCAACCTGGCGCTCTCGGGCGCAACCCGCATGGGTGTGGTTGCCTACTCCAAGAGCCTGGCCGACGAGGTGGGCCGCGACGGCATCCTGGTCAACAACGTCTGCCCCGGCTCCATCCTCAGCGACCGGATGCTGTCCAACGTAACCTCACGCGCCAACGAGCTGGGCATCAGCGTGGACGAGGCACTTGCCATGCGGGCCGCTGACACCGCGTTGGGCCGGGTCGGCGAGCCGGTGGAACTGGCCAACCTCGTGGCCTTCCTGGCCTCAGACCGCTCCACCTACATCACGGGCACCACCATCCTCGTAGACGGCGGCCTAGTCCGCTCAGTGATGTAGGGGAGGGAGGGAGACTCCGCGCTGGTCTATCGATTGCATTGAGGGTCTTGATGGTCTATGCCATGATGGTATAGACTGTCATTAATCCAGATTGCTGGAGGGGGTCAGCCGTAGGCTGGCGCAAAATAGGAGGCGAAGGCCTCCTTTTTTGTTGCCTTTCTCTTGTTTATGGGAGCAAAACCCTAGTTACTCGCGATTTAGACCGGATTACCTCAAAGAATCGGTGCGTTGTGTCGCTGGGCGGATTGCCTAGGATGTGTTCGTTCTCCTGCAACACACCACGCATAGAGGGATAAGCCAGCAAGTCGGCCAACTGAAGGCCAGTGATATTACGGCTCTTAAGGTTGAGTTTTATCTGATTGCTAGTAATGAGCAACTGAGCCTCTTGAGTTCCCAGTGGGTTGATGTTTTCGGTTATATACCTGTGAAAATCATCCTTCAGTTCTTGGTCTTCCTTTTTGACCCTGGTCTCAGCCATCACATCACCAGTCCCTTCCACACGGTTAAGCCATTGAGCGTACATATCAACTAGCGCTTTTATGCAATGCCCGTATGGACGTTGGTTCTTCTGTAGGTCAGATTGGAGATACGCTTTTTTGTCCAGGACCACGGTGATAATTTGTCTGATGTGCGTATCGAAAAATCGAAGAACTCTTGCCTCCCACTGGGCGGCAGCTTCCTGATTTTGCAGAACTCTAAAGTAGTCCCTTTTCTGTATGATATTTTGCCGCACCAAGACTAAAGGTTCGTCCGGGTCGAAAGGAAAGAACTGCTGCTTGAGAGCCTCGAACTCCGGGTGCGTTCGGGTTCGGTAGGTCTCACTTTCGATGACGACTCCAGTCAGGCCAAGGTAGCGGGCTTCAGGATTTCTCCATTTTTCGGGAGCCATCACCTCGTCGCCAGACTCGTCCACATATATTCGATAGCGGGTTGATTGGTTCATAAAGTCATAATACCCTACCGCAAGTGACTCCACGGGCCAATCTCGGAGCAAGACACCCGAATATCAATTCAGGCAGGCGCAGCATGGTCTTTCAGCGGAGGCAGGCAGAGGAACCCACCGACGCGGCGGGCTTCCTGGACCGGGGCAGCCGGTACGGCAGGAACGGCGTGTACCACCGGGCCATTCAGGACTACACGACGGCCATCGAAATGGACCCCGAACTGGTTGAGGCGTGGTACAACCGTGGCTGCTCGTGGTACGAGGTCGGGGACCTCGAGAAGGCTATCTACGACCTCACTCGCGCCATCGAACTGTCCCCCACCAACGGCCTGTACTACGGTCAGCGGGCGCTGGTCTACCACTTCAACGACCAACCGGAACTGGCCGAGGCCGATCAGGAGATGTGCGACGAGCTGCGGTTCGGGGCGGAGTAAGAGGCATCCTCCTCTTGTAGTTAAGCCATTGGCACTGCCACCCTGGGCGGCGTCTGGATAAGGACCACGCCATTCGCGAATTCGCCGAATGGCCATGGCGCGGTCGGGAGTCCCCTCAATACGAGTTTCGTCTCAATTCGTGCGCCACTTCCCGGCAAGAATCATTCCCCCGAATGCACACAAGCCCGGTGTTAATATTGCTGGGTTGGATTCCTGAGTGGAGAGAAACCTTCAATGGACCTGAGCACAATAGCCATTTTGAGTCCCGGGGACATGGGCCATGCCGTCGGGCAGCGACTGAGGGAACACGAACTTGACGTGGTCAGCTGCCTGGATGGGCGCAGCGACCGGACGCGAGCCCTGGCCAAAAAGGCCGGCATACGGAATGTTCCGACGATGGAGGAACTGGTCGAGCAGTCGGACCTGATCATGTCCATGACCGTGTCGGCTGCCGTGCCCGGCCTTTGCCGACAGGTGGCCGACGCTCTCAGGGCCACGGGCTCCGACACCTTGTTCGCTGAATGCAACGCCATTTCTCCCCGGCTGGTGCGGGAGCTTGACCCGGTCATCTCGGACGCCGGAGGGCGGTTCGTGGACGTCTCGATAATCGGCGGGCCTCCACGAGCGGGTTACAGTCCCCACTTCTACACCTCAGGGGAGTATGCCTCGCAGTTCGAGCAACTGGGCGACCTGGGGCTGACAGTGCTGAAGCTGGACGGCAAAGTGGGCCAAGCCTCGGGCATAAAGATGTGCTATGCGGCAATGACGAAGGGAACCTCGGCGCTGTACAGCCAACTGCTCATCGCCGCCGAGATGATGGGCCTCACCGAGCCGCTCCTGGCAGAGTTCGAGTCGGGGCAGCAGGCCGTCCTGCAACGGATGGAACGGGGCATTCCCACAGTGCCACCCCGCGCCCGCCGCTGGGTCAGCGAGATGGAGGAGATACGGGATACCTTCGAGAGCCTTGGAATGACACCCGACCTGTTTGAGGGCGTGGCCGAGATGTACCGGCTCATCGGAAGCACTCCCCTCGGTGAGGAATTTCCCGAGACGCGAGACAGGGACAGGACTTTCACCGAGACCATCCGCGAACTGGCGCAACACGTCCAACCGCAGGACGGAGGGGACGGCGACTAGAACGTCAACGTCGTTGTCAGTGCCCTGAGAACCCCAAAAGTCCGTTCATGGTTCGATAATCTCGCCACGAACGGACTTTTTCACTCTGCACCCTGAATCTTGATTCTGCCTACGACGCTGGTTTGAAGTACGGCACGCTAATCTGGTCGGTGGCGCGCTCGAAGGTGACCTCGACGGGCATGCCGATGGTGACGTCGGCGGGGTTGCACTCCACGATGTTGGTGAACATCCGCACTCCCTCCTCCAGCTCGACGAGGGCGAGGACGTAGGGGCCCTGGTCAAAGCCGGTGGTGCGGTTCTGGTAGGTGACAGTGTAGGTCCAGACGGTGCCCTTTCCGCTGGCCTGCACCCAATTCGGGCTTTCCGACCAGCAGTGGGAGCAGATGCCCCGGGGGTAGAACTGGTACTCGTCGCACTTTTCGCAGTGCTGAATCAGCAGACGACCTTGGCGGCAGGCGTCCCAATAGGCGCGGGTCTCTCCGACCACGGTGGGCAGCGGCTTGTTCCACTCGGGCATGACTAGTCCCTCCCCAATATGACGGTGCCGCCGCTGTGGCGGGATCCCAGCGCGCCACCGGTGCCGTGGCACAGGGCAATCTTGCAATCGGGCACTTGGCGCGGTGTGCCCTCGAACTGGTGGCGAAGCTGTCGTGTCGCTTCCATCAGCAGGAAAATGCCGCGCATCCCCGGGTGGTTGGACGACAGCCCGCCGCCGTCCGTGTTGATGGGCAGCTTGCCGCCTATCTTCAGTGCGCCGTTGCTGACAAACTGGCCTCCCTCGCCCTTCTCACAGAAGCCGAGGTCTTCCAGCGTCTCCAGCACGGTGATGGTGAAGGAGTCGTAAATCATCGCCATGTCGATGTCGTCGTGGGTGACGCCCGAGCCAGCGAAGGCGGGCTCGTGGCTCTGCTTGGCGGCGATGTAGATCAGGTCGCGCTTGCCCGCGCCCTGGTGCGCCACGGCCTCGCCGGTGCCCAGCACCCAGACCGGCGTGTGCCTGCAGTTCCGCGCCACCTCGGGCGAAGCCACCACCACCGCGCCACCGCCGTCGGTGATGACGCAGCAGTCGTTGATGTGCAGCGGCGACGAGATGACCCGGGAGCGCATCACGTCCTCGACGGTAATCTCGTCGCGGAACAGGGCCTCCGGGTTCATCGACGCGTGATGCCGCACTGCCACGGCAATCTCGGCCAGCTGCTCCGGGGTGGTGCCGAACTGATGCATGTGCCGGTTGGCGATCATGGCGTAGAGGCCGACGGTTGTCAGGCCGTACAGCTCCTCGAAGCTGTCGGGCGACGGGTCGAGGCGAGGATGCCCGAAGCGACCGACGCCACCGGTGCCCACGGAGACGCCGCCGGAGCGGGCCAGCGTCGCGTAGGTGATGACGGCCACGTTGATGCGCCCGGCGTGGATGGCGTTCAGCGCGTGGGCCAGGTGAAACTCGAAGGAGCCTCCGCCCACGGTGGTGTTGTCGACGTGCTTGGGATACATGTTCAGGTAGTCGGCGAGGTTCAGGCCGCTGTTGCGAACCGACATCGACGCTGTGAACAGGCCGTCCACATCGTTCTTCGACAGCCCGGCGTCTTCCAGCGCCTTGATGATGCTTTCGCCCTGGATCTGGAGCTCGCTCTTGTCGGGAGCGTAGCGGGTCACGTGCTCGTGGACGCCCACAATCGCGGCCGCCCGTCTGAGGTCAACCATCGGCAGGATACCTCCGGGTGTGGTTGGCTGAGACCTGCTGTCTCAGAAAGGTGCCGACATTATCACCGAGCGGATTCAGTAGCACAAGGCGGCTATGCCAAAACTATTGCCCGAGAAGTAGCGCGGGACTTGAGTGACCGTAGTTCATTCCACAAAGGGATTTATGACCCGGAGTCCC
The DNA here is from genome assembly GCA_963667325.2 of Dehalococcoidia bacterium. Taxonomy (GTDB): domain Bacteria; phylum Chloroflexota; class Dehalococcoidia; order Lucifugimonadales; family UBA3495; genus VXOI01. The sequence continues at coordinate 529,026 of CAXXKY010000004.1, forward strand.
CCGTAATCCTGCATGTGGCTCATGTCCTCCGAGTAGACCGCATCGCAGCCCAGCATCTTTGCGGCGGCCAGGATTGCGGCGTCCCAGTAGGAAAGTCCAAAGTCCTGCACGTTGGCGATTGCCCGGTTGAAACCGTCCAGAGTAATTTCCTGTACCCGAAGGCTGCCAAACTGGCCAAGGAATTCAATAGCCTGTTCGTGACTCAATCCCGCAGGTCCAGATGGCCTGGTGGATTGGTAATAGAATTCCTGCAGAACCTGGACCGACAACGCCAGATCCGGGTCTTTTAAGATCGTTGCCGCCATTTCCTTTTTGTGGTCATCTGCAGCATTATTGCTCACTGTGTATAACAGGACGTTTGTATCAACGAGCCGCATTTCTAACGGGCCGCATTTCTATTGTAAATCTCTTCTCTTGTAAGAATCTGGCCGGTGTCCACGCCTATACCTTCTCTCTTGAATCTCTCAAGCACTTCGTCCAGTTTTCTCGCTCTTCTTTGCGGTTCGGTTTCCTGGGGTGGGAAGTCTCCCCCTTCCTCCAGAATCTTCAGGAGGTAATCTCTCAACATGGCAGACATCGATGTCCCCATCTGGGCAGCCTTGATCCTCGCCTGTCTGTGAATCTCGTCGTCGACGGATACGCTTATGGTTTTCATGAATCTCCGTAAATAAATCATTGGTTAGTGGTCTTGGTTAGTGGTCTTATTGATTAGTGATTTTATTGAAAATAGATGGCATTTCAACAGAATGGTGGTCTTCCGAGCCAAACCCTCAAACGGCAGAAGCCCGGAACGATGAGCGCAGGGTGCTTTCCTGACACTCGGGCGTTGCCGACTGATGCGGTGTGTGTTGTATAGTATCCACGGCAGATGTAGATACGGGACACGGGAGGAACGATGCTTGCAATCCTGGGTGGGACCGGACCGGAGGGCAAGGGGCTCGCGCTGCGCCTTGCGATGGCAGGGGAGGCAGTGACCATCGGTTCCCGCAGCAATGAACGGGGCGCTGCCGCTGCCGCCGAGCTCGCCGAAGGAGCTCCGGGGGCCAGCATCTCCGGCACCGACAACGTCGGGGCCGCCGCCGCAGGCGACATCGTCTTCCTAGCATTCCCCTACGAGGGACAGCGCCCGGTGCTGGAAGATCTGGCCGCCTCTCTGAGCGGCAAGATCGTGGTCAGCGTCATCGCACCGATGGCCTTCGAGCGCGGCAAGGGCGCTCGCGCCGTCGAGGTGGAGGCCGGTTCCGCCGCCCAGGAGGCCCAGGAGATCCTTCCCGACGCCCAGGTCGTTGCCGCCTTCCAGAACGTAAGCGCCGAGGAACTGCAGGACCCGCAGGTGGATATGGAGGGCGACGTGGTGGTCTGCTCGGACCACGCCGACGCGAAAAAGCTGGTCATGGGACTGGCCGACAAAATTAGCAGCCTTCGCGGCGTCGACGGCGGCGCACTGGCCAACGCAAAATACGTCGAGCAGATCACGCCCCTGCTGGTCAACATCAACCGGATCTACCGCACTCACTCGGGCATCAAGATCACCGGCGTATAGCATCCGCCGGTTCGGTCCCGTCGCCTCGCGATTTGCTCCAACGGGACGGGACAACCCAACCTCAGGCAACCTGACAGGACAGGAGGTAACATGCCTCGATTTCCCATCGACCTCAACAGCGACGAGGGACGTGCTGCGGTAAAGGGCCAATGGCGACACGCCGAGGGATACATCCCGGGTGCGGAGAACTATGGCCTGTCGGAACGACTTGAAGGCAGCCCGTGCCGGCTCACGGACTACGACGATTCATCGTGGGAGGCGTGCGCCGACACCAGCGCCTGGGCAAGGTTCGGCGGCGATTACGTTACGGGTCTCTCCTTCGTCTGGTATCGCATCAACATCACCATCCCCGACACGGTGAGTGGGCGCGATCCGCGTCGCACGCGACTGCTGTTCGAGACCTGCGTTGACGATTACGGCGAAATCTGGATCAACGGCGAGTGCAACCGGGAGCGCGGCACTGTCGAGGGATTCAACCGCCCGCAACGGGTCGAGGTGGCTAACAACCCCAATCCCGGCGACCAGTACACCATAGCCATCCTGGCGGCCAACGGACCCCTCGGAGCGCCGGGCGGCGGCGTGTTCGTCCGCTACACCAACCTGAGCTTCGAATGGCGCGACGACGATCCGTAGGCCAGCTGTCGTTCTTTTCCTGATGTTATATTCGATGGGGAGGCGGCGCAGATGACCCGAATGAGGTTCGTTCATGCCGCCGACCTGCACTTGGACAGCCCGTTTCGCGGCATGCGCAACGAGGCTCCTGACTACGTTGCCGATTCCCTTCGCCAGGCCACTTTCGACGCCTACGGGAACATCATTGACCTGTGCCTGCAGGAGGGAGTGGATGCCCTGCTCGTCGCCGGCGACATATATGACGGCGCCGATCGCAGCCTTCGTGCGCAGCTCAGGTTCGTAGATGGCCTGGACCGCCTGGACGCCGCTGGCATCCGCTCCTTCATCTGCCACGGCAACCACGACCCGCTGGACGGTTGGGAAGCTCGTCTGGCCCTTCCGCCGGGCTGTGTCCGATTTGGACCGGAAGTCACCGGCGAGCCGGTCTTCCCCGACGAGCCGGACAGGGCCACCGTCTACGGCATAAGCTACCCGCGCCGGGGGATGCGCGAAGACCTGACGCCGCTGTTCGCGGACGCCGCCGGTCAACATGGTTTCCGCATTGGACTCCTCCACGCCAACGTCGGCGGCAACCCCGATCACGACTCGTACGCACCCTGCTCAGTGCCAGACTTGGTGGACACCGGCCTCGACTACTGGGCTCTGGGCCATGTCCACACCCGTCAGATGCTGCGGCAGGAGCGGCCCACCATCGTCTATCCGGGCAATCCCCAGGGACGCCATCCCCTGGAAACGGGCGAGCGCGGCGTATACCTGGTCGAGGTGGACGACCAGGGCTCGGTGAAGCTCGACTTTCGCGCTGTCGATGTCGTTCGCTGGGATAGTATCGAGATCGACATCGCCGGACTCGAAACAGAGCAGGAATTGCTGGACGCCCTGGACACAGCGACTGCCCGCTGTGCCGACAATTCCCAGGGTCGCTCCGTGTTGTTCCGCTTGGCCCTGACGGGTCGGGGGCCGCTGCACCGCTGGCTTCGCCTGCCGGATACGCTTGAGGAGTTGCGGCTCCGGCTCAACGAACAGCACGCTGGTAATCGGCAGTGGCTCTGGTGCGAGCGAATCCAGGCCGACACCGCTTCGCCCGTGGACCGCCAGCAGGTGGCGCAACGCGATGACTTCGTCGGCGATCTGGCGCGCATCGGCTCCGAGATTCGTCGTCATCCCGACGCCCTGGCAGAGTTGAGGGACTCCCTTCGGCAACTTTATGTCAGTTCCAACGCCGCGGCGTATCTGCGCAGCAATATGCCTTCCGATGCAGAACTCCTCGAACTGCTGGATGCCGCGGAAGACGAGTGCCTGGCCTCGCTGGCGACCGATGGGGACGAAGAGTGAGGATAGAAGAACTCTACCTCGACGGCTTCGGCCACTTTCATCAGCGGAACATCGGCCCGCTCCTGGGGCCTGTCTCCGTGTTCCTGGGCCCCAACGAGGCAGGCAAGAGCACCACCCTGGCCTTCATCCGTGCCGTGCTGTTCGGCTTCCCCACCCAGTTCCGCAGACATTACCCCCCGCTGGCAGGCGGGAATCACGGCGGCCGCATCACGGTTTCCGACGGCGCGGGAAGCATCTACCAGGTGGAGCGCTACGCCGGGGCGCGCGGCGGACTGGCCATCGCAACCCCGGGTGGTCCGGCTTCCAACCCGGAAGCCCTCATGCAGAGGCTCACCGGAAGCGCGACACCCGATCTCTTTCGCAATGTTTTCGCCTTCAGCCTCGACGAGCTTCAGGCCGCCGCTTCGCTCAACGATTCCAGCGGCACGATCTACAGTGCTGGGCAGGGGGCGCCGGGCCTGCCCGATCTCAGGAAGTCCCTGGGAGAAAGGAAGAGCAGGCTATATCTAGCCCGGGGCAATAACCAGGAAGTCCCGCGGTTGATCACTTCGTTGCGGGAAGTCGACGCCAGGCTGAAGGAAGTCGAGCGAAATGCCGATCGCTACGGCCATCTGACCACCCGTAGGTCCGAGATCGACGCTGAATTAGAGCAGGCCGACGTCGAGCTTGCCAGCCTCGGCACAAAACGAGCCCGGATTGGCAGGCTTCTCACCGGTTGGGAAGACTGGATCAGCCTCACCGACTGCGAAACGCGGCTCGGTGATCTGCCCGCCTTCGACGGCTTCCCAGAAGAGCCGCTGCCGCGTTTGGAGCAGGCACAACAGCGAATCCAGCAGGCCCTCGAGGCGCGCGACGAAGTTGCCGGCCAGCTGCGGCGGCTAAACGAAATTGCAGACACCCTCATCCCGGACGAAGACCTGTTGTATGACGCCTCCAGCATCGAGGCGATCAGGCGCGACCGCAACCGCTTCGACGCAGCGGTCAAGGACCTGCCCGAGAGGCGGGCTGAACTGAACGCGCTGGAATCGGAACTTCTTGATCGCCTCCAGGAACTTGGCCCCGATTGGGACGAGCAGCGCATTCAGGAATTCGACGCCTCCATCGCCTTCCGGCAGGAGGTGGAGCAGGGCAGGGACAACCTTGCCGACAAGCAGAACGCAGTCCGCACTGCTGAGGACCGTCTCGCGCAGGAGCGGCGTACTTTGGTCGACTGCGAGAACGCAGTCACCGAGGCCAGCGACCGGATGCCGGACGATCAACCGCCGCTGAACTCCGCCGCTCTTGGACAGCAGCGTGCCGCCCTTCGCGCCGCACGTGGCCGCCTCGACGAGTACGAGCGCGCCCGCCGCAGCCACGAGGACCTGCGCTACCTGCTGGACTCTACGGAGACGGAGCAGGAAGCGCCTCCCGCAGCCAACCCCCTGTCCGCGTGGTTCGCGCCGCTGTTCATTGCGGTCGTGGGCATCGCGCTATTGGTCGGCGGATTGTTTGTGGGCGGCATGGCGACGGTGCTGGTGGTCGTGGCCGGCATCGTCCTTCTGGCCATGGCGGCATTCACAGGCCTTCGCGGGCGCACACCGACGGCGCCGGTGGTCAACCCGATGGCTGCGCCGATGGCCAGACGGGCGGAACAGGCGCGGGAGTCGGCTGAATCAGCCTGGCGCCTGCTGGAGGACGCCACGTCGACACTGGCTGTCGGTGGTGACCCTTCGTCGGCAACACTGGACAACGCCGAGGAACGGCTGGACGCGGCGCAAGCCACCCTGTCAGCCTGGAACGACGCCCGCGAGAAACTCGCCGAGGCGCAGCGTCATCTCCGGTCCCAGGAACAGCGGGTGGAGACGTCAGCCTTCGGACTGAGGGGGGCCAGTGAGTTGTACGAAGAGGCCAGCGGCAATTGGCGAGGGTGGCTCCAGCACCGAGGGCTGCCAGTAACCTTCACCCCCGACACTGTTATGGAGTTTGCTGGCCGGGTGGAGACTGCCCGCGTCAAGCTGGAACAAGTCCGCGAGAACCGCCGCCGCGTTTCCGCCATCGAAGATGACATCGAGGAGTTCCGCGCCCTCGTTGCGCCGCTGTCCTCCCGCCACGGGATGACGCTGGACGAAGGCAACCGCAGTCAGCTGGCTCCCGCCGCCGACGAACTCATTCGCCGGTTCGACGCCACCCAGGCCGCATATTCAGACCGCGAGCGAGCCAGGGAGCAGGGGGAAGAAGTCCGTCTGCAACTGGAGTCAAGGGAGCAGGGCCTGCAGTCTGCGCAAGAAGACCTGGCAAGCCTCCTGGAATCGGGAGGCACCGACGATGTCGAGGAATTCAGGCGCCGGGCCCGCCAGCTCGCCCAGCGGCTGGAACTGGAGCGGCAGCGGGACGAGCACCGCCGCGCCCTCGAACGCCTCAGTGGCCCAGGCCAGCAGTTCGATGCCTTCCGGGAGGCCCTGACCAGTGCGGACCCTGCCGCCCTGGAAGAAGAGTCAGTTCGCCTGTCGGAACTCCACGCTGAGGTCGAGGACAGGCGCGACACGTTGCGCGAGGAACGCGGCGGCATCGCCACGGAACTGGAGCAGCTGGTCAGCGAGGAGGAGTCCTCGGCCCTTCGCATCCGCAAGAGCACCCTTGAGGAGCAGTTGCAGGAAAACGCCCGCGAGTGGTCGCGGCTCACCATCGCCGAGTCTTTGCTGGAAAGGACCAGTCAGAAGTTCGAGCAGGAACGGCAACCCAGCGTCATCAGGCACGCCCAAGATTTCTTCGCCAGCGTCACCGGCGACCGGTACCAGCGCCTGTATGCCCCCATAGGCGAGCAGACCGTCACCGTCACCGATTCCGCGGGCGCCAGCAAGCAACCCGGCGAGCTCAGCCGGGGCACTCGAGAGCAGTTATACCTGGCCCTTCGGTTCGGCCTCATTCGCGAATTCGGGGAGCACGCCGAATGCCTCCCAGTCGTTGTGGACGAAGCCCTGGTCAACTTCGACCCGCGCCGTGCCCGCCTGGCCGCCGACTCATTCGCCCAGCTGTCCGAGACCAACCAGGTCCTCGTCTTCACCTGTCACCCGGGCACTGCCGAAATGTTCGCCGACGCCGCAGGGGCCCAGGTGGTGGACATCGGTGGGTGACCAGAGCCTCTCTCGGGAGTGAGCTCAGCAGTCGTTCAGGCTAGTCCTCCGGCGGCCACTTGGTGCCGCCGACAGAGGGGCGATCGCCCTGCCCCATCTTCATGCCAGCGTCCACCACGTCCCGGAACTCCCGCAGAATGACCTCGGCCCAGTCCTGGGCGTGCGACACCCGGTGCGCCATGCGACGTCCTCGGCGTGCCTGCCGCTGCGCAGCTTCCTCCAGCCCTTCGGTGTCGCGGTTGATGGCATCGTCCATGGCGTCGATCTGCGGCACCAGACCATTGGCCGTCTCGATGAACCGCGCCACCTCGCCCATGTCGTCGTCCAGCACCACGAAGATGGGCACCGTCCCGGCGCGGTGCTCCGGCAGAAATGTGTCGGCGAGGGGAACATCGTCGTCTCGATTGAACACCTGCAGGTTCACGTTGGGGCTGCTGTCGGCAAGCCGCAGGATCACGGGGGTTGTGCTCACCGCATCGCCGCACCAGTCGGCAGTGAACACCGCCAGGTTGATCGGCTTGCTGAGACCATCGACCCACTGGGCGGCATCGGACGGCACTTTCACGGCGTTGTAGATATCGACGAACGGGTCCTTGTTGACCTTGATCTGGTCTATGTATTCCTGGGTGCTCATGCCGGAACCAAACTGCTCTCTGCTTATCGGCATTTCATTTCCCTCCATTGCCCAGCCTGTTTAAAAATTATATGTTCAGCTTGTTGACCAATTATTTGTTCAGCCTGTTCACCAATTATATGTTCAGCCTATTGGCCAATTATACTTCTGCAGGCCCGCCTGCGCTGTTGACTCCCGCCGTGATAAAATCAAGCGTTGAAATCCAAGCTATGCCGGAGGCGGCGGTTGACTACGGGCATTGACGATCCCTACCTGAAGTATGCGTTGTTCTGCCGAAGCACGTCCGAGGGGGACGACGGCGAACTCAACCTGAACAATATCGTAGACCTGGTGGACCTCCCCGAACCGCCGCCGGGCGGCGAGGCCGGGCCGGTGGTGGCCGAAATCGACGTGAACCTTGCCTTCTGCATCGGGGGCGCGCTCCCGGGCGAACACCGCCTGTTCGTGGCGCTCAAGACCCCGGGCGTTCCCCTCGAAACGCCACCGGCGCAGCGGGTGGACTGGGAGGAAGGCATCCTGTTTCAGCGCTGGATCAAGACCTTCCGTATCCCGGTGCAGGCTCCGGGTCAGCACTCCGCCGCGATCCTTTTCGACGGCATCCCCCTCGGCGAGGCCAGTTTCCTCGTTCGCTTCAAGTCGGACTGAATCAGGACTTCCGTCAAGTTGAAAGGCCCTGTTAACCGGGCTACAATTGTCCTGATTGATACAACAATGGGGAGCGCGAGAATTGGCTAACCAGACTGGAAAGCGCTACATCTGTAGCCAGTGCAACGCGGAATTCATCGTGACCAAGGGTGGCAACGGCAACGTGGGCTGCTGCGGGCAGCCGATGCAGCTCAAGTAGGGGAAGCAGCGATGGCGAATCAGTTGGGAAAGCGATACACCTGCGAGACCTGTGGCAGCAGTGTGCTCTGCACCAAGAGCGGCGAAGGCGAAATCGAGTGCTGCGAAGCCAAAATGGAGCTGCAGGAACCCCGAAAGCTCCCTTCCTCCGACTAACCGGGCCAGCAGCCAGGACATAGCTTGGCCACGCCGGGCTGTTAAACAACGGGCCGTTAAACAACGTAGGGGCGGGTTTGAAACCTGCCCCTACGTGTGTCTCCGTTGTTTTCTGCGACTTCCTACTTGAAGTAGGGGATCACGTGCTTGCCCATCAGCTTGATGGAGTCCATGATGCGGGTGTGGGACAGATTGCCGGGCTGGACGAAGCACAGGACCTGGTCAACGCCGGCCTCCTGGTACTTCTTCATCACCTCGATGACCTCGTCGGGCGTGCCCATTGCGAAAGCGCCGGAGTCAATGTGGTCCTGCGCAGTCTTGTCAACGCGCTCGGTCTGGACGGCGTCGACCGCGAACTTGTAGCTGTCCGGCACCTCGCGTCCGGCCCACGGAGCGTACAGGTTCTCGGCCATCTGCACGAACCAGGCCCCCTCGGGCCCAGCGACTCGACGGGTCTCCTCGCCGTCCTCGCCACAGTGGACGATGCAGAGGGCTGCCACCTGGTCATTGACGAAGGAGCCGACGGGGTCGGCGTTCTTCACGGCCTCGCGATAGGCGGCGACGCGCTCTTCCATCTGGGCATATCCGCCGAGATTGAAGCACAGCACGCCCAGACCCTGCTCACCGGCGCGGCGGAAGCTCTCCGGCTGGCTGCAGGCCACCCACATCGGCGGGTGCGGCTGCTGCACCGGCTTGGGGATGACCGACCGCTCCGGGATGTTGAAGAACTCGCCCTGGTGCGAGAAGGGGTCTTCCGTCCACATCTTGGGGATCATGCGGACTGCCTCGTTCCACTGGGCCTGCGTCTGCGCCGGGTCGACCTCAAAGCCGTCCATCTCGATCAGAGTGGTGGAGCGGCCAGTGCCCAGTTCCATACGGCCGTCGCTCAGGATGTCGAGTACAGCGGCCCGCTCAGCAACGCGGACCGGGTGGTTGTACTGCGATGGCAGCAGGGCCACGGCGTGACCGATGCGGATGCGCTTGGTTCGCTGGGAGATGGCGCCGTACAGCACCTCGGGGGCCGAGCAGTGGGAAAACTCCCGCAGGAAGTGGTGCTCCACCGTCCAGAAGTACTCGAAGCCGACCTCGTCGGCCAGGTCCACCTGCGCCAGCACCTGCTTGTAGCGCTCCGCCTCAATGCCGGGATGATGGGGTTCGGGAATCTGGATCTCATACATCAGGCCAAATTTCATGCGTCAATCCTCGCTGTTGGGTCTTTCAGTGGCATTCTAGCATACGGGGTCTTATTCCGAGCCATCTCCAAACCTGATGGACACCGCCCTACGGTTCGGTCAGGTCGTCCCCTGGCAATACAGGAACCCTTACGGGTGGCAATTGCTTGACGTGTTTCAGAATATGAGGGCCCGATTCTTGCTCGGCCATTTTCAGATCGTAGGTGACTTGCAGGTTCATCCAGAATCGTGCGGCGGCGCCCAGGAAGTGTGACAAGCGAAGAGCATAATCGGCGTCAATATCTTTTTGTCCCCGCACTACAGCAGCAGTCGTTCCTCGTGGTACTGCCAGGTGGTCGTCCATCTCAAACTCAGTGATTTCCAGCTCGTTCAGTTCGTCAGCCAGGGTTTCACCAGGGTGCATCGGCGGCATCCCGTTCTGAAAGGGCCTATCGTCTATTTTCACAATTGGCCTCCCTGTCAGTGGTAGTCGACTATCTCAACATCGTAGGGCCCGTTATCTCCCCAGCGGAAGCAGACACGCCATTGCAGATTTATCCTGATGCTATATTGTCCGGCACGATCTCCTGACAGGGACTCAAGCCTGTATCCTCGAATGGCCCTCAATGATTGCAGTGACACTGCACCGTCCAAATCATTCAGTCGTCGCATGGCCTGTCGGGTGAAGGACTGGAACGCCGGCACTCGCTGCCCAAGAAACAATCGCTCGGTGTCCCGGTCCAGAAAACTCTGAATCATCGGCAGTTCACTTCGATTCTAGCACGAACCGGCCCCGGATCTGCTCCGGGGCCGGTTGCGCTGCAGGGCCTTTTAATTGTAGCTAATCCGTTGGCCCTGAGCCTGTCGAAGGGCCGTCCGTTCGTGGTTCGACAGGCTCACAATGAACGGACTTGACAGCTTGACCGCGAAAACCAAAAGGCCCAGTGTTGCGCTGACAGGGACACTCGGTGAACGAGATGCCTACGGCACGAGCATCGCGCGGGTGATCTCCGGCTGCCGCTGGTCCCACTCGTACTGCGGGAAGGCCTCGTTGACTTCGGCCAGCGGGAACTTGTGCGACACGATGCGCTCGAAGGGCAGCACGTCCTTCTTGCGCACCAGGAAGTTGAGCAGCCGCGGCAGCAAATCGGGCTTGTACATCAGCGAGCCCATGATGTTCTTGCCCTGCAGCAGCTTGGAGGGATCGATGGACACCTCGCGTCCGCGCACGATGTCGCCGATCTCGACGAACGTGCCGCCGTTGCTCAGCATGTCGATGCCCTCGGCCAGGAGTTGCGCGCTGCCAACCAGCTCCATCACCACATCCGCGCCACGTCCGTCGGTCAGCTCCTTGACGCGCCGGACGCGGGTTTCGGGGGTGTTGAACTCCTCGATATTGATGGTGTGGTCGGCTCCGAATGCCTCGGCCAGCTCCAGCCGGTTCTCCAGACGGTCCAGCACGATCACCCGGTCGGCGCCCATCTCCTTGGCCATTGCCGTGGCGTGAACACCGAGGCCGCCAGCGCCCTGGATCACCACGTAGTTGCCCTCACCAGCCTCGGCGCGGATGAGGCCTGTGGTGACGGTGCCCATGGCGCAGTTCACCGGCCCGAGCAGGTCGTCGTCCAGCTCATCGGGCACGCGGAAGAAGGGATGCCGCGGCGGCAGGTAGAGGAAGTCGGCGTAGGTGCCGGTAAAGTAAGGCCACACGCCCGCCGCAGGATAGTTGCGGTTCATGCACCAGTTCGTGTTGCCCTGCAGGCACTGGTGGCAGCTGTAGCAGGGGAACACGGCGGCGTACACCACCCGGTCGCCCTTCTGGATGGGAGCGCCCGACGAATCGGTGGTGACCCCGTCGCCCAGGGTTTCGACGACGCCGGTGCCCTCGTGGCCCATGGCGCGACCCGTGGGCGGCAGCGGCACGTTGACCTGGTCGCCTCGCCACACGTGCAGGTCAGACCCGCAGATGCCCGCCTGGGTCATGCGGAGCAGCACCGCTCCTGGAGCAGGCTCGGGGACATCGTATTCCTGGATCTCGAAGGGCTTGCCGTATTCCACACAGGTAATAACTCGGCCTTTCATCGCATGCCTCCTGACGTTCCTTTCAGGTTGGACGCAATGTATCACAAGGCCATACGTTTCGATACCGGCGAACTAGTCGTTGTCGCCGTCGCGGTTAAGGACCGTCCTAAAGGTCATGGACAGGCGACGCTTCCGATCGCGGCGGCCATTCTCCGTTAGTTCACTCCTTCTCGGAGCAATGCCGTGCTGCCACTTAGAGCGGGCGTCTTCGGTCAACAACACGACTGACCCTTGCTTTAGAAGAGCCGGACTCTTGTCTTTCCAGTTCTTGGAGAAGTCCATCTCCCAATCGTCCAGCAGGGAGACCATGCAAACCGTCGGGCCGAAACCGCGATGGTCTATGTGCGTGGATATACCCTGACCCGGCAAGTATTCGTTAACGATGACCTGCTCAGGCACCCTGTCAAAAAGCCCAGTCTCGTCGTACAGCTTCTGCGCTACGTTCGCTAGCCAGTCCGGCAACGCACCTAGATGCATGTCCGGCGTTATGGCTCGAGCCTTGTAGTCGTAGCGCCAGCCGTAATGCTGAACACGGCGACTGAGGTCATTCCGCCACTCGTTCTGGGCGGCGTCTATCTGCTGGACACAGTTCGCCTGCTCCTCCGCCGTCAGGAATCCCTCTACGAAGTGGAGGCCCGGTACATTCGCCGCATCCTGCAATCCCGACTTACCGCTGATGTTGCGGTTAAGGTGGCGCGGGGCTACTAGGCCAGAATTCTGCCTTAGGGAGTCTCCATCGAACATAGTTAGCTGAGCTGACATGCCGAATCCTCCTTTCATATACTGGGAGGGTAAAGCCGGATCATTCTAGCACTAGCTTCTGGGGCAGCGGGATTGCCCATTTTAATTCCATATGACTGTAGCTCCTTCAATAGCAGTTCCCAGCCGACGGAGAATTGGGCTGACTGTTTATGTGCATCGACAGCGGCTAGCACACACTTCGACTTTGATCCAGTCAATTCAACTGCTCTGTTTATAATGCTAGAGAAGATTTTGATGTCTTCAGGGTCATGTGCTTGCACTAACACATGACCAAACGTAATAGTATAATCTGTTCCTTCACTGTTATGTGTTTCCAAGTTTTGTAAGAGTATTTCAGTGTCACTGACATAGTTCAATTCTGGATAATCCTCTATTTCACGAGCCAATTCGTTTCTTAACAAGAATGCCAGATCGATCATTGCATTGCTATGATCCAGACCATATAGTTCTACCCGATTAAATCCTATTTGCTTCGAAGTCGCCCAATCCAAGAATACCCACGAGAACACGCCAGCACCACATCCGACGTCGATATGGACTTGGCAATTGTCGGTCGCGCTCCTCTTATTCATGATCGGCCGATACCGTTCATATCTGTAATGTGGGTTCGTATACTGCCCTTGAAATTCTCTCTGTCTACTTTTATAGCCTATATGCCATTCAGTGTACTGCATTACCTCTGAGAATCCTGCAGTCGCTGGTATTTCGTGATCACGCCTATTCGGTAATATCTTTTTCCTCTCCATTATGTCGTAGATTGCTTTGTGATATCGGCTCTTTACCAACATTACGGCATATCCTTAACTATGGATGTACGATGATGCGATAATATCAACACATCGCGAACCTGTAAACGGAGAAATGTCACGCCAGCCGAGACCGGACAGCAGTGCGTCGCCGGTCTGTGACTCGCCGACACAGCGTCCGGGTCCGCGCGCGAACCGCCCCCTACCCCCCGTGCAGCGCCTCCGCGATGGCCTTCTGCACTTCCAGCAGCTCGTCGGCGTTCATGCACGCAAACACCTGCCGCGACAGCGCAATGGCCTCGTCGTAGTGTTCCGGCTTCTCGTCCGTCACACCGAACGAGAACTCAATCAGATGCGGGTGCGGATCGGTCTCAATCGCGGCCTTCAGGACACCCTCGGCACAACTGCGGGTTTCATCGCTCAGTCCGCCCAGCCTCGAGTCCGATACGGTGATGAACATCGTCGACAGGTTCGACGGCTCGATGCATCCGAAGATGCCTGGTGCGATACCGAAGCTCTCCATCACCGTGGCGTCGCGCGCTTCCAGCAGCTTCCTGGGCTCAATACCGTACTGCACACACTTGAGCTCCGGTGGCGTCAAAGTGGCAAGAATGTCGCTGCCCCGCAGAGGCGAGCGCTGGTCCAGCACCTCGTTCATCTGGATGAATGTCCTCAGCGCCTCCTCGTTGTTCAGGCATTGGATCGTCGCCAGCCCCGCCTCCAGCAGGTGGACCGCGTCGACGTCGATATCTTCGGGAAGCTGGCCCAGCCGGAGGTCCATCGCGCTCGGCGTATCCGTCAGCACTTCGAGGATGCAGGCAGTGGTCTCCTCCGACACGTCCGCTTCGATGCGGATCAGCTCCAGCCCTATCCGGTTGATGCTCTCCTGGGTGATGCATTCGAACAGGAATCGCGAGCTCGGGGAGTTGGCCAATCTGCTGGTGATCCTGAGATCTCCTATCTGATCGACGATGTCGTCCCCGAACTGCTCCTTGATGCAGCTGACCTCTTCCTCGCTGAACATAGCCAACACCTCCCTCCCGCTGATGCCCGCAGGCTCGCTGACACCCTCCCCGGTCATCGGTTCCCCCGTCGCCATCGGTTCAGGCGTTGCCGTCGGCGCGGACGGCGCGGGCGGCGTCGGCTCAGGCGTTGCCGTTGGCTCAGGCGTCGCCGTCGCGGCAGGAGTGGCAATCGGCGTCGGCTCAGGCGCAACCGCGGGCGTGGGTGTGGACCGCTCCGTCGGCAAAGGCACATTTGTCGCCCGCACGGCCGGGTGCACCGTGGCGGTGGGCGGCGGTGCAGACGCTTCCGTGGCCTCGAGCGCAGGCGTCGGATCGCCTCCGCAGGCCGCGGCAAAGGCCATCAGCATCGCCGCCGTCAGCGCTACAAATAGTCGCCAAATTAGCTGACTACGCATTGTCACCATCGATCTTTCAGACACCTGCCATCCTCCGACTTACCGTCACACTGTCGACACAGCGCAATTGCTGGGCTGATGATATAGCGGCGCTTCCTGCTGGTACAATCCGCACACCATCTTCGAAATTGCCACGACTGGAGCCGCCATGCCAGCCAAGACCGGACAGCAGTACATCGACCGCCTCCGCGACAACCACGCCGAGGTGTGGATTCGCGGCGAACGCGTTGAGGACGTCACCGCCCATCCTTCACTGGCAGGCGGCGCCAGGTCGATGGCTGCGCTGTACGACCTGCAACACGACCCCGCAACCCGCGACGAGATGGTCTTCCCGTCGCCCGATTCCGGGGACCCCGTGGGGCTGTCCTTCATGGTGCCGCGCACCGAGGAAGAACTGCTGCGCCGCCGCAAGATGATGACCCACTGGGCCTGGGTTGGCTGCGGCATGATGGCCCGCACGCCCGACTTCATGAACGTGTCCATCGCCGGGTGGGCCGGCGCCGCCGAGTTCTTCGGCCAGAACCGCCCTGAGTTCGCAGACAACGTGCGTCGCTACCATGAACACATCCGCGAGAACGACGTGACACTGACCCATACGCTGGTGAACCTGCAGCCCCGTCGCACCAGCGGAACGGTGGACGACCTTAGCGATCAGGTGGCGCTGACCGTGATGAAGGAGACCGACACCGGCATCGTCGTTCGTGGCAGCCGGGTCCTGGCGACGCTGGGGCCTCTGTCCGACGAGATCGCCGTCTATCCCACCCGCACCCACATGATCGGCCCGGAAGCGGCGCGCCAGGCCTTCTCCTTCGCCATCCCCAACAACACCCCGGGCGTGAAGTTCATCTGCCGCGAGAGCTTCGACTACGGCCGCTCCAGCTTCGACCATCCCCTCGGCTCGCGCTTCGAGGAGATGGACTGCATCGTGTTCTTCGACGACGTGCTCGTTCCGTGGGACCGCGTGTTCCTGCTGGGCGACGTGGATATGTGCAACAGCTACGCCACGGCAACGCAGTCGGTCACTCACGCCGGCTACCAGGTGGTGAACCGGTGCACGGTCAAGACCGAGTTCATCCTCGGCCTCGCGCAGATGATGGTGGATACCCTGGGCTCGGGCGGGTTGCCTCACGTGCAGGAAAGGATCGCCGAGATCATCGTCCACCTTGAGACACTGAAAGCCTGCATGCGCGCTTCCGAGGCCGACGCCTGGTTTAATGACTACGGCGTGATCTGCCCGGCGCAGGGCCCGATCACCGTGGGCCGCGCCCTGTACCCCACCACTATCTACCCACGACTGGCCGAGATAGTGCAGCTTCTTGGCTCCGGCAACCTGATGGCCCTGCCGTCGGAGGGCGACTTCGACGCCGACATCGGACCCGAAGTATCTCGCTACCTGACCACCGACACCGCCGATGCCCGCGACCGCGTCCGGCTGTTCCGGCTGGCGTGGGACGTGGCCTGCAGCGCCTTCGGCGGGCGGCAGGTGCTCTACGAGCGCTTCTTCGGCGGCGACCCCACCCGCAACGCCCTGCTCCTCTACCAAGCCTACAACCGCGACGGCGCCACCGACCGCGTCCGCCAGTTCCTGGCCCGGGAGGGGTAAAGGGGGTACCTTTGTATTGCCGACCACTATACACTGCATTTCCATATCGGCCGGGAAGTGGTATTGCAGAATCCAGGTTTGGTTGGTAGGAATTAAATGGTGTGCCCCGCGACAACATACGCATCAGGATAAGAAAGAATGAGAAACTGGGAAAGATTAGCTGCGCTCACTGAAGCATATGGCTATCCCCCCACGAGCCTGCGAATACGTCCAACCAGCCTACTAAATGGAGCGATACGAGGAATTGAAGGCTGGCCTTCCATACATCGAGCTCTTTCCGTGCTCGTGGGTACTAGGGAAGGAGATCAGGAGATAGCTGGACTAGTTCATGAAAGCCCTCACATGACGTACATCCGCGAGTTGGTCGACCGATTTGGTCCGAATACGGATAATTTCCCTGCGGAAATTTTCAATAATATAGAAGCTCAAGTAGAGGGAATCAGCCTACAGGTCCCGGTGATTATGCATGTGTTGCGAGAAATGTCACCGGAGCCCTCCAATTCGGCGCTTACAGTGGAATTCCAAGGCAAATTACTCCTTGATGACTTTCAGGAGGCGGTTAGAGACATAGGTTTTGTTGTAGACGTTCTCAAGATAGAGAACGACGTTACCGAAGTTTGGACAGATTTCGGCTCAACTGTATTCGGAATCGATATAAGCACGGCTGTTTCACTGGTGTTGCTGGCGGCGGCAGTTGCAGGGGCCGACCAGGTTCGTGAATACGTGGCTACGTTCACACCAGAAGTTATTAGCAGCACCTTCAGAATCCTCGACCATTTGAGTCGTAACATTACGGGAAATCCATTGGACCGTAGGATCGTTGAAAGCGACGAAGTCGGTGATTTAATCAAGAATTTCGCAGGAACTGAGGTAAGGCTCGACTTAACTCCTGAGGTAACCGAAGAGCAGAAAAATGGTCTAAAGGTCGCAATACCAAGGCTTGCTGCGATGTCGAATCGAGGTTGGAAGATAACTTGTTCAACTCCAACAATTGAGAATTCAGAAATCATTAATTCGACAATAATATTGGCCCAAAACGTCACGCTGGCGTTACCTGAGGGCTCAAGCAACGTTACGGAAGAAGAGTAATCCTGACGACGTTGGCTTCGTCATTTTTTTGTTCTGCTAGCCACCCGCCGTTCCTCACTCGACAGCGGGCCTTCGGCAACCTGCCGGTCTGAAGGGAGAGACTGCTCCCCACCCGGCTGGCACGCACTCCCCAATTTCCTCACGCTACTCTTACACGACTCTCACACCATCCTGTGATACCGGGAACCGGAACGCACTAGCATTGAGTGGCAGCCCACACTTGGGCGAACCAAGGAGCCTGCCACACCAATGTCAAAGTTCCTTCTGTCAAAGTTTCTTCCCTGGATTCCCCCAGCTTGCATCACCATTGTCCTGGTGCTGTTGGCGGCTTGTAACGCCAGCGAACCCCCGCCGACCTCCACTCCATACCCCACCTTCCCCCCTCCCACCGCCACTCCATATCCGGAATGGCCCAGCACCAACGCCGCCTCAATGATGGCCTACCTCGAGCGGGAAGATTACCAGTCCAGATGGGAGCTTTGGCCGGAGAAAGGGGAGAAATACATGACGAGTGGCGGTCACAGCGTGCTCCTCACCACCTACGTGAACCCGCTGGCCTACGCGGCCGTCATAGGGAAGAACGGCGTCATGCCGCCCAATGCCATCATCGTCAAGGACAATCACACTCCTGAAGGCGAGCTAAGGGGCACCACCGTCATGTACAAGGTGGAAGGTTACTATCCGGAACACAACGACTGGTACTGGCTCAAGGTGCTGCCCGACGGGACAGTGGACGTGGAAGGCACACCCGACGGCTGTGTCGTCTGCCACGCAGAGGTGAAAGACAACGACTATGTCTGGGTTGCCGGGCCCACTTCCCTGTCAGAGTAACGGGCCTCTCGCCCTCACGGTGCTGCCCGAAGAGACGCTAGACCTCCAGTGACACTTGGGCCCTTGCCCGCTCGCGCCCTTCGGATATACGCTGGATCGTGTACTAACGGTCGAACTGAGGCTTCGCAGTACGCCTGACCGTCTCGCTCCTTTGGCGGTGGTTCCACACTCGGCAGCCTGGAGAAAATGAACGGACACCCCCACGAACGCAGAAAATCTGGAGCCCGGGAAAGCCTCCCACAAAGCTGAAATGATTGGGAATGACTGGAAATGATCGGGTTTTAAAATTTTCCCATCCTTGTCCGCTCGTCCTGAGCCTGTCGAAGGATGACCGGCGCATGAACCAGGCCTTCAACACCCCTTCCGGGAAGCCGCGGATACCCCGCCAAACACCCCCCAGACCGGCGCATGAACCATGCCTGACCACCCCCAGACCGGAGCATAAACCATGCCTGACCTCCCCCTCTCCAGCCTTGTCCGCTCATCCTGAGCCTGTCGCTTGTGCCTGTCGCCTGTGCCCTTCGAAGAATGACCGGACGGCGATTGAAGAAACGTTCCTGTGCCGTTCGTTGACCGCTGTCGGGATAATCGAATGACCTTGGACGATAAAAGGGACGGTATTGGCAAACCGCAACCCCCTGTCGTATAGTACAAAGTACTTGCAATGGGACTCAGTAGCAGTCCGCACGGAGGGAATAATGGCGAAGCCGAAGAGGATCGGGCATCTGGTTATCAACGTTAAGGACCAGGAAGCCTCGACCCGGTTTTACACCGAGGTCTTGGGATTCGAGGTTGCCGTGGATCGGCCGGGCTTCGGCACGTTCCTGACCTGCGGCCGCGTCCACCACGACCTGGCCCTGTTCCAGGCCAAGGAAGGCGCACAGGAAGTCGTCGACGGCGGCCTGGGCCTGAACCACATGGCCATCCAGGTCGAGGACTACGAGGAGCTGAAGGACTACTACAACAAGCTCCAGGAGTACTACGAAGTAGACAAGCTCCGCACCGTCGACCACAGCATGACCAAGAGCATCTACATCACCGACCCGGACGGCAACGGCATCGAGCTGTTCTGCAACTCCTTCGACACCGCCGAAGAGGGCCTCGAAGAAATGCGCCGCCCCGGCCGCCAGAACACCGCGCTGGTCTTCGACTAGACCACAACACCGTTTAACGCATGCAGCGTAGGGGCGCACAGCAGTGCGCCCCTTCTTTGTGGGGCGAACATTCGCATGGAACCCGAATCACTCAACCCCATCAGGGCCGCGGCCCTCGACCTCGACGGCACCATCATCGGCCCCGACGAGCTCATCACGCCGGCGGTGAAGGACGCTATCGCCCGGTTGTCGTCGCGCATCCCCGTGTTCATCGCCACCGGCCGCGAACCCCAGGACGTCTTCAACTACGCTCGCCAGCTCGGCCTCACCAACCCGCAGCTGTCCGACGGCGGCGCGGCCATCCTCGATCCGGTGGAGTGCCGCCACATCTGGAGCGCCAACCTCGGCCCGGAACTGGCCCCCGAGGTGCTGCGGCTGATTGAAGAGCTGGACGCCCGCTTCGTCGCCACCCACGTTCAGGGCACCTTCCGCAGGATCCCAGACATCCCCGACTGGGACATCGTGCGCATCTCGGCCCTCGACCTGTCCCGCGAGGACGCCGAGGCCCTGACCTCCCGCTACCGGGACCACCCCCGCATTAGCGTGATCCTGGCGTCTCTGCCCTACAACGGCCTGTGGGCGGTGGACTTCACCCCGCTGGGTGTGAACAAGGGCAGCGGTGTGGCGCGCATGGGCAAGATCCTGGGCGTTGAACCATCTGACATGGCCTGCGTCGGCGACAGCTACAACGACCTGCCGATGTTCGCTGCCTGCGGCCTTGCCATCGCAATGGGCGGCGCGCCCAACGACATCAAGTCCGCCGCGACCCTGACCGCCCCCACCGTCGAAGAAGACGGCCTCGCCCACGCCATCGACCACTTCATCCTGCCCCGGGTAAATTAAACGCCAAGAGCGCAGGGAACGCCGAGTTTTTCTAAAGTTTTCTCGGCGGCCTTGGCGTTCTCGGCGTTGAATCGTTAGCGTAGGGCGGGCGCCACCTCGGTGGCGAACCGTTTCACAGACGCGAGCACCTTGTCCTTGGGGATGCCGCCGCCCACGTTCACCTCGGCAATCACACCGTTCAGCCCCAACTCCTCGATGATATCCCGAAGCAGCCCGGCGACTGTGTCCGGGTTGCCGTAGGCCAGGCGGTCGCGCAGCAGGTCCTCATAGGTGATTGCGGAGATCCGCTGGGCCCGCTGGACAATCTCGTCATCGGCCGTTGCTCCGGCAACGGCGGCGCTGATTTGGAAGCTCTGGGCCAATCGGCTGAAGGCCTGCATCGTAGAGTCCTCAGCATCGGCAAAGGCCTGCTCATCCGTCTCGGCCACGTATACCGGGATGCGGAGAAAGACGCTGGTATCGCCTTTGTGGCCAGCATCCTTCCAAACTGCGCGGTACACGCCCAGGCTCGTGGCCAGTTCGGGGCGGTCCATGCCGCGAAGGCCAACGAACACCGGCAAACCGGCCCGTGCCACCTGCGGGAATGTCTCTGTCGTAGTGGCGGCAACGCGCAGCGGTGGATGGGGCTTCTGGTATGGCTTGGGAATGACGCAGACGTCGTTGAACTTGTAGTACTTGCCTTCGTAGGAGAACCGTTCATTGGTCCATGCGGCGAGAACCACGTCGAGGCATTCCTGGAACCGTTCGCGGCTCTCATCGTAGGAGATACCGTACTGCTCATAGGCCCGGTGAAAGCCGCTGCGGCCGGCCCCGAACTCCACGCGTCCACGGCTGATGTGGTCCAGGGTGGCAACTTCCTCGGCCATGCGTACCGGATGAGCCAGGGGCAGCACGTTGACAGCCACCCCGACACGGAGATGCTGGTAGCGCGCCACTATTGCCGACGACAGGATCAGCGGCGCGGACACCACCGACGGTATGCCGAATCCGCCGGTATCCAGCGCGGTGCGTGGAGCTGCAAAATGCCGCTCGGCCAGCCACACGCCATCGAGCCCACCCATCTCGGCAGCTTCAGCCATGGCGAAGGCCTCGTCAAAGGCGGCCTCCTCCGTCTCGCCATAGCGATAGTCGCATTCCATCACCATTCCGACGTGCATGAACTCTCCAGAGGTAGCGTATGTCTAACAGACCATTCCAACAGGAGGATGAAAGGACGGCGGCTGATCTACTCCATCAACAACCATCTACTGCCGAAGTTCATTCAAACGCCGGGGCGCAGCGATCCACGTAGAAGCTCCACGGTCCCTGCGCCTTCAGTCGCTGAAAGTGTCTAGTGCAGCGCCGGCGCAACCTCGGTCGCGAAACGGTTCACCGACGCCAGGACCTTGTCCTTGTCAATTCCGCCACCGACGTTCACCTCGGCCACCACCCCGTCCAGCTCCAGCTCGTCGATGATCTCCCGCAGCAGGCTGGTCACGCGCTCCGGACCGCCGTACGCCAGCCGGTCCCTCAGCAGGTCCTCGTAGGTGATGGCCGACAGTGTGTTCCCTCGCTGGACTCGTTCCTCATCGGGAGTGGCTCCGGCGAGGGTTGCGCTTTTGAGGAAGTTCTGTGCCAGCCGGCGATATGCCGTCATCGTTGATTCCTCGGCGTCGTCATAGGCTTGCTGGTCAGTCTCGCCGACGTACACCGGAATGCGCAGGAACACGCTGGCGTCGCCCTCGTGGCCCGCTTCCTTCCATCCGGCCCGGTAGCTGTTCAGGCTTTCCGCCAGGGTTGGCCGGTCCATCCCGCGCAGCCCGACAAACACCGGGAGCCCGGCGCGGCCCACCTGCGGGAAGGTCTCCTTGGTCGTGGCGGCGATACGAAGCGGCGGATGAGGCTTCTGGAAGGGTTTGGGAATGACGCAAACGTCGTTGAACTGGAAGTACTTCCCCTCATAGGAGAACCGCTCATTGGTCCAGGCGGCGAGAATGACCTCCAGCGATTCCTGGAAGCGTTCCCTGCTCTCTTCGTAGGGTATGCCGTAGCCCTCGTAGGCCCGCGCGAAGCCGCTGCGTCCCACGCCGAACTCCACGCGGCCCCGGCTGATGTGGTCCAGCGTGGCCACTTCCTCGGCCACCCGTACGGGATGGGCCAGCGGCAGCACGTTCACCGCGACGCCAACCCGCAATCGCTCGTAGCGGGCGACGATAGCCGACGAGATGATCAGCGGCGATGAGACCACCGACGGAATGCCCGCCCCTCCGGTGTCCAGTGGACTTCGGGGAGCTGCGAAGTGCCGTTCCGCCAGCCACACTCCATCCATCCCACCCATCTCTGCCGCTTCGGCCATGGCAAAGGCCTCGTCAAAGGCGGCCTGCTCCGTCTCGCCGTAGCGGTAGTCGCATTCCATCACCAGTCCGACGTGCATGGATCCTCCAGCCTGAGAATATTAATTCGCTCGATTCTAGGATGCCCCCTATGTGGTGTCAAACCGGCCCGTCCGGGGTGCCAGACCGCAACGTGATAGAATCGGAAAATGGCAGGCTTCGAGAGAGAAAAGGCCACTTTGCTGAAGCAGTTGAGCCGTCGTGTTAGCTCTCCGGAGACCCTCAGGGCCATGGCCGCTGTACCCCGTGAGCGCTTTGTGCCCAGCGAATTGAGGAACAGGTCCTATGACGACGTCGCCCTGCCCATCGGCGAGGGACAGACCATCTCCCAGCCCACCATCGTAGCTATCATGACCTCCGCCCTCTGCCTGTCACCCCGCGAGAAGGTGCTGGAGGTGGGCTCCGGCTCCGGCTATCAGGCCGCCGTGCTGGCGGAAGTCGTGTCCCAGGGGATGGTGGTCACCGTCGAGCGGCTCTCTTCTCTGGCGGCCCGCGCCGAGTCTACGTTGCTCGAGCTGGACTACCGGAACATCGCCGTGGAGCCGGCCGGACCGGTGCTGGGCTGTCCCGAACGGGGCCCCTACGACGCCATTCTGGTCGCCGCAGCCGCGCCGGCCATACCCCCGTCACTGATGCTGCAGATGCGGGTCGGTGGGCGCATGGCCCTGCCCGTGGGCCCCCGCGAACAACAGGAGCTGCTCCTCGTCCTGAAAACCGGCGAGGGCGTCTCCATCCGTGCCCTCGGCCCCTGCCAGTTCGTCCCCCTCCGCGGCCCCGAAGGCTTCGCGGAATGATCTATCATTAGGGCGGTACACGCCACCAAGAGTAGGACAAAGCCATGACCTTAATGGAACGGCCAATGTTCAACAGGATGGTCGAGTCGTCATCCACTATGGATCTGGCTAAGGCTGTCTGGCCAAGATTCGCCAGATTGCTGCGACTGAACCATACTGAATGGATGCACCAGTTGGGAGCAGACGGATTCGACAAGCCTGACATCAATCGTCTGGATGAATTTGTTGCAACATCGTTTGACGACACGGAATTGGCAGATGCACTCGCTCTGATTCTGGAAGACATCGACGATTTAGAAGACGAGATGGCAGTGGACTCTGCCATCGAGAAGTGGATCGACTTGACCGCTTGGGAAAGCATCTGGACCCAGGTCGGCTTGAACGATTTCCCAGACCCTATCGATGCGGCGGCCTACGCCGGAACTCACTTGCTGTCGGTGGCCACCAGCACACTCGCCTTCGAAGCACTCAGACGTAACCCACCGGCCCATGCGGTAGATGACTGGAGCATGGATTCGCAAGAAATACAGCAGGGCATCGAACTGGCCGAATCGGGCCTCGCAGAGGAAGCGGCCGAGTGGCCTCCCTACTGAGGGGCGAAATCAGATGGGCGAGGATCGAATCGGCTTCTCAAGTCGTGGGACACGAGCAGGGCAATTCTCGTCCGGTGCTGATACTGAGCAACGATCGCTTCAACGAGAACTCCCAACTGGTGGTGGCGGCGTTGATAACTTCCACACGGCAACCGGCGAGCAGCTCGGTTTCTCTGCCCATTCAATCCGTCAACATGCCTGTGCCATCGTGGGTCCTTGCGAGCCAGATGCGAACGCTGTCATCTCAGCGGATACTGGAGCTGATCGGCAGGATGTCTGAAGAAGAGTTGACAATGGTCTACCGGGCAATCTTCCGACTTTTCGGTATTTCATGAAATTCCTCGCTTTTCATCCGAACTGTGGATCATCCAAGTTGACAACCTCCATTGGACACAATTTATGACCCAACTCGCCGACAACATACGCCAGGCCGCTGCACTCATCGACCGCGCCAGCTACGTCGTGGCCCTGGCTGGCGCCGGGCTCTCTGCGGGCAGTGGCATCCCCACCTACCGAGGCGCTGGTGGCCTGTGGACGCAGCATGGCACGCCTCCGCTGCTTTCCTACCAGGAGTTCGCCGGCGACCCGGCAGAATGGTGGAGAAAGCGCCTCGCCGCCGAGGAAGATCCGTCCCATCCCGTCTTCCAGATGAAGCACGCCGTCGACCAAGCAGTCCCCAACGCAGGACACCTTGTATTGGCAGAACTGGAGCAGCAGGGCATCCTCCGCTGCGTCATCACCCAGAACGTCGACGACCTGCAGAACGTCGCCGGCAGCAAGGCCGTGCTGGAGATTCACGGCAACCGCAATCGCCTGCGCTGCCTCGAATGCGGACTGCGCTTCCCCCGCGACAGCTATGCGGCGTTGCTTTCCAACCGCGCCGCCCTGGTCGCCGGTCCGCCTCTGTGCCGTGAGTGTGGAGGAGTGCTGAAGCTCGACACAGTCATGTTCGGCGAGCCCATTCCCCAGGACACATTGCTCGCCTGTCGCGAGGCTGCCGAACAGTGCGACTGCATGCTGCTAGTCGGCACCTCCGGCACCGTCAACCCCGCGGCCCGGCTGCCGCTGGTGGCAAAGGAGCGCGGCGCAATCCTCATCGAGGTCAATCCCGAGGAAACTCCACTGACCCAGTGGTGCGATTTGACCCTGACCGGTACGGCAGACGCCATTCTGCCTCAACTGCTCCATTCGATATAATTGAGGTAGCAACTCCAGCGTTATTTCAGCTCTTCCTCTCTCGGTACATTGGAGCAATCGTCAATGCCCACTCTTCTGGTTATCTTCGGCCTGCCCGATACCCTCTGGGTTCACGCCGCCATCTCCATTGCAGTCGTCCTGATCTCGATGCTGGTGGCGGCCCTGGCGCACTTCGCGATGTTCCCCCTCGCGACGCGCCTCACGCATAGCACGCCCACGGACTTGGACGACGTCGTTATCAGGGCTGTCCGGTGGCCTCTGAACGTCGGAATCGTGGTGCTCGGCATATACCTCAGCCTCACCCTCACTCTCGACCTACCGGACATCGCTCAGCAGATCATAAACACTGCGGCCAAGGCATCAGGCGCGTTCCTGCTGGTTGTGCTGTTCAGTCGCCTGGTTTCCCGCGCAATGGACTGGGCCATCGAGGAGCAGTCCAAGAGCGCCCGACGCACCGTGGACCCACGCCTGCTGATGATGCTGCGCCGTGTTCTGGTAGGGCTGATCTATGTGCTGGGCGCGTTGCTGGTAATCAACGCCGTGGGCATTCCCATCAGTCCCCTGATCGCCGGCCTCGGACTGGGCGGCGTCGCTGTCGCACTCGCGATACAGCCCACGCTCTCCAACATGTTCGCAGGCACCTACGTAATGACCGAGGGCGTCGTGTCTCCCGGCGACTACATCGAGATGGAAGGCGGCGTCTCGGGCTACGTGCTGGAGGTGGGATGGCGCAGCACCCGCCTGCGCACCTGGAGCAACACCTTGGTGGTAGTGCCCAACGCTCGCTTCGCCGAGACCATCATCACCAACTACTACGAGCCCACGCCCCCCGTGAACGTGTACCTGACCTGCGGCGTCAGCTACGACAGCGATCTGGTCCTCGTCGAATCGGTGTCCCGGGAAGTGATGGATGGCGTTCTGGACAACAGTTCTCACGGCGTGAAGGAGTACGGATCGTATTTCGCCTTCGACAGCTTCGGCGAGTCCAACGTCGACTTCTGGCTGTTCCTGCAGGCCAAGGACCGCCTTGCCAGCTTCGAGTTGCGCTCTGAGGTTATCAACGAACTGCACCGCCGCTTCGCCGATGAAGGCATCGTGATCAACTACCCGGTGCGAAGCCTGCAGTTTCCGGATGAGGCCCCCAACAAGACCGACGGCGGCGCCCGCCGAACTCCGCCCGCGATCATCCGGCACCGCCCGCCTGCAGCGGACACTCCCGACTTCGACGCTCCGGGAGGGGACGGACCCGACGCCCCCGGCTGAGCGCCGTTCACAGACTTGAGCGGCTGGCCGGTACCCCGACCGCTCATATCAGGCGCGTGCCGACTACGCCTCGCTGGACAGGTCGGCCATGCGGCTATCGTGCACATCACCCCAGTAGAGTGCCCAATCCTCCCGGGTATCCCGTTCCGACTTGCCGGAGGCGGCGTAGGCCGGTGAAACCAGCGGCAACGCCCGGTCAACCTTCAGTAGCACGTAGCACCGCGCCGGAATCTGCACCTGATGCACACCCCGTGTACCGGTATCGAAGGCGTGGCATATCTCGTCGTACAGCGCCTCGCCCTTCTCGACGATGCTCACCGTTCCCTTGAACCGGTAACCCTTGCGGGAATACACGTCCACCACGTTCAGCTCCAGCGCCGGGTTGTGCCGCAGGTTGGCCATCGTGGTGGGCGACGCCAGGTCGGCGAAGACCAAATGGTCATCGTCCCAAACCGCCGTCGTCCCCTTGGGTGACAGGTTCGGCGAGCCATCGGGGCAGACAGTCGCCATGAACCCGAACCGCTGCTGCCTTACCACCCGCTTCATATCATCAGTCAGTATGCCCATTTCAACGTCCTTCCTGCTACGGCTTTAGTGCTGGCCTTCAGGTCCAGTATAGACTGCCTCCACATCAGAACCACACAGACGCCCGCTCGGCGATCATGATCGCTGTCGCGTTGGTGTTGGCCCGCACCACGTTGGGCGCCACCGACAGGTCAACCACCCGCAGGCCCTCGACTCCCCGCACCCGGCAGTACTGGTCCACCACGGCCATGGGATCGCCGTCGGGCCCCATACGGGCGGAGCCGCAGGTGTGGAAGGTGGTGCTGATATTCTCGTACAGCCACGCGTCCAGCGATTCGTCAGACTCCAGGTCGGAGGCCGAGGGGAAGGCCAGGCCGCTGACAAGCGGGCTGAACTGTTCGTGTTCCAGCAGCCCCGCGCACAGGCGAATGCCCTCGCGCATCCTGCGGATGTCGAACTCGTCCTCCAGGTAACGGTAGTCGATACGCGGCCCGTCGCTGGGGTCTGTGGAGGCCAGCGTCAGCTCACCCGCGCTCTCGGCCAGCTCCAGGATCACCGTGAAGTGCAGCGTCTTCCCATTGCGCATCCTGCTGGCCCCGGCAATTGGGTCGCCGCCACCCTCGCCGCCATACGAAGTCAGTGTGATCTGCATGTCATTGCGCAGGTCCGACCCCTCCGCGGTGTAGCGCAGCCCCGTCTGGATGCGCGGTACGTCCTCCGACAGGACCACGCCTTCCCGGGGTTCCACCTCCACCAACGCCATGGGGTGGTCCCGCAGGTTCTTGCCCACGCCCGGCGAGTCCTGCACCACCAAAATCCCCATCTCCCGCAGGTGGGCCGCCGGGCCGACGCCCGACAGCAGGAGAAGCTGCGGGGACGCCAGACCCCCGGCGCACAGCGCGATCTCTTCTCCCTCGACGGTGAACACCTCGCCGCCGCTCTCCACCTCCACACCCACGGCGCGGGGCGAGCCTGTCGAACCACCCTCGAACACCACACGCCGCGCCGACACGCCGCCGCGCACGGTGAGGTTGAGGCGGTGTCGGACCGGGTTCAGGTACGACAGGGCCGCGCTCATGCGAATGTTGTTGGGGTTGTTCATCGGCACCGCGCCGGTGCCCGTGGTCTCCGGGTTGTTCATATCCGGGTCGTAGGGGTAACCAGCGTCCAGCGTCGACATGTGGAAGGCCTCGTACACCGGCAGCCACTCCTGCCTCGGCACCCGGCGCACCGGTATTGGCCCTTCCGAGCCGTGGAAGTCGTCGCGCACGTCCATGTCTGTTTCCAGCTTGCGGAAGAAGGGCAGGACGTTGACATAGCTCCACTCGGTATTGCCAGCCTCGGCCCACGAGTCGTAGTCCTCGGGCAGCCCGCGCAGGAACACCTGCCCGTTGACCGAGCCGGAGCCGCCGATGACCTTGCCCCGCGCAATGTCCATGGGCCGCGACGACTGGGCGCTGCCGGTGGCCTGGTACTTCCAGTTGAAGGGCGAGTCCAGCTCTGACGCGCCGTTGTTGTAGCCGTACTTGATCTCGTCAGGCAGCATCTCGAAGTCCGGGTAATCGGGTCCCGCCTCCAGCAGCAGCACCGAGCGGTTGGGGTCCTCCGACAGCCGCGCCGCCAGCGTGCATCCCGCCGACCCGCCGCCGACTATCACCACGTCATACTTCATGGCTCCCTCCGCCATCAGGACTATGGGTTCAGCCTATAAACCGTCGCGCCCATCTTATGGCTGAGGCGAGGGATTGGCAAACACCTCGCCTCTGACAACGACGTAGACTCTCTACGGAAGTGCAGGCCTCGTGATGTGAGATAATCTTCGACATAAGGAAAGGCGCAAGAAACGGAGCTGACGATAATGCAACCGAAAGAGATGACAGCGCAAGAGTTGGAAGCCACCTTCATCGCGCTGGCGGACAGGCTGGAAGCAGAATCACAATATTTCTCTTTCATCGGGCAAATGGCTGAACATCTCGCAGATCACCAAATTGTCGAGATGGGTGAGGAGGCTATCCCTTTAATCCTGAGTCGGCTTGAGCAGCAAGGCGGTCCATGGTATCGCGCCCTGGAATGCATCACTGGCGTACCCTCTACAGGGGGCATAACCGCCTTGGAAGCCGAGGCAGGATGTCTTGTTGACGAGGTGGCAGTGAACGCCGCCTGGTTGCAGTGGGGCAGAGAACAGGGGTATCAGTGGTAACCTTATGCCCCGAGCCTTGGAGGAAATATTTCCCAAACTGGCCGACTCCGGCTACGAAATTACCCAAGAGCCTTCCTCTGTTTACAACTGCATATCCTGGGCATTGGGGCTTTCAAATCAAAAATGGGATTGCTATGACCCCGATGCGTACTGGCCGCCGTCTATCCCTCGAAACGATCGAATCGAGACGATTATCCAGTTGTTCGCCCTCGAGGACTACTCACTCTGCGATAACCATAGAATGGAACAGGGCTACAGAATGGAACAGGGCTACCGCAAAATCGTCCTATACGCCTTTGTCGGCCAGTTCACTCACGTGGCAAAGCAGCTCGAAGACGGACGATGGACCAGCAAGCTGGGAAACAGAGAGGTCATAACTCATCCTTCGCCTGACGACCTGACCGAAAGCATATACGGCTTCGTCCACTGCATCATGCGCCGCCCCTCGTCGTCCGCCTGACCCTGGCCGTTTCACCCTCGCCCACGCAAAACAGGGGCGTACCCACTCGCACGCCCCCGCTCGCGTCCCTCGGTTCCCGCGCCGGCCGCCTACCCCTGCGCGGCCGCCGCCTGCCCCAGCAGCCGCATCGTGCGGTCCACCGACGCCGCCGCGTCCGGCCCGGCGCTGATCGGCGACGCCAGCACCTCCGTCGCGCCCAGGTCGAAGAGGCGCTGCACACCCTCGGCGCACTTCTCCTCGTCTCCCCAGATTACCGCGCCGTCGATCATTCCGTCGCTCCACACGCCCTCGGTCGCCTCCGGATAGCCCGCATCCACCAGCATCCGCTGGTAGAAGGGCAGCCTCGGGTTCATCACCTGTGCCCGCACTGCCTCCCGCACCTCCTCTGCGTAGTCATGCACGCACACCGGCGCGTGGGCGATCAGCGGCGGCGTCTCTCGTCCCGCCTTCTGTGCCCCCGCCTGCATTGCTGGCAGAGCCACATCTCGCAGGTAGTCGAAGGGACAGATCCAGCTTATGGCCCCGTCCGACTCCGCGCCGCACAGCTCGAAGGAGCCCTTGCGCAGGGCCGAACCCATGATCTCGATGTCCAGCGGTTCCGGAAGGCCGTCGTGGGCCGTGTAGTGCTCGCCGTCGAAGTCGACCCGCCCTTCCTGCATGATCGCCTTGAGGATCTGCAGGTACTCTCGCAGGTGTCCCAGCGGCGCGTTGAACTCGATGCCCATTGCCTCGATGGTCGGGCGGTGGCTCGGCCCGACGCCCAGCCGGAAGCGGCCCGGCGCAAGTTGCGCCACGATCTGCGCCTGCTGCACCATCACCAGCGGGTGCCTCGGGTACGTCGGCACAATCGACGTCCCCAGCTTGATGTTCTCGGTCAGCCCCGCCGCAGCCGCAAAGGCCGTGATGCTGTCGGGCCGCGCCCCGCCGGTGGTCATCCACGCCGCGTGAATACCCAGCTCCTCGGCACGTACGATCATCCTCTGAATGTCCTGGATCCTGGCTCCGCTGACTGCTACTCCAACCAGCTTGTCTGCCATGGCTGCGCCTCCTTTACATTCCGTCGACTCTTCTTCAATACAGGGCAAGCAAACCACGGGGCCTATGACGTGTCAAGCACGGGATTAGGTGTACATCCCGGTGCTGACATCCGTTAAACTTGGTCATCCGACACAACCGAGGTGAATCGATGGTATTGGCAGGACAGCAGCTAGAAACAGGCATGATTCAGTACGCCAGCCGCGACGGCACCATGATCGACGCGCTGTATAGCCGCCCGGCCGAACCGGGCAACTACCCCGCCGTCATCGTCACCATGGAAGGCATGGGCCTGATGGACCACCACAAGGACATCGCCGTCCGATTCGCGGGACGGGGATTCCTCGCCATCGCCCCCGACCTCTACACCCGCGAAGGCACCCCCGAGCCCGAGAACGTGCTCACCACCCTCTTCGCCAGCCCAGACTCCCGCGCCATGGACGACCTGGACGGCGCGGCAATGTTCCTCAAGTCCCAGGCCCACAGCAACGGCAAGGTGGGCATCATCGGCTTCTGCTCCGGCGGACGCTATACGCTTATGATGGCCTGCCTGAGCAGCAACATCGACGCCGCCGTCGACTCAGCGGGCGGCCACATCGCCGACCAGGAGATCACCGACCTGCGCCCGGTCAACCCCATCGACATGGTCTCCACTCTCTCCTGCCCGCTGCTTGCCCTCTTCGGCATCGAGGACCAGAATCCCACGCCCGAGCAGGCGGAGCGGCTGAGGGCCGAGCTGGACAAGCACGGCAAGACCTACGAGTGGGTCATGTACGACAACGCCGGCCACGCCTTCTTCGCCGACTACCGCCCCAGCTACCGCGCCGCCCCCGCCCAGGACATGTGGCACCGCGTCCTGCAGTTCTACGGTCGGCATTTGTCGTAGAAGGTGTTGCTTCCGGCAGCAACAACGCAGGCGAGCGTAACCAGATGAATAGTACGAGTCCGTTCGTGGTTCCACTGACTCACCACTGTCGGACTCGAAGATCTATCGGTTGCTCTGAATGATTTGCCAATACTGAGTTACTCACCAATTCAATTCTTTAGGGAGAACCTTAGCTGAAGGATATTTTGCTGGCCGCCTTTAGCAGGAATCATGAGAGTGCAATAATAGTCTTGACGTTACACCTTTGCTGGACTACAGTCGGACTGTGTTAAGCGACTCTTGAACGCGAAGAACAAAACGGGATGTGGGTTGGTCATGACGCTGGAACCATATTCGATCAGGTGGGCCATAGAGTTTCTGGAGCGCCACTCAGATGGCGACATATTCCCGCACACTCCTGAGGTATCGGCTCTGCAGAACCAACCTGACGATTTTATCGACTCACTCGCAAAGGAACAATTGACCAATCTTCAACCTAACCCTTGTCGAAGGTTCCTAATCAGGAACGAATCCTTGTCTTTTCGGCAGGCTACTCAACTTCACCCTCAGGACTCAATCATTCTGACCACTTTAGTACATCAATTTGGTGAAGGCATAGAGAACCGACGGCTTTCTAAGGAGCAAATTTTCAGTTATCGCTTTGATCCTTCTATCGAAAAAGGGCTTTATGGATCGTTATATCCTTGGAATAATTTCTGGACTACTGGAGCGGAGAAAAGCGAAGCTTCTCCTTTCGTTTTGTATTGTGACATAGCGGACTTCTATAATCAAATATACCATCATACCGTTGAAAACCAACTTGCGGAGAGCCGATTCCCAAACCAAGCAATCAAGTGGATAATCCAATTATTGGGGTCTACAACCCAAAGCGTGTCCAGAGGTATCCCTGTGGGACCACATCCGGCTCATTTGATCGCCGAGTGTACATTGATCCCGATTGACAACAGCCTGGTTTCGAGCGGAATTGACTTTATACGCTACGCTGACGACTTCCTTGTATTTTGCAAGACGGAATTTGACGCTGAAAGAGCTCTGCAAATCATCGCCAATACATTAGATAAACAACAGAGGTTGGTTACTCAAAGGCACAAGACTAGGATTTTTGAAGCAGACGAGTTCCAAGCATACTGTTATAAGATGATTGAAGATCGTCCCATCAGTGATGAAGAGGATCAGATATTGCAGATTGTTAAGAAGTACTCTAACGGAGAGCCTTATGCAAGGGTTACTTACAATCAGGTAAGTGAAGAAGACTGGAAGGCATTTTCAGAAGACATAGTTACAGAGATTATTTCCGAGTATATTGAGGAAGAAGAAGTTGATTACATCAGGCTGAGATGGTTCTTTAGAAGGCTTGCACAAGTCGGACACAGCGGAGCATTATCCTCTGTAATCGAAAATATTGACATGCTAGAACCATGCCTTCCAAGTATTTGCTCGTATATTTCATCCATTCAACAAATGTCTAGCGAGCAATGGCATCAGTATGGGGAACACTTGCTCGCTTTTCTGGATCGTGAGTCGATTGCCAACAACGAATTCGCTCGATTATCCATTCTCAGCCTATTTTCCAAGAACAAAGACTTAAATCACTTCGTCAAACTGGCACAGCGATTTGATTCAGCAGATATACACATGCAAAGAGGGATTCTACTAGCATCGCTCGCTAATGGCGCAGCGGACTGGTTAAGAGAACGTAAGGAAAGTTTCTATGCAATGGACCCTTGGCAGCAGATGGCATTTGTTCACTGTTCAGCAATGCTGCCGAAGGAAGAAAGACGATTCTTTCTAAGTAAGCAGAGCTATAAGAGTACATTTGAGGAGCACTTGAAACGAATATCTCGAGACGGTGGTCCTTAAATGCGTTCGGAAAAGGCAGAAATGAGAATGCTGTGACTACTCCCCCACAACCCGCCACACCCCCTCGCCCTGCGACAGCACGTACAGCTCGCCATCGTTGTCCTCTCCGAAGGAGGCGATGCGCAGGTCGGTATCGGTCAGCAGCCGGTTGACCACGTCGTCGCCGTCGCGGCGCAGCCCGAATATCTCGCCGGTGCAGAAGTCAGCGTACACATACGTACCCACCAGCGTTGGTATGGCTGCTCCCCGGTACACGTAGCCCCCGATGACCGAGCACGCCTCACCTTCCAGCGAATATTCCCAGACCGGCGGACTGAAGTCCCCGCTGTCGCAGCCCGGGGACAGGCGGAAACAGTGGTTGCCCTCCATGACGTTCCACCCATAGTTGCCGCCGCGCTCGATGACGTCGATCTCCTCCCATCGGTTCTGGCCCACGTCGCCGGTCCACAGGTCCCCTGTCTCCCGGTCACCCGCGCCCCGGTTACCTGCGCCCCGGTCAAAAGAAAAGCGCCACGGGTTGCGCAATCCGTAGGCCCAGATTTCGGGCCGCCCGTTAACCCCGTCGGCAAAGGGATTGTCCGGTGGGATCGTGTAGGGCTGTTCCGCCGACGACTCCGAGACGTCAATCCGCAATATGGTCCCCAGCAGCGTCGAGGTGTCCTGTCCGTTGCCCTGCGGGTCGCCCGCCGCTCCGCCGTCGCCGAGGCCGATGTACAGGTACCCGTCCGGCCCGAAGGCCAGTTGCCCGCCGTTGTGGTTGGCGTACGGCTGCGGAACCTCCAGTATGATCAATTCGCTTTCCGGAGCTATTGTCCTGTTGTAGTTGAAACGCGAGATCACCGAACGCCGGGGGCTGGCCGCTGAATAGTAAACGTAGAGATGCCTTTCGTTACTCGGGGACAGTGCCAGTCCCAGCAGTCCTTCTTCCCAGCCCTTGTCATTGACCCGGTCGCGGATGTCCAGAGGCTCAGGTACGAAAATATGCTCAGCCCCCAGGTCCTCCTCCGCGAAAATCGAGATCAATCCCTCTTGATAGGTGACCAGTATCCGGCCATCTGCTGCCTGGATAAAGTTGGTGGGTGCCTCGAGCCATCCCTCGGAGCCCGACAGCACCAGTTCCAGCTGCAGGTTCACCCGCGGAGCCGTGTCCGGAGCGGGCGTCGAGGTTGACGTCGTGGCAACACTCTCGGCGCAGCCCGCCACCATGCCCAGCAGGAACATCAGGACAGCAACTATTCCAACCATTGGCAGAATTCTACAGGTCGATTGCATTTGGATGCACTGGTGACATTTCCCTATTGCCAGGCTCGACGGCACATCTCTAACATAGTTCCTGAAGGCCTAATTAGACTCCGCTCGACGCACTCCACTGTCCGCCGGAACCCCAGAGGCTGGGATGGTAGAAAATGAGAGAGAATGAGAGGAAATTGCATAAAATTTTGCACTCCGCCCCTCTTGTGAAAGTGCAAATGATCGTGGCTATGGATTCCAAACGCGATTGTCCTGTGGAATTCTATACTTCTCCAATCAAACCTGCCCGTTCAGGGTTATAATCTGGCATTCCATTCTGATGAGGCAATTATGAGCGCAGTCGAGACTTGGGGCGAAATGGTGCGGGTGGAACACGAGCAGTCTGACCGTATGCGCGGGGTGCGCCCCACCGACCACTGGACCCAGTTCGCCCGGCAGTTCAAGGCAGACCCGCGCCGCACCGGGGACGTCCTCGTGGAGCGCCTGCGCACCCGTCTGCTGCCCGGCGACACCCTGATGGACGTGGGCGCCGGGGGCGGTCGCCTTGCCCTGCCGCTTGCGCTCTCGTGCAACTCGGTGACGGCAGTGGAGCCATCGCCCAGCATGTGCGCCGTATTACGAGAAACGGCCGACGAGTCCGGGATCACAGTCAATGTGGTCGAGTCCGACTGGGTCAATGCCGAAGTTGAGGCCGCCGACGTCATACTCTGCAGCCACGTGATCTATGTCATCGAGGATATCGGGACATTCGTCCGCAAGATCAACAGCCACTCGCGACGGCTCGTCCTCGTGGTGGCGTTCCAATCTGCTCCACAATCCCAGATTTACCAGCTCTGGGAACAGGTGCATGGGGAATATCGTCACCCTCTGCCCAGCCTGCCCAACTTCACGCCAGTGCTGGACGAAATGGGAATCGCTTACGAAATTGAGGAAATGCCCCCTGACCCGGCACGCGGCTTCGACAGTGAAGAGGAAGCACGGGAGATGATCGCCCAGCGTCTCTACATCGCCCCCGGTTCCGATGCCGAGAAGAAGCTGTCTGGCATCCTCGACACCTCGCTCCAGGAAGAGCCCGACGGCATCTGGCGCATCCAGGGAAGCCAGCCCCTGCAGACCTGCATCGTCTCCTGGCAGCCCGCCTCTTGATCGGCGCCGTCCCGGAAACTCCCTCCGGCAAATCCCGCTGGCGCGTTATTCCCGCTCCGCTTGCTGACATCCGTTCCTTGTCGGCCTAGATTACGACTGCCTGCCATTATTGGGTGTGACATCCCCTCCAGGGGCGACAAGTCCAGCCTGCACCCCGCGCTCGCAGGACTCCGGGAGCAATCAAGTAAGGCTCAATATGACCGAAATGGCGGGATTTGACCGGAAATGGCAGGAAAAAAATTCTGGCCTCAGCCTTCAACACCACTGGAGCGCGTCTCCACCCGACGCCGCGTCTGCAGGTAGATGGATCCTATCGTCCCCACCACCGACCCGCCTGCGGCCATCCAGAATGCCCACTTCATCGCCACGTAATCGGCCACCAATCCCCCGACGGTCGGTGAAATGGTGCTGCCGAACCCGGCTCCCACCGACATCAGCGCGAAGGCCGCCGCTGAGAAGCGCACCGGCACATAGTCGCCCGCCGATGCCGCGCATATCGTGTAGGTCGCCCTGAGCGTCACGCCCATCAGGATTGAGGCTATCAGAAAGGAAACAAAGCCCGGTATCAGGGCGAGCAGGACAAAGGCCGCGCCCTGTACCACGAAGGAATAGGCAAAGGCCTGTCCCCGTCCCAGCTTGTCGGACATCCACCCCCACAGCACCCCGCTTCCTATGCTCAACACGCCTATGAGAACTACCAGTTGCCCCACGGTGGACAGCGATACCCCGTTCTCCTGGGTGAGGTAGAGACCGAAGAAGGTGGTGAACAGGTTCTGCGCCCAACCGGAAGTGAAGGCTATGAGCGCAATCAGCCATACCGCCGGGCTCTTGAATGCTTCCACGGGCCACGCGCTGCTGGAAGGCCTGCCACCGGCGTGTCTCTGAAGTTGGGGGTCGGATTCGAGGTCTTCGGGAGGCTGCTCGCGGACGAAAAGGAGTGACGCCAACGCCACCACAAGCACGATGCCCCCGAACAGCTGCCAGCTGTACCGCCAGCCGTCCTCCCAGCTTGCCCCTGTCAGGATGGGCACGAACACTCCGGCCACTATGAAAGCGATACTGCCACCGGAAGCTGCCAGTCCCGCCGCCAGCCCGCGGTCCCGCATCCGGAACCATCCGGACAGCAGACCCATCATCGGCGTGAGCGTGACGCCGCTGCCGATTCCCATCAGCACGCCGGCGCCTACAGCCATGCCGAAGTTCCCGGAAAAGCCCAGCAACATCATGCTGATGCCGACCGCCACCGCGCCGCCAGCGATCATCTGCCGACTGCCATACCGCGGCGCCAGTGTGCCCGAGGCGAAGGCTCCGGCAATGCGTATCGCAGCGGAGATGGTGATAAGCAGCCCTGCCTGGGTGTGGGAGAGATGCAGGGCCTCTTCCATGGAAGGAAGGGTGAGGCTGAACCCGAACTGGACAAACCCCGTGGCCAGATTGACCAGAAAGGCCACCAGCAGCATGACACCGGAGTATGTGCGTAGCCAGTAGACGGTCAGGCTGTTAGCTAGAATGGGCTGCTCCCGCGACTAGTCGGTCCGCACGCTCAGGGGAATGGTCAGTGGAGGCAAGGATACCAGCTAACACAACAAACCGTCCGTCCCGGCAATCCGGGACGGACGGCAGCATGTCGCTCTCTGACCGGGAGAAAGCCGGTCCCTATCGCAGCGCGCGGAAGAAGTTGCGCATATCCTCCACCAGCAGTTCGGGCTCCTCCAGGGCAGCGAAGTGTCCGCCGCTCGGCATCACCGTCCATTGCTGCACGTTGTAGGAACGCTCGGCCCATTCCCGGGGCGGTCGGCTGATCTCGGCCGGGAAGATCGCCACACCCACGGGCACGTTGATGCGTTCGCCCTGAACGAAGTCCCACGGCTTGCGCAGCGTCTCGTAGTAAAGCCTCGTGGACGAATTGATCGACTGCGTGGCCCAGTAGATGGTGACCGTGGTCAGCAGCTCGTCCTTGGTGAAGCTGGACTCCACGTCGCCGTGGCAGTCGCTCCACGTCCGGTACTTCTCGACGATCCAGGCGCACAGCCCGGCCGGCGAGTCGTTGAGGCCGTATCCCAGGGTCTGCGGCTTCGTGCCCTGAATGTGGGAGTACCCGCCCTCGGCCGCCAGCCACTCCTCGCGCTGCCGAAGCAGCCCCTGCTCGGCCTCGGTGAGTGGCTCGGAACCGGGGCCCATGTACGGCGTGGGCCGGGTCGTGGAGGTGGTGTGAATCCCGACGCAGTGGTCCGAGTGGGAGTGCCCCAGCCTCGCGGTGACGCTCGCCCCCCAGTCTCCTCCCTGCGCAACGAAACGGTCGTAACCGAGCTGTTCGGTCATCAGCTTGGCCATCACGTCGCCGACGGCCAGCACGTCCAGACCCCGCTCCTGCGCCGCGTCCGAGAAGCCGTAGCCCGGCATCGAGGGCGCAACCACGTCGAAGGCATCGCCCGGATCTCCGCCGTGGGCTGCGGGGTCCGCCAACAAGGGGATGACCTTGTGCATCTCGAAGAAGGTCCCCGGCCAACCGTGGGTGATGATCAGGGGCAGGGGGTTCGGTCCTTTGCCCTCCTCGTGTATGAAGTGGACCTGCCGACCGTCGACCGGCGCCTTGAAGTGGGAGAAGCTGTTGATCAGCGCCTCCTGCTTCCGCCAGTCGAAATCGTTCTTCCAGTACTCGACCAGCTCCTTGATGTAGTCCATGTTGGAGCCGTACTCCCATCCGACGCCCGGCAACTCATCGGGCCAGCGGGTGCGCTCCAGCCGCCTCTTCAGATCATCCAGCACGGAATCGGGAACTTCAACCTTGAAGGGTGTCGCTGGCATTGTTTCTTCTCCTCGAACTAAGATTCAGCACCTTAACCCGGCAGCAAGGGCTCGGTGCGGTTGGGGGGCAGGTCCGGATCGAAGGCGTTGATGACAAAGGCCAGGAAACTGTAGTTGCCGATGACCAGCGTCAGCTCGATCAGCCCCTGCTTGCCGAACTGCTCCAGCGCATCCTGGAAAGCTCCGCGGCCCACCTTGCGGTCGTTGAAGAACTCGCGGGCGTAGTTGATGACCGCCCGCTCCAGGTCGGTGAGTGCAGGCAGCTCCTGCCCGTCGCGAATGGCGTCCACCACTGCGTCCTGCACCGCAGCGGCGCGGGCAGCCCCGGCGTGGGCGTTCCAGATGTGCTGGCAGTCATACTCACGGGCAGCCAGCAACATGGCCAGTTCCAGTGCGGCGGGAGGCAGCGATGAATCATTGCGGAGGTAGTTGTTGAGCGCGGTGGCGGCCTGGTGGGCCTTGGGAACGTGAATCATCACGGAGCCCGGGCCATAGGGCGGGACGCCGCCCAGGCTCTGTACCATTTGGTCGAATTCAGCGACCTGGTCCTGCGGAACGTTATCGCGGGTGGCGGCAGGAATTCTCGCCATGATCAACCTCCTTTTATATCCGGGAGAACCGTGGTAACCCTACGCGCCGACATATACCTTGTCAATCAACTCTCGGCAGCGGGAGAGCCGGCGTCCTTCGGCAGGAATATTCCGCATACCAGCAGGGACCAGCTGGCGACGGCGCAGATGACGAAGCCGGGATAGTAGGAAGCGAGAGTGTCATACAACCACCCGACAAGGATCGGGAAAATGAACATCCCGAGGCCCGAGAAGGTCATGTACGAACCCCAGACGGCGGCAACCCGCTCCGGAGAGGCTCCCGACAGCCGCATGGGGATGGTCAGCAGGGCTGGCACGTAGAACCAGGACCCCACTCCCAACACCACCACCGACACGTAGATCCAAGCTTGCCCGGCAAATAGAAACGATCCCATCCCTCCTAATATGGCAAGCACCCCGGAAAAAACCATGATTCCCCGGTATGAGAATACAAACTCACCCAATCCTCCCAATCGACTCAGAGCGCTCCGGTAGGTCTCAAACAAGAGAGGTACGGCCCCTCCGGCCAGCACAGCGAAGATTCCGATGAAGGGCAGGATGCTGGTGATGATTCCCGCTTCCTGGGCCGAAATGCCTCTCTCTTCGGCGTAAAAGGTCGGCAACCACGTGGTCAGGGCAGTGTACTGAATGAAAATCCCGGCATCAGCGGCTACCAGCAGTACCACCGCTCGTCCTCTCAAAACCGAAAGCATTTCCCGCACGGAAATACCAGCGCGGCGTGCTTCACCAGTCTCCCGGTCTCTTGTAGCGAGGGGCCAAAGGATCGTTCCTATGATCCCGATTCCTGAGAAGATGGTCAGGGTCATCTTCCAGCCGAGCAGGTCGGCGAGCGGCACGGCCCCAGCCAGAGAAGCCGCCACGCCTCCGCTCAGGATGGCGGTGTTCAGGGAGTTTACGACCAGCATTTCCTTGGGCTTGAACCATTGCATGACCAGCGGCCCGGTGGCGACCACCATGAGCGCCAGGCCCACGCCATAGGCCAATCGCAGGAACAGGAGCACATAAAAGTTGGGTACGATAGGGGCTATGGCCAGCAACGCCATGCAGACCCACGCGCACATGTAAGCCCGCTTCACGCCAATGCGGGCAATGAGAATGCCGCCGGGAATCCCAATGCACGCCCCGACCAGCATGGGCAGGGAAACCAGCAGTCCGGCCTCCCAGTGGCTGATGCCATAGTCCTCGATGGCCAGCGGGAGGAGCGGGGAGAGGGCGAAGAGGTTCAGGCCGGCGGCGAGGTGAGCGGCAAGGGTCATCACCGCCATGAACAGGCGGGCCCGGTTGTTGACAGCAGGCGTAGCTTCTGCGGCTAGCTGAACAGCCGCACCTCTTCGGAGGGCTTTACAGGAACGACGCAGTCAGGACCCTGGTTGCGAACGCTATTCACCGCTTGCGACACCTCTCGGGCGTCCAACAGGTCTGTCGGCGCCGGGATCAGCAGAGGCTCGAGGTTGGCCGGAGTCTCCGTCATGGGATCCAGCCACAGGGGTTCCGTCTCCGCCGACAGTATCACCGGCATACGGTTGTGTATGGGTTCGATGAAGGAGTTTGCGGCAGTGGTCAGGATGGTGCAGGAGCGAATCCACTCGCCCTCCGGCGACTGCCAGTTCTCCCACAGCCCGGCAAAGGCCATGGGCTCTCCCGATTTCTGGGAGAAGTACAACGGTATCCGCTGCTTCCCTTCTTTCCTCCACTCGAAGAAGCCGTCGGCCAGAACCAGGCACCTGCGCCGACGGAACGCGCTGCGGAAGGCGGGCTTCGTGGCGGCCGTCTCGCTTACGGCATTGATCATCCGGTTGCCGATCTTGACGTCCTTGGCCCACGAAGGCACCAATCCCCAGTGCATCATCTCGCCGCGCCGCTCGCCATCGTTCACCACCGCCAGCACCTGCTGCGTTGGCGCAACATTGTAGCGCGGCTGCACCTCGGCGGGTTCCATGGCGAACCCGAATCGCAACTGCAACTCGCTGATGTTGGAGATAAGCGTGAATCTGCCGCACACGAGCGCCTACTCCCGCCGGACCAGGTTGGTTTTACCTACCCCACCACTTCGCGGAACTGCTGGATTGCATTGATGTGTTCCTGGGGTGACTGGTAGCCAGCGCGCATGGTGTTGATCGAGATATGCGTCGCGCCCAGTCCCGCCCAGGCCTCCGTCTGCGCCTGCCAGAACTCGGGATCGCCGTCGGCGGAGTTGATGCGCGGCTCCATCGCAATGGCTGCCGGGTCCCGGCCAGCCGCCTCGGCGAATCCAGCCAATCGTTCCAGCACCTCCGGAGCGTCATCGGGGCCGACCTGCGGGAACCAGCCGTCAGCCAGCCGCGCCACCCGACGCAGCACCCGCTCCACGGGACGGTCGTTCATTCGGGTTCCAGCCCCCATCCAGATAGGGATGGGTCGCTGGATAGGCAAGGGATTTATCCCGGCGTTGGTGATGTCGTGGTACTTGCCGTGGAAGTCAATAACGTCATTGGTCCAAAGCTGGCGGAGCACCTCCACCTGCTCGGTCTGGCGGGCCCCGCGATTGCTGAAGTCCTCACCCAGCGCCTCATACTCAACGTGGTTCCAGCCAACACCGACTCCCAGCCTCAGGCGGCCTCCGCTGAGCACATCAACCTGCGCCGCCTGCTTGGCAACCAGCGCGGTCTGCCGCTGGCCGAGGATCAGAATCGCAGTCACCAGTTCCAGAGAGGTAGTGATGGCAGACAGGTAGCCAAACAGCACCATGGGCTCGTGGAACATGCTGTCCTTCGTGTAACCGCCCGGCCTCCAGTTGGCGTGATAGCTCGTGTCGGCGCCCAGCACATGGTCATACACGATCAGATGCGAGAAGCCAAGTCCCTCTGCCGTCTGGACATAGTCCCGTACCGCTCCAGGGTCCGCGCCGATCTCAGTCTGGGGAAAAACAACCCCTGCCCTCATTGTTACGCTCCTAAGCCGCCTTTTCCTTCGCCTTGAAATGCGGGATGACGTGCTTGCCGAACATCCGCAGTGTATTCATCGTCTCCTCGTGACTCGCCGGGCCGATGGCGCTGAGGCAGAATATCTGCTCAATGCCCATGGCCTCGTAGTTCTCCACAAAGCGGATGCAGTCATCGGGCGTGCCGACGCAGAAGTTGGCTCCCCGCTTCACGACTTCCGCGGGAGTTGGGTCTCCCTCATGGGGACCGGCTGCCAGGCGCATGTCGCGCTCGTAGTAACCCTGGTAGTCGGTCGGCACGGACGCAGGATCGACGCCGCGCCAAACCAGCCGTGCCCTCTCACGTTGCTGGTCAAGGTACCAATCGATCAGCTCGGTGCCGCGTCCCATTGCGATCTCCGGGTCTTCGTGGCAGAAACCTGCAGTCATCAGCGCGTTCTGGTTATTGACGGTCGGACCATGCGCACCGTTAAGGCTCTTGTAATACAGCTCCAGCGTCCCGGCGACACGGTCGGGGCCGCCTTCGCTGCCCACCAGCGCACCGAGTCCCAGCTCACCGGCGCGGCGGGTAGTCTCCTCGCTGGCGCAGGCCGACCATAGAGGTGGATAAGGCTTCTGGAGCGGCTTGGGCAGCACCTGCCGGGGAGGGATATGGAAGTATTCGCCGTCGTGGCTGACTTCTTCCTCAGTCCAGATGCGAGGCAGCACTTCTGCGAACTCTTCCCACATCCCCCGGGTGTGTTCCAGATCAGTGCCGTAGGGCGTCAGCTGATAGGGGTACCCGGTGCGCCCCAATCCGACGTCCACGCG
This sequence comes from Dehalococcoidia bacterium, assembly GCA_963667325.2. Lineage (GTDB taxonomy): Bacteria > Chloroflexota > Dehalococcoidia > Lucifugimonadales > UBA3495 > VXOI01. The sequence continues at coordinate 571,713 of CAXXKY010000004.1, forward strand.
ACCCTTGCTGAGGATATCCAGCGTCGCCATCCGCGCCGCGGTGTGCAGCGGATGATGGATTGGCGCCAGCACGACTCCGATGCCCATGCGAATGCGGGAAGTGCGCTGCGTGACAGCCGCCAGCGTCAGGTCTGGGGCGCTGTTGTGCGACCACACAGGCCGAAAGTGATGCTCCGAGAACCAGACGCTGTCGTAACCCATTTCTTCCGCGAAGGCAATCTGGTCCAGCGCCTCCCAGATGCGCCGCGCCTCGCTTTCCTCGTCCCAGGGCTTGGGCACCTGGATCTGATAGAAGAGTCCGAATTTCATGGCCATACCCCCGCTGAATTGCCGCCATTATAGCAGGGCGTGAGTGGGCCAAAGTGCCGATGTTGGGCGCTCCGGAGGTTACAGACTGCTCCTCCTTCGCCTCCTCAGCCACACCAGGCCGTAAATGACCGCCGCGACCGCCAGTATCACCGGGATGAACACGCCCAGCCACAGCAGTGCCGTCACTATCCCGTAGCCCACCGCCGACAGGGCGCGTACCGCCTGCCGTCCGGCGTCGGCAAGGCTCCAGCCGGAGATAACCAGGCTGTCCGACTCCTGCACGAACACTCCCAGGGTGCTGCTCGACTCCACGCTACCGGCGTCGCTCTCGGCAGTGACCGTCAGCGTCGCTCTGTATTCGTCAGGACGGTAGTTGGAGTAAGCGTGGGTTACTGCTACCTGGGTCTCGCCCTCGGCAGGGACGCCTTTCAACACTGGCGAACCGTCGCCGAAGTCCCAGCCATACCGGAAATCTCGCAGACCCTCGGGGCGGGTGAAGGACCCGTTGAACTCCACCACATCGTTTTCCTCCACGACCTGGAACTCCCCGGCGAAAACATTGATTTCCGGAATCTCAACTACGGTGGCGATGAAGGTGTCCTCTCCCTCGGCCAACCCCGCTTCACCCGTACCGACAAGCTGGAACTCGACGATATACGGAGAATCGTCCTCGTTGCTGTAGGTGTGCGTAACCGTGGCCGTGACGCGCTCGCCAGTATTGGTGGTGGGCGCCGACGCTGACCCTTCCACCGGACGAGAACCGTCGCCGAAGTCCCAACGCCAGGAGAAGCTGTCTATTCCCTCCGGAGGACGGAAGCTGGCGCGGAACCGGGCTGTCGCACCCACGGCGAAGGTATTGTCTGGCCCCGCGTCTGCCGGCAACGCCAGGGGGGACGCTCGCAGTCCCACGTTGATGAGCGAATAAGCAGAGGTCTGCTCCAGGTACTTGATGCGCCCCTCTATCTGCTCGATTCGAGTCTGCAGGTTGGACAGCTCCAACTGGACATTCAAAGCGTCCTCCACGTCATCGGCCTGCTGCATAATCTCCAGCAGCCGCTCTTCGGTGGCTCGCAACCCCTTCAGGCGCGACTGTATGTCCACATACTCATCAGTGACGTCCTGACTGGCGGAGATCTCCGACTCCACCTGCAGGGCCAGTTCCCGCAACTGCTGAATGGCTGAGTTCAGCGAATCGGCCGGCACCCGTATCGAGATGCGCCCGCCGTGCCGGGCGCTGCGGTCGGAACTGACCACCCAACCACCGGACCGCCCGGCCAGCGCGGCCACATTGTCCACAGCAACGGCCACATCAGGGACAGTCAGCTGCATATCTACCGTGCGGATGATAATGCGCTGTTGCGCCGGCAATGATGCGAGAATATCGGCTCCCGATCCTGAAGACGCCCCTTCCCCATCATCTGCCTCCACCATCATGGACTCCGCTTCCTCCTCCGCCTGCATTGCAGCAGGCGCAGCTGTGGCAGCAGGAGCAGGCCGAGGGGCCGCAGTCGCCGCCGGGGCCATCTGCCCTTCGCTTCCCGACCCCACGGCTCTGGTGACTTCTACCTCTCCCTCCTCGGTCGTAATGTAGAAGGAGGAGGCTTCGTCGCTTCCACTGCAACCCACCAGTGTCCCGATCAGCAGTATGCATGTCACGGTCAGGACTTTCCAAATCGGCGACATATGAGTCAATCAGCTCCCGCCAGCACCGCCCCACAGCGGATGGCAAAGATATAGCGCAAGGTATTATGAAGAGAGGACGGACTTGGTTCCACAAATCCGGGGCCAATGCAGGAGAGGAAAAGAGGTTGAGCTATTGAGAGGAATCTATGGAGCCGGTGAGGGGATTCGAACCCTTGACCTGCGGTTTACGAAACCGCTGCTCTGCCACTGAGCTACACCGGCTTTAGCTACGAATTACCTCTATTTTCGCATCCGGCAGGCCATTCTGCAAACGCTCTGTTTGCTGCAGACCTCAGCCAACCATCGACCATCTCGCCGGCTTCCACGTCGGACGCCAGCCGGTATCACGTGGCCGTAGGTCTCAACCGCGGTTGAATGCCGGCATACCCGTGACTAGCAGAGACGACGTGAAACTTCGCCCCCGGGGTCAGCAGGACCTTGGTGTGGGTACGCCTGGGGACGTGAAACCGAACGCCCCGAATTCTGCTGCCCTTCAATATCCAGTTGAATGCTGGTGTCAGCACTTTGGGGACCATGATACTGCCATCCTTTCGGGCGCAAACCTGAGGCCCCGCCAGCGGTCCATGCTCACCGACGACAGTTCTCCAGTAACTGAGCAACCCGGCAGTTTCCGGCCCAAAGGCAACCACCCTTCGGGAGCGCTGCGATTTCGGCTCACCGAGGTTAGCCGGGTCTCCCGTGGTGGATACCACAGTCCGGACAACCCTGAGGGACCTCTCCTCATTAAGGCTGCGGAGCAGGGCTTGAGAGATCTTGAGGCAAAACTTCAGCTCAACCGCCTGATCCGGGGCAGGCCCAGCGCAGACACCAGGCTGATGACCGCAAGGGCCGCTCCGTTGATCAGCAGCGCACGCGGCGCACCCACGACCCCGGCCAGCGCTCCGACGCCCACGTGTCCCACTGGGGCGAACCCGATGCTCAGCACCCAGGAACCCATGGCCCGTCCCCGCTCTTCGTCCGACACCAGTTCTTGCATCAGCGTCTTGTAGAGGGTGTCCACGGCCATGGCGCAGGCATTGACGAAGAGCAGCACCGCAATGAAGGCATAGAATTCCCCGGCTACGGAAAACACCATCAGTCCCAATCCGAAGCCGGTGGCTGTGACGAACATCATCAGGCCCTTCTTTCTCACGGTGGCCAGCGCGGCCAGAACCCAGAGTCCCAGCAGTCCTCCGCCCTGTCGCGCTGCCGTCATCACCCCCAGACCGGTGGGCCCCACGTGCAGCACCTCTTTGGCGAACACGGGCAGCAGTGTCATGTGGGTGAACCCCAGAATCTCGGTCAGGGCCGTCAGCACCATCAGGGCCAACAGCAGCCGGTAGTTCCGGAGCAGCCGGACATAGCCCGTCAGATTCTGAAGCACCGAGGCTGCCGCCGGACGAATCGATCGCCCGGGGTCGCTGATTGTCAGGGTGGCGAGCGCCGACAGCAGGTAGCACACTGACGCGGCGGCAAACTGCCAGCCCGCGCCCGCCGCCTCGATGACCGCGCCGGAGACCAGCGACCCGGCAATCCCGCCTCCCTGCATGGCCATCGCTCCGAGGGCCAGTCCATTCAGCGCGTATTCGGGCCCCACTATGTCGTAGGTGAAGGTCTGCCTGACGGTCAGCACGAAGGCGAAAGTGCTGCCCAGTGCGGCCACCAGGGCGATGAACACCCACACCTGATCCAGACCACTCAGCAGCAGCAGCGCCATCACCAGGGCCACCGCCGACGCTCCCAGTGTCCCCAGCTGCACCAGCCAACGCCGGTCCCATTGATCGGCAATGGCCCCCGAGACCAGCCCCAGAAGGAAGAAGGGAAGCATCCGGGCCGCAGCTCCCACGCCCACCATCAGCTCCGAGCCCGTAAGCTCGAAGATCAGCCACCCGACCGACACCTGCTCCATTCCCGTGGCCAGGGAATAGAGCAGCGTGGACGCCCAGAGCAGGCGGAAATCCCTGATTCGCAGGGAAGCCGCCCAGTTGCCAATACCTATCACAACGCCCGATGATACACCGTGGGACGGCAGGGCACCCAGCGTAACGGCCCCAGCCTTCATGCAACCTTGGCTATATGGGCAGGGGGTATGTGGGCAGGCCGAAGTGTTATCATTGCCCAGCCTGCTCGGCATTGGAGGTGTTGTTATGCCATTCGGAGGGAACGACTGGCTTGCTCTTACACAGGAAGACCCCATCGAACCGGAGATTCCTCTCTGCGACCCGCACCACCACTTCTGGGACGGCCGTATGCAGAGCATCCCCTACCAGCGCTACCTCATCCACGAGCTGATGGGCGACCTGAACAGCGGCCACAACGTCCGCTCCACCGTGTTCCTGGAAGCACGCTCGATGTATCGCGCCTCGGGACGGGAGGAGCTGCGCTCGGTAGGCGAGGTGGAGTTCGTCCAGGGCCTTGCGGCGGCCAGCGCCAGCGGAACCTACGGCGAAGCAAGGGCCGCAGCCACCATCATCGGCGCGGCAGACCTCAAGATGGGCGACGATGTTGCCCGCGTGCTGGAGGCGTTGCAGGCAGCCAGCCCTAACCGCTTCAAGGGCATTCGCCACAACGTCACCTGGAGTCCCGACCCGGAGATCGACAACCGCGAGGAACCCGGCGTCCTGGCCAGCGATTCCTTCCGCGCCGGAGCGCGCGTGCTGGCAAGCAAGGGTCTGTCGCTGGACATCATGCTGGCCTTCCCGCAGATGAACGAGGTTGCCGACTTCGCCCGGGCCGTTCCCGAGGTGTCAATCATCCTCAACCACCTGGGCGGCGTCAGCCGGACCGGCATCTACGCCGGCAAAGACGATGAGATCATCCCCGCCTGGCGCGAGGGCATCGCGGCGGTGGCCCAGAACCCCAACGTCACCTGCAAGCTGGGTGGCATGGGTATGCCCCGCTGGGGCTTCGACTGGCCCTACCGCACCATTCCCATCGGCTCCGAGGAGCTGGCAGAAGGCATGGCGCCCTGGATGAACTACGCCATCGAGCAGTTCGGCCCGGACCGCTGCATGTTCGAGAGCAACTTCCCGCCCGACAAGGTGTCCTTCTCCTACAACGTCATGTACAACGCCTTCAAGCGGCTCTCCAGCAGCTACAGTCCCAGCGAGCGGGCCGCCATGCTGCACGACACCGCGGTTCGGGTGTACCAGATCGAGACGTAGTCGGGTTGAAACACTACCGGGGCTCACGGTCTTTCAGTCGTCGATAGACCCGTTGGCCCTGCGCTTGTCGAAGGGCCGTCTGTTTGCAACGATATAGAGACTCTGCGAGGGGCGTTCCATGAAGTACGACGTCATCATCGTCGGAGCCGGGTCGGCGGGCTGCGTGCTGGCCAACCGGCTGTCGGAGGATCCTGGCCGCTCTGTGCTGCTGCTGGAGGCGGGGCCTGATTACCCGGACCATCTGCCTGACGAGCTCAGGCACGATATGAACCAGGCGGCCTCGGAGCAGGGAGCGGCGCACAACTGGTCGCTGGTCGGCCGCTCGACACCGCAGCAGCCCGGCCCGATCCACGTCGCACGAGGCAAGGTCACCGGCGGCAGTAGCGCCATCAACCACCAGATAGTGCTGCGGGGCATGCCAGAGGACTTCGACGCCTGGGCCGCCTCCGGCAACGACGAGTGGAGCTACGTCAAGACGTTGCCCTACTTCCGCAAGCTGGAGAGCGACGCCGACATCCGCGACGACTTCCATGGCACCGACGGCCCCATCCCAGTATGGCGCCACGCCCCGGGAGAATGGCTGCCGTTGCAGGCAGCCTTCTACCAGGCCTGCCGCGACGCCGGATTCCCCGACGACCCGGACATGAACCATCCGGAAGCCACCGGCGTCGGGCAGATGCCACTGAACAACCCTGGCGGCGTGCGGATGAGCACGGCCATCACCTACCTGGACGCCTCCCGTCACCGCCTGAACCTGACCGTGCGGGCCAAGGTGACAGCGTGCCGCATCGTGTTCGATGCTTCGACAGGCTCGGGGCAAGCTGGTTCGACAGGCTCGCCGCGAGCGGTCGGGGTGGAGGTGGACAGCGGCGGCGAGACGTTTGTAGTCGAGGGCGACGAGATCATCCTCAGCGCCGGTGCCATTCACTCGCCGCACCTGCTGCTGCTGTCGGGCGTTGGACCCGCCGGAGAACTGATTCCCTATGGCATTCCATCCGTTCGCGACCTGCCCGGCGTGGGTCGAAGCATGAAGAACCACCCGTCGGTGTCCATCGTCTTCCGCTCCCACCCGAAGCACCACCTGTCGCCGGACACGCCTCGGAATCAGGTTGGCCTGCGGTTCACCGCCGAGGGTTCGTCCATGCGGAACGACATACAGGTGCAACCCACCACGTCCTACCCGGAGAGTGCCAGGCCGCCCGACATCCGCTTCGGCTGCCGTATCGAATACTCGTACAGCGAGGGTCTGCTTACTCTCGCCTCCGACGACGTCAATAAACAGCCCAACCTGGACTTCCGGTTCCTGACTGACCCGAGAGACCTTCCGCGATACCGGGACGCAGTGCGGCGCACGGTGGCCATCTTCGATAACCCGGCTTTCGACGGTCTGCTGGCGGAGCGGCTTGCGCCCACCGATGCCGACCTGGCCAGCGACGATGCGCTGGACTCCTGGCTACAGCAGAACGCTGGCATCGCCGGGCACCAGTCGGTCACCTGCAGGATGGGCCCGGCATCGGACCCAACCGCTGTGGTGGACCAGTTCTGCCACGTCCACGGCATTGATGGGCTTCGCGTGGTCGACGCCTCGGTCATGCCCGACATCGTTCGGGCCAACACCAACGCCACCGTCATCATGATTGCTGAACGAGTCTCTGACTTCATCCGCGAGGGCCGATAGGCAAAATCCCTCAGTTTCACCCTCCCTTGGAAGGCAGGGTTGAGGCGAGGGCGAAATTCTGTGCCCGGAGACGGCCATGACCATCCCCGAACACAGCCAGTTCGATCTGACGCCGGAAGTGTCCATCTGTCGCATCCTCAACGGAATGTGGCAGGTGTCCGGCGCCCACGGCCGCATCGAACCCGGCGCGGCCATACGCAGCATGTTCGACTACTTCGACGCCGGCTTCACCACCTGGGATCTCGCTGACCACTACGGGCCGGCGGAAGACTTCATCGGCGAGTTCCGAAGGCAGCTCTCCTCGGCCCGCGGCCCGAGATCCCTGTCGAACATGCTGGCCCTCACCAAGTGGGTGCCGCGGCCGGGTCCGATGACCCGGCAGGTGGTCGAGAGCAACATCGACATTTCCCGACAGCGCATGAGAATGGATCGGCTGGACCTGCTCCAGTTCCACTGGTGGGACTACCGCGACACGGGCTACCTCGACGCCCTCGCCATCCTCACAGACCTGCGTGACGAAGGCAAGATACGTGAAGTTGCCTTGACCAACTTCGACACCGCCCGGATGCAGAACATCTTCGATCACGGCGTGCGCGTGGTGTCCAACCAGGTCCAGTACTCGCTGATCGACCGCCGTCCCGAGGTGGCAATGGCCGCGTTCTGCGGAGCCAGCGATTCGTCGTTGCTGGCCTACGGCACATTGTGCGGCGGACTGCTGTCCGACCGCTATCTCGGCCAGCCTGAACCGCCCGTCGGCACTCTCAACACCGCCAGTCTGCGCAAGTACAAGCAGATGATCGACGCCTGGGGCGGCTGGGGCCTGTTCCAGCAACTGCTGTCCACCCTTCGGACGGTGGCGGACAGGCACGACGCCACCATCGCCAACGTGGCGGTCCGCTACGTACTCGACCGCCCCGCCGTGGCCGGGGTCATCGTCGGCGCGCGCCTGGGCGTGGCAGAGCACATCGCCGAGACCGCCCGAGTCTTCGACCTGCAGCTGGACGCGGGAGACGTGGAGGCCATCGAGGCCGTGCTTGCGCAGTCGCGCGACCTCTACCGCATCATCGGCGACTGCGGCGACGAGTACCGCCGGTAGCTGACCGGTCTACCCAACCGGAAGCACCGGTTCGCTCCGGTCGGCGGGCAGGTCAACCTCGAAGGCGTTCAGGAAGAAACTGGTCTGGGCGTAGTGGCTCATCAGCGCGGTGATCTCGACCAGGTGCTGCGTCCCGAACTGCTCCAGCGCAACCTGGAAGGTTGACGAAGACACCCGGTGGTTCTTGTAGAACTCGTTGCAGTAGTTGACGATGGCGCGCTCGTCATCGGCCATGTCCGGCAGAGGCTGGCGCTCGCGGATGGCGTCCACCAGCGCGTCGCTGACTCCGGCCTTCCGGGCATCGGGAGCGTGGGCATTCCAGACATAGGGACAGTCGAAGTTGCGGGCCGTCACCAGGATTGCCAGCTCACGGATGCGGTTGGAGAAGGTGCTCTCGTATCGCAGGTACGACGTCAGCCCGGCGCGACGCCGCGCCAGTTCAGGGCTGTTGACAATGATGGAGATGGGGCCTCCCGTGATGGTGCCGCCGGTATCCTTCGTCAGCTCGTCGAAGGCTTCCCGGTTCTCCTCCGGCACCATGTCGCGCGTTACGGTCGGTACTCTTGCCATAGTTCCTCTCTGCTGTATGAATTGCCCGGCGATTCTACCACCTGGCAACGCCGGGGCCTTCTGGATCTCTTGTCTGAACTCTGATTCATCGGATTGAGAGATTGTCATGATTTTCACAATCCACAATCATAGAATCAAAGAAATCACCGTTCAGACAATTACGTCGCAAGCGGCTACAATTGCCCAAAGCAACGAATCAGATCGCACAGGGGGGAGCGCAATGGCTGTACCGGAGAAAGTCAGCGTGGACGAGGCCCAGCAATACTACGACGCCGCCGACAGCATCCGCATCAAGCCAGGCTGGATGCAGGGCGAAGGCCAGCCCATGCCAGAGATCGAGCCCTACCTGTGGCGCTGGTCGCAGGTGGAGCCGTTGGTGATGAAGAGCGGCGAGCTGGTGACGCCGGACCGGGACGTGGAACGGCGCACCCTTCGGCTGGCCACGCCGGGCATCGACCGGGGCACCACCCACACCATCACGGCGGCATTGCAACTCCTGCTGCCCGGCGAGAACGCCCCGGCTCACCGTCACACGCCCACAGCCATACGGTGGGTGCTGAAGGGCACGGGCGCATACACCACCGTCGAGGGCGACAAGTGCTACATGGAGCCCGGCGACCTGGTCCTGACGCCGTCGTGGACGTGGCACGACCACAACAACGAGGGCACCGAGCCGATGGTCTGGCTGGACGGCCTCGACGTTCCGCTGGTGCGCTACCTGCGGGCCAACTTCTACGAGCCGTACCCCGAAGACCAGCAGCCAATCGTGGGCGTGGCGGAGTCGGAGCGCAAGTTCGCCTCGGGAGCGCTGCGTCCCGCCTGGGAAACGCCGAACGCGCCCTACTCGCCGCTGTGGCACTACAAGTGGGACAGGACCTGGGAGGCGCTGCAGCGTCTCGCCGAGGTAGACGCCAGCCCCTTCGACGACGTGGCAATGGAGTTCAGCGACCCGGCCACCGGCGGACCGGTGCTGAGGTCAATGACCTGCTGGGCGCAGATGATCCGGCCGGGCATCCGGACGAAAGCCCACCGTCAGACCAGTTGCGCCGTGTACCAGGTCTACAAGGGCGAGGGACACAGCGTCATCGACGGGCAACGCTTCGACTGGAACGAGGGCGACTTCTTCGTGGTTCCACCCTGGGCCTGGCACGAACACGCCAACGACAGCGGCAAGGAGGCGGTGCTGTTCTCCATCCAGGACATCCCGGTGCTGAAAGACCTGGCCCTCTACCGCGAGGAGCCATACACCGAGAACGCCGGCCACCAGGAGGTGACGGGCCGGTTCACGGGGTAGGGTTGGCGGCAAGGGTCCCGGAGTCAGAACAGAGGATACGTGACAGGGCTGGCGAGGCGGGTCTCACGCCCGCCCTCACAGCGGGTGACGGCCGCGGTCAAGCTCGGGACGGACCTGCTATCGTCTCGCCGGATTTTCGCCTTGATAGGTTGCGCCACACCCTGTGGGACTCCAGAAGCGCGAGCACTCCGAAAAAGATCAGGGGCCCCGGCTCCGTGTCCACGATGAGCCAGTGGGCGAGGATCAGGACCGCCGCCACGTAGACGCCGCGCTGAAGCATCTTCCAGTTTCGCCAACCCATGGCGCGCGTCATCACTGCGTTGGACGTAATCGCCACGGGAACGAAGATGAACAGCGCCACCCACCCGGTCAGGATGCCGGGTGCCGCGAACTCCGCCAGGACTTCTCGCACGCTCCCCAAGTCTACGAAATAAAACGCGAGGTGAACGACGGAGTAGGAGAAGGACGCTATACCAATGTATCGCCTCCGCTTCAATAGCCAATCGACGACACGGGACTTCGGGAATATGGTCTGCAGGGGCGACAGGGACAGGGCTATAAGCAGAAGGAACGTGGCCAGCACGCCGGAGCCTTCCACAATTTCGTGCGCGGCCGAAGGACCGCGACTCTCGCGGCTCTCCTCCAGGTTCATAATCAGGATTATGGAAGGCAGAACGAGCACAGCCCAGAAGAAGTAGGACGAACCGACTACTGCCCTGGAGACCTTTCTGAGCGTCAGTCTGTCTACATTCTCTCCGGCTGACATATCGCGTCCTCCAACCTACGCCCGCCGCCGTACCGGCGCTATCGCCACCCGCACAGGAGAGAGGCAGCACTATGCGCAACGGACCGCACCGCTCCCATCGTGAACGCCAGCAAGCCAGGACACACCCTCTAACTGAACCATAGCCAATGTAGCAGGGAAGTGTGAAGGAAATTTGAAGCAGGGACGCTAGTCGGGGTCGGGCAGCCACAAAGGCTGCCCGTACAAGCCTCTGCGCGACGGTCTACCTGACCGTTTCCAATGTCGCGGCAGCGTAGGTTGCCACCCGTAGGTCCTAGTCGGCGAAGTGGGGCATCACCTTTTCGCCAAAGAGTTTCATCGACTTCTGCACCGCGTGGGTGTCCATCTCGCCGGTGTTGAGCTTCAGCATGAGGTTCCGTACCCCGACGTCGCGCATCCCGGCGACCTGTTCGGCCACCTGCGACGGCGTGCCGACGATGAAGGAGTGCTCGAAGCTCTCGCCCGCGGGGACAGGCCGGTTGGGGTCCAGCGGAGGCAGCCCGCCGGGGTTGTACAGCTCCCGGGCGTGCCGGAAGTGGTGCCGCTCCCGCTGGAACCCGGCCTCGGCAATCTCCCGTGCCTCATCGGAGCTTTCGGCGATGAATAGGTCTCGGGACGCCCAGCACTGGTCCATCGTACTCTCGATATCCGCATCCGAGAATCCACTGTAGCGCATGGTCTCGCGGTAGGCCTCCAGCCGGGACCGGAGCGTGGCGTGGGTCTGGATGCCGATCATCACCGGGCGGCCGATGGCGGCCATCTGTAGGGTCGTTTCCTCGCTGATGCAGGCCCGGATTAACGGCGGATGGGGCTGCTGGTAGGGCCGGGGCCGCAGCTGCGGGAAATCGAGCTGCCAGTGTTCGCCACGGTACTGCAGGTCCTCACCGGTCCAGGCGGCGACCAGCAGGTCCTCGGCCTCCTCGAGCCGGGCCATGCCGTCCTCCATGGTAATGCCGAAGCCGATGTACTCGTAGTGGTTGTAGGCTGAGCCGCGACCGGTGCCCACGATGAGGCGGCCGTGGCTGAGGTTGTCCAGCAGCGACGTCTGCACCGCCAGGCGGACGGGGTGATGGAAGGCCAGCTCCACGACGGCGAAGCCGATCTTAAGCCGCTCGGTGCGGGCGGCAACGGCAGCGCCGAGCACCAGCGGGTCGGCGTGGGCTGCCGCGCCGTCGAAGTGATGCTCCGTGAGCCAGACCGAGTGCATACCGATCTTTTCGGCGAGCACAATCTCATCCAGGGTGCTGTCGATGACGGCCGAGTCCTGCTCAGGCTCGTGGCTGACGGGAAAAACGAAGGAACCGAATCGCATAATTGCCTCTTGCTTTGTCAGTAACTGTGTTGCATATAGATTATAGACCAGACCGCCAGCTGACACGCGCAGGGCGGTCAGGCCCCGCAGGGACAGGAAGGAGGAACCATGGCCAGAGCGAAGATAGCAGTGTTCTCGGGTCCCAGGGCCACCATCGCCAACTCGCCAACGCTGGTGACGGGAAACAAGGGCCGCCACCCTGGCGAGCGGGCGCTGCCGGGACGCTACGAGCACTTGGTGCCGCAGGATCTGCACGAGCCGGTGGTGGTGCGCATACGACGGTACAGCGGGCATCCGCTGGAGGCGGACTCGGCGGCTGTGTACCAGCAGGACGGGCGGGACTACTTCGAGGTTGAGCTGCGTCCCGAGGACGGCCCGTATCCGCTGCCCTACGTGGCGCGGCGGGCCAACGATTCGGACAAGGGCCAGCCCTTCGAGGAGGCCGACCTGTTCGACCCGTTGCTGGAATACGGCGGGCGGCAGTTCTTCTATCCCGATGCGTCGCGGATGTTCGCGGAGATCGACCGCGCCATTCCCGGACGTGACGAATCGGGCGAGGGCAGCACCCTCGACCGCAAGGCCGACTACGAATTCATCCGCGTGCTTCCTCCGGGCGGTTACACCGCGAAAGGGGAGCAGTCGGGCGTCGACTTCTTCCCCTACCGTCCTCTGGCGGTGCGGAAGTCGCCGCGATACCGGGACCTGGCCCGGGCGACCAACGCTGTGCAGGCGGCGATGCGCGGCGGCGAGTACGCCGGGGGCCTCTGGCTGGAGGGCAGCCCGACGGTGGAGGAGACACTGTACTGGCTGAGCCTGCTCATCGACACCGACCTGGCGCTCGCCGGGTGCGCGGCGCAGCGACCACATGGACAACTGGCCAACGACGGCGATCGCAACATCGTGGACGCGGTGGACCTGATCGTGTCGGGGCTGGGCAACGGCATTGGCGCGGTCGGGGTGCAGGACGAGCGCATCTACGCGGCTCGGGAGTTCAAGAAGGCCGACGACCGCCCGGGCAACTACAAGGCGACAGGTGGGCACGGCGGGATACTCGGCACCGTGGGGCCGCCAGTCACCATCTGGTACAAGCCGGCGTACCGGCACACGGCATCGTCGGACGTGAACCTGTCGCGGCTGCCGGACGCGGTGGAGTTTCCCGAGTACTCCGACGGCGGCTCCTCGGTGCGGGTCTCGGTCAAGGACGACGCCGGAGCGCTGCTGGAGACGGCCATCCCACGAGCCCACATCGTCAAGTACGGCGCGTACATGGACGAGGACGAGACGGGCAACCCGGACAACGAGGTCGACATCATGGCTCGCATCGCCAAGGGGCTGGCGGACCAGGGCAGTGGCGACTCGCAGTCGCCCCGGCTGCATGGATTCGTGCTGGAGGGGTCGTCGCCCTACGGGCTGGCGGCGATGTCGCAACACCGCGCGCTGGAGATTGCGACGTTCAGCGGAATGCCGGTGGCCCGGGTGGGCCGCGCCGATCCCGGCGGACGGGTGCCCAGCGGCTGGGATGACCTGACCATCGCGGGCAGCAACCTGGACACCAACAAGGCCCGGCTGCTGCTGATGGCGTCGATGCTGAAGCTGGGGCGGCTGCCGAAGGCCCGCGACCCACGCAATCCGACGAAGGCCGAGCGGGCGGCGACGGTGGCCGCCGTGGCGCGGTTCCAGGAGATTTTTGAGAGCCATTAGTGTATCAACTCATCGGAGCTGATGGCCTCGATGCTGAAGCTGGGGCGGCTGCCGAAGGCCCGCGACCCGCGCAACCCGACGAAGGCCGAGCGAGCGGCGACGGTCGCCGCCGTGGCTCGGTTCCAGGACATTTTCGAGAGCCATTAGTGTATCGACCCATCGAAATTGATGGCTATTTCTTCCGTTCGCCCTGAGCCGGTCGAAGGGCCATCCGTCCGTAGATCGTCGGGCTCACCCTGAACCTGTCGAAGGCCCCAGCTACTGGTAGATTTCCTCGCCGCGCTGCAGGGGGAGGGCTTGTCAGATAAAAGGCCCCGGTAAAAGCCGGGGCTTTTCTCTATCGCCAAGCGCAGGCGAAGACGAGCTGAGAAGTGGTTGAGGATTCGTGTCGTTCACAGCGAAGGTTTCCAAGTTGCCGATGGCTTGCAGAAACGCCAGTAACGGACGATAAACTTCCGTCAAGTGTTTGACTTAACTCAAGATACCCTTCATCGCCATAGACTGCATCAGTGTTGAAAAAAGTCTCTGACCTCGTTCCAGCGCGCACTGTAACATCTAAATCACCAAACTCTGGAACATCGAAAGCTGGATTGGCACTGGCACCGATACAAGGAGCGCACCATGATAGTGGAAATAGCGCAACCCACAGATTTGCGTTCTCTGTGGTGGCAAGGTCTTGAGGGGCGGGCGTCGGCGTGGATGCTGGCCTTCGGGTAGGCGTCGCCCTAGGCGTTGGCATAGGTGCGGGGGTAGCAATCACAGTCCGGCCCGCAGTTCCCGGATCTCCGGTGTCTCCCTTCGGTCCACGCTCACCTGGCGGACCCTCCGGACCAGTTGCTCCCGTTGGCCCTTGCTCTCCCTGTTCCCCTTGCGGACCTACCGCCCCCTGCGGACCTACTGGACCAAGCTCACCGCGAGGACCGGTTTCGCCTCTTTCGCCTTGCGGCCCTTGAATCCCTTGCGGCCCCGCGGGGCCTTGCATGGCTTCCTCCTGGACTATGCGGCGCACGTCATCCTCGGAGACAGTCTGGGCGCAGGCTAGAGCAGACGCGATTAGCAGTATGGTCGCGGCGAACATCAGAGCATATCGCAAGTGGGAACCCCTTTACAGCGTGTAGGACAGCCGGTGGAATCCTGCTCACACCAAGGGTCAAATTCAAGGATTCTTTATAGCTCCCTGTCGAAGCAGGCGTGGCTCGACGGGCTCACTATCAACGGGTTCAGCGTGAGCGGGCTCACCGTGAACGGCTCACCTCGAGCTGGCTACCGTTCACCGTGAAGGGGCTACTGGTAGATTTCCTCGCTGCGCTGGAGGCGGAGGGCTATCTGGTAGGTCTGGCCCTCGGCTCTCGGTGTGGGCGAGTGGGCGGCCAGGAAGCGGGACAGGCCGATGAGCACGTGACGGCCCGACTCGGTGCCGCGCCGCGTCTCGTACTGCCGGAAGGCGGCATCGACTATCTGGAAGGAGTGGAAGTCGGCGTCCTCCCGCAGCATCATCCGGCCCAGCGTGGCCAGTAGGTCGTCCGGGTCGCAACCGGCGGCCAAGTAGCCAGATACGGCGTGGGCCGACTCCTCCACCTGCTGGCGGACGTCCACCTGTCCCAGCAGACGGTCGAGCTGGTCGGCGGCGGGCGCGTGGCTGGCTGCTGCGTCGGGCAGCCGCTGGGGCGGCATATTCAGGAAGCGGTCGAGGTAGATGCTGATCGCGACGTCGAACGCCCCGCGCAACAGCTCCGGGGACGGCGTGCGCACCAGCGCCTGGTGCAGGGCGTTGGCGGCGGTGAGGGTGTTGTGAACCGTACCCCAGTCGCGGAACTCGTTGGACAGGTGGAAGTGGGCCATGCGCAGGAAGGAAGCGTGGGCCACCGCTCCGCCGACCTGCTCGGGGGTTGCTCCTTCGGCAACAGCACGCTTGATGGCATCGATGATTTCCTCGGGTGAATCGCCCAGCATCCTTGACGCCAGGGCATCAGCGTCGTTCCACTCGCCGCGGCGAGCACTGCCCTGTTCCAGCAGCGACGGCAGCTCGGCGCGAGCCTGCCAGACCATGGCGGCGAGGTCGATGGGCTGACGCCACTGGCTGAGCTCCTGGCTGCGGCGGGCGCGGGCCATGCCGTGCACCAGGCTGGGCAGCACCTGCTCGGCCATCTCCCAGCCGAGGTGGTCCAGCAGCTCGAAGGCCTTGTTGGCGAAGTCGACCACGTGCCCGGCGTCGATGTAGATGTGGTCGGTGGCGGCGGCGAACACCATGTCGGCGATGTCGTCGCGGGAGATGCCGAGCCTGATGGCGGTCACGAGACAGCGCTCGGCCCCCTCGTCGTCGCGGACGTCGATGAAGTTGCGGAACCAGCGCCTGAACACCTCGGGGCGGGTCTCGCCGGTGGGCAGCGCGTCCACCTGGAAGCGCGGTGCCTTGCCGGCGCACTCGCGGGCCACGTGGCGCAGGCCCTGGTACAGGGCGCGAGGCCGATCGTCGTCGTGCAGCTGCGGCAGGATGTTGGCGGTGCAGGTCAGGATGCTCATGGCCGCGCCCCAGCCGTCCGCCGAGTAGGTGGTGCCGAAGCGCGCGCCCGTTGCCAGCGGCTCCCGGTACCCCGCTCCCGTGGCCTGCAGCCCCAGCACAGACTTGGCGATGACCAGGCGGATGTTGTGCTCGAGGCCGTCCTCCAGCCTTCGTTGCCAGTGCTTGCTCTCGTCGCGGGCTGGCGGCTCGGGGTCGATCCACACCTCGCCATCGACAACGCTGACGGGGAAGCTGCGCACGTCGTCGGCGAAGGGGTTGAAGGTGCCGCCGCTGGACAGGTCGAATCGGGCGTGGTGCCAGTGGCAGGTGAGGATGCCGTCCTTGACGCTGCCCCGATCGAGGGGGAAGCCCATGTGCGGGCAGCGGTTGTCGACGGCGTAAACCTCACCGTCGTGGTGGAAGACGGCGATGGCGTGGCCGCCGCCGGTGACCACGGTGCAGCCGCGCTCCCGGATCTGCTCCAGCGTGCCCGCGCTGATGTGTCCTTTCACTTTCGTTGCCATAGCATTGCCTCCAGACTTTGCTGAATCGGTGCGCTATGGATATCCGGCCTGGTCCGCTGGTATCGCCAGGAAACTATCGCAAGACCGGCGGAAGCTGTCCTGCCGGCCACCTTGCGCTATTCATTCACCCTCACCCTGCAGAGCGACGGGACTCTTGGGTCAGTTTCCGGATACTCGCAAGGCGGACAATGCCGGTCGAGACAGCCACCGCTGCTCTGGGCAGGTAGCGGCCCGTTGCTATTGTGGGCAGGGAGCATCGGCAGGTATGAGGTCTTCGTGGCGTAGCTCCTGCCACAGCGCGGCTGGGATTGGATGCGACATCATCCGGAAATTCTCTTCCGCCTCCGCCACAGACCCTGGGCCCGGTATCACGGCGGCAACGGCGGGATGGCCGAAAACGAACTGAAGAGCGGCGGCCTTCAGCGGAACCGAATGGCGGTCGCAGACCGCTTTGCATCGCCTTGCCTGCTCCAGGACATCGGCCGAGGCCGGCAGGTAGTTGAAGGTGGCAGTCTCCGACAGGTCCGAGGCCAGAATACCGCTGTTGTACGGGCCGCCGATGATTACGCTGATGTTTTTCTCTTGGCAAAGTGGCAGGAATTCGGAGAGCGCCGAATGGTCAAGGAGAGTGTATCGCCCCGCCAGCAGAAAGCAATCGAAGTCTCCCTCGCGAGCCAGGCGGGCCTCCATTTCCCACTGGTTCATGCCGGCGCCTATGGCCGAAATCACCCCCTGCGAACGCAATTCGGTAAGGGCTTTGTACGCACCCTCCATCGCCTGGTCGAAATGGTTGTCCGGGTCATGGATCAAGAGAATGTCGACACGGTCCAGGTTCAGACGTTTCAGGCTCCCCTCGAATACCCGCATGACCGTATCGTAGTCGTATATGTAGGGCATATTCCTGGATGCGTCCTGTCCAATTACCGCCCCCACCGGAGCGGGCGGGGCGGATTCCAACAACCTGCCCACCTTGGTGGATATGGTGAAACTGGAACGAGGGATTTCAGAGAGAATCCTGCCGTACCGTTGCTCGCTGACGCCTCCGCCATAGACCGGGGCCGTGTCGAAGTAGCTGACGCCCAGTTCGACGCATTTGCCGAGAATCGCGGAGGCCTCCTCATCGGTGGTGTATCGTCCCAACGCCACGCCACCGATCCCCAGCCTTGATACTTTCAGCCCGGTGCTTCCGATTTCGACCAGTTCCAACGGGTCCATATCCCTCTCCTTCCGGGTTCCTCCCGGGCTGCGGCGCCAAGATTGCGAGTTGTAGCTTATGGCCTATTTTAGCGTCTATTGGGGATCAGGAAACATCCAAGCCCGCGAACTCGCGTTTGATACTGATGTAGTCTCGTCGTTTGACACTAATCTAGTCTCGTAAGCTGACAGCCATCGTTCCTGCATCCCATGTCGCCGCGACAATCGTTGCTGTATCTGCCAATGCTTGCGGCAATTGGCCGCTCAAACCGTTTTTTCCGCGACGCTCGTTCCTGAAAAAGCGAGAAACGGGGATTCAAGGGCTCAAGCGATTTCGGGTAATCTTCAACGTGTCCTGATGTTCTTGAGACGGTTCCCATTACTACAGTTGCAGATCATGAAGCGAAAGTTTAACGGGCTTGAGAATGACAGCGTCGAAATAAGAGAGGATGACTCCGTCTTTGATGGGATGGAGTTAAATCCAATGCTACCGTTCGACTTTGCACAATGAATCGGAATTGACAGGAATCGGAATTGACAGGAATTAAAACGGATTCTGCACAACGAACGTAACCCCCAAAGATTCATTGAGCAGAGCCTTCGCCCAAGCCAAAGACTTCGAACCCTCCGCCAACGCCCAGACCCTGCTACACTGACCGGGCGGACGCGCCCGTACACTCCCAAGAGGACACCAGCCCATGCAGCAGCCACTGGAAGAGAGGGTAGCCTCTCTTGAAGCCTCCGCCGAGCGGCACGAACAGACCCTCGCCCGCCTGGCCTCCATCGCCGAGAACCAGGACCAACTCCTGGACCGCCTCCTGATCAACCAGGAAACCCTGCAGGCCAACCAGGAGTCAATCGTCAGCCTGCTGGAGGAGCTGACCCGCGATGCGGCCACCACCCGCCGCCTCTGGCTCCGCCTGGCCCAGCGCTACGGCTGGCTGGATGACGAGCAGAACGGCGCCCAGACGGACACGGCCACGTAGCCGTTAAAGGGCGACGCCGCAACGCTTCGGCTCAAAGACCTCGGCTTCCAGACTACCCCGGCCCAGACTGCCCCGGCGGCGACGCCATGAGAACAGGCAATCGCTGTGGGAAATGACGAATCACTCCAAGGGCGAGAGCCACCCCTGGCAGGCCCGCTTTCCCCAGCCACCAACACTGGAACTTGGCTTCCGCCAATCAGCATCACCAACCCGAGGTGCAAATAAATGTTGAAGACCCGATTCACGGACCTGCTGAACCTCGACCTGCCGGTGATGTCTGCGCCTATGAGCAACCACAGCGGCGGGCAACTCGCCGCGGCGGTGTCGCTGGCTGGGGGACTGGGCACCTTCGGCGGCACCAACGACTTCGGCCCCGAGTGGCTCCGCGAGCAGATTGCCCACGTCCGCAGCCAGACCGACGGGGCCTTCGGGTTGGGCTTCATCACGCAGCTGATCGAGACGAACACGACCAACTTCGAGATCGCCCTCGAGGAGCGCGTTCCGGTGATCGTCTTCTCCTTCGCCGACCCCGGCCCGTGGCTGCCGAGGGCAAAGGACGCCGGAGCCGTCACCATCTGCCAGGTGCAGTCGCTGGAACTGGCGCGGCAGTCGGTGGACGCCGGGGCGGACGTGCTGCTGGCACAGGGCAACGAGGCGGGCGGGCACACCGGCGGCATGAACCTGCTGCCGCTGCTGGTGGCGCTGGCGGAGGAGTTCCCGGACGTGCCGGTGCTGGCCGCCGGGGGCATCACCACCGGGCGAGCCCTGGCCGGAGTGCTGGGCGCAGGCGGTGAGGGCGCGTCGCTGGGCACCGCGGTGCTGGCCACGCCTGAAGCGGTGGAGGTGCCGGACTCGTTCAAGGAGCGCATCGTGCTGTCGGACGGTCAAGACACGACCTTCACGCGGGTCTACGACCTGCTGGGGACGCGTCCGTGGCCCGAGGGCATCGCCGGACGGGTGTTCCGCAACCGGCTGGTGCGGGAGTGGGACGAGCGCGACGCGGAGATACTGGCGCAACGTGAGGAGCTGGCTTCGGACGTCGCCGCGGCACGGGCCAATGCCGACACGGAGCTGTCGGCGGTGTACATGGGCCAGGGCGCGGGCCACGTCAACGCCATACGGCCGGTGGCGGAGGTGGTGCGGGAGATATGCGAGGAGGCGGAGAGAGTGCTTCGGAACGCGTCCGTCACCGTGGCCGGGTGAGTTGCAGCAGTTTCGCGCTGGCAGCGAAAGCATGGATTCCCGGCAATCGACGAGACTGATGGTGTAGAATGCCGTCTGCATTTGAAGGGACATGAAACAATTCCAGGAAGGCAAGAAGCTGGAAGGCAAATGACAAGTCAGCAGTCATCGGCAGAATCTGGCGGGACCGCCGCCCAGAGGATGTTCGGGCCGGCCGCCGGAGTCTACGCGGAAAGCAAGGTGCACATACGGGACGACAGCCTGGAAACCGTGGAGAGGCTGACTGGCCCTGATTTCATAGAGGGCACGACACCCTACCGCTGGGCGGTGGACATCGGCACCGGCGCCGGCTTCACCGCGTTTGCGATGGCCGCGGTCTCCGACAACGTGATGGCGAGCGACATCACCCGCCCCATGCTGGAGCAGGCCCAACGCATCAGCGGCGAGCGGGGACTACCCAACGTTGGCGTGGTGCAGAACGCCGCGGAGTCGTTGCCATTCACCGACGACAGCCTCGACCTCATCACGTCGCGCAAGGCGGCCCATCACTTTCGCGACTTCGAGGCGGCGCTGGATGAATGCCAGCGTGCGCTGAAGCCCGGCGGCTCGCTGGTGATGGCCGATACCGTCGCGCCCGAGGACGACGCCCTGGCCAGTTGGCAGAACGAAATCGAGCTGCGGCGAGACTTCAGCCACGTGGAAGACCGGAAGATTTCTGTCATCCGGGAGATGCTGGCCGACCGCGGATTCGAGATCGTGGGCAGCGAGGACGAGCGGGTCTACCTGTGGTTCAACGACTGGGTGATGCGGACGAGGGTGCCGGAGGACGAAGTGGCGGCCCTGCGGCGCGAGTTCCTCGAGGGTTCGCCGGAGATGAAGAAGGAGTTCCAGGTCAACGAGCCGGAGGAGGACGGCGACTTCCTGTTCTCCTTCCCGGTCTGGATATTCCGGGCGGTGAAGCGGTAGGCTGACCTGCGTCACGCTACGCCGGCCACTGCTCCAGCCGCCAGGCCATGTCCCAGAACTGATGCTCCAGGCGCAGGCTGGTCAGGTAGGCGTCCTCCATCGCGGCCTGCTCGGACGGTGAGGCGGCACTGCCGATGCCGTCGGTCAACGATCGCAGGTGCAAGGCGAGGTCGCGGAACTCCTCCGACGAATACATGCCCACCCACTCGGCGTACAATGGCGCATGGGACGGGGCGCCCTGCCGGGACAGGTGCTCGCCGATCTCCCAATAGCCCCACTGGCAGGGAAGCAGTGACGCCGCCAGCTCGCCGAAGCTCCCCTGGGAAGCCACCCGCAGCAAATACGATGTGTAGGCCACCGTGGTTGGCGCCGGCCTCGTTGCTTCCAGCTCCTCTCGGCCGATGCCTAACTGTGCGCAGTACCCCCGGTGCAGCTCCATCTCGGTGTTCAGCGTCTCGTCCAGCAGCCCGGCGAACCACGACATCACCTCGAGCTCCGGAGCTCTGGCCGCTCCCAGCGCCAGCACCCTGGCATAGTCGATCAGGTAAACATAGTCCTGGGCCACGTAAAACTTGAAGCGCTCCACGTCCAGGTCGCCCTGCCCGATGCCCAGCACAAAAGGGTGCTGCAGGATGGCCTGCCGGACGCTGAGGGAACGCTGCTCGACGCCTTCGATAAAGCCCATGGCTCAGGCTATTCTTCCTCGTCCCTGGGCGGACGCTGCCGGTGCCGGAATATGGCCGCCAGCGGTATGGCCAAGCCCGGCAGCAGAGGGGTGGTCAAAGTGTCATCAGCTCCCAGTACCACGCGCTCGACATACTCGCCGGCTTGCAGTTCCAATAGCGTCACCGTGTCATTGTCAGGGTCCATGGTCCAGTATTCCAGCACACCCGCCTCGGCGTAAATCTGGCGCTTCCGCACCAGGTCCCGACTGCGGTCCGTTGACAGGATCTCGATCACGATGTCGGGCGGAGCTTCAACACGAGTGCGGCTCACGACATTTCTTCGTTCGCTGAGGATGATGACTATATCCGGTTCGGGCGCCCGTTGCAGTTCCCGAGACAGGATGGTTGTCATTTCCTGGTAAAACTGTGCTGGAGGCTCATCAGAACCATCCAGGTAATCATCGAGGTAGCGAGAAAACTGGCGATGCAGGAACTGGTGGTCAGGGGTTCCAGAAGCCATGATATAGAGCACTCCGTCGTCGAGCTCCCACTTGCCGTCGGTCTTGCCGAGGGCCAGAAACTCGTCGAGGGACATTCGCATCCCGGTGCGGTACTTTGTGGTGGTCATGGTCAGCTCCGCGCCTGTGGGTTGCGTCCGGCTGCTCCAGACTTCCGTTCACTGCTGAGAATTGTATCAGAGACCCGTCTTGGGAGCGGCAGCGGACCGCTCTTTGGGACCTCAGAAGTGTCAGCGAGCGCTTTCGCAGGCCTGCGCGCCGGGCGTATAATGGCTGAAACCCCAGGTTATTTCACCTTACACAGGATGTGATTCCCATGGAAGTTGTTTTCGTCCAGGACGTGGCCAACAAGGCCCGCGCCGGCGAGGTTCGTCAGGTGCCCGACGGCTACGCCCGAAACTACCTGCTGCCCCAGGGACTGGCCCTCATGGCCACGCCGGAGGTACTGAAGCGCCTGCACAAGATCAAGACGGTCGGCGACGAAGTACGGATGCGTGAGACCAAGGTGCTGGAAGAGATCAAGGAAGCCCTGGACGGGACCGAGATCACCGTGCAGGCCAGGGTGACCCCGACAGGACGCTACTACGGCGCCATCACTGCAACCCACATTTCCATGACCCTGGCAGAGGTCGTCGGCCGCGAGGTCGAACGCCGCTGGGTCGAGATCTCCGAGCCTATTCGGGAACCTGGCGAATACGACGTCACCATGCGTCTCTCCACCGATATCGCAGCGACCATCCACCTTACCGCCGAGGCCGAAGAGTAGCTGCCAGTGACGCTCTACGCGGAAAGGCTGTTGCCCCACAACCTCGAGGCCGAAGAGGCGGTGATTGGCTCGCTTCTGATCGACGGCGAATGCATATCGCGCATCGTGCCGATTCTGCACCCGGACGACTTCTATCGCGAGCGCAACCAACTCTGCTACGCCGCAGCCCAGGCTCTGTTCCTGCGGGACGAGGCGATCGACCAGCTCACCCTCGCCGGGGAGTTGGCTCGTACGGAGAAGCTGGACGCGGTGGGCGGCATGGCGTACCTGTCCCACCTGGTATCCATCACTCCCACGTCCGTCCACTCGGAAGACTACGCCGAGATCGTCTCCCGGACCTCCACCATGCGGAAGCTCATCGATGCCGCTTCCCATATCTCGGCCCTGGGCTACAACGATACCGACGACGTCGAGGCCACCCTCAGGCAGGCCGAGGACGCGCTGTTTTCGGTCCGCGGCGCAGGCCAGGCGCGAGGCTTCATCCCGCTGCGCCAGATCTACGACCAGTACCTCCAGGACCAGGCTGGCAGCGTCGATACGCTGACCGACGTTTCCGGGCCGGTGATGTCAGGCTTCTCACTGCTGGACGAGCAACTCGGTGGCATTCAGAGGTCCGACCTGCTGATTCTGGGGGCGCGTCCTTCACTGGGAAAGAGCACCCTGGCGCTGAATATATGCCTGAACGCCGCCCGCAACGGCTCCACCGCCGGTATCTTCAGCCTTGAGATGAGCCGCGAACAGCTGGGCATGCGCATCTTGTCGTCCGAGGCGGAGGTCGACTCCCACCGGCTGCGTCTGAACCTCACCACCTTCGCCGAGCAGCAACGCATCATCGACGCCATCGGTCAGCTCTCCGACCTGCCCGTGTACATCGACGACACGCCCTACCAGTCCATGGTGGAGATGCGAAGCAAGGCGCGGCGTCTCTCCCTGGAGCGCGGCCTCGACCTGCTGGTGGTGGACTACCTGCAACTGGTGCAGGGGCAGGGACGCGGTTACAGCGCCAACCGGGTGCAGGAGATCAGCGAGATATCCCGTTCATTGAAGGCCTTGGCGCGCGACCTGAACGTGGGGCTGATCGCCTGCTCTCAGCTCAGCCGCCTTGTTGAGAACCGCCCCAGTCACCGCCCGCTGCTCTCCGACCTGCGCGACAGCGGCAGCATCGAGCAGGACGCCGACGTCGTGATGTTCATCCACCGTGAGGACGTCTACACCACGGAAGATGAGTGGGATCAGCAGCATCCCGGTCAGCCATATCCGGAAGGCATCGCCGAAATCATCGTGGCCAAGCACCGCAACGGCCCCACGGGGAGCCTGAATCTTCGGTTCCACAACAACCTGGTGCGGTTCGAAGACCTGACCCGCATCCCCGAATTCTAGCGATTATCGCGTCGCTCCCGGCCACCGGGGACGACCAGCCGAGTGAGCCATGGCCTTCGCCGGATTTCCCCGTGACACGCTCTATACACCCACGCCAGACCCGCTGTTCGGCCCGCTGCTGGAGGAAATCAGCGACCTGGCCGAACTGAAGGTGACTTTGCGCGGTCTCTGGCTGCTGCACCACAAGCGAAATTCGGTGCGGGCAATCGCCTTGGACGAATTTCTGGCCGATGACACCTTGCTGCGTGCACTGCGTCCTGCCGCCGAATCGGGAGGCGCAACATCCCGTCAGGAGTCAGACAATGCCGCGGAGGAGATCCGCCGCGGCCTGAGATTGGCGGTGCGACGGGGCGTCTTTCTGGCCCACGAGGCCGGGCCGGGTCAGGTCTACTTCGTTGTCAACAACGACGCCGGTCGGCGCACCGTCGCGCGTATGAAGCAGTCGGGCTCCGCGCCGGAGGGTCCCTCAATTTCTGCGACCGACGAAGCGCCTGCGCGGCAGAAGGAGCGCCCCAACATTTTCGCGATGTATGAGGACACAATTGGCCTCATGGACCGCCACATCGCCGAACGGTTGAAGGAAGCGGAGGACCGCTACCCGCCCAGCTGGATTCGGGAAGCCTTCGAAATCGCCGCTCTGGAAAACAAGCGCAACTGGCAATACATAGCCGCCATCCTGGCCCGCTGGGGTTCGGAGGGCAAGGGCGGATGGAAGGGGGGAAGCAATGACGATGGAAAGCCTGGGCGACATTCTCCGCAGAATCAGCGCCAGAAGTATAGCCAAGACTACCAACGGAGGCGGCGGAACGCACCTGCCCGAACCCCCGGCCGCTGACCTCTGCCCCACCTGCCGTGACTCCGGCTGGGTAACCAGCCGCATGCCTGTCGGGCACCCGGAGTTCGGCCAGGCGCTTCCCTGCCCCTCTTGCCGGAACGACGAGGAGTCGCCCTCCCGTCGCGATTCTCTGCGGCGATACAGCAACCTCGGCGCACTTTCTCGCGCCACCTTCGCGGCCACCCGTGAGGAAGGCCCGCTGACAGACCAGGGAGCACGGCGCATGTTCGCCGACGCATTCGCCCAGGCCGCCGCCTTTGCCGAAAACCCCAGCGGCTGGCTGGTGCTCACCGGCCCTTCCGGAAGCGGCAAGACCCACCTCGCAGCAGCCATCGCCAATCGCTGCATCGAGCGCCAGACGACAACCTTCTTCATCATGGTCGCCGACCTGCTGGATCACCTGAGAGCCGCCTACGCACCCGATAGCCCCACCACCTACGACGAACTGTTCGACCAGGTGAGAAACGTCCCCCTGCTGGTGCTCGACGACCTCGGGGTGCACAGCGCAACGCCCTGGGCCCAGGAAAAGCTGTTCCAGGTCATCAACCACCGACACAACAACAACCTGCCCACCGTGGTCACCGTGCGCGGGCCGCTGCTGCGGTTGGACGAGTCCCTGCGCACTCGCCTTGACGCCGCCGACGGTAGGTCGACTGTGCTGCAGCTGGGTCACTTCAACCGGCGGCTGGCGCTCGGCATCGGGGAGATTCGGCCCGAAATGCTGGAAAGGATGAAGTTCTCCAACTTCAATCCTGCGGGAAGCCCCAAGGCCACCCGGAAAGATCGGGAGACACTGGCCCACGCCGTCCACACCGCCCGCACCTTCGCCGACCATCCGGAGGGCTGGCTGGCCCTGGCCGGAGGACGCGGGTCGGGAAAGACCCACCTCGCGGTGGCCGTAGCGGGCGAGAGTCTCCAGCAGGGAGGACAGGTGTTCTTCGCCTTTGTTCCAACTCTGCTGGACCACCTCCGCACCACCTACAGCCCGGACAGCGCCGTGGGCTTCGACGAGCTGTTCGAGCAGGTGCTGAACGTGCCGCTGCTGGTGCTGGACGACCTGGGATCGGAAAACAGCACGCCGTGGGCCGAGGAGAAGCTTTACCAGATAGTGGTCCATCGTCACGAGGCTCGGCTCGCCACACTGATCACCACTGCGTCAACGCTGGAGGACCTGGAGGTCGCCAAGCCGCGCTTGGCCTCGCGGCTGGTGGACTGGGAAGTCGTGGACTGGGTTCCCATCGACGCCCCCAACTACCGCGACCAGCGATAGGAACCTGCCTCCGCAGATCAAAGTCAATCGCTGTGCTGCAATCGGACGACTATTCCAGGAAGGGCTTCTTATGAGATTCGTACACGCCAACGTTGGCATTTCCAATCCGCCCGACTTGGAATCCACCGAAGAAGTCCGAGTTCTGGTTGACACAGGAGCGACTCTCAGTGTTTTTCCAGCCAGTCTGCTGGAAAAGATGGGAATCCAGCGCATAGGAGAGCGCCGTTTTCGAGGGTTCGGTGGGGTGGTTACCCGCGATGTAGGCACGATCAATATGCAATACGGAAATGAGGTCGCAGGCGTAACCGTCGTTTTCGGCGAAGAAAACGACCCGGCAATCATGGGCGTCACTGCCCTTGAGACCCTGGGCTTTCAAGTTGATCCAGTGGATGGAGAACTGCACCGCGTCGAAATGCTGATATGAAATATTAAGACTTCCCTTCAACTATCAGTGTGATTCACGACTGTAACAATGCAAGCGCAACGCCTGCCGCCCCACTCCTGAACGTGTCGGCATTCGGTTGCTAATCGGGAGGCCTCCGTGATAGAATCGGCAGGAAGTTAGATCAAGAAGAAGCAAGAGAAGCGAAGACGCGCCACATGCTAGACGGTGAAACCAAGGCCAATATCATCCGCGAATACCGCATCAACGACCGGGACACCGGCTCCGCCGAAATCCAGGTAGCAGTACTGACCGAGAATATCAAGCGGCTCACTGACCATCTCCGCATACACCGCAAGGACGTACATTCCCGACGCGGTCTGCAGGGGATGGTGTCCAGGCGCCGCCGGTTGCTCAACTATCTGAGCAATGAAGACGTCAACAGATACCAGACGCTCATAACAAGACTCGGACTGCGCAGGTAAATTCGCTTTCCCATAGCCCCGACGTCAATCGGGGCTATTTTACGTCTAGCCAAGAGCTTCGGCGACGCCCCTGCTGTCTTCCCCGCTAACTCACCTTTGTGTGAGGTCGTTCGTAAATTATGTCAACCCAACTAGCAATCCCCAATGTAGTTCACCGTGAGATCGGCGGTGAGACCCTCGTACTCGAGACCGGTCGCCTTGCCTTCCAAGCCCACGGCGCGGTCACCGTCCGCTACGGCGAGTCCATCGTGCTGGCCACCGCCGTTATGTCCGACCGCCCCCGTGCCGAGGACATCGATTTCCTCCCCCTGACTGTGGACTACGAAGAAAGGCTATACGCCGCCGGACGCATCCCAGGCAGCTTCTTCCGGCGCGAGGGCCGTCCGGGACAGGAAGGCATCCTCGCCTCCCGGCTCACCGACCGCTCCATCCGCCCCCTGTTCCCCAAGGGCCTGCATAACGACATCCAGATAACCCTGACGGTCCTCTCCGCCGACCAGGAGAACCCACCGGAAATCTTGGCAATGGTGGGTGCATCCGCGGCCCTGGCCATCTCTCAAATACCCTTCGAAGGTCCAGTCAGTGCCTGCCGCATCGCCTACCGCGACGGGCAGTACACCATCAACCCCACCTACCAGGAGAGCGATGACAGCACCCTGAGTATGGTCATCGGCGGAACCCGCGATGCCATCATCATGGTGGAGGCTGGTTCCAATGAGGTCTCCGAGGAAGTCATCCTCGAGGCCATCCGCCGCGCCCAGGAGGCCAACTCCGAAATCATTGGCCTCATCGAAGAGCTTGTGGCCCAGGTCGGGCAGCCCAAGCTCGAGGTCAAGACCGACAAGGATGCCGCCCAGAAGCTCGACGCCGACATCAAGGGCGTCGTCGGCACACGCCTTGCCGACACGCTGCAGGAAAACCCCGACAAGGTCGCTCTGGAGGCCCGCGAAAACGCCCTGCGCGACGAGGTATCGGAAAAGCTGGCCGACGAATACACCGACAAGGTCCTGTCCGAGGGCTTCAAGGGCGTGCTGCGCGACGAGGTCCGTCGCCGCATCCTCGAGCAGCACATCCGCCCCGACGGACGCGGCCTCGATGAGATTCGCCCCATCTCCTGCGAGGTGGGCGTCCTGCCGCGCACTCACGGCTCCGGATTGTTCACCCGCGGCATGACCCAGGTGCTGTCGACGGTGACCGTCGGCTCCCTCTCCATGAAACAGACCCTCGACACCGTGGGTCCGGACAACACCAAGCGTTTCATGCACCACTACAACTTCCCGTCCTTCTCCACCGGCGAGGCCCGACGCGTCGGGTCCCCGGGCCGCCGCGAGGTCGGCCACGGCGCGCTGGCCGAACGGGCCATCCTGCCCACCCTGCCCTCCGAGGACGAGTTCCCCTACGCTATCCGCGTGGTGTCCGAGGTCCTTTCCTCCAACGGAAGCACCTCCATGGGCAGCGTCTGCGGCACCTCCCTGGGCCTCATGGACGCAGGCATCCCGGTCAAGGCTCCGGTGGCCGGCATCGCCATGGGCCTGGTTACCAACGACGAAGGGCAGTACGCCATCCTCAGCGACATTCAGGGCATTGAGGACTTCCTCGGCGACATGGACTTCAAGGTGGCCGGGACGGCCAACGGGGTCAACGCCCTGCAGATGGACATCAAGTGGACCGGCCTCACCCAGGAAATCCTGGCCGAGGCACTCGAGCAGGCCCGCGTCGGCCGCCTGCACATCATGGACAAGATGGCAGAGGTCATCACCACGCCCAACAACCAGATGAGCCCCCACGCGCCCAAGATGATCCGGCTCAAGATTAACTCCGACAAGATCGGCGCTCTCATCGGACCCGGAGGGCGCGTCATCCGCGCCATCCAGGAAGAGACCGGCACCAACATCGACGTGCAGGACGACGGCACCGTCACCATCGGCGGCGTCGACCAGACCATGCTGGAAATGGCTCATGCCAAGGTCGACAGCCTTACGCGCGAACTGGCCATCGGCGACATATTCACTGGCAAGGTGGTGCGTCTGACCAACTTCGGCGCATTCATCGAACTGGTGCCGGGACGCGACGGCCTGATCCGCAACGGCGACCTCGGCGACCTCGAGGAAGATCTGGTGGAAGGCCAGGAAATCACGGTCATGATCCACGAAATCGACTCCCAGGGCCGGGTGAATCTGTCCCGTCGGGCGCTCTTCGGCGACGACAGCCCTCCTGCTCCACGCACCGACTCCCCGCGCCCGGCCTTCGACCGTGGCGGCCGCGGCGGCCCAGGCGGCGGACGTTCCGGCGGCTTTGGCGGCGGCGGTCGTGGCGGCCCCGGCGGCGGACGCAGTGGTGGAAACCGCAATGGCGGCGGTGGCGGTGGACGTCCCATGGGTGGCGGTGGCGGCCGCGGCCCCGCCGCGGGCCAGGACCGGCGCTTCGATGGCGGCGGACGTGGCCCCGGCCCCAGCCCGCGCCCCTAGAGTATCCCTGCCAAGAGCACGCGGAGCGCAGAGTGCTTGTTTCCTCTGCGCTCTTCCCTTTTAATGAACTTGCTGAATCATTCCGCTCGGAGGCTGATATGGCTGCGATTCGAGTCGTGATCCATGGCGCAACCGGCAAAATGGGCGTCGAGACCGTCGCCGCCGTTTGTCGTGAGAACGACCTGGAACTGGTGGGCGCTGTCTGCCGCAACGACCGCGGCGGCGTGCTGTCCACGCCTGCGGGAGAAGTGCCCCTATCCACCGACCTGTCCCAGATGCTGGATGACACCCGCCCCGATGCAATGGTCGACTTCACCAACGCAGCGGCCTGCATGGAAGCGGCACACTCCGCTGCTGCCCGCAAGGTCAATCTCGTCCTGGGTTCCAGCGGCCTGAACGCCGACCACCATGCCCAGCTCGATGCCCTGGCCAACGACAACGGCGTCGGCATCATCGTGGCTCCCAACTTCGCCCTCGGAGCAATAGTCCTCAAGAAGCTCGCAGAGCAGGCTGCCCCCTTCTTCGACTACGTGGACATCGTGGAGTCCCACCACGAGATGAAGATCGACGCCCCCTCCGGCTTCTCTCTGGCCCTGGCCAACAGCCTGGCTGAACAGAAGCAGTTTGACCGTAACGTCACCGAGAAGGAGAACATCCCCGGCACTCGCGGCGGCGACGTCAATGGCGTCACCGTCCACAGCGTCCGTCTGCCCGGCCGGAGCGCCCACCATGAGGTGGTCTTCGGTGCCGCCGGACAGACCGTCACCCTGCGCCACGACACCCTCGGCCGCGACTGCTACATGCCCGGCGTAGTTCGCTGCATCCGCGAAGCCGCCGCCAGGCCCGGACTCGTCGTCGGTCTGGAGAAAGTTCTAGGCCTGTAGGACAACCCTCCTGCCCCAATTCGCACGGCTGTACTTGCAGCAGCCGGTTGCAGGCTGAGGCATCAAGAGCCGCCCGTCTGTTATAGTATTTTGACGGATTTCGACGTTCACTAGATGAAAGGAGAAGGTGTTCCCGTGGAAGACTTGACCATTGCCGTTGTTGGCGCTACCGGAGCCGTGGGCGCAGAGTTCCTGCGCATCGTGGAGCAGCGCTACGCCCCCGGCAGCCGAGAGGCGCCAGACAAGAACCTGATGCCCAAGCTGCGGCTCATGGCGTCGAAGCGCTCCGCTGGCAAGCGCATCTCTGTTGGGGGCGATGAGCTGGTGGTCGAGGAAGCCACGAAGGACTCCTTCGAGGGCGTTGACATTGCCTTCATCTCAGCCAGTTCCGCCGTCAGCCGAGACCTGGCGCCCCACGCTGTGGCCGCCGGGGCCGTGGTCATCGACGACGGCTCGGCCTTCCGCATGGAACCCAGCGTGCCACTGGTGGTCCCGGAGGTCAACGGCGCAGACGTCGAGTGGCACGAGGGCATCATATCCATCCCCAACTGCTCCACCACACCGCTGGTGATGGCGGCCCACCCCCTGCGCGAGCTGAGCCCCATCCGCCGCGTCATTGCCGACACCTACCAGTCGGTTTCCGGCGCCGGAGCCTCGCTGGTGGCCGATCTGCGGGAGCAGTCGTCCCGGCTTGTCGAAGCCGACCACGCCTCCACCGCCAGCGAGCCGGGCCAGATCGCCTACAACCTGATCCCGCAGATAGACCGCTTCATGGACACCGGCTACACCTACGAAGAGCAGAAGATGCGGCAGGAATCGCAGAAAATCCTGCACAACCCCGAGCTGCAGATCTCCGCCACCTGCGTCCGCGTCCCCGTGTACGTCTCCCACAGCGCGGCCGTGCACCTCGAGTTCGAGCGCCCCGTATCCGTTGGCGAAGCCCGCGAGGCCTTGGCCTCCATGCCCGGCCTCACCGTTCTGGACGACCCCGCCAGCAACTCCTATCCCATGCCCTGGGACGTCTCCGGCGAGGACGACGTGTTCGTCGGACGCATCCGGCAGGACATCTCCAACCCCAATGGCCTGGCAATGTGGATCGTCTCCGACAACCTGCGCAAGGGAGCAGCCCTCAACAGCCTCCAGATCGCCGAGGAACTGGTGGCCCGGGGGCTCCTCAAGTCTCGGGCCGACCACGACAAGGGCAACGGGAAGTAGCCTTTCCGCACACGATCCCGTTTGGACTCTTCGCAACGGACCCGGCAGATATCATGCCGCAGACCGCGTTGGTGAGGCCACGCATCCTGTGTAGCGCCGGCATTCGGATTTCATGGCGCAGCCCGGGCTGGTGGGGCCCGCCTGCTTCCGAAGGCAGGTGGCCATTGCTCCCCTCTATCGGCGCGGTTGGGTTGGGACGCCGCTTCACGTAGGCTTGGGATTTCAAACCGAAAGTGGCTCCGGGTGATCCGGAGCCACTTGGTCATTGCGCAGAACCTTGGCTGTGTCGGTAGACCGCCTCCCCAATCTCTTCGATGAAACGGCCGGGTGGAGACCTACCGCATACTGAAGCCCCTGCGTTTCGCAGTGCCGCGGACCCTTGCGCCGTCCCTTTGCAACGTGGGTCCGTTGCTGCGGTCCGTTGATGCATTGCCCGGGGCTTCTGGGGACGCGGGACCTTGCCCATTGGCCTCGCCCGAAGGCTTGACCATTCGGTAGCCTATGCCATGCTCCGTGAAGATGTAAGAGGGGGCCCTTGCATTGTCCCCAAGCTTCTGACGCAGTGACTTTATGTAGGATCGCAGGAGTTGGGACTCACCTGAATACTCCGGCCCCCAGACTCTTTCAAGCACCATGTCCTGGGTGAGAACCCTGCCGGCTCCGTTTGCGAGCTCGACGAGGAGTTTGTACTCCGTTGCGGTTAGCTGTACGGATTGACCTGATACGATAACCGTTCTCTCGTCGAAATTGATTAGCAGCTCGCCTGACTGGAACGTTTTGCTGTCGGTCCCTCTTCCACCGGCGTCCGACCGTCGCAATGCTGCCTTTATTCTCGCAATCAGCTCGGTCGACGAGAATGGTTTCACCATGTAGCCGTCAGCACCCATGTCAAGTGCCCGCACCACGTAGTCCTCATCGCTACGGTCACATAGCACGATCGCCGGAAGATTTTGGGAATTGTTCGCGGGTCGCAGGATGCGAAAGCATTCCTCCTCTCTGCCTGCTATGTCAAGGACGATCAGCTTCGCCTGTCCGGATGACGCCAGTTCCTCAACTTCATAAAGGCTGGAAGCAGCAACGGTGCCATAGCCGGCGCTGGTCAATACATTGCGCACCGAGGCCATCAATCTTGAATCTGTGATCGACACAAGAATATTCGCTTCTTCTGTCGGAGGCAGCGATGCCTCGCCGACGATCTCACGGGAACCAGGGGATAGAATCTTGGTTGTCCTCGTTTCCTCCACCGACGGCAGGGTAAAGGTCAGGGTCAGCCTCCCTCTCTCCTCATCCATTTCCGTCCTCATCCTTCCGCCGTGTGCCTCGACGACGCCGCGGCAGAAAGCGAACGACAGTCCCTCGCCTTCGGACATAGATTCGGCAGCTTCAAGGTGGTCCCGCGAGAGTTTCTCGAACAACCCCGGGGTGTCCGTCTCGGCGAAGGGCGAAATCGGCCCTTGAGAAGGGGCAAATGACCCTCTGGCAGACACCTCAACTGCAACGTAGATATCATTCACAGAAGCGGACACCTGGACTGGCGACGACTCATTGGAGTGCCTGGCCGCCCGGCGAAACAAATTGCGCAATACCTGGCTTATCCTGTATCGGTCAGCCATCACGGTCGTCAGTTCCTCGGGAACGTCCAGCCTTATGTCAATGGCGGCATGATCTCTCAGGTATTCCTCGCAGGAGGCCTCAAGCAACCTCGCCACATCCGTTGGTTCGGGCACCACCGACAATGAGCCGGTCTCGATTTGAGTTAGCTCCGTAAGGCTGTTGACCTGGCTGCGCATCAGGTCAGTCTGCTGATCGATGATCCTTAACAGTTGTATAGATTCCGTTGAGTTATTGGGTTCCAACAGGCCTCTCAAGGTGGTGGCCGAGCCCTTGATGGTTGTCAAAGGCGTCCATAACTCCTCACTCACCATGCCCACGAAATCATTCTTCTGTCGTTCCAGGTCTTCTAGGGGGGTCATATCCTGAAACACTGACAGCACCGAAACCATCTCCCCCGAATCAGAGAACAGCGGAGCACAATTCACCAAGTATGTCCGCGCTGTCCCATCCGCCTGGTGAACGACGATTTCTTCAGCCCTTACCGTCTCGCCGGTCAGAAGTGCCCTCGTGCCAGGAAGCTCTGCGAATGGGATTTCCCTCCCGTCAGTCCTGCTGAATCTCAAAGTTTCAAAAGTACTCTCGATGGATTCCCCCGAAACCCCGAACAGACCCAAGGCTCGTCGCGATTCCTGATTTATGAACGTGATCTGCCCTATCCGAGTGTCGAACACCGAGACCCCCACGGGAGAGATGTCCATGAGGGCCACCATTTCCATCTTTGCCTGGTTCGCTTCCTCGTACCTGCGAGTGTTGTAAACGATCGATGCGGCCTGGGCGGCGAACATCACGGCGATGTTCTCGTCTTCCGGGGTGAACTCCTGCCCTTCTACTTTCTCTGTGAGGTAAAGGTTGCCGAGGTGCTCTTCGCCAATGTATACCGGCACTCCCAGGTAGGTCTTCACGGTCGGATGGCCTTCCGGAAGGCCGGTGGGCTCCGGGTGGTACGCTACGTCGCCGAGCCTGACCGGACTCTTCACCCTGTTCAGATAGCCAAGCGAGTCCGGATCCTGGGTTGCCTGTGTCATGTGTTCGCGCTGTTCCAACGAAAAGCCTGAAGTGTAGAACTCGCGAACGCCCCCCGCGGCATCGAGCATGAGAAGCGCACCGAACCGGGCGCCCGTCAACACTCAGGCGTTGTTGACAATTTCCTGGAGCACAGCCTCGGTTTCCAGGTTCTCCGCGATCCTGACACCTGCGTCGCTCAACCTCGCTATCATGCCCTTCAGATCGTTAACTTCGTTCCTGAGTGCTTCCATTTCGTCTTTTGAGGTATCCACTCGTGCAAGACCCATCACATTCCTCGTGAACTTGTCGTGTTGCTTGGCAGCCCACTCAACGCATCATCTTCCCGTCCGCAGAGGCCGTTAATCTGGCGCAAAGAATCGGTTGATACTATCATTTCGCCTCCAAAAAGCCCAGAAACACCCAAAAGCAGGCACTTAAAGGAAACAATTGAGAGGGCATTCCATCCTAGCACTCGTTACTGTGAGAAATAAATAGAAAACACACGTTTCGAGCATTATTTTCATAAAGTTTTCATATAATGACCGCCAACCAGCTTGTAAATTCACAATTCCGCCTTATTTGTGCTCAGTCAATCTTCGCCACCTCGGCCGTCCGCACGAGAAGAAGCCGCCGCAACAGCAGGCGTTCCGGACCGCGGACAAGCGCCCGACACCTCCTGACACATCCGCCACCCGCTCGAGGCCAGGCGACCACGCATGCCCAGGGCCCGTCCGGAAAACCGCAGGCTCAACCCAGGAAAAGAATTCGCCCGCCGCCCACAGGGTTGCGGCTATTTCAACCATGCGTATAATTAGCGAAAAGAAGAGCGTCTCGAATCAGACAGTATCAGCACAGGAGGGCAATCATGGCTGAGATAGGCAGGCTCATAACGGCGATGGTCACACCGTTTGATGCCGATGGGAAGGTGGACTACGAACAGGCCAAGCGGCTTGCCAACGCCCTTCTCGACTCCGGCAGCGACGGCGTCATCGTCTCAGGAACCACCGGCGAGTCCCCCACCCTGACTACCGACGAAAAACTCCGCCTCTTCGCCGAGGTCAAGGAGTCCGTGGGCGAGCGGGGGGCCGTCATCGCCGGCACCGGAAACTACAGCACCGCCGAGAGCATCGAGCTCACTCGCGAGGCCGAGAAGACTGGCGTGGACGGTCTGCTCATGGTGGTCCCCTACTACAACAAGCCTCCACAGGAAGGCCTCTACCAGCACTTCAAGGCCATCGCCGAGAGCACCAGCCTCCCTGCCATCGTGTACAACGTGACCAGCCGCACCAGCCTGAACATGACCCACGAGACCACCATCAGGCTCAGCGAAATCGAGAACATCGTCGGCATCAAGGAAGCGGGCAGCGACATGGACCAGATCACCCGCATTATAGATGGCGCAAAGCCGGGCTTCCTGGTCTGGAGCGGCAACGACAACGAGACCTTCTACATCATGGCCACCGGCGGCTATGGCGTGGTCAGCGTGGCCTCCCACCTCATTGGAAGCCAGATCAAGCAGATGATGGGCCTGTTGCTGGAGGGCGACGTCGAAGGCGCTGCCGCCGAACACCGCCGTATGCTTCCCATGTTCAAGGTGCTGTTCGTCGAGTCCAACCCCATCCCGGTCAAGTATGGCCTGAACAAGGCGGGGTTCAACGTCGGCAACCCCCGCCTGCCGCTGATACCGCCGTCCGAGAAGGCTGCGGCAGAGATCGACAACGTGATGTCGCAGTACAACATCGACCTCCCCGTTTAGGGACCTGGTCAGGCAGCCAAAGAGAAAGGGGGGCGAAGATGCCCCCCTTTTCAGTTGCTGAAGGGAAAGGAGGCGAAATTGCCCCCTTTTTAGTTGCTGAAGGGAAAGGAGGCGAAATTGCCCCCTTTTTAGTTGCTGAAGGGAAAGGGGGCGAAATTGCCCCCCTTCTCAGTTGCTGAAGAAACCGGCGTCTCTCACTCAAACACAGGACTGCGCTGTATGGTCTCGGCGCGGCTTGGCCCGGTTGACACGATCTGCGCCTGGCAACCGACCAGTTCTTCGATGCGGCGAATGTAGGCCACTGCGTTGGCGGGAAGCTGGCACATGCTGGTGGCGCTGGCCGTGGGCCGGTCCCACCCCGGCAGCTCCTCGTAGACCGGTTCGCAGCGGGCCAAAAGCGACGTGTTGGCAGGAAACCTGGAGACATCCTCTCCGTCGGCCCGGTATCCCACGCATAGTTTGACCGATTCGAAGCCGTCGAGGATGTCCAGCCGCGTCAGCACCAGCCCGGTGAAACCATTGACCAGTTGGCTGTACCTGGCGGCAACACCGTCAAACCACCCTATGCGGCGCGCCCTCCCGGTGGTGGTGCCGTACTCCTGCGCTATCTCGCGTATCCTTTCCGCCGTCGGCTCATCCATCTCCGAGGGCATGGGACCGCCGCCAACACGAGTGGAATATGCCTTGAACACTCCCAGTACGCCCTTGATCGCCTGCGGATTCAGCCCCAGGCCGGTGCAGGCCCCGCCAATGGACGGTGAAGAGGACGTGACGTAGGGATACGAACCGTGGTCCAGGTCCAGCAGCGTTCCCTGCGCACCTTCCAGCAGCACCCGCCTTCCATCGGCCAGGCGGTCCTGAACAATCTGTTCGGTGGGATGGGCGAAGGGGCGCAGCCTCTCGGCCCACTCGCGGCATTTGACCTTGAGATCCTCCAGCGAAAGCGGCTCGCCTTCGTATATCTTGGTGATCAGATCGTTCTTGCGTTCCAGAACCCTCTTCAGCTTGGGCGTCAGCGAGTCCCAGTCCAGCAGGTCGCCGACTCGGATCCCGTCCCTGCCGGTCTTGTCCACGTACGCCGGCCCGATCCCTCGCCCGGTGGTGCCGATGGCACCGGACCCGCGAGCCTGTTCCTCCAGCGCGTCCAGCAACACGTGGTACGGCATGATCACGTGGGCGCGTTCGCTGACGTGCAGTTTGCTCGTGTCGATGCCCCGTCCCCGCAGCATCTCCATCTCATCCAGCAGCACGTCCGGGTCCACCACCACCCCGTTGCCGATGATGCCGTCAACGTCGGGCCAGCAGATGCCGGAGGGTACCAGGTGGAGCTGAAACTCCCCCTGCTCGTTGACCACCGTATGCCCTGCGTTGTTGCCGCCAGCATAGCGAACGACGCTATCCACCTCTCCAGCCAGGAAGTCTATGACCTTTCCCTTTCCTTCGTCCCCCCACTGGCCCCCGATAACGGCGTATGCCGGCATTCCTTGACCGCCTTAATCAACACAAATAGGATTACTGCCTGCGCAAAACGAAGCCGTCCCCCTGTCGGGGCCCGGCATCACAATTATCCAGTATAACAAAGAACCCGCCCGCATTAAAGGAGATTATCTATGAGCATTATGTCGCGCCACCGGAAACGGTAGCCAGCCTTGTGAAATTTCGTGATTCGGGCTCGTATCGCGTCGCTGGCGTTGGGTTCCCGGTGCGCAGTCCCGGCTATGTAAGGCATACCCCGCAATTACTCCCCCAGTGATGGCATCTTACTTCGCTGGGCCATTGCTCTTCGTGATCACTCTCTGCCATCGGAGATGTAAAAATAATATTCGTGATCACTCTCTGCCATCAGTTATTTAAAAAACAATAGAGGCCCGGGTTCCATTCGCCCAATATTCTGGGAAAATACGGCATGCACATGTGCAAGAAG
The DNA here is from genome assembly GCA_963667325.2 of Dehalococcoidia bacterium. Classification (GTDB taxonomy): domain Bacteria; phylum Chloroflexota; class Dehalococcoidia; order Lucifugimonadales; family UBA3495; genus VXOI01. The sequence continues at coordinate 609,826 of CAXXKY010000004.1, forward strand.
CTTGTGCACATGGCTATGCTTCCGTTGCGAAGCCCTCGTGCCGTTGCTCGCGGCCCCGCGGCCGCAGCGGAAACTCATCCTCTATCAGTCCTCTCCGCGAAAAAGAGAATGAATGGGATGCAGGAGGACAATTTTTGGAGTGTGTCCTCCGTTGAAGTCGAGGCGTGATTATTCGGCGCGGACAAAATCCGGTTAGCACGCAGCAACGCAAGAGTTTAAAATAAACGCAACGGTTTCGATATACTCAACCTCTTTGTACGGGAACAGTTATGACTACGCTGAGGGACAGGCTGGAAGAGGACATCCGCAACTCCATGAGGCAGCGCGACCAGGGAAGGGTAGACGCTCTGAGATTCCTCAAGTTCGCGGTGCAGGCCGTGGAGAAGGAACGCCGCGAAACGCTGGACGACCAGGCCATGATCGAGGTGGTGTCCAAGCAGGCCAACGACCGCCGAGAAAGCGTCAAGGCCTTTCGGGACGGTGGACGCACTGCATTGGCAGACAAGGAAGAAGCCGAGCTCGCGGTGCTGGGGGAATACCTCCCGCCCCAGCTCAGCGAGGCCGAAATCGTCGCCTTGATCCGCGAGACTGTTGAGGCAGTCGGCGCCGCTGGCCCTCGCGACCGCGGCAAGGTCATGGGCCGCCTGATGCCCCAGGTCCGCGGCAAAGCCGATGGCGCAGAGGTAAACCGCCTGGCCAGCGAGATCCTGGACTCATTGGGATAGACTGACCTCTCGGACTAACTGATAAGGGCATCGTCAGTCCTGTGTTTCCGGATTGACGAAAGCGGAGCACGATGCGATTCGGGATTTTGCGGTTCCCAGGCACTTGGAGCGACGTCGATTGCCATCACGCGGTCAACGGCGTGCTGGGACAGGACGCGGACTACGTATGGCACAAGGATGCCACGCTGGACGGCTTCGATTGCGTGATACTGCCCGGCGGATTCTCCTATGGCGATTACCTGCGCCCCGGGGCCATGGCCCGATTCTCTCCGGTGATGGACGCTCTCTACTCCTTCGCTGACGCCGGCGGAACCGTCATCGGCATCTGCAACGGCTTCCAGATATTGTGCGAGGCCGGACTGTTGCCAGGCGCCCTGCGGGCCAACCGGCACCTCGAATACCGTTGCCAATGGACCACCCTGCGCGTCGAACGCGTCGGCACCCGATTCTCCTCCGCATGCAACCGCGGGCAACAGTTGCAGGTGCCCGTATCCCACGGTGAGGGCAATTACTACGCCGATGCCGAGACCCTGGACATGCTGGAACGGGACGGCAGGGTGCTGTTCCGTTACTGCGACGGCGCAGGCGAGGCAAACGCCGAAGCCAACCCCAACGGCTCGGCCAACAACATCGCTGGCATCATCAACGAGGCCGGCAACGTGCTTGGCATGATGCCCCACCCGGAACGAAGCTGCGAGGATATCCTCGGCAGCTCCGACGGGGCCCTGATCTTCCGGTCAATTATTGACAGCGCAGGCCGGAACTAGACCCCCTGGATGGCAGCCATCCCCCTCCCTGTCGGGGTACCCAGCTCTCGGTCCCGTAGCGATCTCGGCTCCCGGACCAATGCAGGGAGCGCGCTCCGTGGCCGCAGTCATCCTCTCCCTCATTGTCATCTTCTTCCTCATGATGACGGGCGCAATGGCCCGGTCCATTCGTGGTCAGCCACCATGACTGGCCCCTCCGTCAGCTTGACCATCCTCCAGCAGTGTCTCGAATCTGCCTCGACGCCAGCGGAATGTCGATGGTAGCCCTAGCGCTCTCCCTATTGTCTGCCGCCAGCCTCGGCAGTGGAGCCGTGTCCGGCCGTGCTGGAATGCAGGGGGTCCACCCCATCGCCGTCATCGGCGTCGCTCTGGTGGTGGGGTTCATCGGGGTTACTCTCGCGCAGCTGGCCATCTCCCCGTCCAGCCTCTACGAGGTGACCCGCGCCGCACTGCCTTGGATCGTCGCCCTCGGCATCGTGCAATTCGCCATCGGCCGTACCACGGCCTACACCAGCATGAGCATCATCGGCGCAGCGCGGGTATCCCTGTTCATTTCCACCCAGGTTCCCTTCGCCGCCTTCTTTGCCATCGCCTTCACCGATGAGAGCCTGCATCCCCTGGTTGCCGTGGGCACGCTGGGAGTGATGTGCGGCCTGCTGCTGGCCAGCGGGGACTCCTTCACCAAGGGCTGGAGCATGGAGCGGCGCTACCTCCTCGGATGTCTCTCAGGGCTGGTCGCCGGCGCTGCCACCGGCGGGAGCACAGTCCTGGCCAAGCAGGCCGTGGGAGTGCACGATTCACCCCTGGCCATCACCGCCCTCGGCATGCTGGCGGCCATGTTCATCGTCATACCAATCGTCGTCTGCATAGCAAACCGAAACCCCGACGTCAGGGCCTTCGATTGGAAGTCAATGGCCTTCGTGGGCATATCGGGCCTAAGCACCACCGTTTCCATCGTTGCCCAGCTATTCGCAGTGCAACGCGCCGACGTCGTCATAGTCGCCCCCATCCTGGCCACCTTCCCGCTCTGGACGCTGCTGCTGTCCCACATCTTCATATCCAGGCTCGAGCAAATCACCCTTCGTCTCACTATCGGCACGGTGGTGGCGGTCGTGGGCGTGGTCGCTGTGGCCGTGGGAGGATAGCTTTGACCTCCCGCGCTTCAATATATTGGAGAGGCCCCCTTTTGCGTGGTCCGTCCCGGCCGGAGACCGAGGCATGGTAGCCGTCGGTCTCTCCTTCCTGGCCATCATGGGATTCGGCAGCGCCACCATCTTCGCCCGGCTGGGCATGGTCAGGGTCGGCCCGATGGCGGTGACCTTCTACTCGCTGTGCTTCAGCTTCGCTGCCTCGGGAATCCTGGCGATCATCTTCGTCTCTCGCGACTTCATCACCCTTCCGCTGATCGTCCTCGCCTGGTGCTTGATGCTGGGTGCATTCAACTTCCTCGGAGGCCGCAACCTCTCTTATCTGGCCGTAGGGCGCATCGGCGCGGCCCGCTCCGGCGCAATCGTGGGGACCTCGGCCGTCTTCTCCTCCATCCTGGCCATCACCATCACCGGGGAGAGGCCCCACTGGGTCGTCTTGATGGGCACCTTCGTGGTCGTGGTCGGGCTGGCAACGGCCCTCGGCAAAAACATCATGGAGACCGCTGGACGGCAGGACGCCGGACGCCGCGGCGCATCCATCGGCTACATGCTCGCTTTCGGCGCAGCCTGCTGCTACGGTACCACCAACGTGGTGGTGAAGCAGCTGACCATCGAGTACACATCGCCTTTGGTGGTCGCCACCATCAGCCTCTTCTTCGGCGTCATGCTGGTCGCCCCGGTCGCGGCGCGGCAGGCGGTCTCCAGCCTGAAGGAGGTGCGCCAAACCCCGGGCTTCATGTTCTTCGCCGCTCTGTCCGGGCTTGCCGCCGCCGCCGGCGTCAATTGCACCTACTTCGCTCTGCAGCAGGCCCCGGTGGTGGTCGTCGCCCCCATCGTGTCGGCCAATCCCCTCTTCACCCTGCTATTGGCGGCCCTGTTCCTGCAACAACAGGAGAACGTCAACCGCTGGCTGGTGCTGGGCATCGCCGTCACGGTGACCGGCGTCGCCCTCGTAGTCCTGGGCAGCACCCTGTGAGAGCCGGTGTCACAACACGTCCAACACCCCGCAAAGAGGGTGAGTATCCCCTTATAGCGCTGGCAATCAACCCGTCGTATTCTTCAAAACTACCTCGATAGTCACATCGATCGCATTCGGACGAAAGCTCCCCCTCCCTCCGGAGACGGGGCCTTTCCAAAGTCAATTCCAAACCACTCATGGTGAGCGTGTCGAACCACGTGGGGTTTGCGCCAAAATCCTTCGTCAAGCTCAGCAACTGTCTTTGATGTCAAGAATTTTGGGTGCTGGGGTTCCAATGGCGATTCTGTCTGACCATGTGATTGAGTATGGTCAGGAGTTTGCGCATGCATGCGGTGAGGGCCACTTTCTTGGGTTTGCCTGCCATGCACAGCCGTTGGTAGAAGTCCCTGAGTACCGGGTTGAACCGGGTGGCCACCAAGGCCGCCATGTAGAGGGCGGCCCGCACTTGGGGGCGTCCACCCCACACCTTGCGTTTTCCTCTCATTGTGCCGCTATCGCGGTTAAAGGGCGCCACGCCCACCAAGGCTGCGATCTCGCCCCGGTTCAAGGTGCCCAGTTCCGGAAGGCCGGACAAGAGGGTCATGGACAGGACAGGCCCCACACCAGGGGCGCTTCGGAGCAGTTCGTCCTTGTCCCTCCAGATGGGGGAGGAACGGATGAAGTCTCCCAGATCCCGGTCCAACTCAGCCAGGTTCTCCTCCAACCAGCGGATGTGCTCTTCGACCTTTGGCCGTATGCGCCGGGCGGCGGTTCGGAGCCGGTTCTTCTCCGCAGTGATCATCTCAACCAGTTGCCGTCTCCTGGCCACCAGTGCCGCCAGTTCCCGGGTGTCGGAATCAGGCAGAGGCCTGGAGGCAGGACGCATTGCCTCGGCGAAGTGGGCCAGCACCTGGGCGTCCAAGGCATCGGTCTTGGCCAGTTTTCCGGTGGCACGGGCGAAGTTGCGCACCTGTCTGGGGTTGACCACCGCCACATGCAGCCCGGAGGCTGCCAGCTCCCCGGCCAGGGTCATTTCCACTCCGCCGGTAGCCTCCAGCACCACCAACTGGGGCATCAGTGTTTCCAGACGTTCCATCACCTCGCCGATGCCCAGGGAGTCATGGGAGACCTGCCACATCTCACCGGTGGGCCGCACCGCCACATCCAAACGCTCCTTGGAAACATCAATGCCAACAAACACAAGAGACTCTTTCATTCAGCACCTCCCGATATGATCACCGGCTCCGGCCCAGCCTTGCGTGATTCGGGCTCCACGGCTCAGTCAACTGTTCGGGCTCCGAGCAGGCAAGACGCGACGACCTAGCTGAGCTACGGTCTCCAAGACCCGGGATGGCCCGGTCTGCCGCGTCCATTTCCAAGATACAAGGATGAGCGGACACCAGAGGACGGCACAACTTTGACTAGGCCCTGTCCAGGGGAGGATCAGGCTGGGGGCGTCTCACAAAACTGCAAACAACGGATACGTTTGACGCCCCCCACCTTTCGGGAACTATGCCGAAAACCACTCCGGGGACCTGCGCGCTGGTCAGGCAGCGGGATTGCGCAGCCGCATCACCACCAGCCCCGCCTCATGGCCCGACCCGTCGCACTCGTCCAGTCGCGCCAGCAGGTGTTCCCGTGCCTGCAGGATGCGACGACTCGCCTCGGGTTCGGCCTTCGCAAAGGCCCAGCCCAGCGGCGTGTCCAGCGTCCACTCCTCCGTGATCGAGTGTTCCAGCCCTCCCCTGCGGCACACCTCGGCGAACTCGTCCCGATCGCGTAGGAACTCCCGCTCGCTGCGCCAGGATATGGGCGCAACGTAATATTCCGCCGAAAGGAACAGACCCAGCTCGTTGTCGAACACCTGCATCAGGTCCGAGAACGGTATCCACCCTTCCAGTGCAAAAAACAGGTTCTCCGGTATGTCTTGCGGCGTCTCGTGGTAGAAAAACTGCTCCTCCGACTCCACCATCCGGACCGGCAGCGCTGCCTTACTCTCGCGGCGCAGCAGTCGGTCAGCCTCGCCGTCCTGCAAGAACAGGAAGGGCACGTTGCCATTGGTCGCGTCCACCAGCACCCGCGCGCCGTCCATCCGGTACAACAGGGCCGTGTGCTGCCAGTAGCGCATGTATCGCTTCGACAGGCTGAAGTCGAAGGTTCTCAGCATCTCCCTCAGCTTCTCAGTCGGAAACGGGCCGCTGGCGTCCTGCCCTGCCAGCACGTACTCCGACTCCAGGCCGTAATGGTCGGTCAGAAACTTCAGCGCCTGCACCTTCTCCGAGCAGATGGCCCCCCCGCCGTCCAGTATGTTGTCAACGGTCTCGTCCCCCGACTTATACATCAGCCGGCGCCCCGTGAAACGCGAGTAGTTCTCGAACTCGCTGTTCCAGAGCCGCCCCGCCAGCTCCTTCACGAACCTCAACTTCTGCGCCCTCGTCCGCAATTCCAGCACGTCGTCCGCCCCGGCCTGGCCATACTCGGCCACTAGCGTGTCGTAGACGAAGGCCTTGTACCGCTCCGGGGCGCGACGCCACCGACGGGCGTGGAATCCCCGCCAGTTGCGGTCGTACTCACAGGCGATGCGGTCGATGCCCACGTCCAGCACTTCGATTTCCTGCCCACTTGTCCTGAGCTTGTCGAAGGACGTCACGTGCACCGCAGGCACGCCATCCACTCCGATATCCCTTCCTGCGTCAGTGAAGGCGATGCCGGTGAACATCTCCCGCAGCAATCCCGCGTCGTCGCTGGCGTACACCAAGTCCCCCAGCCCGTACAGCGTGTCAGCGGAGGAAGGGGTGATGCGCGATTCGGAAAGCAGATGGTCAATCGGTGCCCGCTTCACGTAGCGGTCCAGTAGCTCGCCCAGCGACAGTCCCACGTCCTCCGGCTCCAGCCGCAGCGAGCACTGCCGGGTGGACACCGTGTCGTGGAGTTGCAGTATCGGCCCCAACTGTGCGCTACTCCGAGGCTGCTGGCATCAACTTCGGTCCTGCCGCTCCCGTCTCGCCAGCTCGGCTTCCAGCTCCCTGACCCGCGCTTCCGCTTCCATGGCTCGCACCGTTTCGGCGTCCGCCCGCGCCCTCTCGTCGTCGAAGGTTGGGATGTGCCTGCCGGTCGCCGGGTCGTGCCACCCGAGCTGACCGTGCTCCCACCTGATGAGCAGGTTGAGGGCCTCGCTGTAGCCCTGCAACACTCCTTCCTCGACCTCTTCGATGTCCATGGGCTCGTACTGGCCGTCCACCAGTCTGTCCCCAGCCAGGCGCGCTCCGTGGTGCTCCCCCGTCTCGTCGAATCGCCAGTACTCCCGCACGCCCATCTCGGCGTACCTCGGCCTCTTCCACTCCACGTCCCTTCCAACGGTGCTGGGAGATGCTATCTCCAGCACGAAGTCGGGCGACTTCCCCTGCTGGGAAATGATGTAACCGTTGTTCCTGTAGTACTCCTCGGGGTCGGCGCCAAACGCTATTAGCAGGTCCGGTATCAGCCGCCCCGACACGGGAGAATGAGGAGACGGCCATAGACGCCTTTCCGCTTCCACGATCGTGGTCTCCGGGTTGCCGAAGTGACGCAGCAGGTGGTGGGCGTTGCCCGTTTTGGTCAGGTGTCTGTAGCTGGTCATATCCTCGGGTTCTCGTTGCGGCGCGTCCGGAAGCGGCTTCACTTCCGGTCGACGTGTCGGCTTGGTCGTCATGGCGGACCTCATCGCGGGAAGGCTGATGCTCTTGTAATTCTAACGTCGAATGTCATTCGGGATAAAGGCGACGATGCTGCGCGTCTTTCATCCGACCATGCGGCACTATCCCCCCTTCCCCGCCAGCCCCCAGCGCGCCGCGTAGTCCGCGAAGGACGGACCGCCCCGCAGGGCCAACTCGCCGCCCGTCGTCAGGGCATACATCGACGGCAGGGCCACCCCGTTGAAGGTGTGCGCCTTGGCCAGCGTGTACGACCCGGCATTACTGAACACCACCCGGTCACCGACGGACAGCGGTTCCGGGAACCGGTAATTCCCGAACAGGTCTCCCGCCAGGCACGTGCACCCCGCCAGCAGGTATTCGTGCGCAGGGTCGTAATCCGCGGTCAGCCCTCCCTGTCCCAAAGGGCCGCAGGCCTCCGCGCCCACCACGTCCGGCTGGAACCCGTACTCGAACACTTCCGACATGTGGTTGACCGTTGTGTCCAGCACTGCCACCGTCGCGCCTTCGCTGCGGAACAGGTCCAGCACCGAAGCCACAAAGTACCCGGCGGCTCGTATCAGCCCCGACCCGGGCTCGATGAACACGTCCACCCCGTACTCAGAGCGCAGCGAGTCAACGACACGGCACAACTCGCCCACGTCGCCGCAGGGCTCCCCGTCCTCCTCGAACAGGTAGCCACCGCCAAGGTTCACCCACTCCACACGTCGAAGCAGCTCCGGAACTCGGTCCTGCAGTCGCTCCACCGTCGTCCGCAGTTCCCCAAAGTCCGGCGAGTCGCAGTTGGAATGCACCAGCAGTCCTCGCACCCCGTCCAGTCGCGCCGGTTCGTCCCGCAACACGACGGCCAGATCGTCCAGAGGCACCCCCAGCTTGGACTGTGGACGGCAGGGATCATACCGGCAGTCATCGGCGAAGGACAGTTGCGGATTCACCCGCAGCCCGCAGTTGACCGCGCTCCGCATCCGGCCAGAGAACCTTTCCCACTGGCCCAGCGAGTTGAACGCCACGTGATCGCACAGCGACCCAATCTCGTCCATCTCACTGTCCCGGAATCCCGGCGTGGTGATGTGTACCGACGCTCCTTCACCGCCGCACTCCTCCACCACCCGGCGGGCCAGCCGTGCCTCGTACAGCGAACTCGCCGCGAACCCGTCCAACCGCGGAGCCATCACCCGAAGCGCAGGCACGAACGAGAACGACTTGATAGCGAACAGCACCCGGCACCGCTCATCGGCCCTCAACGGCGCTGTGTAATCCAGCAACCGGTGCAAAGCCCCCTCGTCGTACACGAACGCAGGCGTCGCGATGGCATCCAGTCCGTCAGGGAAGGAGTCTGGGCAGTCCAGATTCAGCGTCATAGCCCGGCGATTCTAGCACAGGCCCCCACAATCTCTGCGAAGGGAGAATCCTTACCCCTCTGTAAACATCCCTTTTTGATGACACTTGCCCGTTGCCAAGCCTTATGACGCCTCTCTACCATCATCTTCTGGGAAACTCTCATTCCATCCTCAGTGAATCGCCATAGCCCCAACCCGTGGGTCGGGCAATCCTCGGCTCCCTGCTGCCAGAATTGCAAACGGCGGAAATGACCAGAAATGAGCGGAAAACGAAAACTTCTCCCCTTCGATGGATCCAGGTGGCAGCCATGCTGACGGCGAACTCTTCTCCACCGCCCGAATTGCAAATGAGCGGAAAAACGAAAATTCCTTCCCCGCGATGGCTCCAGGCGGCGGAGACTATGCTGACGGCGAACTCTTCTCCACCGCCCGAATTGCAAATGAGCGGAAAAACGAAAATTCCTTCCCTGCGATGGCTCCAGGTAGCGGAGACTATGCTGACGGCGAACTCCTCTCCACCCGCACCGCCTCCAGCGGACGCCGCACCGACGCCGGGCTGACCCCCGCCTTCAGCGCCGCCATCACGCCTGCCGCCTCCCAGTAGTTGGCCACCCGGTGATACTGCCCCTGCCGCCACGGCAGCGCCGACAGATCGTTCCGCATCAGGTTGGCGTTTTCCTCCACCTCGATCACCGGAATGCCCTGCTCCAGCGCCGCCAGCGTGGGCAGCCCCAGGCACCCCTGCGGCAGCACCAGGCACGACATGTCCCGCGCCGTCAGCACGTGCGTCTCCCGCATCGCCTCCCGGTCAGTGACGATGCGCGGGCTCCTTTGCAGCCCCTTCAGCACCGACTGCAGGAAGGTCATCGACACCGCTTCCGCCGCCATCCGCGGGTCAACCACCCCCACATCCAGGTCCAGAACCTCCTGCGACTCCAGCATCGGCGAGTGGGCCGAAGGCACGTCATACCGGCTGGAAATCGCGTGGGTCAGCATCGCCTCGACCCCGCCCCACGGGTTGACCATGCTCCCGTCGCTGGTGAAGTAATCAGAGTGAAACTCGAAGGGCACAGAAATCACCGACGACAGAGCCACCGCATCGAACTCACCCCGCCTCGCGTCCAGCACGCCGAACAGCCGGTCGATGTCCTCGACCCGCCCGGCCGCCCGCGCCGAGTCCGTGTAGTCCGACCGCATCACCAGCGGCGGTTCCAGCGCCACCACGCCCGGGCAATGCAGTCCGTAGGAGGCATGGGCCGCGTTCACCGCGTTCACCGCCAGCTCGGTGAACAGCGGGTTGGGGTGCGAGTCCACCACCGCCAGCACCCGGTTGGCCCGCACCGGCTGCAGCCCAGCCGTGCCCATCAGCAGCCGGCACACCACGCTGCCCTCCACGTACAGTGCGTTGGCTGGCATCTCGTTGATGTCCGATGCGTTGACCACGTTCGGATGCGTCACCAGCGTGTCGCACACCGACGCCAGCAGTCGCGCCACCGGCGTCGCATCCCCCGCGTGCCCACCGATGGATGCCCCGATGCCCGTCGGCACCAGCACCACCGCGTTGAACCGCTCCGTGTTCTCCGACAGTCGAGGCCGGAACTCGCCTACTCCGCCATCCTGCAACCCGTTGCGGGACCCCTGCGACGCACCATCCTCCACCAGCACCGTCGCCTCACAACGGTAGCCCCGCCCGTGCGACTCCGTGACCACCAGCCGCAGCGGCCGATGGCCCTGAGGCAGCCTCTCGGCCATCCGTCCCGTCAGCCATTCCAGCAGTCCCGCCCCCACGGGAGCAGACGCTATGTCCAGTTCCAGCTCGGTCAGATACACAGGAGTTCCCGCCTTCCCATCGTCTGCCGGACTCTCATAACGCTCTCAATCATTCAGACAGCTCTCGTGATTCAAGCTCCCGCAGGGCGACCGTACCAGGTCTGCCACTCGCGAAGCGGGCCCAGGCCAGATGGAGCGTGAGCAGCAGGCTAGCTCCGATCAGCATCCTCGCCGGAATCGAGTACAGCGAGGGTGCCGCCAGCCATCCCGCTACGGCCGGCACCAGCATCAGCACAATGCCCGCGCGTGGATGCCGCATCGCCAGCACCGACCCTGCCAGCGCCACCGAGGACGCTATCAGCAGGAACGGCTCAGAAATTCCCGTTACAAATCCGCCCAGCCCCGCCAGCAGGCCCACAGCGAGAGCGAACGGCCGCAGGTCAATCCTCGTCGCCGCTGCCGCAACTCCCATCGAGAGCACCAGCGTGAATACGCCCGCATTGAAAACCACGGACGCGGCCCCACTTCCACCATTCGCTGTACCGATCGCCAGGCCCACGACCACAGCGCACACACCGCCGATTGCCACTAGTATGCCGACATTCCAGGCTAGGATTTTCAGATCCATTGCGGCCACCTTCGACGGCATCTGGCACGCGACATTCGGATTGACAGTATAATCTCTGGGTTGAGAATAAAGCACAAACGGAAGGTTAAAATGCCCGAGCATCGATTGCTGGCCTGCTTTGCACACCCCGACGACGAGGCGTTCCCCGTGGGCGGCGCCCTCGCTGCCCACACCCGCCGCGGCGTCGACGTGCGCCTGCTCACCACCACTCTCGGCGAGGAGGGGGAGATACGTCAGGAAGGCTCGGCCACCCGCGAAACGCTGGGAGACATCCGCAAGGTCGAGCTGTCCTGTGCCGTTCGCGCCCTGCGCCTGAACAGCAACGACGTCTGGGGCTACCGTGACTCCGGTATGCAGGGCTGGGAGGCCAACGATCACCCCAAGGCCTTCATCAACGCCGACACGGACGTCGTGGTGGAGCGCCTGGTGATGGAGATGCGCCGCTTCCGCCCCCAGGTGCTGCTGTCCTTCGGACCCGACGGCCTCTACGGCCACCCCGACCACATCGCCATCAGCAACCACACCACCACCGCCTTCCACCTCGCCGCTGACCCGTCCGCCTTCCCGGAACAGCTTAACGGCGGCCTCGAACCCTACCAGCCCCAGCGGCTCTTCTACAGCGTGCGCCCGCGTGGCTTCCGTCGTCAGTGGGCCGAGGCCCTCATCGGCGAGGGCATCGACTGGCCCATGCCTAGCCCCGAGCAAGAGCTTCAGGGCGTCCCAGAGGAAGACCTGCACCTGGAGCTCGACGTATCCGGCGACGGCGACATGGAGGCCAAGATAGCCTGCATCCTCTGCCACCGGACCCAGGTCGCCCCCGACTGGCCCTACCACCGCGTCCCTCGCCACGTCACCGCCCGCATCCTCGGTCGCGAATTCTACGTCCGCGCCCACCCGCCCGTCGCCAACGGCGAGACCGTCACCGGCGACTTCTTCTCCGGAATCTGATTCAGCGCAAAACGCAAAGAGACCACAGATACTGTTGAGGAATCCCCCCAATTTCTCTGTGGTCCCTGTGCGCTCTGTGTTGAAAGATCCGGACTAGGCCAGCACGACCTTCTCTTCCCCAGCGGCCGGCCGCTGAATGATCTCGACGCTCACCTCGTCCGGCGCAACGATGAAGGCCACCGCCGAACCTGAGGGCATCACCCACGGATCGCAATTGAAGTGCACATTGTTCGACTTCAGCGTGGCCGCCAGCTCCATGATGTTGTCGGTCTGGAAGCCCAGGTGGTCCAGGCCGTAGCGCGGCTCGGTGGAACCTGCGACGGGGTCCTCGCCCTGGGCCCTGCCGGAGATGGTCATCAGGTAGGTGCCGTTGAGCGACAGCTCGATGGACTTCGTGTTGGACAGCGGCCGCTCCGCCACGATCTCGGCCCCGAAGTTGTCGCAGTAGAACTTGGCCGCATCATCCGGGTCGGCGCTGCGGAAGTGCAAGTGGTTGTAAAAGACGTTCACGGGTTCCCTCCTGTATCAATTCGAATGCGCAAATAGTTTATCCCAAAACTGGTGGCAGGGGAAAACCAGAGTCAACCAAAAGGCAGCGGCGAATCACCGAAAAGCAACGCAGCTCTCGGCGCCCTCCGCATATCTCGGTGCCCTCGGCGTTGAATACCCTAGTTGAGATATTCCGCCGTCCACTGGTTGTAAGTGCCCCGGCGCGTGAACTGCGCCATCATCTCGTCGCTGGCGATGCTGTCCCGCAGGTCGCCCGGCGGCACCCCGTCCCGTAGCGCCTTCAACGTGTCGTACACCGCCTTCACCGCCGCTGAGAAGGGCAGGTGCCCCTGCAGCGCCACCTTCACGCCGTTGACCCCCAGCCACTCCTTGTCCTGCAGTTCGCCCGTCGTCCCGCCCAGCAGCAGCGGCACCCTGAGCTCCGAGGCCACCGCCACCACCTCGTCCCGCGTGTTTGCCCCGGCCAGGAAGATGGCGTCCACCCCCGCCGCCTCGTACGCCTTGACCCGCTTGATGGTGTCCTCCACGCCCGTCACCCGCAGGGCGCTGGTGCGTCCGGCGATGGTCAGCGCCGGGTCGGTGCGGCCCTGCAGGGCAGCCTTCATCTTGCCCACGCCCTCCTCGACTGACAGCAGCTGCACACCGTTGGCGCCGAAGCTTACGGGCAGCACCGTGTCCTCGATGGTCAGGGCCGACACGCCCGCTGTCTCCAGCTCCTCCACCGTGCGCATCACGTTCAGGGCGTTGCCGTAGCCGTGGTCGGCGTCCACCATCAGCGACAGGTCCCCAGCTCGGCAGATGCGGTGTATCTGCTGGGCAAACTCGGTCAGCGTTAGCACCACGATGTCCGGCGCCCCCAGAACGGTGAAGGAGGCGATGGACCCGGCGAACATCCCCACCTCGAACCCCAGGTCCTCAGCAATCCGCGCCGAGATCGGATCGAACACAGAACCCGGATGCACGCACTTGTCCCCGGCCAGTATCCCCCGGTACCTCGCACGCCGCGTCGTGAAGTCCATAACTGCCTCCCTTTGGATATTTGCTGTATTCTAACCCAATGATTGTGGGCGTGGACTTCAGCGGGGCAATGGCCGACAACGCCACCTGGGTCACCCTGGCTGAGCAAGAAGGAAACGGCCTTCGCATCCTTTCATGCCAGCAAATGCGGCGGGCTGACCTTACAGAATTTCTGTCATCCTTACCCAGCCTGACTTTCGCGGCCCTTGACTTTCCTTTCTCAGTCCCCCACGAGTTTGCTCAGTTCTGGCAGCCGTCAGCCCGCCAAATGCCATCGCTGTGGCAGGCGGCGTCGCAGATGGAGTACCAAGAGTTCCTCACCCTTAGAGACGCCTTCTGCGCCGAAAGAGGCGAGCCCATGCGCCGCGGCGACCTCTACTTCCCCGAGTGCTACTCCTGCCTGCACAAGTTCAACCCCAACATGGTGCCGATGACTTTCCGCGGCATGCAGATGCTCCACCGGCTGTGGCAGGCCGGATGCCGAGTTCCTCCCCTGGATGACACCGGACGGGACGGCCCGCTGCTGCTGGAATCAATGCCAGGAGCAGTGATCAACGCCTTTGGTCTGCCCCATAAGGGCTACAAGAACGGCCAGCGTCAGCACGAACTTAGAGAAAGGGTTCTAGGCGGACTCTCGGCGCGGTCGGGGGTCCCCATCATCAATCTGAACGACTTTCGCGCCCAATGCCTCGAGAGCCACGATTGCCTTGACTCACTGGTAGCCGCCGTAGCCGCCGCGCTTTGGGCGAATGACCCGGCCGGGTTCCGACGCCCCGGCGTCCCGCCGGGGGGCCCACCCATCGAGGGACGGCGCAGAGCATCACCGTCCGTGTTGGCCATGCCCGAACTGGAAGCCGCCCGCTTGGAAGGCTGGATTTACGCGCCCTGGCATCTGGACTCCACTCGTGGTAAAGATCCCTGACATCCGCCTGTTGCCACGCGTCGCCCCGACCATTAAGCTACGAATCGTCAGCCCAATAGATGGGAGAGCCCTGCGCCCAATGGTAGCCACCGACCGCACATCCGAGATATTCTCCGACGCCCGCGCGGTCCACGCCGACGCATTGCGCCTGCTGGAGGCGGGCGACATCCGCGACGCCGCCGAGAAGGCATGGTGCGCCACCAAGCGCGCCACCGACGCCCTCATCCTGGCCCGCACCGGAACGGAGCCGGAAATATCCTCCGATACCACGCGGGGGCTGGCGAGATTGTCTACAGAAGACCGCGCCGTACGCCCGCTGCGCAGCCGCTATTTCTCCAGACAGAGCGAACTGCACGGTGCCTGCTTTTATCTGGGTGCGTGCGAGCCTGCCGACGAGGTGGAGCGGCGCATTCGTGATACCGCCGACTACATCGCCGACGCCGAAACCCTCGCTGGCTATTCCGACGCATCAACCGCGGGAGAGTGAGACATGGGCATCTACCGACTGTATTCCGGCGAAGACGGCCAATCGCATCTCGAAGAACTGCAGATCGCCGACCACCCCGGGCTTTCCGACCCTGCCGCCGTCTCCACCATCACCTTCCGCGAGTGGCAGCCGGGGCACTTCATCGACTGGCACCCCGCTCCCCGGCGACAGTACATCATCTCCCTGTCCGGCCACATCGAGATAGAGCTGGGCGACGGCACAACCCACACCTTCAATCCCGGCGACGCCCGCCTTGTCGAGGACACCACCGGCAGGGGCCACATAACCCGCGTCCCCGGCGACGCCCCCAGCATCAGCGCTGTTATTCCCTTGGCATAAACCCACACCACTCGAACGATTGAGGAGCGAACCATGGGCATCTACCGCATGTACACCGGCGACGACGGCCAGACCCACATCGAGGAGCAGAGCATCGCCGACCACCCCGAGCTGTCCAACCCTCGCAATGTCACCACCATCAGCTTCAGCGAGCGGGACTCCGGGCACTTCATAGACTGGCACCCGGCACCACGCCGCCAGTACGTCATCTGCGTCCAGGGCGGCATCGAGATCGGCCTCGGCGACGGCACGGTTCACCAGTTCGGCCCCGGCGATGCCCGTCTCGTGGAGGACACCACCGGCCAGGGCCACACCACTCGCAGCATCGGCGGCGGGAAGTGCATCACCGCCACCATCCCTCTGGCCGACCAGGGTTAATCAACAACTGTCTGAACCGGGATTTCTGGGTCTGGAGGGTTCATCTGATCGATAAATCATGAAAATCATCGAATCAGACGAATCACAGTTCAGACTATATGGGAGGACGTTATGAACATAGTCCGCGTTTATTCCGGCGACGACGGCGAGTCCCACTTCCAGGTGGTGTCTCCTGAGGAGTTCGCCGAGATCGCCAAGCGCCGTGGCAGCGGCGACATACAGCTCAACGAGCGCCCGTCGCCCTCCTTCTCCGACTACCATACCGCGCCACGCCGCCAGTACGTCGTGGGCCTTAGCGGCCTGTCCGAGTTCGAGTGCGCCGACGGCACCAAGTACCAGATGGGCGCTGGCGATATCCTCATCGCCGAGGATCTCACCGGCCACGGCCACATAGCCCGCGGCCTCGGCGACGAGCCCCGAGTCCTGCTCGCTGTCCCCCTTGCCGATTAGATTGCAACGCCGGGAACGCCAAGACCGCCGGGTGGATACAAATCAAACCGTTACGCTCTCGGCGTACTCGGCGTTTAATTCACTCTCAGGAGAGACAAAATGAAGATCATCCGTGTATTCGCCGGTGATGACGGCGAGTCCCACTTCGAGGAAGTCCCCTTTGCCGAGATGCAGGGGATTGTAGACCGCGTCGGCCCCGGCGACATCAACGTCAACCGCCGCGAGGCCCCCAACTTCTCCGACTATCATCAGGCCCCACGCCGTCAGTACGTGGTCAACCTCGAGGGCACCGCCGAGTTCGAGTGCGCCGACGGCTCAAAGGTGCAGTTGGAACCGGGCGACATCCTGGTGGCTGAAGACCTCAGCGGCCACGGCCACATCGCCCGTTCTCCTTTCGCCGGCATGCGCACCTCCCTCGCCGTCCCCCTCGCCGAGCCCGACTAGAAGAATTCGCCTCCAGCCGTCGTCCGGACAAGAAAACTCCCTCTCCCCGTGGGAGAGGGATGAGGTGAAGGTGCCCTCCAAATTCCCAGTTGGCGGCCTTCGCAACCCTGCACAAGCGTATTTAAGTGCGCCCCTGCCGCACGAATACGCTCACGTCCTCACGAGGGCATCACCCGCCACCCCGCAGCAGCGCCGCCAGATGCAGCAGCCCCTGTTGACGCCGGGCGCTGTTGACTGCCTTGCGCCACTCCTCATCCAGCAGTTGCTCTGACATCTCCTTCACAACCTCGTTGCCCTCCAGCTTGGAAAAGCTCCGGTACAGCTCCAAGTGTGTTGACTCCGGGCTACCCTCCAAACTGTGAAGCATCGGCAGCGCGACGTTGACAGCCAGGTCCCGCGCCCGCGCCGTTCCGACCGGTGCCGTGCCGTCATCCCGCGCTTCCACCGTCAGTGCCGCCGTCAGCTGCGAAGACGTTTCGGCCGCGTCGGCTAGTCCCGCGATCAGTCCACTCCCAAGGAACCGGGCCAGCAGCTCCGCTGCCCCTTCGATCCGAACCGCCGGATGATTCGCCGGTCGCACCCGAAACAGGTGCCAATCCTTGAGTTCCATGACCGGCCCCAGCCCTGCCGGCAACTTGGCCGAGAGCGAAGAGCCTCCCTTTTCAAGCCCGGAGAGGACCTGCAGCCAGTGCCGCAGCACCATGGGCCGCTGTTCCACCAGCACCAGCAGGACCGCCCGCCGCAATACGGCAATTGGCGCCGCCTGCGCCAGCCCGACGAAAGGCTGCTGGTTGTTCCGGTAGCCGAGGCCTTCCATTAGCGCCTCGTACAGCGCCTGTTCCGGCCCCTGCTCAGCGGCGAACCGGGCCAGCAGCGTCGCCTTGCGCCGGAAACGCTCATCCCCGGCGCGATCCAGCACCTCGCCTGCCTCCGCCTCGTTGGCTGGCCTGTCGTAGCCCCGCCGCTCGAGGAAAGACCACAGATCCGGAGCCCCTGCGCTTTCGTCCCGTTCCGAAAGGCCATCTTCCCCGAGGTCGTCCAGCAACCCCGAAAGCGAGACCATGGGAGCGAGAGCGCCACTCTGAAGCGGAGTCTCCGTGGACCTCACCTCCAGCGCGCCGTGGAGCGCCACCCCGTTGTAGTTTGGGTCATCGCCGTGGCCGTGGGAATCCCAGTCCCGCTGCCGCAGGTGAATCTCCACGTCACCCCGCACCAGGCCCAGTCCCTCTACATCCAGCAACGCGTCCCGAAAGTCGGGCCCGGCCGAGGTCCCAGTCCGCCCCGGATACAGCACGCGAATGCGGGTGCCCTCGCTGGTTCGGAAGGCCTCCTGCCTGGACGCGCGCCGCTTCCACAGCTTCCAGAGAAGCCGCTCCGGAATTTCGGGGCGCTCGTCATTTGCAGGCTCCCCGATGCCGCGATATGCGGTCGAATTCGTCTCTACGCTGAAATAAGCAATCAATTTCGCCAAATCCTGTAGGGGCGGGTTTCAGCCCGCCCCTACGTTAACAGAGAGCAACCTTTCAGAAAACCAGCCTACCCCGGTATATCGTCGTAGAAGTGTTCCTCGGAGATGACCCGGTTTTGCCGGAAGGCCTCGACATCCTCGGCGCTGTAGTCCAGGATGCCCGACAGCACCTCCTCGTTGTGCTCACCAACCTGCGGCGTCGTCCCCACGTTCACCGGCGTCCGCGAGAAATGCCAGTAGTCCCCGCTCACTGCTATCTCCCCAGCCAGAAAGTCCGGAACCTCCACCATCGCCCGACGCTCCCACGGGTGCGGGTCCTCCGCCGCCTGAGGTATCGTGTTCACCGGCGCCGCCACCACGTCATGCTCCGTGAAGTGCGCTATCGCCTGCTCCATGCTCTTGTCCGCCAGAAGCTCTCGCACCGCCTGGTTCACCAGCTCCGCGTTGGCGAGCCGCTCGTGGCGCGTGTTGAACCGCGGGTCCTCCAGCCAGTCCGGACGCCCCAGCGCGTTGCAAACCCTGTGCCAGTGGTGCTGGTCCCCGGCCGATATCAGCACCCAACCCTCACGGCAGGGGTATATCCCAGAGGGCGGCGCCGTCGTGTCTCCACGCTTCGGCGCTATCTTCGTACCGTGATACGCCGTGATCGGTATCTCCGTCATCGAGTAGCCCGTGTCCGCCAGGCACACGTCCATGCTCTGACCCTCGCCAGACACCTCACGCTCGTGCAGCGCCGACAGCGCACCTATGGCCGCATGCAGCGCCGTGATCCGGTCGATGATCGGCACCCCGGTGCGTATCGGCGGCATCCCCTCCTCGCCGGTAACCATCGTTATCCCCGACATGGTCTGACCGATGGGGTCGTAGCCGATGTTGTCCCGGTACGGACCGAACTGCCCGTAGGCCGACACGTTCACCATGATGATGCGGGGGTTGAGCTCCTTCAGCGTCTCGTACCCGAAGCCCATGTTCTCGATGGTGCCCGGCCGGAAGTTCTGCACCACTATGTCCGATACCTTGACCAGTTCCCGCAGCACCTCCTTGCCCTCCTCCTTCCGCAGGTCGATGGACAAAGACTTCTTGCCCGAGTTGTACTGCACCCAGTAGCTGGACTGCTTCTTCACCCAGGGCCCATGATAGCGGGTCTCCTCGCCGCCGAGGCGCTCCACCTTGATCACCTCGGCCCCCATCCGGGCCAGCACCTGCGCGCAGCGCGGCCCAGCCTGGTGGCGCCCCAGGTCGATCACTCTCACGTTCTCCAGCGGATGGTTCAGTCCTGCCATGACTTTCTCCTCTGCCCGGCCTGCCTCCGCTCCACAACGCCGCAAGGCCGGACCGCCTTAGCTTTCCGGCATTCTACGGCCCCCACGCAGGGAGGGCAAGGCGGCAAAATGATAGTTGCATTTCGTAATACTGCTGTAAGATTCAGTAACGTAAAATCACGACCAGTTACTTGAATCAGGCAACATGGTTTCAGGCAACACAGTTCAAAGATGGAGGAATGAGCATGTTCAAGCTGCGCGGTTGCCCCAAGTGCCACGGAGACCTGTTCGTCGGTGAGGACATCTACGGTAGATATCTCTCTTGCGTCCAGTGCGGCCGGTATTTTGCCGTTTCCGATGCGCCCGCCCCTGGCGTTCGGCCCGTACCTGACTCCCAGCCCGCCGGTCCTCCTGTGCTGGCCGATCTCGAGCTGGCAGCATAGGTCTGCGCCAATTTTCTGTACAATTTCTAAAATTTTTATGGAAATTGTCTGAAATCTATTGACTGCCGCCTCTCCCCACGATAGCTTGTGCTGGACGGGTCTGTGCCCATCATCGGGCCGACCGTCCAGCACTATTTTTCTGTTTCAATGTGGGATTTGAGGAGGTGAAGCAATGGTTTTGGAACAGGTAGAAGGCACTCTGGCGCTGGAGGAGGCGCCTGTCTGCCGCCATCACTGGGTGATCGAACCGGCCAACGGACGCCACAGCAAGGGAGAATGCCGCAAGTGCCACGAGGTTAGGGCCTTCGAAAACTCCCTCTACGCCGGAGCCGATGACGGCGACGAGTAGGCGGGTCCAGGCAGCAATTTTCCAGCGGGGGCAGGTTTCATGACCTGCCCCTTGCCGCGTTTTGTAGCGTTCTTGGAGTGTCGATCCTAGAGTATGGCCACCGGGTTGACCGGCGAGCCGGTACCGCCTACCACCCGCAGCGGGTTGATCGTTATCATGAACTCGTATCGCCCCTCTTCCGCGCAGGCCTCGGCCAGGGGCTGTAGCAGCGCGTTGTCCAGCAGGCCGATTCCATAGGCGAAAATGGAGCCGTGCACCGCCCACGAGAGGTCGTACCCGTTGGGCGTGTGGTCCATCATGTCCCAGCCCAGTAGACAGATGTCCGACTCCCGGATGAACTTCAGGCAGCTCATGTGCAGGCCCGGGCGTTGCAGGGGGTCGCTGCCCCAGAGGGGATTGTCGTCGGCGTTCCAGAGCTCCCGTCCGCCGTAGACCAGCAGCGCATCGCCGGGGCGCATTTCGACGCCCTGTTCCTTCGCGATGTCCTCCAGCTCCCACCCGTGGATCGGCGTGTCCATGGTGACGTAGGCCCCGCCCCGGTGCTTGGGGACGTCCAGCAGCACACCCCGGGTGATCAGCCCCTCCTTCCAGTGATGCACCGCGCCCCACTGGGCGCCGTCCATCGTGATCTGCTCATCCGGGTCCCGCCCGTTCCACATCCCGTTCTCGTCCCACACGTGACACAGCGCGTCCAGGTGAGTGGTGGCGGTCCCGTGGTAGGAGATGCCGTAGTAGTCGGCCGAAAATCCGGCGGTCGGGCTGCGATACACCTTCTTCATGTAGTGAATCGCGGGCGTCGGGTTGTTGGGCGCGGGGATGGAAGGAAACTCCCGGCTGAGGGAAACGGCTCGGCCCGACTTCACCAGCCCGGCGGCCTCGACGCGCTTTTCCTGGGTGATCATGTTGACCGCCCCGAGCTGATCGTCGTCGCCCCAGCGGCCCCAGTTCCGGTCGTCTTTCAGGTATGCCAGCACTTCATCCTTGGTCGGGACTACGCGTTCCATGGGTCACCTCCTCTCTCTAAATAATAATGAATAAAATTGTTCCGGTCATCAGCAGCGCAATAATGCCAAATAATGTTATTGCCACACGTCGCCGCCTAATGTCGCCTATGCGAACTCCGCTTTCCATTATCTCGATGTCTTTGGCTAAAACATGGCGCTTCCCTGGTCGTCGATAGCCTTTCCGGGGAGTTGGAAAAACCTGCTGGCATTTCAAACATCGCCATAAGTTCTTTTCGTGGGGTGTGGTTCGATTTCTGATGTCCTGGCTTTTGCATTTAGGACAAAGTGCTATGAGCTTTTCGTCAAGCATTCGCTTGGTAGGGCCGAAGGTTTGAGTGGCGTAGATAGTGCCATTACGGCCTAGCCCCACCCCTGCTCCCATCGCCACCCATTCAGGGACCAGCAAGTTACGGCGATGCCCCGGGCTGCCCATCCAATTGGCAACTGCCCTCTTCCCCATCTCCCACTCAGTCTTCTTGAGATATGTGAGTTGCTCCTTACTCCAAGGGCCACTGCGGTGAATGTTCTCCGACCACAAACCCTCGCCGCATTGATACTTATATGCCCTGGTTGCTGGTGTACCGTCTCCTATCCCTTCATGTGCAAATTTGCCAACCTTGGCCATATGTTTACTGTGGGAGCGGGCTGCTACATTCATATTGCGCTTGGGTTGCAGCTGTGGCAGACCATGTTTCTTTCTTTCCCTATTCGTATGAGCGATAATGCTCTTTTCAACGGCTTTGAGGTCCATAACAGACTCCGCTTGCCTTCAATCCTTAGGGAAAGGGGGCCAGCGAGTCGCTTTAGCCCTTCGTGGCGGACTCGGCCAGACAGTTGAAGAAGCGGTCCATCATGGTCCGCGATACATTCTCCATCATGCGCTGCCCCACCCGCGCCAGCAGGCCGCCGGCCTGACCGTCGCCTTCCACGCTCACGGTCGTGACGCCGTCCTCCTCCGTCAGCGTGACGTAAGCCTCGCCGTTGACGAACCCGGGCGGTCCGTTGGCGGACACCACCATACGGTACGACTCGTATGGATTCCAGTCGTGGATCCCCACCTTAGCGTTGAAGCTGCCGCGAACGGGACCAAGCTGCGCGCTGACCGCCGCCTCGTAGTTGCTGTCTCCCACGTCCACCAGGCTCTGGCAACCCGGGATGCAGCCCTTCAGCGACTCCGGTTCCGTGATGGCGCTCCACACCCTTTCGGCAGTGGCGTTGATTTGATAGCTGCCAGTCAGTTTCACGATAATTGATCCTTGTCCATAAGCATTCTACAGCGCCAGTTGAGAGCATTGATTCGTTGCAGGGGAGCGGGGATTCTGCTATCCACTGGCCTGTTGACAGGATGTTGATTATATCCCAACATCCGGCTGCCAGAAGTCCAGTTGAATTGGGTCCAATCTCCGCACTCCCGGTAATCCGTCGAAGTCAGAGTCGGCGGAAATGCACAGGCTAGTTCCTCATCGCCGCATCACCGAGGCGTGGACGAGGTCCCTGGAGCTGGAAAGGTTGCCCTCGTCAGCCAAACTGGCGGCCTGTCACGTCCTCCGGATAGGCCAGTTCGATCCGGCCCTGGCGTAGCGTCTCGAATCGGCGGAAGATTTCTCTTCCCGTGGTCCACCTGCCCGTCCGCAGATAATGGTGCATCAGTTCCTGCAGCACCTAGGCATCCATCATAAATGGCCCCGGATTATTGGCGATGGCCCGGATGATACGGGCGCAGGGCTCCTTGTACTGATGGTCACGTCCGGCGGCTTATGCCGTCATGTTGGCATCAACAACTTCCACGGACGTCATGAGCCGCTTCCATCAGTCGGGATAGCTCCGCTGGATCCGGCGGAATCTCCGTGTCCATGGCTATCAGCTCCTCGGCGGCCCGAAGCCGATGTGCCCGCAGCATCTTTTCGTATGCATCGTCAATCAGCTGTCGGACAACTTCCGCAGCAGGGATTCCCTTGCTTTCCGCCAGATCATCCAACCGTTCCCGGCAGGCTTTATCCAGCCTTACCTCGAACCGGCTCGCCATACTGTACTCCGTATCCGTTTCGACTGTTGCCCGTTAGATTGTCCTATTGCTATCAGATGGAGAATACCCCTCGTTGATATCAGGTGGAGAATACGCCTCTCTTCACGGAACAGGTCTCCGGTATGCTGTCACTCCCCCATATAAATAACAAGGCTCACGATCGGCTCACACCCGCTCGCCGGCCAACAGCAGCAACCCTATCAGCAACTGCGCCCCGTAGGCGCACTCCCCCACCTCAAATTCAATCCCCGTGGCCTTCGGTCAGTCCGTCTCCCGGCTCTGGGCAGGATACTTGGGAATCCCCCAACCGGCTTCCGGGTTCCTGAACATTATCTCAAGGAACACTGGCAACAGGAAATACAGCACCACGGCCCCATATTCCACCTGCTGACGGTTTATGCTGCCCTTGAATGTAGCCCCTCCATGCACCAGCTGGTTGCGAAGAACATAGAGTCGCGCGAACAGCTCCTCTAGGACCGGGCGTGTTTCCCTGCGCGTTCCGGCCCGCTCTACCCTCGCCCTGCTGTCACGAAACCTGTCCTGCCAGGCTCGGCCGCCAGGTCCGTCGTGGCGGGACTGCCAGAATGGCGCATAAATGTACTCGTTATCCAGCAGCCTGCCGATGCGGTCCCGGTGATTGTCCCAGATGGCGCTTTCGATTGTGCCGTCGCCGTCCAGACCGGTGACCTTGGCGCAGTATGTCCTTATCGACTCCAGTTCCCTGGCTTCGTTGGCGTCGGGACTGTCCTCCGAGTACGCCGCGTTGAAAGCGATCCAGCAGAATACGAACGCGGCGTCAAAATTGCCGTTCCGGATCTCCAGTTCCGCCTGACTGAGCCAGCTCGTGCATCGCCGCCACCTGAGGCCAAGGTCCTCGTAACCCACCTCTTCGCGGAGGGCCAACAGGCGCGCAACCGTCGGGGAGGGTTCCAGTTCTTCGGAAGGCCCTGTCCGCTCCCCGCCCGAACGCTGTCGCCGTGCTATCCGTGGCGACCGTGGAGATGCTCGCCTGCGCCCTTCGGCAGGTATGGGCGCGGGCAGCGCCTCCCCCAGGTCGAACGTGAGCTGCCGCCCGTAGTCCCCTGTCCTTTCCGTTTCGTCGTCATTCAACAGGCTTGGCACCCAACAGGCTTGGCGCCTGCCATTCTTCGGCTCGCCGCAACAGGGCCCAACGGGAACGGGTCGTTAGTCCGTCAAATCCCCGCTGGCATTGACGCAACCCGGGGATTGGTGCGTACCCTCTGGCTCACGCCCGGCTCATAGCCGCTCGTCGGCCAGCAGCAGCAACTCCATCAGCACCTGTGCTCCGTTGGCGCAGTCCTCCGGCGAGGAGTATTCCTGGATCGCGTGGCTGATGCCCTCCACGCTCGGCACGAACACCATGGCCATCGGTGCGATGGTGGCGATGGCCTGCGCGTCATGGCCCGCCCCGCTGGGAACGCGTTCCCACGTGAACCCGGCCCGCTCGGCAGCCTCGCCCACCCAGTCCTGCATCGCCGGAACTATCGGCACCGGGTCGGTGAAGCGGTGGCGGTTGATGCTGATCTCGACGCCATCCTCCTGCTCCGACTGCCGGGCCGCCCGCGTCAGCTCCCGTTCGGCGTCCTCCAGTGCCGCCATTGTGAGGTCGCGGAACTCAACCCCGACGGTGGCGTGCCCGGGAACCACGTTCACGGCATTGGGAGTGACGTCCAGGGCACCCGTGGTGGCGACGCGGCATATTTCGTCCTCGGCCGCCATCTTCTGTATTTGCACCACCAGCTTGGAGGCCGAAACCAGCGCGTCCCGACGTTCCTCCATCGGGGTGGTGCCGGCGTGGTTGGACATCCCGGCTATCTCCAGCTCGAAGACCGCGCGCCCGGTTATGCCCGTGACCACCCCAATGGGCGTACCCGACCGGAATAGGTAGGGCCCCTGCTCGATGTGCAGCTCGAAGTAGGCTGCCAGGTCCCCGGACTTTCGTGCCGCCTCGTCCACCCGCGACAGGTCGCCGCCGATGTCCCCCATGCGCTGCGCCAGCGAGACCCCCTCGGCGTCCACTGCCGCCAGGTCCTCGGGCTCCAGCATCCCGGCCATGGCCCGGCTGCCGATGAGCCAGCGATGAAAGCGAGTGCCCTCCTCGTTGGTGAACACGATGGCCTCCAGCGGATGGCGTGTGACGTGGCCGTTCTCGGCCAGCGTCTTCACCACCTCGATTGCGCCCATCACTCCCAGGGCCCCGTCGTACTTCCCGCCCAGAGGCACCGTGTCGGTGTGCGACCCCATGGCAATGGGAGGCAGCGAGTCGTCCACCCCCGCCTTGCGCCCGATGATGTTGCCGCCGGTGTCGATGCGCACCTCCAGCCCGGCCTCGCGCATCAGCCCCATGGTGTACTCGCGACTCTCGACGTCCGCCGGCGAGAAGGCCAGCCGGTCCATCCCCTCCGGCGTCTCGCCGAACTTTCCCAGCTCGTCCAGTGTGCCGTTCAAACGGTCAGCATTTATGGCAAAACCAGCCATGATGGCGTTTCTCCGTTCTTTATTTCTTGCGCGCGATCCGGACCGGTCGTATTGCCGGAGCTCCCTATGGTCTCTAGATGGTTCCCTCTCCCTTCAGGGGAGGGTCAGGACTGTCTTGAGCCTGCCGAAGGGATGCAGGCGTTCCCCTGTGGCTTTCTCGTTCCCCTATGGCTCTATAGGGTGCTGGTATCCGTGGGTGCCGGTATCCGTGATCGCACCCCTCATCCCAGTTCTTTCCCACAGGAGGAAAATGCAGAGGGCCCAGCGGATCTCCTAAGCGCATGTGTGACAAATTCCCTTTCCCCCGGGAGAGGGTTAGGGTGAGGGAGTCCCCCTGGTTCCCGCAGGCCTGGTTCCCACAGAAATGAAGGACACCTCATTGGCTTGCGCTTCCCATGCAATTGGCAATTGTCACGCACCCTCTAAGAGCCTATTAATTGTAGCTGACCCGTTCGCCCTGAGCCTGTCGAAGGGCCGTCCGCTCGTGGTTCGACAAGCTCACCATGAACGGCTCTGACGCCTTGACCGCGAAAACGAAGGGTCCCCTAGAACTCCCGACCGTCCCTGCAATCCCTACTGTACCTGCAATCTGTAAACCGTCCCCCGCTCCGGTAGAACGTCATTTCCGGCGCCAGCGCCGCAGTGGCCGGATCTGCTTGAGCATCTCCTCCAGCGCCCCGCGATCCAGTCCCAACCCCACTGCCACGTTGATGTCGCGCTGTGCCTGCTCCGTTTCGCCCATCATGGCGCGGGCGGTGGCCCGGTTCACGAAGGCCACGGCGAACGTGGGGTCCAGCTTGATGGCCTCGTTCAGGTCCTTCACCGCCAAATCCAGCGCCCCGGTTGCAATGTAGGCGTCGGCCCGGTTGTTGTACGGCACCGGAAAGCGCTTCTCCAGCCGTATCGCCTGGTTGAAGTCGTCGATGGCGGCCGCCAGCCGGCCAGCGGCCCGGTGCGACGCCCCCCGGTCGCTGTAGGCTGCCGAGAACCTGGGGTTGATGCGAAGAGCCTGTGTGTGGTCGCGCACCGCCTGATCGTACTGCTCCAGCGCATGATGCGCGTTCCCGCGCATGCTGTAGGCCACGGCAACCCGCGGCGAACGCTTGATGGCCTCGTCGGCGTCGGGAATGGCAAGTTCCGGCTTGCCCAGGTTCAGGTATGCCGCACTGCGGTTGCTGTAGGCCGGACCCAGCTCCGGGTCCAAATTGAGCGCCACGGTGTAGGCCTCAACGGCCTCTTCCATCCTGCCGCGTCGCTGGTGGGTCACACCCTGGTCGTACCAGCGCTCCGCCGGCGGCTTGCCCATGGCGCCCGGCAGCATTCGCTTGAATATTGTGCCAATATCGGGCAACGTCGAGCCTTCCTCCCGTGATGTCTTTGCCGTCGTGTCCAGGCCGTGGTGTTCTGGCCGTGATGTCCCGGCCAGTATCGTACTGCCCGGTCGCGTACCGGTCTCTAGGGACCGCCCCGGTACCTGGACTGGTGCATCTGCTGCTCCAGCTCCTCGCGGTCCGCCCCTTGGGCCACGGCCAGGTCCAGGTCTTTCTGGGCCTGCTCGTCCCGGCCCGTTATGGTATACATCATGCTGCGATAGATGCGGGCGTTCACGTTGTCGGGATTGTTCTCAAGCGCCGCGCTGAAGTCCCCGATGGCCCGCTCCGGCAGTCCCACGGCGGCAAAGAGAAGCCCCCGGTGAAAGTACGCCCGGTCGCTGCGCCGGTTCATCATCACCGCGCGGCTGAAATACCACAGCGCACGGTTGGTCTGACCCCAGCGCGCGTAGATCAGCCCCCACTGGAAATAGAAGCTGCTGACCAGGGCGGCCAGAAGATAAAATCCCCGCCGTATGAGCTGCAGCACTATCATCTCGCCGATTATACCGCAGGCAGGCCGTTGTCTGAACTGTGATTCCCTTGATTAGAGGATTTGCAGGTCCTGCCTCATCCTGATCTCCCTTGCAGTCCTGACAATCCTGATTCAGACAATGGGCTCACACCAGCACCTTGAACCCGTACCCCGGCAGGTTCAGGTCCCCCTCCGCGAAACGCGACATCCGCAGCGGCCCGATGTCGATGGTGTGCGCCCCACCGTCCAGCACCAGCTCCGACACCAGCAGCCCCACCGCCGGCGACAATTTGAACCCGTGCCCGCTGAACCCGGTGCAGATGTACAGCCCATCGACACCATCGACCCGGTCTATCACCGGATGCGAGTCCGGCGTCTGCGTATACAGCCCCGCATACCCCGTCGCGAACTCCGCGTCCGCCATCGCCGGAATCCGCCGCGCGATCCGGCCCCAGACCTCGCCTATGAAGCTCTGCGACGCCCGCTGCGCGTAAACCTCCGGGTCCTCCACGTCGCTCTCCAGGTTGCCGTTGCCGATCAGCGTCAGGTCCGTGCTCTCCGGCCGGAAGTATATGAGGTTGGCAGTGTCGCCGCCGCCCGGATGGTAGGGCACCTCGGGCGGACGACGCAGGTGGATGACCTCGTGACGCGTGGCCTGGACCGGCAGGTCGATCCCGTGAGACAGCAGGAACCGTCGGCTCCACGGCCCGGTCGCGACGATGGCCCGCTCAGTCTCGACGCGCTCCCCATTGGCCACGACGGCAGTCACCCGCCCTCCGGTCACCTCCACCGACTCAACCGCCGACTGCAGCCGCACCCTCGCCCCCAGCTCCCGCGCCCGCGCCGCATAGGCCAACGCCGTCCCCGACGGGTCGGCGTGCCCCGACAGCGGCTCGTAGGCGATGCCAGCGCAGTCGTCGAGATAGAACGCCGGCGCAATCTCGGCGGCGTCCTCCCGGCTGATTTCGCGCGTGTCGATCCCAACTCCCTGCTGCAGCGCGACGTTGGCCCGGAACCCTCCCACGGCCTCATCGTTGGCGAACACCAGGTACCCGGTGTTGGTGTAGCCGCACTCGCCGCCCACCACGCTGTCGAAGTCCCGGAACACCTGCAGGCTGTGCCACGCCATGCGCGCGTGCACCTCCGTGGAGTAGTGCATCCGCACCGCGCCCGACGACCGCCCCGTCGACCCGCTGCCCAGCGCCTCGCGCTCCAGCAGCAGCGCATCGGTCATGCCCCGCGCCGCCAGGTGGTACAGGATGCCGCACCCCATAACCCCGCCGCCAACCACAACTGCATCAGCCCTCTCGGTCATTCCCCGTATCCTCCAGCTCAACCTTCCCCGTCTGCCCCGGCCACCCCGGCCACCCACGGTCGCCGCCATCCCCTTGGGCAACGCACAGCAACCTTCCACGTCCGCCCCGGCCACCCACGGTCGCCGCCAGCCCCTTGGGCAACGTATAGCAACCGCCCCGTCCGCCCCGGGCACTCCCCCTCACCGTACGCCCGTAGAATACCACTCACTCCCCGCCACCCTCCGCATGTCCATTGAAGGCCTCCTCCTGCAGATAATCACCAAACCGTGTTCCCGGGCACATTCAACAGCTCCATCTCCGCCAAGGCCACAAAAACAGCCATCCACCGCGCACCCCAGAAATCATGCCCATCCCAAAATCAAAAAAATCCCTGTCCTGAGCCGTGTCGAAAGGACAACTCAGACAAGCCCACCCGGGAACCAATCATGCCCATCCCATAATCAAATAAATCACAGTTCAGACAAACAAACCGCCACTACTCCCACCCCAAAAATCATGCCCATCCCAAAATCAAAAAAATCACAGTTCAGACACCCGAACCGCAGCCCTGCCTGTCAATCACCTTATTGCGAACATACGTCCTAATACGCTACCATAGTCCTAGGCAATACTCCATCGCCCAACACCGGGCGAAATCCAACCGGCCACTGAGGCCCCGAAATGACCGATGAGCACAAAAAACCGCAAGACCCGCAAACCCCAACCCGCTCTCGAGACCCTCGAGGAAGGCGCTAGCCCTGAACCGGGCCCCCACGCCCTCGCCATGCCGCAACGGCAGAAAATGAGAGAAAATGATGTGGAAAACGGCTTTTTCCGCCTCACTCGCCGTCAGCAGGCCGCCCTCCCCGTCGTCGCCTTCGCTCCCAGCATCACCCAGGCCGCCCTCGACTCCGGCGTGCCTCAGAGCACCCTCTACCGTTGGCTCAACGACCCAGCTTTCCGAGAGGCCCTGACCAGCTTCCACCAGGAGTCCGCCGAACTCGCCCGCGAGATATTCCAGTCTCAGACCCTGCAGGCCGCCTGCGTCTTCGCCGAACTCATGCGCGAGGGAGACCCGGCCCTGCGTCTCCGCGCCGCCCGCTACTCCACCTCCCTCGCAATCCGCATCCGCGACTCCGAGCAACTCGCAACCGAACTCCGCGACATCAAAGAAGCCCTGAACCTCATAAAAGACTGACCACCCAACCAATCATGCCCATCCCACAATCAAACAAATCACAGTTCAGACAACCCGCCACTAATCCCACCCGGGAACCCATCATGGCCATCCCGTAATCAAATAAATCACAGTTCAGAAAACAAACAGCCACTACTACCACCCGAGAACCAATCATGCCACTCTCACAAAAAAATCCCTGTCCTGAGCCGTGCCGAAGGGACAGTTCAGACAAGCCCACCCGGGAACCAATCATGCCCATCCCATAATCAAATAAATCACAGTTCAGACAAAGGAGCCGCAAACCATGTCCCCAGCCCAGATCCGCCGCGAGCTCAACCCCATCAAGCGAAAGCTGGTCCGCGAACTCCGCGTCGTACGAGCCCGTCGCATCGCCAACCGCTACTGCGACCTCTGGGCCGACCTCGTATCCCGCGATATGCTGCCCCCTGACCCATTCCGGCTCCTCAAGAACCTGTTCAAGCACACCTCCGAGCCCGGAAACTACGCCCGCGCCAGCGATTATCTGAACCAGTGCCAGGTCCGCCGCCACCTCCCCCATCCCAACGGAATCTTGTCAGTCCTCCTGCCAAAGGAGGCCCACCTTCGCCTGGTATCCTTCCGCACCCCAGACCCCGTACCCTACTGAGAAAAACCCTGTCTCCCCCTGGGAAAGGCCAGACCGATTGCAAAGCAAGCTCGCTCTTGAATTTCGTCTGAATCAGGATTCACAGGATTAGAGGACCAGGAGGATAGAAGCCCAATCAGAGAAATCCCAAAATCAAACGAATCCCTGTCCTGAGCTTGCCGAAGGGACAGTTCAGACACTCCCCATACACCCCTTGCCCCGCTGTCCCAACGGGATATAATGGCGGCCAAACAACGGCGACAGACTGCCAATTCTCAACCGGAGGGAGCCGCAATGGGCGCTACCGAAACCATCGCAAGTTGGGTCGTCAACACCAACTACGAAGACATTCCCCCTGACGCCATCCGCGTCGCCAACGAGTCCTGCTTCGACCTGCTGGGCGTCATCCTGGCCGGATCGGTCCAGCCGGTGGGGCAGATCATCCAGAAATACGTTAACGACCAGGGCGCCGTGGGCGAGGCAACTATCCTCTCCGGCGGCGAGCAGACCACCCTGGCCAATGCCGCCCTGGCCAACGGCACCATGGGCCACGCCCTCGACTACGACGATTTCGGCGGCTTCGGCCACCCCACCGTCGCCATCTTCCCGGCCCTTCTGGCCATCGGCGAGCAGACCGGCGCCACGGGCCGCGACCTGCTGGAGGCCTACGTCATCGGCTGCGAAGTGGGGCTGGCCCTGCAGCACACCACCAAGTACAAGCAGATGGACCGCGGCTTTCACAGCACCGCCGTCATCGGCCGCCTGGCCTGCGCCGCCGCCTGCGCCAAGCTGCTCAAGCTGGACGAGGAACAGACCATCACCGCGCTGGGCATCGCCGGGTCCATGGCCTCCGGACTGATCCACAACTTCGGCACCATGACCAAGCCGCTCCACGCCGGCCTGACCGGCCGCGACGGCGTGACCGCAGTACAGCTGGCCCAGGCCGGCCTGACCGCCGGCGACCAGGTGGTCGAGCACCCCTTCGGCTTCGCCAACACCGTCCTCGGCCCGGGAATCTACGACCTGGACGCGATGGCCAACAATCTCGGCCAGCCTTTCCGCACGCAGGACGCGCTGATCATCAAGAAGTACCCCTGCTGCGGCGGCAACCACGCCATGCTCGACAGCCTCTTCAGCCTGATGCGCGACAACGACTTCACCGTCGACGACGTCGCCAACGCCGAGGTAGACCAGTCCTACTTCTCGGTGGTCATGCTCTACCAGGAGCCCGAGGACGACCTCAAGGGCAAGTTCAGCGCCAAGTACAACGTCGCCGCCGCCCTCGTCGACGGCCAGGTCAATATCGACACCTTCACCCAGGAGAAGATCGACGATCCAACCATGGGCGAGGTGATGGACA
This sequence comes from Dehalococcoidia bacterium, assembly GCA_963667325.2. Taxonomy (GTDB): domain Bacteria; phylum Chloroflexota; class Dehalococcoidia; order Lucifugimonadales; family UBA3495; genus VXOI01. The sequence goes on from CAXXKY010000004.1 coordinate 641,705, forward strand.
AGGTGAACCTGCGGGTCATGGCCAAGTCTGAGGAGCTCCTCACCAACTCCGAGGACGGCCTCAAGATCAAGATCACCCTGAAGGACGGCCGCGTCTTCGAGCACTCCACCGCCCGCGGCGACATCCTCGGCAGCCAGGGCAACCCCTGGGGCTTCGACAACATCCGGGCCAAGTTCGAGGAGAACGTCGCCCTGGTTCTGAACGACGACGACGTCAACCGGGCAGTGCATGCCTGGTCCGACATACCCGAGGTCACCAACGTCGCCGAGCTCGTCCGCTCCACCCTCGTCGCCACCAGGGCTTAGCCACGCTGGTTGTCGGCTTTCCGGCAACTGGCCCTTGGCCGACGCCAGGACAATAATTAATGCAGGCGCCCGGTCCTTGGCCGACGCCAGGACAATAATTGGGGAAGCACTGTTTGGACTCGATCGAGGTTTACCAGAAGGCCACCGACTTCATTCTGCCGGTGGCCTTCGGAATTGGACCGGACCAGGGTGCACTGCCCACTCCCTGCACCGAATGGACGGTGCTGCAGCTGGTCAATCACAATATCGAGATTCAGACTGGTGCCCACGCGCTGCTGGTGGGACGCGGGGCGGAGCCTCCGCCAGCTGACCTGAATGCGGCACTGCCCGAAGGTGCGGGATCCGCGTTGCAGGCGGTTACGGGGCGGGTTGTTGAGGCTTTGAAGTCCATGGACCTGGAAGAGCCGCTGGATTCTCCCTTCGGTCTCATTCCGGCCAGCAGGTTCATCCTTTTCCCGATGGCCGATCTGGTTATACACAAGTGGGACTTGGCGAAGGCAACAGGCCAGGACTGCTCTATCGACCGCGGCCTTGCCGAGATCTGCTACCGGGTGCTGGCCCCAGTGGCGGAGATGGCCAGAGAAAATGGCGAGTGCGGGCCGGAGGTCCCGGTCCCCCCTTCCGCCAGCATTCAGGACAAACTGCTCGGCATGGCGGGTCGCCAGCCCTTGGACTCCCGCGAAAGGCTGCGCAGGCAAACGCAGTGAGTTGGGGCGGGGAGACGCAGCTCTAACCGGAGCACTGCTGCGACGGCACCCAACGGAGGCCTCCCCTGATACAGGGTGTTGGCAGCGGAAGGGTTTAGTCCCCGCTGAATATGTCCAGGATCCTGAGCAGGATCAGAAAGATGTTGAGGAACACCACATAGAGTCCCACCGCGCCCGCGATGGCAATCCGGCTGGCCGCCTGCTCATCACCCAGCATGGCGGCCTCCTGCGCCAGCTCCTTCACCTGCTTGGTCTCATAGACCGTGAGCCCGAGGAATATGGGCAGCGCAACCAGCGTGATGATCCACGACAGCATCCCCGAGCCGATGAACAGGTTCACTATGATGGCTATCATCAGTCCAAACAGCCCGACTGTCAGCATCGTGCCCAGTCCGGAGAGGTCCCGCTTGGTGGTGAAGCCGATGACGCTCATCGCTGAGAACACGCCGGTGGTCAGGGCGAACGCCAGTATGATCGTGTTGCCGGTGTACGCCCAGAAGATGCTGGAGATCATCAACCCGGTGAGGGCGGTAAAGAGCAGGTACGCCCCGCCCGCCACGGAGGACGGGACCCGTCCCGCCAGGAAACTCAGGCCGAACAGCCCGGCTATCCACACACCCAGAACCACAAAGAACCCGATCAGCCCGAAGTTCTCGATTATGCTCTCGAGAGCCCCCGCCTGGTAGCTGATCCAGCCGACAGCGCCGGTGGTCACAACGCCCAGGGCGATCCACCCATAGAGACGGGTCATCGCCCCGGTGAAGATGCTGTTGGCCGCCTCCTGCGAGTAGAACCCGCCCTGCGTGTCGTCGTAGTACAGGTTGGTCATCTCTCAATCCACCATCAGAAACGTATCGCGCCGCATGTAACCTGCAACAAAGCGCCGGAAAGGGTTACCTCCCGGCATACCCCTTCCCGGCATACTCTTGTATGCCTGCACAGGGATCGACACACTGGCCTGGAGCGTTCGCAACTTGGCGAATGCACTCCCGCCGCTGTCCCTGCTCCTGCGCGGTCCCTGCTCCCGCCGCTGTCCCTGCTCCAGCGCGGTCCCTGCTCCCGTCGCCGTCCCTGCTCCAGCGCGGTAAGCCGGTCGACCCCGGCGCACGGGCGCCTGCCCGCTATGACCTACGGCTCGACGCGAATGTCGTCGCCAACCTTGATGGCCCCTCCGTTGATCACCGTGCAGAGCATGCCCCGCCGGTGGTTCAACTCGGCCTGCAGACCCTGGCGAATGGCGTCCATCTTGCCGCAGGGCTCGCACTCTCCAACGATTTCCATGGTCACGTCGCCGATGAAGACTACGTTGCCCGCAACGGTCTGCGACAGGTCGAGGCCGCTGACGGTGATGTTCTCCTTAATCTGTCCCGGTGCTAGACCGAACACGCCCAGGGTCTCGTTGTCCATGATCAGTACCTGGCGCATGTTGCCCTGGCGGCAGCTGCGATCCCCCTCCAGCCCCATGCCGGAGATGGCAGTGGCCTCCTGGACCGGGTCTGACGGGGTCTCCTTGACGCGGGCGATGTGTAGGTTGGTGATCGTTCCCTGCTGCATTGCTGCACTCCTTCCGCTTGCACCGGCCAACCTCGGCCGGCATGCGGCTGTGTTGTTAGGGTCTCGGGGCGTATGCTAATCTGAAATGCAGGACTCGCGACGGCGAATCCTCTTTTTGTGACGGCGATTATATTGGCTGCGGCGTCGGCGCGCCACCGGTTGCGGTGACCTTGCCTCCAGCCTCCAGGATCGATACCTCAGACTATTCTATGGAGAAATGGTAAATGGCCTACGAGTTCATAAAGACGGAAAACCGCGAGGGTGTGCTGGTGCTGACCATGCACGACCCGCCGACGCGCAACGCGCTGGGACCAGAGATGTCTGCAGAGGTTCGCGCCGAGCTCGATCGCTTCGAAGACGACCCGGCGTGTCGCGTACTGCTAATTACCGGCACCACCCCTTCGTTCTGCTCCGGCGCGAACGTTCGCAACTTCAACCGCAACATCCAGGAAGCCGAGGAGGCGGACGAAGAGCCTGAACCCCTGCCCTGGGGCAAGATGGAGACCCGTTTCTCCAACCGCGACTCCGGTGTGGAATATGCCGGGGGCGCTCCGCTTGTACCTCTTCGCATTCACAACCTGCAGAAGCCGTCCATCGCCGCGGTCAACGGCCACGCCATGGGTGTCGGCATGGGCGTTGCCCTGGCCTGCGACATCCGCATCGCCGGCGAGGGCGCCATCTTCTCCGAGGCCTTCTCCCGCATGGGGCTGATCCCGGGCGACGGCTCCTGCTGGCAGCTCCCTCGTCTCATCGGCATGAGCAACACCCTCCTGCTGCAGTACACCGGCGACCGCATCGACGGCAACGAGGCCTTCCGCCTGGGCATCACCAGCAAGGTCGTTCCCGATGACCAGTTGATGGAGTCCGCCATGGAACTGGCAACGCGGCTGGCTAAGGGACCGACCCAGTCGCTGTCGCTGATCAAGTACCTGGTGCACCGCAGCATGGACATGAGCTTGAAGGAAAGCCTCGACTTGGCGCACGTGGCACAGGCGGAGGCTCGCAAGACCGAGGACCACAAGGAGGCCGTGCAGGCCTTCCTCGAGAAGCGCCCGGCCGTCTTCAAGGGGCGCTAGCCGACGGCTGCAATACATGGGCCCGGGCCCCACGCTCACGACCCGAGGGGCTCGGGCCTTCTTGGTGACCCGGGTTACGGCCAACCAGTACGGGCGGGAGGCGTGAGATGAGTTCCATCAAGCAACAGGTAGATGTCGCATCCTCCCGCGACCTCCTCGCAGTCGCGGAGGAGATGCTGCCCGAGATCCGCTCCACTGCTGACGAGGTGGACCACGCTCGCCGCGTGCCCGACTGGCTGGCAAAGAAGCTGGCCGACGCCGGTTTCTTCCACCTACTGACTGGCCGGGAGTACGGCGGTGCCGCAGCGGACCCAGTTACAGCAGCCAGGGTAATCGAGGCCATCTCCACCGCCAGCCCATCGGTGGGGTGGGTGACCATGATCCTGGCCACGGCTTCCTTCTGGACGGTGCGTATGGTGCCGGAGGAAGTGCGCCGCGAAATATTCGCAGTCGTTGCCCCTGGCCAAGTCCAGCCGTCGATCATCGCCGGCACACTGGTGCCCCACGGCCGCGCAGTCCGCGCGCAAGGCGGGTGGAAACTCACCGGGCAGTGGCCCTTTGCGAGCGGCTGCCACCACGCCAACTGGATGCCCACTGGCGCGTGGCTGTACGAGGGGGACGAACCCGTCCGGGATGCCAGCGGCGCTCCGGAGTGGCGGGCCTTCCACCTTCCCGCATCCGATTGCACCATCCTCGACACCTGGTACACCTCCGGCCTCCGGGGCACAGGCAGCCACAACTACACCATGGACGAAGTCTTCGTGCCCGACAGCCACGTGAAGAGGCACTCGCTGCTGGAGGAGGCCGTACTGCCCGACCTCCGCTACGCCTACGCCGCCTTCAATGTACCCATGCTGTCCGCCGTGGCCCTGGGCGCGGCCCGGGGCGCGGTGGACGCCCTGACCGAACTGTTCGGCGGCAAGGTCGACCGGCGCAACCAGCGTCCGGTGGCAGCGGCCTTCGACAAGCAGGCCGATCTGGGCATGGCCGAGGCGACGGTGGGCGCTGCCAGCGCCTACCTTTATGACACCACGTCCCGGGCATCGGAGATCATCCTTTCAGGCCGTGAGTTGCCTCGCGACCTCCGGGCAGGGATGCGGCTGGCCTGCACCCACGCCGTGCTGCAGTCTGTCGAGGCCGTTAACCGCGTCCACCTTGCAGGAGGAGCGACTTCCATAAACAGCGCCTCACCCATAGACCGCTACTTCCGCGACGTTCACGCAGTGGCGGCCCACGCATTCGTGCGGCAGGCCACGATGGCCGACGGCGGGCAGCTTCTACTGGGACAGGAACCGGCCTTCCGGGTGTTCTAGGCGGTCAATTTGGGATTTCAGTCGCTTTGGGCCTTGACGAGGGTTATGGGGGAGCCTATAATCCCCATCAGGCGAGACGAGAGGAATCCGTATTGATGGGTAACATCCTCTGAAATAGGCGACCCTTAAAAGGGATACCTGAACAGCGGTTCGGGGGCACCCCGACCCGCTTTTTTCTTGCCCGCACATTAACAAGAGAATACGCGATCTGAAAATCCTGCAAACTTCAGGAGTGTCCGCGCGTTACCGTAGCGTGGCGGGCGCTGCATACTGGCGGGGCGCAAGCCTCGGCAGGTTTGAAGTTCCTTGCGTGGGTCAAGTTATTAAGGGCTTACGGTGGATGCCTTGGGACCAAGGGCCGATGAAGGGCGCGGCAAGGCTGCGTTAAGCCTCGGTGAGCCGTCTAGCGGGCATAACCGGGGATACCCGAATGGGGAAACCTTGACCGGTGTTGAGTCGGTCAACCCGATTTATCGGGAGGTAAGTGGGGGAACTGAAACATCTAAGTACCCCGAGGAAAATAAATCAACCGAGATTCCCTAAGTAGTGGCGAACGAACGGGGAACAGCCTAAACCGGTGCGACCTAACGGCATGAGGGCCTATGTCGCATCGGGGTTGTAGGAGTCGCCTGGGACCGCCTCATAAGGTCCACAGGAGTTACAAATCCGCTTTCTAGTCGAAGGAGCCTGGGAAGGACCGCCATAGAGGGTGATAGCCCCGTAGGCGAAAGGAAGCGGACTCCTGGCGAATTTCCTGAGTACCACGGGGCACGGGAAACCTTGTGGGAATCCGGGGGGACCACCCTCCAAGGCTAAATACCCTTGGTCACCGATAGCGTACCAGTACCGTGAGGGAAAGGTGAAAAGAACCCCTAGCGGGGAGTGAAATAGATCTGAAACCGTAAGCCTACAGAATGTCGTAGTCCCGACTTTGTCGGGATGGCGGCGTGCCTATTGAAGAATGATCCGGGGACTTAATGTGTGGAGCGAGGTTAAGGAACTGTAGTTCCGGAGCCGTAGCGAAAGCGAGTCTGAATAGGGCGACGAGTTCCATGTATTAGACCCGAAACCGGGTGAGCTACCCATGGCCAGGTTGAAGGTTCGATAAAACGGACTGGAGGACCGAACTCGTGGCTAGTACAAAAGCTTGGGATGAGCTGTGGGTAGAGGTGAAATGCCAACCGAACCCGGATATAGCTGGTTCTCCCCGAAATGCATTTAGGTGCAGCCTCGGGTAAGGTGGACGGAGGTAGGGCACTGGATGGGCTAGGGGGCGTGAGCTTACCAAACCCAACCAAACCACCAATGCCGTTTATCCGTTGCCCGGGAGTGAGACAGTCACAGATAAGTGCGATTGTCGAAAGGGAAACAGCCCAGACCACCGGCTAAGGCCCCCAAGTGCAGACTAAGTGGGAAAGGAAGTTGGGTTCCCCAGACAACCAGGAGGTTGGCTTAGAAGCAGCCACCCTTTAAAGAGTGCGTAATAGCTCACTGGTCGAGGGGTCCGGCGCCGAAAATGTAACGGGGCTTAAGTCTGCCGCCGAAGCCGTGGATGTTCAGGTGCAGTAATAAAGACCCAGCCGACAACGGTCCGCCAATGGCTGAAACCGCCTTCGGGCGGCGGAAACCGGAGGCAGGCCTGCGAAAGCTGAGTTGGAGTTGCTGAACACCGCCTGGGCATGGTAGGGGAGCGTTCCTCGGGCGATGAAGGTGAGTCGTGAGGCTTGCTGGAGCGCGGGGAAGTGAGAATCCCGGAATGAGTAGCGTAAATCAGGGTGAAAATCCCTGACGCCGAAAGCCCAAGGTTTCCTACGCAACGTTTATCGGCGTAGGGTTAGTCGGTCCTAAGCCGTAGGCAAGAGCCGAAGGCGATGGACAGCAGGTTAATATTCCTGCACCGCCACTTTTTCGCTTTAAAACCAAGGAGGGATGCGGGAGGCTAGGCAGGGCATGCCCATTGGACATGGTGTGTCCTTTTCCGTAGGCGAGCCGGGGCAGGCAAATCCACTCCGGCGCAAAGCTGAGGGTTGAGGAGATCGAACCTTAGGGTTACGAAATCCTGTTGACGCCATACCGACCAGAAAAGCTTCGTGGTTATGGAACTGGGGCGACCGTACCGCAAACCGCCACTGGTGGGCTGGGATAAAAGTCCCGAGGCGTTCGAGATAACCTCCGTTAAGGAACTAGACAAAAGAGCCCTGTAACTTTGGGAGAAAGGGCCCCCCGGGGGGTGAAGCCACTAGCTGGTGGAGCGTTCTGGGGGCGCAGAGAAGAAGGCCGGGCGACTGTTTAACAAAAACACAGGTCTGTGCTAAGGGGAAACCCTACGTATACAGGCTGACGCCTGCCCAGTGCCGGAAGGTTAAGGGGAGCGGTGCAAGCTGCGAACTAAAGCCCCGGTGAACGGCGGCCGTAACTCTAACGGTCCTAAGGTAGCGAAGTCCCTTGTCGGGTAAGTTCCGACCCGCATGAATGGTTGAACGACTTGGCCATTGTCTCGACGGAGGGCTCGGTGAAATTACGGTGCCCGTGAAGACGCGGGCGACCCGCGGCAGGACAAAAAGACCCCGTGGAGCTTTACTGTAGCCTGGTATTGGGCTGGGAGCTGTCATGTGTAGGATAGGTGGGAGGCTGAGAAGCCCCGACGCCAGTCGGGGTGGAGCCATCGTTGAAATACCACCCTTGTCAGTTTTTGGTTCTAACCTGCGTATGCGGGGACAGTGCCTGGTGGGCAGTTTAACTGGGGCGGTTGCCTCCTAAAAGGTAACGGAGGCGCCCAAAGGTCCCCTCAGGACGGATGGAAATCGTCCACAGAACGCATTGGCATAAGGGGGCTTGACTGTAAGACCTACAAGTCGAGCAGGGACGAAAGTCGGGCAAAGTGATCCTACGGCACCGTGTGGAAGGGCCGTGGCTTATCGGATAAAAGCTACCCCGGGGATAACAGGCTTATCTCGCCCAAGAGTTCACATCGACGGCGAGGTTTGGCACCTCGATGTCGGCTCGTCCCATCCTGGGGCTGAAGGCGGTCCCAAGGGTCCGGCTGTTCGCCGGTTAAAGGGGTACGTGAGTTGGGTTCAGAACGTCGTGAGACAGTTCGGTCTCTATCCGCCGCGGGCGCAGGAGGCTTGAGGGAACCTCTTCCTAGTACGAGAGGACCGGAAGGGACAGACCTATGGTGTTCCGGTTGTTCCGCCAGGAGCAGCGCCGGGTAGCCATGTCTGGTATTGATAAGCGCTGAAGGCATCTAAGCGCGAAGCTACCCCCAAGATGAGGCCTCCCTCCCCTATTAAGTTAGGGGGTAAGACTGCAGAGAGACTATCTGCTTGATAGGCCGGATGTGTAAGGTTGGTAACAACTTCAGCAAACCGGTACTAACCAGTCGAGTGGCTTGACCCATGCAATGAGCTTCAAACCATACCAGTGAAGGCAGGAACACAGACAATCTTCAGATCAGCGCGTTCTCTATCGTCGCGGGGTGGAGCAGTGGCAGCTCGTCGGGCTCATAACCCGAAGGTCGTTGGTTCGAGTCCAACCCCCGCTACCATCACGAAACAAAGAGCCCCGGTGAATTCACCGGGGCTCTATCTTTAGTTGTCGCCCACAGGCGGACGTAATGAAGAGCGACATCGACGACATACCCCAGTGGTTTTGGAATGCCACTCAATTGAAGCCACAGGATGTTCGAGCTTGGATGGGTTACGAGCTGTTCTCGGTTGGTCTGATTGGCTCGATCCTTCGCCTGCCCGTATTTCCCTCATATTTGCGATCTATTTTGGCGGTGACCGATAGAGAGATTGTGAATGCCCAGAAATATATAATCTCAAAGAGGGTCTACAGAATACCCAGTGGCGCTGTTCGTTCCCACAACCTTACTATCAGGCCAGTGGTCAGTATCCTCGAACTTCGCGTCTCTGACCCGGGTGAATATCGACAGCGGCAGAGTGGAGTCTACGAACTGGGCGGAAATAGGTTCACCGTCGTTGGCCCCAACAAAGCTCGAAGCGTGCACCTCAATAATTCCCTGGATTGACCGTGGATACCGCTTAGGAATTGAACGTACAGCATGAGGAAGATACTTGGTCAGATACGTATTGCCAAAGACTACAGACCTCTGAACCTATGATGCCATATGAGGGCGATAGGTGTAGCTTAATGGTTGATGGAGCGATTATGTCGCCTGTGCGGTTTGGGGTGCGGCTGAGGTCGCGAAAGGAGTATTCGTGAAGTTGATACGCGCTGGCAAAGTAATAGGCCCAAGGCTACAAAAGAGTCTCCCAACTAAACGCCGACGCAATTGAGCTGCCACTCCTTACGGGACTCGCATGTATTGTGCGAAAACATTCCCCCGTATGGTAATATCCAGAAACAGAGCCTCTTCTCTCTGCACGGCCTCAGGCATACGTTCAGGCGCGTGCAATCTTTGCACCAAATGCCCTTCCGCATCCAGATCCCTTAGCCGCAGCGCCGCGGCGTGCATCTGTCTCCTGTCCAGTACTTCATTTCCTGGCATAGGTAGGATAAGAGACGGATATATCTCCGCCAATACGTGGTGCCGACCCTCACCCAAGGTCTGGAACGGCCAGACGTGGACGTCGTTGCGGTTCTGCCGTAGATGCCGTAGCTCTTGCAACCTCTTGATCCCCATAAGAGCCTGACTACCAACCGTTCCCGGACCAAAGAGGTGCCAGACGGTTTGCGCCGCCGGAACCGCCTGGTCAGCGTATCGGTGTTCGGGCGGCAGTCTTTCTCCCCACCCGTCCGGTCCTGTAGGTAGGAGACCATTAATTTGCCACCCGTTCGGCAAACCCCAAAAGGGCCCTTCACCCGGAAAGGCGTCATTCAGCACGGCCGCCGCTTCGAAGCGGTTGTTCAAGTTGGGCTGGTTATCGATATCATCCTCGATGAACTCGGCAATTAGCTCCCATACGGCCTCCCAGTTATCGTGGCCGGTCATCATCTGAGCGGTTCCCACGGGATATCCGAACGCAAAGTCGAACCCGCACAGCAGCCTATGACCCCGATCATTCGCTTCATCCAGCAGCTGCTCAATTCGAACCATGGCGCCGGTACGGCATCTTGGGTTTTCGAGCTGCACTTCTTCACCCGGGAGCAGCGACGCAATCCAAATACTGTTTTCATCTTGACCTGGGGTCGCGGCTACCGACCAATCCACTGCTATATAGCCCTGAAACAGAGGCGGCATGTTTCCTCCTATAGTGGCATCGGGGCCCGCTATACTCCGGCTGCTATTGCGCAGCGCCTACACAAGGTGCCGTCTTCCAAAGCGGCTGCGATTTCGAATGTATCGCTATTACTCACCACCCTCCTGACGCGAGCCGCGTTGCGGTCACAAAAGGTGTATCGGCTATCGCGCAAAATATGGACAACCATGGCTCCCTCCATGAAAATTGGTGCGCAATCACGACCGCCTAATGTGTTGCACCGCTTCCTATGAAAGTTTGGCCGTCGCTAAGGCAAGGCTTCAGGAAGAGGCAGTACTCGGGCGGGAGTATAGGAGAGGAACCATGAAAAGTCTGTACGAAAATGCTGCCTTGAGCCACATGGACACCCATTCCAGGAAAAAGGACATCCCCTATCGCACCCTGTGAGCGTGAGGTGGCTGGATTTGTGGTGTCCAGATGGCCTGCCCCTGTGGTTGTATCCCGTTTTACGTTCGGTCAACCATTGCAGGGACGAGGAACGAGGGAAGGTAGGTTACCGGTGCTTGAGGCCTTCAGGCTAGGGAGTTGTGTAGCCTGATGCCATAGAGGATTTGTTGGGACAGCCAAGTCAGCCCCGGCACCTCAAGCAGTTTGTTGAACCCCTGTGCCACTGCCGGAGCAAGGAGACACGATTCGCTTCACGACTTACCGCCCCCGGCTGAGCCTCCTGCGTCGCTGTAGTTGCGACCACACCAGCGACCCCACGACCAGAACTGCCGCAGCCCCGGCGATAACGAACATGAGATAAAACCCACCTTCAGCAGTGGCCCGAACGGCTAAGGTATGGTTGCCTTCCCCCAGCTGGCTGTCGATGTCCAGGGTGAGAGACCAGTCGCCCAGCTCATCCAGCCAGAGATTACCCTCATACAGCTGCGGGCTCTGGGGGGAATTCACCACCTCAGCCTGAGGCGCCGTTCCGGGACCGGTTGAGGCGACGCTCACCGTGGCGTTGTCCACCGCCGTCTCCCCCTGCGCATCCTGGATCAGGATGCTCACGTGCAGCGGCCCCAGCGTCGGGTCGCCGGGCAGAACTCCCACCCTGAGCAGAGAAGGACCGGCCACCTCATCCACCACTACCACCAGCTTCACCGCTCCGTTGGCAAGAGCCGTCCCGCTGAAGACCGCCGACAGTGCCAGCAATAGCGCTAGGAACGCTAGGATTCGTCCGGATACATTGGAGAGCATATGGCGTGAGGTTCTCTGTGGTCCAACCACCCAGGCTATAACGGAGGAAGGCCTTCGTCGCGGCGGACGTCATTGACGATGCTGCGTACCCAGGTCTCCAGCGACGAGTACTCCGGCTCGAACTCGCCCAGCAGCCAGCTGTTATCCACCAGTTAGTTGCTGGACTCCTCTTCTCCGCCGTCTGCGTCGAAGGAATTATCCGCCTCAGGCAGGAGGCCGCGCACGATGTTGGCCAGGTCTCCCAGGCTGACGGCAATTCCGCCGGTGTTGTACGCCGGGTGATGGGGAGAATCCGACATGGTCACCCGCACGAAGGCCTCCGTCACATCATCCACATGCACCGGCAGGCGCATGAATCCGCTCTTGGGGAAGCGCACCGGCTCGCCTGAAGCGGGCAGGGTCACGCACTGCACATGGTCTGTGGAGCGTCTCACCTTGTCCGGGCCAGTGACGTTGGCTGGCCGGATGCCAGTGATGTTCATGCCGTAAACGCTGTTGAACTGCTGGGCCTGGAACTCATTGAACCGCTTGTGCATGGCATACTGGCTGGTGCCGTGCATCGGATCATCCTCGTTGACCATCCGGTCGCCAAAGGCGCTTTGCTGGCCGCTGACCGCCACCGAGCTGGCGAAGGTCACACGGTTCACGCCGCAGACCCGGACCGCCTCGAAGCAGTTATCCATTCCTATTTGCCTTCGACCAGCGTTATTGGCTACGGTATCGCTCCCTGCTGTTGGAACACCTGCGCCATCTTCTCCACCCCCTCCCAGATCTCGGCCTCCGAAGGCAGGGCAAAGCAGAGGCGGATGTAGCCGGCTGCCGCGTCCGGATCTGCCGACCAGTCCGGCCCAGGGTTGAATGCCACTCCTTCCCGCAGCGCCGGCGCATTCAACAGCCGCGAGTCGACCCCCTCCGGCAGCTTCACCCACAGGTACATACCACCCCGCGGAACATAGAAGTCGACGTTGGGCCCAAAGTGCTCCCGGAGAGCGCCGCCCAGGGCATCGCACTTGCGCTGCAACGCAGAGCGCACCTCCTGGATGTGGTCGTCGTAGTGGTTCAGGAAGTAGTCGGCGACGATCATCTGGTCGATCACGCCGGTTCCGGCGTCGTTCTTGCGGGAAAGCAGGCGGCTCATCACGTTCCAGGGTGCCACCACGTACCCCAGCCTGGTGCCAGGACCCAGCGTCTTCGAAAAGGATCCGATGTGGAGCACCCGGTTCGAGTCGTCCAGCGACAGGATGGCCTTCTCGTAGTCATCCTCAAAGACCAGGTCCGCGTAGCACTCGTCCTCGAAGATGGGCACGCCGTACTCCTCGCTGAGGTCGAGCAGCTTGTACCGGCGCTCCAGGGACATCACGGTGCCGGTTGGGTTCTGCAGCGTGGGAATGGTGTAGATGTACTTGGGTCGGACGCCCCGGCTTCGCAGATCTTCCAGCGCCGCCTCCAGCAGGTCCATCCGCATGCCGTCCTCGTCCAGGTCGATGCCAACGATATTGACCCGGCGGCGCCTCAGGTTGCCGAGCGCCCCTGAGAAGCTGAAGGCCTCTACGATTACGGTGTCCCCCGCTTCGAGAAGGATCTCGTTGATCAGTTCGATGCCCTGCCCTGACCCCGAGGTGATCAGCACCTCGTCAACCGTGGCCTTTATGCCGCGATAGGCTCCCAGTTTCTCCACCAGGAATCGACGCAACGGGAGAATGCCCTGGGGGCCGCCGTCGAAGTTGTACATCGAGATGTTTCGCGGGTCCCCCCGGAACACGTTCCCGGCAGACTCGATGAACCCCTCCATGGGGACCATGGAGGGATCGCTGTGCCCACCGATGAAGTTGTACTTGCGGTGACCTTCCCACGGGGAAGGAGGAGGAGGCAGATTCCTGTTGAACAGCGAAGAATAGTCCAAACCCTTATCCGGCATTGCTGAAGCCTCCTCGAGTTGCTGTACCGAAGCTGCGTCGACGGCTGCATCTTAGCATCAGGGAGATTCGGGTGTCGACGAAGAGACATACGCGCCCATTGGAACGCCCCTAACCCCTAGCATCCTGCTGCTTCCCGTGCCCGGAGACCTGCAATCACCGCTCGCGGCTGAGCCTCCTGCGGCGCTGAAGCTGCGACAGGACCAGCGACCCGACGATCAGCACGATTACGGCGGGGACGATAATGAACATCAGGTTGAAGCCACCCTCGGCCCTGGCCCGCACGGCGAAAGTGTGATCCGCCTGTCCCAGCGCGCTATCGATGTCCAGCGTAAGCGACCACTCGCCGAGGGCATCGAGAAAGAGGTTGCCCTCATAGAGCTGCGGGCTTTGGGGTGAGTTTACTGCTTCGGCCTGGGAGGCGGAGCCGGGACCCTTTGCTGCTACAGACACCGTGGCGTCGTCCACTGCGATGCCCCCGGTAGCATCCTGGATCAGGATGCTCACATGTAACGGCCCCAGGGTCGGATCCCCCGGAAGTACGCCGACACGCAGCAGGTACGGTCCGGCCACTTCATCGATGACCACCAGCCGGACCGCGCCGTTGGCCGAGACCGCCCCAGCAGACAGTACCGCCAGAGTCACGGAAAGCACTAGAAGAAAGGCAAGACGCCTGGGAACAATGGATTCCCGCTTTCGCGGGAATGACGGATTGTTGGAAGCCATAAAGTGTAACGTTAGCTATACCGGCGGCAGGCCGTCGTCGCGCCGGACGTCGTTGATGATGTTGCGCACCCAGGTCTCCAGCGACGGGTACTCCAGTTCAAACTCCCCTAGCAGGCGGCTGTTGTCAACAAGGTAGTTGCCCGAGTCCTCAATGCCGCCATCGGCGTCGAAGGAGATATCGGCATCAGGCAGGAATCCACGCACAATATCGGCCAGGTCGCCCATGCTGACGGGGATGCCGCCGGTATTGTAGACCGTGTGGGCGCAGGAATCGGACATGGTCACCCGAACGAAGGCCTCGGCAACGTCATCCACGTGCACGGGAAGGCGCATGAAGCCGCTCTTGGGGAAGCGCACGGGCTCTCCAGACGCTGGCAGGGTCACACACATCACGTGGTCGGTGGAGCCTCTCACCTTGTCCGGGCCGGTGACGTTGGCTGGCCGAATCCCAGTGATGTTCATGCCGTAAACGCTGTTGAACTGCTGGGCCTGGAACTCGTTGAAGCGCTTGTGCATGGCATACTGGCTGGTGCCGTGCATCGGATCATCCTCGTTGACCATCCGGTCGCCAAAGTCGCTCTGCTGGCCGCTGACCGCCACCGAACTGGCGTAGGTCACCCGGTTCACGCCGCAGACCCGGGCCGCCTCGAAGCAGTTGTCCATTCCCAGCACGTTAAGCTTCATGGTGAAATGGGGGGTGTCATCACCGCTGCCCAGCAGGTAAGCCAGGTTCATGATGCGGTCGGGCTTGGATGCCAGGATCGCCTTGACCACGTCTTCGAAATCCATGATGTCGCCCCGCATCACGGTGACCAGGTCTCCGAACTCCTCAAATGATGCCGCGTTGGGATTGATATCCATCACTGCCACCCGCTCGCCGAGTGAGGCCAGCCGAGGCACGGCACGGCGTCCGATGAATCCGGTGCCGCCCAGAATGAGCGTGGTCATAAGCCCTCCTGAATGCCATATCAATCATCAAATGCGCCATCGATAATCGAGTTTGACGCCCTCTTTGTCAAGCCGGGGACTTTACCCAACCCACGCCATCTGACAGAATCCCAACGCGAACCAGGAAGCTAAAGGACTATCAATGATTGAGCAGAATCTGGAGGGCAAGGTAGCCATCGTTACCGGGGCCAGCCGAGGCATAGGGAAAGCCATGTCGCTGGAGCTGGCGGAGGCCGGAGCGTCCGTCGTCGTTGCCGCACGCACCGCCGAACCGAGGGGCACGCTGCCAGGAACCATTCACGAAACAGTGGCCGAGATCGAGACTGCCGGTGGGCGCGCCCTCGCCGTGACCTGTAACGTCCGCGAGGAGGACAGCATTCGGGAAATGGTGAACCTGACCCTCGACGAGTTTGGCGCCATAGACGTGCTGGTCAACAACGCCGGCATCGGCGGGTACGCTCCGTTCCTGCAGATGACGCTGCGGGAGTGGGAACTTAACATGGACATCAACCTGCGTGCACCCTTCATAGCCTGCCAGGCCGTCGCACCCATCATGATTGAGCAGGGCGGCGGAAGCATCATAAACGTGTCGTCTCACGCTGCGACCAACGTATTCTCGTCCACCTTGGGCGAAGACCACGAAGCTGGCATCGCCATCATCGGCCAGGCCTACGGGGCATCCAAGGCTGCCCTGGAGCGGCTCACCTGGGGCTTGGCGGTCGAGCTGGGTCCGCATAACATCGCGGTGAACGCTCTGAAACCACTACGTCCAGTGGCCACGGAGGGCTTTCGGTTCCAGCGACCCGATGCTGACTTCTCCACCTGGGCAAACCCTGACGACATGGCCCGTGCCACCGTCTACCTGGCCGCCCAGGACGCCAGCGGCCTCTCCGGCGCCATCGTCACCGCGGAGGAGTTGGTGCAGAGGCTGGGGTTGTAGAGGTTGATGGATGGGAGGACCGGCGTTTACCAGCCAGTGGGCTTGGTAATGGTGCCCGTGGCGTCCTGCAACTGCGGCGGGAACTGGCAGTTGCGTAGGGTGGCTGGTCGCAATCGTCTGACGAATGTGGCGGCTTCGGTGAGTTCTCTGGGGATATGGGCCTTTGGGTCCAGATTGGGATTTACAACACCGATGGGAAATTTCAGTCTATTTCGCACCATTCCAATCGGCAAGGCTAAATCGGCGTCGTTGGAAATCACCTACGGCCTGCTCATAGTCTCCGTCAACCCCATACATGAGAAGATAGGAAGCAAGGTTAACATCCGTCCCCTTCTCTTTCGAGTCCCAAATTTCGACGGTTCGCGAATATCCCGGTATGGGCGTTACCAGCGGCCTGAAAATGCGGCGGTCCAGGAAATGTCCATAGTGAACGGTGAGGTCCGGGATTGTTTCAAGGCCCCGAAGGTATATCCTCTGCCGAATAGAACGCTGTGGGTTTCTAGTCCTGGCGTGAACCAAGGTGGTGAAATATCTGATGCGGTTGACTTGGTGAGTTGGAACCAGGACCTGGCAGAGCAGGTGTAGGTCAAGCCATTTGAGTGGCGTTCCTCTCAAGGCCAAGTAATAGAGATTAAAGCCGTCTATGTAGAAATCGGTCTTCACTGGAAACTGTCCGCAAAAAACAGGAGCCGTCCAACAGGACGGCCCGGACCCTACCGTCGAAACGAATAGGGGTAACACATCTTTAGAGTACACTAGTTGTCCGGACATATCTATAAACTCTGGAGCACCCCATGGACTTCGCCTTTACCCAAGAGCAGCAGGCCCTGAAGGACAGAACGCGCAGTCTGGCCGCGGAGCGCATTGCGCCCATAGCCGAGGAGGCGGATGAGTCTCCGACCGTACACCGGGGACTGATGTCCATCCTCGCCGAGTCCGAGTTGCTACGATACACCGTGCCCGAGGACTATGAAGGCTTCGGTATTCGGGTCATGAACCTATGCATCATCCGCGAAGAACTGGCCCGGGTTTCGGCGCAGGCTGATACCAACTTCATCATGCAGGGGCTGGGCAGCTTTCCCATAACCCTCGGCGGCACCCACGAGCAGAAGGCGCGCTACCTGCCGCCCGTGGCCCGAGGCGAGGCCATCGCCGCCTTTGCCCTTACCGAGCCCCACGCCGGCTCCGACGTCATCAGCATGACCACCGAGGCCGTCCCCGACGGCGACGACTGGGTCCTGAACGGCCGCAAGAAGTTCATCAGCCAGGCTGGCGACGCCTCCACTTATACGGTCTTCGCCAAGACCGACCCCGGCCAGGGAAGCCGGAGCCTCTCAGCCTTCATCGTCGAAAGCGGCACAACAGGTTTCGATGATTCGCAACGTCTGGACCTGATGGCCGCCCACCCCATAGGCGAGCCGGTGTTCGAGGACTGTCGAGTCCCGCAGGGCAACCTCATCGGCGAGCGAGGGCAGGGGCTGCGCCTCGCCCTCGGCACCCTCGACACTTTCCGTACCACAGTGGCAGCCGCAGCCATTGGCATGGGCGTTGCCGCCTATGAGGCTTCTCTCGACTACGCCCGCAACCGACCGATGTTCGGACAACAGCTTAGCGACTTTCAGGCGACCCAGTTCAAGCTGGCCGACATGGCCGTCTCGCTGGATGCCGCCCGCCTGCTGGCTCACCGCGCCGCGTGGCTGAAGGACTCGGGACAGGCGACCATCATCAAGGAGGCCTCTTTTGCCAAGCTTTTCGCCACCGAGGCTGCATCCCGAATCGTGAACGAGGCAGTGCAGATACACGGCGGCGCCGGGCTGGAGAAGGGAAACCGTGTGGAGCGCCTCTATCGCGAAGTGCGCGCCCTTACCATCTACGAAGGCACCTCGGAAATACAGCGCCAGACTATCGCCCGGCAATTGCTGCGAGAGTAGACGCTACTTTATCTTAGGCGCGAATCGCAATCCGGAGGAAGGGGCGTGGATGACGATTCGAGACCCATGCATGTGCTCCGCGTGGAGAGGGCGAGGCGCAACTCCGGTTGCTTTGGAATCCCTTTCTCGGCCATATGGCTCTTTTTCACTCTGATGTATTTCTTCACCGAGGAAGCCGCTTCTCCTGTAGGCAAATGGCAATTCGTCTGGCGCTTCTTCGCCGGACCCTTCAATTTTCTTTTCTGATAGAACGAGGCAACGAATGAAACTAACCTACTTCGGACACTGTGCCTTCCGCTGGGAAACTCCCGGGGGAGTCACCGTGATGGCCGACCCCTATCGCAACCAAGTCGGCCGCTACTGGTTTTCCCGGCTCTTCCCGAAGGTGCATTGCGACCTGGGCCTGATCAGCCATGCCCACTTCGACCACGATGCCGCCGATCGGCTCCCCGAGGCCGCCTCTGTGCTGAGGACGCCTGGGGAGTTCATTACCGGCGACCTGCACATCCGGGGTGTCCGAGATTTGCACTCCGGGGCGTCGCGGCTGCGTGATTTCCCCAACGTCATGTTCAGGCTGGAAACCAGCGACGTGAGCTTCCTGCACATCGGCGACAACCGGTCCGACTGGCCAACGGAGGTCTCTCGGGATGTAGGGAAGGTCGACGTGCTGATGGTCACGGTCGATGACTCCATCCACCTCCTGACATATAACGAGGTGGATTCCCTAGTGCAGCGGCTGGAGCCCCGCGTGGTCATCCCCATGCACTACTTCATCCCCGGCATCTCCGCGTCGGACAACGATCTGCTCCTCCCTGAGGGGTGGCTGGAGCACCAGCAGACGGTGCGCCGCCTGGACTCCCACGAGGTCGACCTGACCGCTCGCAAGCTGCCCGAAAGCACCGAGGTTTGGCTGTTCAAACCTGCTCCGGAATCGTTTTCTGCACCCGAGACCGCGCCGCTGTAGCCGCATCTCCGGCTCCGGTTCCCCCGGACGGTAGCAGGGAATGAGGGGGGCGAGCCCCGACATTTCTTGCCGAACGCAGCCCTGCGACGTAGAATGCCGGAAAGCTAGGGCGGTCCGGCCTTGCGGCGTTGTGGAGCGGAGGCAGGCCGGGCAGAGGAGAAAGTCATGGCAGGACTGAACCATCCGCTGGAGAACGTGAGGGTGATCGACCTGGGGCGCCACCAGGCTGGGCCGCGCTGCGCGCAGGTGCTGGCCCGGATGGGGGCCGAGGTGATCAAGGTGGAGCGCCTCGGCGGCGAGGAGACCCGCTATCATGGGCCCTGGGTGAAGAAGCAGTCTTCCTACTGGGTGCAGTACAACTCGGGCAAGAAGTCTTTGTCCATCGACCTGCGGAAGGAGGAGGGCAAGGAGGTGCTGCGGGAACTGGTCAAGGTATCGGACATAGTGGTGCAGAACTTCCGGCCGGGCACCATCGAGAACATGGGCTTCGGGTACGAGACGCTGAAGGAGCTTAACCCCCGCATCATCATGGTGAACGTGTCGGCCTACGGGCAGTTCGGGCCGTACCGGGACAACATCGGCTACGACCCCATCGGTCAGACCATGTCGGGGATCACGATGGTTACGGGCGAGGAGGGGATGCCGCCGATCAGGACTGGGGTGCCGATCATCGACCGGATCACGGCGCTGCATGCGGCCATAGGTGCGCTGTCGGCGCTGCACGAGCGTGAGGTGTCGGGCGAGGGTCAGAGCATGGACGTGTGCCTGGCGGACACGGGCTACTCCATGACGGAGATACCGATCACGGCGTATCACGGTACGAAGATAGCGCCGAAGCGTGGAGACACGACGGCGCCGCCCTCTGGGATATACCCCTGCCGTGAGGGTTGGGTGCTGATATCGGCCGGGGACCAGCACCACTGGCACAGGGTTTGCAATGCTTTGGGGCGTCCGGACTGGCTGGAGGACCCGCGGTTCAACACGCGCCACGAGCGGCTCGCCAACGCGGAACTGGTGAACCAGGCGGTCCGCGACCTGCTTGCGGACAAGAGCATGGAGCAGGCGATAGCGCACTTCACGGAGCATGACGTGGTGGCAGCGCCGGTGAACACGATACCGCAGGCGGCGGAGGACCCGCACCCGTGGGAACGGAGGGCGATGGTGGAGGTTCCGGACTTTCTGGCTGGGGAGATAGCGGTGAGCGGGGACTACTGGCATTTCTCGCGGACGCCGGTGAACGTGGGGACGACGCCGCAGGTTGGTGAGCACAACGAGGAGGTGCTGTCGGGCATCCTGGACTACAGCGCCGAGGATGTCGAGGCCTTCCGGCAGAACCGCGTCATCTCCGAGGAACACTACTACGACGATATCCCGGGGTAGGCTAGGGCACTGGATATTCTCTCAGTGAGTGAGGCGCATACACGTGCGCCTCACTCCTTTTGTGTCCCTTCATTACGTGCCGCTAAATCTGGGCGAGGTCTTCCGGTACTGTTGGTCTTAGAGGATATGTGACGAGTTCACCAAGCCCATAGTTGGTGAGTTACAGTCGGATGATTTGTTCCCGCAATGATAGGGGAACGCCCTCACCCTGACCATCTCCCAGAGAGAGAGGAGAGACTTGTCACATACGGTCTTAGATGCCGAGTTTTTCAGTGCGTTACAGGTTCCAGAAGCTGAGGGCGGACGGAAGGGTCAGCCCCGTCCGGTTTGCCGAATGACCCTGAGGAGAGTGCTGCATTACGGTTTGACTGATCTGCAGCCGGTATGCTAGGCTTTGCCACGTTTCAACGGATGTGGTTTGGCTTTCTTTAGTTTTTTACAGATTTATTATGCGTAGGTACTGGTGGTAAACCCAAGCCCAACAGGTGATCGATTTACTGTCGACGGCGAATGGCTCTCCCTGCGAGATGCCTGCCGCCTACTAGACGTCAGTGACACCACCCTCCGTCAATGGGCCGATGCGGGCCACCTCCGCGTCTATCGCACGCCGGGCGGACATCGGCGCTTCCTTCGCAGCGACGTCGAGTCCCTGACCATCGATTCCCGCCAGCCGGTGGAATCGGCGCGGGACGAGTCGGGAGAGGGCCCGGCCCTGCGCCGCATACGCCGCCGCCTCTCTCAGAACAGTGTCACCAAGCAGCCGTGGTTCCAGGCAGCCGAACCCGAGGGCAACGACCGTATGCGTCTTTTCGGACGTCGTCTGCTCTCCCTGCTCCTCCAGGAGCCAGGCCCTCGCCGTCGCAGGCAGGAATTGCTGGACGAGGCGAGAATGCTGGGCCAGGAGTACGGCGCAGAGATGCTGGAGCGCAACGTCAAGCTGACTGAGACGGTGGAGGCTTTCTTCTTCTTCCGCACAATGGTGTTTGACAGCGCTCCAACGGCGTCCTGGTCCAGTATCCTCGAAACCTCGGACCGCGTGCTCGCCGGGGTTTGCAGCACCTACCAGCGAGCCTGGGAATCTGGACATGCCCGGTAGTAAAGGGGCTCCTCTGGTCCAACGGACAGCCAACAGGCAGAAGGAATGACTATGGATATGATCGACCGCCAGCTGCTGAACTTGATCCAGGGCCCTTTCCCCATGGTCGAAGAGCCATACCGGGACCTGGCGGAACAGATGGAGACCACCGAGGAAGACTTGCTGGCCCGCCTCACCGAGTTGAAACGGCAGAATGTCCTGCGGCAGATCAGCGCCATTTTCGACACCCGTCGTCTCGGCTACAGGACCACCCTTGTCGCAATGGCCTACGAGCCGGACAAGCTGCATCGAGCGGCCATGGAGATAAACCGCCATCCCGGCGTCAGCCACAACTATGCCAGAGAGGGTTCCTACTACAATCTCTGGTTCACCCTCGCCGTTCCGCCGGAACATGATCTGGAGGCCACAGCCAATCACATGGGGCGCAAGACCGGGGCCCTCGAGTCCCGCATCATGCCCACCATCCGCTTCTTCAAGATTGGCGTGAACTTCGATATGGTCAACCAGAGGGGGTCGTCATATAACTACAGTCCCGACGGCTTCGACAAGGCCGAGGCCGACAGCTGGAACAAGCCGCAGCCCGTCACCGAGTGGGAGAAGAATGCCATCCGCGGGATGCAGGAGGACCTACCCCTGGTATCCCGCCCCTTCGACCCCGTAGCCGAAGGCCTGGGCATCACCACCGCCGAGCTGTTTGCCCTGGCTGAGAACTTCCAGGAGCGCCGCATCATGCGCCGTTACAGCGCGGTCCTGCACCACCGGCGGTCAGGCTTCCGCTCCAACGCCATGATCGTGTGGAAAGTGCCGCCGGAACGCTCCGAGGAAGTGGGCATGATCATGGCCGGGCACAAGGCTGTCACTCACTGCTACGAACGGCCCACATTCCCCGACTGGCCCTACACCCACTTCACCATGGTACATGCCACCACGCCCGAGGGCTGTGAGCAGTACAGCAACGAGATCTCCGAGGCCACTGGCATCACCGACCGGTTGGCCCTGTACAGCACCCGCGAATACAAGAAGACCCGAGTGCGCTACTTCGTGCCCGACTACGACGAGTACCTTGCTTCCGAATCCCTGGTAGACCTGGACTCGGTGGCAGTTGACGAGGAAGAATTCGAAGAATTGGCGCCGCTGGCCACTTCGGATTAGATGAATTGCCGGGGTGGAGGCAGGCCGCCATCCCAACCCTCTCCCGAGGGGAGAGGGAGCTATGAGTGAGAGCGAATGACCAGCTACTACCCCGTATTTCTGAACCTTCGGGGACGCCGCTGCGTGATAGTTGGCGGTGGGACCGTGGCCGAGGGCAAGATTGGGAAGCTACTGGAGTCCGGTGCTGAGGTCTGTGTCATCAGCCCCGACGCCACGCCCGGTATCCGGCAGTTCGTTGCCGATGGGTCCGTGCGCTGGGAGCAGCGCGAGTATCGCCCCGGAGATCTTGAGGGTGCGTTCATAGCCATCGCCGCCACCAACCTCCGCGAGGTCAATCGCCGTATCTTTGAGGAAGCCAACGACCGGGGCGTGATGCTAAATGCCGTCGACGATCCGCCCAGCTGCAGCTTCATCGCGCCGTCCATCGTGCAGCGGGGCCCGGTTACCCTGGCCATATCCACTGGCGGCGTATCCCCGGCCCTTGCCCGAAAACTGCGTGAGTCCCTGAAGGACTCCGGAGACCTGGCATGGGCCGACCTATCCGGCGTCATGGCAGTCGCCCGCTCCCATCTGCGCGAGGTCGGGCTGCTTTCCAGCATCGCTACCCAACGCTGGCAATGCTGCATCACCCCGGAGTTGCTGGCAACGGCACAGGACGGCCGGGACGGAGAAGCAGTCGAGACTCTGCTGGCCAATCTCACCGGGGATGACGGTCGCGGCCTATGTGGCGACATCACCAACTGCCCGCCCGAAGGTTGTCAACTGCGCCAGTCCCGGCAGAAGTCCCCTCTCCCTATGGGAGAGGGCTAGGGCGAGGGGCCGCCAATGACTACCAACCGCCCCATTCGCGTCGGGAGCCGGGGCAGTCCCCTCGCTCTAATACAGGACGAAGAGGCCATCGGCCAGCTCAGGGTCCACCATCCGGGGCTGGAGTTCGAGGTGGTCGTGGTGCGCACCAGCGGAGATGCCAACCAGACCTCACCACTGGCAGGTATGGGCCTCGGTGTCTTCGTCGGCGAGCTGGAGCAACGCCTGCTGTCCGAAGATCTGGACATGGCGGTACACAGCCTGAAGGACCTGCCAACGAAACTGCCTGATGGCCTGATCCTGGGAGCGATCCTGGAGCGCAAGGACCCCCGCGACGCCCTGGTCAACCGCTGGAACTGCCCGCCCGAACGGCTCCCCGAGGGCGCTCGCATCGGGACCAGCAGTCCCCGCCGCGCTGCGCAGCTCCACCGCTATGTGCCCAACGCTGAAGTCGTTCCAATTCGCGGCAACGTCGAGACTCGCCTGCGCAAGGCCGACGGCGACGAGGCCGATGGCGCGGTGCTGGCTGCCGCCGGGCTGGCCCGTCTTGGCATGCAGGACCGCATCGCTTCATACCTGTCTCCACAGCGATTCGTGCCTCCACCGGGACAAGGCGCCCTCGCCGTGGAAGTACGCGCCGACGACCGCCGGGTGTTGGACATACTGGAATCCATCGAGCACCCGGCCACCCGCTTCGAGGTCACCGCCGAACGGGCCTTTCTCGAGACGCTGGGCGGCGGGTGCTCCCTGCCCGTTGGGGCCTACGCCCGCTGCATGGGACACGAGCTGCTGATGACCGTGTTTCTCAGCAACCCCGAGGGCTCCCGGGTCTTTTCCGCCAAGGTGGACGGACTGAAGCACGACCCGAAACAACTGGCTGGCGACGCCTACCTCGCCGTAGCCGAACGCGGCGGCGCAGACTTGCTGGAAGGAGTCCGGCAGCCCCAGGGCCCCCCGGCGACCGAGAACCTGTAGCCAGAAATTTTCATGCGCTCTAAAAATATGTGTTGAGAGATACAGAAGTGGGACTTGAAGAAACAATTTTGCAAATCCAAGACAAGCTCCGCAGGGGGCTTTTCCCTGACGAAGCCGCTGTCTGTCAAGGTGCAGTGCTCCGCATACTTCAAGAGCTCGGTTGGCCCGTATTTGATACGACAGTCGTCCATCCTCAATATCCAGTTGAAACACGGAAAATTGACTACGCGCTCTGCCGCGCCAACGGAAAGCCCGTAGTTTTCATAGAGGTCAAGCGCGTCGGGGTAGCAGCCAGCGGTGAACGACAGCTTTTCGAGTATGCATTTCACAGTGGCGTTCCTTTGGCTGTGCTAACCGACGGGCAGGAATGGAATTTCTACTTACCTGCAGGAGAAGGAGATTACCAAGATCGCCGTGTTTATAAGCTGGATCTTTTGGAAAGAGACCTTTCGGAGTGTTCATATCGCCTTAACCGATATCTCTCTCATCTAGATGTCTCATCCGGTATGGCCTCTGAAAATGCACAATCAGACTACAGGGATGTCAATCGCGAACGAGAGATTGAACGAATACTGCCGCAGGCTTGGAATACTCTATTAAACGAAGCCGACGATTTGCTTGTTGAGCTACTGAGCGACAAGGTTTCAGATTTATGCGGATACAAACCTGACCAAGATGCTTGCGTCTCATTCCTTTTGTCGAAAGCAGCGAGTATTGGCACAACCATTCGTAAATCTCCCGCCCCGGTTCATTCTTCGCCACACGAAGACGTCGCCAACAAGCCAACAGGGATGTTTCACCAGCCGCGTAAGCCACGCCAAGCTGATCGAGTCGGTTTTGTCGTCCGCGGCCAGTCTTTTGAATGTAGAAACCCTACGGATGTGATGATTTCCATCTTCGAAAAGTTAAGGAAACTCTGAACAAGTCAGGGAAATTATGGCATAGTAGGGGGAGGCAGGCTAGACCAGTAGAGGGGTGAATTGGGATGGAGCAACCCACCTTTGCCGACTTGGAATACCAGGGTAAGAAGCGCAAGACTCGCCGGGAACTGTTCCTGGAGCGGATGGACGGCCTGATTCCCTGGCAGAAGCTGGAGGAGCGCATCCGGCCCTGCTACCCCAAGGCGGGCAAGGGCCGCCATCCCTATCCCCTGTCGGTCATGCTGCGGGTCCACTGCGTGCAGCTGTTCTACAACCTCAGCGACCCGGGCATGGAGGACTTGCTCTACGAGTCCGACCCGGTGCGGCGGTTCGTGGGGCTGAGGCTCACCGGCCCCCTGCCCGACGAGACCACCATCCTCAACTTCCGCCACCTGTTGGAGCAGCACCACCTGGGGCAGGGCCTCCTGCAGGAGATCAACGCCCACCTGGAAAGCCAGGGACTGAAGCTCAGGGAGGGAACCATCGTGGACGCCACCATCATTGAAGCGCCGTCATCCACCAAGAACCGGAACAAGGCGCGGGACCCGGAGATGCATCAGACCAAGAAGGGGAACCAGTGGCACTTCGGGATGAAGGCGCACATCGGAGTGGACTCCGATACTGGAATAGTCCACAGCATGAGCGCCACGGCGGCCAACGCCCACGACGTAACGGAGACGCACCATCTGCTGCACGGGGGCGAGACGGTGGTGTGGGGCGACGCTGGGTATCAAGGGGTTCACAAGAGGAAGGAGAATCTGGGGTTGGAGGTGGAATGGCGGGTGGCGATGCGGCCTGGGAGACGGCGGAAGCTGGAGCCGGAGAGCGAAGAGGCACGGACGGAGCAGGCCAAGGCGTCGGTGCGAGCCAAAGTGGAGCATCCCTTCCAGAGGTTGAAGCGCCAGTTCGGGTATTGGAAAGTACGCTACCGGGGGCTGGGGAAGAACACGGAACGGTTGGCCTTGCTGTTCGGGCTGGGCAACCTGTTGACATCGGAAGGACAACTAAGAGGACTGAGGGGGTAGTGGGCCCTGGGGCAAGATTCACCGGCCTTCAACCCCCTGACAAGCTCCCAACTGCCCGGTAAAGGGGGCGAAATACTGGATGTGAACGAAATCAGACCAGTCAGAGACGGTGAATTGCACCCCTTGCCCATCGGTCAGCCACAATTCAGGTCACGATGGGCCTTGTTCAGAGTATCCTTAAGTTCTGAAGATTCGACTTTTCCTGAACGATTCTCTGCACGGAAACATGGCAATAAGCGGCGATATCTCGTAAGAGATAAATACGACCTCTATCCTGGTAGGCCAGATCTATGCGATAAGGAGTCGCGACAACTGAACTTCGGCTGGTATATCGGCACTAACAATAACACTATGACCAAAGAAAAGATTATTCGTTTAGCTTGTGAAGTCGCTGGGCTCGAATTTGGCACAGATCTTGTCGTCAATCTCGGCTAGATTCAAATGACACCATCTCTAGGAAAGGTCTATCTCATAGGCGCGGGGCCCGGGGATCCGGGGCTGCTGACCGTGAAGGGCCGCGAGGCGCTGGAGCGGTGCGACGTGGTCGTATACGACCGGCTGGCGCATCCATCGCTGCTGGACTACGCTCCGCCATCGGCCGAGCGGATTTTCGCCGGGAAGGCCCGCGGGCAACAGGAGCTGACGCAGGACGGCATCAATGCACTGCTGGTGGAGCGGGCGCAGGCCGGGCTGCGCGTGGCGCGGCTCAAGGGCGGCGACCCCTTTGTCTTCGGTCGAGGGGGCGAAGAGGCGCTCGCTCTCTCGCGCGGCGGCATCCCCTTCGAGGTGGTGCCCGGCGTATCGTCCGCCATCGCCGCCCCGGCCTACGCCGGCATTCCCGTCACCCATCGCGGCATCGCCACCGGGTTCACGGTAGTCTCCGGCAGCGAGGACCCCTCCAAGCCCGAATCGACAGTTCGCTGGGAGGAGCTGGCCCGGTCCCTGGCCTCCAATGGCGGCACCCTGATCACACTAATGGGCTGGGCCTCCATCGAGAAGATACTGGAATCCCTGCAACGCGCCGGCCTCTCCGCCGACACCCCCGTGGCCCTGGTGCAATGGGGAACCTGGAGCCGGCAACGGACTGTCACTGGAACACTGTCCACTGCCGCCCGAAAGGGCCGCGAAGCCGGGCTGGCCGCGCCGGTGGTGGCCATCATCGGCGAGGTGGTGAGTCTGCGTGAAGAGTTGGCCTGGTTCGACAACCGTCCTCTCTTCGGCAAGCGGGTGCTCGTCACTCGTTCCCGCACGCAGGCTTCGCGCATGTGCACTCTGCTGGAGGACGCCGGAGCCGTCGCTGTCGAGCTGCCCGCCATTGCCATCGCTCCGCCGGAAGACTTCGCACGGCTCGACGATGCTGTATTGCGTCTGTCGTCATACGGCTGGGTCATCTTCGCCAGCGTGAACGCGGTGGACTCCGTGTTCGAGCGGCTGGACGCGCTGGGCAGAGACGCCCGCGCCTTTGGATGTGCCCGAGTCGGCGCCATCGGACCGGCCACCGCGGAGGCCCTGGCACAGCACGGCATCCGGCCCGACTTCACGCCCTCGCGCTCCGTGTCGTCGGCGGCGCTGGAGGAGCTGTCGGCGTTCGATTGGAACGGCGTGTCCGTCCTGCTTCCAGCAGCCGACATCGGGCGCGACGAGCTGGCCGAGGGTCTGTCGGGCTTTGGCGCAGACGTCGAGCGGGTGATCGCCTACCGCACGGTGACGCCACCCGACGCGGCAAAGCAGGCTCGCGACGCATTCTCCGAGGGAATCGACATCGTCACGTTCACCAGCTCCTCCACCATACGCAACCTGCTGTCCCTGCTGGAAGACGGCACTGGCTCGGGACGGGATGCGCTGTCAGGCAGCCTTGTCGCCTGCATCGGCCCCGTGACCTCCGGCACCGCCCGCGAGCTGGGCCTCCACGTGGACATCGAGGCGGATAAGCACACCGTCGATGGCCTTGCCGACGCACTGGTAGAACACTACTCGGTCCACAAGTCAGTCAATTCCGTAAATCCATAGTGTGGTAAGTCCTGATTCTGACAAAGGGAGAACGTCCCAATGACCGGCTACAACGCCTATCCCGAGACCCGCCTGCGCCGCCTGCGCGGCAGCGATTCATTGCGCAATCTGGCCCGTGAGACCCGCCTCTCGCCGAAGGAGTTCATCTACCCGATGTTCGTCATGCACGGCCAAGGCGCGCGCGAGCCCATCGAGCCCATGCCAGGCTGCTACCAGGTATCCCTCGACGTTATGTCCGAGGAGGTAGGCGAGGCTGCCGAACTGGGTATTGGCGGCGTGCTCCTCTTCGGATTACCTGCGGAAAAGGACCCGCTGGGCACCGAGGGGTATGACCCCGAGGGCATCGTGCAGGAGGCTATTCGCGTCATCAAGCGAGACCATCCCGGGATGCTGGTGTCCACAGACGTGTGCATGTGCGAGTACACCGACCACGGCCACTGCGGGGTCATCGACAACGGCCGCGTCGACAACGACGCCACCCTCGATCTGCTTGCTCGCACCGCCCTGTCCCACGTGCAGGCCGGGGCCGACCTGCCCGCCCCCTCGGCCATGATGGACGGCCAGGTCTGGGCAATCCGGCAGGCTCTGAACGCCAACGGTTACGAGGACACGCCGATAATGGGCTACGCCGCCAAGTTCTCCTCAGCCTTCTACGGTCCCTTCCGCGTCGCCGCCGGCTCCACGCCCCAGTTCGGTGACCGAAAGACTTACCAGATGGACCCGGCCAACTGGCGAATGGCCATGCGGGAGATCGAGAGCGACATCGCCGAGGGCGCCGACATAGTGATGGTGAAGCCCGCGATGGCCTACATGGACGTCATCCGCGAGGCGCGCGAGCGCTACAATCACCCGCTGGCCGCCTACAATGTGAGCGGCGAGTACTCGATGGTCAAGGCCGCCGCCCAGAACGGCTGGGTCGACGAGCGCCCGGTCGCCACCGAGCTGCTCACTGGCATCAAGCGCGCCGGGGCCGACATCATCATCAGCTACTTCGCCAAGGACGTGGCCCGCTGGGCACAGGAGTAATGCACTCAAGAAGCCCACACCGTGGAGGCATCGCCCTCCGACGGCCGCCGCGGAAGGACGCTCGGGAGTCCTTACTGTAGCGACATCACATCCGCATTTCGACCATGATTCCATGCTTCCAACAGGAAATACCCAAAGATGAGAACGGATATTGGCGAAGACCAGTCCTCGAATCGTAATTTATCGTTCACCGTAAATTCTCGTCTGGCTGCGTTTGCTCTGTGGGCTACTATTGCTTCAATAGTTGTTACGACTATTAGCGTGGGCATAACGTACTGGGCACAGGGAGAACCGGAGGCGAGAGTCAATTTCGAAACAATTAGTGATACGAATGTTTTCGATTTGCACAGGCCTCTAAAAGATTTGAGCATCATATTTCGTGGACATGACGTCCAAGAGCAAAATCTGAATTTACGGATAGTGATTGTCAACGTAACGAACACTGGAGAGCAGGACATTCTCCCTATCCACTATGACCCTGAAGATGGTTGGGGAATGCAGTTCAGCGACGGGGAAGTCATAGAATCAAGACTGGTTGATTCTAACTCGGCATATCTGAGATCAAAAATAGTTCCTCAGGTCACGAACGAAAATGTAGTTTCGTTTCCAAAAGTAATTTTCGAGACAGGTTCATCTTTTGCTGTGGAAGTGCTTCTGTTACATCCAAAGGATATTTCCCCATACATCTCCCCGGTAGGCAAAATAGCCGGTATTAACGAAATCACCGTTTCCGCTAGACCATTGTCCCAAGAAGATGTCAGCTTTTTCGCAGGCTTATTTCCTGGAAGTGCGCTTACTCAGGCCGTAAGAACCATCATTTATCTCCCTGGCTCCTTATTCGCCATTGTTCTAATTATCTTCGCACTGATCGGAACATCAATAATTTTGGATAAGCTAGGTGCCTGGGCACGAAGAAGACGAGTTTTCAAAACTCGTACCATCCTCCTAATGGATCAAGCAAGAATCAGAAATTTCCTGATTGATCACTATTCATTAAGTGGCACTACCGGCCTTCTGTGGCTAAAGGATATGATTAGTCAGCCAAGCACTATTACTTGGTTAAATTCATCATCAACCTGGACCACCTCCTTGCACAGCCAAGAAGATGGTCCAGAAGCACCAATTCTATTTCTCGACGAAGTCAACTGGTCGGAGAAACGCAGAGCGCTAAGTGCCTTAAATGAGTCCGAGCTTATCCAGAGGGGAGGAGATGACAGGGCGATAATCGATCCAGCGCTAGGCCAAGCGGTGGATGATCTTCTGGCAGAATTAGGTGGCTAGCTCCTTCTGTCCCTCCGCCCCCGTATCGAACTCCACAGCCTCCCCCTGGTTTACCTTGAACCAGCTGTCGCCCGGTTCCTCCTCCCGCTCCGGTTCCTCCCGATGCACCACCCGCACGCCCAGCGTCGCCAGCATCCCGTCGATCCGGTCCAGTGGGCCGCCCTCCAGGCCGGTCTCCTGTCGAAGGGACAGCAACTCCGAAGTCATCTTCAAAGCCAGCTGCACTCCAGACAGGTTGAGGCCCATGCCGTCCACGAAGTGCTTGATCAGGCGCAGCCGGGCCACGTCTTCGTCGGAGTAGGTGCGCAGGGCCCCCATCCGCAGGGGCACCACGAATCCGGCACGCTCGTACTTGCGCAGGGTCTGCGGGTGCATGTCCAGCGTTTCCGCCACCACGCTGATGAGGTATATGCCCTGTGTCCGTTGCGTTGTCATGGTCGGCGCTCTTTAACGGAGTGGTCCAGTATTGTTTCTTTTATATCTGTATGGAAACCATATGTCAAACTGCATATCTGTCTTCTTATACAACACGACTCTATCAATAGTGATATTTGCAACAGTAGTTGACACAGTTTGTATCAACTGTTATAGTCTTGTCATACCAACTACGGAGATGAAAGAAATGGCAGCGACAGAGTTGCAGAACAGGTCGAGCGGCGCGACGGAAACCAACGCACGGGAACTGCGCGAAAAGGTGGCCGAGCAGGTATCCGAGATCCTGGAAGAGGCCGCAGAGCGGGAACTTGTCCCGGTGCGCGTCCGGCAGCGAGAACTGGCATACCGGATACCCAGCCCCGGCGTCCGCTACTACTTCTAGTAGTAGCGGCCTCGCCGCCGAAACAACTAGATCCAGTGAAACCAGAAACACACCTCTTCAAAAGCACCCTCAGGAGAATATCAATGATGATGCAGCGAAGGACTCCATTCAATGAACTACGTCAGATGCAGGAAAACATGGACCGGATGTGGCGTCGATTTGGCACCACCGGTGGCGACGACAACAATGGGATTGAGGCCTGGGCCGCCCCGCTGGATGTGGTGGCCGACGGCGATGACTTCGTCATACGCGCCTCCATGCCCGGTGTCTCCCCGGACAATATCCAGGTATCCATCGAGGAAAACGTCCTCACCATCCGCGGCGAGACCGCATCCCACTTCGAGAACACCGATGGCTCTTACCTGATGCGCGAGCGCCGCAGCGGCTCCTTCCACCGTTCTCTGCGCCTGCCCGACACCGTCGACCAGGACCGGGCAGAACCCCGCTATGAGCACGGCGTGTTGACCGTCAGCCTGCCCAAGGCCGAGGCCAAGAAGGCCAAGCAGTTTGAGGTGAAGGTGGCCGAGGGCCCTTCCGTCCACGATGCCAGCTAGTCTCAGGCCCTGCAGCCTGAAAAGCCGAAGGGGCGCACAGCCGTGCGCCCCTTGCTTTTCCTAGGACTATTACCTTTCGCCGGAGCCTAGGCGCCGTACCGAGCGGCTTCCAGGGGATCGCTGTATTCCTGGTTCTTGGTGCCCCAGAACGCGGCGGCGATGTCCTCGCAGGCGGCCACCAGGTTCTCGGCGTTCTCCATGCTGACGGTCTGCTTGCACTGGCCGGCCAGCTTAAGGGCAGCGTTGAACTTCGCAGCGATCTCGCCGGCGTCGGTGTTCGGCCAGGCATAGTCGGCCCAGAGAATGCGCAGCTCTTCCTTGCACTTCTCGGCGTGCTCTTCCTTCACCTGCACGTAGCGATTGAAGGTGTTGGCGAAGGCCTGGTGAGCCGACATGTCGGAGCCGGGCGCAGGGTGCTCGAGGTTCTGCATCCGCAGCACCATCTTCTGCACCGTCTGAGCCGCGATCTTGGCGCTGATGGGGTCATAAATACCGCAGGGAATGTCGCAATGAGCCTTGGCTGTCGCAGGCTTGAACCACCCGATGGGGTTGAACATCATGCCCCTCCATAGCTGATTTTATTGCCTTTCGGCGTATTGGCTGAAGCTGTAAACCGCCCAAAAGGTTAATGGAAATCCGCTTCTCGCGCAACCCGTCGAGTCTTCCATGGATTGCCTCGAGGGCAGGATGCTAGACTGAAAATATGAAGACCACCGAATCCGTCACAATCCGCCGTGAGCACCCCGGCACCGAAGCTGCCTTCGGCCTCATTGCCGAGCTCGACGCCTATCTGGGCCCCCTGTACCCGAAGGAAAGCCAGCACGGATACAGCATCGAGAAGTTGGTCCAGCAGCAGGTCGAGTTTTTCGTGCTATATCACGACGAAGAACCGGCCGGCTGCGGCGGTGTGCAGTTCTTTGAGGATGCGGATGGCCAGCGATACGGAGAGCTGAAGCGCATGTACGTGCGCGGACAATACCGCGGACTTGGCTACGGTAAGCGGTTGCTCCGCCACCTCGAGGACCTGGCGCTGGGCCGAGGCGTCGGCATCATGCGCCTCGAGACTGGCACCCTGCAGCCGGAGGCCATCGGCCTCTACGAAAGATGCGGCTACTACCTCATCCCGCCCTTCGGCAACTACCCTCCCGACGACCCCGTCAGCCTCTGCTACGAGAAGAAGCTGCATCGCCCGAACTGAGCTCGTCGTGGGGTTGGTCGAGACGGCGGGCCGCAATCGGCACTCCTGTGCCCCCACCCCACTGCCAACCTTCCGCTTGAGTTCAGATGTCCCAGCCTGTCCGGGCACAACTGGTTGCCGAGACCCCACTGGCGGCACGCAGCGGTTCGCTGGAAACCAGCGACTGCGCTCGAGCTGCCCTAAATTAACGCCATACAGCGGATCGTGGTTAAGATCGAGACTTGTCGCTCCGCTGAACTCTTCCGTTCCCAACGTCGTAGTTCAGCTCGTCACCATTGACGGGAGGGTTGCTCCTGCGCCAGCGAGGGCCGCATAGCGGCATTGCTGCAGGCGGCCCTGTTCCGGTTTCGCTTCGACTACGTACTTCGAATCTTCGGCTGTCCCCCTGAGGTCAGGGTCTGCCGGATTGGCCTGTAGTTGCCACTTCCTCGCAGAAGGGCAGGTCAACGTCCACTGTCGCCTGCCGCAACGCCGCCGGCAGGCATCCGCTCAGCTGATTTCCAGTCGCCGACAGCTCGTGCAGGCCAGAGAACCCCGGCGGTATTTCCCCGATGAACTGGTTGCCCGAAAGGGACAGGTACTTCAGGCGTGGCAGTTGCCCCAAGATCGCAGGTATCCTTCCTTCCAGGTAGTTGTTCTCCAGCCACAGCTGCTCTAGGTTTGACAGCTGGCCATATTCATCCGGTATTTCCCCGCTGAGGTTGTTGTTGGACACGGCCAGCCTCTTCAGATTGCCAAGTTGACCAAGCTGCGGAGGCAATGTTCCTGAGAGCAGGTTGTGGTCCAGTTCCAGCCGTACTACGCTGGTCATGTTCGAGATTTCTGCGGGAATCTCACCCGTCAGCTCGTTGAGCGAGAGCTGAAGTGAAGAGACATTTCCCAGCAGCCCCAGCTCCGGCGGTATGGGCCCTTCGAAACGGTTTCCGTACAGGGAGAGGACTTCAAGGTTGGCCAGCTCTCCAATTTCGGGGAGTATCAGGCCGGTCATGCGGTTGTGCCCGAGATCCAGCCATGTAAGATTGGTCAGGTGACCTATCTCCGGTGGTATCGGACCCGTGAGTTGGTTGGCGCTCAGCACCAGCGCTCGCAGATTCGACAGCGCGCCCAACGCGCCCGGAATGTCCCCATTGAGTCGGTTCAGTGGCAGGTGGAGTTCCTCAAGATTCGACAGATGACCCAGTTGCCAGGGTATCTCGCCCGTCAGACTGTTCCCGTCGAGAACCAGTATTTTCAAAGAATCCAGTCTGCCGATCCAACTTGGTATATTGCCCGTCAAGTCATTGAAGGAAAGGTTCAGGACCTCCAGTTCATCCAGATCGCCCAGCTCGGCGGGTAACTCACCCGCCAGACGATTCTCCGGCAGGTTGATCACCCTCAGGCCCGAGAGCAGGCCCCACTCCGGCGGAACAGGGCCCTGAAGGCCCAGGTTGTGCAGGTCCAGCCCATTAACCCGCCTTGGCGAGCCCCCGGTCGCCAATCCGTCCCATTGCGTGATGGGGACCGCCGTGCTCCAGCCAATTTCGCCGTATCCTCCGAGCGCTTCTATAGTCTCGAGGAGCACCTCGCAATCGCGGACAAGGCCAGGATTGACTTCCGGTAGGGGCACCACGATTCCGTTGGAACAGGAACCCGGCATAAGCTGGTCTGCGCCACTGATGCGCCCGACTTCCCGACCTTCGCAAAACGGCAGGCCAGCGTATATTTCGATCCCCTCCAGCTGGCCGGGCACACATCCGCTCAGGGCATTGCCGGAAAGCCCCAGCACCTTTAACCTCAGCAACTCCCCGAGTTCCGGCGGTAGTTCCCCCGTAAGCTGATTGAAGGACAGGTGCAAACGCTCCAGGTTGCGCAGCTGTCCCAGTTCAGGAGGAATGTTTCCCGTCAGCCTGTTACCGCTCAGGGACACTTCGTGGAGGTATGTCAATCCGCCCAGTTGCCGAGGGATTTGCCCCGTCAGCCTATTACCGTCAAGGTACAACAGCCTCAGACTCTCCAGATTGCCAAGTTCCGCCGGTATCTCCCCGGTCAGCGTGTTTCCGCTCAGATACAGTTGCTCAAGGCTCTCCAGTGAGCTGAACTCAAGGGGTATGTGGCCCGTGAGACCGGTTCCGGACAGGATCAGCGTTTGCAGGTTCGCCAGCTCGCCCAGCTCCGCCGGCATCTCCCCCTCCAGGGGATTGAACCCGAGGGCGAGCACTCTCAGGCTGGTCAACCGCCCAAGCTCGGAAGGTATGCCGCCCGTGAGGAAATTGCCGATGAGATTGAGGACCCTGAGATTTTCCAGGAGACCCAGGTCCTCGGGAATCACCCCCGTCAGCCTGTTGCCCTGTAGACTGAGATTCTCCAGCCCCGGCAGCAGGCCGAACTCCTTCGGTATATGCCCCGTCAGTCCCACGCCCGGGAGATAGATCTCCCGCACCCTCGACGGCTCACCCCACACGGCCACTCCTTCCCAATCCCGCACGGGCACATTCGCATTCCAGTCGAGGTCGGCGCTTCCCGCCAGCTTGTCTTTAGCCAGCAGCATCGCGACGCAGTCCCTTGCCAGCCAGGGGTTTTCCTCAGGGTCCGGCACGGCGATTCCGTTGGTACAGTCGCCAGCCAAGGCGATAGCCAGGGCACTGGCACTCTCTGTCGGGGACTCGTCGCAGTAGGTATGATCCACCAGCGTTCCTCCCAGCCGCAGCGCGGTGGGGACACAGCCGGTCAGCAGGTTTCCGGCCAGGTAAAGCTCTTCGAGCCCGGAAAGCTGGTCCAAATCCGATGGAATCTCTCCCATGAAATGGTTGTCCCTGAGGTCAAGCAGCGAGATTTCGCTCAACCGACTGAGGGACTCAGGAATCGCTCCGGTAAGTGCCATGCCGCTGAGGTCCACTTCCCTCACGCGCAGGGGAGCGCCACCGATTGTTACCCCATCCCAATTGCGCATGGGAACATCCTCGTCCCAGTTCAGGACGTTCTCCGGCAGCCAACTGGCGTGGATTTCGGCCAGTGAATCCCTTGCTTCAAGCAGCGCAACGCAGTCTTCGACCAGCCTGAGGTTCCCCGCCGAGTCCGGCACTGCTGCCCCGGTCATGCACCTGAGAAGACCTGGAGGAGGTGTGGGCTGAGGAGTTCCCACGGGAGCCGGTGTGGGCGTAGACATCGAGGGCGGCGTCACCACCGGCACAGGCGCAACAGGTGAGGGAGTGGGCCTGTCCGTGGGAAGGGGCCGTGGGGTGGGTGTAACAGCCGCGGATTGCGTCTCCGCCGTTGCAGCGGCCTCGGCTCCTCTGGTCGCTGCTGCCACTTCCGTGGCGCGAACGGCCGTTTCCGCCGTGGCTTCCGGGTCCACGGGAGCTTCTGTCGATTCTTCACGGCAGCCAGTGGCACCCGCGAGGAACGCCACAATGAGCAGAAGCACTACCGTGGTCAGAAATACCCTGAGAATGGTCCGTCGATTACTCATCGCCTCAGGCGCGCTACTCCGGCGATAAGCGTTTGGCTTTTGGAGAATTCAAACATGATTGACCGTTCCGTCTCAAAACGGGCTCTATTGTGAAGCCATGTCGCGTCATTTGCCAACCCACACGTCGGTATCCAACTCAGACACTGCCGCCACCGAAGCTCCTTCTCTCGATAAACTGAACCAACAGTCTCTCCGCAGCAGTTTTCGAACACTGCTATTTCGTGGACCCCTACCAACCCTGGGGCGCTGTTTTCCGATCAGGGGCTTAGACTTCAGGGATATAACTATGACGCAACTCCACTAACGAGGTCAGATGGCCCTGATGAAACCGCCAGCCGCCTTGTGCCTGATTATGCCGCAACCTATAATTGCGCGACAGGCAAAGACCAGTTACACACGCGTGCGGCAAGGTGGGGTTCCTCCTTCCGCAGCAACCCAACTCTTTCCCGACGGAGATGACCCTGTGGCCACCACCAACACAGCGCCAGCTAAACTCGGAAAGCCCGCCAAGACCAAGCACCGCAGCGCCGAAATCACCCACGACCCGCAGCGCGCGCCCGCCCGCGCCATGCTGATGGCCATGGGCATCACCCACGAAGACATGGAAAAGCCCTTCGTCGCCATCGCCAACCTGGCCAGCGACGTGACCCCCTGCAACGTCCACCTCAGCCGCTTCGCCAACGGCGCGAAGGAAGGCATCCGCGCCGCTCAGGGCGTGCCATTCGAGTTCGGCACCATCACCGTCAGCGACGGCATATCCATGGGCACCGAGGGCATGAAGACCTCGCTGGTCAGCCGCGAGGTCATCGCCGACTCCATCGAGCTGGTCACCTTCGGCGAGCGCATGGACGGCCTCATCACCATCGCCGGCTGCGACAAGAACATGCCCGGCTGCATGATGGCCCTGGCTCGCCTCAACGTGCCCGGCATATTCATGTACGGCGGCTCCATCATGCCCGGCCAGTACGAGGGCCGAGACGTCAACATCCAGGACGTCTTCGAGGCAGTGGGCGCCTACGCGAAGGGCGACGTCACCTTCGACGAGCTGCGCGAGCTGGAGTGCGTGGCCTGCCCCGGCGAGGGATCCTGCGCCGGCCTGTTCACCGCCAACACCATGTCCACCGCCATCGAGGTCATGGGCATGTCCCTGCCAGGCGACGCCTCCATACCCGCTATCGACCCCCGCAAGCTCGGCGAGGCCCGTGACGTCGGCCGCACCCTCATGCGCCTTCTCGAAGAGGACGTCCGCCCCCGCGACATCATGACCAAGCAGGCGTTTGAGAACGCCATAACCGTGGGCGTGGCCATGGGCGGCTCCACCAACATCGTCTTGCACCTGCTGGCCATCGCCAACGAGGCCGGGGTGACCCTGGGCCTGGAAGACTTCGAACGGATCAGCGCCAGCACTCCCTACATCGCCGACATGAAGCCCGCCGGCCGCTACGTTATGGCCGACCTTTCCCGATACGGCGGTATCGCCATCGTGATGAAGCGGCTGCTCAACGCCGGCCTGCTCCACGGGGACGCCATGACGGTCACCGGCAAGACTGTGGCCCAGAACCTGGAAGGCATATCCCTGGCCGGCGAACAGCCCATCATCAGCGAGGTCGACGCTCCTCGCAGTCCCACTGGCGGCCTCGCCATCCTGCGCGGCAACCTCGCACCCGATGGCGCGGTCATCAAGGTGGCCGGGCACCAGGAAAAGGTCTACCGCGGCCCCGCCCGTGTATTCGACCAGGAACCCGCCGCATTCCAGGCCATCCAGCGGGGCGAGGTCAAGGCCGGGGACATCGTTATCATCCGATACGAGGGCCCCAAGGGCGGTCCCGGCATGCAGGAAATGCTCGCCGTAACCGCCGCCATCGTGGGCCAGGGCCTCGGCGACGACGTGGCCCTCGTTACCGACGGCCGCTTCTCCGGCGCAAGCCACGGCCCCATGGTCGGCCACGTGGCCCCCGAGGCCGCGGTCGGCGGCCCCATAGGCCTGCTGCAGGAAGGCGATGAGGTCGTACTCGACATACCGGCCCGCCAGCTCAACGTCATGCTGTCCGAGGAGCAGCTCACCGACCGCCGTGCCGCCTGGCAGCCCCTGCCACCCAACTACACCACCGGCGCCCTCGCCAAGTACGCCAAGCTGGCGTCGTCGGCGTCGGAGGGGGCTGTGACGCGGTAGCCTCGGTTGAGGTACTCATCCTCTTGACGCCTCAATCAATACCACTGTAATACCGTGGTATGATTGGCCCTCAGAAACCGGGAGGAACCGAATGGCGAAGATAGCGATCAGCCTCCCGGACGAGGTTTTGGAGGCTATTGAGAAGGAACGACTCGGTAGCAGCAAAGTCCTGAGCCGTAGCGAATTCAGCAAGAAGGCCGTGCAGCACTATCTCCAGACCGGATCAGAGGGGAGCCTGGAAGAGCAATACGTTCTGGGTTATCTCGACCATCCCGAGACCATCGAGGAATCCGAATGGCTGGGTGAGACAGCTGCCGAGGTTTTCGCCAGAAACCCCAGGGGACAAGAGAGACAGAATTGAGACGTGGAGAAGTCTGGTGGGCGGAGTTTCCCGGTCGGGCGGGACTACGCCCACCAGTGCCTCTGTTGCGTAATTCGGCAAACTCCATAAGGTAATTTGTGACGGTAGCCCCGGTTACTAGCCGCATCAGGGAATCCCCGTTGAAGTTCCCTTGGGGCCGGAAGACGGGTTACCTATGGAGAGTGTTGCAAATCTGAACGATATCACTACAATCCCCAAATCAAGACTCATCAGCAGGATAACCGCCCTGACTAGCGATAAGCTCCAGGCAGTAGAACGAGATCTGCGATTTGCCTTGGGTCTGGCTGTATAGAGGTATTTTGCCGCCCGAGCCGGCCTCGCCGGTTCCAACAAGATTCCGAACAGGAGTAACACACCATGACAACCGACTACGGAACAGAGGCCATCCGGCGGCACCGGGAAAGCCGCGGTAAAGTCAGCATCAATTCCAAGATGACCGTGGAAACGCTGGAG
Source organism: Dehalococcoidia bacterium (assembly GCA_963667325.2). GTDB lineage: Bacteria > Chloroflexota > Dehalococcoidia > Lucifugimonadales > UBA3495 > VXOI01. The sequence goes on from CAXXKY010000004.1 coordinate 681,192, forward strand.
GATCTGTCCATCGCCTACACCCCCGGCGTGGCGTCGGTGTGCATGGCCATTCACGCTGACCCGGCCGAGTCCTATAACCTCACCAATCGCGGCAATACCATCGCCGTGGTGACTGACGGCTCAGCCGTCCTCGGGCTTGGCAACATCGGCGCCGAAGCCGCCATGCCCGTGATGGAGGGTAAGTCCATCCTGTTCAAGAACCTCGCCGGAGTGGACGCCTATCCAATCTGCGTCGCCTCACAGGACCCCGCCGAAATCATCCGCACCGTGCGTTCCATCGCCCCTAGCCTCGGCGGCGTCAACCTAGAGGACATCGCCGCCCCCAAATGCTTCGATATTGAGGACGCCCTGCAGGACCTCGGCATCCCCGTCTTCCACGATGACCAGCACGGCACCGCCATCGCCGTCCTCGCCGCAGTCATCAACGGCCTCGCCGTAACCAACCGCAAGATCGAGGACTCCACCTTCGTATTCGCAGGCGCAGGTGCGGGTGGCATCGCCTCCGCCAAGCTGCTGCTTGACCACGGCGCAACCAACATCATCCTCGTCGACAGCGTCGGCATCATTCACCGTGGCCGCACCGACCTTTCCCCCATCAAGCAGTCGATGCTCGACACCACCAACCCCGAGAACCGCACCGGCGGCATCGCCGAGGCCATGCGCGGCGCAGACGTGTTCATCGGACTCGCCGTCGCCGACATGGTCACCCCCGAGATGGTCTCCTCCATGGCCAAGGACTCCGTGGTCTTCGCCATGGCCAACCCGGTGCCGGAAATTATGCCCGACCTGGCCGAAGCCGCTGGCGCAGCCGTCGTGGGCACTGGCCGCAGCGATTTCCGCAACCAGATCAACAACAGCCTAGTCTTCCCCGGCGTGTTCCGGGGCGCCCTCGACGCCAAGGCCTCCCGCATCACCACAAGCATGAAGCTCGCTGCCGGCCAAGCCCTGGCCGCCCTGATTCCCGAACCCACTCCCGAACGCGTAATCCCGTGGTCCCTGGACCGCGCCGTCTCCGCCGCCGTCGCACAGGCTTGCGCCGCCGAGTGGGCCAAGAGCGGCACCGCAGGCTGACACCGGACGGCCACGCCATGTTCCGCTGGCCCTGCCCCTTGCGCCCTGGTAGCTGTCCGCGCCAGGGCGTTGACGGATCCGGAATAATGCGATCCGGGCATCGAGACGCAAGCGGAAGTGGGCGGCGTGTCGACCCCGGCGCCCAAGACGCAACGTCGTCTGGAGGCCTCCGCTGTTTTCGCCCAGGGTAACCTATCGTGACGACCTTACAAGAGTGCGATCGTGTCGTGCGCTGCATGCCAGTTGGATGTCGGGCACCATTGAGCAATGGCAGCAGCTATTCTGGTACGGTTTGCTCATCCTGTGACGAGAAGTCCGCAACCTCACACGACAGGGCATTGGATGATCGATGATAGCCCACCGAGGTCAGGACCTCTCGCAGTGTCTTAAGCCGTGAGATCTGGAAACCCTGTCACTCAGTAGGAGAAACAAACGATGGCAGACGAATCGGTTAGCCTGAAGATATCGGGCGCAGTGGCGACCATCACCCTCAACAGCCCCGAGACCCGAAACGCCCTCACACCCGACATGATTGCCGAGATCGGGCGCGCGGTCGAGCAATGCTCCTCCCCCAACGTGCGTGCCGTACTGCTCACCGGCGCGGGGGGCGCATTCTGCGCGGGCGCCAACGTGCGCGACTTGGTGGCAACACTGGAAGATAAGGGTCCCGAAGGCATCTCACAGGCCATTCGCGAACTCGCCGACGCCCTGCACAACCAGGTTGTGATTCCCTTGCGTCGCCTCCCCAAGCCCGTCGTTGCGGGCATCAACGGCGCGGCCGCCGGCGCTGGCTTCAGCCTGACCCTCGCCGCCGACCTGCGGGTTGCGTCCCAGAACTCCCGCTTCCTGATGGCCTACGCCAACATCGGCGCACCCGCCGACGGCGGCTCAACCTGGCTGCTGCCGCGCATCTTGGGAGTGGGAAAGGCAATGGAGCTATACCTTGCCAGTCAGCCCATTGGTGCGCCACGCGCGCTGGAACTGGGCCTGGTCAGCCAGGTGTGTTCCGACGAAGAACTGGACCGGCACGCCCTCGAGACTGCCACCCGCTTGGCCGAGGGCCCCACCGTGGCCTACGGGCGCGTCAAGGAACTGTACGAGCGCTCATGGGACTCCACCCTCGAGGAGCAGCTTGACGCGGAGACCGAGGCCTTCGCGCGCACTGCCCTCACCCGCGACTTCCAGGAAGGCATCCGCGCCTTTGCAGACCGACGCCAACCCTGGTTTCAGGGAGTCTAGCGCGCGGAATCTCCCGAAAGCTCTACCCCGCAATCACGGTGTTGTCGCGCTGGTAGCTTCCCCAGGGTCGAACGCGAAAACCCGCATTTCTACCGCCCTCACCGGTGACGTGCCGTCAGATACGGCCCTCCTAACACTGTCTGCTGTTTCCAGGCTGAACGACTGTTCTCCGCAACGGTTGCAGACTTCTGATGGTATCCCTTCAACCAGCAAGTACTCACCGTCAACTTTGAATACCTCGTCAATCAGGTCCGTCCGACTCTGCTTACAGCCGCAGACAGCACACTCGAACATCAATGCCTCCGAGTTGAGAAATCGATCCAATCCGACGGGTCTGGCTCGTAAACGGTGATTACCCTGACCAAAGTGGTGTCCGCCAGGGATACATGGATATGCAGTGGCTTCCCTTCGTAAGTGAATCCCAGCAAGAGGCAGCTTGGCGAATACTTGTCGTCAGGGTAGTCTTCGATGACTACACCGGTTGCACCGGCTTGCCGAATCTCCTGTTCGGTTACATCCCTCTGCACCAGGCGTCTGAGGACATGCAGGGTCAGGTCGAATTCGGCATCCGATAGCTGCCTCCGGACTTCGTCTATCGTTTTCGACATAGCCGACGGCCTTCAACTTACATCTTACCGCAACTGCGCCACCGTCACCCCCTCGCCACCGGGGCCCTCCCCATCGCCGGCTCCCTCCACCAGCGGGTGGTCAGCAAGGTACTCCCGGATGGCTCGCCGCAGCGCTCCCGTGCCCTTGCCGTGTATGATGCGCACCAGCGACGACCCGTCCAGTGCTGCGTCGTTCAGGGCCGTGTCCACTCGCGCCACCGCCTCATCCACCCGAAGCCCGCGCAGGTCCATCTCCGGGTCGGGACGGCGAGGAGCGGGAGTTCTCGTTTCCGCCCTCTCCAGGTAGACACCCTGTCGCGCCGCCGTCGGGTGCCCCTCAGCTAGGCTCTGCAATTGGTATACGGGTATCTTCGCCCGCATCGTCCCCAGCAGCACCTCCACCCGCTGCGCCTGCGCGGAGCTGGCCGACAGGTCCGGCGGCGTGATCACCTCCACTGGCTGGCTGATGCCCCTCACATAGACCCGGTCTCCGCTCTTCAGCCGCTCCTGCCAGGGCGTCCGCTTGACCTCGATGGGCTGCCAGTTGGCCGCGTCCAGCTCCCGCTGCACCTCCCGCAGGTCCCGTTGGTTCTCCTGCAGTTCCTCTCTCGTTCCCCGTCCCGCCGTGGGAGTGCGTATATGCCCGGCGGCAGCCGATGCTGAGGCCGCGCTGGCAGCCAACTCCATAGACCTTTCCGCCCGTTGCAGTCGGTCCATGAGGTCGCTGGTCCGCAGTTGGAGATCCCTGCGCGCCTCCTCCACCAATTCCGTCTTGGTGGCCTCCACCGACGAAAGCTGATCCTCCAGGTCCTTCTGAATTTTCACCGCTGAGAGCCGCGACGACTCCGCTTCCTCCCTCAGCAGCTCTACCGTCTGACGTTCCTGCTGCAGCTCACGGAGGAGCGTTTCCGTCGCCTGTTCCACCGGAGACACCCCGGCGGTGGCGTCCTCTATGATCTCCTCCGGCAGCCCCAGCCGTGCTGCGATAGTCAGCGCATAGCTGCGGCCTGGCAGTCCCATCGTGAGCTGGTACGTTGGCTCCAGCGTTGTCGGGTCCAGGTCCACGCTGGCGTTCAGCATGCCTGGGTGCTCCTGCACCGTGCGGGCGACTCCCCTCTGGTGGGTCGTGCCCACGAGGAACACCCCCATCCGGTGGAAGTGCCTCAGCACCGCGCTGGCCAGGGCGGCCCCTTCCTCCGGGTCGGTGCTGGTGCCCAGCTCGTCCACCAGGACCAGGGAGCGACCCGTCGCTTGTCGCATTATGTCCAGCAGGTTGGTGATGTGCGAGCTGAAGGTCGATAGTGACTGCTGGATGCTCTGCTGGTCGCCAATGTCGGCATAGATTCCGTCGAACCCCGGAAACCGGGCTTCATCTGCGGGTATGTGCAGCCCGGCGTGAGCCATGATCGCCAGCAGCCCCACCGTCTTCAGGGCCACCGTCTTGCCTCCGGCGTTGGGCCCCGTTATCAGCAGCACGCCCCGCTCGGAGTCCAGCGACACGCTGATGGGCACCACGTCTGCGCCATTTGACTGGCTCAGAAGCAGCGGGTGCCTCGCCCTGCTGAGTCGCAGGCGACGCGGCGACGCCGGCTCCGCTTCGATTGGTCCCTCTCCATCCGGGAGATGGTCGGGGTGAGGGCGTATCTCTTCCGGGTCCTCGATCACCGGTGGCGTAGCCCTTAAATCCGCCGAATATCGCGCCTTCGCCACGTCCAGGTCCAGTCGCGCCACGATGTCCAGGGCCAGCAGCAGATCCTCGCCTGTGTCGCCGACGCGGTTGGTAAGATGCCGCAGCACCCGTTCCACCTCTCGCTCTTCGGCAAGGCGCGCCTCCCGCCAGCGGTTGCCCATGTCCACCGCCGCCATCGGTTCGACAAAAACAGTCGCTCCGCTGTCGGACACGTCGTGCACAATACCCGGCACCCGGTACCGCATCTCCGTCTTGATCAGGAGCACCATACGGCTGTTGCGCTGCGTGATGAGCGGCTCCTGGACCACTTCCGAGCGCTGAAACCGCCGCAGGTTCCGCTCCATTATCTCGTTCAGCCGGTTCTGCGCCTGTCTCGACTCCGCCCGTAGCCGACCCAGTACCGGGCTGGCGTAGTCGAGCACTTCCCCCGCCGGGCTGATGGCCGAGCCGATCTCGTTGTCGAGGTGCCTCAGCTCTGGAATGTTGCTGGCGAGGCTCGAGAGCAGCGGCAGGTCTTCCCTCCGGCTCAGCTCGTCCCGGTCGTAGCGAGCCGCCCTGGCAAAGGTGCGCACCGCGTACAGCTCCTCGCCTCGCAGCAGGCCGCCCAGCATCGCCCGGTGAATGAGCTCACTGATATCGTTCTCAGGGCCAAATTCCAGCGACCCGCCTCCGTCGATGTAACGGCGCGTCTCGGTCGTTTCCTGCTGCCGGGTGGCCACCTCCAGCAGGTCTCCGGACGGCTCCAGTGCCGCCACCCTCTCACGCCCCAGGACCGTGCGGCAGAACGACGCCACCTGCGCCAGCACCTGGTCATACTCCAGCGACCGCCCGGCCTTTTCAAAACCGCCCAGCGTCATCCAATAATCTCCATATTTAACAAAGGTAATTCAACGCAGAACGCACAGAGGACACAGAGTTTTCTTCATTTCTGAATCTTTACTCTCTCCAAGTTCTCGGTGGGCTCTGTGGTTAACCGAAATTCAATTCCCACACCCGGCTCTCGGTAAGCATAGACGCAACCTGCGGCAGAGTATCACGTTTGGGATCGCGTATGTTCAGGCGACGTTTCAGCGTTATCGACTGCAATGAAGCCAGCGCCGGGCACTCCTTAAGCAGCCCGTTGAGGGTGAAACGCTCGCCACCCAGCACCAGGTGATCCAGCTTCGCCGCCGGCGGCATCAGGTGCGCCCGGGTCTCCTCGCACACCTTGTCATACAGCCTCTTGATCTGCCCGTCCCGCACGCGAGTGTACCGCAACTGGGAGGTGCCGCCCGCATGGTGCTTGCCTTTCACGTACCGCGAGTCAGTCTTCGAGTCCACCAGCTCCCCGCCGCGGAACACTGCAACAGAGAACCGGCCCAGCCGCACCAGCACCACGCCAATCGTGAAGTCTGCGTCGAGCAGCACTCGCAACGGCCCGTCGTCCCAGTCCAGCGACAAGAACGTCTCTGCCACCGGAAAGGGCGGCGCGATAAGCAGCCCCCGATTGCCGGCCCGCAGCCCCACCAACCCGCACCCGGAACGTGTCACCGCCTCACTGTGTTCCGCCACGGCGTTCTTCCACCCCGTCTCCGCCAGCGCCGCAACGTCCGGCGTATCGCCTGGCCGCAGATACAGCGATGACGCCCCATCTCCGGCTTCGACGGACAACGCGTCCAGCATCCGCCGGAGCCTCGCAGCCGGAACCGTCTCGCCTTTCATTGCAGTGTTCGTTGCCATACCAAAATTCTATCATCGCTGCCTTCCCGTTCGCCGGGTATAATTTCTGAACTGTGATTCTTGCGATTATATGATTGCCATGATTTCCGGCATCTTCCGAGCACGTCGGAATCAGGGCAATCCCCTAATCAAACTAATCACAGTTCAGACAAAGGAGGCCCTCAGTGACCCCTGAAGAACGTGAGTCCATCCTGCAGCGCCGCGACGCCGCTCTAGCCCGCCTCGACGAGGGCCACCAAGTACTCCTCAAATCCCTGGAAGGGCTCGAGGCCGAGGAGGCATTCCTCGCCCAGCGGTGGTCCGTGCGCGATGTACTGCTCCACCTGGACTCCGAACGCTACGTCGACGCCCTCGAGAAAATCGCTCGTGGCGAGATGGACATGCTGCCGCCCTTCTCCAGCCGTGATGAGCACTTTCGGCAGGAACTGGAGAGTCAGGAGGCTACCCACCGGCGGTTCCGCGCCCTGCTCACCGAGCTCACCCCCGAGCAGCTCGCCCGCCCGGCCACACCTCCCAATCCGGGCAACTCCTTCCCCGGCCTTACCCTACTCGAACTGCTGGAACGGACCTCCGGCCACGAGGCCTCCCACGCGCGCCAAATCGACCTCACCCGTCACTACATCGCCGCCTTCCGCTCCCAGGAACGCTCCCTGAATGTCGTCGCCCTTGGCGATGGCGATGCGGTTCGCCTGTCCCAGCACGTCAAGGACCTGCTGAACATGGCCGACTACGTCGTCGCCGACGCAGAGGCCATGGCCGTAGTGGCGGCATATACTCGCGGGGTGCAGCTGACGATGAACCCCGGGAATTGCGAGGAACTTGTGAACCGCTCCGCCCGCGATACCCGCGAGGGCCTCTGGGCCATTGTCTGTGTCATGGGCGACGGCGCGGATACCGACGAGACCGTTGCATTGGCTCGCCAGCATGCCGACACTGTGGCCCTCCACGCGCCAGTTTCGTAGCTGGCCGACGACCGTTCGCCTTACGCAATTTTTCTGCTTGCATTACAATGCCCCCTGGCCGTAAAGGACATGAACCAAGCTGAGGGAGGACCACTGGCATGGTAATTGCAAACGTAAACTCCCTGGTCGACTTCGACCGGGGACTGATCAGCCCCCGCATCTTCAGTGATCACGACATCTACCAGGAAGAGCTCGAGCAGATCTTCGCTCGCTGCTGGCTCTTCCTCTGCCACGAGACGCAGATCCCCAAACCCGGTGACTTCTTCACAACCTACATGGGCGAGGACCCGGTGCTCGTAACACGAGACCGGCAGGGCAAGGTCAACGCCTTCCTAAACATATGCCGGCACCGGGGCAACCGCCTCTGCCGCGCCGAAGATGGCAACGCCGCCGCCTTCATCTGCGCCTACCACGGCTGGGCCTTCAGCAACGACGGAAACCTGCAGGCCGTTCCCAACCTGCAGGACGCCTACTACAACGAGCTCGACCAGACCAAGTGGGGCCTCATTCCCGTGGCCCAGCTCGACAGCTACAAGGGCCTCTACTTCGCCACCTTCGACCCGGCAGCACCTCCCTTGCTGGACTACCTCGGGCCCATGGCCTGGTACCTCGACAGTTTCTTCGACCGCCGTGAGGGCGGCTCCGAGGTCCTCGGCGGCGTCCACAAGTGGGTCGTCCCCTGCAACTGGAAAATGCCCGCCGAGAATTTCGTTGGCGACTCCTATCACGTCCAGTGGTCCCACCTCTCTCCCATCAAGGCCGGCTTTAGCGTCGGCGTCACCGCCCAGCCGAAGATGCGCGGCGGTCCCGTGTCCATGGGCAACGGCCACGGCATGATCGCCGTCGGCGCCGACCAGTCCGGCGCTCCCATGGAGATCATGAAGGAGTACGACGAAGCGACCCGCGAGGAGCGCGAGGCTCGCCTCGGCCCGCGCGCCACCCAGCTGAACCCCATCGTCGGCACAGTGTTCCCCAACTTCTCCATCGTCCGCGGCAGCTCCCACTCCCTCCGCGTCTGGCACCCCAAGGGACCCGACAGCTGCGAAATCTGGTCGTGGGCCTTCGCCGACAAGACCGCCCCGCCGGAGGTCAAGGAAGCCGTCCGCAAGGCAGCCATCTGGGGATTTGGACCCTCCGGCACCTTTGAGCAGGACGATATGGACAACTGGCAGGAATGTACCGTCACGAGCCGGGGGGTGGTGGCGCGGCGGCAGATGCTCAACTACCAGATGGGGCTCGGCCGGGAGTCGTACAACGAGGACTATGACGCGGTGATTGCCGATTTCCGTCACAGCGACAGTAATCAGCGGTTCTTTTATCAGCGATGGAGCGACCTCATGGGCGCCGACGGGTGGGCGGGCCTTTAACGTACAGTACCAGCGGTGGAGCGACCTCATGGGCGCCGACGGGTGGGCGGGCCTTGTCTGAACTGTGATTCTTCTGATTGGTTTGATTTCGCTGATGCGGGGGCGGGATTCTTCGCTTCGCGTGGAATGACTGGGGGTGGGCAGAATGACGCGGGGGCGTGTCGGTCCGGTAGCAAGCGATGAAGTTGATGGATTGATTGTTGTGATTTTAGATTCAGGAATCATGCCAATCATCGTAATCGCATAAATCACGGTATCGCATAAATCACGGGTCGGACGGGGACATTTGACTGCCGGGGACATTTAAGCGCCGGGGAATCCTAATCGCCGGGGGAAGGTGAGTGGCGGGGGAAGGGACTGGCTAGGAAGGGTTTATGGTTATTGGGGATTTGGGATCTTTGGTGGATGTGGAGCGGGGGCTGATCAGTCCGCGGATTTTCAGTGAGGGCGGCATCTACCAGGAGGAGCTGGAGAACATCTTTGCGCGGTGCTGGGTCTTCCTGTGCCACGAGACGCAGATTCCCAAGCCGGGGGACTTCTTCGCCACCTATATGGGGGAGGACCCGGTGCTGGTGGTCCGGGACCGGCAGGGCAAGGTCAACGCGTTTCTGAACGTCTGCCGGCACCGGGGCAACCGGCTATGCCGGGCGGAGGACGGCAACGCCTCGGCGTTTATCTGCGCCTACCACGGTTGGGCCTACGGGGCTGACGGCAAGCTGCAGGCCGTCCCCAACCTGCAGGACGCGTATTACAACGAACTCGACCAGACGAAGTGGGGACTCATCCCCGTCGCCCAGCTCGACTCTTACAACGGCCTCATCTTCGCGACCTTTGACGCCGATGCGCCGTCGTTGTCCGACTACCTGGGGCCGATGAAGTGGTACATGGACGCGATCTTCGACCGGCGGGAGGGGGGCGTCGAGGTGATCGGGGGAGTGCACAAGTGGGTCGCGCCGTGTAACTGGAAATTCCCAGCGGAGAACTTCATCGGGGACACGTATCACACGCCGTGGTCGCACCTGTCGCCCATCCTGCAGGGGTTCAGCGTGGGGCCGACGATCCAGGCGGTGGACGGCGGGGGACAGATCTCTCCATATCTTCTAAGGGCGGATCTAAGAACGGATGCAAGGGCGGGTGGAGCCGGGGCGGGAGATGCTCAATACCGGATGGGCCTGGGGCACGGCATCTGGTGCGCCGTACCCGGGACAACCGGCGAGGCGATGGACGTTCTGAAGGAGTACGAGGTCGGGATACGGGGGGAAGTGGAGGCGCGGCTGGGGCCCCGGTCGGAGGCGCTGAATCCGATGGTGGGGACCGTCTTCCCGAACTTCTCCTTTCTGAAGTCCAGCGCGCGGAGCTTCCGGGTGTGGCAGCCGAAGGGGCCGGAGCGGTCGGAGATATGGTCGTGGGTATTCGCCGACGTGGCGGCGCCGCCGGAGGTGAAGGAAGCGATCCGGCTCATCGCCATCCGGGGGTTCAGTCCGTCGGGGACCCTGGAGCAGGACGACCAGGACAACTGGCAGAACTGCACTGTCACGAGCCGTGGGGTGGTGGCGCGGCGGCAGATGCTCAATTACCAGATGGGCCTGGGTCACGAGCGGTACAGCGAGGAGAACGAGGGCCTGACCAGCGATTTCCGGTTCAGCGACAGCAACCAGCGGCAGTTCTACAGGCGGTGGGGGGAGATGATGGCCGGCGACGGCTGGGGGGGCTGAACTGTGATTCGTCTGATTGGGTTGATTTCGCTGATTGGCGGGGTTGTCTGAACTGTCCCTTCGACAGGCTCAGGGCAGGGATGCGTCTGATTGGTTTCGTTTGCGCTGATTGGCGGTGTTGTCTGAACTGTGATTCTTCTGATTGATTTGATTTGATTTCGCTGATTGGGGGGGTGCACGGGTGTGACGGGTGGGGGCGGGAGTTGTCTGAACTGTGATTTGTTTGATTGATTTGATGGGCATGATTTGGGGTGGGGTGCAGGAGTGATGCCGGTTTCTTTCGGGTTGCGGGCTGGGTGGAGGTGTCTGAACTGTGATTTGTTTGATTGGGTTGATTTCGCTGATTGGCGGGGGGGTGCGCGGTAGGACTGCGGGTTTCTTCGGGGTTGCGGGGTGGGTGCGGGAGTTGTCTGAACTGTGATTCTTCTGATTGATTTGATTTCGCTGATTGGGGGGGTGCGCGGGTGTGACGGGTGGGGGCGGGAGGTGTCTGAACTGTCCCTTCGACACTGCTCAGGACAGGGATTCTTCTGATTGGGTTGAGGGGGATGATTTGGGGAGGTGTCTGAACTGTGATTCTTCTGATTGATTTGATTTCGCTGATTGGGGGGGTGCGCGGGTGTGATGGGTGGGGGGGAGGTGTCTGAACTGTCCCTTCGACACTGCTCAGGACAGGGATTTGGCTGATTGGGTTGATGGGCATGATTTTGGGGGACGTGCGCGGTGGTACTGCGGGGTTCTTCGGGGTTGCGGGCTGGGCGGAGTTGTCTGAACTGTGATTTGTTTGATTGATTTGATGGGCATGATTTTGGGTGGGGTGCGCGGTAGGACTGCCGGTTTCTTTCGGGTTGCGGGGACTGGTAATCTGGCCCGAATGGTTTTGACGGCGCCTCTTAATAATAGTTGCAGGCAAGGCATCTCCAAGTCGCCCTTTACGTCAGGGACCGAATGGGTCAGGGGCCGAATGGAATCTGCTGTGCCAGACCATTGAAACAAAGAGATGCGACGAGCTTTCTTGAGACCGGTTTTCTCCAAGGCCATGGTTGTGTTGATGGCTACTGTACTGACGGCGGTCCTGGCCTGCGGAGGCGAGGAGGCCCAACCCACTCCTCACACATTTGTAACTGGCGGGGAAGGGACGGGGGAAGGGACGGGGGAATCGGCAGTCGCGGCAACTCGACAGGCGGACGCTTCGATGGAGGCCACTGTCGAGGCGAGGGTGGATGCAGAGCTGCCCGAGCGAGCGGCGGAGCAGATGACCCTGACAGCGGCCACGGCTCACCCGACGGCCACGCCAACGCCGACAGTTACGCCAACCCTGACGGCCATCTTCACATCTACGGGCACGCCGGTGCCGACAGTTACGCCAACGCTGACAGCCACACCCACTCCCGCAGTTTCGCCCACGCCCACAACTACGCCAACGCCAACACCTACACCTACAAATACGGCCACGCCGGCGCCTACAGCCACACTCACTCCCACAGCTTCGCCCACGCCCACGGCTACACCCACGCCAACACCTGCACCTACAAATACGGCCACGCCGACGCCTACAGCCACACCTGCGCCGACTTCAACACCCACGCCCACACCTGTGCCGATTCTGGAATTTTGTCCAGCTTCCCCACTATTGGCGGAGGCAAATAGCAATCCCGGGTTGACGCCCGGGTTGACGAAGGACTGCCGCTTACTCTTGTCGCTCAGGAGTGCGCTTGACGGCCGGGCGTCGCCGTCCCCGCTGAATTGGAGTACAACCGTTCCCATATCGGAATGGAATGGAGTGGGCCTGGGGGGATCTCCAAAGAGAGTGCATACTCTGGACCTCTCCAACCTGAACCATCCTGAGAGGAGGCTGACCGGACGAATGCCCCGCAAGTTGGTCGATCTGGAGGAGCTGAGGATTCTGGACCTCAGCTACAATTTCCTGAGCGGCGAAATGCCCTGGGAATTGGGCAAGCTGGAGCACCTGGAGACGATGAGGCTTCAGTTCAACCAGCTGACCGGTGAAATTCCGCCCGATCTGACCAGACTGACCAAGCTGAGAGTGTTGGAACTCCAGCAGAATTCCCTCAGCGGCCAAATTCCCGCTTCACTGGACGAGCTGGCGGAACTGAGGACCCTGGAGCTGGGCCTGAACAACCTCACGGGCGACATACCGCCCGAATTGGGGAACCTGCCCAACCTGGAAACACTCCGCTTGTACCAGAACCAGTTGACCGGAGAAATCCCGGCATCACTGGGGGATCTGGGCAGCCTGCGGATGTTGGACCTGATAAAGAACCAGCTGACGGGGGAGATTCCGGCGTCGCTGGGAGATCTTTCGGAGTTGGAGGAACTGTTCCTCTTCGGGAACGAATTGAGCGGCGAGATTCCGCCCGAGTTGGGATGGCTCTCCACGCTGACTGCTTTGACCCTGGCATACAACCAGCTGACCGGCCCCCTGCCTTCCACAATCGGTAACCTCAGCCGCCTCCGGCTGTTGGACGTGGCGGGCAACTTCCTGGAGGGAAGTATTCCCGGTGAGCTGGGGAATCTCGACAGTCTCGAACGGCTCAAGCTGGGAGGCAACCTGTGGTCGGGGAGCATACCGCCGGAACTGGGAGAGCTGTCCAGTCTGCGATTTCTGTCGGTGAGCGGCAAAGTTCCCCAAGACAGTGAAGAGCCATCTGAAAGGCTATCCGGGAGCATCCCTCCGGAACTGGGCAACCTGTCGCGACTGGAGACACTGAAGATCGGCGTATCAGATATTTCGGGTGATATTCCCCCGGAACTGGGTCTCCTCAGCAACCTTACGCAATTGGAACTCTCGGGCAATGCGCTGGATGGAGAGCTGCCCGCGGAGCTGGGGGACCTGGAGAAAATTCAATATATGAGCATCAGCAACAACCGGATTTCCGGTGAGATTCCGCCTGAATTGGGAAATCTGTCTACGTTGATCACGCTGGACCTGTACCGGAATCAATTGGAAGGAAGCATTCCCGAGTCCCTGGGCAATCTCCAAAGGCTCCATACATTATCACTGTGGGACAACCGTCTGGAGGGCGAGATTCCTCCAGGATTGGGGCGCATGTCCAACCTTCATGGCCTCTGGCTAGGCAACAACCAGATTTCCGGTGTGATACCCGCAGTGCTCAGTGAGCTCACCCGGTTGACGGCATTTTCGGTGTTCGCCAACGGGCTGGAAGGAGAGATACCTGCGTGGCTGGGAGACATGGCAGATATGCGGCGATTAAACCTGTCCTGCAACCGGTTCACGGGGGTAGTCCCAAGGTCGCTGGCCAGGCTGACAGGTCTCACGCTGCTGTATGTGTCGGGCAACCGGCTGACAGGCACTTTTCCGGCAGAGTTGCTGGATGTCCGAGACAACGACCTGGAGTTCGTGGAGACCAGGGAGTGCCTGTTCGACTACTAGGCGGGGGTGTCTGAACTGTCCCTTCGGCAGGCTCAGGACAGGGATTTGTCTGATTGGGTTGATGGGCATGATGTCGGGGGGGTTGTCTGAACTGTGATTTGTCTGATTGGGTTGATTTCGCTGATTGGCGGGGGTGTCTGAACTGTCCCTTCGACAGGCTCGGGACGGGCCGCTTCGGCAGGGTCTGGACTGGGTTTGGATTCCCGCTGGCGCGGGTGTGACGGGTGGGGGCGGGTGAGACGGTGGGGTGAGGTGAGGAGGGGCTGGCCCCGGGTCGTCCCAGGGCGGGGGCGGGCGGGGGGTGACGGGTGGGGGCGTGTCGGTCCGGTAGCAAGCGATGATGTTGACGGATTGATTATTTTGATTTAGAGATCCAAAATCATATCGATAATCAAGGTGGCATCAAGGTGGCATAAATCACAGTTCAGAGGGCAAGCGGAAATGGGCGAGGAGGTTCGCCATGGCCACGAAGCAAATGGCGTCGCTGGTGGACCCGGAAAACGGGGTGATCAATCCACGCATATTCAGTGACGAGGAAATCTACCAGCAGGAGCTGGAGCAGATCTTTGCGCGGTGCTGGCTGTTTCTGTGTCACGAGACGCAGATTCCGAACGCGGGGGACTTTCTGACGACGTACATGGGTGAGGACCCGGTGCTGGTGGTGCGTGACCGTCAGGGGAAGATCGGGGCGTTCCTGAACATTTGCCGGCACCGGGGGAACCGGCTGTGCCGGGCGGACAAGGGCAACGCGGCGGCGTTCATCTGCGCGTACCACGGCTGGGCCTACAGCAACGACGGCACGCTGCAGGCGGTGCCGAACCTGCAGGACGCGTACTATAACGAACTGGACCGGAACGAACTGGACCAGTCGCAGTGGGGCCTCATTCCGGTGGCGCAGCTCGACACCTACAAGGGCCTGGTCTTCGCGACCTTCGACTCGACCGCGCCGCCGCTGCTGGAGTACCTGGGCCCGACCACGTGGTACCTCGACGTATTCTTTGACCGGCGCGAGGGCGGCGTCGAGGTCATCGGCGGCGTCCACAAGTGGCAGATACCCGCGAACTGGAAGATGCCGGCGGAGAACTTCTGCGGCGACGGCTACCACACCGGCTGGAGCCACCTGTCCGCCATGACCTCGGGCTTCGGCGGCAGCTTCCGGTCCAGCCCGTCGCGGGAGGGCGCGGTCGTCTCGCCGGCCAACGGGCACTGCATCGTGGGCCTCGGCCCGGACGATCCGTCGGACCCGGCGGTCCCCGAGATCATCGCGTACGAGGAGTCGATCCGCGAAGAGGTTGCGAAGCGCATGGGCGAGCGGCTGCGGCTGATACGTCCTCACGCGGGAACCATCTTCCCGAACCTGTCGCTGCTCCGCAGCATCTCGCGCACGTTCCGGATGTGGCAACCCAAGGGTCCCGGCAAGACCGAGATCCAGGCGGCGGTATACGTGGACAAGGCCGCGCCGCCGGAGGTCAAGGAGGCCTTCCGCATCACCGCGATACGCACCTTCGGCCCGTCGGGGGTGTTTGAGCAGGATGATGCGGACAACTGGGAGGGATGCAGCATCGCCGGGCGGGGCGTCGTGTCACGCAGGCACGAGCTGAACATCGGCATGGGCCTGGGCCACGCGCGCTACGACGAGGAACTGGGCGGCGTGGCCAGCGACTACCGCCTCAGCGAGAACAACCACAGGGCGTTCTACGGTCGGTGGCGGGAGCTGATGGACTCTCAGGGGTGGCCTGCGTGACACGGTCATTACCAAACTACTTGCCAATCTACTTGAATGAACCGAGCCGCTGGTGCTGAGCTCGTCGAAGCACGGGTCAATGGAATCTGATGATAGTTCGACATGCTCACCACCGACGGACTCCCTGAAACTTTGCTACAACACTCTCACAAAGGAACCCAAGATGCGTGACGACATTATTCGGGAAGTCGAGCAGTTCATGTACCGGGAGGCGCGGCTGCTGGACTCGCGGCGGTTCGACGACTGGCTGGAGTTGCTGACCGAGGACATCAAGTACTGGATGCCCATGCGCTCCAACCGGTACCCGGCCAACAGCAAGGCGATCTCGATCCTGGACGGGTCGCGGTACGAGGAGGCGGAACTTTCCGGCGAGAACGACCTGGCGATCATGGACGAGGACAAGGACTCGCTGACCCGCCGCATCCGGCGTCTCGACTCGGGCATGGCCTGGGCGGAGGACCCGCCGTCGCGGACGCGGCACTTCGTGTCGAACATCGAGGTGGAGGCGGGCAGCCGGGACAACGAGCTGAGGGTGTACTCGAACTTCATCATGTACCGCACGCGAGGCGAGACCGAGCAGGACTTTTACGTGGGCAGCCGGGAGGACGTGCTGCGGCGCGAGGAGGGCCAGCTGCGGGTGGCCTACCGCAAGGTGGTGCTGGACCAGACGGTGCTGTTGGCGAAGAACGTCAGCAACTTCTTCTGACCGCGGAATGGGAAGTGCGGGGCAGGGAGAGGGGTTGTCTGAACTGTGATTCTTCTGATTGGGTTGATTTCGCTGATGCGGGGGCAGAGTTGTCTGAACTGTGATTCGTTTGATTGATTTGATGGGCATGATTTTGGGGCGGGGCGCGGTAGTACTGCCGGTTTCTTTCGGGTTGCGGGCTGGGCAAGCCGACGGGGCCCTTCGGCAGGCTCGGGGCGGGATTCGGGTTTGCGTCCCGACTTTGCCGAGGGGCTGGGGTGGGCTCGCTGTTGCGGGCTATTGGCTGCACCGGGGCAGGTCGATGTCGTCGAGGTCGTTGATGCGGACGGAGGTGAGGGCGAGGGGGATGCAGCCTGTCAGCGGGTTGCCGCTGAGGGAGATGAATTCGAGGTTGGGGAGCTGGGCGAGGGCTGGGGGAATTTGGCCGGTCAGCTGATTGCCAGCGAGGTCAAGGGTCCTGAGGGAGCGGAGGTCTGCGAGCTGGGGCGGGATGATTCCGGACAGCTGGTTGCCGTTCAGGGCGAGGAGCTCGAGCTGGGTCAACTGGGCCAACTCGGCGGGGATCTGGCCGGTGAGGCGATTGTGGCCGAGGGCGAGCTGGACGAGGCCGGGGACGGTGGCCAGCTCGCGGGGGATGCTGCCGGTCAGGTAGTTGGAGGTGAGGTGGAGTGCGCCCAGGCTTGAGAGGCCGGCGAGCTCGGAGGGGATCTCGCCGGTCAGCTCGTTTCCGCTGAGGTTCAGGTAGACGAGGGCGGAGAGGCTGCCGAGGGCGGGGGGTATGTGCCCCGAAAGGGAATTGACCTGGAGCTGCAGGGTCCTCAGGTCTGACAGGTCTCCGAGCTCGGGGGGGATGGAGCCGGAGAGGCGATTTTCGGACAGTTCCAGCACCCGGACGCGGCCGCGGGATTCGGTGGCCACGCCGAACCATGCGCCGGGGGGAGCGGTGGTCGTCCAGTTCCCGTTATCTTTCCACCCGTCGCCGTTGGCTGAGTGGTACAGGGCGATCAGAGGCTGCAGATCGGGGACTTCCGCTGGAAATATGTCGGCGAAAGGTCCCCCGTGATAGCGACGGTATATAGAAATGAAGGCCTCTGTCATTTCTGGAGCAGTGTTGGACTGGAAGGCATGAAAGATAGTTTGCTCATCGAGGTAAATGGTGCGCATTGACTGGGCATGGAGGTCCCTGATGGCGGCGGCGACGGGCTGCTGGCCCAAGGCCAGGTACGAGGCCAGGAAGAAGCGTTCGCCGAGGTTGTAGTCGCAGTTTTCGCCTCCGTAGTCGTCAATGTGCTGCTGAATATCATCTCTGCCGCATCCGGTGGCGTCGAGGGATGACAGGCGCTGTTGCAGAGCCGTGTCGGGGACGGGATCGTTGACATGGGCGAGGGCGTAGGCCTCGAGGAAGTTGGCCATGCCCTCACTGAGCCAATTGGGGCCGTTCAAATAGTAGTGATGGGCCAATTCGTGATAGATGGCGCTTTCCTCGGGACCCGAAGGCCAGTCATTGAGCAGGATGAAGGCATCGAAGTAGGACCCCTCACGGCCACCAACAACGCCCCCGATAGTCTTGCCTGCGCCGGCATCCCAGATGGGAGGTTCGGTAAGCAGCAGTATGACGTCGGTTGTGGGAAAGGGCTCGGCGGTGAATCCCTCGATCATTCTGACGCCGCGTTCCAGTGCCTCGAAGGTGTAATCGACGGAGGGAAATGGGGAGTGCCTTATAACGACGAGCTCGATATCGCCGGCAAGGGGGAGGGCAACAGGTTGTGAGGCGATGTAATGGGCGTCGGCGAGGGCGCGTGCGGACTCGGGCCTAGCGGCGCCGAGGACATACATCAGGGCGGCTTCCAAGTCGTCGATGCCATCGTTGAACCAGTCCTGGCCAGACAGCAGGCTGTGGCGGTCGGAGCCGGTGGTGGCGCCTGGAGGGTCCCAGGCCAGCCACTGCAGGGCATTCAAGGCGTACTGGTCGCGCTGTCGGAAGGGCGGCGCCATGAAGGGCTGTGCGATGGCCACCCGCGCGAGAGAGAGGTTGGCGCGGGCGAGACCTCCAATGCTCTGGATGGCGGCGGCCTGCACCACAGGCATATCGTCATGGACCCACCACAAGTCCAGCACAGCCTTGGCGAAGTCATAGTTTTCCAGGGCCAGGGTGTTGAAGACCGAGATGGCAGAGGACTCCCAGGGACCAACCCCGTCGGCGACCCACGGGAAGGAGGAGATGCGCCGCGCCATGTTCGGGTCAATAGAAGCGATGGATGCCAGGTAACTGGCAGCGCTCCTGTCCCACTCCGATTTTCCATCCGCCAGGGGCGGAGCCACAGGCGCGCCGGGAGGCTGGGGGGTTGCCGGCTGCTGGGAGGGAGGGAAGGGCGTCGGCGTGGGCCGGGTCGCAGCGGGACGGGCGTCGGGTGAAGGCGTGGGAGTTGGCAGAGCCGCAGCGTTCGGCCTGGGCCGGAAGAAACGAGAGAAGAAGGACGTCGACGTTATCGTGGAAGGCGGGCGAAAAGCGGGTGTCGGGGCAGGAGTGAGGGTTGGCGCAGGAGTCAGGGTTGGAACAGCCGTTGGCGCTGAAACGGGCGTTGCCGCGGAGGCGGGGGTGGGGGACGGCGCGGGCGGCATGGCGCGTGTGGGAGCTGCAGCGGGCAGACCCGCAGGCGAAGGAAGGGGAACGGCAGTTTCGGGCGGCGTCTCTTCGGGTCCGCAGGCCACGAGCAGGATGGCGGCAGTGAGGCTGAGAAGGCAGACCCATACCCTTGGCAGCGCGCCTGTCAGCACTCCGGTTGGTGTCAATCCAGTCCACTCCATCCCTGGCGCTACTCCCGGAAGGCACCGACGCAGAGTGCCGCGGAAACTGGGGTGTGTCGGGGCAGGAGGGCTCCGGGGGTGCTCCAGCTCGACGGTTGGGCAGGGTGCTTAGATATCCGAGTTGATCAGCAACCATCGTACAGATACATTCAGCCCACTGCCCGGCTGTGTGTGACTACTTTTGCCGAGATTGTGAGTCCGCAAGGAATCAGGCATTAAAAACTGTCTCAAAGCTGGGATGCCGAGGCCGGAAAGCCTCGCGATGAGCCACCGCAATGACCCTCCGGCAGGCGCGGGTTTGCGAGCCCTGGATTCCCGCCTGCGCGGGAGTGGCGAGGGGATGCGGGGACTACGAGGAGCAAGCGGAATTTTTCTCCGGCTGGGATGGCGCTGGGCAGCGGGGGCGTGAAATTGCCCGCGGTGCGGCCATTTGCTACACTAGCGCGGCATCACCCTCCGGGAGAGGCCGGGGGCACAGGGGACTGAGAGGGAGATTCAGCGTAGGAGGAGGAAGGCGCAATGATCTATGAAGTGCGAACGTACACCCTGAAGCCTGGCAGCGTGGCGACGTTTGAGGAGAATTTCGCGAAGGCACTGCCGCATCGTCTGAGGTACTCGCCGCTGGCGGCGTTCTGGCATACGGAGATCGGGCCGCTGAACCAGGTGATACACGTGTGGCCGTACGAGTCGCTGGACGAGCGGACGAAGATCCGCGCGGAGGCGTCGCAGGACCCGAACTGGCCGCCGGCGAACGACCCGGACATGTACGTGAACATGGAGTCGGAGATATTCATTCCCGCGCCGTTCATGCGTCCGCTGGGGAATGACCAGGCGCTGGGCAACATCTACGAGATGCGCTCATACACCTACAAGACCGGCTCGATGGGCGAGGTCCTGAAGCGCTGGGAGGCAGCGGTGCCGCACCGCGAGGAGTTTTCCCCGCTGGCGGCTGCGTGGTACACGGAGCTGGGCGGTCTGAACAAGTGGGTGCACATCTGGCCCTACAAGGACCTGGGAGAGCGCAACCGTATCCGTGAAGAGGCGGTGAAGACTCCGCACTGGCCGCCGCCCACGCGTGAGTTCCTGATGAGCCAGGAGAACAAGATCATGGTCCCGGCGTCGTTCTCGCCAACGCACTAGGCTCGCCCCTGAAACCAGGTTGGGCCGTCACTCCCTCTCCCACCCAGGAGGGGGAGTATATTTAATCTCGACTGTCCCTTCGGCACTGCTCAGGACAGGCCACTTCGGCAGGCTCAGGACAGGGATTTGTTTGAATTGGGGATTTCGCTGATGGTGGGCGTGAGAGATGACGGATTTTAAGGAGCAGCTTCACGACCTCGTCACAGCCAACCGCATCCTGGCGCGGGAGGAGGTGGTGGACGCCTTCGGCCACGTCAGCATCCGCCACCCGGAGCACGCCGACCGCTACATTCTGTCGCAGTCGCGGGCACCGGAGCTGGTGGACCTCGCCGACCTGATGGAGTACACGCTGGAGGGCGAGCCGCTGGATCAGGACGAGCGGCCCCTATACTCCGAGCGGCCGATCCACGGCGGGGCATACGAGGCGCGGCCGGACGTGATGGCGGTGGTGCACAACCACTCGCCGGCGGTGGTGCCCTTCGGCGTCACAGGGGTGCCGCTGCGTCCGATGTTTCACATGGGCGCCGTGGTGGGTGAGGTTGTGCCGGTGTGGGACATACGCGACAACTTCAACAACACAAGCCTGCTGGTGACCACGATGGAGCAGGGGCGGGACCTGGCGGCGACACTGGGGCCGGCATCACCGACAGGGGGCGCGGCGGCCCTTATGCGGGGGCACGGCTGCATGGTAGTCGGCAGCACGCTGAAGCAGGCGGTGATGCGATCGGTGTACCTCCAGGCAAACGCCCGCCTGCTGCTGGCGTCGCTGTCGCTGAGCACCGGACGGGGAGGCGAGGTCAACTACCTGTCTGCCAGCGAAATCGAGCTGATGGCGGAGAGCCTGTCCAGGCCATCGTCCATCGCCCGCGCCTGGGAGTACTGGGCGACGCGCGCGGGGCGCGAGGCGTAGGCGTCATACGAGTGGGCGCGCCACGCGCCCGTTTGCGGAGAAACATGACCAACGACGAACCTGAAATTCTTGAGGAAATCCGCGCCGCCAACCAGCGCTTCTACGATGCCTTCAACACCCTGGACATCGCGCGGATGGACGAGGTGTGGGAGAACTCGGACCGTGCCCTCTGCGTCCATCCCGGGTGGACACCGATCGTCGGGTGGCAGCCGATCCGGGAGAGCTGGGAGCGGATCTTCGACAACGCCAACCTGATGCAGTTCTCGGTACGCTACCTGAACGTGGTCGTGCAGGGCGACTTCGGCTGCGTCACCTGCGTGGAGGGCGTCACCAGCGTGGTACAGGGTCGCGCCGCCAACTTCTCCACCTTCGCCACCAACATCTTCGCCCGCCAAGTCTCCGAGAGCGGGGAAGTCGGCTGGAAGATGATAGCCCACCACGCATCGCCCGGCGGGTGAGGGCGCGGCGAAGGCTGACCTCCCGCCAAGTCGACGGATTTCGTAACAGGGCCCGGAAACCCATCCGGGCCCGTTTTTCTTGATACAATATATTCAGGGTACTGCTATTGTCGCGAACTCACAGGGGCAACGACATGACCGCCAAGCCGTCCGCGCTGACCAGGACCGAGAGGAACCTCTGGAACGCCATCGTCTCGGAAGCCCTGGCCAACCTGAAGTACAACGCCTATGCTCACCGGGCACTGCAGGAGGGCCACCCCGAGGTCGCCCAGATTTTCCAGGAAGTGGCGGGTGCCGAGACCGTCCACGGCATGAACCACCTGCGGGTCTCCGGGGACCTCGCCTCCACCGCCGAGAACCTGCGCGCCATCATCCAGGGCGAGGCCCAGGAGGCGGCGACCATCTACCCCATGATGATTCGCGAAGCCCTGGCCGAGGGCCACCAGGAGGCCGCCGACTCCTTCACGCTCGCCATGGAGCGGGAGCGGCGGCACCTCGAGTCCTTCACCGAAGCGCTGCAAGGCCTCGAGGCCAAGCTCGCCGGCCAGCCCGACGGGGCGCGCCCGGTCGCGGTCCCCGAGATCCCGGTGATGCCCGCGAGCGCGACCCCGGCGTCGTACTCCCCCGTGCCCGACGGGGCGCTCGACGGGACCGGCGAGGCCACGGCGGCCGCCGAGCGCGCCTTTGACCGCGCCACCTACAACACCGCCGCCGCCGAGGTTGATACCGAGCGCTGGCGCGTTGCCCGCCTCGGCCGCCTACGCGAGGTCGTCTTCGGCGCCCAGGACGGCCTGCTCAGCGTCGTCGCCCTGGTCACCAGCGTTGCCGTTGCCGTCGAGAGCCAGACCACCGTCGTCATCGCCGGACTCGCCGGGGCGCTGCCGGGCATGATCTCCATGGCCACCGGCGCACTGCTCGGCTCCCGCGCCGAGCGCGACGTCCAGCGCGCCGAGATCGAGCGCGAGGCCCGCGAGCTGGAGGAAAACCCCGCCGAGGAGCTGGCCGAGCTGGTCGTTCTCTTCCAGCGCGAGGGCATGACCTACCACGAGGCCAGGCAGATGGCCGACGAAATCTCCCAGGACCGCGAGCTCTGGCTCAGGACCCTGGTCGAGAAGGAACTCGGCATCACCACCGAGGACACCACCAGCCCGGTCAAGGACGCTATGGTGATGGGCGCGGCCTTCATCTCAGGGGCTGCCATCCCGCTGGTGCCTCACTTCTTCCTCACCGGCGGTCAGGCCATCGGCATATCCGTCGGCGCAACCCTCGCCGGCCTCTTCGCCCTCGGGATGCTTAAGGGCCGCATCGTCGAGCGTTCCCCACTGCTACAGGGCATCGAAATCCTGGGCATCGGCTCCCTCTCCGCCGCCATCGGCTACGCCCTCGGCGAGCTGATCCCCCGGCTGTTCACCTAACCGAAATCGAAGCTGGCGACCTTTGGGAGCAAAAGGGGTGCTTGGCCATCAGATGCCGAGTTCACTGTGGGAACCCAGACGTACCAGTTCCAAGTCGGTCTGGTTGGGCTTTCTATAAAGTAGCACCAAGTCCGGGTGAATATGGCAGTTGCGTTCGAGGCCGCGATTTCCCCGCATGGGGTGATCGTGATAACGCTCCGGAATGGGTTCGTCGGCCACCAGCAGTAGAAGGACTCTCTCTAAGTCTTGGTCCAACGTCTGCCGGTAATTGGCCCGCTTTTCTCTTCTGTAATCCCGCTTGAAGGCACCAGTACGTCTAATCGTCCTCATTCATTTCGGCCATGAGGTCAGCCACGGTTCCGACGGTAATAAGATCGCCGCTCTCCGCCTCTGCGATCGCCGCCAGGGTTTCTTCATTGGGCTCGTAGCACTGGAAGTGCGGCATTCGACCCTCGGCCACGATGTAGCTCATCATCTGATGCAGGGCTTCAGTCAGGGTCATGCCTTCTTTTGCCAGAACTTCGTTGGCCTGGGCCAAGAATTCATCATCAACATCGACAGTGAAGGCAGTCTTGCTCATACTCTGGCTACCTGCGTATTGCTTAGCTTCGCCTGTGATGAATGGTAGTTTATTGATCTTCCAGTCGCAAGGCCTAGCCTCTCCCTCTCCGCCGCCATCGGCTACGCCCTCGGCGAGCTGATACCGCGGCTGTTCACGTAGCAAACTACAGTGGTAGTCCCACCGGACGAAAAAGCATGGGGCGCACATCCATTCGCCCCCGATCTGTCCTCCCGTTGGCACTGGTCAGGCACCAACCTGCAGTATCCGCAGCAGTTCCTCCGTTCCCCTTCTCGTGTTCCTGGCGTGGGTACTCAGCTGCACCAGTGTCAGGTTCCCGTGATAAAAGTGGATGTGCAGCCCCTCGGCCGCCCCGAAGTCGGAAAGCCATCTGTCCAGATTCTGTGAAGCAGCCAGTTGCTGTGCTATGCGACGAAAGTCCTCGTGGCTGTTGTGCGGCAGTCCCTCGGACAGCGCCCTGGCAATCAGGCAGTGAGCGAACGCTCCCCACAACAATTCGGCGGCAACTAGTCCGTTGCCGCCGCTGCGAAGCTCCTGTTCGGCCCTGACACTGAACGCCAAGGCAGTTTCGATGTGCTCATCACTGTTCAGGAAGCCACCGCCTTCTCACCGGCAAGGCTTTTGGCCTTGGCGATAGTCATCGTTGCGAATCGCTGGGCGTCCTCTCTTACGCCCGTCTGCTCTTCTCCGTACAGTCCGCACTTCACCGCTTCCGGCCTTCCCATCACCGCTCCCAGTGCACCGCAGAGATCGAGGCCTTCATCGGATGCGTCGTCCAGCAGAACGTACAGGTTTTCATCGTCTGACGGAAAGGGGCCGCCGGTTGCCAGGGCGGCGGCAGCGCGATAGAGATCATCGGCGGCGGCGTGGGGCCATCCAAAGGTGGCAGCGATGTATCCGAGGGAGGCACCAACGGCATCGGCCAGGGTCTCGGTCCCTTGCAGGTAGTCGCCTGCATCGAAGCGCTCCTGAGCCGCCTCAAAAAAGTTGGTAATGTTTTCGTCCACAGCGGCGCGCCAAGCCGCGGACTGCTCCACAGCGTTGAGGACACCCAGACTAGCAACGATATCAATGGCGTCATTGATCGGGTATCGGCTACCATCGGAGGGCCAACGGTCGCAAAAGTCTCGTTCAAGGGTGCCCGGCGGAACGGTAAGTCTTTGGCTTATGCCGAGATTGCGCAGAACGGACAGGGCAATCTCTTCCGCAATCTTCTCCATCGCCGACTTCATGACCGTACTCCGCAGATTGTCTCCCTTACAATTCTATTTTATCGCAGCCCCGAGACTGTATGCAGCCCGCTGTTTAGCCCGCCATCATCCCCCTATCCCCCCTCCGCCCGCTCCAGGTGCGCCCGTGCCGCCACCAGGAACTCCGGCGGATTGTCACCCTGCACCAGGTGCCCTGCGTTCGACACCGTCACAGTCACGCAGTCAGCAATCTCCCGCCCCATCCTCTGCAGCGTCTCGTCCGCGAAGATGTCGCTGCGGTCGCCCCGCGTCACCAGCGCCGGGCAATCGATGCGCCGCCAGCACTCCCAGAGCTGCTCCGGAGACCACGGGCCGTCCTGCCGTCCCCGTTCGCGTATCACCCGGTCATACTTCCACGTCCACTTGCCGTCCCCGCCCTGCCGGATGCTGTACTTCAGCGCCCCCAGCACCTGCTCGCGGGTGCGGCCCGTGTATTCCTGTATCCGGTCGGCGAACTCGTCCAGCGTATCCAGGTTGTCCGGCAGCTTCTGGAACTGCTGGATGCGCTGACGTCCCCTCTGAGCCGTCTCGGGCCCCGTGTCCACGATGGTTAGCGACCTCAACGCGCCCGGATGTTTCGAGCCCCAGACGAAGCTGTTGCGCCCTCCCATCGAGTGCCCCATCAGGTGGAACTTGCCGCCGTCCAGTCCCAGCGCCGGTACGACGGTGTCGAGGTCGGAGACCATCGCGTCCAGCGAATAGTCGCCGTCGGGGGCCCAGTCCGAATCGCCATGCCCCCTCTGGTCGAGGGCGATGACGTGGTAGTCAGGCGAGAGAGGCAGGCTGATGAAGTCCCAGCTGTGCGCCTGCTGCGACACGCCGTGCAGCATCAGCACCGTCGGATTGGCCGGATTGCCCCACTCCAGGTAGTGAAAACGCAGGCCGTTGGCGTCCACAAACCGGTCCACCGGCTCGTTCTCGTCAACGAATGGCACGCCCATGCGCCGCGCCGCCTCGTGCAACGAAAGTCCCAGGGAATGTGACGCCATTTTCGACCCTCCTGAAGACAATTCCAGCCTCAAATCACGGCCGCTTTTCAGCCCTGTAATCATACCCCTGCTGTCAATTTGATCTGACCGCCACCGGTACGTGCTGACGCTCTGCCCCTTCGCCCCCACGACAGCCATCCGGCATTGAATCCAGCGTCAACGAGAGTCCACAGCCGAGTAACTGTTAACCTGAAAACCGTCTGTGATGCTGAGCGTCCCTTTCGTCATTCCCGGGCGACCCCCTGTCATCCAGAGCGGAGCTAAGAATCTCAGCCCATAGCGCGACAGCATCTATGGCATTTCGACTGTCACCCCAGCACCCTTTCGCCATCATGCCCATCCCTAAATCAAACAAATCACAGTCCAGACACCCCGGTATACCTTGTTGAATTTACCACCTGATTGGGAACCCTCTCCGGGTACAGGGCTATCGCCTTTGGATGCACTGGTGACACTTCCTTGTTGCCAGGTCCGATGGCACATCCCTAACATTATTCCTGAAGGCCTTGTCAGACTCCCCTCGTCACCATCCGCTGTCCAGCGGAACCTGGCAGGCAGGTTTGGATGGCAGAAAATGAGAGGAAATGGTAGGAAAAAACTAATTTTGCATTCCGCCGCTCCTTGTGAAATCAGGTTTGGTCATGGCAGGGATTCCAAATGCGGGAGCCCTGTCCCGGCCCGCCTCAGCATTTCCCTTTATGCCCGACGGGTGGTATCATTCGGTGTTGCTTGAAAATCTTCGGGAGACTTTTTCTGTATGACTACCAGCGCGGCGCAATTGCAGCTACAGCCCAGGGAGTTGCTGGGCAAGAAGGTCGGCCGTCTGCGAAGGGCCGGCATCGTCCCGGTACATCTCTACGGCCCAGGCATTGAGTCCCGCTCCCTCCAGTGTGCCTCACGGCAACTGATTCCCATCCTGGCCGCAGCCGGGGCCAGCTCGCCCATCAATGTCACCATCGAGGGCGAGTCGGGCGCCCACCTGGCCTTCGCTCGCGAGATCCAGTGGGACCCCAAGCGCGACTCCGTCCTGCACGTCGACCTCCTCGCCGCCGACGTTTCCCGCCCGGTGACCGCCCAGGTGAACGTGGTCCTCAATGGCGAGGCTCCGGGCGCCGTCCGCGCCGGCGGAACCGTCACCCAGCTACTTTTCTCCATCGAGGTTTCCGCTCTGCCTCTTGAAATGCCCGCTCAGGCCGATGTCGATCTTGCCGTTTTAACTTCGGAAGACAGTGTGCTCCGCGCGGGGGAGATTCCGCTGCCTTCTGGTGCGGCCCTCCTGACGGACGCTGAGGAAATGGTCGCTCGCATTGACGTCCCCCGTGGCTCCATGGGGGCTGACGTGGAGGAGGGCGCCGGGCCGGCCACAGGGGGATCCGAGTCCGCGGAATAGGTCGCCAGGTCTCCGGGAGAGATACGCAATTCGCCAGTAGCCGTTTCAGGCGACCGGTTGTTCTGGACCTGTCCGGTCGACAGGCACTCAAAGCTTGACGGGGCATCAGGAAGGGAGACTACTCTATGCACCTGGTATATTTGGGACAATCGGGCTTATCCGGCTCCAACGTCAATGACCCTTCCCAGCCCCACGAGGTGGTTGCTGGACTGATGCTCCACGAGACCCAGATCACCTCGCTCAACGGCGAGTTTGACGCCCTCTGCCGCCGCAATTTCGGTGCGCCCCTAGGCGAGGAGGAAGCGCCCTCGGCGTTACAGCCTCTGAACCTCTTCGAGGGGCTGGAACATTACTCAGCCTGGGAGCCAGAGCAACGGTCGCAGATGATCCAGGACTGCCTCGACATTCTCATCCGACGCGAAACGCCCGTTCTTTCCGCCTTCCTAAACGCCCGTGTTTTCCAGGAAGCCCGCACCAATGCCTCCACTCCCGCCTCTCTGTTGTGGGCTGAGCCCATCGACCCGGTGATGAGCAGGTTCCTCTTTGCCCTCAGCATGTACCTCGACGAAATGAACATGGCTACCATGAACCACGACCAGATAATGTCCGGCGCCTTCCCGGTGACCCAGTACGCCATGCTCCTGGCACAGGAGGGCACCAACATCGAGCAGCGCATGATGACCGACTTCCTGCAATCCGACGAGGGAGTCGACGCCACCGGGCTGCACGAGAACATCTGTCTGGTCAACGCCCAGGACTCCCCGGCGATGCAACTCGCCAACCTCTGCGCTTTCTTCACCCTGCGCTGGCTGCAGGCCCCCGACAGCCCCAACACCTTCTTCGAGACCCTGCGCGATAACAAGGTCATACAGGTCCTCTACCGCGTCTCTCTTTAGGCACTCTGGGCCCTTGCTGCAGGGGTAGACTTACAGCCTGTCACTCTCGCCTTTACAACGGGGCCACGCCTTGCTAGAATTTTGGCCAAGCAGGAGGGTCGCGCAGAGCGTCGGCTCTCCTATACTGTTTCCCCCTCCGGAGGGTTCCGCGATGCCTCAGCCTACTTATCTGACCCGCGAGGGTCTGAAGAAGTTGCAGGATGAGCTGGCGCATCTCACCACCGTGAAACGGCGTGAAATCGCTGAACGGTTCCAGCAGTCGCGCGAGCGCGGAGGCACTGTCAGCAACGCCGAATACGAGGAAGTCAACAACGAGCGTTCCTTCAACGAAGGCCGCATCCAGGCGTTGGAAGGCATGGTCAACAACGCCGTCATTATCGACGAAGAAGCAGGCCAGCGCGAAGCCGTGGAGGTCGGCGCCACGGTTACCGTCAAGAACCCGCAGGGCAGGCCCGCCACCTATACCATCACCGGCAGCGCCGAGGCCGACCCGGCCCAGGGCAAGGTCTCCAACGTCTCGCCCATCGGCAGAAGCCTGCTGGGCAAGAAGGTCGGCGAGATCGCCGAGGTCAGCGCCCCTTCGGGCACCATCCAACTGGAAATCATCGCCATCGAATGAGCGAAGAGGCCGATGTCCGACAGGATTGAGATCCAAGCAGAAACGAACATTCCCGCTGACGAAGCCACAGCCTCCGTGCACGTGGCCAGCCGAGAAGCCAAGCTGGACCGCATTCGTGAGCGGGGCATCGACCCCTTTCCTCCGCGCTACCACCGCACCTGCGACAACGCCGCCGCCGTGGCCCTGTTCGAGGCTGTCGAAGCCGGGTCGCGACCCGCAGTTGATGGGGAAGGCCTGTCCCTCGCCGGGCGCATCGTGGCCCTCCGGAATATGGGCCGGTCCGCCTTCCTTGACCTGCAAGACGCCTCCGGTTCCATCCAGGTCATGCTCCGCCGGAACAACCTGAGCGAAGACTTCGAGCTCCTGCGCGACCTCGATATCGGCGATCACCTCGGTGTCGAGGGCAACCTGGTCCGGACCCGAACCGGCGAAGTGACAATTGATGCCTCTCGCGCCGCCATCATCGCCAAGGGGATGCGGCCTTTGCCGGAGAAGTACCACGGACTGCGCGACACAGAGACCCGCTACCGTCAACGCTACCTCGACCTCATTGCCAACCGCGAGAACATGGACGTCTTCCGGCTCCGCAGCAAGGTCATAAGCGGTATCCGCCGCTTCCTGGACGACCGCGGCTTTCTCGAGGTGGATACTCCCGTGCTGGTTCCCGTCGCGGCCGGAGCACACGCGCGTCCCTTCATCACCCACCACAACGCTCTCGACGAGCAGCTCTACCTGCGCATCGCCACCGAGCTGTACCTGAAGCGTCTCATCGTTGGTGGCTTCGACAAGGTCTATGAAATCGGCAGGGTCTTCCGAAACGAGGGAATAGACCAGGACCATAACCCGGAGTTCACCCTGCTGGAAAGCTACGAAGCCTACGCCGACTACAACGACGTCATGGAGATGGTGGAGCAGATGATTTCCAAGCTCGCCATCGACGCCACTGGATCGGCGCAGGTGACCGTTGGTGAGCAGGTCATAGACTTCGCTCCTCCCTGGCGAAGGGCCTCACTGGGTGAAGAGTTGCAGCGTCGCGGCGGCATAGATCTGGACGCCTGTGACGATGAGGAACTGCAACGCCGAGCCCGCGCGCTGGGAGTGGACACGGGCATCCGAGAAAGCCGGGGCCGAATCATCGACAAGCTGATGTCGGCTCTGGTCGAGCCGCACCTGGTGCAGCCCACTTTCCTGCTGGATTACCCGGAGGAGATGTCGCCCCTCGCCAAGACCAAGCCTGGCGCCCCGGGCTACGTGGAGCGCTTCGAGGCCTTCGCCTGCGGCATGGAGATCGCCAACTCCTATACCGAGCTCAACGATCCCCATGTACAGCGGGAACGCTTCGAAGGCCAGGAGGAAATCCGGCGCCTGTACCAGGACGAAGAGGTTGACCGCCTCGATGAGGACTTCCTGACCGCAATTGAGTACGGCATGCCACCCACCGGTGGACTGGGCATCGGCATTGACCGCCTCGTCATGCTGCTATCCGGCCAGCGCACCATCCGCGACGTCGTCCTATTCCCCCAGATGCGCCAGCTCGGGAGCTGAACTCCGAATCCGGACGCTCCCCGACGCATTGCATTGTTCATCGTAACTCCGCTGGCCATCCGATCTGCAGGGACGCGGACTCCTCTGTAAAATAATAACGTGCCCACGGCGCTACCGCGCCGTTAAATTTGACATGACCATAGGCTGGAACGAATGATTGCCATTGAGCAGGTGCGCCGCGAACCCGATACCATCCGGAAGGCCATGAAGTCCCGCGGTGAGCCGGACCCGGTCGATGAACTGCTGGAGATGGATGCCTCGTGGCGCCGCGACCGCACCCAGGCAGACGAACTGCGCAACCGCCGCAACCAGGTAAACCGCGAGATTGGACACGCCCGTTCCGCCGGTCAGCCGCCGGCGCCCGAGGTCATCGATGAGATGCGAACGCTGGGCCGCCAGTTGGATGAACTGGAGGCCAGCGCCCAGACCACAGAGGCTCGTATTCACGAGGTGCTGCTGGGTCTCCCCAACCTTCCGCTGGACGAAGTGCCAGTGGGCGGCGACGCCGAGGACAACCGCATCTATCGCGAAGAGGGCGAACCGACCGATCTGGGCTTTGAGGGCCTCCCTCACTGGGAACTTGGCGAACGGCTGGGGATCATCGACTTCCAGCGAGGCGCCAAACTGTCCGGCAGCCGCTTCTATACGACCAGCGGCGCCGGGGCAAAGCTGGAGCGAGCTCTCATATCCTGGATGCTCGACCTGCACACCGGGGAACACGGCTACACCGAGCTTTCCCTGCCCGCCGTGGTGCGCCGCGACGTCATGGAAGGATCCGGCAACCTCCCCAAGTTCGCCGACAATTTGTATCACGACGAGGAAGACGACCTCTGGCTCATACCCACCGCCGAGGTCCCGATAACCAACCTGTACCGCGACGAGATAATACCGCCGGGACGGTTGCCGCTGTATTACGTGGCCCAGACCCCCTGCTTCCGGCGCGAGAAGGCCGCCGCAGGGCGCGACACCCGGGGCATCAAGCGGGTGCACCAGTTCAACAAGGTCGAGATGTACCAGTTTGTTGAGCCGGAATCCTCCCCGGCCGAATTGGACCGTATGCTGGGGCACGCCGAGGAAATTTGCCGCCGCCTTGGGTTCTCCTGGCGCGTGCTCGAACTCTGCACCGGAGACATGGGCTTCGCCGCAGCCAAGACATACGACATCGAAGTGTGGGCCGCCGGTTGCCAGGAGTGGCTGGAGGTCAGCTCCTGCTCCAACTGCACCGACTTCCAGGCCCGCCGCGCCAACATACGCTACCGGTCCGAGCAGGGAGCGCGCCCCCAGTGGCCTCACACCCTCAACGGTTCCGGACTCGCCCTGCCCCGCGTGATCATTGCCATCCTGGAAAACAACCAGCAGCCCGACGGCTCCGTGGTCATACCGGAAGTCCTGCGTCCTTACACAGGCTTCGACCGAATAGAAGCTCCTACCTCCTGACCAAGCAGGACTACACCTTTACCTGTCCATTCTGAAGAACTGGAGGCGATGCTATGTCCGGAATCTGGCCCGGCGAGACTCAATGCGTGGCGATGCTGGGGTTCGACGTTGACGGCGTGTCATCCTGGCTAAACCGGGATCCCAACTACATCAATCACCCCAGCCTGATGTCCATGGCCGAGTATGGTCCGGCCGTCGCAACGCCCCGCATCCTGGACATGCTGGACGCTCACAACGTGCCTGCCAGCTTCTATGTGCCGGGCTACGTGGCCGAGAACTACCCCGATCTTGTGAAGGAAATCGCCGCGCGGGGTCAGGAAGTTGCCCACCACGGCTATATGCACGAGCCTCCTTCCACGCTCACCCGGGAACAGGAGGACGACGTGCTGCGCCGGGGTATCGATATTCTCGGCGGCCTCACCGGAGAACGCCCCGTAGGCTATCGCTCACCCAGCTGGGAGTTGAGCGAGCACTCGCTCGACCTGCTGTCCGGACACGAATTCCTGTACGACAGCAGCCTGATGGGCGACGACGCGCCCTATATCGAGACTGCGCCGCAGACAGGGAAAAAACTGGTGGAAATCCCCATCCACTGGCTGCTGGACGACGCCCCCAACTTCGTCTACGCACCGGTGGCCAATCGTCTTGGCCCGATGCGCAGCCCCGACGAGGTATATCTGACTTGGGCCGCCGAGTTCGAGGGCCTGTACCGCTACGGGCGCGCCTTCGTACTGACCATGCACCCGCAGTACATCGGTCGCCCCGGCCGCCTGCTGATGCTGGAACGCCTCATCGAGCACATCAAGACGTACCCCAACGTACAGTTCATGCGCGCCGTCGACGCCGCCAAGCTGTTTGCGCCGGGGGAATGAACGGACTACGGATGGCTTATTGCAGACAAAGCCACATTCTGCAATAAGCCCGTCTCTTATTTCAGAAAATGAAATAAGCTCACTTCTTACCATTTTTATTGCATTTACGACTCAAATGTGAAATAGTGCTCTTGCTAATTTCTGTTTTAAGAAATAAGAGTGCTTAGCATGAGACGGGACAATCCTGGGGAATATGAAACCACCAGCGTGGGCGGCGAACTAATCCGTGCTTTCATCCCATCCAAACTGCCTCCCAATCCACCACTCGAATTAGCTGGCCTTCAAGAACCCCTAGCAAAAGCACATTTGGCGCTAGGACGGCTGGATGGCATGTCCCGTCTCTTGCCTGATGCCGGACTTTTCCTCTATTCATACATCCGCAAAGAGGCTGTGCTATCGTCTCAAATAGAAGGAACCCAATCTTCCATCGCCGACTTGATGCTGTTCGAAGCTGCGGACTCACCCGGAATCCCAGCAGACGGCGATGTGGTAGAAGTTTCCAATTACGTACGTGCAATGACCCACGGATTGGACCGGCTACGGCAGGATGATTTCCCTTTGTCTAATCGACTGCTTAGGGAGATTCATGAAACCCTCCTGTCCAGGGGCCGTGGAAGTGACAAACGACCCGGAGAGTTTCGACAGTCCCAAGTTTGGATCGGCGGCAGTCGCCCAGGAAACGCACACTTCGTACCTTCTCCCCCCCATGCAGTCCAAAGTTGCATGGGGGACTTGGAACAATTTCTGCACGCTTCTGGAGACGGTCTCCCTTCTTTGATCCGTGCGGGAATCTGCCAGGTACAGTTTGAGACTATCCATCCTTTCCTTGATGGCAACGGACGTGTTGGACGACTACTTATCGCCTTCATGTTGGTCCACGACAGAGTTCTGAGCGAACCGTTGCTATACCTCAGCCTATTCTTTAAGCAACATCGCCAAACCTATTATGAACTACTGGACGGCGTGCGTCAGACAGGTGATTGGGAAGCATGGCTGGATTTCTTTCTCCAAGGTGTAGCTGAAACCGCCGAGGGTGCTGAATCAACCGCACAAAGACTGCTTAAAATGTTTGCCGAAGATGAAGCTCGAATTCGCCAAGAAGTACGCGCACCAGCTTCAGCTCTGCGTGTTCATCAGGCACTAAAGGAAGACCCTATCGCCTCCATCCAAGACATAATGGAAATCACAGGTCTATCATTCAATGCAGCATCTTCTGGCATGAGAATCCTAGAGCAATTGAACATCGCCGAAGAAATGACTGGCCAACGGCGATACCGCTTGTTCGGATACAGACACTACATGGCAATCTTGTACGAAGGGACGGAGCCGCTGTAGCCTTGCCATCGCCGACGGGCGCGTTTAGCATAGGCGGCAACACGCTGGAGAGTGCAATATGGCCAAGGTACACGATATGGGCGGGAGGCCCAACGACGACCCAATCGACCAGGGCGAGCATGTGCTGATGGACTGGGAGCGCCGTATCGACTCCCTCCGCGGCGTCCTGGGAGAGAAGGGCCTGGTGGGCGTGGACGAACTGCGACGCGCCATCGAGGGGCTTACCCCAGATCGCTACGAGTCGCTGAGCTACTACGAGCGCTGGACTGAGGCGGTGGAGGCCCTGCTCATCGAGAAGGGCGTGCTGACTGCCGCAGAGCTGGATGCCACGATGGCCCGGCAAGAAAACGCGGGAGGCTGACGATGGCCACGGCAAAACAGGTCGCTTTCAGCAACGGCGATGCCGTGAGGGTGCTCACAGGCAACCCGCCGACCCACTACCGTACGCCGGTCTACGTACAAGGCAAGACCGGGCGCGTGGTGGCCCTCTGCGGAGTCTACCCCGACCCGGAGTCGCTGGCCCACGGCGGCAACGGTACGCCATACAAGCCCTTATACCGCGTCGAATTCCCCCAGACCGACCTTTGGGACAACTACAGCGGCCCGTCCACCGATCGTTTGCAGGTGGACATATACGAGCAGTGGCTGGAACGTACAGCCTGACAGGAGGCGTCGACATGAGCGCCAATCACGGCAACGAAATAGATCACGGCGACCACACCCACCCGGGAATGGACACCGAAGAACTCGGCTACCACGCCCGACGCGTCCGCGCCATGGAAGCGCTGCTGGCCGAAAAGGGCGTGCTGACCATCGAGGAAGTGCAGCGCAACGTGGACAACGTGGAGTCACGCTCCCCCGCTGACGGCGCCCGCGTGGTAGCCAAGGCATGGACGGACCCTCAGTACAAGGCCAAGCTGCTTACGGACCCGGAAGCAGCGCTGGCCGAGATGGGCTACGAGTTGCCTGACCCGACGCCGAAGCTGGGCGTGGTGGAGAACTCCGGAGACGTGCATCACCTGGTGGTCTGCACCCTCTGTTCCTGCTACCCACGCGCCCTGCTGGGCCGCCCGCCCGACTGGTACAAGAGCTTCGCCTACCGCTCGCGGGCGGTGGTTGACCCGAGGGGCGTCTTGCAGGAGTTCGGAACGGAAGTGTCCGACGATACCGAGGTGGTCGTGCTGGACAGCACCGCCGACCTGCGCTATCTCGTGCTGCCCCAACAGCCGGCGGGGACCGAAGGCTTGAGCGAGGAGGAGCTGGCGGCGCTGGTCACCCGCGACTCCATGATCGGCGTCTCCCGCGCGCTGTCCCCGGAGCTGGTAGCCGCTGACGACTAGCGATTGGGGCCCTACGTATCGATCGTGGAACCGACGCGCGGAAGACCTCAGCTAGTCCATCAACCCGTCCAATAGGGCCTCCACCTGCGGGAGGCCCGCGTCGTCTCCCATGCCCAACCGGAGCGGCGTGATGGACACGTAGTTGTTCTTCAGGGCTATGATGTCGGAGTCGTCGGACTGTGTCTGGTTGCCGGGCCGGTTTCGAGCGATCCGGTAGCGTTTGGCTTCGCCATCGCTGCCCTCAAGCCTTACCGACTCGCGGTAGGAGAGCCCACCCAGCCTGGTGGCGCGGATTCCCTTCACTTGTTCAGGGGCAACGTTGGGGACGTTCAGGTTGAGGAACAGCGGCTCGCCATCCCGCTGAGACAGTCGGCGTGCCAGACCTTCCAGTAACCTACCGGCGACCTCGTAGCGGGGAGCGGTGACCGAGCCGACGGAGACCGCGATGGTGGAATGGCCGCGGTTGAAGCCCTGCACCGCGCCGCCCACGGTACCCGACACCATGACGTCCCAACCGGTGTTGGAGCCGGAGTTGATTCCCGAGACGACCAGGTCTACTGATCCCACCAGCGTTTCGAGCGCCAGGATACAGCAGTCGCCGGGGGTACCTTCGGCGGCGAAGGCGGTAACGGGATGCAGCCCGCCGGAGGATTCCTGGAACTCCGGATCGGGGGTCCACTCGATCACCTTCACGGGCGAGTGAAGCGTCAGAGACGCACCGACACCGCTCTGTTCTCGCCTGGGGGCAACTACGGATACCTCTCCCACTTTTCTTAAGGACCGCACGGCAGCCCACAATCCCCTGGATTCTATGCCATCGTCGTTGATTACCAATATCTTCATTGATCATCCACAGTCAGAAGTAACGGGCCAGCGGAGACTTCGGCTCACCCGCCAAACCATCCTACCCATTTATGGGCCATCAATCCAGCGTACACCATGCCTACACGGGAGTGATCGAGACACCAACCACGATGACAGCCCACTGATCGAAGAGTCTCTGGTCTGTGTCGTGGAACAGAAGGAGATACTCGCCTTCTGCCACGGTTCGCTTCAGCCTGTGGGAGTCCCGCTTGTGGTCTATGTCGAGGGAATATAGGCAGGACGGGTCTTTCCGTTCTGGAAATCGCGGATGTGAGCCTGCAGCAGCATGGGCGAGAGCATGAGGAAGACGATGAACCAGGACCGGAACAGGCTGACGGCTATGCCCAGAATCCAACTGTCCACAAAGAAAGCGGCAGCTTCTCGCCGCCAATGAATTCAATTACCGCAGGTATCAGGGCGTGCAAGGCTGCCGTAATCAGTATGTAGCCCAGAGCTATGTAATTGTTGGTCGCGCGGGCAGTGGCCTCTGAGGGGTTAGTCCGATTTGCGCACTCAGATTTCACCCTCCTGAGAAATCACTGGCCATTGCACTCGGTCGATAAAACCCTGCTGAGCAGCATTCAATGTGTCGATGTGGCCTGCGTTCCAAAATGACAACGGAGCGAAGGCCTCACCCCACGGGTCAGCAGGGCGCCTTCGCTCCGTCTTGGCCGAATCAGTCCCTAGTACTGGATCAAGTCAGGATTTGATGGGATAGAGGCGATGGAGCTTGGTCCTGGCGTCCTGGATGCCGAAGTGCCAGTTGATTTTGGCTTGAGCCCGGTTTCTCTCCTGTTCCAGGACGTGAATCTCCGCGCAGAGCGATTCCTCGTCGGGGAGGCGCTTTTTGAGACAGCCGCGGGCAAATACACTGAACTCGATCTCCGCCATATTCAGCCAGCTTCCATGCTTGGGGGTGTAATGGAACTCCAG
The DNA here is from genome assembly GCA_963667325.2 of Dehalococcoidia bacterium. Lineage (GTDB taxonomy): Bacteria > Chloroflexota > Dehalococcoidia > Lucifugimonadales > UBA3495 > VXOI01. The sequence continues at coordinate 718,209 of CAXXKY010000004.1, forward strand.
CCGCCGCGCTATGCGCCGCGCCTCCGCCGCCGGAAAGGCCTGGTACAAGGACGCCTTGCGATGGGTATTGAGGTTGTCCAATACCACCCGGACCACTGGCACATCGGGATAGGCCTCGTCCACCAGCCAGCGCATCTGGTGAGCGAAGTCCACCGCGGTGCGCCGCTCCGTTACCGCCACATGCCGCCAGCCCGCCAAGGGCTCGATGCAAAGGAACAGGTTGCGGGTGCCCTCGCGCCGGTACTCGTAGTCCTCACGCTTGGGACGTCCCGGTTCTACCGGGATGGGCGGCCGGGCGTCGGACAGCAACTGGGTGGAGGTCTCGTCGAAGCAGACCACCGGCCTCTGAGGGTCGTAGGGTTCGGCGTAGAGGTCCAGGACATCCTCCATGGCCGCCACGAAGTCGGCGCTCACCTCGGGAATGCACCACTGTTTCTTCCGCCACGGCTTGATTGTGTTTTTTTCAAGTGCAGCCGCACCGTCTCGTACGACAGGGACTCAACCAACCCCAGTTCCACCATCCGGTCTGCCAGCAGGCGCAGGTTCCAGTGGTCGTGGCCCTCCGGGGCCGGACTGCAGGCCAAGGCAATCAGGCGGCCCTCGGCCCGGTCATCCATTTTGCGGTACCGGTGGGTCTGGGGCCGGTCCTTGAGCACACCGTCCAGCCCACCCTCGGCGAAGCGCCGTTTGACATTGAACACCGTGCCCTGGGCCACATCCAGGGCCTGGGCCACCTTGGGCGCCGGCCAACCCTCGTCGGTCTTGAGCAGGATGCGGGCCCGGTTGATAACCCTGGCGGACCCTTTTCCCGCCCGGACCATGTGCTCCAGTTGGTTGCGCTCCTCCGGCATCAGCCGGACCGCGAATTTCTCCCTGACCACACCGCCACCTCGCAACAGCACCTATTGCCAGCAGATTAGCACTGCCAACCGGTCCCCGGCCACAACGCCAAGACCAAGTTTGATTGAGTACTAGTGGTGGGCCAGCCCAACAGCATGGTACAGGGCGTGCTTCAGCTCCACTCCTGCCATGTTTCGACGGTAATCTGCGGAGGCGAATACGTCTCCAAGCAGGTCGCCGCCGAGATCGCCGCTCACCAGCGCTGTGGCTTCTGCGATGGAGTCCAGGGTGAGCTCCGATCCGGCCAGCGCTGCCTCGACGGCAGGCGAGCGGGTTGGCTTGGGCGTAAGTCCGCCAATCGCCACCCGTGCGGCGGTGCATCGCGGCGCGTGATCGTGGCCGTGCCCGTGGTCATGGTCGTGTCCGTGATCATGACCGTGTGCGTCGCCTTCGAGGGTCACCACAGCAGCCGCGCCGACCACTGCAAAGGATGTAGCAGGGTGGGCCATCTTCGCGTATTCGGCCACCTGGTTGGCGGCCAACACCGGGATGCTGACACCGGTCAAGACTTCGTCTGCTCCGACCGCGGTCTCGAAGGGGCCGATGAAGAAATCATCCGCCGCGACCGTTCGGGACCCCGATGGACCCTGCAGGTTGAAGCTCGCGCCCAACGCTGTGAGCACGGTCGGCAAATCGGAGGCAGGGTCGGCGTGGGATACGTTCCCGCCGATCGTGCCGCGATTGCGGACTGCCGGGTCCCCGACGCCGCCAGCGGCCTCGGCCAGGATGCCGCAATTGGCCTGAACGTCGGCAGAAGTAGCGATCTCGTGATGGGTGGTCAGCGCGCCGATGCTCAGTGCGCCGCCGCTGACGCTGATTCCCCGCAGCCCGGCGATGCCGCCGATGTCCACCACTTGGGAAGGGCGCGCCAGACGCAGCTTCATCAGCGGGATGAGGCTGTGGCCACCGGCAATTATCTTGGCGTCCGGGTCGCCCTGCAGGATCTGAATGGCCTCCGCCACTGACCCTGCCTTGCTGTACTCAAACTGGGCTGGATACATCGATTAACTCCAATACCCTTTTGACTCTTACCTAACCTGTTTTCTGTCGGACATGAATTTGTCAAAGGGCTGTCCGTTCATGGTTGAACAACTTCACCACGAACGGACTTGACCTTTGGCTTGGCTAACCTGCTATGCCTTTGCGTCCTGGATGGCCTGCCACACCCTCTCCGGGGTAAGCGGCATTTCCAGGCGGGTAACGCCCAGCGGCCTGAGCGCATCGATTACAGCGTTGTATATGGTGACCGTTGACGCGATGGTGCCGGTCTCGCCGATGCCCTTGACACCCAACGGGTTGTGAGGCGACGGCGTCTCCGACGACAGCGTCTCGATGTCGGGCACCATGTGGGCCTTGGGCAGAGCGTAATCCTGCATCGAACCGGTGAGCAGTTGCCCGGCCTCGTCGTAGACCGCGCCTTCCCAGAGCGCCTGCCCGGCACCCTGAACGACGCCACCATGCACCTGGCCCTCGACGATCATCGGGTTGATCTGTGGGCCGCAGTCGTCCACCGCCACGTAGCGTCGCAACTCGACATGGCCGTTGTCCAGGTCCACGTCTACGACGGCGACGTGGGCGCCGAAGGGGTAGACGAAGTTGGGTGGGTCGTAGAAGGCCGAAGCCTCCAGACCCGGCTCCATGCCTTCCGGCATATTCCATGCCACGTTGGCCATCAGCGCGATGTTCTGGATCGACTGGCTCTGGTCGGGCGCGCCGCGGACGAAGAACTGGCCGTCGGCGTATTCGATGTCTGCCTCGGCCGCCTCCAGGAGGTGGGCCGCCAGTGCGCGCGCCTTGTCCTTGATCTTGTTCAAGCCCAGCATCAGAGCCCCAGCGCCCACCGCCGTGGTGCGGCTTCCGTAGGTGCCCCAGCCCATGGGCGTATTGTCGGTGTCTCCGTGGATGATTTCCACGTCCTCCACGGGGACGCCCAGCGTGTCGGAAACGACCTGGGCGAAGGTGGTCTCCTCACCCTGTCCGTGGGGTGATACACCCACGTAGGCGTTGACCTTGCCAGACGGGTGGAAGCGCACTACTGCGCTCTCCCACAATCCGCCGCCGAAACCGACCGCGCCGGCCACCTGGGACGGGCCAAGGCCGCAGATCTCGCAGTAGGTGGAAACGCCGATTCCTACATAGTGCCCGTGCTCCCGGGAGTGGGCCTGCTCCTCTCGCAGATTGGCATAGCCCACGTGGTCCAGGACCATATCGAGCGCTGCCTCGTAGTCACCGCTGTCATAGGTCAGGCCCGCGCAGACGTCGTGTCCATTGTCGAACTTGGGTATCAGGTTGATTCGCCGTACTTCCGCCGGGTCCTTGCCCACCTCGGCGGCCACCAGGTCGATGAGCCGTTCCAGCAGGAAGGTTGCCTCGGGGCGTCCCGCCCCGCGATAGGCGTCGACTGGCGTGGTGTTGGTGAACACTCCGTAGATGTCAGCCCGCGTCGCTTCCAGCGCGTACGGGCCGCTGTACATGAGCCCGTGCAGGATGGTCGGCACACCGGGCGCTGCGGTGGAAAGGTAGGCGCCCATGCCGGCGTGGACGACCGAGCGAACACCGGTGATCTTGCCTTCACTGCTGGCGGCCATCTCCACCTGTTCGATGTGGTCACGCCCGTGGATGGTGGCCTGGAAGTTCTCTGACCGGGTCTCCGTCCACTTGATCGGCCGGTTCAGCTTCATGGCGCAGAAGGCAGCGATCATCTCGTCGGCATATACCGGGATCTTGCTTCCGAACCCCCCGCCGACCTCGGTGGCGATGACCCGTATCTTGTGCTCCGGGACGCCGGTAATCAGCGACCCGAGGAACCTGGCGATGTGGGGGTTCTGGCTCGTGCTCCAGATGGTCAGTTCGCCCATCGAACCCAGCCAGCTCGCCACCGCCGAGCGCGGCTCCATGGCGTTGGGCACCAGGCGCTGCTGCACGATGGTGTCGGTGACGACCACGTCGGCCGCGGCGAATGCTGCGTCGGTGTCGCCGCCCTCGGCGACCCAGTGGAACGCCTGGTTGTTGGGGGCGTCTTCGTGAAGCTGGGGGGCGCCCGCTTCCATCGCCGCAACCGGACTCACCACGGCTGGCAGCGGCTCATAGCTCACGTTTATCAGCTCGAGGGCATCCTCTGCCTGGTAACGGGTCTCCGCCACCACCACGGCCACGGCATCGCCCTGGTAGCGCACAACGTCTTTGGCGATGGCGGGGTGGGCAACGGCCTTGACGTCCGATTCCGGCGGAATCCAGGCGCAGGGAATGGGAGCCAGCGCGCCCTCGGTGTCTGCACCCGTGTAAACGGCGATGACACCCGATGCGGAGGCCGCAGCGGATGTGTCTATGCCGGTGATTCGTGCGTGCGCATGGGGGCTGCGCAAAATGGCAGCGTGAACCATTCCCGGTAGCACGACGTCGTCGGTGTAGGTGGCACCGCCAGTGATGAGTCGCGGATCCTCACGCCGGCGAATGCCTGATCCGAATATTCTGGTGGTCATCGTCTAGCCTCCTTTGGCCTCGGCAGCCGCGAGGACCGCCTGGACGATGTTGTGGTAGCCGGTGCAACGGCAGATGTTGCCTTCCAACCCGTCACGGACTTCCTGCGACGTGGGATTGGGGTTACGTTCCAGCAGCTCTACGGCAGTCATGATCATGCCGGCGGTGCAGTAACCGCATTGCAGCCCGTGCTTGTTCCAGAAGGCTTCTTGGACGGCGTGAAGTTCGCCATCGGCGGCCAGCCCTTCGATGGTCGCGATGTCGGCGCCGTCGGCCTGGACCGCCAGAGTGGTGCAGGACTTCACAGTAGAGCCGTTCATACGCACGACACAGGAGCCGCACTGGCTGGTGTCGCATCCGATCTTGGTTCCGGTCAGCCCCAGGTTCTCGCGCAGGAAATGCACAAGGAGCAGACGCGGTTCAACGTCCGCGGCCCGGGACTGCCCGTTGACAGTCATTTGAATATTCAATGCAGCACCCCTCCGAAGTAGATTCGGCGGCCTGAGCCGAATTGCCGCAGTATAATGTTGGCCCTATTCAACGTCAACGCGATTTGCCCACTTAGCTGCCCGGCGAAGGCCTGCGTGATACACTGTTCTGGCCCACAACAGTACCTGTGAGAACCCTTGAGCCAGCCGGAAAACCCACCGCCAATGCACCCCTACCGCTTGGTATTCTCGACCTTGGACAAAGACGGCAACGAAGTACGGCTAGAAGAATCGCAGTGGCGCGGCCATATCCTGCAAGGGCATCCCGAAGTGGAACGGTATCTTGAGGAAATCAAGGAAGTCATTCGCAACCCGCAAGTCGTAAGACTCGGCAACAGGGATGACTACCGGCTCGCGAGTTTGGGAGCGGTGGGAGCCAGGCCGGACCGGTATCTGAGAGTTGTCTTAACATACTCTGAAGAAATTTCTGGTCGACGTCTTGGCAGCGTCCGGACAGCCCATTTAAGCACAAGGCCGCCCGTGGGAGAGGAAATTCTATGAACAAGAGCAATGCCCTTGCAGACGAGGAATTTGCCGAATGCTTTTTTAAAGCCAACACAGACTGGAGAGACCGGCTTGGCAATGAATCTAGGTGCATTCATTATGATTATGATTCCGACATCCTACAGCTGAAATTTGGTACTCCTGTCTTTATTATCCTGCACAAAATGGACGCAGATGATGAGGAATTCGAGTGGGTCGTTGAGGATGATAGTCTTCAAATAGTAGGCGTAGAGATATTCGACTTCCGCCAGGATTACGCACCGCGCTACCCAAGTCTACAGGCGGCCTACGAATTTCTGTGTACCGATCAGGGCGTCGGAGATTGGCATATTCTTCTCCCGTCACACAAACAGGCCAAAGATACCAGTTCGGCCACTGTTTTCGCCGACACCCTGCTGGAATGCGCCCGCGACCCCGTTCCTGTCCCTGACTAACCGAAAGGCCTGTTCCCGCTTATACTTGATCTTGAAATCCAACCCATTAAGGTGACGCCCATGTTCCCGAAGTCCGTTTTTCCAGACACTGCTGAAATCAACTCCGACGGCCATCTGGTCATCGGCGGATGCACCGCTCAGGCGCTGGCCGACGAGTACGGCACTCCAGTATACGTTCTCGACGAAGCCACCATTCGAGCTCGGTGCCGGGCCTTCGTCAGCGAGTTCAGCCAGCGCGTCCCCGGGGCGAAGGTGGCCTACGCCTGCAAGGCTTATATCAATCCCGCCCTTGCCCGCGTGCTGAACGAGGAAGGCCTGGGTTTCGACGTGGTGTCCGGTGGAGAACTGGCCACCATAGCAAATGCCGGAGCTCCGCTGGAGGACGTTTACTTCCACGGCAACAACAAGACCCCGCAGGAACTGGAGGAAGCGATCGCGCAGTCCATCGGTTGGGTGGTCGTGGACAGCTTCCACGAACTGGAACTGCTGGACCGCCTGGCGCGCGAGGCCGGCAAGACCCAGGACATCCTCCTGCGAGTTTCTCCCGGCATCGACCCGCACACCCACGTGTACACAACCACGGGCATTCTGGATTCCAAGTTCGGCTTCTCCATCCAGACCGGCCACGCCGCAATAGCTGTCCGGCAGGCGCTGCAGGCTGAGAACTTGAACCTGCGCGGCCTGCACTTCCACCTCGGCTCTCCGGTATTCGAGCTGGAGCCCTACCGTGTCGCCACGGAACTGGTGCTTCGGTTCGCCGCAGAGTTCCGCGAGGAAGGTCTGCAAATGCAGCACTTCAGCCCCGGTGGTGGGTTCGCCGTGGCCTACACTCGCGACCAGCAGCCGCCTTCGGTGGCGGATTACGCCGAGACCATCTGCTCCGCAATGACCACAACCTGCGAGGACCTGGGCATGGACCTGCCGACACTGGTCGTGGAGCCGGGGCGCTCGATCATCGGTCCCGCGGGCGTCGCCCTCTACCGCGTCGGGGCCATCAAGGACATACCCGGCGTTCGCAAGTTCGTCAGCGTGGACGGCGGCATGGGCGACAACATCCGTCCCGCCCTGTATGAAGCTGAGTACGAGGTGGTGGTGGCAAACAAGGCCAATGCCGACCCGTCGGAAACGGTCACCATTGCCGGCAAGTACTGCGAGTCCGGCGACTTGCTGGCACAGGGAGTCACACTTCCGGAAATCGAATCGGGTGACCTGCTGGCCATCCCCGTTTCAGGGGCCTACTGCCCATCCATGGCCAGCAACTACAATCTCAACCCGCGCCCTCCCATGGTGCTGGCCGCTAACGGCAGTAGCCGGCTCATTCGCCGTCGGGAAAGCTACCAGGACCTGATGCATTGCGACGTCGTCTAGCTGGATTAAACGCCGAGTGCGCCGAGAACGCAGAGGTATTGGGGCAGCTTCAGGAAAATCTCGGCACTCTCTGCGAGCTTAGCGTTTTGCGAGCTTGGCGTTTAATGTATCGACCATGACGTGGCGAACCTTGGGCCAAGATCACCTGCTGGCCCGCTTGCAGCCTGCATTGGAGCAGGGGCGAGTCGCCCACGCCTACCTGCTCACGGGCCCGCCTCACGTGGGCAAACTGACTCTGGCTCGCGAGATTGCCCAGTCCGTCAATTGCCTGCAAGGTGCCGGCGCACCCTGCGGAGGCTGCGTCCAGTGCCAGCGAATTTCCGATGGGCTGCACGCCGACGTGAGGGTAGTCGACCTCGAATTCACCCGCAAGGTAGAAGGGCGGGACAACGTAACAACCATCACCATCAACGCCGTTCGTGAACTGGAACGATCCGTGAACCTCAACCCCTTCGAGGGGTCCCGAACGGTGGTCATCATCGATGGCGCCGCGATCATGACAGTGGACGCCGCAAACGCCCTGCTCAAGACGCTGGAAGAGCCGCCCCCCGGCGTGTTGTTCCTGTTGCTTGCCGACGACGACGAAGCTCTACTTTCCACCATCCGCTCGCGCTGCCAGACCCTGACCCTGCTTCCAATGTCCCGGCAGGAGATGATTGCCTTCCTCACTCAGCAGTGCAACGCCACAGACACGGATGCCGACCTGCTCTATCGGCTATCCAGGGGCTGCCTGGGATGGGCATTGCTGGCGCTGGACGATCCTCAAATGCTGGACCAGAGAGATGCAGATATAGAGCGGATGCGAGAAGCAGTGGACGCCGGTCTCGATGCCAAGTTCAGTTATGCGAACGAGGTCGCCACTCTTTTCAGCTCCAACCGAGCCGCAGCTCGCGAGTTGCTGTCCCTCTGGCTTCGCTGGTGGCGCGACCTGCTGCTGGTCAAGGAAGGCGCCGAGGACTTTCTGCAAAACGCAGACCGGGCGGATGCCCTCCGTACCCACGCCGCCACTCTTACCACACCCCAGGTCGCGTCGTTCATTCGCCGCATTCTCAACACCATGGCCGCTCTCGACGCCAACGTCAGCCCCCGCCTCGCCATGGAAACGCTGATGCTCAACGTGGAGTAGTCTTCTCCCCTACTCCGGTTCCATGTAGCTATCGGGGATGGGGTGCCAGTAGACACTGCCCGGCACTATCAATGGGTCAAGCTCGCGGTCGTTTCGTACACTTACAACGGCAGCATGGGCCGGGGTGCCGGTGAATCGTGTCAGGAAAGAGGCGTTTCTCAGAGCCCGGTCTGTATCCCTCCGGTCGGCGGTGTAGGACGCCTCTACCGCGATGTAGTGAGTGGAACCGTCAAGTTCGGCTTCGATTACAACGTCGGCGTCCCGGAAACTTCTGAGTTCGCTGGTGGGAATCTCACCCCCAGAAGCGTTATGGGAGAGACGCGCCAGTTCGGCCCTAGTCAAGGTCCCGACGTATTCCATGCCCATATCTAAGGCTATGCCGGGGGCGCTTTCAGTGGCGGCCAGCCGGGCGAGCCATCCCTTGAACTGAGCAGAATCATTGGTAATTCTGTCCAGGCGATCTATATGCCGCTCGTTTAGCTCTCTTTGCCCGGCATTGAATAGCCTCATCTCGGCGTTGGACTGTTTTTGCTCGTCGATGAAGCCGTCCATTCTCTCGACGAAGGTATTGAACTTTGCCGGCAGTTGCAGCAGTTCCTCACCCAAGATTTGGGCGCGAACCGCCGCTCTCCACTCGGGGTTTTCCGAGAGGGCGCGCAGAAAGTCTTCCTGGCTGTTGATGGTGGTCATAGATGTTCACTCGCCCGATGCTTGGGAAGGCTTTACCATTGTAGCACCGCATCGCCTTGCCTTGACGCTGAAATCTCCCGTCCCGCCTGCTACCATAGCGGCGACATGCTTTCCAGCTTTTTCGCAGCCATCAGCCTCGGCCCCCGGCTTGCGCACCGTACGCCGTTCTATTATGGCTGGGTCATCTTGGCAACGGCGGCCAGTACCCAGGTGGTGCGCAACGCCTCGGCAAGCCTGACCATCGCCGTCTTCATCTTTCCGCTGTCGGAGGAATTCGGATGGAGCCGGGCCCTGATTGCCGGGGCGGCAAGCCTCGGGGGACTGGCCGCTTCATTCGCCTCGCCGATGGTGGGCTGGCTGGTTGACCGGTACGGGGCACGGCTGGTGCTGTTCTCCAGCGTGTTCATCCTGGGGATTTCCACTGTGTCGCTGGCATGGGCCACTGTGCCCGTTGCCTTCTATGTAGCATACGGCGTGGGGAGGGTCATCTTCTCCAGTCCGGTGCAGATCGCCTCCTCGGTGGTGGTGTCCAGGTGGTTCATACGGATGCGGGGACGGACCAGCGGAATCCTCTTCGGGTCGCACTCCATCGGGCTGGTGGCCTTCCCGTTAATTGCCTCGATCATCATCGGCACCACTGGTTGGCGGGAAGCCTGGATCGTCCTGGGCATCCTGGTGTGGGCCATCGCCCTATTGCCCACGGGACTGCTGCTGGTCCAGCAGCCGGAGGACGTGGGACTGGCGCCGGATGGCGACGCACCGATTCCCGCCAGCGAGCTGGAGGCCGCGTCGGCGAACACTGCTGCCGCCACGGTGACAGAGGAAGCTGTCTGGACTCTGAAGGAGGCGATGCGGACGCCGGCGCTCTGGATGTTCGCCACGGCCACCGGATCGGTGTTCCTGGTGCAGGCGGGCGTGAATACCCACCTGGCCGCGTATCTGAGGGACCAGGGCCTCAGTGCCGCAATTGCCGGTTTCGGCATCAGCCTCAACGCGGCCTTTCTGGGTATGGGCAGCCTCTTCTGGGGCTGGATCACGGAGCGTATGCCTCCCCGGTACGCCATGGCGGGCATTGCGGCCATCGTCGCTGGCTCTTCGGGGCTGTTCATCATCGCCGATTCCACGGTGGAGGTGCTGGTGTATTCCACCCTCTTCGGGTTCGGCGTAGGTGGGCTGCTTTCAGTGCCCCCGGTGGCTTACGCGGACTACTACGGGCGCCGTTCACTGGGCGTGATAAGAGGGGTTACAGAGCCGCTGACCAGCTTCGGGCAGGCCATAGGCGCGGTCCTGGCAGGGGTGGTTTATGACCTGACGGACAGCTACGCGATAGCCTTCGCGACCTTCGCAGTGCTCAGCGGGACCGCGATGCTCCTGGTTCTCTTTGCCCGGCCGCCGCGGCGCTCGGCTACAACAGCCTGACCGTACCGGAAGGTCCAGCCCTTTCCTAATCCCTTTCTTTATCGAGGTTCCAGGGGATATAGGGCTTCCACACCTCGAGGATCGCGCGGTTTTGCAGGATGAGGTAGGGATTCGGGTCCGGAACCTTGGGAAGATTGCGGAGGGTCATTCGGGCCTCAGCGGGTGTGTGGCCCGCCTTCCGAAGGTTACAGCGGCTGCATGCCGCCACCACGTTCTCCCACGTGTGGGCACCGTTTTGCCGTCGGGGGATCACGTGGTCGAGGGTGAGGTCCTGCGCTTTCTTGCCGCAATACTGGCAGGTGAAACGGTCGCGAAGGAAGACTTCCTTCTTGGACAGCTTGCGGGGCAGGAAGGGTCGCTTGACCAGGTAGACCAGACGAATGATGGCAGGGGCGTCTATCTCGCCGGAGACGGTGTGCAGGCTACCGTCGTGCTGCTCCAGCAACTCGGCCTTGCCTTTGTCCACCATCACAATGGCACGGCGAACAGTACACACATTGACCGGGACGTAGTTCAGGTTCAGAACCAAAACCGGCGCACGAATCAGTACCTGCGGGTCGGGCCGCTCTGCTCCGTTCTCCGAGGTTGCAACCGCACCGTTAACCGGGGCAACCTTGGGTCTCTCAACCACTCTGGCCAATACTCGTGCCTCCCGGTCCTGCTGATGGCTATACCGCCGCTAATGTGGATGGAGTTGTCCGCCTGCTACGTCACCAACCTTGCTACTGCCAAACTTTCGAGGACTATTATATCTCATACCCCCACGATGCATTTCTCGCGCCAATTGTAGGGTCTGCCCACTGCTGTAGCACTCGGATGGACTGGTGACATTACCTTGTTGCCGAGCTCGATGGCACGGCCCTATCATTTTCTTTATATGCCTTGTCAGGGATACCTTGTGAGAACCCGCACGATGCCCTCTGCTGCCCGCCGAATCCGTCCGGCAGACTGGCATGGCAGAAAATGACAGAAAATGGAAGACAATTATTTTCAGGCCCCTGCCTTTGTGAAAGCAGGAATGATCAAGGCTTGGGATTCCAATATAGCCGGCCATCAGCTCCTAGTCCGAACACGGCTGTGAACAGCGATCAGCGCAGAGAGGCACAGGCCCCCGAACAGGTACCCACCCAACACGTCGCTCGGCCAATGCACTCCCAGGTACACGCGGGAAGCGCCTATCACGAAAATCAGCAATAGCAACGCGCCTTGAATGGCCCAGCGGGCTTTGGGACGCCCGGGAAAAGCCTCCCAATGGTTGAGGAGGTAAATCAACGCCCCATAGAAGGCAACGGCAAAGACGGCATGTGTGCTTGGGAAGGAGTATCCGGACTCATCGACCAGCGCCATCACCGCATCCGGCCGGGCCCGGGTTGCCACTTCTTTGAGCGCCAGGTTGAGCGCCGGGGCGAGAATGCCGGACATCGCCAGGAGCAATCCATCTCCCCAGTGCCGGAGTAGCGCCACCAGTACCACCAGCATGATCGGCAAATAAGGCAAGACGTAACTGCCCAAAGCCACCATGTAGATGATCCCGATAATCAGGTCCAGCCAACCAGCTCGCCATTGACGCATCTCCAGCAGCAGCCATTCGTCCCCGGGAAAGACCTGTCCGGCACGAACCAGGGCCAGCAGCGCACCCATCGCCACCACGCTGGCAATGAACAGAATCAGCTTCGAGCGAAGTCCCAATGCTATAATCCGCCTATGATTCAAGACATTGCGATTGACGGCCCCGCAGCCTCTGGCAAAACGGTTGTTGGCAGGCAACTGGCCCAGAGGCTGGGATGGCGATTTCTTGACACAGGTGTAATGTACAGGGCCATAACGTGGCTGGCCTTGGAACAGGGGGTCTCTCCCGAGGATGCTTTCGGACTCGGGTTGCTGGCCACGTCTAATCCCATCAGTCTGGCCGACGGAGTCTCCTCTGATGACGTTTCAAGACCGGTGGAAGCGGCAGGGCACCTGTTGGGACCGGAGCTATATCACCCGCAAGTCGACAACAACGTGTCCAATGTATCAAAGCACACAACTGTACGGCTGGCCATGGTAGATCAGCAGCGGGAAATCGCAGCTATGGCTGGCAGCGTCAGCAGTATCGTTATGATCGGACGGGACATCGGAACCGTCGTGCTCCCCAACGCAGGGCTGAAAGTGTTCCTGACGGCTTCAGCAGAACAGCGGGCCTATCGCCGGTGGCGCGAAATGGAGGAACGCGGGCTGGACATCTCGCTGGAAAAAGTTCGTAGCGAAGTCGAGTCGCGCGACGTCATCGACTCCTCGCGGGAGGACTCGCCGCTGCGGCCTGCGGATGACGCGTGGCTGCTGGACTCCAGCGAGATGACCGCGGAGGGAGTGGTGGACGCCATCTATCGCAGGGCTTGGGAAAGCTGATGGCCCAGAGCGACCCCACTCTCATCTACCGGCTCGGCAGGCACCTGGGCCGCTTTTGCTTCGGCAACTTCGGCCGCTTCAATGTGACTGGCCTCGAGAACGTTCCTCCCCATGGGCCGGTGATCGTTGCCTGCAACCACCTGTCCTTCACGGACCCGCCGGTGCTGGTCTCGGCGTTTCCCCGGCCACTGTACTTCATGGGAAAGAAGGACCTGTTCGAAAATCCGATTGGCCGCTTCCTGATGCACAGCTTTCACGTCTTCCCTTACGACCCAGCCACAGGCAGCGCCGACACAATGCGTACACTGCTTGGCCTGCTGGACCGCGACCGGGCAGTGGTCATCTTCCCCGAGGGAACGCGCAGTCGTACGCACTCACTGCAGAAGGCGCAGCTGGGTGTGATCTACCTCGCGATGAAGTCCCAGGCTCCGATTCTCCCGGTCGGGGTGACCGGCACGGAGAAGTTCAAGGCCTGGCGAATGCCCCTGCCGCTGTGCCGTCTGAACGCCACCATAGGCCCTCCGTTCACTCTGCCGGTGGTGGAAGGCCGGACGCCACGGCCAGTGATGCAGGGGATGTTGAGAATGGTAATGGAACGGGTGGCGCAGCAGTTGCCCCCGGACTTTCGAGGCGTTTACGCCTCGCCCGTCAGCACACCAGAGGAGTAAACAATGCAAGACGCTTCCAGGTTCGGAATCTACCTGAACGATGAGGAAAAGAAGGTGGTCCGTATCAATTCACCGTACTGGTTCCCGGAGGAACCGGAGTGGGTGTTCGTGACCCCTGAAGTCAACGCCACACTGCTAAGCATACGTACGCTGGCGAAGGAGCAGGGGATCAGTGGAGACGCCGACTCGCTGACGTGGGGAACCATCCCAATGCGGGAGGAATAGCAAAGGCGCCTCCGCAAAGAACGGAGGCGCCGATTGAAGCAATCCGGGTCAGCCGAATTCAGGCCAGTCGCGCGGCATCCTCGATATAGTCAGATGTTTCCCGGATTCGCCTCTCAGTCTGGTCGTTGCAGATGCCGTCATAGAAGCAGGCCCCATGCAGCTGGCTTATTCGACTGTAATATCGGCCAACCAGCGGCTTGAGGTTACTTCCCCGATCAGCGAGGCTATCAAGCTGATTAGTAGTTCGGGCTGTAGTCCTTGGCTCCTCGCCGGTGCGGGCGAGAATCAGGGCGTCTGTTGCCCGCTTGGTAGCGCACCAAGCCTTCTCTGCCGCGTCGCGAACGTCACCAGCTTCCAGCCGCTCGAGAGCGGACAAGTGCATAGACCTTGCGTCGTCGAATGTCTCCTGAACCCTGCTTGTTGCGACCATGCAACCCGTTCCTGAGGATAACCCCGCTGACGACAATGTACAGCAGAAGAAGGGTCCCTATTCGTTGAAGGCTGGCATCACCTCTTCGGCGAAGATGCTTAACTGGTCCTTGAAGACCTCGAGGGGCATGCCCATGACGGAACCAATGTTGACTCGTTCCACACCCGGATAGTTCCCTTCAGCCTTCTTCAGGGCCTCCACCGCCACTTCGGGTGTTCCGCAGATCCACCCTCCACCCTCGACGGCCTCCTCCAGAGTGGGCAGCTTGACTCCGCCACGACCGCCGGCGACAACGGTGTCTATCTGCTCCTGACTAAGGGGCATCAGGCCGAGGGGAGCGGCAAACTTCATGGCTTCTTCGTAGTAGGGCCTGGCCTTTTCGATGGCCTTTTCCTTCGACTCAGCGAGAAACATGCGGAACCCGAGGGCAGCGTTCTCACCCAGCTGGGTCTCACGACCCACATCGAGCTGGGCCTGCTGGTACATCCGCATCCGGTCGCCCAAGGTCGGTTCGGGGGTGTTGGCAAGGAGCGGCTTGATGCCCACCCTCGCCATGAACTCGACTCCGCGAGGGTTGCCGCTGACGAGAGGCTGCCAGATTTCGACGGGACGGTTGATGGGACGGGGAACCAGGGTCAGCTTCTCGAGTTCGTATCCGCGGTACGGTACACGGGCAGGGATCTGAAAATGCTTGCCCTGGTGGGAGAAGGAGTCTTCGTTAAAAGCCTTGACCATGACCTCGACCTGCTCCTCGAACAGCTCGCGGTTGGCGTCGGAATCGCGCATCGGGGCGCCGAAGGTCTCGACCTCACGGGTGTGGTAACCGCGTCCAACGCCGAAGATGATGCGGCCCTTGGTCAGGATGTCGGCCATGGCGAAGTCCTCGGCCAGTCGGAGGGGGTGCCACATTGGGGTGATGTTGAAGCCGCAGCCATACTTAAGGGTCTTGGTCTGGGTGGCCAGGTAGAGCCCCAACATCAGAAGGTTGGGGATGCCCTCGTAGCCTTCGGGCTGGAAGTGATGCTCGGCCATCCAGAACTCCTGGTAACCGTTGGCCTCAAGGTGCTGGGCGATGTCGAGGGCCCAGTCGTAAGTCTCCGCCAGCTTCTCGTTGGAGTACCAGCGATCGTTGGCGGGAGTACCCTGGAATCCGAGATTGTCGTCCACGACGTGTCCGGCGTAGGAGGCGGAGAAATTCTTAAACATGCGTACTCTCTACTTTGAAATCTGCTGACTCACTACATAGTTATCGGGTTATCGAGGTCATCGGATTATCGAGTGCACCCTATGCACGCGACCCACTACTCCCGAACCTGGGACGGGGCCGGGTTGTAGAGTTCGAGCCCGATGGTGGCGGGGAAGACGCGGGCGATTTCCTCCACGGTCCACTTGCCTTCCTTCTGGATGGTCTTGACCGGCTCGGGCTGGTTGAGCAGGTTGATAAGTCCCTCCGTCACGTGGAAGACCTGCCCGTTGACATGTTGGGCGTCGTCGGAGGCGAGCCATGTGACCATGGGGGCGATGTCATCGGCCTCGCCGCGCAGGGTGATAGTTGCGCCGGTGCTGATGCCACGGCTGGCGCGCAACTCACGGGCCTCGTCGGGGATGCTGGTGGTCATGCGGGTAGCGGCGCTGGGCGAGATTGCGTTGGCAGTGACGCCGTAGCGGCCCATGTCGCGGGCCACGACGCGGGTGAAGCCAGCAATGCCGTCCTTGGCAGCGCCGTAGTTGGCCTGGCCGGAGTTGCCGTAGAGGCCGGACGTCGAGCTGAAGGTAATGATGCGACCGGATCGCTGCTGCCGGAAGAGGACCGAGGCGTTTTTGACCACGGAGAAGGTGCCCTTGAGGTGAACAGCGATGACGTCGTCCCATTCCTGCTCGCTCATGTTGAATACCATGCGGTCGCGGAGTATGCCGGCAACGGTGACGACGATATCGAGCTTGCCGAAGCTGTCGAGGGCGGTCTGGACGATTTTCTCGCCGCCCTGCATGGACGCGACGTTTTCGGTGCAGGAAACAGCCTCACCGCCGGCCTCGCGGATTTCGGCGACGACAGCGTCGGCCACCGAGACATCCGCGCCGGACCCGTCGACGTTGACTCCGAGGTCGCAGACCACGACCTTCGCGCCCTCTTCGGCCATGAGGCGGGCCACACCGCGCCCGATGCCGCGTCCTGCGCCGGTTACAATCGCCACCTTGTCTTTCAGCAGGTCTGCCATTTGTTAATTCCTTTTGCTGTGAAATGTACCGGGCCTGATCAGGAGGCCCTTTCCCAGAGGAGCACAACGGTAAGATCAGCGCGGGAACCCCTGATGGGCAGGGTGCTCAACTGAAGCCTGCCGTCGTCGGTAAAGTGGTACTTACGTACCTGTCGCTCGCCGGTCCAGTTTGGGAAGAAACTACCTTCCACCTGGTGAATCATCAGTCTTTCAGTTTCGTCGACCGTGTAGCTGCCATAGTAGGCCACGTAGCCCTCGAAGGCCGCACGGACCTCGTCGTCGCTGCCCTTGAGCAGGTTGCCGGTGGCAAAGGACGGTCGCTCGAGGGCCATTATCTGGCCTGAGAAGCCTCCGAAGCCATCGTACATCAGCAGGCCGCCGGGCCGATCACCGTAGGGGCGGGTGATACGGCCGTCGGACCACTGACCCTCGCAGGCGAGGAGCCGCCATGTTCCAGTGAACCGGTCAATCGCGCTTGCCATCCTTCTGAATCTGCCTGCTTGCGTGCCCTGCCTATTCTCGAGGAGGCGTGGGAGGCGCGGGATTCTCGATTCCCTGGGTGAGTGTTGTGCGAGCCAAGGGAGCCAGGGTTTCCATGTCCCATCGTCCGGACGGCTCGTAGATGGAGCGTTCGGGCCGGGGCTGGGACATCAGCGAAATGGAGTCGCCGTACACGAGGAAGGTCTGGCCGTTTACGTTTTGGGCGTAGTCGCTGGCCAAGTAGCAGATGAAAGGAGCGATGTGAGTGGGGTCCATCTCGGTGAGGGTATCCTCGCCGGCGATGGGGGCGACACCACTGCGCGCCCGAAGTTCCGAGGCACTGGAGGGGATGTCGCCAATCATACGGGTGTTGGCGCGTGGGGCGATGGCGTTGGCGGTCACCCCGTAGCGACCCATATCCTTCGCGACGACCTTGGTGAAGCCAGCGATGCCGGACTTGGCGGCACCGTAGTTTGCCTGGCCGGAGTTACCTATCAGCCCGGACTCGGACGAGAAGGTGATGACGCGACCGGAGCGCTGCTGGCGGAACAGGATGCAGGCGTGCTTCACCACGGTGAAGGTGCCCTTGAGGTGGACGGCGATGACGTCGTCCCACTCCTGTTCGCTCATGTTGAAAATCATGCGGTCGCGGAGGATTCCGGCGCAGGTGACGACGATATCGAGCTTGCCGAAGTTGTCGACCGCGGTCTGAACGATTTTCTCGCCGCCCTCCATGGTAGTCACCGACTCCATGCAGGGTACGGCCTCCCCGCCGGCGGCACGGATTTCTTCGCAGACCTGCGCGGCGACTGAGTGGTCCTGCCCGGTGCCGTCAACATTGACGCCCGGGTCGACGACCACGACCTTAGCGCCTTCGGCTGCCATTTCCATGGCAATGCCCCGTCCAATACCACGGCCGGAGCCGGTGACAATTGCCACCTTGTCCACTAGTGAATCAACCAATTGCTGTACCCCTGGGAGTCGTAGATTTAGTGCGGGGAGCCAAACCCGCGCTAGTTCCTGGGAAGAGAGACTGTGGCCCGTCCGGGAGTGGTCCGCTGGCCTTTCCCGTTCTCAAGCCAGATTTCACAGTCCACAAGGTATTGGCCATCGTCCTCGTACTTGCTGGTCACCACGCCGCGGGCAGTGATGGGGTGGCCGGGTATGTCCATGCCGCGGTACTGGCAGGACAGGCGGCGCAAGTTGCCGCGTGGGCCCATCCAATCGGTGACGAGGGTGCCGAGGAAGGCGTTCTTCAGTGCGCCATGGAGGATGATGTCCTCAAGCCCGGTGCCCTGGGCGAAATCCTTGTCGTAGTGAATTTGGTAGTAGTCGCCGGAAGCCCCGGCGTACTTCACCAACTGCTGCGAAGAGGGATGGCGAACTGCGGGCCCAATTTCCAGGCCCTCGGTAACATCATCCCAAACTATTTGCTCGGCCATATCAACCCTCCGATTATCTTCTGGGAGCCTTTTCACCCCCATCCTTACGTTCCCCCATCGAAGGGGGAGGGAATCGATGAGGGGAGACTTCAATTTCAGTAGCGAATGGAAGTGTTGGTCTGGGTGGCCACCACCTGGTCGAATTGGTTGGTGTAGGTGATGACGATGGTTTGGATAAGCATCAGGCCAATGCTGCCGTTGCGTTCAGTGATGTCCTCGATACGGGAGACGGCGGTGATACGGTCTCCGGGACGCACGGGCTCGAAGTATTCCCAATCGCTGCCCCCATCGAGAACACGGTCGAATGGAACATCGAAGGGCAAGTCGGGGCGTGCCGCAACGGCGGAACGCAGGAAGGTAGGCGGGGCGATCAAGCCGCCGTACTGCGAGGAACGTGCTTCTGCCTCGTCGTTGTACACCGGGTTCTCGTCGCCGATGGCCTCTGCGAACTTGATGATTGCGCCCTTCTCAACCTCAAGGGTCCTGGGATCGCTCAAAGTCCCGATGGCCTGCTGACGCATTTCCTCGGTCAAAAAGGAAGGAGTGGTGGACACTAGAACCCCCTGACGCAATACATGTCACTTAAAGGCGGGAACGACCGAACCTGTTGACAACCCGCGAGTCTACCCGTGGCCAGATAGGGTGTCAAGAACGGTACCGCCGGTGAAAACGTCTGCATTGTTGACGGAATTCAGCAAATTCTTATGCCACGCAGGCCATAAACCATCGCGGATTGTCATCGAAAGGGTTACCCAAGCAAGTGACGCGACGAATCAAGTCAGCAGTATTCCTCCCAATTTCGGCACCGGGGGCCCCTCGCCGCCGCGCATTCATTCGCGCTGACAGCTGACAAAGGTGTGGCGAGCTACCAAACCCGGTTACTGTCCCAGCCCTCGCTGCATGCCGCGGAGGTAACCTGCCTGGCCTCCATGTTGGTTGACCTCCCACACCAGCATTCGGAACATCGTTGCCAGGGTGATTTCGGTTCCCTGACGGTTGGTCATTGTCGAAGTGTTGAGAGAGGCGTCGTCATGTTCGGCCAAGAAACCCAACAGGTTGTCGCGGGCCGCTGCGGCATACTGCACCAGCAGGTCCTTGTCGGGGCAGCGCCAGGAGGACAGGTCCTCGACGCTGTAACCGAAGCCGACATCCATGGCTTCGGGACTGAAACCCAGCCGTTCTGCCCATTCCCGCTCGTAGAGTTGCGGTTGCCGCCGCGCCAAAGTCTGTGTCCACATATCCAAGGCTCGTCCGTAGTGCCACAGGATAAAGCCGATAGAGTGGCACTGGTCATTGGGATGGAACTCAATTTCTTCCTGAGTGAGCCCGTCGATATACCTCTCAAGCCATTCCCAGTTGACTTCGAAGGATTCCCGGATAAATTCCTGCAACGCCATGGGGCTCACCTCTCTGCCACGTTTAAGCTTTCAGGGGCCGCTGTTGTCTTTCAGGACACGCTTTTGTCCTGCAGAATCACCAAACAATTGTAGCGCAGGATTGCTTACCGGGCAGGATTCTGTGTCCGCTGGAACCCCGTACTTTAGGGGTGTCGAGTCAAATTGCGCCCTATCCGGATGTGCTAAAATCGAAACGAAAAACCCATTTCCGGAGGGGCATCTTGGAGTTCGGTTTCTATCTGCCCAACAGTGGCGAAGGCGCACAGCCCGACGCGCTGGCCAGCATTGCGAGTCTCGGCGACCGATTGGGCTTTTACTGCATGGTCGCGCCAGACCACATACTGATGCCGCGGCAGGTTGATTCCGTCTACCCATATAGTGTCACCGGCAATATCCTGGCCGGGGGCAACTCCGGGGCCGGCGAGTGGCCAGAGCAGATTACGACGCTGGCTTACCTCGCAGGCATTACCAGTCGCATACGCCTGGTCACAAGCGTGATGATCGTGCCTTACCGCAACCCGCTCCTGTGTGCAAAGATGTTAGCCACCCTGGACATGCTTTCCAAGGGCCGCCTAATAGTTGGATCGGGCGTGGGATGGATGGAAGAAGAATTCGAACTGCTGGATGCTCCACCTTTCGCCGAGCGCGGGGCGGTTACTGACGAATACCTACGCGCGTTCATCGAGTTGTGGACCGCTGAAAACCCCAGCTTCGACGGAAAGCACGTCCAGTTCTCAGACATCATCTTTCTGCCAAAGCCGGCCCAGAAGCCGCATCCGCCCATCTGGATCGGAGGGCAGAGCCGGGCCGCCCTGCGCCGAGCCGCGTATTTGGGCAATGCCTGGCACCCGGTAGGGGCTATACCGGCTGCGCCTCTGGAGCCTGAGGAGTTGGCGGAGAATCTGGCATACATGCACCGGCACGCCGAGAGAGCAGGGCGAGATCCGGCCGACATTCAGGTATCGATGAAGGCGCCGCTCTATGACGCCTCCAGCAACACAGGGGGAACGCGACGACGGTTCTCCGGCCCGCCGGACGCCGTACTGCAAGACATCCACGCGTATTCGGAAGTCGGTGTGACCCACCTGATTTTCGACTTCCGAAGCGCGCAACACAGCGAAACGGAAGAACGTATGGCGCGCTTTTCCGAAGAGGTTATGACAGCGGCAGTTTAATGCCGAAGATATGCACCTTATCGATGGAGAGGGGCGACTGCTCCCCAGCGCCAGGAGGTTGCAATCGGTTTTTGGGTGAGGGTGATTTCGCCACCGGCGCGACGATCCTCATCATCAGCGTTCCCCGGAGACACGGGAATATGGAGGAGTTACACCTTGGAGACATTGGACGACCGCTTCAACCGAGGCCAAGACATGCGCAGGCGTATGGCGGGAGGCAACCAGAGCCACTACAGCCTGCCAGGCATTGATCAGCTGGCCCCCGACCTCAAACGCATAGTTGACGAAGCACTCTGGGGATCGGTCTGGACGAGGCCGGGCTTGGACACGGAGCACCGTTGCATGTGTACGGTAGCGGCCCTGACGGCTCTTGGGCAAATGCCCCTGCTGCGCCGCAACATCGAGCGCAGCCTGAACTTGGGGGTGACGGCGGACCAGATAGTCGAGGTAATAATCCAGATGACGTTCCTGGTAGGGATTCCATCCGTAGAATCCGCCATGAAGCTCACCAAGGATATCCTAGAGGAGCAGGGCATCGAGTACACGCCCACACGAGCCTACAACCCCGACAGGACGGTGGAGGACCTGCACCAAAACGGTCTTCGTATCTACGACGAGCAGATGGGAGAGCCACCGCTCTACCCGGTGGACGACCCGAACTCGCTGGAAATGGAGGCACAGAAGTTCATCGAGGAATACCATTGGGGGGCAATTCACTCCCGGCCGGGACTGGACCCGAAGACCCGCGCTTTATGCAGCCTTTCAGCGATGACAGTGCAGGGGCAGTACGACCGCCAGATAAGGCGCCTCATCGAGGGAGCGCTCTACGTGGGGGCAACCCCCCAGGAAATCATGGAAGTGTTCTTCCAGTTGATTTTCTACGGAAGCTACACCAACTCACGAACGGCGATGCGGGTTGCCCGATCCGTGTTCGTGGAGAAGGGACTCGGATCCGCAGAACGCAACTGAACCTGAGACAGCCCATCCCCGACCACCCCGGTCCGGAGGCAGCATGAGAGTTCAACTGAGAGACGGAACGGAACTGTTCTACACGGTGGACGACTTCACCGATCCTTGGGAAGAGTCAGAAACGGTCGTGATGCACCACGGGATGGCCAAGAACCACCGCATGTGGTACGGCTGGGTACCCACCGTCGCGCGCCATTTTCGAGTCATCCGCTTCGATATGAGAGGTATGGGACAGTCCGACGTGCCTGCGGCCGGCTATCCGTGGTCTCTGAACAACTTCACCAACGACCTTGAGGAGTTCGTTGACAAGATGGAACTTGAACGGTTCCATCTAATCGGAGAAACGGTGGGCGGATCTATTTCAATGAATTACTCGACCCGCCAACAGGAAAGGCTTCTATCGCTGACTGTATGCACATCACCCACCAGCTTTGATTCCCACCATCAGGAAAGCGCAGACCTTATTGCCCGGGAAGGCATCTCTGCCTGGGTCGATGATTCCATCGGCAGGCGGCTGGACCCGGATCTTGTGCCGCTAGCCTACATCCGGTGGTATGCCGACCAGATGAAAGCCACCCCGGCAGAGGTCGTGCACGGATTCCAGAGTAGTGCGGGAGGAGACCTAGGCCCTCTGCTCAAGGATGTAGTGACTCCTGTACTGGTGTTGGCTGCAGCCAGTCTGCGAGAAGAAGTGCTGGGCGATTTCCGGGGAGCTGCGGACCTCTTCCCCAACGGCAAACGGGTGGTGTTTCCCGGGGTCACTGGCTTCGTGCAGCACATATTGCCGACTTCCTGCGCCCGAGTCTGGCTGGACTGGGTCAGGTCACTGTAGCTAGTGCTCTTCTGGGGCCGCCGTAGAAGACGGTCCGGCCGACGCCGGATGGCTGCAATATTGCTGTCTGGACGGATGCTGAGAGGGCGATTGCGCCCTCTTGACTACAACCTGATACTCCTGCGGCTGCTGTCGGGACGCGATCCCGAGACGGGGGAAAGGTGGGTCTGGCGGGACCCCGGATTCGTGAGCGCCCCGCTGCGGTTTGCCTTCCAGGCAGTGATGGCCACCCTGGTCATGTTGGCGATCCTGACTTTTGTAGATTCCCTTTCCACTGCGGCCATCGCAGCAGGCCTGGCCTCCAGCGTCGTTGGAATTTTCATCGCTCCCTCTAATCCGACCGCCCGCATCCGCTCTGTTGTGGGGGGGCACGGGGTTGCCCTCATCCTGGGGGCACTCTTTTCGGTTCTCCTGTTTTTTGGTCCCGTAGAGGAAATCCTCAGCCAGCGGGAACTGCTGCTGCACCTGTCATTGGCTGTTGCGGTGGGGCTGTCGATGCTTCTAATGGCAATCACCAACACGGAGCACCCTCCGGCGGCCGGAACTGCCCTCGGGATGGCCAGCAGGGAGTTCGACCTGCTGATATTCTTCAGCATCATCGGAGCGGTTGTGCTGTTGGCGGTTATGAAACTGGCCCTGCGGCCACAACTGCAAGACCTGACCTGAAGGAACCGGGCCTGCAGGCCTCTCGCTTCCGGATATAATTATTTGCGACCCTCGACCCGCGCCCACATTCTTAGCCACAGGAGCCACCCTTATGCCCGAACCGCTGGCTCGCACCTACGCCCGGTTTGTGGCCGGGCTGGAGTTCCCTCAACTGCCTGCGTCAGTGTTGGACAAGCTGAAGGCATCGCTGCTGCACGCCTCCTTCGTCTCGCTGGTGGGGGCGCAGACGGCCCACGGCAAGGCGGCCATAGAGCTGGTCAAGGAAGAAGAAAGCAACCCCAACGGAGCCACATTACTGGCGGACGGCGCGAGGGCCACACGCAGCGGGGCAGCTTTTGCCAACAGCAAACTGATGCACGCCACTAATCAGACCGATTCCTACCGCATGCTGATCCATCCGGGGCCCTGCATAATCCCGGCGGCATTGGCCACCGCTGAAATCTCGGGCGCGAATGGTGCAGAGCTGCTGACTGCCATGGCCGCCGGCTATGAGGTCGAATCTCGCATTGCCGGCGACTTCATCCCGGCCACGCAAGCCCGCGGCTTCCGATGCAGTCCTGTTTACGGCACCCTGGGAGCAGGCATTACGACCGCAAAGCTGCTGGGCTTGAGCGAAGACCAAATAGTGACCGCGCTGGCCTTGGCCTGTACCTTTGCCGGGGGCACGACGGAGGGTCCGAGAGTGAGCGGGCGCGAGATGCTGTACCACGAGCCCAACGCGACACGGAGCGGCATCATGGCCGCGCTGCTGGCCCGGGAGAACCTTCGGGGTTCGGAGACCTGTCTCGAGGGAGACGCCGGTTTCTACAACGCCTTCGTTGGCAATAATCGTGGAGACTTGTCCTACACTTTCTCCGCGAATCCTCCCGGCGATGGAGGACCCGGCACTACGGATCTCGCCCGGACTGTCGAAGGACTGGGGGCACGCTGGGAGCTGCTGCACATTACGCCCAAGATTTACCCGACCGCCGGTTACAACTGCCCGGTGATCGAGCTCACCACCCGGATGCGCTCCGCTCACCCCATCAGCACCTCCGAGGTGGAGAGCATCACTGTCGAGATGAACTGGCTGGAGACCACCTACCCCTCTCCCGCCTTTCCCAACACGGACCGACGAATGCCCGGCGTGGGGAGCACGCATTACTTCACCGCCTACACCTGGACTCACGGCAGCTATCCGCCCTTGCGCCAGCGTCTCGATCCGGGGATTGACTCGGCTGACTTCGACCAGCAGGTGATGTCGCTTCAGGAACGCGTGGAAGTGGTCGGCGACAGGACGCGCGGATCGTTCGCGCCTCGAATCACCGTACGGACAAATTCCGGAGAGGAGTTCAGCGACGAGTTCACGGGCGACGAACTGAAATGGAACTTCGCCACGGTCGCAGCCCGGCTCAGCCCGCTGTTCCCACAACTGGACTGGCCCGCCGAAAAGCTGCAGGCCCTGGTGAATGCCGCTTCCGATGTGGACAACGCTCCCGATGTATCGAGGCTGGTGGACTGCTGTGTACCGGAACGGTAAATGGCAAAGGGCTCTGACTTAGAATAACGCATGTACCTGATCAAGGAGAATCTGATGGACCTCGGACTGGAAGGAAAGATCGCAATAGTAACGGGTGGCAGCAAGGGAATCGGTCGGGCGACCGCGCTGGCACTTGCACAGGAAGGGGTGGATGTCGCCATCTGTGCCCGTGGAGTTGAAGAGTTGGAGGATGCTGCCGCAGACATACGCGCTCGAACCGGCCGTCGGGCTCTGGCAGTCCGCGCAGACACCGGCGACCCCGACGACATCAAGAACCTCGTCGCCGCCACCGTTGCTGAACTGGGTGGCGTGGACATTCTCATCAACAACGCGGTCAACTCCACGGCAGCGCCCTTTATGGAACTGGCCGACGAGGACTGGTGGAACCATATCAACGTCAAGATCATGGGCTACGTTCGCTGCGCCCGCGAGTGCATCCCCCACATGAGGCAGCGTGGCGGGGGACGCATCATCAACATCGGCGGCATGGCGGCCCGTTCCGCCAGCCGGTTGACGAACAGCAACGGGGTCACCAACGCGTCGGTGTCAAACATGGCGAAGAACCTGGCCGACCAGGTGGCCGGGGACGGCATACTGGTCAACTGCATCCACCCGGGCACCACCCGCACACCTCGTCAGACCATGCTGCTGGAACGCCGGGCTCAAGATGCCGGCATCACCATGGAGGAAGCGGAAGACCAGGCCGTTGCCGGCATCCCCATCGGTCGCATGGTGGAACCGGGAGACATCGCCGACCTGATATTGTTCCTGGTGTCCGATAGGGCCGGAGCCATCACAGGACAGACCATCGGCGTGGAAGGCGGGGCAGTAAGTGCCATCAATTACTGACCAAGCACTTTCGCCCCTTACTCCGGTCCGTTCCGTAACTCCCCGACTGAGGACACGGGGATTTATGGCGCGCTGTATTCCTTTCCTGTCCATTTGCGCTCTATTTCTGACCCTGTTCGTGGCGGCGTGCGGTGGTTCAGACGAGGTTATCGTCGTTCCCCCAACGGAAGAGTTCGGCGGCCCTCAATTCGCTGCCGTGGTGATTACGAGCGACCTGAGCGTGGGAAGGGACCGCCTGGCTTTCGCTGTGAGGGCTCGGGAAGGGCCACCGCTGCAGGCCGAGACCGCGACGGTGCGGACTTACTTCCTGCCGCCAAACACCAACACAAGGGACGCTCGGGAAACACTCACGGCGAGATTTGAAGCCTGGCCCTATTTCGCTGGTGTTTTCTCGGTCTACGCGGATTTCGATGTAGCCGGAATCTGGGAACTGGAGGCTGAGCTGACAACGTCCGATGGCACCGAGGTGCTGGCGAAATCGGCTTTCCCTGTAAAGGAGACTAGCGACACTCCGCCGGTCGGCGCTACAGCGCCGGCCAGCGTGTCGCCGGTAGCCTCCGATGTGTCAGACATCGCGCACATCACGACAGCGTCGGAACCTGATCCTGGCCTGTACGATGTGTCGATACACGACGCCATTGCAGCGGGAACGCCGTTCGTGGTGGGCTTTTCCACGCCGCGCTATTGCACAACAGGCGCCTGCGGTCCGCAGCTTGAGCAGCTGTCCGAATTGCGGGGACGCTACGGTGATCGAGCCAACTTCATCCACGTTGAGGTCTACAAGAACCCACACCTGTTCGAGGCAGGCAAGAGGCCCGGCCTGGACGATGCCGCCGAAGCAGTCATCGAGTGGGGATTGCCCACGGAGCCCTGGACCTTTGTGGTTGATGGGGACGGCATTGTGCGAGCCAAGTTTGAAGCGTTCACTCCGGCGGCGGTCATTGAAGAGGCGCTTCTTGCCGTCCTGAACTGAACGCCGGGACTGTTTGAAGCCGCCCAGACAAACGCTGGTGCTCTGCGCCGTGGCCGCTCTCTGCGTCCTCAGCGTCTATTTTGCGGCCTGCAACGGCGAACCGGGAGTGATACGTGGAGTGGTCCTGGAAGCCGTGGACCGCGACCTGGCCGAGATTGAGTCGCTGCGAATCCGGGATGGCGACGGGCGGGTATGGGCGTTCATCACCGAAGGGCCGCTGGAAAAGAACGGGGCCCATCTGCGCCTGCACCAAGTGCTCGGTCAGACCATACAGGTGAGCTACGAGGAACGGGATGGGACACTGATCGCCATTGGGCTGCAGGACTGATGGTAAAGCAGGCGACAGCCAACACGCATTTAGGCCAATCCCTCTGCATCGCTGATGTAATCGGCTGTTTCCCTGATGCGCCGCTCAGTATCCGGATTGCAGTTCCCCACATAGAAGCACTGCCCGTGAAGCTGGCTGATGCGGCTGTAGTAGCGTCCCTGCAGGGATTGGACTCTGTTGTCTTCCCTGGCCAGTGCATCCAACTCATTGGATGTTAAAGCCGTAGGGCCGGGTTCCTCTCCTGTACGAGCCAGGATCAGGGCGTCCGTGGCCCGCTTGGTGGCGCGCCATGCTTTTTCCGCTGCGTTTCGTAAGTCTCCCGCGGTCATACGCTCCAAGGCGGCCTGATGCTGCGCCCTGGCATCGTCGAAAATTTCTTTAACTCTGTCAGTGATTACTATTGAGCTTCTCCCGTGCGCTTGTCCCGCCAAGAAGTCACTTGTCATTATGTCTATCAGCTGAAGCGGAAGACGCGGACGGCAACGGCGGAGGTGACCGCGGCCCAGGCGCCCAGGGCGGCGAGCTGGGGCCAGGTCTCCCACAGTGGAGCGCTGTTGATGGCGACCTCGCGCAGTGCGTCGAGCATGGGCGTCAGCGGCAGTGCCAAGGCGGCGTATGGCAGCAACCATGGCAGGGAAGCGGTCGAGAAGAAAGTGCCGGCCAGGAACATCATCGGCAGAGCCACGGCGTTGCCCATGCCGGAGGCTGCGGCGGGGCTTCGGGCCCAGGCGGAGAGGATAAACCCGATGTTGAGGAACACGATGGTGGCCAGCAGGACAATCAGGAGAACCCAGGCCACCTGAACTGCGACGGGGCTGCCGTGGATGTCGCCGCCGAAGACGAAGACGCCAACGGCAAGGATGATCAGGGCCTGAACCAACGCCAGCAGAAGGTGGGCAACGATTTCACCGGCGAAGAACTTCCAGACCGGAAGCGGGGTGACCAGTAGCCGTTTGAGCACCTGCTGGTTGCGGTAGGTGCTGATGCGCACGGCGATGGAAATGATGCTGTTGGTCATTATGCCCAATCCCAGCAGGCCAAGCAGGACTGTGTCGAAGTAGTCAACCTCAGGCGTCTGGATGATTTCTGATTCCACAAGCTGGTCCGGCTGGACGAATCGGCTACCGGAACGCAATTCGATGACAACACTGCGGACCACTCCCTCAACCAGTTGGTTGCGGTCCAGGGTGCGAGTGGCGTAGGTCAGGGTAACCGGCTCGGCTGCCCCCGACAGGTTCTCTCCAGCGGGGTCGTCCAGCCCATGCGGGATCACCAGCAGATAGCCGAGATCACCATCGGTCAGCCTGCGGCGGGCGTCGTCCAGCGCGCCTGCTGCCTGATGATCCAGTTCCTCGAGTTCGAGGAAGGATATATCGGCCAAGTGCTGGCGCAGCGACTCGGCCCTGGGGCCACCGGAATAGTCAGCCACTGCCAGCGCGGTGGGAGAGACGCCGCGGAAGTCGAACAGGCCGAAGACCACAACCAGCAGCAACGGGAAGATGAGGGCCCAGAAGAGCCCCTGCCTGTTGCGAGCCATCATCTTCAGGTTTGCGAGGGTTATTGCCAGCAAAGGCGCCTCTTTGTGGGAACCGTGATTCTTGAGATTTAAGGGATTACCCTGATTGCCTGATCATCAATATCCCTGAATCGAAAAAGGCTGAATTCAGGCCAGGGCAATAGTGTCTTGATTTCACAGTTGGGCAGGCTGGATCCATAGATCAACGTTTCCGGTTGGAGGGGCCGATTTTTTGTTTATTCCGGTAGTTTCGGGTATTTACCGGCAACTGGCGTGAACAGGGACGGCCTGCTCCGGGTCGAAGACGGAGCCACCCGGGCAGCAGCCATGTTGAGTTTGCTTTCAGTGGTAGCCATGGATTTCATGCTAGAGAAGGGTCACAACGCTTGGCAAGGGGCAACTTTCATCCAAATGGACTGCGGCCTTCAATACGTGATTGGCCCTGTACGTGATTGCCCCGTACGTGATTGCCCTGTAATTCGGACGATACGGTCAGCTCCTAGTGAGTTCGATGAAGACGTCTTCGAGGGTTACGGGGGTGATCTCCAGTTGCTCGAGGGCGATTCCGCTGCGGCTGACCTCGTCGAGCAGGTCCTGCAGGGCAGCGGGGTCGTTGTGGAGGCGCAGGAGGCAGGTGCTGCCATCGGATATGGGCTCCGACCCGGCCCGCCTGCCGAGGGCATCCAATTGCGGACCGGTCAAGGGAGAGGAGGCCACGAGCCGGACGGCGTAGGTAGCCTCGATGCGATTGATGAGCTCGCGGGGGGTTCCGGAGGCCAGCAAGCGACCGTGGTTGATGATGGCGAGACGGTCGCACATTTCCTCAGCCTCCTCCATGTAGTGGGTGGTGACGATCACCGTTGCCCCGCGTTCTCGCACCTGGCGAACCAGCGCCCAGAGGTCGCGACGAGAGACGGGATCCAGGCCAGTGGTCGGCTCGTCGAGGATGACCAACTCTGGGTCGTTAACCAGGCTGGCAGCCAGAGCGAAACGCTGCTGCTCGCCGCCGGAGAGCTGACGGATGCGACGGCGGGACTTGTCGGCCAGACCGACCAGCTCAAGGAGCTCCACCGGAGAGAGGCGCCGGGGGTAGAAGCTGCCCATCAGGGCGAGGACTTCACGGAGGGTGAGATATTCGTAGTAGGAGGATGACTGCAACTGGACACCGGTGCGCGCCTTGATTTCACGACCACGACCAACAGCGTCGAGCCCCAACACGGTCACACGCCCGGAGTCGGGGCGCTGCAGTCCCTCAATGATTTCCAGGGTCGTTGTCTTGCCCGCCCCATTGGGTCCGAGGAGGCCGAAGATTTCGCCGCGCTCGACGGAAAAGGAAAGATGGTCAACGGCGACGACATCGCCGTACCGTTTGACCAATTCCTCAACCTGCAGTGACAGGGGCATTGCAATGAAAAATCATATCACAGGGCCGCCTGGGGAGGCGGCAGGGCGGGAGGAGTTTGTGCGTCCCGGGCCGGTTAGCGCTTAATTTAGTCTGAATCAGGATTCGCAGGATTGGGGGGCCTATAGGGATTCCGAATCAATGAGGAATCACGGTTGGGGCAACGGCTATGCAATGGTCCTGGGCCGGAGACGGGGTATTCCGGGCCCCTAAGAGGGGTGATAAGGGGGTAGGAGAGGGGGTGATACCGCCAGGTTTTCAATGGGATGGGGACCTCGTTTTCCAATACGGGATGGATGGTGTGGAAGCTTCATAAGGGTAGGATCGGGCGCCCCCGACGGGGCAGAGGCAATCGTAAGATTTTTTAAACCCCGTCAATTCCGCTCATATCCGCTCACCTCATGGGTGATCAGTGGCTCCAGGCTGGTGAATTTTCACTGTGAGCTGCATTGCTCATGGCAGTCTGTCTTTCTCTAGCAGTGTTCGATTGCGCCCTGTTCCCGACTCGATCCGGTTGCGGCCAGCGTCGTGAAAATTCGAAAACCCTGTCATTTCCGGTCAAATCCTGCCGGGACAGCCTTGCGGGCGGTGGCGGCCGGGGAGCTGAAGTGGCAGTTTCGTCGTATTTCGCCAGGGGGTAGGCTCATCTGTGCAAAGGGATTCGTCAAGATCTGAGAGGCGGTTGGCGTCCTGGCCATGGGCAGGGACGCGGGGCCCGCCTGCAACCTGCTAACAACCATGGTACGGGGGCTTCGTCGCATGAGGCAAGGGGGCGAAAGTCATCAACAGTGCGCTGAGGCGGGTGGGCGTCCGAGTATGAGGGGAAGCGATGCGCCGCCGATTGAAGTGGGCTATAGTTGGGGCGCATTCGAGGGTTCCGAGGTTACGAAGTGAAGGAGAGCGAACAGAGATACAGCGGGGTGTCCAGCGATGCGGTCGCGAAGGCAACGGGCAGGGACTGGGACGAGTGGATGGAGTTCCTGGACGGGCTCGGTGCCGCGGAGATGAGCCACAAGGAAATCGTGGCGCTGGCGGCCGGGCCGGGCGAACTGTCCAACGGCTGGTGGCAGCAATCCGTGGCGGTGGGGTATGAACAGGCGCGGGGGTTGCGGGTCGTGGGGCAGACGTCGGGTGCGGACTTTCAGATCGGGGTACAGAAAACGCTGCCCGTGCCGTTGGAAGAGGCGTGGCGTCTGATGGTGGAGGGGCCGTGGCGCGACACCTGGCTGGGGACGACGGACGAGCTGGAGCTTCGGAAAGGTGCGCGGTACAGCACGGCAGAGGGCCGCTGGGGAGAGGTGCGCTCCGCGGCGCCGGGGGAGCGCCTGCGGCTGACGTGGGTACACCCGGAGCTGCAGCAGCCTTCAACGCTGCAAGTCTATTTCGCGGCATCGGGGGACAAGACGTCGGTGAGATTCCACCAGGAACGCCTGTCGAGCCCGGAGGAGCGGGAAAGAATGCGGGACCGCTGGCGCGGGGTGCTGGAAACACTGGCGAAGTTGGCGAACGGAGGCGAGGGATAGGGTGGCGACGGGGGCCTGGATTCCCGCCTATGCGGGCCTGAGCGGGTGGGGGCGGGTCAGGGGATTGTCTGAACTGTCCCTTCGACACTGCTCAGGACTGTGATTTGTTTGATTTTGGGATGGGCATGATTTCGGGGGTTTCGCGGGAGCATTGCCGGTTGCTTCCCGGGTCGCGGGCTGGGCAAGCGGACGGAGCCCTTCGGCAGGCTCAGGACAGGGTTTGGGTTCCCGTCGGAGCGGGAATGACGGCTGGGCGCGGGTCGGGGGATCGTCTGAGCTGTCCCTTCGACACTGCTCAGGACAGGGATTTGTTGGATTTTGGGATGGGCATGATTTTGGAGGGTTCGCGGGAGCATTGCCGGTTGCTTCCCGGGTCGCGGGCTGGGCAAGCGGACGGGGCCACTCGGCAGGCTCAGGACAGGGTCTGGGTTCCCGCCGGCGCGGGAATGACGGCTGGGCACGGGTCAGGGGATTGTCTGAACTGTGATTTGTTTGATTTTGGGATGGGCATGATTTCGGGGGTTTCGCAAGAGCATTGCCGGTTTCTTCCCGGGTTGCGGGCTGGGCAAGCGGACGGAGCCCTTCGGCAGGGTCAGGACAGGGTTTGGATTACCGTCGGCGCGGGAAAGACGGCTGGGCGCGGGTCAGGGGATCGTCTGAACTGTCCCTTCGACACTGCTCAGGACAGGGATTAGATTGATTTTGGGATGGGCATGATTTCGGGGGTTTCGCGGGGGCATTGCCGGTTTCTTCCCGGGTCGCGGGCTGGGCAAGCGGACGTGCGTTTGGATTCCCGACTGCGCGGGAAAGACGGTTTGTCGGCTACTAGCCTCTCGTATGGGAACTATGCGCGTTGTGGAGGGCGATCGCTTAGTCCGCATCCTGCATGATTGGCGGGGAATCTGTTGAGGGGCCGTCCCTTCGTGGTTCGACAAGCTCACCATGAACGGACTTGAGGGCTTCACTGCGAACGGACTTGAGCGCCTCACTGCGAAAGCTAAAAGGCCCTGGCGGTGCCGAAACGGGTGTTTGACAGGTGGGCCACGATGGGGTTTGTATTCGCGCGGGTGGGGAGAAGACGGTGGTTGGCTGCAAGCCTCTCGTATGGGAACGATGCAGGGCCGGGAGGGAGATCGCTTAGTCCGAATCTTGCATGATTGGCGGGGAGTCTGTTGAAGGGCCGTCCGTTCGTGGTTCGACAAGCTCACCATGAACGGACTCGAGGGCCTCACTGCGAACGGACTTGAGGGCTTCACTGAACGGACCTAACGGGCCTCACTGCGAAAACTAAAATGCCCTGGCGGTGCAGGGGCGGGTGTTTGACAGGCGGGCCGGGATGGGGCATTATTGCCGGGACACAGGGATTCCTTTAAAAACCGAAAGATTACGCTGCGAGTGCCCGAAAGGGTCGAACGAGGAAGCTGGTCAAATTCCAGCGCTGTCCCGCAACGGTAGGCCCCGGTTTGTCAGAGCCGGAGCGAGCCCGGTCCACGGCTCCCAGCGATGTATCAGCCTTCGAGGAAAGGTGCTGGCTCGTTTCGATGAATTCGACACGCTCTGCTCTCCGGGCAGGGCTTTTTTTTGGGAACCCAATCGAGCCAACGTGCTTCTCTTTCCGGGAAGGCATGAATCTTTAACCGGAGTCTCCAAGTGACCCACGCCCGAACCCTGCTGACGTTAATTGCCATCTTCGCAGCGCTCGCCATCGTGCTGGCGGCGTGCGGGAGCGATCCTACGCCTGCTCCGACCAGCGTTCCGGAGCCCACGGCGGTACCGGCGACCGCCACACCCGTTCCCGCTGCGCCGACGGCGATGGCGGCCGAGCCGACGGAGACGCCGCGGCCCGCGCCTCCCGCCGCCGCGCCCACGGCCCCACCCGCGGCAAGTACGGCTGCCCCGGCACCCACTGCCACGCCCGCACCTACAGCCACTCCAACAGCTGTGCCGCCGACGGCAACGCCGGAACCCGGCCCGGTGACGGTGACGGCATCGGACGGGACGGAGGTAGTGTTCGAATCGCCGCCGGAACGGATGGTGGTGTACGATGGGGCGGCGGTAGAGATGCTGTTTGCAATCGGAGAGGGGGACCGCATCGTCGGGACTCACAGTTTCGTCACGTATCCTGCGGAGACAGCGGAGATCACGAAGGTGGGCGACGCCTTCAACATGGATATCGAGGCCATCGTTGCGCTGGAGCCGGACTTAGTGTACGTGTTTTACGACCGGTTCAACGCCGACCTGGAACGAGCGGGGCTGAAGGTGCTGTACATCCAGAGCCTGTCGCACGGGTTCAGAGAGGTGTCGGACCAGATACGGATGTGGGGGGCGATCACCGGCGCGACCGAAGAGGCGGAGCAAGTGGCGGGGGACTTCGACGACAGGGTCCATGCCATCGAGGAAGAGATGGAGGAGATCGACCCAACGTGGCGGGTCTATTCCCACGGGTTCGACTGGTGGACGCCGGGGAGAGACACGCTGGTCAACGACGTGTTCGAGTTGCTGAAACTGGAGAACGTGGCGGACTTCGAGGGATACCAGCAGATCAATCCGGAGGTCATCGTAGCGAACGAGCCGGACGTCATCATGGCCGATTCGGTGGAGAGCATAACGGAGAACACGGTGCTTTCCACGCTGCACATGGTGGAGGACCCGGGCCATATCGCGGACAACATATTCGTGATGAGCGCAGAGAACACTTTCAGCGTGGCGGGGCCGAGGTTCATCGACGCGGTGGAGGAGTTCGCGGCATGGGTGTACCCCGAGGTGTTTGGGGGCAGAAGCCACTCGAACTGACCGGATTCATGGCCGTGGAGTGAGAGAGACGGAGTGATATGCAGACAACCCTGCAAGTAATCCGGGAGCTGACCGGGGTGGGCGATTCGCTGATGTGGATCGTTGGCCCGGGGCACATGGTCAGCGAGAACACCTCACGGGGTATAAGGGAGCCGCAGGTGGAAGGCGAGCAAATTACGGTAGCGGCGGACGACTGGCGGTTTCACCTGGACGCGGGGCTGGTATCGGGGATCCAGTTTGTGGAGACTTACGGGGACCTCACATCGTATTACGTGCGGTTCTCGGACAGGGAAGGCGAGACACTGCTGCGGGCCTATCTGCCGAAGGGTGGTGCGGGTGAAAACGAAGGCGAGTCGCAGGACGGGAACGCGACCTTCGAAGAAATGAGATCTCGATACGAAGGAAGCACCGGCGTGGAGTACGTCCTGCGTGAAGTGCTGATGTCTTCGTTCCGGAGACGAGGCTGCGCACACTTTATTGCTGAGGAAGGACAGGGTAAGCAGAGACCGACAGTGGCAGGAATAAGGCTAAGAGGAAGGTGGCCCCGTGTCGGCGGGCGCCCTCATTCTCTCCCATCTGGAGAGGAGGCTCTTGCACCCTCGAAGGGCGCCGGGGCGAAGAAGGCGCCGGCCGGGCTGGTGGGGCTGCGGTATCCGTGGTGGCGCATCGTGCTGGGGCTGGCGGTGCTGGCCGTGGCGGCCATCTTTGCGGCGAGCCTTGGGTCGGTGCACGTGCCGTTCCTGTCGGTGGTTGAGATCGTGTGGGCGCGGTTGCCGGGCGTGGAGCTTTCGACGGACATACCCCCCGCGTGGGACACCATAATGTGGAAGCTGCGGTTGCCGAGGGTGGCGCAGGCGGCGGTGGTGGGGGCGGCGCTGGCGATGTCGGGCGCAGCGTACCAGGGGCTATTCAAGAATCCGCTGGCGGACCCGTACCTGGTGGGCGTAGCCTCCGGGGCCGGACTTGGTGCAGTGGTAGTGTTGCTGACGGGAATCCCGATGTACCTGGCGGGCATCAGCCTACTGCCGGTGGCGGCCTTCGCCGGTGGCGCTGGCGCGGTGGTGGTGGCGTACAGCATCGCCCGAAACTCGCAGGGGACGCCAACAACCACGCTGATACTGGCGGGAGTGGCCATTGCGTCGCTGACCGGGGCGATCTCCAGCCTGCTGATCATGCGGAGTGATCCCGAGCTGCGCCCGGTACTCGCGTGGCTGCTGGGGAGCTTCATATCATCGGAGTGGAAGGAGAGCGCCATCGTGCTGGCCTACGCGGTGCCGGGCATCGTGGTGCTGCTGGGGTTCGGCCGGGTGTTGAACGTGCTGCAGTTGAGCGAGGACCATGCCGCGATGCTGGGGGTGCCGGTTGAGAAGGTGAAGCTGCTTTTGATCGCGGCGGCGACGCTGATAACGGCGGCGGCGGTGTCGTTCTCTGGGCTGATCGGGTTCGTCGGACTGGTTGCGCCGCACGCGGTAAGGCTAGTGTGGGGGCCGGACTACCGCTTCCTGCTGCCGATGTCGGCCATTGTCGGGGCGACGTTCCTGGTGCTGGCGGACCTGGTGGCGCGCACGATAGTGTCGCCGGGAGAACTGCCGGTGGGCGTAGTGACGGCCTTTTGCGGCGCTCCGTTCTTCCTGTACCTGCTGCGCAGGCGAAGGCTGGGGACTTCGTAATGATGCGAAACGGACGTAACGGACATGAGTTGATTGATCTGCAGCGCAACGGTCACCCGAATGTCGATGCGTCGGTTGCCTCGAACACGGGGATACGCGCGACGGGCGTGTTTGCGGCCTACGGCGAGAGGCAGGTGCTGAACGGGCTGGACCTGGAGGCAGCACAGGGAACGGTCACGGCGCTGGCCGGACCCAACGGGGTGGGCAAGTCGACGCTGCTCCGGGCCATCGCGGGGGCCCTGCAACTGGACCGGGGCGAAATCCTGGTGATGGGCCGAGACATCGCCGGCATGAGCGGCAGGGAGCGGGCCAGGCTGGTGGGCATGGTGCCGCAGAACCCCGATCTGCCCCGTGGGACCACGGCGCTGGAAGTGACGCTGATGGGCAGGAATCCGCACCTCGGTCTGCTTTCGTGGGAGACAAGCGCGGACGTGGATGTGGCTATGGACGCGCTGCGGATGACGGACGCGGATGAACTTGCGGAGCGTCCGGTGAACCAGCTATCCGGGGGTGAGCGGCAGCGGGTGGCGATCGCGATGGTGCTGGCCCAGGAGACGCCGGTGGTGTTGCTGGACGAGCCGACGGCCAGCCTGGACCTGGCCTATCAGCCGGCAATCATGCGGCTGCTGCGAGAGCTGGCGGAAGCGGGCAAAACGGTGGTAACGGCGGTGCACGACCTTACGCTGGCGGGCCAGTTCTGCGACAGCGTGGCGCTGGTGGGCGAGGGCCGGGTGGCGGCAGTGGGGCCGCCGGAGACGACGCTTACGCCTGAGGCGATCCGGCAGGTGTACGGTGCGGAAACGCTGGTGCTGGAACACCCGGAGACGGGCAAGCCGATCGTGGTGTCACGGTAGGGCACGCTCATCGGTAGGGCTCGGTCATATAGAGAAGAGGGAACCCCGGGGGAATTCCCTCAACCTTCACACTGCCCGCCATCCTTGCGGGGTCAGGCCAAGGTGGAGTTCCTCCCTTCACCCGGCCGTCAGCACTCCGCAGGGGGCGGCGGGATTATACTCGCAATCGTGCTGCTGGGAAAAGTGGGCGTTCAGGTTGGCAGGGCCTTTTCGATGTCTTTCGGTTTTACTATGAGCGGAGCAAAAGCCCTCTCTTGCGGGATTGGGATTATTCTCTGCGCTCGGAATGACAGAGTGCCCCAGCGACTTTGAAAAAGTCCTGTTCGGTTGGAAGGGTCCGGTCTATTGCCTGAGCGGGGGTTGGGCTTCTGTTCGCCTTGAGACTGTCGATGGGCAGTCCGTCCCTGGATCGACGGCTGCTGCTGAACTGAGACCGGCGAGCAGCGTAATCGCATTTGGAATCCCGAGCAACGATCATTAGCACTTTCAACAAAGTGGCGGAATGTAGAATTCTCTACCATTTCCTCTCATTTTCTGCCATTCCTTCCATTCCTGTTCTGCCATTCCTGCTTGTTCTGCCATCCCAACCCGCTTGCCATGCCAGCCTGCCTGGCTGGATCCGGCGGACAGCGGAGGGATCGAGCCGAGTTTGACTAGGCCTTCAGGAACTATGTTAGGGATGTGCTGTCGAGCCTGGCAACAAGGAAACGTCACCCGTGCGTCCAAATGCGACAGCCCAGGGCTGGAGATCGGGGCCTTTTCAAGGTCTTTTGGCTTCACCCTCAGTGGAGGGAAGGGTTTCTCCTGCGGGATTGGGATTCTTCGCTGCGCTCAGAATGACAAGCTCCCTCGCCTACATACAATCGTCCTGACCGGCAGGACAAGGCCATTGCAAAGTAAATTCCAAGCCGCTCATGGTGAGCGTGTCGAACCTAGAGAGGTTTGCGCCAGCATCCTTCGACAAGCTCAGGATCAACGGACACCGGTGGACGGCGCGACTTTGAAGGGGCCCTAATCGGCGACTATTGTCAATTGATAACGGCCGACAAGGTCGGGATGGACGGACACCAGCGGACGGTGCGGCTTTGAAGGGGCCCTAATCGGCGACTATTGTCAATTGATAACGGCCGATTAGCTCGGGATGAGCGGGCACCAGTGGACGGTGCGGCTTTGAAAGGGCGCTGGGCCAGCGAGGATAGTCAATTGACAACGGCTAGGGGCGATGATACGGTTTTCGTCGCCTGTTACGGGAGGGTTGTCGCGGAGGGAGCGAGACTTTCCCAGAAGAAACGGCCACCAAGCCGGGAGACAGGATGACCGGGGCACGATGCAGCCCCGGCCGGGAGCGTCCGCCGTCATCGGATTCACAGGCCTTCTCCTCACCCACCCATCCTCGCGACTACACACTCGCTTCCGGCTGCTTTCCGGAGGCTGGGAATCCCGCATTTCCGACGGCCGCGTGAAGGGGCCGCGATGGCAGTAGCCTTGAGCAGTCGATTCCGCGAAGGGAGCCTGGGAGCAGACGGATGGTTCCGGAGGCTGACCTGGGTGACAACCGTCTCAGTGTTTGCGATGCTCATCCTGGGCGGCGTGGTGAGGGTTACAGAGTCGGGCTTGGGTTGCGGAGACGACTGGCCTCTGTGCTCGGGGCAGTGGCTTCCGCCGCTGCAAGCTGACGCCATCATCGAGTACTCGCACAGGGTGGCGGCGTCGTTCGTTGTGGGACCGCTGATTGCGGCGACGTTCATAGGGGCGTGGATCTCCTATCGTCGGGAGCCGTGGATCATCTGGCCGGCACTGGCCGCCCTTGTGCTGGTAATCGGGCAGGCACTGCTGGGCTGGGTGACGGTAGCGACCGAGCTCTCCGGGCACATTGTGCTGACGCACCTGGCGGTGGCGGAGCTCACGTTCGCCTGCTGTGTGTTCCTGCTGGTGATGTCATACCGAGGCGGGTTGCGAGAGGGGCCAGCTCAGTGGGCCAAGGGGAGCATCGCGGCATTCCCGAAGCTGGCGATGTGGGCAACGGTGGCGCTGTTCGTGCTGCTGATTTCCGGCGCCTACCTGACCAATACGGATTCGGCCACCTGGGCGTGCAACCAATGGCCTCACTGCACAAATGACTGGGGCGGGATCTTCCCCGGCGGGAAACTGGCCCTGATTCACATGGCGCACCGCTATGTCGCGATTATAGCGGGACTGTTTATAATCTATGCGCTCCACCTGGGGTTCCGCGGCAGGACGCAGCCAAAGGCGATTCGAGTGCTGTCGATGGCGGCCCTGGGGGTTTTCGCGATGCAAGTGCTGGCAGGGGCTGGCATAATCTGGTCGGGGTTCGGCCAGGATGTCGAGACCCGGGCGTTGCATCTTGCGCTCGCCTCGGGCGTCTGGGCCCTTACGGTGGCGGTGGCGACACTGAGCAAATCGCGGGAAGCGCTTGCTGAGACACAGCTCGGGAACGCACGGGGCGAGTAAGTTCGAGGTCCAAATCGAGACCAGACGGCACAGGTGGAAATGGTTGACCAGGCAGGCCACATAGAAATCGAAGAAGGTGTACCAAACGCCACGTCTGGCGACTTTGGGGAGGCACCAGCCAAAGAGCGCGCTTGGCCGCTGCAGGTCATCGCGGACTATGTGGCGCTGACGAAGCCGCCGATAATATCGCTGCTGCTGGTCACTGCCATTGGGGGGATGTTCCTGGCCCAGCGGCACATCGGGACCGGAGGGGTCCCCGACCTGCTGACGCTGTTGCTCGTGTGCGTCGGAGGAGCGCTGGGAGCGGGCGGGGCAAACGCGATCAACCACTACCTGGACCAGGACATAGACGCGATGATGGCGCGCACGGCGCGGCGGCCGGTGCCGGGGAACCGGGTGCGGCCCCTGATGGCGCTGGCATACGGCATCGGGCTGAACGTACTCTCGTTCGGGGTGCTGTTTTACTGGGTGAACTGGCTGGCGGCGGTACTGACGCTGGCGGCATCGCTGTTCTACGTGCTGGTGTACACGGGATGGCTGAAGCGGAGCACACCGCAGAACATCGTAATCGGAGGAGCGGCGGGAAGCATACCGCCGGTTGTCGGCTGGGTGGCGGTAACGGGCACGTTCGATCTGCCGGCGCTGTACCTGTTCGCGATCATCTTCTTCTGGACGCCGCCGCACTTCTGGGCGCTGTCGCTGCTTATCCGGCAGGACTACGAGCGGGCGGGGGTGCCGATGCTGCCGGTGGTGGCGGGTGAGCAGAAGACAGTGGAGAACATATTCGCCTACTCGCTGGTGCTGGTGGCGCTGACGCTGGTGTTCGCCGCCACGGGAGCGGTGGGCGGGGTGTACCTCGGGGCTGCCGCGGTCCTGGGTGCGGTCTTTGTCTGGGCGTCGTGGCGGCTTTTGCGCAATCAGGAGAGGAAGAAGGCGCGAAACCTGTACCTGTACTCGCTGCTGTACCTGGCGCTGCTATTCGGGGCGATGATGGCGGATGGGGTCTACCGGGTACTGTAGTGCTTCTGCTTCGAGGGAGGCGCCTCGAGAGGCCTGGCGAGATGAGATGGGATTTGTGAATGTCACAGGCTGAAGAGGCCCAAGACAACGTCACATTTCGATTGACAGCCACCAAGGCCTATGATAATCTTTCGCGCGGTACGTGAAAAAAAGCACATACTCCATTTTCCCACCGCACCAGGGAGTCCATTTATGGGGTTGTTGCCCAGGAAGAGGGCAGGGTCCCCACCGGAACCCACACCTGACGAAAACAACTTGAGGCCTGCTCCACTCCGGAAAAGTCTGTCCAGGATGGCACTTTTCGGAGCGGCAGCAGCCCTTTTCTTGCTGTTCACTGCGTGCAGCCAGGGGTACCAGTCCACCTGGGACCCCATTGGCCCCGTAGCAGATAAACAGCTGCAGCTATTCAACGTCCTGCTGTGGACGATGGTCATCGTCTTCGTACTGGTCGAGGGCGCACTGATTTACATCGTAATTCGCTATCGCCGGCGCCCTGGCCAGCCGCGCCCGCCGCAGATCCACGGACACACGGCGCTAGAAGTCACCTGGACGATCATTCCCACGGCGCTGATTCTTGGCCTCGGCATCTGGTCGGTATTCACGCTGTTTGAACTGGACCAGCCGCCCACGGACCAAGGGGAGATACTGGAGGTCACCGCAACGGGACACCAGTGGTATTTCGAGTTCGAGTATCCCGACGCCGACGGGAATGGCAAGCGCATCAGCACTGCCAACGAGCTGAAAATTCCCGTAGACCGCCCCATTTCGTTCATCCTGGAAAGCGACGATGTGCTGCACAGCTTCTGGGTGCCCAAGCTGGGCGGCAAGGTGGACGTGGTGCCGTCGCGACAGAACACGTTGTGGCTGATGGCGGACTCGGACCTCATCGACCAACCTTTGCCAGCCACGTACTACGGCCAATGCGCGGAGTTGTGCGGCGTGGCCCATGCCCAGATGCGCTTCCGCGTTACCGTAATGTCCGAAGAGGACTACCAGGCATGGGTAGCCAACTACAGCCCACCGCAAGCGCTGACGCCAACGGCCAAGCAGGGAGAGACGCAGTTCCTCATCCACTGCGCCCTGTGCCACACCGCCAACGGGCCGGAGGTGGCGTCGGTGGCGCAGTCTCGAAAGGATAGCTTCCTTACGGGCGGAGACGCTGTGGCGGTGCCAGGGCCCAACCTGACCGACCTGCGAACGCGGCAGACGCTGGCGGCTGGCATCACTGACCTGACGGTGGAGAATCTGCGAGCGTGGATCAAGAACCCGGAGGATATCAAGCCCGGGAACTGGATGTACGACAAGGCTGCGTTTTACGAGGAAGGCGGCGACGCGACGCTTACGGACGAACAGATCGACTCTCTGATTGAGTATCTACTGAACCTGCGTTAGACTGATCGGCATAGTGTCACCGTGCTTTTCGGGAGGGAAGAGGCGATGGCAACTTCAAGAAGCGACTGCTGGAACGGCGAATTATGGCAACAATAACCGAGGTACTGGCCCGCCCGACATACGGCGCCTCCGGCATATGGAGCTGGATAACCACGGTTGACCATAAGCGCATTGGCGTGATGTATGGCACGACTGCGTTCATCTTCATGCTGCTTTCCGGCATCGAGGCCGGGGTAATACGCACACAGCTGGCGACGCCGGATACGGACCTGATCGGTCCCGGCCGTTTCAACCAGATGTTCACGATGCATGCCACGGTGATGATCTTCATGGTGATCATGCCGATGGGGGTTGCCTTCTTCAACTTCGTGGTGCCGTTGGCAATCGGGGCACGCGACGTTGCCTTCCCGCGACTGAACGCCCTGTCGTACTGGATATTCCTGTTCGGCGCGATACTGATGCACTTCAGTTTCATCGTGAACCAGGTGCCGGACGCTGGGTGGTTCTCATACGCCAACCTGACAGAGTACCCGTTCAGCGAGAACCTGGGGCTGGACTTCTGGGCCATCGGTCTGCTGATACTGGGGACTTCATCGGTGGCGGGCGGTCTCAACTTCGTAGTGACGATCATCAACCTGCGGGCACCGGGCATGTCGCTGATGCGAATGCCGGTGTTCGTGTGGATGACGCTGCTAACCTCCATCCTGCTCATCCTCGCCATGCCGGTCATCACCGTGGGCCTGATCGAATTGGTGATGGACCGCAACTTCGGGACACACTTCTTCAACCCGACGGGCGGCGGGGATCCGATTCTCTGGCAACACCTTTTCTGGGTCTTCGGACACCCTGAGGTGTACATCCTGATCCTGCCTCCGATGGGAATCGTGTCGGAGATTCTGCCGACATTCTCA
Source organism: Dehalococcoidia bacterium (assembly GCA_963667325.2). Taxonomy (GTDB): domain Bacteria; phylum Chloroflexota; class Dehalococcoidia; order Lucifugimonadales; family UBA3495; genus VXOI01. Next base: position 760,734 of record CAXXKY010000004.1, read on the forward strand.
AAGAAGCCGCTGTTCGGTTATCCTTTCGTGATATTCTCCGGCATCGTCATCGCCATCATGGGCTGGGCGGTGTGGAGCCACCATATGTTCACCGTTGGGCTGGGGCCCATCGCCAACTCGGTGTTCACGATCACGACCATGCTCATCGCGGTGCCAACCGGCGTGAAGATATTCAACTGGCTGGGGACGCTGTGGAAAGGCAGCATCGAGCTGACCACGCCTATGCTGTACGCCCTGGGCTTCATCTTCCTGTTTATTATCGGCGGGCTGAGTGGCGTGTCTCACGCGGTATCCCCGTCGGACTTCCAGCAACAGGACACGTACTACATAGTGGCGCACATTCACTACGTGCTGTTCGGCGGCTCGTTAATGGGCATCTTTGCCGGTCTGTACTACTGGTGGCCCAAGCTGACCGGGAAGATCCTGAATGAGACGCTGGGCAAGATCAATTTCTGGCTGATATTCATCGGCATGAACGTCACGTTCTTCCCGATGCACTTCGTTGGGCTGAACGGAATGCCACGGCGGATTTACACCTACGCCGAGGAGTTCGGATGGGGCCCGCTGAATATGCTGTCCACCGTCGGATACTTCATCATCTTTGTGGGCGTCCTGGTGTTCATCCTGGCCATCTGGCAGAACCGCAACGCCCGCCGGGTAGGGCACGACCCCTGGGACGCCCCTGGCGTGGAGTGGACCATTTCGTCGCCGCCGCCGGCTTACAACTTCGCCGAAGTACCGACCATAGTCGGCCGCGACCACTACTGGATACTGAAGGAAGAGGCGCGGGAAGCCGGCAACCCCATCACTGAGCCGGAGCCTCTGGTGGACCCGAACTCCATACACATGCCGAGCCCGTCCTACTGGCCGATTATCACGGCCGCTGGAGTGGGGCTGATCGGAGGCGGACTGCTGTCGCACTACGGAGTGAGCTTCCTGGGCGGACTGATAGCATTCATCGGCGTAATTGGCTGGGCGAATGAGCCTGCGGCCGCCGAGGAAGGACACTAGGCGAAGAGGGGTAGGAGACAACCACCTTGGCCCACGCACCTGAAACTGCCCATCATGAACCGACGCATGCGGCGCACGGCGAGGAACTGACGCGCCACGGCGGTACGGGACACGGGGAACACGGCGGATCGGTCGGCCACGACTACACCACCACCGGCCTCAACCACCGGAAGATGCTGATGTGGGTGTTCCTGGGTTCGGACTGCCTGTTCTTCGGCTCGCTAATAGCAACTTACATGGTCTACCGGGGACAGAGCCTGACGGGCCCCTATCCGATAGACATCATCGACATTCCGATTACCACCATCAGCACCTTCGTACTGCTGTGCTCCAGCTTCGCGATGGTGCGGGCCCTGGCCGCGACGAACGAGAACAATCAGATGGGACTCAGGATGTGGCTGCTGGCAACTGCGGTTCTCGGCGCCATCTTCATCGGGTTCCAGGTCTACGAGTTCAACCTGTTCAAGAATGAGGGGCTGACCCTCGGGCAGAACCTGTTCGGCGCGACCTTCTTCACCCTGACGGGATTCCACGGCGCACACGTAACGCTGGGCATCATCTGGCTGCTGGCCCTGTTCGTGATCTCCTTCAAGGGTCGCCTGCATCCCGGGACCGCCCTCGACGTGGAGATCTGCGGACTGTACTGGCACTTCGTCGATATCGTATGGATCGTAATTTTCACCCTGCTGTACCTGGTGGGCGGATTCGACGCCGGCCCCGGGGTAGCCGGCCATTAGCGTAAACCAAGCGAAATGAAAGCGGCGGCCGAGGTTGCCGCCACGCCGGGCAGTGAACCCGGCCACCTTTGAATAGCGGCTTCGCAATACCTGGAGAGCTCCCCAGATGGCAACAACACACGAAACGGAACACGGCGGCGGGCACCCGTCCCTCGGGCAGTACATCGTCATAGCGATACTGCTATTCGCCATTACCATCGTTGAGTTCGTCATCATCATGGATTTCCCGGGGCCCCGGGAAAAGGTAATTGAAGAGTCCCTGGGTCAACCGGCCACGACCATCCTGCTGTTCCTGCTGTCGGGCATCAAGTTCGCTATCGTCATCCTGTTCTACATGCACCTGAAGTTCGACAACAAGTTCTTCTTCTGGGTGTTCATAGCAGGGATGGTGCTGGCGGTGATGGTGGGACTGGCGCTGATGGGCCTGTTCACGTCAGTGAAGCCGACGCTGGGCGGGGAACCGCGTCTGCCCGATGTAGCGGCGCCATGCGCCTTCGATCACACGTTGGGCGCACACGGGGAGAACGTGTGCCCGGACCCAACTCCACAGCCCAGCCCAACACCGGCGCCGACGCTGGAGGCACTGGCGATCACAGCCCCCGTCGTCGCGGCTAGCGGAGACGGAGGGGCTCCCAGCGGAGAGCCATCTGCGGAAGAGGGCGAGCGCCTGGCCAACGAGGTGTACGGGTGCAACGCCTGTCACTCAACGGACGGGACGGTGCTGGTAGGCCCGTCGTGGCAGGGGATTTACGGATCCCAAGAGGCCCTGGAAGGCGGAGGGACCGCCACCGTGGACGACGACTACATCAGGGAGTCGATCAATGATCCGGCGGCACAGTTGGTGGAAGGGTTCGGTAACCTGATGCCGGTACTGGGGCTGACCGACACGGAAATTGATTCCATGATCGAGTACATCAAGTCTTTGCAGTAAGGCGAGGCTTCTCGCAGCAAGGGAACACGGGGAAAGCAACGAACAGGGGCAGGCGCCAAGACCTGCCCCTAATTTTTTCAGAGTCTTTTAGTTTTCGCAGTCAAGCCGTCAAGTCCGTTCATGGTGAGCCTGTCGAACCACGAACGGACGGCCTTTCGACAGGCTCAGGGCCAACGAATTAGCTACAATTAAAAGGCCCTGCTACTTTTTGGGAACTGTGGGTCTTCCAAGTCTGCAGGATATCGTTGGTGGAGTGACGGCGGGGATTAGCCGGCTCCCCGCAAATGCCACTGGTGGAGAACGAGCGGTAAGGGTAAGGTGGAGACTGTCAGGGTCGGCCGTATGGAGATCTAGGGTGGGCGGTAGGCTTCCAGGAAGCCTTCGCGGATGGGATCGATTATGTCCTCTCCCATGCGTCGGGCGGCGATGGACAGGCCCTGCTGGGCAAACTTCAGGTCTCGGGCCATTATGTCGGCGGGAGACGCTGCAGCCATCTGGCCGGCGTACTGTGCAAGGAACTCGTCCATCTCGGCGCGTCCGTCGGCCATACCCGCCATAACGCGGTACATCGGCAGCGTGCGCACGAAGTTGTGGACTTCCTCACGGGTGTAGTCCGGATGGCGGGACACAAGAAGAGACACGCCGAAATCTATGAGAGTACAGCGACCATCTTCGTCCACGATGAGGTGGGAACGGCCCTGGGGATCGGCGAGGGTGGCGTCGTTGTAGTAGATGCCGGCTCCGTGGAGGCGACGAAGCATTCCGCCAAGGGCAAGGCCGACAGCGCGCATCGTGTCGGAGTCGCGTCGCTCGGCGGGCAGGTCGGTGAAGAGCAGCCCCTCGGCAAATTGCTCGCAGAGATAGCCGGGCAGAGACGGAAACTGCGCGGGACCAGCGCCGACCTCGGCGGCGATGCGGGCGATTTCGTCCTCACGGGAATTCTGGAAGGGTTTGATAACGATGGCGTCGCCACCGGAGCGAAGTATGGCAGCCGGGCCGCGCGTACGGCCTGTGATCTGCAAATCCGGGATGGACCGCCCTTCAGCTCGCCAGCCCGTGACAGCCGGAAAGAAGGCGTACTGGGACAGGGCCTGCGCCCACGGGTCGCCGGTGAGGCGTTCAAACAATGGGGGTTCCAGGTCAGCCAACTTCCAGAAGGCAATCATCCACTCGGAGGCCTGATCCTGCAGCCCGGAGAAAATCTCAGGCGGCGGGGAAGGTGGAGGGGGTGCTATGGCCCGCCGGATGACCGCAATTTCAGAGTCGGAGTAGGGGAAAGGAGACTGGTTCATCCGATGGGATCACCTCCACCCTAACCCTGCCCCTGAGGGGGATGGGATTCTGCATCCAGGCGGTGCTGCCCCTCAGCATCCAGGGTCAGGGCGCGAACCCGCACGACGGCGTCGCGATTTATATGGCCATAGATGTGGGGGTAGATTTCGCCAGAACGGCTTGCTTCCCGCCTGACCTCGGCGGTGAGGCGTTCGGTGTCGACGTCGAGGACGATAAGTCCTGCCTGCCCCGCGTAGAGTCGTGCCGCGACACGCAGGGTCTGGTCTTCATCGGCAGAGCAGTGTATGAAGCCCTCGGTGGCCAGGCTGGGGGCCTCGTATTCGCCGGAGGCCTGGGCTGCCTCCCACGCTTCGGGAGTAGTCAGGTGAAGGATAGTGGCCAAGGGAATGCTCCCCATATAAATTTAACGAATTGTACAACAATGTCGAGAAGTGTTCGTGTTAACATGACAAAGCACTCAAGAAGGCAAGGTGCTCAATAAGGGGCAAAGCACTCAAAAAGGCAAGGGACGAAATGAAAGGGCAAATTCACGAAGGTCCAGGCCTGAAGTATCTGACGGTAACGCCCGACGATTACGAGGAGGGATCATCCTACCCATTGGTGATCATGCTCCACGGATTCGGGGCGAACATGCACGACCTGGCCGGACTGGCTCCGGCCATAAACGCAGATGGATACGTGTACGCCTGTCCCAACGCGCCGATTCCCTTTAACCTCGGGCTGGGGCACGCCGGATTTGGGTGGATGACGCCACGAGGTGGGTCGACTCCTGACGAAATTGCCAATTCTGAGTCGTTGCTGGCCAGCTTTTTCGATGAAGTCCTGACCCAGTTTAACGTGGAGCCCGGAAAGTGCGTCCTGCTGGGGTTCTCGCAAGGCGGCGGGATGACCTACCGGTGCGGGCTGGGAAGGGCCGGCACGTTCGCAGGACTGGCGGCGCTGAGCGCCACGTTGCCCGGAGCGGAGGAACTGGACCCGCGTCTGCCTGAAGAGCGCACGCAGCCGATCTTCGTCGCCCACGGGCGGTACGACCAGATGATTGCAGAGACGACGGCGCATGCCGCGAAGGACTACCTGGAAAAGGCTGGCTATTCACCGGAGTTCCACGTCTACGACATCGGTCACGAAATCAGCGGGGATGTTATCCGGGACCTCGTCGAGTGGATGACCAAGGTGCTGCCGCCCAGGGAAACTGCGGATTAACTGAGGACTTCACCCTCACCCAGGGCCACTTGCAGGGGGGAGAAAATACTGCCTCGCGCTCCTACTCCTCGTCTTCCTTCCAGGAAATGAAGCGGTCGACGGAGATTGTAATCAGGGTGAGCCGCTCATCTGCGAGGAGTTCCTGTGCGAACTCGGCTCCCCGCTCGGGACCTTCGTAGAGGACGCAGGTCTCCCGAACCATGTCCTCGAGGCCGTCGCTGCTGATGTTGGCAGTTCCTTCGACGGTGACGTAATTGTAGGGGTGGTCGGGGGTCGCAATGGAAAGGGCGACGGCTGGGTTACGCCGGACATTTCGCACCTTCACAGCGCTGGCGTCCGCCATTATCAGGGCCTGACCGCCTTTCCACAGGAACCATACAGGCGCGACGTGCGGAGTCCCGGATGCTCGCAGGGTTACGAGGTGCGCCGTACGGGGTTGGGCAAGGAATGCTTCAATTTCTGTCGCCGTTAGTTTCGACATGACGTTTACCCCTCGCTCTTTTTGACTTTGAAACTATCTCAAAACGGGAGAATTGTCTGGCCGGTCCTTTCTGGACCTTACCATATCACCTCCGCCCTAAGCCTCCCCCTTCAAAGGGGAGGAGTGTTTGGGATAGTTTCCAGGTCCTATGTGGCGAATGGTCCAATTCCCCGCCATTGACTTGCGGACAAGCATGCGCCAAGTCTGTGTTGCAGATTCGCGCCAGACCGCCAGCCACCCTGCCCTACCCATCCCTGTCGCTTCTGAAGGACATGAAGCGTTGGGGGGTGATGGTGATCAGGGTCATATCATCGTCTTCGAGCAGCTCGCGGGCGTACTCCGCGCCCCGATCCGGTCCATCGTAGTGGGTGCAGATGCGACGGGTGACGGCCTCGAGTTCCTGGGCGCCGGCCACTGCTTGCCCCTCAACAGTCACGTAAGAATATGGCCGTTTTATGGTCGCCACGCACAGGGACACGGTCGGGTTGCGGCGGATGTTGCGTGCTTTAACAGAATCGCTTCCGGCGATCACCAATAGGCGTCCGGCATCCCAGAGGAACCATACGGGGGCCTGGTGAGGCGCACCAGACGGTCGCAGCGTGACCAGACTGGCGGTGATGGGTTGGGACAGCAGGGAGTCGATTTCTTCCGGGTTGAGGGTTGTCACAGCGTTGCTCTCTTTGAGATTTCCCGCGTCGGCGTCGCAATTGTGCTTACGAAATGCGACATCAGGGCCTGGTGATCCAGACTCCAAAGGAGATGCTATCGGTTAAGATGGTAACAGGGATCGCTTGCCGAAAAAACACAGGGCAGCATCAACAATTGATCCGAGCTTCAATAAAGCCGAAATTCAAGCCCGACTTCAAAGAAGCCGACCTTGGAACACCATCAATGTTCGCGCATCTAATACGCCTCGCCCTCGTTGTCGTCGCTGGAGCCGCGGTCGTGCTGACCGCCGGATGCACCTCAAACCCGACGGCAACGGCAACGCTGCTACCCTCACCATCGCCGACGGCGACATTAACCGCGCCAGCGACACTGGCCGCGACGGCTACACATCTCCCGCCCACATCGGCACCGACACCCACCGCCACACCGGCGCCGGTGGTCTTCCTACCCTTCGACGATGCTCCGCACGACTCGCCCATCGAATGGTGGTATTTCAATGGACTGCTGCAGGATGACACGGGAGGAGAATACAGCTATCACTTCGTGACGTTCCAGTCATCCGGGACACCGGGCGTAACTCCGCTCCTGCTCCAGGCGTCGCTGGGGGACCATGTTCGCGGCATTCACCACACGTCCGAGACCGGATACCTCGCTCCGGAACGGCCAGAGGCAAAGAATGTGGAGGCCGAGACCGGTAGATGGCTGATGAGAGGAAAGGGTGAAGAGTACGAACTACGGTTCACCGTCGGCGAGGAAGCGGACCCGATCGAGGTTGAGCTGCGAGTGTCGCCGCAGCGCGCTGCCGTGCTGCACGGAGGCAGCGGCCTGGTGGAATTGGGACGGGAAGTCGGTTCCACGTACTATTACTCCTACACCCGCCTTGACGTGACCGGCTGGATCGAAGACGCAGACGGGCGACGCCCGGTCACGGGCCCGGGGTGGATGGACCACCAGTGGGGAGACGTTTCCAGTGCGCGCATCGGCTGGGACTGGGCCAGCGTCCAGTTTGATGACGGAGCGGACCTGATGGTGGCGGTGCTGTTTTACCCGGGAGGCCACCGGCCCGCAGCGGCCCACGGAACATACGTTGACCCCGACGGGTCGGTTACCTTCTTCCACGAGGATGATATTTCTATCGACGGCACGAGGAACTGGACCAGTCCGGACACGCAAGTGGAGTATCCGATGCAATGGAAGGTGGCGACAGAGGGGCAGCCGATGCTGGAACTGGAGCTGACGCCGGAGCTGGAGCAGGCGGAATTCACCAGCGACTTCCTGGGGGTGTCCTACTGGGAGGGCGCCGTGTCGGTAGAGGGCGAGCGGGAAGGTCAGCCCGTGGCGGGTTGGGGATTCGTGGAGCTGGTGGGTTACGATCCGAGGCAACTCCAGGTGACGCCGCCTGCTCCATCGCCTCAGCCGTAGTTCGATGCTGCCCGCTGAGGCAGTGCGTGCGGCAGATTGATGCCAGCGCAGTCAGGGTCTTTTAGTTTTCGCAGTCAAGCCGTCAAGTCCGTTCATGGTGAGCCTGTCGAACCACGAACGGACGGCCCTTCGACAGGCTCAGGGCCAACGGATTAGCTACAATTAAAAGGCCCTGCCAGCGCAGCCGAGGGAAGTTCCACGCTGCCCACGGAGGCAGTACAATGGCCTGCCAGTGCAAATTACTCTTCCAGAGGCCTACCAGATGTCCGAAGCTCCCGGCTTTCTCGTCGCCAGCAACCTGCGCAAGTCCTTCGGGGGGCTGCAGGCGGTGGATGGTGTTTCCTTCACCATCGGTAAGCAGGAGATATTTGGCCTGCTTGGACCGAACGGGGCCGGTAAGACGACCACGATTCGAATGCTGTCGACGGTGCTGGCGCCCGATGAAGGAGACGTTGTTATCGGGGGACACTCGGTGTTGCAGCAGAGCGATGCGGTTAGACAACTGGTGGGCGTGTGCCCGCAGGAGTTGGCGCTTTACCCCGAGCTGTCGGCGTTGGACAACCTGGTGTTCTTCGGTCGGATGGCCGGGCTGAACAGCCGGGAGGCGAAGACCGCGGCGGCAGAGCACCTTGAATCGGTGGGGCTGACCGATCGGGCCAAGGACAAGGTGGACAAGTTTTCCGGCGGGATGAAGCGCCGGGTCAACCTGGCGGTGGCGCTGATGGGCCGCCCGAAGCTGCTGTTTCTGGACGAGCCGACGGTGGGGATCGACCCGCAGTCGCGCAGCCACATCTTCGAGACCGTTGAGGGCCTGCGGGATGAGGGCATGACAGTGCTCTACACCACCCACTACATGGAGGAAGCCGATCGCCTCTGCGACCGGCTGGCCGTTATGGACCACGGGCAGATCATCCGTGAAGGCAATCCAATGGAATTGAAGGCCGAGATTGGAGACCCTTCCGAGGTCACGCTGGAAAGGGTATTTTTGGACCTGACGGGCCGCAGCCTGCGGGACTAATTGGCATAGCCCATATACCTGTATGCTACGCTGATTTCAGTGGGAACCTGAGAGGCCGCAGCCTGCGAGACTAATTATTTTCGCCCGCATACCCACTCATACCAATGTGCCACGCTGACGTCGCGGGGAAAGCGATGGCCGCACTCGACATCGTTACCACCCTCTACCTCGCATTCGAGGGAGGGGAGTTTTAGCACCGGACTCGTTCTGAACATCATAATGCTTCGCCCTGCATACATCGCACTGCTGGAACTCAAGCTGTTCGTGCTCAACCGGGCCGAAGTGGCGTTCAGCATCGCGCTGCCCATCCTGCTGTTCGGGCTGATGTACGGGGCGTTGAGCAGCGAAAGCGAGATCTTCACTCCAGCCAGCGTGGTGGACCTGGACGGCGGGGTCCATGCTCGTGAGCTGGTGGCGCGCCTGGACTCGCTGCCTGAGGTGGAGGTCGAAGAGCGAACGGAGGCTGATGCGGATGGCGCACTGGATCGTTCGGCGATCCTCTTCGCCGTGGTCATACCCGAAGGGTTCAGCGACGCAATGGAGGCTGGAGAAACCGCGCCGCTGATCTTCCGTCAACGTGGCAATGGCGGGGACACCGGCCAGATTGTGGCTGCGATCGTTCGGGGAGTGGCCCGGGACATGGCCACGGAGTCGAGGGTGCGCCGCTCTGCTCTTGAAGCGCTGTCGGGGGCGGAAGTGGTGGCGGAAAGGATAGAGGTTGAGGTAGGGGCGCAGATGGCGTCTCTTCGTTCGAGTCCGCCGGTGGCTGTGCAGGTGGTGCGGCCTGGGGAAGGACCGGGAACTGAATCGGAAGACGATCTCTTTTCGCGGCTGCTGCCCGGGTTGATCGTAATGTTCGTGATGTTTTCGGTAACCCTGGCGGCCCAGGCAATCGTGGAGGAGCGGCGAACCGGCACGCTGGAGCGACTGATGACCACGAGGCTGGGGGTGAACCAGCTGTTCATCGGCAAGTTCCTGTCAGGATTGTTGCGGGCAATGTTCCAAACGCTGGCCATGTTGTCGTTGGCCTTCGTGGCCTTCCGCCCCGGAGGGCCGTTGGCTTTCGTGGAGCTGCTGGCCTTTGCGCTGCTGGCCGCGGCGGCGTTCACTGGGGTGGCGCTGGTGATCGGTGCGGTGGCGCGAACGCGGAACCAGGCGACGTGGTCGGCGGTGTTCTTCACGCTGGTGATGGTGGTGTTCGGGGGCACGTTCTTCCCGATAACAGAAGGCAGCCTGATGGAAACGATATCCAGGGCGACCATCAACGCCTACGCCATAGAAGCGATGCAGAACATCCTGGGCAGGGGAGAGCACCTCGGACAACAGTGGCTGCAGATGGCTGTGATGGCCGGTGTTGCCGCAGTCGGCCTGACGGTGGCTCGCCTGCTGTTCCGCATCACCCCGGAGGGACGGTAACAAACGATGCAGACCGTCGCTCGGCAAGCCATGCTGCTGGCCTGGAAGGATACGCGGATATTCTTCAGGGACCGGGCGGCGCTGACGTTCGCGTTCCTGCTGCCCTTTGTGTTCGTGATCGGCTTCTCGCTGGCACTGCGCGACGTAGGAACCGAGAGCGAGGCGCTGCAGTTCGTTGTTGCAACCCAGGAAAGCGTCGGCATCAGCACCCAGGCTGTGGGTGCGATAGTTGCGTCCGCTGACGGACTGGCAGTCTCTATGGACTACGACGAGGGACTTGAGGCAGTGGAAGCCGGAGACATCGAGGGTTTCGTGTCGTTTCCGCCGGGTTTCACGCAGCGTTTCCTGGCCGGAGAAACGGCTGACCTGCAAGTGATGGTGAGCAGAGACAGCGCCCCTGCCGATGAGGCGGCGTTGAGGGGCTTCGCGCAGGAGATTGCATCAAGGTTCTCGGAGGCGCAGGCCACACTGGCGGTGGTCGTGGAGCTGGGCACGCCTCGGGAAGCGGCAGCAGCGATGCAGGACCTGCTGACGGGCGTTGAGGGGCCGGCAATAGACATCCGAACCGAGCAGGTTGGAGAGATTGCGCCGTTCAACACCTCGAACTTTGTCCTGCCGGGCTACCTGACGATGTTTGTGTTCTTCACGGCGGCGATGGGCGCTGAGGCCCTGGCCCGGGAACGGCAAACGCACACCCTGGAGCGGTTGATGGCCAACGGTGTGCGACGGGAATCGCTGATTGTCGGAAAGTTCCTGGCCGGGGTGATCATCGGGGTCGCGCAGGTCGCGGTCATGTGGACCGTAGGAGCGCTGGCGTTCAACATCGACCTGGGAGCGTCGCCGGGGGCCGTGATCCTGCTGTCGCTGCTGATGGTGGTGGCCTCGGCGGGCTTTGGCGTGATGCTGGCCAGCTTCGTGCGAAACGTGCGAACAGCGTCTGCGGCCGGGGTGCTGACGTCGCTGGTGGTTGCGCCGGTGGGAGGCAGCTGGTGGCCGCTGTTCATCACGCCGCCATTCATGCAGTTTCTCGCGCGGCTGACTCCCCACGGCTGGGCCAACGGCGGGCTGAACAAGCTGATGCTGTTCGGAGCGCAATTCGGGGACGTGGCGCCGGAGATGGCGGCGCTGGTGGTGTTTGCCATTTTGTTCGTGGCCGTGGCGCTGTGGCGGTTTCGGCTGTCGCCGGATGGGTAGGGGTCGCTTTTTCGCTCACCCGAGAACGTCAGCACCCAGTTGCATAGTCCTGCCCTCGATGGGTATCGTTAGGAAACATACAGAAAGCAGGTAAAGTGTGGCACAAATTAAATCAATGAAAGACATCGCTCCTTGGCACCGCCGACTGTATCTCCCAGCCTATCGCGTTTCTGATGCGGGACGATACTCAGGGGTATCGGCCAGGACCGTCAGTTACTGGCATTTTGGAAGAAGCGGCTCAGGCGCTGCTTTACCGGGTCGCGCTCAACGGCAAGATCTGTCGTATTACCAATTGATAGAAGTCGCTTTTGTCGCTACTTTTCGGAGCCTTGGGGTCTCGCTGCAGCGAATCAGAAAAGCGAGAGAATATGCAGCGCAGGTGCTGAAATCAGAATATCCTTTTGCAGAGCATCAGTGGATGACTGAGGGGCAAAACATGTTGCTCAACTTACAGGACATTGAAGGTGAAGACTTCATTGGCCGTTTGATCGTTGCGGACCTAGACGGACAAGTAGCCTGGAAAGATGTAATTAGCGATAGATTTGAACAGTTCGACTATGAAAGCGGCATCGCCATGGTGTGGCATTTGAGAAACAAGAGCAACCCGGTCCGGATTGACCCACGAGTCTCTTTTGGGGCACCGACCGTAAACGGCGTGCCAACGTGGGCCTTGAAGGGGCGGTGGGATGCTGGAGAGAGCGTTACGGACATTCAAGAGGATTTTGGACTGAGCGAGCAAGAAACTCAGCACGGACTGCTTTTTGAGGGTGTCGATCTCGACGATTATCAAAGGGCCGCTTAAGTGGTAAACCCATCCAACCATGCAACAGAAGTAGTGGGCAATCTCGTTCTCTTTTTCGACCGCGATGTGGGAACATCACTTCCACGGTCTCTGGAGATTCTGAGACTCCCGACCCAAGTGGAATATCACCAGACTCACTTTCCGCTTAGCTCTCAAGATGACGTATGGATGGCAGAAGTTGGATTGCGAGGCTGGATAGTAATTGGTCACGATAGCCAGCATCACCGAAAACCCGTCGAGCTCTCAGCAATACAGCAGTACGGGATTGGATGCTTTTATTTGTGGGGACGTCACGCCCGACGATGGGAAAAGATGCGATGTTTCTTGAATGCCTACCAGAGAATCCTAGAAGCGATTGACAATACTCCGAAGCCCTTCGTTTATCGCATCACCCAACTGAGTAGGCTAGAAACCGTGCCTATTCCTTAACTGCGGTCTGATTCCCGTATCAGGTTGCTTAGCCACGGAACTTCGAGCTCAAAGTTGCTAGGGCAGATTCGGTTGTTTATCATTGAAGTGACGGATTTCCTGCATCAGTAACCAGTCTTCGGTAGCGGTAAAAGGGCCCAACGAGATGGATTCAGCCAACCTGAGAACTTCGCTGTATGACGTTCATGTAGCCGCCGAGGGGCGGATGGTGCCTTTCGGCGGATGGGACATGCCGGTGCAGTACCCTTCCGGCATCATATCCGAGGTCCACGCCGTGAGAACCGGCGCCGGCATATTTGACGTTTCACACATGGGGCGGGCGTACATTTCCGGCCCATCGGCCACCGAGTTCCTGGACCGGGTGCTGACGGGATCGGCGTCGACCCTGGAAGTTGGCCGCGCGCGCTACTGCATGATTTGCAACGCTCGGGGCGGGGTCATCGACGATACCATCTTCTACAAGCTGGCAGAGGACCGCTATCTGCTCATACCCAATGCGGGCAACCGGCACCGAGTGCTGGACTGGTTCGGCCTCGTGATCGGGGAGCAGTTCAACGGTCGTGTGAACATAGACGACCAGACGATGCAGACCTCGCTCCTGGCCTGCCAGGGCCCCAAAGCAGTGAGTATTGTCCGCGAGTTGGCGGAGGACGGTCTGTCTGGCCTGCGCATCTTCGCATGGACGGAAACGCGAATGTGCGGCGCGACGGTGCTGGTGGGGCGGACCGGGTACACCGGTGAAGACGGGGTCGAGATCATGGCGCCTGCCGACGCTGCTCCGGCCATCTGGAAGGCCCTGACCGATGCCGGGGCCGTGCCGTGCGGGCTGGGCGCGCGGGACGTGCTGCGAACCGAGGCCGGTCTGCCACTGCACGGCCACGAACTGGACGAGTCCACCACGCCGGTTGAAGCGGCCCTGGAACGGTTTATTGATTTCGAGAAGGACTTTGTGGGGCGAGATGCCCTGCTGAATCAGCAATATCACGGCACCAGGTTCACGCTGGTTGGGCTGCAACTCCCTGGGAGGTCTGCGCCGCGGGCCACCTACGCACTCACCGTGCTGGGACAGCCGGCGGGCCAGGTGACCAGCGGGAGCTACTCGCCCACGCTTGACATGAGCCTAGGCATGGGCTACGTTTTCCCCGAATTCGCCCGTCCGGGAACGGTCCTCGAACTGGACAAACGGGGTGTTATCGAGGAGATAACCGTCACCGCCCTCCCCCATTATCGCCGCCCCCGCCGTGCCAGAGCCAGCCAGTCAACCTAAACCGCGTCGCTGTCCCACTTCTGCCAGAAGGAGCAATCTTTCCGCATGAGCCCGAACGACCGCAGCTACACCCAGGAACATGAATGGATTATCGTAGAAGACACCGAAGCGCGACGCGCGCTGGTCGGGATTACTGACTATGCGCAATCGGAGTTGGGCGACATCGTTTACTTCGAGTTGCCGAAGGTAGGCGATACGATCACGCATCTGGGAAAAATGGGAGAGGTTGAGTCGGTCAAGGCCGTTTCGGACCTGTTCTCTCCAGTGAGCGGAGAAGTAATTGAGGTCAACCCAGGTCTGTCCGATCAGCCGGAACTGACCAACAACGATCCGTTCGGTGAGGGGTGGCTGGTCCGGGTTACGATGTCCGACCCGTCCGAGCTGGACACGCTGATGTCGTCGGAAGAATACGACGCCTACACCGCAGGGCTGCACTGATGAGCAGCGGCGGCGCCGTCAGCAACGGCAACGGCCACTTCCAGTCACACTACATCCCCAACACTCCGGACGAACAGGCGGGCATGCTCGCCGCCATCGGAGTCTCCTCCATCGACGACCTTTTCGCCGACATACCGGCGGAGCACCGCAACCCGCCGCTGCGGCTTCCCGACCCGCTGCCCGAGCTGGAGATACAGCGAGAGCTGGGAGCGCTGGCAGGTCGCAACCGGCCGCTGGGAAGCGGGCCTTCGTTCCTGGGCGCGGGCTCCTACCACCACTTCATCCCGGCCATCGTGAAGTCGCTCGTGACCCGAGGCGAGTTCATCACCGCATACACGCCTTACCAGGCCGAGGCCAGCCAGGGAACGCTGCAGGTCATCTATGAGTTCCAGACGCTGATCTGCAACCTGTACGGCATGGAAGTGGCCAACGCCGGCATGTACGAGGGGGCCACCAGCCTCGCCGAGGCTGCGCTGATGGCCTGTCGCGTCACACGGCGCGAGCGAGTGGCGGTGCTGGACACGGTTTCGCCCGCCTACCGCGCGGTCATCGAGGCCTACTGCCTTCCGCAGAACCTGGAAGTGGCAACGGTCAGCGACGCCGCCTCGGGAGTGAACGACGCCACCGCCTGCCTGGTGACGCAGTATCCGAACTTCTACGGCAGCATCGAGGACCTGGGCGCCCAGGTGGACGCGGCCCACAGCGCCGGGGCACTGTCGGTGGTGTCCTGCGACCCCATATCCGTGGGGATGTTCCAGCCGCCGGGCCACTACGGCGCTGACATAGTCACGGGCGAGGGGCAGCCGCTGGGGATTCCGCCCAGCTACGGCGGACCGTACGTGGGGCTGTTCGCCACGAAGCAGGAATACATCCGGCAGATGCCCAGCCGCCTGTCGGGCCGCACCGTGGACCGCAACGGCGAGACGGGCTACGTGCTGACTTTGCAGACACGGGAGCAGCACATACGCCGCGAGCGGGCGACGTCGAACATCTGCACCAACGAGGCGCTGTACGCCCTGGCCTCGACCATCTACCTGGCTGCGATGGGCAAGTCCGGCCTGCGGCAGGTGGCCGAGCTGTGCTACCAGAAGTCGCAGTACGCGGCGTCGCAGATAGCCGCGCTCCCGGGCTACTCGGTGGCCAACGGCGGGCCGTTCTTCCGCGAGTTCGTGGCGCAGTGCCCGGAACCAACGGCGCAGATCAACCAGCGGCTGATGGAGCGGAACATCCTGGGCGGGCTGGACGTGAGCGACCGGTATCCCAACGGGATGCTGCTCTGCGTGACTGAAATGAACACGAAGGACGACATCGACCAGCTGGTGGGGGCGCTGTCGGGGTAGGGATAGTTGATGTGTCGCCCGACTTACCTTACGTGGTTAGTTGGAATCAATATCTAAAGGTCACGAGCCTGCAATACCGGGTAAGACGAAAGGAATTTATGCCCGACAAAAGCACTGAAGACACCTATTTGCTGTGGCGATTGCATGCGCCGGACAAGTACAGCGCAGTTGCCTATTTGTCGTCCGACTTTGTCTTGGGAGGAGCACTTCCAAAGTATTTGATTCTCGACAAGGCGAATTTTGGCCCAGAGGGATCTGAGAACGACGATAGTTCCTTCTATGTTCAGCGGTTTCCAGAGGGTGGAGGAGCATCACAGAATTTAGAGGGCGTAAACACCCTCATGGAAGGGATCAGGATAGCAGAGGCCCATTGGGCATCCCTGCAATAGAGGCGTTTATAGTTTGGGACCCAGCTTTTCGCCGTAGCTCTCATAGCTATTGAAATGCAGTAACCGATCGGATCAACCCCCAACTTAGGCAACTCCAGCGCGGAGATCGAGAAATGCGTCAAGGCGGAAATCGCGATACATCGAAACTGCTGATGGAACGGAGCGTGCCGGGCAGAGCAGGGGCCGTGCTGCCGGCGTCGGACGTGCCTCCACAGCCGCTACCCGACGCGGCGCTGCTGCGCGATGAGCTGCCGCTGCCGGAGCTTTCCGAGCCTGAGGTGGTGCAGTACTTCACGGGACTAAGCCAGCGCAACTTCTCCATCGACACCCATTTCTACCCGCTGGGGAGTTGTACGATGAAGTACAACCCCAAGATCAACGACGAGACCGCCTTCCTGCCTGGGTTCGCGGGCATCCACCCAATGCAGCCTGCCGAGCAGTCACAGGGGGCGCTGGATCTGCTGCACCGGCTGCAGGGCTTCCTGGGCGAGATAACCGGGCTGCCGGCGGTGAGCCTGGCTACCCTGGCCGGTGCCCACGGCGAGCTGGCCGGGATGCTGATGGTGAAGGCCTACCTGCAGGCGCAGGGGCAGACCGGGCGTACGAAGGTCGCCATCCCCGACAGCGCCCACGGCACCAATCCGGCGTCGGCGGCGATGGCAGGGTTCCAGGTGGTGGAGCTAGCGTCGGACAGCCAAGGCAACGTGGACCTGGAAGCGCTGCACGACGTGGCCAACGACAGCCTGGCCGGAGTGATGATCACGCTGCCCAGCACGCTGGGGCTGTTCGACACCAACATCGTCGAGGTCTGCCGCATTGTCCACGAAGCGGGCGGGCTGGTGTACGGCGACGGCGCGAACATGAACGCCCTGCTGGGCCGGACCAAGCTGGGCGATCTGGGCTTCGATGTGTGCCACCTGAACCTGCACAAGACCTTCAGCACACCCCACGGCGGCGGCGGGCCGGGCGCCGGGCCCGTCTGCGCCACGGAGCGGCTTGCGCCGTACTTGGCCGCGCCGGTGGTGACCGGGTCGGAGGCGGACGACTACGCGCTGGCAACGCCGGAGCACAGCATCGGCAAGCTGGCCGGGTTCCACGGCAATTTCGGGGTCCTGGTGCGCGCGTACACGTACATACGCACGCTGGGCGCAGCAGGGATCCTCTCCATCAGCGGAAACGCCGTGCTGAACGCCAACTACATGATGAACGAGCTGCGGGACGTGTATCACCTGCCCTATGACCGCACCTGCATGCACGAGGCCGTGTTCTCCGCCGACTGGCAGAAGGCTCGCGGCGCGGGCGGACTTGAGATCGCCAAGCGGCTGCTGGACTATGGCTTCCACGCTCCGACGATGTACTTCCCGCTGATCGTGCCCGAATGCCTGATGATCGAGCCAACCGAGTCGGAGACGCAGGAGACCATCGACGATTTCGTGGCGGCGCTGAAGCAGATCAACGCGGAGATCGACGAGGACGCTGACCTGGTGCGCAATGCCCCGCACACGACGCCGGTGGCGCGTCTGGACGAGGCGCAGGCGGCGCGCCGGCCCAACCTGCGCTGGACGCCGGAGGGTTAGGTTAGGGGGCTAGAACTGCCAGATCTTGACCTCCGGCAAGGATCACTCAAATAGTTCCGGGTACAGGTGGGGGACCATAGTCATTATTCTCCCCATCTCCAGTAGCCAATAGAGGAGATTCTCCAGCTGCGTCTCCGCAAATGCTATTCCGGATTCAGAATCGAATACGACTTCTAACTCAGCTATCTGGTCCTTTACTTTCTCTACGTCTTCCTCCGAAAGGCCGTGTTCCTTCGCCCACGCCAACACACGCCCAATTTGACCGCCGTCATGAACAACGACACAGCCGTTCCGTTCTCCAACATATACAGATGCAGCGTCTCCATCTGACCAATAGACTGGAAGAACTACTTCGCAAGTCGTTCCCAAGTTAAAGCCAGTGTCTGCTCTCGGCACTATCTTGAGCCGCTCTTCCAACTGCTGATAGACCAAGGATTGCACCGTTTCTGTGCTTAGAGAGACTCTTTGAGTCATGGCGAAATCTCCGGAATTGCCCCGGCGACATTTACGTGCTGGGCAAAGGATTCCAATGCTTCATGAAGAGACGCAACGGGAGAAATCTCCCATCGATACACCCTGGACCGGGCGCGCTTTGAGTCGATGTTGACGAAGGCATTAGTAGGATAGTGGATGTGGGGACCAGGAACAAACGGGCCAGCCCCAGGTTCCTGGTGTCCCCTACCGATATGCCCTCGCCTCAAGAGCCTGCTACCCAGCCACAGCCTCACCAAGATTTCTCCTTCTCTCTCAGAGTCCCCCGTAATAAGGAGCCGACCTTCCCGCTCCAATTCCCTATCATGATCGATTAGACTGAGCTCCCCCATGAGGGATGCATCCTCCATTCCTGAAGGAACAATCAGACTCAGGGAACTCCACCTTTTCCTGGCACCGACTGCCCGTTCAAAGAGTGGTACGACGTATTCGTCATTACGCCAGAATTCCCGCAACATCGTGATTATCTAACCCTATCACAACTCCCTACCCCGACTGGCGTTCTTCTTCGAGGGCGGCTTGCAGGATGGCCTCGTCTACGCGGACTTCTACGCCGGCTCGCTCTTCCTGGAGCAGCATGGCGACGCGGGAGTCGCGGTGGCCCCAGCCGCGGTTTACGGCCTCGGTCATTTCCTGCAGGGTGAGTTGGGCCAAGCGCATGGGGACGTCGAACTCGCGGCCCACGCCAACTGCCAGGTCCACATCCTTGCGGGCGAGGCGCAGGGCGAAGTCGGGCGGGTCGAACTTGCCGGGCAGCAGGTGCTCGGCCAGGCCCTCGAAGGTGCCGCGGCGGCCCTGCGCGCCCTTGCGAACCGCCTGCCAGAGCGCGAGGGGCTCGACGCCCGCCTTCACTCCCATGGTGAAGACCTCAGCGAGGGCCGCCTGCACGATGTATCCGGTGCAGTTGTGCACCAGCTTGGCGACGGCGCCGCAACCGATGGGGCCGACGTAGTAGGCCTTGTCGCCGATGCTGTCGAGGACGGGCTTGCAGCGGTCGAAGACGTCCTTGTCGCCGCCGACCCAGATGGCCAGGTTGCGGGAGGCCGCGCCGCGGGGCCCGCCGCTGACGGGGGCGTCGAGGACGTGGATGCCACGGGCTGCGGCCTGCTCGTGAATGTGGCGGATGAGCGTGGGCGTGCTGGTGCTGAGGTCGAAGTAAACCTTGCCCTCGCTCATGCCCTCGAGGATGCCGTCCTCGCCGAGGCCCACGGCCTCGACCTCAGTGGGTCCGGGCAGCGAGGTGAAGACGATCTCCGATGCCTCTGCCACCTCGCGGGGTGAGTCGGCCCAATCGGCGCCGGCCTCCAGGTGGCGGGTGGCGGACTCGCGCCGGATGTCGTGGACGACCATCTCGTTACCGCCCTGCAGGCAGTTGTAGGCCATGCTGGCCCCCATTGTTCCCAGTCCGATAAAACCAACCTTCATTTGCTTGCCTCCGGTTCAGCAGTGTTTAGCCCATATGATACCCCAGGGAGTCGGGTGCGAAACGGATGCTGTGTAATCGTCCGCCTTCACCGTAAGTTCACGGAAATACTTGCTAAAGCTTCGGCATACATATAACGCATATAAATATTCTATATGATAACTATGTTTGTGTATGGCAACACTCTAGCTAAGCGTTTAGCATAATAACTATCAATAGATTGTCAGAGTTAGCCGATATAAGCAACTTTTAAATTATTATCATAGCACTGAGAGATACTTGGAGGTACATCATGAAATCACAGGAAGGGGAATTGGCCCAAGGACGCTCGCTGGTGGCTACGCTGGGATTGTTGGCATTTGTGATCGGGATACTGTGGCTTACCAGCTTTCTGAGCACTCCAATAGCGGCGGGAGACAATTCCGATTTCAATGGGGAATGCCTCGAGACGCCAATCGGGTACTGCAGTGAAGCAGGCTTCAGCAGCGAAGGGGAAGGCGTGTTAGCCTCTGGTGGCATCGGAAACTCTGGTGGCGAGGAAGAATCAGGACGATGCCTGTTGCCCTGGATACCCTGCTGGGGAAGCAATGGCCCCGAAGGAGCATGGCAGTCAAGCGAGTCCGGGATCGCAGAGCCGTTGATGATGGTATAGAAGTTGCAGTTCGACTGTTGCAGCATCGGCCGCATAGAATGGATCGATAAAATGTGCCGAAAACAGGAGAAAACCCCCTCCAAAAATTTGGAGGGGGTTTTCGTTTCAGGTCGAAGAGGGCCGGAAGCCCTCGCCCTGCGGGGATGCGCTGGACATTCAGTCGCTTTCATGTCTTTCGGTGATTCATTTGGCATCTGGATTTTGACAAACGAGGGTATGATTAGGGCATCAGCCGAATGGAGGACGATCGGTGATGCCGGATCAAGACCCCACAGGCCCAGCCGAGAATGCCGGAAAGCCGGGGGGGCCCGGCGAGAGAGAGGAGTCTCTGCCCGGCTATGTGATCTCGCTTCCGGAGCGGTTGGTCCGCACCACGGCAGCGAGCGGGGGCGGACTGCTGCTGGAGGCATCGGACCACATCCTGCCTCCTCCGGTGCGGAACGCAAAGATATACCAGTGCCTGATTGCGAGGCCGCTCCGAATCACCGTGGAAGCCATTGGGGGAGTCAGCGGACGTTTTCCGATGCAGGATATATCAGGCCAGGAATTGATTCAGCGCAAGGTCGCGGGCAACTTCGTGGAGGCTTTCAGCGTATTCACCGTGGGATTCTCGCCCCTCTGGTTCCTGGCGGTGGCTTCGGACGTTACCGGCGGCACCCGCGTCTATCTCGACGCCTTTGTGAAGGAACTCAAGAAGGTCAAAGTCCTGCCGGACGGCACCGACGTTTCGTCGGTCGACGACCTGCTGGCGGTGCTGGACCGGGCCGTAAGTCAGGCAGCCGACACCATAGACATTCCGCCCACGGCGATATCCGATATGCGCGATTCGGTGGACCTGGTAAAGGAGAATGCGGCACTGATTCCGGGCCCGCAGCGCCTTGCCGATCTCTTTTCTCAATTGAACACCGTCGCGAGTGAGCAGAAGCGGTCGCCGCTCGTCATCTCCACGCTGGTGGCTGCGGGAGCACTTCAGGCCGGAATGAAACTGGGCAACGCTCACGTACTCTCGTTTTACAGGGAAGCAATCGACGCTGTGCGGGAGGAGGGGGTTTCCTCGTACCTGGGACGCATAAGCCAACCCTACGTCGACGCCGCCACGGGCCACCTGGCCCGCGGAAGGCGCACGCATACGCGTCGGGCGGTCAGGCGTTTGCTGGACAATATTCCCAGCTCGGGACTCGATGCCAACAACCGGACGGAACTGAGGTAACAAGGACATTTCTGACCCACGGACATTGCTATTCAAATACTCCACAACACGGAGAACCCGAAAATGGTAGAACAGGCGGAACGGCTCTGGACCTACGATGCAGTAGAACCCGAGCAGCACGGCGCAGAGACGGTGGTGCCCATTACCGCCGAAAACATCGCGGGATATGCTCAGGTGGCGCTGAACGAAGACCCGCAGTACCGGGGCGCTGGCTCGTCGGTGGCGATGCCAACGATGGTACTGGCATACGCTCCGCTGCTGCGGGAGGAAATTGCGGAGGCCAACGGGTTCATCGCGCAGGAGCAGTCGAAATCGGCAAGGCGACAGACGCCGTTCGCCAAGTGCGAGATACGCTGGAACCTTCCTGTCGTCGCGGGGGACACCATCACCGGAAGGAGGGGAGTGTTGGAGAAGTACGAGAGGCGAGGGAGCCGGTTCGTCACCTTCCGGGTCAGCGGGGTCAATCAGCGCGGGGAGACGGCGGTGGAGTACGACTACACCTGCATCTTCGACTACGCCGGGGGCCAGAGGGAGGTTCCGGGCGGTCCGGAATCGCCTGCGAAAGGAGCTGCGGAAGAGGACATTGGTACGGACGGCCCTTCGACAGGCTCAGGTCCAGCGGCGCCACGAAGGCTGCTTGACTACGATTCGGCCGAGGAAGGCGTGGCGCTGGCGGAGCTGAGGATCACGGAGAGCCAGGAAATCATCAACAACCGCAGCGAATTCCGATTGGCGGGAAGGCCCAACGAGAGCAACATTCACACGGACGAAGAATTCGCCCGCCAGAACATCTTTGGCGGGACGGTGAATTCAGGCCCTGCCACCATGTCATACGTGGACCAGATGCTACAGCTTTCCTTCCCGCCTGAGGCCTTCTACAACGGCGGGAGCCTGCTCATGCGGGCGATAACGCCCTTCCGCAGCGGCGACACGGTTACGTTCGCAGGGGAGGTGACCGGAAGGAGGCGCGAAGAGGACCGGGGTATCGTGGAGTGCCGGGTGCGGGGAACGAACCAGCGGGGAGAGCTGGTGTGCCTGGCCGACGCGGCGCTGGCGGTGGGTTAGGAACCGGTGGTGGGGATGCCATCGGTGGACACCGGGTCAGCGACAACGGAGATTTCAGACCAAGATTATGGTCCGGTAAGGACGACCTCTGCCGAAGCTGGTTCGCTCAACCGGAACGATATAACGAGCGCAGATATTCTGTAGCTTCTCCCTTCTTTAGCTTCTTCAAAGGACCTTCACATTACCTCCCCCACTTCAAGTCGGCCTGCTTCAGGATAATGTTCCACATACAACGCTAACCGGCGGACTCAACAACGCGTCGAACCCGCCGGAAGTGGCTGTATCAGTGCCGTGCCTAACCCCGGACGAAGCCGTAGGTGCGCTCAGGCTCGACGAAGACGATCACGGCATCCTGGTTGACCATGGCCTGATCGTATTCCTCCCAGTCGGGGTGGTCGCCGTGGGCGCTGCAGGCGCGGTAAACCTCGCGCAGCTCGACGCGCATGGTCTCGGCGTCCGTGTCGTGATAGGACATCGTCGTGGCCGTGCCCTCGACGGACACGCAGCTTCGCCAGCCCTCGCTGACGGCGGTGACGGTGCAGCGGGGGTCGCGCTGCAGGTTGCGCACCTTGACCGAGCTGCCGTGCACGATCACGTAGGCTGCCTTGCCCTTGTAGGCGCCGACGACCACGATGCTGACGTGGCCGGCACCGTTGCGCCGGTAGGTGGTGATTATGCCCCGCTTGTTGTTGGCGTTGACGAAATTCTCGTAGTCCTGGAACTCCATATTCCGACTCCTCCGGGCCGTGGCCCGCATATATTGGCGTCACTGGTATAACATAGTTGGCGTTATTTCTGCATCCTGAGGCGGAGGCCTGCGATGGAATACCGGGAACTGGGCACAACCGGCGTGATGATACCCGAGGTCGGCCTGGGAACGTGGAAGTACCGGGGAGGACCGGAGCCGCTGCGCCGGGGCATCGAGCTGGGCGCCACCCTCATCGACACTGCCGAGATGTACCGGACGGAAGACGCCGTCGGTCAGGCCATCCGGGGCATCCGCGACCAGGTGTTCATCGCCACCAAGGTGCTCGGGAGCAACCTTCGCTACGACGAGGTGCTGCGGGCCGCCGAGAAGAGCCTGCGCCTGCTGGACGACCCCGTCATTGACCTGTACCAGATCCACTGGCCCAGCCGCAATGTGCCCATCGCAGAGACCATGCGGGCGATGGAGGCGCTGGTTGACCGCGGGGCAGTGCGCCACATCGGGGTCAGCAACTTTTCGGTGGCGGACATACGGGAAGCCCAGGCTGCGATGTCCAGGTACCCGATCGTCTGCAACCAGGTGCTCTACAACCTGAAGCGCCGGGGCATCGAGAGGGACCTGGTCCCCTACTGCGCGGAAAACCGCATCACCGTCATGGCCTACACCCCCCTGGCCGACGGGTCGCTGGCGTCGCGCCCCAGGCTGCGCGCCGGGCGAGAGTGGGAGGCGCTGGAGTCCGTGGCGCGCGAGGCGGGCAGGACGCCGGCCCAGGTGGCGCTCAACTGGTGCCTGACCCGCGAGCCGGTGGTGGTCATCCCCAAGACCAACAGCGTCGAGCGGACCGAGGAGAACTGCGGGGCCTCGGGCTGGCGTCTCACTCCGGCGCAGGTGCAGCGGCTGGAGGCGGCGTTTCCGGCGTAGGACACTCCCTACTTCCGATCCTCATCTTTCCGCGCCTCATCCCGCCCGAACTGCACCAGCGCAAACGGTATCGCCGCCAGCGACACGACGGCTGCGGCGCGGAAGAAGTTGCGGAACACCGTCAGGCCCGCCGTGTTCAGGTCGGAGGAGTACTGCTCCAGCCGGGCCGAGTGCGACTCGGACGACTCGCCGGGCTGCAGGATGGGAAAGTCGAGGCCGGAGGTGAGGACCTGGAAGTGCTCGACTCCCCAGGCCGACATCGCCGCGAGGCCGAGGGTCATGCCCATCATGCGGGACACGGTCACCAGCGATGCGCCGGTGGCCCGGTAGTCCTCGCCCACCGACGACAGCGCCCGGTGCAGTATGGGCGCGATGACCAGCCCGAAGCCGGTCCCCGCCAGCAGCAGCTGCAGGGTGAGCTCGGGGTCGTCCACGCCCAGTTCCCAGCGGGAGCAGAGGAACAACCCCGCCGCTACCATCAGCAGGCCGGTCACGGTCAGGGTGCGAGCGTCGAACCACGCGGCCCCGCGTCCTGAGCGCAGGCTGTGCGACAGAAGCCAGCCGCCGGCCACCGACGCCAGCGGTATCACGCCAGTCATGCGCAGCAGCCACATTGCGCCGGTGAACGGCTCCTTCTGCATCACCGTGTCGGCGGTCAGCGGCACGGTGACCATCGCCAGGATGAGTGACACGCCCACCAGCGCCTGGCTGATGTTGGACACGATGAAGTTCCAGGACCGGAGGAACACCCGGGCCAGCAACGGCTGCCAGATCCGGCGTTCCACGGCCACCAGCATGACGAAGAAGCCCAGTCCCGAGGCCGCCAGGATGAACGGCACGGGCGACTCGAGGGTGAACAGGTCTTTTCGCGAGAGGGCCAGGGACAGAAGGAGCAGCGCCACCACCAGGAGCGCGCCGCCGAGGTAGTCCACCCGCGCCCCGTGATTGCGGCGATTCGGGAGCCACATTATCGCCGCGAAGACCACGGCGGCCTGGGGCACGTTGAGCCAGAAGATCCACCGCCAGCTCGACAGCTCCACGATCGCGCCCCCGTAGGCCGGACCCAGCATGGAGCCCGCTTCGGCCGCTCCTCCCACTACGCCGAGGGCGAGAGCCCGACGCTCCGGCGGAACCAGCGTCGTGGCCAGGGCCATGCCGATGGGCACCGTGCCGCCTCCACCGATGGCCTGGATCACCCGGGCCCCAATCATGAACTCGAAGCTCTGGGATATGGCGACCAGGCTGGTCCCGATGCAGAACACGATGAGCGACACCTGGTAAACGCGGGGATACCCATACACATCGCCCAGGCGGCCAATGAGGGGCATGGCCACGGTGTAACCAAGCAGGTATGCGGTGACAATCCAGGAAACGCGGTCCAGTTCCGTGATCGGGATCTTCAGGTCCAGCATCACGCTGGGCAGCGCGGTGATAACCACCGTCTGGTCCAGCGCCGCGATAAATGCGCCCAGCCCGGTGATCGTGAGAATCGCCCAGGTGGAGCGGACCCCGCGAGAGCCGGTTTCGGTGTCCGCGGACATGACCCTAAATTCCCACCAACAGGAGGGAATTCACAGAGACTTCACAGGGAAGGGCATATTCAGCTCAGAATCCGCGGGTCAGAATCCGGGAGGTGGAGTGATCGTCACGGGCCTGTTGACGTCATCGAGTGTCAGCACTCGCTGCGCGTCGGGAACGTCGCTGTCGGTGATTCTGCCAGTGATGTTGGCCTTGCGAAGGATGCCGCTCTGCTGCTCCATCCACATTTCCAACGCCACCCGGTGGCCCTCGTCGGCGTTGGGCACCAGTTCCCGCAGGTCCTCGGACAGGACGACGCCGCGTATGTGATATACGTCGAGGTCATCCAGGGTGGACTTTCCCACGTACTCGGGCTCCTGGAGAGCTTCCACGATTCCCGCCAGCGTGCCGCCCAACGTCAGCAGGTTGATCGGAATCGACTCGGCGGGGACCTCCGCCCACTGTCCGGTGATGGGATTGGTCATGTACGTCGCGCCGTCGACGCTGGCCATTCCCAGTTCCACGTAGAGGTTCCCGACCTGGGCCTCGACGGTGACATCGAACTTGCCCGGGACGATCACGCTGCCATAGGCCCGGTTCATTTCAATTCCCGGGGAGAGCACGGTCGACCCCACCACCTGGTCGAGGACGAAGGACACGCTCTCCAGCGCCAGCAGCCGGTCGACCGTGCGGCGCAACTCCGCCTTCGGGTCCACGGGGGTTGGAGACGGCATGAGCGTCGCGGTGGGGGCCTGCGAGCACGAGGCCAGAGTCACCGCTAGCAGCAGGGCCAGGACGGGGGGGAGTCGCTTCAGTTCCAAGACCAGACCGCTGTCTTCCCCGAGGCGATTCTTAGGGACGAGCCTGTATCGGCGTCCACCACGTAGACCTGGCCTCCCGATGGGCCGCTGCCGTTCCGCCTGCTCGCCTCCTGCTCCTCGTTGCCGACCACGACCAGGGCCGAGCCGTCGGGCGACCACAGGGAGTGGGAGTAGGCGTACTGATCGAAGAAGCTCAGGTGGGTGAAAAACTCCCCCGTGGGGCTGAACCTGAACAGGCTTCGGGATTCTCCTCCAACAGCGGACACCGAGACATCCATCTCCCGGGAGGCCGCATCGACTCCGACCCACGCGATCCGGTCACCCGACGGCGACCAGAAAAAGGCCAGGTGGCTCTCTGTAGCCAGAACAACCGGTTCCGACCCGTCCAGGGGATACACTGAAAGGCGATTGAAGAGAGGGGAACCCCTGCTGGACTGTTCGGATACAGCCAGGGCCGAACCATTGGGCTCCCAGGCGAATGCGGCCAGGCCCGTTGTCTCGGCCAGCAGACGGGGGGGCTGCATGTCCTCAAATGGGGGCGGGCCGACATCCCGCACAAACACGCCGTGGACCTCGCCCTGGGTTGCAGCGTAGGCCAGCTGGGCCCCGTCAGGCGAGAGCGCGGGCGCGCGAAAGCCGATCGCATCCGCGTCCACGTTGACTCGAGCGCCATCGGGCCTGGGCTCAGTCACAAACAGCCGGTCTGCGCTGTGTACGGCCAGGACGCTGCTTGCGGGGCCGGACGCCGGGCCCCAGTGATAGTACAGCGGCGCGCCCACGCCCAGGGTGGCTGCGTCCTCAGTTCCCTCGAAATCCCGGACCAGGAGCGCAAGTCCCTCCCGCGTTGGCGCAAGCAGGGAAAGATACCGGCCGTCGGGGGACCAGTAGATATAATGGGCAGCGCCGTCGGCCACGGGCGCAGGTACTTCGTTTTCATAGGCCGGCGTCATGCGTCCAGTGGAAACGTCGAAAAGCTGCACGGACAGGCCTGCGTCGTTGCCCGCTATGGACACCCGGGAAGCGGCGAGCTTTGTACCGTCGGGAGACCAGGTCGGCCAGCTATAGGAGTCGCCCCGCTGGAGGACCTGCGACAGCAAACCGGCGCGAACGTCGCCTGTGATCCTCTCTTCACCCGTTCCGTCGGGGTTGATCAGGAGCAGGTCGCCGCTGTTGTTTATGTATGCAATACGGTTGACCATAGCGATATCATTTCCATCGGCTTCGGCTTGACCTTCAGCGGACTCGGGATCCTCAACGGGCTGGGAAGACTGCCCGCAACCGGCCAGGCAGGCCAACAGGAGCACTGTCGCAAGCCCGCCCAGAAATCCAAGTCGGGTAATCTTCATCTGCTCTCGTTACGGTCAGCATGCAGTAATTCACGATCCGCAGGTTCATCATAACAAATCAAGTCATGTCCGTTGGCCCTGAGCCCGTCGAAGGGCCCTGCGCTGGCGCCCTCCCCTCTGGAGAAGTAGCCGGAGAAATAGCCGTTGATATCTGTTCGCCTGCCGTTGGCAAAGACTCTGACATACAGGCATCACCGCTTGACGAACGTTGTTAACTCACAGAGGCCCACCGGCTGGCTGCGGGATACCCTCAACTCCGCAGCCCCATAGTCCATGGGGACAGCTGATGTATACACGATATCAGACACTTTACCCGTGCTAGAATTAGGAAAGCTGGATGCCTTTTGTATTGGCAGACACCCTGCCAGGACGGGATCGCAAGGGAATATCCACGGCATCAACGACATTATTACTGTTGTTACCTAACCAACAAAATAATTTCTGTTGAATTTATCAAGATAATAACCTTAACGTGGGCAAACAATGATCGATACAGTTCGACTGAATATCAGGGCCGGGAACGGCGGAAACGGCTGCGCTAGCTTCCTGCGGGAGAAGTACCGCCCCAGGGGTGGCCCCAACGGTGGTGATGGAGGAGACGGCGGCAACGCTTACCTTGTGGGCGACTCCTCATTCAACACGCTGCTGCATATCAAGTTCAACAGCACCGTCTACTGTGATGCCGGCGGCCACGGCAAGGGCAAGAACAAGCGGGGATCCAACGGCAAGGACACCTACATTCCCGTGCCCCTTGGAACAGTTGTCTCGCTGATGCACCGTGACGGCTCGCGGGACTTCCTGACCGATATACGCGACGACACGCCTTTTCTCGTTGGCCGTGGGGGCCGCGGTGGTTGGGGCAACAGCCGGTTTGCCACTTCAACCAACCAGCAGCCCGTGCTTGCCGAACGCGGCGAAAGAGGGGAAGCGGCCGTCCTGTTCCTGGAGTTGAAGTTGCTGGCCGATGTTGGTCTGCTCGCCCGTCCCAACGCCGGTAAGTCAACGCTGATTTCCCGATGTTCCGCTGCCAAGGCAAAAGTTGCCGATTACCCATTCACGACGGTGGAACCAGTGCTTGGCGTTGTGCGTGCTGGCAAGAGCGATTTTGTAATGATGGAGATCCCCGGCCTGCTGGAGGGCGCCCATAAGGGTGTCGGCCTGGGGCATCAGTTCCTTCGGCATGCCGAGAGGGCGCGGTTGTACGTTCACCTCGTCGACGGCATTTCTGAAGACCCGGTCGCGGATTACCGCATGGTGCACGACGAGCTGGTCCGCTTCAATCCTGATCTGGCCGAGAAGAGACAGATGGTCGTGGTCAACAAGCTTGACGTGACTGAGGTTAGAGAGCAGCGCCAGTCCCTCGACCAGCAGTTGCGGGTGGCGGCGAGAGAGGCAAGCGGCACGGACTCTGAGGTGATGTTCATCTCTGCGGTCACCGGCGAGGGGCTGGATGCGATGCTGACCAGGATTGCCGCGATCCTGGAAGAGATGCCCAAGGACGATACCTCCGCCGATGGGGTCTTTGAGACGGTCGGCGCCCGGGCGCGACCGGGGCGGGTTCCCGAGTCGGTGCGTGTCGAGGACGGCGTGTACGTTGTCGTGTCGGACCGGCTGGAGCGGCTCAGCGCGCTGGCCGATACCCGGGACCAGCGGGTGTTGCTCCAGCTCTGGCGGGAAATGAGACGCACCGGCATGGCCGACCGTCTCATCGACGAGGGCATTGAAGTCGGCGACACGATACGGATCGGCGAAGTGGAAGTGGAATGGTTCTGAGGCGGGTCGGCCTTCTGGGTGGCACGTTTGATCCGGTGCATCGCGGCCACATTGAGATCGCCAGCCGCGCCAGGGACGAAGCGGGGTTGGACCGGGTGATCTTCATTCCGGCCGGGCAGCCGCGCCTGAAGAGCAATGAGCCAGCCGCCTCACCGCTCCAGCGCCTCGAGATGCTGGGTCTCGCCGTCGAGGGCATGGCCGGATTCGAGGTTTCTGATATCGAGGTCCGCCGGTGTGGGCCCACAAAGACGGTCGACACGCTGCGAGCGCTGCGCTCCGGGCTGGCAGACGGCGAGGAGCTGGTATTCATTCTCGGGCTTGACGTTCTGTCCAGGTTCGATGAATGGGTGGAACCTGCGTGCGTGGTGGAGCTGGCGAGTGTGCTGGCCGTGAGCCGTCCGGGGTACTCTGATTTTGACTGGGACAGGTTCTACGCCCGCAACCCGTATGCCGAAGGACGGGTGGAGTGCCTGGATACGACCGCAATAGACGTGAGCGCCAGCGAGCTTCGGGGACGCATAGCTGCCGGGGCGCAGGTTGCCGGCCTCATCCCCGCGCCAGTGCTGGACTACATCCGGGATCACGCGTTGTACCAGTCCTGACAGGAGATGCGGTGCTGGACTACATCCGGGACCACGCGTTGTACCAGCCCTAGCAGGAGATGCAGTGCTGGACTACATCCGGAACAACGCGTTGTACCAGCCCTGACAGGAGATCGGGAACACGCGTTGTACAAGGCCTAACAGGAGATGAGAATGGCCATTGATTCGCAAGACCAGTTGGCCGGGCATTCCACAGAGGACCCGGTTCGTTTGCTCAAAGATTCAGGAGCGCTGCTCTTCGGAGACTTCACGCTCTCCTCCGGTAAGAAGTCGAGCTATTACTTCGATTCGAAGAAGCTGACGATGGAACCCGCCGGCGCCAGGTTTGTCGCCAGCCAGCTCGTGCGCCATCTTGACTCCGAGGGGATCCGGTATGTGGGCGGAGTGGCCTATGGCGCTATTCCCATCGTGTCCCAGATCGTGTTGCAGACCGGGCTCAGGGACGATCGGCCAATCCGTGCCTTCTATCACCGCAAGGAATCCAAGGAGCACGGCACCGGCGCCTCCGCAGAAGGACAGTTCCCCCCCGCAGGAGAACCCGTCGCCATCGTCGAAGACGTCGTCACCACCGGAGCCTCGCTCCTCCAGTCAGTTGTCCATGTCACCGAAAACGGGTACAACGTGACTCATGCCCTGACCCTGGTAGACCGCGATGAGGGGGGGCGAGAGGCCATCGAGGCTGCGGGGTATAAGTTCTGGTCGTTGTTCCGGGTGGAGCGGACGGAGGGGGAGGTCAACTTCGTCTACAACGGTCAGTAGAACACGCTGGCGCAAGGGCTTTGAATCCCCCACAGCAATGCGGGGGATTCTTGCATGAGATGCACATGTGCCTAGCTGAAGTCCTGGCCGGGGCCGAACAGCTTGGGAGTGGTTTCCACGGTGGCGGTGCCGGAGGCGGGGTCCTGCAGCTCGAGGGTGTTGCCCGGCTGGGCCGCGGCGGTACGTACGTAACCCAGCCCGCGCAGCTCGCCTCCCGGCGTGCGGTACAGAGACGTAACTGTGCCCTCTGAGCGGCCTTCGCGGGCGAGGGAAGCGCCTACGGTGACGTCGCTGCCTTCGGAGAAGCGCAGGACGGCCATGTACTTTTGCACCTTGTCGTAGCTGTCCAGCCTTGCGATGACTTCCTGGCCGATATAGCAGCCCTTGGTGAAGTCGATCGCTCCGATGAGGCCAGCTTCCAGAGGGTTGTATGGTTCGCCCATCTCGCTGCCGAAGGCCGGGGTGCCGGAGCAGACGCGCAGGGCTTCCCACTCGTCGGCGCTGGCCGGGGAGGCTCCCGCGCCGGTCAGGGCGGCTGTGATGGCGCCTTCTTCCTCGGCGGGGGCAACGAGCAGGTAGCCGGGCATCTCTCCCATCGGGCAGCCCACTACAATGGCATCAGTGCCCTTCACGTCGAGCGTCGGAGCCGGGTACTGCCTTCCCGGGAGGTAGTCGGGTCCGGCATCTTCGAGTCCCAGCACGATGGAAGCCCCGGGGCCAACGAGGGCCATCACGGCCATAGGGCCCGAGAGGTCCTCCACTTCCAGGTCTTCCATGATGGTGTACTTGTCGAGCCACTCCATGACCGGCTGCTGCTGGCCCGGGCTGGTGAGCAGGTAGACGCAGTGGCCGGCGTTGACCACGCAGAGCAGATCCACGATGCGGCCGCGGTCGGAGGTCAGCACCGTGGGGGCCCAGTTGCCGGGCTCCAGGTGGTCGACCTTGTTAGTGGACAGGCGGTTGAGCAGGTCGAGGGCGTCTTCGCCGGTGGCCTTCAGACAGCCGTATCCGGTGCGGTGGACGGTCAGGCCCTTGGAGGCTGCCTCGGTGATCTGGGTGGACGATTGCTGCAGTGTCATGGATCCCTCCGGAGCGGGAGCTCTGGGATTTAACGATGAAACGCCGCCTTCAGTTGGGTGAAGGCGGCGCTTGCGCTTTTCGGACCGGGTTGAACCGTACGAACGGAGTCGGGGCTGCTAAACGCTGAAGGAGGTGCCGCAGCCACACGCCTTCTTGGCGTTGGGGTTGTCGAAGACGAAACCCTTGCCGTTGAGGCCGTCGGAAAAGTCCAGCTGAGTGCCGACGAGGTAGATGTAGCTCTTCTTGTCGACGATGACCTTGACGCCGTACTGCTCGACCACCTTGTCGGAGTCGGTGTGCTCGCCGGAAATCTTCAGGTCGTAGGTCAGGCCGGAGCAGCCGCCGCCCTTGACGGCGACGCGCACGCCCACTGCTTCCGCTTCGCCATCCTTCTCGGCGAAGTAGCGAATCTTTTCGGCGGCTTTTTCGGTGATCTCCACCGTCAGTTCAACGCCGTCTCTCGTAATTGGCATAATCCCTCCGGAGCTATCGAACCAGTAGCACGGCCCCTTGCCGGGCGTATAAGGCAATTCTATGCCGTGCGCTGGGTGACAGTCAAGGAAAACGCGGCTGGTGACAGGGCAATCGCTTCTTGAATTCACAGTTGGATAGGCTGTATCTATGGATCAGCATTGACGGCTGGATGGTCTGATTTTTATTTATTCCGGTAGTTTCCGGTAATTTCCGGTTTTTTGCGTGAACCGGGAGGGCCTGTGTTGGGTCGGAGAGGGAGCCATCTGCGCGGCAGCCCCGTTGAGGTTGCTTTCAGTGATGGACATGGATTTCATGCTAGAGAAGGGTCATAAGGCTTGGCAAGGGACAACTGTCATCAAAATGGACAGAGGCCAGTAAGACGTGATTGCCCTTTGCCGAGTGGAGGAAGGAATGCCGACGAAGGACGGAGGGGAGTTGGCCAGAACCTGGAGTCAGGCCTGACCGTATAGCAATTCAATCCAATCGGCGCTGGCGTGCTCTACCAGGAATGCGGCGAAGTGATGCACCTTACCAAGGTTGTGCGGCGTGGCGGCGCCGAGCAGGCGACCGAGCGCGTCGGCGGTGTCGACGGTGGAGGTGGAGACCTGCAGGAGCGGGATATCTCGCTCGCGGGCCTCGGCCTTGACGTACTCGGCGGGTTCGCCGGGGCCGGTGAGGAGCAGGCAGCGGGTCTGGGGGAGCATGCTGGCCAGCTGGATGTCGGGACGCTGGGTCCGGGTGATGACGGCCTGGTTGTTGTAGCGGCCGTAGTAGGTGGGGCCGTTGTCCATGATGTTGCCGCCGATAAGGTACCGCTCCACCAGGGCGTGCTCGTTCACGGGATCCTGGGTCCACGCTGCGCCCAGCCACTCGCCTATCTGCGCCACAGTGGGAGCGACCATGACGCGGCTCTCGGGGAGCACGACAGCGTCCACGTCGGCCTGAGAGCGGGCAGCGGATTCGGAGACGGATGCCTGGCGGTAGAGAGGAATGGAGTTGATGACGATGGCAGAGAGACGGTTGCCCCAGCGGACGGCGGCTTCGTCGACGGCGTTGGCCCAGTTTCGGCCCGCGGCGTAGGGAAGGACCTCCACCACGCTGGCGTCGATGGCCTGGGCGAGCTCTACCGCCGGGGAGCCTTCCGCAATTTCGACAACGACGATGTCGGACTGGCGGGCAAGGTCTGCGATGGCGGAGGTGGTGTCGCCCAGCTCCTCGGTGACCGCCACTGGCTGCGGCCCGACGGCAATACCGAAGGCATCCGCCAATTCCTCCGACGCGAAGAGACAGTCGGCGTCGTTGTCGGAATGGGCCGAGAAGGCCTTGCAGTAGGCAGCGGAACGGCCGGCGTCGCGCGCGAGGGCCAGCAGGCCGTAGGCGATGCTGCTCTTGCCGGAGCCGGCGGGGCCGGTTATGAGGATGACCGTCATAGATTAAGGTTAACCTCGGTGAAACGCCCGTGTCCGTACCAATCGCTATTCTGAAATCTCTCTAGCTGATCCCAAAGGAACCCCTGGTGTGCGACATTCGATGTAATGATCAAGAAAAATCGAGACTGCCACACAAACGCCCGGATCGGCTGTTGGATGTGATGTCCAAGATCTTGTAAGTGCTGACTCAAGTATGCATTAAGATTTTGAATACGGTTTAGGTCCGTATTTCGGTTTCTGGACGGGTTTTGGTACACGACAAGGCTCTTCCCTTGATCCAGAGCTCTTGTCAGTTCGTTGACCAGTGCATATTGTCTTCCGTGGTTCCTCTGTGTTTCCATCCCTATGTCAGGGTCCAAGAATACTAACTCTGCATCATTTACTTGGTCTAATGCAGCGTCGAACCATCCGTGTCGTGCGTCATCAAGCACTGGACCATCGTAGTATTGAGAAGCATTGGGTAAAATTGCGCCATCGGGGATTTGGCCTACATTTCGCTCAATCCCATTAACCAGACTCGCTCCGACCAATTGTCGAAGGAAATCATATAGGTCAGGGTCGCATACACGAAAATTTAATTCGTTGTATAGTGAGACGTTTAGGTAGTTGATCAGGTTACCTTCATTTCTTGCCGCCTGTACCTCGTCTGGTTCATTCAGATACCAAATAGTACCTAGTGCTAGTGCTTGGCCTCCTCTCATTCCCGACAGGAACCGCAAAATTCCGAATTTGCCGAAATCCGCAATGTCCCCGAGATAGCGGTTTTGCATGATTCGCCCCTATTTGGTTGATAGTCCTAGTATTCGGTCAAAGTAGTAGTGTCAGGATATAACCGACGGAGTTTGGTTCTGGCCTTCCTGGTAGTGAATCTCCAGTTGATGGGGGCCGCGGCGGCGTTGCGCTCCGACACGTTGGCATTCACGGCCTTCTCCAGGCTGTCCTCGTCGCTGTTGCGTCCCCGTAGGCAGGCCCGGGCCAGGACGCTGAACTCCATCTCCGCCATATTCAACCAACTACCGTGCTTGGGCGTGTAGTGGAACTCCAGCCGCTGGGCGATGCGTCTTGCCTCCGCTGGCGGGAAGGTCTCATACAGCGACGCCGTCCGATGCGTGTTCAAATTGTCCAGAACCACTCGGACCACTGGTACATCTGGGTAGGCCTGGTCCACCAGCCAGCGCATCTGCTGGGCGAAGTCCTGCATGGTTCGTCGCTGGGTGACGGCCACGTGGCGCCAGCCCCGCTGGGGTTCACAAGTCATGAATAGGTTGCGGGTTCCAGCCCTCACGTACTCGTAGTCCTGGCGCCTGGGGCGCCCCGGGGCCGCTGGAATGGGATCCCTGGTCTCGGCCAGCAACTGGGTGGAACTCTCGTCAAAGCAGACCACCGGCCTGGCTGGGTCGTAGGGTTCGGCGTACAGGTCCAGTACGTCCTCCATGTGGGCCACAAAGTCGGCGCTCACCTTGGGAATGCACCACTGCTGCTTCTGCCACGGCTTGAGTTCGTTTTTTTCAGGTGCAGCCGCACCGTCTCGTGGGACAAGGACTCCACCAATCCCAGTTCCACCGTCTTCCCCGCCAGCAGCCGCAGTGTCCAGTGGTCGTGGCCTTCGGGCGCCGTAGTGCAGGCCAGGGCAATGAGATGAGCTTCCACCCGTTCGTCAACTTTCCGGTGCCGGTTCGCCTGGTTGCGCCGGTGCAGCGTCTCCTCCAACCCCTCCTGCGCATACCGCTTCCTGGCTCGTATTACCGTCCGCTCCGAGATGTCCAGGGCCGTTGCCACCTGAGTCGCAGTCCAGCCATCGTCCACCTTCAGCAGAATGCGGGCCCGGGTGATTGCCTGGGCCGAACTCCGTCCTGACCGGACCACCTTCCGCAGATGCCTCTTCTCCTCCAACGAGAGCCTGACCTCATACTTCTTCTGCACCATGGACCCTCACCTCCCACTACACTTACACTGCTTCCCTTATAACGCTACCACTTCTCTCCTGCTATCGCCATGCCTGACACCTCTGCTTTGACTGACTACTAGACGCCGACGTCGAGGAACTCGATGTCCTCAGGGTCGAAGCCGTCGGGGAAGCGGGTGGTGTCGTCCCACTTGGCGAGGGTGAAGTCGGAACGGTGCAGGCTGGCCTGGTTGAAGTTGGCTCCGGTCATGTTGGTGGCGATCCACATTGAGTCGCGGATCATGGCGCGGGTGAAGTCGGCGCCCGGCATGCTGCATCGGGACAGGTCTGCGCCGTTCATGTTGGTGGAGACGAACAGCGCGTCGGTGAGGTCGGCGTTGCGAAGGTCGGCCTCGATCATGTTGGACTGGCTGAAGTCCGTCCGGTGCAGGGTTGCGCCGATCAGGTTGACGCGGTTCATGCGGCAATGGCGCACAACGGCGTCCTGCATGTCGGCACCCTTGAGGTCGGCCCAAAACAGGTTGACGTTGTTGAGGTTGGCCGAAGCCAGGTTCGCACCCGAAAGGGACGCTCGGCCCAGGTCGGCCATCTCGAGGTTTGCGCCCGACAGGTCGGCATCGGGCAGGCTGGCGCGGGACAGCTCCGCTCCGCTAAGGTCAGCGCCGGCGAGGTTTGCTCCCCGCAGGTCAGCGCCGCGCAGATCCAGCGAAACGCCGGGGTTGGCGGCGCGCCATTTGGCTATGGCGGCAGAACCGGCCCGCACGGTTTCCACGTGTTGAGGGTCAGACAATATGATCCTCCGGGATTGTGGTGATGGGTGACGCCTGGCAGGTCTCCGACAACGCCCTCACCCTCGCCCTCTCGCAGGGGGAGAGAGTGGAACAGGGGCGGACTGGCTAGGCGTCTTCGAGCTCGAACAGCTTCTCGGCGATGGCCATCTTGAGCTCATTGACCTTGCCGAGGTCGGGAAAACCGCCGTCGGTCTTGCGATCGAAGATCACGTCGCCGTCGAGGTACACCTCGAGGCGACCCCGGTCCGAGGGGGTCATCTTGATGGCGACGTCCCCTGGAGCGTCGGACTTGAAGAATTCCGTCGCCAGCCACGTGGCGACAGGGAAGTAGCCTCAAGCCACACAATATACGATTTCCGCTTCTACCTTGCCGTGTTCGGAGCCTGGCATATCTCTTCTCTCGCTTTGGATTACCTGCTCGGTCAGTAGACGCTACAGCGTCCCTGCCAGAGTGATTGCCTCGTTGATGTAGGAGTCGGTGTCTCGTATCAGAGCCGTCATTTCCTCAATCGGCTCGCAGTTGCCGTCATAGAAGCAGTTTACGTGGAGCAGTGCTGACCGGGTGTAGTATTGTCCCTGAAACCTGTCAATAGCCTGGTCGTTGCTGCTCATTCTCAGCAAGGCGCGTCGGGCCCCGCCGGCGGACTGGGGTTCGGTACCCGTGCGGGCCAGAACCAGTGCGTCCGTTGACCGCTTGGTGGCGCCCCACGCCTTCTCGGCCGCGTTGCGGATTTTGCCCTCGGCCAGCATATCGAGCGCGTCGCCATATAGCACTCGAGCGTCGTCGAAGAGTTCACTTACCCGGTCCGTGGTGGTTGTCATTGGTGGTTCCTGACTTCTCCTGACTTCTCTGGTGGCCGCAACGCCTACTTGATTACAGCGGTGCCCACGCCGATGGCGGTGCGGTCGCCGTTCTGGTTCTCGCAGAAGACGTTGACGGTTACCTGGGCGCCGTCGTCGGTCTGATCCTGGCTGGCGACCTCGCCCGTTACGGTGATGGTGTCGCCGCCCTTGACGGGGCGCAGGAACTTCAGGTTGACGCTGCCGGTGTGGTTGAAGACCTCGGGGCCAAAGAAGCGGCGAAGGCTCTCGGCGGCGAAGGCTACGGACATGCGGCCCGAGGCGATGGGATAGGTGGTGCCGAGGCGCTTCTGGGCAAGCTCAGGGTCGTTGTGGATGTTCTGGCGATCCAGGATGCCGCAGTTTTCGAACTGGTTGATGGTGTCCTGGGTCACACTCTTGGTGACCGAGGGTATCTGCTGGCCGGGCTTAATGTCTTCTGACATTGCGTTCCTCCGGGTCATTGCGCTTCTGCGGGTGGGTGCCATTTCTTGCCCACCTCGTCCGGCTTCTTCATCTGGTAGGTGCGGAGCTTTTCCAGCAGCCGGCCGTCTTCATCGACGGCGGTGGCCTCGATGACCATGTAGGGCTTGTCGCGGCGCAGGTACTTGTCGGCGATGCGACCGGTGACGCGGATCTTCTTACCCGGGATTGGGGGGTTGAAGAACTCCACCTCATTGCCGGCGTTGACGCCGCCGGTCTGGTCGTCGTAGACCATGGCGAAGGCGGTGGCGTCGTGTTTCACGGCCAGGGTGGGGAAGACGGCGTCGGGATCGTCAATGGACGCGCGGAAGTTATCCAGCATTTCCTGGGTCAGGGTGTATTCATAGGAACCCAGTTCCTCGCCGATTTCGATCTTTTCGTAGTCGAAAAGCTTCACTTCCGGATCGGGCATTTCCCGCTCCTCCGCTACTGTGTTCTACGTATCCCGCAAGTGGCTATACCTTACTGATTTTGCCGCAGGCCGTCAATCTTGACGCATCGGGGCGGCAGCCGGCCGGTGCTATAATTGAGTGGCGGGCCCGCTGCGTCTCGGCGGCCGGCATCTGGCGTAATCGAACTGGCGGCGGTGCAGCGATGGACCTTTATTTCGACCGGGGACAGGAAGGCAGTCCTGCAGGGCATGCTCTCCTGTACTTCAAGGTGGACACCGAGCCTGACAAGGTGTACGCCAGCTACATTGTGACCCTGCCAATCAAGGCCGACCTGACCAAGTACGTGCCGCCGTTCCTGGCGTCGCACCTCGGGGCGCTGCCGCTGAACG
Source organism: Dehalococcoidia bacterium (assembly GCA_963667325.2). Taxonomy (GTDB): domain Bacteria; phylum Chloroflexota; class Dehalococcoidia; order Lucifugimonadales; family UBA3495; genus VXOI01. The sequence continues at coordinate 799,424 of CAXXKY010000004.1, forward strand.
ACCTGTCTGCCTTCGCCATGCCGCCGGTGCCGGAGGCTGTTGACGGCTACGGGGTGCTGGAGGACCTGAGCCGGCAGCGGGGCGACGACCTGGTGTACGGCGGGAACATGTTCTCCTTCGACCTGCCACGACTGATGGAAGCGGTGTCGGACGCCGTCAGCAAGTACGCCGAAATGTACTCCGCGGCGGGCAAGTCTGCCGCCACCGCCGGCGAGGTCGTCTCGGAGCCCGCAGGTCAGCCGCTTGATGAGGCGGACGACACGATGGATGAGTCGTTCAGCGTCAATGAAGTGCTGCTAAGCTTCATGAGTGAGGGGGACAAGCTGAGCGAGCTGGCCCGGCTGCTGGGGCAGCTCCGGTTTGCTGTAGAGGGCTCCGACCGGGCGGCAGCCGACGAGGTTGGCGAAGAGATCAGGGCACTGGCCCGGCATCTACCTGAGGAGTTCCAGGTGTCGAACCTGCTGGCGGTGGCACAGGATACCTCGGAGCGCAGTTCGCAACTGGCGAAGCTCTACCTGGACCGCTGCTTCCGTCTGTCCGCAGGTGACAGGGGACAGGCGGCGGAGCTGGAATCGGAGATACGGCGGCTGCAGGGCGAGTAGAAGCCGATCCGGATGGTGCTCCTGGACATACCGCAAGGCGCTATTACGATCGCATCGGCAGTCCTGGTGGCCTTTGCCGGTGCTCTGGTTACCCTGGCAATCTTTGGGTTTCGGCTCCTGTACTCGATTCAAGGTCGGCTGAAGGCTTTGGAGACACAGGTTTCACCCAATGATGCAGAGCGGATGAAGACCACAAATGCCAGAATGGATATTCTCTGGGAACTCTCCAGGGCTGGCGTACTCAATTTGGGAACATTAGAGTCGCCGAGGAATCCTATGGATCAGGAACGCTGGAACGAACTGACCCACAAATTGCACAAGGATGAACTTTCAGATGAAGAGGCGGAGGAGTTTCTTGCTGCCCTACTGAAACGGGAAGAACAAGCCAGGGAAGAAAAGGACAAAGCAGCGCTGGCTATTCTCGGCCCCGGCATCCTCCTCACCAAATGGCAGTTGAAGGAAAAGGAACTTCGGGAAAGCAAGTAGGTGCGTCTCTCCCGTCTTCGCCTGAGCAACTTTCGGAATCTGGCCGAAGTGGACCTGGAAGTGCCGCCGGGCGTGTCGGTCTACCACGGACAGAACGCGCAGGGGAAGACTGCGCTGGTCGAAGCCATATATCTCCTCGCCATCGCACGCTCATTCCGCGCCGAGAACGAGCGGGAACTGGTCAACTTCAACGCTGCGCGCGAGGGTGGACAGGCCCTCATCGACGGTGTGGTGGAAGACGATGCGCCGGGGCCTGACGACGGCACTCCCTCCCGTCAGCGCGTTATCGTCGGCTATCGCGCTTCCCCATCGGACTCGGCCAGCGGGCCGGGCTACCGGGTGCACAAGGAGATTCGCGTCGACCGGATGCGGCGCACTGCCGGGTCGCTGGTGGGACTGGTGCACGCGGTGCTGTTCAGTGTGCAGGACATCGACCTGGTGCAGGGGCCGCCCTCGGCCCGCCGCCGCTTTCTTGATATCCTCATCTCGCAGGCTGACCCGCTGTACCTGCAGTGCCTGCAGCGCTACCAACGGGTGGTGCAGCAGCGGAACCGCCTGCTGCGGCTGCGTCGGGAGGGTCGGGCTACCCCAGACGAGATGGAGTTCTGGGACGATGAACTGGTGCGCGAGGGAAGCTGGCTGACCTGGAGGCGGAACGAGGTGATGGACATCCTCACGCCCGCCTGCGTCCGCCACCACCGGGACCTGGGCGGCCCCGGCGAGGCGCTGGAACTGCGCTACCGGCCCAGCGTTCCTATGTCTGCCACCGCCGAAGGAATGGCGGATTGCTACCGGGAGGCGCTGCAGGTTGTTGTCGCCCGGGAGCGGGCCACGGCGGCAACGGCGGTGGGACCGCATCGCGACGACTTCGACATCGTTGTCAACGGCGTGGACATGAGGGCATTCGCTTCCCGCGGGCAGGCGCGTACTCTCGCGCTCTCCCTGCGGCTGGCCGAGGCCGAAACGCTGTCCGCAGTGCGCGGCACTCGGCCTCTGTTGCTGCTCGACGACGCCCTGTCCGAGATGGACTCCGACCGTCGCCGCCGCGTGCTGGAGAAGACGGGGGACTATCCGCAGGTGCTGATCACCACGACCGATGTTGAGCAGGTCTTGGGATACTTCGGTTTGTCAGCGACCTACTTCCGGGTGGACGGGGGTGAGATTACGCCCGAAGGCTGCAACAGCCTTGCCTAAGCGACAGGTCCGATCCGTCAGCCGGCGCCGAAGGACAGTTCCAGTAGTTTAAGGACCGTCTTCCAGTTGCGCATGGTGCTGGTGGCGGCAAGCGAGGAGTCGAAGTAGGCGTTGGTCAGCCTGGTGCGCGCCATGCCGTTCGGGCAGTGGAGATATACCTCGCGGCCAACGACGGCGAACTCGTCGGGCGGCGAACGGTCGGGGTCCAGCGCGCCGACGTTTGCGGGGTCAGGAAAGTCGGACAGGAAGGCGACGTGGAGCTTGTCCGGCTCGTCGATGTGATTCGCGAAGGGGTTGGCCTCCACGATGGCCCGGAACTCATGGGCGGTGCGGGTAACAACCGGGATTTGCAGGCCGAAGCGGTCCGAGATGGACGCGCTTATGAGAGATGGGATTTCTTTTTCCAATTCCGGTTCTGCTCGAAACAGGACGTTGCCGCTCTGGATGTAGGTCCGTACGTCGCTGAACCCTGCGTCCACGAACATCGCGGCGAGGTCCTTCATCGGCAACTTGTTCTTGCCGCCGACGTTGATGCCGCGCAGCAGGGCCACGTTAACGCCTGTCTCGTCGCTGCTGTCAATGGTGGGCATTTGGCTTCGTCCTCCGGTGCATCCGGGATATTCCAAGCAAATACAGAAAGCCGTACCAATCGGGATGGCACCCACGGATTCTTTGGTTTGTAATGCGGTGGGGGCGTTCATTCTACTACGGTCAGGAGTGTGTCAGCTTTCCTCCCAATCTATGCCCATTGTCCTGTGTCAGGTGGTAGTATTGCGGTGTAATTTCCAAGCTGCCCGGCGGTGAACAATGCCCGTTTCCCAGGAAGTTCTTGACGAGATTGCGCTGACCCGCGCCGAATACGATCTCATCGTGGAAAGGATCGGCCGCGAGCCCAATGCGGTGGAGCTGGGGATGTTCGGAGCGTTGTGGAGCGAGCACTGCGGCTACAAGCACTCTAGGCCCCTGCTGCGGATGTTCAGCCACACCTCGCCGGTGGTGCTATCGGAGACCGGGGCGGAAAACGCGGGAGCGGTGGATATCGGCGACGGGCTGGCGGTGGTGTTCAAGGTGGAGTCGCACAACCACCCCTCTGCGGTGGAGCCTTTCCAGGGCGCGGCCACCGGTGTCGGCGGCATCGTGCGGGACATACTGGCCATGGGGGCACGGCCCATAGCCCTGCTCAACTCCCTGCGTTTCGGGCCAATTGGCGAGACGGGGTATCTCGAGGCCATACCGGACCCAGCGGATTTACCCTCGCCCGAGCCCTCTCCCTCAAGGGACAGGGAGATAGCAACGAACAGGCACTTGTTCGGCGGCGTGGTGCGCGGCATCTCATGGTACGGGAACTGCATCGGCGTGCCCGACGTGGGAGGGGAGATATACTTCGATAGTTCGTATTCCCGCAACCCGTTGGTCAATGCCATGTGCGCCGGGCTGATTGAGAAGGACCGTCTGGCATCTGCTGCGGCCAGGGTCCCCGGCAGTGTGCTGCTGCTGGCCGGGGCGGACACAGGCCGCGATGGCATTCACGGGGCTTCGGGCCTGGCGTCTCGCACGTTTGAGGAGGAAGCCGAGTTGCGCCCTACGGTGCAGGTGGGTAACCCGTTCCTCGAGAAGGTGCTCATAGAAGCCTGCCTGGAGGCGCTAGACACCGGAGCGTTGCTGGCGATACAGGACCTGGGTGCGGCGGGACTGACCAGCGCATCGATCGAGTCGGCGGCGAGAGCCGGAAGGGGAGTGCAGATCGACCTGGCGCAGGTGCACCGGCGGGAGAGCGGCATGAGTTCCTACGAGGTCATGCTGTCGGAGTCTCAGGAGCGCATGCTACTGGTGGCCCTGCCCGAGCGGGTGAGCGAGGTGAAGGCCGTATTCGAGCGGTGGGATGTGGAGTGCCGCGAGATCGGGGAGGTCATTGCGGAACCGGAAGCCAGGATATACGACGGTACGGAACTGGTGGCGCATCTGCCCATCCGACCCCTGTCGGAAGCGCCGGCCTATCGACTGGAAGGTCAGCCTTCCGAGGAAGACCTGACGCGGAGGGAGTTTGCACTGGCCGAAGTGCCGCTGCCGGAATGCGGGCCGGCGGAGACGCTGCTGAGGCTGCTGGGCGCGCCCAACATCGCCAGCAAACACTCGGTCTACCGGCAGTACGACCATCAGGTGCAGACCAACACCGTGGCCGGGCCGGGAGGTAGCGACGCTGCGGTACTGCGGGTCAAAGGGACGAAAAGGGCCATTGCTCTCGCTGTGGACGGCAACGGCAGGCAATGTTTCCTCGATCCCTACGTGGGCGGCCAGATTGCAGTCGCGGAGGTATGCCGCAACCTGTCGTGTACCGGAGCGTTGCCATTGGCCCTGACCGATTGCCTTAATTTTGGCAACCCACTTCGGCCCGACATCTACTACCAGCTGGAGGAGAGCATCAAGGGGATGGCGCTGGCGAGCGAAGCACTGGACGCCCCGGTGGTGAGCGGGAACGTCAGCCTGTTCAACGAAACGCAGGGGCAGGCGGTCCATCCCACGCCAGTGGTCGGGGCCCTGGGCCTGCTGGAAGATGCGTCCAGGACCGTTGGCGCAGGCTTTCCCGCCGAGGGGCTGGCGGTGATGCTCCTTGGTCCGGGACTGGGAAGCGCGGTGGACGAGGACATGGCAGGGAGCGAATACCTGCAGGTGATGCACGGACTTACTGCTGGACAACCGCGCATCAATCTTCAGCTTGAGCGGCGGGTGCAGGAGTCCGTCCGCGAGGGCATCGGGCAAGGACTGATCAAGTCGGCCCACGACTGTTCAGACGGCGGACTGGCCGTGGCCCTGGCCGAGTCGTGCATCCTGGGCGGTGTGGGGTTCCGCGGCAACCTGGACGCAGTCCGCTGGGACGTCGCGCTCTTCGGCGAAAAGCAGTCCCGTATCGTCGTGTCCCTGGACCCCGCCGACATTCCCAAGCTGACCGACCTGGCCCGCTCTCGGGGTGTGCCGCTGGCGTCGCTGGGTCGCACAGGCGGCAACCGGCTTGTGCTTCGCATCGGCGACGAGGCCACCAACGACGGTTCCAACGGCGGCCCGCCGGCCATGGATCTGTCGCTGGAGCGTATCAGCGAGGCCTGGATGCATGGCCTTGGAGGATATGGGTGACTAGGGCGCCCCTTGGACCGGGCTCAGGACAGGCGCTGCGGGTGATGTACCTGACTCCATACTACCGCCCTTATCTGGGCGGCATTGAGCGCGCCATAGAGGAACTCTCCCACCAGATACAGCAGTCGCCACAGGTCGAAGCGGTGGGGGTGCTCACGACCAAGTACTCCTTCCCGCGCGTGGCCCAGCCGGATTGGCCCGATCGAGAAACGCTGGCCGATGGCGTCGAGGTCTACCGTCTGCCCGGCTTTCCCCGCTGGTCGCCGCCGCTATACTCGGTGCCGCTGGTCTGGTTCTCGCCTCGCAGAGTTCAACAGTACCTGGAAGAGTTTCGCCCCAATGTGATCCACTTCGTTGGGGATGGCTGGTTCTGGGGGCATTTTTGTTCCAGGTTCAGGTGGAGGGGAGGAAAGGCTCGTTTCGTATTTACGCCGTCTTTCCACACCCTTCCTCTCTCCCGCTGGTGGCTGGGGCCCATCAACGCCGCTCTGTGCCGGTTCGTCGACGACATAGTCCCTCTGACGCGACAGGAGGCACTGGGGTTGAGGCGAGCTTACCTGGCCCAGGAGGACAAGCAGACCATCATAGGCTGGGGAGCGCCGCTGCCGGATCCAGACGCGGTTGAGGCCGTCCGAGCGGAAGCGGGGGGGCGCGGCCGACCTGGAGAGTCCTTCTCCAATTCTGTTCAGCCACTATCCGAAAGAGGCGAAGGCGAACAGCCGCTGACCATCCTGTGTGTGGGACGATTGGGAAGGCACAAGGCGCAGATGTGGCTTCTGGACGTTTACCGGGAGGCGAGACGGAGCTTCGACAAACCAGTCAGGCTGGTCCTTGTGGGACGTGACGAGGGCGATGCTGAGGCTATTGCCTCCTACATCACGGCTTACAGCCTCCAGGATGAGGTGGAGGTCACAGGAGAAGTAACGGACTCGGAACTGGCCCATTGGTACGCGCGGGCCGACCTGTTCGCTCTGTTTTCTCACTACGAAGCCTTCGGGTTGGTGTACTTCGAAGCGATGGCCTACGGCGCACCGGTGCTGACCCATGACGTGGGGTCCAACCGTGAGCTGCTGCACACCGGGGCGGTGGTCACACCCCGGTTCGACCGTCGAGCAGCCGTAGCCGAACTGATAGCACTGGTGAACGACGACGAGAAGCGCATGAGGCTGGGCGGCGACGCACGTGAGTATGCCCTGGCCGAGTTTACGTGGCCGGCGGTGGCGGAGAAGTATCTCACGGTGTATCGGGGCGAGCGGTAGGCGGCTTGTAGAGCAGGAGACTTTGGTTGTGGAGCCTGTCTTCTGGACATATACTCAGAAGCACAATTGAATGGAAATCGTGCGGATATGAAGAACATCACCGTCTCAGTTGACGACCAAACCTACTGCCGCGCTGAAGAATGGGCTGAAAGGCGAGGATTGTCGGTCTCAGCCCTGGTCAAGGAATATCTGGACAACCTTCCGCAGAGATCTCCCAGCCCACCGAGCAAGACTCTGAGTGAGGTGATCGCGGACATACGCGCCAAGGGCATTAAACTCAGTGTGTCCGACAACGTCAGTCGCGAGGAATTGTACGACCGCGATGCGCTTCGTTGACACCAATATAGCGATGTACGCTGTGAGCACCGACCCTGAGGAAGCGGAAAAACAGCGTATATCAGAAGCCCTCCTAGTGCATGGAGCAGGCAACCTCACCGTGTCCGTACAGGTGTTGGGAGAGTTCTACACACAGCTAACCCGCCCGTCTCGCCCACACTCCCTTGCCCACCATGAAGCAGTGGCGACTATGCAAAGCCTGCTGCGAAACCAAGTGCAGCCCCTCACTCTGGAAACATTCGACAGGGCTATGCAGTACCGTGAGATGTTCGGCCTCAACTACTGGGACTGCCTGATATTGGCGGCGGCAAAGCAGGGTGGGTGCGATGCGGTGTACTCTGAAGACCTGAGCGCCTCCCAGGCATACGATGGTATTCGGGTAATCAATCCCTTTGTGGCCGATAGCTAAATGGCTCCGGCTTAGATTAGCAGTGAGAACGCGTCCACCAGAAACGAAACGACCCTGGGAGGTCAGACATGACAAGCGCCATATCTCGCGAGCAACTGGAAGAGGGAGCGCGTCGCATTCTGCTGTCGAACCTGCGAGAGGGGGTGGCGGACTGGAACGGCAAGGAGTTCAGCTTCGTCTGCCCATCGCTGACGGGGTATCCGTTCCAGTGGTTCTGGGACTCCTGCTTCCACGCCCTGGCGCTGCTGCACCTGGACCCGGAGCAGGCCAAGAAGGAGATGCGCTCCCTGATGAGCGGCGCGCAGCCCAGCGGCTTCATTCCGCACATCATCTTCTGGGAGATGGAGAAGCAGCCCGACTTCCTGAGCCGGAACATCGTCGGGATGACCGGGCCTAACTTCAGCGCGACGATCCAGCCGCCGATCATTGCCTACGCAGTGGCGCGGGTGTACCGGGTTACCGGAGACGAAGAGTTCCTGCGGGAGGCGCTGCCCATCCTGACCCGCTACTACCGCTACCTGCGGGAGGCCCGGGACCCGGACAACGACGGCCTCATCGCCGTCATCCAGCCCGAGGAGGCCGGCACGGACTGCTCGCCCAAGTACGACGAGATTCTCGGACTGGAGGAGCTTTCGAACCGCGGCTTCATCGCCGCTCTGCGCAAGGTGTACGAAGCCTACGAACCCCTGAGGCACGACGACCACGCCGTGCTGGCTGCCGACATATTCCATGTCGAAGATGTGCTGGTCAACTCGATCTACTGCTTCTGCTTGCGGGCCCTGGCCCGGCTCCATGTTGAAGTTGGCGGAGAGGACTCACCGGAGGCTGCCGAGTTCAACCGGAAGGCCGACAAGACCCTGAACGCGCTGGTGGAGAAGTGCTGGGACGAGGAGGCCGGAGCCTTCTTTGATCTGTCAGGAGTGGACGAGAAGCCGCTCAAGACGGTGACCATCAGCTCGCTGATGCCGTTGATTATGGCCGATCTGCCCCGGCACCAGGTCGAGACGCTGGTGGAACGGTGGGTCCGCCCTACCGAACACTTCTGGACGCCGTATCCGCTGCCCTCGGTGCCGGCGTCGGACCCCAAGTTCATGCCTGGCAATCCGGGGGGCTTTATCTGGCGAGGTCCTTCGTGGATGAACACCAACTACTTCCTGTCCCACTCGCTGCGGGGACATGGATACACAGATTTGAGCGAACCGCTGGTCGAGAAGAGCAGGGAATGCATCGCAAAGTCGGGGTTCCGGGAGTATTACCATCCGTACACGGCCGAAGGGCTGGGAGCGAGAGACTTCGGCTGGTCGACGCTGATCCTAGACTTCTAGCGGGTGGATCCGCAGGACTGGCAAAGACAAAGGGGCGCATTGTGGTGCGCCCCTTCATTTTTGGCCAACTGTTCCGTTCAGCTTCGCAACAGTCTGCTGGTGAAGGGCCGACGGCGGACGTTCCGCGGTTGCGGTTCGTCGTAGTCTTCCTCGATATCAGGGACCGCTGGAGGAGCAGGCTCTTCGGGGATTACGGGAGGAGCGGGCTCGGTTTCAACAACTGCCGAGGCTTCGCTTCCACCGTTGACCAAGGCCGACTGTTCGACGGCCTGCTGTTCCTGATCGGCCGCGACCGGTGCTGCCTCGGGCTCATCGCTGATGCCCGAGTTCTCTATCGGATCGACAGGCGGCGTCCCGTTGGCCGAAGGGCCGAGGCGGTCGATCAGAACGCGACCAACCAATTCGTGGTTCCGGTTTAGGTTGAAGGTGCGGCGCTGGCGCCGACGGCCGGAATCTTCCTCCCGCCACGAATACACCGCGCGGCGGAACATATCGGCTTCGGACAGTCCGCGAAGCATTTTGCTGACGTAGTCGCGGGAACCGTAATTGCTCCAACGCTGGGCGATTTCGGGGTTGCCGGCCTCGAGACCCTGCTCAAGGGCGGTGCAGATCTCAGCCACCAGGAAGTTGAAGGCAACGTGGCTGACGCCCTGGCGGTGCTCCAGGTGGTCGGTCATGACGATCAGGTCGGAGACGCGCTCCGTGTTCTTTTCGTCCTCGGTACTGTCCGGCAGGGTGATGGCGGCCAGGACATCCCTGACTGCCTGCTCCAGGCCTTCGTCGCTGGCGAAGAGGTCCTGGGGAGCGGCTTGGTCTGTGGTTTCCCCCTCTGTCGGAACTTCGACCGCAGGCTCCTCCTCCGGCTCGACGGACTCTACTACGGTATCGGATACGGTATCGGAGTCGACGATTTCCGGCTGGGCGACGGCAGGTCCTTCAAAGTCGGTGGCGGCTGTTTCCTCGGGCGATTCGGCGAAAACGGGGACTGCGAAGTCCTGGGCGTCTTCATCTTCCTCGTTGCCGTCGTCAGCAGTAGCCTCGGCGGATTCCTCATCGCCGTCGGTGTCCACGGAGTCTGAATCTCGCTGCGAGCCGTGGCGGCGGCGCCCACCGCGCCGTCTGCTGGGCTTGGAGGCCACGCCCGAGGGTATCTCTTCGGTGGTGCCCTCCGGAGTCTCTTCTTCGGCCATTATGGCCCAGTCGACGAGGCCGGCGTGGATCAGCTTTATGTTGCCTTCCTCTGCGGTGCGGGCCATCAGTTTCTTGAAGCCGGAGAAGCCGAGCTTCTTTTCGTCGAAGCTAGGGTAGCGTCGCATCAGGCGCTGCTTGATGGACGTCAGCAGCGGATTGCCCCCGGCGTTTCGCTCGTCGCGGATGATCTCCTCGATGGCGCGGATGACCTCGGCCAGTTCCGGCACATCGTTCTGGGCCTCGCGGCGGGGTGCGTGCTGGGGTAGGACGGCCGGCTGAGGGGCCAGCGGGTCGACGTCCTTGTCGTAGAGAAGGAGAGAGTCGACCTGGTCTGCCAGGCGTCGGGAGGTGCTCCAGGAGACGCCGATGATGACCACGCGCTTCCCCATTGTGCGGAGGGCATTGACCACGTGCAGGAAGTCGGAATCCCCGGACACGAGCACGAAGGTGCCGATGTTGGGGTAGGAATGGGCGCACTCGATACAGTCGGCGGTCATCTTGACGTCGACGCTGTTCTTGACGCGGTAGGTACGCATTCCGTTGGCCGTGGATGCCTGCGTGGAGGGGATGCGGGTGGGTACGAAGACGGGTTCGATGCCTGCGGCGTAGAGAGAAGGGGGGTCGTTGTTGAACTGGCTGGCGCCGCGCAATTCCGGGGCGCGGGTCACCCAGTCGGCGTAGGCCTTGGCGACGACCACGCGTCCCTGGTTGGAGACTTCTTCCCTGAGGGAGGAGAGATTGGGGCCGCGATTACCGGCGGCGAGACTGATCTTGAAGTTTTCCCAGTCGATGAATAGGGCGACGTCGTCGCCTCTGGTAGTCGGTTCAACCATTTACTTGCGCCTTCACGTTCCTAAGGCCGCCTCCCTGCCACTTGGCGGGGCGACCTGGCTGGCTCGGGCCTCGAATGTTCCGGCACACTGACCGGATGTAGGTTGCAGCAGTGCAATTGTTTCCAGAATGCACTGGGGTCAGTCTATGGGATTGAAGGATGAGGCGTCAAGGAAGGGCGCGAGTCCGTTTGGGGTGGAATGGCGGGTGGGGAGCGGTTGTCTGCCAATGGCGCCGGGAGTTGTGGGTATTCGGGCGAAAAAAATTATTCCGGTCAAATTCGATCATTTTCGGTCATTTGGGTACGGCGAGCGCGAGGGCTGTTGTCCGGTGATATGCCGCAATGAGCAGTTCGATGTGGGATACCGGCTCTGATATTGGGTGTCCTGAAGTGTTTCATTGGCAATGGCGAATGGCGCGGGTCAGGGGCTGTAGGGCAGTTACCGGGGTTGGTGATGGTTGGCATATAGACGAGGGTTGGCATATAGACATGGTAAGAGCACGCCGCCGAAGCTGGCAAGGGGCGGGTGTCATGGGGTGGGGAACTAGGCGAAGGGAGCTTCGGTGGATGTGTCGAAGGGATGGTAGTTTTAAGAAAAGCAAGGAAGCATTTCTTAAGAGTGCATTTTTGTAGGGCTAGATTGTTTCTGGCCTTAACGAGGGGGTGGAGACCGGAGATTGCGCTGAAGCACGGAAATGGTGCTCGCGACGCCGTTGTGTCAGATTTTCCAGGAGTTTCGGCAACACAAAACTCAGGATTCGGAGTTGCTCCCTACCGGTCATGCGACCGCCGGGACGATGTATACGCAAAGTTGTTATGCCACTGGTTTGCAACTGAGCCCTATGTGCTCTTCGAGCTCTGTCATCCGCATGCACCCATATGGCCTGATTACTTCGGCACCAGTCTATGATATCAGGGTCTTGTACGCCGTTTTGACCGAAAGCATCGTGCATTGTAGAGATATTGTAGCCAACCAACTTCATTGCTTGGGCTACAGCTGGAGTGAGAGACTCATCCAGCAGGAAGAGCGGTTCATTGGGACTGGATTCGGGATTCCCAGTCACAGGCAGCTCGCACAGTTGAGACCGATAAATTGTATGATTGCGCGACCCATTCTTCGGAGTCTCCCGCTTCAATCATTCCCATAAGTGCCTTGGTTGGAATGCGAGTACCTTTTACGCAGGGGGCTCCAAACTGCACCGCAGGTTGCAGGAGCACGTCCTGTGCGGGTTCCCAAGAAGCGGCTCTATGAGATTCTTCGTGGAATACAAGACCGTGAATGGGGATAAGATACTTTCGAATCAACTCAAGCCCAGTTTGACCTCGGCGATTTCCAGAGACCAGCCTATCGCCCCATTCGGTGAACACGTCGCCTTGACCGGCCCAGAGCGATTCGGTTGCGAAGGGCTGGCGTAATCCTGTCATTTCGCGCAGCCACTTCTCGGCCTCGTAGATTGCTGGCCAGTTCATCCCAGCAGACTTGAGGGTCGAAATCACTCTCATCGAGATCAAGTCCTCAAAGTCGATAAGTATGTCCCGCCCCGGCACCTCTACAAGTTCAGGATTCGCCAGCCCTCGGCGAATCCAACGAATTAGCTTAGTCGAATCGAAAGGAACAATGTCCTCAGAACGAGCGGAAGCCTTCAAATAACTGGCAGCCTCCGTGGGTTCATATATTCCTTCCCAAGAGTGGAGGCGGGCATTTTCATTTATCGTTGTAGCCATAGCACCTCCTTACCTATGGGATTAACGAGATGTCCACTCGCGATGCTTTTTGACGCCAAAATGCTATCGCTCAGCAATGATAACATGGGGCTCTTGCCTCATTAGTTCGGGCATTGACAAAAGCTCGAGGAGCCTGCGCCTTCCACCCGGCTTGACAACGCGCCTCGGTATCGCTGATTGTAGCCGTTGCGGCGGGCGAGGCGCGTCCGGCGGTATTTCGTGCGATTAGATATGTACGACAGGAGTATGACGGATGGTGGAGCGGGCTCCGAGGCTTGAAGGCAAGGTGGCGATCATCACGGGCGCAGGGTCCAGCGGCGAGGGCATCGGCAACGGTAAGGCGGCAGCGATCCTGATGGCGCGGGAGGGCGCCCGGGTGCTGCTGGTGGACCAGATGGAAGACCGGGCCAAGGAAACGCTGGAGATCATCAAGTCCGAGGGTGGCGAGGCGTCGGTATTTCAGGGCGACATGACGAAGCTGGACGACTGCGAGGCCATGGCCCAGGCCGCGATCGACCGCTACGGGCGCGTCGACATCCTGGACAACAACGTGGGCATCTCGCAGCGCGGCACGGTGGTCGAGGTCAGCGAGGCCGACTGGGACCGGGTGATGAACGTCAACCTGAAGACCATGGTGCTTGCCGCCAAGGCAGTCATTCCCCGTATGATGCAGACCGGTGGCGGCTCCATCATCAACATATCGTCCATCGCAGGGCTGCGGGCCCATATGAGCACGCCCTACACGGCGTCCAAGGCGGGAGTCATCGGCCTGACCATTTCCATGGCCGCCGACCACGCCCACGACAACATCCGCGTCAACGCCATCGCGCCGGGGCTGGTGTACACGCCGATGGTCGCGCCTCGGATGGACGATGACCTGCGTCAGTACCGTCGCAACTCGGCGCCGATGCATGTGGAGGGCACCGGGTGGGACATTGGCTATGCGGCGCTGTTCCTGGCGAGCGAGGAGGCGCGCTGGATCACTGGCATCGTGCTGCCGGTGGACGCCGGGCTGTGCGCGGTGCACCCGGGGACGTACTCGCCCATGAACCAGCAGACGCGGTACTAGGCAGGGAAAGGGAGCTCACTGGGAGTTCTGCCGGATCTTGCCCGTAGGCCGCAGGCGGATGTTCGGCGCTGGGGTGGATCCAAGGCTCATCGAGCCCCCGGAACACGCCGGGCTAGACGTGCCCGCTGCCTATGCGGATCTGCCTGCCGAATAGTCGGGCCAGCCGAGCGCTGGCGATGGCGGCGCCGAGGCACAAGTACGCAGTCCCTCTGTAGCCCGTGGTTGCCACGACAGACGAGGTTGCCCGCCGGATACAGCGGATTCCGCTGGCCTAGGTGGGTCCGCTCCCTATGCGCAAATGCCTGGAGAACAGCCCCGCCGCGAGGACACTGACCGCCGAGGCGCCGAGGCAGAGGTACGCAATCCCCCCGTAGCCGGTGCCTGCCAGTAGTCCGCCGGCTATTGCAGCGCCGAATACGCCCCCAAGCTGGTTGCTCAAGCCCATCATGCCCACTCCGGTAGACTTTGACTCTCCCGAATGCTCTGTGCTGGCAGCCACCAGGGCCGGGAAATTAACGCTCAGCAAACCCGTTGCCAGCGTGGCCAAGGCAACGGCAACCCAAATTTGAAGGTCGATGGCGAAGAAAAGGAATCCCGAGACGCCCCCAGTGGCGGAGAGGGCGGCAATGAGGAAGGGTCGGTGCCTGCTTCCAGCCACGATGCCGCCTGCGTAGCTTCCCAGCACCTGGCCTATGGCTATTATTGCAAGGGGCAGGGCCGTGAATCGAAGGCTCACGTCGTAGGTATGGATTATGTATGCGACGAAGAAGCTGACGATGGCCCAGAAGGCGATGCGGTGGGAGACATTGACCGTAAGAGCCACTTGAAAGAAACCCATGGAGATGAGAGACCGATACCTGGAGAAGATGACCAGGTCGCGAACGCGCTCTCTGCTGTCCTTTGGCAGCCACATCCAGCAGGCGACAAATCCCGCTGCCATCAGCAGACCAGAGGCGAAGAAAGCGGCTTGCCATCCGCCCCAGTCAGCCAGCACGGCCACCGCCGGGACACTGACCACCGTTGACATCATGCCGACGGCCAGGAGCGCCCCGACCGCCCGTGCCCGCCTTTCCGGGGAAATAACATCGGATATAGCACCCACCAGGGTGGGAGGCAACATTCCTCCACCCAGGCCGGTGAGGACCCTGAGCACCAGCAGCGTCTCGAAATTCGGAGCGAACGCGCCTCCGATCAGGGACCCGACGACCACCAGCATACCGGCCAAGGCCATGGGGCGACGACCGAAGGAATCGGACAATGGGCCGACGGAAAAGACAGATACTCCCCAGGCCGCATAGGTTGCCGTAGCCAACTGCCCGGCAGCAGCCACGGATACTTGCAGGTCGTCGGAAATTTCGACCAAGAGAGCAGTGACCATCAAGGTGGCGTTCATGGCGCCGAAGACGGCCACGAAGAGGCCCGCAAGGAACAGCGCCTTGTTTACCTCTCTTGCTCTCAGCTGCATTATTTGAGTGTCGATCTTGCTTTCCCCTTTCAACCGATCCTTGGTCCCGTGGGCACCGCTAGCCCTGGGGTTGTGGGCTGGGTACGGTGGGGGCGGGCGGCTTGGCCGGGGCGCGAGTGCTGATGGCAAGCGCACCCGCCATGATCAACGCCAGTCCAATAAAGGCCTCGAACGGCAGCCTCTCCCCCAGCACGATGGTGCCCAACACCACCGCCACGACCGGGAAGAACAGCGGCACCAGCGAGCTGCGCATGGCCCCAACCCGGCTGATGACCACGAAATAGAAGCAGAAGCCGGTCCCGGTAAGGACGCCGGTAGCGATAATGGCGGCGATGGCTCCCATACCGGGATCCAGCGTGAGGGGGGACTCCACGGCAAAGGACAGCGGCACCAGCACCACGCTGCCGAAGATCATTGAGCCGGTGACCATGGCTCGCGGGTTCAATTCGGACTGACGTCGGGCGTAGATCGCGCCCAGGGTGTGGCTCACCGGGCCAAGAAAGGTAATGACAATGCCGAGGATCTGATCACCCGCGTTGGAAAGCACCGATGGGCCCATCAGCAGGATGATGCCAGCGAACCCGACCACGCCGCCCACCAGCGCCCGGCGGGTGAACGTCTCCTCGGCCAGGAACAGGGGCGCCAGCACGACGGCCAGTATGGGCATGGTGCCGAACAGTATGCCGCCCATGCCGCTCTCGATGTGCCGCTGTCCCCAGGCGACCGTGCTGAAGGGGATCGCGCACGTCAGCAGGCCCAGCCAGAATAGCGCGGTCCATCCCTTGCGAGTGGCTGGCAGACGTGCCCCGTAAGCCCGCATCACTATCCAGCAAATGAGCGCCGACATCAGCGCCCTGAGGGTGGCGATGGCAAGGGGCGAGATTTCCTCGACGGCGATGTTTATGAACAGAAAAGTGCTGCCCACGAGCACCGATGCCCCAAGGAGCAGGCCCCAGTCTGCCAGTGTCATAGAGCGGTTCATGTTCTTGGTGTCCCTGGGAGGGACCTCTGATTACTTGTAAGTTGCAAGTGACTATACTAGAACGATTGTGTTTTGCAAGCAAGGACTGTGATTCGGTATACTGCCCACATGATATACGAGCCAAAAAAATGCCCGATTCGGTTCGTTATGGGTGTGTTCGGCGACAGATGGTCCCTGTTGATCATCCGGGACATGATGTTTCGAGGCCATACCCGTTTTCAGGACTTCCTCAAAGCAGGTGAAGGCATTTCGACCAATATCCTCTCCGACCGGTTGAGCCGGTTGGAAGCGCAGGAAATCATCACCCGGCAGAGGGACCCTACCAACGGGCGCCAGGTCCTGTACGAATTGACCGACAAGGGAAAAGATCTGCTCCCGGTCATGCTCGCGGCAATCAGCTGGGCAGAGGAACATGACCCGGAGACCAATGTTTCCCACGAGTTTGCCGCACGCATTCGTGCCGATATATCCGCGGTCCGCGATGAAATGCTGGACGCCATGGAAAAGCCCGGCCCGGGCCAGGATTCGCCACTCCCCATTGACTTGATCACAGGTGCGCCAATCGAATAGACGGGCAGCCGAGAGAGTTCCGGGTTTCGTGTGCCGGTTCGGGCACGAGACCGCAAGCTGGCGTGCTCCTGGTATGTCCTCCTGCCGTGGACCGGCAGACCAAGCATCACGGGTGGCGGACTCGAGGCGAAAAGCCAACAACATCCCCACGCAGGGAGCCGAACCCGGTTTTATTCGAAAGCTCCTATTACGGCAATAATTGTGTAGCCAACAGGAGGTCCGTTATGCGTCTTGAAGGCAAGGTTGCCCTGATCAGCGGAGGCGCCCGGGGAATGGGAGCGGAGGAGGCTCTGCTGTTCGCGCGGGAGGGGGCTAAGGTGGTGATCGGAGACGTGCTGGAGGAGGGGCGGGATATTGCCGCGCAGATTCCGGGCGGGCAGGCGATTTTTGTTCGGCTGGACGTGACCAACGAAGGTGACTGGGAGAGGGCTGTATCGACGGCGGAGCAGGTCTACAAGCGGCTGGACATCCTGGTGAACAACGCCGGGGTCAGTGCCGTGGGCAGCATCGAGGACACCACCGTAGAGGAGTGGGACCGGGTGATGCAGGTGAACGCAAAGGGAGTGTTTCTCGGGACGAAGCACGCCATACCGGCAATGCAGCGGTCCGGCGGCGGCTCGATAATCAACATCTCGTCCCAGCTTGGCATCGTGGCGATGAACGAGTCCAGCCCGCAATACATCGCCTCGAAGGGCGCCGTGCGGCTGCTCACCAAGTCGACGGCGATCCAGTACGCGGGCGACGGCATACGCTGCAACTCGGTGCATCCCGGGCCCATCGTAACGCCGATGACCGACTTCCGGCGCTCGGACCCGGACGTACGGGAGCTGATGACGTCGCGCATTCCCCTGGGCCGCTACGGCGAGGCCATCGACGTGGCCTACGGCGTGCTGTACCTGGCGTCAGACGAGGCATCGTTCGTGACCGGCAGCGAGCTGGTCATCGACGGCGGGTGGGTGGCGCAGTAGAGCATCGGCTCTTGGCAGTAACTATGGCCTATAATGGCTGTAGTCCGACTGGCAAAAGAGGAAAGCCATGACCAGCAAGCCGAAGCAGCTATCGGTGGATGCAGGAACGCTGGAGGTGTTTCCCGACTTCCCGCCGAGGGATGACTTGCAGAACTCAATCTACCTGGACGGCCCCGCGCACCAGGCCGCCCTCGAGGAACACTTCGGCAACCGCGACTCCACGGTCATCCTCAGCGAGATACCGGTACGACTGACTCCCAGCCAGTCTGAGGGACATCGAATACCGGATCTTCTGGTTGCCTTTGGCGTCGACCGGGCCCAGGCCATCCAGCAGAACGGCTACTCCATCCGCGACCTCGGCAAACCGCCCGACTTCGTTCTGGAAGTGGCCTCCGAGAGGACCGCCGACAACGATGTTCGTGGCAAGCGGGTGGATTATGCCGCTTTCGGGATTCCGGAATATTGGCGGTTCGACCCCACTGGGGGCCAGCGCCATGACGCCCCGATAGCAGGGGACCGGCTGGTGGACGAAACTTACCAGCCCATCGAGATCATCGAAGTCGGGCCAGACCACCTGCATGGCCACAGTGACGTGCTGGACCTCGACCCCTGCTGGGACCACGGCCAACTGCGCTGGTTCGATCCCGCCGCTGGAGAACACCTGCGGACCTTTCTCGAGGAAAGGGAAGGCAGGATTTCGGCAGAAGCGAGAGAATACGAAGAGCGCGTTGCCCGCATTGCCGCCGAGGGCCGCGTTCGAGAGCTTGAGGCGGAACTGCGACGCCGCCAGGACGGCTGATCCCTACGGCGTGAGCAGTATCTTGCCGGTCGTTTCGCGTCCCTCCAGGCGGCGGTGCGCTTCTTGCGCCTCCGACAGCGGCAGTTCCAGCCCCACGTACAGCTTGACCTCGCCGGACTGCACCCAGCGCAGCACGTCGTCGGCGCGCTGCACCAGTTCGTCGCGGGTGGCGGTGTAGTCGCCGAGGCTGGGGCGGACGAGAGACAGCGAGCCGTTCCGTAGAGCGCCGCTGTCGACCTGTCCCACGGCGCCGCCGGCCTGCCCGTACAGCGCCATGACGCCCCGTCGGCCGAGGATGCGCAATCCGGCGTCGAAGGTGGTCGCGCCCACGGCGTCCATCACCATCTTGACGCCCTTGCCGCTGGTGGCGTTGCGTACCTCCGCCTCGAAGTCCTGCTGGGTGTAAATGATGGCGTGGTCAGCGCCTGCGCCCCTGGCCAGTTCCGCCTTGTCCTCGGTGGAGACGGTGGTGAAGACCTCGACGCCGATGTTCTTCAGCATTTGGATGAGCCAGAGGCCCATGCCGCCGGCCCCGGCGTGCACCAGCACGCGGTCGCGGGTGTTCAGCGCTGTGATGCCGTAGACCAGGAAGTGCGCCGTCATGCCCTGCAGCATGGTGGCCGCGGCGTCGGTGAAGGACATTCCTTCGGGGATGCGCACCAGCAGCCACGACGGCACGGCGTGGTACTGCGAGTAGGAACCGGTGTGCATGGCGTAGGCCACCCGGTCGCCGACGGCAACCTCTGTCACGCCCTCGCCGATGGCGGTGACAACCCCGGCGGCCTCGCGGCCGGGTGTCCAGGGGAAGGCGTCGGGCGGGTTGGTGCCCTTGCGGCTGGAAACGTCGGTGTAGTTGACGCCGATAGACTTGATCTCCACCAGCGCCTGTCCCGGACCGAGCGAGGGCTCCGGCGCGTCCTCGTAGTTCAACACATCCGGCCCGCCGGTCCGGTAGATGCGGACGGTCTTCATTTCAGGTCTCCTTGATTGTAGTTTGGGATCGTTGACAGGGTTGTCTGAACTGTGATTTTTATGATTCAGTGATTAGCATGATTTTTCGCATCCTGTGCATCTAATCATGGCAATCCGATAATCGCAGTTCAGACAGCAAGTTACGGGTCACTATACAACGACTCCAGCAGCTCGCGGCAGTATTGACCGATCTCGTCGCGGGAGCGGCGGAAGATCGCCAGCAGCGCGTCGTCGTTCAGGCCCGGCACGTCCGGGTCCTCGAAGGCGCGGTGCAGCATTTGCTTCGCGCCGGGGAACACCGGACAGGTCTCCCGCGCCGAGTCGCACACCGTCAGCACGAGGTCGAAGTCCTGCGCCATGTACCGGTCGACGTGGCCGGAAGTGTGCGCCGATATGTCGATGCCCACCTCGGCCATTACGCGCACCGAGAGCGGATGCAGGCCCTTGGGCGCCGTGCCCGCGCTGTCGACTGCGACGCCCTTGCCGCCGAGATGACGCAGCCACCCGTGGGCCATCTGCGACCGCGCGCGGTTGCCGGTGCAGAGGACGAGGATGCGGAGGGGGTGAGGTTGGGGCATTATAATAACCTCGAGAGGTGCCAAATTGCCCACGAAAACATGGAGCATATTTCCAGATACTTTATAAGAGAAAATTCGTAATGTCAGTTGAAATACGCGAATCTGCTGGATTATTTGGAGAGTCGTTTGGACCTTTCCATACATACCTGATGACCCGCGGCTTGGTTCTGAATTTTAGCGATACGGCAGCGGTGGTTAACGACGGTGTAGGTTCGTCTTTATCCTTTGCTTTAGCCTGCGAGGCGAACGAGTGGGGACTGCACTCTTCTGACGAATATGCCCGTGTACTGGATGAAATAGAAAGTATTGTAGGCATCAGGTTTGTTGGCTTCGTTGGAGACCCTTCTGATGAAATAGCATTCAGGGTGGGTGCCTTTTCGATATCATCCAGCTCATTGGACCAGGGATTACTTTCAAGACTTCTAGTCTTGGAAAACTTGCTTCGTCGTCGTGTGTTACAGGATGCCAAAGTCAACGATCTGAATCTCCTTGTCGCGTTGAATTTTTGCGCAAATGTTGAAGATGAAATTTCTTACGGGAGGATTTCTCCCCACGACCTAGAGGCATTGACTCAACTGTTGAAGGAAGCTGAAATTCCGGTGGAACAAGGGTTCTTTATTTTCAACGCAGACAGTATTGCTGAAGATATGCGTTACGCACTTCGTGCTGCTTGTTACCACTCTCACAGGATGAACTCCAGATTGCGAACAATTAACCAAACAACAGGAACTGTACATGACCTTCCAGGAGAACCGGATGAACCTTGGGAACGTCGACTCTCTTCAGGGCAAGTAGATGAGCTTTCGTATTCCTACACGAGTTCAATAGTAGCCTGTTATACAGCTTTGGACTTGTTATATGCCTTTTTCGTATACCTTACTCGAGAACCATTCTTGAACCCCGAATTCCCTTCCAACCTGCATTTTCCTGACGCCCCCGGCAGGGCGATCTTTCAGGCAGGTGGTTCTGCCCTACCCAGTGATCTTCCTCCGGATAGATTGCCCTATGCAATAGCAAACTTGACCTCAGGCCAATTCGGGTCCCTGAGAAACAGTAGAAATGCGCTGGTGCATAGCATGGCACCCGATTCTATGCGCCCTCGAGTATACAAAGGCTGGAAGTTACCCCCGGTGAACAATCAACGCCTGCAATACACTCAATATCTATCTAGAGATATTGATTCTGACGGAGGGCCAGTGGCACACCCTTGGATACGAAGATTTTATGAAAATCAGGCCGATGCACAGAATGGATTGATTGACTGGCTGGAACTAACTTGGCAATGTGCGTTTGACACCGTTGAATGGCTGATTTGGCGTTGGTCTAATCATGTAAAAGGTTGCTAAGTTGCGACTTACGGAATAGGTCGAAATAAAGGGCCAGTAAGTGCTATCGCACCATCCACACTCTCCCCCGCTGTTGTGCGCTGGGCTGCTGCCCGCTAAACTCTGGGCAATACTGACGCACACGCTCGCCCCGCCGTAGCGGCGGATGGCAAAGGAGTCTTCGCAGTCATGGCCTTCGACGCAATCTCCATCGACCAGGTGGACCGGGTCGCCATCGTCACCCTGAATCGCCCCGAGGTGCTGAACGCCCTCAATCTGCAGCTCGTCCGCGAGCTTGACGAGTTCATCACCGAGGCCGAGGCCGACGACGGCATCGGCGCGATCATCATCACCGGCGCGGGCGAGCGGGCCTTCTCCGCCGGCGCCGACATCCACGAGAATCGCGAGTTCAACCAGGAACAGCGCGATGCGGGCGCCGCCGAACGCGCCAACTACACCTGGCACATGGCCACCGCCAGCAAGCCGATCATCGGGGCCATCAACGGCCTCTGCTACGGCGGCGGCACCGTCATGGCCACCAGCATCGACTTCCTCATCGGCTGCGAGAAGAGCAGCTTCCGCTTCCTGGCCGTCAACTACGGTCAGCTCAACGCCACCTGGAGTCTGCCCACGCTGGTCGGCTGGGGCAAGGCCAAGGAGCTGCTGTACAGCGGGCGCGAGGTGTTCGCCGACGAGGCCTACCACATTGGTCTGCTCAACCACCTGGTGCCGTCGGAGCAGCTAATGGACAAGACCATCGAGGTCGCCGCCGGCATCGCCAAGAACCGGCCCGAGGGCGTCAACAACATCAAGCAGCTGCTCATCGAGCACACCGGCAACTCGCTGGAGGAGCAGTTCTGGACCGAGATCGAGGGACGGCAAGGGCGCTTCCGGGGCTTGACCGTGGAGGAAGGATTCAGCGACTTCCTGAGCCGCAAGGGCCGCAAGCCGGCCGGGACCTGAGCCGCGGCAAACATACGCCGACGAAGCCACGACCCCCGGGGCGGCGCGCCGGGGGTCTTCCCGTTACCTGCCTGAACTGTGATTTATTTGATTTTGCTGATCGTCATGATTTTTGATTCGGGAATCATGGCAATCGAGTTGGTCAGGAGAATCACAGTTCAGGCAACTACGCCAAGAATCGACAGTCCGTGAGACTCCACAGAGACTTGCAGATGATCGCCCACGAATCCACAGGCAGGCTTAGAGTCCTTAGCAACCGTCACGGCGTCGCCGTGATGAAGTTCGCGCTGCCCCTGCTGGCCTTCGCCGTCGTGATGCTTGTCGCCACCCCCGACGGTCTCACCGAGGAAGGGCGGCGGTCGCTGGCCGTCATGGCGCTGGCTGTGGGGCTGTGGACCACCGGCGCTCTGCCCCTGGCGGTCACCGGCATGGCGGCCGTCCTGCTGCTGACGCTTCTGCGGGCGGTGCCGGACCTACAGGCAGGTCTGTACGGGTTCTCGCAACCGGTGCCCTACTTCCTGCTGGGCGTGCTCACCCTGGGCCTGGGCGTGCAGCAATCCGGGCTGGCCAACCGCATGGCCGGCTACCTGATTCGCCTGGCCAAGGGCAGTCCCCGAGCCCTCTACGTGCAGATGCTGGTTTCCTTTGCCGCCCTCACCTTCGCATTGCCCTCGGCTTCGACCCGGGGAGCGATACTGGTGCATGTTTACGAGGAGGTGATGGAGCGCTGGAACATCAGCAGGACGCACCAGCTGAACAAAGGGGTGATGATGGCGATGGGGTCTCTTAATCGCCTGGGGTCAACCGCCCTGCTCGCGGGGGGAATCACGCCGGTGGTGGCCTCATCGCTCATTGCCGACTTCTCGTGGACCCGCTGGTTCGTGCTGATGGCCCTGCCCTTCTGGCTGATTCTTGTCGTGGGCGGAGCGGCCGTATTCCTGCTGTATCGTTCCGGCTTTGCGGTGTCTCCGGCTGCCGAGGACGCTGCGGGAAGGGAACCGCGGTCCGTGCCTTTAGCCTCTGGCGAGGTGAGGGCCGGCCTTATTGCGTTGGGTGTGGCTCTGCTCTGGTTCACCGACTTTGCCCACGGCCTGTCGCCCGCGGTGCCCGCGCTCATCGCCATGGTGGCGATGCTGCTGCCCGGCATCGGGCTGCTGTCGTGGCGCGACCTGGAGCAGAACCTGGGGTGGAGCAACTTCTTCATCATCGCCACGTCTTTGTCCTTGTCGAGCGCGCTGGTGCAGAGCGGGGCGGCGGAATGGTTTGCCAACACGCTGGTGTCGGCGGCGGGCGGCATTGCCCATTCGCCCCTGCTGCTGATGCTGGCGATGGCCATCGCGGCCTCGGTGGTGCGGTTCGTGATGCCCAACATAGCTGGCTACCTGGCATTCATCATACCGGTGGCAATGTCCACCGGCGCGTCGCTGGGGCTGAACCCGCTGGTCTGCGGCCTGGCGGTGGTCATCGTGGGGGACTCCGTGGTGTTCTACCCAGCCGCCGCGGCCGGCGCCGTGTTCATATACCAGCGGGCCAACATCTCCCCACCGGCGGTCCTGCGCATCGGCATCATAATGACCCTGGTGGCCGTTGCGGTGCTGTTCGCCTTCGCCTTGCCATACTGGAGTGTCGTGGGTGAAGGCCTGACCGCCTCGGGATAGCCGCCCCGGCAAGACCATCGTCAGTAGTGAGAGGAAACGCGATGAACGAATGCGACGCATCTGCAATGGTACCACCGCCCACCCGGCGCGCCGCACTGCCGGACGCCACCGCGCCCGACGGTTCGGAGATACGCCTGCTGGCTGACGCTCGTCACTCGGCGGTCAAGAGCAGCCTGGTGGAGGTGGTGTTGCCGGCGGGGCAAGTGTCGCGGCCGGTCTATCATCGCACCGTCGAGGAGATCTGGTACATCCTGGAGGGGGAGGGGCAAGTCTGGCGCTGCCCGCCCGATGCGGATGGCACATCAGTGCCGCCGCAGCAGGTGTCACCGGGCGAGGCGCTGGTCATTCCCACCGGCTGGCGCTTCCAGTTTGCTGCCGGTCCCGAGGCCTCATTGCGCTTCCTCTGTCACACCACGCCGCCGTGGCCCGGCGAAGACGAAGCTGTTCCTGCGGGGTATGGGGGACTGGGCGAGCCGACTGTCTAGCGGCGGTTTGCCCCGCCACCGTCGGGTTGCTAAGATTGCTGCTATCCACCACCGATAACGCAAGCGAGGGTTCGATGCCGCATCACGAAGGACAGGAAACCAGGCGGGATTTCGTCAAGTACACCTTCTTCAAGGTGGACCCGAAGTGGAGAATGCTTGCCGGGCAGAATGGTGGGCAGGACGCGGACGGGATGAAGGCGGAGTTCGCCACGGTGCTGGACGAATTCTCGGACCGGGTGAGCATTTCCAGCTACAGCCTCGTCGGCACGCGCGGCGACGCAGACATGGTGTTGTGGATGGTGAGCCCGACGCTGGAGGCGATCAACGAGCTGGCGGCCCAGTTGAACCGGACGGCGATGGCCCCGTATTTGACGACGCCGTACTCGTACCTGGCGATGACCCGCCGGTCGCCCTACGTGGTCAACCACCGCCACGAGGGGCAGGAGGGCACGTCGTCGACCATGCGAATCGTGGGGCGCAAGTACCTGTTCGTCTACCCTTTCATCAAGACCCACGAGTGGTACCAGTTGCCAAAGGAAGAGCGGCAGGAACTGATGAACGAGCACTTCGTCATCGGCCACAAGTACCCGGACATCAAAATCAGCACCGCTTACTCCTTCGGCATCGACGACCAGGAGTTCGTGCTGGGGTTCGAGACCGACGACCCGTCGTCGTTCCTCGACCTGGTGATGGACCTGCGGGAGTCCAAGGCGCGCCCCTACACGCTGCTGGACACCCCGATATTCTCCTGCCTAAGCAAGCCCATCGAGGCCTGTCTCGACGACCTGGGCTAGAGGCGAATAGCGCCGCGAGCAGGCGCCGGAGATTCCACAGATATAGGGGCGGGCAACAAACCCGCCCCTGCCATTATCGAAGGTGAAAGGGAGAGACTGGGGACTACTTTCGCTTCAGTTCCGCAGGGTCGGTGTTCTTGAAGTAGTCGTAGTTCTTGGCGATGTAGTCCTGCCACTCCGCGGGAACGGAATCCTCGGCGAAGATGGCGGTGACAGGGCAGACCGGCTCGCAGGCGGCGCAGTCGATGCACTCGTCAGGGCTGATGTAGAACTGGTCGTCTTCGTCGCGGGTGTAGATGCAGTCTACTGGGCAGACGTCAACGCAGGCGGAGTCTTTCAGGCCAACGCAGGGCTCGGCGATGATGTAGGTCATTGCGGTCGGCTCTCTTCAATAATTATGAGTGAGTCAGGCCCGTAAACCCAAGGGAGGGCCAGCACGCCCGATTATAGCACAGCGCAAGGGGTTTGCAAGAAGGGACCCGCCCTCGTCGGGGTGCAATCGGGTGGTCAAATCGAAAGGGATATGGGGGTTTGGATTCCCATCCCGACTTCGTCGAGAACCTGCGACCCCGATAGGACCAGGATTTGCGACCTGCGCGGGTATGGCGGGTTGTTGAGGTACAGACCACCTGAATGGGAACGCCATCCGCGACCCGGGCCGCCCGGAAACAGGCCGCCCGAGACTCGATCTACAGCACCAGTCCGTAGGCCCGCTTCTTGATGGAGAGGTTGACGAAGGTCTGGGTTCCCTGAACGCCGTCGACCACACCCACCTTGGTGCGGAGGAAGTTGCCGAGGTTTTCGGCAGATTCCAGGCCAGCCCAGACAAAGACGTCGAAGGAACCGGTGGTGATGGCGACGTAGTGTGCCTCTTCCATGGCGGCAATAGCGTCGGCGACGGTGTCTGACTTGCCTGGGCCGGTGGAGATGCCGATCAATGCGGTGGTGGCGTAACCCAACTTTTCGAGGTTGGGGACCGCAACGACTTTGACCATGTCATCTTTAACCAGCCTTCGCAGCCGACGGCGGACAGTTCCTTCGCTGACCCCCACCTCTCGGGCGATCTTGGCGTTGGACGCTCTTCCATCCAGTTGCAACAGGGCTATAATTTTGCGGTCAAGCTCGTCCATTGTGCAATGCTCCCTCAGTCCTCAAACGGCACCAGCCGTTGCGAATGCAGTTCAACCCGGATAGCCTGTAGTCGACACAACACAACATCTTAGATTCTATTATTTCCGGGTGTCAATAGCGAATTTCAGCGACTGGAATGTGATTATAGCTTCTTTTCGCTCAAAGCGGGGGCAATTTTGTCAGAATTGGCAAAAATTCATGCAAATATCACAATTTGTCTGAATGCGCGGCAAAAGATTGACCCTGGAGTATCGAAACGTGTCGAATTTGACAGCGGACGATGCGACTGATAAATTATTTCAGTTGTAATCTAGCAGTCAACCCTCACGAGCGCCAACTTTCCACCTGTCCGCTTGGTGCAATGCAGCCCTGAACATGGGTGGCCGTTTGCGCCAGGTGATGAACACCAGGAGATTACAAGTGCCTCGATACGACTACCGTTGCGTTGAATGTGATAACCATTTCGAACTGAGGCAGAGCTTCAGTGAAGCCGGCAAGGGGACATGCCCCGAATGCTCCGGCGAGGGCCGCCGCGTATACCATGCGGTGCCAGTGATCTACAAGGGCAGCGGCTTCTACACCACCGACTACGGACGACCCAAGCCTCCTGTCGAAAACGGCTCCAGCAAGAGCAGCGACTCCTCGAAGTCCGGCGGTGACAGCAAGTCCTCGGAGTCATCCTCAAGCTCGGAAAGCTCGAGCGACTCAGGCAGCAGCGAGTCTTCATCTGCCCCCGCGAGTGCTGCAGCTTCGTCCTAGCAGGCAACTTTCCCGGTGTGATAGCTGACATCCGGGCAGGGCTCCTTATGTTCAGCCGGTAGCGTTCAAACGCTCCGGCTGTATTTCTTGTGTTCTCATAACCTTTTCTGAGCAAGGGCGGTTTTCCATGCGTGCGCTGGTGCAGAGAGTGGCGGAGGCATCGGTGGATATTGATGGCGCTGAGGTGGGCCGGATAGGGCCTGGCCTGCTGGTGCTGCTGGGCGTCGCGGATGATGACGAAGAGGCCGATGCAGAGTACCTGGTGCCAAAGATCGCAAATCTGCGGATCTTCGCGGACGATGCCAACCGGTTCAATCTCTCGGCTCGTGATGTGGGGGCGGGAGTGCTGGTGGTGAGCCAGTTCACTCTCTACGCAGACACCCGGCGAGGGCGCCGTCCCGACTTCAACAGGGCTGCGCCGCCCGAACTCGCGGAGCGGCTGTATGAGCGCACGGTGCAGCTCTTTCGTGATACGGGGCTGACCGTGGCCACGGGGCAGTTCCAGGCCTACATGCAGGTCAGGTCGCAGAATGATGGCCCGGTCACCATCCTGCTGGACAGCGCGGACCGCCAGCGTTCACGTAGGTAGTTTTCCCGGGGCGGACGACTCCTGCGAGTCTAACGGTGCCAGCCCATGCCCAGGAACAGACCGCGCAGGTAGGCGATCTGGCCACCGTGGGACAGATAGTCCCACATCACCTGCCCGAAGCAGGCGGCGATGGGGCGCGGCTCCTCCACGGGCGGCCACAGTATCTCCCGGGCCAGTTCGTCCTCGGTGGCCTGGGCCAGATAGTCCTGGATGGCTGACTTGACGGCGTGATAGTAGCCCAGTTGCGTTTCCCGGGAGGGCGGAGTCCAGGCGGCCACCTGTTCAGCGGTCCAGCCAACGCCCCGGTCATCCGGATCGGCGGCCATGCCGAACCGTTCGACCCAACCGTCCTGCACCCAGAGTGGCGAGGTATCCTTGACGCGGCTGTGAAGAAAGGTGTCCATCACCCGGTTCATGTGCCACAGGATCCAGGCGGCGGAGTTGCACTGTTCGGCCGGAATCCGTGCCAAGGATTCTTCATCCAGCCCTTCGAGAGCAGACTCGACCATTCCCCAGTTCCGTCCCAGGCAGGTGGTGATGGTGTCTTTTGCGTTGGCCATTAGTTCGTCCTGACCGTCATTGCCGCCCGGGCGACAATGACGCATTGAGGTTATTCGAATTCCAAATCCAGGCTGATGTCCATTGCCGATGGCGAGTGGGTGAGTTCCCCAATGGAAATGAGGTGCACACCGGTCTCGGCGACGGCGCGCACGGTTTCGAAGTTGATGCCGCCCGACGCCTCGACGACGGCCTGGTCGCCGATGAATCCCATGGCTTCGCGCATCATGTCCACTGGCATGTTGTCCAGCATGATGATATGGGCGCCGGCGTCCAGGGCCTCGCGGGCCGATTCCAGGGACTCCACCTCGACCTCTACTCGGATGGTGTGGGAGGCCTGCTGGAGAGCGAGCTCGATGACCTGCCGCAGTCCCATTTCGCGGAAGCGGTTGGCCTCGATGTGGTTGTCCTTGATCAGGATGCCATCGGCCAGATTGTAGCGGTGGTTATAGCCACCGCCAGCACGAACGGAGTATTTGTCGAGATAGCGATGGCCGGGCGCCGTCTTGCGGGTGTCGACGATGCGGGATCGCGTGCCCTCGATGGCGCGGACGTACCGGTTGGTGGCGCTGGCGATGCCGCTCATCCGCTGCATGAAGTTCAGGGCGATGCGTTCGGCCCTCAATATGCCTGCCGCTGGTCCTGCAACGCGGGCGATGTCGTCGCCGGGGGCCAGGGTTGCGCCGTCGGAGAGCAGCGCCTCGAGCTCCAGCGCCGGTTCCACGCGGCGGAACACCGCCAACCCGACCTCGACGCCAGCCAGCACGCCGTGAGCCTTGGCGCGCAGCATGCCCACGCCGCGGATGTCGGGAGGCACGACCGCTGCGGTGGTGGGGTCGTTGAAGGTCTGATCCTCGGCGATGGCCGCGTCGATCAGGGCATAAACTTCGGGTGGAAACTCAGGCAAGAGATGGCCTCCGGTATCAGCAGGGGTTTTGAGGGCTTATGAAAGTCTTCAGGTCGGCGAAATAGGTCTGGTAAAACCCGTTGTCGCGAGTGAGCAGCAAATCTGCCGAGAGCAGGGCGTGCGTGCCAATCAGGAAATCAGCCAATATTCGATTCCGCGGACCTCCTGACCTTCTATACTGGGACCACCGCACTCCTGCTTCGTATGCAACATCGTTGCTGATGGGGGAGACCGTCAGACCCAGCGTTTCGATGTTGTCGTCTAGAGACTGACGGTCAGGCGACCCGTGCACCAGTTCAGCGTAAACAATGTTGCAGATAGTGAGTGAACCCTGCTCTTGGGCTTGTTTTAGCCACTCCTTGGAAAGAGGACCGTGAAGTGGGTCCGCTAGAAATATGTCCACCAAGACGTTAGTGTCAACCGCTGTGATCAACGTCCGCGGACTTCATCCATAAAGACGTCAGTATTCCCTCCAGAACCCCAACAGCCATACACGCTCTCTATTGCATCACGCTCCACAGGGGACTTGCTGATCAGCAGTCCCTTCCCTGTCAGTGTGATGTCCACCTCGTCGTATGGCTGCAATCCAGAGCGATCCAAAAGTTCCTGCGGAATCGTGATTTCCCTGTCTTCTGAGATGCGCAAGTCCACTTTTGTACCTCTTGACCTACCGCAGCTCCAGCATCCGGTTCAGGGCCACCTGCGCCTCCTGACGGATGTTGTCCGGCACGGTGATCTCGTTCCTGACCCGACCTTCCAGCAGTTCTTCCATCACCCATAGGACGTAGGCCGGATGGATGCGGTACATCGTCGAGCAAGGGCAGGTGACCGGGTCAAGGCAGAAGATGGTCTTGTCGGGGTTGTTCAAAGCCAGCCGGTTGACCAGGCTGATCTCGGTGCCGACAGCCCAGACGCTGCCCGCCGGGGCGTTGTTGATCTGGTTGCGGATGAACTCGGTGGAGCCAACCAGGTCTGCGGCCTGCACCGTTTCCATCACGCACTCGGGGTGCACCAGGACGTTGACGTCGGGGAAGCGCTGTCGTGCCATCTCAATCTGTTTCACGGTAAAGCGGGTGTGGACGGAGCAGTGACCCTGCCACAGCACCATTTTTGCGCGGCGCAGTTGCTCCGGCGTGTTGCCTCCCATGTTGCGGAAGGGATTCCACACCACCATCTCGTCCAGCGGCACCCCCATCTTCAGCGCGGTGTTGCGGCCCAGGTGCTGGTCGGGAAGGAACAGCACTCGCTTGCCCTGCTCGAAGGCCCACTTCAGCACTGCGTCGGCGTTGGATGAAGTACAGACGGCGCCGTCATTGCGGCCGCACAGCGCCTTGATGCCGGCTATAGAGTTCATGTACGTGACTGGCACGATTTCGCCAGGGCCCAATACCTCCATCAGGTCGTCCCACGCGTCGTCGACATCGTCCATGGGCGCCATGTCGGCCATGGAGCAGCCGGCAGTGATGTTGGGCAGGATGACCCGCTGGTGCTCGGCGGCCAGCACGCAGGCGGTCTCGGCCATGAAATGCACGCCGCAGAAGATGATGTAATCGGCGTCGGGCTTGCTGGCCGCCTGCTGTGACAGCAGGAAGGAGTCGCCCTGGAAGTCGGCGTACTTGATTACCTCTTCGCGCTGGTAGTGGTGCCCCAGAACCGTGACGGAGCTGCCCAGCTTCTGCCGCACGGCATGAATGCGGGCGTCAAGCTCGTCGGCGGTGTAGTGCAGGTACTCGTTAGGAATCTGTTGCCATCGGACATTTACTGACAACTCTTCCGCCAGAGGCTTGGCGGGGAGTTCGTCTTCCGTCTTGCAGAAGGCCGAGTGTTCCAACTCGGTTATGGGTACGATGGGACGGCGACGGGTAGTCATCTTTGATTCCCTCACTATAGAAAAGCGGAGCGGGGATTCATCTCACCTCAACAGTCTCCCACTCCGCATTCCTCATCCTAATTGGGTTGACCCTGCAGGGACCACGGCCCGGCGCGTTCGACCTTCACATTGACCAACTGCCCCAGCCGGCCGCCGTCGTCCTCTTCTATGGGAAAAAATACCAGCTTATTGGAACGGGTCCGGCCCTGCCATTTGCCCTTGTTCCTGGCTTCGACCAGCACCTCGAACTCGCTTCCCACCAGTTCAGCGTTGATCTCGGTCAGGATACTCTCCTGCAGGGCGTCGACGCGCTGCCGTCGGCCGGTTTTGGTCGCATGGGGAACGTCATCCTCCATGGATCGGTCCGCGATTGTCCCGGGGCGAGTGGAGTAGGCGGCGCAGTGCACCTTGTCGAACTGAAGTTGCTCCACCAGTTCCAGGGTGCGCCGGAACTGCTCCTCCGTCTCTCCGGGAAACCCCACGATGATGTCGGTGCTGATCGATGCGCCCGGAACTGTCTCTCGAATTTCCGCGACCAGGGCCACATAGTCCTCGCGGGAGTAGTTTCGCCGCATCCTGGCCAACACTTCGTCATCCCCTGCCTGCACCGGCAGGTTGATATGCTCGCACACCTTGGGGAGCTCGGCGACGGCTTCGATGATGCCGCGGCTCATGAAGTTCGGGTGCGAAGTCAGGAAGCGGATGCGGTCCAGGCCGTCTACGTCGTTCAGCCGGGTCAACAGGGTGCTCAGGTCAGGGCGGCCTTCGTCGCCGTCGGGCAGGTCATGGCCGTATGCGTCCACCGTCTGCCCTAGCACTGTGACCTCCCTCACGCCGCGGGCCACCAGGAGCTCCACCTCACGCGCCACCTCGTCGACCGGGCGGCTGACCTGCCTGCCCCGGCGGTAGGGGATGATGCAGAAGGTGCACATCAGGTCGCAGCCGTGGATGATGGGGACGTGACATGCGACGTCAGGGCGTGTGGGGGCCAGCGACCCGACGCATCCCTCCCAGTCCAGGCTCATGCGCTCGCCGACAAGGTCCAAAAGCGGCTCGAACTGCTGGGGCCGCATGAAAACGTCTACATAGGGGAAGCGGCGGGCAAGCTGCTCCGACTTCGGGCCGACCATGCAGCCCATCAGGGCAATGACCCGGTCGGGGTCCTCTCTCTTGAGCCGTGACACCGCCCCCAGGTTGCCAATCACCTTGTCTTCCGCGGACTGCCGAACGACGCAGGAATTCAGCACAACGATATCGGCGTCCTTGGCTTCTTCAGCCGATTCCAGCCCCATCTGCTCCAGAGCAGATGCCAAGCGTTCGGAATCTGCCGTGTTCATCTGGCAACCTATGGTCCAGATATGGAAGCTGTTCATATTAGAGATAACGGTGAATCCGGCCAAATGAGAGTGTAAGGTAGCAGGAACTGCCGACAGAGGCTGCGAAGTGGCGGAGGGAATGGGATTCGAACCCATGAACCCGCTTTTAACGGGTTAAGCGCTTAGCAGGCGCCCGCACTAGGCCTCTATGCGATCCCTCCAGCTACCTTAAATGGTAACAAAAGCTCAAATCCACGGCAAGGGAATGGGCAATCCCGGTCGCCGCCGGCCCTCCGCGCTGCCCCGACCCGCCGCGTGGTCTCTTGCGGTTTTCCGTCCTGGTCGAAGGACTGCGGGTTAGCGGTTGCGGCGGCTCTGCCGGCGGCGGCGGCGTGCGGCGCGCTGGGCGGCCAGGCGTTCTTTCTGGGCCTTGGAACGGAAGAAGCGCCGGTCCTTCAACTCGCGCAGGATTCCGGAGTGCTGTACGGAAGCCCGAAAGCGGTTGACCAAGCTCTCCGCGCCTTCGCCCTCGCGGGGGGTGACGTATGCCATGCAATGCTCCTAAAACGATGAATGTGAATTTGATTGCGGGTAATTTACCACAGGCCGAATTTGCGGGCAACGAAAATACGGCGAGGGAAGCGGCAAAAGTGCGGATACCGAAATCAATATGGGAACCGATGGAGCGGGCGAAGGGATTCGAACCCTCGACGTCTTGCTTGGGAAGCAAGCACTCTACCACTGAGTTACGCCCGCCCGGAGAGTTGTCTCAGTCCTTAATGTTGTCTCAGTCCTTAATATAGTATATTCGCGCGAGATTGGCAAAGCAGCCAGGGCCATCGCTGAACTCTGCCTGTCCCTCAGCCTGCGGCCTTCTCCGGCGACTCGCAGTTAACTGTTGGGAGTACATACCTGACTCTCATCCGTGACTTGAACGCCCAGAGTCGCGGGGATATAATCGGGTCACAGTGTTTCGATGGACGCCCGCCCGGACGTTCCGCACAGGTTGAGGCACTCTCCACCCCCGGGCCTGTAGCTCAGGCGGTTAGAGCGCGGTCCTGATAAGACCGAGGTCGATGGTTCGAGTCCATCCAGGCCCACCACACACCCCAATTATGGTAGACTCAGATACAAAATGACGGCTTTTTCTCTCAGGTGCCACCAGATGAATGGTCGTCAAGCAGCATTTTGACCACAGTCTTCGCGCAAACGGAAAGCGGTTTCTCAGCAGCCTGAAGGCCTCCAACCGCTACTCCGAAGGGTATCTTGCCAGCCTCGAAACCACCCTCGGCATGGCCGCCCTCTACGCCGAGGAGCAGGGCTGGCCCGATGTGCAGGAAATCTCCACCGAGCACATCGAGGACTACCTGTCCTACCTGCAGGACCGGGTGCGGTGGTTCGGTGAGCGTTCATACGCCGAGCCCAAGAAGCTGTCCAAGGGCCACATCAACGCCCAGTACCGCCGCCTGAATCGCTTCTTCAACTGGCTGGTGGAGCGCAAACATATCGACGAGAATCCGCTCGGCGATATAGAGCCGCCCAGCCTGGAAGAGAAGACTGTTCCTATCGTCACAGAAGACCAGATGCGGGACCTGCTGACCCTCGCTGACCCCGCCCTCGCCAGAACTCCCGCCCACCGCTTCCGGTTGACTCGCGACCGGGCAGTGCTGTACGCATTTTGGGACACTCCCGGACGGCTGAGCGAAATCGCCAAGCTGCGACTCCAAAACTCCGACCTGACCAACGGCACACTGCAGGTCATGGGCAAGGGCCGTAGAGAGCGAAAAATGCCCATTGGCGACACGGCGAGGTCCGTGATTTGGGACTACCTGCAGGAAAGAGAATCCCTCATGCCCCGTACTGATGCTCTGTGGGTGTCTGAGCAGGGCGAGGCGCTACTGTCCAACGGAGTCCGCCAGCTTCTCATGCGTCTGGCGAAGCGAGCAAACATCGAGGGCATGCATCCGCACCGTTTCCGCCATTCCTACGCCATCAACGCCCTGCGGGCCGGAATGCCCGAGCAAGTACTGAAAATAGTCGGCGGATGGAGGAAGATACCCGAGACTTACTTCAAGACCTTGGGGGAGGAGGACGCCATCGAGTTCCACCGACAGGTCAGCCCGGGGGACCGGCTGGGGAAGGCGGTGTCGGGGCGAAACGGGCGGCAACAGGGCCGGCAGCGGGGGAGGCTGTAAAATAAATTCTACTATTTCCGTCGTCAGACGGCCGTGCGGGTGCATATGAAGATTTATTTCGCCGGATCCATACGTGGAGGAGATGAAGATCGGGAGATTTATCACAGTCTCATCGGAAGGCTGCAGCAATTCGCTGAAGTCCTTACTGAACACGTTGGAGACCTTGCATTGACAGACCAAGGCGAAAACACAAAACCGGACGGTGAAATCTTCGAACGGGATATTGCGTGGATTCGTGAGGCGGACGTCATCGTGGCGGAGGTAACCGTCCCGTCGCTAGGGGTAGGCTACGAGTTGGGTATCGGGGAATCCTTTGGAAAACCTGCTATTTGCCTGTACAGGGAAAAAGACGAGCGACAACTATCAGCTATGATTGGCGGTAACCCATTGTTTCAAGTTCAGGTTTATCAGGATGTGGACGTAGCAGTTGAATTAGTGAAAGACTTCACAGACCATAGAATCGCACGAAAACCTTAGTTCCTTGAGAACCTAACCAGCATTTCGGATCTATTGCAGGAGAGAGCCTCGCTGCTCTCTGTGAATTCGGATGGCGAGATCGCTTCGCCTATCTGGCAACTAGCTAATGACCAGCGTAACACCCGAACAACGAGCGAGGCCAACATCGACCGGCTGCTGGAGCTGGCGGGCTGGGCGGTGCAGGATCTCGCCGCCCTGAACGTCCAAGCAGCCCGCGGCGTGGCGGTGCGGGAGTTTCCGCTGCGGAGCAGTCACGGCACTGCCGACTACTTGCTGTACGTCGATGGCAGGGCGGCTGGACACATCCATTCCGTCCAGGGACTCGGGGCAGCGGCTGGCCGCGGAAACCCAGTCACCATAGTCTGCTACGTACAGCTTGCGCCACATGCTCTCCACCATGCCGCCGCTGGACGACTCCGGCCTCTGGTCGGTGCAGGCGCAGGCCATCAGGAACCTGGAGCAGTCGCTGGCCGAGGCGCGCCCGCGTTCCCTGGTGCAGATGGCTACGGGCAGCGGCAAGACGTTCATGGCTTGCAACCAAGTGTACCGCCTCATCAAGCACGCCGGAGCGCGCCGGGTGCTGTTCCTGGTCGATCGCAGCAACCTGGGGCGGCAGACTGACAACGAGTTCAGGAGATTTACTGTACCCGGCGATGGCCGGAAGTTCACCGAACTGTACAACGTCCAGTTCCTGCAATCGAACAGTATCGATCCGGTGAGCAAAGTCTGCATCTCCACCATACAGCGGGTGTACTCCCTGCTGAGGGGCGAGGAACTGGACCTGGAGCTGGAGGAGGCGTCCGGGTATGACGTGGCGACTGCCCGATCATCACCGCAGACTGTGGAGTACAGCCGGAACTTTCCCATAGAGGAGTTTGACTTCATCATCACGGACGAGTGCCACCGTTCCATCTACGACCTGTGGCGGCAGGTGCTGGAGTACTTCGACGCCTTCCTCATCGGACTGACTGCCACGCCGTCCAAGCAGACCATGGGCTTCTTCAACCAGAACCTGGTTATGGAGTACAACCATCAGCAGGCGGTCGTCGACGGCGTCAACGTCCCCTACAACGTCTATCGCATCGAAACAAAGATCACGGAAGAGGGCTCCACCATCGAGGCTGGCATGTCGGTGGACCGTCGGGACCGCCGCACCCGCAAGGTTCGCTGGGAGGAGCTGGAAGAGGAACTACCCTATACCTCCAGCCAGCTCGATCGCGAGGTGGTGTCAGAGGACCAGATCCGCACAGTCATCCAGACCTTCCGCGACAGGGTGACTACCGAGATATTCCCCGGCCGGGAGCACGTGCCCAAGACAATCATCTTCGCCAAGGACGACAGCCACGCCGACGATATCGTGAACATCGTGCGCGAGGAGTTCGGCAAGGGCAACGAGTTCTGCCAGAAGATCACCTACCGCACCACCGGGGCCAAGCCCGAGGACCTGATCACGCAGTTCCGCAACAGCTTCTATCCTCGCATCGTGGTCACCGTGGACATGATCGCCACCGGTACCGATATCAAGCCGGTGGAAATCGTGTTTTTCATGCGCAACGTGCGCAGCCGCAACTTCTTCGAGCAGATGAAGGGGCGCGGCGTCCGCAGGATCTCCACCACGGAGTTCAATTCTGTTACGCCAGACGCCACTGACAAGGAACGCTTCGTCATCGTGGACGCCGTGGGGGTAACCGAGAGTGAGCTGGGCGAGTCCTTCTCGCTGGACCGCAAGCCATCGGTGCCCTTCGACAAGCTGCTGGACCTGGTGGCCATGGGCGACCGTGAGCCGGACACGCTGTCATCGTTGGCCAGCCGCCTGGCCCGTCTGGACCGGCGGCTCTCGCCCCAGGACCGGCAGGCGGTGGAGTCGGTGGCCGACGGCGCGACGCTGAAAGAACTGGTATCGAATCTGGTGAATGCCACCGACCCTGACGAGTCGCTGAAAGCAGCACAGCAGGCAACTGGACAGGACGACCCGCCGGAGGAGGCCATCGCCAAAGCGGAAAAGGAGCTGCTGGATTCGGCGGCCAAGCCCTTCGCCGCCAACCCGGAGCTGCGGCAGCGACTGATCGACATCCACCGAGCCTACGAGCAGACCATTGACACGGTGTCGCAGGACACGGTGCTGCGGGCCGAGTTTTCCGGCGCTGAGGCCGACGAACTCACCCGCTCCTTCCGCGAGTACATTGAGGAACACCGCGATGAGATCACGGCCCTGCAGGTGCTGTACCAGCGGCCCTACAGCCAGCGCCTCAGCTACGCCGACATCCGGGCCCTGGCCGCCGCGCTGCAGAGCCCGCCGCGGTCGTGGACTCCGCCGCGGTTGTGGGAAGCCTACCGGCAACTGGACCAGTCGCGGGTGCGCGGCTCCAGCCAGAGGGTGATGGCCGACATCGTGTCGCTGGTGCGCTACGCCGTCGGGCACGAGGGCGAGCTGGCGCCCTTCGCCGAGCAGGTCGAGGAGCGGTTCCGGGGTTGGTTGGATGCGCAGGAAATAGCCGGGCGAGAGTTCACTGACGAGCAGCGCCAGTGGCTGGAGGACATCAAGGACCACATCGCCGGCAGCGTCAGCATCGAACCCGCCGACCTCCAACACGCCCCCTTCGTCCAGCGCGGCGGCATCGGCCGCGCCCACGCCGTCTTCGGCGACGGGCTGGCACCGCTGCTGGAGGAGCTGAACCTGGCGCTGGAGGATCATTGGACGTGGAATTGTTCTTGATTTGGTAAGATAAATTAGCTTGCCTTTGCGATAAAGGCACAGAAGACATAAATCAATGGCAAACCCCAAACCACAGAAGCTCTATGTCCCGGTGCATCCGGCAGTCTTTCAAGGGGATCCGATATAGGAGCGTGGTGAACCCACCAATTATTGATTAGTTTCTAGAGCACTCCCACTATTGGCGGAGCTGTTGGCCCAGAGCAAGCACCTGCAACTGTACGCGCTCCCTCACCCTTTGTCGGGGTGGGTACCAACAATTCTCGACCATCTAAATCCTTCGGGTCGACCCTTAGAGCGGAAGCTAATTTTTCCAAAGTTTCTCGACGAGGCGAAGTTCGTCCTGATTCGATTTGAATGATAGTCAATTTGGAGACCCCTGATATTTCCGCGAGGCGCCGTAGACTAATCCCACTTTGCTTTCTTGCAGTTTTAAGTTTGCTCTTTGATTGCTTCATTAGGTCGCTTGACGCATCACCACTGTTTTCTTCAGCGGAATTCGCCCGATAGTCGCAGATAGAACCAAGTGGGCACACACCGCATTTGGGGTTGGCGTACCGACAGACTAGCCTTCCCAAGTCCAACAGACCGTAGTTGTATTCTCGATGGTTTTCCTCCGGCATCAGCCGATGGGCAACCTCCTTCAACACAGCCTTAGAAGGGTGTGGAGACAA
Organism: Dehalococcoidia bacterium; assembly: GCA_963667325.2. GTDB lineage: Bacteria > Chloroflexota > Dehalococcoidia > Lucifugimonadales > UBA3495 > VXOI01. The sequence goes on from CAXXKY010000004.1 coordinate 837,732, forward strand.
ATCGTTGCCAAACACGCGCACAATAATCCTCTCCACATTCACGTCGAGAACCGCTATCGGGCTATCGAATGCAAAGGAAAAAATAGCTCCTGCGCTGTAGTCCCCAAGTCCTGGAACCTGCAACAGACTTTCGAGATCGGAGGGAATATCGCTGGCAAAAGTAGTGATCAAGTAGGTAGACAGACGTTTCAGTGAGCGAGCCCTTTGATTTTGAAGACCAACTCCCGACAAGTACTCGACTAGATCCTCTTCTGAGGCGGCTGCTAGATCCTGTACACATGGAAATCTAATGAGGAAGTCTTCGTAGATCCTGCCAACAGCCGTCGCGGTCGTCCGTTTCAGGAGGAACTCGGCTACCAATATCTCGTAGGGTGACCGATTTCTCCGCCAGGGGAAATCACTGAAATGCTGGTCAGCCCATCCCAGGATGCCGTCAGCGAAGAACTTGGTTTCTATGCATTTCAAATTGAGATTCCACCGGTATGAGGGAGTATGGTCCTTCGTCGTGTCCATTTCCTGATGTATTACCCCTACGGTGCTCAAGTATTCTCGCCGCTACCGCTGTAGAAAGATGGACCGGTGTGGCTTGCCCAATTAATCGATAACGCTGGGATAGTGTGCCTGAAAACTTCCACCCGTCATCGAACCCTTGAATTCTCGCATATTCCTTGACCGAAAGAGGTCGAGTCTCGTCAGGGTGGCATAAACAGTTGGCCTTATTGGTAGGTCGGTCAACCAAAGTGGGGGACGGCCTGTCCCAGGACAGCCGCCGCAAGAAACCAGTCCTACCTCCTTTCATTCCTGCAGTGTTTGGGTCAGTACCATCGTCGTGAGCCCCCCCAAGAACGAACGGATGGAGTTCAACGGGCAAATCGCGCCAGCACCCTCCCGGTGGTACCATGTGGAGATACTTGCCCCATTTTTCTGGGAATGAGACGCATTCGTCGAGGTCGGGATCCAGTCCTGATAGGGCTTCCCGAAGAGTGGCCCAAGGTAGCCTTTCGCCTGTGGAAACGGCCTTTGAATCCGGTTTCGCATGAGTGGCCGGGGGCAAGGTTATTGAAGGTCCGTTTGACGCTCCAATCAACACGAACCGTACCCGTTTTTGAGGAGACCCGTAATCGGCAGAGTTAACCAAAGAGGCCTTTGGATCATCAGGATCGAAACTGAGGCGGTATCCAAGGGACTGGAAGTCTTGCATAACTTCTTCGAACGCTGAACCCAACCTGGCATCGGGTTCAATTTCGTGATCCTTCAGCTTAGCGCGCTCGTAAAAGGAAATATGCTTTTTAGCAGCCCTGAAAAAACCGGGAACCTCCTCGAACACGAAATATTGAGGGCGTACCTCTTTAACCACTCGGATGAAATCGTGGATCGCGTTTGCACGGTGGTCGCGGAATCCATTTCTCGCTCCAGCCGTGGTGAAGGGTTCGCAGGGCGGCGCACCAGTGACAACTGTCGCCTCGCCAACTTCGAGGTCGGCCAATTCAAGAATCGCAGAAGACGAAATGTCCGAAAGACCTCTGGAGACGACGGGAATAGCACGACCGTTGGCTTGAATAGTGGCCTTTACAGAGGTGTCGTTGTCAATGGCCACCCGCACCTCGAACCCACACTTCTCAAACCCTAGGTCGAGACCCATAGCGCCAGTGAATAGCGATACTATCGTCAGTTTAGCCATTCCTGTTTTCATCCTGCACGGCTGTTGGACCAGCCGTCGGACTCAGTAATGTCCGTCACGGGGACTCCTAAGACGCTAGCGAGCTTTTGAATCGTGCTGGGCCGCAGAGTTGTCATGCCTTGCTCGGCCCGATAGATTGTGCTTTCATTTACGGCAGAACGAGAGGCTAATTCGCGCCTAGACAACGCGAGCGCCTCCCGGATGCGTCTGAGGTTGCCGTTCATGGATCATTCCCGCCGGAAGAACGAGGTAGAATCTAGGAACCCAAATTATATCCTCGGTGAACCCTCTAGGCAATAGATAGGCATTAGGTATGCAAACGGAGGTGTGCTAGGAGGCGCATCGCCTTGGCAGCCATTTCCCCACTGATCGTGAGTCCAAAGGAATCTAAGAGGTGATTTCAATGAGCGATGGTAGGCCTGAATTTGTTTTTTCCGACGCTGACTTTCGCATCGAGAATAGATACTTCAATGGGATATCTATAGCTCTTCACAGGACGGAGGGCGATGTGAGCCAGATCAAGGGTTGGGTGGAAAATCCGCGGGTTGATATGATCCTAAACCGTTGGCGGAATGAAAATCATATGTCCGTGAACGCGGTTCCGGACGATGAAGAAATGCTGCAGTTGATGCTCGATTACGATGAAGGCAAGAATTTCTCGATTAAGGAACTGGGTGAGGATGTCCAGCTAAACGGAGTCAGAGAACCGATTTGCGTTACTTGGGAGGGCGAGCTGATTGACGGCAACCGCAGAAAGTATGCAGTGATGTGGGCCCTTTCCAAAAGAGGCGGGGCAACACCAGACCAGCAACACCGCCTAAGGCGAATACCAATGTTCGTTCTTCCCAAAGAGGCCACAGTCGATGACAAGGAGGCCATACTTATCCACGAAAACTATGCTCCATCGCTCAAGAATGAATGGCCTCCATATGTAACAAACGGACGCATCTATCGCAGATACCACGAGTTGTCCAACCAATTCCCTAGCGAACAGGAACTCGACATTAGACGGCGAGTCCTGCGCGAATTTCCGCGTTTTGATGTTACGGGAATTAGGAATCGTATAAACACGTGGGAGCTTATAGAAGAATTCAGAACGGATTACGGCGATGAATACAACGAAGATGACTTGAGTGCGAAAATAAACAAGGACTTCAACTATTTCCTACAAGCCAACGACACATTCCGTACCAAAAACGTATTTTCGGAGCCTGAATTCAAGGAACTTCTGTTTGATGGTATACAAAGGGATCTGTTCCCTAGTTTTACTTCCGTACGAAGGCTAGAGGAAATATATCGAAGCCCAGAAGCTAAAGAGGTTTTCTTCAAAGGCGAAGGGTTGAAAGGCACCTCGCTCCGGTCAAATTTTGACCGGGCTACTGCTACAGCGCGCCTGGAAGATGTCACTAAAAACTTGAACTTGGAAAAGCGGCTCGAGACGATAATCGAATCAATAAATAAATTGACGTCGGTAGAACTGGCAGAGATCACTCCGTCCTTGAGGTCGCGCTTGGAAAGCACGCTAGGGAGGATCATTGCGCAAGCCTCCGTTTCACCGGATGATTCGACTGAGGCCAATATAGTCGAATGAAGGTTAGCCTGAATCTCAAGCGAGAGACGTTTGATGTACTGTTGGAGCTCGGGGATGATCCCTCGCCAAGGGAGGTACAACGGGCCCTCAGAAGTGCGGGGATCCAATTCTCCACGATCTCATCCAAAGGCCAATGGCGATTGCCCTCCCCGCAAATACTACGGCTGGTAGAGGCTCTCGACCAGTTTTCGCCTTTATGGGACGCTAGGGCAATTGAGCGCCTGACGCACCTGCGAGAAGACAATAGGCTAAGGGAAATTATTGACGGTCAGGCGTCAACTTTCAGTCACCACTTGGAATATGCGGGAAGCTTGGGAATGAAACCTTATAAGGAGCAGTGGGAAGCTGCGGAGTTAATGTCAGCCCCACAAGTGCGAAGGTTTGCGCTTTTCTGGAAGCCGGGTTCAGGAAAAACAGGGGCGATGATCACTGCTGCCCATGAATTGCTGTCGAGGGGGGGTGTCAATGCTGTGCTTGTTGTGGCTGAACGGCCTTTGGCAATGCAGACTCCCTGGGTAGCGGAATTGGAACGGTGGCTGCCCGATAGTTTAGCTGAAAACCAAGTAGCAGCGGTTACTGGCACCAAGCAGCAGCGATTAGCGACCTACCAGTCCAACCCTACGTGGGCAATTGTGCATTATGGCAACTTGGACGCAGACCAATATCAGATCAGGTCATGGGCGCAACGCAATGAAGGATTAGAACGGCCCATAGTAATCTTCGACGAGAGTGACTTGATCAAGAGTCAGAAGGCCCAACGTTCCAGGGCTGCAATGGCGATTCGACAAGAGTGTGGCCGCTGCTGGATCGCTTCCGGGACTCCAGCGCCAAACTCCCCGTCCGATTACGAGAACCAACTCTCCGTTTTGTCGGGATATCCTGTGGGCTTATCCCTGACAGGCGATCGTAAGGAAGATGCTTTAGTAGTGGTGCATGAACTGGAAAAGGGCTTCTACTACCTCCAGCGCGAGAACCCGAGAAAGATGCCGGAAGTCGCTACGCCAGTCCAGGTTGAGCTCTCAGATCCGCAGAGATACGAGTATGACCAATTGGCAACAACGTTCCTTTCAGAACTGGAACGGATGGATGATCAAACCTATGCAAGGCAGATGGGTCATGTCATGTCCCGGCGCATGAGGTTACTACGCATGTGCTCCGATCCGAGTCACAGCAGTTTGCCTAGCCCCGTTTTTGATACTCCAGCCAAATGGCTTAAGCTAGATGAACTGCTTGAGACAGTACTTAGCGAACCAGATGAGAAAGCTGTTGTCTGGACCAGATTTAGAGATACGGCGCTGTTGTTGCGCGACAGATATAAGGAGTCCTACGGTGCCTCCCTTATGATAGGCGGGGGCGAGGGCAGTCCAGCCGACCTGGCACTGCCAGATTGCAGACTGCTTGTAGCAACGATCCAAGTTGGGGCAAGTTCCATTGACCTTACTGCGGCCCGGAATGCAATTTATGAGTCTTTGGACGATGTGTCTAGAAACTTTACACAGAGCATGGCGCGGATTAATAGAACCGGTCAGACACGAGATTGCAAGTATTGGTTCCTCACGGCAAAAAATACAGTAGAGGAGGACCTGTTTGAAAATACGATGGCAAAAATGCAAGTTTCCGAAGAGGTGCTCGAAGAGATAGGGCAGCCTGGACGGTCTAATATGATTGAGATGCTGAAGCGAACTTTAGGTATGTCCTCCGATATGTAACCTATCTGGGGTACGACCACATGCCATTCCAGCTAACATCGGCCGCGGAGGAGAAATGGACGGCGGAAGGCGATCTGCCTATCGCAGCATCCGGAGATGGCGAAGACATCCAAGTGGGGGATGACATCTATGTACTGTCTCAGGGTGAAACCAGCAGGTTGCTCGCCCGACTGTCCGTTCTAAGCGTCCGTCCAGATCCATTCCGTCATCGTATAGACCTAACCATAGGGGGTCCGCGCTCCGCCGTTTTCTTTGATAGCTCCTCTGATGCTATCCCGGTTGGGCTACCCGCCAGCGTTGGCGGTTCTCGTCGCCGTGAGGCGACCTTGCTCGACCCGGATGCGGTCCAACAGCTAGTCGGGGCTTGCGGCTCCCACGACTTTTCGTCCTACTCCATCCCCGCCCGGTGGAGTGCCATTACCCGACTAGTTGAGACTGCCGTAGCTCGCGCCACTAGGGATGGTGATTCAAGACCTGCCATCGAAATTGCTGAATCTTTCCTGAGGCGTGCTTATACAACATCTCAGTTACCGGGTCCTGCGCCGGTTTACCAAAACGCTGCTCGACTGGCCCTTGGCATAACCTTCGAATCAGTAACGCCTACTATCCGGGGCAGGCATACGCTGACCGATGAAGCCATCCAGAAAGCGATAAACGAAGACGTGGCGACTTCCGGCCACACACCCGACAGCCGAAAACATCAGCAATTATTAGCGTTGCTGAGGAATCGTCTTGTTGAACTGGGCCTACTTCCCCAATACGATGGTCTTGTTGACTGCATTGTAGAGAAGGACAAATTTGACATCTATTTTGAGGTCAAGTCCACATCGCCTGAATCCATCGTGCATCAAGCGAGGCTCGGTCTTGGACAGGTGCTTCACTACATATGGATGGACTCTGAGGCTGCTCCGCGAACAATACGAGGTCACCTAGTTATTGAGGGCCCATGGAAATCCGGTGACGAATCGCTACGAACATTCCTCACATCAAATTCAGTCCGCCTTACCTGGAGCCGGGACATTTCTTCGTTGAGAATCAGCGATCTCTAGTCCTTCAAGGACCACTGTTTTGCCCAACTACAGGTGCTGGAAGGAGACGGATTGTGAACTCGCACAAGCATCATTCCACAAGATAGCCTACCTAGAGCAGGCGAGTTCGGTATCATCGAGAACTCGGATGCAGGTCGCAAGTCGTGGCTGAAAAGCGACGCCGATTGTTTTAGTACCAGATCGACTGATCTAATGTTTAAAAGCTTGGACTACTTGCTACTCAGGTGAAAGGTTCCACGCCACGTCTGTCAATTTTGACGGAAGTGCGAACCTCGATGATGAGACTCAGATGGTCACGGAGCAATGGGCTTGAAAATTCTCCAGGTGATTCACGGCTACCCGATGCGCTACAACGCCGGCTCCGAGGTGTATACCCAGGGTTTGGCGCAGGCGCTTGCGGAGCGGCATGAAGTCCATGTGTTCACCAGGCAGGAGAATGCATTCCTGCCCGAGTACGCCTTGAAGGGGGACAGAGACCCATCTGCGCCGGGAATCAGGCTGCACGTGGTCAATATGGCCAGGGCTAGGGACGGGTACCGGCATCAAGCGGTGGACGACGCTTTCTCAGAGACACTCAACGAGGTCAGACCGGATGTTGTCCACATTGGGCACCTGAACCATCTGTCTACGTCCCTGGTGTTCGCAGCCCGAGGGCGCGGCGTGCCGGTGGTGTTCACGCTGCACGACTACTGGCTGATGTGTCCACGGGGCCAGTTCATCCAGATGTACCCTGAGAATCCCTCGGACCCGTGGGCCGTCTGTGACGGGCAGGATGACCGCAAGTGCGCCGAGCGGTGTTACTCCCGGTACTTCTCGGGCGACCAGCGGGAATACGAACTGGACACGGACTACTGGACACGGTGGGTGGACCGTCGCATGGCGCACGTCCGCGATGTGTGCGACGCGGTGGACGCGTTCATCGCGCCGGCAATGTACCTTCTGGATCGATTCAGAGACGAGTTTGGGCTTCCCGAGGAAAAGCTCGTCTACTTGGACTACGGCTTCCACCTGGACAGAATGGCGGGCCGGGAGCGTGCCAAGGGCGAGCCCTTCACCTTCGGGTACATCGGCACCCATATACCGGCCAAGGGCGTGGACCACCTGATTCAGGCCTTTGGTAAACTGTCCGGCGAGTCCAGGCTCCGGATCTGGGGGCGCGACCGGGGCGTCGAGACCGCGGGCCTCAGGACTCTGGCCCGCAATCTGCCTGGGTCTGCCGGAGACCGGGTCGAATGGATGGGTGAGTACCGCAACCAAGACATCGTTCCCAACGTGTTCAACCGTTGCGACGCCATCGTGGTGCCGTCCATCTGGGCTGAGAACTCGCCCCTGGTGATACACGAAGCCCAGCAGGCCCGCGTCCCGGTGATAACGGCCGACTATGGCGGCATGGCCGAATACGTCCACCACGAGGTGAACGGCCTGCTCTTTGCCCACAGGGACCCCGAATCGCTGGCCCGCAAGATGCAGCGGCTGGCCGACGACCCCGAACTGGCGATGCAATTGGGCAGTCGGGGATACCTGCAGTCTGCGGACGGCGACGTACCGGACATCAGGGACCACGCCCTCGCCGTGGAGCAGATCTACGAGAGACTGGTCCGCGAAAGGAGAACGTGATGACAACGCTCAGCAGCGCGGCGCCACTGACCGGACCCGCGCCGGGCGTCAAGCCGGGGCCGTGGCGGATCACCTTCGACACCAACCCCGACGACTGCAACCTCCATTGCATCATGTGCGAGGACCACTCGCCGTACAGCACGACGCAGCCCGACCGGCTCAGCGCGGGACTACCCAGGCGCCGCATGGACATCGACCTCGTCCGCCGCGTCCTAGCCGAATCGGTGGACACCCCCCTGCGGGAGATCATTCCCTCGACCATGGGAGAGCCTCTCCTGTACCGGGACTTCGACGAAATTCTGGACCTCTGCGCGCGGTACGGGGTCAAGCTCAACCTGACCACCAATGGCACTTTCCCTCGCAGTGGAGCCAAGGACTGGGCTGAGCGCATCGTGCCCGTCACCTCCGACGTCAAGGTGTCTTGGAACGGCTCCACCAAGGAGACCCAGGAAAGGGTGATGCTGGGCACAAGATGGGGGACGGTTCTGGAGAACGTACGCACGTTCATCGCCGTCCGGGACGAACACGCGGCCCGTGGCGGCAACCGCTGCCGGGTCACGTTCCAGTTGACCTTCATGGAAGTCAACCACGTCGAACTGCCCCATGTGGTGAGACTGGCCGCCGAAATGGGGGTTGACCGAGTGAAGGGCCATCAACTGTGGGTACATTTCTCCCAGATCAAAGACCAGTCCATGCGCCGGAACCCCGAGGCCATCGAAAGGTGGAACGCCACGGTGGACGCGGCGCACGAGGCCGCGGACAGGCACCGGTTGCCCGACGGGAGCAGGGTGCTGCTGGAGAACATCTTCAGGCTCGATGCCGCCGACGAGGGCGAGATAGCCGCCGGCGCGGACTGCCCGTTCCTAGGACAGGAGGCATGGGTGGCCTCCGACGGCAGGTTCAACCCCTGCTGCGCGCCCGACGCCCTGCGCCGCACCCTGGGCGATTTCGGCAACGTCAACCACACCAGCCTGTACGACATCTGGCAGAGTGATGCCTACCGGGATCTCCGGTCCGGCTACATGAACAATACCCTCTGCCAAGGATGCAACATGCGGAGGCCCGAGGGCCCGTGAGTGGCAACTGGCGGGACTACCGGATATCGGCGGACGGCACTCATCACGTCTGCGACGGAAGGCCAGCCTATGTGGCCCGGTTTCGGGAGGTGCTGAAGTTCCACGCGCCGGGCCGGGCGCCGGTGCTGGATGGCTCGGGAGCTTACCACATCACCCCCGACGGGCTGCCGACCTACGATTCTCGCCACGTCAGGACCTTCGGGTTCTACGGGGATAGGGCCGCCGTACATTCCATCAACGGATGGTTCCACATCCTGTCCGACGGCAGTCCTCTGTACCCCGAGCTGTACGCTTGGTGCGGCAACTTCCAGGAGGGGCGCTGTCCGGTGCGCCTCCCTAACAGGCGCTATTTTCACATCGACGAGGACGGCACACCTGCCTATTCCGAACGTCACCGTTACGCCGGGGATTTCAAGGATGGCTATGCGGTGGTGCAGCGCGATGATGGGCAGCACAGCCATATCGGCCAGTCCGGCGCACTCCTGCACGGCCGGTGGTTCCTAGACCTGGACGTGTTCCACAAAGATTTCGCCCGTGCCCGTGACGAACAGGGTTGGCATCACGTGGACACCAGAGGCCAGCCGCTGTACCGGAACCGTTACAGGAACGTGGAACCCTTCTACAACGGACAGGCTAGGGTGGAGGGAATCGACGGGTCGCTGTCGGTCATCGGAGAAACGGGCGAGACCCTGGTGCATCTGAGAGAGCCGCTGCGCTCCCCGTTGGAGGAGCTGTCCGGCGACATGGTTGGGATGTGGAGAACTCAGACCATAAGGGCCGCGGTGGAACTGGGTGTATTCGAGTCCCTGCCGGCGTCCGCCCAGGACATCGAGAGATCCCTCGAACTCGCGGACTCCGTGGGCGCCCGGCTGATGCGGGCCCTGGCGGAGATGGAGTTGGTCCTGTGCGATGTGAGTGGCGTCTACCACTGCACTCCAAAGGGGGCCCTGCTGCAACGCGCACACCCATTTTCGCTGGCAGGTGCCGCCCTCCTCTGGGGAGGCGAGACCTATCTGGCATGGGCCGAGGCGGAGTATTCCCTGCGTACCGGGCGCTCTGCGTTCAGGAAGCTGTACGGCCAGAGCCTATTCGAGCGCATAAGGGACAGGCCGGAACAGCTGCGCTCGTCCCACAGGGCCTTTGCCAGCTACGCCCGGCACGATTACCGGTCATTGGCGGAGGCCTGGGACTTTGGAATTCACGACCACATCCTCGATGCGGGCGGCGGGACCGGCGAACTGGCCTTCGCCCTTCTCCGCGCTTACCCCGACCTGACGGCCACGGTGATGGATCTCCCGGAGGTAATCCGAGAAGCCGAGCCGCCCGACGAGCTGACGGACCGATGCCGGTTTGCTCCCGGAGATTTCTTCGAACAGTGGCCGGTCAGCGCTGACGCTGTGATACTGGCGCGGGTGCTGCACGACTGGCCCGACGATGACGCGGTCCGCATTCTAGCCCGGGCCAGGGAGGCGATGCCGACGGGCGGTGCGCTTTACGTGGTCGAGATGATGTTAGACGACACCACTGGCGCAGGCGGCCTGCTGGACATGAACATGCAGATCGTGGCCGGGGGCGCCGAGCGGACAGAGGAACAGTTCAGGTGCCTGCTTGATGGAGCCGGGTTTGAGCTTCTCGAGGTGATCCCTACGCGATCGGTGAGTTCGGTCATCAGGGCGAGGGCCGTTTGACCAAACCCGATCCTGTGACATCCATCATGGAGCAATTGGCCGTGGTCCCCGAGGGAGTGGATGCCTCATTGGTCATCAGGCACGCCGAACGCGAGGAAATCCCGGCGGGCACATTCGGGCATGACGTGAACCTGACCGATGATGGAAACCAAGCAGCGGAACAGTTGGGAGCGGCCCTTTCGAAATACAGGGCGCTGACCGTAGTGTCCAGCCCGGTGCCAAGATGCGTGCAGACCGCGCAGGCGATGCTCCGGGGTGTCAGGTCGTCGGCCGAGGTCGCCACAGACCGGCGCCTGGGAAACCCCGGGGCTTTCATTGTCGATTCCGAGGTCGCTGGTCCGCTTTTCCTGGAGTTGCCGATTCCTGAAATCGCCCGTCGCCAACTCCACGATAGCGCGCCACTGCCGGGTATGCGGCCGACCCCAGAGGGAGTTGAGATCCTGTTGGAGTTGGCAACAAGCCCTCTGGGCGAGAGCGGCCGGCTGCAAGTATTCGTCACACACGACATCATCCTGTCGGTCTTCGTGGCCAGCATCTTCCACTCGTCCCTGGAGGAGACTGGATGGTCGGGCTACCTGGATGGACTGCTCCTGTGGCGTTCCGATGAACGGCTGCAACTGTCCTGGCGGGAACCCCGGGTTATTTCGGTCACTCTTGGCGGTCAAGTCAGTTAGTCCTGGATTCACCGTATTGATGGTTAGCTTTGCAATCTCGAGTCTTACCTATATCTTTCGTCAAATCTGATGGGCTGAGAAAATTGTTGCAATAACAAACAAAAGGGGCAAATAGCTCTATTCGCCCCTGATGGAAACTCGCCACGTACAAGAAGTACTCTGACCTCCTGCATTGCCCTGAAACTAGCCCCCGATCCGCTCCCTCCAATCGGCCGGGCGCTTGGAGAAGCCCCTAGCCTGCCAGGAGGCATCGTTGTTCAGGTTATTCTGGTTGCCTTTGTTCTCGGAATGCAACTCATTGTTGGGGTTCAGTTGGTTCGACCGGTTGGCCTGCTGGTCTCTGCTTTTCTTTGGCACAAGCAGTGTCCTTATATTATGGTCTACCGTCCGGACCGCAATAAGCAGTCGGTCTGCCCCAGATTGGGCCGACACCAAAGTTACGAACGGCTTACTATTATGATATTTCGAATCTGCTCATACTTGCAACACAGTGGAACCGTCTGACAGGAGCACTCTGGAGGCAGCCTACTCTGCGGTTACGATGCCTGAAGGCTTCTCATCCACTCTACCGTCAGTGAAATGGCTCGCCCCGGAGGGACTTGGGGGCTATACCCGAGCACCCGCCGGGCCTTCTCGGTGCTGAACGCCTCCCGCTGTCCCTCCTCCCCCGGCCGGTAGTCGACGTATTCGACGGGCACCTCTGAGCCAGCAGCAGCCTGGCACATCCTGGCGAGTTCCTTGATGGTGTGCTCCTCTCCGAAACCGACGTAAAACTTTTGCCCCACCACCTGTTCGGTTGGAGCTTCAATGGCCAGCATCCAAGCTCGAATCACGTCGTCGACGTAGGTCAGGTCGCGGGTCTGCTGTCCTCCCTCGACGATGATGGGCCTGCCGTGCAAGGCGTTCCACAGCCACTTGAAAATAAAGACTTCGCGGCGCATGTTGGGGCCGACTACCACCCCGGTCGAAAGCACCACCGAGGGAATGTCGTAGGCCCGTTGCCAGGCCCACAGGGCCAACTCAGCGGCGGCCTTGGAGAAACCGTAGGGATTGTGAGGCGTGAGCGGATGGTCCTCGTCCATCGGCAGGTAGAGGGGCCTTCCCAACTCGTTGCCAGAGGCGGCGAACAGTACCTTGGAAACTCCGCCAGCCCGGCGCACTGCCTCCAGCAGGTCCACCGTTCCCCCGATGTTCTGCATCACGGTGTACCGGGGTGAGTCGAAAGCCATCGGAGTGTCGGGCTGCGCCGCCAGATGCGCCACAACCGAATGCCCCTCAACATCCGAGGGCTGGATGTCCTGAAGACTCTTCCAGACATAGCGGAAGTTGGGATGGTAAAGCTCTTCCTGGAGGAGAACGGCGTGAGCGGGGGCAACCACGTCGAGTCCAGAGACGCAGTAGCCCTTGGCAAGCAGCGCCTTGCTGAGGCTGGACCCGGCGAAGCCCGCTGCTCCTGTGATAAGAATGCTTCCATCAACAGACATCCATCACCTCAGCAGCCCAGCGATTCCTTCGAGTCAGTGCCGCGACCGACGCCGACGTACTCGAACCCTGCCGCCCTCATAGTGACCGGGTCCAAGGCGTTCCTGCCGTCGAAGACAAACTTGGGAGACGCCATATTGCGGCTGTCGGCAGCCCAGTCCGCCTCGACACTCTCGCTCCATTCGGTCATGACCACGGCGGCCTGCGATCCGGCAGTGGCGGTCAATACATCCTTCGCAACCCGCATACCATCGGGAAGGAGCGCATTCTTGCCGCTTCTAACGCTGGGATCATAGACTGTCAGTTGCGCCCCCTCATCGGCAAGGGCGCAGGCCAGTTTCACCGCAGGGGCCTCGGTCAGGTCGCCGGTACCGGGCTTGAAGGTCAAGCCGAGGATTGCGATTTTCAGCCCGCTCAGGTTGCCGCCGAACTGGTCCCGGAGCGCACGAAGTGGGAGTTGCCACTGTCGCTCGTTGACGCCAACAACAGCACGGAGCAGGTCGGAACCGCCGCCCGATTGCCGGGCCAGATGGTCAAGTGCGCCGATGTCCTTGGGCAGGCAGGGACCCCCGTAGCCGACCCCGGCGAATATCCTGGCGCCGCTCCTGGAGTCCAGCGCCAACCCTTCGCTCACGTCGTCGATGGAGGCGCCAACCCGATCGCAGAAGGCGGCGATCTCGTTCATAAAAGAGACGCGGGTGGCAAGGAAGGCGTTGCTGGCGTACTTGATCATTTCGGCCGTGGTGATGTCGGTGGCCAGCACCGGGGCGTCAATGTTGCTGTAAAGACGGCGCACCGCGTCAAGTGAACGGGTGTCCCCGGGTTCGGTCCCGATGACAATGCGGTCGGGGCGGTCCCAGTCGGCAAGCGCCTGCCCCGCACGGAGGAACTCTGGGTTGGCAGCGTATCCAATTCCGGTGCCGTGCAACTCGTCCTGCAAGATCGCGTGGCCGGTGCCCGGCGGCACGGTGCTCTTCATGGCTACCACTAAATTACCGTTTATCCTTTGGCGCAGCCAGTGTATGGCAGCATGCACCTGTCCCAGTTCGGGAGCATAGCCCTCCCCCGGAGGAGTCCCCACTGCGATGAGTGCTACGTCGCCCAGGTTTCCGTCCACCTCGTCGCAGTGCCGGAACCGGATGTTGCCAGAAGCGAGCGCGGCCTCGAGACGGTCTGCCAACCCTGGCTCGTAACCATCGTATACCCCGGCCTTCAAGCACTGCACCCTGACGACGTCAACGTCCGTCGCCAGCACCTCGTGACCTGATACAGCCAAGCTGACAGCAGCGACGGTACCAACCGGACCCAGGCCAATTACCGTTACTTTCATAGGGTAGACCCACCCGCATTTGAACTGTTGCCAGGGAACAGGCGCTCACGACAAGCGCTTCCAGAAGAATGACGACACTGTACGCCTGGAGTGATCAGGCTGCCCAGGGTATTGTATCCATCCTCGGGTCTACAGTCTTATCCACCGCCACGAGGAATTGGCAACGGACGATCTTGGAATCCGACAGCCGGACCGAAGAGTCAGGTGCTGGAATCGACCCAAGACGCTAACATAATTCCATATTTCCACAAACAATGGAAAGCTGCCATGAAAGTGATAAGCGTGGCCGTCGACGATGAGACTCATCGGCTGGCCAGAATCAAAGCTGCCCAGAAGGGCACCTCGATGTCCGCCATGCTGAGAGATTACCTCCATCAGATTCTCGAGGAAGACGGGGACCGCCCTCTCGAAGAAACCGAGCCGGAGCGCAGAGCGAGAATGCTCGACGAAGTTATGGCGAGGTTCCAGGCTAAGGGTGTGGGGCTCGATGCCAGCGAGAGACTGAGCCGGGAGGAGCTGTACGACAGAAATGCGGCTCGCTGACACCAACATTCTCATCTAGGCCGCCGATGCTTCCCCAGAGGAGAGGCATAAGAGAACCAGGGCCGCGGACGTGCTGAAGGAAGAGGATGTGTGCTTGTCGGAGCAGGTGTTCCAGGAGTTCTATCATCAAGCTACAAGGGCCACAGGCAGACTTCGCATGACTCACGAGCAGGCCCTGGCTTTTCTCGACCCATTCATGGGCCTACCCAACGTGCCGGTAACCCTGGAACTGTTCAACAGGGCCGCTCAAGTTGCCGTCCGGTACGGAATCTCCTACTGGGACGCGGCCATACTGGCGGCGGCAGCGATGCAGGGTTGCGACGCCCTCTACTCCGAAGACCTAAACGAGAATCAGTCATACAACGGCGTGCTCGTGATCAACCCGTTCCACTGACCTCGAACGATGAGCCGGTAGTGATCAATTTCTACTACGGCCCTGAACGGGACTGGGCTAACCGCAGCCGGGCGACTCTGCCGCCGTGTGAAAATCACGGCGGCAGAGAATTGGGTAACAGCATCGCCGATAGCAGTACAACGACGGGATTTTCATCGAGGAAACGACGGGTCCTATAGGGCTGTGCCGCCGAGCGGACTGGAATAAACAAGAGCATCGCTCCCCTTGGAAAGCGGCTCCGGAATTTTGGGGCCCACGACAACCGAAGTTCCGAGAGTCCGATTCTGATGCAAGAGCCAATCCAACTGACTAACCGACCTGTTCAGGCGCCAGCATGATCCTCCGAGAGGGGTCTACTTGGAAGCTTCGACAGTTCCTTCACCACCCTACTGATGCGAGATTGATTACTGTCTGCTGCAATGATCCTGCATCCGGCCTTGGCGGCGGCGATGAGGAGATGGATATTCCCGACTGAAAGGTCTGGAATGCAGACTACCTGACCAGGCTTTACAAAACGGCGAATGAGGAGCTCCGCTGCATGCTGGATGGACTGGGGCTGGTTCATGGATTCTTCCGGCTGAGGGGGGACTATGATCACATCATCACCACCGTCGAGGCGTGCCCCGGACTTGCCGAACAGCAACAAGGGGATACATCGCTGTTCGATGTAGTGCGGCTCCCCGGTGTTGGAGACTGCAGACTCAAAGACTAGATTCACCTGGCAAATCCACTCCAAGTTTTTTCGTTGCGTTACTCTGGCCAGTTGCTGCGGCAGTCGGCCAGGGTCTGCTGCCAAAATCAAGATGCCCTCGTTGCTGAGAACATGACAGGCGAGCATTGCAGCGGAGCCCAGCATCCTATCTCCAGATTCGTCAGGCGCAGTCGAAGCGCAGATGACCACGTCCGCACTGCCTGCCTCCAACCTTGAAATTAGGTCACCGACGCCGACTCGGTGGATGCAGATGCCGTTCTTCTCGTAGACGGGAGAAACATCGTCGGCATCCTTCCAGCGGGGAGGTGCCGATTCCAGGCGGGCCCTCCTAACTCCGTCCACCGCAGTTCTCGACTCACCTGAAGCTACGAGTTGGACTGCCTTGCGCTGGACTTCTGGAGTTTCGTTGACCACCTTCGATGCGTCGCTGACCGAGATCGTGTCTTCGCGGACAGCCTGCTGAAGTTCGGGAATCGCAGAACTGTCTGAGGAGAAAACCCGGACCCCGTGAGAGACCGACTTCGGGCTTATCTTGACCGACTTTGCAGCCTCCTCCTGGGTCAGGGATGTCGATTTATTCCGTAAATTTGCGGATTTTTCAGCGTCAGAGTGTCGAGGACGCCCGCGCTTTGACCGTGCGGACCGCTTAGCAGCGGCCTCCGCCTTCTCACCAAATGTCAGGTGGCGCCTCTTGTCGTTTTTGGATTCGATGTGGCCCTCCGGATCGGCATCGTCATCCAGACCCTCAAACACAGGTTCGACACCGGCTTCGAGGCAAGCCAGCAGCCTATGCACCCCGTCGATAATTTCACCCCTCCAACGCGTGATGGGACATGCCAACCCCTTCTCCTTGATGTCCTCCACGAGGCCTGAGAATTCCTCATCGGTCATTTGGCGGAGTCGAAAACCAAGCTGCTGATAGGGTATCGCCAACCTGGGGTCTCCATCGCCATCACTCGCCGGTCATTTACCAAGCCCACCCCCATCGTCCGTCCAGGGGAGCCAGTTCCCTCATCATCCGGCTCCTGTACGGAGCCGGACGGAGCGACGCTTTCGACTGCGTCCCGTTCACCGGATGGCATGACCGCATCATCGCTACGGACGGCCTGATGGTCGATGACATCATTGCTGGGGCCAGCCTGGTCGCCATCGGGCATGACCACATCATCGCCGTGGTTGTCTTGCGGGTCGATGTCATCGACGCCGAGGTCAGCCTGTTCGCCGAGGGCCCCGGTGGCATCATCGCTGGGTCCGGCCTGCAACTCGATGTCATCAACGCTGGGGGCGGCCCGTGCACTGGAATCCGTTGCAGCATCATCGTCGCGATCATCCTGCAGGTCCATGTAATCATCGCTGTGGTCATCTTGCAGGCCATTGCCATCTATGCTGTGGGAAGATTGTTCGTCAATGTCATCGCCGTAGTTGGTTCTTGCGTGGACAACTGTCTCCTCGGTAGGGTCCACATCTTCGAAATGCAGTTGGATCTCCTCGTTCATGGTTAGACCTCCACTCTTGTTACGTTCCTCATTGATGGCGCGCTTGTAGTCTCAACTCACTCTCTTGCCTCGGGGTTTCCAACCCAGCGCCACTAAGCAAAGTTGACCACAGAAATTTGACCAGGCACTTTTAAGACTTCGGGGAAAGATTTATGCTCCCCGGTGGTCGATGGTCGTACCAGAATCATGTCCGAACCTCAGCAATGGGGAGTAACATGGCTCACGGGAAATACACCGTGGATATAAACTGCAGGAGGAGTTGTCCTTCCAGGGGCTGCCGAAGATTCGGGAAGCCAAGGCGACCTTGGAGGCCGATGCGCAGGCAGCGCAACTTCACCCACCCCGACTCCCGTATCATGCCCTGGCCCTGGATGACAGGACTTCCAGCAGTCCTACAACTACCAGGCGGTGGTGGACCATGAACATCGGGTGATCGTGGCAGACCGGCCCACCGACCAAGTCTCGGACAAGGGGCAGGCGGTGGTCATGATAGAGGAGACCATATTGAACACCGGAGACACGCCCAAAGAACTGTTCGCCCGTGCCGGTTACTTCTCGACCAGGGCGGTGGCGGAACCTCATGCCCTAGGTGTGGATCCGTTCATTGCGCAGGAGATGACTCACCACCGTGCTGGGTCGGAGTCCGCGCCCCGGAGCCGCGTCTCCAGGAAACTGTCTGCCCAAGACCGGATGAGAAGGAAGATACGGAAGAAACGGTGAAGCCGGAGATGCGCCCTCCGTATGGTGACAGCGGAGCCGGTCTTCGGGGAGATTAAGCAAGGCCTGGATCTCCAGCAATTCCCGCTGCGAGGGCTGGAGAAGGTGAGCCGGGAGAGCCTGCTCATCTGCACCGGACACAGCCTGCTCTAGCTGTTTTACTTCTGGGCCTGGGATGCCCACAGGGTAAGCGGCAAAGGCGCCACTGAGAGCAACAGTGAAAACCGCTGCATCATTGCCGTTGAAATTCTCAAGACACATTTACCATGTGCCTGGCCGCGCCACGCAAGGACCGTCCGCTCACGGTTGTCCCGGCTGACCCATGGAGCCAGTTGTTGAATTCTCTGATGGGGTGCCAGACCCCAATTCTTGAATGAGGCTCCACCCGCAACTCTATAAACCGGTCGAGGAAATTCCGGACAGCGAGTCCGCCGGAAGGGTCATCTCCATCAGTCCAAGAGGAATGGCCCTCAGGGGCTCCGAAACCGCCGTGCTCGCCCTCGAGAAGTGCATCTGGAGGCCACGCACTGACGTTGTGAGCAGGGCAGCAAAAAAACTGGGACAGAAATTGGACACGGGTCCCTAAGAAACTCATCGCCGACGCCAGCCATGGCCGTCTCTGGCTGGAAAAGACAACCAGCCAGCTAGCATGAGCTGACATGGGAGCAACCTGAACAACGTCAATTTGGCAGCGGCCGTGCCCGCTGTCCAAAGAGCCGCCAAGGGGCAAACCCCAAAAGGGTCTCACTTACCAGCAGGCCAGGGACATCACCGTCTACAAGGACGCTATTCTCCGTCCCAGTCGACGCCGGTACCGGATAGGCCGCCGAAATCACCGGAAGGATCGCCCACTTGGTCCGCAGACTGGGTGTAACCGCCAACTCCACCTCGGCCCTGGAATTCAGCCAAGAAGCGGCCCTGGAAGTTCCGGAAAGACTTCCGTTGGGCAGGCAGGGCATCCTCGTCTCCATCATCCACCCCCGCACCCTTCGGGTCATCACCAGCTAGGTAATTACCCCGTCCAAAAGCAAGCTGTCAAAGGACGATTTCGTGTCCGCCAGAGCCATCGAAAGGCCATCGACTGGATACTAGCCAGGTTGACAGTCGACCCGAGGATGGCTCGAAACATCATCAAGATGGTGGAAACCTTCTCCACAGGATACAGGGAGCCGGCATATATCGGCGTCGCCCGGGAATGCGAACAGTATGTCCACAAAGCCGAGTACCGATCCCTAACCGGTGAACAGGTCAAAGGTTTCGAAAAACTCACTGTCGCCAACGGACTGGTCTTGGACGAAGTCAAGGACACCTCCCGGAAACCCAACAGGTTCCTTACTGCCAACTCTGACACCGATTCCGTCGACAGTTGTCACCTCGGACGTGGGCCAAAGAAACCGGCCCTCCGGAAAGTCGCCGGTTGGCTACTCTGGATCTGAGGCATCCCGTTATCGGAACGCGAACTACAAACAAAGGCAACCAAGGATTGGAAGGTAACGCGGACATCAGGCAGTCCGCTACCTAAGCCGCGATGTTACCGACGAAAGGTACGTTCCCGTAACATTCTCTGCCGTGCCGACGTGACACTACGGATACAGCGCCCTTAGAAACACCGAAAATATGCTCCCAGTTTCCCCTGTGCATATAGCCGTTCCTCCATGTAGCCCCCCCAAGGTAATCTCTGGCAGACCCACAGCCCGATTCCCGAAAATATGCTTCCCACTGCTATCGCGAGGCGACCACTGCAATGAGACGCTTGTTTCACGATTTTGGCCTAATTTAAGCTCAAGATTCTTCGGCCAGCCTATGCAAATGTCCATGCCTCGCATTGCTTGAGAATGGGAGCGACGATGATCTCCGAATATATGCTTCCCGTTTCCATCGCAACATCAGCGTCACCACAATTTCGAAAATAGACTCAACAAACACCTTGCAGGGTGGCTGAGGAATCCCATGCGGGTCAGGTACCTCGATTAGTGCTGGCTGTTCGAGTGCCTTGGTTGTGGGCGGCTATTCTTTCTCGAACGGTAGGAATTCGGGTTCACCGACGGAGCGTATCTGACCTCAAAGGTGGATCGACAAATGCCAAAAGAACGCGTCGGTATCCGGGAAACCCAATCGGCGACCGCACCCGTCGCCATTGACCAAACAATTCCCTGAACTCTGAGGGCATGCGTTCGGTGACTTGGACATTCGGTGGCTCCATTATCTTGAGGGCAGTCAAAGCGCAGTCTACTCCGTCTGGTCGAGTGAATTCCCTCCCGTGATCTCCTTGATTCTCCTCGTTCGTAAAGGC
>CAXXKY010000005.1:0-369938 GCA_963667325.2 Dehalococcoidia bacterium
AGACCTCGCAGCACCAACTCCACATCCCTGCCCAGCACGGTTCCCCCGCAGGCGCGGGGATAGACCTGGACGGGCAGTTTTTCGTCGGGTGCCCGACGGGGTTCCCCCGCAGGCGCGGGGATAGACCGGCGCGGGGCGGCAACATACAGGCACGAAACGCGGTTCCCCCGCAGGCGCGGGGATAGACCGCCCCCGGGGGATGACGCCCGGATGGGGCGCGAGGTTCCCCCGCAGGCGCGGGGATAGACCTCTTCCACGATGAGGGGATCGCAGATGATATTCGGTTCCCCCGCAGGCGCGGGGATAGACCCGCCCCCTGGTCCGGCTCAATAGCACCTGCGGAGGTTCCCCCGCAGGCGCGGGGATAGACCCGTACCTGAGCAAAAAGCACAAGGGCAGTTTCAGGTTCCCCCGCAGGCGCGGGGATAGACCGGGTAGTCAGGTCTTGGTACTGGTACATCGTGAGGTTCCCCCGCAGGCGCGGGGATAGACCCTAGGCAAGTCAATGCCTTCGGTCAGCACAGCGGGTTCCCCCGCAGGCGCGGGGATAGACCCGGCACCTAGCCATACTCCGGTCATGGATAAGCGGTTCCCCCGCAGGCGCGGGGATAGACCCTCCGCTCCGCATTCCACGCACTGTTTCATAGCGGTTCCCCCGCAGGCGCGGGGATAGACCCAGACTTGGTGGGACGAGGCGATATCCCTCTTGGGTTCCCCCGCAGGCGCGGGGATAGACATCAGCTGCAGGTCGGCTGCCTGCCGCTCCTGTGGGTTCCCCCGCAGGCGCGGGGATAGACCCGAGACCGGGATAGATCGGCAGCGTCTCCATCCGGTTCCCCCGCAGGCGCGGGGATAGACCTCCTGTCCCGCAGCGTAAGCAGGTGAATATAAGGGTTCCCCCGCAGGCGCGGGGATAGACCTTCTGCATCCGAATGGGGCCAAGCGTGTAGATAGGTTCCCCCGCAGGCGCGGGGATAGACCCTAGACTCGTCCGGGCAGAGCCGGGCGGGACGGGGTTCCCCCGCAGGCGCGGGGATAGACCCCGGACTTGACTGGCTTGGCAAGGCAAATCGCAGGTTCCCCCGCAGGCGCGGGGATAGACCCGCCAGGGTGTAGCAGACAGTCCGACCACGCTAGGTTCCCCCGCAGGCGCGGGGATAGACCCACTTGGCAGGAAGCCATTGACAGTTGGAAGGGGGTTCCCCCGCAGGCGCGGGGATAGACCGCTGGCCGATGGGTAAGCTACGGCGAAATGCTCGGTTCCCCCGCAGGCGCGGGGATAGACCCTACTGGAGCAAGAAGCCGGAGACCGTGCAAGAGGTTCCCCCGCAGGCGCGGGGATAGACCGCACGTACACGCATGGGAGTCCGATGGACACCTGGTTCCCCCGCAGGCGCGGGGATAGACCCTGGCACAGTCCCTCGCTTGGTTATCGCTCCAAGGTTCCCCCGCAGGCGCGGGGATAGACCCACCGCCTACGCTATCGGGCAGAAGGTCATAGAGGTTCCCCCGCAGGCGCGGGGATAGACCCACCGCCTACGCTATCGGGCAGAAGGTCATAGAGGTTCCCCCGCAGGCGCGGGGATAGACCGAATTCCAACGGGTTCCCCCCTCGATCAGGGACGGTTCCCCCGCAGGCGCGGGGATAGACCCGATGAGTTCAAGATAGGCGGGAGGCCCGACATGGTTCCCCCGCAGGCGCGGGGATAGACCCCTCTGGTACTCTTTCCGCGCTTCGTCCAGTTCGGTTCCCCCGCAGGCGCGGGGATAGACCCGTCACCTCGGACGCGCTGAGCATCCTCCAAGCGGTTCCCCCGCAGGCGCGGGGATAGACCCTAGCCGTAGGGGACAGTATCTGGTGTAGTTCGGGTTCCCCCGCAGGCGCGGGGATAGACCCCACACCCGGTTCGACCTCCGAGACCCCGGGGAGGTTCCCCCGCAGGCGCGGGGATAGACCCGACCGTGGCGTACCTATCTACGGTCTCCGGGCGGTTCCCCCGCAGGCGCGGGGATAGACCCCGCGACGCCAGCTCGCCCGGTGAGACATTACGGGTTCCCCCGCAGGCGCGGGGATAGACCCGGAGTAGAAAATGGATTGGCTTGCTGCACATCGGTTCCCCCGCAGGCGCGGGGATAGACCTTACAAGGCCTGCCGTTTTCATGTTTTCCACCAGGTTCCCCCGCAGGCGCGGGGATAGACCTTCTGGAACCGTTCCGCCGTCTCATCTATTCGAGGTTCCCCCGCAGGCGCGGGGATAGACCGCTTAGAGATCACTTATCCACGATTCCGAGGGAGGTTCCCCCGCAGGCGCGGGGATAGACCGACGGCAGTGGTGAAGATATGCAGACGATACCGGGTTCCCCCGCAGGCGCGGGGATAGACCCGGTATCAGCGACGCCCAACGCAACCGATCCAGGGTTCCCCCGCAGGCGCGGGGATAGACCGGACATTCTTTCCCTGTGGCATTCCATCGTGGAGGTTCCCCCGCAGGCGCGGGGATAGACCTGGCGTCCTCAGTGGAACCCAGGGCATCGGGTAGGTTCCCCCGCAGGCGCGGGGATAGACCCCCTGCGCTCCGGCCTGGGCGACCTGGATGATGGGTTCCCCCGCAGGCGCGGGGATAGACCTCTTTTGCGGATCGTTGACGACCACGTACCCCAGGTTCCCCCGCAGGCGCGGGGATAGACCTCGTTGGCCGTTACGAACGCACCAGTCCGGCCAGGTTCCCCCGCAGGCGCGGGGATAGACCCACCCAATGGCCCGCCGTCCATTCCGAGTGGCGGGTTCCCCCGCAGGCGCGGGGATAGACCCGATGTGGACTACCCCGCCGAGTCCCATAAGCTGGTTCCCCCGCAGGCGCGGGGATAGACCTCGGGAGGCCAGCCGCCGTAATTGCTCAGGGTGGGTTCCCCCGCAGGCGCGGGGATAGACCGGAATGGCGACGAGTACTGCTCCCGGTGCCTTTGGTTCCCCCGCAGGCGCGGGGATAGACCTCGCCCCCGCGGTACGAAGTGGTGTCCGGAGGGGGTTCCCCCGCAGGCGCGGGGATAGACCCCCTGTCCCGCTGGTATGGGCATTGCATTAACGGGTTCCCCCGCAGGCGCGGGGATAGACCTTCCAGGCAGGCGGCTTCTCCGAGGGAGGTCGTGGTTCCCCCGCAGGCGCGGGGATAGACCGTCCCAAAGGTGGTCCATCTGGAGCTCCGTCTGGGTTCCCCCGCAGGCGCGGGGATAGACCCAAGTCGGGGGAGCCGCCCTTTGGTGAGCCGATGGTTCCCCCGCAGGCGCGGGGATAGACCAGCACAAGCTCCGATCCCGCCCGCCCCCATGGTGGTTCCCCCGCAGGCGCGGGGATAGACCTGGACGCCACCATGGCGGCCGCGATCACAGCCGGGTTCCCCCGCAGGCGCGGGGATAGACCGTGCGGCTCCGGATTGGTGGGGCCGGTTTGAGAGGTTCCCCCGCAGGCGCGGGGATAGACCCAAGTCGGGGGAGCCGCCCTTTGGTGAGCCGATGGTTCCCCCGCAGGCGCGGGGATAGACCGTATCCTGCGGATTGGTCGCCTGAAACTGAAACGGTTCCCCCGCAGGCGCGGGGATAGACCGGCCACGGCCCGGGACTCGGGCAGCTGGAAGCTGGTTCCCCCGCAGGCGCGGGGATAGACCCCCAGACTCTACCGGTACACCTCGTGCGGGCCGGGTTCCCCCGCAGGCGCGGGGATAGACCCATCCAGCCTCCACCATGCCTGAGTCTGGCCACGGTTCCCCCGCAGGCGCGGGGATAGACCGGCGGTGATTGACTCGGTACAGGTGTCGGTACCGGTTCCCCCGCAGGCGCGGGGATAGACCTTGCTGGTAGTCTCACCGCCCAACTGAGAAACAGGTTCCCCCGCAGGCGCGGGGATAGACCTGACCGCCGTAATCGACGCCGGGGGCATCAAGAGGTTCCCCCGCAGGCGCGGGGATAGACCGAAGCCGGGCCACGGAGCAAGCGTCAAGCAGGTGGTTCCCCCGCAGGCGCGGGGATAGACCGCCACCATTGAGCAACGCCGACGGGCTGATGAGGGTTCCCCCGCAGGCGCGGGGATAGACCCACGAAGCAACTGGGCAACATCTCCTCCTACGAGGTTCCCCCGCAGGCGCGGGGATAGACCCAACCTGGTCGGCTCCGAGTCGGCCTACAGTCTGGTTCCCCCGCAGGCGGGGGGATAGACCCGACTATTTCAGCCGGGAATACGTGCCCCTGCCGGTTCCCCCGCAGGCGCGGGGATAGACCTCAGTCGCTCCGGGAGCACCTGGCCCTTCTGCAGGTTCCCCCGCAGGCGCGGGGATAGACCCGCGACGTGGGAGGCAGCCCTGATGATCATGACGGTTCCCCCGCAGGCGCGGGGATAGACCCGAAGACACATGCTCTGCTCCGTGGTCTGCCAGGGTTCCCCCGCAGGCGCGGGGATAGACCTTCCGGCGCAGCCCGTAGTAGATGCCCTCCCACGGTTCCCCCGCAGGCGCGGGGATAGACCCGGCAGGATGGTTATGACCAATCGGTTGATGCCGGTTCCCCCGCAGGCGCGGGGATAGACCGTTAGGCCGGGGAGCGGGTGGCATTACGATTATGGTTCCCCCGCAGGCGCGGGGATAGACCTAGAGCATCAGAAAAGACCCCCCCTCCTTCTGAGGTTCCCCCGCAGGCGCGGGGATAGACCGTCAATGACGAGATTCTGGACAGCGGACTTGCTGGTTCCCCCGCAGGCGCGGGGATAGATCGCAATTTCACCGACAGTCGCCCACAGGTAATGCAACCTGTCATTACTCAGTTTGGGCCCGTTTCAGGTAGCTCACTTCCCACACCATGGAAGGTCTGCCGCAGTTGGCCAAAGCCCGACGCTCAATTGAGGGGTTGTCGGAGTCACTGGCGACTGACACTCAGAGGCATCTTGGGGACTCCCGCTCAATTTCATTTGGCCCCCAGTTCTGACATGGCGGCGTGAACCTACGTCGGGCGGAATTCTAGCTATGGCCACAATCGTCCCCTTATAGCATGTTCGGCCAGACGGCAAACTTCAAGGTACTGATTGTATGGCCCGCCGTGCGTAGTAGGCGTACGATTCCGTCCGTGCCTTCCCCGGTGAGGGGACGCTAGCTCAAATACTAATCCTAATACACCCTCATGCACCCTCCAGGCGGAAATTTGGCCCCTATACGCCATTGTCCCATATTCTTGGTCGCTTTAGGGGTCCGACACCATTAATGTCCCTCGTGCACGTCCTTGCACTTGGTGACAAGTCAAATTGCTGAAGCCGTCTCTTCCTGTAAACCCTAGCACCCTGAGCCTTTTCGAAATGAGCAATGTAGGAAATAGGCATTTCTGTTCCTCTTTCCGGCCGCGCAAGTTTTGAGTGGATCTCAGCAATCGCCGACCATAAGCTGCAAGCTGGCGCCCTCGATGCTATGCGTCCACCTGGAGTGACCCGCACCAACCTCCCTGACGGAATCCAAGCTCCGTCTCCCGCGGCCCGCTCCATAGATGTCGTGGATGCGGTACCGCAACGCCACTCTTTATCCCCAAAGAGTGCCCAACGGCCTCCGCCGATGCCAAGGACGAGACGCTGACGGTGGCTCGGTCCGTGACTATGGACCGCACGGCATCGCACAGACTCTTTTCCGCCACCTCCTGAGCCTACGACTGCCGAAGGTCGGGTCCGACTCCAATCACGATCTGGCTTTGACCCACAACCTCGGCACCTGACCTGTCTCTCGAAAACCGCGCCAATACGGAATTTTCTCAGTGGCCGCAGACGAGCCGCCAACCTCCATTCCGGCACTGCCCTCCCCCCGCTTTGGCCTGCTCCTCGGGCCACCCTGGAATTATTGGGCGGCGGCAGCTGAATTGCGTCGACCATCCCACAGCTCAGGCCGCTCCGCGCCTGCAGCCTCGAGCATTCATTGGCGGCGCCAGCATCCCTTACCCGACGACATACGACGCTGGCCTGACGTCACTGGGAGAATTCCCCTTTCGGGTTCCCGGTCCACGGGAGTCTTTTCTTCCCTCACGACGCGTTCCCGTGCTGACCCGTTCTGGCCTGCACCAACAACCAAATACCTCCACCCAAGGTGAATACCGAATCTCAGGAGAGCATAAATGAGCGATTACCTGGAAGGACCCCAGTTCAATTCCAAGTTCCCGGAAGGACCCGCCATCGAGGTGCGAGCCCCCGTGCTAAAGGAGCTGGTCAGGACAAGAATCCAGCTCCTGGGTGCCCCATACCTGCAAGAACCAGCAGATGGCAGCGACCTGCAGGTGTTATCGGATAAGGAGTGGGTCAACTGGACTTTGGTCGAAGATATCCTGACCAAGAGGATGATAGCTGAGCTGAGTTCCGGAACACCCCTGGGTTCCGTGCAATTAGGCCTGCTCGCCTCTTCAGGATGGGGCGTTAGCGTTTTGATCGAGTACCTCGTTGACGACTACTGGTGGGTGGTATGTTTGATGCCCATCTTGGAGGATTACGAGAAATGGATAGCGTATATCAACCGAGGGAGTGCCGCCGGCGTGCTTCGTATCGAGGGCAGCGGGTCAAACCTGATTGACACATCGGAAATTCCTGTCTGGTTTACCGCAACGGGCTGACCACGTCAGTCCTCATCTCACAAGGGGGCCAGAACCTTGATTACCGCCGCGTCCGTTGAGTGCCATTGTTCCCGTCCCTGCATTTCGGATTACTGGCGATAGCGACCGAAGTAGAAATTTCGATGGAGCGACCTCCGGGTGAGAATCAATGACTGGTCGCCAGCGAAATGCAGGTGGAACCAGAACCCCCAGTCGCAGGCGTAAACGGCCTGTCACCAATCCGCACGTCCAACTTCGCATCGAACGAAAACACAACACCTGGCTGTTGTGTCTGACGCCTTGCTCTAGCGGCCTATATCCCAGAAGACGACTCTGGAGATATTCAGCAGGCGCGGGTCTCTCAACAGCATGTGGCCCTGCACTGCGTACGCCTGGATGCCTAAATCCCGGTGCAATTACCGCGAAAAGCATAACGGAATGACCGAGGGCTTCGCCATCGACATGAGGGAGGCGGCCAGAAAGGTTGTAACTTTTGTGAAAAGGGTTGCGATTACTTGCAGTTCGAATCCGGCTCGGTCGGCCTCGCCTTCTGCATTTCGGAGGAAGCGACATGAAGGCAACTGCCAGCATCGACAAAGCGGAGATCACCCAGAACCTGGAGGCCACACTCAAAGCACACAGCGCCATTGACACCCTACAGGACACTGAGACACACGCCAGGACGCAGAAAGAGACGACGCACCGGGGCAAGCCCGAGAGCGAACTGCGGGCTGCCGCAAGGCGCCACGGCCTCACCCTCAAGGAACTGGCCCACCTGATGGGCGTAAGCTACAACTACCTGTCCCAGGTCAGCAGCGGCCGTAGGCCATGCGCCCCCATGCTGCGGGAAAGGGCCATGGCCGTGCTGGGCGAGGTGCCCGGCACTGAAATCGTCTACCGCCAGGGCGGCGTGATCCAGGGCGGCGAAAGCAGCTACATCCGTGAGCGGGCCCGGGAGAAGGACCTGAGCATGGGGGAACTGGCGGACCTGGTCGGGCTGTCTCGCGGCTATTTAACGCAGGCACACGGGGCGAGAGGTGTCTGAGCCCGTCGGCCCAGGCGCCGGTGGAGGATGTCCTGGAGGCCCCGGTCAAGGTGGAACCAGCCCGGCTTCCCACCGTGGGCCCGCAAGCCCTGTGGGAATGAATGGATGCTCACGGCTGGAGCCAGAATAAGGTGGCCCGTAGCGCGGGCATCAGTGTCTCCTATCTCTCCCAGATCATGAACGGCCAGCGCACGCCCTCGGGACCCGTGCTGCGGCGCCTGCACGGCGTCCTGTTCGCACCGACCACCCAGGAACTGATGGCGCCGGTGGAACTCAAGGTGATGGGCTGGAAGAAAGGCGGTCGCAACCCGGGCGGCGGCACCGTGCGCATCGGCGGGCGCGTGCCCTAGGGCTCCGAGGTTAAGTATGCCTATACCACGGGCTATGATAGCCGGGGCAGGGTCTCGGTGAACCACATCGAGGACGAGCGCGGGTATTCGGTGATGTTGAAACAGCAGGAACCAGGGGCGGTTAGTGCAGTGGACGCCGAGCCTGCTGACTCACGGGTTGGAACCAACCGGCGGCCATCAAATGGGAGGGGGGAGCCCGGGGGCCGTTACCCTCCCGGCTTTCGACTCGTAGCCGTCTGGATATCCTGTCCTTTCGCCAACTGACGACGCCCCGTTTCCTATAATCCTTTACCAAGACCCGGTGGCGCAGCAACGCCACCTGGATGGACGCTGCCCAAGGCAGCCGCCAGCCTTCAACTCGCATCAGGAAACTGAGACCATGCTCAAGGGCAATAGCACAAATGCAATCTACGACGCCGTAGCCGAGATCGGAGCCATCTCCGCACTGGAGGACCTAGACGTCAGCAGCGTAAAGCTGGGCGTGGTGCTCCGGTTGTTGAATGCCGCCGGCTGGGCTGCCTTCGACGTTTTCTAGGTTGTTCCGGACCACCCGACCGGCAATGGCCGGGTCGACTTTGCCCTGATGTCAGCCTCCTCCCGAGGAGTGGGCAGTCCGCCCACTCCCCGTGTGCTCGTGGAGGTAAAGCCCTTCAGGGAGGACATCGACGGCGTCAGGCACGAGCGCCGGTTGGTGGCCCAGTGTTCCACGGTGGGTGTACCGCTGGGGGTGCTCACCAACAGACGGCGGTGGCTGCTGCTGTTCCAAGCCCCCGACCTCCAGAGGACCGGTCATCGCTTTTGCGAGATGGACCTCGACGGAGACCCCGTAGCGCCAGCCGATGAACTGAACAGGTACCTCTCCAGGGACAGGGTCTCCAGCGGCCAGGCGGCGCGGTCGGCGGAGAGGAAGCTCCGGGACCAGAGCAGGGAGACAGTTACCCGCCAAGCGGTCCTGGACGGCTGGCGGCAGGTTGTGCTGGGCCTCCAGGATGGGCTGCTGGAACTGGTCGCAACAGCGGTCGAGCAGAGGAACTGGGTACAGGCCTGAAATTCGGCAGGTTTTTAGGGGTGCTGGCGGACAGCAGGGCTGAACTCTTGCCCCTGGCTGAGGACCAAGGGGGGTCCTGCAAGCGCCGTTGGCGGAAACCTACGCCAGAGGCCAGCCTCATTCACCTTTCTATCGGAGACGCAGCCCGTGTCCTCCTGGCCTGACGTATTGGTCCAGGTTTGCCTGGTGATGCGCCATCGGCACCCGGAGGAATTTGAAAGGATACTGGAGGTCAAGGGCAGGAGACTTCCCTATTTCTTCAGGTCGCGCGAGGACGTTCACCAACTCAAGTCGGTTGGAGACATGGGAATCTACGCCTCCTGCCAGGGAACGGGCGCCCAGTTGGAAAGGCGCGTCCGGCGGGTGCTGGAATTGTTCGGCTACCCAAGGGATTCCCTGGCTGTACAGTCCCGATGATAGTGCAGACGCGGCAAGCGACACAAAGTGTTGGGATTGATCGCGCGGCATGTTCCATCAGTTGCACCGTAACGGACGCAGTTCGCCTTCCAATCCTTTCATGCGTGCTTCGGCTGTGTCAGCACAGGGTTCCACCCGTACACGGCTTTGCCGCATAGTCCTTTTCATCGCTTTGCCGCTGGAAATGGCAGGGACTTTCCTTTTTCTGCCATAAAAGCCACCACGGCCGTTTGCCGGGAAACCCAGTCGTTGTTAGACTTTCCGCGACTCCCGATCGCTCCGTAAAAGGAGATTTAGGACGCGATGACCGCCACGAACCTGAGCCAAATGATTACTCGAGTCACTCCGTCCGTGGTGCTGATACGCACATCCAGTGGGCACGGTACAGGAATAATCTTCAAGACCCAAGGCCCCATTGGATTCGTGGTCACCAACCAGCACGTCGTAAAAGGCGAGCGAGAAGTGTTGTTGACCGTAAACGATTCCGCAGTGTACAAGGGCCAAGTGTTTGCCGTTGATGAATTGTTCGACTTGGCTTTCGTAAGGTTTACTGGTCAGAACCTCAGGGCTACCCCTTTCGGTAATTCTTCCGCAGTAAATGCAGGGGAAGAAGTGGTGGCGATTGGATATCCCTTTCACTATGTAACAGAGGCGACGGTAACACGGGGGATTATTTCAGCGAGAACCTATGACCGCCGACATCGATGCGAGGTCTTCAGGAGTGACGTGACAATTAACCCTGGCAACAGTGGTGGTCCGATGCTATCAGTTGACGGGGAAATCCTCGGCATTAACACGTATATGAGCGGCTATGAGCAAGGGAACGCCTACGGCTATGCGATTCCAGAGTCTGCTGTCAGGGCATTCGCCTCCCGTGTGTCCGTCGAAATTCCGCCTGCTCAACCTCGACGCCCACAGCAACCCCAACCTGCACCACAACCCCAACCTGCACCACAACGCCAACCTGCGCCACAACGCCAACCTGCACCACAACCACGGTCTCGCTCGGGTTCCACCTCGTTTACAACTTACTTGAAGCTCTTTGGGGGTACGTTCTTGATAAGCGGCTTCGGCGGGGCGATAGTGGCAAGCCTCGGTTTGGGGATGACCGGGGACCTGTCAAGTGTTGTTGTAGTCTGTGGACTCATCGGCGGTAGCTTGGCTACCTTCCTGAAATGGAAATTCTTCTGAGTCGGTTGCGTTCCTGACGGTCTCTTTGCGAGATTCCCGCGATGCATACACCCCACTAAACGGAGCGTAGATGGTCTTTCAATATGGACGCCGATGTTTCCGGTGTCGGACGACGGAAACGACGCAATGGTGGCAGGTTACAGACCCTAACACTGGACGGCTGGTCGTCATATGCAATTTCTGCTATCACACTTACTTTATCGAAGGATTCTAGTATTACAACGACGTGTTAGGGTGGAACGACAGAGGCGACACGACGTTTCTGACGAGAGAGTCTGGCCCGTTCGTTACTATCCTGCGTATACTTGAGCCACTGCAGCAACTCAGTTGGCCCGAACCGTTCCCGGGGCAGCAATTCCCGCACCACCCGGTAGACCTGCGGCCTCGTGATCCGGGGCATCTTTTCCCCCCAAGCCTGTTGCAGGCTCAGCAGGAAGGCCCCTGCCAGCAGGCACAGGACCACGTGGTGATGCCAGCCAGCCCAGGTGCGGGTCTCGTACTCATCCAGTCCCACGTCGCTCTTTTCGGTCTCGAATTCGGTTTCTATTCGCCAACGGGAGCCTCCCACGTATGCCAGGGTCTCCAACGGGATATCCTCTGGGGCGTTGGACAGGTAGTAGCGGGGCTCGCTGCCGTCCAGGTTCCGGCGGTAGACTGCCCAGCGGACACCACCCGGTTTGCGCCTGCTGGTTAGCCGCACCCTCTGGGCGCTGAACATATAGGTCCTTGGCCCCTGTGTTCCCTCCGCCACCGTCACCTCCTGCCAAGCTTCCTCCGGCAGCGCCAGGCAGCGCCCTTCGACGGTCAGCCGCTCCCCGTTCCGCAATCTGGGCTTGCGGGGCCGGCCAAATCCTTGATGGGGTGAATTGTCCCGGGCTGGCTCCGGCGGCCAGACCGTCATGTCCGGTCTGACGTCCAGCACGTACCACGCCCCCGCTGCCGCCAGACCCTCCCGGAAAGATGGAGACATACCGAAGGCGGAATCTCCGGCGACCCACTGAGCGCTCATGTGGCCGCGCTCCCGTGCCCGTTCCAGCATCTCCAAGGCCAGCTCTGTCTTTGACCGGTATTGCCGGCGGTCCTCCGGCACTCCAGCCGACGCGCAGCGCCCAGCGTCCGAAGTCCACTCCTCGGGCAAGTACAGGCTGGTTCGGCAAGCTCACCACACCAGAGCCCTCCCGCGTGGTCCCACGTGAGCCAGAAACACCCCAGCCTGACAGTTGGCGATCTTCCCCAAGGCCCCACAGTATTGCCGGGCCACACCCACCGATTTCACCCCCTGCTTGGGAAAGTCGCTGCCGTCGAACACCCACACCGCATGCGGGTGCTCCAGCCGGGAACCCAGATACTCCTGCAGCCGCCCAATGATCGCGTCCTCGTCCCAGCGGGCCTCGGTGAGAAAGCGCTGCAATGCCGGGGCCGAAGCCGGAACCGTCTCGGAGAGATTCTCGGCGTTGCGCCGTTCCTGAGACTGAACCAGCAGAGCCTGGAGATAGTGCCGGCTGTGTTCCCGCCACTGCTTGCGTCCGAAGGCCGCGGCAAAGAAGCCATGGAACTCAAGAAAGCACTCGTGAACCCCCTCAAAGTCTGCCAAATCCATCACTCCCACTCCCCATCACAAAGCCCTGTTACCTCAAAATGTACCTCAGCATATAACCCGTCGTTGTAATACTAGGAATCCTCTGAACAAGGCGTTTTGGTCTGTGCTGGTTATGACGAAGTTGCGAAAGGCGTGAGAACTGGGGGCGAAGTTTTCCAGTCTGCACACGGCCCCTTGGGTTTCCTCCCTGACTGGGCCGTTGGAGGCTCGATGGGGCCTCGAGACCGGCGTTGTCCCGCAGTAATTTCGCACTACGCCGCAAGTTGGCCCTTCGCCGTCAGCAGATTGCCCAGCCCGAACAGCAGCGCCACCCGCTCGATGTCCTTCGCCAGACCCTGGTAGCGTACCTTGCCGTATCCGAACAATTGCTTCAACCTCATAAACGGATGCTCCACCTTGGCCCTCACCGACGCTTTCGCCTTTTCCTCCTGTACGTCCTCGCTCCCTGGTTCCAGTCTCCGGCGACTCCCCGGGCGCATCGCCACCCGCAATTCCACATCCAGCCCCAGGTTCTCCTCCCGCTTATGGATCCCTTGATACCTGGCGTCGCCCCACGCCACTCTCTCGCCCCCA
This sequence comes from Dehalococcoidia bacterium, assembly GCA_963667325.2. Lineage (GTDB taxonomy): Bacteria > Chloroflexota > Dehalococcoidia > Lucifugimonadales > UBA3495 > VXOI01. The sequence goes on from CAXXKY010000005.1 coordinate 12,831, forward strand.
TGCAGCAGATTGTGGGCCTCGGTGATGTCGTGGGCGTTGGCCGCCGTGGCCGTTATGCTGTGAACTATGCCTGTATCGGCATCCACTCGAATGTGGGCCTTCATTCCAAAATGCCATTGGTTCCCCTTCTTGGTCTGGTACATCTCCGGATCCCGCTCCCTGGTCCGGTTCTTGGTGGAAGACGGCGCCTCGATGATGGTCGCGTCCACGATGGTTCCCCCCTGAGCCTCAGTCCCTGGGACTCCAGGTGGGCGTCGATCTCACCCAAAAGACCCTGCCCCTGTTGGTGCCTCTCCAGGAGATTACGGAAATTCAGAATGGTGTTCTCGTCGGGCAGTGGGCCTGAGAGTTTCAGCCCTGTGAACCGCCTCACCGGATCGGACTCGTAGAGGAGGTCCTCCATGACCGGGTCGCTCAGGTTGTAGAACAGTCGGACACAGTGGACTCTTAGCACGACGGACAGCGGGTAGGGCTGTCTCCCCTGCCGGCCTTGGGGTAGAAGGGGCGGATGCGGTTCTCTAGCAACAGCCAGGGGATCAGGGAGTCCATCCGTTCCAGGAATACCTCCCGACGGGTCTTGTGCTTCATGCCCAGGAATTCCAGTTCGGCAAAGGTCGGCTGTTCCATCTGCCTTCATTCCCTCAACAGGTATTAGCTGGTTCAGCCTAACTATGCCATATACCACCCAAATTGCTCAGAGGATTACTCGAAACCCATCAAGGTAGTCTCACAAGGGAATCGGACTACTCCCACTATTGGGCGTTACCGTGATACCACTTGTCGATCAAAACTCCAACGGCGCCAGAATTCGCGTGGAACGCATCCTGGATTTCTCTGATGCCCACCGGACTGCCGTCAAATTCGTCGGCATAGTCTTCGACCAGGGACCCGAGATAAAGGTTGCGGAGTCCCTGGCGAAATGCGCTGTCTCCCAATGCACTGTAGAGTTCCAGGAAAAACTGACCGCCCAGCGCATAATTGCACCGGTAATCGTAGATGACGCCAGCGGCATTGAGGCGTTCCAGGAGCGCGATGCTGTCGCTGTCGGGGCAGTGGGTATAATCGATGGATACGGTGGCCCCAGTGCGTTCGTTTTCAGATAAGGCCGCCAACAGTTCGGCCAATCCTTCGTCAAGCCAATTCGGGTTGTTGCGCCAATAGAAATGTGCGACCTCGTGTGCCATCAGGTGCCCGGCATATTCGGCGGAGTCGCTGTCATCATCGGCGTCAAATTCAGGCAGCATTACAAAGTAGTCTCCGTAGTTTGTGCCGTGAGAGTAGCCGAGCACGGCGGTTCCGAACAGCATCCCAATGTAGTTAGACGGAAGGGCAACCCCCATAAGCGATTCGACGCTGGAAACGCTGTGTTCCAACAGGTCCATGCTGCGGGGTACGCCCGGAGTCGTGCAGATGATGGCCAAGTCTGTGGCGCCGGTATGTGGGAGCGTTATCCAGCGTTGGTCCACGGAGGCCTGTTCGGGGTCAAGCAAGGGACGCAGAAAAGCCGGCGCCGCTTCATTAACGCTGTCCATCATTGCGACCACGGGTGCCCACTCATCGGTGATGCCGTCTTTGAGTGTGGGATGTGCCAAAACCTCCCGCAGGGCGAAAATCTCGGTATGAGCTAGCCAGGACGACGCTTCCAGCACGGCAGCATCAGTTGGCTCCAGTGTATCCAGGAAAGGCATGACGGCTATGGATTTCGCCATTGCCGTATCTTCGTCGCTGATGTAGTACAGGCTGTTGACTGCGCGGGCGGCATCAGGGGTTAAAGTTTCCTCCATCCACGGCTTGAACGCGATAGAGATGGCAAGCTCCACATCTTCACCTGTGATCCAACCAATGCGTTGGATGGTAACGCGCTCTCTTTCGTCTACTTCGTTGGATACCCAGCGGAGAGAAATCAACCGGTTAGCCAACCCGACATCTTCGCGCGCTATGTAGCGCAAGTCTGACAGGAAACCGGCCTCGACCTGCGTGACACCATCGGACAGCCAGCGCAGGGCCATGAGCCTATTCGCAGTAGCAAAGTCCCGGTTGGAAAACTCCCCCATAATCTCCACCACTTGGGATTCCCGTTGCGTGACCCCGTCGGACAGCCAGGGGAGAGATATCAACCGGTCAACCAACCCTACGTCATTGTCCGCTATATACTCCAAATCGGACAGGAGACTTGCCTCGACTTGCGTGACCCCGTCGGACAGCCAGGGGAGAGATATCAACCGGTCAACCAACCCTACGTCATTGTCCGCTATGTACTCCAAATCGGACAGGAGACTTGCCTCGACTTGCGTGACCCCGTCGGACAGCCAGGGGAGAGAAATCAGCCGGTCAACCAACCCGACATCATCGCGCGCCATGAACCGTAAATCGGAAAGTGGACTTACCTCGACTTGCGTGACCCCGTCGGACAGCCAAGGCAGGGCCATTAGCCTATTCGCAGTAGCCAAGTCCCGGTCAGAAATCTCCCACATAATCTCCACCACTTGGGATTCGTGTTGTGTGACCCCGTCGGACAGCCAGGGCAGCACGGCGACTTTGGCGGCAAAGGCGGGACGGTCGTATCCAATATTACCGATGCGGTTTACGGCGTCTTTTTCCGGTTCAGCGATCCCGTCGGCTACCCAAGGGTAATCCAGCAAGATGCGGGCAACCACGGGGTTGGCTCTCGCCAACGTCGACAGTTCCCTGAGTCCTGACTCCTCTGATGCATTAATTCCGTCGGACACCCAGGAGAAAGAAACCAACTGGTCAATCAAATCGACATCTTCGCGTGGCATGTAGCGCAAGTTTGACAGGAGATTTGCCTCGACTTGCGAGACCCCGTCGGCCAGCCAGGGCAGCACAGCGATTTCGGCGGCAAAGGCGGGACGGTCGTATCCAATAAAGCCAATGAACTCGATGGCGGCTTTTTCCGGTTCGGCGATCCTGTCGGCGACCCAAGGGTAATCCAGCAACATGCCGGCAACCACGGGGTTGGTTCTTGCCAATGTCGACAGTTCCTTGAATCCTGGCTCCTCCGATGCGTCAATTCCGTCGGACACCCAGGAAAACCCAGCGGCCCTCAGCAGCGTTGGAGTTGGAGTTGGGACGCGTGTGGGGCTTACAATGCGAGTTGAGGTCAGCTGGGAAGTAAGCGGGGGGGACGGGGTGTAGGTGGGTCTTGGATTGACGGAGGCTGGAGACACGTTTGTTGGAATAGCGAGAGTAACACTCGGAGTTTCCACTAACCCGGGGATAAGCGCGTCCGTTTCAGGCGCCGGTTCGACGGTGGGAATAGGGTCAGGATTGTAGGGTGCCTTGGGTGTGGGCATAGGGGAAGCCTGGACAATAGATGTTGGAGGGTTCGGAGAGGACGTGTGGTCGGCGCGGCAAGCAGCGAGGGAGAAGACGGTCGCGATACACAACGCCACAAGGGCTACGGTGCGGGCCCGCCGGGCTGAATTCCTGCGCAACGGCCCTCTGCAATTAGTAGAGAACCTTCCTCTTCTTTGGGGTTTCCGGACCATACTGCATCCTTGCCCATCCACTTCCCAGTGGCTCTCAGCCAAAGTCACTACCCTATGACTCAACAACATGAAACGGAACGCTGCCTCGTGCGCGAATTCTTGCGGATTTCGCCGTGGGTACCTCCGTGGGTACCTATAGTACCCACGGCGCTCAGGAACACCCGCAAGAGTGGAGGAGCGTCGCCTTTGGTTACAGTATGGTAGAGCAATCGGAACAAGCGGCTCGATACCCGCAAGCATGCCCAGGCCCTTGACTGCCTCTCGTCAGACCAAATGCCAAGCAAAACTTGGCCAGGAATCCCCCGCCGTTGCTGTCCACCAAGAGGTCCCAGAGTTTGCCGGCATCTCATTCTTTCGCTCATCCGGAGTTACTAAATCGTGGGCCGAACTGCCCTTTGCCGTGAAATGCTTGCCAACACGGGGTGAAGGCCAACCACGGCGTCGAAGTCAACGTTGGGAAAACGAGAGGAAGAACGGACCTGAGTGGTTCGTTCAAACCCCCTTCAGTTGACGTACTGAGAATCTGGACCCACCCGGACATCGGAATCTTGCTCCACTCTTCGGCGGAACGTTTTAGGGCAGGTCTCTCTCCTCTGGGAACGGCCAGCATCAGTCCGGTGGATTCAGGCAGTTCCTGGATTTCCCGCACTAAACTGATACCAGGCTGGTATGTGCATTTGGTGTTGACTATCGCGATTGCTCACAAATGAAAGTTGTGCCTGGCGCCCATTTCGTCATACCGGCGAAAGCCGGTATCCAGAATCGTGAGGTCCGAGCCAACGCATTCGGAGCCGGAAACCCCTGGATACCGGCTTTCGCCGGTATGACGGTGGCTACACAGAAAATCTCTAAGAATGTAGTTCTCACCTTGGTTTTGGTTTAGTACTACAGTTGCACTTGAATTGATCCGGTTATTTCGATCTAAGATTTCGTCCAATTTCGTTAGTGGAAAAGAAACTGCCCGTAGCTGGGCGCTGAGATTTTCAAGGCTGGCTCATGCCTCAGGAATTCATATGCAACTGTAGTATTAGTTGTCTCCTGATCCTGTCCAACCCATTGGGTCCACCTCAAGAAGTGCATAAAATTTAGGACAAAAAAGCAGCCAGAATTTTACTGGCTGCCTTTGGGGGCTAATGGCCGACTAACATCAATCGAATGTTACCTGCATTGCAGACGTAAATCTGTTTCCCCTGATAGTTTGCCTTCGCGATAGCTTGAACCTTGTTTCCGCAAACACATCGAGGCAATTGGCAAGCTGGCATTGTAAAGCTCCGTTAAGAATGTCTCGCCTGAGCGGAAGTGAGTCGACCATAGGGCGAAATAAATTTGCCCCCCACTTGCTTGACACACACATTGAATCGCAGTTAGAACTTCTGTGGTCTTTTCCCAAGATCGTGGGCGTCCCCGTTTCGGCGGCGCGTCTAGATTCGGTAGGCCCGGCTGTTTGCACAGCCACCCCTACCATTGTTTGGGGCTGATAGGGAGTGTGAGGTCGGTGAACCCCGTTGTGCCATTAGAGGTAAATGATGGCGTGGAATCCATCATCCTGGTTGGAGGACCGCCGACAACCTTACGGCCAATGTCCAGCATTTGAAGCGAGGGCTTGGGAAAAGCCATTTCACAATCCTCCATCGCCTGGGTTAACTCGCTCGGTCCGCCTGGGTCCCAGCCTTACGCCATCCGGGCATCGGTTAACGTTATCCATTCAAGGATTTCCTGGACAACAACCCTCATAGATGGATGACAATATCCATATGGATCTAGTGGAACATTATAGAGACTCTCGCGTAACGCGTGGGTAAAGTCGAGATAGAGGTTTATGGCGTAATGGTGACTTTTCAGACAATTTTGTAAAATCGGCCTTGTTGCTCGGTTTGCCGGGGCACCCAGGGGGCAATTAATTGGAGAACGCTGGCAGGTACTGGGAAACCGGACGAAGGCCGCCTCTTCCGGATCGGGGCTGCAGCCTGCGCCATACCGGTGAGTAGATGTGTCGTTGTCCAGCGATTCCGTCACCCTAAGAAACTGTCTCAGAAGTCGGCTTGGATCGAAGTGTGTACACCATAAAGCGACGCTTCGAGAGGAGACGACGGATGCCGCTAAGGGATATGGATCGGGAACAAATGTGGCTGCTGCCACCCTCTCTTGGCGAGTTGTTGCCGTGGGACCATCCGGCCCGGTTTGTGGCGGAGTTTGTTGAGGCCCTGGATCGGGAGGGGTGGAATGAACTGGGCGTAGCGATAGAAGGCGACCCGCTGGGAGCTCTGTGCTATCATCCCCAGGCGTTGTTGTGCGTGTGGCTGTATGGCTTCATGACTGGTGTAAGGTCTTGCCGGAAGCTGGAGGCGGCCTGTCGGGACCAGATACCTTACCTGTGGCTTACCGGCTGGCCACACCGGGACCACAATACCCTGTGGCGGTTCTACAAAGATCACCTCCAGGCCATGCCAAACTTGTTCAAACGTACGGTGCGAACGGCATTGGCGATGGAATTGGTAGACTTGCTGATGCAGGCTGTGGATGGAACCAAGGTGGTCGCCAGCGCCGCCAGGGAGAGGACCTACGACGCCAAAAGGTTAGGCAAGCTCCTGGAGCGGGTGGAGAAGCCAATACTCGAACTTGAGGCTCAGAACGAAGCAGGGGAAGAGGCAGCGCCAGCCCATTTGCCGGAGGAGTTGGCCGATAAGAGGGTCCTGAGAGACCGGGTGAGGCAGGCTATGGAGGATCTTGCCAGCCTTGAAGACCCCAAATTCATCAACCTGACCGACGGGGAGGCCCGGATGATGAAGACCCGATACGGCATCTTGCCCGCCTACAACGCCCAGGCCATGGTCTCGCCCTTTGATCCGGAAGGGGAAGGGGGATCAGTATTGATCACCGCAGTTGACCTTGTGGACGAACCCAATGACTATGCCCAGTTGACGCCAATGCTTGAACTGGCCGAGGAGACCACCGGATCGAAAGCGGGGATGACGTTGGCGGATGCGGGTTACCACTCGGGCCGCAACCTTGAGGAGTGTGCACGCAGGGGACAAGTTGTTGCCATGCCTCAGGCACCAATGAGGAGGTCGGCAGAGCACCCGTACCACAGATACAATTTCACCTATGACCAGGAGAGCGACAGCTATATCTGTCCCCAAGGCCAGACATTGCGATTCGTCGGCATCCATCGTTCAAGAAAGGTTATGGCTCGGCGGTACAGAGGCTCTGCGCCTGTATGCCAGTCCTGCACTTCCTTCGGCGTGTGTACTAAGGACGGACTCCGTGGCCGTTCCCTGGTAGTAAGCGTTCACGACGAAGCCTTGTACCGTCATCGAGCCTGGATGGCCACTGACGAGGCGAAAGACGTGTACAAGCTGAGAAAACAGTTGGTTGAGCCAGTCTTCGGTATCATCAAGGAGCAACAAAACGCACGGAGGTTCCTACTGCGGGGTCTTGCCAATGTGGCGGCCAAGTGGACCGCTTTGGCCACGGCCTTTAACATGTGCGTCCTCTGGCAGAAGTGGCGATCTCGACGTTTTACTTTTCCGACGGGACCACGGCTGCTTCAAATGGCTTCCTGAAATACCCCAGAAGGAATTCTGGCTCTCTTACCCATCGCTTCCGCAAACCGACTGGAACTGGTGGCCTACGGCATGTTGCCGAATCTTGCCGATCCACTTCTATTCTTCCTGCTCCTGAATTAGTTTCTGAGACAGGTTCTTAGGATGACGAAATCGCTGGACAACAACGAATTGACATCAAGGTCGTATGTGTTGTCAGAGCGCGGTCTATCCCCGCGTGTGCGGGGGAACCGCTCCTGGCGCCCCCTTCCAGAACCCAATCGAGGGTCTATCCCCGCGTGTGCGAAGGAACCACCTAGCCGGACGCTACTTCGATAATGTACCTGGGTCTATCCCCGCGTGTGCGGAGGTATTCCGTAGTGGCGGCGGATCTGGGGAGTGCTACACTTGCTGTCCCCGCTCGCGCGGAGGTGTTCCGCATACTGAGAAAGGTTTTATCCGGACGTGGATGCTGTCCCGTTCGCGCGGAGGTGTTCCTCGAGTTCGTCTGAAGAATTCCTGCACATTTGAGCTGTCCCCGCTCGCGCGGAGGTGTTCCTCGACTGCCGATGTCTGAGCGGTCAGGGGCCTGGCTGTCCCCGCTCCCGCGGAGGTGTTCCAGAACCGAAAACGGCACACCGGGCCGGACGGTAGTTCTCCTCGCCTTTGCGGAGGTGGTCCTTTTGTGCGCCTCGTGAGTTTCAACCGAGTCATGCCCTCTCCGCTTGCGCGGCGGTGCTCTAAAATGACGGTGTCCCGCGTCAACTATTCCTGCCGAATTGTCGTCAACTAGTTTTGCCGGTTCACCTCCTCAGCCGCAGCAGTCTCACCGCGTTGCTGTGCTGCATCAGTCCGGTAGCTGGGGACGTCAAACTCCAGGATGACGGAGTGGTGCACGACCCGGTCGATGGCCGCGGCGGTGGCCATGGGGTTGGCGAAGATGCGTTCCCACCCGGAGAAGACCAGGTTGGACGTGATGCCCAGCGACCGCCGCTCGTAGCGTTCGGCGATCAGGGTGAAGAGGACCTCGGACTCTTCGTTGCCCTGGGGCAGGTAGCCCAGGTCGTCCAGGAGCAGGAAGTCGAAGTTGTCCAGCTTGCGCAGTTGTCTGGGCAGGTCGAAGTCGCGCTTGGCGGCCAGCAGGTCCTGCACCAGGCGGTAGGCCGGTGCGAAGAGGACGGAGTGGCCCGTTTCCACCAGGCGGTGGCCCAGGGCACAGAGCGCGTGGGTCTTGCCGGTGCCGGGGAGACCGAAGGCCAGCACGTTGACGCCGTGTTCCACGAAACTGCCCTGGGCCAGATGGTCCAGCTGCTGACGCAGTGCCAGGGGCATCCGGTGGTGCTCGAAGGTCTCCCAGGTTTTGCCCGAGGGTAGCCGGGACGCCTGACGCAGCCGGTTGATGCGCCGGTGGCGGCGGTCCTCGGCCTCCTGCTCCAGCACTTCGAGGAAGGTGGACAGGGCGTCGCCGTGGCCAGCCCCGGTGAAACGGGCCACCGACTGGGCACCCATGGTGGGCAACTTGAATTCGCGGCAGAGCTGGCCGATGCGCTCCTGCATGACCCGGGTGTCGGTATCGATGCCGGTGTTGGTCATCCGCACACCTCCAATCCGGCCAGGCTGAGGGTCAGCAGACCGTCGTATACCTTCAGATCCGGCTTGCCGGACAGCACCAGCGCCGGAGCTTCGGGCGGCTTGGGCTCGGCCAGTTCCCGCACCTCGGGGTAGTCAAAGGGCTGACCCGCCTCCAGCAGCAGCGACAGGGCGCTGTCCACATTGGCCTCCATGGTGGTCGCCGACAAGTGCAGGATCCGCACGTACTCCACGTCGGCACGCTCCCCGCGCCACTGCTTGAGCGCGTCGTAGGTGAGCCGGAAGCGCATCGTGGGAAACAACTGCTCCCGGAAACGGTACCGGGCGAAGGCTCCCGGCTTGCGTACCAGGGAATTGATGACGTGGCGGTAATTGACGTTTACTTCTCCATCACCGCGCACCCGTGCCATGCGTTCCACAAAGTGGCCCTTGTAGTACACTTCCAGGTGATCGGAATAGAGGCGGATCTGTACCACCTTGCCAATGAGCCGGGACGGGACGCTGTAGCTGCGTCCCGCCACTTGGACGGTGCTCCACCGGCGCACCTTGGACTGGTAGTTGGCGTATTCCGGCATGGGAGCTGGCGGCAGGGGCCGTAGGCAAGCCATTTCCTGCTCCAGCTTCCCCCTCACCAGGCGATTACGCTTCTCAACCATCTCCCGGACGAAACCGGCGTAGTCGTCGGCGGTGTGGAAATCGCGGCTGCCGCGCAGGATGAGTGCTTGGTCCACGGCGTCTTTCAAACGGTAGTGGGCGTGCTCGGCGACGCCGTTTTCATGGCTCTTGCCGCGATTGATGCGGGTGGATCGGACACCGTAGTGATCCAGCAGGGCGGCATAATTGTCGTTTAGCGCCCGGCCGCGGCTGCGCTTCATCTCGTGAGTGGCGGCGGAGGTATTGTCGGACCTCACCACCTCTGGGACGCCGCCCAAGGCCCAGAGCGCATTCTGCATTCCCTGCTTGAGGGCCAAGAAGGTCTCGCCGGCGGTGACCTCGGCGTAACGCCAACCCGAGTGGCTGAGGATCAATTGGAATAACAGGTGGGGATAGGGCTCACCGGCGACGGTCACCCCCAAGGCGCTGCCGTGGGTGAAGTCGAACTGGGCCTCCCGACCCGGTGGGTGCTCCTGGGGGAAGTACACCTCCTGGTCCGGACCATTCAGCGCCCGCCAGTCCTGTAATCGTCGTTGCAGCGTCCGGAGTTGGGAGGCGCTGAACCTGCCGGGATGCTGCTCCTCCAGCCATTCGATAATTGTCGTAGCCTTCAGCTTGCCCTTGGGGTCCTCCCGCAACAGGGGCTCAATCTCCTCCTCCCACACCCCGTCGAAGGGATCGGGCCGGGTCCGCCACCAGCGCTCCTCGTTCGTCTCCGACGGCAATGGGCCGTCCTGCCACTTGCGCGCTGACCGCACGCACATCCCGGCCATCACGGCCGCCGTCTCCTGGGTTTTTCCTTCCATAAGTCTCTGCCTCAAAAGTCTGACTTGTCGGTCTTTGATCAAAATCCGGCACCTCCGTGCCGGACGATTTACACCATCCCAACCGGCAAGAATAGTCGACGTCAGAGGCATTCCTTATTGTCGTTAATCAGACGGTGAAGGCTTGAAATAGGGCTCTTAGCTTCCCCGCGTAGGCGGCGCTGGTCCGCATTTGTATCTCCTGACGCTGGTGGCCATATAGATCTTCCCGCGTGACCCGGTCCAGTTGCCTGACGTGTCCCCAGCGGAAGCTGCGCTGGAAGGTGCCCAACGTGGACGGGGCCTTGACCACACAGCCCAAGACCCTGGCGGTCCCACCGCTGCCCAACGCGTCGGCGTCGCCGATCCAGTCGCCGCCAGCCAGGGCCAGGCCACCAAGGTCATCAGCTTGTCGCCGGAGTTGGCCCGGCCTGGGGCGTCGCCCAGGTCGAGGTGTCGGTCAACCATTTCACCCAGACCCAGGCGGAGGGCTAGGGTGGCGGTCAGCAACAGCCCAGCATTGGCTACCAGGCGGTGATCATCAAAGGCGACATGGATGCGATCGGAGTGCTCGGGCGGTAGCATCTTGTATCTAAAGGGTGCTCCTTCTCTGGGACCGGTTTTCCGATCAAAAACCATTATCCCAGATACGCGGGAGCACTTTTCACGCTTTCAGGGCACCTCTAATCCCCACCCCTTCGGTGGATTCGGGCTAATCCTCAGACGGGCTGCTAGAGATGACGCGGCTCTTGTACCCTTCAGCCTTCGATCATTTGTATGAGCCTCCCTATCGCCTCCTATGTGCTGTCAGTGTATGCCGTTCCTGTCGGTGTGAGGTCTCGTTGGCTCATGTCGATGGATCGTATCCTGTGGATCAGAGCTGAGGATGTTCTGGCCTCGCCGTCGATTCTGATAGGCACTGCCACTGGAGACTCGATGCTTCTCCTCTGGTAATCGAGTTCGACCACTACTGCCATGTAATTCCCTGCGTTGAAGTCAAGGACAAGCAGACCGTTGATGTCTTCTTCCCGTTCTGTTTGTCCAGTGTCCTGTAGGACAGTTCCACGGTTCAGGAGGCGTGGCCATTGCGGCGTTTCTATACGTCCTGCTCTTTGTTGACTCTGCAGCCGTTCCGTTATTGAAGTGATGATGTGCTCGAGTTTTCGGTTCGATGCTCGGCCTATGAGGTCGCCCAGTTCTTCCTGGCGGGCCGATTTTATCTGTCTGGCGGAGGCATGCGATTCACTTTCGTTCAGCCAGACGTGTTGTCTTCGGAATCTTTGGTGAGGCTCGCTTTTTGAGGTCGGGAGGGTTATGGCAGTGGTGAGTCTCTGGTTGAGGAGGTTATTGCTGACGACGAGTGCTGGTCTGTTTCCCGAAAGTTCGGCCCCGGTTACGGGGCCGTAGTCGTGCCAGTGAATATTTCCGCGCAGGGCCGTTGCCATGTTCTGCCCTCGTTCACTTCAGGCTGGCGAACCTGCGGTCGGCTTCGTGTTCCTCCGCGGTTTGCTCGAAGTTCTCGAAGTCGGGTTTATGTATCCTTCGGTGCGCTTCCAAGGTGTAGATTGCCATGGCTGTTTCGTAGGTTTCCAGCCATACGTAGCAGACCGTCATCAGTTGGTCTGGTACGGTGGTCTGATTTACCATTTCTCCCAGTATTTCGAGTTTCTCCTCGCTCAGCCATCTCTGGACGATGGTTACCGGATTCTCGTTCTGGTCCAGGCATTGGTTTGCCATTTCTCTGAGCTGTTGTCTTGCGGCGGCGCATATGTAAATTTCTACCACATTGTTGACCTGCCGCAGGTGTTCCTCGTTGAACTCCCATTCCGGAGATTCAAGGAGTGTAAGCCGGTCGTCGGCGTCTGTTTCCGCAAGCGCTTCAGCCCGGAGTTTGACAGCCTCCTTTGCGTTCTCCTTGGAGGTTGAAGGTTCCTGGCTGTTGCCGAATTTTTCGGCCCATGCTGTCGCGTTGGGGTTGTCGAGCAGCATTGCTGTGGTCATTGACGTTCCTCTGCGGCTTTTGTCCGGTGCGACAGTTCCAGTTTTGGGTTGTCTCCGTTGGTCCCTCGTATTGATGCTGTAAGCCTTGGTGCTAATTATACATCTGAAGGCGCGGTTGGTGATCAGGCGTTAGCTGGCACCCGGCCTCCTTCGGAGTTGTGGGCTAGTATGCCGTGGCCTATGAGGTCTTCGATGTCCCGCTGGGCGTTTTCGTGGGAGCATTCGGCTATGCGGGCCCATTTGGCGGTGGTGAGGTTGCTTTTAGAGTCGCCCAGCAGAAGGGCTAGGGGTCATCAACTTCGCTGGTTTCATTATCCAGATCGGTCACTATCGGCGTGACTTGCTCAATGAACACTCTGAGAGTGGAGGCTATCCGTACCGCGTATTCATCGCTCAACGTATCCGTCCCCATAGGAACAGTGAGTACTTTATCTTCCGACTCAAAGAATTGGTCGTGGTGAATTGCCATTTCACCGAGATCCTTTTCTATCTCAAAATTTACGAACCTGACGTAGGCTGACCATTGCCCTGCCTCTGCGCTTTCCTCCGATAAGTGAACCCTATAGGATAGATTATGGTTGCTCCACGGCCTATATGAATACCAAAAATGGTAGTAGCGAAAACGTCCCCAGACTCCGGCCCAGTTAAGGCCGGGGTGGGCTCCGGCCCATCGGCTTGCCCTGTTTGGCCTGATTTCATCGGGCAACCCGTCTAGGGTCAGTTGGCCTACATTTCTAAGAAAATGGGTGACCTCGTCGTTTTGATTCGGATTGTCTGGCCTATTGCTACCTCTGGCCCTTTCTGGCCCGGCACTTGGCCCGAGGTCAACCAGCTAGCCTTCCACCCCTGGCACCGGAATGATAGTGGTTGCCTGCACATAGAGAGAACCGGCTAGCGTGTCCTGATACGGTGTCAGTCTGATGCAGGTAATCAGGTCTGGAGCATTCGGAGCATTTTTGTTGAGCCACAGCGCGGCAGAAGTGACTTCCGGCGCAAAACGGTGACTGGCAAGGATGATACGCTGGCCATTATTCAAGGCATTCAGGTCGTCGGTACCCAAGTGCTGCAACAGCCGGGTTGCGGCGTCATCCTCGGATTCGCTCCAGTATTCCGCGGCCGTTCTGATGATCTTGTCGGCAGTGGCCCGCTGGAGATAGCTGGCGTACTTTATAGCTTGCCAGTGGGCGTCGGCGCCGGAATCATCCCGTTTGAGTTCAATGACGGCCAGTCTGCCGGTGAAATCAACGGCCAACAACGTCCAGCCTTTCGTTAGTCCGCTCAAAGCCGCTGAATTCCTTACCAATTATCAGTAGGTCGTCGCCGAGGATGCCGGGGTTGGCCGCCACCCATTCCTGTATGTCGCGGCGCTCTTGAAAGCCCAGCCTACTGAAATCAACTTCTTCGATCCTGTCTGATTGACGGTTCTCGGGGTTTATCCTGAACAACTGCGGTTCGCCGCTCATGCCATCTCCCACGGTCTGTTGGTTGTCCCTCCCCCTGCGAGGGGGCTGGGGACGTATCGTCAGGGTTTGCACCGTAGTACTCGGGGAAATCCCCGCGCCTGCGGGGCTCCCTCGTTCACCCTGCCGTGCCGGTCATCTCCAGAGTGTTTAACGGTATCAGCCTCCTCGAGTGCGGGTCCACCGCCAGCATGGCGTGTTCGAGGGCCATGGCTCCCAGGAGGTTCTGCTCTTCGTCCTCTCCGAAGGTCACTGGGGTGGGGAACACCTTACCCTCCAGCCGGATCACGGTCCTGCTCCGGGTCCGTTCCACGCGGCTGCCGTCGGCGAGGACGGCGGTGTAGGTGCTCTCCACCGGGACGCCCAATCGTTCCAGCAGGTCCCTGGGCACCTTGGTGAAGGTGGCCCCGGTATCCACCAGTATCTCCACCGATTCGAAGTGCTGGCCTCGCGGGTCAGCTATCTCAACTGTTATCCGGAAAGTGCCATTCCTGCGCTTATCTCCAGAAGTCATATTCCAAGCTGGGCCTCAGGACCCGTCCCTCACGGTGGGCGCCAAGCGCGGCTCGTGATAGCGCGCTCCCTCCATGGAGTCGCCAGTTTCAGCGTGCAGGACGCTCATCACGTACTGCCACGGCTCGCCGCCGCCGCGCAGGCTCCGCGAGACTCCCTTGATCTCCACGACCCGGACCGGGGTGTCCGGCGGGGTGTTGGACCGGTCGTCCGTCCGGTAGAACCGTTGCGCGTACGCCCCGAATGTCGTCAGGCAACTGGCGGTTACCCCCTCGATCTTGACTGCCGAGGCTCCTCCCGGGGCGGGTCCGCCGGCGAGCCACTCCATGCTCTCCTCCGCCTCGTCCCGGCTGATGAGCCCGGTGCGGTCGGCAGGCGACTCCAAGTCGTAGCAAGCCGGGTGAGTCTTGAACGGCTGGAGAATCCCCACTTTTCTGATGCTCTCCACAATTTTGAAGTCTTCCAGCCCGCAGTCGTGTATCTCAACGTGGCCGCTGGCCAGGTAGCCCTTGCCTTCAGCTGATAGAACCATCTCAAGGGACAGTACCCTGAGGGCGGACCAGCCCGGCTCTCCCACCCTGAACTCCATGCGGACGTTCTCGACCATGAAGTCCGGCGGGTTCTCGAGTTCCGAGCTCGCCCGGTCCCACAGGAGCATATAGGGAGCGCCGTCGTTGCAGTGTGCGGCGTCGATTCTGAATGGCCCATCGGCCTGGGGTCCGTTCAGATCACCAGAGAGGAGGTACGCCGCCCCGGCCACTGCTAGGGCGGCAACCAAGATGGCGAGGACGACCATTGTCCGCTTGGCTCTGCTCACCGGCCCTCCACTTGGCTGATGGAGCGGCATTATAGTCGCTTTGACGCGGGGTTGCGCGGTGGCGACCCCTAAGCTCCGAGTTTCCCTTCGTTCACCGGACTTCGGAGGATTGGACAGGTCTCCGGTCAGGGCAACCGCCGCCGCAAACAGACACCGCCGATAGGCAACGGCCGACCGGCGGTATGTTATTCGAAGAAATTCCGCTACTCAATTCCCGGCTTCTAGGCGGCCTGGTTTCGTCTCTGTCTATACGAAAGCCGAGCCGGACGCTGCTCGACTAGAGCGACGGATTCTGCATCTGAGACGAATTTGAAAACTCGTCAAGGCGGGAGCGCGACTCGGTGGTATTTTGACCCGGAGGTTCTTTGGGACGCGGTGAGGTGTCCGGTTGGGGTCATTCTGCCGTGTCGGTTCTCATTTGCAACATCTGTTGCAGGCCAGATGTGCGGACGATTGAGAACTCGAACTCTCCGTCGAGGTCGAGGAGGTCGCGGTCCCCCGATAGCAGGGCATCCACGTCGGCGTCTAACGCCAGGTCGAGGATTGCTGTATCTTTGGGGTCTCGGCTTTCGATACCTGATGCAGGAACGTCCGTTACGAACTCTGCGAAGCTGAGGTACTCTGCTATGATTGCCGCCTGTGTGGCTGGTGTGAGGCGGAATTTGGGCAATGCCAGCTTTTCCCTCAGTTCGTCCACCAGGTACTGGGATAGAACCGGGCGAACCATGCCTTCGGTAAACCAGTGCCATAGCCTGCTTCCGGCTCTGGGATCAGGGGTGAGCTGGAATAGTACGATGTTGGTGTCGATGACGACGCGGAGCGTCACTGGACGAGCAGGGTCTCAAACATCGGGTCTTGAGGGGAGACCTTTTCTTGGTATTCGGCCAACGCCTCGTCTAATGGTATGGGGTCGCTTGGGGTGAGCACTACGCCGTCGGGAGAGCGGCGCACGACCATGAAGTCGTTGCCGATCAGGCTGGGTGCCATCTGGTGTGGGACAGTGAACTCGGTGCCGATCCGCTGGTGGGGAGAGCGGATGTGGCTGCATACCAGTTCAATGACCAGTTCATCGAAAGTGATCTGTCGTTCGGCGGTCAATGTTTCTGCTAATGCCTGTGCCCACGGAGGGAACTGTGACATGTCGAAACTTGAAGCCATGATGCGGGCCCCTCTTGTTGGGTAGGTGCACATTATACAGTTCGTATTGGCCATCGGACAGGTCTGGGTATTGATGTATTGTCGGCGGCAGTTGTAGTCATGCCGCTCTCCGTTGGATGGTTTCAGTCTCTTGTGTCTCTGATGATAGCCAGCGATGGCGGGCGGTCCAATTCACAACCGCCGTTTGTCCCCAATTGCCCGCTCTCGCGGAACAATTTACCTCCGCCGTTTACACGGAACTGATTTGAAGATTTGCTACTCATTGACCAGGCCACGTGAGCGGGTGAGCGTGGGTATCTCTGGAAGTTTCTTCTCCGGTTGGTCTATCCCTTGGGCTATTTGATCTGGAGTGTGTCCCCACTTCGAGGCCAGCTTCTCCTCCGCCCTCGCCAGTTGCAGGTAAGCCTCGCCCACCCTGCGGGTGTAGAAGGCCACCACTCCAGGGCCGGGTGATTTGTTGAATGCTTCCGTTCTCTCCACTTCTCGTCCTTCGGCAATTCGCAACAGGCACGTGGTGCAGGTGATTGTTTCCAGTGGAGTGCGGTTGTCGTAGTCATCGTGAACGTCGCCTTCGTCGTCCGCTGTTATGAGGTCAACGGTGAACAGGTCTCCGTCCCTGGGGACGCCGTATCCTTTTTCTGCGGCCCGCCGTTCCAACTCGGCTCTCATCGCTCCTCCGTCGTCCGGGCACTCTACGTTCAGCCGTTCTCCGTGCCGGGGCAGGAGCAAGTCCCTGGCCCTGTCCAGCAATCTCCCTGGCCGTTCTGGCCATTTGCCGCTGTCGCCGGGTCTGAGAGTCCATACGTCCGGGTCGAGTCCGGTTTTGTCAATCCAGGCTACGGTTTCCTCTTCGCCGTCCTTTGTCCGTGAGACTAACCGGATTCTGGCATCGTCTCCGGCTTGGCTGGCCTCTTCTTGCTCTGTGCCGTCGGCCTCGCTTGAGTTGGTGTGGCGGTTATTTTCCAACTGTGGTTCTCCTTGTCAGCAGTCCCCCTCTGTTTGCACTCCAGTATTGCGGCTCTGCCTGTCAACGCTCGCAGATGTGAGCTGCATGGAGACAGCCTGCATGTATTTCAGCGCTTCGCCCGCTGACCTTCCCCGTTCACCCTGATGTCCGGCCCTTCCTGTAGCGGTAGACGACATCTGGGTCCTTCGATGCCTCCGGGGTCCAGCACTTGGCGGCGCCCTGCATGGTGCAGGTGTGGATCTCGTAGATCCAGAGCAGCGTGATGTCGCGCCTTCCCTGGGAACTGCTGCGCCGGTCAAAGGAGTTGGCGCATTCCAAGCATAGCTCTGAACCGGAGGACATGTCTCCATCTCTGACATACCGGCCGACTATCGCGCTCATCACTATTTCCTCGACAGTAACACAGGGCTGTCCCTGTGTCACAGGTTGTTGGCAGCCTTGTTGATGAGCAGGGCCCATGGTGCCTCTCTGGCTGGGTTGAGGAACTGCTCAGAAACTGGTGCTACAGAACAGGAGAAAGGTACCGCCAAGCCGCGGTACCTCTCTCCAGACTCATGGTTGCCCTCAGTTCCCTCTGGCTAACCTATCCACCTGTCCAATATTCGGGACGACTCATGATTCCACTGTTCAACACCAAATCTTATCCGGCTACCTGGATTCCTCCAGATGGTCGGTTCGCTCTTGGTGAGCTTCCCCGAACAGCGCCTCAACGTCCTCGTCATGCCAGATTATGTCGGCGTTTTCGCGCACCTCGTGGATCACCAGCCAGTCGAGGAGCTCCCCCTCTGCGTCGGTGCCCTCCCTCGCTAGGTATTCCTCCCGAAGAGCATCCATCGCTTTCAGGGTGGTCCGGCTTTCCTTCATAACAGGAACCAATTTCTCCCAATATTCGTCGTAATCGAATCCCAGCCCGCCGAGATTCTCCCGGCACTCCGCCTCGACCTCCTCATCCATCTCGCAGGTCGCTCTGATCTGCTCCACCCTCGCCCTGGCTTCTTCCTCAGTGGTCTCCAAGTCACGGCTTGCGGCCTCAGCAGTTAGGAGCAGGGAATCCACCTGATCGAGGATCCTCGCCTTGATTGCTTCCTCTTCGGAGAGCTCGGGTTCTACCACCATATGGGATTCGAAGGCGATTCTCAGTTGCCCTACGGTGAAGGGGTTACCTTCCACCGTGGCGAGTTCTCTGTCGTCGCCGTCCTGCTCCCGCAGGATAACTTCAACTCTTTCCAAGTGGTCGGGGATGAGTACCTCGTCTTGTGCCTGTCCCAGAACCCCGGCGAAGACCAGGCCGGCGAAGGTTGCACCAAGTAGGGCCACCAGGGCCACGACTGACAGAAGTATCTTTCGTCCGGTCATACGTTTGCCTTGGAGCGGTTAGTTGTCGTGAACCTCGTAGATGGCTTGCACCATGAATCCTTTTTAATTCCGAATCATGGTGCAGAATTTGCTTTAATTCAAGGGGTCCCGGTTCGATAGACGGGCGGGGTGCGCTTGGCCCGTCTGCTCTTTTGCAGCATTGACAGGAGGCGGTGGACGCCTGCCGCTACTTCGCTGGCTTGCTGTTTGGAGCGTTGCAGGGGGTTGGCAAGGAACGTCTGCTTTCACCCCTCTACTGCCCCATTGAGGGTTACTTGGAAAGGAACCCCCTTTCCCCGAAGGTTGCAGCCGTCGCGGAGGGATCGATCAAGCACAGGGATGTGCCTGAAATCAGGGAAACGGGTTACGTGGTGGACACGCTGAAGGCGGTGCTGTGGGCTTTCCACCACACCGGCGATTTCCGTGAGGGTGCCCTTCGAGTGGTGAACCCGGGCGAGGACGCCGATACCACCGGAGCCGTATACGGGCAGATAGCCGGGGCCTGGTACGGAGTGGAAGCCATCCCGACGGAATGGCTGGAGCTCCTGGCAATGAGGGCTAAGATCGAATCCCTGGCGGATAGTCTCTTCGAGAGAGAAAACCGGTTCATAACACAATAATGTGCCGCTGGACTGCAAAGCTCGTCTTGATTAAAACCTCGTAAAGGGAGTGAGGCCTGTGGGTGGCCAGGACGGTCTGCGCCACTCATACCTCATAACACGGCCGACCAACGGACCGGGCCTTCTGCCAGCAGTATGGGTCTTGTCGGAGGATCGCGTTTGGTCGCATTCCGAGGCGTGGTCGTCGAGGTCCTCAGGTGGAGCCTAACCGACGAGCCTGTCTCGCGATCCGTACTCGCCGACGAATTGCTTGTTAGTCGATGGTTGCCGAGCAATCCACACTGGTACAAGATTCCCCATCCACTCTGCCCTTTCCTCGCCGCAGTCGACATTAGGCTTGGCGGTGGGAGGTCATAGACGATTGGCTAGGATAGGTTGTCCCGCCTGTGGTATTGCATGTATTGAGGTAATCAGAACGTGGTGCTTTGGCTAGTTGATCGTTTCTCGAATCTATCCCGACGTCATTACTTGGTGGTCGTTGTAACGATTGTCGTACCCGTGGTCTTTCCTACTTTGATGGGTTACTTTGAGATTGAGCGCCTGTGGGTTCGATTGCTCATTGATGTAAGCGTGATCGTGGCATGGGCGGTGTTTGTCGTGGTCGTTGTTTCCAGGTCGGTTGAACGCGATACAAGTGAGGCGAACCAGTTGATCGCGGAGAACGTGGCTCCAGTTGTTGCGGAAGTTCGCGGATTCAGGGAGGAACACGGCAAGTTGATAGCCGATTTGAACCTGAAGGTCGAGGATCTTGCAGAGCGAACTGATGCTGCTCTTCAACCATTGGGAGGCAAACTCGGGCCTAGGACTGTCTCTGCGCGTTTTACGGCCCGCGCTGGAGCCCCGACGGTGTCGATTGCGGCTACTGTTTCGGGTGGCAACAGGTGGAGGCGGTTTCGCGCATGGTTCCGTCGCTTGCGCCAGAGGGCATGGGGAATCCTGTGGGGTAGGCGCCAACCCGGTTGACTTTCCTTGTCTTGGCTTCACGGAAATGCGTGTGGTTCATTCTTCTGATTGGTTCCCTGCGATGCTTACTGCTCGGCACGGGGTCGTTTCTGGTATATGTTGCCGGGTCTAGCACTGCGTACCATCTGCAAAGGCTTGCTGTCTACAAGGCGGCATGTGGAGGTCTGCTGCGGCTGGATTGTGCCTATTGGCGGCAGTGTCGGCGAGTCGGCGATGGTCGTATATGTTTGGGATGTTATCTCTTTTGCCCTGGTCGTGGACTTGAGACCTGAGCCATAACTCGGGAACGATGTCTTCGGCGATGTTCCGCAACACGGCTGACTTGACTACCTGGGTGAGGACTCCGTTGCGGTCAAGTTGTTCATGGTTGGGATGGATGTGGTCGTTGTACCGGTTCAGGGCGTTTTCCTCGTGGAGGGTGAGTAGCCTATCTTCGAGGTTGCCTTCGACGGCTGCTCCCACGCTCGGGTCACCAGGGCCGTGGCTTCGTGGGGGTTCAGCCCCACCTGTGTAATCGCGCTGGACAGCTCATTGAGATGAGTTTCGGCGTCATCGACTGCGAGGGCGGTAAGCCCGGCGTCCAGCGTGAGCCGGTCTGTGGAAGCCCTGCTCAGTTGGGCGGCCTTGGGGTCAGCGGCGGTGGAGGCCAGGGCGAGCTGGTCCCGGAACTCCCGGAGTTGGGCCTCTTTGGCCTAGATGATGATGCCGTCGGCTATGGTGTGGTCTACTCCCCGTTTGCAGCCCTCCTCGAGGGCCTCGTTGACGGTGGCGCCGTCGCCGTAGGAGCGGCGGGCGATCTCGGCTAGGGTTAGCCGGAGGTCTTCTCGTCGAACACGTGGGTTCGGCTTCAGCGGCGACGTTGACATGCCGGTTCTAACCGTCTTGGAACGTGGTGCGTTAGGGGCAAGGATGGCGAGCGGTGGTGGCTCGCCCCTGCGTCGTTGAAATTGGAGTCGGCGGTGCCGAGAATCTTTATCTTAGTTGTTGTGAGCTTGGTGATCCTTTTGAACTGGCCACCTCTGACACCCTGTGGGTTCTGTGCCTACGGGCACTCGGAAGTCTAGGTTCACCCTTTCCAGTGCTTCGCTGTTGCCGATGATCACCAAAGAGCTGTGTCCTGGGAAGTACCAGGATTTCTCCGTGCCTGCGACCTTGATGTTCAAGCCGGGTGCTTCCTGCTTCCAATCCTCGATCTCTCCGATGAAATCGTCGTTGTCCCGGTGGGGATAAGGGTGGGAGATGATCAGTTTGCTCCCGTCCGGAAACCGGCAGAGTTCGTCGTGGTCCAGTGGGTGTCCCCTGAGAGAGTGGTGATTTCTGGTATGACAAACGTGGCGTTTTGGCTGAGTCTCCAAAACACAACCGTGGCGGTTGTTGTATTGGATGTCTGGGTTTGCGTTGCGGAATGCTTCGAAGACTGTCTCGGAATGCTTTTTCCAGGCTTGGTCGCAGCCACTCATCCCTCTGCTGGTAGCAGTTCTTGCGGGCTTATATTGGCAAGATTCTCCGAGACAGATGCCTGCGCTCAAGCGGTGACTTCTGATGGTCCAGGTGGCGGATGGTTTCAGTGGCGTAGGTGCGGATTTGATGTGTACCTGCCGCTCCTCTGGGGTCTCGCCGCTGAAGTCCTCGAATAATCTGAGTCTAGTGGAAGCCCGCCTGGGCTCTGTGTGGAAGGGTTGCCAGGCGGCTTCAAGAGAGTTGGCGATGGCGTTTACCATCACTGTCATTACTTTAACCATGTGGTAGGGCCAGATCACGTCGGCTAGGCGTGCCTTGCCGTCGAATTCCAGGGTGGACAGTATGGTCACTGGGTGTCATTCTCCCGAAGGCAGACACAGGTCTCCCGTGTGAGTAAACCGCTGGCCGGTAGTTCGCACTATCCGTCTGCGTCCATATTCGGTCTTTGAATTTCGTTTGGCGTTTTCTGGTTCAGGACACCGGGTGACCGCATCCTCGATGGCGGTTGCCCACCAGTCTGCCAGCGGCCCCAGGATGTTTTGGAGAGCGTATGCTGCCGGCCCACTGAGTGTGTCGGGGCCGGGGCTTAGGGTGGCTGTCCATCCGTGTTCACCAGCTATTGAGCGAACTACTCTTTCAGCAGTACGTTCTCTCAACTCCTGTTCAGTTATTGTGTGGTCGCCGAGCAAGTGCTTGGCGTCATTGAGTCCTTCTGTGACTTCTTGGAGGGTCTGCTCTGCTGGAGGAAATGCTGGCAGGGGTGGGAGTGCCGGCATCTGATTGTTACTTGTCACTTTTCATCCTCTTGGTCTGGGTTTGATACAGTTGGCGTACCGGTTAGCGGTCCGAGAGTATTTCCGGGCGTTTCCAGTGTAAATTCCGGTATAGTCCTTTCTTTATTGCCAAATGTTGAGGTTCTGCCAGTTGGCTGGCAATCCCATCTCGCCTTGCGGGACTTTTTGGCGTCGGTTCAGCAGGGCTACCAGCTCTTGAACCCACTCTTTTTTCGGGGTGATGCTCGTTGTCAAGTAGGCAACGATTAGGAGACGATTGCGAAATTAAGAATCTGGCCTGCGGTGTTTGCCCTTGGCTGATTCCGCACGCTGAACGCTATGTTGCGCATTCCGGCGCTAGTGTCGCGGGTGTGTGTTGATTGCGGCAGCAGTGGCGATTGCGGCGGCCGAAACGGGATTCGGGGTTTGGGGCGGGTTGCTTGGTCTCTTGACGAAGGGCTGTGGGAAATTCCGCTACTCGGCTCGAGGCTTCAACACGGCCCGGGCCTGTTGCAAACCGGACGCCCATAGACGCGCATAGACCTGTATTCGTCGTGCTCTCTTGCTTGTTTCTAGTCGCAAGACGAGAGCACGTTCTTCACCTCCACGTTTAATCCGTAGGCGTGGAACTCGTACCGAGGTTCTCTGTCTTCTGCAAGGTCCTTAATTACTATGTAGTAGTGTCCACTCTCCTGCAACCTTATCTAGTCTTCCCTCGCCGCCCTGCTAGCTGAAATACCGATTTCCCGCTACTTGCCGGGACGCCTCAATCGCTTTCGCCTGCCTTGCGCTTCCTCGACCAGCTGCGGCAACAACGAACCTTCGTATAGGCCCTTATCTGCTCTTTCGATGAAATTCGTGAGCCTCTTCTCTGTCTCCACGGTTTCGATTACATCTTGGAGCGTCAACTTGTCTGGCAATTCGGTTGATTCTCGGATAACCAACTGGACTACATCATAGCAAATCCCTCTCAGATCCCATGTGTCATGCGGTCCGACTACCGGCAGCGGACTGCCATGGATAACGTCGTTTCGACGGTCGTAGGTCTATCCCCGCGTGTGCGGGCAGGAGCGGAGATGAAACCAACCCTCGTGCATGGCGAGGGGGTCGGTCGAGGGTCCGTCGCACGCGGGTCGGTATTTCGTATGTTATTCGATTCCAATATGGTCAATGGTGGTACGGGCCTGGAAATTCCTCTGGCCTGGCCCGAAAGGTAATCCGCGCGATGCACCCTGTGCTTTTCGTTTTCGCGATTCTGGCCGCTCTTCTTGCTTGCACGACTGGCCATACGCCGACATGGCAGGTTGCTGACGGATCGGTCCCCATCCTCACCGTCACCACCCCGGAAGACTCGTTACCGGGTACGTCCTGGAGTCTGATATCGTTGGATACGAAAGCTGTGCCCGGGGAATCCATGGCTACGATTGAATTCTCGCACAGCGGACAGCGGATGAGCGGATGGACAGGATGCAACGGATTCGGCGGCGTCTACCAAGTGGAGGGGCTACGGCTTTCCACCGCTGATATGTCGTGGACCGAGGCAGGCTGCCCTGACCAAACGCTTTACAATCTGGAGAGCCAGATGTTGGACATTCTCGTGGAATCGTACCGCTACGCGGTCAACGGCGGGCTACTAACCGTCACCACTGAGGACGGCCGGCAGCTGGTCTTTTCGCCTCATAGGTAGATATATGGGTGCAGCGCTTTAAGAGACTTCCTGCTGTTGTTATGGGTGTTTTCAAACAGCAAAAGCGAACAACACCGTTACATCAAACTGACTACTCCAAGGCTACCGGATGAATTTGAGAACTCTCATAGCAGCAGGACTGATCGTTATCTTGGCGGCCAATTTCTCCGGAATGGCCTGCGCAAATGACCGTCCGACGGATGAAATCCCATCCCAATTGCCAACAGGCACCCCGGAAATCTCAACTCCAGCGTCCCTTCCGCCGAGCAAATCGCCAAGACCCACTGAACACCCTGGACCTGCTCCGACAGAGCGTAAGTCCCAGGCGCCAACCCCAGCAGACGGGCCGACGCCGGCGCCGACGGCTACGCCGACGCCCGCTGCCCCATCTCCGATTTATACCCCACGGGCTCCTCTCGCACCAAGGGGAACCGAGATTGAGCTGGGGGACACCGGGGAAAGGGCCAAACTCATTGTGGCAGGCAAGGTAGAGGCCGGAACTATCGATCACGAAGGCGACTCGGATTTCTTTGCCTTCTCAGCGAAAGAGGGCGAGATCTACCGGATCGTCGTTACTCCAGGCACGCTACCGCGTATCCAAGTTGAACTGTACGACATCGGAGGGTACCTGTTCTCCCTGTATGACACAGACAACCAAGAAGACTACGGGGCATCAATGTTCTATTGGATGGCTCCGGATTCAGACGAATTCGCTATAGGTGTATCCGGCAATTGGGGCGACTCGGAAACCAGGAATTGGCCGGGCTCCTATGCTATTTCCGTGGAGATAGCTGATATTGATGATGATCATACAAATGCTACAGCCGGAGCCACACCGCTGTCGGCAGGTCAGGATGTTGCAGGCAACCTCGACTACATAGGAGACGTAGACACTTTTGTGCTTGATCTTGAAGAGGGCAACACCTACCGGATCGGCACCTCGCTGGGCAAACTCGAGGATTCAAGAATTACCATCGGAATTGAAAGTGATCTGGAATGGGTGGAGGTTGACGATCATCACGCACTGGCCGCGGTCGCTTACTGGCAGGTTCCCAGGTTATTTGATTCAGATGAACAGTTTTTTTACCTTCAGGTATCCGGCTGGTGGACTGGTACATACACTGTATCTGTAAGTCCGGTCGATAGAGGGTTGGAAAACAGTCCTCTTGGCAGCTTTGTGGACCCCGGGCCAGGGACAAACTTCATTTCGCCAAACCTGTGGTCAATACTGCAACGCCATGCCGAAGGGGAGACTGGCTTACCGGAAACCCTGGAGATCGGCCTGGGCTACTATGATAGCAATTTGGAAACCGATGACAATCCATCGGTTTTGGATGCCATCGACAAAGCGGGCGGAGTGCAATTGGAAGAGTGGTCCTGGGAAATCCCAACCGCCAACGCCCTATCGGTGATCCAACACAGAGACGTTTATCACGCCGAAATAGTCGGGGAGCTGGAGAGCATAGAGGAGAATAACGACACCCTGGCATGGGGAAGTCTGCCCCTGGTACTGGAGGCTTACCGGCTTGGCATCCCGGATGAACTTGCTGCCCAGTACGCGATGTTCATTCGCGGCAACAGTGTGGCTGTTTTCATTGGCTGGGAGGTTGATCCGGAGGACCCGGCGTCGGACATCCGGGACGAGGTGCGCCACTGGTTGGAAAGTCGAGGTGTTTTTGTGCCAAGGGACGATTCTTACGGGCACCCCAACCACGCGGCCATGATTCCGGTAGGGCTGATTGGCGAATTCATGGAGGCATTTCCCGCGGCGTATGTGGATTCGGAAGAGCGCGACCAGGGACTTCTTTCAATGACCCGTTGGCGCTGGCGCGTTTGGAACCTGTGCTTCGAACAGGGGATGATTGCTGGAGTTGCAGGTGATTTCGATCCTGAAGCCGACGAGTACGAAATCCCGGACATCCGGCACGGGGGATTGAATATGGCCGAGGTGTGTAAGGGATTGGAATAATATCGTTCCGTCAATCCCCTGGTAGACACAGAAGCAGAGCAAGTACGACAGCTACTGCATAACCCGCCGCGAACGCCGCATGTCAAGGGCGTTCACAAAACGTACCACTGGGGCGGCGTGATCGTGTACCACCGGCGTGATGAGCGAGGGCCGTATGGCACGTGGAGTGGGGACTGTTTGGTAGCGAGAAAGGACAGTTCAGGTGTAAGTTAAGCGTCGTCCGGTTCTGCTGTTGGCGAGGGTGCGGCATTCTCCCGGCTGCGCCTGAGTCGGTAGCTCTCGCCGTTCATCTCCAGGATGTGGACGTGGTGGGTGAGCCGGTCCAGCAGCGCCCCGGTCAGCCGCTTCGAGCCGAAGACCTCGGTCCACTCGTCGAAAGGCAGGTTGGTGGTCACCATGACGGAGCCCCGCTCGTAGCGCTGGCTGAAGACCTCGAAGAGCGGTTCCGCCCCGGTCTTGGACAGGGGTACGAAGCCCAGCTCGTCGATGATCAGCAGGTTCAGCCGGGACAGTTGCCGCTGTAAGGTCAGCAGGCGCCTTTCGTCCCTGGCCTCCATCATCTCATGCACCAGGCCGGCGGCGTTGGTGAATCCCACGGACATCCCGCGCTGGCAGGCGGCCAGACCCAGCCCCAGGGCGACGTGGGTCTTGCCGGTGCCGCTGTTACCGACGGCGATGACGTTTTCCCGGCGCTGGATGTATTCACAGCGTGCCAGTTCCATCACCAGCACCTTGTTCAGCGAGGGGATGGCCGGGAAGTCGAGGGTGTCCAGACTCTTCACCGCGGGGAATCGGGCGGCGCGGATCCGCCGCTCCACCATGCGCTGGTGGCGGTCGATGAGTTCAAGCTCGGCGAGGCGCAGCAGGTACTGGGGATGATCCACACCCTCGGCGGCGCACTGCGCTGCCATCTTCCCCTACTCCCTGAGAAAGCTGGGCAGCTTCAGCTCCACCCCGCCAATGACCACCAGGGCCTCGCCAAAGTCGCACTGCGCGTGGCCCGGTGCATGGGACAACGGGACAAATATCTCCCTGGTCTGGCGACGATTCTCTCTGACGTAGTCCTTGACCGTCGTGTATCCACCGTCGAACCCGTACTCGTCCCTGAGGCGCTCGAATATCCGCTTGGCCGCGTGGCGCTGCTTCCTGGGGCGGGCTAGGTCATCCTCCAGGATCCGGTCGATGACGCCGGTGAAAGGCTCCAGCTTGGGCCTTCGAGGAGGAGTCTGTCGCCGGTAGCCCGGCAGCACGGAGTGGGCCAGCATCTTGCGCACGGTGTCCCGGTGCAGCCCAAATTCTCTGGAGACCTCCCGAATGCTCTTGCCCTCCACAATCACTGCCCGGCGAACCCGCAGATATACGTCCACTCTGTACATCCATCGCACCACCCATAAGCTCGACTTGAAGCTTATGAATGGCGGCGGACGGTCCAATTTGCAACCGCCGTTTGTCAGAGATTAACCGCCCGCACGGGACAATTTACCTCCGCAGCTTACACAAGCAAATTCTGGTCTGGAAGTTTTCGAGATTCACCAGGAAACGGGAGCACGCCGTGGCCTTTAAGTCCATGCTGCGGCGCAAGGGCATCCGCGTGGTATCCATCACCGAGCACGCCGATGACTCCCCTGCCGGCAAGCTTATGGGGGCCATCATCTAGTGGGTGGACGAGGCCTACAGCGAATATCTTTCATCAAAAATACCGAAGAGCCGTTGGTATGGACAGAGAACCAACCCCCGGATTTTATCCTGTACTGGTCGTGGTGGAGACGGTGCCACGATGCGAGAGCACTCCACATCTACCACAAATATCGCTGAGCACAACTGCGACTGTAGTACTTTCCATCTTGAATCGCGCTATCTATATTTGAGTTTGAGAGTACACTGGCGGTGGGATTTGCGGTGCCGCCGCATCGCCACGGGCAGGAACGCAGACCGGCAAGTCTCGAGGGACCTCGTCGCACGAATAGGCCAAGAAGAGTCAACCCCGATTGCAGACTTTGAACCGACCTTCACAGGCGAATTCCAAGTGAGCTTCATCCATGAACCTGAGACAGCCTAGAATCCGGCAGCCTGACAAATCTGCACACGACCGGTTCCGCAGAGCTCAACTGCTCACCTTTTCGCTCCTGATGGCAGCCTTTGCACTGTGCGTCGCTTGTACTGCGACACCAATGGCAACTACCGTGCCAAACCCAGCCGTTGAACTGGAAACTCCCTCAAACACGGCTTCTCCGGCCAACCACTCAGGAACAACCAGGATCGACGAGGTACAGGAACAGACATTCATACCGTCGCCCACTTCCACAACCGTTTACGTTCCCACACCAACGCTGCCCCCAAAGGAAAGTTATGCGCTCCAACTCGCAAACGAGCAAATCCGACAATGGGCGGTCGAAAAGATCCGCCCCGCCGTCGTGTTCCTAGGAGACGCCAACTCGAGCGCCTCCACGGGCTTCATTTACCGAACAGAAGGAGAGATCGGATACATCCTCACCGACGCCAAAAGAGTTGAGAACCTAGACAGAATACCGGTAATCATCCACGGCGGCACCCGTCTGGTCGGTGATGTCCATTCCAAGTGGAATTCCCCTCTGGCAGTTGTCCAAGTCTGCTGCAAGCAGTTCCACTCCGTTGAATTTGCAGACGACGAAATACCGCAGTCTGGAGACGAGTTGACAATCCTGGGATTCAACGGCGGCCCAGAGGAATCCGCGGACCAGAACACCACCACCGTCACCAGAGTACAGCACATAAACCACCTGGACCGGGGATACCGCGTCCTGAAAACTGACCATATCCCCAACCACGTCCAAGCGGGTTCGCCCCTGTTCGATGACAATTGGCGCGTAGCGGGAATCCTCGCTCAACTCGGAACCCCCGGAGACGCCATAGCCGCCGACTCCATTGTGGAAGTCCTCCCGTTCCTGGAAAGCCTGGAGCCCAGGTGGCAACCTGCTCCGAAAGCCAGGTGGTCCGCCGGAGAAATGCGCCGCAGGCTCATTCACCTCGAGGTACCCTTTGAAGGGAGATACTACAAAATCGGGAATGGCTTCGTCTACAAGACCGCGGGAGGGTCCGCCTACATAGCGGCCAGCTTTACTACCACCTCTCCGCTGGCCACCGAGGACATCGGCAAAATACAGGTTGTCACCTACGATGGTCTCAGGATGGAAGGAGACCTCTTCTGGGACGAAGAGCCCGTCGCCCTCATCCGTGCGTGCTGCGCTGACTTCAAACCTCTGGAATTCTCTGAAGACAGGGTTTTGGAAGTCGATGATCACCTCATAGCCCTGGGACACGCCACCGGCCAAGACAGCCCGGTCAGCTACGTGGAATCGAACGTGACGACAGTGTCCGTTAAGGATGGACACTCCCTCGCAACCCTGGATATCCTGCTCTCACGCATCGAGTACCCCTCTTTCGGCCAACCCCTGTTTGATGAAGAGGGAAAGGTGTCGGGAATCCTGACCTCAAACGGCCTGCCGGAATATGAGCGAGTCCTGTCCGTGGACTCAACGGCAGAAATCCTCTCCCGTCTCGAACTCTCGGCACAGAACTGGAGACCCGAAAACACTGCCTCACCGGCCATGCAAGAGGCGGGGACCCGGCTGAGACACTACGGGTGGTCGGCTGCCCAGGCGCGCCCGGGCATTGTCCACGTCGGCGAAAGCTTGAACAAGATCGGCGCCGGATTCATATACAGGACCGAAGGCGAAACAGCCTACATCGTCACCCATAGCGAACGGGTCGGATACAGAGACAAAGTTCCTGTCATAACCTACCACGGCCGCCGCATAGAAGCCGACATCCTCTGGCAACCAGACACCACACTTGTCGTGCTCAGAGCATGCTGCGGAGACTTCCAGTCGCTTCAATTCTCGGAAGACGGGACTCTTGAAGTCGGGGACCAGGTCACAGCCTTGGGGCATCCCCTGGGACCAGAAAACCCGGCGAGCTATGTCAGGGCCAACATAAAGGAAACGGACGTCAACTACGACGGCCACCAAATCGCAGACACAGACCGCGCGCTAAGAGCACCCAGTGCCTACTGGGGCGGAAGCTGGTTGGGAACACCGGCATTCAATGACCATGGCCATGTCGTCGGAATTGTCATAGGACACCGGGACGGCCAAGACACCGTAATGTCGGCCGGCTCGGTACGGGAGATTCTCCCCCACCTGGAGGCCATGCAGCCCAACTGGCAACCAAATAGAATAACCGTCGCCAATCCCTACTAATACGGCTACTGGAGCACTTGGCCGGAGCTACAAGCGGAGGACGACAACAAGGCGGACCCGTACGTACATGTGAAGGGCACCGGACCCACAGAGGACAAGTTCGGGTACTG
This sequence comes from Dehalococcoidia bacterium, assembly GCA_963667325.2. GTDB lineage: Bacteria > Chloroflexota > Dehalococcoidia > Lucifugimonadales > UBA3495 > VXOI01. The sequence goes on from CAXXKY010000005.1 coordinate 43,022, forward strand.
GTTCAGTGCCAACTGCGACGTCTCAGCCAAGAGAATCGTAGTGGCTCTGATCGAACTGCCTCTCCGAGACGAGGACTTCATCCCCTCTGAACGGGAAACCTGGACACCAGTCAAGCTTGTCATCGACGGGAAAGACCTAGGGACCGACCGGTGGATGAAATGGGGTCCGGAAGCATACCGAACTACCTTCTACTATGTGCCCGACGAAACTACCGGGCCTCTAGTGGATGCGCTCTCCCAAGGAGCGCTGCTCCTGGAAATCATCAAGAACCCGGACACCTGGACACCCGAATACCACTGGTTCGTGGTGGTGGAGTCCGAAAACGTCATAACGCCAGTTCTTGAGGCATGCCGTTGAGGACAGCCGTTCCAGGTGGCCCCTGCTCCGCCCAGGCAAAGTCCGGCTCCCTGAAATCCAACGCCTGAACATTCCCGCGACAGTGTCAATTTTATGCACCAGATGAGCCCTTCACGGCCAACATCAGGCCAGGGCAACCCGGACAAACCAATGGGACCGCTAGCAAGACGAAACGCCATGCCACCGCGCCGGAAATCAACTACAGGATTTGCTCCCTGCCCCTGGCATGGCTCAGCGCATGCGTCAGGCGGTGACTGGGGAGAACCTAGCCGTGAAGGGGCCGCTGGAGAATAGAGCACCTGCCCCGGACTGAACAATTCGAAACCCGGTCTCGCCACGAACGTTCTCTGGCGATTTTTGGCTGGCGATTTACAGGCGCGGGTCCACCGGCTCGCTTTCCAGTGCCAGCACCGCGAAGGCGCACTCGTGGACCCTGTACAACGGCTCGCGGTCCACGAAACGCTGCAGTCCCTCCAGACCCAACGCGAATTCCCGCAGCGCCAGCGACCGCTTGGTGGAGAGGCCGCGCCCCCGCAGGCGTTCCAGGTTGTTGGGCAGGGTATATTCGGGGCCGTAGATGATGCGCAGGTACTCTGCACCCCGGCATTTCATCCCCGGCTGGACCAGGCCCCGCCGTCCGCTGGCTACGAACTCGGTCGGCTTCACCACCATCCCTTCTCCTCCCACAGCGGTCAATTCTTCCCACCAGCGGACGGCGTCATCGTCTTCTTCGTGCGAGGCCAGGTTCACGACCCAGTGGCCCGTCTCGCGAAACAATCCGGGATCGGCCTGTCGCAGGCGCTCGGCCATGGCCAGGTGCCAGAGGTGGTCCTTATCGGAATGTACCGCTCCCTCGCTGGCCAGCAGGTGGAAGGGCGCCAGCTTGACGTCATCCAGCGAAGTGACCGGCCAGCAATACCTGGTGTAGGCGTCACGATAGAGCTGGGCAAGACTGAGCCGCTCGTCGACCAACGCCAGGGCTTCGCCGGTGTCCACTCCCCGTGCCGAGGCCTCCCGCAGGAGAATTCCCGCCGCCGTCAGCCCGGCGCGAGCGGACACTCCCACCGGCGCGTATTGCTCCTCCACCAGTTCCTGCGCCTTCATTGACCACGGCATCAGCTCGCAGTCCAGCAGCACCCAGTCGGTATCCAGGTCCTCCCAGAGGCCGGATTCGCCGCAGGCCGCGCGGACCCGTTCCAGGAACTCCGCCTCCAACTCCAGGTCCTCAAAGAACCTGCGGCCCGTCCGGGTGTAACACGTGCCGGCGCTCTCGCCGGCGATGCCGAACCGCCGCTCGATGGCGTCGGAGCTGCGGCCCGCCACGACGATGGCCCGCGACCCCATGTGCTTCTCCTCGCAGACGACGCTGGAGACGCCATTGTTGCGGTAGTAGGCGAAAACCTCGGCGGGGTGTTCCAGGAGGCCGGGGAGCTTGCTTGTTTCACACGGGGAGATGGTGGGCGGCAGGTAAACCAGCCACCGGGGATCCAGGGCGTACCGGCTCATCACCTCCAGGGCAGCTGCAGCCTGGTCCTCCCTGACGGTGACGTTGCCCCGGAGCCGGGTCGACACCACTCGTTTTCCCATCACGTCGTCTATGTGCAACAGATTCGAGGGCCGGTCACTCGGTGCGACAGGTCGAGAATCTTCCTCCAGGTCGCTGGCCAGGGGTCGCACCGGCTCGTAATAGACCCGCGCCGCCGGAACCGAGACCAGCTCGTTTTCGGGATAGCGGAGCGCCGTGAGCCGTCCTCCGAAGACGCAGCCGGTATCTACGTTGATGGTGCGGTTCAACCACGCGGGTTCCGCAACCGGCGTGTGCCCATAGACCACCGTGGCCTTGCCGCGATAACCCGCGGCCCAGTCGGCGCGCACGGGCAGGCCCCATTCGTCCGTCTCTCCGGTGGTCTCGCCGTACAGGCAGAAGTCCCTGACCCGCGCGGAGGCCCGCCCCTGGTACTCCTCCTTCATTCCCGCGTGCGCCACCACCAGGTTGCCGCCGTCCAGCACGTAATGACTGATCAGGCCGTCCATGAACTGGGTAGCCTGGTGCTGGAATTCCGGCGATTCCAGTTCCAGCTGCGCGAGGGACTCCGCCAGTCCGTGGGACACCTGGACGTTCCGGCCCTTCATCTTGCGGACCAGCTTGGACTCGTGGTTGCCGGCCACGCACAACGCCGTCCCGTTCGACACCATGGACATCACCAGCTTCAGCACGTTGACCACACCGGGTCCCCGGTCCACCAGGTCGCCGACGAAGACTGCCCTGCGTCCCTGGGGGTGGAACACCGAAAAGCCATAGTCTGCGCCGCCCTCGGCCGGCGGTGGTGTGACCTGGTATCCCAAGGTTTCCAGCAGCGAGACCAGTTCGTCGAAACAGCCGTGCACGTCTCCGATGATGTCGAAGGGCCCCGCCTCATCCTGTCGATTGGTCCAAGACGGCACCCGCTGGATGCTGGCAGCCTCCACGTCCTCGGGAGTATCGAGCACGTAGACGTAGCGGAAACCCTCGCGTTTCAGTCCCCGGATGGACCGGCGCAACTGCTGCGCCTGCTGGCGGACGACGTGGGAGCCGAAGTTCCGGTCGTCGCGTTCCCGGTTGCGGGCGAGACAGACGGATTCGGGCATGTTCAACACGATTGCCACCGGAAGGCAGTCATGCTCCCGGGCCTGTCCGACCAGCGACTTGCGGGCCTGGGGCTGCACGCTGGTGGCGTCAATGACCGTGAGGCGACCGGCGCGCAGGCGGGTGGATGCGATGAAGTTCAGGAGGGCGAAGGCCTCCGGCGTGGCCGCCTGGTCGTTGGGGTCGTCGGCCACCATGGCCCGGCAGGCGTCGGAGGACACCACCTCGGTGGGCTTGAAGTGCCGGGCGGCAAAGGTGGACTTTCCCGAGCCGGACGGTCCAACCAGCGCCACCAGGCACAGTTCGGGGATTTCCAGTTTCATCGGCTGAACACCCCCATCTGGGTCGGCGCGCCGTATTCGGCATGTCCGGCGCCGATGTCCCGGAAACGCACGTCATAACCCCGGCGACCGGCAACCGCTCGCGCCCAGCCCTGGAATTGCTCCCGAGTCCACTCGAAGCGGTGGTCCCGGTGCCTGAACTCAGCGGGTGGCAGGTTTTCGAACAGCGAGTTGTACTCGGCGTTGGGCGTGGTGATGATCACCGCGCCGGGTTGCGCCGCTCCGAACACGGCAGCTTCAAATGCTTCCAGCCGGTCCGGTTCAATGTGCTCGATGACCTCCATGGCCACCGCAGCGTGGAATCCGGCCAACCGTTGGTCCTGGTAGGTGAGGGACCCCTGGAACAGCGTGATTCTCTCCCGCTGGGCGGCGGGCAGGCTGTCCAGACGCAGGCGGGAGCGGGCAGTTTCCAGGGCGCGGTGGGAAACGTCCACGCCGGTGATGGCGCGAAAGGCGGGTTCCTTGAGAAGCTCTCGCAACAGGTTGCCCTCTCCGCAGCCCAAGTCCAGCACGCGGGTCGCTCCCACATCCCGCAGGGTACCGAGCACCGCCTGCATCCGCTGCTCCCCCAACCGGAGTGGGGTTTCCAGACGCTCCTCGTCGTGTTGGCCCCGTTCGGCGGTAACGTCAGGGTTCGCCTGACCTTCGTCCGACAGCCGGTCCAACGCCTGGCGCACCAGGCTGCGCTGGCGCTTCAGGTAACGGGTGGAGATCGTTTCCTGATGTGGATGATCGCCCAGCCAGCCCGCGCCGAACCGCAGCAGCTTGTCCACCTCGTCGTCACCCACCCAGTAGTGCTTGGCGTCGTCCAGCACGGGAAGCAGCACGTAGAGGTGGGCCAGCAGGTCCCGCAGCCTCACCACACCCTTGAGGCCCACGCCATAGCAGGGACTGTCTCCCCATTCGGAAAAGCTCGCATCCAGCGGGTATTCCTGGATTTCAACGGCGTAGCCCAACGGCTCGAACAGCTGGCGAATGAGTTCCGGACCCTCCCGGGACGGCAGGGTGGGCAGTTGGGCTTCCAATGGGATGGGCTGCTCCGACAAATCAGGCCGGTCCCTGGAGCTGCCGGCCAGCGCGCTGTTGAACACCGTAGCAATGGCCACGCTGAGGTACGACGAAGCGACGTAGGGACGGTCGTTTATGTACTGCTGGAGCCAGCCAGCTGAACTGGACGCGCCGGCCTTGGGGCGCACCAAGTCCACCGGATCGATATCCAGGAGGAGGGCGGCGGTGCAGCGGTCCGCGTCCGCCACGGGATAAAAGACGTCAGCCCTGCCAAATGGCAGCGGGAACGACTGGAACCGCGCAGGGTTCTTGTGTAGCAGATATCCGAGGTCGGTGGCGGGACGATATGTGGTGGAGATGGTGAGAAGCATAAATTCCATGGTACGGCACGCCTCGACGGCACACAAGGCGCTGAATCGGGTGTGGATGGATCTGCGAAAAGGCTGGTAGTCCTCTATTGATGCTCCCTCCGATTTACCGGCGAGCAATTTGGGATACGTGGACGAGGCCGAGAGCGCCCGCATCGCCGACCGGCCCCAGTTCCGCCAGATCATCGACGAGGGCGGCAAGGCCACCGCCCTATTCCCGGTCATACATTTGATTTGGTTCGGACCAAACAGCAAAATTGCCTTCGAAGACTCCCCTCCACCCTCCTACCGGCGATGGACCACGACCGTATCGCAGACCAGATCGTGAGGCCCGCGCTTGTCTAATCGGAAGGCAATCATGAAGGGGTCGACGAAGAAGGTCGCTACCGTAACGATCCGGCGGCAGGCCTTCCGGGCCAGCCCCGCCCTTGAGCCGTCTGGTCTCGGTTCCCCCGCACACGCGGGGATAGACCCCTGTCCATTACGGTGAAGGCTTTCGCCCCTTCGGTTCCCCCGGTGCTTGCCAAGTTTGATAGTACTTCAGTCGCTGTAAACAGGGCTCAGTAATTTCCACCTCATATCTTGCCCGGTCTCGTCACAACTAAAGGCCTTGGGCGAAGTTGGAGGGTGCAGTAACCAAGGTCGATCAAAGCTTCTGGAAACCAATCGCGCTCGTGGAACCTGAACCCTTGGGCGTTATCCCTGCTCCCCCTGCCCCACTCCATGAGAAATAGTCATTCTCCCCAGGTTGCCTGCAGGGGAATGATTCCGGACCGGAGCAATTGCCGTTCCAGCCATAGACCGTAATCCGGATGCAACGCGAAGAGCGCTTCGCTCGGTGGCCTGATTCCGGGTGATGTACGATCCCAAAGTGAGGGACGGGGGATGGCGAGAGCCAGTACAGGCATGGCGCTCAGGATTTTGTGAACAATATTGGCGTGGTGACGCTGGGCATTGTATTTTGACGGTCGTGGTGGCCGAGAGAACAATCTGATCCATTTCATCGGAGATGAGCAGGCCCGGTGGAGTGTGAGCGTGCGAGATTCAGCTGTAGAACAGGCACATCGGCGCCGCGATATTTCGGACCTGGTCTGGGAACCTCTGCCCCCTTTTTTTCGCTGGCTGCATATCCGCACACCAAGGTCATCTACTCTGGGAAAATTGACCGGCCGATGCCAGTGGGTGCAATTGCTCAACCTTATCTTTCCGGCAATTTGTCCGCCGGTTCGAGAGCGGACTCTTCATCGGGTCTCCCCAATCCCTTGCCAGAACGGCCCCCTTTGAATCTGTCAAATTTCATCCTGAGCAACCAAAATGCTCCGACAATGGCAGAAATATAAGCAATTTGTAACAAGATGGCCAATGGGAGCCTCAAGGTATCCTCGTCAACCAGATACGTGGTTATCGTCCAGGCCACCGCAATGACCAGTGTCAATCCTCCAAGAATTGTGAGAGCGCCAAATTCCTTGAGCTTGCGCATCGTAGCCCCTTAGATTCAAGCCTGGCTAACTCTGGGGGTTATGTGGAGCTTCCCGTTCATTCCAGCGAAAACCGGAATGACGGAACGGCAACTGCTGCAGATCGAGCGTCATATTTTGACGACATTCCCAAGCGCTGGCATGGAAAACGACGTGACGATCTCCTTGTAAACGGGGCTCCGCCTTGCCGGACGGCGCAGGGGCCCGACCTCCGGGGGATGGTTGGTACTCTATTCGACAGCGACACAGTACACCGGAAAGCGTATATTAGTCCGTATTATATGAGTCATAGTTTGTATGGCTCATTGTATAATTGAGTCTAAACAGCTGTGCGGTTGGGTTCAGAACTGCGCTGCCGTTGTCGGGCCAATTACCGCGGTCCGGGCCGGGAGAGTGAAATGGACCAGCCCTACCGGGAGATCGAGATGCTGCGGGAGCGCCTGTCCCGCCTCAGCGCGGCCAGCCTCCGCATCAACGAGAGCCTGGACTTCGACACCGTGCTCCAGGGGGTCCTGGACTCCGCCCGCTCCCTGACGGCAGCCCGCTACGGCGTTATGACCCTGCTGGACGACGCGGGCGGCGTCCAGGACTTCCTGTCCTCCGGGATGACGGGCGAGGAGGCCGGGCAACTGTGGCTCACCGCGGACCGGTGGCGGCTCTTCGAGTCCCTGACCGGCATCTCCGAGCCCGTGCGGGTGCCCGACCTGGTGGAGCACGTCCGGGCCCTGGGCTTCACGGAGTTCACGATCCCCCTGCCGGTGGAGGTGTTCCGGTTCATGGCCTCGCCCATGTTCCACCGGGGCGCCCGGGTGGGCCACGTCTTCGTGGGGGACCGGGAGGACGGAGAGGAGTTCACCCGGGAGGACGAGGAGATACTGGTGATGTTCGCCGCCCAGGCGGCGCTGGTCATCGCCAACGCCCGGACCCACCGGGAGGAGCGGAAGGCCCGGGCCGACCTGGAGACCCTGGTCAACACCTCGCCGGTGGGCGTGGTGGTCTTCGACGCCCGGACCGGGGAGATGGCGTCGGTCAACCGGGAGGCCATGCGCATAGTGGACACCCTGCGGGAGGAGGACCAGACGCCGGAGAACCCGCTGGAGTCGGTGACCTGCGTGCGGGGCGACGGCCGGGAAATTTCACTAAAGGATTTCACCATGGCGGAACTGCTCAGCGTGGGGGAGACGGTGCGGGCCGAGGAGATCGCTTTGCTGGTGCCCGGCGGGCGCAACGTCCGCGCCCTGCTCAACGCCACCCCCATCCACGGGGAGGACGGGGAGCTGGCGTCCTTCGTCATCACGCTCCAGGACCTGACGCCCCTGGAGGAGCAGGAGCGGCTGCGGGCCGAGTTCCTTGTCCCGCGTCAACTATTCCTGCCGAATTGTCGTCAACTAGTTTTGCCGGTTCACCTCCTCAGCCGCAGCAGTCTCACCGCGTTGCTGTGCTGCATCAGTCCGGTAGCTGGGGACGTCAAACTCCAGGATGACGGAGTGGTGCACGACCCGGTCGATGGCCGCGGCGGTGGCCATGGGGTTGGCGAAGATGCGTTCCCACCCGGAGAAGACCAGGTTGGACGTGATGCCCAGCGACCGCCGCTCGTAGCGTTCGGCGATCAGGGTGAAGAGGACCTCGGACTCTTCGTTGCCCTGGGGCAGGTAGCCCAGGTCGTCCAGGAGCAGGAAGTCGAAGTTGTCCAGCTTGCGCAGTTGTCTGGGCAGGTCGAAGTCGCGCTTGGCGGCCAGCAGGTCCTGCACCAGGCGGTAGGCCGGTGCGAAGAGGACGGAGTGGCCCGTTTCCACCAGGCGGTGGCCCAGGGCACAGAGCGCGTGGGTCTTGCCGGTGCCGGGGAGACCGAAGGCCAGCACGTTGACGCCGTGTTCCACGAAACTGCCCTGGGCCAGATGGTCCAGCTGCTGACGCAGTGCCAGGGGCATCCGGTGGTGCTCGAAGGTCTCCCAGGTTTTGCCCGAGGGTAGCCGGGACGCCTGACGCAGCCGGTTGATGCGCCGGTGGCGGCGGTCCTCGGCCTCCTGCTCCAGCACTTCGAGGAAGGTGGACAGGGCGTCGCCGTGGCCAGCCCCGGTGAAACGGGCCACCGACTGGGCACCCATGGTGGGCAACTTGAATTCGCGGCAGAGCTGGCCGATGCGCTCCTGCATGACCCGGGTGTCGGTATCGATGCCGGTGTTGGTCATCCGCACACCTCCAATCCGGCCAGGCTGAGGGTCAGCAGACCGTCGTATACCTTCAGATCCGGCTTGCCGGACAGCACCAGCGCCGGAGCTTCGGGCGGCTTGGGCTCGGCCAGTTCCCGCACCTCGGGGTAGTCAAAGGGCTGACCCGCCTCCAGCAGCAGCGACAGGGCGCTGTCCACATTGGCCTCCATGGTGGTCGCCGACAAGTGCAGGATCCGCACGTACTCCACGTCGGCACGCTCCCCGCGCCACTGCTTGAGCGCGTCGTAGGTGAGCCGGAAGCGCATCGTGGGAAACAACTGCTCCCGGAAACGGTACCGGGCGAAGGCTCCCGGCTTGCGTACCAGGGAATTGATGACGTGGCGGTAATTGACGTTTACTTCTCCATCACCGCGCACCCGTGCCATGCGTTCCACAAAGTGGCCCTTGTAGTACACTTCCAGGTGATCGGAATAGAGGCGGATCTGTACCACCTTGCCAATGAGCCGGGACGGGACGCTGTAGCTGCGTCCCGCCACTTGGACGGTGCTCCACCGGCGCACCTTGGACTGGTAGTTGGCGTATTCCGGCATGGGAGCTGGCGGCAGGGGCCGTAGGCAAGCCATTTCCTGCTCCAGCTTCCCCCTCACCAGGCGATTACGCTTCTCAACCATCTCCCGGACGAAACCGGCGTAGTCGTCGGCGGTGTGGAAATCGCGGCTGCCGCGCAGGATGAGTGCTTGGTCCACGGCGTCTTTCAAACGGTAGTGGGCGTGCTCGGCGACGCCGTTTTCATGGCTCTTGCCGCGATTGATGCGGGTGGATCGGACACCGTAGTGATCCAGCAGGGCGGCATAATTGTCGTTTAGCGCCCGGCCGCGGCTGCGCTTCATCTCGTGAGTGGCGGCGGAGGTATTGTCGGACCTCACCACCTCTGGGACGCCGCCCAAGGCCCAGAGCGCATTCTGCATTCCCTGCTTGAGGGCCAAGAAGGTCTCGCCGGCGGTGACCTCGGCGTAACGCCAACCCGAGTGGCTGAGGATCAATTGGAATAACAGGTGGGGATAGGGCTCACCGGCGACGGTCACCCCCAAGGCGCTGCCGTGGGTGAAGTCGAACTGGGCCTCCCGACCCGGTGGGTGCTCCTGGGGGAAGTACACCTCCTGGTCCGGACCATTCAGCGCCCGCCAGTCCTGTAATCGTCGTTGCAGCGTCCGGAGTTGGGAGGCGCTGAACCTGCCGGGATGCTGCTCCTCCAGCCATTCGATAATTGTCGTAGCCTTCAGCTTGCCCTTGGGGTCCTCCCGCAACAGGGGCTCAATCTCCTCCTCCCACACCCCGTCGAAGGGATCGGGCCGGGTCCGCCACCAGCGCTCCTCGTTCGTCTCCGACGGCAATGGGCCGTCCTGCCACTTGCGCGCTGACCGCACGCACATCCCGGCCATCACGGCCGCCGTCTCCTGGGTTTTTCCTTCCATAAGTCTCTGCCTCAAAAGTCTGACTTGTCGGTCTTTGATCAAAATCCGGCACCTCCGTGCCGGACGATTTACACCATCCCAACCGGCAAGAATAGTCGACGTCAGAGGCATTCCTTATTGTCGTTAATCATTCCTGGCCATGGTCAGCCACGAGTTGCGGATGCCCCTATCCTCGGTCAAGGGATCCATCACCACCCTGCTGGAAGCGGCGGGGGAGCTGGACCCGGCGGAGACGGCCCAGTTCCACCGCATCATCCGGGACCAGACGGACCAGATGCGCCACCTCATCGGCGACCTGTTGGACGTGGCCCGCATTGAAACGGGCACGTTGCCGGTGTCCCCGGAACCCACGGAGGTGTCAACGCTGGTGGAGGAGGCCGCAACCAGGTTCGTGAGTGGCGGCGGCAAGAATCCCCTGGAGGTGGAACTGGCGGAGGACCTGCCCCTGGCGCTGGCGGACAAGCTGCGCATCCTGCAGGTGCTGGGCAACCTGCTCTCCAACGCCGCCGGCTACTCCCCCGAGGGGTCGCCCGTTGCGGTGAGCGCCGTCCGGGAAGGCATGCACGTGGCGGTGTCTGTATCCGACCATGGCCGGGGCATACCGGCGCAGCTGCTGCCCGAGCTGTTCCGCAAATTCTCGCGGGCCAGCGTGGCAGATACCCCGTCCGGCACCGACGGTTCGGGGCTGGGGCTGGCCATCTGCAAGGGCATCGTGGAGGCTCACGGGGGCCGCATCCGGGCCGAGAGCGACGGCCCGGGCCTGGGTGCCAGGTTCACTTTTACCCTGCCGGCGGTGGAACAGACCGTCGTCGCTCCCACCGCTTTATCCCCCGCGCGCTCGCGGCGTCAGGCACGGGGCCGGCTGCGGGTGCTGGCCGTGGATGACGACCCCCAGGCGCTGCGGTACGTGCGCGACGCCCTCACCCGGGCGGGCTACGCTCCCGTGGCCACCTGCGACCCGGCCGACGTGCCCCGGTTGCTGGAGCAGGAGAAGCCCCACCTGGCGCTCCTTGACCTGGTGCTGCCGGGCAGCGACGGCATCCAGTTGATGCACGACGTCATGAGGACGGCGGACATTCCGGTGATCTTCATCTCGGCCTACGGTCAGGAGGAGACAGTGGCCCGGACACTGGACCTCGGAGCGTCGGACTACCTGGTCAAGCCCTTCTCGCCCACGGAGCTGGCCGCCCGGATCCGGGCGGCCCTGCGCAAGCGGCTGGAGCCCTCCCCCGTGGAGCCGTCAGCGTCCCACGTCGTGGGGGGACTGGGCATCGACTACGCCCAGCGGCAGGTGTTGCTGGAGGATCAACCGGTGGACTTGACGGCCACGGAGTACGCGGTGCTCTATGAGCTGGCGGTCCACGCACCCCGGGTGTTGAACCACCGGGTGCTGCTCCAGCGTGTGTGGGGACCGGAGCGGGTGCGCGAGGGCTGGCTTCTGCGGGACGTGATAAAGCGGCTGCGGCGCAAGCTGGGGGACGATGCCGCCGACCCCAGGTACATTATCACCGAACCACGCGTGGGCTACCGGATGGCTGCGTATGACGCGGAGAGCCAGCAGGCCGGGGCCGAATAGTCGCTCCTAGAAGTTCAAACCTGAACTTCCCCTTTGCAAAGGGCTGACCCACCCAAAGGAAAACGCCCGCCTTTTCGGCAGGGGCTTGGCGCTGTACCTTTCCGGAGTGGGAATTCAATCGGCGACTATGCCGCCAACCTGAACCGTATCAGGAAGGTCCTTCATATTATCCAGTTTGGTGGACCTTGGACAAGGACTGCAACGTCTCCCTGGGACTGAAAGGACTTCTGCCCGGCTGAATGCAGCACTTGTTCCGGCACTCAACAGGCTCGCCACCACAGCTTGAATAACGAGCGCCACTCCAACATAATCGAAAACCACCCGCCTGAAACAACCACGAGGACGAGGAAGCAACTATGGCAACTGCTTTGCCGGAAACACCCAGACCACTCCAGCAAACTATGCAGGACTTCCTCAAGGAGATAGCCGAGCCGAAAATTCCCGCCATCTCCAGTCAAGCTACCGGCAGGCATGTCACTGCCACATTCTCAGCCACTCCACGGCAACAATCCCCAAAGAAGTGGCTCGAGTCCACAACCGAAGCGCTAACCAGGCTCCCTTGGGAACAAACAAACCTGCCTGACAGCGCAACCCCCCCGCAAACGAACGCCGCTGCCGCGCTCCTGCGGCTGCTGCCAGCAGTTTTGAACGACAACACTCCACCCCCCAGCAGCGTCACTAGTACTTGGCAGGGCGGAATCTCCGCAGAATGGCACATCAATCAAATAGACTTGGAGATTACTTGTCTACCGGACGGTACAAGGGAATTCTACTTCGCCCGGTCCGAGAGCGAGGACGAGGCCATACCTCCCAAAGAAGAAGACGAAGGCTTCATAGGAGAAGACCTAGCCCGGGTCAAAGAATATGCGGAGATGCTGCTTCCGCAATGACCAGCGAACCAAGCGTAGAGCACATCCGCGATAACCAAACAATCATGCGCAGAGTGAGGGCAGACCAAACTACCCACAGAAGAGATGGCGCAGGGAAGAGACCATCAAGCAACGCCTACATACAAGGCACTCCCGACAGCGACGTATCCGTCTACCTCACGTCAGAAACAACGCCTGCAAGGATAACCCAGCACTATCCGGGAACATTCGTAGCAGAAGTGGAGGTAAGCGTGATACGACGCCTTGGCTTGGAAGTAGAACGCCAGCCTATTCCTGGCGACCCGGGCCACTGCAACATCACAGGACAAAAAACCCGCAGTATAGCAACAGCAATAGCCAAGAGCGCCCGATGGATGCAGGGCTACGGCCCAGACTAACCAAAACTCAGAAAGCTGACATGAGCCGATAGACGCCCGTCAAGGTCAAGCAGCCCACACCACAGGACGATTGCCAAGCCAGAGAGTTTGCCCTCAGAGGAGGGCGATGGTCTGCGTTGGGCGGAAGGGGCACCCCAGGTAAGCTAGCATGGCTACACGCTAAGGGCAATTAGAACCACGCCGCATCAGCACACCCGCAATCCTCGTTTGGCATGTGAGGCGACGGACATGGCTGCAGGAGGATTAATAGTCGGCGACGAGGAAATCAACGGAGACGCAATTGGCATGAACAGCGCATTGCCTCACCCAAAACGTTACCCAACGAAAGTGGTTGCCTCAAATAAAATGTTACCGAAAATGCGGAGGCAGCGACGTGGGTGGAGGCATAAGCAGGATGGCAAAGCAGGAATTGTTGGTCGCACGCAGAGAGCGCTACCGGAGCTCCTCCAAGAAGGACAAGAGCCGTGTCCTTGACGAGTTCACTGCGATCACCGGACACCATCGCAAACACGGCATCAGGTTGCTCGGCCAGCTTGACGAGGACGACGATGTTCCGCGTCAGGCACAGGGCCAGCGCATCTACGATGAGGCAGTCAGAGAGGCGGTGATCATGATCTGGGAAGCCGCCGACCGCATCTGCGGGAAACGTCTGAAGGCGGCATGCCCCCTGGTGGAGTCAATGGAGCGGCACGGCCATCTGGCGTTGGACCCGGAGGTGAGGGACCGGCTCCTGGTCGCCAGCGCAGCCACGCTTGATCGTCTCCTGAAACCAATCCTTCCCACGGCGGGCAGCCGGCGCAGACGCCGGCGTAAACGGTCGATGGGAAAGCGCGTTCCGGTGCGTACCTACAACGACTGGAACGGACCTCCGCCGGGTTTTCCGGAGATAGACCTGGTGGTTCACAGCGGTGGGCCGCTGTCCGGATCATTCATCCACAGCCTGGTCGCCACTGACGTTTGCACTGGCTGGACCGAGGCCGTTCCCCTGCTGGCCAAGGAGCAGTCGTTGATCGTGGATGGACTGGAAGCCATCGGGCAGCGGCTGCCTTTCCCCATCCGCGGCATCGACTCCGACAACGACGGTGCGTTCATCAACGAGACTCTGATCGGGTACTGCGCTGACCACGACATCGAATTCACGCGTTCTCGAGCGTACCGCAGTAACGATCAGGCATGGATTGAGCAGAAGAACGGCAACGTAGTGCGCCGCTTCGTCGGCCATGACCGCTACTCGGGTCAGGTGGCCGGTCAGACCATGGCGCAACTCTACGGGGCGTTGCGCCTGTACGTGAACTTCTTCCAGCCATCATTCAAGCTGATCGACAAGACCCGGGATGGAAGCACCACCGTCAAACGGTACAGTCCACCGACCACGCCCTGTGGCCGGCTGATCCAGCATGATGCCACCAGCAATGAAATGAGGGCCGCGCTCATACAGTACCGAACCAGGCTGGATCCGGTGCTGTTGCTGCATACCATCCGGGAAGCCCAGTCAGCCCTGGTGGCCGCGACTGCTCCGGAAGTGAGGGAAACCCCGTCCGGTGAAAGCCTGAACAAATTCCTCGCCAAGCTGCCCAGGTTATGGCGACAGGGTGAGGTCCGGCCTACCCACGCAGACCGTGTCCGAGGTCTCCGGCACTGGCGGACTCGCAAGGATCCCTTCGAGGGCGTTTGGGGAAACGTGCTGGTCTGGTTGCAAACCGAACCGGATGCTACCAGCAAGGCGATGAAGGCCAGGTTGCAGGCGGAGCATCCGGACCGTTTCAGCGAGGCGCAGCTGCGAACCATGCAGCGCCGGGTGAAAGAGTGGCGCGGCATCATGGCCAAAGAACTGGTTTACGCAGAGTCTGCTGAGCACTTCACGGAACCGAACGGACTGCCGGAATTGGCGCTGCTTGGGGCAGATCCCAGGTGCTAGGGATACTCTGAACAAGGCCCATCGTGACCTGAATTGTGGCTGACCGATGGGCAAGGGGTGCAATTCACCGTCTCTGACTGGTCTGATTTCGTTCACATCCAGTATTTCGCCCCCTTTACCGGGCAGTTGGGAGCTTGTCAGGGGGTTGAAGGCCGGTGAATCTTGCCCCAGGGCCCACTACCCCCTCAGTCCTCTTAGTTGTCCTTCCGATGTCAACAGGTTGCCCAGCCCGAACAGCAAGGCCAACCGTTCCGTGTTCTTCCCCAGCCCCCGGTAGCGTACTTTCCAATACCCGAACTGGCGCTTCAACCTCTGGAAGGGATGCTCCACTTTGGCTCGCACCGACGCCTTGGCCTGCTCCGTCCGTGCCTCTTCGCTCTCCGGCTCCAGCTTCCGCCGTCTCCCAGGCCGCATCGCCACCCGCCATTCCACCTCCAACCCCAGATTCTCCTTCCTCTTGTGAACCCCTTGATACCCAGCGTCGCCCCACACCACCGTCTCGCCCCCGTGCAGCAGATGGTGCGTCTCCGTTACGTCGTGGGCGTTGGCCGCCGTGGCGCTCATGCTGTGGACTATTCCAGTATCGGAGTCCACTCCGATGTGCGCCTTCATCCCGAAGTGCCACTGGTTCCCCTTCTTGGTCTGATGCATCTCCGGGTCCCGCGCCTTGTTCCGGTTCTTGGTGGATGACGGCGCTTCAATGATGGTGGCGTCCACGATGGTTCCCTCCCTGAGCTTCAGTCCCTGGCTTTCCAGGTGGGCGTTGATCTCCTGCAGGAGGCCCTGCCCCAGGTGGTGCTGCTCCAACAGGTGGCGGAAGTTGAGGATGGTGGTCTCGTCGGGCAGGGGGCCGGTGAGCCTCAGCCCCACGAACCGCCGCACCGGGTCGGACTCGTAGAGCAAGTCCTCCATGCCCGGGTCGCTGAGGTTGTAGAACAGCTGCACGCAGTGGACCCGCAGCATGACCGACAGGGGATAGGGATGGCGGCCCTTGCCCGCCTTGGGGTAGCAGGGCCGGATGCGCTCCTCCAGCTTCTGCCAGGGAATCAGGCCGTCCATCCGCTCCAGGAACAGTTCCCGGCGAGTCTTGCGCTTCTTACCCTGGTATTCCAAGTCGGCAAAGGTGGGTTGCTCCATCCCAATTCACCCCTCTACTGGTCTAGCCTGCCTCCCCCTACTATGCCATAATTTCCCTGACTTGTTCAGAGTTTCCCTAAAGTTTCGGTAACATTTTTCGGTGAGGCAACAGGCCGGCAAAGGAAGTTGACGTCAAACACCGTCCTTGCGTTGCACCGGGGTTGAGCAACCCTTTCAGATACTCCAGGGCCCGCCGGCGCGGCTCCGGCCGCCGGAACCTGCCCGCGATGCACTCATGTACCCGCTCAATGCCTTCGGCCCACCTGGCGACCTCCGCCACCTCGTCTTTCCCAACAACAACCACGACACCTCAACACTCCTTGCTTGCCTGAAATCCTAGCCCCTCCTGATCTGCAACTGTAGTGCTAAGGCACCTTTGAAGAACAACAGGAGCGGATCGGACTGGTCGACGAACCCGAACTACCAAGACGCGGACAGAATTGCGTCATTCCGCGCTTCATCTCAGAGCCGGTTTTAGTGCCGAGCAGATGTGCCGTAGTCCAAGCGAGAAGGCTCCTGCTAGAAATCTGGCCGGAAAGTGGCATGAGGCGGCCAGGGTTTATACTTGGAGTCACCAAGGGTAGCGAGGGTTGACTATGCTGGGAGAGCGTTCGGATCAGAGGGGTCTCTGGGAAGCGGACCGGCTGTATCTTGACCATGTGGGGCGGGAGACCTTCTACGGTCTGCTGGCTTCGCTGCGGGGCCAGCTGTTCCGGGACGCCGACTTCGCCGTGTTCTACTGCGCCGACAACGGCCGGGACAGTGTGCCGCCCAGCCTGCTGGCCACGGCCCTGCTGTTGCAGACCCACGACAAGGTCAGCGACGCCGAGGCCAAGGCCCGGGCCGACTTTGACATCCGCTGGAAGGTGGCTTTGGGGATTGAGATTGAAGACCGTCCTTTTGCCAAGAGCACGCTGCAGGTGTTCCGCGCCCAGCTGATCCTGCACGACCAGGTGCGGGAGGTATTCGAGTCCAGCTTGCGGCTGGCCCGGGAGTCGGGCTACCTGAAAAAGCGGAGCATGAAGGTGGCGCTGGACACGACTAACATCCTGGGCCGGGGCGCGGTGAAGGACACCTTCAACCTGCTGGCCGACGGGGTGGTCAAATTGATGCGGGCGCTGGCAGCCGTGGAGCAGACTGGTGTCAAGGAATGGGCCAGGACCCAGGGATATGGGCGGTACCTGGCCTCCAGCATCAAGGGCGAGGCGGCCATCGACTGGTCGGACAAACGGGCGCGGCAGGCCCTGCTGGCCCAGGTGGTGGCGGACGCGGACCGGCTGCTGGAGTTGGCGCGGCAGGCCCAGGGGGAGTTGCCCGAGGACAGTATAGAGCGGCAGCAGATCGTGGCGGCGGCGGAACTGCTGGGGGAGTTGCTGCTCCAGGACATTGAGCGCAAGAGCCCAGATGGCGATGGCGGCGGTGATGACGGCGTTGACGGCGTGAGCCTCAGGAGCGGGGTGAGCAAGGACCGGATGATGTCGGTGCATGACCCACAGATGCGCCACGGGCACAAGAGCAGCAGGAGGCGCTTCGACGGGCACAAGGCGGCCATCGTCGTGGACACCGATACCCAGTTGATCACCGCGGTGGAGGTGTTGCCGGGCAACGCTCCGGACAACCTGGGGGCGCTGGAACTGGTGGAGCAGAGCGAGACCAACGCCGGTTTGCCGGTGGAGGAAGCCGTGGGCGATGCCGCCTATGGGGACGGAGCTACCAGGCAGACCTTCGCCGACGCGGGCCGGCGGTTGGTGGCCCGAGTGCCAGGTCGGCCCAACCGGCAGCACTTTCCCAAGGATGACTTCGTCATTGACCTGGCGGCGGGTAGTTGCACCTGTCCGGCGGGGCAGGTCACCCACACCATCGTGCCAGCGGGACAGCGGACTGATGGCATGGGTCGGGTCCACCACTTGCAGGCCTTCCAGTTCGACGGGGCGGTATGTCGGACATGTCCACTGCGCTCTCAATGCATCGCAGCTAAAGGCAGGAAGGGACGACGGGTGCTGATCCATCCCCAGGAAGCCCTGTTGCAGCAGGCCCGGACCCTGCAACAAAGCGTCGAGTATGACGAATATCGGGCGCGCCGAGTGGTGGTGGAACACCGGTTGGCCCGACTGGTCCATTTGGGCATCCGCCAGGCCCGCTACTTCGGCAGGGTCAAGACCAAGTTCCAGCTGTACCTGGCGGCCACGGTGGCCAACCTGACCCTGGTGGCGGGGAAACTCGGTCTGTCGAGCAGAACCGACGGCGGTTCCAACAGCTGGGGCACTGACCGTACCCAGACCATACCTTCCGTCTTTGATTTCCTCACCGCGAGGTTCCCTCAAATCTTGATGCCCCCCTTGCTTGCAACGACCTTACTGCTGAAATGCATCTCCCCGAACAAGGCTTTCCGGCCAGATTTCTAGGGCATACTTTCAGTTAGCAGGTTGCCATGCAGGCTTAGGTTCTCCAAGTGGGGTAGATTTCTTAATTCAATTGGAACAGTCCCATAGAGTTCATTGTTCTGTAAGCGTAGCACTTTGAGATTGTAAAGGGTACTCAGTTCCAGTGGGATCTCCCCGATCAACTGGTTATCGCCGAGGCCCAGTTCCTCCAAGTTGGACAGGCCTCCGATTTCCGGTGAAATTGCTCCACCTAGATCGTTATCGTCCAGAAACAGCTTCTCAAGATTGGATAGGTTGCCAAGCGTCGCAGGTATCTCTCCGCTCAACCGATTCTCATTAAGATACAATGTCTCCAGGTTGGTGAGATTCCCCAGCGCAGCGGGTACCTCCCCAGTGAACTGGTTCCTCGATAGGTAAAGCTCCCTTAGCAATGAAAGATTTCCCAACTCTATGGGAATTGTCCCAGTCAGCCGGTTTTTATGGACGTACAACTCTTCCAAGTTGGTGAGATTCCCCAGCGCGGCGGGTATCTCTCCGGTTAACAGGTTTCTCGAAAGGGACAACACTCTTAACATTGAAAGATTCCCCAACTCCTCCGGAATTGTCCCAGTCAACTGATTCTCGTAGAGATGCAATTCCTGCAGGTTGGCGAGATTCCCCAGTACAGCGGGTATCGTCCCGCTTAACTGGTTCTCGTAGAGGCCCAGTTCCTCCAAGTTGGGAAGATCTCCGATTTCCGGTGGAATTGCCCCGCTTAGGCCATTATCGTCCAGAAACAGCTTCTTAAGATTGGATAGGTTGGCAAGCGTCGCAGGTATCTGTCCGCTCAACTGATTCTCGTGGAGATACAGTGCCTCCAGGTTGGTGAGATTCCCAAGCTCAGCGGGTATCTCCCCTCTAAACTGGTTTGTAGAGAGGGACAACTCTTTAAGCTTTGACAGGTTCCCCAACTCCACCGGAATGGTGCCGGTCAGCCGGTTTGCGTAAAGGCCGAGTTTCGCCAAGTTGGAAAGGTTTCCGATTCCCGGTGGAATAGCCCCACCTAGACCGTTATCGCTCAGAAACAGCTCCTTAAGTTTGGATAGGTCGCCAAGCGTCGCAGGTATCTCTCCGCTCAACTCATTCTCGTAGAGATTCAACTCCTGCAAGTTGGTGAGATTTCCCAGTTCATCGGGTATCGCTCCGGTTAACTGGTTTCTTGAAAGGGACAGCTCTCTTAGCGTTGAAAGATTCCCCAACTCCACTGGAATTGTCCCAGTCAGCTGGTTATTGTAGAGGTACAACCCTTCCAGGATGGCGAGATTCCCCAACTCCACAGGAATTGTCCCAGTCAGCTGGTTATTGTAGAGGTACAACCCTTCCAGGATGGCGAGATTCCCCAGTTCCGCTGGGATGATTCCGGTTAACTGGTTTGTGGACAAGGACAGCTCTTTCAGTTTTGATAGATCCCCCAACTCCACCGGAATTGTCCCAGTCAGCCGGTTTTTGTAGAGATGCAATTCCTGCAGATTGGTGAGATCCCCCACTTCACCGGGTATCTCCCCGCTCAGCCGGTTTGTGGACAGGGACAACTCTTTCAGTTTTGACAGATTCCCCAACTCCACCGGAATTGTCCCAGTCAGCTGGTTCTCGTATAGGTACAACTCTTCCAGGTTGGCGAGATTCCCCAACTCCTCGGGAATCTCCCCGCTCAACCGGTTTCTCGACAGGGACAGCTCTTTCAGCGTTGACAGGTACCCCAACTCCACCGGAATGGTGCCGCTCAGATTATTCTCCGACAGGTGCAATTTGCTTACGCACCCGTCCTTATCAACGGTAACACCATACCATCTGTCAACCGGGTCGTTGCTCAACCAGTTGTGGTCCCGTAGCCATTCACCACCAGCAGCAGCTTTGTACAACGCTGCTAGCGCCTCCCGCTGCCCCGCGCAGTCAGAACCAGGGGCATCGATTGCGGCCGAGTCACTAAGCGTCGGCAGGGCTTTCCCCGGTACGGTGATGGAATCTCCGGCCAGCCAAGTCAGCCCTTGGAACCTGCTCCCCGCCGGAACCTCAAAGACCAAGTAGCCGTCCAGTCCGTGCCCTTTCATCAACTCGAAGGGACCTTCCAGAAATAAGACCGAGCGCAAGCTCTCACCGCTACGGTCTCCGGCCGGCATTACCCGGACTTCAGCTGGCCATTCCGCGCCGATGAGGTTTCCGCAGACATATTGGTATGTGCCCGGTTCGTGAAAGGCGTGCGACACTGACTCTCCAGGGGCGAGTTCGACCCTGCCGCCCGGTCCGACTGCAACCGACGGGTATTCAAAGGCCAGAATTTGAGCTGTATCGCCCTCACTCCGCCACCGTACTGTAGTTCCCGGTTCAATCAGGACGCGTCGCCCGTCGAAACATTGGCCGCGATCCATCCTCACCAGGGCCTCCGATGCTCCGCGAAAGTCCTGCCACACGGTGTGAGCGATGGAAACCGGGCGGTAAGTGGCGCCGGCCATGTCTCGCAACTCGGCAGCGTTTCCATCAACGTCGATGGAGATGCGGTCCACGGTGTGATTCTCCACCTTGAGCCGCACCAGCACCAGTTCCTTGCCGGGGTCGGTTGGAAATAGGCTCCATTGCCGGACCACGTCGTCAGTGTCAATCGTGGAGTAGCGAAGCTCCGGCAAGCGCTCCGTGATGACAACACTCACATGGAGCCACCGGCCCAGGTAATAGTCTCCATCCCCGGAGGAATTCATGTTGCTGGAATCAAGGGTGCTGAAGGAGTATTCAGTCAGAGCCGTTTGAGGTTGGGATTCGTCCTGTGAGAACGCATAAAACACAACAAAGGCGTAACGCTCGTCCTGGATGCTGACCAGCATCCGGAACACGCCAAACAGATCAGGCTCAATTTCCTCTCTAAACGCAAGCACCACGCCGGGGTCTCCGGAAGACGTCACCATATCCTCTCGGCTGGTCTCAACGCCGTCTTCGAAAATATCATCCACGAAGGAGTCGGTCAGGGAGTCCGCCAGCTCCTCAGCCGTTTGTTCCTCATCGGAGGCTTGCAGGTCGAATTCAAGGACACCGACGAGGCCCTTTTCACCCTCTTCCGCTTGCGAGTTCACAGCCCAGAGGGTGACGCCAGCGTCATCCTCATCGGGCTGCACTTCAACCCACTTCGCCGGCACCTGGATGGAAAAATCTGAAAGCTGGCTCTCAAACACGATCATTCTTCCAAAGGGGCTGTCCACCTCCCTCGCCGGCGGCACTGTGGCCGCGTCCGTCCCGGGCGGGGCGCGGTCCACCGACAGGAAATAGCCGCCCATTCTCCAGTCGTCGTAGTCTTTGACGACCACGAAATGTTCGCCGGTCACCGTAGCGCGGTACACCAGTTCCGAGTCCATCTCGAACATGCCGCCGCCACTGTCATCATCCCGGACTACCTGATTGACACGGGAGTTGGGGAAGTCAACATTCAGGACGGTATCCACATTGAACGAGTCGGCGTAAATCCTGACCAAGTCCCCCTCTTCAAGGTGGACGGAATACCAGTCCCGGTCCCCGGGGTAGTCGATATTTCCGGCGATGGTTTCATCCAAATTCAATCGCCGTCCATCGTCCGGGTCGGTATAGGGCACCATGGGGACGTTGGCGGTCAGATCGAAGCAGGATGACGAGTGAGCCGGCGTGTCCACCGCGAGAAAGTGATGCCCATCCATCAGGACCTCCGCGCTCCCTGCCCCCACCCTGCCAAAGCTGTTGTCCACGTCCAACAAGGTATTTCCCAGTAGGTCGTTCACGTTGAAACGCAGAGATTCCGCGAAATGCGCAGATTCCGAACAGTCAATTTCGACTTCCACCGGATCCCCGGTGACGAGCTCCATGAGATACATCCTGGAGTCCCAGGTGTTTTGCAGGTTGCCGTCAAACTGATTGCCGCGCTGCTCACTCCGGAAGCTGCGGTTGCTTACTCCCGAGGGGTCCCTTCCTTGGATGAGCTGTTGCAAGATTGGTTCCAGGTCCGCCGCTGATGCCGCCAGGGCGTAATTTGCCTCGGTAAAGCTGAATCCGACGATTCCTATGACCTCGCCTGTGGCATTGACCAGGACGCCGCCACTCTGTCCACCGGCCACTGACGTGTCGGTCTGAAGATAGGTCATTCCCAGCCGGTCCCACTGGCGGTAATGGGAGAGAAGCCCTGACAGAATGGTAGGCGTGGGAGACGGATCGCTCTCTCCCGGATACCCCAGCAGAAATACCTCGCTGCCGATGGGCAGATTCTCCCCGTTCCCCAATACCACTGGCAGTGCACTCGCCTCTACCGGTCCCAGGAGCGCGATGTCGCTCATAGGATCCCACGCGGCCACCCGCGCCACGAATTCAAGCCCATCAGGGAAAACAACCCGCGCCTCCTCCCATGGCCATACCACGTGATGGTTGGTGACCACGTAACCGCCCTCAATCAGGAAGCCGGAGCCGGAACCCGTGGATGTTTCAATGTATGCCACCGACGGAGAGAGCCGCTCATGTATCTGTACGGCAGTCATTTCCTGGACGCTGCCGGCAGTTACCGACAGCATGGGAGTCGGCGTGGGCGTGGGCGCAATTGTAGGCAGCGGTGTCTGGGTGGGTGGAGGCACGAGAGTCAAGGCAGGACCCGGGGTCTCACCGTCCAGAACCGTCGCCCCTGGTGCAGAAGGCCCGCCACCGCCGGTGCAAGCAATTGTCATGACCACAACGGCCAAGCAGGCAAAGACACCTGCCCGATGGATGAGCGCCCTCCTCGCAACAATCAAATCCCTTATGCCCTGCAAGCACAGATTCGCCACATTTTCAGGAATCTGCAAATCCGCTCCTATCCGGGTACTGCTGCATCAGTCAGTGCCAAAGTGGGTTGAATCGCACTTTCCATCGTCCTGTGTTGTCGTTTACAGGCTCGGCCCCCGGAGCCCCGGGTCTTGACGCGAACCGGCCCTGCAGGGATTCCAGAAGCTGCCAATCCCAGCGGGAAGGTAGCCAAGCCCCACGAATTCGATGCCAAGATTATACCGGCTTAGAGGTAAACTATGGGTAAACTATCTATATATCAGTATGACTATGTGGTAACTTATCGCCCGGTTTTTGGGGGCCCTGCAGCGCCCGTCCTTGCCCGATCCTCCAGGGACCCCGGGGACGAAAGAAATGGAGAACGCCAGCCAGACTCCGTTTCACAAAGGATACCCGGACCTGGCGCAGCAGAGACTCCACGGGCCAGGGCCTGCCGGGCAGCGGCACGGTAGAATCCGGAGCCATCGCCTGCACGCGGTCTTTCGTGCTGCGGGATGTCCGGCAAGCCTTGCTCCAGCAGGAGATCAGGATCGGGGGAGTTGGCCTGCTACGCCTGCCCCAACCCGTTTCCCGAGCGAGCCGGAACCTGCACCGCCACTGCCCGGAGGCTTCCAAAGGAGTGAATCTGCACTTTAGCGGCCTGGCGTCCTGCGCCCGCCACTCCGAGAGATTTCTCCAGCATCACCGCCTGCTCTCCTTAGCCGCCTACCCGTATCCATTCTGCTATTGGACCGACACCGTTGAACTGATGGCTGATGGGGTAATATTCGCTGACAACTTGGGAGGGTGAGGATGCGAGGGTGAGGTGATGGTCAAGAGATACAGGGTGCATCTCAGTGGGGAGGAGCAGGAGGAACTGAAGGGACTGGTGTCCAGGGGCAGTGCGGCGGCATACAGGCAGACGCACGCCCGCATTCTGTTGCTCAGCGACGAGAATCAGGATGGCGGGGCGATGCGGGACCCGGATATAGCCCGAGCCCTGAAGGTGGGCACCGCCACGGTGGAGCGGGTGCGACGCCGCTGCGTGGAGGAGGGATTGGCAAGGGCCTTGGGACGGAGAGAACAACTGAACCGCCGTCCCAGGAAACTGGACGGGGAGGGCGAGGCCCACCTGACGGCTTTGGCCTGCTCCCAACCGCTGTAAAGGGCGGAGAGAAAATGTACCGGGCGGGCGGCTCGGCCGACATTTTGGGGCGGTTGAAAACTGTACCACTCGCCGTCTTCCATAGGGCTGATTTTCAGCCTGTGGAAGGTGCAATGGATGTTTCACGTGGAGATGTATTTCCAAGTGCGGCGGGCCTGCCTGGTGGAGGGAATGAGCGTTCGGGAGGCCTCCCGGGTGTTCGGTCTGCACCGGGACACGGTGCGCAAGATGCTGGCCAATGCGGCACCCCAAGGCTACACGCGGCAGAGCCCGCCGCGGCGGCCAAACCCTTCGACGAGCTCAGGAGGAGCCCTATACTGGCGTAATTGACGCGATCCTGGAGGCCGACGCCAAGGTTCCCAGAAAGCAGCGACACACGGCCAAGCGCATTTTCGAGCGGCTGAGGGACGAGTACGGGTTCGACGGCCAGCACACCATAGTCAAGGACTACGTGAGGGAGCACCGGCGGCGGGTTCGGGAGATGTTCGTGCCGTTGACCCATGATCCGGGCCACGCCCAGTGTGATTTCGGAGAGGCGCTGGCGGTGATCGCCGGTGTGGAGCGCAAGGCGCACTATTTCGTGCTGGACCTGCCCCACAGCGACGGCTGCTTCGTCAAGGCCTATCCGGCAGAGACCACCGAGGCGTTTGTGGACGGCCATGTGTCGGCCTTCGCCTTTCTGGGCGGGTCGCCCCAGAGCATCCTGTACGACAACACCAAGATGGCGGTGGCCAAAATACTGGGCCATGGACGCCGCACCCGCACCCGTGCCTTCACCAGGTTGCAGTCCCACTACCTGTTCGAGGACCGGTTCGGGCGTCCCGGCAGGGGGAATGACAAGGGCAATGTCGAGGGGATGGTGGGCTACGCGCGGCGCAATTTCCTGGTGCCGATACCGGCGGTGGAGAGTTTCCAGGCGCTGAATGCCCACCTGGAAGGGCGATGCCTGGAGCGGATGGACGCCGTGCTGCGGGGACACACCGAGACCATCGGCCAGCGGATGGAGCGGGACCTGGAGGCGCTGCTGCCCCTGCCCGCTGCAGCCTACGACGCCTGCGACCAGCAGGCCGGCCGGGTCAGCTCACTGTCCCTGGTCAGGTACCGCACCAATGATTATTCGGTGCCGGTGGCTTACGGATACCGGGACGTATTGGTGAAGGGCTACGTGGATCAGGTGGTGATCAGCTGCGGGGCCGAGGTCATCGCCAGACATACCCGCTCCTATGAGCAGGAAGATTTCATCTTCGACCCCATCCACTACCTGCCGCTCTTGGAGCGGAAGACCGGAGCGCTGGACCAGGCCGCGCCCTTGGCGGGATGGGACCTCCCTGAGGAATATCACACCCTGCGTCGGCGGCTGGAAGCCAGGATGGGCCAGCGTGGCAAGCGGGAATTCGTGCGGGTGCTTCGGCTGATGGAGGACTTCTCCCACCAGGAGGTCCACCACGCAGTGAGTGAGGCCCTGCGGCTGGGCGCGGTCGGCTTCGACGCCGTGAAGCACCTGCTGCTGTGCCGTATCGAAGGCAGACCGAACCGCCTGGACCTGGAGCTCTATCCCCACCTGCCTCAGGTCAGCGTCCAGACCACCCGCGCCGGAGACTACCTGACCCTGTTGACTGGGAGGGCAGCATGAGCGACCAACCCACGCTGCTTCTGGAGCACCACCTCCGGGAGCTGAAGCTGCCCACCTTCCTCAAAGAGTACGCCAAACTGGCCGCCCAGTGCGCCACCGAGGGAGTCAGCCACCCCGACTATCTGCTGCGCCTCGCCGAGCTGGAACTCACCGGCCGCCACCAGCGCATGGTGCAGCGCCGGATCCGCGCCGCCCGCTTCCCAGCCATCAAGGGCCTGGACACCTTCGACTTCTCCGCCATCCCCTCGGTGAACCAGCCACTGGTCATGCAACTGGCCCGCTGCGAGTACATCGACCACCATGAAAACGTCATCGCCATCGGCAACAGCGGCACCGGCAAGACCCACATCGCCCTGGGCCTGGGCCTGGCCGCCTGCCAGCGGGGCTTGCCGGTGGGCTTCACCACCGCCGCGGCCTTGGTCAACGAACTGCTGGAAGCGAGGGACCAGCGCCGGCTGCTCAACCTGCAACGCCAGTTGGCCCGCCTCAAGCTCCTGATCATCGACGAGCTGGGCTTCGTGCCCCTGTCCCACACCGGGGCGGAACTGCTCTTCGAGGTCTTCAGCCAGCGCTACGAACGAGGCTCCATCCTGGTGACCACCAACCTGCCCTTCGACGAGTGGACCGGCGTCTTCGGGTCGGAGCGGCTCACCGGCGCGCTGCTGGACCGTCTCACCCACCACGTGCACATCCTGCAGATGAACGGCGAGAGCTACCGCCTCAGGGGCAGCCGACAGAACGCCGAGGTGCTATCGCCAGCGCGGGGTCGGCCGGATGCCAGCTAGCGCCACGCAGACGCCAAAGCCGACCACGACGTCAATGAAGGGGCCCACCCACGGCCCCGGCCGGAGCCGTCAGGCATCACCAAGGTGGTACAGTTTTGCTCCGACCCAGTGGTCCGTTTTTGCTCCGCCCTTGACACCCACCGCAAACAACTGGCGTTTCTTGGAAACACAGGGCAAAGTTCGATATGCCTGCCCCGAGGAACCGGACCTGTTCGGAGTGACCAGAAAGCCCGAGTTTCCGAGCATCTACGAGCCAGTAACCGACAGGGGACGCCCTATTCCGAGAGACCAACGAAATACAGCCGATTCAATGAGGAAGGAGTACCAGTTGGTTGAGCTCATTGACAATCCAGGAGAGCTG
Organism: Dehalococcoidia bacterium; assembly: GCA_963667325.2. Lineage (GTDB taxonomy): Bacteria > Chloroflexota > Dehalococcoidia > Lucifugimonadales > UBA3495 > VXOI01. Next base: position 69,861 of record CAXXKY010000005.1, read on the forward strand.
GTCAGAAACCTTGACGACTGGCGTCAGACCATGGAAGTTTGTCTTAACGACTGAAACGCGTACAGGAGGATTCACGGGATTGCCACGGTGGCGGCCCCCAAAACGGCCGAGGAGGTCGAGTCCAGATGGTACGACCGAAGCAAGTGGGAATATATGGGCCACATCACAGTGCATCTGATAACTGGAGCGATGAGGCATGACATGTACGATGTGCCCTACCAGTTATATGACCTCGCGGTCAAGGAGGCCCGTAGCAACTCCTATGTTTTCCCTCAATTCGAGATGGAACACGAAGGTAGAACATATATCTACCTCGCCAGGACCGACATGATGTCTGAGCCCTTGAGGCACAGACTTACCTTCTACAGAAAGCCTAGGCGATTGCAGAGATCCACCCAGAGGAAATACCAAAACTGCCTTACCTGCAGACACTGGGCAAGGAAGAACAAGACACAGGGGATATGTCGCAATCAGAGAATAAGATCGAAGCTTTCATTCTCCATCTACAATCACGAGACCAGCACCGAAGACCCGGAGCCGGTGGCACTGGAGACGAGTTCAGATTTCGGATGTTCCGAGTATTCGTCCAAGGACATTTGAGCAACTCGGGTTGGCTAATGAAGATGCGCTGCTTACAGCACCCCGTGCACTAAGGCCTTGGAGAGGCCCCCTTGGCGAGGAGCTCGTGGAGACGTAACTGGAGCGACAAGCCGCAGTCGGTGGCTGGTTGCGAGGAATGCTTGGAACTGGCGGCAGAGGACCTGGCCGACGGAAACGACTACCAGGGCCGGTGCCTCCACTGCCGGCAGGTGATCGCCGCCAAGGGCGGCGTCCAGTGGCGAAGAGCAGTTCGTCGATCATGTCCTCATTGCGGCCAGCAGGGTTGGTGATGCCCGCGCCTATACAGGCCCGAGGGAAACGACAATTCTCCATCCAGTCCCGGTTTTTCTTCCCACTGTCCCAGCCGACAATGAGGAGCTTGAGGAGGAGTTTCAGACGGCATCCGTCAATTGACGGCGCGACCCTATGGCAAGGTTCCCAGCGCAAGGGACATCAACCTGTTCCGAATGACCTGGCTTTCGGCCGCCAGGTCGACGGTGCAAAACCTGATGCGATGTCCCTGGATCGTGACCGCCTCATCGAATTCCTCACCGACCGATGGGTGCAGCAACATGCCCGATGCAGTGAGTGACAGGGGATCAGTGGATCTCTCCTGGGACCTGAGATAGGCGTAGATCTGATAGATATAGCTGCTGTCCAGAGCTGCATTCCCATACCGGCCTGTGCCGACCATGCTGGTGAACTTGGTATCGATCACCAGGCGGGACCCTCCGGGGGGTCCTGCTGCAACCGGACACTCGAGGATGATGTCGGTAATCATCCCCGGCAGGAGCCGCTCGATCCCCGGGGTGGGTGATTCGATCTGCCAGTTCAATTTCCTGCCAGGCCTGACCGACCAACCCCGGGGTGTGAGCACGGTGTCGTAGAAGCCGCCCACCGCCGCCTCGAACAACATCCTCGCCCAGTGCTCGTCCCTCTCCGGCACCGGTAGACGCTTCTCACCGGATTGCTCCGTCGGCAACCTCAGGCTGAAGGCCAGCTCGGCCGCCGCCAACATCTGTCGGTCCTCGATGTTCGCCCTGCCGGCAGAAACCGGAGACCGGCTGCCATTCCTCCGGAGGTCCCGGGAGCTGTCGACGCCGACTCCGGCCCGTTCCAGCGCCGACGCTTCGATACGGCATCGTCGCTTGATCTCATTGTCATTGACCATCCGGTGCAGATGGGTCAGGGCCGCGCGGACGTAACGGTTCCTGGGGGTGTCCGTGGTCAGTTCATCGAAGGAGCAGGCTATCCTGCCCTGCTGCAACAGGCGTCGGCGCTCCGTGCGCAGGGCATCGATGCGTCCACGCAGCCGTGTAAGGTCTGCCTCCCTGCGGTCGAACTCGGAGCTCAGATTGCGCCGCAGGCGGCGTTCCACGGCCCGGGTCAGTATTTCCGCCACCAGGTCGGGGATTTCGTCGGGATTGTCCTCGGCTGCAAACCTGCGTCCTGAGGGCAGTGCCCGGTACAGCCTGGAGGCATAGAGCATCAGCAGCCAGAGGTTCCTGACGGGAATCCTGCCGACCGTGGGATAGGGCGTCGTCGCCCCGGTCAACCGGCCAACCCCTGAAGCAGTTTCTCCTTCTCCTCGTCGGCCCTGCCGGCTTGGTCGAACCAGTATTCCTCCAGCAGGGGCCCGATTTCCGTCTCCACAACCTGTACGAACCAGGAGACCGGATCGTCAATCACCTGGTCGCCACTGGGAGTCACCACGCTGTGGCCGACCCTGAACTGGGGGCCCAGCAGGCTGTCGGTGGCGATGGTCTGGTTCAGCAAGGTCATGCGCCTTTCGATGTCCGCCAGGAAGGCTGTTTCAATGCCACACTGTTCTCCGACCCAGTTGCGCCATGTGTCCCCGAAGACCGGTTCGAGGTCAATGAAAGCGAATCGCCGCCGCAGGGCGAGGTCCACGAGGGCCAGGGATCGGTCGGCTATGTTCATGGTGCCCACCACGTACAGGTTGGGCGGGATGTGGACGCGTTCAGTGGCATGTCGTGGATAGCTGAGCGCCAGGGCCTCCTCAGGAGTCCGTTTGTCCGCCTCCAGCAGGGTGAGCATTTCACCAAAAATCTGGGCGGGACTGCCGCGGTTGATCTCCTCAATCACCATCACGAAGTCCAGGGACGGTTCCTCGCCGGCATCCCTGATCGCCTGCAGGAACGGCCCATCCACCAAGGCAAGGCGACCGTCTCCGCTGGGACGCCAGCCTCTGACAAAGTCCTCGTAGGAGAGGTTGGGATGAAACTGGAAGGGACGCACCCGGCGTTCCGACCTGCTGCCGATGAGCGCGTAAGCCAGCCGCTTGGCCAGCCAGGTCTTGCCGGTGCCGGGTGGCCCCTGCAGGATGAGGTTCTTTCTACTCCTGAGGCGCTCCAGCATCCCTTCGAGCCTGCCGCGTTCGAGAAAGCAGCCATCGCTGATGATATCCTCTAGTGAGTACGGGATTTCCGGCTCCTGGCCGGGTTGGCCGTCGACTCGGTCCTGGTCCCGCTCGACATCCGGGGCATCAACCGTTGAATCAAGGCTGGAAGGGGCGTAGGCTGCCACCGACAGTTCCGGTAGCGACCGGATGGCCTGGCCGTCTTCCATGAACTTTGCTTCAATCTGGTCGTGCAGGGCCAGGTAGGTCTCAGCATCCGGTCTGCCCCTGGGCATGTCGACGGACATCCTGTTTCTGAGAAACCCGGTTGTGCGGCCGTCGAGGGTCAGGTATATCCACGGGCGGATCCAGTACAGGCCGGTGGCCAGACGCGGTCCAACGGAGTGACGGCCGATGGCGTCATCAAAGGATTCGGCGAATCTGGCCCGGCCTGAATCATCGCCGCTGTCGGCGTACTCCAGGGCATCGGCGAAAACTCGCCAGAGCGAGTCCATGTGATCACCGGTGCGCTCGCTGGCGTACGGAAAGAACCAGGCGTTCAGGTTGTTCAGGGTGGGAATCCCCTCGAAGGATTCAGGGACCGGTACCTTCACATCCAGGAACTCCGCCAGTCCGCCTGCAATCCTGCGCCGGTTCTCGTCGGTAATCCCCCGGTTGAACAACCCGAAGGTGGTGAATGGGCAGATGTCCTCCAGCGGCCCGGGACTGCCGTCTGGAAATTGGTCCTGCAGGGGGATTGGTCTCGGCAGGTTGCCGGAGATATGGTGGATGGCTGCTATCAGTGGCCCGCGGTCGTTCCGGTAGGCGAGCAGCCTGTCGGCGAATTCGGAGTAAAAGTCCGTCCAGGCAAACCGGGGGTCGGACTCGGGCTGGTCTCCGAACCGGTCCTTCCAGTATTCGTCGTTGCGGAAGGTATCGATGTCCTGTTCCTCACCCTCGAAGGCAAACCGGATCAGTTCGCTGCTCGCCCAGCGGCCGGGAGAGACCCGCCACACCGTACCTCGGTATGTGTAGAAGTACCATTCCCTGGGTGGGTCCACGGGTGTCCAGTCTACCCTGACGTGCCGCCCGTCGCCCATGTTTTCCGTGACGGTGCCGGTGGCCTTGATGGCCATCACTGAGACTGGGATATCCCGATTGTCGAATGGCAGGTTGTATTTTCTGGTGTAGGCCGCCTTGATGGCGATGCGGTCGCCCGGTTGAATTGACCTCACGTCTTCCAGGTGCCGGTCCTCCCACCCGTTCACCCAGATCCCGTCTCTCAGGAACCGGGCAGTCTGGTCATTGGTTCGCCCGAATGAAGCTCCCACGAACCAGGCGGGGCGCGATTCACGATTTTCTGAGTCAGAGACCACCTTTCACAACTCCACAGTGAATGTTTGGTACGGCGACCTATGTGCGGTTGTAGCTACCTTTCAGAGTATCCTTGCTGTGTTTGTACGACGTGTTCGTCCTACGCCACCCGCAACATTTTGGCTAGTTGTGCGACCCGACAAATATCCTCGGCTGGTCAGGACTGGAGTTGCGAAGGATGGCTATCAGTTCTGCGCCAATCCTAAACCAAAGCCAAGATGAAATGTACATTCGGGGGGCGAAAAGATTGGCTTGGTTCTGCTAGCCAAGCCATCGGATCCGCGCATGGAGAATGAATCCCGCAGCGCTGCTTGTCCTCCCCAATGTGCGCATTTCACCCTGGCTTTAGTTTAGTACTACAGTTGCACTTGAACTACCCCGGTTATTTCGACCTAAGATTTCGTCCAATTTCGTTGGTGGAAAACACACTGCCCGTAGCTGGGCGCTGAGATTTTCAAGGCTGGCTCATAACTCAGGAAATCACCTGCAACTGTAGTACTAAGCCGCCCGGGTGTTATTGCCGCCGGAATCAGGCTTGCTCAGCATCACGCCGTAGCCCCGCTCATCGACCACGTGGTGCACCGAGACCCGGCCCTGGCTGTCATAGCCGGTGGTGTAGGCAAACTCAACCTCGGCGCCCCAGGGTACCCGACCGCTGGTGCGGATGCTGTCGCCGCCCGGCCCGCCAGCGCCCTTGACCACCCCGCCGCTGCGGGAACCCTTCTTCCAGGCCAGTACCTCGAGTTCCACCGGGGCCGCCAGTTCCGCCGCCGACGTTGCCGATACGGAATACACCCCATTCGGCAGTGAGCCCGACGTCGTTCCGGTGCGGCTCATCGTCCGACGGGTCAAGCCCACACCCGGTTCCCAACTGGCTCTGTTTGCCACCTACAGCTACCTCGCCTTCATAACCGACCGGGCGGGGGAAACGCTTGACTTGGGGCCGACCATCGCCGCCATGCCGAGGTCGAGAACGTCATCCTCGATCTCAAGTACGGTGTGGGGCTCAACCATCTCCCCTCGGGACGCTTCGCCGCCAATGCCGCCTGGCTAGACGTGCAATCGTTGGCACACAACCTGGCTCGCTGGACCACGCGCATCGGCCTAGGCGAGCCGGTGATGGCCACCAAGATTCTCCGACGATGGTTCTTCTCCCTCCTAGGACGCATGACCCGCAAGGCACGCCGCCTCATCCTGCATCTGCCCCAGGGCTGGCCCTGGCAGAACCAGTTCAAATCCGCGCTGGCGCGATTGCGCGCCCTGCCGCTACTTTCCTGACCGCGCCCACGGCGTCTCCACCGGCCTATCAGACTGCCCACAGGCCTGGCTGTACAGCTCCAGGCCTGTCCCTGCGTGTCACCAGCGGGACCTGACCGGTCGTTCTCCCCCGTCGCACGCGCCGACGGCGGTCAACTTCCCCTTGGCGTGGCCACCACACACTATGCCCAGCCGAATTGGAGCGGGTCAAGGCCATCCCGTCTCTATCCGGCGCGTCTCAGCGCTTCCGTCCTCAAGACGACCAGGTCCTTTCGGTGGATTGGGGCTAAGGAGGATACTAGAAATCTGGCCGGAAAGCCTTGTCCAGGGAGATGACTGGGATGAATTTCGGCAGTGAGGCCGACGCAAGCAAAGCCAGGGGCATGACTTGACTGAGCCGCGCAGGGACGAAGTCAAGGGCGGAACGGATGGCCTTTGCGCGCAGGGAGTTGCTGGCACTGGAACCGTCCCCGGTGCCGCCTGGCAGGCCGGCCTTGGACGCCACCAAGGTCAGGTTGGCCACCGTGGCCGCCAAGTACAACTGGAATTTCGTCTTGGCGCGTCCGAAATAGCGGGACCGGCGGATGCCCAAATGCACCAGCCGGGCCAATCTGTGCTCCACCACCACTCGCCGCCCTCGATATTCGTCGTACCCGGCGCTCTGTTGCAGGGCCCGGGCCTGCTGCAACCGGGCCTCTTGGGGATGGATCAGCACCCACCGTCCCTTCCTGCCTCTGGGCGAGATGCACTGGGACCGCAGGGGACAGGTCATACATTCGGCCCCGTCGAACTGGAAGGCCCGCAGGCGGTGGACCCGTCCCGCGGCATCCGTACGCCGTCCCGCCGGCACGATTTTGTGGGTGGCCTGCCCCGCCGGACAAGTGCAACTGCCCGCCTCCAGGTCGATGACAAAGTCATCCTTGGGAAAGCGCGGCCGGTCCGGGCGGCCTGGCACCCGGGCCACCAGCTTGCGGCCCGCATCGGCGAAGGCCTGGCGGGTTACGCCGTCCCCATAGGCAGTGTCGCCCATAGCCTCCTGCACCGGCACACCGGTATTGACCTCACTCTCCTCCACCAACCCCAACGCCCCCAGGTTGTCCGGAGCGTTGCCCGCCAACACCTCCACGGCGGTGATCAGCTGGGTGTCGGTGTCCACCGCGATGGCCGCCTTGTGCCCGTCGAAGCGTTTACTACTGCTCTTGTGCCCGTGGCGCATCTCCGGATCATGCACCGACACCATCCGGTCCTCGCTCACCCCACCTCTGAGGCTAACTCCGTCATCGCCGTCGCCGTCGCCACTCTTGCGCTCAATGTCCTGGAGCAGCAACTGCCCCAGCAATTCCGACGCATCCACTATCCGCTGGCGCTCCTCACTGTCCTCCGGCAACTCCCCCTGCGCCTCCCGCGACAACTCCAAGAGCCGGTCCGCGTCGGCCACAATCCCAGCCACCAGGGCCGCCCGTGCTCGCTTGTCCGACCAGTCGATGGCCGCCTCCCCTTTGATGCTGGAGGCCAGGTACCGCCCGTATCCCCGGGCCTGGGCCCATTCTTTGACTTTGGCCTTCTCCACTGCCGCCAGCGCCCCCAACAGCTTGACCATCCCGTCGGCCAGCAGATTGCAGGTGTCCCTCACCGCGCCCCGGCCCAGGATGTTGGTCGTGTCCAGCGCCACCTTCATGCTCCGCCTTTTCAGGTAGCCCGACTCCCGGGCCAACCGCAGGCTGGACTCGAATACCTCCCGCACCTTGTCGTGCAGGATCAGCTGGGCGCGAAACACTTGCAGCGTGCTCTTGGCGAAGGGCCGGTCCTCCACCTCAATCCCCAAGGCCACCTTCCAGCGGATGTCGAAGTCGGCCCGGGCCTTGGCCTCGGCGTCGCTGACCTTGTCGTGAGTCTGCAACAGAAGGGCAGTGGCCAGCAGGCTGGGCGGCACGCTGTCCCGGCCGTTGTCGGCGCAGTAGAACTCGGCGAAATCCTGGTCCCGGAACAGCCGGCCCCGCAGCGAGGCCAGCAGACCATAAAAGGTGTCCCGCCCCACGTGGTCCAGATACAACCGGTCCGCTTCCCACAACCCCCTCTGGTCCGACCGCTCTCCCAGCATGCTCATCCTCCGCCATGCTTGTTGACACCACTATACTCGCCAACCCGCCAGCCGCCACTTTCCGGCCAGATTTCTAGTATTACAACGACGCTTCTCCAATTTAGTACCCTTTTCACAGAAAACTGCTTCGTGGAAGGCAAGGGCGCAAAGCTGTCAGCGCGTCTGTGATTCAACGTGAAGAGGTACTCATGGGTGGTTTCTTGCGAACCGTCGTTGTAATACTAGGGTCTGTCGACGGCGGAGTCTTACAAAGTAGCGAATAGCGTCAGCCTGTTCACAGGAGTCGAAAGGGACGGCTGCTGTGAGACCTGCAACCCACGCCCATGAGTCGAGTACGCGACAAGGTAACTACTGGGCCCCCAGGTTTTCATTCGGCGGGGCTTCCGGGTGTGAAGTCCCTGCGTCGATCTCCCGCGTGTATTCGTCCAATCAGTTCGCTGACGGCCGCAACGACTCTGTTCAGCCGCTCCAAGCGTTCGTTTCTCTCCTCACGGACTGCGTTTAGTTCGTCTCGTGCCTTTGTGATGGCATCGAGGGGCTCGACGAGCAACTCGCGGATGGCCGCCTCCGAGTTTTCCAAGGCCTCCCGTTCCACCACCGATGCTATACGGTCGAACTCGGCTCTCACATCTTGCCGAGCTTCCAGGACTTCCTGTTCTCGTTTCCGCAGGTCTATTTCCTCCTTCACCTCAAGGGCAACGCCCAGGACCGTTGCAGCGATCCCCAACACACCCGCAGCCCTCCCCAAGGTCTGGGTCAACCGGACGGCCTCCCAGGGCCGGAAGGAATGCCCGAAGGTCCGCCCTATGGCGAGTATGGCCGAGTGTCCCGGACTGCCGGAGAATTGTTGCAGGCCCGGGATCCAGAGGCTATTGGCAGCACTGTTCGTGGCCATTCTTGCCCCGGCCTCCCCCAATGTCCCGCCAAGGTCTTGGATTATACCCAATCCCTTGATCCAGTTGGTTCCCTCCCCCTTGGTTTGGATTCTCAACACGGCGTCCTGATACAGGCCTCCCCTCCGCATATTCTCGATTCTGCGCTGCAGTTCCGGCAGGGCATCCTCCATTGCTTTGACAATGTCGGTATCGAGTTCTTGGGTGGCTTCTCTTATTCTGGTTTCTGCCGTTTCCTCGGCTTGCTTTACCCTGTCCCCGTTCCTCTCGCCATCGAGGATATCGTTCACTTCGTCTGCTGCCCTCCGTATCCGGTCTTTGGCCTTGGCGACCACAAGTTCTATTTCCGCCCGGAGGGAGGTTACCGACTGGGTGATGGCCCGGATAGTCTGGTTATAGACCAAGAGGAGCGCGTCGGCTTCTGAATCGCCGCTCTCCTCCATTTCCAATGCTTCGTTCAGGACTTGGTTGATCGAGTACAACCTGGTGGTGTGCCTGGCAACGAGTCCCTTGTCCCGGATCAGGTCGTTGAGGCAGTCCACCAAGGCGCTCATGTTGCCCTGTTCCCCGAGCATCCCGGCAATCTCGACATCGGGTTCGTTGTTCGCGTCCAGGGCGCTGTTGGCGTCCGTGAAGGTGAGCCTCATGTCTTCGGGGCTGAAGGGACTCAATGGTTCCCTGAGCGCTTCCGTTATGATCGACCGGCTCTCGGGCGAATTCCCCAGGGAGTGCCGGTCCATCTTGTTCACAACGACGATGGTCTCGTGCGCCTTGCCGCTGTCGATGGTGAGCTTTCGGTAGTGCTGTCCGATGTGCTCGTCGAACAGCTCGTTGGTAATTACGAACACCAGCAGGTCTGATTTGCTGATAGCCCGGTAGCCGACCTCGTCGTGCTCGGGCCTTATGGATGTATGTATGCCGGGAGTGTCGGTGATGATTATTCCATTCCACGGGTAGTCTGTAACCCTGTCGGTCGTGATCCCCGCGCCGACATGTATGTCGGACCTCCCGGTGAGGGCGCTGATGAGAGTTGATTTACCCGAGCCGTACTGGCCGGCGAAGGCTATCCGTATGGGAGACTCCCCGGTCTCTCCGGGTGTCGCGAGCGTGGCGGCCATCTGCCGGACAGTGTCGGATGTGGACCGAGTGAGGGCTTCCATTGCCCGCCCCAGCAGGGCCTCCGTTTCTTCTGACCAATGTTGCGTCTGCAGACTGTCCACTACTACTCCTTGGCTTTGTTCTTGATATGCAGCCCGGTCAGTTGGCTGGCCAGTCGAACTTCCATCTCGACCTGCGGGTCGGAGCCATCGTAGGCCGCCTCCGCGGTTTCCGTCTCTTCGTCTATCCTGATGTTCCTCGACCTCGTGGCGTTCCTGATGATGCCCCCGGCGGTGGTCCGCCGCCGGATTAGGGAGACCTTCTCTTTCAGCAGTGATTCCATCTTCATGATCACCTCCTCACCGAGTTCCTTTTCCTTGGCGATGACCAGCGTAAGTGACTGGCCCGGCACCCGGGCGGCCCTTTCTACGAGCGGAATCTCCTCCTGACAACCGATGTGAAGCAGTGTCTGCGTTGCGGTGGTCATGTTCAGTTCGACAAGGGACGACTGCTGTTTCGTTCCCAATTCCCGGATTATGCCGGCGGCCCTCTTGGCCGAGTCTGACAGCTTGGCCATGTTGGCCACGGCTGCCCCTGCACCCCTGCCGTCTACCTTTTCTCTGAAGTTTTGTCGGAACACCTGCTCAATCTGGGCTTCCATGTTGTTTAACTGAGGCCGGACTTGGTCGCAGAACTTGGACACCGCCTCCCGGCGCCTCTGGTCCTCGGATTTGAATCTGTTGCTGACCCACCTGCCTAGAGCGAACAGTACTCCGCTGCCTAGTCCCAGCGCTATCCCCAGTGGCTGCGCCCCGGGCACGAACATCAGCACACCACCAATCACTCCGGCGACAGCTCCTATTGCGGTGGTAGCCCACCTGGTCCGGCGTCGCAGGTTGGGGCTTCCTATCCCCTCTCCTGAGAATGAGGTGTTGATCCCGAACATGAGCCTGAGCTCGGCGCTGATGTCGGTCTCGATTTCCTTGAAGTGGTTCTGCATCTCAGCAATGAGTTCCTCAAGTCCGGCTTGTAGGCGCTGGTTGATGCGGGTTTCTTCGACCTTCCGGTTCCAGAGGGTTTCGATTTCTTTGTCCCCACGACGCCAGTGCATTTCGGCGAACGACACCATATCGCTCCGCAGTCTCCCCGTGGTGGCGCCAACCAGTTCCTCGAGCTTCCTCTCCGATCCTCGCCTGAAGCTCTCTCTCCACTCCCTCAGTTCGTGTGTCCGGGACTCCAGCAGTCCGTGCAGTTCTTCCATCAAGGACGCGCTCCGGAGCAACTGTTCGCTCGCCTCCAACGCGGCCCTCGTGGCCATGTCCGTGTAGCTGCGGGTGCGGAGGTATGTCCCGTTCTCAGCTATCTCCGCCGCCAAAGCGTCCTCCAGCTCCCAGAACCGGCTGGCTTCCCTCAGTTCCCGGGCCTGCTCCCCATTGGACATCCTGCTGGCCCTGAACCGGGCCAGCAGGTGGGTGCAGACCAAGGGGAGATCCCGGTCCGGGTTGAATACCGCAGCGAGATCGTCGAACTGGCGTCTGATCTCCTCCAGACGTACCGCGTCGAAGAGCCGGTTGGAGTCCCTGATGAACCGCCGCTCTGCTATTTCCCCGTTCAGGTTTCTCTTCACGTTGCAGACGCCAATGATGGAGTGTCCCGACCTCCTGAGCTTGGCCAGGTGTTCCGCCTCAGCTCCCTGGGGAGCGTCATCTGTTACCAGAAATATGATGAGGTCGGCCTTTCTGGCGGCCTCATGTGCCGTCTCGGCATCCTCTTCTCCATCGAAGGCCGCCACTCCCGGCACGTCGGTTATCCTCAGCCCCTTCCACTCGTAGGACCTCACGTCCCGGGTTGTCCTCTGACCTCCTTCGCCTATGGTCCTGCCCTCTCCGTTGGTCAGGATTTCCATCAGCGTGGACTTCCCTGTTCCGGTTCGGCCGAAGAGGGTTATGTTGTAGGAGGATGGCTCGTCGTCCTTGTGGCTGAGAACCGCCTCAATCTTCCGGAGTTGGTCCTCAAGGCCGGCTATCAATTCCTCCAATTGGTCAATGAGGTCCTCGGCCGGTCCTTCACCTCCCATACTCCCCCGGGCGGCGGCGACCTGCGTCATTGTGCTTCTGGACTGCCGGATTGCCTCCCTGGCCTGTTCGAGGTACCTGTCGGCCGTCTTCCGTCCCTCTTGTGTAGCCGACCCACATACAGCCAATGCCCCTTCGATCCCTTGGTCCAGGGACTTCCATCGCCTCTCGCGCTCAATCAGAGTGCCTTCCCTGAGAATCCGCCATCCATCTCTGAGTAGGTCCAGCATCTCCTGAAGGTCCACTGTCCCGGCTGACCCTCTGCTCATGCCAGCGTCACCAGCGCAGCGGTCACGGCAACTGCCACTGCGGAGCTTATTATCGCTGCTCCCATAACCGTCTTGGCAAAGCCCGACCACGACCGGTTTATGGCGGCTACGGCCGAGTCTGCGTTGGCCCTGTTGTCCTCGTTGGCCTTTGCCCCCGCCTGCTCCAAGGCCTCCCGGTTAGCCTTGGCCACCTGTTCCATGGCAGAGTCCATTTCGGCCTTCATGATTCCCAGGGTTTCCTCCCGAAATAGGCGGTGATCTTCCAATTGACGCTGCCGTTCCTGCCTGAGCTCCTCTTCCTCCTTTTCTCGGAGCTTCCTGTGATTCTCCGCTTGTTGCTCGAGTTGCCCTTGGGCTGCCGCCGCCGCCTTATCTAGGGCTGATGTGTGTTTTTCCAGCAGTAGTTCCGCCCCGCGGTTTATCGCGTTTTCTGCGGTCTTGACCCCGGCCTCCAGCCGCCGCGTCAGCTCCTCGCTGGTTTCCGCCAACTTGGATGCCGTTTCTCGCAGGCTGGCGGCATCCCTTGCACCCTGTTCCCCGAGTTGCGCCGTGAGACGTTCCGAGTCCTGTCGCAGTAATTCCGTGGCGGCGTTGAAGCTGTTGACCGCCTCTTCCACCACCTGTTTATGGCTCTGCTCAAGCTGTCTTCTACTTTCGGTTATGACGTCCTGGGCCCACATCTGGGCCGCCTCGCTGATGTCGTCATGCTGCTTTATGTGGAGACCCAGAGTTTTTGATCCCTCCGCGACCAGTCTGGTCATCAGGGACATGGCTTCGCGTTCTGATGCCTGCTCGGATGAGGTGGTCATTATTTTCCTCTTCTGGTGTCAATGCTGGGCTAGAAATGACCCACTTGTCTGATCTTGCCGTCTTGCTGATGCGTATGGTTCAGGTGCTGGGACGGGAGTAGACCGGCCTGAAGCTTCTCCCTGAGTCGGTAGCTCTCGCCACGGATATTGTGCAGGTAGCTGTGGTGCAGCAGCGGGTCGAGGATCGCCGTATCCCCCAGCAGTTCGCCCCATTCACCGAAGCCACTGTTGGAAGCCAGGATGATGCTGCCCTGCTCGTACCTGGCCGATACCAGAATGAAGAAGGCCGTTGCCGACTCCCGGTCGTGGGGCCAAATGCCGAACTCGTCTACCATCAGCACTTTGAGCTACAGGTACACCCGGATTCTCCGGTCCAAGTTCTGCTCGGCACGGACCTTGGCGCAAACCGGCCCTCCAGAGATTCCAGAGGCTGCCAATCCCAGCGGGGGGATAGCCCGGACTCTAGAGTTCAATGCCGAGATTATATCGGATATCGAATAAATTATGGGTAAACGCTCTACCTAATAGTATGACTATATGATAACTTATAGCGCCATTTGCAGAAGCCTGCAGCCGCACGTTCGTACCCAATCATCCAAGATCCCTCAGGGTCGGAGGAAATGCAGGGCTCCAACCAGATTATGTTTCAAGGGAAACCCGGACCTGGCGCAGCAGAGACTCGACGGGCTGGCACCTCTCGGACAGCGGCCCAGCAGTGACACAATCGCCTGGACGCGGCCTTTCGTGCTGCGGGGCGTCCGGCAAGCCATCCACCAGCAGGGAATCAGGACCGGGGGAGTTGGCCTGCTACGCCTGTCCCAACCCGTTTCGCGACCGAGCCGGAACCTGCACCGCCACTGCCCGGAGGCTTCCAAGGGAGCGCTACTTGACTCTGGCGGGCCACTCCCTTTCACACGATGGCCTGGCGTCCTGCGCCCGCCACTCCCAGGAATTCCCCCAGCATCACCGCCTTCGCGCATCTATCAGGAAGCGGGTTGCCGGCACACCTTCAATTCCGCACGCCCCAGAAAGCCTCGGAAAATCGGGCAGGACCTGGCCAGTTTGGGCGTAATTCTGCCTGGATTTGCGTAACTTTACCATAAAGTTACACTTTTGATTTATGACTTTACCCACATTTTATTCAGGAGTCTCTATAATCTGTGTGAGAAATCCTTGGATGCGGGTCTGGCCTGATGCGGCAGGGTGCTCCCGGACACCGTCACAAACTTTGAAGGCGGAGTGACCATTGCCGTCGGTCTCGAGCGGGACATGGCACCTGCGGTGCCGTTGCAATAAGACGGCCCGGTGGCGCCGGGCAGGACTGAAGAGTGCCGTTTCGGGGCCACCCGAGGCAACCGGCGCCCGGACCAGACCGGCTGGCCTGCCTCCATACGGACCCGGAACCGACTCTATGAACCGGGCAGAGCTCAACCTCCGGCAGTCTCATGATGCAATGCTCGGCCCAAGAGTTCACCAATCACCAACTGGAAGGGGCTGGACGTGGTGACCGTGCCGACTCAAATCAATTCGTGTGGAGGAGAGGGTGTTGAAGGACTATTTCACTTTCAGGCGGCGAATAGCTGTAGTGCTATTCCTGGCCGGGGCACTGATGATTGCCGCAGGCGCCGTGTTCTTCGTGCAGGACCTGCGGGCGGACGGGGCCAAGCCGTTGCATCTCGACCCCTCCGGTGATTCCGTGGCGGAACTGTTCGCTGAATTTCCCGAGCTGGAGGAGGCCTGGTGGTGGGACAACCAGTCGAAGGGCTGGCAGATATACATCGAGGCGATCCATCCCAGGACCCTCCACTACCTGCATGTAGGAGAGCCCTACGTGTTCACTGTCTCGGATGACGTCCTGGTTCACGGCCACCGGCTGAGCTGCGGGGACGGCGTCTGCTTAAACATCGTGACTTGGCGGGGGCGAGAGTAGAGCAGGTCGTAAGCCCATCCAGAAACCGTCCCGCGTTTCTTACACTTTCCGTGCGGAGGGAATGTGCTCTCATTTAAGAGGACGTGTGATCACGGCATCAGGTGGCGGCTGGACGGCTTCTCCGCCGCCCTGTACTCCGTTCAGGGGGATCCAGCGGCAGAGGACCTGGTCTCGTGGGTAGATTCCGGGGTCAGGTTCAAGATTGAGAACCTCTGGACGCAGGTGGGCGGCTCACTGATGCGAATTGAATTCCGGCACGAGGACAGCTCCCTGCTGGTCGTGCTCTTTCGTTGCGAATGGTAGGCTTGCCCGGAGCTGTCATCTTCCTGGTGGCTCTTCTCGGGGCGGTTCTTCTGCTCCCGGCCGAGGCAGTGGCACAACCGAGCATGCTGACCCTAAAGGTCGACCCCCCCGTCGTTACCGAGGGGGCCGGTTTCGTGACGGTAACCTGGCAGCTGAATGTAGAAGCCGACAGGACATACGGAATGAGGTTCGGGTCCGGTGTGGGCAGCGCGACCCAAGGAGAGGACTACACCATCATTGGCACATGCAGCGGAAATGTGTACTTTGGAGATTTCGGAGACGGAGTGGATCCGGAACTGGTTGAGGGTCTGAAGAAGAACTGCGTTCGTATGCCTAAAGGATCCAAGAGCGTTACGACACAGATCTTCATTGCAGACGATCAAGAGGCCGAGGGCGACGAGGAGGTCATTATCCCGGTGACGATACCCGCTCTGGTCATTGGGGAGAGGATAACCTTCACCATCAGGGACAACGATGGCGGCTCTTCATCCGAGGGCAATGATGGCGCCCCCTCCCCACCCACTCCCACACCGACAGCGACATCCACCCCCAACACCCCTCCTTCTACACCGACACCAACGCCGACGAAAACGCCCACGCCGAACAACCCTCCCCCCGGCGGCAGCGGTGGCGCTCCGCCGCCCGCCGGGGGTTCCAGCACCGGAGGCAGCGGCAGTGGTGGGTCCGCTACGACGTCCCTCTCGACATCGACTCCCACTCCTACCGCTACGCGAACTCCTACTCTGTAAATCGCCAGGAACTATAGTCCGGTAATCCCCGAAATCGCCAAGGTCATCAGTCCACTTCGCCAGGGTCATCAGTCCACCCTGGGCACCAAGTAGAAGACCATATCCGCACTTGAACTTGAGGTGCGGAGATGGCTTACAAGGAGGTGTCCCGAGTGGACGTAGTGGAAGTCATCCGACGCTGGCAAAAGGGGAACAGCCAACGCCACATAGCGTCAGGAACGGGACTGTCAAGAGACACGGTCCGGAAATACCTGGCAGCGGCGGTGGAGGCCGGGGTCAGGCAGGAAGGGTCGGAGCCCACGGAGGAACAGCTGAGTTGGCTGTTGAGCCTGAGCCGGTCGGGCCCCCGAGATGCAGTGGCGCCCGCCGAGGACCTGCTGGAATCCTGGGGCGACCAGATTTACCAGTGGGTCACCGTTGACCGTCTCCAGGTGACTCGTATCCAGGAATTGCTGGCCCAGCGGGGCTGCGTGGTGTCCTACACGTCGCTGCGGCGTTTCCTGCAACGGCGCAACTGGCGTCGGCGCAGCCTCAGAACCATTCGGATGGAGCAAAGCGGGCCTGGAGAGGTGGCGGAGCTGGACTTCGGCCGCCTGGGCTACATCCAGGATCAGGAGACCGGCCGCAGGCGGGTGGTGTGGGCCCTGCTGGTGGCGCTGGTCCACTCCAGGCACGGCTTTCTCTGGCCCACCTTCGGTCAGAGGCTGGAGGAGGTGGTCGTTGGCTTGGAGGCGGCCTGGGCCTTCTTCGGCGGCATCCCCCAATACCTGGTCATCGACAACTTCCCCGCCGCGGTGGCGGGAGCGGATGCCCTGCACCCCCGCCTCACCCGGGGCTTCCTGGAATACTCCCAGCACCGGGGCCTTGTCCGCATTGCCTCAACAAAACCGTTACCCAACGCAAATAGTTGCCTCAAATAAAATGTTACCCAAAATAGGGGAGGCAATCGCGTGGGAGGAGGCATCAGCAGGATGGCAAAACAGGAACTGCTGGCGACGATCCGAGACCGCTACCGAGCCTCATCCAAGCGGGAGAAAAGCCGGATTCTGGACGAGTTCATCGCGGTAACCGGACACCACCGCAAGCATGGCATCAGGTTGCTGAGGCAGTCCAGCGACGACGGAGAGCAGCAGCCCGCCGTAAAGGGCTGGCGCATTTATGACGAGGCCGTGAGAGAAGCAGTGATCCTGGTCTGGGAAGCTGCTGACCGGATCTGCGGGAAACGGCTCAAGGCAGCATTGCCCCACCTGGTGGAGTCCATGGAGCGTCATGGCCACTTGGATCTGGACCCTCGGGTGCGCCAACGGCTGCTGGCGGCCAGCGCCGCCACCCTGGACCGACTACTCCAGCCCATCAGGACACCGGCAACCCGCCAGTTCAGACGCCGGAGGAATCAGTCGCTGGGCCGCAATATTCCCGTACGGACCTTCGCCGATTGGAATGCGCCGCCACCGGGACACTTGGAGATTGATCTGGTGGTCCACCACGGCGGCTCCCTGTGGGGCTCCATGATCCACAGCCTGGTGGCCACCGATATCTGCACCGGCTGGACCGAGGCCGTCCCACTGCTGGCTCGGGAGCAATCCCTGGTGGTGGCAGGATTGGAGGCCATCGGACGACAGCTGCCCTTCCCCGTCAAAGGCATCGACTCGGACAACGACAGCGTGTTCATCAACGAGACACTGATCAAGTACTGCGCCGAGCGGGGCATCGAGTTCACCCGTTCCCGGCCCTACCGCAAGAACGACCAGGCCTGGATCGAGCGAGAAGAACGGCGCTGTGGTCCGCCACTTCGTCGGTCATGACCGCTACTCCGGCGCGGTGGCGGGACAAACCATGGCTCACCTGTACGGGGCGGTGCGACAGTACGTGAACTACTTCCAGCCGTCGTTCAAGTTGGAGGAGAAAACGCGGCACGGCTCCAGGGTGGTAAAGCGGTACAGTCCGCCAGCCACGCCATGTGATCGGCTGCTGCAGCACGACGCGGTCAGCGTAGAGATGAAGGAGGCGCTTAGTGAGTATCGGGTCAAGTTGGACCCAGTGGCGCTGCTGCACGCCATCCGGGAAGCCCAGTCGGCCCTGGCGGCGGTCACGTGTCCCGAAATCCGGCCCACTCCCAGCGGCGAGAGCCTGGAACAGTTCCTGGCCAAGTTGCCCGATCTGTGGCAGCAGGATGCAACGCACACCTCACGGGAGCGGCGGGTGCAGCCGCCCCGCACCTGGCGAACTCGGCCCGACCCTTTCGAGGGAGTGTGGTGCAACGTGCTGTCCTGGTTGCAGGAAGACCCGGACTCCAGTGCGGTGGCATTGCTGGGCCGACTGCAAGAAGCTGATCCAGATCGTTTCAGCCGGGCTCACCTGCGCACGTTGCAGCGCAGAGTGCAGCAATGGCGCGGCATCATGAGCAAAGAACTGGTCTACGCCGCGGCTGGTGAGCCCATGGCGGAACCCTCTGCAATGCCGGAATTAGCGCTGGTTGGGGCGGACCCCGGGTGCTAAAGTTTCGGTAACATTTCTGAATGAGGCAACAGGCCGGCATTCCTTATTGTCGTTAATCAGGGCTTCATCACCGATCCCGCCCGGGTGATTAACGACAATAAGGAATGCCTCTGACGTCGACTATTCTTGCCGGTTGGGATGGTGTAAATCGTCCGGCACGGAGGTGCCGGATTTTGATCAAAGACCGACAAGTCAGACTTTTGAGGCAGAGACTTATGGAAGGAAAAACCCAGGAGACGGCGGCCGTGATGGCCGGGATGTGCGTGCGGTCAGCGCGCAAGTGGCAGGACGGCCCATTGCCGTCGGAGACGAACGAGGAGCGCTGGTGGCGGACCCGGCCCGATCCCTTCGACGGGGTGTGGGAGGAGGAGATTGAGCCCCTGTTGCGGGAGGACCCCAAGGGCAAGCTGAAGGCTACGACAATTATCGAATGGCTGGAGGAGCAGCATCCCGGCAGGTTCAGCGCCTCCCAACTCCGGACGCTGCAACGACGATTACAGGACTGGCGGGCGCTGAATGGTCCGGACCAGGAGGTGTACTTCCCCCAGGAGCACCCACCGGGTCGGGAGGCCCAGTTCGACTTCACCCACGGCAGCGCCTTGGGGGTGACCGTCGCCGGTGAGCCCTATCCCCACCTGTTATTCCAATTGATCCTCAGCCACTCGGGTTGGCGTTACGCCGAGGTCACCGCCGGCGAGACCTTCTTGGCCCTCAAGCAGGGAATGCAGAATGCGCTCTGGGCCTTGGGCGGCGTCCCAGAGGTGGTGAGGTCCGACAATACCTCCGCCGCCACTCACGAGATGAAGCGCAGCCGCGGCCGGGCGCTAAACGACAATTATGCCGCCCTGCTGGATCACTACGGTGTCCGATCCACCCGCATCAATCGCGGCAAGAGCCATGAAAACGGCGTCGCCGAGCACGCCCACTACCGTTTGAAAGACGCCGTGGACCAAGCACTCATCCTGCGCGGCAGCCGCGATTTCCACACCGCCGACGACTACGCCGGTTTCGTCCGGGAGATGGTTGAGAAGCGTAATCGCCTGGTGAGGGGGAAGCTGGAGCAGGAAATGGCTTGCCTACGGCCCCTGCCGCCAGCTCCCATGCCGGAATACGCCAACTACCAGTCCAAGGTGCGCCGGTGGAGCACCGTCCAAGTGGCGGGACGCAGCTACAGCGTCCCGTCCCGGCTCATTGGCAAGGTGGTACAGATCCGCCTCTATTCCGATCACCTGGAAGTGTACTACAAGGGCCACTTTGTGGAACGCATGGCACGGGTGCGCGGTGATGGAGAAGTAAACGTCAATTACCGCCACGTCATCAATTCCCTGGTACGCAAGCCGGGAGCCTTCGCCCGGTACCGTTTCCGGGAGCAGTTGTTTCCCACGATGCGCTTCCGGCTCACCTACGACGCGCTCAAGCAGTGGCGCGGGGAGCGTGCCGACGTGGAGTACGTGCGGATCCTGCACTTGTCGGCGACCACCATGGAGGCCAATGTGGACAGCGCCCTGTCGCTGCTGCTGGAGGCGGGTCAGCCCTTTGACTACCCCGAGGTGCGGGAACTGGCCGAGCCCAAGCCGCCCGAAGCTCCGGCGCTGGTGCTGTCCGGCAAGCCGGATCTGAAGGTATACGACGGTCTGCTGACCCTCAGCCTGGCCGGATTGGAGGTGTGCGGATGACCAACACCGGCATCGATACCGACACCCGGGTCATGCAGGAGCGCATCGGCCAGCTCTGCCGCGAATTCAAGTTGCCCACCATGGGTGCCCAGTCGGTGGCCCGTTTCACCGGGGCTGGCCACGGCGACGCCCTGTCCACCTTCCTCGAAGTGCTGGAGCAGGAGGCCGAGGACCGCCGCCACCGGCGCATCAACCGGCTGCGTCAGGCGTCCCGGCTACCCTCGGGCAAAACCTGGGAGACCTTCGAGCACCACCGGATGCCCCTGGCACTGCGTCAGCAGCTGGACCATCTGGCCCAGGGCAGTTTCGTGGAACACGGCGTCAACGTGCTGGCCTTCGGTCTCCCCGGCACCGGCAAGACCCACGCGCTCTGTGCCCTGGGCCACCGCCTGGTGGAAACGGGCCACTCCGTCCTCTTCGCACCGGCCTACCGCCTGGTGCAGGACCTGCTGGCCGCCAAGCGCGACTTCGACCTGCCCAGACAACTGCGCAAGCTGGACAACTTCGACTTCCTGCTCCTGGACGACCTGGGCTACCTGCCCCAGGGCAACGAAGAGTCCGAGGTCCTCTTCACCCTGATCGCCGAACGCTACGAGCGGCGGTCGCTGGGCATCACGTCCAACCTGGTCTTCTCCGGGTGGGAACGCATCTTCGCCAACCCCATGGCCACCGCCGCGGCCATCGACCGGGTCGTGCACCACTCCGTCATCCTGGAGTTTGACGTCCCCAGCTACCGGACTGATGCAGCACAGCAACGCGGTGAGACTGCTGCGGCTGAGGAGGTGAACCGGCAAAACTAGTTGACGACAATTCGGCAGGAATAGTTGACGCGGGACAATCCGGGCCGGCCACACCGTCCGCTTCCTCCATGCCGACGACTTCTTCAGGGCCATGACCCAGGCCCGGGTCGACAACTCCGTCAACCGTACCTTCCGCTCCTTCCTGTCCCCGGACCTGCTGATCCTGGATGACCTGGGCCTGCACCGCCTCACCGGCCAGCAGTCCGCAGATCTCTACGAGCTGATCATCAGCCGGCATCGAGCTTCCAGCTTCGTCATCACCAGCAACCGGGCCGTGGAGGAATGGCTCAGCCTCTTCGACGACCCCATCCTGGGGAACAGCGCCCTGGATCGGCTGGCCAATGCCAGCTACCAGATCGTCATTGAGGGCGCCAGCTACCGGGAAAAACTGTCGCCTCACCGGAAACTCCTGGGCGGCAAGGGAGGTGATTGACTGCCCAACTACCAACTGATAAAACTTTAGCCCAGTCCCCGCTCAGGGTGGACTAATGTTCGTGGCGACCACTGGACTAATGACCTTGGCGATCGACATACTCCGACGCCTACACCAACCGCTACTCCGTCACCCACACCGACGCTCACCCCCATACCGACGCAGGTTCCGACACCGACACCAAGTCCCAGGCCGTCGGCAACCCCGACTCCGACTCCAACTCTCACTCCGGCGCCTATGAAGACACCGACTCCGACGCCAAGCCCCACACCGTCGGCAACCCCAACTCCGACTCCAACTCTCACTCCGGCACCTACGAAGACGCCGACTCAAACGCCAAGTCCCACGCCGTCAGCAACCCCGACGCTGACAGCGACGCCCATCCCAGTGGCCTTGTCGAGTCCTGCGGCCTCGCCAACCATCGCCGCTACGATTGACGCCACACCAAGGCGCTCCCTGCCTCCGCTCCCGTCCGCGACGCCGACGCGGGAACTAGAACCAGTAGCCGCGAGTATGCCGGCCGAGGACAACGGGCCGACTGGCGATGAGGGCACCTCTCCCTCGCGGCTCTGGCTGTTCCTGGTGGTGTTGGGGTCAATAATGGTGCTAGCCGGAATCTGGCTCCTTTGGCGCGAGTCTCGAAAGGAGGCCCGGGAAGAGGACTCCAGGAGGCGTTGGCTGGGAAGGCTGTAAGCCGGCAACCGGGCCGCCGATTTTCCCTCCGGAAACGCTCTCCGGCGGGACATACCCGTGAAATTCTGTGGCGAATGCGCCTCAGGCTCGCGTGGAACGACTCTGCGGATCCAGGTGACGATTACCTTCGCACTGGCAGATCGTTGCTGCGTGGCGGGTCATTTGGGTTACCTTCGGCCACTTCCATCTGGGCCGGGCTGCAACCGCAGGCTAAGGAGGCAACCGTTAGCAGGGATGCCAGCGGTAGAAGGCGCAACAGGTCACCTCTGCAGGTCGGGTGTGCCGGGTCGAGGGACAGCAGGCCCCCGGTCCTCTCCCATTCCAGGGTTCTCCCCCTCCGGCATCCAGTATCCCACCCTGGGTTCGACCAGGATGTACCTGGGGTTCTCGCCGTCCTCGCCCAGCTTGCGGCGCACCCGCATCAGGTGAGTGCGCAGCACCCTGAGGTTCCCCGGCTTGCCCGGGCTCCACACCCGCCGGAGCAGCCGGTCGTGGGGCACCACCCGCCCCGCCTCCAGCGACAAAGCCGCCAGCACGTCGAACTCCATGGCGGTCAGCTCCACCGGGTCCCCCGAGAGGGTCACCCGCCGCCTCTCGTAGTCGATGGCCAGCTCGCCCAGCTGGAAGGGTCCCGACGGTTCCCTGTCCCGGGGTTCCTCGAACCGCCGCAGGGCCGCCCGCACCCGGGCCACCAGTTCCGTGGGGGAGAAGGGCTTGACGATGTAGTCGGTGGCCCCCTCCTCCAGGGCCCGGGCCACCACCTCGTCCCCGCCGTACGCCGACAGGAATATCACCGGGACGCGGGCGACGGCCAGCAGGTCCCCCATCAGCTCCACCCCGTCCCACCCCGGCAGCACCAGGTCCAGCAGCACCAGGCGGGGGCCGTGCTCCGTCATCAGCATCGCCGCCTCCTGAGGGTCGCCGGTGGCCACCGTCCGGAACCCGGCGGATGAGAGGGCGTCCCGCACCGACCGCAGCATCAGGGGGTCGTCGTCCACCACCAGCACCGTTCCCCCGGACTCCACATCGCTCCGCCGGCTCCGGGAACTGCCGTGACTTCGGGCGGGCCGGGCCTCCGGTATCGCCGGCAGCGTGAATGCGAATCTGGTCCCCAGGCCGGGGCCATCGCTCTCGGCCCGGATGCGGCCCCCGTGGGCCTCCACTATCCCCCGGCAGATTGCCAGCCCCAGGCCCGCGCCGGCGCCGGCGCCGTCCCTCTCCTCGCCGGAGTGCCTGCGGAACAGATTCGGCAGGTCCTCGGCGGGCACCCCCCGCCCCTGGTCGGACACCGAGACCTCCACCTGGGAGTCCGCCAGCGCCGCCCTCACGGTGATGACCGAGTCCTCGGGAGAGTGCCGGGCCGCGTTGGAGAGCAGGTTGCCGATGACCTGGACGATGCGCCGCCGGTCCGCCATCACCAGGGGCAGGTCCGGCTCTATGTCAAGAGCCAGGGGGTTACGGCCCCCGGGGTTCTGGAAGGCGCTCCTGGCCCGGTCCACCAGCAGGGCCACCTCCGCCGGCTCCGGGTCCACCGGCAGCGTCCCCGTCTCGATGCGGGCCACGTCCAGCAGGTCGCCGATGAGCTCCCTCATCCGGTCGGCCTGGTCCACGATGATGCGCTGGAACTGGCGCATCTCGGCCGGGTCCAGGTCCGCCGCCGCCTCCAGCACCGAGGTGGCCGCACCCCGGATGGAGGTCAACGGCAGCCTCAGCTCGTGGCTCACCATGGCCAGGAACTCGGCCCGCAGCCGCTCCTGCTCCTGGACGGCGGCCAGGTCCTGCATGGTCACCACCACCGACTCCACAGCCCCCTCCCCGGAGCGGATGGGCGTGGCGTTGAGCAGCACGGCCACGCTGCGCCCGTCGGGCACTCCCATGACGATCTCCTCGGCCCGCACCGTCTCGCTGGAGACCAGAACCCTGGCCAAGGGGAACTCCCGCAGCGACACCTCGCTCCCGTCGGCCCGGCGCACGCACAGCAGCCCCAGCAGGTCCTCCGGCGACTGGCCCTCATCCCGCAGGGAGTCCACTATGCGGCGGGCCTCCCGGTTGAAGGACGCGGGGGCTCCCGTCCTCACGTCAAAGACCACCACGCCCACCGGCGAGGTGTCGATTAGGGTCTCCAGGCCGGCCCGGGCCCGGCGCTCCTCCCGGTGGGTGCCGGCGTTGGCGATGACCAGCGCCGCCTGGGCGGCGAACATCACCAGGATCTCCTCGTCCTCCCGGGTGAACGCCTCTCCGTCCTCCCTGTCCCCCACGAAGACGTGGCCCACCCGGGCGCCCCGGTGGAACATGGGCGCTGCCATGAACCGGAACACCCCCACCGGGAGGGGGATCGTGAACTCCGCGAAGCCCAGGGCCCGGACGTGCTCCACCAGGTCGGGCACCCGCACGGGCCCGGAGATACCGGTCAGGGACTCGAAGAGCCGCCACCGGTCCGGGGTGAGCCACAGTTGCCCGGCCTCCTCGCCCGTCATCCCGGAGGACAGGAAGTCCTGGACGCCGCCCGCCTCGTCGAGCAGGGTCATAACGCCGTAGCGGGCCGCCGTAAGGGACCGGGCGGAGTCGAGGACCCCCTGGAGCACGGTGTCGAAGTCCAGGCTCTCGTTGATGCGGAGGCTGGCCGCGCTGAGGCGGGACAGCCGGTCTCCCGCGGGGTCCGCTCCATTGGCCGGCGGGCCGTTGTTTTCCACCATTTCGCCTCCCTGAAGGCCCTGGCAAACCGGGCTGAAAGCGGCCTGATTGGGTCAATTTTACCGAATTGGGCCAAAGTTCACCGATACTATACCATACTGTAAATCAGCTTCACCCACACTTTATTCACGAATCGCTATAATGTCCGCTGGATATATGTGCCTCCCATATCGGTAAGCCGGACCCGATGCCGACTGGCAATGCCGGCCAAACCAGAGCAGCAACCGCGCCGCCACCGCCCTTATCCGGCGGGACCGGATGGGAAGGCGCAACGCAGTTGAGAGGAGAGCAGAGAGCCATGCTCGATGTCGGCAACAATATCAGGAAAGCGGGCCGCCGGCTGAGGGCGGCAATGTCTGTTAGCCCATCCCCGGATAAACGTTCTAGCGCTTCCTCCCGGCCCTTTCCCTCTGAGCCTGGCGGGAGGCTCCCGATGATGCGGGCCGCCTCCTCCCGCCGCCTCTCCCCGCTCCTGCTGCTGGCCGTCGCGCTGATTGCGCTGACGGCCTCTCTCATCCTGGTCCCCCGCCCGGCCAGCGCCGATCATAGGGACCATCATCATGGTCCGGGAGATGGCTGTGGAATCTGGGAGCTCGATGTGTGGGTCGGTGACGGCACGCGGCATCAAGTTGACAAAATCTCCAGGGACTCGACCAACCCTACGGAGGTGAAGGTCAGTACGGGCAACCCCGAGATCACGGTGAAACGCCAGCCCATGGATCGATTCGTGTGGGTCTACCGCCTTCACTATGACGACAGCCGACCAGAGCAATACCGACTCGCTCGACTCGCCAGGTTTCCCAATCGGGCGCAGGGCCCAGATTTCTATTTCCGCTTCTATCTCACCGACGAGGAGGGGTCGGCTCCGCTGGAGGTGGGAGAATCCCGGATGGTGCGGATCTTCCTCTTGGTGAAGCACGACCGGCTGGAGGATTGTGATTACAAGGCCCTGCTTTCCTATCACCTCAAGATCACGAGGGTCGCAGATGGCGAGACGCTCGGGTTTGTCGACCAGAGCACACAACCGACTTCGGGCCAGAGCGGCGACGCGCCACCGCCGCCGCCGGACAACCGACCGCCTACCGTCTCCTCCGCGATCTCGGACACGACCATCACGAACGAATCTGGCTGGCAGGTCATCCCACTGGCGGGCGTATTCGCGGACGCCGACGGCGACCTGCTGACGCTCGAGGCGACGTCCTCGAATTACGCAGTCGCGTTCGGCTATATCCAGTACCTCCAGGGTGCCGAGTTGGTGGTCCTGGCGGGCCAGCGCGGCACGGCGCAGATCACGGTGACTGCCAACGACGAAAGGGGCGGCACGGTCTCGGACACGTTTACCGTGAAGGTCAAGGCCGCGCCGGCGGTGACCTCGGCGCTCGCCGACGTCGACAGCCTTGATGCGGCCGCGAGCAAGCGGATTTCGTTGTCCGGCGTTTTCAGCGACGCCGACGGGGACAGCCTGACCGTCACGGCCGCATCGTCGGACGAGGGCAGGGCCACCGTGTCAGTGTCCGCCGACCAATCCGCGCTCACGGTGTCCGGTGTGTCCGAGGGCACGGTGACTATCACGGTCACGGCCCGAGACGCCGACGGCAACACCGTCAGCGACGCCTTCGAGGTTGTGGTGGTCGGGAAGTACGCGGCGCTGATAGCGCAGGTGTACGAATGGCGCAACGACCCCAACGGAGTGAATAACAAGAACCACACCGACCGCTGGGACCGGGCGCTGCTGGCCTTCGGGGAGACGGTGGCGGACACGTCGCTGACGGCGATGACGGCGGCGGAGGCCCGGGAGATGGCTGGGAAGTACCAGGCATCCCGCTGGAACCCAGTGGCCGAGGCGCTGCGGGAGATCGAGGCCGGGCAGCAACAGCAGGAGCAGGCCACCCCCAACCGTGCGCCCACGGTGTCCAGCGCCGTCGCCGACGCCACCATCGTCAGCGAAAGCGGGACCAGGCAGGTCTCACTGTCCGGCGTGTTCGCCGACGCCGACGGGGACGAGCTGACAGTCACGGCGAGCTCGTCGGACGAGAGCGTGGCCACGGTGTCGGTGGCGTCCGACGGTTCAAGTCTGACGGTGAGCGCCGAGGCCCGTGGCACGGCCACCATCACGGTGACGGCGGACGACGGCAACGGCGGCACGGTCTCGGACACGTTCACCGTGAAGGTCAAGGCCGCGCCGGCGGTGGCCTCGGCGCTCGCCGACGTCGGCAGCCTTGATGCGGCCGCTAGCAAGCAGATTTCGTTGTCCGGCGTTTTCAGCGACGCCGACGGGGACAGCCTGACCGTCACGGCCGCATCGTCGGACGAGGGCAGGGCCACCGTGTCAGTGTCCGCCGACCAATCCGCGCTCACGGTGTCCGGTGTGTCCGAGGGCACGGTGACTATCACGGTCACGGCCCGAGACGCCGACGGCAACACCGTCAGCGACGCCTTCGAGGTTGTGGTGGTCGGGAAGTACGCGGCGCTGATAGCGCAGGTGTACGAATGGCGCAACGACCCCAACGGAGTGAATAACAAGAACCACACCGACCGCTGGGACCGGGCGCTGCTGGCCTTCGGGGAGACGGTGGCGGACACGTCGCTGACGGCGATGACGGCGGCGGAGGCCCGGGAGATGGCTGGGAAGTACCAGGCATCCCGCTGGAACCCAGTGGCCGAGGCGCTGCGGGAGATCGAGGCCGGGCAGCAACAGCAGGAGCAGGCCACCCCCAACCGTGCGCCCACGGTGTCCAGCGCCGTCGCCGACGCCACCATCGTCAGCGAAAGCGGGACCAGGCAGGTCTCACTGTCCGGCGTGTTCGCCGACGCCGACGGGGACGAGCTGACAGTCACGGCGAGCTCGTCGGACGAGAGCGTGGCCACGGTGTCGGTGGCGGCTGACCAGTCCACCCTCACGGTGTCGGCCAATAGCAGAGGTACGGCCACCATTACGGTAAACGCCAGTGACGGCGGGGGCGGCGCGGTGGAAGACAGCTTCACGGTGACCGTCAAGTCCGCGCCAACCGTGGCGTCGGCCCTGGCCGACGTGAGCGGCCTGGAGGCGGGAGCCTCGCGGGACGTCTCCCTGTCGGAGGTGTTCAGCGACGCCGACGGCGACAGCCTGACGGTCACGGCCAGTTCGTCGGACGACGCCAAGTCGACGGTCTCAGTGTCCGCCGACGGCTCCAGGCTGACGGTCGCCGCAGTGGCCGTGGGCACGGCGACCATCACGGTCACGGCACGGGACGCCGACGGCAACACCGTGCAGGACGCCTTCGATGTTGTGGTGGTCAGGAAGTATGCGGCGCTGATAGCGCAGGTGTACCAGTGGCGCAACGACCCCAACGGAGTGAATAACAAGAGCCACACCGACCGCTGGGACCGGGCGCTGCTGGCCTTCGGGGAGACGGTGGCGGACACGTCGCTGACGGCGATGACGGCGGCGGAGGCCCGGGAGATGGCTGGGAAATACCAGGCATCCCGCTGGAACCCCGTGGCCGAGGCGCTGGCAGAGATCGAGGCCGGCTAACCGGGGCGGGTGCGGGCCGGGAACCAGGCGGGCAAGGGCGAGCGGGTGCGCGCCAGCATCACCCTGCCGGAGGCGGAGCCAGAGCAGCAGGACCAGGGAGACCAGGGTGAGCAGCGGGAAGGCCAGCCGGGGCAATATCCCCGGCGCGGCCGTAGAGGGAATGGCCCAATGCCGCGACAGCGCATCCACCACGGCAGGATCACTTACTGATTCCCCGGAGACTTCGGGGAGCGTTGTTGCGATTCCGACGGGAGCCGGAGCTCCTCTGGACTGAGCTGCGACGACGCCTGGTGGTCAGCCCCTAGAGCCTGACGGGACAAGGGGTGTGGCCCAGCGGCGGAGCACCTGATGGTAATGCTGGCCGGGGCCGAAGGAATCGGCCAAGGCCAGCTTGTTCTGGAACTGAGCCAGGCGGCTTGGGCTGGGGCAGGACGCCCGTCATACGCGCCCCCTCCACCGGAAAGCGGATTCCAGGGGCGAAACGTCGCTGACGGGGTTATCAGACAGGCCACAGATGGCTGGAATGGCAGGAACCGACTGCCCCATGCACCACCCCTGCGCACCGCAAGACCTAACCCTGCAAAATACACTCAACTGCCTGGGTGACACGGTTCGAATTCTGCACGACAGCAAACACAATGGTAAAAAGGTGACACATCCCCAGGTCAATGCCAGCCTTATTCCAAAGGAAGGCCGTAAAGAGATGACTCAGTTCCTGCGTATATCCGGGCCTGCCTTGGCGGCGTTGCTGCTACTGGCGCTCGCCGCCTGCGATTCACCAGGCGAGCCAACATCAGATCCCACGCACCAAGCGCCGGCCACGGTTACGACACAGGTGGCTCCGACGCCCACCATCACGCCGCCGCCATCGCCCACGGAGCAGAAAATGGAAGCCTTGCCGGGACGTTGCGGCCAGCTATGCAACTGTGAGTTCTGGCAAAGAGGCAAGGTCAGCCTGGAAGACGTGCGGGCCGAACTGGAACGCGGCGCAGACGCAAACGCGAGACACAGTTCCGGGGACACTCCCCTGCTCGTGGCAGTACACTTCCCTGCCCCGCCGGAAATCATCAGGCTCCTGCTGGACCATGGCGCGGACCCGGCGGCCAAGGACGCTGGAGGCACATCGATTCTGACCTACGCGTTGTTGAACGCCAGCAGCTCCGAGGTCATCAGGTGGCTCTTGGAATCCGGCGCGGACGCCAACGCCAAGAATGGCGGCGAACCCGTACTGCATGAAGCCGTTAGGTTTGCCGCTTACGCAACCCACCCCGAGAATGTAAAACTGTGGTCAGAGGCCGGCCGCGACCTGCCCGCAGAGAGCGTCGAGATAGTCCAGTCGCTGCTGGAACACGGCGCAGACGCCTCATACAAGGACGGTTTCGGGCACCCGGTTCTGTTCGTTTACTTTGCGCACATAATCGATGCAGAGTCCCACTATCCAGACTTCAGGGTGGTTGAACTGCTGCTGGAGCACGGGGCGGAAGTCGAGTTGATGTTGGAGGGCTACCCTGGCGCTACGGTTATGCACTTTGCTCTGGGGGCCGGAGCCGGGGCCCAGAGCATCACCCATCTGTTGGAACACGGCGCCGATGCTGCGGCAACGGCCGGCAAGGGAGACACGCTGCTGCACGCGGCAGCGTTGTCTACCGCAGACCCTCAGGTGTTCCAGCTGCTGCTGGATAACGGAGCGGACGTGAGCGCCACGGGCGCGTTCGGCAGGACAGTCCTGCGTCTGGCAGCCCACGTCAGCGAATTAAACCCCGAATCCTTCAGGGTGCTGCTGGACGGCGGCGCCGACGTGGACGCCAGGGACGAGGACGGCGCCACGCCCCTGCACGAGGGAGCCACCCATTCCGGCCCCGAGGTCGTCAGGCTCCTGCTGGAGAGGGGAGCGAATGCGTCCGCTCAGGATTACCGGATGGAAACAACCCTCCATAACGCCATCACCGACGAATACGGCAAATACATCGCCGACCTCGAGAAGGTACAACTGCTCCTTGCCTACGGCGCGGACCCCGCCGCAGTCAATAACGACGGCCGCACGCCCTGCCACCTGGTCCCCGAGGATGATGAATCCATTAAGGTGCTCCTCTGCTGAAGGGTGTGAAAATCCAGGATGCCAGAATTCTCAGTAGAGAGGAATCCATTGAGCAAAAGACCCCTCCAGTTGGCATCGATTCTGCTGCTACTCATGGCGGCTGCTTGCGCTCGGGAAGTTCCCGCAATGATCCCCACCGCCACACCTGCAGCCACCCCGAACCTGCAGGCGACAGTGCGGGCTGCCGTGGCAGCAACCATGCAGGCCCATTCGACCCCAACCCAGCTCACATCGACGTCTACACTTGGTCCAACGCCTACCTCAGAACCTTCACCAACGCCTACTGCAACTCCACAGCCTCCCACAGCTGCGCCAGAACCTGCGCCAGACCCGACAGTGGCGGCCCTTCTGGCCACCCTGACGGCTCAACTAACGGCTACACCCACACCTGTGCCCGTGGTCCAAGCCACGCCGACACCCACTCCAACGCCTTCGCCCACTCATACTCCGGCACCTGTGCCGGCTGCAACTCCAGTGCCTCCCACATTGACACCAACCGCCACACCTGCACCCACCCAAATCCCAACCCCCAGCCCGACTCCGACACCCACGCCGGACGTGGACCGGGCAGTGCTGACCGCTCTTTACCACGCTACCGATGGGCCTGACTGGAGCTCCGTAGGCAGCTGGAGGGACTGCAATGATGGATGGCTCAGCGACCGGCCGCTTGGGGCCTGGAATGGAGTTGAAACGGACGGTTATGGCCACGTCGTCGGCTTGGACCTGGGCAGCTGTGGACTGCTTGGCGAGCTTCCCGCCGAATTGACCGGGTTGACCCAACTGGAAAGTTTGGAACTGTGGGGCAATCTGCTGACTGGAGAACTCCCACAAGGGATAGGCAGCCTTTCCAAATTGAGGCTCCTGCACCTGGGTGGCAACAGTTTGTCTGGCAGCATCCCACCGGGAATCGGCGAGCTTGCGGAACTGGAGGAATTGAGCCTGTACGACAACCAACTGAGCGGAGGTATACCTGCTGAACTGGGGCGATTGACCCAGCTTGTGAGACTGGAGCTGGCCGGTAATCAATTCAACGTCCTTCCTCCGGAATTGGGGAACTTAGTCAACCTGCAAGCTGTCAGCGCTGGTGGAAACCCGTTCAATGGGCGAATTCCCCCTGAGTTTGGAAACCTAAAGTCCCTGCAGTCATTGGGTCTGAGCAACACTGGCCTGACGGGAGAAATACCCCCTGAGTTGGGAAAGCTCTCCGGTCTTTGGGAATTGTTCTTGGACAACAACACACTGACCGGAACAATACCTCCCGAATTGGGGAACCTGGCCAAACTGCAGCAAGCCAGCCTGGCCTCCAACGATTTAAAAGGAGACGTACCCAGCTGGCTGGGCAATCTCAAACGTCTCAGGTGGCTCGACCTGAGCAACAACGACTTCAGCGGCATCCTGCCCGAGTCGATTGGAGACCTGTTAGGCCTGGAACACCTGAACATTCTGGACAACCCTCGGCTAAGCGGCTGCATTCCCAGGAGTTGGAATTCCTTCAGGCTAAGGGCTGACCATCACCTGGAGCCCTGTGAACAAGGCGAGACACCGTAGCGCCACGCTCCGAGAGCCGAGGACCGTGGGACCGGTGGACCTCCAGCCCTCAGGGCGTGCCGATATTCCAGAACTCAGGAGAAACAAACTGAAGGAGGCGACCGACGTGGAAGCGTATTGCCTGAAATGCCGGGAAAAGCGTGAAATGAGCAACGAGGAACAGGTGACCCTGAAAAACGGCCGTCCCGCCACGAAAGGAGACTGTCCTGTCTGCGGCACTAAGATGTTCCGGATCGGCAAGTCCTGAACTCTCGCCGGGGCCATCCGGATTACCAGTACACGCCCAATGCGAACGACGACCGGGAGACTTTCTAGAGGCAACTTCGTCACCGGCCCGCAGCCGAATCAAGGGCCACAGGCCGATGGAGTGCCTGGCAATGGCGGGCAGCGGAGGGTTTTGCCGCGGCGATGGAGGATTCGTGAACAGTGAATTGCTGGCCAGCCGACTGAAAAGCATAGGTCACGAGACTTTCGCGGAATACTACTCGGAATTGTCTGACAAGTCGCTCACCAACGAGGCCCTGATTGAAGTCCTGATTGCAGATAAGGGATATACGCTGAATTCCGCCCGCACCAAAGGATCCGTCGGACGGGGCATCATCCGCGCCTGACGCGGCCTTGACGCTCTCAGACTGATTGCCGACTCGAAAAACGGCAGGGCCATGGTCTACGCGGTGTCCCAGCTGAAAGCGATGGGGGAATGATGGGCCCGGGCGAACACGGCCTCTGGCTAAGCTCTTTCGCATCTGCGCCTCTCGGCATTGATGCTGGTACCTCCACGCAGTCTACGCACATCTTGCCTGCGCTATCGAGTCGGCTCAATGCTGAGTCAGCGACAGCATAAACACGCGACCCGGCAACAGCTCACCTTCTCCTCATAGAAAGACAGGATTGACCCACAGGAGCGGACATAAAAACTGATGAGACACTTCGCCATATTCCTGTTGCTCCTGACTGGCGCACTGACCGCCTGCAACAGCGATTCCAAGCTTTCGCCAACGTCCATCGCGACACTCGCCCCTTCACCCACTGAGAGTCCCGCTCCAACGTATGCGCCGACTCTCACAGCCACGCCGACAGAGATGCCTGCCACAACTACCACGCCAGTGCCCACGCCGGATCCAGCCCAGCCCCCCGCCAAGGATCCGACCTCCGGTATGACGTCCACTGCAACGCCGGCAAGGCCACCGGCCACCAAACCTGCTCCGGTACTCGTTGCCACCGTAACGCCGGAAGCGCCGTCAACCCCGACCCCCAACGCCGAAAAGGAGGCAAGTGTCCTATCCCCCCTGAACCTGGACCTGCGCGATGCTGAGGACATCAATTCCGAGCTCTCAGGGGCCGAACTGGCCTGTCTCAAGGAGAGCGAGCCCTCCCTGCACCTGAGGTGGGCGTTCTTTCTGCCGGGTTATGGGTTCCAAGAGGAACGGGTAAAGATCATCGGGTGTCTCGAAGACGAGACCTTGGCAAGGATTTTTCTTGCTGACACTGCCGAGGGAGTCGCAAACCTGAGTCTCGACTCTTCCACCTGCGTCCGGGCCGCGTTCAACGAGATAGACCCCCGTTCAATGATGCTGGCGAAGGTCGAGGGATTCCCCGAAGACACCCTGAATTCGGCCACCACACTTCACTTCGTAACGATGGCATGCCTGAACGATGCGGAATGGGAGGCCGCGGATAAGTCGCTGCGAGAGGATTCGGAACTCCGGGATTGGATGCAGTGCATCATGGAAAAACTGGGCGGACCGGGGACAATGGCAACGGCGATGACGAGGGGAGAGAAGGACGACCAGAAGGCGCTGGCAGATGCGGCCGCGGACTGTGCGGGAGAGATGGGACCCACGTCAGACCAGGAAGACCCTGGCCTTCAGCCAGCACCCACGAGGACATCCGCCCCGGCAACACCCACACCCAAGCTGGCGACCACCCTGACCATCATCGTTGCCGAAGTTCCTGACGACATCCCTGAGTATGACCGGTCAGAATGGGAGCACTGGACCGATGGGGATGCAGACTGCCAGGACGGCAGGCAGGAAGTCCTCATCGCAGAGAGCCTGGTGGAGGTCGCCTTCGAAACCGACCGGGAGTGCCGGGTGGCGACCGGCCAGTGGTACGGGGCCTTTACCGGAGCCTACGTCGACGATCCCAGAGACCTGGACATTGACCATTTGGTGCCTCTCAAGAACGCCCACCGTTCGGGCGGGTGGAGATGGCCGGCGGAGAAGAAGGAGGAGTACGCCAACAACCTGTCCGACCCTGACCACCTCATTGCGGTGACCGCCGGGGCCAACCGGTCGAAGGGCGCCCGGGGACCGGAGGAGTGGGCACCGCCGGAGTCGGACTACTGGTGCCAGTACGCGACGGACTGGACGGAGATTAAATACCGGTGGCTCCTGACCATGACCCAGCGCGAGTCGGAAATCGTGATGGACATGCTCCGTACCTGCGATAACCCGCCGGAGGTGGATGTTCTGACCGGCATGGTAGTGAGAACCGGGGTGCATAAACCCGCGGCGGAACCGGAGGGGACGATATACGGCTCGTGCAAAGAAGCGGAGGCTGCCGAGGAACAGAGGGTACAGGGGAGCCGGGGAGAAGGCCGCGGGTTCCCATCGGAAATGGTCCCGAGCGCACGGGACGGAGACCAAGATGGAGTGGTGTGCGAAAGATGACCCAGCCACGGGGCTAACGCCAGTGCCCTGTGAGGTCCGCAGCTGCGTCGCCTTCCTACGTGGCTTCGGCACCTGCGAGCAGGTGCGGCCCGGCAGGCTCGACATCGGCTACGGCAGGGTCTCATACACGCCGGACGCCTGAAATCCTCAGTGAAGGACAGGCCATGGCCTTCACGACCGCGACACGGCCCTGCGGCTGCGGGGGCAAGGTCACTGCGACCGACCCCTCGGAGCTGGTGCAACGCGGAGAACTCGCCCGCGACACCGGCCGCGCCCTCCACCGGACGGAGACGCCGCCGTCAAGTTCGGACACGCACTGACGCCGGACCTTCAACCCTGCCGACATCAAGAGACTGGGGATCGGACGAAAGGGACCGTGAACCGTCGCCCCACAGCAACCTTGGCAAAGGCCACAGGCATCGCGGTAGTGGCAGCCGATGTGAGCGTCGGCTTCTCCACGGCTTTCGCCGCCGCCATCGCCGCCGGATTCAGGCCGCAGGCCACGGCAACTCGTTGACAAACTCGGACTCAAATCAAGGCTGTTTGCCAACAGACCCTAGTCCTCGTCGTACGGTTCGCTTTCGCCCGATTCAGGAATATAGTAGGGATTAATGTTGATGTTTTGGTAACGAAAAACCTAACCAGTGTGTGTAACTGTTCGCTGGAATCTGTTGCTATCTGACAGTTTGTGATGTTATCTGATGATCTGCAGGGCGGCAGCCGCACCGTTAAATTGGTGACGTTACGATCGGGACGAGGATTGGCGTCGTTATACCGTTCGGTTATAGGGTACATGGGTAGGGGTCAGATATCATAGCTACGTCGACTGGACGCCACTCTTCGTCCAGATCCCCGCTGCCCAGGAGTTGACTGTCGCTGTGGTAAAACTCGACGGCACTTGCCGGGATCCCCAAGCCGTCCGCGACGCCCTTGGCCCTCTCGAGATCCCCTGCTAGGGCGACGCCGATGCTGACCCGGTTCTGGGCATGGTCCACGGAAAAGGTCTTGAGGGCGACGTCGTCATTGAGCAGGCCGTCGAGAAGCTCGTAGAGCCATTTAACCAGAACTTCTAGGGAGTGGTTCCCCGAGACCACGACCGTGTTGGACGGGATGTCATCTCCCAAGTAAGCCGCGAGGAACGCGCTCCGGGCCTGCGCGGTCTTGGTTACGTCCGTCATGTAAACGTAGACCGTGTCCTTGTCGTCGGAGAAGTACCACCCCCCGAATCCCCCCTCGTGATCCTTCGCCACCTGTGCCAGGCTACGGTTGTGGTCAATCACGTTGCCGTCGTCGTCCAGAATCGCCTTTACTACATCCTCCTTCACCTGGTCGTCGCCGTCTCCCCCCGGAGTGCCGCCGGTAGCCAACACTACGCCCGCGAAAACCCCCAACACCACCAAGAGTAAGACCGTTGGAATCAACTTGTTCCTCAACACTTCGTGCCTCCTGTTAACCGAGTGAGGCAATATTCCGGCTAGGGGTAGCCACTGTACCCTATAACCGAACGGTACACGCCCAAGCAAACGGACTGGCGGACTAGAAAGCCGAGGCGCAAGAAACCCAGGCGCGCAGTGCGTAGAGGTTAGTTCGACAGCCTTGCCACCCCCACACATTCCAAATCTACCAAATGGCACTGACGCTACCTCCTTCTTGAAGGCCTTCGCCCCTTCCTTCTCCCTGACCCCCGCCCCAACGGGACGCTCAGCACAAAGAAAAAGACACTCATCGCAGAAACCCCAACAATTATCCCCAACACGGCCCATAGCTGAGGGTTCAAAGCCCCAACCTCGGACTCCTTAGGCAACGACAAGAACGCAGCCGCCATACCCAGAACCAACAATAGGACCGAGGTTACTCTGTTAGCCCTTAGAGTCCCCACATCCCTCACGGCCAAAACCATCGCGATACACAGCAAGATAACAGTGGGTTCGCCAGTCACTTTTTCGGCGAAAAAGGCGCTCAGAACCGCCGCGAAGCCGAGATAGAGCCACGTGGTATTCCACCACACCTTCAGAAACCAGAGTGTGCTTAACCACAGATACCGCCGCTTACTGGGCCTCCATAGGCCCCAACGCGACCGCCTAAAATACTTACCGACCATTCCCAATCCCACGCCGAGTTACCCTATGATACTAGGCGGGCCGGAATCCACAACGCACCCACCGCCGACCCCCCAAACGAATCTGCCAATTCCAAAGCACGCTGCGCCCTCCCATTAGCAGCGTAGACACCCACAACCGCAGCCCAGCGGCAACACCGAGGCGCCGACAAAGAGGAGCGCCCGAAATCGCAACAAGCACGGAGCGGCAATGCACAGAATCGCATTCAAGAAGGACAACATCATCCCCCTCCTGGAAGCAGCCAAAGCCGGAGGCACTTACCAAGCGTTAATAGACCGCGCTGGAGTCTTGCTCTCCCCGTCAGCACTCGGCCAGTGGATCACCCAGGGCCGCAAGGACAGGGAGGCCGGGCAGGAGACCTCATACGCCACATTCACCTTCCTATGGGAAGAGCGCCACGCTTCAGTAGCAACGACAGAGGCGGCACGGATGGACGAACTCCAAAGCGTCCCCGAAGCCCTAAACCCGCCCCAGCCTGAAACCCCAGCCAAGAACGGAGCCCCCGCCAAGGAGTAGCCAAGCGCCAACTAGAGCCACGGCAAGAACACCGGACCAGACAGGGCCGCCGACACCAAACCGGCGGCCCTCTTTTTCACCTCTCATCGTCCCCACAGCTTGCCGCACCCGCTACGCCCTGTTACACTCAACGCCTACATCTCGGCGTTGACACAGCAGTGCCGACGCCTAAATTATTGGTGAAGGGTGCGGGATTCGAACCCGCGACCCACAGAGCGTGTACCTGCTTCTAAAGCGGGCGCGGTAGACCACTCTGCCAACCCTCCGCATTGGTGCTGGGAGTGAGATTCGAACTCACAAGACGACGGGTTCAAAGCGCCTGCTCTACCATTGGAGCTATCCCAGCACACCGGACGGCCAGCCGCAAACTGGCCATCTACTACTGTGATATACCTACAAGCAGCCTGTCAACAGCACATTTCGAAATCCAAACCATAGCCTGACGGAACATCGCTAATAGCAGAGGCGAAACGGTTGGAGGAAGCTAAGGAGGCGCGATCGTGAACCCGCAACCCAAGATACGTTGGCGGCGCGCACAAAGCGGTGCGGCCATCCCAGAAGGCACCAACAGAGCCTCACGCCAGGAAGTTTTGGAAGGATTCCAAAGTAACTATACAGGCTGGATTGGACGCACTTTATACCTAAAAGGCGTGGCTATCCTCAATATCTGACTACGGGCTTCCCGCGATTTGGCGCAATCACCCAACCATTCTCTCCAACTCTGAAAAGATGCCCAGTTACCGTCGTCGTAAATTGTTAACGCCTCATCGGAGAGGTCGGAGGAGCAATCTTGAAAGAAACATAGAAAACAGTATTGGATGTTTGCTTTTAATAATTGTAATAGTCCAATTTATGTATTTCTATCTTTAGAAAGAAAAAGAACTAATGCCCCGATTTCGGAAAGATCGTTCCGATGTAGGGTGCGGCACGATTCTCTTGTTTATGCTCCTTGCTCTCCTACTCGAAATGTGCGGGTAGGAGAGCAGTTTTTGGTCGCCTAAAAATGAAACAGTGGCCCGCCGCACAGCCAAGTGCAGACGGTTGACAGACAGACCAGCCGCGCCGACTCTATACCGAAAATCCATACTGAGACTTCCTCCCAGTGTTCAAATTTGGGTTCTCACCTGCCGGGATGTTTGGAGCGGCTTAGCTGCTTTTCCTAGTTGTACCCGTTGCAGGCAGGGCGGTAGCGCCCCACCAGATCACTTTCTTCTTGTTTACGCACAAGCTCCCCAGAATAATTGGAGTGCACGTGAATGTGAGTTGCCTCATTGGCTCGGATACAAAACATCTTGTGGTGGTTGTCGAATCTTGCGCTCAAATCGCCTGTCTGCCCTATGTACACCGGAATCCAACCAGTTGGCGTTTGCTTGGCAAATATGTAGTTACCCGGCGCTTTTAGGAGCCCTATCCCGACGGGATACACGTCATATGCGTATTCTGTCCCTGATTGCCCAAACCAAGCCTGCGTTTGTATAGTTGTCATTCCATCTTCCTATCCAAGTTTTGTCAGCAGTTGACTAGCTTCCACCTTAGCACAAGGCTAAAATCTCCCGCAATCGAATTTGGAAATTTCAAAGTCGAGCAGTGCCGAGAACTGTGCCATGCGTGGAGTATCAGATTTCATCAGATTCAGAATAGCAGGTTAGCCTATCTGCAAGAAATCGCTCCACCCCATTCAAGTAATTGAGAGGGGGGCAGACCCAGGCAGCAAGGAGCGGACCGGAGTTCCAGTGCTCAGTTACGGCCGGGTCGTTGCGATGGGCTTCAATCCTGCCGGCTATGTACCCCTGGCCCGACATAAATGGTTGTGAAATGTTGGCAAAACTGACTCCAGTAGCCGATGAGGTAAACACCTGTGTCCGCGACTTGTGATAAGTCCATAAGATACAGGCAACACCAATTGCGCCGCTCACACGCTTCCCATTGATTACTCAGTGGCACGACTCCCCTCATGTGTATACCCACCTCATCCTGTGTCAATGCCGCTGTTGCCGGCTTCAGCACTTGGTAGTCTCCGGCAGAGATGCCCTGCACTCTGCCTTGTGGCGGCCGACGGCGAGGACGTCGCTGAACCCGGGGCGCTGTATCGACGCCTCCCTGCGGGGTGCCGGCTTCCCCGCTCCAGCCGGAACCTACAGGTACTTGAGCGCCGCTGCTTCCTTCAAGGGATGAGCCTCCCACTGGTCGGCCCAGTCTTGGATGGCCTCGACCACCTGGCGTAACGCCGCGCCCTTTTCGGTCAGCGAGTACTCCACCAGCACGGGCCTGCTGTCGTAAACCCGACGCTGGACAATTCCCGCCTCCTCCAGTTCCTGGAGACGTTGGGACAGCAGACGGTCGCTGAGCCCCTCGACGTAGTTGGATATGTCGCTGAAGCGGCAGGGTGCGGACAACATGCCGCGAATGATCATGCAGTTCCATTTCTTCCCTAGGATGCCAATGGCCCGGTCGTAACGCGGGCAGGGCTCGAGGTGCTTCATCGCGGTCCCGGCTCCTTCATAAAGGATCTCAGGGTTGCCACCACCCTAACAATTAATTAGCTACTATACACCTCTTGACATCAGGGATGCTATGAGCTAATCTATTATTAGTTACTACCTATACAGCCTATCAAGCGAATAGGTAAGTACATGAACA
The DNA here is from genome assembly GCA_963667325.2 of Dehalococcoidia bacterium. Classification (GTDB taxonomy): domain Bacteria; phylum Chloroflexota; class Dehalococcoidia; order Lucifugimonadales; family UBA3495; genus VXOI01. Next base: position 109,581 of record CAXXKY010000005.1, read on the forward strand.
AAGTGGTCAGCCGACCACGAAGGAGACCCAAATGGCCACACTCGCTCCCGACAAGGTTTCCCTGGACACCGCCACCGCCGAATTTCCGGCCGCGCCGCAGGACGCGAAGGCCCACACCGGCCCCTTCGCCCGCCTCCTGGCCCGCGTCTCCAAGTGGTCCGGCGACTACGCCGATTACCAGATGGAAACCGGCGCCTGGCGCAAGATCGCAATCTAGGCCGCATCGCCGGGTCCCACTCGACACCCGCCCCAGCATCGAACCGCAACAGCACAATGGTGACCGAATTTACCCAGGCAGAAAATCTACCACGAAAGGAGGACCAGATGGCTACACTCAGGCGGAACAAGACCTCCTCGGATACCGGCACCGCCAATGCCCCGGCGCACACCGGCAAATGGGCGGTGACCCGGGCCGCCCGCCGGGCGGTTTCCTCACCAGTTTCCCTGTACCTCTGGCTCTCCGGGCCGCCCTCGACCCGACTGGAACGGGAGAGGGCTGCCCTGGCCTACGCCGAGGGAGTGCTGCGCCGCGGCGCGCTGGTCGCCTAGCGCCGGATACCAACTCAGAATCTACAGGTGCCCGGCCTACTGGCCGGGCATCTCTCTTTTTCGTCGTATTGACCACCCAATGCGAAAACGTCCTCCAATCGATTGCAGTCCGCCGACCGCAGTGCCCGCTGTTGTAAACTGTATCGGCCGACTTCATCGCCGACGGAGGACGCCTGATGCAGCAACAACCATCTCCTATCGATCCCATGCCGGAGAACTGGCAGACCGCGCTGGCCATCGCAGCCCACCCGGACGACCTGGAAAACGGGGCCTCCAGCGCCGTTGCCAAGTGGACGGCCCAAGGCAAGCACATCGTATACCTGATGGTGTCAAGGGGAGAAGCCGGCATAGACGCCCTACCCCCATGGAATGCAGGGCCGTTGCGAGCCGAGAAGGATATCGGCGCCGCACGAGTGGTCGGAGTGGAGGAATCGTCCTCTACTAGAAATCTGGCCGGAAAGTGGCATGAGGCGGCCAGGGTTTATACTTGGAGTCACCAAGGGTAGCGAGGGTTGACTATGCTGGGAGAGCGTTCGGATCAGAGGGGTCTCTGGGAAGCGGACCGGCTGTATCTTGACCATGTGGGGCGGGAGACCTTCTACGGTCTGCTGGCTTCGCTGCGGGGCCAGCTGTTCCGGGACGCCGACTTCGCCGTGTTCTACTGCGCCGACAACGGCCGGGACAGTGTGCCGCCCAGCCTGCTGGCCACGGCCCTGCTGTTGCAGACCCACGACAAGGTCAGCGACGCCGAGGCCAAGGCCCGGGCCGACTTTGACATCCGCTGGAAGGTGGCTTTGGGGATTGAGATTGAAGACCGTCCTTTTGCCAAGAGCACGCTGCAGGTGTTCCGCGCCCAGCTGATCCTGCACGACCAGGTGCGGGAGGTATTCGAGTCCAGCTTGCGGCTGGCCCGGGAGTCGGGCTACCTGAAAAAGCGGAGCATGAAGGTGGCGCTGGACACGACTAACATCCTGGGCCGGGGCGCGGTGAAGGACACCTTCAACCTGCTGGCCGACGGGGTGGTCAAATTGATGCGGGCGCTGGCAGCCGTGGAGCAGACTGGTGTCAAGGAATGGGCCAGGACCCAGGGATATGGGCGGTACCTGGCCTCCAGCATCAAGGGCGAGGCGGCCATCGACTGGTCGGACAAACGGGCGCGGCAGGCCCTGCTGGCCCAGGTGGTGGCGGACGCGGACCGGCTGCTGGAGTTGGCGCGGCAGGCCCAGGGGGAGTTGCCCGAGGACAGTATAGAGCGGCAGCAGATCGTGGCGGCGGCGGAACTGCTGGGGGAGTTGCTGCTCCAGGACATTGAGCGCAAGAGCCCAGATGGCGATGGCGGCGGTGATGACGGCGTTGACGGCGTGAGCCTCAGGAGCGGGGTGAGCAAGGACCGGATGATGTCGGTGCATGACCCACAGATGCGCCACGGGCACAAGAGCAGCAGGAGGCGCTTCGACGGGCACAAGGCGGCCATCGTCGTGGACACCGATACCCAGTTGATCACCGCGGTGGAGGTGTTGCCGGGCAACGCTCCGGACAACCTGGGGGCGCTGGAACTGGTGGAGCAGAGCGAGACCAACGCCGGTTTGCCGGTGGAGGAAGCCGTGGGCGATGCCGCCTATGGGGACGGAGCTACCAGGCAGACCTTCGCCGACGCGGGCCGGCGGTTGGTGGCCCGAGTGCCAGGTCGGCCCAACCGGCAGCACTTTCCCAAGGATGACTTCGTCATTGACCTGGCGGCGGGTAGTTGCACCTGTCCGGCGGGGCAGGTCACCCACACCATCGTGCCAGCGGGACAGCGGACTGATGGCATGGGTCGGGTCCACCACTTGCAGGCCTTCCAGTTCGACGGGGCGGTATGTCGGACATGTCCACTGCGCTCTCAATGCATCGCAGCTAAAGGCAGGAAGGGACGACGGGTGCTGATCCATCCCCAGGAAGCCCTGTTGCAGCAGGCCCGGACCCTGCAACAAAGCGTCGAGTATGACGAATATCGGGCGCGCCGAGTGGTGGTGGAACACCGGTTGGCCCGACTGGTCCATTTGGGCATCCGCCAGGCCCGCTACTTCGGCAGGGTCAAGACCAAGTTCCAGCTGTACCTGGCGGCCACGGTGGCCAACCTGACCCTGGTGGCGGGGAAACTCGGTCTGTCGAGCAGAACCGACGGCGGTTCCAACAGCTGGGGCACTGACCGTACCCAGACCATACCTTCCGTCTTTGATTTCCTCACCGCGAGGTTCCCTCAAATCTTGATGCCCCCCTTGCTTGCAACGACCTTACTGCTGAAATGCATCTCCCCGAACAAGGCTTTCCGGCCAGATTTCTAGGAATCCTCTGAACAAGTCGGGCAGGGTATGGCATAGTTGGGCTGGAGCAGTCGATGCCTGTTGAGGGAGTGAGGGCAGATGGACCAGCCGACCTGGAATACCGGGGCAAGAAACGCAAGACCCGCCGGGAGTTGTTCCTGGAACGGATGGACGCTCTGATTCCCTGGCAGTTGCTGGAGGACCGCATCCGCCCCTTCTACCCCAAGGCCGGGAGGGGAAGACATCCTTACCCGCTGTCGGTCATGCTGAGAGTCCACTGCGTCCAGCTCTTCTACAATCTGAGCGACCCTGGCATGGAGGATTTGCTCTACGAGTCAGACCCGGTGCGGCGGTTCGTGGGGCTGAAGCTCTCAGGTCCCCTGCCCGACGAGACCACCATCCTGAATTTCCGTCATCTATTGAAGAGGAACCAACTGGGGCAGGGTCTCTTGGCTGAGATTAACGCCCACCTGGAGTCCCGGGGGCTGAGGCTCAGGGAGGGAACCATCGTGGACGCCACGATCAAAGAGGCGCCGCCCTCCACCAAGAACCGTACCGGGGAGCGGGACCCGGAGATGCATCAGACCAAGAAGGGAAACGAGTGGCATTTCGGGATGAAGGCGCACATTGGGGTGGACTCAGGTACGGGCATAGTGCATAGCATGACGGCCACGGCGGCCAACATCCACGATGTTACCGAGGCCCACAAACTGCTGCACGGGGGCGAGAGGGTGGTGTGTGGCGACGCTGGGTATCAGGGGGTCGACAAGCGGGAGGAGAACCTGGGGCTGGCGGTTGAATGGCAGGTGGAGATGCGTCCTGGGAGGCGGCGGAAACTGGAGCCTGGGAGCGAGGAGGCGCTGGAGGAGAAAGCAAAGGCGTCGGTGCGAGCCAAGGTGGAGCATCCCTTCCTGAGGCTGAAGCGGTTGTTCGGTTACGGCAAGGTACGCTACCGGGGACTGGCGAAGAACATGGAGCAGCTGGCTTTGCTGTTCGGGCTGGGGAACCTGCTGACGGCGGATGGCCAACCGGCGACGTAGTGCGTAATTGCTGCGGGACAACCCCGGTCTCGAGGCCCCATCAAGCCTCCGACAGCCCAGCCGGGGAGGAAATCGGAGGAGCCGATAACCGTCCCGCAATCCCCAGGCCGCAATTCTCACCCACTTTGCCGCTCCGTCAAGCAAGACTCAAGCCACAATGGCCTTGTTCAGAGGATTCTTAGCATCCCGTCCAGATTCGCGTCTCGACTGACATTACCGATTTGGCAGAATACTAGTGGCTCACTGCGGTGGAACCCTATCTGGTTTCTTCCTCCGCAGCCTGGTGATTTGCACCGGCTGGACAGAGGCCGTTCCCCTCCTGACCAGGGAGCAGTCCTTAGCGATCACTGGCCCAATGATCGGGGCGAATGACAAGCACGGCTATTACGGCAGACTCACCATCGTCAAGGTCGCGCAGGGATATACAAACAAATGTTTGTATTATGCATGCTTTACTACTCTGCCAATGGCAGACACGATGAGGCGTTGTCTTCGAAAGACAACGCCTCATCGTGTCCAAGCAACGTGCAAGGAGCAATGCTAAAATGATGACACCATATGGTGAAAGGCTATTTGGAATCTCGGCCCGGCCGTCCACGCGGTTCGCGTTTCAGAGGCCACCCACCTGGTTTTGGATTCAACACGACGGTATAACGCCAATTTGACGTATATGCCCTTATAAGTGGTGGATTAAGGCCAAGACAAGCGACTGCACGCAGGGTACCAACAGGACTACCTCCTCAAAGTCCTAATCGGTCAAAGCGCGATTGCCCTGCCATCCCCGCAACTCGCCACCGCCTAAAGGCATACCTGTAGTAGAATACCCCGGCTGCCTAGCACGCCACGAAGTCGACGACCTTTCGTCTTCCTTTCCAAGAAACAACTTCCTTTAGCTCGGCGACCACAAAGGAATATGTGCTATTTGATGAACCTGCCAATGTTCGTCCAGTGGTGAGTAGGGACGAGTCGATAACGCCAGTCACCAACACCGTCCGGCCACCGCACGAAGGTTGGTGATTGGTGCAATGGGCCGCTCCCGAGTCTCCTGAACTGTCAGTTCATTTGTGCGCTGCGTCGCCAGCGTGGCCTCCTCTTTGCGGGCCTTCCGGATGCTGCGTTCCAATTCGAACACCAGACCGTCTACTGCGTTCGTAATCAAAGAGGACCGCTACGGCTTGAGGGTATCAATTGCTGCGTCGAGAAGAATCCGTTGGTAATCCAAGTAGTTCTGGCGGGTAACAGGGATGTAGATGTCGGGTTGTGCCGGGTTCCCCTCGAGGACTTCACCATTGGGACGGATCGTATGTCCGATGCTCCACATGAATTCCACTACTGGCCTCCGAGTGCCCGGAAAATAAAGGACCTCCTCTCCTTCCCAGGTGTTGCTGAAGCCTCCCGTGGGCATCCCGAGGAATGTCGCGAGATCGTTGTCGACAAACATCGCGACGAACTGGTCCAGGTGCGACCCGCCCCATATGGAGCCGTTTATGATGGCCACCTGGCCGGTAAAGTGTACGGGAGCCGGCCTCAATATGCCGTCCGATTCTTTGGGCAGGTGCGCGAGTTTGAAGGGCACTGACTCTGTATATTCATCACCACGGCGGATGGCTTCGGTGGCATCGGTTCTGGCCCATTCGTACAGCCAACTGCGGCTCAGATTAAAACCGTAAATGTCGGGACTATCGACATCAACAGTTCTATCTCTATACCGGTGGATTCGCTCTCGCCCCAAGTCGCTCAGACGGACGTTGCCGAACGTCGGACGGAAAGGCTGATCCACCAGCCGTTGTATCACATATGCGCCCCCGGATCCCCCGCTGCTGTAAGTGACGTCGATAACCATATCCCAGTCCAGTATCTGCTCTCGCTCCGCATAATCCATCAGTGCCGGGATATCTTTGACCAAATCGTCCCGCTCGAAGTCCAACCATTGCAGCAGGACAATTTCCCGTCCACGGTCGAGGAACACATTGAAGTTATCTCGCCTCATGACCTCTACGAACCCGGCCAGGGAATACTGAAACCCAAACCCGTAACAGTCGTCGGAATAGGGTAACGTAACGTCGTAGCGATCACCGGAGGGGCGCTCCAGCCTGAGGTGCAGGTCTTGAGAGTACAAATTGTGAGGTACTTCGGAAAGCTGCTTGGGCAGCCCATAGGCCATTTGCCAATACAGGCCGTGAGGACTGGAATGGCGTATCCAGGCCGTGAACTCCTTTACGTACCCCGCGATCGACCGTCCGTTGACACCCACGATGATGTCCCCAAGGTTCAATGAGATGCTACTTTCGCCAACAGAGGCAACGAAGAACGCAGGATTGTTGAGGTCCGTGAAATCGGGGAGCACTTGAATAGGAGCGGAAACACATCGTGGCTCGGGAATTTCCAAACCGCCTTCAACTGGGATAACGGCCAGATGCCTGTCACGCCGCGCGTTACTGAGCTTCCACAGCGCGTAATACAGTTCCAGTTCCGTCGAGGAGGCAATGAACTCGGAACGAAGCCTCTTCATGTCCACCAGGGCGGAAAACCCGATATTTGCTTCCTTGACCTCAGAGAAGGATTCGCGTTCTTCGGTCTTCCTTATGATCTCATCGAAGAGACTTTCGAGATCAATATTGCTCAGTTGCCTTGAGTCCGGTATCGGGAGTCGCGGAGGGAATGGTATGGCGGCCGGGGTCGTCGTAGCACTGGGAGCGCCTGACGGAGTGGATGCCGGAATCGGAGAGGCTGCGGGTTCCGGGGTTGGAGTTGCTGGGGGCACTGGGGCAACAGTGGCCGTGGGCGTTGTAGGCGTGGCGGCAGTCAGGGTCGCTGTAGGCTCTGTGGTTGGGGTGCTGGTGGGCGCCTGCGTCGCCGTCGGTTGCGGCGCCGGAGTTGGGTTGGGTGACGGACTCGGGGTAGCCGGCGGCCCCGGTGTGGTGGTCTCGGCTGGCGTGGGCGTAGCCTGCACTGTGTGAGCGGGTTCCGGTATGGGAGACGCTGTTGGAGCGAGCGTAGGCGGTGTCGCAACCGGGCCAGTCGTGGTCGTAGCAGGGATATTGGTGAAACCCGGCGGGGACGTTTGCTCCACGTCACAGGCCGTCGAGGCGGCCAGGACCGCCAAACATACGAGGATCAGCGCCGGTACAGGGATGGTGGCTTGAAGTCTGTCCCACCTTCGCACCATACCCGCCATTGTGCGTTGCCCATTTCTGGGTGTCAACGAAGGAGCAGCAGCCTGGAGATGTCAATTTGACGTTTGAAAGCGTTCCCCCAAACCTCTGGCTGATCTTTGCTTTCTCGGCGTATTTCTCACAGCAATTCTGGCCCCTGATTGAAGATTCGCACCCACCGTCCGGTCGATGGGTTCGTTTTTTCACTGCCTCGAATGTGCAAGAGTGGGGCTGGTAGAGTTTGGCCCCTCGGTTAAGATGGCTCGGCCAAAATGAGTCGCAAAGACGGTTCCTGCTGTCTGAAACCAAAGACCCTCGAGCGGCTATCTCACCTCTGCGAGGCCGCCTCGCGCACCAACGGGAGCACTGGCGTTGGATTCCCATCTGGGAGGCGCCTGTCGAAGAGCAAGGCAGGTCGCGTCAATCGGTCTGCGACGTCACGGACACCTGGTATGCCCCCGCGTAGCTGGAGGACTTGCTCCAGATTTACATCACAAACCCGGACAGGGGACGCACCCGGGGGCCGCGGAGTAGTCGCCCGTCATCACCGCAAGCCTCCTGCCGGGCAGGAAACCTGACAACATTGAGGAGGTCTTCCGGACCGTCGGCCTGTCCATGTTCCCCGACCAGCAGAACGACCTGGAGACGGACTGCTCGTCCCTCGACTGGTCCGGATCTAATCGTGGTCGACCTGGGTTCTAAACCCGTTCACTTTCCTTCCAGCTCATGGCCTGGCGTAGCATCTCAGAGGCGCTGTTGCGGGTTGCACCGCTGTCGGAGCCCATCATCTGACTGAGTTCAGTCACCCTTGCCTCGCCGTCCAGAACCTCCACTGATGTCGAGGTCCTGTCATGGGATGCAAATTTAGCGACCTTGGCGTGATGGTCCGCGTAGCACGCTATTTGCGGCAGGTGAGTTACGCATAGCACCAGGTGGTTCCTGGACAGGCCCCAGAGTTTCTGCCCCAGGACGCTCCCGAGTCGACCACCTATACCTGCATCGATCTCGTCAAACACGAGTATTGGGATTTGGTCAGCCGTGGACAGGATGGACTTTATGGCCAGCATCAGCCGGGAGGCTTCTCCCCCTGAGGCGATTCTGGCCAAGGGCCGCGGCGGTTCGCCCGGGTTCAGGGAGATTAGGAATTCAACGGAATCTACACCGGTGTCGTTGAACGCGAGGTGCCTGATGGACTGCTCACCTGAATAAGTCGATGCGAAGGGGACTCCATCTGAAGTCTCAACGGGCACACCGTCCGCAGCGTCTGATTGGCGAATATCCACAAGCACTTCGGCATGCCCGAGGCCCAGCCCGGCGACCTCTTCCTGTATCGCATCAGCCAGGCCCCTGGCCGAGTGTTGCCGGGCCTCGGAGAGCTGGCCCGCAAGCCGGCCGACTTGCCTGCGAAGGTCCATCTCCCGGGTCTGTAATCCCTCCGCACGCTCCTCCCTGTGCTCCAGCTCTTCCAGCTCCTGCGAGGCCTCCTCGCCAAAGGCCAGGATTTCTACGATGGTTCTGCCGTACTTCCTCTTGAGACGGTTGATCAGGTCCAAACGCTCCTCAAGGTCTTGAAGACGGTCCGGGCTGTATTCGGTGTCGTCTCGATAGCTTCGGAGTGCACGCGCCAACTCGTCCACCTGGTGCATCAGGGCGTCCACCGACTCAACGTTCTGTCTCAATGAGGGGTCTAGTTGCTCCAGCTGGGAAAGGTCCTTGGACACCTGCCCGATAAGGTCCATTGCCGATTCGCGCCGGTCCAGGCCATCGTATAGAGCTCCGTAGGCGTGATCGCACAGTGTGATAATTCTCTCTGCGTTGGCGACGCGGTCCCTCTCCAGGGACAGGTTTTCATATTCGTTGGGGAGCAGATTTGCCGTGCCAATCTCTTCTACCTGATACCTCAGAAAATCCACACGCCGCGCAACCTCTGCTTCATTCTCCCGCAACCGGTCCAGCTCGCGGCGAACCTCTGTCAGTTGGCGTGCCCCCTCCGCAACCTCGGTGCGAAGCTGCCATAGCCCGCCATACTTGTCCAGGATTTCCATGTGCTCACGTACGCGAAGAAGGGACAAGTGCTGATTCTGGCCGTGGATGTCCACGAGGTGTTGGGCCAGCGTGCTCAACAGCCGTAGAGGCACGATTCGCCCGTTCACACGGCAGGTATTGCGCCCATCCAGGTTGACCTCCCGCGCGAGAATGATCTCTTCCTCGCCAACATCAATATCGTACTCACACAGAGCGGCACTGACTTCTCGAGCTATATCGCCGCCCAGCAGGAATATGCCCTCTACTCTGGACTGACGAGCACCGGAACGTACCATGCCAGCATCGGCGCGTCCCCCAAGCAGAAGGCCCAGCGCATCCACGATGATCGACTTGCCGGCTCCCGTCTCCCCTGTCAGCACACTGAAGCCGGGCGCCAACTCAATGTCGAGTTGATCAATGGTGGCGAAGTCGGTGACACTAAGGAGTCTGAGCATGACTTTGTCCGATGAGCGGTGCTTTTGGGTCTACCAAAATTGACGGCCCCTGGAGCTCATGCAAACGCTGCGTCCAGTAATGGCGAGGAACAGAGCCCCGCGTCCTCACATTTTGCCTCGCCAGGAGATGTTGATGACATTCTAACCGCTGGTTCCAGTTCCGGCCAAAGCGGAGTCGCTTCCGAAACGCTGTTCCACTACTCGCTCAGAGTAGGAAGTCCCAGACTGGTCTCCTGGCAATGCGGCCGTGTCGGCCCTTCACCATGCGATAAAGCTCCGCCGATGGGTGCTGCTGAACTGCTCTGGATGGTGCGCGCCCTCAGCGAGTGGTGGCGGAACTCGATCAGGGAACGCGCAGTCGTGGGCCAGGCCAAGGCGCGGACCGAGGGCCGTTTCCCCGGCCGGCGGCCGAGCCTGACCGAGCAGCAAAGGGCGTACGTCCTGGAGGAGCGGTGGAGGGGAGTGAGCCAACGGGAGCTGGCCAAACGCCTGGAGGTCAGCCGCTGGACCATCCAGCAGATGGATGGGTAGGGGTGGGGAGGGATTTGCTTGCCGCCACTCGAATCCCGTGAGCAGTGCAGTTGAGCCACCGATACTCCGCCCCTGTGGCCCAACTTCTCGGCGCTGGAGACACCACCGGCACCGAGTAGTCATTGGTCCTGAACTGGACCAGCTACAAGTAGCTCATCCGGCTGCCTAGTCCCTCGCGGGCGTCGTAGGGCGCTGTTGACAGGGGCGGCAGGACCTCCCAGATCCCGCTCAATCCCTGGCCCGATGCTCTCGGTGTGCTCTCTGGGCAAGGCGTTCATCCGCTCCGCACATGGCCAACCCTGAGCGCCAATATGTTACTGATTAACCCAGTTCTGGCCTACAGTTGGAAATTCCAATGAAGATAGGGCCTCTTCCGCTAAAACCCTCCCCACCCGAGGACATGTATCCACTATTGCCAACGTTTCCAACCCGTCCCGCGATTATGTAGGTGTATTGTTTAAGCTCATGTACGAAGTCTTTTTCGGCAACGCATATTTGTAAATGCATTCGAGAAACATCCCATCGGTGAGTAAACTCGATGCCAGCAAGCAGGTTTACAATTCTCGAAGATGTCCATACATTTTGCTTGACAGTCTCATCTTCCGGGGCTTGAGCGGCAGCTTTGAGATAGCACTCATGCGCTTCGCTGAATCTTCCTAAGCACATCAGCGCATTCCCCTTATTTAAAATGGCCTGCCAATTGGTGGGTTCCACTTGTTCGTACGATGAAATAGCCTCTTCGAAGGAGTGCATCTCAGCATAGGTGTTAGCCAGATTGAAGTAGTAACCCACCGGATCGGGAGCCAACCCAATGGCCTGAAGGTAGTCCCCCACGGCTTCTGCGTACCGCCCAAGTTCGAACTTGGAATTAGCTCGGTTAAAGTAGATCATGTGGCCAAGTCCGATACTTCGTGGGAATTCGGTCATGGCGCTGATTGCCTCATCATAGTCCTCTGTCGCAGCGCCGTGATTACGCAGTTCAGCATTCGCGTTGGCTCTCAGGAAGTAGATTGTGTAATCGAATTGATTGAACTCCAGAAACCTGGTGTAAGCGTCGATGGCGTATTGATATTCGCCCTGTCCCGCGTCAACTATTCCTGCCGAATTGTCGTCAACTAGTTTTGCCGGTTCACCTCCTCAGCCGCAGCAGTCTCACCGCGTTGCTGTGCTGCATCAGTCCGGTAGCTGGGGACGTCAAACTCCAGGATGACGGAGTGGTGCACGACCCGGTCGATGGCCGCGGCGGTGGCCATGGGGTTGGCGAAGATGCGTTCCCACCCGGAGAAGACCAGGTTGGACGTGATGCCCAGCGACCGCCGCTCGTAGCGTTCGGCGATCAGGGTGAAGAGGACCTCGGACTCTTCGTTGCCCTGGGGCAGGTAGCCCAGGTCGTCCAGGAGCAGGAAGTCGAAGTTGTCCAGCTTGCGCAGTTGTCTGGGCAGGTCGAAGTCGCGCTTGGCGGCCAGCAGGTCCTGCACCAGGCGGTAGGCCGGTGCGAAGAGGACGGAGTGGCCCGTTTCCACCAGGCGGTGGCCCAGGGCACAGAGCGCGTGGGTCTTGCCGGTGCCGGGGAGACCGAAGGCCAGCACGTTGACGCCGTGTTCCACGAAACTGCCCTGGGCCAGATGGTCCAGCTGCTGACGCAGTGCCAGGGGCATCCGGTGGTGCTCGAAGGTCTCCCAGGTTTTGCCCGAGGGTAGCCGGGACGCCTGACGCAGCCGGTTGATGCGCCGGTGGCGGCGGTCCTCGGCCTCCTGCTCCAGCACTTCGAGGAAGGTGGACAGGGCGTCGCCGTGGCCAGCCCCGGTGAAACGGGCCACCGACTGGGCACCCATGGTGGGCAACTTGAATTCGCGGCAGAGCTGGCCGATGCGCTCCTGCATGACCCGGGTGTCGGTATCGATGCCGGTGTTGGTCATCCGCACACCTCCAATCCGGCCAGGCTGAGGGTCAGCAGACCGTCGTATACCTTCAGATCCGGCTTGCCGGACAGCACCAGCGCCGGAGCTTCGGGCGGCTTGGGCTCGGCCAGTTCCCGCACCTCGGGGTAGTCAAAGGGCTGACCCGCCTCCAGCAGCAGCGACAGGGCGCTGTCCACATTGGCCTCCATGGTGGTCGCCGACAAGTGCAGGATCCGCACGTACTCCACGTCGGCACGCTCCCCGCGCCACTGCTTGAGCGCGTCGTAGGTGAGCCGGAAGCGCATCGTGGGAAACAACTGCTCCCGGAAACGGTACCGGGCGAAGGCTCCCGGCTTGCGTACCAGGGAATTGATGACGTGGCGGTAATTGACGTTTACTTCTCCATCACCGCGCACCCGTGCCATGCGTTCCACAAAGTGGCCCTTGTAGTACACTTCCAGGTGATCGGAATAGAGGCGGATCTGTACCACCTTGCCAATGAGCCGGGACGGGACGCTGTAGCTGCGTCCCGCCACTTGGACGGTGCTCCACCGGCGCACCTTGGACTGGTAGTTGGCGTATTCCGGCATGGGAGCTGGCGGCAGGGGCCGTAGGCAAGCCATTTCCTGCTCCAGCTTCCCCCTCACCAGGCGATTACGCTTCTCAACCATCTCCCGGACGAAACCGGCGTAGTCGTCGGCGGTGTGGAAATCGCGGCTGCCGCGCAGGATGAGTGCTTGGTCCACGGCGTCTTTCAAACGGTAGTGGGCGTGCTCGGCGACGCCGTTTTCATGGCTCTTGCCGCGATTGATGCGGGTGGATCGGACACCGTAGTGATCCAGCAGGGCGGCATAATTGTCGTTTAGCGCCCGGCCGCGGCTGCGCTTCATCTCGTGAGTGGCGGCGGAGGTATTGTCGGACCTCACCACCTCTGGGACGCCGCCCAAGGCCCAGAGCGCATTCTGCATTCCCTGCTTGAGGGCCAAGAAGGTCTCGCCGGCGGTGACCTCGGCGTAACGCCAACCCGAGTGGCTGAGGATCAATTGGAATAACAGGTGGGGATAGGGCTCACCGGCGACGGTCACCCCCAAGGCGCTGCCGTGGGTGAAGTCGAACTGGGCCTCCCGACCCGGTGGGTGCTCCTGGGGGAAGTACACCTCCTGGTCCGGACCATTCAGCGCCCGCCAGTCCTGTAATCGTCGTTGCAGCGTCCGGAGTTGGGAGGCGCTGAACCTGCCGGGATGCTGCTCCTCCAGCCATTCGATAATTGTCGTAGCCTTCAGCTTGCCCTTGGGGTCCTCCCGCAACAGGGGCTCAATCTCCTCCTCCCACACCCCGTCGAAGGGATCGGGCCGGGTCCGCCACCAGCGCTCCTCGTTCGTCTCCGACGGCAATGGGCCGTCCTGCCACTTGCGCGCTGACCGCACGCACATCCCGGCCATCACGGCCGCCGTCTCCTGGGTTTTTCCTTCCATAAGTCTCTGCCTCAAAAGTCTGACTTGTCGGTCTTTGATCAAAATCCGGCACCTCCGTGCCGGACGATTTACACCATCCCAACCGGCAAGAATAGTCGACGTCAGAGGCATTCCTTATTGTCGTTAATCACGCCCCGCTGGTAATACCTATTCGCTGCCATGCGGTAGTCGTCCTGGCTGAGTGAAACGACGTCTGTAACACTGTTGGCCTGAGCAAAACCGTGTGCATCCAGGAATAAAGACCTTCTGCTTACATCAAGTAGCCCCAGTTCCTTGACAAGGTCTACCTTGTCTTTTTTGGCGATTATAATTTCCCCGAACATATTGCTATCCTCGGGGACCGTGGGCTTTCCAATGACAAACACACTGCGTTGTCTGAGTATCCTAGCCATTGCATCTTCACTTGCCGTGGGTTCCCACCAGGCTATCATCGGCAACTCTCCGTTCGGGAGAAATAAGTTTGTAACTCGCTGCCCGCTCTCCTCGCTTGAAATCATTGCTACCCGGATGGGATCGCTCGTGTTTATGACGTACACATTCCCGTCTTCCTCAAGATCCCTGCAAGCGAACCAGAGCGCGACCAGTGGATCCCAAGTGAAATCCAGCAAGCCTGTGGCGGCGCCAAGATGCTGCAACTTGGAGAGCAACTGCAGATCTGTAATCTCACGACCGGATTCCACACCAAGCCCCTGTGTACGCGCTGGGGCAATTAGTGTGCTTTGGTGATAGTCCAAGTACAGATTGGGGAATTCAGGACGAAATTGTACCCCTTCTCCAAGTTGCTTTCTCAACCTTCGCGTAGCCCCTGAGTGGAGCGGCCAGTGCGCGTTGCCCTGCCCCCTAAAGGCGTAAGTTCCATAACCTAATTTGTGCGTCGTGTCGCTGATCTTGCTCAAATAGCTATCAAGTTTCATGTCCGTCCATCCGAAAATCCCTTGTGTTGAAGCAGCTACAGTCTGCGCAATTGTGGAACTGGTGCGACTTAATACACCGCCCCGGTCTAATGTGGAGCAGGGCCGTGTCCTCGAGGTCATCGGTCTGGATGCTTGCCCCGAGGGCTAGCCAACGCCATTGGCACCCCTCCGCAACACCCGCCCTGGCAGGGCCCCGGTGTGCTCCGCTTCATCTATGACCACCTCACCGTTCACCACCACCGTCGAGATGCCCGTGGCGTACTGGTGGGGGTCGTCGTAGGTGGCCACCTCAGCCACGGTGTCCGGGTCGAAGACCGTTACGTCGGCCCAGTTCCCCTCTTCCAGGGTGCCCCGGTCCACCAGCCGCAGGGCCGCCGCCGACCCGCCGGTCATCTTGTGGACCGCGGTGTGCAGGGGCATCAGGCCCAGGTCACGGACGTAGTGGCCCAGGACCCGGACGAAGGTGCCGTAGAAGCGGGGGTGCGGCTTCCCCTGGCCGGTGATGCCGTAGGGCGCCAGTGAGTTTCCGTCGGAGCCCACCAGGACCATGGGCGAGCGCAGGATTTCCTGCACGTCCTCCTCTGCCATCGAGGTGACCACGATGCGGGTATGCCCTCCGTCCGCCAACAGAATGTCGCAGGCGGCGTCCAGCTGATCGATGTCCCTGGCCTCCGCTACCTGGCCCACTGTCTGGCCGGCCAGTTCCGGTGTCTCGGGACTTATGGCTATGCGGACAGCGTGCCAAGACTCTACTCGCCCGAAATTGTTGAGCCCGTCCTGCAGGATGTCACCCCGTATGCGCTCCCTTGCCTCTCCGTCCCGCAGTCGTTGCAGCATGGGCTCCACTCCTCCCTCCTGCACCCAGACCGGGAGCAGGTTGCGCAGAGGGTTGGTGCCGGCAGTGTACGGATATTGATCGCAGAACAGGTCGATACCCCGTTCCCTGGCCTCGCTGATCACCGACAGCAGCGACGGCACTTCGCCCCAGTTGTCCATGCCTGAGAGCTTCAGGTGGGCGATCTGCACCCGCACTCCGGCGCTTTCGCCGATGCTAATGGCCTCGCGTACTGCATCGAACACATGGTTGGCCTCGTCGCGGATGTGCGAGGCATAAGTGGCGCCATGCTGGCGCAGGACATCTGCCAAGGCCAGCAGCTCCTCGCTCCTGGCATAGTTGCCCGGTGCGGTGAACAGCCCGGTAGTCATACCCAGGGCGCCCGCCTCCAGGCCCTCGGCCAGGAGTTGCTGCATATGCGACAGCTCGCTGGCAGTGGGACCCCGCGCCTCCAGGCCCATGGCCATCAAGCGCAGAGTCGCGTGGCCCACCTGCATCACCGTGTTTACCGAGGTAGCTGGGAAGCCGTCCACATACTGGGCAAAGGTGCGCGTCTCGTATTCCAGCCACGGAGCTCCGGCTCGCAGGTAGTCCTGGAGAGCCTCGGCCTTGCCGGGGAGCACAGGAGCAGTTGAGTATCCGCAGTTGCCCACCACCTCCGTGGTGCCCCCCTGACGGATCTTGCTCTCCGCCAGAGGATTCAGCGGGAGGGTGAAGTCGGAGTGGGTGTGGATGTCGATGAAACCTGGTGCAACGATCTGTCCCGAGGCATCGATCTCCCGTTGTGCATCCAGGCCTTCGCAGTCTCCCACGGCAGTGATGCGCCCGCTTCTGATGGCAACGTCCGCCCGCCGCGCCGGCATCCCGGTCCCGTCGATCACCTGTCCTCCACGAATCAATAGGTCTTCCATACGCTGCTCCTCGATATCGGGTCCGATGGCCAGTGAGTTTGCCGCCAGTTGCCGGCCACCCATTAGCTCCTGGACAAGGTGCCGCTGGCGGTAGGGATCGGTTTGGACGCCACACCGTCCGGCGGCATGGGCACAGTTTACGCCAGAACTGCCCTCGTCCTCCACGACATCAGCACCTGTTACGAAGTTGCGGATGAGAGCCTTCCGCCCCGGGAACCCCCTACTGGAAGTTCCTTCAAGAAGGCGAGCACTTTCCCCAGGATATCCGTCCTGGTAGGCAGTTCCGCTCGTAGGTGCAGTCCGGCAGCGCGGCAAGGAACGGGAGGCTAACCGGCAAGAATAGAAGATGCCGATCTAAATGGAATGCGTGGCGAGGGACGCCCCAGGTCCCTCAGCCAAATTGCTCCTACACCATCTTCAGGGCCGCAGAGCTCGCGTAATGGGTAAGGCGCTTGTCTTGGGTAAAAGCCAGCCGATAGGGATAGCCAAGCCAGGATAGCAATTGGTCCCGTCTCGTATGTGTCTCCGCAAACTGTGCTATAGTATGAATTCTGTTACACGATTACAAAAGCCTGAAATATTTTTCATATATAAGGCTATAAAAATTGGTTGACAGGACCTGCTGAAATGCCAGAGTGGGACTTCATTACCAATCACGGCGGCGTGCTGGTGACCGTGTTCCGGCAACCGAGGATCACCGCCAGAGAGATTTCTCAGCAACTGGGGATTACCGAAAGAGCAGTGCTCAAGATCGTCTCTGATCTGGACAAAGCAGGGTACATAACCAGGTCCCGAGAGGGGCGAATGAATACCTATAAGGTGAACGAAGACCGACCCCTGCATGGACCGGTCTTGAAGGACATAGCCGTAGGGGACTTGCTTAGTATCCTCAAGGGCGATACTCCCGAGACTGAAACTGATGGCTGATTTCACGACCCAAGTTACAACATGGGAAGTTAACATAAGGATGGTAGTCCGTGAATATAATGTTCTGGAAAGCTTCAAAACCCAAGAGAGTGACGCAGGCAGTCAACAGGTATTTGATCTCCGAGTATGGTCTCGGACCTGAACTACTGGCCACATATTCGATGCTGGAGAAGAACGGGAAATTTTCCAATCGAAGTGTAAGGATGGTCAGAGTTTTCGATCCAGAACTCCTTTCCACCGGTGAGACGTCCGATCTGAGATTCGACGACCTCAAGGGGACGCCAAACGAAGGTGCTCTTCGATTTGAAGGGCGAACTGAAAAGGACGGGACGATCTTCATGTCTGACCGAAGGAAACGGGAGGTCAGTTCAGTCGGAGACACCCGCTAGAGGGTAGCGGTGCCGGGATCTCCTTGGAGCCTGACGGTTCCGGACCAAGTTGGCGCCCGATGTCCGATTGACTTTTCCCCAGAGGTCTTACCACCGGCAAATAAATAGTCCATCGGATATCCTGTCCGTACTTGGGAGTCGGACCAAATGACGACTGTCGGGGATAGAAGTAATGGTATCTTCGTCTGGCGTCATGGGCAGTGAATTGCCAGTTGAAGCCTGCCCTTGCTGCGTTCCGCCCTCGCACGCAGGCTCGGGCCTGCGTGTTGAAATCGACGAATTACTCCATTCAGCAAGCTCAGGTGAGGATTCAGACAACTCCGGTGCTCGGGCGTGCATAGGAATTTCAGCATGCGGGCACTCGGTGATTGAGGGCCTGCACCATGCGGGAGTTGACTTTCGTCCCTGTCGAAGGGCTTCGAAACCGGCAAGAGGAAGCTCCAGCTTCAGGTGGCGGTCGCCTTCAGCGCGTTGTGGCAATACGCGACTAGGAAGCGCTGGGTCGTGGGTGGGGCCAAAACGCGGCCGGTGGAATCCCCCTAAAACGGGCCTTGCCCATGGCAAAGTTTGCCGTCTGCCACTCCCAGTCCAAATCGCTCAGTTCCTCGCAGTCCCCGACCACCACGGCCCACATGCGTTCCAGAACCCCAACTCTACCCAGCGCTGGAAGGCCCTGTGTGTCGTGCTGTCGCCCCCCAGTTCCCAAAGGAGACGTGTCCACTGGCAACCAATGCGCACCAGGAATATGATGCCGTTCAAGATGCGCCTCGGGTGAACCCGCTTGGACCCGTGGACTTGGGTGGGTCCATCTCCAGAATGACCGGGTGAATATGCTCCCACAAAACACCCGGGAATTCTAATATCGTTGACAGAGTATTGCCCCTCCCCATCATTCACCAACACACATCATCCCTTTGTCCCAACCTGACTGAGAATTCCTCTTCCCGTTAAGGCCGCTCCTCTTTTGAGATTATTTCCTAATGTCGAGGAGCAGACTTGGATGCCGTTTGTCGCTAATCATCGTTGTAATCCCAGAGCCTGCGGTTTCGAACAGAGCATCACTTGTCCGTAAAGAATGGTAAAATTTGCTCGGTCGAGGGTCGACCGAAGACGACTCAACAGCGAAAATGTAAAGGGCGTCTGAGAGAAGCAGTTGGCCAGCGGGAGCGGCAAGGGAAGGCTGACACGTCCCCCATTTCACGATGCGTGGAAAGCGACTAATGACGATGTCCTCGAGATGAACGCTTCGGAAGAGGTTTTTCTCAGCGGTAGATTATGCCCTTTGTCGTTCGGTGACATGGAGCTCTTGTCCCAACTGAGCGGACGGTCGGACACTCGCGCAGAGAACTTCGCCCCGTTGACGACGGCGAGGCATTGCACGGGGGCGAGTCAAGCAGACTCAACCCCTAGATTTCCCATTTGCGGAGAAAAGAATGGCACAGATCCAGCTGCCCTCTGGCAACCAGATAGAGATCGCAGACCTGCTTTTTGACTTCGTCAGGGACGAGGTTGTTCCCGGGACCTCCCATACTGCCGAATCGGTTTTTCGGCACTTGGGAGAGTTGGTCGAGGAGTTCGAGCCACCCAACCGGGCGTTGCTGGAGAAACGTGCCAGCGTTCAGCAGCAGGTCGACGAATACTACCGGGGCAAGCGGGCATCGGGCTGGCTTCCCTCTCGAGAAAACCAGGAGCAGGATGCCGCGGAACTGGAGCAGTTCCTGATCGGCATCGGCTATCTGCAGCCCGACCGACCGGTGGACTTCGAGATGACCACTCCGCAGTTGGACGAGGAAATGGACCTGAACGGTCCTGAACTGGTCACCCCGGTGTCCAACGCCAGCATGGCGGTGGGCGGCGCCAACGCCCGCTGGGGCAGTCTCTACGACGCCTACTTCCTGAGCGATGTCCATTCCGAGATCGGCCGCCAGGACCAGCGGCCCGCCCGTCTGCGTATGGTGGTGGAAGAAACCAATGCCTTCTTTGACCAGCACATAGTCCAGTGGAATGGTGCCAGCGGAATAGGAGACATAGCGTCCTTTTCCGTAAGGCAAACCTCAGGTGGCAACTATGAGTTGGTCGGCCACACTGCCGGCGGCGAGGCGACGCTGAGCAACCCCGCCAGGTTCTTTGGATTCAATCTCGCAGGCAGCGGGGACCTTGATGAGTTCTATCTCGAAGACAACGGCCTTCGCATAGCGTTCCAGCTATACGAGGGAGGAAAAGTAAACGAAGAAAACGGACAGTTCCGGGACATCTTCGTGGAATCTGCAGTCACCAACATTGTCGATTTCGAAGACGCTGTCGCCGTGGTGGACGCCGAAGATCTCGTGGCTTCGTTGCGAAATTACCTCGGTCTGATTCGTGGCGACCTCGTGGGATTCGGCTCCCGTGGGAACAGGAAGGCGCTGAATTCCGACCGCACCTGCACCGGACCAGATGGCCAGCCCCTCAGGCTGAAGGCCACCAGCCTGATGTCGGTGCGCAACGTTTCGATCCACATGTACAACGGTATAGTCAAAGTCGGCGGGCAGGAGGTACCCGAGCGTATTGTGGGCCTGCTTCTCACTTCCCTCATCGCCACCAGCCACGACCGGGGCTCTAACGGCGAGGCAAGCCCCGATGGATCCGGCGCGATGCCGTCCCGGGCCCCCAACAGCAGCAGGGGTATGGTCTACCAGGTTACCCCCAAGCTTCAGACCTCGGAGGAAGTGGCCGAGCAGGTGCGTCTGTTCGAGGCCATCGAGTCGCGGCTTGGCGTGACGCCGGGATGCATTATCATCGGCATCATGAACGAAGAGCTGGGCATGACGCTGCAGTTGGCCGACGCTCTGCGTGCCGCGCAAAGCCGGGTATTCTTCACCAACACCGGGTTCCTCGATCGCACAGGTTCCCAGATCCGGGCCCAGATGCATGCCGGGCCGGTTGACCTGCGAGATGACCTGACCCAGGAGATTTACAACACCAGTTACGAGCGCCACAACGTGGACGTCAGCCTCCGCGCCGGCGTCAACCGGAGCGGCAAGATCGGCAAGGGCATGCAGGTCCGCAACCGCGCTATGGTGGAGATGCTGGAACGAAAGATCGACCACCCACGCACCGGAGGCAACACGGCCTGGGTGCCCGCCCCCTATCCCAGCGACCTGCATTCCATGCACTACCACATGATCGACGTGGACGAAGTGCAGCGGGTTATGCTCGACTCCCCCGCCCTTAACATAAGCAGGATTTCGTTGCTATCCTTTCCTCTGCTCAGGGAAGAAAAGGTCGCTGACCCTGAGGTCAAGGCCAACCTCACCCTCAGGTATGCCCACAGCATGGTGGCCTACGTGGAACCCTGGGTTCGTCGAGGCGTCGGATGCAGCGGGGTCCCCAACTTCGACGGCATCGAGGAGATGAAGGACCGGGCCACCGAGCGCATCGACGGCGCGATTCTCGCCAACTGGCGCCTCCACGGCGTGATTGACCAGTCCGATGTGGAGCGGGCTATCATCGGGGCCGCTGAAGTTGTCGACAACCAGAGTGCCGGGACCGCCGGGTACGAACCGCTGGTCGACACCCAGGAAAAGCGGGAGGAGCTTCTGCAGAATCCTGCCATCGTCGCCGTGCTTGAGATCATAGATGAGGCTCTATTGTCGCCCAGCGCCTACGTCGAGCCTGCCCTGCACCGCAACCGGCTGGCCGTGAAGGCCGAGGAAAAGTAGGGTCGAGCTCAGGTTCCGCTATGGCGTATCGTCGCTAAACGAGCGATAGACTCCACGGGGCGGGGCGTACACGGGAGAAGAGCACGTGAGGCCCGCCCCGTGGAGAGTGAGGTGGCCCCGGAGTCCGCCGCCGGCGCCTCCGGCCTTGAAGGGTAGACCGGACGCAAATGCCAGCCAGCGGAACCGGGGAATGCCCCGGGGCGCAGGTTCCGGTTGGGATGGGCCAGGCGCGCAGCCAGGAAGACTGCTCCCACCCCGTCCGGTACGCCCCTGCAAGAAGTGGGGCCGTGAGTTTTCAAGGATCTGTCGAGGTTCATCTCCTCGATCAACGCCGGGATTGCCAACTACGGCAGCACCCCGGTCTCGCGAAGGATCCGCTGAGTGCCTTCCAGGTCGGACAAGTCTTTGAGCGGGATGCTCGGGTGGTTAATGTCCTCCAGTGGGACCAGCACGTGGGGAACATTAACGCCCTCTATCAGGGGATACTCGAAGGTCTGACCTGCGAAGTACTGCTGACCGACCGTCGAAATCATGAACTCAAGGAATTTCTCCGCAGCTTCACGATTGTCCGAGGTGTTGAGTATCCCTGCCCCCGCCACCATTATTGTCGCGCCCGGACCGCCCGCTCGCGGGTGGTAGTTTCTGGCAGGGAAGTCTTCGCCCTCCTCAGCCAGGAACCGGAATAGGTAATAGTGATTTACCAGTCCGACATCGATTTCGCCCGCAGCAACGGCCGCAACCTGAGGAGTATTTTTCGGATAGATGGTTGGATTATTAGCGTATACGCCTTCTAACCATTCGATAGTCTTTTCCTCGCCCCACAGAGCGCGCATGGCGGTAACCATAGTCTGGAAAGATGCGTTGCCAGGAGCCCATCCGATACGGTCCTTCCATTGCGGGTCCACGAAGCCCCATACATCGTCCGGAAGCTCTTCTTCGGTGATTCGCTCAGGGTTGTAGACCACCGTGCGAGCACGGCCAGAGAGTCCGACCCACTTGCCTTCCGAAGACCTTGCCCAGTCGGGAACCTGGTCGATGATATTGTCGGGAAGCGTGTCCAGCATTCCTTCCACCGCCCCCAGTCCGCCCGGGTCTTGCGCTAAGAAAATGTCGGCGGGTGAATTATCGCCCTCTTCCAGTAGAGTCGCTGCCAGTTGCGCAGTTCCGCCGTACTTGACCTCAACCTCGATTCCGCTGGCCTGGCTGAACTGCCTTATGACTGCATCAACCAGAGACTCGCTGCGCCCCGAATAGACCACCAGCGCTTCCCGGGACTGATCGGCTTCTTCACGCATACGTTCCGATTCGGCCACCAGCGCTGCGGCGATTGCAGCCTCGACCTGCTCCTGTGTAACGCCCGGCGTCATTGCGGATTCAA
Organism: Dehalococcoidia bacterium; assembly: GCA_963667325.2. GTDB lineage: Bacteria > Chloroflexota > Dehalococcoidia > Lucifugimonadales > UBA3495 > VXOI01. The sequence goes on from CAXXKY010000005.1 coordinate 132,073, forward strand.
CGGCCGTCTGCACCAGCTCTTCTACGTCTGCTGCGGTAAGGGACGGCGATACCGATTCTGTAACGGCGGATTCGACCATGTTCCTCAGTTGTTCCTCTGTGATTGCGGGCTCGCCCGAGTCAGCCGGGACCGCCTCGGACACAGCCTCCTGAATCAGTGCACGCAATTCATACGTGTCATACGGAGTGGGCGTCGGAGCCGGTGTCGCCGCATCGCCTCCGCAGGCCGAGATGGCCAGCAGCAGCGCCACAACCAATACCGAGCAAATGGGGAGAATCAGGAGTCTGTTCATATAGGTTGCTCCTCCATTAAATGGCTCGTCTGGATTAGGCCATGGTTAGTGCGAAGTTCAATGTGTACACTATTAATACAACAGTATGGTGATAATATGAGCGCATCTAGATAATTGTCAATACTGTAAAAAAAGATATATATATACTAATTTTAATGCCTGTCCACCTTTAATGAGAGCGACCCGCTGAGCAGGTGCTCTCAAATGCCCTCCAATTGATCAATTTAGCAATCGCATGAAATGACAGCCGCTGGTAAGATTGATGCGTTATGTCTTCACAGGCTTCTGAAGGCGGCTTTCTTATGCCAAAACACGTCAAAGCCAATATCATCCCGGGGATGCGCTATCACGATGCCCCGGCGGCCATCGAATGGCTCTGCGCCGCCTTCGGCTTCACGCCGCATCTGGTAGTGCCTGATGAACTGGGCGGCATAGCTCACGCCCAACTGACCCTCGGCGACGGCATGATTATGCTCGGGTCGGTGCGCGAGGGCGCGGAGTACGACAACCTGGTGTCCACGCCGCGGCAGGCGGGAACCACCACCCAGGCGGCATACATCGTTATTCGGGATATAGACGAGCATTACCAAAGAGCCGTAGACGCGGGAGCCGAGATCGTCTACGAGCTTACTGAACAGGATTACGGTGGCCGCCTTTATTCGGCCCGCGACCCAGAGGGCCATCTCTGGAACTTCGGGTCCTACGACCCCTGGGCGGAACACCCCTGACCTGCTTGGAGGCCAAATGAACTTGGAACTCGAAGTTCTGCGTCAGCTCAGCCTGAACGATGCCGTGGAGTTGTTGCGCCCGGCGGCGATTTTCGCCGTTGGCGTGGCGGTTTATGCCGTCGTAATCTTTAACCTTTACCGCTTCATGTCCAGGCGGAATATCTTCAATCTGGACTTCTCCAAGTTTGAAGAGTCCCGCAAGCCCGCATTGCGCAAGACCCTCCACTTCATCTTCTACGTATGCAAGTACCTGCTGATATTCCCGCTATTTGCCTTCTTCTGGTTCGGCGTTCTGGTGGTCATGGTGGCTTTTCTTTCCAAGACCAAGGAGGTGCAGGACCTCCTGCTAATCGCCATGGCTGTACTTACAGCAGTCAGGGTGACCTCCTACTACACCGAAGACCTCTCTCGCGACATAGCCAAGATGCTCCCCTTCGCTCTCCTGGGTATATTCCTGATAGACCTCAGGTACTTTGACTTCGGTACTTCTACCGAACTACTCAACCGGGTTGGAGATGAATGGACCAGCATCTTCTACTACTGGGTATTCGTGGTGCTGCTCGAATTCGTTCTGCGCATTACTGAACCGTACTTCAGGGGTATCTACAACGTCTTCAAGGGACAGAAGAGGAAGCCCCCGGCCCCAAAGGAGGAGACCACACCAGAAGACGTGACTCCAGAAGACGAGCTTGTTGAAGAAATAGAAGAAGGCCTCCCCAGGGACAGGGGGATTCCCACGCTTACCGTTCGAGCCGGACAGGAGGCAGACTGATGCTGATCGTTGATTCTCAGATCCATATCTGGGGCGCAAATCTCCCAGCCAACCCGGCACACCGACAGATAACGTCATACACCGCCGAGGACGTGCTGCGGGAAATGGACGAAGCAGGAGTCGACGCCGCCGTAATTCACCCGCCGGGCTGGGACCCCCGGCGCCGACGACATGGCGGTGGAGGCGGCACGTCAGTATCCCGACCGCTTCTCCATCCTGGGCAAGTTTCCACTGGACGACCCGGCGAGCCGGGGGCTCATACCGACGTGGAAGCAGCAGCCCGGGATGCTGGGGCTCCGGTTCACTTTCCTGCTGCCCCACCAGCAGTCGTGGCCCACCGACGGCACCATCGACTGGATGTGGCCGGCGGCCGAAGAGGCGGGCCTTCCGGTGGGCATGGCCTGCGCCAACTTCCTGCCCGTGGTGGGTCAGGTGGCCGAGCGCTATCCGAACCTGAAGCTGATCGTCGATCACATGGGGCGCGGACAGCGAGTCACCGACGATGAGGCCTTCGCGAACCTGCCCGACCTGCTGGCCCTGGCGAAGTATCCGAACGTGGCCTGCAAGGCGTCGGGTGCGCCCAGCTATTCCAGCCACCCCTACCCCTTCGCCAACATCCACGACTACCTGCACCAGGTATTCGACGCCTTCGGTCCCGACCGCACCTTCTGGGGCACCGACATAACCCGTATGCCGTGCTCGTGGCGAGAGTGCATCACGCTGTTCACCGAAGAACTGCCGTGGCTCACCGGCAAGGACCTGGAGAAGGTGATGGGTCGGGCGCTGTGCAACTGGATCGGCTGGGATCTGCCTGACAAGTAGAACGTGTGCCGAAGGATGAGAAACGCCGGGCTGGCTCAGTGCCAACCCGGCGTTGCTGTTTGTGCTCAGCGCCGCAGTGGACTAGATTTCCACTGGATTGCCGCTCATCATCCACTCGACATAAGAGCCGTCGTACAGTCGCACATCGTACCCCGCCTGCTTCATAGCGAGGTAGGGGAGAGCCGCTCGCAGGCCGCTTCGGCAGTATGCGATGACTGAGTCGTCGCGACCGACGCCGACTGACGACAGGGCCTGCTCCAGCCGGTCCATCTCGATCAGCAACCGGCCATCCTGTCCGGCCAACTCGCTCCATGGCAGGTGAATCGAGCCCGGTATGTGCCCAGGACGCTGGTCTATCTCGACCTCGCCCCGGTACTCTTCGGCCGAGCGGGTGTCAAGCAGCTTGGTGACGCCGGGGTTGGCGGCATCGTCCACGGAAGCCCGGACACCATCGTGGACCCTGGGGGTGAAGCTGCTGGCCTCGGTAGCTACCGGGCGGTACAGCACGTCATGGCCCTGTTCCTTCCACTGATCGTACAGCAGGTCCATGACGTGGATGTCGTCGCGGCCCAGGTATTCCAGTATCCAGGAGTGCATCGCTGCATTCCGCCCATCTGAGCCGTCGTAGAGGATGGGTATAACGTCGTCTCCCAGCCCGGCGGCACCAAAGGTGGCGGCAAGCTCCTCCGGTTGGCGCAGGCGTCCCTGGTCGTCCTGTAGCTTTTTGAGCGGAACACTCACCGCGCCACGGAGGTGGCCCATGAGATAGCGCATGGCTGACCGGGGATCGACCAGCAGGTACCCCGGGCGGCCGATATGTTCTTCAACCCAGTCTGCAGATACGAAGGTGGCCATTAGCCGATCGCTTCGAAGTCAGTGGAGACTTGCGTCGGGTTGACCACCGACTGAGTGACCGGTGATCCCTCAACGGCCAGCCGCCAAATCTCGCGCAGGGTGTCCTCGTCGGCGTCGGCGCGGACAAAGCACTTGGCGGAGATGTTGCCGTAGCCGGGGTTGCCCTCGTCCTCGACGCCCGCCCATTTGCGGATGTTGTCGAAGTAACCCTCCACGGCCACTTCCAGGTCGTGGATGCGAACGCCCTGCTTGGTGGCGTTGACCACGAAGCCGACGGTCATGCAACTGCCGATGGCCGACAGGAGCTGCTCGTGCGCGCTCGCAGCGACATCGGTGGCGGTGAGGTCGCCGGGTTCGTCCATGTCCACGGTGTGATTGCGCATGAAGGCGCGGGCCTTCATCCCACCCTGCCAGGCCACGCGGGACTTCCAAGGCCCCGTTACGGCGTTAAATACCTCGGGGTCGCGGAAGGAATCCAGCACTTCGGCCAGCTTTTCACGGGGAAGCCCGTTGAGATCACGTTCCGGTTCCGTTGCCATCTGGAAACTCCTGTAATTGCTGTCTTTTTGACGGAGGATGGTTGTATTTAGGCGTATTCGGCCCTCAGAATTTGAGCCGCCTCTGCGATGGTCTTCATCTTTTCAATGGCCACAGCGTGGGTGTTCACGTTGCGCTCGGCGAAAGTGCCGAAGCCGCAGTCGGGGTTCAGGAAGATCTTGTCCGGGTCGAAGTACTGCAGCAACTCTTTCACCCGGGCCACGATCTGCTCCGGCGGCTCGATTTCGTCGGTGCGGGGGTTTACGACACCGAGGCCGATTTCCTTCTCGTTGCTGTATTCCTTGAACACGTCCATCTCGCCGGCGCGGGGCGTGGCGCACTCCAGCACAAGCCGGTCGATGTTCATCTGCACCAGATAGGGCAGCATTGGGCCGTAGTTGCCCTGCAGCAGGACTTCTTCCTTGCGGCTCCAGTTGCCCCGGCACACATGCACGCCAGTCTTGATGCCCGTGATGCCGTCCAGCGTCTCGTTCATCAGCCTGACGGCCATCTCCAGCTCGTCTGTTGGGTCGCGGCGGTTGGGCAGGGCGGCACACATGAACGTCTCGGTGGTTTCCTCTCCAAATACCACCTGTGACAGCGTTGGCTCGTCCAGCTGCACGAAATCGCAGCCGGCATCTCGCAGCGCGATGATTTCCTCCCGTAGCAGTGCCACCACGTCCTTCGCCAGGTCGTCGGGCGTGGGATACGCCTTGTCTGACAGTCCCTCGAACCAGGCCGAACGAGTGAGCATATATGGACCGGGAATTGGAACCATGACGGCCCGGTCGGTGTGTTCCTTGACAAAGGCCAACTCATCCAGCGCCAGGCCCTGCCGCTTGCTGACGTGCTCAATGGCTATTGGGCTCTTGATGGCAAAGGCCGGAACGTCCAGAGCGCGCAGCACCTCTTCCATTCGGGCGCGGTCGGAGGAATAGTTCAGCAGCTCCGACACCTTCATCAGCTGCAAGCCGTTAAGCTTGTCGACAGCGAATGAGTAGAAGTTGTCGCGACGCTGTTCGCCGTCGCTGAGTATGTCTACTCCCGCCTCTTCCTGTGCTCGAATACAGTCCAACACGTCGCCATCGGCGATCTTGCTGAAGTCCGCGTAGGTGCTCTCTCCGGCCTCCTTGCTGCGCAGGGCGCGAACCAACTCGTTGGAGCGGGGCCAGCTTCCCACCACGGTAACTGGAAATAGAGGAATGTCAGCCATCTACAAACTCCAGGGCTTCAAGGCCCCGCTGGCCTCATCCGACCAGCACAAATTTGACGCACAACTATAGGGCGATTCAGCAGAAATCGCTCGTGAAAAGGGTATCGATACCGCCGCATCGTGTCAACTGTGTTGGCAGGGAGTACAGGGCAATCGTCTCTTGACATCACAGTTGGGCAGGCCGGATCTATGGATCAACGTTGTCGGTTGGAGGGGTTGATTTTCTATTTATTCCGGTAGTTACCGGTAATTTGCGGTAAATTGCCTGAACCGGGAGGGCCTGCGTTGGGTCGGAGAGAGCCACCTGCGCGGCAGCCCCGTTGAGGTTATTTTTGGTAGTAGACATAAACTTCATGCTAGAGAATGGTCACAAGGCCTGGCAAGGGATAACTGACATCAAAATGGACCGCTGCCATCAAGACGCTATTGCCCCGGCAGGGTGTACAGGACAATCGCAAAGCCGGCGCGGCAGCCTGTCATTCCGAGCACCGTCGCAGACCGAGCACCGTCGCAGACCGAGCGCCGTCGCAGATCCTCGACGCTGCCTAGACAAAGATTCTCTATTCCTGCGGCGGGACCCTTCGCTGCGCCCACTTCCAATTCGATGTACAGGTTGACAGATATCGGGATTTTCCACTCGACCTGCCCGGTAACATTGCTCGCTTCAGTCCCGGAGACTGATGCACTCGGCCGGTAAGTGAAGGGCAGGTGTCAAAAGTCTCACTCAATCTGATACTTCCCTTAAATACACACAATCCACTCAGAAAGGGTAATTTCGTCAGACTCAGGAAAACCCTACAATTGGGGCCAATCAGTTAATCCCCTAATTGGCTCCACGACTTGCAGACGGCCCCTGATCGCAGCTAAACCGGAGTGTATTCGGGAACCATGTGAATGCACCCGAGCAGAGGAATCAGCTCATGACTGAGACCAATACACATTCGCTATCGAGCTCGGAGCCCCTCAACGTACCGGAGGATTACGTGACTGCGATGATGGATCCCGAGCCACCTCGGCTCGGGCCTGACCCCTTATGAGACTGGCGTCATGCCTTCAGCCCGATCTGTCGACTCGATTCGAGGTGGCTCCCCCAAGCTCCCTGAGCAAGGCGAGCAGTGACTTAATAGGAGCTTGGCCCCAAGTCCCATCGCAGTCCTGTCCGCTCGCCCTGCCGGTGCGCAGTCTACCAGATGAGAGGAGGCTGTCATGACCGGAGTCGCCGTACGCGAAGGCGGCAGTTCCTTCCAGGTGGTGGTCGGTGTGGACACCCACCAGGACAAGCACGTGGCGGTGGCCATCGACCAGCGCGGTGTCCGCCTGGGGGAGTTCCACACGCCGACTACCACCCGTGGCTATCAGGACCTGGAACGGTGGTCGCTGGAGCTGGGAGCGGTTCAGGCCTTCGGCATTGAGGGCACCGGTTCCTATGGCGCCGGAGTCGCCCGTTTCCTGAGCAGTCGCGGCTTCACCGTAGTGGAGGTGAACCGGCCTGACCGTGCGACCCGCTATCGCAAGGGGAAGAGCGACCCCACCGACGCCGAGTCGGCAGCCCGGTCGGTGCTTGCCGGCGTCGCCGACGCCACTCCCAAGTCGGGAGAGGGCGAGGTGGAGATGATCCGCATGCTCAAGGGCGCCAAGGACTCGGCGGTCAAGGCCCGCACCCAGGCCTTCAACCAGATGAAAGCTCTGATTGTCACCTCCCCAGCCCAGCTGAGGGAGTCCCTCAGTGGGAGCACCACTGCTGCCCTGGTCTCTGTCTGCAGGGGCTTCCGGCCCGGCCGCCTGGACGGTCCCACCGCAGCGGCCAAGCATGCCCTTCGTTCCCTGGCCCGCCGCTACCATCAACTCGGCAATGAGATAAAGGGCCTGGAGGCTGAGCTCAAAGGGCTCACCAGCAAAGTAGCCCCGGGCTTGGTGGACAGCTTCGGAATAGGGACCGACACGGCGGCGACCCTGCTCGTGGCTGCTGGCAGCAACCCCCAGCGTCTCCGCACAGAGGCCGCCTTCGCCTCCCTGTGCGGAGTGAACCCCATTCCTGCTTCCTCGGGACGGACCAACCGCCATCGCCTCAACCGTGGCGGCCACCGCCAGGCCAACGCGGCCCTCCACCGCGTCGTAATCGTCAGGCTGCGTCATGACGAACGAACCCGGGCATACATGCGCCGTCGCACCTCCGAAGGTATGAGCAAGAAAGAGGTGATCCGCTGCCTCAAACGCTACGTCGCCCGCGAGGTATTCTCCACCCTGCGGAACCTCAACCAGATAGCTCAAATCACCTCTTGACTTCTATAGGAGCATCGGGCTACGGGAAAGCCCGCCTCATTGATCCATCGATGGCGGACAACTACATTGCGCACACCGTGATAGGCGACCCGCTCGCCGATGCCCTTCTTGATGCCCTCTATCCCCTGGGTGAAGCGGAATTCGTGAGGCTGATCAACGGCGCAATGGACCAGAACGAGACCGTGTACAGGGACGCGCCACGGGAGTTAGCCGATTTCTTCTTCGAAGTGGAGCGGAGACCTGGCTGGGCCGGTAAAGAAGCCTTTGAACCCGGGATTCGCGGTTTCCACCAGAATTCCGAGTTCATACTCCGGGGTTTCGTCGGCGGCAGCCTCGTTGAGGGTTTCTCCAGCAACATTTCCCGCTCGTTTGTCATTACCGGGCAGCTCAGAGAACACGGGGTCTGGCGGCTTCGGCAGAACAATCGCCACGTGGTTGAATTGTTCGTGCCGGACGGCCTCGAGCGGTACGGCGATGGCTGGAAGCTCTCCGTCAGGCTTCGACTGATGCATGCCCAGTTGCGACGGTTGCTGAACAGCTCCCCCGACGGTTGGGACACAGCCTCCTGGGGCAGTCCCCTCAGTGCCGCGCACATGGCCTTAGCCGCTTCTGCCTTTTCGGCCCGGTGTCTCAGGCACGCCCGCCGTCTGGGTGCGCGCTTCAGCAGGGAAGAGAGCCACAGTTTCATGCTTGTGTGGCTCTACGCCATGCACCTCATGGGCATTCCCGACGCCATCCTTCCCGGTAATGAGGAAGAGGCGTTGAATCTGTTTGAAATCGGTTCCATCTGCGAACCGCCTCCTGATTTCGAATCAATCATCATGGCAAACGCCCTGGTCAATGCCGCCCCGCTTGTTCTTGGCATCGTCGACGAAGATGAAAAGCGAAACCTCCTCAGGGCAGCCTTTGCCGTGTCTCGTCTGCTGATAGGAGACGAGCTTGCGGATGCTCTGCAGTATCCGAAACACAACACAAGGTGGCTGCTCCCGGGTATCCGGTTCCAGACGATTCTAAACAAAACGGCAGACAAGCTTCTTCCTGTCCGTGGACATCGCAGAAGGTTCAACAACTTCGTGCATCTCATGTCCTCCTCGGCCTACGACGACACCGACATTTCCTACCACGTTCCCGATCACCTGTACGGCGAAAGGCTGCGGCGATGGTGAACCCCGGCGCCCCCGGCCCTGCCGACTACCGAAGCTGCTACCATTTCGCAGGGCTCCTGGATCACCGTGACCGTCGTTTGACATTCACTGTGCGGGGGATATAGTGAGCAGCAGATTCCAGGCGCGGGAATAATCGTCCGAAAACTTCTATCTGCCGGAGGTAAAAATGACCACCACCGAGCAACGGCCCAATAGCGCATACAAGGTCGTAGGCACCAGGCCCATACGCCACGACGGCATAGACAAGGTCACTGGCGCCGCCAAGTACGGCGCCGACATCCAGCTAGCGGGCATGCTGCATGGCAAGGTGCTCCGCAGCCCCTACGCCCACGCCCGCATCCGTAGCATCGACACCAGCAAGGCAGAGGCCCTGCCCGGCGTGCTGGGAGTGGTAACCGCCAAAGATTTCCCCATCATCCAGGACCAGGTCATCGACCTTGCCGAAACCCAGGGGAACGTGCGGCTCATGGCCGAGCACGTCATGGCCAACCAAAAGGCCCTGTACCAGGGACACGCCGTGGCCGCCGTCGCCGCCACCAGCCCTCATATTGCCGAGCAGGCGCTGGCTCTTCTGGAAGTGGACTATGAAGTCCTGCATCCGGTGCTTTCCCTTGAGGAAGCCATGAGCACCGATGCCCCCATCATCCACGAGACACTGTCCACCCACTTCAAGCAGGAGCGCTTCGCCCGAGGCGAAGACACCGGGGCGCGGGGGCAACATTGCCAGCCATATCCAGCACAAGCTGGGAGACGTTGAGAAGGGGTTCCGGGAAGCCGATGTCGTGCTAGAGCGGGAATACCACACCGGCACCGTGCACCAGGGCTACATCGAGCCCCATGCCTCCACCGCCACCTGGACCGGCGACGGCCGGCTGACCGTTTGGACCTGCACGCAGGGCGCCTTCGCCATCCGCAGTTCCACCGCTGCCATGTGTGGTGTGCCCGAAGACATGGTCCGGGTGATCCCCACCGAGATTGGCGGTGGGTTCGGCGCCAAAATCACCACCTACCTCGAGCCTCTTGCCGCCATTCTCTCGAAGAAAACGGGTCGCCCGGTCAAAATGGTGATGAGCAGAAAGGACGTCTTCGAGGGCACAGGACCCACCTCCGCCACCACGCTGAGGACAAAGATAGGGGCAACCAAAGATGGCAAGATAACGGCAATCCAGTCCTGGATGGCCTTTGAAGCAGGGGCATTCCCTGGCTCGCCAGTGGGCGGCGGCACCCTCTGCGCCACTGGCCCCTACAACATCGAGAACCTGCTGATCGACGGATACGACGTCGTGGTCAACAAGCAGAAGGTGCAGGCCTATCGAGCCCCTGGCCAGCCCCAGGGCGCCTTCGCCATAGAGCCTGTCATTGACGAGTTGGCCGAGGTCCTGGGAATGGACCCAATGGACCTTCGCCTGAAGAACGTCGCCAAAGAGGGCGACAGAATGCCCAACGGCGTGGCCCATCCCCGCTTTGGCGTCCGCGAGATGGAAGAGGCGATGAAGGCCCACGAGCATTACAGCGCGCCCCTGGGGGAGCCCAGTTCGTCGTCGGCGCTCCGGGGCCGCGGTAGCGCCGTTGGCTATCGCTGGCAGGCGGGACAGATGTCTGCGGCCACCATCATCGTCAACAATAACGGCACCATCAACCTGGTAACCGGCTCAGTCGACATCGGAGGTACCCGCACCGCCGTGGCGATGCAGGCCGCCGAAGTGCTCGGCATCGCCGCCGAGGACGTTATACCAACAGTCGTCGACACCGATACCATTGGCTACACCGCAGTTACCGGCGGGAGCCGCACAGCCTTCGATACCGGTTTGGCCGCTATCCAGGCTGCCGAAGACGTCAAGCGGCAGATGGCCGCTCGGGCCGCTGCAATCTGGGAAGTGCAGGAAGAGGACGTAACCTTCGAGGACGGCGTGTTTTCCTGCCTTCGCAATCCGGAGGACCGCTTCACCTTCAAGGAGTTGGCCGCCCGCATGATGCGTACCGGCGGGGCGATCACCACCTCGGTCTCAGCAGTCTCCACCGGCGTCGGGCCGATCATAGCGGGCAACCTATTCGACGTGGAGGTTGACCGGGACACTGGCAAGGTGGACATCGTGCGCTGCACCGCCTTCATGGACGTCGGCACCGCCGTGCACCCCAGCTACGTGGAAGGGCAGATGCAGGGCGGGACTGTACAGGGCATCGGCTGGGCCCTGAACGAGGAGTACTCCTACAACGACCAGGGGGTGATGCTGAACTCCAGCTTCCTCGACTACCGGATGCCCACCAGCCTCGACGTTCCCATGATCGAGACTGTGATGGTGGAAGTCCCCAATCCGCGTCACCCCTTCGGCCTGCGCGGCGTCGGCGAAGCCCCCCTCATTCCACCCCTGCCCGCCATTGCCAACGCGGTTTCCAACGCCATCGGCGTCCGCGTCAACAAGCTGCCCATCACCCCGGCGGACGTGTTGGAGGCCATAGCCAACAAGGACGACTAGATCCGGTCCCGGTTATCAGTTCAAACTAAGGGGCCCTGTTGTTGACAGGGCCCCTTAGTTATCGGACGCTGAGTCCCTATGTCCTCTGCACCTACGGTCCGACGAAAAACCGACGCATTCCGGGACGTTTTGCGAAACCGGGACTTCCGGTTCATGTGGGCCGCCGGAGGGCTCGACAACGTCGGGCGATGGATGGAAGCCGTGGTCATGGGACTGCTGGTGCTGGAGTTGACCGACTCCCCTTCCCAGGTGACCCTCCTCTTCGTCTTTCGCTGGAGCCCGATGCTCCTGATCGCCCTGCCGTCGGGCATGCTCGCAGACCGCGCCAATCGCTGGCTGCTGCTCATAAGCGCGCGCACACTGATCCTGGCAGTGGTCGGTGTTCTCACGTTGCTGGTGGTGTTCGGGCAGATCCAGCCGTGGCACCTGTTCGTTGGCTCCCTGCTTATGGGCTGGCTGTACGTGTTCGAATTTCCGTCTCGCCGTTCCTTCATCTACGAACTGGTGGGTGGAAGGCAGATCGTGGGAGCGATGTCGCTGGAGACTATCACGGTCACCATCGGCCGTTTCCTGGGACCTCTGCTGGGCGGATTCGTTGTCGAATTCGACGGATACGGCTCTGCGTTCATCCTGCTGACCATGTTCTATGGGCTGGCGTGGATGTTCACCGCACTGGTGAAGGCGAGGGTCCCGGCGCGCTCCTCCGGGCCCTTCAATTTCTGGGCCACGGCGGCATCGGGAATTCGCTACGCCTGGGAAAACAGGATCATCCGCGCTGTGCTGATGTTCACTATGATAATGAACTCCCTGGCCTTCAGCGTGGAATCACTGTTCCCCGTGGTGGCCAGGGACTACCTCGGCGTGGGCGAGGGCCTGACCGGCCTGCTGATTGCGGCGCAGTCCATCGGAACCTTCGTGGCTGCCATCGGCATTGGAGTCCTGAGCGGCAGCACCTACCACGGGCGGATCTTCTGTGCAGGTCTCTTCATCCAACTGGTGAGCCTGGTGCTGTTTGCCTTTTCCCCCTGGTATCCCGCTTCGTTCATCCTTCTGCTCATCGCGGGCATTGGAACGGCCGGGTTTGGCACCATGCAGAGCACCATCATTATGATCGCGGCCACACCAGATATGCGGGGAACGTCCCTGGGAGTGCTGGGGCACAGTATTGGCGTCTCTGCCCTCGGCGCCTTGGTCGTGGGTCAGATCGCCGAAAGAGTGGATGCCAACCTGGCCGTCGGGATGAGCACCGGGCTGGGCCTTTTCCTGCTGGTGACCCTGATCCCTTTCTCGCCCTTGGTGAAACGGCCGATCACGCCGCCCGACGAACCCGATGCCACCGACCCCGGCGCGACCGTATCCAGGGCAGCAACCACCTGACTGTACCGGGAGAGGGTGTGTCAAAAACCCTTCAGGCAAATTTGGTTGCTGATTAAATTGCTCTATTAGTGAAGTAATCTTCCGGGCCTGTCGTTCCAGCCCCCTAATCCGATTTTAGCGGAAAGGCGGCGAGGCCGATTTGTACGGAATTCGTACCGCGAATAGCCGTTGCAGGCTGGCACACTGGTTAGAATAGTAAAGTTCGTCATCCTGTCCGCGCCGCATTGCGTGAGGCGGCTCTCCGTTGGAAGCCGCTGGGAATGCCCTCTTCCATATGACCACCTCTGCTGCCCGCGTGGGTCGTTCCGCCTCCATACTTGCCGTCCTTGGAAACTCCGACTTCAGGCTTTTGTGGCTTGCTGGCGGAGCCGACAACTCGGGCCGGTGGATGGAGGCGGTGGTGATGGCCCTGCTGATGCTGGATATCGGCGGGTCGGCTCTGCAAGTGGCGCTGCTGTTTGCTTTCCGCTGGACGCCGATGTTGCTCTTCGCGCTGGTGTCCGGCATGGTGGCCGACCAGGCCAACCGTCGCCTGGTTATGATCGTGGCCCGGGGAGTGGCGGTGGCTGTGACCGCCATCCTGCTCGTTCTGGTGGCCAGTGACCAGGCACGCCCCGAGCACCTGTTCATCGGTTCGCTGCTGCTCGGCTGGCTCTACGTCCTGGAATTCCCTTCGCGTCGTTCCTTCATCTACGAGTTGGTGGGTGGACACCAAGTGGTGGGGGCAATGTCGCTGGAGACAATCAGCACCACCATCGGGAGGTTGCTGGGTCCGTTGGCCGCAGGAATACTGGTCGGTCAGACGGGATTTACCGTCGCCTTCGCCACGCTGGTTGGCCTGTACAGCCTCGCCTTCCTGTTCGTATTGCTGGTGCGGACGCGACTGCCCGCGCGGGGCAGCGGCAATTTCGACCTGTGGGGTACTGCCAAGACCGGGTTTGGCTATGCTTTCCACAATCCGGTGGTGCGGGCTGTGCTCATGGGCACCATCATCTTCAACGCCCTGGCGTTCAGTGTTGAGTCGCTGTTTCCCGTTGTCGCCACGGAGCATCTGGAGGTGGGACCCGAACTGACCGGCCTGCTCATTTCGGCCCAGTCATTTGGAACTTTGGGGGCAGCGCTGGCCATCGGACTGATCCCCAACCTGCGATATCACGGGAGGGTCTTCTGCTTCGGAATGGCGATTCAGCTGGCGACGCTGATCCTGTTCGCGCTTTCTCCGTGGTATCCGCTGTCCTTCGTGCTGCTGCTATGCTCTGGGCTGGGAGCGGCCGGATTCAGCACCATGCAGAGCACCATAATAATGCTGTCGTCTCCGCCGGAGATACGAGGCGCGGCGCTGGGAGTGCTGGGCCAGTGCATCGGAGTTGCTGCCGTTGGTGGCGTAATCGTCGGACTCGTCGCCGACTATCTCAGCGCGCAGGTTGCCGTAGCCTTGAGCACGGGGCTGGGGATGACGTTGCTGATTCCGGTGATGCTGTTCACGCCACTGGTCAAGAGTCCTATCTCACCGGCCGCCGAAGAATAGCGGCTCTCAGACTCCTGGTCCCTCCCGCGTTTCAGAATGGCTGGTCTTTCGTATAGAGCAACGGCAGCTGTCCTGTTTGCTACTGTTGTATCAGAGCGCTCCCTCCGCCTCCAGCGATTCCACTTCCTCGGGGGTCATCCCTCCGATGCTGCACAGGACCTCGCGGTTGTGCTGCCCCAACGTCGGCGGAGTCTCAGCGGGTGAGTCCACGCAGGACGTCAGCCGGACCGGCGTGCGAGGCGACCTGAACGTGCCACCCAGGGTGTCACCCGTGTCAACGTACATTTGTCGCCCCTCCAGGTGCGGGCAGTGGGCCAGTTCCTCCATTGTCTGCGCCATGCCCATCGAGAAGCCCAGCGATACGAGCTTCTCCGCGATTTCCAGCTTGGTCAGGTTCACCGACCAACCCTCGATGGCGGGCACGAACTCATTGACGAAAAACACGCCGCTCAACTCGCCGCCCAGGAAACGAGGGTCCTCCGCCAGATCGTTCCGTCCGATGGTCTGCCACAGCGACCTCAGGCGCTCCTCCGACCGTGCCCCCGCCAGCACCACGTACCCGTCCTTTGCCCGAAAAGTCACCCCCGCCGTCGCCATCCGGTCGTGGGAACGCCCGGGCACTTCGCCGACGGCATGATAATGGTTCATATTGCTTTCGATGTGCGAGACCATGCACTCATATATCGCCACGTCGATGTGCTGGCCGCGGCCGGTTTTCCGGCGCGTTTCCAGTGCAAGCACGATGCTCAGTGCGGCCCATAATCCGGGTATCGAATCCCCTATGTTGTCGCCCACCGACTGCGGGGGTCCGTCCGGGTCTCCCGTCAACTCCATCCACCCGGCCATCGCCTGTATTGCCATGTTGTTGGCCGGCCAGTTCGAATACGGTCCGGTCAGCCCTTCGCTGTCGCCGTAGCCGGTAATACTGGCATAGATGAGGCCGGGGTTGATCTCGCTGAGCCGGTCGTACCCCAGCCCCAGCCGACGGAAGGCGCCCGAACCCCAGTTGTCCACAAGCACGTCCGACTCCGCCACCAGCTTCTCGAACGCCTCCTTGCAGCGGGCATTGCGCAGGTCGATGCTGACGCTCTTCTTGTTCCGGTTGATACCCAGGAATCGTGAGCTGATCTGGTTGCCCTCGTCGTCAGTGACCATGGGCAGCCGCCCACGTGCGATGTCACCGGTTCGAGGTCGCTCTATTTTTATGACCTCGGCGCCCATGTCCGCCAGGATCAGCGAGCAGAACGGTCCGGCCACAATGTGCGTCGCGTCCAGCACGCGTATGCCTTCCAGGGGCAGAGGCAGGCCTGAGGGCATACTCAAAGGGTACTGAGAAGGAGTGGTCATGGCTATTCTCCACAGAGCACGGTATTTTCAGGTTCTCGCGTTGTCCGGTGTGGTCTCGTGGTCCTGTGTGGTCTAATGATAATAGCGTTCATCGAGGAGGAAATAGGATGCAAGCCAGAGGAGTTTCCCACATAGCTATCTGCGTGACTGACCTTGATCGTTCCCTGCACTTCTACCGCGATCTGCTTGGCCTCACCGTCAGGATGCACACTACCCAGCAGATGGCTCGCAGGCCGGGCGCGGAATCTGCTGAGATGTACCAGCGACCCCGCGAGTCGCGCACCGTGGCCAATGTTTGGTTCGATGACCCGGAAACGACCGAGCCGTTTCTGGTCCTGACCTCACACCCCGGGAGCCCGGTGGACGGCCAGCCGATCAAGCTGGACCAGATCGGGATCAGCCACATTTCATTCGGTGTCGAGGACGTCCGCGCCTACGCCAACGAATTGATTTCCCGGGGCGTTCCCCTGGCGGGAACCCTGGATGACTTTACCGACGATCAGGGCGTGATGCGCACATTTTTTGTCTATGACCCCGACGGCATTCTGGTGCAGTTCGACCAGGGACCCGGTGCGTGATCGCGTTATTCCGGTAGGCCGTAGCTGCCAAGCAGCCCGTCCACCATGCCTGTCGCCCGGTCCCAATCGTATGTGCGGTAGGAGTTGTTGCGCACGACATAACCCGCCCCGGCGTAGAACAGCTCGAACTGGATGTGACGTGAGGCGAACTCCGAGCCGATGGCGTCCCAGGCCAGCTTGAACAGCTTCACCCGCTCCTCGGTTTCCGGGCCGATGGCGCTCTGGCTGCGTCTGATGTAGTCCGCAATTTCCGGGTTGCCAAAGTCCTTGGCAGACGACGGGAGCATTATCGGGCTGCTGGCCGCCAGGTCCCGCAGCGTGTTCATTATCTGGGGATACAGCTCCTGGGCAAACACCTGCGCCGTGTATAGGGGATGGCGGTCCGGCACGTAATACTGCCCCACGTACCGTCCCTGCGCTTCCATACCGTTGACCAGGCCCTCGATCAGCCCGGCCTGCGCCGCCAGCCTGCCCAGTGTTTCCACCACCTGCGGAATGCGGGTCAGGTCGTTGGCGTCAGCCATCTTCCGCGCCAGTCCAACGAGAAAGCGCAGCTTGACCATCACCCGTACCTGCGACTGATAATTCTGGAATATATGCGTCGGCGCTTCGTGGAATTGGTCGCGGCAGAGGGCGATATCCTTGTTGATGAACACCCGCTCCCAGGGCACCTTGACCTCGTCGAAGTAGAGAATCGCGTCGTTCTCGTCCAGACTGAACGAGAGAGGATTGTCAAACTCGCTGGGTGCCCAAGCCTCGTAGGACTTGCGGGAAAGTATCTTGAGCCCCGGCGCGTTCATCGGCACCGCCACCGAGAATGCGTGCTTTTCTGCCCCCGGGCTAAGGGGCTGGATGGTGGTGCACAGCACCTCGTTGGCCAGGATGCTGCTGGTTCCCAGCGTCTTCGCGCCCTTGATGGTTACTCCCGTGGAGTCCTCGTCGTAAATTCCTGCGACCAGGAACTCGTCGTGTTCGCCAGTCCAGCCCTGAGGGTTCGTGATGGTGTAGGTCACGAAAATGTCGTTATCGCGCACATACTGGTAGTAATCGGTCAGGGCCCTCGCTCTCTCCTTGCCGTGCGCCTCGAAAAGGTCGAGCCGCATCATCATTCCCGCCAGCGATGACGCCACGTGATCGGGAGAGCGCCCCATGTAGCCTAGCGTACACTCCGCCCAACCCTCCATTGCCTTTCGCCGCGTTACAAGCTCCTCGTACGACTCCGGCAGCTGCCAGCAGCGGCTGACCCGGTCGCCGCTGCTGGGAGAGTCGAATGTCATCCAATCGATGTTCTCCTGGGCGGCCTGGAAGTCATAGAGACCTGCCGTCGTGCGCACCGCGTTGCGAAATGCCGGGTGGTCCGTTACGTCCGTGATCAGCTCGCCGTCAATGTAGACCTGGCGCCCGTCCCGCAGGCTGTCCACGTACTGCTGTCCTGTCCTGACCATTGTTCGCTCCGCATTGAATACTCGCCTGGCAGCGCTGGCCCCTTGTCCGAGGATTGACATGGGTAAGCGACGCAAATCATAGCACAGGGCAGCTAACGCTCTGCCCGCCTTCACCCTTTGCTATAATCGGCGCAACTTCTGTTCCTGGCGGTGGTGTATGCGCCTGATTTCCTGGAACGTCAACGGCATCCGTGCGGTGCACAAGAAGGGATTCCTGGAGTGGTTCGCTGAAGAGCAGCCGGATGTCCTCTGCATCCAGGAAACCAAGGCCCATGAGGTACAGCTGCCCGCAGCCCTCAAGCAGGTGGAGGGCTATTCCACCTGGTTCACCACCCCTGAGCGCAAGGGCTACAGCGGTGTCGGCCTCTACACCCGTGAGGGGCACGAACCACGCTCCGTCAGCTATGGACTGGGCGTCGAGCGGTTCGACAGCGAGGGCCGCACGGTCGTTGCAGACTTCGATGACTTTGTATTCCTGGGCATCTATTTCCCCAACGGCAAGCGCTCTGCCGAACGCCTGCGTTACAAGATGGAGTTCTACGACGCCTTCCTCGACTACGTCGACAATCTGCGCGAGCAGGGACGCAACGTGGTTGTCTGCGGCGACGTCAACACCGCCCACAAGGAAATCGACCTGGCGCGCCCCAAGGAAAACGAGAAGATATCCGGCTTCCTGCCCGAGGAGAGAGCCTGGATGGACACCTTCCTCGAACACGGCTACGTCGATACCTTTCGCCAATTCAACCAGGAGCCGGCAAACTACAGTTGGTGGGACCAGATGACTCGCGCCAGGGACCGGAACGTTGGGTGGCGTATCGATTACTTCTTCACCGACGGCGATTTCGCATCCAACCTCACCGACGCATTCATCCTGCCCGAGATTATGGGGTCCGATCATTGCCCCGTCGGCATCGAAATATCCTGACCCCTGTTTGCCCTTACCGTAGACACGCGGGGCCATACGCCTCGCTTTAGCTGATCACAATCAAACCCGGGGAGGCTGCCATGAAAGACACGGTCGAGGTCTTTTTCCATTCCCAGCAACCCTACACCCACCTCAACGAGGAGGACATCGCCCAGTTCAAATCCGGAAGGCTGGACTTTCCCAATACCTACTTCGACCCGGAGAAGGCCCACAACCTTTACAACCAGTACCACGAGCAGTACGCCATGGCCGATGAGTCCGGTCTCGACGGCATCATGACCAACGAGCACCACTCCTCATACTGGAATATGAAGCCCTCGGCCAACCTTGACGCGGCGGTCATCAGCCGCATCACCAACCGGGTCAGGATCGCCATCCTGGGCAACATCATCCCCATTAACGAGCCCGTCCGGATGGCCGAAGAGCTGGCCATGCTGGACTGCTTCTCCAATGGCCGTCTCATCTCCGGCTTTGTCCGCGGCGGCGCGGTGGAGACCTTGGCCGCCGGCATCGACCCCACGGAGAATCGGGACCGCTTCGAAGAGGCCCATGATCTGATCATCAAGTGCTGGACCCAGCCCGGGCCCTTCCGCTTCGAGGGACGTTACTACCATCACCGGGTCGTCAACCCGTGGGTGCTCCCGGTGCAGAAGCCGCATCCGCCCGTCTGGTTCCCCGGAGGCAGCAGCCCCGAGAGCGTTGTGTGGGCAGCTCGCCACGAGTACGCCTACATGAACCTCGGCGCCCTTATTGGCCTCACCAAGGAATTGAAGCAGGTCTACATCGACACCGCGAAAGAGGTCGGCTTCACCCCCGGACCCGAGCATTTCGGCTACCAGGTTCGGGCCCTGGTCGCTGACACCGACGAGAAGGCCCAGGAGCTGGGCCGGGGCTTCCTGTGGGCTGGTCAGCACCGCATGCGCGGACCGGTGGAGCATGTGGACCCGCCCGGATATCAGTCCCCCACCGCCAGCCGCCTTGCGGCCCGCCGCATCGGTGGAGGCGGAGGCCCGCCAATGGGCTACGAGGATCTGCAGGAAGTGGGCGCCATCATCGTGGGCAGCCCCGACACCGTTATCCGGAGGCTTTCAGATACCATCGAGCAGCTCAACCCCGGCTACATGATCCTCATAGGCAGCGACGGGAATATTCCCCACAAGGATGTCATGCGTTCGGTGGAACTGCTGGGCAAGGAAGTCGTTCCCGCCCTCCACGAGATCCAGCTGGCGCCGTATGAATAGCCCCGGCGCTATCAAAGCGCCGTTGCTGACCCCTATTCCCACCCCCCTTGTTCGGGGAAGGCTAGGGTGGGGGTGAAATCGAACCTACAGAGAAGGTCGAGACTGGCAAAATCCTAACGACGGACTCTCCGCCGGTCATGCAGGATGACGACTTCGCAATCGGTCTGTTACGAGTACCCAGAGGGCGGGGCAACCCGGACATCGTAGCTGGTATAATCTGCCGTTGAGTAATGAAAACTGATCGAGGAAGAAATGAGCAGAGTGAGCGAAGCAGCGGAAGCGCTGCTTCAACAGTTCCGCAATAAGGAGAAATACCTGCTGGAAGGTGAGCTGCTTCCCGAGAGCGTCGGCGAAGCCTACCAGGTTCAGGGGTCCTATCAGGGCGCTTTGGCTGGTGACTATGGCGCAGTGGCAGGGTACAAGATCGCCTACACCACCGCCGCTCTGCAGCAGGCGTCCGGCATCAGTGAACCAGTGGCTGGCGTGATTCTCGCGAAGAACGTCCGTCATTCACCCGCAGTGCTCGACCCGGCGGATTTCCTGCAGCCCGGCATCGAATGCGAGGTCGGCGCGCGGCTCGGCCGGGACCTGCCAGCCTCCGGCGCTCCCTACGACCGCGACGGAGTTTCCAACGCCGTTGATGCCGTAATGACCGCCTTCGAGGTTATCGACAATCGCCGCACCCAGGGACAGGACACCCAGACCCAGCTTCTGACCACCATCTCCTCCAACATCCTCAATGCTGGTGTAGTTCTGGGGGAGCAGGTCTCCGACTGGCGGGGGATCCACCTGGCCGGGTGCCGCGGCTACATGACCATTAACGGCGAACAGGTGGGCGAAGGCATGGGTTCCGACGTCATGGGACACCCTCTGGAGCCCCTGGCCTGGCTGGCCAACAACCTGGCTTCCCGTGGTCAGGAGCTCAAGGCGGGCATGGTGGTGATCACCGGCAGCATAGTCTCTCCCAAGTGGTTGAAGTCCGGCGATTCGGCAGTCATCGGAATCGAAGGCCTCGGCGAGGCCACACTGAGCGTGAAATAGTTTCGCTTCGATATGAAAAGGGGCCGACTTCCCTCCCTGTCGGCCCTCTGACGCGGTGAGGTTGCGTATAGTGTCTTCGGCAAGCAGCGTGGGATCGCAAACGGGCGCAGGAATGGACCCCAGGGGACTGGAACGCGTCCGGGAGTTATTTTTCGAACAGATTGAGTCAGGGCTTCATCCGGGCGCTGCACTGGCCGTTTACAGGCACGGTCAGCTTGTCCTTGACCTTTTTGGCGGCTCGGCCGATCAGGACACGGGCAGGCCGGTGGAAGAGAACACCATGTTCGTCCTCTACTCATCCACAAAGCCCGTCACAGCTGCCTGCCTCTTCATCCTCTGGGAGCGTGGCCAATTCAGCTGGGACGACCGTGTCGCCGACCACTGGCCGGAGTTTGCCCAGTCAGGCAAGGAAGACGTTACCATCGGCCAGGTTCTCACCCATCGCGGCGGCTTCCCTGACAGCCCCAGCCACATGACCTGGGACCGGTGGAGCGACTGGGACGCCGCAGTCAAGGCTATGGAGGAACTGCGCCCCGATTATCCGCCCGGTAGAGTTATCGCTTACCACCCGCGCAACTTTGGCTGGGTCATCGGCGAGCTCGTGCGACGCATTGACGGCCGACCCATCAACCGCTTCGTGCGTGAGGAGATAACGCGTCCCCTCGCCATCAATGACCTCTACATCGGCCTGCCTGAGTGGATGCTCGACCGCGTGTCCAAACTCCACGCCATGGAGGACTGCGACCGCCGCAGCCAGGTGGACCTCTACAACCACCCCGAGGTGCACCGCACCGTCCAACCCTCCGGTGGGGGTATCTCCACCGCTCGCGGTCTGGCCCGGTTCTTCGCCATGATGCAGCTCGGGGGAACCCTGGACGACGTGAACGTAATGTCCCCGGAAACCGTGACGGAAGTCATTGCCCCCCATTCCGAGGGCATTGACCACTCGCTCAACCGCCGTGTTATTCGTGGCATGGGCCTGTCGCTGGCTGATCCCCGCACCGGAGATCCCGACAAACTCGATCCCCGAACATTCGGACACGCTGGCTCTGGGACCTCCGTCGGCTGGGCCAACCAGGACAACGGCCTTGCCGTTGCTTACATAACGAACGGGTTCCGAGCCGAGCACACAAACACACCGAGGCTGGCAGCCATATCCCAGGCCGTCACTGACGCCTGCGCGTGACCGGTCTACTCCTCCGCCGGATTCGAGTACACAATCCACCACTGCCCCTCAATCTTGCGGAACACCATCCGCACCTGCCGTGAATCGACCGGCGTCTTCATCCTGATCAGGGTTTCGTATTCACCATCAGCGTTTGGGGTCGGTGGGCTTTCTTCGGTGACCTCCAGTTTGACCCGGAACAGCTTCAACCGCCCGATGTCATTTCGCACCAACTCGTCCTCCAGGGATCTGTAGCCTTCTTCCAGCATCGAGAGTGCGAGGTCGGCGTCGTAGTCGTTGAAGGCCTGCCAGTACGCCTCGATCATCCGCCTGATCTCCGCAACTTCCTCCTCGGGATCGCCCTCCGTCGAGTCCGTGGGTAAGGGAGTCGGCGGATCGGTGGGCGCCGTCGTCGGGGAGGCGGGCACAGCCGTGGGTTCCGGACGGACCCGCACGGCAGTTGGTGCATCGGTTGCCGGCGCGGTGGTGGCTGTGGGCTGGAAAGTCGCTGCTACCGTTGGAGAGGGCTGTACTGCCGGCACGGTCGGAGAGCTGGGCGTCGTTCGGGAGGGTTCGCTTCCGCAGGCTGTCAGCAGGAACAGCGCTGCCCCCAGGCCCAGCAGCATTAACTTGTGCTTCAAGGGGAATTCACTCCGTGTTCCGGGGGACGATGCGCAAAGCAGGGTAATCGCATAGGGAAGCCCAGGCCTCGGTCATCCCCGCCTTAACAAAAGTGGCGAACTGGAAAATCTCTCCCATTTTTGCTCATTTTCTTCCATTCCGGCTCGCCGATCGAGTTCCATCGCCCAAGTGAAGGAGTAGAGCGAGGTATGACAATACATTCCTGATAAGGCATTCAGAAATAATGTTAGGGATGTGTTGTTGGGCTTGGCAAGAAGGAAACGTCACTGGGCGGTCCAAATGGGAAGGCCCCGTGCTGGGCGCGCCACTCATTGCGCGGCCCCGTCCGGTACACTATCCTGAGGGCAGCACGGGCGGTCCGCCGCCCGGATACTTCTGAGCAAGGAGCCTTCGACATGGCAGGTCCCAAGGAAGCGTACACCATCGAGCTCAACCCCGACCAGATGGCCTTTATCCGCCAGGCCAAGGAGAAATACAACCTCAACAGCGAGGACAAGGCCATGCGGGTGGTGCTGGACTACCTCATCACCAGCCCCGGTGTGCACGACCAGGTGTTCACCGAGCCCCGCTGCCTGCGCTGCGAATAGCCCGCGCTCTGACTGAGCACTTTGTTCGGCGAGACCCAGAACTCAGGGTCCCGCCGTTCTCTATTGGGTACGGAAGGTCGAGTAATCTGAGAAGGGGCCTGTCACCCGCTGGAGCCTAGAGTGAATGGGACTCCGTATGGTGCTCTCTCACCGGTACCTACCCGGTGAAGTGAAGGGCCAGGCCGCAGTGGCGTCAGATGAAGGACTCGCCTTCGGCGGTCTCTTCCACCCGCATCAGCAGCGCTGGAAGAATGGCGACGAGGGAGAGAAACCCCGCGATGGTGAACATGTTCTGGAACACGGTCACGCCGGCCGCTATCAGGGGGGCCTCGGTCTCCTGGTAAGTTGCCCCGACGGTGACGTGTGCGGTCAGGCTGTAAAACCGGTTAATTCCCCAAGCCGAAAGAGCCGCCAGGCCCAGGGCCATCCCCACCATTCGCGACGCAGTGACCAGTGAGGCCGCAGCGCCCCAGTAGTGGCTTGGCGCCGCGCTCAAAGCGCTTACGCTGATGGGAGGGATGACCAGGCCGAATCCCAGTCCCGCCACGGCAAGGGGAGTAGTGAGCCTGAGCTCCTCCACCTCCGTTCCCCAGCTGCTCATGATCAGCAGTCCCGCACCCATGAAAGCGAGGCCGGTAATGCACGCCGGCCTCACTCCCGTCCAACGCATGATGTAGCCGCCAACCACTGCCCCGACCGGAATGGCGGCTGTGAGTCGGACCAGATGCAGGGCGCTCTCCCATGCCCTCTTCTCCATGACAGTGCTGGCCATCAATGGCACGCTCACCAGGGAAATGATGAGGGCGACCCCCACGAGAAACTGCGCGATGTTCGACGAGACGAATGCTCTCGACTTATACAGAAATGACGCCAGCAAGGGTTGGGCGGCCCGCCTCTCTACCACTATCAACAGGACTACCAGGAATACCCCCAGTCCCAGCAACAGGAACGGGACCAGGGAGTCGCCCGAGAAGATCGCCCTCTGGGACAGGCCGAGGGAAAGAACGGTGAGAGCGCCTCCCAGCGCCAGGGCTCCGAAGTAGTCCATCTTTGCCGAGGGATTGGCGGTATTCGGCAGAATCGCCAACATGGCTATCAGGATGAAGCTCTGGGGTATGTCCAGCCAGAAAATCCACCGCCAGCCCAGCCACTCGATTATCGCCCCTCCGTACAGCGGTCCCAGGACGGATCCTGCTTCGGCCGATGCGGCGACGAGACCCAGGGCGATGCCCCGCCTCTCCGGAGCAACGACCCCCACAGCAAGGGCCAGACCGATCGGAACGGTCGCTCCGCCTCCGATCGCCTGCAGCACCCTGGCGGATACCACCCAGGAGAAGTCCGGCGCAACCGCCACGAGGCCCGATCCGATAGAGAACAGCACCAGCGCCGCCTGGAACATCCTGATGCGGCCGTATACATCTGACAGACGTCCCGCCAGGGGCATCGCCACGGTGTAGCTGACCAGGTACGCCGTCACGATCCAGGACGCCCGGTCCAGGTCCGTCAGGGGAATCTCGAGGTCCACCATCACGCTGGGGAGCGCTGCGACCACTACTGTCTGGTCGAGGGCGGTGGAAAACACCCCCAGGCAGATGATGCCCAGGACAACCGGCTCAGAGTAACCCAGGGATGTGAGGCGAAGTCTGGCGGCGTTCACTGCCGGGTTGCTTCATCCGGAAGTTGTATGTCGACCGGGACGTTGACACCCTTGATGTCCAGCAGGCGCGTCGTTTCCGGGGCGTCGTCATTGAAGAGCTTGCCGGAAATCCGAAGCTGCCGCAGGGTATGCTCGATTTCGTCAACCCAGAATGTCAGCGTGATCGTGTGGCCCGAGTCCACCGAGGTGATGAGGTCCTCCATTCCCTCGGAAGGAATGGTGCCTTCAAAACTGGTTGTCTGGGTATCGCCAACAGTTTCCTGGCCGATGAGGGTCACGTCGCTCATCGCCGGCACCAATTGGCTCAGCGTGACTCCCAGTCCGCGGAAATTGAATGGCACCTGGTCCAGGGGCAGGGGTGTCCAAGGAGCCCCTTCGGAGAACTTCATCAGCGCATCTTCACCCACGGCCATCATTTCAATCTCCGCGAATCCCAGGGCGGGCACCACTACTCTCACCTGCATCCAGAAGCTGTCGGGAGATTTCACTTGACCTGTCAGGCTCTTGAACTCAGTCCCGAAGAAGGGTGCTCCGGACTCCGTCTCGTCCGTCATGTCAAACTCTGCGGTCGACATGTCGGCCAGCTTTTCCTCCACGCTCGAAAGCAAGTCGTCAAGCATCTCTTCGGGAGAAGGCGTGGCAGTCGGCGCGGGTGTGGAAGTGGGTTCCGCTGTTGGCGTGGGAGTGGGGGCAGGAGTGTTGGTTGGAGCCGAGGTGGCCGGGGCCTCCGTTGTCGCCGCGGGTGCGGTGGTCTCGGCTGTCGGCGCGACGGTGGGCGTCGGGTCCGATCCGCAGGCGGCCAGCAGGAAAAGCAGGCAGATCGCCAGCACGGCGATTGGCAATCTGCGTGGCGCGATGCCGTACAAGTTCATCCGTCTGTCTCCAAGCATCAGGGAGCGGGGTGGAAGTCTCGAGGTTGGGGCTCCATGACTGCAAGAAGCCCTGTCTCGACTCTTCACACGGTTAGCAGATGGAAACTGGAGCGGGGCCCGCTTTCAGGCGGAACGAAGCCGATCAGAGCTCAAGCTCCAGTGTCTGCCCCCCTTTGCTTTCATCCTTGTGATTTTGGGCTGACCTGTCCTCACCCCAACTGCTGCACGGCCTCCAGAGCCAGCCTGTATCCGTAGACGCCGCAGCCGTAGACTGCCCCCTTGCACACCGGCAGCACCTGCGACACAGTCCCTCTCGAGGTGGGGTTGGACACATGAACTTCGTACACCGGGTACTTCACCTGCGTTATTGCGCTGCGCAGGGGTCCGGCAACGGTCGTGTATCCCGCCGGATTGATCAGGGCGGCGTCGAAGTCGCGTTCGTGGGCGTCGTACAGCGCGTTGACCACCTCGCCTTCGATGTTGGAATGAAACATCTCGACGTCGATGCCCAGGCCTTCGGCATAGCCCCTGATCTGTTCGTCAATTTCGTCCAGCGTGGCCGACCCAAAGATCTCCACCTGTGACTTGCCGCGCATGTTCATGCCGGCGCCCTGAATCACCAGAACTTTGCTCATCTCTTTCGCTCCTCTAAGATGCTGGAAAAATGCGATGTAGGAAGAAACCCGGTCCTGTGCCAGAGAACGATACCGGGCCTTGCTTGCTCTATTCTGCCCCGGCTCCGGTGTACTGCGGCCCGCCTGCAACTGGCTCGTTTGGCACTTCGTTCATGTACCCGGCCAGCATGATGTCCAGTTGCAGCATCAGCATCTTGCTCCATGCGGACGCCGCTCTGATTGCCATATCCGGATCGTCCAGTTCCCGGCGCAATAGATCGGTGACAGCCGATTGAATGTAAGAGATCGTGCCGATCATGAACCGTGCGGGAACCGAACCCAGGTGCGCGCGATGCAGCGGTGGGTGGCTGTGCACAATACCCATGGCCAGCACTCGAATGGGGTAGTCCGTGTCTACCTGGAAATCGATAGAGCCTCGCAACCAGCGCATCAGGCTGTGCTTGCGCCGTGTGAGGCGCTCATCGTTGATCTCCCCGCGCTCATCGGCGAAGAAGCGACGGGTTTCCGGGTATTCCAGGAAGTTATCGTAGACCGAAGCTGTAAGATCGTCGCCGTGCTCCAACACCACTTCCCGCGTCGCCTGTATCAGATCCAGCCCATCCTGGTCCAGCCCGACGAACTCCGCCAGTTCCTGCATTCTTCCGGGCCAGTCAATAACCTGTGTCATCGAATACTCCGGTGCGCTTTCTGTCTGAGCGCGGGCCTGTTTGAATATACCCCCTCGGTAGCCGAGGGGCAACCTGCGCCCTATGTGGCAGGCTGCGGTTCGGATTGGGACAGGGGGCGCCGTATCAGCGGCGTAAAGACGATGGCAGGGATCAGCAGCGCCAGCGCGGCCAGCGCGTGAAGCGAGATTGTCTGCTGCAACGCCAGCGCTGAAACCACGAAGCTGAGCTCCAGCGCTCCGAGAAGGTTTGCCACCCCTATGCAGAAGCTGAGCAGTCCCATCATCTGCCCTCTCATTGCCGGGGGTGACACCAGCATCATGATGCTGCTCTGCATGGTGGAAAACCCTGCCTGACCCAGTCCGCTGATGAACAGCAACACGAAGGCCAGCGCGTACCATGGAGACCAGACATAGGCTGCGGAAGCCAGCAGCACGATGATCGAGCCGAAGGCGAAATATCGCCCATGGAATCGAATGGCCCGGGTCGACGCCATCATCGCGGCCCCGGCCAGGTGCCCGAATCCGTCGGCAGCGACCAACGCTCCCACGAGAGCGGGCCCGACCAGCA
Source organism: Dehalococcoidia bacterium (assembly GCA_963667325.2). Lineage (GTDB taxonomy): Bacteria > Chloroflexota > Dehalococcoidia > Lucifugimonadales > UBA3495 > VXOI01. Next base: position 159,493 of record CAXXKY010000005.1, read on the forward strand.
GGAGATCCTGGCCCACGGCGGGTATGAACTGCTGCAGCGGGAATGCCCAGGCGTTCATTACCGTGGTGATCGACAGCATCCCAACCAGAGCGCCGCTCTTCCAGGCGAAACCGAACGCGTTTCCTGCACCTCGCCAGAGCGGCGGCAGCCCGGTGGTTATCGTCGACTCCGGGAGCCTCAGACGGGAGATCAGCCACAGATTGTCGACATGGACGAACAGCAGAAAGATGTAGGCCGCCGGGTAGCCGGAAAACTGGATCAGTATCCCGCCGACCACCGGACCCACCATCTTGCCCACGTTTTGGGCGATGACATCCAGCGACATTGCGTTGACGATTCTGTCCCGGCCGACGATGTCGAAAATCCCCGTACGTCGGGATGGGTCCTCAACCGCCTTGGTCGTTCCCTGAATAAAGGCCACTACGAAAATGTGCCAGGCCTGCAATGCCCCGAGGTCATACAGCATCACGGCCAGCAACCCGCTAGCGGTAACCAGGTTGACGGCTTGCGCGAAGAGCATGACCCGCTGACGGGGAAGCCGGTCGGCTATGTAGCCGGCGATCGTCGAAACGAAGGGCCTCGGCAGATTGTTGAAGACCCATAGCAACATCAACTGGGAAGCCGATGAGCCTGTTACATCCAGAATCAGTAAGCTCATCACCAGCAGTTCGTTTCGTCTCCCGAACTCGGCCAGAATGCCCACGGACCAGATGAGGCGGAAATTCCGCTCCTTCAGCAGTCCTATCGCTGTTCCGCGAATGCCGGGAATGGGCCTCATCTATGCTCCGAAGCCGCGGTTTTCGGACTCCCCTCTTCCAACCGTGGCGAAAGTTCAAGTATTCTAACCCCCTCAGAGCCCGTTGAATGCTGCTATCGCGTCCCCGGTTCCTGTAATCTTGCCTGGTTTACCTTGTCTCCCGTGTTCGAACATGCCCCTCAAGCTTACTGAGAGCTTCACCCAGGGTCTCTTATTATTCGCAGTCAAGCCGTCAAGTCCGTTCATGGTGAGCTTGTCGAACCACGAACAGACGACCCTTCGACAGGCTCAAACAGGGCCTATTCGAAGTCGCTGCGGCACCCTGTCATTCTGAGCACAGCCAAGAATCCCAATCCCGCAAGAGAGACCCTTCGCTCCGTTCAGGGGGACACCGAAAGGCTTTGAAAAGGCCATGAGCCAGAGGGCCAACGGGTTGACTGCAATCAAAAGGTTCCGGCAAAAGGTTCCGGGGAACTTCTCCCGTCTGCCTTGACAGCCGAGGTAATTGGCTTTAGTTTTGGGCCCTACATTGTATTCCGATGTACGGATCTGCTGTGGCTGTTGCCAACTCTTCCAGCCTCCCGGTTGCGGCCCCCTTTCATTTGCAACGTCCTGCTACGTGGGACTTCCCCACTGGCGCGCGGCGTGTTCCGTTGATCATTGCCCATCGCGGCGATGTGTCCCGCGCTCCGGAAAACACTTTGCCGGCCTTCAGCAGCGCCCTGGAGGCCGGGGCAGACGGCATAGAGCTGGATGTTCGCGTCACCCGTGACAGTCAGCTAGTCGTGTACCACGACCGGGGTCTTGGCCGTCTGGGCGGAAGGCGGGGACTGGTGAGCAATGCGACTTTGGCAGAAATGCGGGCCATGGATGTTGGCGGCTGGTTCAGTCCTGAGTTCGCCGGTGAACGCACCCCGACCCTCGACGAAGTCTTCGAATTGTTGCCCGCCGATTTCCTGATCAACGTGGAGATGAAGGCGGTCATTCACAACATGCGCCTCATTGCCCATCGTGTGGTCGAGGTAATCCACCGCCACAATCGGTGGGATAGTACCCTGGTGGCCAGCTTCAACCCCATCTCGCTGTGGGAGTTGCGTCGAATAGAGCCACGTATCATGCGCGGCTACATCTGGTCCCGTCGACATCCGCCGCCCATCAGCTCCCGGATTTTCAGCCCCCTGGTCAAGGCGCACTGGTACGACCCTTCCGACACCAGCTTCAATCATCGGCTGATGCGAAATGTTCGCGCTCGCGGTATTCGCACCCTGGCTTGGGATGTGGACTTCGGCCGCGATCTGCTCGCCATGGCTCGGGAGAGACTCGACGCAACCGTGACGGACAATCTGGAATCCTTGCTTCTGCAGCGCAGCAAGATCAGCAATTCGCTGCTTGCTGCCCCTTCAAAACCTTGATATAATACTGTTGGCCTATTGCGCTCTGCGCAATGGCCGCAAGGTTTTGGAGGGGTGCCTGTGACCGTCGTTGACGACATCAAGGCCCGCCTGGATATCCTCGAAGTCGTCGGGCAGCGTGTGCAACTGCAACGGTCGGGACGCAGTTACAAGGGAAACTGCCCCTTCCATGAAGAGCGCACCCCGTCTTTCCACGTGTTTCCCGATCGCCAGTCATGGCGCTGTTTCGGGGCCTGCGCCGTCGGAGGCGACGCCATCTCCTTCGTAATGCGGGTGGAGAACCTCGAGTTCGGCGAAGCCCTTCGGGAGCTGGCAAGGCGAACCGGGGTCCAACTGCAGGAACGCCGCGAGTCACGAGTCGACCCCACGTCGTACGACGTAAATGAGAATGCCCGCGCCTTCTTCCAGCGGTTTCTGGCCTCGACCCAGGGTGCAGAAGCCAGGGCCTACATGGAACGACGCGGCATGGACAGGGACGCCTCAGATGCCTTCCAGATTGGTCTGGCTCCTTCTGATGGCGAGTCCCTGCGGAATCATCTCTCGAGGGAAGGATTCTCTCCCGCCCAGTTGATTGCTGCCGGGATCGTACGTGAAGGGGATGACGGACGGCAGCGGGACCTGTTCCGCAGCCGCCTGATGATCCCCATCCGCGATGCAGACGGTCGCCTCGCCGGATTTGGCGGCAGGGCCCTGGACGATTCGGAACCAAAGTATCTGAACTCTCCCCAGAGCGAGGTGTTCGACAAGAGTCGTATTCTCTATGCAATGGATCGGTCGCGCGACGATATAAGAAAAAGCGGCGCCGTTATTGTTGAGGGCTACATGGACGCCATCGCCGCCCACCAGGCCGGGTTCCGCAACGTGGTCGCCTCCATGGGCACCGCCCTGACGGAACCCCAGGTGGACGCGATCCGCCGTCTCACGGGCAACGTGACCATGGCCCTCGATCAGGACGCTGCAGGTCAGCAGGCGACCCTGCGCAGCCTGGAGTCCTCTTGGCGCATCTACCAGGCCAGGGTTGCAGGGCAGGCTCGTGGCGCAACTCTGATGAACCGCCCGGACATCCCTGAAATTCGCATCGCCGCCATGCCGCCCGGGCAGGACCCGGACGATGTCATCCACCGGTCTCCAGCGGAGTGGCGGCGGCTCGTCGACAACGCCAGGCCATTGCTCGAGTTCGTCATATCAGCAATGTCAGCGGGCGTCGATCCCAATAAACCCGACGGCAAAGATGGCGTGGTAAAAGCGGTCTTTCCGCTGATAGCCGCCGAGCAGGATGGTCCGCGTCAGGACTATTACTTCCAGATGCTCGCGAACAACCTGAACGTAACCCCAGACTTCCTGACGGCAAATTACGGCAGGCCCGCGGCGGCAAGGAGACCACGGGCGGCGCAGGGGCGCCAGCAGCAGAGTCGTCAGGAGGCTGATGGCGCGATGGCGCAGCCCACCACGACCGCCTCGCCATTTGCCAGGTTGGAACACGACCCCGTCGAGGAGTATTGCCTCGCCCTGTTGTTGCGGTATCCTGATTTGGACGATTATTCGGAAATCCTGACGGCCGACCATTTCCAGAGGCACGAAAACCGCGAAATATTCAGCAATCACCTTGAAGGGGAACAGGATTCTCTGCCTTTGGGGTTGGGGGATATCCCTCCCGCGATTGAGCAACAGCTTGAGACTCTTCGTCAGAGAACTCTGCCTCCCATGGATTTGGTCAAGCGTCACCGCGCGATGACCGAAGTCGTCGCTCAGCTCGAGAAACGCAGGCTCCGCCTGATGAAGGCCGAAGAGCAGATTCGGTTTGCCGAGTCGCCTCCCGATCTTGAATCGGATGACCTTCACGAAACCATCGCAGTCAACAACCTTATGAAACAAACCGAAATGTACGCGGCAAACCGCCAGCAGTAGTCCGGACAGCGTTTCACTCGGCAGATGTTCAGGCGGCAGATGTTCAGCCTACGCAAGGAGAATTCATGGTAAGTAACCGACATGCCTCCAGAGAGCTAAACCCGGAAGATTTCCTGGAACCGGCCTCGGAAGAAACGGAAGAAAGGGACCCGATTATTGACATCTTCCGAAAGGCGGATGCTGTCCACTCGGAAGCTTCCGAGGACGGCGATGAAATCCCGCCGGGACGGACCGCTCCCCTGGCAATTCCCGGGGAAGAGGAGCAGTGGGACACGCCCGACACCGAGAACAACACTGACTCGACCGAAGAGTCGGGCACCGAGACGGAGGCTGAAGCCGAGGACTCTGAACGGGCTCCCGAACCCGGCGAGACTATGGAAGTGCTCGACGATCCGGTTCGTATGTACCTGCGGGAGATCGGCCGTGTTCGCCTCCTCACCTCTGCTGATGAGCGCAAGCTGGCCCGCCAGCTCGAAGGAGGCAAACACCTGCAGGGTGTGAAGTCGGAGCTCGTCGGGGAGTTGGACGAAGACCCCAGGCCCTGGCAGATCACTTCCCGCCTCGTGGACAGGCTGATTCACAACGAGCCCCTGATCAAGGCGATCGCCGTGGACTTCCGGGAACGCTATAACGACGCCCTCACTCAGCTCCTTGAGTTGCCTGAAATGCGTTCCAGGTTTGCTCTCGGAGGAAAAACAGGCTCCGTGGCGGATTCCCTCGTCGAGAATCCAAGCCTGGCGGAAATATTGGACGCCGACAATGTGAGCGAGCGAGCCAAGGAAGCGCTGAGGGTGCTGCGGGCCAGCGAGGAGGAGGTGCTTCCTGCTGAACCCAGGCTCTCTGACATTCTGGACAACCAGGAAGTCGCCGAATTCGTCAAGAGCGATCTTCGCGAAGCCTACGACGTGGAGATCAAGCATGAGGGCAACGGTGGCGGACCCACGAACGGGTTGTCGGCGGATTACCACGATGCCGACGGGCAGGCCGATGAAGAAGCACCGTTGAATCCCAACCTGTCCGATATCCTGGAAATGCCGGACATGAAGGAGGCCATCTCTCCGGAACTCCAGCAGGCCATCAAGAGCGCGGTACTTCCCCATAATCCCAGCCTGTCCGATATGATGACGGATCCCTCGGAAAGGGCGGACCGGAACCCCAATCTGCTTCCGGTGGATCCGCCGCTGTCCCAGATCATCAACAACCCAAAACTCCGGGAGGCCATCGACGCCGAGTTGTCGCAGGAGATGCTGGCGCGGCTGGCGGAGGGGCTCGAGGAGCCTTCCGAAGACGTCTACCGCAGGGTGCTGGACCTGTCGCTGAGTTCCTGGGTACTGTCTCCGCAGACCGTGGATGCCCTGCGGGACTGTCAGCTCACCGAATTGAGCGGCGCCCTGGGCGATCCCGACCATTTGGCTCGCCTGCAACGGTTGGACCCCCTGCTGCGCCAGCACTACAGTCGCGTTACCTCGGAGAGTGAACGGGCCCAGTCTCACCTTACCGAGGCAAACCTGCGCCTCGTGGTCAGCGTCGCCAAGAAATATATCGGACGCGGCATGGCCCTGCTGGACATGATCCAGGAAGGAAATATCGGTCTCATACGCGCGGTGGAAAAGTTCGACTACCGCAAGGGGTACAAGTTCAGCACCTATGCAACCTGGTGGATCCGTCAGGCCATCACCCGTTCCATCGCCGACCAGGCCCGCACCATTCGCATTCCGGTGCATATGGTGGAGACCATCAACAAGCTGATGCGGCAGCATCGCCGGCTGCTTCAGGAATACGGCCGGGAACCCACGCCGGAAGAAATCGGCCTGGCCATGGAAATCGGTCCGGAGAAGGTTGAGGAAATTCTCAAGATTTCCCAGGAGCCCGTTTCGCTGGAGACCCCCATCGGCGAGGAGGAGGATTCCCATCTCGGTGACTTCATCGAGGACCGGAACGCACCTGCTCCCGCCGACGCGGCCTCCTTCCAGCTGTTGAAGGAGCAGGTGGACGAGGTACTGCACACCCTCACCGAAAGAGAGGCTCGCGTCCTGCAACTCCGGTTCGGACTGGAGGACGGCCGCAGCCGTACCCTGGAGGAGGTGGGGCGTGAGTTCGGTGTCACCAGGGAGCGCATCCGGCAGATCGAAGCCAAGGCGCTGCGGAAATTGCGCCATCCCACCCGATCCCGGAAGCTCCGAGACTTCCTTGAATAGCAGTGAATTGTGACACCGGAAGTCCGCAGCCTGCTGTGGCTGAGTTAACGCGCATTGCGAAGGGCGGGAGATATACCCGCCCTTCGTGTTCACAGGAAGGTCACTATACATAAGGTGAGAAATACGACTTTATGTAATCTGAATTCGTAAAATCAGGCGATTGACATTGCCGATTGTGTTGTATATAGGACCAGCCTAACGATATACTCGCTTCAGTCGTAAGTGAGGGAGGAGGTTCTTGTGGAAGCTATGACTGTTCCCAAGTGCCTGAAGTGCGACATAGGCTATCTGGTGCCGCTGTCGGACTACGGCGGCCAGGGTGCTGCAGTGCATTTCAAGGCTTGGGTATGCGTTAATCCCCCGTGTGGTTTTAACATTAAAATTCGGAATGGCGATATCTACCTCAACGAGCCCATTACCCCGGGTTCCATGAACGCCCCCCGGGCTCGCTGAGACAATCTTGGAGTAACCCAAGAGAGAAGTCCGGCCGTTTCCCAGTGCCTCCGCCGTAATCCCCGAACGCTCCGGGGAATCGCAGGGTGGTGGTGAAGTGAGGTTAATGTTCCCCGGAATGTCACTGCGTCTTCCGGGGAGCAGGGTGGAGTAAGACTATGATTACCGGTCATGACTACTTATCTCTCCGGTTGAGAATCGGAAGCTTCTGGAACAAGACAAGAGTGTCGGCAGCCTCGCTCCTGATTACCGGGGGCATTCTTATCGGCGTGGGCTCTGCGTACTACGGCTACGCAGACGACGCCAGGGCCAACCTCGAGCAGTACGAGGCCACGGCAGTGGAAATTGCGCCGCCCTGGGTCCCGCCCGCCGAGACTGTGGAGTTGACTCCCTTCAGCCAGGCGTTCATTCCCGAACAGTCCCTGTACTCCGGGGACGCTGGAACGGACCCCGCAAGCGTAGGCCCCCGCCTTCCCGAAGGCTTTGTCCTCATTGATTATTCTTCCGCGGCAAATCTGCCCGATACCGCTCCGGCCAAGTGGATGAGCATCGGGGCTCTGGACATTAACTCGATCGTTGAGGAGCTGTCGATCGTCGACATAGGCGACCGGCGAGCATACGAGACACCCATAAATGCCGTGGGACACATTCCGGAAACCGCCAATGCCGGCGAGCTGGGAGCAGGGTGGTTCTTCGGGCACACGGAAAGTCCCGTGCTTGATGAGGGGTCTGTGTTCTTCCGCCTCCAGGAGATTCCGGAATTGCTTCGGAGGGGACAAAACATTGACATTATCACAGACAATGGTACCGACCAGTTCCTGTACCGGGTGACCCAGACCAGAGTCGTGCATGAGGATGAACTGGCGCTGGAGAGCGGCAGTGGCCCGGAGATCCACCTGGTCTCCTGCGTTCCCCGCCTGGTGTACGACCATCGCCTGATTGTTGACGCCCAGCTGATCGGACGGAAATTGACCAGCTAGGTTAATACCCGGTGAATTAGGTTCATACCCGGTGAATATAGTAAACCCCGCTCGTCGGATGCTTGGCATTCCGTGAGCGGGTTTCACTTTTCCGGATCCATTCGATTTGGATTGCCCAGCGACGGAGAGCAGTCGCAGGCGCAACCCGAAACAGCATCAGCAGGAATCTTCCGTCGAGTCTCCGATGCCGCTGGAGATCTTCAGCCGCCGCAATCTCCTGCCCGCCACTGACATCACCTCCACCTTCAGGTCGTCGCTCACCACCTCGTCACCCACTTGGGGTATGCGACCCAGGTGGTGGTATACGTACCCTCCGATGGTGTCGAAGTCATCGCTATCGATGTCAACCTCGAACATGTCTTCAACATCTTCCGTGCTCAACCCGGCATCCACGAAAACCGTGCCGTCGTCCTGCCTCAGGATTTCCGCCTCCCGCACCCGGGAAAACTCGTCCTCAATCTCCCCGACGATTTCCTCCAGCACGTCTTCCATGGTAACCAGGCCTTCAGTGCCACCATATTCATCGACGACAATAGCGATCTGCGTCCTACGCTCCCGGAACTCCTCGAGCAGGGCATCAACCCTCTTGGTTTCCGGCACAATGAACGCCGGGCGTGTGAGCGTGCGTACGTCTCGCGTTTCCTGAGGGTTCGCGATGGCCGCCAGCAGGTCCCTGACGTAGAGGATGCCCAGCATGTCGTCGATGGTCCCCACGTAAACTGGCAACCGGCTGTGGCCGTGTTCGACGATCGTCGCCGCCGCTTCTTCCAACGAGAGGTCGGCCTCAATGGCCACCATGTCCAGCCTCGGGACCATCACCTCCCGCACCGTGGTGTAGTCCAGTTCGATGATGGACCGCAGCATCTCCCGGTCTCTGTTGTCCAGCCCACTGAGCTCTTCCTCGGTGATAGCCGGTTCTTCGGACGTTGCGTGCAGCCCTGTCCCGTTTTCCGCACCGCCATTGCCGTTTGTACCCGGGGAGGCGGGCAGGTCAATGCCGGAATTGGAATCTGAATTCCGCCGCCGTGGTACACCCTTCCGGCTCTTCCCTCCCAGCACACGGTCAAGCCATCTCAGGGGGGTCATGATGGGAGCCTGCCAGAAAAAGACAATGTGGCGGCGCAGACGCGCCAGCGGCGGGACAGGCCCAGAGCGGATGAATCCGGCGCCGTGCGCGAGGCACTCGGAAAGAGGAGAAAGGCTGTCGGAAAACGAGGACCTAAATCTGGAGGTACGCTATCTGTATCCAAACCTCAAATACTCCCGAACCTCAGGGCGGTCGGCGCGTCGGTTAGTACTCCGGCGCACCTTTGCGTAGAGCACGGGTTATTCCAAGTTACGCCTTATAGTAGCAGGGACACCCATAGCCAGTCTAGCCGGAGGTATGTCCTTCGTCACTACGGCCCCTGCTCCGGTTATGGATCCCTCTCCAACAGTAACCGGCGCCACCAGCATCGTATCGCACCCTATGAACGCGTCGTCTTCCACCACCGTCCGGTGCTTGTCCTTGCCGTCGTAGTTGCACGTGATCATGCCTGCGCCCACGTTCACCCGCTCCCCGATGGTGGCGTCCCCCGCGTAGCCGAAATGTCCCATCACCGCTCCGGCCTTGAACCGGCTCTCCTTGACTTCGACGTAATTGCCGATATGGACGCCTGATTCCAGGTACGCCCCCGGGCGCAGGTGACTGAAGGGGCCGACGTCGGTGTGGTCCTCCATCGAAGCCTCTTCGAGCGCCGACGATGTGACGCGGCATTCGTTTCCCACCGTGCTGTCGCGAATGACGGAGTTGGGCCCAATCTCGCAGTTTTCTCCGATCGTCGTTCTGCCCAGCAGCATCGTATTGGGCAATATCACGGTGTCCATACCCACCGATACGTCCGCGTCGATATACACCGATGACGGGTCGGTCATCGTGACCCCGGCCAGGAGCCACTGCTCACGTATGCGGTCACGCATGACCGCTTCCGCGGTGGCCAGTTGACTTCGGTTGTTGATTCCCAGCACCTCGTCCATTTCAGTCACCAGGGTGGCCGAAATGGTGTCTCCGGCCCTGGATCCGGTCCTGGCCAGTTCCGTCAGGTAAATCTCTCCCGATGGCCGAGGATTGATCTTCCTCAGGGATCGGGACAGCCACTTGGTCTGGAAACAGTACACACCCGCATTGAGCAGGGGAGCCTCCTCTGCCCGTGTGCCTGCTGCGTCTGACGCTTCAACGATTCGGGAGACCATCCCCTTGGATACAACAACCCTGCCCAGGTCTGGGGCACCGTCGTTGGGGGCCGTCAAGATGGTCATCGCCGCATCGGTCTGCACGTGCTCTTCCAGGAGGGTGGCGATCGACTCGGAAGTGACCAGCGCGGTATCCGCGCCGATGACCAGGACATGCTCCACCCTGGAGTTCAGGAGCTCTTTGCAGCTGGCGACTGCGCCACCGGTCCCATTCGCGTGTTCCTGGACCACATACTCCACTGAATCGCCCAGGACGCCCGTGATGTCCTCCTGGTTATCAGGGGAAACGACCACCACGACCCGCTCGGCTCCTGCTGCCTTCAGCAACTCCACCGGATAGCGCACCATCTCCTTCCCACACACCCGATGCAGTGGTTTGGGGATGCGGGAGCGCATCCGTTTGCCTTCGCCCGCTGCCATTACCACGCCGGCCAGGTCCATGTCCGTACCCTCCCGCGGCCCGCTTCGCCGGCGCCGCAATCCGATTATACCCTGCTGTGTGCTCTTGGCCTTTTACTGCCTCTCGTTGACACGCGCCAGTGCCAGCGGCACAATTGGGCTGCTTTCGGGGAGAACCCCCGCTACCGGTAACTGCAATCGAAGGCTTCATTATGGAACGCAACGAAATACCTTTCATCAGCGCCACCGAACTGGCAGATTTGTACCGCTCCGGCGACGTCTCGCCGGTCGAGGCGACCGAAGCATACCTTTCCCGCATCGAGCAGGTGGATCCGTCACTGAATTCGTACATCACCGTCACCGCCGAGCAGGCTCGCGCAGAAGCCCGCCAGGCCGAGAGCGAGATCGCGGCCGGAAGCATTCGCGGCCCGCTCCACGGCGTGCCGGTGGCCGTCAAGGACCAGTTCTGCACCGATGGCGTCCTGACCACTGGCGGTTCAGAAATCCTGCGCGAGTACGTGCCGGATTACGACGCCACCGTGATGCGCAAACTGAAGGATGCCGGCGCTGTGCTGCTGGGCAAGCTCAACATGAGCGAGTTCGCCATGGGCGATGCCTTCCATCACCCCTACGGACGCCCGCGCAATCCATGGGACCTGTCTCGCAACCCCGGCACCTCCAGCAGCGGCTCCGGCGCCGCCACCGCCGCCTTCCTCTGCGCCACCTCCCTCGGTGAGGACACCGCCGGCTCCATTCGAGGCCCCGCCGCATTCTGTGGCCTCGTCGGCATCCGCCCCACATGGGGGCTCGTCAGCCGTTACGGCATGCTTGCTTCCACCTGGTCCATGGACGCCGCAGGACCCATTTCGCGCACCGTGCGGGACTGCGCCGTCACGCTGGCGGCCATCGCCGGACACGATCCCAACGACGGCTATACCCGCAATGCTCCCGTGCCCAACTACCTCGACGGCCTCGATGCAGGCGTCCAGGGCCTGCGCATCGGTGTCATCAGCGACCGCGTCAACGCCGACGGCGTGGAGCCCGACGTCCGCGACGCCGTCAACAGCGCCGTGGCCCACATGGGCGAGCTGGGCGCAACGGTCGAAGAGGTGTCCATTCCCCTGCTGGCCCAGTCGGCGGCCATCTCCACCACTCTCATCTACACCGACGCCACCGCCGTCCACAACCGGGGCCTGCGCGAATACCCCGAGAAGTACGACCACAACAACCGTATACGTCTGCTTACGGGGGCGTTGATACCGGCCCAGGCCCACCATAAGGCTGCCCGCCTCCGACAGATCATCCGTAACCAGATTCTGGAGGCGCTGGAACGTGTGGATGTGCTGGCCCTTCCGACTTCTTCGGTCCAGGCCACCCCCATACCGACCGAGGCAGGCATGGCCAAGAACGGCAAGGAAGACTTCCTGACCATGCTGGGCGGGCGCCGCACCTATACCACACCGTCCAACCTGGCCAACGTGCCGGGACTGTCCATCAACTGCGGGTTCACCTCCGACGACCTGCCCGTCGGCCTCCAGCTTGTCGGGCGACCCTTCGATGAGGCGACTCTCTTCCGCGCCGCCTACGCCTACGAACAGTCCACCGACTGGCACACCCGCCGCCCGCCGGTGTAGGCAGCGGACGCCGATCGCCACTTCGCCGTCTCCGAAAACGAGAGGAAAATAGCGAGGATCACTGATGCCCGATATCCACGAACTCACTGCCGTCCAGTTGGCCAGACAGATTCGCGCCCGTGAGATAAGCGCCGTCGACGTCGCCGAGGCGCTCCTGGCCCGTACCGATTCGCTGGAATCCCTGCAGGCCTGGGTCTACATCGACCGCGAGACCGTGCTGGCCGACGCGGAGCAGCGCCAGCGCGAGCTGGACTCACTGCCCAACCCGGGCCCGCTGCACGGTGTGCCCGTCGGCGTGAAAGACATCTTCTACACCGCCGGAATACCCACCACGGCCTGCTCCCGCGTCTACGCCGACTTCGTTCCCGACGAGGACGCCGCAGTGCTGACCAGCCTGAAACAGGCGGGCGCGGTAATGATGGGCAAGACGGTCACCACCGAGTTCGCCTGTCTCGACCCGTCTCAGACACTAAACCCGTGGAACCCGGCGCACACCCCCGGTGGCTCAAGCAGCGGTTCCGCAGTCTCCGTCGCCACCGGCATGTGCCCCGTCGCCCTTGGCTCCCAGACCGTCGGCTCGGTCCTGCGACCGGCGTCCTACAACGGCGTCGTCGGCCTCAAGCCCACCTACGGCCGCGTCAGCCGTCGCAACGTGGTGCCGGTGAGCTGGTCGCTCGACACCATGGGCTGGATGGCCCGCTCTGTCGAGGATGCCGCCCTGATGCTGCAGATCACCGCCGGTCCCGACTCCAGCGACCCGATCTGCGCACGCTTTCCCGCCGGCGACTACCTCTCCGGCCTGGAGGACGGCGCTCCGCCGCGCATCAGCCTGGTAACCTCCTTCTTCATGGATGAGTCCGACGAAGAGACCCAGCGGCACACCCGGGCCATGCTGAACAGGCTGGCCGAGGCCGGTGCATCAGTCAACGAGGTCCGGCTGCCCGACAGCTTTAGCACTGCTATCGAAGACCAGCAGATCATCATGCGCTGCGAGGCGGCCGCCTTCCATCGCCCGATGTACGAGACCCGCTCCGAGGAATACCGTCCCCTCCTCCGCCGGCTCATCGGCAGAGGCCTGGAGACCAGCGCCATCGAATACTCCGGCGCGCTGGAGCGCCGGCTGCAATTCATCACCGACATGCAGGTCCTCGCCGAGAGCGCCGACGTGCTGCTCACGCCGACCACACCCACCCCGGCTCTGGCCGACATTACCAACACCGGCAACACGCAGTTCCAGGGTCCGTGGACCTCCTGTGGCCTGCCCACCATCACCATCCCGTCCGGCCTCGCCGCGTCTGGCCTGCCCATGGGCCTGCAGTTCATCGCCGCACCCTTCCGCGAGGAACGCCTGCTCGCCGCCGCCCGCTGGTGCGAGCGCGTCCTCGACGTCCAGCTCTCCCCGCCGGTGTAGGTCGCATTTCCGAGATACCATCCCCCTGGATATGGGGTTATAGTGGGAGTATCGACTGTCTGATTCCACGTTGAGGTCTGATCGTGTGCCATCGGACGGCATATAACGTCATCGCTGCGAGGCCGCTATGACCACCAAACGTCCCGCGCCGTCTTCCTTCGGGCCGACGGAACAGTTCCCGGAAAGGCCTCCCAGGGGTGATGTGCAGAACTCCCTTTACCTAAATTTCCCCGGCTATCAGCCCGCTTTGGCCCAGCATTTCGGCTCTTCGGACACTACCTTGGTTATCAGCGAAATGCCCATAGGCCGCAATCTACGTCAGCGCCGCGGCCTGCTTTACCCGGACCTTTTCATCGCCTTCAACGTGGACCGTGAGGAGGCTATCGCAAGAGGGGGATTCGCCATTGATGATCAGCCAAAGCCGCCGGATTTCGTCTTGGAAATCGCCTCCCTGAACACAGCTGAGAACGACTACACTCGCAAGCGGACCGGTTATGCCGATTATGGAGTGCTTGAGTACTGGCGATTCGACCACACCGGTGGCAAGTATTATCCGACTGGTCTCGCGGGCGACCGGCTGGTTGAGGGGACTTACCAGCCCATAGAAGTCGTCCAAATGGCTGAAGGAGCGTACAAGGGCCGAAGCGATGTATTGAATCTCGACCTGTGCTGGGAGCATGGTCAGCTTCGGTGGTACGACCCGGAATCTCAGAGCTACATACTCACCCACGCTGACGAAAGAGAGCGGCGTATGGCTGCTGAAGCCCAGCGAGATGCTGCCGAGGCTCGCGTACGACAGCTAGAAGATGAACTACGTCAGCGCTCATGATTCGATAGACTCGAAGGAGAAAACGCCATGCCGCAAGCCAACATCCCGTCCGAAGAGGAAGTCCTCAGCTACTTCGACAAGTTTTCCAATTGGGGACGCTGGGGCGACGACGATGAGCTAGGCGCACCCAACCTCATCACGCCCGACAAGGTCAAGCGGGCTGTCGGGCTGGTGCAGGAAGGCGTCCGCGTCTCCTTGGCCCGCACCGTCAGCTTCGAGGCCACTGTCGACGCCCCTTCCCCGCCCGTCCACTTCATGGTCGAGAGCGGCGAAGGATGGGCGAGCGGCCAGAAGGTCAGCAACCGCGCCTTCCCTGCCGCCACCGACTACTTCGGCATGATTTTCCACGGCTACACCGTAACCCACGTCGACAGCCTTGCCCACTTCTTCTGGAACGGGAAGACCTACAACGGCAAGCCCGCTCACCTCGTCTCCACCAGCCTCGGCGCAACCTTCGGCTCAGTCGAAGAGGCCAAGGAGGGCATCATCACTCGTGCTGTCCTGGTCGACGTGCCCATGATCAAGGGCATCGACTGGATCGACCGCGGCGAGGGCGTGATGATCGACGACATCCTGGCCGCCGAGGAACGCTGCGGCTTCAAGGTCGAGGAAGGCGACGTGCTGCTCATCCGCACCGGCCAGCTCCACCGTCGCAACGTCGAGGGCCCGTGGCCCCGCGAGTCCGGTTCCGCCGCCTGCCAGGCCTCCTGCCTGCCCCTGTTCTACGAGCGCGGCATCGCCATGCTGGGCACCGACACGGGCAACGACGTCAACCCGCCCCAGTACGATAATGTCCCCAGCCCCATCCACCAGGTCGGCATCACCGCCATGGGCATCTGGATCCTCGACAACGCCAACCTCGAGGAGGTGGCCGTGGCCTGCCGCGAGCGCAATCGCTGGGAGTTCATGATATCCATCGGCCCCCTGCGGTTGCATAACACCACCGGTTCTCCGGTCAATCCCATCGCGATATTCTAGAGACCACAAAGTCCCCTCCAAAGTGAGGGGACTCTTGCTATAGCGGACTCTTGCAATAAAAGGAGGTAGATATATGCCGCATTATGTATACGTCGCCGCACAGGATGACAACAAGGTTGGAATCTTCACCATGGACGCCGAATCCGGCGCGCTGACCCACCAAGCCGACGCCGCCATGCCCGGCGGCCCGTCCCTGCTCGCCATCAGTCCCGACAAGGGCACGCTCTACGTCAGCCACCGCGAGGCACTCAGGCTCTCCAGCCACCGCATCGACCCGTCCACCGGCGGACTCACCCAGACCGGCTCGGTGGACGTAGAGGACTGGCCGGCTTACATCGCCACCGACCGCACCGGCCACCACCTTACGGTGGCCTTTTATGGTGGCGCGCGCGCCGGCGTCTACCCCATCGGTGCAGACGGCGAGCTGGGCGGCGCTGCCACCGAGTTGGTGACCACGGTCGAGGGCGCACACTCCATCCTCACCGACCGCTCCAACCGCTTCGCCTACGTCCCCCACATCGCCTACGTCCAGGACAACGTGCTGGAGCCGCCTAAGAACATCCCGGGCCCCAACGTCATCTACCAGTTCCGCTTCGACGCCGACTCAGGACGCCTTATCCCCAACGACCCGCTGGTGGTGGAGATGAACGGCTTCCTCGGCCCGCGCCATTACACTTACCATCCCTCGCTGGACGTGGTCTACTTCTCCGATGAACAGGGCAGCAGCGTCACCGCCTACAACATCGACTCCGAGGGACGCCTGTCTGCCTTCCAGACCATCTCCACCCTGCCCGAGGGCCACACAGAGCGGAACACCTGCTCCCAGATTCAGATGACCGCCGACGGGAGCCTGCTGTTCGTGCCCAACCGGGGCCACAACAGCATCGCCAGCTTCTCCGTCGACCCCAACACCGGCGCGCTGACCGCCGCCGGCCGCGCCTCCACCGAGTCGGTGCCCAGCGCCTTCAGCCTCGACCCGCAGGGCAAGTTCGTCTTCGGCGCAGGCTCCGCCACCGGCCGCCTGTCCTCCCACAGCATCGACAGCGCAACAGGCCAGATGTCGCCCCTCGCAACCTACGACGTCGGCGCCCGTCCAATGTGGGTACTGACTACAACGTTGGGTGAGTAGCCACCAGCGTCCGCAATACCCCCTATCACGTACGGGTCCGCTCATCCTTGAGCCTGTCAAAGGATGAGCAGTCCTTTCGCGAGGCTATCCGCATTAAGCAAAATCCCCTCCCCCTTGAGGGGGAGGGGTGGCCTGTACGGAGCCTGCGGAAGGGTGGGGGTGAAGTCTCGGAGCATCAAATACCACGGAAACGGGTTCCTGGCCTGCTTGCGTCATCCCCTTCCCGCGAACCACCGCAGCAGCGCCCCCATCCTGCCCCCCAGCAGCCGTCTCGACTGCACCCGGAGCGCCAGATGCTGCGAGGCCATCGAGTACGTCGGGTATACGTGCATTGAACGCGCCATGTCTCCCAGCTTGATGCCTTTGTCCATGGCCAGCGTCCACTCGTGGATCATCTCCCCTGCGCGAGGGGCCACGATCGTCGCCCCGAGGATCGCACCCTTGCCATCGCGAACCACC
Organism: Dehalococcoidia bacterium; assembly: GCA_963667325.2. Classification (GTDB taxonomy): domain Bacteria; phylum Chloroflexota; class Dehalococcoidia; order Lucifugimonadales; family UBA3495; genus VXOI01. Next base: position 176,272 of record CAXXKY010000005.1, read on the forward strand.
TTCACGAAACCGTCCGCCTCGCCGTCGGTAAGGGCGCGGTCGACTTCCTCCAGAGGCCACCGAGACACCGTCACTCTGCCCCCGAGCCGGTTCTTCGCTTCGGCCTCTGTTAGCCCTGTCTGCGCCACCTCTGGATCGGTGAAGATTGCCCGCGGCACCCGGTCCAGCACCGCTCGTGCCTTGGAAGGCAGGAAAGCGTTTCGAACTGCCAGAAACCCCTGCCACCCGGCGTAGTGTGTGAACTGCGGACCGCCGGTCACGTCGCCCGCCGCATACACGCCCTTGGCGGTCGTCCGCAGGTAACGGTCAACCCTGATGCCCTCAGACCCGTACGCAATCCCTGCCTCATCCAGTCCCAGGTCGTCGGTGTTGGCCCGCCGGCCCGCCGCCACCAGCAGCGTATCGGCACCAACGCTCCGGCCATCTGCCAGTTCAAGCCTTACCCTCGCGCCGCCCTCGTCCGCCGGGGAAACTGCGCTAACTGCACCATTGGTCACCACGCGGACGCCCTCTTTGGCGAACTGCTTACAGATGACCTCCGAGGCGTCCTCATCTTCATGCGGCAATATCCGCTGGGCCGCTTCGACCAGCGTCACCTGCGAACCCAGCCTCGCGAATGCCTGCGCCAGCTCGCAGCCCACGGAGCCCGCTCCCACCACCGCCAGAGACGCCGGTAAGGCCTCCATATCCCAGACCGTCTCGTATGTGTGAAAGCCGACGCTATCAAGTCCGGGTATTGGTGGCGCCACGGGATATGCTCCGGTGCAAATCAGGAAGCGGCGAGCGATCAGTGTCCGGCCTTCTACTTCAACCTGTGAAGGCCCTGTGAACTTGGCTGCACCGTCGATGACGTCGATGCCTTCCGCGGCCAGTGCTTCGGGTGATTCCGTGTTGTAGATGTGCCCGATTACCGACCTTATCCGCCCCATCACCGCCCCGAGGTCCACGGCGGGGGAAACACTGGGCAGCCCAAACCGCTCCGCTGAACGCATGGAGTGGACGATGCCTGCCGCCCTGACCAGCGCCTTGCTTGGTACGCAGCCCGTCCAGGTGCAGTCGCCGCCCACTCTGGACTTCTCAACCATGGCCACCGACAACCCCAGTTGGCGGGCGAACCTTGCTGCAATAAGACCGGCCGAGCCGGCCCCGATTACGATGAAGTCGTAGTCGGTCCTCATCGGAGGTTCGAATGCGGAACTGCCGGAACTTTGGGAGAAGGAATCAAGGGCTGCTGCTGACCTACGGGTAGTTGGGCGGAGACTTCTTCAGTCCGGCGAGTTGCTCGCACCACAGGGCAATTCCCAGGAGCTTCCCTTCCTGTCCCAGAGGCGCAGCAAACTGCACGGCTATGGGCATCCCCTGCCCGCTCAGCCCGGTCGGCACCACCACTGTCGGCAATCCGGCGGCCGTCCAGGGCGACTGGAATGCGGCGTCACCGGTGGTGTTCAAGTCCTTGGGCGCAGGTGAAGGCGTGGCCGGCGTCATCAGCACGTCAACCTGCTTCGCCATCTCGTTCATGTCCGTCCGGAACTGCCGCCGCAGTTTCAGGGCCTTCAGGTAGGTCGCCGTGGGCGTTATAAGGCCCATCTCGATACCCGACCTTATCCGCGGTCCATAATCTTCGGCCCGCTCGCGGTGATTGGCCGCGTGGAAGGCCGCGCATTCGACGTTCATCACTATGCGCTGCATGCTGTGGGCGTGCTCGAAACTCTCGGGAAGCGGTATCTCCACCACCTCAGCCCCCGAGCCGGCCAGGTTCTGTGCCACTGATTCCGTGTGCGACCACATCTCGTGGGTGGCATAGTCTTCGAAATACTGCCGTATCAGGCCGATCCGCGGCGGTCGTCCGCCGGCTGCTGCGTTCATCTGCTCCGTGAAGTCGGGTACCGGCTGTCGCATGGATCCCGGATCGTTGGCGTCTTCGCCGCTGAGCACCGTCAGCATCAGTGCCGCGTCGGCCACCGTGCGGGTCAGGATGCCAACATGGTCCAGAGACCAGCTCACCGGAACAACGCCATGCCGGCTGATGCGACCGTACGTTGGCTTCAGGCCCACGATGCCGTTGTAGGCCGCCGGTCTGCATGTTGATCCGCCTGTCTGCGATCCCAGCGCTGCCGGCACCATGCGCGCCGCCACAGCGGCCGATGACCCGCTGCTCGATCCTCCGGGCGTGTGTTCCAGGTTCCATGGGTTGCGGGTTGGGGAGGGGTCCGAAGTCGCGAACTCCGTGGTCACCGCCTTGCCCAGTACGATTCCTCCCCCGTCCTTGATCTTTTGCACTGAGGTGGCGTCATATTCGGGAACGAAGTCAGAGTAGACCTTCGACCCGCAGGCCGTACGCATTCCGGCAGTGTAGAAAATGTCTTTCAGGCCAACCGGCACACCGTGCAGCGGTCCCAGTTCGCCACCCCAGTCCGCCGCAAATTCCCGTTGCTGTGCCGCCTCGAGCGCCTTTTCCTTGTCAATGGTTACCCACGCTCTGAGATCGATATCCAGCTTGTCAATTCGCGAAAGCAGCGACTCCACCAGTTGGACCGGGGAGAGTTTGCCTTCCCTGATCTCTGTGACCGCTTCGGTTACCGAAAGCTCGTAAGGCTCTGGCATAAATCAACCTCGACGTCGCTATACTGCTGGCCATGCTGGCCTGCCAACTCGTTCCGATTGCTGAAGGTCCGGTTCCGGCTATCCCTGGAGCATGGGCTCCATATCCGCAGGACAATCCGCTCGTTCCACCGCTGCTATCTGTCCTGCTGTGGTCTGCAAGTAGTCTTCCAGCTCCGCAGCCCTCTGCTCTCCAAATTCCACCACGGCCCTTCGTCTCAATTCCAGGTAAATGTCATCTTGTCCGGAACTCTGTGTCATAATCGCTCCAGTGAAAGGCGGGAAGTGCTCCAATGGCGCGGGATTGGAGGCAACATAATATTCCTGATTCTAAGTCCGCTGTGTCAGGCGGTCAATGAAGCTGCAAACAGCTTTCAGCATCTTTGTGTTGCAGATGCCCGCTGGCTCTCGTCCGGAAGCGTGCCGGGAGGAAATTGGAGTCCCATTTCTCGCTGATATAATCACAAAACTTCACGCCTTTTTGAGACGAGCTTTTTTGAGATGAGGAGGTACTCATGGCCGATGATCTATCCGGCATCCTCGAATCCCCGGAACACACCCTCTTGGCCACCGTTGGAGGCAACACCGAGGGTCCACTGTGGCACCCCGGCGGGTACCTCACTTTTGTCTCCCTTACCGAAAGCCGTCTCTACCGCTGGGATGAAGCCAGCGGCGTCTCAGTTGTCCGCGAGAATACCGGCGAGGGCAACGGCTGCACCTTCGACAGCGAGGGCCGTCTGGTGATGTGCGAGGGGGCCGATCACCGCTGTGTCACTCGCATGGACGCCGACGGCGCAGTTACCACCATCGCCGAGCGTTGGCAGGGCAAGCGGCTACACAAGCCCAACGACGTCGTTACCCGGTCCGACGGCAGCATTTACTTCACCGACCCTTCACTGCGCCTTGAGCCCGAACTGCGCGAATACGACTTCGCTGGCGTCTTCCGCGTGTCTCCCGATGGCGAGGTGCACCTCGCAACTGACGGCTGCGAATACCCCAACGGACTCGCCTTCTCCCCCGACGAGTCCGTACTCTATGTCGCCATCAGCCGCGTCAGCCTCGACTGCCTTGGCGAGGAGGAGCGCGGCGAGGTTTGCACCCACCGCAAGATCCGCGCCTTCGACGTCGCCGCCGATGGCTCCCTGAGCAACAATCGTGTCTTCGCCGATATGAGCTCCGCCGAGCCCGGCGTTCCCGACGGCATGAAGGTCGACACCGCCGGCCGCGTTTTCTGCACTGGCTCCGGCGGCATCTGGGTCTTCGAGCCCGACGGCACGCACATCGGCGTCATCCGTGGCCCCGAAGTCCCCCGCAACATAGCCTTCGGCGGCCCCGACCACCGCACCGTCTACACCACGCCAGGCACGTCGGTCTACAGCTTCCGCGTGACAACGCCGGGGATCTAGCCATAGCGGCCTCGGTCTGCAACCCTATCAGAGCTATCGCATTCGAAGCGCCAGGTATCGCAGGATCATTGTCGCTGCGCCTGGCGCTTCCTCTATTCAGTCATATTCGCCTGATGGCAACGGCAGGCATGAGGCCGTGAGCCCCTCTCGCTGCTGGCGGCCGGACGTCGGGTTAAAGTATCGCGGCCCCCTAGGATTGCCCCACCTCCCCGGTGGAGAATCGCCTCTCCAGCCTGTATCATTGGCGGCAATCCGAATCAGCAAAGAGGAGACGAACCGTGACCTCCAGCAACATTGTCGGTTCAGGCGACTTCAGCTATGAAATGAACCCCGAGTGGGCAAAGCTGCCCGAGGGCTGGGAAATGCCCACCGCGGCGGTATATGGCGACTCCCAGGACCGCGTCTACGCCTTCAACCGCGACCCCGAGCATCCGGTATGCATCTTCGACAAGGAAGGCAATTTCATATCCGCGTGGGGCGCCGGTTTGATCACCTTCGCCCACTCCATCCTGCTGGACAACAACGACAACGTCTGGCTGGTCGACCGCAACACTCACGAGGTCCACAAGTACACCGGCGACGGCCAGCACATCATGACCATCGGCCAGAAGGGCGTGCGTTCCGACACTGGCGTCGACCCCGATGACTACACCTCCACCGCCTTCGAGTCAGTCACCCACGGCGGCCCTCCCTTCAACATGCCCGCAGGCATCGCTCTCAACGACGCAGGCGAGATATTCATCGCCGACGGATACGCCAACGCCCGGGTTCACAAGTTCACCCCGGACGGCCAACTCATCAAGTCCTGGGGCGAACCGGGCGACGGCCCCGGACAGTTCCGCCTGCCCCACGGAGTCTGGATCGATCGCCATGGTCAGGTTCTGGTGGCCGACCGCGAGAACGACCGAGTCCAGGTGTTCACCCAGGAGGGTGAATACATTTCCACCTGGCCGAGCAAGCTGATCGGCCCTGCCCTGTTGTACGTCGACTCCGAGGACATCGCCTACATCCCCGAGCACAACGGCGGCCTGTTCAGCGTGCTGTCCCCTGACGGCGAGATCATCACCCAGTGGGGCTCCGAGCTGCACCGCTCCTGCCACGGCGTGTGGGCGGATTCCAGCAAGGACCTCTACTTCGTTATGCCAGGCGAATGGGGCCGTTCCCGCCGCGTAGTGAAGTTCCACCGCCGCTAGCCGCAATCGCCAACATGCAGCAGAGGGCGTGGGACTTGCGGCACGAACACGCCCTTGCTAACATAGATGTCTACCGTGGGGCTGTAGCTCACTTGGGAGAGCGCTTCAATGGCATTGAAGAGGTAGAGGGTTCGATCCCCTCCAGCTCCACCACCACCTCTCGCTCGATACTTCACTCCCTGAAACAATTTATTGCACCAAGTTCGTCAAGTGATTCGGATCCTTATTCACCGTGGGAGTCACTGGCATGTTGCACAAGCTGTTCTCGCTGGCGCTTTCTGGTACAGCCCTCTTGTTAGCCATTGCCTTGCTGGTGAGCATTCCTCTATCAGCTGTCAGCGAAAGCTCTGTCAATGCAGCGGTACAAATCGCATCATTGCCCAGGACGATCGACGTAGAAGAGGACGAGCAGGACGACTCCGACGGCACCGACTCCGACGCCATAGACACGCCGACGCCGACGGCGACGGACAACGACGGGATAGACACGCCGACGCCGACGGCGACGGACAACGACGGGATAGACACGCCGACGCCGACCGCGACGGACAACGACGGGATAGACACGCCGACACCGACGGCGACGGACAACGACGGGATAGACACGCCGACGCCGACGGCGACGGACAACGACGGGATAGACACGCCGACGCCGACGGCGACGGACAACGACGGGATAGACACGCCGACGCCGACGGCGACGGACAACGACGGGATAGACACGCCGACGCCGACGGCGACGGACAACGACGGGATAGACACGCCGACGCCGACGGCGACGGACAACGACGGGATAGACACGCCGACGCCGACGGCGACGGACAACGACGGGATAGACACGCCGACGCCGACGGCGACGGACAACGACGGGATAGACACGCCGACGCCGACGGCGACGGACAACGACGGGATAGACACGCCGACGCCGACGCCGACGCCGACGGACAACGACGGGATAGACACGCCGACACCGACGGCGACGGACAACGACGGCATAGACACGCCAACACCGACGGCGACGGACAATGAGGGGATAGACACCCCCACGCCGTCGCCGGTAACGCCGCTCACGCCGACGCCGTCGCCGGTAACGCCGCTCACGCCGACGCCGTCGCCGGTAACGCCGCTCGCGCCGACGCCGTCGCCAGTGACTCCGCTCACGCCGACGCCGTCGCCGGTAACGCCGCTCACGCCGACGCCGTCGCCAGTGACTCCGCTCACGCCCTCTCCGGTAACACCGCCCACGCCGACGGCTGACCCCGGAACACGTCAGGTAAGAGCGGCCGAGCCCCCAGTCGTGGACAACGACACGCCCACGCCGTCACCGGTAACTCCGCCCACGCCGACGCCGACGGACAATGACGGAACCGACTCCGATGGCATAGACACGCCAACGCCGACAGACAATGACGGAACCGACTCCGATGGCATAGACACGCCAACGCCGACAGACAATGACGGGACCGACTCCGATGGCATAGACACGCCAACGCCGACAGACAATGACGGGACCGACTCCGATGGCATAGACACGCCAACGCCGACAGACAATGACGGGACCGACTCCGATGGCATAGACACGCCAACGCCGACAGACAATGACGGGACCGACTCCGATGGCATAGACACGCCAACGCCGACAGACAATGACGGGACCGACTCCGATGGCATAGACACGCCGACGCCCGATACGCCGACGCCTGATACGCCGACGCCCGATACGCCGACGCCTGATACGCCGACGCCCGATACGCCGACGCCTGATGACTCCGACGACTCCGATGACTCCGACGGCAACGGTTAGCCATGGTAGCCCTCGCTACTGAAATAGCCCTCCATCCCGAGATGGAATTCCCGGCTGATGCTAGCTTGCCGGACCTGCCCGGGCTGTTCGACGCTGAATGGGTATGGCAAAGGTACCGTGGCGAGTATGGAGAACAGGAATTTCGCCCCCAGAAAATCCTGGTGGAGGCAGTCAGCCATACTCAGGGGAGAGAGGCAGTCGTCACTTACGAGGTCGAATGGCCTGAAGATGTGTTCTTTCCCAACCAAAGGTTCACCCTCCATCTGGAACGAGACAAGCCGCTCCGGATATCACGCTTTCCAGAAGATGATTACCTTCCGGGACTTGGGGAAGCCTGCGATCCTGAATCGGCTTGGCGACTCCTCAGGAAGCACGTGGTGTCAATACCTACCCGCCGCATGCAGGTCCAGGTAATCCGTTACCGCCCGCGGAGCCATGCGGTACTGAGACACAGAATGGGCAGATCCAGGCTTTACGTCAGGGTGGTGCGCCCGTCAGCGGTACAGCCAATTTTGCAGTCTGCAGAATTGATAGGTAGGTCGGATTTTACTGTCCCCAGGCTGGCAGGGCTCTGGCGCGATGGAGGTGTGCTCTGGTTCTCGGAAATACCCGGAAAAAACCTGCACACACAGATTCGAAAAGGCGAACATCCACCACCGCGCCTGATCCTGGATCGGCTTGAAAGCCTGTGGGCCGTTCCTGTGGATGCCTCTGACGCCCCTCCCTTCAACCTTCCAGGCGCCTACCTTCGGGCCAGGCAGATCATCGAGCATTCCGTGCAGGAAGGGGACTGCGGGTGGACGCAGTTCTCGTCTGCCGTTGGGGTGCTGGACCGGTTCGCGGAGACCTGGCAAGCCACGAGCATTGCGCACAACGACTTTTACGACGACCAGATGGTGCTGCTGCCCGACGGAAAGGTAGCCCTCGTAGATATTGAAGGAGCGGGCCCCGGCGAACCCATGCTGGATGTTGGAAACTTCCTGGCTCACCTGAAATGGAGTTCCGATGTCAGCAGGAGGGGAGACGCTTACGGCGAATACCACGCCGCATTTCGTCGGGAGGCAATCGACCGCTTCCAGTGGACGGAAGCGGAACTGGACCTCCGCGAGGCTGTCTGCCTGTTCAGGATTTGCACGAACGCAATACGCCATCCCACAGATAACTGGCGGGAAAGGCTGCAGGCCGGATTGACCCTCGTCGACAAAGCCGTGGCCTGAAAGACCCTGAACAACACGTTATCTGGGTCCCTTCCTGGCAAAAGGCGCAGAAATCGAAACCTCCGGATCTCTGGCATCGTCCAGCGCGACCCGAGGCGTCAGCGGACCAATTCCACGATCGGCGCGCACTCGTCGCAGATTGCCAGGTAGGTCCCGGGGGCAACGCTCTTTCCCTGGTCCTCTGTGACAGGATTGTGGCATCCCAGCATGTCGCACTCCCGCGACGCCGGACGCGGTTCTGATTCCAGGTGCCGCTCGACGGCCTCGATGGCGGCGTCCACCCCCATGGTCTCGACCGGAAGCCGGAAAAGGAGCGACGGGTCCTTGTTCGCCGTCTCGCCTGAATCTGAGATCGCGTACACATGCCCAGTCTCGTGGATGATCGCCACCCGCATTTCCCCTTTGGGGCTGTCCCACGTTCCGACACTGGTCTCCGTTGGGTCGCCTATCTCCAGTTCCCTGATCAGGATCTGCACGGATGTTTCTCTATTCAGTGTGGTCATTTCCCTGCCTCCTTGCGAACACTTCCCTTCAAGGGAGTTTCCTTTTACATCGGCGTTCCCTGCGCCATTTCACTCCTTTCGATCATGCCACCCCGGTTGGTCGCCGATGCAATCGGCCTGCGCTGCCATTTTTCGTAATATGCTATAACGTGATGTATATTATACTATATGTGAATGATATCGACAACTGAAATTAATTACATTGACACATGCCAGCATGCCCCTGGCACCGTAAAGCGCTCTGCCTTTTTCGTTGCTCTCCTGCCAGCATGGCCCCAAGGTTACCCGTGACACCCAATTGCCCATCCCCCACGCACTCCCCCATTGTGGCGACTCAGGATCCGACGATAGTTCGTTGCCAGCTCTTCTGGCTAACTCTTTATCTTCCATCACCAATGCAATCGGGACCGTGATCTCTCACGGCCCCGATTCGTTAAGCTCAATTTGCGCCGCGGCTCTCGCTATCCCAGCGGTGGAAGCCAGCGGTAGGTGGCCAGTGCGCCACCGTTCATTGCTACCAGGACTTGACTACCGGCAGCACCTCTTCCGCAAACAGCTTCAGGCTCCGCTCTGCGGTCTCCAGCGGTATGCCTCCGAAGCGGAACGACACGTTCCACTCGAAATCGCCCAGCAGCTCCTTCCGTTCTTCCAGGCCCCGCAGAATCTTGTCCGGCGTACCCCAGCTAGCCGCCTTCATGAAGCCCTCGACCGCGCCCTCCAGACCCGCTGAGCGAGCGATTTCGGCCTTCTGCTGGTAGGCGTTGTAGCCCTTCACGTCGGCAAAGTGGTCGCTCAGGAACTCGTAGTGATGGAAGTTGCTCTCCACGAACTTGCCCTGGTACTGCCGCGCTTCCGCTTCCGTCTGCTCCAGGTCGCTGCCGCACACCACGAACTCCGTTAGCATCAGCGACGGCGGCTCCGTCCCGTGGTACTCGCGGTGTAGCTCTCGCCCGCGTTCGATGCCCGGCATCCGCATCTCCCAGGGACGGTCCGCGAACATCACGATGTGCGCCCCCAGCTTAGCCGCCGACATTACAGATTCGTCGCTGGCGGCCACTGCATAAATACGCCCGTCGAAGGAGTGCTGGGGTCGGGGTCGTATCTCGATGCGTGGCTGTGGGTAATGCGGTCCATCGCCCTCGATGAAACCGGTCTTGAGGGCCTCCACGATCATCGGCGCAGCCTCGTCGAACCGCTCCCGTGACTCATTCATGTCGATGCCGAAGGCCTCGAACTCGCGCCGCGCCAGCCCGCGCCCGAACCCCAGCCGCAGCCGCCCGCCGCTCAGCATGTCCAGCACCGCGGCGTTCTCCGCCACCCGGAGCGGCGTGTGCCAGGGCAGGATCACCGCCGCCGTTCCTACGTCGATGTTGGGATGCTTGGCCGCGATGTGGGTCATCAGCTGCAGGTTGTCCGGCACGAAGGAATAGTCGTTGAAGTGGTGCTCCGCTGACCAGACGCTGTCGAACCCGTAGTCCGCAGCGATCTCCACCAGACGCAGTTCCTCGTCCCACATCTGGGCGTCCGTTCCTTCTTCCCAGCCGTAGCTGGTCATGACAAGCATCAGTCCGACGTCCATGAAATTACTCCTTTCAGATAATGCTGGGTTGACATCTCCACCCGCCGGCGACCGTCAGAAGCTCGGCTTGGTGGGATGGGGCGTAAGCTGAAGTTCGTGAGTCCAGCACGACTTGTCCTGCGTGTGCAGGTAATAGAACGCCTCGGCAATTTTGACCGGGTTCATCAGCAGGTCAGGATTCTCTTGCGCATGCGGCAGAAAGTGAGTGCCCGGCGAGTCGATCATTCCGTCAATCACCACGTTGGCGACGTGCACCCCGTGCTCCGAGTACTCTTCCGTCAGCGCTTGCGCAAACCCCCGCATCAACACCCCTCGGATAGTACAGCGACTGCCCCGTGTACCGCTTCTTCCCCCGGAGCGAGAAGTTGTTGTTGGAAATCAGGACGCTGCCCTCGCCCTTCTCGCGCATGGACGGCAGCACTTCCTTGGCCACCAGGAAAGGACCGCTGCTTGCGATGTGCTGCGCTGTCTCGTACATCTCGAAGGGGATGTTCTCCATGAGTTCCATTTCCGGCGGCAGGTCGCGGCCCTCCAGGTATCCTGCGTTGTAGACCAGGACATCCGGGTCCCCGGCCTCTTCCCGAATCCGGGCAAAGGCCTCGGATATGGACTCCCGCGAGGACAGGTCCAGCTCAACGATCATCGCGTCGTTGCCCTGTTCCCGTATCGCCGCCTCCAGCGGCGCGGCGTTGGCGGCGTTGCGGGTGGTGAGTACCGTGTAGAATCCTTCCTGCGCGAATTTCAGCGAAATCGCGCCCCCGACTCCCCAACGCACCCCCACCGGCAGCTCGCTGTCGTCAATGTCCCCGCCGTGCACCAGGTGGGTGTTGCGACCGTCCGACTGCCACTTAGATGTCGCCCCGATCACCACGGCGACTGGCTTTCGAGATGTGTTCATGTCGAAATCCTTCTGCACAGATGTTGGACCGTCCGCCACTGTAGGGATACTCTCCCTTTCCGGCTACCTTCCAGTCCATCAAGCATCATACCGCAACACGGCCCCGTTGTGGATTCTCGGCCCAATTTCTTTACCAATCAGGTACTGAATACGCCCTTGATCCGCCGGTGGAAACGACCTCTCCTCCCTCATCCCCGTGAACGCCGAAGGTCCACAGCGTAGTCGGTAAGGGAATCCAAACCCCGTATTTCGTCAATTGCAGCAGCTGCTTCGGAATCCATTGTGTGGTCCCCATGCCTTGACGAACCGGCCCCCTTCTGAATACAGTTTCCCGGTAACTGATACTCGTAGAAGTTCGGATTGCGATGTTTCATCATTCAATAATCCATTGCATGCCCCGCAATAGCGAGGCCCTCCCATGATGCTCGAGCACATGGGCATTCGCTGGGGCTACGTGTTCTTGCGCTCGTCCAATTATCTGAACCACGAAGAGTCCAACGACCTGATGGTGCAGGCTGTCGAGATGTACCTCGGTGGTGAGTCCGAGCGCAAGGTGAAGCACGACAGCTTCGAGGGCCGCCTGATCACCGAGGGACGCTATGAGGTCATGGGCGGACTCGGCGGCCAGCGTTTCGACGCCGAACTCGAGACCGTCTACGGTCGCGACCAGGCCACCTTCCTCGTCAACGAGCAGACCGGCGGGGCCGGCGCTCCCATTTCCGTCAACTAGAGCATCCCCTCCCTGTGTAATTCCCCCTCTGAGGAAAGGCAAAGGTGGGGGTTATTCCTCTCCCGAAAATCACATCCAACCCTGCGGAGCATGACATGGCTGCTGGAATACCCTTGGCCCGCCAGGTAGACCGAGTCCCATCATCCGTCGTTCCCCTCGACGCCGGGGAAGAAGTCCGCTACCAGAACATCATCGAAGACGCCATAAGCATCGACGTCCACCAGCACCCCTTCGTACTGCCCGAGGTGATGGAGCAGCTTGTCGACCTCGTCCGCATTGGCCGCTACCAGTGGGGCTACGACGCAGTCCGCGCTGGCGGCTGGACCGCCGTCACCACCGCCAACGTCTTCGGCGGCCTCAAGAGCACCGGCGATATGTCCTTCGTCGAATACGATGATGTTGCTGCCGAGGTGGGCAACATGGTGGCCGACGTGGCAATGCAGGACGGCATCACCCGCGTCGGTAACGCCGCCGAAATCGAGGCCGCCAAGCAGCAGGGCAACATCGGTTTCCTTCCCACCCTCGAGCACCTGCCCATTGGCAACCGCATCGAGCGCCTCGACCAGCTTTTCAGCATGGGCATCCGCCTCGCCGGCATAACCTACAACCGCCGCAACTATATCGGCGACGGGATGAACGAGCGCAACCCCGGCGGCCTGAGCGACTTCGGCATCGCGGTCGTCCGCCGTATGAACGACCTTGGCATGGCCATCGACCTGTCCCACGTCTCCACGCCCAGCGCCCTCGACGCCATAGAGTTCTCCCTCGTGCCCACGGTATTCAGCCACAACGCCGCCTACACTCTGCGGCCCAACCGGCGCACCCGCCGCGACGAGGAGCTGACCGCCTGCGCCGAGAACGGCGGCCTCATCTGCATCACGGCCGTTCCCAACTCCCTCAGCGACGACCCCGAGCAGGATATCGAGTGCGTCCTCGACCACTACGACTACATGGCCAACCTCGTGGGCGTCGACCACGTCGGCATCGGCACTGACACCACCGTCGGCGACCACGTCGCCTTCCACCGCGTGGTGATGGGCCGGGACGGCCCCGACCAGTTGCCCGCGCCCTACCTCAACGGTCTCGAGTCCCCCGCCGATGGCGGCAACATCATCCGCGGCCTCATCCGCCGCGGCTACTCCGACGATGATGTCCGCAAGATTATCGGCGGCAACGCCATGGCCTTCTTCCGCCGCGTCATGGGCTAAACTGTATGAAGGTCAGGGAAGCCATCCGCATCGTGGAGCAGGACGGATGGCGATGGGTTCGAACACGTGGCAGCCACCGGATCTTTGTCCACCCCGAAAAACCCGGCTCGGTTTCCATAGCCGGCCACCCGGGCGAAGACTTGAAGAAAGGCACCTGGGGAAACATTAAGAGACAAGCAGGCCTTCAAGGGAGAGTCTGATGAAATTAACGTACGCGGTGGTCTATGAACAGACACCTAACAACTATTGCGCGTATGCACCGGACGTCCCCGGGTGTGTTAGCACGGGCAAGACTTGGGAAAAAATGCAAGAGATGATTCGAGAGGCTCTAACTTTTCACATAGAATTTATGGTGGAAAATGGGGAATCTGTCCCTGAGCCACGTATGTCACTGGAAGAGGCCATGGTGTTTCATAGCCAGCTCTCTTCGGAACCCGACCCGGAATTCGACGAAGATGACGATACTCCATCATTGTCAACCACCTTTGCCATGGTCGAAATCGAGGTCGCCATTTCCTCGCCAGTTACGACCAACTGATTCCATAGGAAAGAGTAGCCATGCCCGAACCGTTCATTACCACCGTCGTTGGCAGCATGCCCAAGCCCGCCTGGCTCTACCAGCAGCAACCGCTGGCCGGCCCGGGGACTGACCACCACGGCAGCGGCGCTGACTGGAACTTCGACGGTGAGTTGCTCGCCCAGGCCCAGGACGACGCCACTCGTCTCGCCATCCACGCCCAGGAGTCGGCAGGAATCGACATAATCTCCGACGGTGAGCAGCGCCGGAAGTCCTACCTGACCTACATCGCCAATCGCCTGGAAGGTTTCGACTACGACACGCTGGCTGAAAAGTGGATCCGCGACGGTCGCCGCCTAGCCCAGGTCGGTCGCTGCGTCGGCCCCGTCGGATGGCCAGGACCCCTCGCCGTTGACGACCTGCGATTCCTGAATGCCGAGGCCTCCCGCCCGGTCAAGATGACCTTGCCCGGTCCAATGACCATCGTCGACTCCACCTTCGATGCCCACTACGGCAACGAGGCCGACTTCGCCATGGCCGTCGCTGAAGTCCTGAACCGCGAGGCTCGCGAGCTCGACCGTTTGAACCCTGCAGTCATCCAGTTCGACGAGCCGGTCTTCAGCCGCTATCCCGAGAAGGTTGCCGACTGGGGCATCGAAGCCTTGGACCGCTGCGTCGGGGGACTCAACGCCAATACCGCAGTCCACGTCTGCTACAGCTACCCCATGCCCGGCATCGACCGCCCCATCAAGCCCAGCTACCCCACAATTCTCGCCGAGCTTGAAAAGTCCCGCGTCGATCAGCTCGCCCTGGAGTTCGAGGCCCCGCAGCTCGACCCGGCCCTGCTGGAACTCTGCCCGTCCAAGACCGTCCTGTTCGGCTGCGTTGACAACGGCATCGAAGAAGCCGAAAACCCCGAGCACATCGCGGAACGCCTCCTCGCCGCCGCCCGCCACCACGACCCGCAGATGCTGCAGGCCGCCCCCGACTGCGGCCTCGTGCCCCTCAGTCAGGAGGCTGCCCGAGCCAAGCTCGCCGCCCTTGCCGCTGGGGCTTGCCTTGCCCGTCAGCGTCTCTAGCCATCTCTGCACGGCTTGAGGATTCACTGCCGACGATATGCTATCCTGCTTGCAATCTCAGCCGTCGTGGCAGATGTGCTTGACGGCCAACCCGGAGCGTCAACAATGAACTGTCCTGACTGCAACGTGGCCCTCGACGAACGAAAGCATCGTGGCATCGAGATTGACCACTGTCCCCAGTGCCGCGGACTGTGGCTCGACTTCGACGAGATGGATATCCTGGAGGACACCGCCAACCGCGACGAAATCCTCAAGGGCCAGCGAGAATACGCCCGCCGCCCCGGCGAGCGCCCCTGCCCCCACTGCGGAGCGGCCATGGACATGTTCAACTACCGTGCCCACAACCTGCCAATCGACCACTGCCCCAACAACCACGGCTACTGGCTCGACAAGGGCGAGGAAGACCGTGTCCTCGACCTGATGAAGCAGCGCGCCCAGGACCTCCGCCGCTCAGAGTCCGCCGAGCAGCAGTGGGCCCGCTTCATGGAACGCGGCGCCAGCCGAGGCGGCTTCCTAGACCGCATCAAAGACCTCTTCCGCTAGGATCGGAACCCTTCTAAGGCATGGGCTACCAATGAAGTTGGGTCCGTTTCTGGAACTGCCCACTTTGCAACACCGGGGTAGGTTAGTTCCAACACAGCCAGCCCGTTGGAATTCAAGAACGCACGACTCTTCCATCGACGACGGTTTCTTTCCGTGAATTCCTCCACCAATTGATGAGCATATAGTCGATCACGAACCCATCGAGCTGTGTCCAGACCTAGACAGGCTATTACACGGACACCCAGTTGTTCGATCACTGCGGAATGAAACGGCCAGCAAACTCCGGCCAATTGCTGGAACTCCCATTGGGGCATTTCGCCCCGCTTGGCGCAGGGGAAAACAAGGAAGCTTGCTGGTATGTACCCCGGGTTAACGCCCAATCTTCCGAACAGGTGCAGCAACCCCTTTTGCATCGGCCCTGAGCCCGGCTTTCGACCATCCCAAGATTGATCCCTGAAGGCCGACCAATCATTCGGTTCGTTGCGCAGCACTCTTTCTATGCCTGTCCGAACAGTTGAGGACGAAGAGTCTTCCCTACTTGCACCAGACTGCTTGCTGAGGATGTACAAGTTTGACTGTGACTCGAATGCGAGCCTGCCAGATTGGAAGACCTCCCCGGGTCTGTTCATCAGGTCATCTGGGACCAGCGACGCGAAATTTTCAATTCCCGCCATAAACCCGCCCCATGAACCGCTGCACCGACTCCTCCGATCGCGTGTAGTCGTACTGCCCGTAACGCCGCATCCTGAGCTGCACCACGTCGCCGTTGAAGAACCGCTCGTACAGCGTCTGCCGCGACCCGTACTGCGTGCCCGTCAGGTCCCACGCCAGCCGGAACAGCCGCACCCGATCCGTGGCCCCGATGTTCGTCCCCTGAAAATACTTGTCGATATCCCCAGCCAGCGGCCCGTCCATGTCCGACTCGCTCGGCGTCAGCATCAGCCCGCTCGCCGCCAGTTGCTGCACGATCGCCACAACCCGCTCGTACGCGTCCGGATACCAGTGCCGCATCGCGATCCACGGCTCCGGCGCAGGCCAGACGCCCTCCGCCCCTTCCACCGGCGCCGCGTCCGCCTCCGCCGCTCGCATGTACGCCCGACACGTCTCGATGGTGTCGATGACCTCCGCCACCTTTTCCTGTACCTGCCCGAACACTCCGATGCCAATGCCCTCGGTGATCCCATGAGCGATGCCCAGGATGAACTCCAGCTTGGCGATGTTCTTCACGGCCACCTGCTGCATGTATTGCCGGTAGATCGCCGTATGCGCCAGCGCGCGGTTGCCCAGCTCCACGTCGTCATACTGGAACACCCGCTCCCACGGCACAATCACATCATCGAACACCGCCAGCGAGTCCATCTCGTCGTACTGCCCCGACAGCGGATAGTCTCCCAGGGGCAGCCCGAAGTCGTGCGACGGCCTGCAGATGTATTTCAGCCCCTTGATGTTCGACGGCACCGAGAACCCGATGCAGTACTTCCGGTCCTCTTCAACGTCCGGGCGCAGCGGACGGTACACCGGCGCGAAGATCTCGTCGGAAAACGGCGCCAGCGTCGCCAGATTCTTCGCTCCACGTACCACCACTCCCTCAGCACAGGTGTCCACCATTCCCACTGCCACATACGGGTCCGGAAGCTCCGACAGACCCACCGACCGGTTGACTTGCGGATGCCCGAAGGCGTGGGTCAGGCAAAGGTCCCGCTCACGCACATACTCGTGGTACTCCCGCAAACGGGAGGTGAATCGCGGGTCATTCTGCCCGAAAAAATCGGCCATCTGCTTCGATGCGGTAAGCTGTATGTTGACGTAATCAGGCGTCCTTCCCAGCATCCCGTGGCACGACTCTGCCACCACTTCCAGCGCCCCTCTGCGCCGCAGAAGGTCGTCCTGATTCTCCGGCACAAGGTACGACAGCGCCACCGGCTCACCGGACGTCGGCGACTTGAAGGTCATCTTTTCCGCCAACTCAGGGTCATGCTGCAGGTCATAGATTCCTGCCAGCGTCTCCGCCATCCGCCGCATCTTCGGATGCGCGGTCACGTCCGCCACTCGCTCGCCCTCCAGCCATACTTCCCGGCCGTCCCGAAGTCCTTCAAGGAACTGCTCCCCTGTCCGAACAACCATCGACCTATCCTCTTTCCGTCAGCTTGAATGGGACACAGATAAACGCAGAGGCGCCGGAAGGCTGAAATCCCCCTGCGCCTCTGCGTTTATCTGCGTTGAAAAATCCGATCCAGGTTACCCCGGGTAGCTGTTGCCCCAGCCGTCCACGCCGCACACCTCGGTCAGCGGCTTGCGTTGCACTGAACCGAACTCCCCCCGCGGATAACCCAATGGCATGCAGTACACCACCTGCGCCTCGTCGGGGATGCCGAACAGCGCGTGCACTCGCTCTTCGACCACCGCGTGCAGCGTGGTGATAGTGCCGCCGATGCCGAATGCCCGCGCCGCCAACAGCATGTTCTGCGCCGACGGGATGACCGACCCGGCAGCCTGTGCTCCCTTCGCCGTCGCGCAGATCAGCACCATCACCGGCGTCTTGCCGATCTCGTCGGCCAGTCGACGTGCCGACTGCATCGAATTTCTGCCCGGCGGCAGGTCTTCCGGCCCCATGATGCCCGCGTCGGCCCGCTTGGCCCACCATGCCTTGTGGTACAGCTCCCCCAGCTTCCGGCGCTTCTCTTCATCCTTGACGATGATGAAGTGCCACTGCTGCGTATTGCCACCGTTCGGCGCACGGATGGTCGCCTGCATGATGTCTTCCAGCACGTCGTCGGGAATCGGGTCCGCCTTGAACCGGCGGATGGCTCGCTGCGTGAACATCGCCTCGCCCAGCGGCATGGCGTTCAGACGGTCGGCTGTTGTCATTCTTGTCATCTCCTTGCTTGTTGTTGCTTCAGGCACTATTCGGGTTCATTCCCTCTCCCTCCGGCAGGTGGTCAGGGGGAGGGCGTTTCCTCAAATTCTCGAGACAGAGCGGGGCACAAGAGTTCCGAGTGCCTAACGGCGACCTAATGAGGCAATTCTTCGCATGGCCTACACGGCAACTTTCGCCCGGCACTCCCTCGGCTCGGCCAGCAATCGCCCGTAGCCGTACACCGGCTCTTCCAGACCCGCCAGCGAGAGCGCCCGCCACAGCGTCGCCGTGTGAGATGTCACCACCGGCTTGCCGATCGCATCCTCCAGCGCCTGCGCCGCGGCCATTGCGTCGAAGTTCATGCAGCTCACGAACAGCCCGTCGGCCTCACCGCCGCTTTCCTGCCAGGCCTCCAGCGCGAACCGGTAGATCTCCTGCGGAGGCACCGCGGCGAATTCTGCCGCGCCCGTGAACCCCATGCCCGCCGCCGCCACCGTCTCGATGCCAGCCTCCGCCAGGTAGCGGCTCTCGGCATCGTGGTAGCTGTGCGGGTAGGGGCTGGTCAGCACCACCCGCCTTATGCCAAGGTGCTGCAGCGCCTCGGCCGCTGCCAGCATGGTCGAGGTGGTAGGCGCGCCGAACTGCCGCTCCATGTCCTCGCAGAATTCCCGGTCCTTCGCCAGCCCCCGCTGTGCTCCGCTGACCGTGCAGCAATACGCGATGGAGTCCACACCCGCCGAGGCCAGTTCCTGCACCGCCCGCGACGAGTTCTCCTCCATCTCCAGCAGTGCTTCCAGCCCGCCGTCGCCGCCCAGCATCATCCGGCTGGAGAAGAACCCCACCTCCGGCACTGATTTCGGGTAGCGAAGCTCCGACACGGTGGACGCGCTGACCACCACCAGCCCGATTTTCGCCTTTGTGGTCAGTTCCTCGAGTGTTCCGCTTGCCTCTGGCATTTCCCGCTCTCACCTTTGCCTTTCCGCACGGGGAAGGGTAATTTGCTGAAATGTTACCACACGTCCCCAGACGGTTTGATCGTCCCCAGCCCGTTTGATATTGATATAATGTGGCGGACTCACGCAGCCGGATCCGGGACCGGCAGGAACGCCAGCGGCGATCAGGAGGAAATTGTGACCAGTACCAACAGCGCCTTTGATGTCGATGCCCTTTACCAGCGCATCGGCGTTTCCCCGGTCATCAACGCCGCAGGTTCCATCACCCGTCTTGGCGGAACGCGGACCCGTCCCGAGACCCTCGAAATGATGTCCCGCGCCGCCCGTGTCATGGTCAACATCGACGACCTCAACCGTGCCGCCGGACAGGAACTTGCGCGCCTCACCGGCGCCGAGGCCGGCTTCGTCTGCAGCGGCGCCGCCGGTGGCCTCGTTCTGCAGGCCGCCGCCGTCATTGCCGGCAACGACCCGGTCAAGATGCGCCAGTTGCCCAACACCGACGGCCTCAAGAACGAGATAGTCATCCACACCATGCATCGCTTTCCTTACGACCAGGCCTACCGCGCCGCCGGTGCGAAGATGGTGGAGTTCGGCGATTACCTCTTCTCCCACCCCTGGCAACTCGAAGGCGCAATCAACGAGCGCACCGCCGCTGTCGCCTACCTGTGCGCCCCATTCTCCAGCAACAAGGTGCTGCCATTGGAACGTGTCTGCGAGATCGCCCATGCCCACGACGTGCCAGTAATCGTCGACGCCGCATCCATGCTGCCGCCCCGCGCCAACCTCTATCGCTACCTCCGCGCCGGAGCAGACATGGTAGTCTACAGCGGGGGCAAGGGCATCCGGGGACCCCAGGGCAGCGGCATCCTCGTCGGCCGCTCCGACCTCATCGAGGCGGCGGCGGCGCAGGCCAACCCTGCCCAGTTCCTCGGGCGTGGCATGAAGGTCGCCAAGGAGGAGGTCATTGGCCTCGTCGCTTCCCTCGCCGCCTTCGTGGAAGAGGACGAAACCGCCGAGATGGCTGCCTATCGTCAGCTGGCCCAGCGTGCCGTCGATGCCCTCGTCGAGATCCCCGGCCTCCGCGTGACCCTCGAGCACGACGGCATCAACTATCTTATCCCTCATGCCGTGATCCGCTTCACCGACGAGTGGCGCGGTTCATCCCGCGACGCCATCGCCGCCGCCATGGAGCGTGGCGCCCCACAGGTATACTTGCACCAGCTCGGCGGACCTCAGGAACTCGGCGTTGATCCTCTCAACCTCACCGAAGAGGAAACAGAAATTGTCATCCGTCGCCTCCGCGAAGAACTAACCCGGTAGCGGACGCAGAAGTCCCCTTCCCCTTTGGGGAGGGCTGGGGGAGGGTGAACTCCCTCACCAATACATCATTCAGGAGCGAACAATGTCCATCAAGATTGACCTTCGAGTGCCGCCGTGCAAGCCAACGCCCGTTGTGGCCGACTTCGTAAAGCAGTGCGAAGACGCCGGATTCAGCGGTGTCGGCATCCTTGACTCCCAGCTACTCGAGCGCGACTGCTTTGTGGCCATGGCCGCTGCCGTTCAGGCTACCGACCACATCAATGTCGCCTCCGCCGTGACCAACCCTGCCACGCGTCACCCGTCCGTCGTCGCCTCGGCCGCGCAGACCGTCGCCGAGCTTGCCCCTGACCGCGTCCAGATCTGGATCGGCCGCGGTTACAGTTCCACCGCCACCATCGGCATACCGCCGGCCTCCGTCAGGCAGATGCGCAACTCCGTCGTGATGATGAAAGAGCTCATGTCCGGTGAAATGGTGTCCTTCGGAAACGACGCCAACAGCCGTATGAAGCACGGTGGCGAAGTGCCTCCCCCTGCCGTCTACATCGCCGCCACCGGCCCCCGTGTGATGAAAGTGTCCGGTGAGGTCGCCGACGGTGCCCTCCTTATGACCGGCATCCACCCTGGCGCCGTGGCGGAGGCACGGGAGATCATCGCCGACGGCGCGCGCACCGCCGGGCGCAACCCCGACGACGTCGAGACCATTTTCACCGCCACCACCATCATCAAGGACGACCTCAAGGAGGCGCGCGAGCTCGCTCGTCCCCTGGCCGTTTCCCGCCTGATGGAGCAGACCTACCACCGCTGGCTGAAGGCCGCCGGCATCGACGTCGGCGACCTCGAACTCCCTGCCGGACTCTGGGACCTCTATCCCGACGTCCCCCACGCCGAGGACTGGGAGAAGGCCCAGGAGCTCTGTTCCTTCCTGCCCGACGACGCCCTCGCCGCCATCTGCGACTACATGGGCCTCATAGGCACCCCCGAACACTGCGCCAATCGCATCAAGCAGGCGGAGAAGGAAGGCCTCACCCACCTCTACCTGATGACCGGCGCGACCTACGAATTCGCCACCGGCGAGCTGCCCGCCTTCCGAGACCACATCTTCCCGTCCCTCGACCGCAACGGCAGCTAGAAACTATCTCAAGAGTCCCCTCTCCCTTGAGGGTGAGGGTGAACAGGTAGTGTTGAACGATCGTTGGGAAGCAAGGATAAGGTTTGAGGTAATTTCTTAGGAGTTTATTCGAGCCTTTATCCAGTTCTCTTTCCAGCCGGGGGACAGAAATGTTGTCTACCGCTCGCCCTCCCTGTTCCCGTGGGCGAGCGGTAGATGGCAATGCCATCAGCACAAAAGCCACATACATCTGGCACGAAATAGTACATCCACAGTTGTATAATTAGTATTAAATAATTATTATCATTCCTTCGTAGGAAACCGTAACCGCTTGGCTATAGAGGGACCGTGAATCACCTGGACTCGAAATACAGCCCCGGACCAAGGGCCATACCGGCGCTATTGGCTGCGCTGGTATCGGTTGTCCTGCTGCTCTCCCTCGCCTGTGGTTCCGGGACGAGCACGGGCGTCGTCGTTACGGACAGCGGGTCGGAAGGCGACCTGTCCACCGTCGACGTCGTTCGTCGGCTGACGCCTTCGGTGGTTCACGTGCTTACCATCCCGCCCAACACCGGGGAGGAAAATCCCTCATCGCCGGGGATCGGCGTCGGCACTGGCATAATTTTGCAGTCCGACGGATACGTCCTTACCAACAACCACTTGATTGACGGCGCCGAGTCCATCGTCATCACCCTGCACAACGGTGAAAGCTACCCCGCGCGTCTCGTTGGCGGAGACGCGAACCCGGACGTCGCCGTGGTCAAGATCGAAGCCAACGGCCTGCAGCCCGCTCGGCCCGGCAACGTCGCAAGCCTTGAAGTGGGGCAGGACGTCATCGCCATCGGCCACGCCCTCGCCCTTCCCGGCGGCCCTACCGTCAGCAAGGGCGTCATCAGCGCCCTGGGCCGCACCATTGACGCAGGTATTCAGGACACCTTCATCGATTTGATTCAGACCGATGCTTCCATCAACCCTGGCAACAGCGGCGGTCCCTTGGTCAACGTCCGGGGAGAGGTCGTTGGCGTAAATACCGCCAGCATTAACGGCGGTCAGGGCATCAACTTCGCCATCAATATCGAAGACGCCATGTCCGTTTCCCAACAGCTTATCGAGAGGGGATTCGTGGAGCGCGGCTTCCTCGGAATCTCGCCCCTCAACCTAACGCCCGTGATCGCCACCCAGATGGGAATCCCCGTGCAGCAGGGCATTGTCGTCGCCCGCGTGGCCGATGGTTCCGACGCACAGGCCGCCGGGCTCCGTGGCGGAGACGTCATAGTTGCCATGAACAACCTGCCCATTCGTAACACCGGCGATCTGTCCAAGTTCCTGCTGGACAACGCACCCGGCGAACGCATATCGGTCCGGCTGTTCCGCGGCGGCACGGAGCTGGAAACCCATGCCATCCTCGGACACGTCCCCGCCTACTAGGGCCAATCGCCCGTAGTCAACTCGGTCCCTTTGACTGGGGACTCTTCCCCCGATGGCATTGGCAGCCTTTCCACTTGTGAGTCGAGGAAACCGTTCGCCTCTTTCTCTTTAAGACCGCGGCGTCCGAATCAATAGGTCCATGGGCAACCGCGAACTCCAGGCCTGATAGGTAGAAGCTACTCGTGCCAGCCCCGTCTGCACGGCGATGGCCTCAACTAACTGATCCTGTTGGACCTGTGCGAAGTCAAACGGCGCACCCGTGAGACACTCGACTGCATCGTCGATATGGAGAACCTGTCATTCCCCAGCGATGAGCGTTAGTCCTCTCGCTACCAGCCCCGCCGACCTCGCGACCGGCCTCGTCGTTCGAACTTTGTTCCCGTCCATCACGGCCGCTTTTCCTGGCTCGCGCTACCTGTCCAGCAGGTGCCCCATCGCCTGCGGCGCCGCCACCGCGGCCCGCTCCGTCAGCTCATCGTCGCTCAGGGTGACGATGGGGTGGTCGATGATGGCCAGTCCGTAGTCGGCGTCACCGCGAAGCCGGGCCATAGCCCTGGCCTGCGTTACGAACGGCCTTGTCGTCAGCACTGTAGACGCCACACCCAGCAGCTCCATCTCCATCGCGTCGTGCACACTGCACGACGTGCACGACCCTCATTCCGCCGTCGCGTGAATCATCACATCGCAGCGGCTGGCCAGGTCCTCCAGGGCAGAACGGTCGGCAGGCCATTGGTGGCCTCCCTTGTTGTATTCCACCAGCCCCGCCAGCGAGTAGCGCTGCCCGATAATGCCCGCCACCATCCGCAGCAGGTCCTCGGAGTGAGGCTTGTTGTTGGAAAGCAGCCCCAGCGTCTTCCCATCCAGGGTGGCGGGACGAAGGGCCCGCGCCGGCGGCGCAGCTTCTGCCGTGTCTCGAGGGTCGAGAGTGTAGATTATTGACATGCCCCGTCCTCCTACTGCGCGGGTACTGCAATTTCCCTGGTTACCGAGCGGCTGCTTCCCCAGGACGTAATAACCGCCATGAATTCCCCTGCGTCCCCTCCGGCTGGTACTACCGTTAAGCGGTCCGGCCCGGAGACGCAGCCCACCAGCTCGTTCCGGTCAGCGTCCGGTGGCAGCTTGTCCGTTCGCCGCCAGTCGTCCCACTCGCCCGCGGTCCGCAGTGTCTTTTCGTGCAGGAATTCGGCCACCTGGGCGCGGCTCCAGCCTGAGGCTGCCACGTATGCCATCAGTTCCTGGCTGATTACCAGGACCATTTCAGAAATCCTGGGGCCGAACCCCAGCATTGCATGGGCCGCGGCGGTCAGGAACCCCTCCGGGTCCCGGTCGCCGTGCGTCTCCAGCTGCAGTGGGGCGTTGGCGGCGATCATGGTGACCGTGCTGCTGCCCGGGCGAAATCCCTTGGCTTCCGCCAGGGATGGCCAGGGGCTCGTTTCCAGGTCCTCGGCAAAGCAGAAGCTGTACTTGCCAGAGTGACCGTAGGTGCTCTTGTCCATCTCCTGCGAAACGGAGCCGTAGAAGTTTGCCTTGAGCAGGTTGATGGCCCTGCCGATGGCGGCATTTGCACGGTTGCCATTGCCGAAGCAGTTGACCCCATCATTCATCCCTATGCGGGAGGCGTAGGGCCCGCTGACCAGCACGAGGTTGGCTATCCCGTTGGTTGAAGTGCTGCTGGCGTGGAAGTTGTAGGCCCGATCGCACACCGCTGAAACGGCGGCCACGATCACCGGGAAATGCTCCGGAAGGCAACCCGCCATAACCGCGCTGACCGCCACTTTCTCCGCCGGGAACTGCTTGTGCCGAATGCCCTCTGTCCCCAGATTTTCGCCGGCCTTAAGCCCGCAGTGGTCCAGCATCGCCTGCACCCGCTCCGTTGTTGGCGGGACTACCGGCAGCCCGTCAGTAAGACCTTCCTGGAAATAAAACTCCAGGGCCTCTTCCCAAGCATCAAATTGAAACTGTTCATTCTCCATAGCGGCCCCACTTTAAGCCAAAGTCAACGCGTGGTGCAACGGCCCCCATCCGGGCCCAAAGCATGTTTGAAGGGCAATCTTCGATTCAGAGATATCATCATCCTGGACTTTCGCCTGGACTTTCGATTGTCACTTCGATAGGTTCACCTCTTCATTCGCGCACGCCCGACTTGCTGGACGGTGGAGATTGACCTGCTTCACACAATAGACAGAATCAACGCCTTTGGATACCATATCCCACGGCTGGTACGGCCATTCGGCGATGCCTTTCTCGATGGCAGCCGGTACATTTGAGCGCGGGTCCCTGATGTGGTGGACACCCGGTCCAGTGCGTCCAGGGCTGGTGCAGTTGAACATAGGGGATTGTCTTGACCGCTTCGGCACTTGACCAGCTTTGCGTTAACACCATCCGCCTGCTTTCCGTCGACACTGTCCAGAAGGCCCGCTCCGGCCACCCCGGCGCGCCCATGGGAGCGGCGCCCATGGCCTATGCGCTGTGGGACCGGTTCCTCAAGCACAATCCCGACGATCCTCAATGGCCCGACCGGGACCGCTTTGTCCTTTCCGCCGGTCACGCTTCGGCTTTGCTCTATTCCCTTCTCCACCTGACCGGCTACGACCTCCCCATGGAACAGCTGCAGCAGTTCCGGCAGTGGGGCAGCAGGACTCCCGGGCACCCCGAATACGGTCTCACCCCCGGCGTGGAGGTCACTACCGGCCCTCTCGGCCAGGGGTTCGCCAACGCCGTGGGCATGGCCCTTGCCGAGCGTTGGCTTGCTACCCGGTTCAACCGACCGGGGCACGAGGTCATCGACCACTACACCTATGCCCTCGCATCCGACGGAGACCTGCAGGAGGGCGTCGCCGCCGAGGCGGCCTCCCTTGCGGGGACCCTTGGTCTGGGCAAGCTCATCGTCATCTACGACGACAACCAGATATCCATTGAAGGCGATACCGATATCGCGTTCCTTGAGGACGTCTCCCGCCGCTTCGAGTCCTACGGTTGGCAGGTCATCGGAGCCATGGATGGCCGCGATCTTGACGCTGTCACTGCTGCCATCACCGAGGCAAAAGCCGAGACCGGCAAGCCAACCCTAATTGTCTGCAATACTGTCATCGGCTATGGCAGCCCCAACAAGGCGGGTACCGCCGGAGTACACGGCGCTCCCCTGGGCGATGACGAAATCGCCCTGATGAAAGAAGAGCTCCAGTGGCCCCACTCCGACAGCTTCACCATACCCGGCGAGGTCAGCGAACACCTCGGACAGGCGAGGGAGCGCGGCCATCGCAGGCAGGAGGAATGGCGTTCCGCCCTCGACCGCTATCGTGAGAACTACCCAGATGAAGCGGGAGAGTTGCAGGCTGCCCTGAACGGTGAGCTCGCCGCAGGATGGAACGGCGGGATCGCTGGCCTCTTCGACGACGGCAAGGCCGTGTCCACCCGCGAGGCCTCCGGAAAGGTCATGAACGCCATCGCCGGCGCAGTCCCCAACCTCATCGGCGGGTCCGCCGATCTCGCGCCTTCGACCCTCACCATCCTGAACAGCGAGGGACATATCGGCCCCGGCAACTTCGATGGTCGTAACCTCCACTTCGGCGTTCGCGAGCACGGCATGGGAGCCGTCTGCAATGGCATCGCCGTTCACGGCGGCGCAATTCCCTACGCTTCCACTTTCCTGATTTTCTCTGACTATATGCGCCCTGCCCTGCGCCTGAGCGCGCTGATGGAGCAGCAGGTGATATACGTCTTCACCCACGACTCCATCGCCCTGGGCGAGGATGGTCCAACCCACCAGCCCATCGAGCACCTGATGTCCCTCCGCGAAATGCCCGGCCTGGTGGTCATACGTCCTGCCGACGCCACGGAGACCGCCGCGGCCTGGCAAGCTGCCCTCGAGCGCCGCGACGGACCCACCGCCCTCGCCTTGAGCCGCCAGAACCTGCCGGTGCTGGACCCAGCCACCGGAGGAAGCAACCCCGCCTGTCTGTCCCCGTCCCAGGGTGCGGCCAGGGGCGGTTACGTCCTTTGGGCCAGCGATGGAGATCCCCAGGTCATAATAATTGCCACTGGCTCGGAAGTTCATATCGCTCTCGAGGCCGCTCAGGCCCTGGCGGACGAAGGCGTACACACCCGCGTCGTGTCAATGCCATCCTGGGAGCTCTTCGACCAGCAGCCCAGGGAGTACCGCGACTCTGTATTGCCTCCCTCCCAGCGCGCCCGCCTCTCGGTCGAGGCTGGCGCGACCAACGGGTGGGCTCGATATGTAGGTCTCGACGGTGCCTCCATCGGCATGTCCACCTTCGGCGCGTCGGCGCCGGGTGGCGTTGTGCTCGAGCAGTTCGGTTTCACCGCAGCAAGGGTGGCTGAAGAAGCGCGCAAGCTGGTAAATGGCGGATAGGTTTGAGCGAACCCGGACATACGCTGGTAAATGGCGGATAAATTTGAGCGAACCCGGACATACAATGTCCGAGATCACCCGGCAGGCCCTTGAGGGCCTGATTGAGCGGCGCGTTCCGGGGCGCATCCGGGAACGCGACCATACCGTGTGGCGCTCCGACCCGCGGGAGATCTCCGACAGGCTCGGGTGGCTGGACGCAGGAGACTTCCTGCGACCTCACTTGGGCGAGCTCTCCGCCTTCGTGAAGGAAGTCTGCGACGACGGATACCGCGACATCGTCCTCCTCGGAATGGGTGGCAGCAGCCTGGGCCCCGAGGTTCTTCGCCGCTCCTTCCTCGGCGAGCAGCCCGCCTGCGACGGAAACCTCAGCCTCACCTTGCTGGATTCCACCGTTCCCGGCCATATAGCCTCCGTAGCCGATTCAATTGACCCTGTTCATACTCTCTTCATCGTCTCCTCCAAGTCCGGCGGCACCATTGAGACCCTTTCCTTTTACCGGTATTTCCGAAACCTGGTCGAGACGGCGCGTCCCGGCGGCAACGCCGGGGCCAACTTCGTCGCCATAACCGACTCCGGTACCCCCCTTGAACGGCTCGGCCTCGAGACTGGCTTCCGCCGCGTTTTTCTCAACCCCGCCGACATTGGAGGACGCTACTCCGTTCTGTCCTGGTTCGGCATGCTCCCCGCCGCTCTCGCCGGCATTGACGTCGCCCGACTGCTGGACAGCGCCGCCACTATGCGTGACCGTTGTCTCTCTGACGACCGCGAATCCAACCCGGGCCTTCGTCTGGCCGCCCTTCTGGGTGGCATGACCCTGGCTGGCCGCGACAAGGTCACCCTGATCACTCCGCCTCCCATCGACAGCTTCGGGCTGTGGGTGGAGCAGATGATCGCTGAAAGCCTCGGTAAGGAAGGGTGCGGCATCGTGCCGGTGGCTTGCGAGCCGCTGCTGTCCCCCGACTGCTATGATCAGGATCGCGTCTTCGTCTATCTGCGACCCGGCGATGGCGAAAATGCCGACTCCGCTGTCCAGTTGCTCGAAGCGGCCGGCCACCCCGTCGAACGTCTCGATTTAGACAACCACTATGACCTTGGCGCTGAATTCTTCCGCTGGGAGTACGCCACTGCCGTGGCAGGCTCGGTGCTGGATGTCCACCCCTTCGACCAGCCCGATGTCCAGGGCGCCAAGGACAATACCGACGGCCTCTTGGACACCTACCTCTCCGACGGACGCCTTCCGGACCTCCCGGCCGTTCGTCCCGAGCTGATCGAAGAATCAGTCAGGGACCTTCTCCAGCAGTCCCGGCCGGGCGATTACCTCGCGATAATGTGCTATTACCCGCAGGACGACGCGGCCGAGAGTCTCGTTGATGACCTGCGATCCCGGGTGATGAAGCGATGCCGCATCGCCACCACAGCAGGCTACGGCCCTCGCTACCTTCACTCCACGGGTCAGCTCCACAAGGGCGGTCCTGGCTCCGGACTATACCTGCAGCTAACGATGGGCGCATACCGGGAACTGCCGATTCCCGGACAGCGCTACGGCTTCGATGTCCTGGCTGCCGCCCAGGCTATCGGGGACTACCAGGCTCTTTCCAACCTCGGACGTCGCGTGATATCCATCGACCTCGGCGACGATGTCGTCGCTGGACTCCGCCGCCTTCTCAACAGCCTGTAGCCACACCGCCTCCTAAACCACTTGTTGGCAAGGCCAAACGCCTCTTCCCGGCCCTGTCTCTGAAGGGCGGCTCCAGCCCTCCGTCATTCCGAGCGCAGCGAAGAACCAGCTCGCTCTGCCTCAGGTCCGAGTGAATCGCAAGTGGATCGGGAATGCCCCGTATTTCGGTTCGAGCAGGTCTCTCAGCGTTCCGCACTCAATTCCTTTGCTAGAATAGCGGGAACCGGGCCCCGATAGCCTAGACCGTCCGGTATTTCAGGGAGGCGCATTTGCAACTGGGACTGGTTGGCCTCGGGCGAATGGGCGCCAACATGGCGCGAAGGCTCATCCTGGGTGGGCACAGCGTGGTCAGCTACGACCTCGACGCCGAAGCCGTGTCGGCATCCGGGCAGTTCGGTGCTGAGGGAGCTGGCTCCTTGGCCGACCTCGTTTCTCACCTCTCCCAACCCCGCGCCGTGTGGCTCATGCTCCCCCACGGTCAGGTCACCGAGGACACCATCGCGCAGGTTGCACCCTTACTCTCGCCAGGTGACGTGATCCTGGATGGCGGCAACGCCAACTACAAGGACAGCATCCGCCGTGCCGGGCAGTTGGCGGAACAGGGGCTGGACTTCATCGACTTGGGCAT
Source organism: Dehalococcoidia bacterium (assembly GCA_963667325.2). GTDB lineage: Bacteria > Chloroflexota > Dehalococcoidia > Lucifugimonadales > UBA3495 > VXOI01. The sequence continues at coordinate 205,894 of CAXXKY010000005.1, forward strand.
CAGCGGCGGCATCTGGGGCCTGACGAACGGCTACTGCCTCATGGTCGGCGGCCCGGACGGCGCTGTGAAGCGCCTCGAGCCTGTCTTCCGCACCCTCGCTCCCAGCGAAGACACCGGCTACTCCCACGTTGGCCCCAGCGGTGCTGGCCACTACGTCAAGATGGTCCACAACGCCGTGGAATACGCCCTCATGGAAGCCTACGCCGAGGGCTTCGAGCTCCTTGCTGCCAAGGAGGACTTTGACCTCGACCTCGCTGCCATCGCTGAGACTTGGCGCCACGGGGCCGTCGTCCGGTCCTGGCTCCTGGATCTTGCCGCCGCTGCCCTGAAGGAAGACCCCGGCCTGGAAAGTCTGCAGGCCTTCGTGGAAGACTCCGGCGAAGGACGCTGGACTGTCCAGGAATCGGTCGACCTTGCCGTCCCCGTTCCAGCCATTACCGCTGCACTGCAGCAGCGCTTCCGCTCCCGGCAGGACGGCCCCTTGGGAGCGAAGCTCCTCGCCGCCCTGCGCCAGCAGTTCGGTGGCCACGCCGTCCGCCGCGCCGGTGAGTAGGAACGCTTGGGGAGTTAGGATTTGATAGACCAGACGACCACCATCGTCATCTTTGGCGCATCGGGCGACCTGACCCGCAAAAAACTCGCCCCTGCGCTGGCCGACCTCTACGCCAAAGGTCGCCTCGGCCCGGAAATCCATATCGTCGGCGTCTCCCGTACCGACATGACTGCCGACGAATTTCGTGCTGCCTTCTACGAGGGTTTCGGCCAGGACCCCGACTTTCCGCCGGCGCCGGAGCTTTGGGACGACTTTGCCGGCCGCATACACTCCTGCTACGGTGACGTCACCGCTCCAGACGGGTTCCGCGACTTGGAGCGCACTCTGGGCAACATCGAGTCCCCCGACGTGCCCGCCAACCGCCTTTACTATCTCGCCCTCGCTCCCTTCCTCTTCGCCCCCGCCATTGAGGCCCTGGGACGCGCCGGCTACCAGCGGGAAGATGGATGCTGGCGCCGCATCGTCGTCGAAAAGCCCTTCGGCGTCAACCTCGAGACTGCGCAGGAGCTCAACCGCGCTGTCCACTCCGTCTTCGCCGAGCATCAGGTCTATCGTATCGACCACTATCTCGGCAAGGAAACGGTACAGAACCTGCTCGTCTTCCGGTTCGCCAACGCCATATTCGAGCCCCTCTGGTCCCGAAACTACATCGACAACATCCAGATCACCGTGGCTGAGTCAGTGTCCATCGCCGAGCGCGCTCCCTACTACGACCGGGCCGGCGTCCTGCGCGATATGTTCCAGAGCCACCTTCTGCAACTGCTGGCTGTGGTCGCCATGGAGCCGCCCTCCACGTTCGAGGCCGACACCCTCCGCAATGAGAAGGTCAAGGTGCTGAAGGCTGTGCGCCGTATATCCGCCAACGACGCTCCTGCCCACGCCGTCCATGGCCAGTACGAGGGCTACCTGGACGAGACTGGAGTCCCGCCCGAGTCCCGCACTGCCACCTACGCTGCCATGCGTCTGGACATCGACAACTGGCGCTGGCAGGGCGTACCTTTCTACCTGCGCTCCGGCAAGGCCCTTGACAGCAAGAAGACCGAGGTACTCATCCAGTTCCGCCGCCCGCCCCATCTCATCTTCCCTCAGGGTACCAGCGGCGACATAACCTCCAACACCCTGTCCATCTGCGTCCAGCCCAACGAGGGTGTGCACCTCGAGTTCCAGGCCAAGACCCCCGACTCGGCCCTCGACCTCCGCCCCGTAAACTTGGAGTTCCATTACGACCAGTCCTTCGGTGGACAGGAAATCCCTGACGCCTACGAGCGACTCCTTCTCGACGCCCTCAACGGCGACGCGTCGCTCTTCATCCGCAGCGACGAAATCGAACAGTCCTGGAGCATCATCGACCCCTTGATCGAGGGTTTGTCCGACCCTACGGTCCGCCCGCCGGAAATTTACGACCCCGGCACCGAGGGCCCCTTCGGTGCCGACGACTTCATGGCCCGCGACGGCCGCTCCTGGCTCGGCAAATGCCTCGGCGGCTGACGGAGTTGCATTGGGAGCGCCGCTGGAAAGCCTGAACCAGAAAGCGCCTTTCATCCGTCGGGCCGTCTGCTTGCTGTTCTTCACCGTCGTTGCCGTTTCTCTCATGGGTTCGTCAGTCACCCTTTGCGGTCCCGGATGCTACGCCGCAGACCTTTCCGGCATATGGGACCACGCTGAACCGCATTACCGGCCTTCCTGGTCTGCTGATGGAACGAGAATCGCTTTCTTTCACCATCGCGACATTTACGTGGTTGCTACAGATGGGTCCTTCTTGAAGCGGGCTGCAAAAAGAGACGGCGGACTGGAATGGTTTGAGTCCCCCTTCTCCCCCAACATCTCGCCGGATGGCTCTCGGGTCGCCTATGTCCAGAATTCCGATTCTTGCAAGGCCAACTTGGACATATTTGTGTCCAACATCGATGGTTCTCACCGTCAAAGGCTGACTGAAGATGTCGCCACTGACACCAATCCGGTGTGGTCTCCCGACGGTTCACGGATAGCGTTCCTTTCCGACCGCGATCCTACCGGGAACGATTTTGGCTGGGGTACTTACGCCTATTTCACAATGAAAGCTGACGGGTCTGATATCCTCAGAGTCAGCGGCCCCGAGTCGCTGTTGGAGCGGGTTTCCCCGGTTTGGTCTCCCGACAGCACAAGGTTGGCCTATGTGGCTAAGATTGGAGAGCAGAAGAGAGTACCGTATTCGCTTACATCCCTGCCCACAGTTACTACTCGTCATAATACCGTTGACTATGTTGTTCAACGGCACGTCATTTATGCAGTGGATGCTGATGGCTCAGACTTGGGCCAAGTATGGGCCGGGACCATTCAGCCCGGGTACACACCGCGCCTCAGGAGTAGCAACCGCCATATTTCCGTTCCCGAGGAAAGTATTGGACAGTTGAGGTGGTCCCACGACGGAACAACGATCGCCTTTGATTCAAAGGTGTATGGAGAACCCGCTATTTTGAATCTGCTCAAACTCGATGGCTCGAAGCCTCTCCAGGTAGTCAACCCCCGCGACGATGAGGAAGCTTGGTTGACTCCGTTGTTTTGGTCGCCGGACTCCTCCACAGTGAACTTTTCGTTCGGCTCGCGATGGGTCGAGGGCGATCTCTACGTGGATCATATCGGCATTTACGAAGCTAGCTTGGACGGACAAGACACAAAGCACATCAGCAAACACGGAGTCCCTTGGGGGCGCGACTGGAGTCTGTTCTACTCCTCGTTCGCCGCTCATAAAGACAGGCTGGCTTTGCACATTCCATACAGAGAACCCAACTACAGGAGGGATGAGGTCCTGATAACAACGGCACTGGATGGGTCAGACCGCTTCGTGCTGGTGAGACCATCTGGTAACGGCGTCAAGGCGGTGAAGCGCGATTAACCCAATGTCCCGTCATCACTTGCCCGTCTGGGCTGACCCTCTCCAGACGCCCGGACCTTTCCATTCCTGCCAACAAACACCTCAATGTCGTCGGCCCCGGCGCCTGCTAAACTATGGATACCGTTTTGCCTAAATATGCAGACCTACGTGAAATCACGATTGGTAAATTGCAAACTGACAGCTGAAAGGAACTCCCTATGGCCAACTTCCGCATCGGCGTAGACATCGGCGGCACATTCACCGACATCGTTTTCCTCGGCGACGACGGCCGCGTCCTAACCCGTAAGGTCGCCAGCACCCCCGACGACTACAGTCGCGCCGTCCTCAACGGAATCCGCGCCGGCATCGATGAACTCGGCATCGAACCCTCCGCTGTCACAGAGGTAGGCCACGGCTTCACCGTCGCCACCAACGCCATCATCGAGGAAAAGGGCGCCCACATGGCCCTCATCACCACCGAGGGCTTTCGCGACGTCCTAGAGTTCCGCCGCAACCGCACGCCTCGCCTCTATGACCTCTACTACGAGAAGTCCCCCACCCTGGTGAAGCGCCAGTACCGTCTCGAGGTCGGAGAGCGCCTCAACTTCCGCGGCGAGATCCTCCGCCCCCTCGACGCTGCCTCCGTCGATCGTGCTGTGCAGGCCGTCGTCGACAGCGGCGCAGAGTCCGTGGCCGTCTGCCTCCTCCACTCCTACGCCAACCCTTCCCACGAGCAGTTCGTCGCTCAGGCCCTGACCGAGCGCGCCCCAGGCGTCATCCAGACCCTCTCCTCCGACCTGCTCCCTGAAATGAAGGAGTACGAGCGCACCAGCACCACCGTTATCAACTCCTACGTCCGGCCCGTGGTCGAGCGCTACCTAACCCTGCTCACCGAGGGCCTGACCGACATGGGCATCACCGTCCCGTTGTCCGTCATGCAGTCCAACGGCGGCCTCGCCACCTCCGGCATAGCCATGGAGCGCCCCGTCTACTGTATCGAGTCCGGCCCCGCGGCCGGCGTAGTCGGTGCATTCCACCTCGGTCGCCGCCTCGACATGCCCAACTTGATGACCCTCGATATGGGCGGCACCACCGCCAAGGCCTCGATCATCGAGAACGGCGAGATGCTCCAGGCCCCCGAGTACGAGGTCGGCGGCGGCATCAGTGTCGGCCATCGCCTCCTCCGCGGCAGCGGCCACATCCTCCGCGTACCGGCCATAGACCTCGCCGAGGTTGGCGCAGGCGGCGGCAGCATCGCCACCGTCGACCGCAGCGGTTCCCTCCGAGTTGGCCCCCAGAGCTCCGGCGCATTCCCCGGTCCGGCCTGCTACCAGCTCGGCGGTCAGGACGCCACCGTAACAGACGCCGACGTCCTCCTCGGCTACCTCAACCCCCAGCACCTGCTTGCCGGCGACTTCCCCATTGACGCCGAGCTTGCCCGGAAGGCCATCGCCGACAATGTCGCCAGCCCCTTGAGCATGTCCGAGGTCGACGCCGCCCATGGCATCCACCTCCTGGTCAACTCCAATATGGGACGTGCCCTACGCGCTGTCTCCAGCGAGCGCGGACGCGATCCCCGCCGCTTCGACCTCATTTGCTTTGGCGGCGGCGGCCCCGTCCACGCCGCCGGGCTTGCCGAGATGCTTGACATAACCCGCGTCGTCGTCCCGCCCTTCCCCGGCGTCTTCAGCAGCTTCGGCCTCCTCGTCGCCGACGTCGAGCACCACTTCGTCCGGACCCACTTCAAGACCTTCGACGAGATCGACCTGCCCACCCTCGCCGGCCTCGTCGAGGGTATGTGGGAAGAAGGCCGCCGCCAGCTCCGTCTCGAGGGCTTCGACGACGCCCGCCACGAGATCATCACCCAGGCTGACATGAAATACGAGGGCCAGGTTTCCGACCTTACCGTTGCGGTTCCCGCCGGCCCGATCACCCGGGCCGCCCTCGACGCCGTCGCCGAGAACTTCGACCAGGAACACGAGCAGTCCTTCGGCTATCGCCAGGGCCCTCAGGAAGGCGGGGCCGCCTACCAACTCGTAAACATCCGCGTCATCGCCCGCGGCCTCCCCGAGCATTCGCGAATGCCCGACAGTTTCGCCCTGGCCGCCGCTGCCAAAGGTGGTCCGCCTTCGCGACCCGTCTACTTCGGCCCCAACCGTGGCTGGGCAGACACCCCCATCGTTACCCGCCCCGGCCTCTCCGGTCGTTTGGAACCGGGTCCGCTGATCATTGAGGAATACGATTCCACCACCGTGGTCCCGCCAACCTGGACCGCCTCTGTCGACGACGCCAGCAACATAATCCTGGAGCGCTCCTGAACCCGGCAACCGTCCGCTCCGGTCTCCTTGCGCTCTGCCTCGCGGCCCTGGTAGCGGCGGTGCTGGTGTTTTCCCATGGCCCTGAATGCCCTGCTCATCTGGAGAGCGATGGCGCGGCCATAGCGCGGGTGGGGAGCGAATGCATCTATTTCCCCTTGTACGCAACCTATCTCCGCGACCTGTCGATGAGCCTGGGACAGGCGGACGCAGACGCCGAGTCTGAAGCCCTCGCGGACGTCGATTCCAGGACCCTGCTGGCGTACGAATTTGGCCTGGAGACAGTCGCCTTCTCCAATCTGGCCCTGGATGCCGCTCTGTATCAGACCGCAGTGGACCAGGGCATCTCAATCCGGGAAGATCAGGTAATGTCCGAAATGGGCCTGGTGCGCCAGTGGTTCCAGGTGCTTCCCGTCTTCTTCCAGCTCCAGGAGCTCGCTCGCAACGACGATTTTGAGGGCTTCAGGGAGTTGACAGAAGATCCCTTCCTGCGCGAGGTCATGGTTCTGCAGGGCGAGGAGCATCTGGCATTGCTTTTCGAAGAGGCCAGGATCATGGACTTGTCCGGCGCAGAAGAGGGGATGAAAATTCACCTGTACTTGCTGGAGTCCGTTGGTCCCGACAGGTACTGGGAGGAAGTCTTCGCCAACTACATCCGCCGCACCATCGCGATAAACCTCCTCCGCAACTCCCTCGGTCCTGCCTCATCAGCGCAGTCGGCAGAACTCCCCTGGCTTGACCTACAGAGAAAGACCTGGGGCGCAACCACCATTACGCTGACCGACACCGCTCCCGAGAACGTCATGCTTCCGGATGTCCGGTCCTACATGGACAGGTATTTCGCACTGGAGCGACAGCTCCTGGAAAGTCCCTCAGGGTCTTCGGGAACCCCGTGACCGTAACCCTGTCCCTCCGTCCGCGCAGTCAACAGTCGCCAGGCCACTCCTCCCGTCTCGCGATGTACTGTTGAGCTCGACCACCTGGTCTTCCGCCATCCGCCGATGGCTGCTGCCGTCGCTACTTGTCGCCCTTGTCGCGGCTGTGTTGCTGATGCCTTACAACCCCGACTGCGACTCCCTATCGCGGGATAGCGACCCCGCCGTCGCCCGCGTCGGCAGCGAGTGCGTCCGCCACTCCGACTACTCCGAGAGGCTCCGCATCATTGACGCCGGAATGGAGCACGCCGTCGAACAATTCCTCAGCGAAACTCCCGGTCAGGAATACCTGCGCATCTGGTACGACCGGGTCAGGTTTTACGGCTCCGAAACCATCGCATTGGCGGAGGCCATCAGGGACGCCGTCCTCTATCAGCAGGCCGAAGCCAGTGGCCACATCCCCTCCGAAGAGGAGGTGGCAGCCGCCCGAGACAATGACCGCCTTCGTGCCGAGACTTCCTCCGACTACATCAGGCTCGTGAAGCTGGCCTATGATGGTGACGAAGCCGGTTTCCGGGAGGTGCTGGAACGGTCGAAGCACCCTGACCTCATGCGTATTCGCCAGGATTCGGACCCCGCTCAGATGATGGCATCCCTCGCGGATATTGATTGGAGACCACTCGAGCAATCTCTGAAGGAGGGAGAAGAGTTACTGCAGTCAATCGGCGTTGAACGTTACTGGCAAGAGATCGTGCCATCAAAACTGCGTCGCGATATGGCCATCGACCTACTGCAGGCAGCCGCACTCGAGGCCAGCCTCGATGGTCCCCGTGCAGATATCCCCCGTCTCGCTTGGCTGGACTACCAGCAGCAGGCCCTGGCCGACGCCGACATCGCCCTCACTGATGCCGTCCCGGCCTACATCTTCGTCCACAACACCCTGGCATACTTGTCCGATCTCCTCGAGGCGGAGCGCAATGCCCTGGAAGAGGAATTTCGCCTCTTCCAACAGCGCCCCGACCAAAGACAACCCTGACCCCACGGCGCCCGCTGTCACTCCCGCGAGGACGCAGCACTCCAAGCCACGGTAATCCCCTACTCAAAAACTCGGCGCGCTCGGCGAACTCGGCGTTTAACCCGCACGCCCTCCGCCACGTTCTTCGCCCCTTCTGCGGTTCAATCCGCACTCCCCAGACTACATCGCAAGCGCCCAGTCTCCTCCGACCGTTATCACCCTCAATCCCACGCCCTCTTCAACCTTCCGCCGCCCGTAAGTCAGCAGCACGAACACAAAAAACTGGGGCAAGAACCTCGTCTCACCCCAGTTAATCTCCTTGCGGTGCGGTCAGATTCCCGCTAACTGCCAGCCCACGTCACCCCGTTCAGCACGATCTGCTGGAACTCCGGCGTCTCGAAACTCCTGCCGTCATGCCCCAGCAGCAGCACGAACACCTTGCCGTCACCGTAGCTGCGGGTCCAGCCCAGCGGGTACGTCCCGCCCGGCATGAACGTCGGCGACCGGTCCGGACCCCACGGCCACGTCCCGTCCTCGGCGTCCCCAGTCAGGAACACGTCGTTGCTCTCTTCCTTGAAGGTGGTGTTCATGTACAGCTCGTCGCTGGTCACGAAGTCCGACACACCCTTGGCTCCCACGTGCCCTGCGTTGCTGATGTTCACCTTCATCTCGCTGTAAGGCGGATGGTAGCTCGTTCCTGTGACCCAGCCGCCGCCGGTTACTTCGTCAAACTCCGACCAGCCGGACGGCACGCAACACGCGATGTGTATGCACACAAAGCCTTTGCCCGACTTGATGTAGCTCTTCAGCCCTTCCTTTTCCAGCGTCGCCAGTTCCCAGTCGCCGAAGTCCGGCACGTTCTCCCGCCGCGTGTTGAACACCAGCGCGTCGTACGCTCCCATCCCGTCCGAGTCAGCCAGTATCGAAGCATCCTCCATCACCGTGACTTCGTGTCCCGCGCTCTTCAGGAAACTCTCAAGGATCGGCGTCGACTCTTCATACGGATGCCTTCCACCTGACATAACCAGCAACTTCATCGTTGTACCTCCACTCGCAAATTCCCCTCTGCCAGCCAGAGGGTTAGACCTGTCCGGAGATTGCCTAAAGGGTTGGGGGTTCGCCAACCGTCATTCTAGGGGAGGTCGCGGATCCCGATCCAATCGCGTCGGGAATCCAAACACCTGTAACCCCATCTTGAACTCTCGGCGCGCCAGGCGAACTCGGCGTTTAACCCGTGTCCCCTCAGTGTTCTCTGTGCCCTCTGCGGTTAAACCCCTAAAACTGCATCGCCAGCGCCCTGTCTCCCTCGACTGTGATGTCTCCCGAGGCCACCGCCCCTTCCACCGTCAACCGCCCGTACGCAAGCAACGCGAAGGTCGACGCGCTGCACGAGAACGTAACGTCCGCTGCGTCAGAGGTGCTGTCCTCCATCCGTAGCTCGCCGCCCCCCGCGACGATGTCATGGCTGCCCCCGTCCGTCAGGTTGAATCGGAACCGGGACGGTGAAGTGATCTCTGACCCCGGTAGGAAGAATCTTCCCACCACGAACCCGGGTAGCAACTCAGGGAGCGCCGCGGCCACCGCGCCGGGCAGCTTCGCCGATCCTTCCAGACCTGACCGGATATCCCACTCGTGTATCGACATCTCCGCCAGCCGCAGGATCAGGTATCGCCTGACGCTGAGGTACGCCGCCGGATGGTAGCACCGCTTCTCCCAGTCGTCCGGCCCCATCCTGGCAAGCAGCGCCGCCAGCCGTTCGCAGTTCTGTCCAAACGCCTCCACCAGCGTATCGCCAAGGCCCTCCCTCATCGCCACGGCTCGCGCGGCATTGGCTGCCATGCGCCCTACCAGGTCGGTTTCCTCCGGCGGTCCCATTCCTTCCGGCGGTGTCGAGTCGCCGTTGGCGCCCCGCTCGATGTTCCCCGAGAACATGTCCACCGCCATCGTCATGTGCGCCACCACGTCAGCGTTGTTCCACGCCTCGCACGCACTCTGCGCCTCCCAGTCCGACGGCGACAGCCCCTTGAAGTACTCCAGCAGCCGCGCCGACTCCGAGCTGACCAGCGCCGCCAACTCCTCCGATGTTGCCATTCCGGTTCCTCTCAAATAACGTAATTATTCAGTTGATAGCGCGTCGTTTCCGTCCTGCCCACCCGTCATTCCCGCGCAGGTTGCTGATACCGATCCAGTCGGGGCTGGAATCCATACCTCGTGTCTCCACGGAGGGCGCTGTCCGAGGCTTCTCGCGCTATTGTTCGCAACCCAACTTGGAAACCTCTGTGCTCTCCGCGCCCTCTGTGGTGAAACTCCTCGCCGACCTAACCTGCCAAAAACGCCGCCAGCTCCCGGTTCACGTCCTCCGGGCACTCCCACTGCAGGAAGTGGCCGTAGTCCCCGAGGTGCTTCGACTCGACGTTCGGAATCACCCCGCGCCACGCGTCGTCCAGCGGCCCGGCGCCCATCTCCGCAGCCGTTCGCTCCCGTCGCGTCCCGTACAGGAACAGCGCCGGCATCGACAGCTGTTTGCCTTCGTCGGCCCGCCAGTCCGCCGGGTCCAGGTGCGCGGCGGCCCGGTAGTAGTTGAACCCGCCGCGCAGCCCGCCCGGCGCCGAATACACCTTCACGTACTCGTCGATGATCTCCTGCGTCAGCGGGTACTTGTTGATGCACCAGTCCCGCAGGATGTGCCGCAGATAGATCTCCTCCCGCCCCTCCAGCAGCTTCTCCGGGATGTCGAACTGCTGATGGAAGTACGAATGCCAGCGCTCCCGAATCACCGACGGAGCCTGCGGGCCAAGCTGCTCGTAGGGAGGCGTGGCGTCGAGGAACGCGATCTTCCGCACTGCCTCTTCGTGGTCCAGCGCAAACCGGAAGCCCACCCGAGCGCCGATGTCGTGCGATACGATGTTCACGCTCTCGTGCCCCAGTTGCCGCACCAGCTCATACATATCCGACGCAGCAGTCTTCGTGTCATACCCGTTGAGCGGCTTGTCCGAGTGTCCGAACCCCCTCATATCGGGAACTATGACCTGATACTGCCCCGAAAACGCATTGATCTGGTTCCGCCACCCATACCAGAACTCCGGCCACCCGTGCAGAAACAGCACCGGGTCGCCCTCGCCTTCCAGCACATAGTGAATGTTGATCCCGTTGATCCGCGTCGTGTAATGGCTCCACTGCTCCGGATTCAGATCCGCCATATCAGCCTCCTAACATGGAGATGATCGCTAATTTCCAACACCCGCCCGTCACCGTGTCCCGCCACTGTCATTCAGCCTGGCTTCTGCCATTCAGCCCCGCATCTGTCATTCTTAGCGAAGCGAAGAATCCCATCGCGTGACACGAAAAGCCGGTAGGTGTGCCCTTGTGTTGAAATCGCCGCCTAGTGCGCGATCGGACCTGGCACCCAGCCGCCGTACACCGGGAACTGGCAGCACACGAATTCGATGTATGCCGGCTGGCCAGCGTCGTTCGCCGCCTGCGCCCGCTTCAGCGCGCCAACTACCTCCGACGGTTCAGTAATCCGCTCCGCATGCAACCCCAGCTCCGTCGCAACCTTCGACATATCCACGTCCTCGGGCCCCATCACTTGGTGAGTGAATGGGTCGTGGCCCTCGCCCCAGAACCCGGGGCCGTAGCCCGCGAACCCGCCGTTGCTGATGTGCACCACCGTGATCCCGACCTTCTGCCGCACCGGCACTTCCAGGTTGCCCAGCATGTACCCGACGCCTGCGTCGCCCGTCACCGCCACGCACTGCCGCTCCGGGTACGCCAGCTTGGCCGCCATCGCGCCCGCCAGGCCGAACCCCAGCGTTGAGATGTTGCCCCAGCCCAGGAAGCCCCGCGGAATCAGCGTGTCGTACACCGTGCTGAGCTGGTCCCTCGTGTTTCCCGAGTCGTGCGTGACGAACGAGTTCATCGGGTCCAGTGCCTTCATCATGTCCCCGAACACACGGTAGGGATTGATCGGCTTCTCGTCCGACGCCATCGCCTCTTGGTACTTCGCCTGCCCCACGTCCCGCGACGCCTTCACCGCCGCCGCAACTTCGTCGCCGTTCCTTCCCCCGCCGCCGGTCCGTTCGTAGACCCCGTCGGCCAGCGACTGCAGCGTGTGCTTTGCGTCGCCCAGCACCGCGTGGTGCGTGGGGAAGATCCGGTTGATGTGTAACTCGTCCAGGTTGCACTGGATGATGGTCTTGTTCGCCGCGTCCGGGATCCCGTGAGTGAACCGTCCCGGGGACAGGCTGGACCCGACGGAGAGTATGACGTCGCTCTTGTGCAGGAACTCTGCCGGACTGTCGCCCCGGACCCCCACGAAAAGCGGGTGGTTCTCCGGGAACGCCCCCTTCGCCTTCAGCGTGGTGATCACCGGAGCGTTGAGCGCTTCGGCAAACGATTTCAGCTCCGCCGACGCCCCGGCGTATATCACGCCCTCGCCTGCGTAGATCAGCGGGTTCTTGGCGTTCATCAGCAGATCAACCGCCTCGTTCACGTCCTCGGGGTTCGGGAGCGCCTTGTACGCCCGGGGCGGGAAGTACGGGTCCGCAGTTTCGTCGAAGGTCGCCGTGGCGTTCGGCACCGCCAGCACCACTGGACCAGGCCGCCCGCTGCGCAGCAGCGAGAACGCACGCCGCATGAATTCCGGCACCCGCTCCGGCTTGTCAATGTAACCGAACCACTTCGACACCGTCTTCAGGCTGGTTGTAACATCAAACAGCGTGTTCTCCGAGCTGCCCGCCGGTATCCCGTCGGTGATGCACAGCATCGGCGAATTGTCCTCGAACGCCTGCGCCAGCCCCGGGTACGAGTACTGCAGCCCCGCGCCGTTCACGCCGCCCTGCACTGTGCAGACGCCGATGCGCTCGCCAGCCGTCACCCGCGAGTACGCGTCCGCCAGTGCCACCGCATACCGGTCGTCCCGCATCATGATCATCGGCACGCCCTCGCGTCCCAGCGCGTTGTTCACCCGGCACACCGGGAAGGTCGAGACCCACTCGATGCCCTCCTGCTTCAGGATTCGGGCTATCGCTGTTGCTACGTCTATGCTCATTCCTAATCCTCATAACGCATGGGAATTTCGGCTGATTGTACCATCGCAGGTGTTGCAGGGTGACGCCTTCAGCCAAATCCAATCAACCGCCGTTCCCGCCATTTCGACCGAAACGGAAGTGAGGCCAACAAGCTACTCAATGCCCAGACAGTGGTATCCTGTTTCGCGGCGGATTTCTCCGCGCCCTGATTGCATCCTGCGCTTTCGCCGCAACGACGAAGAACCAGTGAAAAGACACCTGGCCTGCCGAAGCGATAATTCGAACAGCGACGGACTCTTACAACCGATGAACACCTCTTCCGACACAACCGAATGTTGACTGCCCCGACCGGAGCCCCCGCTCGCTCCGGACCTCGCCTCTTCTACGGATGGTACATCGTCGCCGCCGCTGGCCTCATCGTATTCAGCACCGGCCCTGGACAATCCTACGTCTTCTCCGTCTTCATCGATTCCATCATCGAAGACACCGGCCTGTCCCGCACCGGAATTTCCGTCCTCTACCTCGCCAGTACCATCGTAAGCGCGATTCTGGTCACCGTCGTCAGCCGTCTCGCCGACCGATACGGTCCGAGAATCATGCTGGTGGCCGCCGGACTCGGACTCGGCGCGGCCTGCTTCGGCATGGCCACGGCTACCCACATCCTCGTCTTCTACCTCGCTTTCGCCGCTCTGCGCGCTCTTGGACAGGGCTCCCTGGGCATCAACTGCATCCTGCTCATCAACCAGTGGTTCGTCTCGAAGCGGGGCCGCGCCGTCGGCCTGATGACCATCGGATCGATGCTCTCCACCGCCCTCTTCCCGTCCTTCGCCAGGTTCCTCATCGACAGCATCGAATGGCGCGGCGCCTATGCCGTCCTCGGCGTCGTGGCCATCGGGCTCATCGTGCCCGTGGCCCTCTTGGTCGTCCGGAATCGCCCCGAAGACGCCGGCCTCTTCCCCGATGGTGCGCCCCACCCGCCAATCTCCGAGACCCGTCAGGCCGCCTCCGGTGCACCACGAAACATCAAGGTATTCAGCTCCCCCAGCTTCTGGCTTCTAGCCCTGGCCCTGAGCTCGCCCAGCCTCGTGACCACCGCCCTTATGTTCCATCAGGTTTCCATCTTCCACGAGAACGGTCTCAGTGCCACCCTCGCCGCAGCCTCCTTCGCCGTTTTCTCCGCGTCGTCAGGTACAAGCTCCACGATCTCTGGTTTCGTCTCCGACCGCACCGGACCCAGGGTCCTCCTCGTCTTCTCCATGACTACCTTGGTGGCGGCCCTCGCCCTTGGCGTGGTGATGGACACGCTCCTCCTCGCGATCATCTACGTCGTGATGATGGGCATCTCCAGCGGCTCATATATGATCGTCCACAGCACCATCTGGGCCTACTACTACGGTCGCCACGGCCTTGGCCGTATCCAGGGTCCGGCCATGACTCTCTCCGTCTGCGCCTCGGCCGTCGGCCCCCTTCCTCTCGCCATGTTCCAGGCCTACACCGGAGACTACACCGTCGGCATGCTCGCCATGATGTCCCTCCCCGTACTCTCCCTCGCCGTCCTCTTCATCGCCCGCCCCGGCCCGTCGCCAGACCCCGCCTAACCCAGTCGCACAGGGAACCGACTGCCCAGACGCACGAGAATCATCCGTACTGACAGGGTCTTTGACGGCAACGGTCTTTGACAGCACACCTGGCCATCCTGAAAATTATTTGCATGCAGACAAATGCGTTCAGGGAGAGAGAGTGGCTGGCGTATTCCAGATATTGGTGGACAGGAAACCCCGGTAAGGGCGCAGAGAGATAGTGGCCGACAGGGGTGCCACCCTCGCGGAAGCTGTCCGCCAGCCAATCACAACGCTTGCGAATTGGTCTTGCGGCCGCGTCGCCTGCGGGTCGCTGAAGAACTCATAGCCACTTGTGCGGAAACGCCGCCTGACTCCGGCATTTCGCCCGGGCAATCCTGAAGCTACTGGGCGAGGTCTTCGTCGTTGGTGCCGGTTAGTTCTTGGGCTCGATTTATGAAGGTCCGCGTTGACAGGAAGATCTCATCAACAAGTCTGCCTTTCTCGGCCTCGGACATACGATGGTTCGTTCCGTGGTATCGGTACCAAGTGGCGTACTGCGTTAACCAGTTCACCGCCTGTCCGGGTTCTTCCGGGTCCTCAGCCGTGGTGTATTCGAGGAGTAAGCGAAGTTGCTGCGCAGCTAGGGTGCTCGACTCCCTTGGATCGTCAAGGACGGACCGCGCGATGGAGTCAAGGTCATGGACGCCGGAATAATCGAGCTCGGCAGCGGAAATCCACGCCTTGAGTGAGTTCTCAATGGCCTGTTGAGCATGGAAACAGTAATTTTCCTGCTCCCCTTCCAGGTGTTCGAACTCTCTCTGAAAGCCTCCGAGATTTCTGTAAGCTGCCCGAATCCGCCATTTCACGTCCGGCCAGCTCTCCGGATATCCGTCCTCGTAATTGCCGGAGCCCACTAGTCTCTCGCCACTCATGACTATGCCCTTTCTCGATGCTTGTCCCGCAACATGGTTTTTTGCTCTCCGGCAGTAATGGAATTCGCCAATTTCCATGGGGACTATATCGACACGAAGGCGTGGATGATCTTTTGCGAGGTGAGTCTTCACGGCCCTCTGCGCCCGCGCTTGCTCAGCTATTCCCGACCTTTGATAGATGAGCAGCAGGTCCACATCGGAATCTGGCCGGTGCGTTCCTGTGGCCCGCGATCCGAACAGGATGATGGCGCTGTGTCGCACTGAATCTTGCGCGGCCCTCGCGACCGCAAGTGCGGCGGGATCCGGGGTTCCGAGACTGGGCTGCATCGCTATTTCAGCCTCTCTTGTTGACCTTTCGTTGCTCTCATATTATCACTCCCCTGCCCACCCCCCCATCCTTGCCCCTCCCGCCCTCCCTGTGGCACTATGCCCCCATACCTGTCACGCCGCGCCGAAGAGGAGAGCCCCATGCTGCAGACCACCGATCCCGTGACCCGCGAAATCATCAAGAACGCCCTCATGAGCGCCGCCGATACCATGGCCCTCACCGTGGTCCGTACCGCACGCTCCGCCGTCATCAAGCACGGCATGGACTTCTCCACAGCCCTCTTCAACGCCGAGGGCCAGCAGGTCGCCCAGGGCCTCACTCTCCCGCCGCACCTCGGCAGCATGGCCCCGGCCCTCGAGGGCGTGATGAATGCCTTCGGCGACGACGTCAAGCCCGGCGACATCTTTGCCAACAACGACCCATACGAGGGCGCCAGCCACTTGCCCGACATCTTCCTCTTCAAGCCCATCTTCGTTAACGACGTCCTCATCGGCTGGAGCTGCTGCATCGGCCACCAGACCGACATCGGCGGCCGCGTCGCCGGCGGCAACGCCTGCGACAACACCGAGATATTCCAGGAAGGACTCATTCTGCCGCCCCTCAAGCTTTACGAAGAGGGCGAGCTCAACCGCGCCGTCTGGCGCATCCTCGAGAAGAACGTCCGCGTGCCCGACAAGGTGCTCGGCGACGTACAGGCCCTCCTCGCCGCCGTCCGCTTCGGCGAGCGTGACCTACTCCGCCTCGTCGACGAGTACGGCCTCGAGGAGATGAAGTCCTATATGGCCGACATCCTCGACACCACCGAGGCTCTCACCCGCGCCGAGATTTCCTCTCTCCCCCAGGGCGAGTGGAATTTCGTCGACCACATCGACAACGACGGCATCGACCCCCAGTCCATCGACATCCACGTCAACGTCCGCATTGACGGCGACGAGGTCTTCGTAAACTTCGACGGCACTTCCCCCCAGGCCAAGGGCAGCATCAACCCCAACTTCGCCTACACCAAGTCCAACGTCTACGCCGTGATGAAGTGCCTCATCGACCCCGCCATCCAGTCCAACAGCGGCTTCTTCCGCCCCTTCAACATCACCGCCCCCGAGGGCTGCTTCGTCAACCCGCAGCACCCCGCGCCCGTGGCCGCCCGCGGCCTCGCCGGCTTCCGCATCTGCCACGCCATGTTCGGCGCAATGGCCCAGGCCCTCCCCGGCCGCGTCCCGGCTGCTTGGGGCGGCGGCGAAATCGGCCTCTCCTTCGGAGGCTACCACCCCAACCGCAAGGCCTGGGTCTACCTCGAGTTCAACAACGACGGCCCTCGCGGCGGCGGTCCCAGCATCGACGGAGCCGATGGCCTCGCCTCTCCCGTGCTCAACATGGCCAACACCCCCATCGAGAGCATCGAGTCCGACCAGCCCCTCCTCGTTGAGCGCTTTGGCCTCGTCCCCGATACCGGCGGCGCGGGCCAGTACCGCGGCGGACTCGGCATCGTTCGCGAGTTCCGCCTCCTCGCCGAAGAAGCCACCTTCCAGCTACGCTCCGACCGCACCAACTTCCGTCCTTGGGGCGTCGACGGAGGCAAGGACGGCACCCCCACCGAGAACTGGCTCAACCCCGACACCCCCGAGGCCAAGGAGCTGCCCGGCAAGCACCTCATGACCCTCAAGAAGGGCGACCTCTACCGCGTCGTCCAGGCCGGAGCCGGCGGCTACGGCGACCCCCTCACCCGCGACCCCCACGCCGTCCTCGAAGACATCCACCAGGAAAAACTGACCCCCGCCTACGCCCGCCAGGAATACGGCGTAGTCCTCGACCCCCAAGGCAACCTCGACCTCCCCGCCACCCAGTCCCTCCGCACCCAAATGGCAGCCGCACCCGCCGACTGAGATATACTCGAAGCATCAACATCGAGGAAGCCGCAAAATGCGCGCAAAGCTGAAAGACGGCAACCAACTGATCCTCCCCGAGGAGGTAGTAGCTGCTCTTGACGGGTGTGATTACGTGGACGTAGAGGTAAAAGAGAACCGCCTCGTCCTATCCCCGCTCAGGCAAGCGAACCTGGACGATGTGTACGAAAAAATTGAACGGCTTGGAATAACTGAGCAGGACATTACGAACGCTGTCGCCTGGGCTAGGAGAGGTGACGGTTCAGTTGCGCCTGGTTCTTGATACCAACGTACTCATCTCCATCCTCCTGTTCAGACGCGGTTCTTTGCGCTGGATACTGGGTTCCTGGGAGTCCGGTCAAATAGTGCCCCTGCGAAGTGCCCGCACAATATCCGAATTGGTACGAGTGCTCTTGTATGCTAAGTTTAATTTGAACGTCGAGCAGGTTGAACGATTAGTTGCTACTTACCTGCATTGGGCAGAGGAAGTGGATGTAACGGAAGGCCTGACGGTACCTGATCCCCGCGATCCCAAAGACCGCCCGTTCTTGGAACTCGCCCTCGCCGGAAATGCCGATGCACTGGTTACCGGCGACAACGACCTCCTCGCCTTGGCCCGCGAGTTCCCCATACCAATCATCACCCCACGCGAACTCCGACAGAGACTGTTTGTTGGAAACTAAACCTGCGGTAAGTGCTACTTCAACTCAAGGCGCTCCGCCTCACACCTCTAGGCCGACCTCACTCCCTCTCTACACATCGACCTCCCATAACTCTCTCAAAACACAAAAACGCCCCCCGCAACAGCGAGGGGCGTTTCCAGATCAACGTAACTTAACGCCGACGATTGTTCGCGAGCGAGCCCTACGACTCCATCACCTTGACGGTGCCCGCATCAAGGTTGTTCTGTAGGCAATCATCCGTTGCTAATATTTGTCCGCGGATGAGAAATATTTGCTCACTTAGCGTTTCAATCGACAGTCAAACAACATATAGTAGGCATTTGCTGATGTGTGCGCCAACCATTACAATTTACAGTAGTTATTAGTTTCATCTTTGCTCGAATCCATTTTTTGATTCCAAACGTGAATAGCCTGGCCACTTTGTGAGTCTAATATTGAATCCTGTTCTCTTGGAGGTGTTTGGGGTGGATGATCCGGGGGCGACAGGCTTACCGCCATTTCCCAAGTTGATTTTCTTTGATACCAATATCGTTCAAAATCTTCATTCCTTTGGAGAACTGATTTACGACCATTACCTGTCTGTAGGGATAGAGAAGAGGATCGACTCACGCGGCCAGCGATTCTCAGACGATATATTTGCGCTAGAGCATTTTATGGCTCTAGGACAGCGAGCAGGCTGGCCTATAGCGGTATCAGGCAACATCTTGGATGAACTCGAAGCGAGTAACAGGTCGGCATTGATTTCATGGGGAGGAGAACTGGCCCAGTATTTTCATTACAACTCTACCGACTCAGATATCGAAGAATTGGGAAACAGCTACAACGAGTTGAAACATTTTACTGCCATTCAAAGACTTCAGTTGGCAGAAATGTTGATTGACTTGCCGCAAGAATCTGACAGACAGTTGGTGATTGACGCGAGAGAATACGGATGCGATTTCTTCCTGACTATGGACTACAAGACTATATGGCAGCATCGCCAATGCGTTCAGCCTCTTGGAGTAACTGTAGTGCGACCCGTCGAGTTGCTTGATTACATACGTCCTTGGGCAGGGCTCTTGGCCTAAGCATGGAATTTCACGCGCCACGTCCCAACACCAAAAAACGCCCCCCGCAACAGCGAGGGGCGTCTCCACATCAACGTAACTTAACGCCGACGATCGTTCGCGGGCGAACCCTACGACTCCATCACCTTGACGGTGCCTTCGTCCGGGTTGTACTGGTACCGCACCACCCGGTCCAGCTTCTGCGACTCCAGCCGCACCACCAGCGCCCGGTCTCCGCTTACGTTCAGCGTGTCATGGATCTCGCCCGGCAGGAAGAACGCCACCTTGCCGTCTCCCTGCACGAAGTCGCCCGTCTTCCCGATCTGCACCGAGTCGACGCCCTCCCCCGGGTAGAACCAGCGCCACTTCGTCTGCTTGATCGCGCCCTCGTACACCCCGTATACCACCCACGCGTTGCCGTGGTCGTGCGGCAGGTTGTCCTGCTCCGGCTTCTGCACCGACGCCATCAGCCAGAACCCGCCGCCCGGGTGCCCGTAGTCCTCGTCCAGATGAAGGTCATAACGACCGTAGCCGCCCTCGTCCGGCAACTCCAGCCGTTCCTCCAGCCACCCCGGCGTCTGCAGCAGCACTTCCATCTTCTCCGCCACCCGGCTCGCCTGCGCCAGCGGGTCCTGCGTATCGTCGAAGATCTCGCGGACGTCTCCGATGAACTCGTCAACCGTGTATGCAGTGGTAGTCATCCTGATCCTCCCCCGTATTCTCTGGTACCTATAGTTTAATTGTGAAGGGGTCGCGATGTAGTGTCAAATTGAAATATGGCATACAGATTCACACTGGTTATCGGCCCCTGGTTATCGGCCCCTGGTTATCGGAGGCTGAGCCTCGTCATTGTCTGCTGGAATTTTCCACGCCGCGCCGCTATCATAGCCTCAGACCCGAGCACAACCCGAAACGCTATCTGGGAGGAACGAAAATGGGCGACTATTCCATCTTCGTAGGCACCGTCGGCCAGGGGCTCAACGTCAGCTCCGACAGCGGCGATACTTGGACTAAAATCCGCAACCCAATGCCCTCCGAGTGCAACATCCGCGCCCTTGCCACCTACCCCGGCGACCACCACCGCATCCTCGCCGGCTCCGACGGCCTCGGCCTCTTCCGCAGCGACGACAACGGCCTGTCCTGGGACAGCGTTGACAGCCCGGTCTCCGACCTGCAGGTCTGGTCCGTCGCCATCGACCCGTCCAACCCCGACACCCTCTTCGCCGGCACCCGCCCCGAGGGCTTCCGCTCCCGCGACGGCGGCCGCTCCTGGGACAAGCTGGACATGGGCGTCAACATGGACTGCCCCATCGGCACCCCTCGCACCACCAACATAATCGTCGACCCCCGCGACAGCCGCACCGTCTGGGCCGGCATTGAAGTCGACGGCATGTACAAGAGCCTCGACGGTGGCGACAGCTGGCTCCACCTGCCCGACCTCGGCCCCGACCCCTTCCACGGCGACATCCACGGCATGGCCCTCCGCACCGGCGACAACCCGGCCTTCTACTGCACCAGCCCCTTCGGCATCGCCACCAGCAACGACGAGGGCGAGAGCTGGGACTACCACTACTTCCCCAAGTTCAGTGAGGCCGACGCCCGCTCCTACTGCCGCGGCATGCTCATCAAGGCGGACGATCCCCAGACAATGTTCGTCGGCAACGGCGACTTCATCCCCGGCGTAACCGGCGCGGTCCAGATCACCCGCGACGGCGGCCAGTCCTGGGAGAAGGCCGACCTCCCCGTCGAGCCCAACTCCGTCGTCTACTGGCTCGCCAACAACCCCGAGATGCCCAACGTCGTCGCCGCCGCCAGCCTCTTCGGCTACGTCTACGTCAGCGAAGACGGCGGCAACTCCTGGTCCAAGCTCCAAAAGGAGTTCGGCGAAATCCGCGCCCTCGCCATAACCCCCAACTAACCCCGAACGGTAACCACCAGCGCTTTTGGGGGAGTTGACACCCCGTCAACTCCCCCCTTATGCTAGTACCAATGTTCCCCGTCATCCGTCGGACTTAATGACCGGCTGATTGGCGGGGCTTATTTTTCAGTTTTGAGAAGGTTTTTGCCATGACGTGTCCACACTGCCTGATACGTTTCCATCAACAAGACAAGCCTTCTCTATTGGTGGGCACTGAGCCATTCGGGCAGCAGGGTCAAAAATGTTATTGGTGGCATACGCAAAATTGCCCAAGTTGCGAGAAAATTATAGTCTGGCTGTGTATTTCCGGTGGCTCAGTTAGAGATGCCGTCTCTGGTATTCCAAAACCCAGTGAACCGATAGAATGGAGCCTAATTTGGCCGAAGGGAGCGGGTCGGCCCCCGTTACCACCTGAAGTTCCTCAAGAGTTCTCCGATGACTACAAAGAAGCGTGCCTAGTCATCGCTGACAGTCCCAACGCTAGTGCGGCATTAAGCCGACGGTGCTTGCAGCATTTACTTAGGGAAAAAGCTGGGGTAAAGCAGGGCAGGCTCATAGATGAAATCAAAGAAGTGATAAGCAGTGGTGCTTTGCCCACTAGCATTGTTGACATCATCGATATCCCGCGCAAAATGGGGAACGTCGCTGCCCATCCACTCGAGAATGATGCAGGGGTTATTGTGCCGGTGGAGCCGTGGCAGGCCGAATGGTGCCTAGAAGTAATTGAGGCTTTATTCGACCATTATTTCGTGACACCAGCTAGAAACGCGGAACGAATACAGCGATTGTGCCTCTAGGATGCCGAAATGGAATTCAAAAAGAAGGGCCGGGCAACATGTAAGTTCCTGTAGGTCGCATCTCTTGCAACCAACCCGCTACAGCGCCTCCAACTCCTTCCGCACTCAGTCCCTGTCCTGCTACCCCGACACCGCCGCCGACCCAACGCCATCGGCCAGATGTCGCTCGAACACCCGCTCCGCCAATCCGTTCCCCGCAGTGGGCGGCGGCAGCGGCTTCCCATCAGCGCGGTACAGTTCGATCACCTCTTCCACGATGTCACAGAGTTCGGCGTAAACCGCTGTCTCGTCGTCCCCGTGGCATCCACCGTCCATAAACCCTGGAGAAGTGCCGATGTAGCACTCGTCTTCCTCAGACCACTCGACGATCTTGACGTACTGAGCGCTCCCCTTCCTTTCTCCAGCTCCTCGTCCTTTACTTGGTTGGGGGCTTTCCTGCATCAGCCAACTTCTGGTTTAGTTCAGCTAATTTTCGAGCGTCCTCCGCCGGTCTAGCGTAGTAGTGTTCAAATAGATCTGAGACAATTTCGAGACACCATTCTGCCTCCTGCGGTTCTACGTCGATCACCTGCAATGTGGTTAAGTCAGTGATGGGATGCGCCGAAAAATTCCCAAAATTCCTTATCGCATCTATCTTGCCTCTGATCGCTAATGGTAGAACCTTGCTAGTATCTTTCTCATTCAAGACAGCATCCACTTGCTTTGCCAAGTCTCTGTCGAAATAGCCTTGTTCTTTTAGGATTGACTGTAGTATTCGCCTTGAAAGAGCTGCGGAGGCTTTCGGGCTAATGGGTAGTACTTTTGTAGCTTCAATATAATCAGTCGACATAGATGTAGGAACTGATGAACTAACATGAATGGCAGGCGCCGGTGAGTAAGGAAAGATGAGCTCGGATGTAATCAAATTGCCCGAGAACCTTTCGAAATCTTCAAGTTTTACTATAGGCGCATAACATGCGGGGCATTCTGTGATAGAACAAGCCCAAACGTGAGCCTGATCATCGCTGCTCGACATGTTACACCATTTCCAATTATCATCTTTATCGTGGAATGCAACTTGGCAACTTGGGCACTGCATTTGGATCCCTCCATTAAACAGAACACAACATCTAGTATATGCCGGTCCGGCGAATACCAGTCAAGCCTTTTGTGTCGCAGATATTCTCCCAATTCTACACCGAAAAACGCCCCGCCGGTCCAACCCAGCGGGGCGCTCTCGTTCCTGCAATGTTCGCGTCAGCGAAAGACCGGGGACCCTACAGCGACTCCAGCCCCTTCCGCACGCAGTCCTCGTCCTCCTGCGCCGTTCCGCCGCTCCCGCCGATCGCTCCCACTAGCGCTCCGTCCTGGTAAATCGGAATCGCGCCCTGCGCCGGGATGATCCGACCGCCCTGGCTGCCGATTATCGCCTGCATCACCGGTGAGTCCGCGTTGATCTCCCGGCTGTCCCGCCCGAAGAACACCGACCCCACCGCCTTCCCGGGAGCCGCCGTCGCGCTCACCGCGATCGCACCCTCCATCCGCTGGAAGGCCATCAGCTGCCCGCCTCCGTCAACCACCGCCACGCTCAGCTTCACTCCGATTCGTTCCGCCTCCGCAATCGAGGCCCCGATGATCCTGTTTGCGTCCGCCAATGATAGAGCCATTTCCGTACTCCTAATGACACGACGTTAAGTATCCGCTCCGCGCGCCCTCGGCAAGACTCCGGCATGTCCCGAGCTTACCAACACTCCGTTCACTCTGGGCCTGCCCAATCCGTCCGTCTCGACCCTGTCGAAGGGCGTAGCGCCCCAATGTTACCCCCTGCCGACTGCCGCCACAACCCGGACACGCCACCACGCACGCCACCCCCGCAATGTCGCCTTCGCGAACTTCCACTTATGCCATCCGGCCTCCGCCGAAGACCCCAAATCATGTAAATCCCCAAATCAAATAAATCACAGTTCAGACAATCCCCCCTGCGAACATATCCCGTAAATCCTGTCCATCCGTGTCAATCAACCGGACCATCCCATTCGCACCACTGCCCGTCGCAGGCAGTGACACTTCCCCCTTGCCACGCTCGGTGACGCCTCTCTACTGTTGTCACTAGACCTGTCGGGCTTCTCCCCGGCGGGCCAGAATCCAATCCGCCACTGAGGCAACGAGATGTCTGATGTCTGGTAAATCTCCAAAATTCCCTGGCTCCAACAACCCCGGGCGTAACCCGGGGACCTCGCCCGGCGAGGCTGAACTGTCTCAAGTACCGGAAACTACCGCCAATTCCCGTGATATCGAAATTTCCGGGCTTTCTTTCAAGCAGCAGTCCGCCCTTCCCTTCATTGCTGTCTCCGGTTCTGTCGCTCAGGCCGCCCGCGACTCGGGTGTATCGGAGAAAACTCTCCGGAAGTGGCTCAATGACCCCTCTTTTCGTGAAGAACTTGACCGCCTCCGCCAGGAGTCCTACGACTTGGCCCGAAAGCAGCTCCAGGCCCTCATGCCCCATTGTCTTTCCATCTTCGCCGAGGTGGCCGAACAGGCCGATGATCCGGCCCTTCGTCTCCGTGCCGCCCGCTATCTGATGAGCTACGCAGTGAAATTCCGCGAATTCGACGAACTCGCCGACGATGTTCGCGATCTGCGCGCCGCCGTCCTCGAAAACAAATGAGCAACTCCGCCCGGAAACACAGCCCGCAGATCCTGTCCATCCTGCTGATCCGTGTAAATCAAATGGCCCACCCAATCGCACCACCGCCCGCTTGTGCCACCAGGTCTCCGCCGGGAGACCGTCTTCATCATGGCCATCCCAAAATCAAACAAATCACAGTTCAGACACCCCCGCCACAACCCACTCCGCCCCGTCATCCTGAGTTTTACGAAGACACTCCCGGCACCCTCGGCATCATGCCCATCCCAAAATCAAACAAATCACAGTTCAGATAGCAACAACCCGAAATCTCGCCGCCCTCGGCACGTTCGGCGTTGAAAGTCTCTGTGCTCCCTGTGGATAATGCCAGTTCCCTCCAGGGCAACGCGTCCTCCACTTCACGCGGTTGCCTAAGATAACCTCGTTGACTATAATTGCGCCAACAAATTGAGGGATGCGTTCCCAGTCCTGATGCGGATTTCGTCACTGATTCGTCCGTTTAAGGACTTTACCGGCCACCGTAACCCCTGCCGGTACGCGCCCGCACCCGGCGGCAGGATCGTCGGAAAAGGAGTGGAGAATGGTCGACCAGCTAGCGCGACCCACGGATAAGGCCGAAATTTACTGGTTCTCCGAGCAGCCCTATGGCCACGTCGGTGACGCTGACCTTGAGAAGTACGATTCCGGCAGGCTTGGCTTCCCTAACACCTACTTCGACCCCCACAAGGCCAGCATCCTTTACAACCAGTACCATGAGCAGTATGCCCTGGCCGACGAGGTTGGATTCGACGGCATCATGTCCAACGAACACCACGCCTCCTATTGGTGCATGAAGCCCGCCGTCAACCTCGACGCTGCCGTTATCTCCAAGCTCACCAAGAACGTCAAGATTGCCATCCTTGGCAATGTCATCGCCATCAATGACCCCATCCGCATGGCCGAGGAAATCGCCATGCTCGACTGCTACTCCGGCGGTCGCATCATCTCCGGCTTCGTTCGCGGCACCGCCGTGGAGACCCTGCAGGGCGGCGTCAATCCCACGGAAAACCGGGCCCGCTTTGAAGAGGCCCACGACCTGATCATCAAGTGCTGGACCGAACCCGGTCCCTTCCGCTATGAGGGACAGTACTACCACTACCGCGCCGTCAATCCCTGGGTGAAGCCGATGCAGAATCCTCGCCCCGACATCTGGTTCCCCGGCACCGGCAGCCCCGAGAGCGTGGTATGGGCCGCCAAGCACAAGCACCCATACATGAACCTCGGCGCTCTGGTGGACACCACCGAGTGGCTGAAGCAGGTCTATATCGACACCGCCGAGGAAGAGGGCTGGAAGGCCGGTCCCGAGCACTTCGGCTACCTGCTCCGTTGCTTTGTCGCCGATACCGACGAGAAAGCTATCGAGCTCGGCCGTGAGTTCATGTGGACCATCGAGCACCGTCAGCGCGGACCGATGGAGCACAACGACCCGCCCGGCTACCAGTCCAGGGCATCGGTCGAGATCAAGGCTCAGCGTCCCACCGGTAACGTCGCCGGCGCTGGTGGCTTGGGCGTTGGCCTGTCCTACGATCAGCTTCGCGGCGTCAACAACATCATCGTCGGCAACCCCGACACAGTCACCCAGAAGCTGACCGAGGTAATCGAGCGCCTCAGTCCCGGCTACATCCACATCTACGGCAACGAGGGTGCGATGGGCCACAAGGAGACCATGCGCTCCATCGAACTGCTGGGCAAGGAAGTCATCCCGGCCCTCCACGAAGTCCAGCTGCAGCCCTACGACAACCGCCCCCGCATGGATACCATCAGCAGCGGCACCGCCGGCCTCGCCCCGTAGCCAAGGTTCATACCTCGAGGTTGACCAACAGCCCCGCTCACTCAGCGGGGCTGTTACTTGGTTTCCCATGACCGAAACGAGAACTACCTCCGCCATACTGGCCGGTCTGATTCTCGGCCTGGCACTCACCTCGTTGCTGCTCGCAATATCCTGCAGCAGCGGTCCCGGTGCCCCATCGTCCGACCCCGTCTCGGTGACCAGGATTCGCGCAGGAGAAAAGCTGAACGGAGAATGCGTATTCCAAAACGACCTCTCGAAATACCCCGTCAGCTACTTGGCAGCCTCGCAGGATTGCTACCAGGCGGTAGCAGTCGGCCCCCTCAGCTTGGCCGAGCTTGACCAGATGAAGCGCGACGAGCCTTCGTTCTGGGAAGACTCCTTGCCATATCGACAGGCGTTGACCGGAGAGATGATTGATGGCGAGTGTGATTTTTCTCACCCCGCAGTGCAGGCCTATCTGGAGTTCTCCGAAACTGTGTCAACTGACCTGTCACGCTGCGTGATGACCGTCGACGTGGGCCCGGCAACTGAAAAGCAAATCGAGAGAGTCCAGCTCCACGGCAATTCTGAGACTTCCACTGCGGTGCCAGCTCAATCGAGCCCTGCACCAAGTCAATGATGAGCGGAATCGGCAAAGGCGCCGGTCCCTCCGGTTGCGGCATCGCTCGGCAATCGCAGGACATCGACGCGCTCCCCGGAATCTGTTACTCGCTCCCCGAAATCTGTTACTTGGTGACAAGGAGGGCTTCCAATTGGGCAACTCTGGCATCAGCGTCGTAACCGGGGCCTTCGGCTACACCGGACGATACATCGCACGCCGGCTGCTCGACGAAGGCGAGACCGTCCGCACTCTTACGCGGACTGCTCCTTCCGCCAGCCCCTTCTCCGATCGAATCGACCGGCGTCCTCGCAACTTCGATGACATCTCCGAGGTGGCCGAAAGCCTCCGCGGTGCCCACACCCTGTACAACACCTACTGGGTACGCTTTGCCAGAGGCTACCTCAACCACGAATTGGCCGTCCGCAACACTCGCAACCTTGTCGACGCCGCTGTCTCCGCTGGAGTCCAGCGCATAGTGCACATCAGCATCACCAACGCCGACGCCGCTTCTCCACTCCCCTATTTCCAAGGCAAAGGCCTGGTCGAAGACTACATCCGCTCCTCTGGATTGTCCTACTCCATCGTTCGCCCGACAGTCATCTTCGGACGCGAGGACGTCCTCATCAACAACATCGCCTGGTTCCTCCGCCGCTTCCCTGTCTTTCTCGTGGCCGGCAGCGGCGACTATCCCATCCAACCCGTCTTCGTGGATGATGTCGCTCGCCTGGCCGTCGAGTCCTCCCGGGCGGCTGACAACGTCACCCTCGACGCCGTCAGCCCCGAGGTCTTCACATTCAAAGAGTTGCTGAACGAGGTTCGCCGAATAACCGGCGGGCGCGCTCGCCTCATGCACGCGCCCCCCTCGCTCGCCGCCGCGGCGGCCAGGTTAATGGGCCTTGCCCTGCGCGACGTCGTCCTGACCCGCGACGAGATCGACGGCCTCATGGCTGGCCACCTCGTCTCCTCGGACCCGCCTACCGGCGAGACCCGGCTCACCGACTGGCTCCGCGAGAACCGCCAGGCCCTCGGTGCCCGCTACACCTCCGAACTCTCCCGCAACTACCGCTGACCCTGTGATGGGATAGAGAGTGCGTAGGGCGTGATGAGATCCAACCCATGCCGCCAAAAATCAGAGAGCTGATTGCTAACCTGGAATGAGCGGGGTTTCGCAACCGGGGCGGCCGTGGTAGTCACCGCAACTTTGCACCCCAATGTCCGCGATACAGTTACACTTTCAGGAAACCTCGGAGCTGATGCTGATAGGTATCAGGTCAGAAAGGTGAGGGACGCGATTGAGGAGTCAAGGCATGAAGGAAAGTGCTAGATACGCTAAAATCGTCGCTTGGTCAGAGGAAGACCAGCACTACATTGGGTACGTTCCCGGGCTCTCTTTTGGCGGATGCTGCCATGGTGATGACGAGCATGCAGTATTCCAGGAGCTTTGTGAAATCACAGAAGAGTTGATTGAGATTATCCACGAGGATGGAAACCTGCTACCGCCTCCCACTGCAGGTTACGACCTTGGAGACGCATTGCGGGAAACAGTAGCCAGGTACGAGTCCGAAGGGGCGCCGGCATAGCGAGAGGGTTAACTTTGAATAGACAGGGCCGCAGGGTACATTCACACCCTGCGGCCCTTCCGATTCATCGAAACGTGGCGTCAGCTACTCAGGCAGCCACATCACGCTCGAAATCTCGCTGAACTCCCGCCGCAGCTTGCTCCAGGAGTCTCCGCTGTCATCGCTGCGGTACAGGTAACCGTATCGACTCCCAGCAAAGACAACTGACGGGTCTGAGTCTTGGATGTTGACCGTCCACATGGCGGTGTTGGGCTCCACCGGCAGCGGCAGGTCCTCCCACGTCTTGCCCGTGTCCTTCGAGCGCATCACCGTTCCGGTCTGCCCCGGGGTTGTGTCGCCGATCGTTACGAATATCACGTTCGGGTCGTCCGGCTTCACCATGATGCCCCGTGGGTACGTCAGCGGGAATACCTCCCGGATGCCCAGCCGCTCCCAGCTTCCGCCGTTGTCGCCGCTGGTGTAAACGTCGTTGTTGACCACCACGACCACGGTATGGGGAGGCCCCGCCGCGACAGCCACGTTGTGCACATCAGGGTTGGGTATCGCGCCGTTGATGGACTCCCACGTCTCGCCGGCGTTGGAGCTGTGCCTCAAGCCATCCACTTCCAGGCCGACCCACACGTCGCTGTGGTTCTGGGGGTCAATTGCAATTCCCGTGACCCGCGGCACCCCGACGTTCGGGCACTCCAGCGCCACTTCCACAGGCCGCCTTTCCCAAGTCTCGCCGCCGTCGGTGGAACGGTACACCCCGCATCGGTCCGGCGTGCCCGTCCCTGCGAACATCAGCCTCGGGTCAGCTGAGTCGATGGCCATCGCCCAGACGCAGGTGCCGCTCATCTCGGTATCCAGGAGCTTCCAGTGCTGACCGCCGTCCTCGCTGCGGTAAAGCCCTTTGTCCGTTCCGGCAAACACCACTCCCGGTCTGTTGGAGTGGTTGCCCAACGTTCGCACCAGGGCGTCCGAGTGCATTCCGGCGTCGATGCCCACCCGGCGCCAGGACTCGCCCCCGTCGGCGCTGCGCATGATGCCTTGTCCGATCGTACCTACCAGGATTGTCTTCACGTCGGCCATGACGCTCACCTCCCTATTCGGGTTCCTTTTCCTTATGGAAGAGGGTCGGGATAAGAGTGCATCCTGGGTTGGAGGAGCTGCTGTTCAGACTACGAAAGCGCGTCGATCACCTCGTCCGTGGTCCTGACGCGCACCAGGAGCGGCAGCACGTGGTTGATCGTCATCTCGTGAACGTCGATCTCCCCTGCCGTGCAGCAGTCGCTCACCACCACGCACTGCGTATCGCGGTTCTTCGCGTCGCGGGCGGTCCCCTCAACGCTTCGTTGCGTAGAGATGCCACCAACCAGGATCGTTTCCGTCCCCAGGGACTTCAGGATGCCCTCCACATTGGTGCCGTAATATGCGCTGAACCTCGGCTTGACCACAATATGGTCGCCCGGCTGCGGGGCCAGTTCGTCTATCACTTCCACCGCCGGTGTGCCTTCCAGCATTGGCACTCCACCGCCACCGCCAACGTCGGCAACGGTCTTGGGAGCGTCAGAATTGTCCGGACGCCGATAGGTGGTGATGTATATGAGGGGAGTTCCTACCTGGCGACAGTGGGCCACCAGTTTCACGAAGTTGTCTATCACGCCCTGCCGGTTGGCGGGTACATCATAAGGCGGCTCGTTCCCGCCCTTGGCCACGGCGTTGATCATGTCAATCAGGATTACTGCGGTGGTCTTGGGATCAAGTTTCAGCGCGTCGGGCATTTCCAAATCTCCGGTTTGCGACTTGAATCTATCTGTGCTTCGAATGCTGCAAGGATCGGCAGCCTAGGCCTCGGTGTATGTGGCGGGACTCGCCAGGAACTTGGTTCGGCAGTCCAGACCACAGAAATAGATCCAGCTACCGTCGTGAAAGATGCGGGTTCCCTGCGTCGGGTCCACCTCAGATGCACCATGCCTGGTCTGCGATGTCTGGGCCCGGGCCTGCGCTTCGTCGATGTCCTTCCCGCATACGGGGTCTCTTGCCATGCTTTACTCTCCAGTTGAAAGGTCTTCTGATCAGACGGGCAGAGGTAGGCCAAGTCTCACCTTGCCAGGCTTGTCCAGCAGTGCGCTGGCGATCTTGGCGCGATGGTCGAAGGTGGTTCCGAGACGCATGGTCCAGGCCGACACTCGCCGCAGCCAGAGGTGAAGGTCGAATTCCATCATGAACCCAATGCCGCCGTGTATCACCTGTGACTGCCGCACTACCGCCTCGCATTTCTCGTTGGAGAAGGCCTTGGCCTGCGAAACCTCGACTCCAGCGGGCAAGCCCTGGTCCATCTTCCAGAGAGCCTCGTAAGTCAGCAGTTGTGCTGCGTCGGTGAACAGGAGCATATCGGCGCACATGTGTTGAATCGACTGGAATGAAGCGATCGGCCTGCCGAAGGCGACGCGGTTCTTTGCGTAATCGATGGCCATCTCGGCATCCTTACGAGTTGCGCCGATCATCTGGCAGCATAGAAGGGCAGTGGCCCGCTCCAGCATCTGTTCGATGATGGGCCAGGCATTGTGCAACTCGCCCACGAGGTCTGCCTCGGATACCCTGACATTGTTGAATGAAACGCGACTTTGCTTGTCCTTCGCAATAGTCACCAGCGGTGTCTGGGAAACCCCAACGCCGTTGGGGTCTATCAGAAATAGCGAAATCCCTTCGTTGTCTTCAGAAGCTGGAGCAGTACGGACCGCTACCAGGCAACGCTGGGCAACGTTAAAGTTGTCGACGAACATCTTTTCGCCGTTCAGGATCCAGCCGTCCCCATCGGGTTGTGCCGCTTGGGTTATGCCCGTAGGCACGAGCCTCGGGTCACGCTCAATGACCGCCCAGGTCATCACCATGCTTCCACTGCAAACGCCGGGCAGAACCTCACGCTTCTGCTGCTCATTCCCAGTCTCAGCGATCGTCAACGCGGCGACCATGGTGCTGTGCAAGGGCACAGGGGCCAGGACACGCCCGAGTTCTTCCATCACCATGCCCATGTACGTCAGAGGAAGACCCTGACCTCCGTATTCTTCCGGAATGGCGAGCCCAAGCCAGCCCAAATCAGCCATCTGCTGCCATAGAGCCGGAGGATATCCGATTTCATCCAGCTCCATCTCCCGCACCAGGGCAGTGTTTACCTCGGCTTCCAGGAAATCTCGCGCTGCATTCTTGAGCAGCTGTTCTTCTTCGGAGGGTAGTACGTCCATTTTTCGTCCTAAGGAGTGGTGGTAAGGAGTGGAAATTTAGCCTCGGGGCATTCCCAGGCCGCGACGGGCCATCTGGTCGCGCATTACCTGCACGCTGCCGTGGTTGATGCCCGATTGAAAGGCCCCCATGACGTTGTGGGCGAAAACGCCGTCTTCTATGGCCTCTTCAGATGTGCTGAGGAGTGTGGCGTAAGGGCCGAGTATCTGGGTGATGGTCTCGGTGGTGTGGACTCCGTGCTCCGGGGCCCATACCTTTTCCGCAGACCCCTCATAGGTGAAGTTGCCGCCCCTCTCAACCAACGACATGCTCCGCATGGTCATCAGCCGGCATACCTGGGCCTCGGTCCACAACTCGGCCAGCTTGTCCCGCACTGCCGGATCTTCACCTGGGGAGTAGCCGCCAAAGTCATTTTCTTTGACCCAGTTGACTATGTCCTCGTCGCGGCGTACCGAAATCAGGTAACGGCTCGCTCCCACCCTGTCCAGGTTGAGACCCATGGCCCCAACGTACCAGCCCGTGTTTTCTTCGCCCAGCAGAGCGGAAGCCGGCACTCGAACATCTTCAAAGAAGGTCTCGTTGGTACGCGCCATACCGTAAGTGGTTCCCATCGGGGCGGGTGGGTCACTTTGGATCGTCCACAGGGGCCGAACGGTGATCCCGGGAGCGTCCATCGGCACCAGGAAAATTGATATCCCGCGATGACGTGGCGCGTCTGGGTCGGTCCGGGCCATTAGGTAAATGTGGGTGGCGTAGTGGGCCGCCGAGGTGTACATTTTCTGGCCGTTGATGACATATTCGTCACCGTCCCTGACCGCGCGGCACTGTAGCCCCGCAAGGTCAGCGCCCGCCTGCGGTTCGGTGAACCCCAGCGCGAAGATGATCTCCCCTCTTAATAGTCCGGGGATGAACTCCTGCTTCTGCTCCTCGGTTCCGGCTGCAAGGATGGCTGGCGCCCCGCTGCCCGCGCCGCCGACCGCTATGCCCAGCCGCGCGAACTCCTCTTCCACAATGTACTGCTCGATGCGGCTTCCGCCTTGCCCGCCGTATTCTTTGGGCCAGCTGATGCCTATCCATTGCCGCTCGGCTATCTTGCGGATCAGGTCGCGGTAGTGGACTCCGCGCCCTCCCTCTTCGGCCGTTTCCAGTTCACCGAGTACATCGTCGGTAACGTGCTCAGCGATGAAATCCTGGACTTCCCGTCGCAGATTTTCCTGTTCCGGGGTATATGCAAAGTCCATGCTCGCCCCTCGGTCTTTATAGGTTAGCGACTCAGGTTGTGCACCAAAGCAGTTGCCATTGTCTTGCCCTCGTGTAGCAGTGTCAAGTAAGTCCCCCGGCCGCACAAAGTCCTTCTATTCTTCCTCCCCCTTGAGGGGAAGGGTTGGGCCTGTACCGAGCCTGCCGCAGGGCCCCGTGTCCTTGCTGACTTGGCCACCCGAACCGGGACCCCGATGGACACGCCCTCACACTACCCTCTCGAGGGAGATATGGGGAACAGCTAAAGGACCCTGCATACAAAAGTACGCTGCATACAAATGGATATTGCAGGAGCACAGCAAGAAAGAAGTACACTCTCGAAAATGGGCCTGCCGTGATGAGAGAGGTCTGATCAGTTGTTCGGCTCTCGGTTGAGGATCGAGGTCAACTCCCGGACAACCGCGCTGTCAGCGTTCTCGAGGTCCTCAACGATGTCGATAAAACGGATTACGTCCGCTTCGGACATTACTCTGGATGCGCAAGACCGGACCTTGCCCAGCCTTTCTTCTCGGCTCAGTGGGTTGCCCCATATTCCTCGCGGGCGATTGCAGCGGCTGATGTAAGTTTGGCCGTCCGTTGTTTCGACCCGAACGCTGATCCACATGTCCTCGAAATTGGCCGGAATCTCGGGCTTCATGTCTACGGATGTCATTGCCAATAAGGCTTGCACTTCCGGGCGATGCACTGCCTCGTCTGTGAAGGTCTCAATGCCAATTTGCCGGTCCAGGAGGGCCGCTGCCACGGTGTACTGGAAACTGAACTTGCCATCCAGCCCGGTCTCAGGAAATGGGCGACCCACATATCGCATTACTGGTGTCTCTATTTGCACGGATGCTATTCGGGCCGGATCCACCGAATGCCTTTCCTGCAGGTCGAGGGCTGCATCTATGCCACGATGGGTGCCGTATTGGCTGGGGTGTTTCTTGATGGCTACCCCCGGGTCAACCAAACGATAAGGATTGCCGAAATCCCGGACCACGGCTTCCAGTTCGAAACCCTCGCCAAACAGCACCGCTGCATAGCCTGTTTCGTGCTCAAAGACGTCAGCGTTGGCAGTGAAGCCTTTGGCTGCAAGCATCGCGGCTTCCAGTCCCATTCGTCCCGCATTGCCACAGTGGGTCGACTTGGTCATGGTTCCTGTGTTCGCGGACACTGTGCCTGCTCGCGAAGCCGCGATTCCCAGGGCCATGCGAGTCTGCTGTGTATCCAGCCCAAGCATCACTGAACCGGCAGCGGCACTTCCCATCACCCCCACAAGGCCCGGAGGGTGGAAACCGCCCAGGCTGAGATCGGCCGAAGCCACCCTGATGCGCCCCTGTACTTCAAAGCCAGTGATCAGCGCATTGACGATGTCCATTCCGTTGGCGCCCCGGCTTTCAGCCAGTGCGAGTATGCCGGGCAGGGTCGGTGAGGTGGCGTGAGTGGCCGGGTGCCACATCACTTCGTAGTCCAATACGTGCCCTGCAACCCCGTTGGCGAACGCAGCCATTGGAGGGGATGTCTTGAATCCGTGGCCGAAGACAGAACACTGAGGATTGCCGCCCATTTCCCGTGTGTATTCAGCCACGATTTGCGCCGCATCCTCCTGGGACCCCGCCAGGGTTACCGCCAGGCCGTCCAGGATGACAACCTTGGCCGCCTCTACAGCCTCCGTTGGCATCGCTGCGAAATCGGAAGAAGCGATGTGGCGGGCAAGTTGTTCCGTAATTGACATAACTATTGCCTCAGCCCAATTCAGCCAGCACCGGGCGAAGTTCTTCTATCAGGGGAGAGAGATATTCCTGCCAAGTGCCGACAATCCCGAAGTCGGAGGATCGGAAAATCGTGGCGCGTCGGTTCTGGTTGATAGCCACGATGATGCCTGCTCGCTGCAATCCTACCGTATGATTGAACGCGCCTCGTATCCCCACTGCAATGTAAACGGTTGGCGCGATCGTCCTCCCGCTGATGCCCACTTGCAGTTGCTGCGGCAGCCACCCGGCATGCACCACGTCCCGAGTGGTCGCCACCGACGCCCCCAGCGACCGTGCCGTCTCCACCAGGGATCCCACATTTTCCTCTTCGACGCCCATTCCCAGCCCGATGACCACCCGCGCTCGTGCCAGGTCCCTTCCCTCGGTATCCTCCTGGAACTCCTCGCTGATCAAACGCACGTCCGAACCGCTGATCGGCTCTCCGGTAAGTTGTTCAACCACGGCCGTTGCCCCTCCATCCGCGACCGCAGGGGTCAGCAGTCCGGGCCGCAGGGTGACCAGGTTGGGCAGCGTCTTGGAAAGGATGGGCGCCACGACATTGCCGCCCAGCGCAGGTTTAAGCTGTACCAGGCGACCGTCTTCATCGATCTCGAGATCAATCGCGTCGCCGGTCAGGCCAAGCTCCAGTTTGGCGGCAAGTCGCGCCGCAAGATCGCGTCCGTCGGCGGTGGAGGCGAACAGGACGGCATATGGCCGCTCCTGTTTCACAGCCGCTGCCAGTACCTCGCCAACGGCTCGGCTGCAAACTGGCCCCAAGTCAGAATTGTCCAGTGCAATGACCCGGTCCGCCCCAGCCTCGGCCAGGCCTCGAGCGTGCTCCTCGGCTCCAGCCGCAATTGCTACTGCAACCACCTCGCTGCGGGTGATGGCGGTCAGTTCCCTGGCCTTCCCCAGCAGCTCGAAGGTAACGTGAGCAAGTCCCTCCTGCGAATTCTCCGCCACCACCCAGATGCCGCGTTCCCTTGCGTCCGGGAATCGGGGCAGTATTTCCGACTCGCTCGCCGCCGGATCTCCATCTTCCAGCTCAGCCAGCCGCTCCTTCACTGACTGCGCAATCTGGCGGGCCGCGTCTTCCGGTGTCTCTTCCTGTAGCGTGACACCAAGGCGGTTGGGCTCGACCAGCCGGATTTCGTTCACCCAGGTGGGCGACCCCTCGGATCCAAATTGCGACGGATCGTCCGTAAGTTGCGCGCAACTCACCTCGTCAACCGGCTTCTCGGCCGCCTGTTCCATTTGCTCCCTGTTCGGAAAGAGCTCCGGTGCCACGCCTTCGGTTACGCATATGACTGCGGGAAGGTCGCACTCCAGCGTCTGAAATCCCTCGTCGGTCATTCGCTCAACAATCGCTGTGCGCCTGTCTCCGCTCAGGTCCAGTCGCCGAACGTGGCTTACGTGAGGCAAGCCCATCAGCTCGGCTACCTCGGGGCCCACCTGTCCGGTTTCTCCATCCGTGCTGTTGCGCCCGCAGATGATGAGGTCCGGCTGCTCACGGCCCAATGCCAGGGCGAGGGCTCGCGAGGTGGCCAATGTATCGCTGCCAGCGAATACCCGATCTGTGACGAGAACGCCCCTGTCTCCTCCCAGGGCCAGGCACTCAGTGAGGCCGTCAGCCGCTCCGGGTGGCCCCATAGTGATCACCACCACCTCATCCTCCGGCTCCGCCTTCAGTTCAACGGCGCGAACAACTCCCAGGACATCAAAGGGGTTCACTTCGGATGGCACGCCTTCGCGGATGATTGTCCTCGCCTCGTAGTCGAACCGCATACGGGCTATGACCGGGACGTACTTCATGCAGACAGCGATTTTCATCAGTGGTCACTTCCAGGAACTGATTGGAGTAATGGATCCCTCGACCGGAATTCGGTCAACGGAAACAGAGGAGTCCTCGAGATGGGTATTATCGCCCGGAAAGAATCCATGGCCGAAGGATTTGCTATGATTCCGGCGATACGTTGGTGAGCACCGCCTCTTCACGCACCTTGGCCGTCATTCGCTGCAATCTGGGACTGATGCTTACTGGAAACTGCGGAGGTCGGCTGAGGGCTTTGAACCGGCTTTCCAGACACGCAAACTCGCCCCGGAAGGTGTCGCGAAGTTCCGTGGTACTGGGCGACGAGGCGGTACGGACGCCATCGGTCATCACTTCCTGCAAAACTGGCTGGGCCCCCACCGGGCCGGACTCTTCCTGCAATCCGATAATGTCTTCCGACAGGAATCCTTCCTCGTTGTTTCGACGGAAGATCTGCTTCGCGCCCGGTAGCGACATTTTGCCTTCACTCAGTTTCATTACTGGACGACCATCGAAGCAGACCAGCTTGTAGACCATGTCTGACCAGGGTGCGTCTGCAGATACTCCCGCCTTGGTTCCTACACCGAACAGGTCTATGGGAGCGCCCTTCCCAACCAGTGAATCCAGCTCGTACTCGTCCAGTCCTCCGCTGACCAGCACCTTCACATAGTCCAGACCCTCACTGTCGAGTACCTGCCGCACTTGAAGGCTCAGCTCCACGTAGTTGCCGGAATCAAGACGCACCGCGCTCAGGCGGTGTCCGTCAGCCTCCAGTTCCTTGGCTATCTGGACCGCGTTCCACGCACCTGCCATGGTGTCATAGGTATCCAGCAGCAGGACAGTTCGTTCGGGAAAGCAGCGTGCATAGGCGCGGAAAGCCTCAAGTTCCGATGGAAAACTGGAAATGAAGGAATGCGCCATGGTTCCGGCGGGCGGAATGCCGTAGTGGCTGGCGGCCAGTACGTTGCTTGTCGAGGCGAATCCTGCAATGTAACTCGCCCGGGCCATTTTCATCGCCGCATCTGAACCTTGCGTCCTCCTTGAGGCAAAATCCGCGATTCCCCTTCCCTGCGCTGCCCATACGCATCGAGCCGCTTTGGTGGCCAGGGTAGTCTGCAGGTTCATCTGGTTGATGACATAGGTCTCGACCAACTGGGCTTCGATAATTGGAGCAGTGATTTCCATCAGGGGTTCGTCGGCAAAGAACAACCTGCCGTCGGGAATCGAGCGCACGGTGCCCGTAAATCTCACTCCCCTAAGGAAATCCAGGAAATCGGGCGTGAATGTACCCAGGGACCTGAGGTAATCGACAGCCTGATCGTCAAAGCACAGTGCGGAGAGGTAATCCAGCACATCCTCGAGCCCGGCAGAGACCAGGAATCCGCGGTTGGGGGGGTAGCTGCGTACAGTGAGGCCGAAAGTGGCAGGAGAGTCCATCCCCTGGCTGAAATAGGCCTGGGCCATAGTCAACTCATAGAGGTCCGTAAACAACCCCAGTTGACCGTCGCTGTGTGCCAGGTTGGGTCTGCTCATAGAGCAAACAGAACCACCAATGATAGAGTGCCCGTATTATGTTGTCGGGCGGTACTAGTGTCAACTTGCGCCGGCTGAGAGGGCAACACTGCCGTCCAGACTCCTTCGTGCAGACCACTTGTTCGTGCAGACCACTTGTTGATTGGGAAAATCATTCGTGGCAAAATGCCACTACAGGAGGCTCATATGACTACTGAAGCCAACTACACAGACCGGTATGGACTACCCTTAACTACCAACTCCCAGACGGCCTTGGCGCATTATGCCGAAGGACTGGATCTGGCGCTCTCGCAGAACTTCGGAGCCGAAGAAGCGTTCGCTCGGGCCATCGAGGCCGACGAAGGCTTTGCACTGGCCCTTGCTGGCAAGGCGTTCCTGGATTTTCTCAGGATCAACGTGCCGGAAGCCAAGGCGGGAGCAGAGGCGGCTGTCAAGCTGTCCTCGGGTTTGAGCCGGCGGGAACGTAGCTACGTCGACGTGGTGTCTAAATTTGTTAACGGACAGAATCACGACGCTACGGCCGCCGTCCACGAGCATCTTGGGGAGTTCCCTCTGGACGCCCTGCTGATGCGCCTGGCCCAGCGTCTGTACACGCAGGGTTGTGTCGGCATCGGCGCACCGGACTATCCGCCCAGGTTCTACCGGCTTATGACCGAGGCCGCCCCTCACTACGGTGAAGACTGGGCATTTATGGGGCAATATGCCTGGGCCAATCACGAGGTTGGCAAGATGAACGAGGGGATGGATCTGGCTCAGCGGTCGCTGGACCTCAATCCGTCCAATGGGGTGGCCGCCCACTCAGTGGCTCACGTCTACTACGAAATGAGCCAGGATGACGAAGGAGCTGCATTCCTGAGTGGCTGGCTCGAGGACTATGACCGTCGCTCGACCTACCGGGTGCACCTGTCCTGGCATCAGGCGCTGTTCGAGTTGGCCATGGGTCGCTACAACCAGGCCCTGGGCTGGTACGAGAAAGACATCCGCCCCTCAGTGCAGGAGCTCAAGTATGCCGCTCTCGCAGACAGCGCTTCACTCATCTGGCGCATGAAGATATATGGGGACGTATCGCCCCAGGCGCCCTGGGAAGAACTGATTCAACTGGCTGCTCCCGCAGCCGCACGCCCGGGCCCTTCCTTCCGTGACGCCCACGCCGCCCTCGCCTTCACCGCAGCAGAGGACGACGAATCCTTCGGGAAGCTGGTGGACGGGCTTCAGGCCATGGCCGATGCCGGCGACGCCACCGCCCGCGAAGCCACGTTACCGCTGATCAAGGGCATTGGCGCCTTTGGACGCGGCGACTACGCCGAAGCGGTGAGCCTCATGGAGCCGGTTTACCCGCAGTTGACCCGCGTCGGTGGCAGCCACGCCCAGCGGCTGGTATTCGAGGACACTCTGCTGGAGGCCTACCTGAGGGCCGAAGAGTTCGACAAAGCCACCGATATGCTCCGCGAACGACTGGCTCGCCGCGAGTCTCCCAGGGAATTGTACTGGCTGGCCCGCGCTCAGAACGGTCAGGGCAATCAGGAAGAAGCCGAAAAGCACGCCTCCCAGGTTAAGGAAACTTGGGACCACGCCGACACTAATACCCCGGAGTTTGCCCGCCTTGCCCAGTTGGCAGCAGACTAGTGCCGCAGCTACAACGGTAAACCGACAGGGGCAGGTCGTCAGGCCTGCCCCTCAGATTTTGCTCCAAACAATGTTTCCGCCAACGAGGGTCATGGCTGTCTGCATTTCCGGCAAATGCTCAGGGTCCACTGTCAGAGGGTCCACTTCCAGGAGAGCCATGTCAGCCAGCATTCCCGGGGCGATCATTCCCTTGTCCCCGGCTGTTCCCTCTGCTTGTGCTGCGCCTACGGTGTACATGTATAGTGCCTCGTCAACCGCTACCCCTGTTTCTGCGTGTGCTGCTCCCGAAAGAGGCAAACGGTCATGGGAGCGCCGAGTGACAGCGCTGTAGATGCCGAGCCAGGGGTTGGGTGAAGCGACAGGCGCATCTGATCCGAAAGCAACCGGAATGCCGGCGCGGAGCGATGCTCTCGCGGGGTAGAGGTGGGCCAGAACCCACTCATCCACATTTTCCCGGTATGTTGCTCCGTTGTCATACAGAATTCCCGGATTGGTGACCACCATTGCCCCTGAATTTCCCACCGCCTCAATAACTTCTGGTGTGCCTTCCGCGCAGTGCTCAATGCGGTCGGTCAAGCCGGCGTGTCGCTGCACGGCGAGAATGGCAGCAACCGCTTGAGTTGTTTCTTCCTCGATGCAATGGACGGCTACCGGAAATCCCAGACGGTGGGCTTCATCTACGAGTTCCGCCAATGCCCCGGAATCCGGATGCAGAGTTCCGGATGTCAGGGTGGCCACGATCTTGGCGTGGCCGAGACGCAGGTAATCGCCTCCAGATCCGAAGGACATCCCTTCCCGAAGGAATTCCTTCAAATGTCCCGCTCCGGCGAACATTGTTGTTCTGACGTTCAGGAGTCCTTCCGACTGCAGACGTCTGAAGGTCTCCCAGCGTTCGGTGCTATTGTCTGGGCCTGCGTCCTGCACTGAAGTTACGCCGTGTTGCACCAGCAATCGACCCGCCTGCCGCATCCCTTCATCGAAGTCAGCTTGAGTCCGAAGTTGGCCGAGCCGTTCTCGGAGGAAAGAACGCATCTCGAACAGGATTCCTGTCGGCTCTCCGGTACCGAGATCTCGCTCGATGACGGCCCCAGGCGGGTCTGGCGTTTCCCGGTGAATCCCTGCCATTGCCAGCGCCATACTATTCAGCGCGATGGCATGACCGCTTCGATGTTCCAGCCAGATTGGATAGTCGGCAGTCGCTTCGTCAAGGTCCCAGCGGGTGGGGTGCCTTCCTTCCACCATTTGTAGGTCGTCGTACCCGTGTCCGCGGACCCAGCCTCCTTTAGCGCGCACTGCTGTCCATTTCTTTATCAGGTCCTGAAGCACAGGGATTGATGTGGCTCGGTCCGGGTTGCAATCCAGGTCCTGCAACTGTCTCGCAAGGCCGGGGAGATGGCAATGGGCGTCATTGAATCCGGGAATCAAAGTGCGGCCGTGACAATCGATAACAATGGAAGAAGACGTGACCAGAGGACGAATGTCGGCATCGCTACCTACGGCCACTATTCGTTCACCGGAAATTGCCACCGCTTCTGCCCGGGGACAGCACGGTTGCATGGTAAGAACGCTGGCGTTGACCAAAACGAGAGTGATGTCTTGGGTCAACATTTGCGCGACAGGCCCTCAGGGGGAAGGCGGGAAGCTGGGTTACTCTGTAATTGGCAGAGGCACGAATGCAGCATCATGCTGCTCGTCGGCGTGGTACGAGCTACGAACCAGTGGCCCCGATGCCACGTGCTTGAAGCCCATGTCCAGTCCGGCGATGCGCAACTCCTCGAACTCCGATGGATGGTAGAAGCGGTCGATGGCAATGTGCTTGGCCGATGGGCGCAGGTACTGGCCAATGGTCAGTAGATCGCAATCAACACTGCGCAGGTCATGCATCGTTTCAATGACTTCGTCCGTCGTTTCACCCATCCCTACGATGATTCCGGACTTCGTCACGGTCGCGGGGTCAATTTCCTTGGCCTTGGCCAATAGCTCCAGCGACAAATTGTAATTGCCCTTCGGTCGCACTCGCGGGAATATGCGCACAGTGGACTCAATGTTGTGATTGAGGACAGCAGGCCCGGCCTTGATTACCTTGCCCAGTGCTTCCCAGCTTCCCGCGAAATCGGGGATAAGGACCTCAACCCGACACTCGGGCAGCAATTCCCTGATGCGGTTGATGCAGGCGGCGAATATGTGGGCTCCACCATCAGGAAGGTCGTCGCGATTCACCGAGGTAATGACGCAGTATCGCAGGTTCATCGCCTGAACCGTTTCGGCCAACCGTTTTGGTTCTTCCAGGTCAGCAGCGAACGGACGCCCTGTGGTGACAGCGCAGTAGTGGCACCGCCTCGTGCAGATGTCGCCAAGGATCATAAAGGTCGCCGTGCCGCGACTCCAGCATTCCCCGATGTTCGGACAGTGCGCTTCTTCGCAAACGGTGTGCAACTGCTGGGAGCGCATCAATTCTTTCAGTTGCATATACCGTGGACTTCCCGGCATTTGCACCTTCAGCCAATCCGGCAGCCGGGGTCGGAGTTCTGCTGTCTTTTTCGGTTGCGTCATCAATCCCTCGGATTCCGCAGGGTGCTACGGTAAATATTATAGCAACTGCACCAGACGCGGACTAACCCGGCACTTTTCTGCGGTGATTATCGCGTCTATCTCTACTGCCGCCTCCCTCTGCCCGTCATTTTCGTTAATAACGCGATAGTCATAGGCATGGATGTGCGTGAGCTCTTCTTCGGCGGTTATCAACCTTCTTTCCATCTCGCCGGTTGACTCGGTCATGCGGCCTTGCAGCCGTTGCCTGAGGTCCTCGACCGAGGGCGGAAGGATGAAGATCAGCAGCGCTTCGGGCGCCATCTGACGTATGGTGGCGGCCCCCTGCACGTCAACCTTCAGGATCACATCCTTGCCTGCTCGCAAAGCGTCGCGAGCCTGGCTGCGAGGCACCCCGTACCAGCGCCCATAAACCTCCGCGCACTCGATGAACTCGTCCCTCTCCATCATTCGCGAAAAGGCTTCAGGCTCCAGGAAGATGTAGTCTGTTCCCTCTCGCTCGCCCGGTCGCTTGGGTCTGGTGGTTGCCGTAACGGCGAAGTGCCAGGGGCGCTCCAGCGTCCGAAGCTCATTGAGAATAGCGTCTTTACCGACTCCCGAGGGACCTGATATCACTACCAGTAAAGGAGGAGATGGGCTGGATTCGGGAAGACGACTAACCAAAACTATCAGCCCTGCTACGCATCACTTACGGACGAGCGTTCGGTACGGGCTGGTTGCCAACCAGCGTGGCCAGATCGTCCCAGAACGGCGGATACGATATCGAGGCGTCGGAAGCTCCCTGGACCGTGATGTCGCCTTCCGCCAGAAGGCCGCAAACGGCCAATGCCATCGCCAGTCGGTGGTCGCCGTGGGATTGGCAGGCGGCGCCAACCAACCTCCCGGTGCCACGAATCGCCATCCCGTCTTCCCGAGCCTCTATGTCTGCGCCGAGGCGAGACAATTCCTCGACAGTGGTGGCTATCCTGTCGGA
This sequence comes from Dehalococcoidia bacterium, assembly GCA_963667325.2. Classification (GTDB taxonomy): domain Bacteria; phylum Chloroflexota; class Dehalococcoidia; order Lucifugimonadales; family UBA3495; genus VXOI01. The sequence continues at coordinate 249,030 of CAXXKY010000005.1, forward strand.
CTCCTTCACCCTGAGTTCCGCAGCGTCCCGAATGACCGTTTCACCCTCTGCAAAGCAGGCGGCGACCGCAAGTATCGGGACCTCGTCCAGCAGGCGAGGAATCATTTCGCCGGCGATTTCCGTGCCGTGCAACTGTCCCGGCGTCACCTGCACATCGGCCACCGGTTCGCCGCCCTCGATACGTTCGTTGATCAGTTGCAGGCTGTTGCCCGCGCCCATTGCCTGCAGCGCGTCCAGGATTCCCGTTCGGCTTGGGTTTAGTCCAACGCTGCGAACAATTACGCTGGAGTCGGCGTGACAAAGGCCAGCCACGATCCAGAATGCCGCCGAACTGATATCTCCCGGCACCGAAATGTCCAGTGCTCTGAGTGCCCCCGGCTGGAGGAACAGGTCGAGCCCTTCTTCCTCCACTCTGACGCCCATCGCAGACACCATGCGCTCCGTATGGTCTCTGGATAGCGCAGGCTGATGGATCAGCGTGTCCCCTTCAGCTGCCAGTCCTGCGAGCATGATGCATGACTTTACCTGCGCGCTCGCCACCGGCAGATCATATTCGATACCGCTGAGAGAACCGCCGTTGATCACCAATGGGGCTAGGTTGCCGTCCTGGCGCGCCAGTACCTGGGCCCCCATCCGCTGCAATGGGTCGACAATCCGCCGCATGGGACGGGTGCGAAGCGAGGCGTCGCCCGTAAGCACCGACATGAACGGCTGCGTCGCCAGCAATCCCGACAGAAGACGCATAGACGTCCCGCTGTTGCCAGCGTCAAGGATGTCGCCAGGCTCTTGGAGAACTGGTCCGCGCCCTGTTACGTGGTATTCCCCGGGGTGTGCACCTTCGGTGATCTCCACCCCCAGACCTCTGAGACAAGCCATGGTGGACATTACGTCTTCGCCGTTGGACAAGCCCGTGACGCGCGCGGTTCCGCTGGCCATCGCGTTGAGGATCAGTGCCCGATGCGAAATCGACTTGTCTCCCGGAACGGCGATTTCGCCCTTCAGGATGGCAGGTCTGGATATGATGCGTTCAACTGTGTCAGCAGACATAAACTAGCGCATGTGGGCGGATGTTGAGGCCAACTTCCCGTTTCAGTCCGAATCCCTGTTCAGTCCGAATCCCTGTTCAGTCCGAATCCCTGTTCAGTCCGAATCCCTGTTCAGTCCGAATCCCTGTTCAGTCCGAATCCCTGTTCAGTCCGAATCCCTGTTCAGTCCGAATCCCTGTTCAGTCCGAATCCCTGTTCAGTCCGAATCCCTGTTCAGTCCGAATCCCTGTTCAGTCCGAATCCCTGTTCAGTCCGAATCCCTGTTCAGTCCGGTGTAGTAAGTACGCTGTTTTTTGGTTGCTCCCCGCCGGAGCGTGTGACGCGCGAGAGACCCTCGCAGGCAAGTCTAAGGCTAACGCCTGCGAGTCTCTTTTTCATCGTCCTTGCTACCGCCAAAGAACCGCCGCTGGGCCTGCATTCCCTTGCTGCCCAGGAGCATTTCCCCCATAGCCTCCGAGAAGGATGGGAGTTCAGAGCGGGTGGCCTGTCCCCGGCTGCCGGGCGTAATCGCACCAGACATCCAGCGTGCCCGTTCGTGAGAGGCCTGTTCAAACAGTTCTTTCACGGCTTCCGGGTCTGGCCCTGACTCATCATTCAGGAGATTGCGAATTTCGTACAGCTCCCGGATGAAGGAGTCTATCCAACTCACAATTGGTTCCCGGTTGGTAATTGAAATGTCGCGGTGCATGATGACATCACCGGACGCCAGGCGCGTCAGGTCCCTGAATCCTGAGGATGCCACCTGGGCTATGTCGTCCCAGTTTGCGCTCTTGGAAGCCGTCTGCATCAGGGCCACCGACATCATGAACGGCAAGTGGCTGGCTGCCGCGACGAAGCTGTCATGTTCGTCGGCACTGATGAAAAACGGCTTCGCTCCTATCGCCTCTGCCATTGTGGCAACCGATGACACCGCTTGTTCATGGGCATGAGGGGTGGGCACGATGCAGTATGCCTTGCCGGAAAAGAGGTCTGCCGATGCGTGCTCGGGACCGGCGGTTTCCCTGCCGGCCATCGGATGTCCACCGACATACGGGGCGGAATCCGGCAGGAATTCACTTGCCCATTCCGCAACGACCCTCTTGGAACTGCCGACGTCCGTTACCACTGCATCCTTGTCTATGTACGGCCCGATCGTCTCCATCAAGTCCCGCATGGCCATGACGGGAGTTGCCAGTACGATCACATCGGCCCCTTCGACAGTCGGCTGAAGGCGACCCTCCACCTTGTGGAAAGCGCCCCGTTTCTGAGCGCCGCTGCGGGCCCGGCCGTCGTAATCAGTCCCTACAATCTCGAGGTTCTTTAGGTCTGACTGCCGCAGCGCCATGCCGAGCGAGGTGCCGATTAAACCTGTTCCAATAATTGCTATCTTGGCCAAAATGGCCTCCTGCCCCCTTTTTCGTCGTGGATCCTGGCAGGGGCGGTGTTAGACAAACATTTTACAACATGCGGCTATACCCAAGACACTGGCAGCCACTTGCGAGCCTACTCGCCCAGGGCAGCAAGCGCTCCTTGGGCAAAGTCGTTGCGCACGATTTTCCCGTAGGGCTGGCGTGATCGGCACATCCCAGATGCAAGTAGAATTTCGTGCAGACTGTCGTACTCAGGTTGGGACAGCAGGGGATCCGAGGGCCATTGACCCTGCGATTGGTAGCGTCCTATGGAGGCAGCAAGGACCTCTGCGGAATAATCGGGGAAGAATTCAACTACCGATTCCGCCACCTCGGAAGGGCGGGCAGTCGCCAGCCACCTCAGCGCTCTGGCAAATCCGACTGTAAATCGGTTTGCAGTCTCCGTTTGTTCTTCCAGAAAACGATGGGTTGCCGCAAACGAACTGTACGCCAGGTGCCCGTTTTCCGAACCGAGCGCGGCAACCAGGTGCCCCACACCGTCCGACAGCAATTGCTGCACCACCGGCTCTGCTACATGGATGTATTCCGCTTCGCCTGACCTGAAAGCCGAGACGGCGTCACCGAGCGACAGGCCAGTCATGAGGTCCAGTTCTGAGGGCTCAATACCATGCCGCCGCAGGGCGTATTGAAATGATGCCCAGGGCATCGGGGAGAATCCTACGGGAATTACCTTGTTGCCCCGGAGGGATTCCCAATCGAATTCTTCCTGAGGGCGCCGCGCGATGATGAAGAAGCCATCCCTCGAGTTAATCTTGGCAAAATGGAGCGGTACAGTTTCAGCTCCCCAGTCCGAAGCCATGATGGATCGCATGATCCCGCTCTGAACGATGTCTGCCGCCCCTCGATGCAATGCCATGAGAGGGTGAGGGAACTCTGGCGGGCAGGTGCTGAATTGGACATCAAGTCCTTCCCGTTCCAGAAATCCGCCGGACACGGAGACGTATATCGGGGTGTAAAAGATGGAGCGCCAGGTCTCCATTAATCGGAGCGGTTGCCGTGTCGATGAGGACATCTCTGTCACTCCGCCAGGAAGGGCATCAGCGCACCCAGGAATCCTTCTGGGTCTTCTACCTGGGGAATGTGGCCGATCCCCGGCAGGATGACCTTTCGCGCGTTGACGATGTTGTTGTGCAGCAGCTCCTCGCCGTCCCGCAGGCGGTCAATCTCCCCATACAGCACCATCGTCGAGGAGGCCTTTATCAGCGGCAGCCGGGACATGATGTCATACCAGGCCAGGGACTCCATCAGGTTGCGAACCCAGAGACCTGCCTTCGCGCGGCTGTTATTGTTCTTCTCCAGCCATTCTTCCTGGGGGTTGGCAAAGGTCGTGGCGTCCTTCAGATCCTGAAGAGCGCGAGGTTTCGGCATGCCGTCGGAGTCGTATTGCGCCATGGTGTCGGCCAGCCGCTCCTTCGCGTTGAAGGCGTTCCACACCGGGGCTCCCACCAGGGTGAGCTTGTCCACCCTTTCGGGGAAACTGGCTGCCGTCTCGGTCGCGAGAACCGCTCCAACAGAATTGCCGACAACGTGTGCTCGGTGAATGTTCAGTACCTGGCATACTTCATCCAGGGCCTTGGCGTAGTCGGGAAGGTTGAAGTGTCGCTTCGGCTTGTCAGAATCGCCATGACCCAGCATATCGAAAGCGTACACCGTGTAATTCTGGCTGATCGCATCGATGACATATTCCCAGGTCCACACCGACGTTCCCAGCGGATGCAACAACACTACGGGATAGCCTGTTCCCTTCTTCACGAAGTGCATATTGCCTTCTGGGGTGGGAACGCTGTCGGTGAGGTCGCGGCGAACTAACAGAGCCATGGAGCCTCCTCTGTCGTCTGACGAAATCGCAATTTGAAGGAGCGGTCAAATTGCCGTGAACGGACTTGGCCGCTCCGCAATCTTGGTGGCGGTATGTTATCACGCTGGGAATTTTCCCGCAGCCCTCCCTGCTTTGCAGGACAGTCGCTGAGCCAGTCGAAGGGTCGTCCCTCAGTGGTTCGGCAAGTTCACCACCAACGGACCCTTTAGAAACTATCTCAAAACCTGAGGTGCCGTTGTCGGCGGTACCAGAGCAGTGCGCAGGCCAATTGGATCAGGCCTATATAGTTGGACACCTTCTTGTCGTAGCGCACCAGGATCGCCCGGCACTTGGATAACCAGGCCAAGGTGCGCTCCACCACCCACCTCCGGGCGGGATAGCGTTTCACGCCCTTGGCGTCCAGCCTCTCCTCTCCTATGCGCCTGATGTATCCCTGGTACCCGTGAGTTGCTACGGCCTCGTGGCCGGTTGGATTGTCGTACCCCTTGTCCAGGCACAGATGCTGAACCCCGGTGTCAGGCCGCTCAACCACTATGCTATCCAGGGTAATGGCCAGCAGCTTGGTGTCGTGGATATTGGCTCCGGCCACCACTACGCCCAGCGGCCCTCCCCCAGCGTCAACCAGGATGCTGCGCTTGCTGCCTGCCTTGCCCCGGTCCGTGGGGTTGCGGCCAACTGAGTCCCCCCAAAACGCGCTTTGCCCATGGCGCAATCGGCAGCTTGCCATTCCCACTCCACACCGCCCAACTCCTCACACTCCTCCACCAGCACCGCCCAGATGCGTTCCAGCACTCCCAACTCCACCCAGCGCTGGAAGGTCCGATGAATGGTGCTGTCGTCTCCCAGTTCCCTGGGTAGACGGTTCCACTGGCAACCGGAGCGCATACGGAAGATGATGCCATCCAGGATTCGCCTCGGGTCCGCACGCCTTCGTCCCGTGGATTTGGCCGGATCCATCTCCGCTATGACCGGTTGAATCCGCTCCCAGAGATCATCGGGGACCTCCCAGATAGCAGGCAGGCAATCGCTCTTTCCCATCATCCACCACCCCACTGGTTTCCCTTATCTTAACCTGGCCCCCACTGACACCTCATCTCTAAACCGGATCAGTTTTGAGATAGTTTCTTAGGACTTTGCAATCACCCCGCCGACCCAACCGGCCTATCGCAAAATCCGGTCGTTCTTGATTTTGTCCGAACTAGGATTCGCGGCGTTAAAGGATGCGCAGTACTGGAGCCCCATCAGAGAAATCCCAAAATCAAACAAATCACAGTTCAGACAACGTCCCCACCTCCCTGACACCCGCCCCTTGCCACCGCCCATGACGCCTCTCTAGCATGGTTCTATGGAGTCCCGGACAATCCTCCCTAACTCGCCTCCCACGTGAACCCTCGCCCGGAGGCATCATGCTCCCCTGACGCCAGTGTCATGAGCACCGGCCCACGTCCCAGGTAAGCCAAACTACCGGAAACTACCGCCTTTTACCCGAATAACAAAAATTCCAGCCCAGGAGCCTGCAACATGAACTTCTCCACACTTCGCCGTCAGGTCGACGCCCTCATGCTCAAATACGCTACCAAAGTCCAGATCTACCGCCTCCGTCCCCACGCCCTCAAACTCTGCGACGAGATGACCGAGGCCGTTACCGGACCCATTACCACTCCGCCCAAGTCTGTCCCCAAGTCCGTCATGGCATGGGCCTCCGACTTCTTCCGGCGTTTGCGGGAACACGGCTTACGGCTATGGGACTTCATACCACTTGCCGACTACCTCGATACATGCCTCCAAAGGCGCGTGCTGCCCCAGGTCAACGATGTCCTGCGCAGCATCCTGCCGAAGGCCGCCGCAAAAGGCCTCATCCCCCGGTACATTGGGGAACCAGTCCCCTTCCCTGAAAGGCCTCTCGCCAACTGAATCGGCGCGGCAACCTGTCATTACGGGCCTAGTCGCAGCGCTTCGACGCAGACGGGACGTAGAATCTACATACCTGCGGTGGGACCTCGCGGATGCACTGTTCTGTTTGACCTTTCAACTTAGGTATGCCAGAATCCAAACAGGACTAACGATTTAGGTGAAGATTCCGGGTTGTTAGAGGACGAAGGTGCGAGAACCCGTCTGGACAAGGGATCGACTCCGCCGTCTCGTTAACAGGGAGATCGGAGACTACAGAATCATCGTAGTTTCCAATCGCCAACCTTATATTCACGAACTCGTTGACGGCGAGTTGCGAGTCAACACTCCCGCCGGAGGCGTGACAACTGCTATCGACCCGCTCATGCAGGAGTGTGCCGGTACTTGGGTGGCCCATGGCGGTGGTGCCGGAGATTACCTGGCAGTTGATGACAGGAACCGGGTGATGGTTCCGCCTGACGACCCTTCCTATGCCCTCCGTCTGGTATGGCTGACCGACAAGGAGCAGCAGGGTTACTACTACGGGGTCTCCAATGAAGGCCTCTGGCCCCTCTGTCACAACGCATTCATTGAGCCGACCTTCGATCATGCGGACTGGGAGACGTATCGGACCGTAAACCGCACATTTGCCGAACAAGTTATAGAGGAAATGGATGGCCGCCCTGCCGCGGTGTTCATCCAGGACTATCACTTGGCCCTCTTGCCGCGATATCTCCGTGACGCCGACCCAGACGTTATTACCGGACAGTTCTGGCATATTCCCTGGCCCAATTATGAAGTATTTCGTATCTGCCCCTGGCAGGAAGAATTAATGGATGGGCTGCTGGGAAACGATATGCTCGGCTTTCATCTCGGCGACCATTGCGACAACTTCATGGAGGCCGCCTCCCGAATCCTTGGGGCAAGGGTGAACGAAGAATACAGCCTTGTTTACCACAGGGACGATTCAACCTTGGTCCGCCCTGTTCCAATCAGCGTCGATTTTCATCAGTTGGAAACCGAAGCCCAGAGTCAAGCCGTTACGGAAGAAATGGAGCGGCTGCGCGAAGAATGGGATTTGAAGGACCAGATTGTCGGTTTGGGCATTGACCGGATCGACTACACCAAGGGAATCCCGCATCGCATCCGCGCCATAAACCGTTTCTTCGAAAAGAGCCCGCAATATATCGGCAAAGTGGTTTTCGTACAGGCCGGCGTGATGAGCAGGACCAACATCATCGCCTATCAGCAACTGGCCGACCAGATCGACCGCCTGCTCGATGATGTCAATAGCCGGTTCGCCACCGACAACTGGCAGCCCATCTTGTATATGCCGACAGACCTCCCCAACCTGTCTTTGATGGCCCTGAGGCGCCTTGCACAGTTCTGCGTCGTGAGTTCGTTGCACGATGGTATGAATCTGGTCGCCAAGGAATACGTGGCGAGCAGATTTGACCACGATGGAGTGCTGATTTTGAGCCCCTTCACGGGAGCAGCTCTGGAATTGACTGACGCCCTCATCGTGAACCCGTATGACATTGAACGATTCGCAGATTCCATCATGGAAGCCGTGGAGATGCCCAGGATGGAAAGGCAGGTCCGCATGGCGAACATGCGAGCCGTGGTTCAGGAGAACAACATCTACAAGTGGGCTGCCAGGTCCCTTGTGGATATGATGCAAGTGGGCAGGCGATCCCGGCAGCCCATCCGCAGTGTCTGAACTTCAGGAGTCTCTATTCTAAGTGGCGCACCTCCTCAATGTTTGGCCCTCTGTCAGGGCAAGACTGAGTCGGCAGAGCAAGCTTCTGCTTCTCTTTGACTACGACGGCACCCTCACGCCCATCAAGCCCAGGCCTGAAGAGGCGTTGCTTCCGCCAAAGGTTCGCCAGCAACTCGCGTCTCTCTCCGCCCTCCCGGGTTGTGTGGTCGGAATAGTCAGTGGCCGCGGACTCTCCGATTTGGTTCGCCTTTCCGGAGTCTCAAACTTGGTATTGGCCGGTAATCACGGCATGGAAATCAGGGGACCCGGGCTGGAATTTATTCATCCCCAGGCGGTTTCAGCACGAACCCATCTGGAAGCTGCTGCCTCAAGGCTGTCGGACACCCTTAAGCACTTTCCCGGCGCTTTCGTGGAGGACAAGGGACTCACGCTGACTGTGCACTATCGGGCCACACCCCAGGAATACATCCAAGATGTAGAGACCGCTGTGGAGGAAACCACAGGTACGCTCGTGGCGGAAGGGAAGTTGAAGTTGACGCGCGGCAAGATGGTGATGGAAGTCAGACCGGATATTCCGTGGGACAAGGGCAGGGCGATCGAAAGGATAAGTGAGGAGTCTGGCAACAGTCATTTCCCGATTTACTTCGGAGATGACCGAACTGACGAAGACGGATTTGTTGTAGTCCAGCGGCTGAATGGCCTGGCAGTCTTTGTTGGAGAGCCGCGTGTGGGCACGGTGGCGCTGCACCAGCTTGACTCACCGGAGGAAGTCTGGCAGACCCTGGACTTGTTCTTGGACCAACGTCGGGAAATGGAATGAGAACCTGTTCACTGTCCAGCCGGCTGATTGCGCCTCAGAGGGCGTTGGATCCCAGTCTGCCAGCTTCTATCTCGCCCACTTTGTCTACACGCCGCTGAAAGCGGTCTTCAGGCATAAAGTCTGCGCCAACAAACGCCGCAATGACCTCTTTGGCCGTCTCAATGCCTATGACGCGCCCTCCAAGGCAGATTACGTTCATGTTGTTGTGTTCCACACCCTGTCTGGCGGTATAGGTATCGTGGCAAAGGCAGGAGCGTATGCCCTTAACCTTGTTGGTGGCGATGCTGGCTCCTACCCCGCTTCCGCAAACCATGACTCCTCGTTCCGCTTTGCCTGCGCCCACCGTTAGAGCAACGGCGGCGGCGATATCTGGGAAGTCGTCTGACGGATCAAGAGTGTGCGCTCCAACGTCCAGTACTTCGTGGCCGGACGATTCCAGCCAGGGAACGATCTGGCACTTGAGGTCGTACCCTGCGTGGTCGGCTCCAATGGCAAGTTTCATGAGGTAGCTTCCCTATGGTCAGCGGTTCCGGAACACCGTCTTGGCTGTCTACCATCTTGGTAGTCTAAGGATAATCATATGACACAGCGCTGCCAATGCCTAGTAACGCAAGGCACTGGAGCGAGGCACGCAAGCCATCGACCTACGCCTTGCTGGAGGCATTGGGACGCGACGGTCCCCGACGGCGTCTTTTGCGCCTACTCCGATAATCCTAAGCGGGGCCTTTGGAACGCTGGAGAAGGACGAATTACGTTCAAATTATGAGGTCTTACTGGCAAGTCGCACATGCTGAATTGCCGTGGTAGACTGAGGCATCAGCTAGACTGGCGCCGGTTGATGGAATGATAAGGGTAGTTACCTTCGACTTTTACAATACACTGGTGAAGTTCTGGCCACCACTGGAAGACATTCAGCAGGCCAGTTGCTGGAAGCTGGGCCTGAGTGTCTCGAAAGAAGCCATTCGAAGGGGCTATGCGAAGGCAGACATCCTGTTTAATCAGGCTAACGAGGATGAACCTCTTTCTTTTCGTTCCCCTGAACGCAGGCTCGAATTCTTCGCTGAGTACGAGCAGTTGATCTTGCAGACTGCCGGTGTGCCGGTTACTGCAGACCTTGCTCGCCAGATCTGGCAACTGGCGATAGCAGTGCCCAAGGAATTCGCACCTTTCGAAGATACCGTGCCATCGCTGGAGGCTCTTCGTTCTCGTGGTTACCGCCTGGGCGTGATAACCAATTTGAGAGCGGATTTGGACTCCTTGATTCGCAGGGCCGGACTGGCGGAAATGCTGGACTTCTCCGTGACTTCTGCTCAGGCGGGCAAGGAGAAACCCCATCCTCCCATTTTTGAGGAGGCGTTAAAGAGAGCAGAGGTCGCGCCGGACGAGGTATTACACGTAGGTGATCAAATACGCTCGGATGTTGCCGGTGCTCGCGCTGCCGGTATGCATGCTGCCCTCCTGGATCGGGGGGGATGGCATGAGCCCGTGGATGGCTGCCCCAAGATCTCAGGGCTGAACGACCTACTTGCGCTGCTCGAATCAGCGGCTTGAAATCCAGAAGTACTCAGAGCGCACTTCGTGACCCCTACGAACTGACAGGCAGGAGCTTTGCAATGACGCAGGAAAATCAGAACGGGGAACAGGATCGGTCCTCTGTACAGGTAGCCGTATGGTACGACTATGTTTGACCGTGGTGCTATATCGGCCTGGAACGGGTCGACAAGCTTGCGAAGGAATTTGACATAGAAGTTGAAGGCCGAGCTTATCTGTTGCGACCTGATACGCCCCGCGAAGGAGCTGAGCGACCTGCCCGGGCCGGCGAGAGCGACGAGGAACTCTCCGAACCGTTGCGCAGCCAGGCAAAGGACTCCGGGCTTGTGATGCGACCTCCGAATCGCACTCCCAACACGCTTTATTCGTTGGAAGCCACCGAGTACGCTCAACAGCATGGAATGTTTATGGAGTTCCATCATGCGGCGTACAAGGCTTTCTGGGAAGACCGCAAGGACATTGGACAAATCGAAGTCCTGGAAGATGTTGCAAACAGCATCGGCCTGGACGGTGCCGACATGACGCGGGCATTGGAAGAAGGGAGGCATTCCCAGGTCGTCATGGCCCAATATCGCGAAGCACTTCAGTACGGCATCAACGGTATTCCCACTTTCCTGGTTGGCAACCTCCTGTTCACGGGAGCCCATCCTTATCCAGTCTTCAAACAGGCAATGGAACGATTTCTCAGCCAGTAGGACACTGAAACGTCGCTGTAGTTTTGGAAAGGGGGAGGGGGTTGTTCCTGCCAGGGAATCAACACCCCTCCCTGATTATTTGGAGAAGCGGTATGGGAGATTGCAAATACTGCGCCGAAAAGGCTGGCTGTCTCCGCAAGGAGCATGGGGAATGTAAAGAGGTCTACCGTAGTGGATGGAATGAAATGGTGTCGGTCGCCATGGCTGAGGCTGAAAGTCCGACATTTAGCCAGTCCCAAGTCCGACTGCGGATGCTGGAGATAGCGAAGAGGTCCTTCCACGATGGAGAAGGGATCAATGCCGCCATAGCAGAAGGGTGGCGCAGGTCAGTCAAAGCCAGCTTGTCTGACGGTATTCTCACATACGAGGAAGAATCTAGGCTGAGGGACTTTCGGGAGCAGTTTGCCATAGACGAAGACATCAGCGAGGGCATGGAGGTGCTGGAGACTGCGGCCCGAGACAGGGTTATGCTCGACGCTCGCTTGGCCGCCCTTGCTACCGATGATGGACAGACACATCTGGATGAGTTAGCAGATTCGGTCCGTCAGCTCGGATTGACAACGACGGAAGAAAAGGGGTTGCTCGCGCAGGCATGGGAGGCAGCGGTGGATGGCACGCTGGAAGACGGCGTGTTGTCATTGGACGAGGAAGCCGCGTTGATTCGGTACCTCAACAACTTTGCCCTATCAATCGACGACGTCGACACCAACGGCGCGCACCACAACATGGTCAAGTCCGCCGTAATTCGGGAGTTGACCGACGGAATAATTCCGGAACGCCAGAACGTCTCAGGGCATCCCTTTAACCTGATGAAGTCCGAAAAGCTGGTATGGACCTTTGATGGAGTGGACTATATCGAGACCAAGACGAGACGCGAACGACGCGGGTCTTCTCAGGGGATCAGCATCCGTGTGTCCCGAGGGCTTTACTATCGTCCCAGCGCGTTCCGCAGCAGGGTCCATGAATGGGAGGAAACGGTTCGCAGCGATACCGGGTTGATGGGAGTAACCACCAAACACATTTATTTCCATGGTCCCAGGAAGCGTTTCCGAGTGAGGCTGGACAAGATTGTGTCTTTCGAGCCATATGGCGACGGAATTGGCATCATGAGGGACACAGCCTCAGCCAAACCTGAAATATTCGCCGTAGGTGACGGATGGTTCGTTTACAACCTGGTAACGAACCTTTGCAGAGTCTGATTGAGTACTGGATCGCTAGGTCTTAAAAAGAGGAGCGCGCGTCCGCTCCTCTTTCAGTAACCGCGAGGCCGGATTTACGCGAAGGCCGGAGAGCCAGTCAGGGGAGCGTCGCCGCTACGTCCGCCCCTCACCAGAAGTACTGGATCACCCGATTGCCTGACAACCCTTTCGGCCACGCTCCCCAGTACGAGGCGGCCTACCCCCGAGCGACCGTGGGTGGTCATTGCCACTAGGCTGTTCGAAGTTGCCGTGGCGAGGTCCGAGATTGTTTCCGCTGCCGGGCCATGCAACAACTGCACCTCGACTGTGGGCAGTCCTTGTTGCGTTAGTCTGCTTTTAAGGTCAGCCAAGTAAGCGGCAGACTCTGCATCCACTGCCTCAATGTAGCTCTCGTACGTAGGAGTGGCGCGAGCAACTTCGTTAGGTCCAATGGACATCGAACGATAGTACTCATCTCTGGAGGGGTTGGCCTGCACCAAATCTACTACAAGGCCCATCGTGGATGCGAGAAAAACAACATGCGGCAGAATCTCCTCTGCCAGATCCGATCCGTCCACCGGAACTATGATGCGCTCGAATTTGTTTTCCGGAGCCCTTTGAGGTTGGGCGACTGCCCTTATCACCACCATGGGATTGTCGGTCAGGTGCAGTACTTTATCGGTAACGCTTCCCATCCACCACCGGGCCAGCCCAGATCGTCCGTGACTGGACATGGTGATCAGAGTACCGGGGTCCTTGCCTGCTTCTTCAACTATTGCTGTGGCGGGTTCAGCTTGAGGGAACTCAAGGTCTACTCTTATGCCCGCTCTCTTTAACCCCTCTGCTATCGGGTCAGCGTAGTTTCGCGCATGGCGGATTCGGTGGTCGACCATTTCTTCCATATGGAGCGACGGATTGAGGATCCTTGGTATCGTGATTTCTTCTGGTTCGACGGCGTAGAGCAGAGTGACAGGCAACGACAGTGAAGTTGCCAAGGCCCTGGTATAGGGTAGAACTTGCTCGGAGGTGGCTGAGCCATCCAATGGCGCCAGAATTCGCGTGTACATCGATTTGCCCTTAAGCTCCGTTTTGTTTTGAATTAGATCGAATTTGGCAACGATAATGTGATATCTAGCCGAAATCGACCCTTTTGCAGCTGTCTTGGAAGAAGAAGTGGACCCAAAATTGCTCAGTCGTCAGCGGGTGCAGGGGAGAGACCGTCTGGAAGAACACGGGTACCATTCCCTGAAACATTGTTTTCCAGGACGTCAAGCTCCGCAGCGGTCTCGGATTCTGCCAACAGACCGTAATTCACAGCATAAAGTCTGTCATAGACGCCTCCCAGCGCCAAAAGCTCGTCATGAGATCCCATTTCCACCAATTGGCCTCCGTTGAGGACGATGATCTTGTCTGCATTGCGCACTGTCGACAGACGGTGGGCAATGACAATTGAAGTCCTGCCCACCAATACCCGCTGCAGGGCTTCCTGAATCATGAGTTCTGTTTGGGTGTCGATATTTGCGGTTGCTTCGTCCAGGACAATGATTCTGGGGTTTCCTATTATCGCCCTGGCAAAACTGAGCAGCTGGCGTTGCCCCACACTGAGATTTATGCCGCGCTCTGCGAGAACAGTATCGTAACCTTCCTCCAGGTTCATTATGAACTCGTGGGCGCCCACAGTCTTGGCAGCGGCAACGACTTCTTCGATCGAAGCCTCCTCATGGTTGTAGCGAATATTTTCGGCAACCGTACCTGAGAAGAGGTAAGGTTCCTGGAGAACCATGCTCATCTGGCTGGCTAGAGAATTTCGCTTGACGTGGCGTATGTTGTGGCCATCTACAAGAATTTGTCCCTGGGTCACGTCCGCAAATCGATGTATCAGGGTTACCAGGGTGCTTTTGCCTGCACCGGTAGAGCCAACTATGGCCACGTTTTCGCCGGGCATGATTGTCAGGTTGATGTCCTTCAGGACATCTACGCCCGGCACATAGTGAAAGTAGACATTTTCAAACCGGATTTCGCCTTCGATCTGCGGCAGATTCTCAGCATCAGGCTCGTCCTTGACCTCGGGTTCCAAGTCCAGAACCTCAAAAATACGAACTCCCGCCGCCATTGCTCGCTGTAACTGGCTGTATTGCATGGTCAAGTGTCGGACTGGCTCGAAGAACCGCTGTATGTACAGTGCAAAAGCGACCAGGACCCCCAGTTCCAGGGCGCCCCCCTTCGCCATGATGCCTCCGGCCAATACGACTCCGAATCCCATCCCGATGCCGATGAGCATCTCAACGACTGGCTGAAGCCCTCCTGAGAATCGACTGGCCTCCAGGTTGGCGTTCAGGTGTTCGGTGTTCAGTTCATCGAAGCGAGTCATGTTTGTTTCTTGGCGATTCAGGCTCTGGACTACACGAACGCCTGTAATATTCTGGTTGTATTCTCCGTTCACCATGGCTATTGCCCGGCGAATGCGCATAAAAGAATGGCGAGCAAATTTTTGCCAGTAGCCCAGGATGAAGAACAGTGGAGGAACGATACACAGGCAGATTAGCGCCAGTTGCCAATCGATGATGAGCATCATTGTGATAATGCCCAACAGGCTGAGTACGTCAGAGAAGCTTTGGACTATGAGCTCGAACGTTTCCTGCAATTGCAGCACATCGCTCTGGCTGCGCGACATAATCCGACCCACAGGAGTGCGATGGTAGAAAGAAGGTGACAGCTCCTGCAGGTGGTTGAACATTTTTGTTCTGAGCGAATACAGAATCCCTTGGCCCACCCTGGGCATGAAAACGAACTGGAGGTAGTTAGCGCCGAAGTGGACCACTGCAACGAACAGAAACGCAAGCCCGATCCAGTGCAGAAGGACCAGGTTGTTGCCCCTGACCGCGTCGTCTATCCCCAATTTGACCAGTAGTGGAATGCATACATTGGCGCCGGTGTACACAGCAACTGCAAGAACGGCCAGGATTGCATCTCGCTTGTAGGGCTCGATGTAGGTCATCAGCCGCGTTACCACCCGGTGGTCATACGCCGCACCGGCTATCTGGTCGTCAGTGAGGTTGTCTGCAGTGGGTGCTCTGTCGCCGGATGCGTTGATGCCGCGCATCCCGCCCATCATTCCGCCGAAACCGCCTCCAGGCCCTCCCATTCGCATGCTAGGCCTCCTGTGGCTGACGTACAGTGTCGTCGGCAGTCTTGGGTGGGAGAGCAACGTCCAGCATCAGTTCTTCCTGAGGCCGCAACTGAAGCTCCAGAATCTCTCGGTACACACCGTTGGCCTCATACAGCCCCAAATGTGTTCCCTGTTCAACAATCCTCCCCTTATCCAACACGATAATGTGGTCGGCGTCGCGCACTGTGCTGAGGCGATGCGCAATCACGAAAGTTGTGCGCCCCTTCATTACCGCAGTCATTGCGCTATGTATCAGCCGCTCCGTCTCCACGTCCACACTCGAGGTCGAGTCATCCAGTATCAGAATGGGAGGGTCTATCAATACTGTACGGGCAATTGAGAGTCTTTGGCGCTGGCCTCCAGACAAGGTCGTTCCTCTCTCGCCAACCCATGTGTCGTAACCGTCTGGGAGGGTCATTATGTGGTCGTGCAGTTGTGCGACCTTGGCGGCACGCGTGACGTCCTCCATCGTGGCGCTAGACGCGCCATAGGCAATGTTGTCGCGGATAGTTGCGCTAAAGAGGAAAACGTCTTGCTGTACGATGCCGACATTTCTGCGGAGAGACTCCAGGGTCACATCCCTGATGTCAGTGCTGTCTATGGTGATCCTGCCCTCATCCACGTCGTAGAAGCGGGGGAGGAGGTTCACTATCGTACTTTTGCCGCTCCCTGGCGCGCCCAGAATTGCGATCACTTCGTTGCGCTGGGCGGTGACAACCACGTTTTGGAGAGCAGGCAGGCCTGGGGTGTAGCTGAAGGTCACGTTTTCCAGCCGCACAGTACCCTCTGCCCTGCCCAGTTGTATTGCGTCTTCCTTCTCTTTAACTGGTGATGGGGCATCCAGAACATCGAACAGGCGACGTCCTGATGAAATGGCTCGAGAGAAACTGTTGATTATGAAGCCGGCCATTCGGACCGGGAAAGTGAGCTGGTTCAGGAATAGCATGAACATGGCCATTTCGCCAGCCGTCAGGTCTCCGCGGAGCACTTCCCATCCCCCGTACCAGAGGATGAGTCCCAACGCCACAGTGAAATAAAAGGACATCCATGCACTGTTGGTGCCCTGGGTCCGCTCCGACTCGAAATACTCTTGTCGTAGCTGAGTCGCCTTTCGGTCATACTTTCGCTTCTCGAATTCCTCAGACGAGAATGCCTTCACCACACTCATGCCGACCAGGTTTTCCTGGAGGACGGTGACGGTTTCTCCCATAGTGATTTGGACGCGGGTCCACATAGCCCTCAAGCGGCTCATTATGAGCACGGAACGCGTTACGATAAATGGGATGAAGGCCAAACTGATCAGGGTCAGTTCCCAGTTAATGAATATGAGTATTGCCAGCAGTGCAATTGCACGAAGGGCTGCTTCCAGGGAACGGACCATTCCGATGTTCACATATCTGCGTATGGCTTCCACGTCAGCCGTGGCCTTGGACATGAGGTCGCCGGTGTGTTCCTTGTCGTGATATGCAAAGCTCATGTGCTGCAGCTTGTCATAAAAGTTATTGCGCAACACGTAGGACACTTTCTGGGACAGGGAATCCGTTGTGTAGGTTCGGGCGAAGTCGAAGACGCCTCGGCAAAGACTTGCCAATAGAAGGCCGACTGCTAGCCACACGAGAATGCTGGTGTCGGGATTGAGTCCTTGGAAACTCTTTGTCTGATCGTCAAATCGGACCAGCGTGTCTATAGCTTTGCCAAACAAAAAGGGGATGAACAGGGAGAAGCCAACAGCGATTGCAAAGGTGATATAGGCGAGGATGAGACGAGTGCGAAATTGCCAGGCTATACTGTTAATTCGTAATAGAATGTCCATTAGGCAGGATCTGTCACCGTTTCCTTTCAGTCGTTTAGATTGCCTGTTCCTCCTCAGTCAGACTACGCTCGCATATGCGTGGGTTACATACGATCTGGCGCATTCATTCCCATCAGTTCAAGAGAACGCCGGAAGACTATCTGGGCAGATTCAACCAGCTTCAGTCTTGCAAGCGATACGTCCGCATCCTCCGGATTAGCCGAGATCACCCGGCAGTTTTCATAAAATCCGTGGAACGCCTGCGCCAGTTCCATCGTGAAGTGGGGGAGGTGGTGCGGCTCTAGGCTTCTCGACATCTGCTGGACCAGTTCAGGCAGGCGCAACATGGCACGGACCAAGGCCAGCTCGTTGGGGTCCTTGAGCAGCGAGACGTCACCGTTGCTCCAGTCTATATTTCGTTCTCTGGCCAGGCTTAGAATCCCGGCGTTCCGTGCATGTGCATATTGCACGTAATAGACGGGGTTCTCCGAAGACTCTTTCTTGGCCAGCTCCAAGTCGAACTCCATTTGCGTCGAGGGAGTCCGTGCCAGGAAGAAATATCGACAGGCGTCACTTCCGACTTCTTCAGCCAATTCGCGAAGAGTAACGAAGTCTCCTGTCCGCTTTGAAGCTCTTACTATTTCCGACCCCCGTCTCAGAGTGACCATCTGCGCAATAAGGATAGTCAATCTTTCAGGGTCAATTCCAAGCCCTTCCACCGCTGCCTTCATGCGTGGGACGTGTCCCTGATGGTCCGCTCCCCAGATGTTGACCACTGCATCGAAGCTGCGACCGGCAAACTTGTTGTAGTGATAGGCGATGTCCGAGGCAAAATAGGTGGGCTCGCCGGAGGAGCGTACAACGACGTTATCCTTCTCGTCCCCCAGCATCGTGGAGTTGAACCATAGGGCGTCTTCCCTGGTGGACAGGTATCCTTTTTCCTGCAGCGCGTCAAGGGCAGTTTCGTATTGGCCCTCGGAATAAAGGGTCCTTTCGCTAAACCAGTTGTCGAACTCCACCCCAATTTTGCTCAAATCCTCTCGTATGAGGTCAACCATCTTTTCTCGACCCGAGTCGCCGATTTCCCGCAAGGCCTGGTCCTCGGGCTGCTGCAGGTATCGTTCCCCCTCGGTGTCACGTATCTCTTGGGCCAATTCCGAAATGTATTCACCCATGTAGCCATTTGAAGGCATCGTGGCTTCTTTGCCACAAATCTGCTTGTAGCGGGCGAATACAGACCGGTAGAAGGCGTCCATCTGGCTGCCGGCGTCGTTCACGTAATATTCGCGTGTGACCTGAAATCCTGCTGCTTCAAGCACGTTTGCCAATGCGCTTCCCAGTACCGCGCCGCGGGTGTGGCCCACGTGGACAGGACCGGTGGGGTTGACGCTGACGAATTCAACCATCACCCGTCGATTTCGGCCCAGGTCGATATTGCCGAAGTCTGCCCCTGCCTCGCGGACAATCTCAACCTGCCGTTGCAACCAACGGTCGTCAAGGCGGAAGTTGATGAAACCCGGAGGAGCGGTTTCTACATTGCCAACTGGCTCGCTTTCCGGGATGCGTTTTGCCAGTTCTTGAGCCAGGTCGAGAGGTTTTATTCGCGTCGCTCGGGCCAGCCGTAGGGGTAGATTGGTCGCGAAGTCCCCGTGCTCTGGATTTCCGGGGTGTTCTACTTGTATATCTGGCACAGTCTCAAGCTGGAGTACGCCGTCCTTTCGGGCTGCTTCTACGGCTTGAGCAACCAGGTTGCGGATTTCGTCAATTAGGGGGTCCGCGGTCATAACCCAGTGGTCCTTGGCTATTCTCTTGAGATAGCGATATTTGGGTCTTGATAGGGATTGGAAGGCGGCAATCAAAGCTAGATTCTAACACATCGCAACTCTACCTTACCCGTTATTCTCTAGCCATTTGTGTTTGATGATGGCAGTAGAGATCCGCTGTCAAAACCAAAACGGGAAGAGGAGAGTTAAAATTGAAGCGGGCATCCATTCCGAGTCTGCCAGACCAGGTTTCCGAACGATGATATGAACGAATCGACGGATAACTCTACGCCACCTGAGGCACAATGATGCTGAAACCTGCCCAGACTAGCGTTTGTGGAATCTATAGTGACGCAGCCCTCTGATACCGCTTACGAGCGTGTGGTGTTGATGGAGCAGTTGCTTCAGGAAGAAGGGACGCGGGATGCGGCCTGGGACTATTACTTGCAGCTTCACCCTTCAGACCGTGCGGAAGTACTTGCAGGACTGAGAGGCAGGCTTCGTAGGGCACTTGTCAGCGAAATGGCTGCTGAAACGGTTGCCGGATTGCTGGAGTACCTTGATCCTCGTATTTCGGCTAGGACGCTTCGCGATTACCAACCCGTCGAGTTGGCTCGGGTGCTTGACTTGGCTCAACCTTCGGCGGCAGCGGAGGTTTTGGAGCGATTACCAGAAGACAAGAGGCTGGAAACCATCGACGTGATGGAGGTATCTTCGCCCGTTGAAACGCTTTTGAGATACGAGGATGGGACGGCAGGAAGACTGATAGACCTAGGTACACCGGTATTTAACGAGGACACCACCATCCCGATCGCGATCGATCGTCTAAGATTGATGGGCCATTCTGTGGAACAAGTGAATTCATTGCCAGTGGTGAACAATGAAGGAATCCTGGTAGGAACCTTGAGGCCAGTACGCCTGGCGCTGGCACGGCCCAACAGTAGAGTGGGCGACATCATGGACCGCGACCCGACCTCTGTAGATGCATCGGCCGACGAGGAAGTTGCCGCCCAACTGATTCGCCGATTCAAGGTCAGCGACCTGCCTGTGGTGGAGGAGGATGGCCGTCTTGCTGGCCTGATTCGTGCGGAGGATGCTGTGGAGGTGGTTCATGACAGTGCCACTGAAGATATGTATCGCATTGCCGGCATAGGAGAAGAAAGAGTAACTGGGCCCCTGTCGGACGCGATAAGAAGCAGATTCCCTTGGCTGGCCATCAACTTGGTGACGGTGTTTCTCGCAGCAGCCGTTATCGGGCTCTTCGAATCCACCATAGCGCAAGTGGTTGCACTGGCTGTATTTCTTCCCGTGGTGGCTGGTCAGGGAGGAATCGGCGGAACCCAGACGGTAACACTGGTGGTAAGGGGCCTTGCCACCGGGGATTTGCCGCGCCAGTATGGGTTGAGACTCCTTCGGCGAGAAGTTGTACTTGGGCTGATTCACGGGGTAGTGTTGGGTGTGATCATCGGAGGTATAGCCTGGATTTGGCAGGGCAACCCGATTCTTGGAGGAGTGCTTGCCCTCGCCATGACGGGTAATATGGTAGTGGCTTCAATCGCTGGGGCCGGCGTTCCTCTGCTCCTCCATCGACTCAAAATGGACCCGGCGGTTTCTGCGGCCGTTTTTGTGACTACCTTTACAGACGTGATAGGCTTCGCCCTGTTTCTGGGACTGGCTGCGGCGTTCATCGAGTTTCTGACCTGAGTCGACTGTTACAGGTAGTTATATCCTACATTCTTCGAGGTATTCTATGTCTGGCACCATAGTATTGGCTGGCGGCGACGAGTTCCGCGTTGGTTGCGAAGATATGGACCGTGAGGTAATGCGTGCTTCGGGTAGAGATTCGGCCCGCGTCCTGATCGTTCCCACGGCTGCTGTCACAGGCCCGGCGAAGGCAGCCAACGACGGCGTTACTCATTTCGGAGGCCTTGGTGGAAACGCCAGTCAACTGATGGTGTTGGAATCGGCCCAAGCCAGCGACGCTGATTTCTGTAAACCGGTAAACGACTCGGATGTCGTCTATTTTACGGGCGGCAATCCTGACCACTTGCTTGACACACTGCGCGGCTCCACCCTGTTGCGTTTCCTGATGGAGGGAATGGAACGCGGACTGGTGCTGGGAGGCTCCTCAGCAGGAGCGATGGTCATGGGTTCGGTAATGCGTCGCCCACCTCTCTACACCTCCAAGTCTGATGGTGAAAGTCGGGACCGGTGGGTAGAAGGATTGGGCATCGCTCCCGGCATCTGCGTGCTGCCGCACCATGAGCGTCGGGACCCTGCGGAAACCTTGGCAGACTTGCGCAAGTCGGCGCCCATTGGTGTTACTTACCTGGGAATTGACGCTCGTACCTGCGTCCTGGGTGCGCCAGGTAACTGGCTTGTTGCCGGATTCGGGAAGGTTACTGTATACCGCGAGAATGACTTCGTCGTATACGGCGCGGGAGACCGGCTTTCGGGGAAATTTTAGCGCCTAGCGGCGGCGGTCCCGCAGTTCCTCCCAGACCTGCTCAGGTTTGATGCCCGAGGCAGCCATCAGCACCATCGTGTGATACATCAAGTCAGCGATCTCCGAAGGCAGGTTGTCCAAGTCCCCCTGCGCGGCGGCCAGTGCCGTTTCGCCCGCTTCTTCGATAACCTTTTGCGCAATCCGCCCAACGCCTTCCTGCAGCAGCTTAACTGTATAACTGCCTTCGGGCATCTCACGCTGTCTGTCTTGAACAATTGCGTACAGTTCTCCAAGGACGCCAGGACCACGGTCGGTGTCTTCGTAACCTTCGGGGAGGCCCTCCAGTGGGTGAAAGAAGCAGGAAGCGTTGCCTGTATGGCATGTTGGCCCATCCGGATCGACTTTCAGGAGAATGGTGTCGCCGTCACAATCCAGCCAGGCCTCTCGCAGGTTGAGGTAGTTGCCCGAAACCTCTCCCTTGTGCCAGAGGTCTTCCTGGCTTCGGCTGTAAAACCAGACTTGAATGCCTTCCACAGTTCGCTTGATTGAACCCGGGTTCATGTATCCCAGCATGAGGATATTGCCATTGTTTACATCCTGGGCTATGGCTGGGACCAGGCCCTGCTCATTCAGCTTGACTTTCATCGATACGCTACCCCATTGGAAATTTTGAGTCCACATTACATTGGAGCGATGGCAATAGAGCAATGGCAGTCTGGAGCGTGGTTCTTTACCGTTCGAAGTGGTCATGAATCAGGGCGGGAAGTTCGAGAAGGCTGGCAATGCGGTGATTCGGCGGTGGCAGATCACTGCGAAGGCCCCGGTCTCCCCTGTCAATCCAGACGGCGTTCATTCCCACTTCAGAAGCGCCATATACGTCCTCATAATGGCGGTCCCCCACATATACCGTTTCTTCCGGGGAAAGGGACAGTCGAGACAGCATCTCCCGGAAAAGCTCAGGCTGAGGTTTGTAGCTTCGAGCCATCTCCGAGGACAGAACGGTCTCGAATTCCAGATCAAGCAATTCCAGGTTGGGCAAGAGAAAACCATCGTCTGCATTTGACAGGACGGCTATCCGGTAGCCCCGCTCTATCTCCAAGAGCGCTTCCCGAGTCTCGGGAAATGGTTCGCGCCTCGAAAGGTCGGAAAAGAAGCGACTGGTAGCGGCCTCAGCGTCTCCAGAGATGCCCATCTGCTCAAAGGCAACCCGAAATCCGCTGGCCCAGGCATCAAAATAAGTCTGAAAAGGCAGTGACGGGTCAGTCCGGCGGTGTCGGAACTGCTCCTCGGATTCGTGCCAGCCTTCCCAGAGCTGCTCTGCAGTAATGCTCAGGCCTTGTTCCTCTACGATGGATCGAAAGCTGGTGCGCCATTGTCCGCTGGGGTCCTGCACCAGGGTCTGGTACATGTCGAAGACAACCGCTTTGATCTCTGCCAAGGGACACTCTCAGCTAAAATGTAGTGGACTTTTCTCAACTGCGAGGGCGCACAGCAATCCCGTGGTCAGTCAGAAAGTCCTTCGCCTGACTGATGGAATACTCTCCGAAGTGGAAGATGCTTGCCGCGAGCACGGCATCTGCTTCCCCTTCATCCAATGCCTCGTAGAGATGCTCCAGCCTGCCTGCCCCGCCGCTGGCTATGACCGGTACCGAGGTTGCCCTCGAAACCGCCCGCGTGAGTTCCAGATCGTAGCCTCGCTTCTGACCGTCTTCGTCCATGCTGGTAAGCAGAATCTCGCCCGCGCCCAGGTCGACGGCCCTGGCTGCCCATTTCACTGCGTCGATGCCCATAGGAGTACGTCCCCCGCGGGTGTAGACTTCCCAGCGCGAACATTCGTCCAGGGATATGCTGGCGTCCGTCGGAGTTGAACGCGCCTCCCCGAGCATCCTGCTTTCCACCCGCTTGGCATCTATGGCGACGACGATGCACTGGTTCCCGAACTGCGCTGCGCCTTCGCCGACGAGCGCAGGGTTGTTAACCGCGGCGGTATTCAGGGACACTTTGTCGGCGCCAGCCTTCAACATTCGCCGAATGTCTTCAACAGTTCGGATGCCGCCGCCCACAGTGAGTGGTATGAATACTTCCTCGGAGACTCGGTGGACGACATCAACCATGGTTTCGCGAGAGTCTGAACTGGCGGTGATATCCAGAAACACGAGCTCATCGCCTCCCTCTCGGTCATAAACGGCGGCGAGCTCGGCGGGGTCGCCAGCGTCGCGAAGTTCCACGAAGCTGACGCCTTTCACAACACGGCCACCGTCCACGTCGAGGCAGGGGATGATTCGTTTCGTGAGCAAATTTCGGTTACCGTCAGATCGGGTGAATATAGTTCGCTAAAAGTATATCATCGAGCCGCTGCATTGGCGTGGCGGAATGCGTGGGTTAAAATACCGCAGTCTTGGGAATATTCAAATCCGACACATGGAGGTCTGTCATGGCACTTTCACTGGCCGAGGCAAACCGTATCGTGGAAGGTGCAATAGCCGCCGCGACCGAAATGGGCATCAAGATCAACGTTGCCGTCTGCGATGCGGGCGGCCGGTTGGTCGCCTTCAATCGTATGGACGGAGCAATCTGGGGCGGAGTGTACGGCTCCCAGGGCAAGGCAGTTGCCAGTGCCGCATTCGGACGCACGAGCGGCGAGCTTCAGGAGCGGGCGAGTTCCCCCATTATCTCGGGCATCCTGAAGGCCGAGGGGGAGCACGGCATACCCAGCCAGGGCGGCGTCCCCATCGTTCGGGATGGCGTGTTGGAAGGTGCCTGCGGAGTGGGTGGTGGAACCAGCCAGGAAGACGAGGACTGTGCCAAAGCTGGAATCGCCAAGCTGTAAGGTTCACGATCCGGTAGGACAGAGTTCCTGGCAAAAGGGGTCCCTGTGGGGGAAGTTCGGAAGAGCTTCCCCTTAATTGTTTTTCGCCGGCAGCAGCGCGCTCACAGACGCCGGACTTCCGCTTCCGCCAACGAGACGCAGCACTCCGATCAAGATGGTTGCTCCCGTCGTCGGCAATTGTTCCAGGTTGGCCAGGTTTTCCAGGGCGATGCGAGGTTGGGCGAGTACGAGCCTGCTGACTGCGAAGGAGTTGTCTATACCCGGCTCCAATCCTGCGGTGTCTGTTCCCAGCCCGGCGGCTCCCCGTTCTCCGATCAGGAGCGAGGCCGCGTCAACCCCGAAGCCGGGGAAGTGGACTTGATTTTCCTGGCCAATCCCCAGGTATCCGAACGGGTCGTGCCACTTGGAGGACCATCCGGTGAGAAGGAGAGCTGTGCTTCCTTCTGGAAAGGGCCCGTTGTTTGCCTCCCATTCCTTCAGGTCTTGAACTGTCAGAGAGTAGTCCGGATTGTCTTGGCACTTGTCCCGGGCATCAATTACCGCGACAGGCTTTAGCAGGTCTTCCGGCCTGTACAGGTCTACGGTTCTGCCATCCGGGTAGAAGCTGGCAGGTGCGGTTAAGTGAGTGCCAGCGTGTTCGCTGAGTGAGAACCGGCGGATAAAGTAGCCGTCTTTAGGAAGGTCGGCCCACTTTTCGAACTGAGGCGCGGGGTCGCCGGGCCAGACAGGCGTTTGAGAGGAAATAGGATGGCTTAAGTCCACAAGTCGAGAAAATTTAATGGCCCCGATTTCACCGGGGCCGCTCTGGCGATCATTCGTGTCAATCTTTCCGTCTCCGCCGTTGGATGGCGCCGTATCACTGATACTAATCCATAGATGTCCCGGGAGCCTGCTACCTTGACGCTCCGCCTGCTGGAAGCCAACCGGCGGCCTCCACGCGCTTTTTTAAGACCTCACGGTCGATCCAGCGCATAGCGGAACGGGGATTCTCCTCGTGCGTCAGGGTTCTGCGTTCGGGGCGCGTCCCATGCACCATACAGCCGGGTCCAGCCAGGTAATTTTCGTTGATGAGATAACCGCGATAGTAGATTTTCATCGTCCGCCTCGAAAATTAGAAATATTGCGACCCTTGGATAAGGCCGGCGAGCGGATGAGCCGCCGGATGAAAATGGCGCATATATGTTCTAATGCTGAGGCTGCGCTGGTCAATGGCCTACTGTCAGTAAATTTTGGGTGTGATCGCGGCAGAGGGGCTTGCTCACCCAACCCGACATAACCAACCCGGCGCAACGCCCTATCTCCATGATGACGGGCCAAGGTACGACCTGCCACGGATGTGAAGGCTAGTTTGAGGTGATTTCGGAGAGGAAATCGGACAACGCCCGCGATTGCTGGGTAGAAGCCGACATGTCGCGGACGACAACCTCCTCTTTTTCGATCTCGTCGTCGCCCAGGATCAGGGCGTAAGGAATGTTGAGAGCGTTGGCCTGCCTCATCTGCCCCCGCAATCCTCGGGTCCCGCTGCTGAGGATCGCCCCGACTCCGGCACGCCGAAGCTTGGCGGCGAGCTCGAGAGCTGCCGTACGGGCATTGTCGCCCACGTTGGCGACCAGGTATCGAGGCGAAGGTTCTTCAGGAACCGGCACATCTCCGCGCTTCAGGTTCAAGGTCAGCCGTTCTATGCCGGTAGCAAAGCCGATGCCGGGAGTTGGACGTCCTCCCAATTCCGTAATCAGGCCGTCGTAGCGTCCGCCGCCGCATATGGTGGACTGGCCACCCACGTCCAACGGCTGTATCTCAAATACGGTCCGCGTGTAGTAGTCAAGGCCGCGCACCAGCCGGTGATCGACGACGTGCGGCAAGTTGATGGCCGAGAGGTAGCCCGAAAGCTTCTCCCAGTGCTCCTGACAGTCGCCGCAGAGATATTCAGTGGAACGGGGCGCTTCATCGCCGAGAGCGTGGCAGGCCTCCACCTTGCAGTCCAGAAGGCGGAGCGGGTTGCGTCCCAACCGGTCCCGGCAGTCATTGCAAAGTCTGTCGTGGTGACCAGTGTAATAGTCCCGCAATCGCTCTACGTAAGCAGGACGGCACTCGGCGTCTCCAATGCTGTTGACCAGCAACTGGATGTCGCGGAGGCCAAGGCTCCCCATCAGCTCCCAGGCCACTTCGATCACCTCCGCATCCACCGATGGATCGGCGTCCCCGAGGGCTTCCACCCCGAACTGGTGATGCTGGCGGAAGCGGCCTGCCTGGGGCCTCTCATAACGGAAGACAGGACAGAAGTAGTACATCCGCACCGGCTGCGGCAGATTGTGCATGCCGTGCTCAAGATATGCGCGACAAACGGGCGCCGTGCCTTCCGGACGCAGAGTAACGCTGTCACCCCCGCGGTCTGCGAAGGTGTACATTTCCTTTTCAACGATGTCTGTGCCTTCTCCGACGGAGCGGACAAAGAGGTTGGAGTCTTCGAACGCTGGAGTATCGATGCGTCCGTAGCCGAAACGGTTTGAGATTTCCACTGCCTTGGACTCTATGTAACGCCAGTACTTTTGCTCTTCTGGAAGATGGTCGGCAGTGCCGCGGGGCGCGCGAAATACCACAATAGTTACTCCGGAGGAGAATGCATGCCTTTATTATAAGTTCGACGGACTGGAGTTTGAAAGACGCTCTCCCGGACCAGGACTAACGCATTTGGATGGCCTTGTGACATTTCCTTATTGCCAAGACCGACGGCGCATCCCTAACATGGTTCTTGTAAGCCTTGTCCAACTCAACTCGAGTGCAACTGCCGTCCGCCGGACTTTGGTAGGAAAACTGGAATGGCCGAATATGGGCGGAAATGACAGAGAAATTTTATTTCCACTCCTCCACCCTTGCGAAAGTAGGAATGACCGAGGGTTGCGATTCCAAATGCGTTTGCCTTGGGGCTACTGACAGGAATGTGAGATGACACTTCTGTAGAAAAGACAGCCGTGACCCTAGGCGCTGCCGTTGGAGACTCCGTCTTTCAGCGGAGCCAGCACGGCGTAGATAAACTCGTTTACCGGGGTTTGAATTCCGGCCTCATGCCCCAACCGCACCACGGCGCCATTCAATGCCTCCAGTTCCGTAGGGCGACCCTGTTCGAAGTCGTAATGCATCGAATTCTGGAAGTCAGGGAAACCCCTAATGAAGTCGACGGATCGCTCAACAAAACCCTCCGGCAGATTGACGCCGATGGCCTGGCCCACCGAGTACGTTTCGCGCATCGCTTCAGTGAACAGAGCAAGGCCTTCGGGCCGATGTATGAACTCACGAATACGAGTGCGGGACGCGCTGGTTATTCCGGCAATGGAGCACAAAACAACAAACTTGGACCAGATGACCTGAAGCGGGTCTTCCGACAGTTCCACGTCTATCCCTGCTTGCGCAATGGTGTCCCGAATCTCTTCAGCTCGCTGACTAATGCCGCTCGCCTCCTCTCCGAACGACAGTCGCGGCCTGGGTCCCACGCTTGCGACAACTCCGGGAGCCTCTATGCTGGAGGCGCTCCAAAATGCCCCTGGCAAGGCATGACCACTTCCGAGTTCAGCCGCCAGTTGCAGGTGGCATTCCACGCCATTCTGCAGACTGAGGACCGCGGTGCGCGGTCCCACCAGGGGTCGTATGGCATGGATCGCTGCTGGGTTGTGGTAAGTCTTTACCGTGTAAAGAACAAGGTCGACCGGGCCTACGGCCGATGGGTCGTCAGTCGCGCGCAACCGCACCACAAACCCCGCGTCGTCCTGCTTCAGTCGGAGCCCATTGGCCTGGATAGCCCGCAGGTGTTCTCCACGGGCGATGAGCGTTACGTCGCAGTCCGAACGGGAGAGCAGCGCCCCGAGCCATCCGCCGACGCCGCCGGTGCCCATGACGGCTATGCGCATTGTCGCCCAGGCTCCTAGACTCGGCCTTCAGCAGCCAAATCAGCCAGTTCCTTGGCGGAGAGGCCGCCCATGCCGCAGAGGATCTCGGCGTTGTGTTCGCCCAGCAGCGGGGGCTGACGGTTGGGTGTTCCAGAGGTCCCGACGAGGTGGATGGGGGTGTTGACGGTGCGGAAGATGCCGCCCATATCATCCCCGCCGTTTATGAACATGCCTCTGGCTTCCAGGTGCGGACATGCGTCAAGATCGGACTGATCCTGCACCATGCCCATGGAGTACCCGATTTCTATCAATCTTTGCGTTACTTCGGATTTTGAACGTTGCTTCGTCCACTCTTCGATGGCAGGCACGAAATGGTTCATGTAGAACTCACCACTGATGCCCTCGCCCAGGTATCGGGGGTCTTCTACAAGGTCCTCACGGCCGATCAACCGCCAGAGGTCCTTCCATTTTTCGGCCCCTCCGGCTCCTGCAAGGACGACGTATCCGTCTTTGGCCTCTAGGGCAAGCTGGGCGCTGAGCATGTTGCCTCGCTCACGTCCCGCCACCTGCCCGGTGGCTTGGTAGAAGGGCATGGTGCTGGTCATGTGGGCCACCATACAGTCGTACATTGCCATGTCGATGTACTGGCCTCTGCCAGTTTTGTGGCGGGTTTCAAGGGCCATCATTATGGCCAGAGCGGTCCAGACTCCCGGGACGGAGTCTCCGATGTTGTCGCCAACCATCTGCGGCCCTCCCCCGGGGCTGCCGGTGACGGTCATCCAGCCCCCCATACCCTGGACGCAGGGGTTGTTTGCCGGCCATTGGGAATATGGTCCGGGGGCGGGCCCGTCGGGATCGCCGTAGCCAGTGAGGCTGGCGTAAATCAAACGCGGATTGATTTCCGTCAGGTGGTCATAACCCAGTCCAAGGCGGCGCAGAGCTCCTGGTCCCCAGTTGTCCAGCAATATGTCAGACTCGGAGACCATCTTCTCGAATGCCTGTTTGCAGCGAGGATCGCGCAGGTCTATGGACACACTCTTCTTGTTGCGGTTGAGGCCGAGGTACCTGGAACTGACACGCTGACCTTCCGGACCGTCAATAAATGGACCGTTGCTCCTGCCGCGTTCCCCGACGCCCGGCCGCTCAATCTTGATGACCTCGGCCCCCATGTCTGCGAGTATCATGGAACAGAAGGGCCCGGCGACTATGTGGGTCACGTCCAGTACGCGCAACCCGTCCAAAGGCAATGGGGTGCTATCGGGTTCCGCGATCATTGTTAGTCCCCCTCCGGCTGGAGATCGACAGGAATTTGAAGTCCCAGGCCATTGGCTATGAATCTCTTTGCATTGCGTACGTAGTTGGCGGTCGGGTTCTGCAGTCGCGCCACCTGTGCCGGGCTCAGAGGCCGAATCTGCCCCGGAACGCCTATGACCAGTGAGTGGGACGGAACGTGGCCCCGCACGATCGCGCCAGCACCGATGAAGACATAGTCCCCAACGTCAGCGTCTTCGAGGAGTACGGCATTGACCCCTATCAGTACGTTGCTGCCGACCTTGCCGCCATGCACCACGGCACCGTGGGTCAGGAGCACGTTGTCTCCCATCTCCAGGTGGTCGTCTGTATGGAGTACACAATTGTCCTGGAGTGAGCAGTCCTTGCCGACGATGATGTCCCCATAATCTGCGCGAATGACGGCTCCCGGCCAGATGCTGGAACCCTCGCCTATGGTGACATCTCCGACGATGTATGCTGCTTCGCTCACGAATACTGAGGGATGGATCCTGGGGAATTTGCCGTCAAGTCCTCGTATCAAATGGACCTCCCGTATTAGCCATGGCCGTTAGCCCGAATCCACCGAAGAGATGAGGGTGGAGGTGGGTTGAGATGATAAGAAAGTGCTCCTTTCCTTCTGGGATAATGGTTTTTGTGACAGAAAACCGGCCCAAGAGAGGAGCACCCAATAGATGCTACCACGCAACCACCTCCGCCGCATCCGAATCGCCTTCGACGACCACCGCTTGGTCAACAATGCCGGGCTGATTCTTCCCGCCACCCTGGCCCAGCACTTGGGTCTGCCCCAACTGGTGGACCGGCACCTGGACCTGGGCCGGGCCCCAGGCCGAGCCAACGTGGGGGACAAGATCATGACGTTGGTGGCGTCGGCTCTGGCTGGGGGCGACTGCATCGACGACGCCGACGCGATGCGCACCGGCAGGACCGCTGCGGTGCTGGGCTGTACCGTGAAGGCGCCGTCCACCCTGGGCACCTTCCTGCGCAGCTTCCGGTGGGGACACGTGCGCCAACTGGATCGGGTGAGCAGAAAACTGCTGGCGCGAGCCTGGGCCGCTGGGGCCGGACCCGGCGACGGGCCGTTGACCATCGACGTGGACTCCACCAACTGCGAGACCTTCGGTCTGGCCAAGGAAGGAGCCCGCCGGCACAACTACGCTGGCCAGCGCGGCTATCACCCCCTGCTGGCCGTGGCCGCCGGCACCGGCGACGTGCTGATGGCCCGTCTCCGCCAGGGCCGGGCCAACACTGCTCGGGGCGCTGCCAACTTCCTGCGGGAGACGGTGAGCCGGGTCCGCGGCGCCGGAGCCAAAGGCCAGCTCACCCTGCGGGCCGACAGCGGCTTCTACAACCACGATGTGGTCGCCGTCTGCCGCAGGACAGGTGTCCGCTTCTCCATCACCATCCGCCAGCACCAGAGCCTGCGCAATCTCATCGATGCCATACCCGAGGAAGACTGGACGCCCATCCCCTATTGGATGGAGGGTGCCGCCGACGTGGCCGAGACAACTTACACCCCCTTCCAGAGTGAACCCGACGCCACTCCGCTGCGCCTCATCGTCCGCCGGGTGAAGCCAACGCCCGGCTCTCAACTGGCCCTCTTCCACACCTATAGCTACCACGGCTTCATCACCGATAGAGAGGGCGACACTATGGAACTGGAGGCCGACCACCGCCGCCACGCCGAGGTGGAGAACGCCATTCGCGACCTGAAGTACGGCGTGGGTCTCAACCATCTCCCCTCGGGCCGCTTCCCCGCCAACGCCGCCTGGCTGGCCGTGCAAGTCATGGCCCACAATCTGGCCCGCTGGACGGCGCGGATTGCCCTAGGCCAGCAGGTGGTCACCACCAAGACCCTGCGCAGTCGCCTCTTCTCCCTGGCTGGGCGGATCACCCGCAAGGCCCGCCGTATAACCCTGCACCTTCCCAAGGGCTGGCCCTGGCAGGACCAGGTGAATAGCGCCCTGCTCAAACTGCGCACCCTGCCGCTCCCTGCTTGACGGCCCAATGGCGCCGGACCCAACTGTAAGCCCCTCAGACTCGCGCCAGCTTGCTACGCGAGGGACGCCTCTTGACACACCACCCGTCAAATCCGGCAAATCTCCGCCCCTGATCCTCTGGGCAACTGCCTTCAAACCACCAATCGGGTACACCAGCCATCCCCCTCTGCGAAAATCACCAGTCCGCCCCATCCTTGGCCCCCAAAGTACCCCTTCTCCTACGCTAACCATTGCCTATCGGTGGATTCGGGGTTAGCCATTGAAGTGAATCGTTAAGAGAATACAATCACAGCCGTGTCATCGCTACCTTGCCCGCTAAGATCAAGGGAAATCGATTACAGCCCGAAAACCCCCTTGATTCCCTGAACACTGTACAGGCAGGCATAGGCGACCACAAAAAATTTGACCTGCTTGCCAAGCCCAACCGCAACGAGGTAGCGCCATAGCGGATACCTCAGAGCACCGGCTGCTATACCTGCAACGTCGAATATGGGATTGGGGACCGCGGAGATTACGAACAACAGCAGCCATCCCCGGCGTCTCATCCAGCTTTCTATCTGGCGATAGAACCGCCCTCGCTCAAAGACTCGGCTGCCACTGTAGCCTAGAAAGTATCCGGTCAGCTCCCCAAGGGTTCCCGCGAGACCCGCGATTATTGCGACAGCGACAGGGTTCAGGAAAGTAGCGGTGGTACAGGTTATCGCCAGGGCAGGCACAGGCACCACGAGTCCACCGCTGGCCAGCAGGACCGCACCCGCCACGGCCCCGTAGCTGAGACGTCCCACGCTTATACGATCCTGCATGAAGAAGGCTGCGGTGGAGATCACGACCACCAAGAACAGGATCAGGAGACGGCCACGCCAGGTCGAGGTCAACCATTCGATGGCGGAATTGAACGTGATGATTCGGGAGTGGAGAGCAGGAACAGTACCCGCTGCCTCGCCGAGGTGCGCGACACCGTCTGTGACGGAGGGACCCTCTCCGGCGGCATCAGGGGGTGTTTCGAGCGGCTGTGTGATGCTGTTGAGCCTAGCCGCCCGGCGGCGCATGTGGGGCCACAGGCGATGGTTGAGAGAGAAAACTGGTAAGTATGCGATTGAACTCTTCGGGTTTTTCCATGTGGGGCCAGTGGCCGCATTCTGTCAGGACGTGCACAGTGCTGCGAGGCAGGACATTGCGTACTTCATCAGCCTTGATTGGAGGGATAATCAGGTCGTCCTCGCCCCATACCGCCAGCAGAGGAGCCCGCAGGTCCTTGAGCCGGTGAAGCAGGTTGTGCTTCCGGCGAAGTCCCAACAGGTTGACGCCGGATCTGACCGACTGAAGCATTACCTGTGGAGCGTGAGGGAGACAGCGCACCCGCAGCATCTCCGGCAATATGTCGTCAAGAATCGGGGGCGGACGGAAGAAGATTCGTCTGACCACTGCCGTTTTGCTGATCAGGTGAGGCTTGTAGATCAGCTCTCCCAGCACAGGAATGGATATCAGACGTAGAGGCCAGGACAACTTTTGACTCAGGCCTGCCGCAGCCACCAGGGCGACCTTGTCCACTCTTTCCGGGTACTCAAGGGCTGTCACGCCAGCGATCAGGCCACCCGCTGAATTACCCACCACGGAAAACCGTTCGTAGCCCAGCTCGGCGGTGAATTTCGCCAGGAAATGCGCCGCGTTTTCCGGTCCGAAACCCATGTTGTTGGGCATCCCGGAGTCGCCGTATCCGGGCAGGTCAACGGCAATTGCGGTGTATCCTGCCTGCGCCAGCGCCTCCATATTGCAGTACCAGGTGATCATTGAAGAAGCCAGGCCGTGCACCAACAGCACGACCGGCCCTTCGCCAGCCACGGCATAGCGGACATAGACGTCGTCCACTGTGACGTCCTTTATCTGAGCCTGCTGCATTAACGCCGTAGCCATTGACAATTACACTGCTTCGTTGATCCCCAGTCTGGTCAGGTGTGATGCACCGTTTGAATAATCATGGTTGGATGAATTAAACCAGCGCAGCCCTATGGGAATCAGCTTCATTCGTGTCAAACGAGGCTGATACATTCTGCCTGCTGAGTGCAAGCCCATCGTCCTCGGAATCGACAAGAACATGGTCCCCAGATGCTATCTCGCCGGACAAGACCATCCGGGCAAGGGCGTTTTCCAGCTGCCTCTGAATCAGGCGACGCAGTGGGCGTGCCCCATAGACTGGGTCAAACCCTTGTCTTGCCAGCCAGAGCTCGGCGTCCTTAGTCAGCTCGAAGGTGATATCCCTCTCGGCTAACCGACTGCGGACATCGTCCACCATCAACTCGACAATCTCCACTATTTGTTCCTGGGTAAGCGAGTGAAAGACAATCGTATCGTCAATACGGTTCAGAAATTCGGGACGGAACTGTCGCTTGAGGGCGGCATCTACCGATTCCCGAAGAGCCCGCATTTCGTCCTGTTCCCTTGGGTTGTCGGGACGGAATCCGAAGGACTGGCGCTTCATGCCCTCGGTACCCAGGTTGCTGGTCATTATAATGACAGTGTTGCGGAAATCAACGGTACGCCCCTGTCCGTCTGTGAGACGCCCATCCTCCAGAATCTGGAGCAGGATATTGAACACGTCCGGATGGGCCTTCTCGATTTCGTCGAATAGCAGGATGCGGTACGGCCGGCGCCGGACTGCTTCCGTGAGCTGCCCGCCTTCGTCGTAGCCGATATATCCCGGAGGGGCTCCCACCAGACGCGACACAGCGTGGCGCTCCATGTATTCGGACATGTCAATTCGCACCATGCTGGTTTCATCGTCGAACAGGAACTCAGCCAGTGCCTTGGCCAGTTCCGTCTTCCCCACGCCAGTGGGTCCAAGCAATATGAAACTGCCGATTGGGCGCCGGGGATCGCTCAATCCTGACCGCGAACGGCGAATGGCTTCGGCCACGGCAGTGACAGCCTCCTCCTGTCCAATGATTCGCCGGTGAAGGTCGGATTCCATGTGAACCAGCCTTTCACCTTCACCTTCCAGTAAGCGTCCCGTCGGAATGCCTGTCCATTCGGAAACGAGGTGGGCAATGAGTAATTCATCAACGACACTGGAGACTTCCCGGCCATTTTGCTGTGACAGGCGTTCGGCGTCGTACTCCTGCTGGACCCTGATTCGCTCGGTACGAAGTTCTGCCGCCCTTTCGTAATCAGAGCGTTCGGCAGCGGCGAGTTCCTGGTCATTGAGATAACGGATCCGTTCTTCGAGTTCCTTTAGTGGGGCCGGAAGAATCTGTGCGTCAATGCGAAGCTTGCTCGCCGCCTCGTCTATAAAGTCCACTGCCTTGTCGGGCAATTGACGTCCGGTAATGTACCGGTCGCTCAATCGGGCAGCGGCGACCAGGGCTGCGTCGCTGATGTCCACCTTGTGGTGGGCTTCATAACGAGGTCGCAGAATCTTTAGTATTTCCACAGTCTCGTCGACCGTTGGTTCTTCAAGATAGACTGGTTGAAACCGTCTTTCCAGAGCGGAGTCCCGCTCAATGTACTTGCGGTATTCGTCGGAGGTCGTTGCCCCGATGCACTGCATTTCACCTCGAGAAAGGGCCGGCTTCAGCATGTTGCTTGCATCCACGCTACCTTCGCTCCCTCCCGCTCCGACCATGGTGTGCAACTCGTCCAGGAACAGGATGACCTCACCACCTGCCTCCTTGACCTCGTCGATAACAGACTTGAGGCGTTCTTCGAACTCGCCACGAAACTTGGAGCCGGCGACCATGCCCGGCAAGTCCAGGGCCATTACGCGGCGGTCTTTCAGTGAGTCAGGTACGTCGCCGGAGGCAATTCTCTGCGCTAGACCCTCGACGACCGCGGTCTTTCCTACGCCAGCCTCTCCTATGATGACAGGATTGTTCTTGCGCCGGCGTGTAAGCGTCTGCATCACCTGTCGAATCTCGGCGTCCCTCCCAACTACAGGGTCCAGCTTTCCTTCCAGAGCCATTCTCGTCAGGTCTATGCTGAACCGCTCCAGAGAGCGATAGCGACTCTCGGCATCTGGGTCGTTGACCCTGTGGCTGCCGCGCACCTGGGTCAGGGCCTGATAAACGCGTTCCCGGTCTATGCGATGCGCCTTCAGTATGCCCGCTGATACACCCTGTGGCTCCATTACGGCTGCAATGAAGAGATGCTCGGCACCAATGAATTCGTCGTTAAGCCGTGCAGCCTCGGATCGGGCATTCTCCATCAGGCGTTGGGCCCGCGGCGTCGGGTATATCTGGTTGGCGTCGAAGGCCAATTTGGGAGCCGATTCGAGGGCCTGGTAAAGTGCCGCCTTGATGTCTTCCGCAGGCGCGCCCAGTTCCTCAAGGATTCGGGATGGAACGCCGTCTTCCAGTTCGAGCAATGCCAATATGATATGTTCCACGTCCCACTGGTTGTGGCGATGGCGGCGAACGAGTTCCTGGGAATTTTGCAGCACCTGCCTCGCCTGGTTAGTGAATTGTTCATTTTGTGCCGTCATTGTTCCACCTCCCTAGCAATTCGCAAAGGAGCGATTTCGATCGTCGTTATATCCCTTACGTTGCCCTTTCAGGGCCTGGATCGTGTTCGTCAGTTCGAAAACCTCTCCTTCCAACTCCGTGATACGATCCATCAATTTCAAAGCAACCTCGGCCCCCGCAAGGTTGACTCCCATGTCATCGACGAGGGTGCGAAGGCGCCGAATGCGGTCTATGTCCGCCATGGAGTAAAGCCTCTGGCGCCCCCTGGTGCGAGAGGGCCAGATCAGTCCGGCGCGCTCATAGTGCCTCAGGGTCTGGGCGTGCACCCCGACGATGCGGGCGGCTACGCTTATAACAAAACAGGGTTCTTCGTGAAGATGATTTTCTTCTGCAGTCATCGGAAATACTCCGTGGTGTGCCGGTAGACCGGGTCTGGACGAAGAGTGAGAAAGCTGGCAGGAGAACGCGTCTTAGGCTTGACTCACAGTTGCTTCGCTGTCGGATATAGACTGTTCCTTCCGCAACTCCCTGAGGCTGCGGTACAGCGCCACTTCTTCTTCGGTCAGATCAGTGGGAATGCGCAACTTTACGGTAATAAAGAGATCACCACGCTTTCCATTTGCAGACAGGGTAGGCATTCCCAGTCCAGACAGCCGGAACCGCCGTTCATTCGGTGTGCCTGGAGGTACGGTCAGGGCCACTTTGCCAGTGAGGGTGGGAGCAACCAGTTCCGTACCAAGAACGGCGTCCTCAACATCTGTGTCAATGTCTGCGTAAAGGTCGCGGCCGTCCCTTTTGAACGTGGTGTGCTCCAAAACAGACACCTTCAGATAAAAGTCGCCTCCCTGAGATCCACCGGAGGCGATATGTACCCTGGAACCCTGGTCGACCCCCGCGGGGATCTTTACTTCTAGGGTCCGTCCGTCATTGAGTCGTACGTTTCGGGTGGCCCCATGGAAGGCCTCTTCGAGAGTCACCTCGACAGGATATTCCGGAGGGGCTCTTCTGGTCTGGCGCCGGCCGGCGTTAAACAGGTCTTCGAAGTTGGAGGCTCCGCCTCCGAAGCCATCAAAGGGGCTTCCGGATTGCCCTCGATAATTGGCGAAGATGTCCTCGAAGTCTTCGGCGTTGGACGTCCACCGGTAGCTTCTGCCGTGAGGCCGGGTTCCACTGGACGACCCATGTTCTCCGACCTGGCGCCAGTTTTCTCCGTACTGGTCGTATTTCTTTCGTGATTCCTCATCACACAGGACGCCATAGGCTTCATTGATTTCCTTGAACTTCTCCTCGGCGTCAGCGTCGTTTTTGTTCACGTCCGGATGGTATTGCCGCGCCAGCTTCCTGTATGCCTGGCGTATTTCCTTTTCTGTGGCGTTTCGAGTGACGCCCAATGTTTCGTAGTAATCTGTCATGGCAGCGCACGTCCCGCTTGTAGCTTTGTCCCTGAACTGGTTTGCTGCTGTAATTCTTAAAGTATTTAAATGCTAAAACTTGATAGTAACACTGTCAACTATATGCTACACGAGTTGTCATTGATTCCCCGCCAGGCTCTTCGCAACTGGGGATTCACTGGCATGCAGATTGATGATACAATTGAACTCCATAAGCACATCTTCAAAGTGCGTTTGGAGCGTTCCCCGATAGCTCAGCGGTAGAGCGGGCGGCTGTTAACCGCTAGGTCGTAGGTTCGAATCCTACTCGGGGAGCCACAGCTACAAAATGGGCGTCCAGAGTCGGCAAACTATGGATGATTGTCACAGCGGTTAACACGCGACTCAAAGCTGCCCCAGCTTTGGAGATGCCACAGCGGTTACCCGAAATCCTCGAAAACTATGTCCTGTACCACCGCATTGAGGGCAGCACAGAGGCCACCGTCAAGTTCTAGGCCAAGAAACTGCGGCTGTTTCTGCAGGATCTCGAAAAGATTGATCCTGACTGCCAGAACCTGACCGATCTCTCCTCTCTCCACGTCCCTCAGCACCTCGGTTCGATGCGTGAGCGAGGCCTGAAGCCCCGTTCAATCCGCACCCGGTGGCAAGCAATCGCCACCTCGTTGAACTGGAATGTTGAGTGGGGCCTCATCGACACCTCGCCTGCAGCACGAATCAAAGCCCCCAAGGTACCCAAGCCCGAATCCACCGATAGGGACGGGCTAGCGTAGAAGGAAGGGGCCTTTGGGGCAAAGGGTGGGTTGGACTGGTGATTTTCGCAGACCGGGACGGTCGGTGTACCCGATTGGCGGTTTGGAGACGGTTGCCCAGGCGCTCAGAGACAGAGATTTGACGGATTTGACGGGTGGCGAGGCACGTGGAGTCCCTCGCGGGCCGAGCTGGCGCGAGTCTGAAGGGTCAATACCTGGGTCCGGTGGCGTTGTGCGGTCAAGCAGGGAGTGGCAGGGTGCGCAGTTTGAGCAGGGCGCGATGCACCTGGTCCTGCCAGGGCCAGCCTTTGGGAAGGTGCAGGGTGATGCGGCGGGCCTTGCGGGTGACCCGCCCGGCCAGAGAGAAGAAGCGCTGGCGGAGGGTCTTGGTGCTGACCACCTGCTGGCCCAGGGCAATTCGCGCCGTCCAGCGAGCCAGGTTGTGGGCCATGACCTGGACAGCCAGCCAGGCGGCATTGGCAGGGAAGCGTCCCGATGGGAGATGGTTGAGGCCGACGCCGTACTTCAGGTCTCTGATGGCGTTCTCCACCTCGGCGTGGCGGCGGTGGTCGGCCTCCAGTTCCAGGGTGTCGCCTTCTCTATTGGTGATGAAGCCGTGGTAGCTATAGGTGTGGAAGAGGGCCAACTGGGAGCCGGGCGTGGGCTTCACCCGGCGGACGATGAGACGCACCGGCGCGGCGTCGGGTTCACTCTGGAAAGGCGTGTAAGTTGTCCCGGCCACGTCGGCGGCGCCCTCCATCCAATAGGGTATGGGCGTCCAGTCCCCTTCGGGTATGGCCTCAATGAGATCGCGCAGGCTCTGGTGCTGGCGGATGGTGATGGAGAAGCGGACACCCTTGTTGCGGCATGCGGCGACCACGTCGTGGTTGTAGAAGCCGCTGTCGGCCCGCAGGGTGAGCTGGCCTTTGGCTCCAGCGCAGCGGACCCGGCTCACCGTCTCCCGCAGGAAGTTGGCGGCGCCCCGGGCGGTGTTGGCCCGGCCCTGGCGGAGACGGGCCATCAGCACGTCGCCGGTGCCAGCAGCCACGGCCAGCAGGGGATGATAGCCGCGTTGACCGTTGTAGTTGTGCCGGCGGGCTCCTTCCTTGGCCAAGCCATAGGTCTCGCAGTTGGTGGAGTCCACGTCGATGGTCAACGGCCCGTCGCCGGGTCCTGCCCCAGCGGCCCAGGCCCGTGCCAGCAGTTCCCGGCTCACCCGATCCAGTTGGCGCACGTGTCCCCACCGGAAGCTCCGGAGGAAGATGCCCAGGGTGGACGGGGCCTTCACGGTACAACCCAACACCGCAGCGGTCCTGCCGGTGCGCATCGCGTCGGCGTCGTCAATGCAGTCGCCGCCAGCCAGGGCCGATGCCACCAACGTCATGATCTTGTCTCCCGCGTTGGCTCGTCCCGGGGCACGGCCCAAGTCCAGGCACCGGCCCACCAGTTGGGGCAGACCCAAATGCTGGGCCAGGGTGGCGGGAAGAATCAGCCCGGCATTGTTGACCAAGCGGTGGTCGTCAAAGGCGATTCGGATGCGGCGGAGGTGGTTGCGTGGTAGCATCTCTTGGGTGCTCCTCTTCCGGGGTCGGTTTTCTGATCAAAAACCATTATCCCAGATTCACAGGAGCACCCTCTTACCCTTTCAGCACGCCCTCAATCCTCAACCCTTCGGTGGATTCGGGCCAAGACACGGAAGCCTTTTTTGACTGAGGAGCAGTTCGCCTCTCTGATCGAGCTTTGCCCCCTGAACACCTTCGCAGGCGCTCGCAGGCAATCCATGTTGTAGATGATGGCCACCACTGGTATCAGAAGAAACGAAATGTGGATGCTGAAAAAGTGGGACCTGGACTGGGACAATTCAGTGATTCGAATGACCTTCGGCAAGGGCCAGAAAGAGAGACAGGTACCGTTCGAACGGCACTGTCAGCGAGCGATGCTCCGTTACTTGCAACAGCGTTGGGATTCTCTGGAGTGGCTATGGATCACCGAGGAGGGAATCAGACTGGGATATGACGGAATCTGGCAGGACTTGAAGCGGTTATCAGAAAGGGCAAATGTGGAAATGAAGGATGCCTGCCACATATTCAGGAGGACCTTTGCCGCCAATGCCGTAAAGCAAAGCATCCCTCGACCGTACGTGCAGGCGATTGCGGGTTGGTCTACTCCCCAGATGCTGGACCAACTACGTGGCGGCGATGGAAGCGGAAGAGGAGGCTATTGAAGCATTCAGGCAATTCAAGCCTTTC
Source organism: Dehalococcoidia bacterium (assembly GCA_963667325.2). Lineage (GTDB taxonomy): Bacteria > Chloroflexota > Dehalococcoidia > Lucifugimonadales > UBA3495 > VXOI01. The sequence continues at coordinate 289,175 of CAXXKY010000005.1, forward strand.
GGGAAATAGGTCGTTCCGATCGCTCTGCGTCGCACTCAGGCGTGCTTAGATCCTGGGACAGTTCGAAAGCTATCCTGATAAGACCGAGGTCGATGGTTCGAGTCCATCCAGGCCCACCACACACCTCAATTATGGTAAATTCAGATACAAAATGACGGCTTTTTCTCTCAGGTGCCACCAGATGAATGGTCGTCAAGCAGCATTTTGACCACAGTCTTCGCGCAAACGGGAAACGGTTTCTCAGCAGCCTAAAGGCCTCCAACCGGTACTCCGAAGGGTACCTCGCCAGCCTCGAAACCACCCCCCGGCATGGCCGCCTTGTACGCCGAGGAGCAGGGCTGGCCCGATGTGCAGGAAATCACCACCGAGCACATCGAGGACTACCTGTCCTACCTCCAGGACCGGGAGCGGTGGTTCGGTGAGCGTACATACGCCGAGCCCAAGAAGCTCTCCAAGGGCCACATCAACGCCCAGTACCGCCGCCTCAACCGGTTCTTCGACTGGCTGGTGGAGCGCAAACATATCGACGAGAATCCGCTCGGCGATATAGAGCCGCCCAGCCTGGACGAGAAGACTGTTCCTATCGTCACAGAAGACCAGATGCGGGACCTGCTGACCCTTGCCGATCCCGCCCTCGCCAGGACTCCCGCCCACCGCTTCCGCTTGACTCGCGACCGGGCAGTGCTGTACGCATTTTGGGATACTCCAGGCCGACTGAACGAAATCGCCAAGCTGCGACTCCAAAACACTGACCTGACCAACGGCACGCTGCAGGTGATGGGCAAGGGTCGCAGAGAGCGAAAAATGCCCGTTGGCGACACGGCGAGGTCCGTGATCTGGGACTACCTGCAGGAAAGAGAATCCCTCATGCCCCGCACTGAGGCTCTGTGGGTGTCTGAGCAGGGTGAGGCGCTACTGTCCAACGGAGTCCGCCAGCTTCTCATGCGCCTGGCGAAGCGGGCCAATATCGAGGGCATGCATCCGCACCGTTTCCGCCATTCCTACGCCATCAACGCGCTGCGGGCCGGCATGCCGGAGCAGGTGCTAAAAATCGTCGGTGGGTGGAGGAAGATACCCGAGACCTACTTCAAGACTTTGGGGAAGAGGACGCCATCGAGTTCCACCGACAGGTCAGCCCCGGAGACCGGCTGGGGAAGTCGGTGTCGTCCCGCAAGGCGCGGCAACACGGTCGCCTACGGGGGAAGGTTGTAAAATAAATTCTACTATTTCCGTCGTCAAACGGTTGTGCGGGTGCATATGAAGATTTATTTCGCCGGATCCATACGTGGAGGAGATGAAGATCGGAAGATTTATCACAGTCTCATCGGAAGGCTGCAGCGATTCGCTGAAGTCCTTACTGAACACATTGGAGACCCTGCATTGACGGATCGAGGCGAAAACACAAAACCGGACGGTGAAATCTTCGAACGGGACATTGCGTGGATTCGTGAGGCGGACGTCATCGTGGCGGAAGTAACCGTCCCGTCGCTAGGGGTAGGGTACGAGCTGGGTATCGGGGAATCCTTTGGAAAGCCTGTAATTTGCCTGTATAGGGAAAAAGATGGGCGACAACTATCGGCGATGATTGGCGGTAACCCACGGTTTCAAGTTCAGGTTTATCAGGATGTGGACGCAGCGGTTGAATTAGTGAAAGACTTCATAGACCATGGAGTCGCACGAAAACTCTGATTCTTGTCAATCCGCACCAGCTTTTTTGAACTCTCGCTCGAGAGAGCCTTGGTGCAAACTGTGAATTAGGGACGCAGGCTACCTTCGCCTACAGGTATTCAGCTAATGACCAGCGTTACTCCCGAACAACGAGCGAGGGCCAACATCGACCGGCTGCTGGAGCTGTCGGGGTGGACGGTGCAGGACCTCGCCGCCCTGAACGTCCATGCAAACCGCGGCGTGGCGGTGCGGGAGATTCCGCTGCGTAGCGGCCACGGCACCGCAGACTACCTGCTGTATGTGGACGGCAAGGCGGCCGGCGTGGTCGAGGCCAAGCCCGTGGGCCACACGCTGACGGGCGTTGAGGCGCAATCAGGAAAGTACGGCGCGGGCCTGCCGGACAACCTGCCCTGCTTCGTACGTCCGCTGCCGTTCCTGTACGAGAGCACTGGCTCGGAGACGCGGTTCACCAACGGGCTGGACCCTCAACCCCGCAGCCGGAACGTGTTCTCCTTCCACAAACCGGAGACACTGGCGGAGTGGCTGGATACATCCACTGCCTCCTGGGACCCAGGGCAGCGGCTGGCTGCGGAAACCCAGGCTCCATACTCTGCTACATACAGCCTGCGCCACATGCTCACCACCATGCCGCCGCTGGACGACTCCGGCCTCTGGTCGGTGCAGGCGGAGGCCATTCGCAACCTGGAGCAGTCGCTGGCCGAGGCTCGCCCGCGCTCGCTGGTGCAGATGGCAACCGGCAGCGGCAAGACGTTCATGGCTTGCAACCAGGTGTACCGCCTCATCAAGCACGCGGGTGCGCGCCGGGTGCTGTTCCTAGTTGACCGCAGCAACCTGGGGCGACAGACGCTGCGGGAGTTCCAGGGCTTCACTGTCCCCGGCGACGGACGCAAGTTCACCGAACTCTACAACGTCCAGCTTTTGCAATCGAACAGCATCGACCCGGTGAGCAAGGTCTGCATCTCCACCATCCAGCGGGTCTACTCAATGCTGAGGGGCGAGGAACTGGACCCGGAGCTGGAGGAGGCGTCCGGTTACGACGTGGCGACTGCCCGATCATCACCGCAGACTGTGGAGTACAGCCGGAACTTTCCCATAGAGGAGTTTGACTTCATCATCACGGACGAGTGCCACCGCTCGATCTACGACCTGTGGCGGCAGGTGCTGGAGTACTTCGACGCCTTCCTCATCGGGCTCACGGCCACGCCGTCCAAGCAGACCATGGGCTTCTTCAACCAGAACCTGGTCATGGAGTACAACCATCAGCAGGCGGTCGTCGACGGCGTCAACGTCCCCTACAACGTCTATCGCATCGAAACGAAAATCACGGATGAGGGCTCCTCCATCGAGGCTGGCATGTCGGTGGACCGTCGGGACCGCCGCACCCGTAAGGTTCGCTGGGAGGAGCTGGAAGAGGAACTGCCCTATACCTCCAGCCAGCTCGATCGCGAGGTGGTGTCAGAGGACCAGATCCGCACGGTTATCCAGACCTTCCGCGACAGGGTGACCACCGAGATATTCCCCGGCCGGGAGCACGTGCCCAAGACCATCATTTTCGCCAAGGACGACAGCCACGCCGACGACATCGTAAACATCGTGCGTGAGGAGTTCGCCAAGGGCAACGAGTTCTGCCAGAAGATCACCTACCGCACGACCGGGGCCAAGCCCGAGGACCTGATCACGCAGTTCCGCAACAGCTTCAATCCCCGCATCGTGGTGACCGTGGACATGATCGCGACCGGCACCGACATCAAGCCCGTCGAGATCGTGTTTTTCATGCGCAACGTGCGGAGCCGTAACTTTTTCGAGCAGATGAAGGGGCGCGGCGTTCGCAGAATCTCACAGACGGACTTCAACCAGGTGACGCCGGACGCCACAGACAAGGAACGCTTCGTCATCGTGGATGCCGTGGGTGTCACCGAGAGTGAGCTGGGCGAGTCCTTCTCGCTGGACCGCAAGCCATCGGTTCCCTTCGACAAGCTGCTGGACCTGGTGGCCATGGGCAACCGGGAGCCGGACACGCTGTCGTCGCTGGCCAGCCGCCTGGCCCGGCTGGACCGGCGGCTCTCGCCCCAGGACAAGCAGGCGGTGGAGTCGGTGGCCGACGGCGCGACGCTGAAAGAACTGGTATCGAATCTGGTGAATGCCACCGACCCTGACGAGTCGCTGAAAGCAGCACGGCAGGCAACTGGACAGGACGACCCGCCGGAGGAGGCCATCGCCAAAGCGGAAAAGGAGCTGCTGGATTCGGCGGCCAAGCCCTTCGCCGCCAACCCGGAGCTGCGGCAGCGACTGATCGACATCCACCGAGCCTACGAGCAGACCATTGACACGGTGTCGCAGGACACGGTGCTGCGGGCCGAGTTTTCCGGCGCTGAGGCCGACGAACTCACCCGCTCCTTCCGCGAGTACATTGAGGAACACCGCGATGAGATCACGGCCCTGCAGGTGCTGTACCAGCGGCCCTACAGCCAGCGCCTCAGCTACGCCGACATCCGGGCCCTGGCCGCCGCGCTGCAGAGCCCGCCACGCTCTTGGACTCCGCCGCGGCTGTGGGACGCCTACCGGCAACTCGACCAGTCGCGGGTGCGCGGCTCCAGCCAGCGGGTGCTGGCCGACATCGTGTCGCTGGTGCGCTACGCCGTCGGCCACGAGGGCGAACTGGCTCCCTTCGCCGAGCAAGTGGAGGAGCGGTTCCGGGGCTGGCTGGCGACGCAGGAGATCGCCGGGCGGGAGTTCACCGACGAACAGCGCCAGTGGTTGGAGGACATCAAGGACCACATCGCCGGCAGCGTCAGCATCGAACCCGCCGACCTCCAACACGTCCCCTTCGTCCAGCGGGGTGGCATTGGCCGGGCCCACGCCCTCTTCGGCGACGGGCTGGCACCGCTGCTGGAGGAGCTGAACCTGGCGCTGGTGGGGTAAACAGGCATTTCCGCTCTGCATGGGGTCTGTCGGGATGTTTCTTGACCTTTGGCGGGTTGCGACAACAGAATGGAGTAAGACTGTCCCAGGGGGAATCGGCGATGGCTACAGCGCGGCAGAAGTTTTCCAGCCAGGCCGCACCGGAATTGCTGGAGGGAATGCGGGAGATTGCCCGCAGGGAAGGCAGGCAGTTTCAGGCAGTACTGGAAGAAGCCATGGCCAGCTACATCGAAAGCAAGGCCCCCGAAGGAGTGCGTCCTGAGTTCATGGCTCACTACCGGGCCAGCCTGGAGCGAAACCGGTTGCTGGCTCAGTTGCTGGCTCAGTGAGCAGCAACTTTCCGACCATACAGGAGATTGTTGCCGTCCACGAGGACCTGATCGAGCAATTCGGCGGCCCCCACGGCTTGCGTGATATGGGAGCGCTGGAGTCGGCGCTATACCGTCCACAGATGGGGTACTATGACGGGCTTATCGAGGAAGCCGCTGCTCTGATGGAAAGCCTGACCATGAACCATCCGTTCATAGACGGCAACAAGCGGGTGGCTTTTTTCGTAACGGCGGCCTTTCTGATGCAGAACGGCCACTACATAGACTGCGACAGTCGGGAAGCCTACGATCATTTCATGCATCTGTTCGATACAAACACCTTCCGGTTTGCCGAAATGAAGGACTGGCTGGAGGGCCATGTCAGGCCCCTACCGCCGGTCGGGGATGGGTAGAGGGGATTACCGATGAAGTATGTGGCAACAATTGGCAAGAGTGGCAACGGCTATGCGGCGCACCTGCCCGATCTGCCCGGCTGCAGCGATGCCGCAGATACCTTCAAGGAAACCCGTAACCCTATGGAAGAGGCCACCAACTTTCACGTCGAAGGGATGATTGAGGATGGCGAGACCATCCCCCAACCCAACTACTACTTCGCCGTGGAAGTCGAGGTTGAAGTGCCAACCATCGATGTGCCGCAACAGGCCGCCGTTGAGAGCGGAGGATGATCCAGCCGGAACTCCCCGCAGGCTGGGCTCTCGCCACCCTCGGAGTTATTTGCGACAAACCGGAATACGGTTGGACCACGAAAGCCGTTGTTGATCGAGGCGCGCTGAAACTCCTACGGACTACCGACATTTCGAAAGGCCCCATTGACTGGTCAAAGGTTCCCTACTGTGAGCAAGAACCTCCATCGCCAGAGAAATATCTCCTATCCGACGGCGATATTGTCATTTCCAGGGCCGGTTCTGTTGGCCTTAGCGCACTAATCTCAAACTGCCCTGACGCTGTTTTCGCATCATACCTAATCCGGTTCAGGGCTAATTCCAAGCTGGAAAAAAAGTACCTGAATTATTTCCTTTCGAGTCCGTCATATTGGGAACAAATCTCCCAAGAGTCCGCGGGCATTGCCCTGCAAAACGTCAACGCCAAGAAGCTGTCGAACATTACCCTCCCCCTCCCGCCCCTGGCCGAGCAGCGGCTCATTGTGGCGGAGATCGAGACGCAGTTCACTCGGCTGGACGCGTCTGTGACGGCGCTGCGGCGGGCGCAGGCCAACCTGAAGCGCTACCGGGCCAGCGTCCTCAAGGACGCCTGTGAGGGCCGCCTGGTCCCCGCCGAGGCGGAGTTGGCCCGCTCCGAGGGCCGCGAGTACGAATCTGCCGACGTCTTGCTGGAGCGCATCCTGGCCGAGCGCCGCGCCCGATGGGAGTCGCAAGAGAAGCGGCGGGGCAAGTACAAGGAACCCTCCGCCCCCGACACCTCCGCACTGCCGGAGCTGCCAGAGGGCTGGGTGTGGGCGAGTTTGGAAGCGATTTCCGAACTCAAGGGAGGCGTTACCAAGGGGCAACGTTATGCAAGCGAGCAAACGCTCCGAGAAGTCCCGTACTTGAGGGTTGCAAACGTACAGAGAGGGTTTTTGGACTTGGACCGAGTCACGACCATAGAGACATCCGAGAAGAATATAGAGCGGCTGCGACTAAAGGCCGGGGACGTTCTGTTCACTGAAGGTGGCGACAGGGACAAACTCGGTCGTGGTTGGGTTTGGAAAGGCGAAATCGAAGGATGCATCCATCAGAACCATGTTTTCAGATCTCGACCGTTCTCAAACAGCGTTATTCCGGAGTTTGTATCTTGGTGGGGAAATTCGTTTGGCCAAGATTTCTTTTCGCGGTTCGGAAAGCAAACCACGAATCTGGCTTCAATTAACCTGACAGTTCTTTCTCAATTCCCCATTCCCGTCCCGCCGCTGGTGGAACAGCGGCGCATCGTTGCGGAGGTGGAGCGGCGGCTGTCGGTGGTGCAGCAGGCGGATGCGACGGTGGAGGCAAGCCTGGCCCGGGCGGAGCGGCTGCGGCAGAGTATCCTCAAGAAGGCGTTCTCCGGCAGGCTGGTGCCCCAGGACCCCGACGACGAGCCGGCGTCGGTGCTGCTGGAGCGCATCAGGGCCGAGCGCGAGGCGGAAGCGCAGGCATCGGCTGCCAGCAAGGGCAAGTCCCAACGGCGTGGCAAAAGGAAGGCGACGGCATGACGACCTCGGTGGACATCGGTCAGAAGCTCTGGAACTACTGCAACATCCTGCGCGACGCCGGGCTGTCCTACGGCGACTACCTGGAGCAGCTCACCTACCTCATCTTCCTCAAGATGATGGACGAGCGCAGCCGCCCGCCCTTTACCCTGCTGCCGGACTACCAGCCGCCGCCCATCCCCGAGGGCTACCGCTGGCCCGACCTGCTGGCCCTCGACGGCGCCGAGCTGGAGACCCACTATCGCCGCACCCTGGAGACGCTGGGCAAACAGCCCGGCACCCTGGGCGTCATCTTCGGCAAAGCCCAGAACCGCATCCAGGAGCCGGCCATGCTGACCCGGCTGGTGCAGGAGTTGATCAACAGCGAGGACTGGCTGCAACTCAGCGCCGACGTGAAGGGCGACGCCTACGAGTCGCTGCTGGAACGCAACGCCCAGGACGTGAAGACCGGCGCCGGGCAGTACTTCACGCCGCGCCCGCTGATTCGGGCCATCGTGGACGTGATGCACCCCGGCCCCGATGACAGCATCTGCGACCCGGCCTGCGGCACCGGCGGCTTCCTGCTGGCCGCCCACGACTACATTGTCGCCGAAAATCCGTCCATGGACCGGGACCAGCGGGAGCGGCTGCAGCGCGACGCCCTGCACGGCTGGGAGATCGTGGACAGCGCGGCGCGGCTCTGCGCCATGAACCTGTACCTCCACGGCATCGGCGGCGACGAGACCAACATCACCGTGGACGACAGCCTGCGGGCCCATCCGGGGGTCAACTACGACCTGGTGCTGACCAACCCGCCCTTTGGCCGCAAGTCGTCGCTGACCTTCGTCAACAGCGAGGGCGAGACTGAGCGGGAGACGCTGACGGTGGAACGCCCCGACTTCTGGGCCACCACCAGCAACAAGCAGCTCAACTTCCTCCAGCACGTTCGCACGCTGCTGAAGAACACCGGGAGCGCGGCCATAGTGGTGCCGGACAACGTGCTGTTCGAGGGCGGCGCCGGGGAGACGGTGCGCCGCCGCCTGCTGGCCGAGTGCGACGTCCACACACTGCTGCGGCTGCCCACGGGCATCTTCTACGCCCAGGGTGTCAAGGCCAACGTGCTGTTCTTCGACCGCAAGCCGGCCGCCGAGACACCGTGGACGCGGGAGCTGTGGATCTACGACCTGCGCACCAACCGCCGTTTCACGCTGAAGGCCAACCCGCTGACCCGCGCCGACCTCGACGACTTCGTGGCCTGCTACAACCCGGAGAGCCGCCTCCAACGCGAGGAGACCGAGCGCTTCCGCCGCTTCACCTATGACGATCTGGTCAAGCGCGACAAGGCCAACCTCGACATCTTCTGGCTCCGCGACGAGAGCATGGAGGACACCGCCGCCCTCCCCCCGCCCGACGTCATCGCCGCCGAGATCCTGGAGGACCTACGCGCCGCCCTCGAGCAGCTGGAGGAGATCGCGGGGGACTTGGGGACGGATCCTTAGCGTAGAATGTCATCTGGATCTGCACTACGGTGGGGTGCCAGACACCAGTTGGGCGTTGGTCCGGTTTTCTTGTTACTCCGAATCGAGGTTCTACGGATTGGTCGTAAGGATGCCCTCCGTCTTCATGATCTTGGTCAGTTGGATCCGAGGTTGCTCACGAGACCGGGCATCCATTCGACGGCCTCGGGGTAGTAGGCGAGATCTAGGACGAGCTCCTGCCCTCTGCCAACGCTCCGCAGGTAGGCGTGGTTTGCGTCCCGACGCCAGCGTCTGCGGTCGGGATGGTAGGTCAAAGGCGGCTTGTTGCCGTCTGGATAGAACCACCGGGGGATCCGCCATTGCGAAACACCCGGACCGTTGGGGTCAGTCAGGACCAGCCGTCGGTCGAACTTGGGGAACACTCCCCAGCCGGCGATGTCTAACTGGTCGTCACCGCCCAGGTCCAGTTTTGTTGACGCCGCGTAGACGGTGTTCTTGTCGTCGCGGTAATTCGATAAGAGGTGTGGATGATGGAACGCCCACGATAGGTCATTTGGCCCGAGGTCGGCCACCCGATACTTCTGGTCGACGTGGAGCCAGCCCCACAGGACGTGGAGTTCCGGAGCCCCTCTGACGAAACGCCACCCTTGGGAGGTTTGCTCAACTCGGCGGTAGAAGCCGAAGAACAGGAAGACGTCGCCGCTGCCGACGCCCTGTCTGTCGAGATAGCCCTGCGCGGTGCCGACTTGGCCGAGCATGCTCGCCACTGCTGCCAGGCAGGTCGGTCCTTCCGGTATCGGTACGAGTCGAAGTCAAGGTCGGGGTCTAGGAATCCTCTGAACAAGGGGGTTTTGGTCTGGGTTGTGTTTGATGGAGTTGCATAACGGAGTGGGGACTGCGGCCTGGTGCTTGCCAGCCGGCACTCGGCCCATTGGGTTTCCTCCCCGACCGTGCTGCTTGAGGCTTGATGGGCCTCGAGACCGGCGTTGTCCCGCAGCAATTGCGCACTACGCCGCCAGTTGGCCCTCCGCCGTCAGCAGATTGCCCAGCCCGAACAACAAGGCCAGCCGCTCCATGTTCTTCTCCAGTCCCCGGTACCGAACCTTGCCGTAACCGAACAATCCCTTCAGCCTCAGGAAAGGATGCTCCACCTTGGCCCTCACCGACGCTTTCGCCTTCTCCTGCAGTGCCTCTAGGCTCCCAGGCTCCAGCCTCCGCCGACTCCCCGGACGCATTGCCACCTGCCATTCCACCTCAAGACCCAGGTTCTCCTCCCGCTTGTCGACTCCCTGATACCCGGCGTCGCCCCACACCACCCTCTCGCCCCCGTGCAGCAGTTTGCGCGTCTGCGTAACATCGTGAGCGTTGGCCGCCGTGGCCGTCATGCTGTGGACTATGCCCGTACCGGCGTCCGCCCCAATATGCGCCTTCATCCCGAAATGCCACTGGTTCCCCTTCTTGGTCTGATGCATCTCCGGATCCCGCTCCCCAGTACTGTTCTTGGTGGTCTCGTCGGGCAGGGGACCCGAGAGCTTCAGCCCTGTGAACCGCCGCACCGGGACCGACTCGTAGAGCAAATCCTCCATGCCCGGGTCGCTGAGATTGTAGAAGAGTTGGACGCAGTGGACCCTCAGCATGACGGACAGCGGGTAGGGCTGTATCCCCCTTCCGGCCTTGGGGTAGAAGGGACGGATGCGGTCCTCCAGCAACTGCCAGGGAATCAGAGCGTCCATTCGCTCCAAGAACAGCTCCCGGCGGGTCTTGCGTTTCTTGCCCTGGTATTCCAGGTCAGCAAAGGTGGGCTGGTCCATCTGCCTTCACTCCCTCAACAAACACCGGCTGGTTCTACATAACTATCCCACATCTCGCCCGCCTTGTTCAGACGACTCCTAGAGCAGGAGGGCGGCGGCCAGCAGGCTGGGCGGGACGCTGTCCCAGTCGGTTTCTGCGCAGTAGGACAAAGCGAAATCGGCGTCCCGGAACTACTGGCTCCGCAGCGAGGCCAGCAAACCGTAGGGGTTGACCACTCCACAGGGTCAAGATGCAGCCGGTTCCGAACGCTCTTCCAAGACTCTCAGCCCTCGCTACGCTAGTCGCGTTTGTTGACCCCAAGTTCAGGCAGAGACGGAGAGACCCCACTGTCAGGCTAGATTTCTAGGCGCCCTGTTACACTAGACTATGGCCGGTTGAAAACGTGGTCATGACAAGGAACGGAATCGCAGTGTGGCTTCGGACAAGTTGTGAAATTACCTTTGATGTGAGCGTCCCCACGCCTTTTATCCTAATGCTCCGTCCGCGTAGTGGAGCAAATCAGTGGGTGGCTCATGAAGACTGCACGTTGACTCCAAACGTACCAATCACGGAATTTGTTGACGGTTACGGTAACCTGTGCGAGCGATTGGTTGCACCCCCAGGTGAGTTCACTTTCAGTAGATCTGCGGACGTTTCGACCCCAGGCGGTATTGACGTGTCGCCCGGCGCGCCATTTCAACAGGTGCAAGATCTACCGGAAGAGGTCCTAACCTATCTTCTTCCCAGCCGCTATTGCGAATCAGACCAGTTTACGGACCTCGGGTGGGACCTGGTGGACGGTGTCGAGCCCGGCTACGATCAAGTGGCCAGAATTGTAGAGTGGATCCGCAGCTCCGTTCGCTTTAATCCATATTCCAGCAATTTTCAGATGTCGGCAGTCGAGGTTAACCGGCAAGGGGAGGGAGTATGCCGCGAACTCGCTCATTTGGGCATCGCGTTGTGCCGCAGTCTCTGCATCCCGGCGCGTATCGTTGTGGGCTATCTGCACGACCTCATGCCGATGGATTTTCACGCTTGGTTCGAGGCCTATGTTGGTGGCCGTTGGTACACCTTCGACGCAACGCAGGCCGCTCCACGTGGAGGGAGAGTTGCCGTTGCTTACGGGCGCGATGCGGCTGACGTGGCAATATTCAACCAGTTTGGCCCGGCCCTTTATCCCAAAGCGATGGAGGTACGGGTCGAGATGTTCGACGCCCACCCAAAGGACATTTGAGAATACACTGCCGGCCGTCAACGAATTGGGCCACATTAGTGGTGTCAATGGCTCCGATTGGAATGGATTTCAATTGTTAAAGTTTCGCCAACATTTCTCGACGAGGCAACGAGGATCGATAGAAATGCTTGACGCGGGACATTCGCCACTAATTGGTGCGGATTCCACAATGCCTTTGTGACCCACATCCAAGCAAGCTGAAGGGGGGTGAATTGTGACCCAGCGTCACAAACGCGCGTTTGTGAACCACCCATCCTTAGAGCGATTCATCCATACGAGCCGCTCAGGGGCTGACCGGCAGTAAGCGCCACAGGGAACGCTCGGTTTCGACCAGGCAAGAGTGCGGATCGGGGACCGCCCTCCTGTACGGAGGCCCAGTCTCAGTGAGGAGCAACGGGAGTGCATCCGGGCCGACTGGTCGAAGGGAGTGACTCAACTGGAACCCGACCAAGCGCCTAGAGCCCAGCCGGTGAACCATCCGGCAGGTAGACAGGTAGCGGCGTGATGGAAATCGTAGCCTGCACTCGTAGTACAGGCCGGCTATTATCACTGAGTTCCAAGACGGCTTTTCCCGAAGCTCGAGCGAAATTGCACCGGCATGAAGACCGCGCTGTCTGGAAACTGAATGGATCCCCTGAGCCAAGGATACCAGACCCTCAATACACGCTGCCTTGCGTCGAGTCAAACCCGCTCCAGCCAGCCGTCTATGTCCACTCCGCTGTGCCGGCAGGCACGCAATACGATCTCTCCCGCCGCCCTGGCATCCTCAACAGCGTCGTGGTGGTGGAAATCGATGCCGAGGTCGCCTGCGATGAGAGACAGGCTCCACCTCCGCCGGTATCTGTCCGGCCAGGCCCGGCGGGCCACCATTGCGCTGTCCAGCCATCTTGCCCGGATTGACCTGAGCCCGTACCGTTCCATTGCGCCATCCAGCGCCCGGCGGTCGAAGCTGGTATGGCTCACAAGAACTGTACCATCCAGCAATCGGCGCAATTGAGACTCCAGAAGAGGCAGGGTCTTGCTGTCTTGCACGGCGTCGTGGTCAATACCATGAAGCCTCACATTAAAGTCATTGAACGGCGTTTCCGGGTTGACCAGCACTGACAGTTGCCCCTTGATGACCCCTCTTTGGACTCGGATAATTCCGATCTGGCAGATGCTGGAGGGATCGGCGTTCGCCGTTTCCACATCGATGGCATTGAATGTCAGGTTGCTCACGCCTCCTCCTTACCGACAGGCGGTCGTTGCCTCCAGTATCGACCGGCCGGCAAATGGCCGCAAGCGAGGGCTTGGCCAGACTGAAACGCCAGGCTCTACCGAAAAGGAACAAAGATGACCATCACCGAAACCGCGCCGCACTACACCCGCCGATTCTGGGCAAAGGCGCAGCCCTACCGGCAGCCGGGGCCGGAGCGCATCCATCTCCTGGAGCATCACCTGGCCGACGTTGGCGCCTGTTTCGAGGCGCTGCTGACCCAGCCCAACATCCGGCAAAGGCTGGCCGGATCCGGTGGCATAGAATCCCTGGACCATGCGACGGCGGCGCGGCTGGCCCTCTTCGCCGCCCTGCACGACATAGGCAAGGTCAACATCGGTTTCCAGACCCGCATCTGGCGCGGCGAAGACTTCCCTGCTGGACAACGCAGACCGGGCCGGGCCGGCCACTACCATGAGCTGGCCCCGGTGATGTCGGGCGAAAACACCAGCGCTACAGACAAGTTCTTCGGCAGTCTTGACTGGTGGTGGGACGCCACGCAGTCCTGGGACGACCGTGGCGGCGAGACTGTCTGCGCACTGTTCATTGCCGCGCTGTCGCACCACGGGGAGCCGCTGAAGCTGGAGGGAGGGCTGAATCACAACTCACGTCTGTGGACCGGCATCGGCGGCCTCGACCCCTTCGCACAGTTGCAGCGTATCGGTGAGCTGGCCCGCCTCTGGTTCCCCGCGGCGTGGGAATCCGGTGGAAATCCTCTGCCGTCCAAGCCGGAGTTCCAACATCATTTCCTCGGACTCTGCACCCTGGCCGACTGGATTGGGTCCAATGAGGAGTGGTTCCCATTCTGCAACGAGCCGCGCGACGGATACATGGAACAGGCGAGAGAACAGGCCCACCGGGCAGTCAAGGCCATAGGTCTCGACGTGGCGCAGCAGCGAAACCAGTTTGCAGGAGTGCCAGACTTTCCCGCCCTGTTCCCCCACATCGACGCACCCAACGCCATCCAGCAGGCCGCAGTTGGGGCTCCACTGGATGAACAGTTGCTCATCATCGAGTCCGAGACCGGCTCCGGCAAGACCGAGGCTGCCCTGTGGCGTTTCGCCCGGATGTACGGAGCTGGACTGGTGGACGGTCTCTACTTCGCGTTGCCCACTCGCGCCGCCGCCACACAACTGCACGGGCGGGTCACGCGATTCGTGGAGTGTCTGTTTCCTCCTGAAGACCGCCCCGAGACCGTGCTGGCCGTGCCGGGATACGTCAGGGCAGGGGACATCGGCGGGCACCACCTACAGAATTACGAGGTGTGGTGGGATGACCACGCCAACGCAGGAACCCGCGCCCGCCGATGGGCCGCCGAGAGCTCCAAGCGCTACCTGGCGGCACAGATTGCCGTCGGCACCGTCGACCAGGCAATGATGGCCGCCCTCAAAGTACGGCATTCCCACATGCGGGCCGCCTGTCTCTCACGAAACCTGCTGGTGGTCGACGAGGTACACGCTTCCGACCCCTACATGCGCCGCATACTGAAGGCCCTGCTTGACACCCACCTGAGCACAGGGGGCCACGCGCTGCTGATGTCGGCCACCCTCGGCTCGGTGGCCCGCCGCCAGTGGCTGTCCGCCGCCCGGGCGCAGACTGTCGCCGCTCCGCTGCTGGAAGACGCAATCGCCGCTTCCTACCCTGCCGTCAGCGTAATGGCCCCGGAAGGCGAGAGCGTTGCCTCCGCAGGAGAAAACCGGCAGGAGAAGTCCGTCAGCATCATCGCCGAACCCCTGATTCACGAATTCGGAAAAGTGGCCGAGGTGGCCATCCAGGCTGCCCGGATGGGGGCGAAGACGCTGGTCATCCGCAACACCGTAAGCAACGCGGTCGCCACGCAGCAGGCGCTGGAGCAATACGCCGGGAGCGACGGTTCCCCACTGTTCTCGGTCGACGGTGTCGCATCCCTGCACCACAACCGCTTTGCCCCGACCGACCGGCGTCTGCTGGACGCCAGGGTGGAGGAACTGCTTGGCCGGAATCGTGCTTCGGGCGGTCTGGTGGCGGTTGGCACGCAGACACTGGAGCAGTCACTGGACATCGACGTCGACCTGCTGATTACCGACCTCTGCCCAGTGGATGTGCTGCTGCAACGCATCGGGCGTCTGCACCGCCACCGGCGGAATGACCGGCCTGCCGGCCACGAATCACCCCGGTGCGTGGTGCTGACACCGGACACCGACGACCTATCGCCGCTGCTGCAGGGGGGAGCCAACAGCACTGGCCTCGGCCCCCACGGCTTTGTCTACGAAGACCTCCGAGTCCTTGAGGCCACCCGGCGGCTCATCGTCCAGCACCCCGAGTGGGACATCCCCCGAATGAACCGTGAACTGGTCGAGAATGCCACCCACCCGGACGTGCTGGAGGCCATCGTAGAAGAACTGGGCGAGGCCTGGAAAACTCACGCCCTTAATGTGGAGGGAAAGGCTATTGCCGAGGTCCAGGGCGCTGGGAGCAACGTGGTCCGCCGCGACAAGTCCTTTTTCCACGACAACCGCGATGTGCTGTTTCCGCCAAACGCGGAGGAACGGGTACGCACTCGCCTGGGGGACGAGGGCATCGAGGTTGAATTCGACACACCGCAAGCGAGCCCCTTCGAGGCCACGCGGCACATCGTGAGCATGACCATCGCCGCCCACCTGCTGCGCGGTGCAACCCAGGAAGGCCCCGTAGCGACCACCGAAACTGAGGGTGGTTTCACCTTCGCCGTCGGGGAACGGCGATTCCGCTACGATCGCCTGGGCCTGCGCCGCGAGGGGTAACGTGGTGAGGGCCAAATTGCTGACAGTCCTTCGTTGAAAAGGTGGTGCCTTTGCACCATCATCTGATTTGACTGACTAACGTAATGCATTTCGGAAAGGGCGGAACGATACCAATGTACAACCTACTTACCGAACCCCTGATCCGGTACCGACAGTCCGGCGGAGCGACACGCGAGGCGGCCTTGCCCGAGGTCTATGCCGCGCTGATGGCCAATGAGGTGGAGGCCTTTCCCGCCCTGCGTCCACATCAGCGTCACGCCTGGCACGCCTTCCTAGTGCAGCTCGGCGCGATGGCAATGCACCGGGACGGGCTGGACACGCCGGCGTCCGACGCCGATGAGTGGCGCCGCATCATCCGCACCCTAACGCCTGGGTGGCCGGACGATGAACCGTGGCAACTGGTGGTGGACGACATCACCACGCCCGCCTTTATGCAACCGCCGGCCAGCTCCCAGGAACAGGGAAAGGACTTCAAGAACACGGTAGCGACTCCAGACGACCTGGACATGCTGGTAACCTCCAAAAACCACGACCTCAAGGCCGAGGTGGCGGAGCAGGCGGGCAATGATGACTGGATATTCGCTCTGGCCACACTGCAGACCACGGAGGGCTTCGGTGGCGCAGGAAACTACGGAATATCGAGGATGAACGGCGGTCTGGGCAATCGGTCTGCCTTTGCTCTGGCCCCAGCAGAATCAAGTCCCGGCTCGCACGTCCGGCGGGATATTGAGGCCCTCTTGGAGTTCCTGCCAGGGGTAATGGCCGACCACCCGGGAACGGCCTCAGGCCACACCCTGCTGTGGACACTGCCCTGGGACGGGAACGCGGCCGAGGCGCTGACACTCAACCGCCTGCATCCGCTGTACATAGATGTGTGTCGCCGCATACGGTTGAGTCTTGATGTGCAAGGCCGAGTCCGTGCTATGAGGACCAGTTCCAAGGCGGCCCGCGTCGAGGCCAAGTCCCTCAACGGGCTCACAGGTGATCCCTGGGCTTTGGTGGATCATCGCGACAAGAAGGGCGACAAGGTGTTGACTCTGCCCAGCGGGGGCTTCACCTACAAGCGAGTCGCCGAGTACCTCACCTCGGCCGACTACGACCGTCCGGCCCTCCTGAGCTCCACTCAGGCGGAGAGACAATCGCATGAGCCCTTGGAGTTGGTGGCCCGGGCCATGGTGCGGGGTCAAGGCAAGACCGAGGGCTATCACGAACGCAGGGTGCCGGTGAGGCACAGGTTCAAGATGGCCATTATGCGTCGCGGCGGCGGCGGGTTGGACGACGTAGCAGCAATCTCGCAGGCGAGGATCGAGGACGTGGGCAAGGTCCAGCGAATCCTGAGCCATGCCATCCAGACCTTTGCGAACCGGGGAGATTCCGCCAACAGCCAGCCGGAGCACCGGGAGCGCGCACGACCGTGGCTGAATCGCTTGGACGAAATTGTCGACACCACATTCTTCGATGCATTGCAGGACGAGTTCGAGGAAACGGGCGCCAGTGAGCGACTCCGAATCCGCCATCACTGGCTCCTGAATGAAGGGGAGCCCAAGGGTGTGATCGACCACGCCCGCGCCTTGCTTCATAACGCCGAGGATTCGATGCCCTGCCCCTCCATCTGTTACTACAAGGCCCGAGAGGCCGCAGATGGGTTGTTCGAGGGCCGCATTCGCGGGAGCAGCGGCTTTCCCGACCTGTTCCCAGACTCCCGTCAGGAGGATCAAGAGTGACCACCAGCAAAATAGTGGAAGCGCCCGGCTCCGAACTACAGCCGGAACAACAGGACGAAAGTACCCAGCCGTGGCCGGACCGGGCCGTCAGCATGGCGGGTTACATCGCACAGTACGCCGAGCATCGCCGGGGCGACCATGCCGAATTGCGGCGCATGGACCACGACGAACCCGACGCGGCGGCCTTCTGGCGACTGATGGCCCATCACGACCTGCTGAACAGCAACGAGGAAGCGGAACGCAAGTGGGGCCTCATCATCCACGGCATCGCACTGATGACGCCCAGCAACAGCGGCGAAAGCAATCCCAACACGGCCCATAACGGCTCGATGCCCGTGGGACGAGCGCTGTACCTCGGCAGTGATACGCAACGAGCATCGGCCTTTTACAGCGAAGCCCGGCTCAACCGTCTGCTAACGTCGGGCGGGCCGATGTTGCGTACCCTGCTGGCCCGGATGTTCCGAATGCTGGCCGCGTCCGGAGTTACCTTCAACTGGCGGGAAATGGCCCGATTCATCCTGAATGAAGACTACAACGATGACGCGACCGAACAGAACCGCCGCCGCATTGCCCGCGAATACTACCGTGCGGAACGCCGCTCCAACCGATCCAGTTCCGAATCCGATTGACGACTGAAACAGACGAAGGAGACTGACCAATGACCACCCCGAGGTTCCTGCAAATTCACACCCTCCACTCCTACCCGGCCGCGTTGCTGAACCGCGACGACAGCGGCCTCGCCAAGCGGATGCCCTTCGGAGGCGCTGTCCGCACTCGCATTTCCTCCCAGTGCCTGAAGCGGCACTGGCGCACTGCCCAGGACGAGTTCGCCATTCACGGAATCGCTGGCAGCACAGAGGCCATCAGGTCGCGCAATCTCGTGGAGCGCAGGGTGATCGCGCCCCTCAGAGGAGCTGATGGCATCAGCGACGACGTGCTGGCCGCTGTGGAAAACGCGTTCAACGTCGGCGTGTACGGCAGCAGCGGCGCCACCGAACGGGGCCGCCAGCCCTTGCTGCTGGGCGTGCCAGAGGTGGAACACCTACACCAGCGGGCCGCCGCCATCTGCGCCGACCACCCCGTAGACGTCAAGGCCGCCGGCGACGCTGCGACCGACCTGTTCAGCGGCCGGCGAGGCGAGGGTAACAACTTCCGCGCCCTGATGGACGGTGCCCGCCTGCCCGCCGGACTGGAGGGAGCTCTGTTCGGGCGAATGGTGACCTCCGACCCCGGGGCCAACATCGAGGCTGCCATCCACGTGGCCCACGCCTTCACCGTCCACCGGGAGGAGAGCGAGTGCGACTACTTCTCCGTGGTGGACGACCTCCAAGGCGACGACGAGGACGCCGGTGCCGCCCACATCGGCGACATGGAGTTGACCGCCGGACTGTTCTACGGTTACGTGGTGGTGGACGTGCCGGGGCTGGTCTCCAACCTGGAGGGATGCGACTCCGGCGACTGGCTGGACGCCGACCGGGGCCTGGCCGCCAAGGTGGTCGAACACCTGACTAACCTCATCGCCACCGTGTCTCCCGGGGCCAAGCTCGGCTCCACCGCGCCCTACGCCTGCGCCGACCTGATGCTGATCGAGGCGGGAAGCCGCCAACCGCGCATCCTGGCCAACTCTTACCGCACTCCGTCGAGACCCCAGTTCGCCGAAGCCATCGGCACGCTGTCCGGTTACCTGGGGAAGCTCGACAACGCCTACGGCGTCAAGGGGACCCGCCGCTTCATGTCAGTGGAGGACTGCGACATTCCCGGTGCGGAACGCCTGAACCTGGACGAACTGGCGTCGTGGGCCGCCGACGCCATCCTGAAGGGCGCGGTGTGATGATGGCGAAACACCTGGTTCTGACCCTCGAGGCGCCTCTGATGAGCTTCGGCGGCGAGACCGTCGATAATCTGGGGGTCATCCGTCCCTTCCCTGCAGTCTCCATGCTGACCGGCCTGCTGGCCAACGCCTTGGGCTGGCGACGCGTCGAACGCCAGCGCCACCAGGACCTGCAGGACCGGCTGGTCTTCGCTGCTCGCATTGACCGCGAATCCCACGGAGGCCTGCGAATGACGGACTTCCAGACGGCGCAACTGGGAGCTAATGACAAGGGCTGGACCACCCGGGGAGCACCGGACGAGCGGGCCGGAGGTGCCAACACTTACAATGCGCCGCACCTTCGCTATCGGGACTACCACGCGGATATGCGAGTGACCGTTGCCCTTCGTCTCGACCCGGCGGATGGCAATCCAACGCTGGAGGATCTGGCCACAGCGCTGGACGAACCGATGCGCCCCCTGTTCATCGGGCGCAAACCCTGCCTCCCGTCGGCCCCACTGTTTGGAGGATACAGCGACGGCAGCACCGCCCTGGAAGCGCTGCTGTCCGTGCCGTTGGCCGATGAACCGGCCAGTAGAACAACCATCCGGGTCCAGTGGCCTGAAGGCGAGGGTCCGGGATGCGCAGAGGGTGCCGAACGCGGCCGCGCCCAGATGATCACCGATGAGCGGAACTGGGTTTCGGGCCTGCACGGTGGCGGCAGGCCGATCCGGCAAGCCGCCATTGAGCGGGAGAAGTTCGCTGCTGGAAAACCGCAGGAGGAAGGGCAACCATGACCACATTACTAGGCCACCAAGTGGCCGCCGGAACCCTGCAGATGGTTCGCGCCGAGGTCAATGTTCGCGACTTCCAGCGCTGGATGGGCACAAGGCGCCTCCAGGACCCGGACCACGCCATGCACTGCCTGCTGACCGAGTGCTTCGGCGATCTGGCCCCCAAGCCATTCCGCTTGATGCTGACTCGTGGAGCATCCACCGGCTGCCTCTATGGATATGGCTCCGCCGATGCTGATGCCTTGCGCGAGGTCGCCGCGGCATGCGCCGACCCCCTGCAATCCCGCATCCTCCCCGCCGGCAGCATTGACAGCAAGCCGATGCCCTCGATGTTCCAGACGGGCAGGCGCCTTGGTTTCGAGGTCCGCATTCGCCCCATCGTCCGTCGAACCGACAAAGCCGCAGAACGCCCGGGCAAGGAGTGCGACGCCTTTCTGCACCAGGCTTTGCAACACCCGAGAGGGGATGGATTTGCACGCACCCGCGAACAGGTGTACGCCGAATGGCTGTCGGTGCGGTTCGAACAGAAGGGAGGCGCAGACCTCGACCTCGATTCGGCCAAGCTGGTGTCCTTCCAGCGCACCCGCGCTCACCGCAAGCTGCGCGCCCGCCACACCGAGGGCCCCGACGCGGTGATGCGGGGCGTCCTGACCGTCTCAGATCCCGAGTCCTTCGCCAGCACCCTGGCACATGGCATCGGACGCCACCGGTCCTACGGTTTCGGGATGCTGCTGCTACGCCCCACCCGACAGTAAAATCGACACCCGCACCTTACCAATCGAATACACCTCCCTCGCAAACGCGGGGACAGGCAGTAGGCCGGCACGCAGGCCGAGATCCGAAATCAAACTCCCCCACGCAGGGAAAGGAGAATTCCCATGCTGAGAGGTCGCTTGGGGCTGGAGACAGCCCGTATTCCCCACTCCGACCGCCACGGGCTGCTGTGGCTGTCCCGGGGCGCGCTCACCGTGCGAGACGGCACCCTGCGCTTCGAGCGTCAGGCCGACCCGGACTCCGACAGCTCCTTGGAGGCCGGCGAGTACGGCATACCCTTCCAGACCCTGTCCATGATCCTGCTGGGTCCCGGCTCCACGGTCAGCCACGATGCCCTGCGCCTGATGGCACGACATGGCACCGCCCTGGTGGCCGTGGGCGAGGACGGTGTCCGGTGCTACACCGCGCCCCCGCTGATGCCCGACACCTCTGAAATTGCCCGCAAGCAGATGCGGGCCTGGGGCGACGCCGAGGGCAGCCGCATCACCATCGCCCGCAAGATGTACGCTTTGCGCTTGGGCGAGGTGCTGCCCCACCAGGGAATCGAGGCCCTCCGGGGAATCGAGGGCGCGCGAATGAGACGCACCTACCAGACCCTGGCCCAGCGTTACGGCATACAGTGGCAGAGGCGGCGATACGACCGAAACGATCCGATGTGGGCCGACATCCCCAATCAGGCCATCAACCACGCCTCGGTGGCCGTCACATCGGCGGCGGTTATCGCCGTTACCGCTGTCGGTGCCATACCGCAACTGGGATTGATACACGAACACAGCGGCGAAGCCTTCCCCCTGGACGTTGCCGACCTGTTCCGCGACACCATCCTGCTGCCCGCTGCTTTCCAGTCGGCCAGGGCAGTGATGGACAATCCGGCGCTGGATATCGAACGGCACACCCGGCAAACCACCGGGGAACTTCTGCGCACCGAGCGGGTGATTTCCAAGATGATAGACCGCATCAAGACGATCTTTGATGATGTGGCCCTGCCCGATGCGGAGGCTGAATCTCTCTCCGTTGAGCCGGACGAGGAGTAGCGCATGACAGTGGTGGTTACAGTCAACGTGGAGGGTCGATACCGAGGGTTTCTGGCATCGGCGATGCTGGAGATAGCGCCTGGGGTGTACACCTCTCCCCAGATGACCAGCGGTATACGGGAAAGAGTCTGGGACGTGGTCTCGCGGTGGTATTACGAATTGGGCCAGGGGTCAATCGTGATGACTTGGCGGGATCCGACCGCCGTGGGTGAGCAGCGAATCCGCACCCTGGGTGAGGCCCCCAAGGAGATTGTCGATGCCGACGGCGTACACTTGGTGAAGTACAGATAGTCGGCAACATGTTCATCCAATAGACCGATACAAAATATGCCAGTGCAAGGGGTTCCCCCGCAGGCGCGGGGATAGACCGGACCGGTGGGGCAAGGTCCAGGGGGTCAAGTTGGTTCCCCCGCAGGCGCGGGGATAGACCCCATCAGGGAGTGGCAACGGTTCTGCGCGCAGAAGGTTCCCCCGCAGGCGCGGGGATAGACCGATCGCCTACGAGGCCGAGGGCGACACCAACGCGGTTCCCCCGCAGGCGCGGGGATAGACCGTCGAGGACGTCGATTATCGAGATGGCCATATCGGTTCCCCCGCAGGCGCGGGGATAGACCGATGCCGCCCACGGTAAGTAAGGGTGAGAAGGTGGTTCCCCCGCAGGCGCGGGGATAGACCTCATGTTGCCCGCGGCGACGCCCTGGTTGGCGTGGTTCCCCCGCAGGCGCGGGGATAGACCCCTCATCGACCGCCGGGTGCCTGGTGTCCTGACGGTTCCCCCGCAGGCGCGGGGATAGACCGGTGTCAAAATTGAGACGCATGTAGTCTTCCCAGGTTCCCCCGCAGGCGCGGGGATAGACCGAAGAGGCGTGCGGTCCTCATCAATATTGAAGTGGTTCCCCCGCAGGCGCGGGGATAGACCCCTGGCCGAGTTCGAGCAGAGCATGGCGCAGGTGGTTCCCCCGCAGGCGCGGGGATAGACCGTGCCAGACCTCCAGCGGCCGCAAGGTTCAGGAGGTTCCCCCGCAGGCGCGGGGATAGACCTCAACGGTTGGACATCAGGTGCTACGGCAGGGAGGTTCCCCCGCAGGCGCGGGGATAGACCGATACTGAAATAATGTCGGCGTCGGGTTCTCTGGGTTCCCCCGCAGGCGCGGGGATAGACCCACGCCCTGGCCGTGCTCGGTCTGCAGCTCGTGGGTTCCCCCGCAGGCGCGGGGATAGACCTTGCCCTGGGCGATGATACCGGCTTCGTTCACTGGTTCCCCCGCAGGCGCGGGGATAGACCGAACCAGACCGGAGCCATCACAGTGACGAACGCGGTTCCCTCGCAGGCGCGGGGATAGACCCACCGAGCAGGTAGACCCATCCAACGAGACCCAGGTTCCCCCGCAGGCGCGGGGATAGACCCCATCGTACACGCCGCCTGCTGCGGAAAGACGCGGTTCCCCCGCAGGCGCGGGGATAGACCGCAGGACCAGAGCGTCACCACCCTGTGCGGTAAGGTTCCCCCGCAGGCGCGGGGATAGACCGTTTATCTATATGTCCTCTGCAACCGACTGCTAAGAATCCTCTGAACAAGTCGGGAGGGATGTGGCATAGTCGAGCTGAAGAGCCTGACCCTGATCGGGGGAGAGATTGATGGACCAGCCCACCTTTGCTGACTTGGAATACCAGGGCAAGAAACGCAAGACCCGCCGGGAGCTGTTCTTGGAGCGAATGGACGCTCTGATTCCCTGGCAGTTGCTGGAGGACCGCATCCGTCCCTTCTACCCCAAGGCCGGAAGGGGGATACAGCCCTACCCGCTGTCCGTCATGCTGAGGGTCCACTGCGTCCAACTCTTCTACAATCTCAGCGACCCGGGCATGGAGGATTTGCTCTACGAGTCAGACCCGGTGCGGCGGTTCGTGGTGCTGAAGCTCTCGGGTCCCCTGCCCGACGAGACCACCATCCTGAATTTCCGTCATCTCCTGGAGAGGCACCAACTGGGGCAGGGTCTCTTGGCGGAGATAAACGCCCACCTGGAGTCCCAGGGACTGAGGCTCAGGGAGGGTACCATCGTGGACGCGACCATCATAGAGGCGCCGTCCTCCACCAAGAACAGTACCGGGGAGCGGGACCCGGAGATGCATCAGACCCAGAAGGGGAACCAGTGGCATTTCGGGATGAAGGCGCATATTGGGGTGGACGCCGGTACTGGCATAGTCCACAGCATGACGGCCACGGCGGCCAACGCTCACGATGTTACGCAGACGCGCAAACTGCTGCACGGGGGCGAGAGGGTGGTGTGGGGCGACGCCGGGTATCAGGGGGTCGACAAGCGGAAGGAGAACCTGGGTCTGGCGGTGGAATGGCGGGTGGCGATGCGTCCGGGGAGTAGGCGGAGGCTGGAACCTGGGAGCGAGGAGGCGATGGAGGAGAGGGCGAAAGCGTCGGTGAGGGCCAAGGTGGAGCACCCATTCCTGAGGCTGAAGGGGTTGTTCGGTTACGGCAAGGTTCGCTACCGGGGACTGGCGAAGAACATGGAGCGGCTGGCCTTGTTGTTCGGGCTGGGCAATCTGCTGACGGCGGAGGGCCAACTGGCGGCGTAGTGCGCAATTGCTGCGGGACAACGCCGGTCTCGAGGCCCATCAAGCCTCAAGCAGCACAGTCGGGGAGGAAACCCAAGGGGCCGAGGGCCGGCTGGCAAGCACCAGACCGCAGTTCCCACTCCGTTATGCAACTCCATCAAACACAACCCAGACCAAAACCCCCTTGTTCAGAGGATTCCTAGGGCGAGGACGCTTCACTCGAGTTCGCGGTGTCGATGCATGCGGCGTCGGACTCGGCGGTGACGGTGGACTACGCGACCTTCGATGTGGCGGCGACGGCGGGCGAGGACTACACCGCAGCCAGCGGTACCTTGACCTTTGCCGCGGGGGAGACCCAGAAGACAATTTCTGTGCGGATCATCGATGACACGGTCGAGGACAACCAAGAGAAAGTGGGGCTGAGCAACCCTAGCGGCGCCGAAATCATCGACGGCGATGCCGCGGGCACCATCAAGGACGGGATCAGCACCGATGAGTTCACGGCGGAGTTCCAGCAGGTGCCGGCGAGCCATGACTGCTCACCCACATTCACGTTCCGGCTGAAGTTCAGCGAGGTGATTGCGCATCGAAAGAAGAGGAACCTGTGGAGGGCGTTGTCGAAAATGGGCGCGAACATTAAGCAGGTGCCGCAGGTGGATAATCGCCTCGACCCCTTCGAGTTGACGTTCGAGCCAACCGGCATTGACGACGTGACTATCACTCTTGGTCCGTCGCCCATCGATTGAACCGCGCGCGACGCGGTGTGTACCAGCGACGGCACCGCCCTCACCGGCACAATCACAGCGACGGTCAGCGGCCCATCAGACTATTACTACAGTCTCACTTTAGGCAGGCGGCGGTTGTAGTGGCAGCGCGGAGGTGGGACAGGGTCAAATCAGGCAGTTGGCTTTGCGTCCCAATTGCTGATTGCACCGGTCAGTCCGTCGGAATAAGAGATCCCCGATGCGTCGGCGGTCAGAGTCTCTCCCAATAGCGCGGTGCCCGTGATGGTGGGCGCGCCCGAGCCTGTGGAGTTGGCCGTGGTCTCTGAGGTCTCGACATGTCGGAAGATCGATTGCGGGCTGAGTCCGTGGGAGGTCAGGGCCCTGACCCGGTACCTGTACCGGGTGGACGCCGCCACACTGTTGTCGGTGTATCAGCGCCCGTCGGCGCGGCTCGGGCCGCCGGAACCCGCCTGCGATCCACTGGTGTACGGCTCAATGGCCTCGGCCCAGCGGGCGGCATCCCCCCACCTCGTCTCTCCCAACCACCACCACGACACCTCAACACTCCTTGATCGTCAGGAATTCTGTCCGTTTTGATCCGCGACCGAAGTACTGTAAGCAGCCAGGAGAGAACAAGAGAAATGGTAAGGGCGATTTGGGATGCCTGTATTCCGGAGAACCAATGATCAGGAATTCCAGTCCCGTATTAGCCTGGACTGGTCCAGGCGTCAGGGATCAACGGTGACCGAATTCGATCCGTTGCTCAGTCCAGTCGGGTTGATGGCCTTCACTCGGTAGACGTGCTGAACGAAGGGAGTCGTATTCGTATCAGTGAAGGTGGTCGCCGTACCACCGGTGTTTCCAACATACACCGTCAGGGTGTCTTCCCCCACCTGCGGGAGCCTCCTGAGTATCCTATAGCCAGTGACGGTGTCATCGTCCGGGGCGCTCCATGTGAGCGTGATCGAGCCATCGTCGTTTTTGGTTGCTTGCAAATTCGTTGGCTTCGGAGGTGGATTCTCGGGTATGACGGCGGCGGTCGCGCCACTCACCAGTGTCTCGGCGCTGCCTTCATCGTCGGTGAAGCTGACCTGAACCGTGATGGTTTCGCCCAGATCATTCGTCGTCAGGGTGTAGCTGGCGCTGTTGGCGCCTGAGATATCGGCGCCTTCCGCTCGCCATTGGTAGGTGAACGAGGCCCTCTCCACCCCATCCTCGTCCTGGATACCGCTGGTGTTGGCGTTCAGGGTCTGGCCCACACGGGCCTCGCCGCCGATGGCCGGCTGGCCGGTGGCCGGTGTGTTGGTGTGTCCGGCTCATCGGAGTTCTCTTCCTTGCCGTCAGCACTCCCTGCCTCCTCATCATTGCTCCCCGATTCTCTGTCGTCCTCGCTCTTGGTTTCCCCGTCGTTGTTCTTGGACTCTTTGCTGCCGGATGCCTCCTCGCTGCTGCCGCTATCCTGATCGGAGTCGTCTTGATCCCGCGTGCTGTTGCCCGACCCCTCGACAGCCTCAATCTTTACCTTGTAGACGCCGGTGCGGTCGCCGCTGCCCGAACCAACGGCTATGTAGTATGTACCGTCGCTGGCGGGTTCGAAGCTGATGCTGACGCGCTTTCCGGTGCTGGTGCTGGTCGTGTCGGATATGAGGTTCCCCTCGATGCCGTAAATACCGACTATCTTCAGGTCGGTCGCCTGGTCTCCCGAGGGGAACTCTTCGGCAGACCAGGCTACGATGTCGTACTCCTGATCCACTTCAAGTTCGGGGGTCTTGAACCAGTCCACGTCCGGCTCGTCATCCCAGTACCAGCTCCAGTTGTCTCCCAGGAAAGCCCCCGTGCTCACATGGCCGGGCTCTAGGACCCGTTTGGTCGACTCACTGGCAGGGATGTCCAGCACGTAGCCGTCCGGACCTCCGAAATACCGGTAGTGCGCCCTGTTGTTTGAGACGTGGCAGACGTTATTCACCCTGACCCTGATCCGGTAGGTGCCGGTGTCGCCCATTCCGCTCACTTCGACCTGGTGCCAGCCCGTCGCATCCGATCCCCTCACCAGGTCTATATTGTTGCCGAGCGGACGATGGCTGATCATTTCAGAGCGGTCTCCCATTTGAACGCTCATTACCATCGGGGTAGGCAGGGTTCGAGTCTCATTGGGCAGTTCGTCCCCATTGAGGTCCGCTTGAGGGTTGCTGCCGAACACCTCGATCAGATAGACCCTGTAGGGGTCTAGCCGGATTCTCCAGAACTGGCTGATATTGGTCTCCGTGATCTCTCCCCGGCTGTCGAGGATGATTCTGCGCCCGCTGTCATCGGGGCACTGGGTACTGGCGGCCCCGTTCTCCATATTCATCAGTTCCACTGTTGTGGTGCTGGGGCTTCCTTCCACCACCCCCGCCGGCAGGTCGCCGAAGCCAAGCGTAATCATCTCTCCCCCGTCTTCCACATCGTCATCTATGGCGGTCATCGTGAATGACTTGGACTGTTCTCCGGCTGCGAAAACCACGTCGGCCGGCACGCCATCGAAGTCGTCATTCGTGACTCCATTGATGAGAGTGAGTTCGATGGGAATGGTCGTGGGCACCGGGGCGACTTCGTTCAGCCTTACAACCACGACTGCATCGTTCCCACCCTCGTGTGCCTGGTATATGGAGGCGCCGAAGGACACCCGAAGTGAGTCCCTGATGCTGATGGCAGCCTGGGCTGGGGGCGCGACGCTGACGCCCGAGGGCATAGCGCCAAAGCCCAGGGTCACCATCTCTTCGTCCTCGTCGTGCGAGTCCTGCTCGGCGATGAATGAGAAGGACTTCTCCGTATCGCCGCTGTTGAACACGACGTCTTCAGGCACCCCGGAGTAGTCGTCTCCAGATGCCCCAGTCCCATTATTGGTGGTCAGCGGGATGGTGACGGTCCGCTCCGGATCTTCGCTGAGGTTTACGGTAACGGTAACGGTGCTCCCTTCCATCAGGGAATAGGCGGAGGACTCGAAGGAGACTGTTACGGAGACCTGAGGGTCAGTGGGAGCGTCGTCTGTGATGGAGACCACTGTCTCCTCGGTCGTACCCTCGGCGACGCCCGTGGGCAGCGTTGTACCGAAGGTCAGCTTCACGCTCTCGCCGTCATCGCTATCGCTGTCGGTGGCTGCAGAGAAGGTGATGGACTTCTCCGTGTCACCTGCGTTGAAGGTGAGGCTGTTGGGCACCCCGGAGTAGTCGTCACCGGAAGCCCCATCCTGTTCTGTGGTGGAGAGCGGGACGATCACCGTCCGCTCCGGGTCGGCGCTGAGCACGACCTTAACAGTGATGCTGTTTCCTTCGGTTACCGTGTACGTGCCTTGATCAAAGCTGACGGTCACGGGGACATTGTTGTACGAGTAAACCCGGTCGAAGGGCGAGACGTCATCGGATGCGCTGTTGACGACCCATACGGTGTCATCGTCTCCCCATATCCCGGCGGCGTCCGAGTTGGATGAATGCAGGTTGATGTCGTAGCCGGCAATACGCGTACCCGTGAGATCGTATGCATAGAGCTTGTCGTCGGTTTCGTCCACCACCCAGATGCCGTCGCCGTTCGACCAGATGCCCCGAGGTGCATCGTTATCGCTGGCCAGGTTGAAGTCTTTTCCCGAGTCCCGCGACCCGTCGGCCAAAATGTAGGCGTACAACTTGTCGTCGCCCCAATCGACGACCCACATGGTGGTCCCGTCGGACCAGATGCCCCAGGCCGTGGAGTTGCCGCTGCTGCGAGTGAAATCCTTGCTGGTGTCTCGCGACCCGTCTGAAAGCGCGTACGCGAAGACTGTCGTGTTCAGTTGGTCGGCGACCCAGGTTGTGGTCTCATCCGACCAAATGCCGGCAGGACCGCCGTTGTCGCTGTGGAGGGTTATGTCCTTGGCCGAGTCCCGCGCGCCGTCGGCCAGGGTGTAGGCGTACAGCTTCGCCTCGACCGAGTCCGAGTCTGCAATCCACATGGTGGTGCCGTTGGACCAGATGCCTGCGGGGGCGGTGTTGCCCGCGTTGCGCAGGGTGTCCAGGTCGTCCGCGGCCTTCCACCCGCCTTGATCGATGATGCCACGCCCGATGTACACCGTGTACGTGGTCGAGTCCTCAGTGGCGGAGGAATTGACCACGATGGCGAAGGTGTTGAGCCCGGCGGACAGGTCCACGGTGTGGGCTTCGCCGTTGGTGACCTCGGTCCCATTGATTGTGACCGTGTCGTCGGAGCGGTATGGGGTGGCCGTAATGGTGGCCTGGGCGATAGTGGCGGCCAAGCCCACCATATAGTCGGTGACTTCTGGATCGAACCCGTCGATGTCCTTGGGGGAGACAACCAGCGACATCAGGCGGTCTGTGGGTTGGTCGTCGTCGTTGATTGAGACGATCGTCTCGTCGTTGACGCCTGGAACAACGCCGTTGGGCAGGGAGCCGAAGCGCAGCTTGACGCTCTCACCATCGTCGTCAACTTCGTCTTCAACGGCGGTGAAAGAGATCTCCTTCTCGGTCTCTCCGCTCTCAAATTTTACGGTTTCGGGAATGCCCGAGTAGTCCGAGGCGGATACTCCGCCCAGCTCGGTCTTGTCCAGTGGTACGGTGACCTCATTAGATATGGCCGAACTCAGAGTGAGCTTGATATCTACGGTATCGCCCTCGCTGGCCTCGTAGGCCATCCGCTCAAAGCTCACTCCCGTATCGTCGTCGATGATGGAGACCACCGCTTCGGTGTTCGTGCCCCCGGCCACTCCAGCAGGCAGGGTCCCAAAGGCTAGCTTCACCGACTCGCCGCCGTCCTCCACCGTATCTTCGGTCGCCGTGAAGCTGAAGGTCTCCTCTGTGTCCCCGCTCTCGAAGGTCAGGGTACCTGGCACGCCGGAGTAGTCGTTGTTGGTGGTGGTGCCCTGGTTGGTTGCGGTAATGGGCAGGACCACCTGCCGTTGGGGATCTGCATTCAGCGTCACCGTGATCTCAACCTCGTTCTCGTCCATGTCCGTGGTTGAGGTGTCGTCGGACTCTTCCACCGAGTATGTTGCGCTCCCGAAGGTCACGGTCACCGGTACGTTGTTGTAGGTGAATATCCTGTTGAACGGCGAACTGACATCATTGATGTTGTTGGCTACCCAGATGGTGTCGGTATTTCCCCAAAGGTTGAAGGCATCAGAGTTGCGTGAGTGCAGATCAATGTCGTGCCCCGCTACCCGTTTGCCTGAGAGGTCGTAGGCGTAGAGCTTGCGGTCATTGCTATCGGTGACCCAGATGGTCGTGCCGTCTGACCATACGCCTCCGGGCGCAGAGTTTTCGCTGTCCAGGTCTATATCTTCGCTGGTGTCGCGC
This sequence comes from Dehalococcoidia bacterium, assembly GCA_963667325.2. Classification (GTDB taxonomy): domain Bacteria; phylum Chloroflexota; class Dehalococcoidia; order Lucifugimonadales; family UBA3495; genus VXOI01. The sequence goes on from CAXXKY010000005.1 coordinate 319,552, forward strand.
GCGCCACCGGAAAGGGTGTAGGCGTACAGCTTGGTTCCGAATGAGTCGACGATCCACATGGTGACGCCGTCGGACCAAAGATCCACGGGCAATGTGAAGTCACTGCCGAGGCTTATGTCGCTGCTCGAATTTCGATCGCCACTGCTGAGCGTGTAGGCGAACAGCGTATTTTCAAGCTGAACCATATCAAGACCGATCACCCAGATGGTGGTCCCGTCGGACCAGATTCCAGTTGGGGCCATCACTGCGCTGCCAAGGGCAATGTCCTTACCGTCGTCCCGCGTACCGTCGGCCTGTGAGTATGCGTACAGCGTGGCAGTTGATACATCGGAAGTCCAGATAGTTGTGCCATCGGACCAGATGCCCGAGGGGGAGGTGTTGCCTGCAGCGCGCAGCGTGTCGAGGTCATCCCCGGCCTTCCATCCGCCCTGATCGGCAGTTCCCCGTCCTATGTACACCTTGTAGGTGGTCGGGTCTGTGCTGCCGACCGAGCTCACCACGACTTCGAAGGTGTTGAGCCCGGCGGACAAGTCCACGGTGTGGGCTTCGCCGTTGGTGACCGTGTCCCCGTCGATGGTGATGGTGTCGTCGGAGCGGTATGGGGTGGCCGTTATGGTGGCCTGGGTGATGCTGGCAGCCACGCCCACCATGTAGCTGGAGACTTCCGAGTCAAAACCATCAATGTCCTTCGGGCTCACGACCAGGGACATCAGGCGGTCGGCTGGATCATCGTCGTCGATGATGGAGACGGTCGTCTCGCTGGGGCTGGCTGACGTTATTCCGCTCGGCAGGGTTCCAAACTCCAGCTTCACCGACTCGCCGTCGTCGTCCACTGTGTCAGCGGTTGCCGAGAACGTGAAAGACTTCTCCGTGTCCGTTGAGCCGAAAGTAACGCTCTCCGGTACTCCGGAATAGTCCGAGCTGCTGGCGCCGCCCTGTTCGGTCTTGTTGATGGGAATGACCACATCGCTTCCCGGAGCCTGGCTCATTATCAACTTGACCGTGGAGCTCGAGCCCTCACCCACACCGTACGCCCCGGCCTCGAACTTAACCGTCGTTGAACCCTGGAAGGCCACATCCAGGATGGAAACAACGGACTCATTGACCGTGCCCTCGGCCACCCCGGTGGGCAGGTTGTCGGTGTCGAAGGTCAGCTTCACGCTTTCGCCCGCATCCGAGACGCTGTCTGAGGCAGCTGAAACGGTGAACGTCTTTTCAGTATCCCCGGCGACAAAGACCACGTTGGCTGGGATGCCTGAATAGTCCGAATCCGATGCTCCACCCTGGTTGGTCTTGGCAAGCGGCACGGTCACCTGCTTTTCGGGGTCATCGCTCAGGGTAATGCTGACTGTTGTATAGTCTCCCTCGGAAACCGAGTAGCTGCCTGCGCCGAAATTCACTGTAACGCTGGAGGGCACGTCGTCGTCGTTGATGGAGACCACCGTCTCCTTGATCGTCCCCTCGGTTACTTCGTCGGGCAGGTTGTTGAAGGACAGCTTCACTGACTCTCCGTCGTCGTCCACCGTGTCCGAGGTGGCGGCGAAGGTGAAGGTCTTAGACGTCTCACCGGCGTTGAACACCACGCTGGCCGGCACCCCGGAGTAGTCGTCGCTGGACGCCTCGGTCCCGTTGACCTCGCCCTGGTCGGTGGTGGTGATCGGAATTGTGACCGTCCGCTCCGGATCCGCCGACAGGGACACCGTGATGACGGCCTCGTTCTCTATCTCACCGGTGGTGCTGGCGTTGTCCGTCTCCTCCACGCTGTAGGCGCTGGCACCGAAGGCCACGCTCACGCTGGGAACGTCGTCGTCTGTGATTGACACCACAGTCTGCTTGATAGTCCCCTCGGTAACCCCCGTGGGGAGGGTCGTTCCGAAGGTGAGCTTGACCGACTCGCCGTCGTCGTCGACCGTGTCGGCCGTGGCGGCGAAGGTGAATGTCTTGGAGGTCTCGCCGTTGGCAAAGGAGACGCTGGCCGGCACCCCGGAGTAGTCGTCGCCGTCCGCCCCGTCCTCGCCGGCGGCGGTGATCGGTATGGCCACCGCCCGCTCCGGGTCCTCGGAGAGGGTCACCTTGACCGCGACCGTGCTGCCCTCGGCTACCGTGTAGCTCTCCTGCTCGAACTCCACCCTCACGTCGGTGGGCAGGTCGTCATCGATGATCGAGATCACCGTCTCACTGATCGTCCCCTCGGCAACCCCCGTGGGCCGCGCGCCAAAGCTCAGCTTCACCGACTCCCCGTCGTCATCGACGCTGTCGGACGTGGCCGCAAAGGTGAAGGTCTGGGAGGTCTCGCCGGCGTCGAACACCACGCTGGCCGGCACCCCGCTGTAGTCGGCGCTGGAGGCGAAGGCAGCCAGCTCGTCGTCGGTGTATTCCTTCTCCGTATCGGCGTCCGCTTCCTCGCGGCCGTACTTGACGATCGGTATGGTCACCGTCCGCTCCGGGTCCGCCGACAGGGAAACTGTGATGACCGCCTCGTTCTCCCTGACCTCGGTCGTGCTGGCGTCGTCCGTCTCATCCACGCTGTAGGCCACCGACCCGAAGCTGACGCTCACGCTGGGCACGTCGTCATCGGTAATGGACACGGTGGTCTCGCTGGTCGTGCCCTCGGTAATCCCGCTGGGCAGCGCGCCAAAGGTAAGCTTGACCGACTCGCCATCGTCGTCCACGCTGTCCGACGCGGCTGCGAATGAGAAGGTCTTCGACGTCTCACCGCTAGCGAACGCTATGGTGGCCGGCACCCCGCTGTAGTCGGCGCTGGACGCACCGCCCTGGTCGGTCTTGCTGATGGGTATGGTCACCGTCCGCTCAGGATCCTCACTCAGGGTCACGGTCACCGTTACGCTGCTGCCCTCGGCCACCGTGTAGCTCCCCTGCCCGAACACCACGTCCACGTCCGCAGGCAGGTCATCGTCGTTGATGGAGACCAGCGCCTCCTTGGGCGAACCTTCCGACACCCGAGCCGGCAACGTCCCGAAGGTCAGCTTGACTTGCTCACCGTCGTCATCATGGGAGTCCTCGCTGGCGGCAAAGGTGATAGTCTTCTCCGTGTCGTCCGCGGCGAAGTTCAAGGTAACGGGGGCGCCTGAGAAGTCCCCGCTGCCCACCCCGTGCAGGAAGGTGGCGGAGACCGGGATGGCCACCGCCCTCTCGGGGTTGGCCGAGAGAATGACCTTGATGCTCTCCGAACTCCCCTCATTCACCGAGTAGGTACTGTTCTCGAATTTCACCGTCACCGACGGCACGTCGTCGTCAGTGATGGAGACCACCTTTTCGTCGGTCGTGCCCTTGGTAACGCCGGTGGGTAGTGTGCCGAAGGTCAGCTTCACCGACTCCCCGTCGTCATCCACGCTGTCCGACGCGGCCGAGAATGAGAAGGTCTTCGACGTCTCCCCCGAGTTGAAGGTCACGCTGGCCGGCACCCCGGAGTAGTCGTCGTCGGATGCCCCGTCCTGTCCGGCGGCGGTGATCGGTATGGTCACCCCACGCTCCGGGTCCTCGGAGAGGGTGACGGTTACCGTTACCGTGCTGCCCTCGGCGACGGTGTAGGTCCCCTGCCCGAACTCCACGTCCACGTCGGTGGGCAGGTCATCGTCGTTGATCGAGATGACGGTCTCCTTGATCGTCCCCTCGGCAACCCTGGTGGGCAGGCTGTTGAAGGACAGCATTACCGACTCCCCGTCGTCGTCCTCAGTGTCCGCCGTGGCCGCGAACGTGAATGTCTTGGAGGTCTCGCCGCTGTCGAACACCACGCTGGCAGGCACCCCGGAGTAGTCGGCGCTCGACGCCTGGCTCCCATTGACCTCGCCCTGGTCGGTCGTGGTGATCCCTATGGTCACCGTCCGCTCGGGATCGGCGGACAGGGAGATAGTGACCACCGCCTCGTTTTCCTTGTCCTCGGTCGTGCTGGCGTCGTCCGTCTCGTCCACGCTGTAGGTCGCCGACCCAAAGCTGACGGTGACCGACGGCACGTCGTCGTCGGTTATGGAGACCACCGTTTCGTCGGTCGTGCCCTTGGTAACGCCGGTGGGCAGTGTGCCAAAGGTCAGCTTGACCGACTCGCCGTCGTCGTCGATGGTGTCCGCCGTCGCCGAGACGGTATAGGTCTTCTCCGTATCCCCGGCATTGAAGGTCACGCTGGTGGACGCCACGGAGTAGTCGTCGCCGTCCGCCCCGTCCTGGCCGGCGGCGGTGATCGGTATGGTCACCGCCCGCTCCGGGTCCTCGCTCAGGGTCACGGTCACCGTTACGCTGCTGCCCTCGGCGACGGTGTAGCTCTCCTGCCCGAACTCCACGTCCACGTCGGCGGGCGGGTCGTCGTCATTGATGGAGACTACCGTCTCCTTGATGGTGCCCTCAGAGACGCCGTCCGGCAGCGTCCCGAACGTAAGCTTCACCGACTCGCCGTCGTCATCGTCGGTGTCCGCCGTGGCCGCAAAAGTGAAGGTCTTCGATTTCTCGCCGCTGTTGAATACGACGTCGTCCGGAACCCGGTGTAGTCCGAATCGGAGGCCCCGCCCTGATTGGCTTTCACTATGGGTATGGTCACCGTCCGCTCCGGATCGGCGGAGAGGGTGACGGTGACTACTGTCTCGTAATCGTTCCCCGGAGTGTTGGAATCGTCGGACTCATCCACGCTGTAGGCGGCGGCCCCAAAGGCCACACTGACCGACGTACCGTCGTCGTCGGTGATGCTCACAATTACATCGGCCGCGGAGAAGCCGTCGTAGTCCGCGTCGGAGCTCGCAACCGTATGCGTCAGAGTGACGTCATCCTCATCGCTGGTGTCGGCATCGCTCTCCGCCGACACCCTTACCGTCTGGGCCGTGTCCCAGTCTTGGTCAGTGAAAGTGAGGGTGGTCTTGTCCAGGCTGGCGTCCGTGCTCGCGTGCCCGGCAATGGTCACCGTTACGTCGTTGGCGGGTAGAGTGTTCAGGACCACCGTATAGGTATCCGACGAGCCCTCCACTATCGTCAACGCGGTCTTCGAGATCTTTACCCCGGGGTCGGGGTCGGTCACAGTCACGACAACATCCTCGGCGCTGATGCCCTCGTACAGTGCGTCGCTGGAGGTAACCGTGTGGGTCAGGGTGATCGTTTCTGCGTCGGCGTCATCGTCTTCGCCGGTGGACACCGTCACCGTCTTGGCGCTATTCCAGTCGCTTGTGGTGAAAGTGAGCGTGGACGAATCCAGGGTGAGGTCCGTACCGGAGGTCCCGCCAATGGTGACGGTCACCCGACGGGTGGGCTGGGAGTCCAGCACCACCGTGTACTCGCCGTCTTCTCCCTCGGCCACGGTGAGGGTCGTGGGGTTGACCGTGACTCCGGCATCGTCGTCGTCCACGAAGGTAATGATTAATTCACTGGGAGTGCCCGGGATAACCCAATCTGGCAGCTCTCCGAAGGTGAGCTTCACTCCCTCACTTCGTTCATCGATCCTGTCCTGAGCCACGCTGAAGCCCCAGCCCGTACTCTCATGAGCCGCACCGAAGGTCACTGAATGTTGCAAGCCTCCGGTGTCTGCGATGCTGGCGCCCCCAAAGAAATCCCAGGCCAGAGGGACAGTGACACTCCTCTCAGCCGGTTGATCCAACGCCACACCCAGCGTGATTGAACTTCCTTCCCCCCGATCTAATGTGGCGTAATTGAAGCTGGCTTCGACGGTTTCGGGCTTATCATTGTCCCCGATGTCCACAAAGGCCCTGCGGGGTATCCCCACACTTACGCCACCCGGCAGGTCGGTGAATTCAACATTCACCCTCTCATCATCGTCGTCGACGGTATCGTCCACGGCATGGAAGGTGTACGACTGCTCCGTTTCACCGGGGTTAAAGACCACGAAGGCGGGAATCGAGAAGTCGTCGCTGCTGGCCCCGCGAACCGGAACGCCGGATAGGGCAACGACCAAAGTCCTCTCGGGGTCCACGTCCAGCACCACCTTGATGTCTTTGCTTCTGCCCTCCCTCACGGTGTGGCGTTGCGTATCGTGCTTGATTTCCACGTTTACCCGAGCATCTTCGGTGACCGTCACCGCCACGTCGTCCGCTGTGGTGACGGACCCGTAGCCGCTGACGGTATGGGTGATTGTCGCGCTATCCTCGTCATCGTCGGAGTCGCTGGCAGCGTTGACCGTCACCAGCTGGGGGGAGTTCCAGTCCTCTGTGGTGAAAGTCAGAGTGGCCGGATTGGTGATCACGTCTGTGTTGTCTGTGGGGTCGTTGATCGTAACCGTAACGTCGCCGGTGGGCTCGGTGTTCAGCACAACCGTGTACCGGGCGGATTGCCTCTCGGGCACGGTTACTGCCGTGGGATAGATGTCCACGCGGGCGTCGTCGTCGGTCACCGACACCGTTACGCTGTCGACGGTGATCCCGTCGTAATCGGAGTCGGCAGTGCTGGCCACGGTATGCGTGAGAGTGACGTCTTCCTCATCCTCGTTGTCGTCGTCGTGGTCCGCCGTTACCGTTACCACCTGGGTCGTGTTCCAATCCTGGTCAGTGAAGGTCAGGGTGGTCTTGTCCAGGCTCACGTCTGTACTGGCATGGCCCGCGATGGTCACGGTCACGTCGCCGGCAGGCTGAGAGTCCAGCACGACGGTATAGGTGTCCGAAGATCCTTCCTGAATGGTCAGCGACGACTTGGAGACTGTTACTCCGGGTGGCGCGCCGTCGTCGTCGGTGATGGAAACGGTCACGCTATCGGCGGAGACTCCGTCGTACTCCGAGTCGTCGGTGCTGGCGACGGTGTGGGTTAAAGTAACGTCGTCCTCGTCGACCGTGTCCTCGTCCTGTTCTGCCGTTACGGTCACCGTCTGGGCCGCGTTCCAGTCCTCGTCGGTAAAGGTCAGGGTGTTCTTGTACAACGACACGTCAGTATCGGTGTTGCCGGCGATGGTCACGGTCACGTCGCCGGTGGGCTGAGATCTCAGCACAACCGTGTACGTGCCCGTAGTCCCTTCCTCAATGGTCATAGAGGTCTCGGAGATCGTCACCCCGATGTCCCGGTCGTCGTCCCTGACGGTCACGGATACGCTGGCGGCCGCCGCGTTCCGGTACAGCGCGTCGCTGCTGGTTACCGTGTGGGAGATGATTGCCGCCGGTTCGTCGGTGATATTCTCATCTTCGGTTGCAGTGACGCTTATAGACTGCGGACGCCAGTTCTGGGGCGTGAAGGTAACGGAGCCCGGGTTCACTGTGAAACCCGCGTTCGACGGCAGTGCGACCGTGACCGTCACGTCGGATGTGGGTTGAGAGTCCAGTTTGATGGTGTAATCGCGGCTCGGCCCGCCTTCCGTGACTGTCAAGGAGTTGGGCGAGATGGTGATGCCGGCCGTATCGTCGTCCGTGACCACGAGCTGTGCCGGGCTGACCGTCAGGTCAGGGTTGTCAGTCGTGCCATTCAACTCCAGCGTTTCGTCGTCGTCATCGATATCGTCATTCAGGTTGGTCAGTAGCAGCTTGGACTGGGCGGACGTCTCTCCCGCCGGAATGATCAAAGAGGAGAAAAGGGTGGACCGCACCGATGTACTTCTCTGCGCGTTGCCGGTCGCCAGCCCGACCCTGACCTGCGTGTCCCCGGTGAGGGTGGAATCCCCTTCGATAGTTGCGGAGACGTCGGCAAAGGTGGAACCGACGCTCTCAGAAATGGATCCGGGATCAACGGACAAGGCAACTACAGTTGGCGCGGGGTCGTCATCATGAATGGTGAGCAGTACGGCGTTGACCGGGAGCCCTGGGTCTACGTTATAGCCTTGCACCGCGACGGTTTCGTCTCCCTCGTAGAGGGTGTCCTGGACTGGTCTGATCGTGTCCGTTATTTCGCCGTATAAAGCTCCTGCGGGGATCTCTATGAAGGCGTCCACTCCGCTAAAAGTGTAGTCGGCCACCAGGGTTGCCGTCTCTCCCGAGGTCGCGTAAATGACTTGAGTGTCTTCCAGCCGAGTTCCCCCTCCCAGGAGAGTCGCCCGCACAGTCAAGGTCACGGGACCTCCACCCTCCGTGATAGTGGAACCGGACACTGACAGTCCGACGCTGGTTGGAGCAGTGTCGTTGTCCAGGATTGTGAAGGTTGCCGGGCTCACCGTCTTACCGGAGAGGGTCGTAACCCTCCCGGTAACCGTGAGGGTCTCGTCTCCCTCGTCCAGTGAGTCGTCCAACACCGTGAGGTTGAGGGTGGCGGTTCCTCGCAGCTCACCGGCTGGAATGGTCACGGTGGTCGTGGCGGTCTCAAAGTCATCCCCGGCAGTGGCAGTGTCCCCACCTCTGGTTACTGTAGTGACTTCCACCTCGGTGTCCACCGGTATGGTGGCAGCGCCGTCAAACTCAGCAGTGACCTCTATGGAGACGGACTGGGCCGACTCGTCGGCCTCGACGGGCGTAATCGAAAGAGTCGCGGACGGTGGCGAGACCTCGTTGTCCTCAATAGTGATTGTGTCGAAATCCGAGTTGGCCAGCGTTGACGGTACCGCCGAGACCCTGACATTCTCGTCCCCCTCAAACAGATTGTCCTCTATTACGGTTAAGGGCACTGTGGTGGTGACGCTGGACTCGCCCGCCGGGATGACGATGTCCACGTCCGGCGCGGTGAAGTCCTCACCCTTGGTAGCATTGCGGCCGAGGAATTTCAGTGTAACCGCGGTGTCCGTGGTGAACTGGCCCGAGCCATCCAGGCTTACCGTCACGGAGATGTCCGTGGCTCCGGCATCCTCAGCCGCCCTTCGGGGTGTGGCTGAAACGGTCACACCGTCGGGAGCCACGTCGTTGTCGATGATAGTCCCGATTGCGTAGTACGTTCCCAGCGGGGGAGATTCCTCTTCCTCAGTCAGGGTCACAATGAAGGTCTCGGTGCCTTCGACCAGACTGTCGTCCTTGGTCTGCACGGTGAACGTCTCTGAGGTGCTTCCCACGCTGAACAGCACGGTACCGCTTCCTGTAGTGTAGTCCGCCACCGGTTCCGCGGTCTCCCCGACGTCCAACGGGTCTCCAAGCGCCCTTGTGGTCCAGCCCACCAACTGGAGTGACGAGGTGGTGTTGGACAAGGTGATGGTGAATGTTGCGGTCCCGCCCTCGGTAACCGTCGGGGTGCCCGCGATGGACGCGGTTAGTAAACCCTTGTCCACAATCTCGGTGGATGCCTTGTTCTGGCTCTGGGATATGCCGCTGCTTCTCAGGCCGTCGTAAACCGAGAAGAGCTGCACCTCCATATGCTCAACGGGGTCACTCTCGTCTTCGGAATCTTCCGCAATTGGGTAAGTGATGGTTCCGGAGGACTCTCCGGCAGGGATCTTCAGAGTCCCGGAACTACCACTGTCGTCACCCTCGGGGAAGGTGAGGTTGCCGATGGGTGTGCCGTAGTCGTCGGTGTCCACGTAGGCTTTGGTGGAGTCACTTTCGCTGACTTCAAAGGTGATCTTGGTGGCCTCGGTGGTGACGCCTCCCGCCAGCCGAACGGTGAAGACTGCGTCCTGACCCTCCACCACGTTCCTTGCATTGGCGATTATTGAGGCGGTCAAGGTCTCGTTGTCCCTGATGCTGGCTTCGTATGAAGCGTCGGTGCCCGACAGGGTGACCAGCCTGCTGTCCGCCGACAGCAGCTCTACCGTGAAGGTTTCCAGCGTTGCCTCGATCAGGTTGTCGTCAATGATGTCTACATCGATGAACCCGGTCGTTTCTCCTGTGTCGAAGTTCACTCGGCCATTTGAGGCCACAAAGTCTTCCCCTGCGGCTGCGGTGCCCTCCACGGCCCGCCAGGCTACGGCAGGGTTGCGCTCGTGGTTGGTGGTATCCGGGTGGGAGAGCGTGACCATGAACTTGGCCGGCCCGACAATACCTTCGTTAACGACGCTGTGGGCACGGCTGACGGACGCCTCCATTGGCGCCTCGTCGTCGGTGATGGTCCCCAAGCCGGTATCGTCGACGATGGTCAAGTGATGCGGCGGGCTGCTGAGCAGCACACTAAAGGTCTCGGCCCTCTCGTGAATGGTGTCGTCGACGATGTCGACACTGAAGGTCTTTACCTGGTCGCCCCGGGCGAAGGTTATTGTCTCGGACTTGGCGGTGAAGTCCTGGCCCAGGCTGTCGGCAGTGATGTTGTCGTAAGAGGTCGCGTCTCCATCAACTGTGGCGGCGTATATGGTCACTCTCTGTGGAGCAGGGGCGTTCAGGCTCACTGCGAAGTCCAGCGTCGAGCCGGATCCCTCGGCGGCAGACGCGTCCGCGATGGAGATGGTGAGGTCATTGTCGTAGACCGTTCGCGCCAGGGTCGGCAAGAAATCATCGGGGTCTTGCGCCAGTCCCACGGAGAATGGCGAATAGCCGGACCCGTTCAACACCTTGGCGGTGACAACGCCGTTGGCCTCAACGGTCGAGTCGTCGTCGGTGGGGACCACCAGGGTGGCGAAGACCGAGCCGGCCTGGAAGGTGACCGTCGCGGGTGCAGTACCGGAGATCACGTCGCCTTCCTGGGTGACGTTCACTTTGATTGTCAGTGCGTCGGGCACATCTGCAGCCGACGGGTTGGAGTCGAAACAAGTATCCAACTGTCTGACGGTGTCGCAGGGATCGATCCCGCCCAGACTCGGCGCCGAAGGCAGCGGAGGAAGTCTCTTGACCCTGAAGGAGAGGTCTTCCCCCTCCACCACATTTCCGGACGCCGAATCGAATATCACCGCGACTGCCAGCTCGTCGTCCAGAATGGTGCCTGTGGCCGTGCCGTCCCCCAGGGCCGCCCCGCTGGGGCTGCTGAGGACGAGGTTGAAGGTCTCGTGGGCCTCGTCCATCTCGTCGTCCAGCAGGGTGATGGTGACGGTCTTTTCGGTTCCCCCAAGATCGAAGGTCACCGTGCCGCTGTCGGCGGTGAAGTCCGTGCCGCTGGTGGCGGCGGTGTCCGTGCCGTCCTCAGCGGTCGCCCAGCTGACGGTCGCCTGCACCTCGTCGTTGACCCCGTCCAGCGAGATGGTGAACTCTATGGTCTCGTCTTGCTCCCTTCCCGTGGCGTCCGCGACGGACACGTTGGGCAGTATGAAATCGTCGTCATCAATTTTCGTGGTGGCGAAGTAGTCCGTAAACCAAGGAGTGCCGGGGTACTTCCTGATTTCGTAGGCGTACTCGTCGTCGGTATAGCTGGTGGGATACAGGATCTCCGCCCGTATGGTCCCGTTGGCCTCGTCCACCGCGTCGTTGTTGGTGGGCACGGTCAGGGTGGCGGTGGACTGGCCTGCGCTGAAGTTAACGGTTACCGGCGCTGTTCCGGAGATGTAATCGCCCTCCTGGGTGACCGCCACTCTCACCTGGAGCGGGCGGTCCATGGCGTCTTTCTTTCCGCCGAGCCGGTGCAGGGTGAAGGTGGCGTTGCTCCCCTCGTCAAAGGAGGCCTGGTCCGTCTCGATCCGGACTCCCATCAGGGCGCCGTACACACGGTAGGCCGTCTCTGTGTCGGTGCCCAGCACATACTGAGGCCGGTACTTGCAGTCCCCCTCGGGCTCGTCCGGGCAGTAGCGGGGGCTTGCGAATGAGTAGGTCCCGCTACGTCCCATGAAATTCACGTACAGGTGGGATGCGACGAAAGCGTTTTCGACGGAGTTTCCTTCCCTGAATGAGCCGAGCTGGTCACCGCTCTCTGTCTCGTCTGGTCCCGGCGGTGGGATGTGTCTTGTATTCTCGTGAAGGGTGAAGGTCGACAGACCCCCGGTGGCGTCTCCCGTGCGGGTTAACGTGACGGTCTGACGGGTAAGGGAAACGAGCCCGGGAATTGGGATGCTTCCCACGTATTCCTGGGTGGCCGGTGTCATGGTCACCGTGGGTCTGTCATCATCCTGGACCCAGACCTGCTCAGTGTAGTCGGCCACCGTCGTATAGACGCTGTCGGCGCCGCTTTCGACCCGGGCGTGGTAGGTGCTGTTCCCGTTGTTCAGGACATCGTCCGTGGTGCTTCTGGTTATGATCAGGCTGGACTCTCCCGCAGCGAAGGTGAGACTGAGGTCCTCCTGATCGAAGGGCATGATGCTGTTCGGCGTGGTGACGTTCCGGGTCGGATCGTCGAGGTCCGCCTGGGTCAGGCGTTGACGCATCCGCCAGAGGCTGACCTCGAGGTCAAGGGCATCGGTCGTGGAGCCGGAGCGGGTGAAGGTGAAGGACACATCGTCTCCTTCATTAACCCAGTCTGCGGACTTCGTAACCCGGATGTCGGGGAAGCCGCTATCGTTATCAAACACGGTGGTCGTGACGGTGCTGGGGAACCTGGGTTGGTAACCTCTCCCGTCCTTTACGGTAACAGTGATCTCTCCGTTGTCCTCGGCCGTCGTATCATCGTCCGTTTCGATTTCCAGGGTTACGCTGGATTCATTTAACGGGAAGGTTATTGTTGTAGGCAGCGTTGCGCTTACAAACCGGGAGTCCGATGTCACCTCGATGTCGATGGTGAATCTCCGCCATTCCCCGTTCTGGCGCTGGAACGTGAACGTTGCCGTCTCTCCCTCCCTGATCCAGGGGTCCTCCGCGCTTACCGTGACGTCCGGCAACGAGACGTCACGGACGGTGATCAGCACGGGGCCGGTTGTCCCCGGCCGGTAGACCCTGGGTTCACCTATATTGTCCGGGTCCAGCAGGGTGGCCGAGATGGTCATGGCAACCCCTCTCGGGGCCCGGTAGTTTTCCGTGGCGATCGTGAGCGTTGCCGTGTCGTTGCCGGCGGCGAACACCACGGTCTCCTGGACGTTCTCCCTGACGGGCGCACTCTGCACCACCTGGACCCAGACGGTGAGCTCGCTGGAAGTGTCCTCGTCTCTCGTGAGGGTGAATACGGCGTCGGTGCCTTCGTTGATGGCGGTGTGCTCGGTCTCCAGGGTCACGGTCGGTTCGTCGTCCAGGATGGTGCCCCAGCCGCGGAGGGAACTCACTCCGTATTGGAGGGTGGTGTGGACCGGGTTTCTCAGGTAGACGAAGAAGGTCTCGTCGGACTCCGCCACCGTGTCCTGGATTATTGGTATATCTATGACGCCGGTGGTCTCTCCCGCAGGTATGGTGAGGGTCCCAGTACTCTCGGTGATGTCGGCCCCGTCGCTGACGAACTGCTCCTGAATCTGGTAATCGACGGTTACGTCCCGAAGCACCAGAGGATCGCCGACCAGTTCTACGGTGTGTTCAGCGGTCCCAATGTCCTCTCGAACTTCCACCAGGAAATTCTTGAATCGCAGCACCGGCAGGGGGTCCTTGTCCACGACGATGACGGACGCCATTGCACGGTCGGAGTTGATTGCGTAATCGTCGCTGGCCACCAACTCCACCGTGAAGGTGGCGTCGCCGTCGCTGCCGTCGCTGGCTTGCGTGGGGTATGCCCTCGTGATGCCGGACTCACCTGCCTGGATCGTGTGGGTGGTTTCACCAAGGATGCCGTCCCCTACCGCATGACCGATTTCCGAGTGCGTGACCTTGACCTGGAGGGGCTCGTCGGTGTACCCGTCGTGAATGATCCGGTAGTAGATCTGCTGACCCTCGTCTACGCTGGTGCTGAAGGCCCGGACGCTGACCCTGTACGGATCGTTGTCCACGATCTTCGCGGTGACGGTGGTGTCTCCCGTTGGCGTCCAGAACTCCGGGTTTTCCGGCTGCAGGGTGAAGCTGTAGCCGACGTCGGGGCCCTTGAATTCGTCGTCGGGCAGGTTGTAGCGAAGGTGGGCCTCCGACTCCCCCGGGTCCAGCCCAATGACGGTGAATCGCTGGTCGTCATCCCGGCCGCCCGTCATGGGAATTTCCAGGTCGTTCTTGTCCTCGCCGATACGCTTGACGATCAGGATCAGGTCCTGTCCCTCTTCCACCTCATCGTGATTGAAGCTGATCTGCACCTGCGGGGCAACGTCGTTGTCGACCACATCCACCGTCTGCGGGTTTGTCCCCAAAATCTCGTAGGCAGGGTCCTCCTCCACCGTGAAAGTCAGCGCGCTGTCCGGAATATCCCGCCGGTCGTCCGGCAGAGCGATCGCTACGGTTTTGGTCGCATCGCCGTCCGCGAACATGACGCTGGTCGGCGTCTCCACGCCATCGGCATCGCCGACGTAATCTCCCAAAAGGAATGAGCCGGGATCGTCCACCTCAACCCCCACGATCAACTCTCCAGTGGTGTTGTTCCCTCGTGTTAGGGTGAAATTGACGGTCTCTCCCTCGACGAAGGAGGTCTTGTCCGAAGTCAACTCGATGGTGGGCTGATCGTCGTCCATGATTGCGACCTGGCCCTTTACGACAGAGGAGCCCCGGCGTTTTGCGGGGGATATCAGCTCTATTCTCAACGGGTCGGATGTCTCAAAGAGGGCATCGTCGGAGGCGGTTACTGTAACGTCGAGGGTCTGTTCAAGGGTGCGCTGAAAGTACGAGGTCACCGGGACGGCCGGGAATGTGAGGTTGTGCACCTGCTCGGTGGGGTTGGTGCCGTCCGGATTGGTGCGGTTTGGCTCCCAGGTGCGTATCTGCACCGGCAGCGGCTCGTAGGCGTTTCCCCACTTCCTCTCCACCGTGAAGGTGTACTGGCCTCCCTCCTGCACTTCCTTGGGGTTGGTGAGCTTGATGTTGAACTCGGGAAACGGGATCTCCCCGGCCTTAGTCAGCGTCCGGGTCCGGGGCCTTTGGACCGTCCAGTAGTCGTTCTCCTGATCTGATGTAAGGGGAACGCCGTTGACATCCTTCAGCCGCTTGATGGTCACCGTGTACTTCCAATTGGGGTCTCTCAGCCCGTTGTCCAGGACCTCGATCCGGCCAATGACCTTACGCTGGTCTCCGGTGAGAGTCAGGGGGAACTCTTGGTAGTGTTTTCCCGTAACCGGGTCAACGCGCCAGTCTGCGTGGCGGGGGCTCACCCAGCCCCTGTTGTGCTCCACCCGCACGACGAAGGTGGCCGTACTGCCTACGTCCGGGGCGCGGCGGCTCACCTCGAAGTGGATCGGCCAGGGCTCCTCGAACTCGCGTGAGAAGAGGAAGTTCCGGTTGTCTTCGTAATAGTAGAATCCCTCGGCGGGGCCGACTGTACATTCGGACTTATTTTCGCTGTTTATGGTACAGGGCGCATAACTCTCGCCGTCTTCCCACGACGGGTCCGAGGGGTCGAGGTAGCCCCAGTCGAGGCTGAGCACCTGCGCGGTGTCGTTGTCGGAGATCGCAATACCGTATTCCGTATGGAGTCCTGGCTGGCCCAGCAGATATCCCTGTCCCGGCAGGACACTAATCGTGACGACGCCATTGGGCTCCAGATCGCGCTGATCATCGGGAGCAGTCAGCGTCAGGGTCGATGTGGCGGCGTTTGCTTCGAAGGTAACCTGCGAGGGTAGGTCCGGTTCCGGGTCCCAGTGATTGCCCCGGAGATAGCCAAAGTGATCATCGAACTCAATATCTATGGTCAGTTCATCGGTGTTATCCCCTCCGGTGCGGGTGAAGGTGACGGTGCTGGTGCCCCCCTCATCGATTGTGGTCGGACTTGCCGCTATGGTAATCAGCGTGCTGTTTGCAGGCGGGTCGTTGATCTCGACGTCGACCGAGCTGGGACTGCCCCTGCTGTAGGACATATTTCCGAAAAGTTCAGCCTTCAGGGTGTCGGTGCCATCCTCGGCGACGCCATCAACGTAGGCGCTGACGTTGAGGGTCTTGGTGGTTTCCCAGGGATCGAAGTCCACGTTCAAGGTCTGTCTGCTGCTGGGATTGCTGCCTGCCGATTCACGGCTGGGTTCCTGGGTCCTGACCTCTATGGTGGTGCTTGAGCCTATCGGTCCGCCGGCGCGGGTCAGGGTATAGGTCACGCCGCCGCCTTCGTAAACGGTGGTCGTGCTGGCGGCAATCGTAACGGTGCCGGTCATGCCCCCGCCGTCGGCGGCAGCTACCTCCGTCTCCCGCAATCCGCTCTTGACTGTCCAGTACTGGGCTTCCTCTGATGCGGAGAGAGCCTTGCCCTCGTGGTCTTCGATAGCCAGGATTGACGCCTCGTAGACCCAGTCCTCCTCCTCCTCTCCGTTCTGCGTGACCTCTATCTCCCGCTCCACCTCCGTGTCCGCCCCCGTGAGTTCCAGGGGGAATTCCTTGTACAGCCTGCTTGCAGACGAGTCCGTCTCCCAGCCCTCCAGAACATGGTCCGGGCCGCTGCGGTCGGTCTCCACCCGGACGGTGAAGCTGGCGGTCTGCCCGTTGTTGGCGTCCCGCTGGCGGCGCTTGACGACCACTTTCAGCGTGTTGCCCTCGTCCACGTCGGCGTCGTTGGTTCCGTCCTTCCCGAAGTTGAGCTCCAATTGTTGAGCAGTGTCGTTGTCGTTCACGTACACCACAGCGGAGGTGTCATGGTCTTCACCGTAAAACTTCAGGAGATAGTCCGCGGAGGGCAGGACAGTCACAGTCACACCCTGCAGGTACATGTATCGCCTGTCGTCGGGGACTGTGAAAACAAGGGTCTGGGTTGTAGAACCTGCCCCGAACTGGACTTGGGTAGGCATCACAGGGGGCGTTTCCCAGAAGTCGCCTCTCAGGAACCCCCCGGGGTCCGAAACTTCGATATCGACAGTCAGGGGTTGAGTGGTATCACCACCGGCCCGGGTGAAGGTATAGGTGATGGTGTCGCCCTCGGTGACCGAAGACTGTTCAGAGCTCCTCGTCACATTGATTACCGGGATACTGTTGTCGGCTGGGGGATCAAGAATCGTGATGCTCGCCGTATCGGAGCTTCCCACCTGGTACCTTGAGTCGTCCGAGGCCATCACCTGGGCATCCAGCGTTTGGATTCCAGACTCCGTGGTGCCGTCTACGAACGGCACGGCGCTCAGGAGGGCGCGCCTGACTCCTCGGCCGAACCGCACCTCATGCATCTCTTTGGAAACGTTACTTACGCCATCTCCCCCATTTACGTCCTTATCCGGTTCCCAGGTCTCGACCTGAACCATCAAAGAAGAGACGCTGCCGCCGTACCGTTCCAGAACAAATGTGGCCAGGCCACCCTCATGAACGGTGGCCTGGTTGGTCCTTATCGTAATGGTGGAGGTAGTTGGCTCCTGGGCCTGAACCGAGGAGGAAAACAGATAAAGCGCCGAAATCGCGAGCAAAATAAGCACCGTGAACGACGCAATGCGAGGCCGAGCGTAAAAAATGGCCCTCAAGTGCAAGGTTCCGCCTCGCGCTGAGTGCCACACCAAAGACAGGGCATACTGGTGAGTTCCTGAATATCTGTTCTAAGGGAAGCGCTTGTGGACCGGATGTTTAATTACATTTATGTAATGGGAATAATTGGTGCCCGAATTTGGACTGGCGAGGACCCCGGAGGCTGGACTACATCGAGGGTGCAGAAGGGGACCGCGGTCGCGGAACCATCCTTTCTTCGCTTTTAGTCATCCCCATCTCCCGACATCAAGGGTGTTCTCGTAGTCGATGGCGTTGCACGCTTTCGAGGTTCTGCTGGAGAGTTTGCAGACTAATTTCCGTCAATCTGGACCTGACTTAGTCTTATTCCGATACCTGTTCATATGGGCTACCTGGCATTACAACGACGGTTCCCCTTTTCGGTCGGTTTCAGGCTTGAAATGGGTTTGGGAAGCGTAAGCCCACAAAGCTATCAAGTGCGTGGGAGGGAAGCTTTGGAGAGGTGCTTAATGTCCTTTTCCTGTCAAACGTCGTTTAAATACTAGGATTACAACAATGCCTCCTCTCCTAGTCTTCAGCCGCGACGTCGCAAGTGCCCAAGGGTCGCCTCCCGTAATACCGAGGGGTTCCGAGTTGGTGGATTCCAACGATATGTCGTTGCCGGGTTGCCCGTCTCCGCTGCTCAACCGGTAGGCTTTGCAATTGGTAAATCGGGCCGGGATCCCGGCCAGAACGTGGACCTAGCGTGTGAGCCTGTGTAGGGTTTCACAATATCGTCACATGAGAAAGGCTTATACGCACTGTCATATATGTTGAATATTCTGTTAACGGATTAGTTGTACCAACTGACCTGTCATCTGACTGTCTTGATGAGTACACTTCGGCGGGGAGTTCCATTCAGATCCCGAGGCCTCGGGGTTTCCTGAGATGGTTCTGGAAATATGGCGGTACAGGGGCGCCGCCCGCCCCGGCTTGGCCGCGCCCTTTTGGGAGGCAAGTCGCTTTGTTCGTCTTGAGGAGAGCGGAACTTTCCGTGCTGAAAGCGCGCCTCCGGAGTGCGTTTGCAGAATCCCTGGAGGACGCCCGGGCGGACACGGAGGGTCTCCGGTACGCTGCCTGGGTTTCCGTCTGGGGCCGCTGGGCCGTCTGGGTGGCCGCGATGGTGGAGGCGGTCTATCAGCCGGAGTTGAGCGGCGGCACATACGCTCCGTTCATCCTCCTCCATGTGATGCTGGTCGGTTGCAACGCCTGGGTGCACCGCCTGCTGGCTACGGGCAAGAGGGTGACCTGGTCTTGGATTCTGGTTCTCAGCAGCATCGACTTTGTGCTTATCACGGCGTCCATCGTTTCGGACGCCGGGTTCGGCAACTTCCATTACCTCGCCTACTACCCTTCGCTGGCCTTCGTGGCGGCCATCTGCCCGTCCTTCGTCCTCAGCCTCCTGTGGACGACGGTGGTTGTGGCGTTCTACGGCGCCTGGTGCCTGACCATGGGTTCGGGACTTGACTTTGCCGCCAATGACGAGGTGGTGCTGTCCGCACGGCTGGCGGCGATGTACGGCGTTGTCGTGTTTGTCAATGTGGTCGCCCGGTACGAACGAATCAGGAGGCGCAGGTTGGGGGAGCGTGAGCGGGCCCTCTTGCAGGAGCGGGTTGAATTCTCTCAGGCCATACATGACACGGCGGCCCAGAGCGCCTATGTGCTCGGGCTGGGCATAGACATGGCCCGCAGTCTTGCGGAAGAGTCCAACGAGGATCTCAGGGACACGCTGGCAGCCGCGTACCTGGTGTCCAAATCGTTGATCTGGGACCTGCGGCGGCCCATTGACGGGGGACTGATATTCGGAGGAATGGAGTTGGGACAGGCTCTGAGAATACATACCGAGAGGTTCGGGATCATAGCAGGGGTGTCCGTTGAGGTGGTTCAATCGGGAGATGAACCTCCCCTGCCGGTCGAGACCAGGTCCCGGCTCTGCTCCGTGGCCCACAACGCCCTGGCCAACGCCCTGCTGCATTCCGGTGCGGACCGGGTCCGGGTGGCGCTGGAGTTTCGGGGCGAACTCGCATCGCTATGCGTTTCAGATAACGGGGTTGGTCTCCCTGATGACTATTCTGAGCGTGGCCGGGGCTTTGCCGGGATGCGGGCGCAGGCGGAACTCATGGGCGGCAGGCTGCTGGCCGGCCGGGCCGGGCCGGATGGAGGAACGGCTGTGACCTGCGAGATTCCCCTGGTACTGCAGAGTGAAGGAGACTGACATGCCGGAAAACGGAGTAATCCGCGTGATGGTGGTCGACGACCATCCTGTGGTCAGGGAGGGCATTCGGCGGTTGTTGCAGCATTTTGCCGAGTTCGATGTGGTTGGAGTGGCCGGAAGCGGCGAGGAGGCGGTCCGGTTGGCCCCCCAGGTGGCCCCGGACGTCATCATCATGGACGTGATTATGCCGGGGATGGGCGGGGTGGACGCCTGCAGGGAGATCATCCACCTGATGCCCGGCGTCGGGGTCTTGATGTTGACCGCATCCACCGCGCCTGCTGCGGTCATCGAGGGGGTTGCCGCGGGTGCCAGCGGCTACCTTTTGAAGGACTCCGGGGTGGAACAGCTGGTGGGAACCATCCGGGAGGTAGCCGAGGGCCGTGTGAACCTGACGGCTGACGCATTGAGGCAGGCCGCGATGTTGATTCGCAAGGACCCTGCGGGTGCGGGGTTCCGGGGACCGGACCTGTTGACCACCAGGGAGACGGAACTGCTGCGCCTGTTTTGCCGGGGTCTGTCCTATGCCCAGATTTCGGCCGCCGCTGAGGTCGGGCAGTCCACGGTACGCAATACCCTGGACCGTGTTCAGCACAAGGCCGGGGCCAGTTCCAAGACTGAGATGGTAATCTGGGCGGTTCGGGCCGGTCTGTTGGATGACTTGCAGTAAACGGCCGACGCCGCCAACGGGCTGGCCATTCACCCTGCCCAGGGTGGGTCATTGCGATCTCCCGGCACTGCTTTTCCAGCGCCCCCGGAGGCACGCGTAATCCGCACGATAAGCGCATTAACAAACATTTTTGAGGCCAGTGGTTACGTCCGCCGGTCAGAAGACCGGTTGTGCGAACCGCAATCTCGACACCTGGCTGAGGTAGGCCTTCAATGACTATTGGCAATTCGTCCAGCAAGGCGGGGAATCGCGCCGCACGGTCCGTCAAATGGGGAGTTGAAAATTTTCGAAGAGAGCTTACTTATCACGAGTTTCACAGTGCCGGACCAAAGGGATTAAGAAGGGCTAAACGAAAACTGCCCGGGCTAGGCGCCAGCGAAGGGAGATTGTGAGCAGCGAAGAAGGGTTCCTTTTCAGGCGGAAGACCCTACCGCTGGGCACATGGCAGGGTCGTTACGTAGCTCCGCAGTCCGGCTAAGACGAATTCGGCGGCTGCGCGGTTGGGAGGCCCCACCCACAGCCTGACACTCTGACCCCTCGACTCCGTTGAGTCCAGCAGAGCCAAAATCTCTCTGGCCGACTGCGGCACAAACTCGACCAAGCCGGTGCCGGTTGTCGTCGCTTGGATCGTGATCACCTCGCCGCCCTCCGGTCCCAGCAGAATGGTCACGTCCCCCGGACCCTCGGAGAAGGGACTCTCACCGGTATAGGCCCTCTCTTTTCGTCTGAGTTCACCGCCGCCCCTCAAGGGCCCTCCAGCGTCGAAAGCGAAATGCGGCCTGGTCCACTGGCAAGTCACCTGGATTGACGGTGCCCCTTGGTCCGGGCTGTTGGGGGAGTACCGGGAGGCATGCAGGCTCAGATACGGACTGACGTCGACAATGTCGCAATTGGCGTACCCCTCCGGACACTCAGACCCGTGGTACTTCCAACGGCCGTAAACTGATGACGCCGGAAGCGGAGTCGGTACTATGAATTGGTCCTCAAAAGCCGCTCCGCAGGGAAGTCTTGCAAGGTTGCGGCCAGTGCCGCTGAGATTGAAGCGGTATTCCAATTGCTCCCTGCCGGAGATCGCCATGTCCAACTTCCGTCCCTCGCTGTCCGCCTCGACCAACAGGGCAAGAATTTCGTTCACGACCGGCGGCTGGAATAAGGCGCTGCGCTCATCGACGACCACCGTTGAACGGTAGACGCCTGCCGTACCCTGCCCCTCTGATGATACCGTGAGGGACGCAGCCCCGGATTCGCCAATCTCCTCCCCGCTGCTGGACAAGGCCAGTAGCGGGCTGCCTTCCCAGCAGCTGATAGACATACTGGGACTGAAAAGCGGATCCGGGTGCCAGTCGCCGAGAGGTACAAGCGACATCCGTTCAGGACTCGTTGGCCAGCTCCGACAGTTCTCGTATGCCTTCGGGCAGAGTGGTCCTCCGTATATCCACTCTCCATCTGTCTGTGATGCGCAGGCCAGCAACAGGACAACAACGGCTACGGCCAGACCAATTAGTCTCATCAGACGCTATCCTCCCAACATCTGCCCTTAGGAAGGGCAACCGCTCCATAGGGTCGATTCCGGTAGTGGGCAGAAACGTACGCTAGGGCCGCTATCGACGCTTTGGCCAACGGTATTCGCCGGCGAGCAGGATGTGGCCCCACCCAAGGGGCGAGATGTGGGCCAGAAGCTCGGGATCGACGGTCAGGCCGACGAGTCTCCGTTGTCTGACCGCTTCGCCGAGATGGGCGGTATTGCGATAAATGACGATGGCGACGAGCAGGTTGAGCCCGGCCATGCGGTAGTTCCTGGCCCTCGCTGGAGCGTTCGCGGATTTAGCCCTGTCGCCCGATGCGGAAGGCGTTCTTGAGGCCGTGATGAGCCTCGCCCTTGTTCAGGCCGGTGTTGGCCCGGCGCTGCATATCGGCGTCGAGGAGCCAGTCCACGATGGAGAGGGTGCGTTCGACCCGTCCGATCTCTCGGAGAGCAACAGCCGGTTCGTGCTGGCGCGGATACGCCGCAAACTTGCGCAGCAGCTGGCTGGGCGGAAGGACGCCGCTGGCCAGGATGGCAGAGCACGATGTCTAGCATCGAGGTCTCGTCGACCACCACGGCATCGGTGTCTAGAAATCTGGCCGGAAAGTGGCATGAGGCGGCCAGGGTTTATACTTGGAGTCACCAAGGGTAGCGAGGGTTGACTATGCTGGGAGAGCGTTCGGATCAGAGGGGTCTCTGGGAAGCGGACCGGCTGTATCTTGACCATGTGGGGCGGGAGACCTTCTACGGTCTGCTGGCTTCGCTGCGGGGCCAGCTGTTCCGGGACGCCGACTTCGCCGTGTTCTACTGCGCCGACAACGGCCGGGACAGTGTGCCGCCCAGCCTGCTGGCCACGGCCCTGCTGTTGCAGACCCACGACAAGGTCAGCGACGCCGAGGCCAAGGCCCGGGCCGACTTTGACATCCGCTGGAAGGTGGCTTTGGGGATTGAGATTGAAGACCGTCCTTTTGCCAAGAGCACGCTGCAGGTGTTCCGCGCCCAGCTGATCCTGCACGACCAGGTGCGGGAGGTATTCGAGTCCAGCTTGCGGCTGGCCCGGGAGTCGGGCTACCTGAAAAAGCGGAGCATGAAGGTGGCGCTGGACACGACTAACATCCTGGGCCGGGGCGCGGTGAAGGACACCTTCAACCTGCTGGCCGACGGGGTGGTCAAATTGATGCGGGCGCTGGCAGCCGTGGAGCAGACTGGTGTCAAGGAATGGGCCAGGACCCAGGGATATGGGCGGTACCTGGCCTCCAGCATCAAGGGCGAGGCGGCCATCGACTGGTCGGACAAACGGGCGCGGCAGGCCCTGCTGGCCCAGGTGGTGGCGGACGCGGACCGGCTGCTGGAGTTGGCGCGGCAGGCCCAGGGGGAGTTGCCCGAGGACAGTATAGAGCGGCAGCAGATCGTGGCGGCGGCGGAACTGCTGGGGGAGTTGCTGCTCCAGGACATTGAGCGCAAGAGCCCAGATGGCGATGGCGGCGGTGATGACGGCGTTGACGGCGTGAGCCTCAGGAGCGGGGTGAGCAAGGACCGGATGATGTCGGTGCATGACCCACAGATGCGCCACGGGCACAAGAGCAGCAGGAGGCGCTTCGACGGGCACAAGGCGGCCATCGTCGTGGACACCGATACCCAGTTGATCACCGCGGTGGAGGTGTTGCCGGGCAACGCTCCGGACAACCTGGGGGCGCTGGAACTGGTGGAGCAGAGCGAGACCAACGCCGGTTTGCCGGTGGAGGAAGCCGTGGGCGATGCCGCCTATGGGGACGGAGCTACCAGGCAGACCTTCGCCGACGCGGGCCGGCGGTTGGTGGCCCGAGTGCCAGGTCGGCCCAACCGGCAGCACTTTCCCAAGGATGACTTCGTCATTGACCTGGCGGCGGGTAGTTGCACCTGTCCGGCGGGGCAGGTCACCCACACCATCGTGCCAGCGGGACAGCGGACTGATGGCATGGGTCGGGTCCACCACTTGCAGGCCTTCCAGTTCGACGGGGCGGTATGTCGGACATGTCCACTGCGCTCTCAATGCATCGCAGCTAAAGGCAGGAAGGGACGACGGGTGCTGATCCATCCCCAGGAAGCCCTGTTGCAGCAGGCCCGGACCCTGCAACAAAGCGTCGAGTATGACGAATATCGGGCGCGCCGAGTGGTGGTGGAACACCGGTTGGCCCGACTGGTCCATTTGGGCATCCGCCAGGCCCGCTACTTCGGCAGGGTCAAGACCAAGTTCCAGCTGTACCTGGCGGCCACGGTGGCCAACCTGACCCTGGTGGCGGGGAAACTCGGTCTGTCGAGCAGAACCGACGGCGGTTCCAACAGCTGGGGCACTGACCGTACCCAGACCATACCTTCCGTCTTTGATTTCCTCACCGCGAGGTTCCCTCAAATCTTGATGCCCCCCTTGCTTGCAACGACCTTACTGCTGAAATGCATCTCCCCGAACAAGGCTTTCCGGCCAGATTTCTAGGGGACGCTCGGAAAGGACTGTTCCGGCTAGCGCGTCCCCGGCACTGTCGGCAGCGGGATGGGAATCTGGGAATGTCCTGCTGGCTAACCAATGGTTTTCGCCCGGGCTGCCCCGCCAACGCCGCCCCAACCGGAGAGTTGGCTCGCAAGGTCCATGGGACTCTGGTTCGCCGCACAGAGGGCACTGCATCCTGGGCCTATGGGATGGCCTGGGTCCCTGGCCGGTTCAACAGGTACTCGACGAGTTCGAATGTGGCCGTCATCGCAGCAGCGTGTTGAGCATCGCTCATGTGGTTGTTGTAGAAATGACCGTGTAGTTCTCCGACCACTGCAAGGCTGTCTCCCAGACTGGGGTCCCTGGTGCTGATGCTCTGCAGATATTCCATCGTACGACGCCTGCCCAACGAGTGGCCGGCGTTGCCCACCAGTCAGTGAGGATCAACGATGGCGTTGATGATGTGGTTAACCGCACCCCAGAGAATCTCGCCGCCGGCTGTCTTGAATCCCTTGGCCAGGAGGTCTGTGGTCAGCACAACCAAAACCCTCGCCTCGGACAGCCTTTCCGCGGGACTCACGCGGCTGCGTGGAACTCCTGCAATGCCAGTATGAATTTCCTCGCACTGTCCGGAGACATCAGCGTCTTCTCGACGTCCAGGAAATGGAGATGGGAGTTGTCATACATGGCCCTGGCGGCCAACAGCGGCACGGTGTGGGAATGCGGAGTTCCTCTTTCCTTGTCGAGTTGTCCTGCCAGCCGCAGCAGGTCGTCATACTCCTCGTGGGGAAGGTTCCTGACCTTGGCCGACCCGATCATCGCGGTTTCCACGGCCTGATACATCATCAGGCCGGCCTTCTCGAGCTTCCCTGCTCCGATGGCTTTCTCTGCGGCATCCACCTGCCGGAAAAGGCAATCAGCCTTGTCGTTGCCAGTCTGCATGAAGGCGCTCCTTTGGGTTGGCGCTGCCTGCACTTTATACCACCGGCGCCAGCACCCGTCGCGTCATCCCGGAGCGGCTGCTGTTCTCATCGACCTGGTTGCTCCAGTCCTCCATCCGGCGCAGGCCCTCTCGCTGAGGTTCGCACGATCTTGCTACCCAGACTCTGGAATGAAAGTCCTGTAATCGCCGAGGAACTGCTTCGAGGACGAGGCCGCGGTCTATGCTGTCTGTGCCAGGTGCTGAATGGGCATCTTGGCCGGCCTCTACAGGATGGATACGCCGGGATGGTTGGCGCCGGGATGGTTGGCGTCGGGATGTTTCACGACGACCCAATGCGTCCAACGTGCCATTTCACAGCCGTGTGGATCCATAGGTAGGGCCCGGCGACCGCTGGCCGGGCTGAAGAACGAAATGGGACTGGGCATCATCAGGGCATCAACTGCGAAAGGGGCGCATCAAAGGCGGATGCAATCCTGAAAGCGGCCCCCATGGTGAGGTTCTGCCTACCCTGCTCCACTGTGCTTAGATATGTACGGTCCAGTCCGGCCCGGTTTGCCAGTTCCTGCTGAGTCCAGCCGCGCTCTCTCCTCATGGCCGAAACCCGCTGCCCGAAACCCCTGAGGTAGTTATCAAAGCTCCGTGACTCCTCCCCGAGTCCCAGGAGATCTTTGGCCGCTCGGATCGCCTGCAGCGGATCAGACGACACGAGGTCCGCCTGGATGTCGTCTGCGTTCCGAAGGTGCGAAATACCACCGCCCCCGATGAACACGGGCGGTGCGCTGTCCAGGGACTTCAGGAGCGTAGCCGCCCTTATCGTGGCATCAACACGGTCGGGCAGGGAAAAAGACAGGATGACCAGGTCCGGCTTTCTGATGCTGACCAGTTCTATCAGGTCCTGCGTGGGAGTGTTGCTTCCAAGGTCAGCCACCTGCCAGCCGTCCATGTGGAAGAGGTCGGCGATCATGCTGGAGCCCACATGGTGCAGCTCTCCCTCAACGGCTGCAACGACCACCGTGGCTCCAACGTCGCTCCTGCGCCTGCCGGCATACCGGATGTAGGCCAGCTGGTGCAGGGTGATGCTGGTGGCCAGGTGTTCGGCGGCGACGTTCAGGTCGCCGCTGCCCCAAGCGTGCCCCACCCTGTCCAGCGCCGGACCCAGAAGATCCATGTAGATGGCGGCGGGGTCCATACCGGCCCTCAGGGCCTCGACTACCACCTTGGAAGCCTCCTCTTGGTCTCCTTCGAGCAGGGCCTTGGTATAGCGCTCCCTTAGCGGCTCTGTCTGCATCATTCGCTCCGTCGTCCGTTAGAGGGAATTGGCGTCCAGATGCGTAGATAATAGTTCACTTTGCGTCGTATATTCCAGACATTGCCGTTGGTAATATACAACACAAAAAGATTGAGTGTTGATCATTTACTGCACACAGGTCGATGCTTCAAGAACCAGGAGGGAAATATGACCAAGGCTTCCTCGGAAATGACCAAGACTGTCCACTACATACCGAGGGCAAGGCCCATGTGGATCGCAGGGCTTGCCCCTGCTCCTGACGGCGTTGGCAGCCTGTGCCGACGACCCAACGGCAACGCCGGTTGTCCCTACTGCAACGCCCGAGGTGCAGCAGGAACTGGGCACGATAGCCGACGTTGCCGTAGGCGACGGCAGGTTCGGGACGCTGGTGGCAGCACTTCAGGCTGCCGACCTGGTGGATACCCTCCAAGGCGCGGGACCATTCACGGTATTAGCTCCCACCGACGATGCCTTCGCCAAGCTGCCCGCTGGCACCGTCGAGGCCCTTCTGGCCGACATCCCCGCCCTGACCGACGCGCTGCTCTACCATTTGGTGGCGGGCAACGTGATGGCCGCCGACGTGGTGACCCTGGAATCAGCCGATACCGTTCAGGGAACCTTGGTCGCCATCACCGTGGACGGAGATACGGTGATGGTGAATGACGCTTGGGTGGTTATCACCGACATCGAGGCGTCCAACGGCGTCATCCACGTAATTGACTCGGTGCTTCTCCCCTCAGATGACCTGGCGTCAATAGCGGATATTGCTGCCGCCGACGGCAGGTTCGAGACGCTGGTGGCAGCACTTCAGGCCGCCGAACTGGTGGAGACCCTCCAAGGCGCGGGACCGTTCACGGTATTAGCTCCCACCGACGATGCCTTCGCCAAGCTGCCTGCTGGCTCCGTCGAGGCCCTTCTGGCCGACATCCCCGCCCTGACCGAGATACTGCTGTACCACGTGGTGGCGGGCAACGTGACGGCCGCCGACGTGGTGACCCTGGACTCCGCCGACACCGTTCAGGGAAGCTCGGTCGCCATTACGGTCGAAGGGAACACCGTTCGCATCAACGATGCCACGGTGCTCATTACCGACATAGAGGCGTCCAACGGAGTGATCCACGTCATCGACTCCGTCCTGATCCCTGCAAACCAATAGGCCCTCCAAGGAAATTGACCTGTCTCCAATCGACCGCGGCAACCAGGAGGAATGGAACAGTTATGCGCGGTTGTATTAACAGAACGTTGAACGCACAATCCTGGTTGCCCGGTCAAAATCAAAGTGATGGAGGAAGCGGCGAAAGGTAGTGCTTGCATACTTAACCGATTTCGTAAGCAGTCCACATGGCAAGTGGGTCACGCTGGTCGCCTGGATTTTGGCTGCCGGGGTGCTGATCTCACAACTCCCGGGACTGGGGGGTCGGCCGAAAACGAGGCGGCTCTATTCCTGCCCAAGGAGGCAGAGGCAACCCGGGCATACCAGTTCGCCAAGGATTGCTTCCCCTCCTCCGGCACTCCGGTCCTCGTGGTATTTCAGCGACCGGAGGGTCTGGAGGCACCCGCGTTTTCGGCTGCGGCAGAGTTGGCAACATGGCTCACCGGCCCCGACGCTCCGGTTAATGTGGTCCAAGTACTCTCCCCGCAATCGACCTCGGACCGCGGCTCTGGTTTCGTTTCGCCGGACGGCACCTCCATGTACGTCTTCGTGGATGTCTCCGGTTAGCCGGCCGAGCAGCCCTTCATCGACACGGTAAGTGAAATCCGCGAACGCTCCGAGGCTTTCGACCGCCCAAGTCAAACCGGAAAGAGCGTGTCCGAACCTGCTTACCAAGTGGTTGCTCGCGCCAGCTTTGGTCCGAAGTATCGCTTATTTTTCAATAATCCCTTGTAGACCAAATTACTCCAATAGCAGGTCTAATCAGGATTCGTTCTCGGAGCCACCCAGTTCCGTAACTGTGACCCTGTATCCTGGATCATCAACGTGGATTTGGCTCACAACCACATCGGCTTTTTCGAGCATGTCGCGGCAGTTCTGGCTTAAGTGCAGGAGATATAGGCGTTTCCCTGAACGGTCGTAGCGCCTCGAGAGTTCCACGATTGCTTCTATGGCCGAATGGTCCCACACACGTGCGTTTTGAAAGTCGATCACTATCTCGGGCGGGTCGAGCGCCGGACTGAACAAGTCTCTAAATGAAGTCACGGAAGCGAAACATAGTTGACCATGGAGCGAATAGACCCGCCGGGTGACGGTGCTCCCCTCGTTTGCAACAAGGGAGAGGTTCAGAGCAGTCTTCCATGCAAACACCAAGGCCGACACGATCACACCGACGACCACCGCGACCGCCAGATTAGTTACCACTGTAACCGCCGATACCAGTATCATTACCACCACGTCTGTAGCAGGCACTTTGCGGATAATTCTCAAGCTGGTCCACGAGAAGGTACCGATCACCACTACGAACATCACCCCTACGAGAGAAGCGATCGGAATCCGTTCAATCAATGATGACGCAAATACGATGAACAGCAGCAAGAGTAGAGAGGACAGGATGCCCGCCAGCCGCCACCTTGAACCTGCCCTTATATTGATGATGCTCTGGCCGATCATTGCACAACCACCCATCCCACCAAAGAATCCCGTCACTACATTCGCTGCCCCTTGCGACACGCACTCACGATTCTTCTGACCTCTCGTCTCCGTCAATCCGTCAATTAACGTGAGTGTGAGCAGTGATTCGATCAGCCCTATACCGGCCAAGATGAATGCGTACGGCACAATGATCCGTAAGGTTTCGAAGTTGAACGGCACATCCGGCACTCCGAATGTTGGGAACCCACCCGCGATACTGGAAACGTCCCCCACTGTCGTAGTGTTGATGCCCGCGAAGATCACTAGCATCGAGACTGCAAGTATGCCTACCAGCGCCGCAGGAACCCGTTTGGTGAACCGAGGTACTATATAAATCACTGCCATTGTCAAGGCCACCAAGCCCAGCATAATCCCCATATCAAACAGAGGCAGCCACGTTTCGGCCCCGTGGGCGCCTTCCGTTTTGAAACTCTCCAACTGTGACAAGAAAATGACAATGGCCAACCCATTAACGAAGCCTAGCATCACCGGAAACGGCACCATGCGGATTAAATTCCCAAGTTTCAGCACACCCACCGCAATCTGGATCAACCCCATCAGGACCACAGTGATGAACAGATATTCGACCCCATGGTTGCTTACCAGAGAGACCATTACCACGGCGAGGGCTCCCGTCGCGCCGGAGATCATCCCTGGCCGCCCGCCGGTCAGGGATGTGATCAACCCGACGATGAACGCGGCATACAAGCCGACTAGAGGATGAACACCGGCTACGAAAGCGAATGCCACCGCCTCCGGGACAAGCGCCAGCGACACGGTGAGCCCTGCCAAGCATTCCGTACGAATTCGGTCCAGATGGGAAAAGAGGTCTCGCATTGTCAGACGAGAAGTGAGATCTCGCATTAACATTCCTGCAGCAGGCAATTCACAGGCTGAAGATCACAGTTGCGCGTTCTTGGGGCGAAATGAATCGCAACGGGCCTGTGGAATCAACCTAGGAGATTGCGCGTAATCAGTTGTTCTGACGAGTTAACCGGGTTGTTCCTTGCTAAAACTCGAGTGAGCCAGTTCAATGGAACATCTGTGCCATCAGTTACCCGCGGTTAGCCGGTGATTCACGCGCAACTGCAAAAAAACGCTCTGATCTGGAGTCGCTTTCCCGTGCCCCACAAACAACGTATCGCTACACTCGTTGTAGGATATTTAGGGGCATCGGACACTGGTATTCCCATATCAGGAGTAATCCGGTTCAAGGGGCACTCCCGAGTTGATAGTAGCATCGCAGTCAAGATCTGGAATCCCACCCAATCGCTCGCCTATACGATGAAGGATGCGAGTCCTTCCGTGAACAGTGCCTGTTGCCGCTTATGGCGTCTCCAGGTCTCTTGCCGATTGGGTGAAAGCGCTACAGGTGACGTACGTGAACTGTTCTGTACGGGCAGGGCCTGATTCTGTCCGGGAACCCTGAGACAGCAGCGAGTGGCGTAAGCATAGTCTCTTTTGTTGACACCCAATCGGCCCAATCCTAAGATGGCGTCAATGGGCGCTTGGTCTGGCGCTTCGAACTGGGATGAACTGAGAGGTGGTGATGCCCCACCAGGAAGACATTCGGCTGATGGCCCACCTGATGAGACGCGCGGGTTTCGGGGACCCGCGCGAGGAACTGGATGAACGAGTCTCAAAGGGTTATGAAGCCGTCGTCGAGGACCTTCTGCATCCGGAGCGGCAGCCAGCCATCGACGACGAACTGCTCTACCGTTACTTCCCGGGGTACGAGGGAGCCGGGGCGCCGCCGATCAACCAGGCCGATTGGGTCTTCCGGATGATCAACACCAAGCGGCCCCTCGAAGAGAAGATGGCCCTCTTCTGGCATCAGCTGTTCGCCACTGGCAACTCCAAGGTGGACAATCCACCGGAGATGACCCGCCAGATAGCCGTCTTCCGTGAACACGGGCTGGGCACTTTCCGTGAGCTGCTGGTGGAGGTCGCAAAGTCGCCAGCCATGATCTTCTGGTTGGACAACCACGGCAATCACGACGGCGCCATCAATGAGAACTGGGGGCGGGAACTGCTGGAACTCTTTTCCCTCGGAGTCGGAAACTACTCGGAGGATGACATCAGGGAGGCAGCCAGGGCCTTCACCGGATGGACCATTGCTCCCAAGATTCCCCGCAATCCTACGGCCGGTTCCACTGGCAATTCGAGTACAAGCCCGAGGACCACGACGACCGGGACAAGACCTTCCTGGGGCATACCGGGAACTTCAATGGCGAAGACATCGTTGACATAATCGTGGATCAGCCGGCCACGGCCAGGTTCCTGGCCCGTCACCTCTACAGATTTTTCGTCGCCGACGAGCCCCATGTCTCCACTTGGAGCGTCACGCCACCCATAGATCCCTATGCCATCGAGTTGCTGGTGGATGCCTACAACGAGTCCCGCGGCGACATCCGGTGCATTCTGCGAGTGCTTTTCAACGCGGATTTCTTCAAAAACGCCCGCTTCGCCAGGGTGAAGAGCCCGGCCGAGTTGATCGTTGGCACCGTGCGCATGGCGGGCAACTACAACGGCTTCAAGCCAGGATTCAACAACCTGGCGCTGGAGTGCGGATGGCAGGGACAGGAGCTTCTCAATCCCCCCAGCGTGGAGGGTTGGCACACGGGCTCCGAATGGATAGACCCCGGCGTCCTAATGCGCCGGGTGAACTTTGCCGCGAGAATACTTGGAGACACCTCGCTGCCCGGAGTGCAGGCTATCATCAAGCGGGTGTTGGTGAATGTTCAAGGTGAAAATTCCCCGGAGGCGGTAGTTGCCGCCTGTCTGGATGCAATGGGACCGTTGGAAGTCAGTGAGGTGACCCACTCCGAATTGATGGTCCATGCCGAAAAATGCGGCGGTCTGACCTTGAACACGCGCGAAGAGCTCAATGCTGCATTCCAGAATGTCAGCAGGATTCTGACCTTGATCGCCGCCTCGCGGGACTACCAGTTCGCATAGACAGGCGCTTACGAGACAAGGCGCTTTCAACCAACGTAGAAGGAATCGGAAATGGCATCAACCCATAAAGACCCCGTGCTGGTCGTATTGGAGCTCACCGGGGCCAATGATTACCTCAACACGATCGTTCCTTACAGCAATCCTCTGTATTGGGACAACCGGCCCAGGGTCCACATCGCCGAAGACCAGTTGCTGCCCATAGATGACGAACTGGCATTTCGCTCTGACACGGAGCCGCTGAAGAACATTTACGACAATGGCAACATGGCCATCATCCATGGCATCGGATTTGAGAACTCACCCCGCTCGCACTTTCGGGCCATGGACATCTGGCATACCTGCGAGCCGGAAACCATCGGGATAAACGGCTGGCTCGCCAAGGTCGTGCGGGACCTGGATCCCGGCGGCGAAAACGTGCTGAAGGGTGTGAGCCTGGGCCAGGGGCTGCCCCGGGCGCTGACCATGAAGGGGGTTCCTGTCACCTCCGTCAACCACCTTCCCACCTACGGCGTGCTTTCCTCTAACCCGGCTATCCGGTCCGAGCAGGACCGGGTCCAGATATTGGACAGCTTCGCCCGCATGTACGCCCCCGCCATCGGCACCGGACCGACCATGGATTACCTGGGACAGGCCGGCCGCGATGCGATGAGAGGCGCAGACATCATCCGCGCTGCTCCCGCGAACTATTCCTCAAACGTGGAGTACGCCAACAACCCCATCGCCAGGCGTCTCAGAGATGTGGCCCAGGTGCATCTGGCTGGCCTGGGCACCCAGGTCTTCTACACCTCCTACGGGCCCTTCGACACCCATTACGACCAGTTGGGGTCTCACTCCAAGCTATGGATGGATGTTTCAGCCGGCATCCATGACTTCTTCGCCGACCTGCGTGAGCACGACGCCTCAGACGAGGTGGTTGTCATGTTGTTCAGCGAGTTTGGACGCCGCGTCCGTGACAATGGCACCGGCACCGACCACGGAGCAGCCGGCGTCGCCTTCGCCATCGGTGACAGGGTGAACGGCGGTATGTACGGGACCTATCCGTCGCTGAAGCCGGAAGATCTCTCCCAGGGTGACCTTGCGCCCAACTACGATTTCCGCGGCTTCTACTCCACTCTGGCGGAAAGATGGCTGGGACTGGACCCGGTGCCTATCGTCGGCGGACACTTCGAGCAAATGGCCTTCGTCTAGTCTTGGGATCGTTCGAGGGAGAGCGGATATGCTGACCACCGTCGCCGCCGGACGGGCGTGGGACTACAGCTACTGCATCGGCATGTACAGCCAGGCCGGCCGGGGGTTTTGGGCCCCCCAGGATTTCGTCCTGGGATCCAACGGGCGAATTTATGTGTTGAGCCGTGGCGTGGAGCAACTGGGCCAACGTGTCAGCAAGATAACGTTCGACCACGAGTTCCAGGGCCAGTTCGGCTCCGTTGGCGCGGAAGATGGGCGCTTTGTCTGGCCCCGGTCGATTGACATTGACCGCCACGGACGGGTGTTCGTTTCCGACGAGTTCGTCAACCGCATAACCATGTACGACGAAGAGGGCGCCTATCGATATCACTGGGGCAGGCCCGGCAGCGAAGAGGGGCAACTGAACGGACCGTCGGGAATCGCCTTCGATTCCCAGGGAAACCTCTGGGTGGTGGACAGCCAGAACCACCGGGTGCAAAGCTTCAGCATGATCGGCGAGTTCCTGTCCGGGTTCGGGAGGCGCGGTTCCGGCGACGGAGAACTGGAGATCCCATGGGGCATCTGCATCGACGGTGAAGACAACATCTACGTTGCGGACTGGGGAAACAACCGCGTGCAAAAGCTCTCCCCAGATGGAGAGTTGCTCGTCAAGTTCGAGGGCTCCAGCAACGGGATCGGCTCCCTCAAGGGGCCATCCGGTGTGGCCGTGGACTCAGACGGGGATGTTTACGTAACTGACTGGGGCAACCACCGCGTCCAGATCTACGCCCCTGACGGCCAATACATCACGGCGCTGGTCGGCGACGCCCAGGACCCTTCGCCCTGGGCCCAAACCTACATCGACGCCAATCCGGATATCGTCAAAGCCAGGCGGCGGACAGATCTGGAGCCTGAATGGCGGTTCCGGCGACCGGTGGCTGTCAACGTCGACGCCGATGACCGGATCATAGTCCTGGAGTCCTATCACCACCGCCTCCAGATCTACAACAAGCTGAAGGACTACGAGGAACCCTCAATAAATTTGTAGGGTCCTTTGGATAGGCTCGCGCCAGCATCGCCTGTGTGAAGTGCCGATACCACCCGCCACACACCGTGGACTTCGTACTGGTTCTGGCTCGTTTCCTGTTTCACCTACACCGCAATCGTCCTGTTCCTTCAAAATCGCTGATTGAAGAAGTGGGGGGCCATTGTTATGCTTGCAGCGATCGCCCTCAAGGTTTCCCATCCAGACAGGACGGAGCAGCCATGTCATCCCGACCAAATCTCAACGCCATGGGACGGCCTAGAAGAATCAAAGTTGACCTAGGGGAAGAATCCTCGCTGCCAACACTTCCGTTATCGGTTGAGGTGGGTGAGGCCAAGTTCTTTTTGGTCAACGGCTCAGACGGCTATAAGCTCCTTTCCGTAATCTGCCCCCATCAGGGTGGCGAGGTGCAGGACGAAGGCGAGGAACTGTTCACCTGCGACGGACACGGTTGGCAGTTCGACAAGAATGATGGCGTCTGTGTGCACCAGCCTCACGTCCGTATGAGGTCTATCCGCGTGGATATGGAGAACGGCCGCCTGTCAGCGTTGGTTCGTCCTGAGTAGCGATGTAGTCGCCAAATGCTCAGACAACTTCCCGTATGGGGAAAGCAGCCCAGCTGTCGATTTGGTTTCGAACATGGCGATGCCTGAGCTCCCGAGGATGGGCATCGGCACGATTTCCTTTTGTGATCCGTTGCCGGAACTGGAGTCGTAGCCAAATTCACTTGTCATAATCCTTTGTAACCGACCGCATCTCCTGCGGTCCCTCGATCAGCTGACCCTGACGAACCCAACCTCAGATCGAACCCAACCTCAGATATTGTATGCAGCCTGAATTTTCTACTGATCAGTGCTCACCACCTTGATTCGCAGTCTACTGCCGCTGCTGCGGACAAATCGACCGGTATGAATGGGCTCAGAAGTTATGCGGGCGGTGCTCAGGGGCGTTTGGAAATACTATACTGGGCAGCAGCTATGAGACTGCACCTGGCCGGTTGTTTTAAGGGGTGGCATTATGAAATACGACGTGATAGTGGTTGGCGCTGGCTCCTCAGGCTGTGCCCTTGCGACCAGGCTGTCTGACAACCCCAACAGGTCGGTACTGCTGCTGGAGGCCGGCCCTGACTTTGCCGACCCGGCCCATCTGCCCCATGAACTCCGCGACGGACTCAGCACAGCCGCATCGTCCGAGAACTCCGCCTTCAATTGGTCATACTCGGGACGG
The DNA here is from genome assembly GCA_963667325.2 of Dehalococcoidia bacterium. Classification (GTDB taxonomy): domain Bacteria; phylum Chloroflexota; class Dehalococcoidia; order Lucifugimonadales; family UBA3495; genus VXOI01. The sequence continues at coordinate 354,821 of CAXXKY010000005.1, forward strand.
CTGGCGCCCACTCACTCTCAGAGAACGCCGATCCCGAGGGGTAGGGTTGTGGGCGGTTCCAGCGCCATCAACGGACAGTCTTTCATTCGCGGAATTCCAGAGGACTTCGACACCTGGGCGTCTGCAGGGAACGACGAGTGGTCCTTCATCAAGGTGCTGCCCTATTTCCGCCAGATCGAAAACGACGTTGACATCCGGGACGACTTTCACGGCTCCACCGGCCCCATCGAGATACGACGCCACAACCGGGATGACGAGCAGGCTGTCCAGCGAGCCTTCTATGCCGCCTGTGTGACAGCCGGGTTCCCTGAGGACCCTGACGTAAACCACCCGGAAAGCTCCGGCTTGGCCCTCATGCCGAAGAACAATACCGACGGCATCCGCATGAGCATGACGCTGACCCATCTCAACCCCAACCGCCACCGGCTCAACCTGACCATCAGGCCCAACGCCCAGGCCCTTCGAGTGCTCTTCGAAGGCCGCCGTGCCACAGGTCTGGAAGTGGAGAGCGGCGGTGAAAAGTTCGTGGTGCGGGGAGAGGAGATCGTCCTCAGCGGCGGTGCTGTTGCCTCTCCCCATCTGCTGATGCTGTCGGGAGTGGGCCCGGGGGAACACCTGCAGGAATTCGGCATTCCGGTGGTGCACAATCTGCCAGGTGTTGGGCAGAATCTTCGGGACCACCCGGGCGCAAGGGTGTCTCTCAGAGTCAAGGACGATGCGGCTCTGGACCCGAACGGCCCCTGGACCAACCTGACGCTGCGCTACACTGCCACCGGGTCCCCGACTCGCAACGACATAATGATCAGTCAAGCATATCCTTCGGGGCCACCTTACGGAGATGCGTCGGCTGGGGACGACTTTCGCATTACATGCTCACTGGAACTCCCAAGGGGAGCCGGAGAGCTGAAACTGGCGTCATCGGATCCTCACGTATACCCCGTGTTGAACTACGGTTACATGGAGGATCCTAGGGACCGGGAACGAATGCGGGAGGCAATCAGACTTTGCATGCGCCTCCTGGAGCATCCGTCATATCAACCCTTGGTCAGTGAGATGATCAACATCTCCGCCGCAGACCTCGCCAGCGACGAAGCGCTCGACGAGTGGCTGATTAAGAACTTGACCACTGCTATCCACATGTCCGGCACCTGCAAGATGGGCCCGGATTCCGACCCCCTGGCGGTTGTGGACCAGTATTGTCGGGTTTACGGTCTGGAAGGGCTGCGGGTCGTGGACACGTCGGTCATGCCCGACGTTGTCCGGGCCAACACTAACGCCACCGCCATAATGATCGGTGAACGGGTCGCAGACTGGTTCTGACAGGAGAAACACTCAATGGACGACGGATCGCTAGCTCGCGTGAACTTCCTGACCTTCGATATCTTCGGCACCGTCATGGACTTGTCTGGCAGTCTGGCCGGCCCCGCCGGTGAATTCCTTGCGGCCCACGGCTCCGAGATGTCTGGCCAGGCCTTCTACCCCGAATGGCGAGAGCGCCAGCGCATCGAGCAGTACCAGGACAACCTGCTGATGCTGGGGCACAGCGGCTACCTCGAGACCTGCCGACGAGCCTTCGTATACTGCCTCAAAAAGCACAACATCGCCTACTCCAGTGACGACGTTCGGGAATTCATGGGCGTCTACAAGAACCTTCAGCCCTACGCCGACGCCGTTGAGGGGCTGCGGTCGCTGGCGGGACGCTTCAGGCTGGTTGCTCTTTCCAACGGAGAACAGTGGTACCTGGAGGAGTTGCTGGGCAACAACGTCCCGGTGGAATTCGGCGCAATAATCTCCGTCGACCGGGTTGGTGCGTTCAAGCCTTCCCCGGGGATATATCGAAAGGCGGTTCAGCAGCTACGGTGCGAACCCGGGCAGATCATGATGGTGGCCGCGCACGCTTTCGATATCCTGGGAGCCCAGGCTTGCGGCTTCAAGGCCGCCTACGTCAACCGCTACAAACTTCCCACTGAAGACTCGGAGTACCAGCCAGACATCATCGTGGACGACTTCGTGGAGTTGGCCGACCAACTCTTGAGGTAGCTGAAAGTCCGGAGTCCCCCCGGCTACTCGAATATCGGGTCGACCGGGCTCAGGCCTCGCGAAGACGCTGGTGAAGGCCCGGCCTTCATTCCGTCACGCCAGCTAATGTAGTCTTGTCGTTCGAAGTGGATCAGGGAACCAGCCTTCTCGCGGCTACGATACTCCGAGGACTCTCCTTCCCTAACCACTGACGTCTCGCCTGAAAACCTTCAGTTTCCTTCCCCTTTTGGATCACGGGTCTGTGTGATCTGCAGATCGGGCGATTTACGTTCGCTGATACCCCGACGATGTCGGGAATCGCACGTGGTTTCGGCAAATGTAGATTCTTCTGTTCTAGATCACTTCGAAAGCTGAATATATCTCAACAATATGGTTTGACTACGTTCCAATTACAGCCCATAATCACCGCTAATCGTCAACTATGGGTCGAAGTTTGAACGTAGCCGGGCGTCGCTTCCGGTTCGAGCGAACGAGAGTTTTCGACTCGGATCTGATTGGCAGCAGGCACCGGCCACCGGAAAAACAATCTTCACGGAGACAAGGCATGGCCGACTACAGGATCATCTCGTCTGACAACCATGTAATGGAACCACCGGATCTGTGGGTGAGCCGGATAGGCGAACAGTTTCGCGACCGGGCCCCTCACACTAGGATGGAGGACGATGGCGAATGGTGGTACTGCGACGGAATGAGGATTTCTACCGGGTTCGGTTTTGGTGGCTCGCAGACCGGAAGAAGGTTTGAAGCTCCGGAGGAACTGACCAGCGGCGATGTGTTCGAAAACGTCCGCCCCGGGGGTTACATCCCCGAGGAGCAGATCAAGGATATGGACCTTGACGGCATCGACGTGAGCATCCTCTATCCCACTCTGGGCCTCCAGCTGTTTAAGGTGCCGGACAGTGAGCTCCTGACCGCTGTTTTCAGCACCTACAACGACTGGCTCGGTGAGTTCTGCCGGGCAGCACCGGAGCGTCTCGCCGGTATCGCCATGATCAACGTGGATGACGTTGAGGTCGCGGTGGCCGAGTTGGAACGGTGCCACAAGCTGGGATTCATCGGCGGCATGATCACTGTTTATCCCCAGGAAGACCGCCGGTACGACTCCCCGATCTATGACCCCCTTTGGGCGGCAGCACAGGACCTGGGGATGCCTCTCGGACTTCATGCGGCGACGAACCGGTTCGGTTCGGGCGAAGGCGACCGCGCCAGCAACAACCGGTTTGCCGTAACGGTGAACTTCGACCACTATGTCCGGATGTCCCTTACCGACTTGATTTTCTGCGGGGTGTTCGAGCGTTACCCGCGACTACAGATTGGCGCTGTCGAGCACGAAGTTTCCTGGGCAGCCCATTTTCTGGACCGCATTGATTACAACTACACCCAGCGGGCCAGGGGCGTGGGTGGCTACCGGTTCAAGAACGATATGCTTCCCAGCGACTTCTTCCGCCGCAACGTTTTCCTGGGGTTCCAGGAAGATGGATTGGGTATCCAGCTTCGGGAGATTATCGGAGTCGACACTCTGCAATGGGGCTCCGACTACCCTCACCAGGAATCCACCTTCCCGAGGAGCCGGGAAATCCTTGAAGAGATCCTGTCCGAGTGCACCCTTGAAGAACGGGCCAAAATAGCCGGTGGCAACGCGGCCCGGGTCTACAACCTGGGCTAGCTTTCGAGTCTCGGGCACTCCACTATTTGGCCGTTGGCCAGTTCCCAATGTTCGCCACCATCAAAGTTACAGCTTGCTAATGACGAGCAGCGCGCTGAGGTCCAGGATGTGGGCGCCGAACAGAATGTCTTGGGCCTTGGCGCGACATCGCGGAGCGATTCGCATCAATCAACCAGCGAGGAGGGCAGAATGTCCAGCGAAACAGGTAGCGCCGGAAAGTTGGGACTCGACGATTGCGTCGTCCCGGAGAGCAGCATCAGCGTTTACGAGGCTCTCTACCGCAGGCGAATGGCATGGGAGTTTTTGGATCAGCCCGTTCCGAGAGACGCGCTGGACCGCATGCTGGCCACAGCCGTCTGGGCGCCGAACCACCGCCTGACCGAGCCGTGGCGTTTCTTCATCTTCGAGAAGGGAAGCGCGGCATCAGAGAGGATTGCCGGAATGGCCTACGACTTCGCCCTGCAACGCAGCGGCAACGAGCGCCGGGCCGAGGCCACCCGCGATTCCCTGCTCAACACTCCGGTGCTCATCTACGTTTATTCCACCCCTGGGCGTGACGAAGAAGGCACGAGGGAGAATTACGCCTCAGTCTGTTGTGCCGCCCACAACATGGCTCTGGCTGGTGTATCCGAGGGCTTGGCCGTGACCTGGGAAACTGGCGGTCCCACCCGCCATCCCGACCTTGGCAGAGCGCTGGGTGCCGAGGACGACTGGGCCCTGGCCACCATGCTCTCCATAGGCTATCCGGCCGATAACCCCAGCTCTGAACGGACCCCGGTAAACAACTTCGTTCGCTGGCTGGACTAATCCGGTCCCGCTCCCCATTTCCATCCGCTGCCATCCATTACCTCGCGGAGAACATCTCCGTGAGGCATCGCCCTTATCCCGGTCAACCATTCAACTCGGACAGGAGGTGTCATGCCCATCATCAGGACGAGCGATCGCAACAGGAATGAGCCCATTTCGGAGGGGTTGGAATCTTTCGGCATCGTGGACGCCGACCATGGTAGCGATGCACTGAGAATGGGGGAGCTGACCATCGCTCCCATGACTCGTGTTCCCAGGCACGCCCACACCAACACCGAAGAGGCGATGGTGCTTCTGGAAGGAACCCTGGAGGCCCAGGTCGGTTCGGAACGGATGACCATAGAGGCGGGCGATCTGGTGCTCGCTCCAGCAGGATCGGTACACGGATTCCTCAACCGTACGGACACGCCCGCCCGGCTGCTGTACGTTTTCCCAAGGCACGACCCCGACCGCGTCTGGTCCACTCCACCCAATGCGCCGCCGTCGGGATTTCCTTCCGAGCAGGGCCTGTCGGGCTTCCGGACACCCCACGATCGGCCCCTGGAGAATGAGTCCTGAAGGCTTGACGATTGGATTGCTATTCGTTACTGTGTGGCTAGTAGCCAAACTCTACAAGGCCAAAGGAGAGCAATGGCGGATTTCGACAAGATTATTCGTAATGGTACGATTGTCGACGGGACAGGAGGGACCCCGGCGTTCCGGGGCGATGTTGCCATCAAAAACGGCAAAATCGCCATGATCAGTGGCAATATCAAGGGCTCCGCTACGGAAGAACTGGATGCCACGGGCTGTATCGTGGCCCCGGGGGCCATTGACCTGCACACCCACTATGACCTTCAGCTCAACTGGGAGCCCTATGCCACCATGTCAGGCTGGCACGGGGTGACCTCGGTGACCATCGGTCAGTGCGGCTTCGGTTTCGCTCCGTGCAAGCCGGGAGACCGCGATGCCGCGATGCGGCTGATGACCAGGATCGAAGCCATCCCCCTGCGTACCATGGAGCTGGGCCTGCGCTGGGACTGGGAGACCTTCCCCCAGTGGATGGACAGCCTTGACAGCCATCCCTTGGGCGTGAACGTGGGTGCGCTGGTGCCCTTCAACACCCTGCGGATGTACGTTATGGGGCTGGAGGAGTCTCGCACAGTCGTTCGGGCCTCTGACGAACAGATTCAGCAGATGGAGGAGCTACAGCGCGAGGCCATGCGCGCCGGTGCCTTCGGCTGGTCGGCCATGAAGACCCTGGCCAACCGACCCGACGACGGGCGTTTCATACCCAGCCAGGTGGCCCACAATGACGAGTTCCTGGCTTTGGCCAAGGTGCTCAACGAGTTCGGCATCGGTCACATCGGCTGGACACGCGGCCCCGCCGAGCGTCCGCTGCCCCCCGGTGAGCCGGACCTCATCGGCGGCGGAGACCCCGGCGCTGTCGTGGCTGCGGTCACCGGTCAGTCGGCAATCCTGATGGACGCTGTGGAAGGCGACGCTCCCGGCAAGGGTCGCGAGGACTTCCTCATCGAGATGACCCTGGCCTCCGGCCGCCCCATCCAGTGGGGCGCGGTGTCGTACAACGAGAACGCCCCGGGTCGCTACAAGGAGCAATTGGCCTTCCTGGAAAGGGCAAGGCAGGAAGGGGCGCCCATGTTTGCCCAGACCACTTCCTACTCCCCGTCCCCGGTCTTCGAGCTGGCCGAATACAACGGCTTTGACGCTATGCCAAACTGGATCGACCCCTTCGTCGGCACCCCAGAAGAGCGGATCGCCAAGCTGAACATTCCCGAGAATCGGGACAAGATGCGGCAGGACGTGGGAGCTTACGCGGGAGCGGGCGGCGCTGCTGACGCGGCTTCCGAGTGGTCCAAGATGCGGGTGGTCGAGGTACGCGAGGACCGCAACCTGAAATACGAGGGCAAGAACATCGCCGAGCTGGCCGAGATGATGGGCAAACACCCCATGGACGCCATGCTCGACCTGGCCATAGACGAGGGGCTCCGTACCGAGTTCACCTTTGACTCGGCACAGGGCACCGACCGTCAGGCTGTGTCTGAGATCCTCAATCACCCATACACACACCCGTGCGTGTCGGACGGCGGGGCCCACACCAGGTACCAGACCTTGGGCACGTGGCCGGTCAACATGATTGCCGACCGGGTCCGGGACCAGGGCATGATGAGCCTGGAGAAGGCCCACTACAAGATGAGCAGCCTGCCTGCCACCATCGCCGGGTTCACCGACCGTGGCATCCTCAAGGAGGGATTCGCGGCCGATATCATGGTCTACGATCTGGATAACCTCGGCCTCCAGTTCGATAGCCCTGTCTACGACACCGACTTCCCCGGCGGGGAGCGGCGCATCATCCAGAAGGCCAAGGGTATCCGGTTCACCATTGTCAACGGTGAGGTCACATTCACCGAGGGCACCGTATGCACCGGAGCCACCCCCGGCAAGCTGCTGCGCAGCTATGACATGGTCGAGCGCTAGCATCTGCCGGTATGGGCATTCCTGCAACTTGGGCCTCCCGAGTTCGCAAGGTGGATGAAATAGGCAAGGGGTGGAAAGCGAGACCCTGAGTCTGGAGAGAGGCATCACCGCTTGGTGGTGCCTCTCTTTTGTTGCGCAGCACCATGGTTCGAAACAACCCGGAACGATCGCAAATTCGGGGTGTTCCTGATTTTGTCCCAATCAGGATTCGCATGACTAAAGGATGTGCGAGACTGGAGCCCCATCAGAGAAATCCCAAAATCAAACAAATCACAGTTCAGACAATCCCCTCTCCCCCTGTGCTCGCTGTAGCCTCTGCGCCGCACCCCCCGAAATCCTGTCTATCCCAAAATCAAACAAATCACAGTTCAGACAACGTCCCCGCGCCGCCGCACTTTTCATTCCGCATTCATCACTCCGCACTCCCCATTCCAAATTCCCTGACACCCGCCCCTTGCCACCCCCGATGACGCCTCTCTAGCATGGTTCTATGGGGTCCGGACAATCCTCGCGCCTCGCCTCCCCCAAAAACCCTCGCCCGGAGGCAACATGCTCCCCTGACACCACCGTCACGAGCACCGGCCGAGGCCACCATCTCAGCCAAATTACCGGAAACTACCGCCTTTTACCCGAATATCAAAAAATTCCAGCCCAGGAGCCTGCAACATGAATTTCTCCACCCTCCGCCGTCAGGTCGACGCACTATTGCTCAAATACGCTACGAAAGTCCAGATCTACCGCCTCCGTCCCCACGCCCTCGAACTCTGCGACGAGATGACCGAGGCCGTTACCGGTCCCATTACCACGCCGCCCAAGTCCGTCCCCAAGTCCGTCATAACATGGGCCTTCGACTTTTTCCGGCGTTTGCGGGAACACCGCTTCCGGCTATGGAACTTCACGCCCCTCGCCGACTACCTCGATACATGCCTCCAAAGGCGCGTGCTGCCCCAGGTCAACGACGTCCTGCGCAGCATCCTGCCGAAGGCCGCAGCAAAAGGCCTCATCCCCCGGTACATAGGGGAGCCAGTCCCCTTCCCCGATAGGCAACTCGCCAGCGAAGCCTGACCCGCCGCTCAATACCATCCCCAAAGCTCCCTCCGCGTTGAGAGAAGGTTGAGCCTATCCTGAGCCTGCCGAAGGAACTGAGCTGGCTTCTTGGCAACAGCGAAGGCCGAGACAGGGAAATTCCTACCCGCGGACCCACAGCCAGTCATGCAGCATGGTGACTCTCCAATTGCCCTGCTGTATAGCCCCTTGGGCGTTGCGCCCGCCGGAATGCGACCTTACACTGTCGACGGCTTGAATCCGGTCTTACTCGTGATGGGGGCACACTATGAGCGAACTGGACAATCGTTATGAACGGGGACAGGAAACGCGGAGAATGTTCGGGGGCGGCGAAATAACCCCAGGGCCAACTCCAGGTGCATGGGATATCGCGCCCGACCTGGAAAGGATCTTGGGTGAGGCGCTTTTCGGCACCATCTGGAAGCGCCCGGCACTGACGCCCGTACAACGGGAAATGGTCACGTTGTCATGCCTTATAGTCATGAACCGCGAGGTACAGCTGAAGCGGCACCTTGGCAACGCCCTGAACGTTGGATTAACACCGGAACAAATAGTGGAATTGATCATCCACGACACCTGGTACAGTGGAGCACCGGCGGGCATACAGGCTCTGACACTGTGCAAGGCAGTATTCGAGGAGCGTGGTATAGACTTCACCCCGGCCCGTATCCACGATGCCAGCGAAGATCCCGACAGCCTTTTTCAGCGGGGCGACGAATATCGCCGGAACTATATGGGAATCACCTCCCAGGCGCGTCCGAATCCGCCGACACAAGCCGAAAGTGAGTTGGGCCGAATTACCGGAGAGTACTACTGGGGTGCTACCTGGACTAGGCCGGGTCTTGATCTTCCCAGCCGCTGCATCTGCACCATGGCTTGCCTGGCGGCATTGGGCCGCGAGGGCCCTCTGCGGAGCCACATTCGAGGCGCCCTGAACATCGGGTTTACGCAGGACCAGGTCATCGAGGTGTTCGGGCACATGACCCTCTACGCAGGGATACCTTTTGCTCGCGGTGCGATGGACATCGCCAACGAGATTTTCGCCAGCGCCTGAGAATGCTTGGGCGCAAATGGGATGACCATCAGGTGTAGCTCTACTACGATAGATCGCCGATGTTCATCGATAATCTCCGCAGCCACTTTTCAGCTTGATGTAAAGCCAGCGAATTGTGGTTGGGGTTAAACGTGTCACGTAGCCTCTGTCGGCTCGGTTCACGATCAGAAAGTCGGATGGCGCAGGTGGGTTCACCCCAGGCGAATTCTGGGCGGCATCATATTCCGAATATGCCGGGTGCCCAGGCTCCACCAGTCCCTGCAGGTGGACCAACAGAGGATCTGACGCAGTGGCTGGGTGGGCACCACGCCGGTCGGCGTCGCCGGCGTCGTCGGCCGCGGCGTGGTTCGAGATTGGGCGGCTTCCAAGGTCGCCAAACTGGGATCCGCCATGAAAATGTCTATCGCGCTGTCCATCGCGGTCGCGCAGTTCAGGTTCTCGGCATAGAGAGCATGAACGCCATTGGCGTAGTGGGAAACAACGTCACTCTTCGGCTCACGGACATCTGGCACTTCGGCGGCTGCCTGCCCTCCTACAGCACGAGTGACCTCCACTTCTCTTCGGATTTCAACCACTACGGTTTAGGCTTGCCCGGCGCAGGCCAGTGTCAAGGCCAGCAGTCCTTCCCATGGAAGATGCGATCATTAAATTCCCGAAGCGACTCCTCATACACGGCGATTCCTTAAGGATCGATATTTCCACTCTTGTTTGTATGAGCTTTATGGTTGATATAAAAATAACGTATATACATAGGAAATACTTATGTATAAAGTAATAGATTTATAGAATTTAGTACTATATAAATGATTGATATACATTTCTGAATTATTGGTAGGACACTTATAATTCTGAAGTTCATTTTCAGCCATGGTTATGGTTCCAATGTGATGAAACATGGTGAGATATTTCCTCCTGCCGGACTGCTTGTGGAACGTATTTTGCCTGCCGGTAGCTCAGACATATGCTTGGAAATTGACCGCAGGTTCCCGCACCACCCTTGCCAACCGTTCCAAAATATCTGTGACATCGGAGATAACCTGCGCCAATCATTCCAATCTCCGCGTACTGTTTCTTTTATTGACACCTCAGCGGAACCCTATATATGCTGTCCATAAAATTTGCTTCGACTAAAAATGGGTGAGTTGTTTGACGTTCTCAAAATTCACTGTACGCAATGCGGTAAGGACTGCTTCAATCTCACTGCTGTGCGCTTTGATATTGGCGATAGTCGCGTGCGGAGATTCGGAATCAGACGCGAGTCCCAATCTCCCGCCCACTGCTGTTCCTTCCACCATGGCAGTGCAGCCCACAGAGGCCCCAACTGTGGGGGCCACAGATACCCCAGCGCCTCCGGGGAATACGCCCAGCCCCACCCAGGGTCCGACGGATACACCAGTGCCTACACAGGCCCCCGAACCGACCTCCACGTCGACCCCGGAACCAACTTCCACACCCGAACCTGCTCCGGGTACTTTTCCCCTGGATATCAGGGATATGACGGGGAGGCCTGTGACCATTCCAGCCGAGCCGACGCGGATCGTCAGCATCAGCCCCACAGCCACGGAGATGCTCTATGTTGCTGGCGGGACGGCGATTGCACGCGACTCGAGTTCTACTTTCCCACCCGAGGTTCTCGATCTTCCGGAATTGGGTGGCGCATACTCGCCCAGTTTTGAAGCGATCGCGGCACAGCGGGCAGACCTGATTTTGATCGAAGCCCTATCCCAGGCCCGTTTCCTTGAACCCTTGATGCAATTGGGAGTGCCCGTTGTGGCTGTTCGTGCTACTTCGCCGGACGACATCGCCACCGGGATCAGCCTCATAGGCCAGATCATCGAGATGGAGGAGCAGGCCGCACAGGCGGTACAGGAAATCTCAGCGCGAATCGCTTCAGCGATCGAGGGTGTAAGCGGCGAAGAGAGCGCACTGATCCTGATCTCGGACGCAGACAGAAATCTGTATGCCGCCAAGCCGCAGTCGTATCCGGGCGCCATTGCTTCCATTTTCAGTCTTTCCAATCCGGCTGCTGAATTGCCAGACAGCGGCACCTTCCCGGGCTTCGCCCTTGTCTCCGGCGAGCAATTGTTTGCCATGAATCCGACTTACCTGTTTACAATTTCGCCGGCGCCGGAACCCGCGCCCCGGCTCTCGGCATCATTGCCCCGCATACCCGGGTTTTCCAATTTGGGGGCCATATCCAGCGGCCAGATACACGAATTGGACGTCGCAATCTTCCTGCGCAATCAGGGACCGCGTATCGCTGAGGCTGTGGAGACCATGGCCGAGCTTCTGAGAGGCTCCAAATAGGTTCGTCTCCCTTCCTTGTCCTGGCGGTTATCGCCGTCGGACTGTTGGCGGGCTGCTTCGCGGGGATAGCTCTTGGGGCCGCTAACCTCGATTCATCAACACTGGTAAAGGCACTCTTTACCGACAGCGGAGACCCCGCTGCCGAAGCGATCGTGCATTCGTTCCGGATACCGAGAGTTGTGGCGGCCCTGGTGGCGGGAGCGTGTCTCGGCACTGCCGGAGCACTAATCCAAAACGCTACTCGCAACCCTCTTGGGGATCCGCAACTGTTCGGTCTGGGCGGCGGTGCAGCCATAGTACAGGCCCTCGCTATGGCTGGAGTGCTGGGAGCAGGTGCATGGGTAGTGACCTCTCTATCGGTTGTGGCTGCCGTCTGCGGTGCGCTGCTAATATTTTTGCTGGCGTCCAGAGAGAGCCTGACGCCGGCCAGGCTCGCCCTCGTAGGTGTATCCATAGGCGCCTTGGCTCTGGCAGTTGCTGCAGCCGTATTGACGCACGCCAGGGTCTTCAGCCTGCAGGCGTTGGCCCTTTTCAGCGGAAGCTTGGCAAATCGAAGCTGGGACGATGTGATGCCGGCCATTCCGTTCCTGTTCCTTGGAGTCGCCTTGGCTGTCATGGCAGCGGGTCGGCTCAACCTGTTGGTGTTGGGAGACCGGCTTGCCGCACACCTGGGGGCAAACCCCAGGAGTACACGCTTGTTGGCCCTGGTTTCTGCGGGGGTACTGGCCGGGGCGGCAGTGAGCCTCGCCGGAGTTGTCGGCTTCGTCGGACTGCTCACGCCCCACGTGGTGAGGTTGCTCGTCGGTAATGATGCCCGAACTGTATTGGTTGTCTCTGTGGCCACGGGGGCCCTGGTGGTGCTGTACGCTGATCAGCTGTCGAGGCTGGCCTTGATGCCAGCAGAAATCCCCGTCGGTCTCGTGACCACGGCCTTGGGCGCGCCCATGATGATCTGGGTCGCGCGGAGGCTACAATGACCCCTGTGCAGGGTTGATGGCATGACAGTCAGCATAAGATTGAACGCCGTTTCCTTCTCCTATGGAGAGAAGGCCGTCGTAAGAGACATTTCGGTCTCTATCGCCGCAGGAGAATTCGTATGCCTGCTGGGCCCCAACGGCGCAGGCAAGACCACCCTGGCGCAGGTTGTCGCGGGCGAACTGGCTCCAACGAGTGGGCGGGTCTTTCTGGACCTGTCAAGCGCCCCTTTGGAACCAGAAGAGCCTAAATCGCACATCGCCTATCTTCCGCAAGACCTCCAGGACCCTCCCTTCGTTACCGTAAGGGAGTTGGTCTCACTGGGAAGGTTCAGGCCTAAACGCAGCCTTGGGTGGAGGATCAGCGAAGCCGACAAGAAGGCCGTCCGGGATTACATTTCACAATGCCTCACTGATTCACTCTCTGACCGATCTTTCGACCAGCTTTCAGGGGGCGAAAAGCAGCGGGTATGGCTCGCCTTCTGTCTGGCCCAGCAGCGGGAGTTTCTGCTGCTGGACGAGTCCTTACACAAGATGGATTACTCGAGAAGAGAGATCTTCTTCAAGATGCTTTCCAATCTTGCTGATGATGGCAGGGGCGTCATCCTCATCACGCACGACTTGCAGATGGCGATGCGACACGGTCAGAGAATGCTGGTGTTAAGGGACGGAGAGCTCGCTTACGACGGCCCTCCAGATCAGGAGATCTATTCGCTTATGGCTTAGCAACCGGTTGCATTGGGTTGTTAAGCGGTCGTTCCGGTCCGTTGTCTCGCAGCCAATCTCTAGCGATGAAAGCCACCGTTCCGGATGCAGATTGCATTCACGCTGCAGAATAGACGTGAAAACGCGTGTTCTATGCTCTAGCGGTGCAGTAGACGCGGGATACTTCGCTTGCAGCGCCCCTTCGATAGGTGTGACAATTGGCAGAACAATTCCAGCCATCCACAAACTTCGGTGAAGCAATCCATCTCGCAAGGGTTTGTAATATTGCATCAAGCCTTACATCTTGATTCACGGCAACCTTGGGGTTTATCATCGTCTCCGGAAATGCTCAACATAGCTGGTCAGAACCTCTGCATTGGCTCCCAACCAGCGCAGGTTCTGATTTTGTTTGGTTCCCTATTGAAGTCGATATTTAGACGCGACAAGTTACAGTCAGCGACGACGTCATTGGCGATTAATGCCATTGCAGTCTCTCCGACGTGGATCTTCCGTGAAGGAAGGTGCGTCGGTGCCTGAGTCTCCCTCCTCTTCTGACCAGTTCGGTCTTTCAGAAGCTGACCTCCCAGTCCCAGCAGACGAGTGGGACGCAGGTTACATGGGCTGCGGCGAGGTCATCATCCTTCTTAGGATGCGGATGGGGAAACTCGACCCCGGTGATGTGCTCAAGCTGACCTCCCACGACCTAGGGGCTCCAGAAGACCTGCCCGCATGGTGTCGGATCACGGGACGGCGCCTTCTTCGAGCCGAACATCCCCGCTACTGGATCGAAGCCAAGAACGGCTGATCTGCGTCCAAAATTTCTGAGGAGTTGCTTTGATGGCAGAAAAATTCTGCGTTAGCCTGACCTGCGCCAAGGATGACACCGATAAGGCCACTGTCGCCTTCGTTGTGGCCAACGCCGCCCTTGGCTCCGAAAGAGAAACCGTTGTCTTCCTGACCACCGAGGGCGTCCGTCTGTCGCAGAAAGGGTACGCCGACGATGTGCGTGAGGAAGGCTTCCTGCCGTTGAAAGAATTGATGGACAGTTTCGCCGAAGTCGGAGGCGACATCATGGTATGCGCTCCGTGCTTCAGGAAACGCGGGCTGGACGAAAACAATCTTGTAGACGGCGCACGACTTGTCGGCGGGGCGGTGCTGGTGGAATTCCTGTCCCAGGGAACTCCTTGTATCACCTATTAGCATTACGATTCTAGGTCAATGCCCGGGGATTTCTGATGGAACCATTGGAACAGCACCCTTATCAACCGGACTTCAGTTTCGACGGTGGTGATCTGGATTGCGGGGGAGGCCTGCTGCTCTTGATTCGTCGTCACATTGATCCCATGGATCCCGGCGATTTGCTGGAGATTCTTTCAACGGATTCGACGGTCGAGGTCGAACTTCCTGCTTGGTGTCGCTTGACCAAGAACGAAATGGTCTCCTGGACCAAGGAAGGACGCCAGCGTAGCTTCCTGATCAGCAAAGGCCCATTGGTTCAGCGTGCAGCGGCCAAGTCGCAAGCTGCAGTCGGCAGCATTGGAGAGCAGCTCAAGGTAGAGGTGAATATCCCGGCGTCTCTGCCTCTTCCTGCTCCCGCGCCGGCGATTGCTCCCCTCTCGGTGATGGGTATTGGAAGCTGGCCTCGTCCACGTTGGATGCTGCAGGCAATCCATGATCACCTGGAAGGGAGACTTGGAGAGGCTGAGTTTCAGGCCACGGCGGACGACGCCGTCCGGCTCTGCATCGACGCGCAGCTTCGCGCAGGTGCAGACGTGCTTACGGACGGCGAGCAGCGGCGGGACAGCTACGCCAGCTTTGTTGGCAGTCTGCTGGATAACTGCCAACTGATTCCGCTCAGCGACCTGACGGCGATGGTTGACGACCCAGAGGAGTTCGAGCTCGAGCTGCGCGCCCTGGACGTTCCTGCCGCAGAGGTGCGCCACCCGGTGGTCTACGGAAGCCTCGGCCGAAGCAGACCTCTGGCCACTCACGAGTATGAGTTCGCCAGTTCGTGTGCCAAGT
>CAXXKY010000006.1:0-128010 GCA_963667325.2 Dehalococcoidia bacterium
TCCAGGACCTCATGCTCGACCCGTTCGATGCCTCCGCATCACCGGCGACAATGACCTTCGAATTCGACCCTGTTGTCGATGACGACATCGTAGTTTCCCTGAACAGCGCTTTCGGCGGAAATCCCGTTCTTTCGGCCACCCAGGAACAGGAAGACGGGACCGTCGGGAAAATAACCGCTGTGTCAGATATGACCATTGGAAAGTCCACAGCGACTGGGGCCGTAAACGTCAGCCCCGCTGGGACCACTCCTGTTAGGGTGACCATAACTGGCCTTGAGAACCCCGGCACTGTCGGTACAATCGAGAACGCCGTAACCGTCAAGCAGGGCGGACACCCCGCGGACTCAGCCAGCATCCGCTTGACTGGCGTCCAGGTCAGCACCACCACTGCCGGTGCTGCGGTCCGGGTCAAGATCAGCACACTGGCCACCAATCGCATTCCCGCCGGTGAAGACATCATAGTTAACCTGCCCGGCTTCACCATCCCTGATTCCATTGACGCCGATCAGATCCTCTTCGACGGCGGCGACCCCGACCTCGCCGATACGACTATCGAGGGCTTCTACGGCGTACCGGCTTCGGTGTCGGCAGGTTCCGATGCGGTTACCTTGTCCATTCCCATCGCCTACCCCAATGGCAACCCTGTGCCGGTGGGCGTGAAACAGGGCAATGTTTACACCATCACCTTCAAGCTCGGCGCCGGTCTCAAGAACCAGACCGTACAGCGGGGCGACCGGGGCATCGGAGCTACTGACGACCCCATCACCAATACCAATTTGAACGTAACCAGCAAGGTCGCCAGCGGTGCCGCTTCCCGTGGCGAAACTCACACCTTCAGCGTCGTCGGCCTCAGAGCCGGTTCCGCCACCATCTACCTGATGGTCGACGATTGTATCGACGTTGAGGACAACTGTTCTGAAGACGACGACTTCCGTATAGGCTACGGCCTGCAGGAAGACGGCAGAGTAGAAGTCGAACGTCGTGTCACCTCCACTCAGTTCCAGTCCAATGCCTACGGCCGGGGCCCCACGGAACTCAACGCTGATGAGGACGGGCTCCTGGGCACCAACGTTATATACAGCGTGGACGGCACTGGCGTTCTCTCTGACAGCCACGGCCGGTTCACCATCCTACCCTCCGTTGATGTCGCCCCTGATTCCATCAAGCAGGGCGGTCTCCTCGAGCTCGAGGTCGCCGACTGGTACTACGGCAACATCATGGGCGTGAATGTAGGCGGCGTCGAAGTCACCCAGATGCGGACCGGTGGCGAAGCCGCGCCCTTTACTACCCGGAGCGTTAATGACGGCGAAGCAGAATTCATCGTGGTCATGCCTCCTGGTATCCGCTTGGGTGAACAGCAGTTGACTTTGGTGGGCACCACCGACGACCGTCAGGGTTCCCTTACCGGAGACGACTCCTACTCCACCTTTATCACCGTTGATCCCCTCGACCTGTCGGTTGATCCCGTCAACGATGATGGTGCCCCCGAGGTCGTGATCAACCAGGAGTTCACTATCGAGGGCAAGGGCTTCAACACCGAGACCGGCGCATGTATCCTCTCTGTCAAGTTCGGCGACGTCGTCTTGCGGGAGACCACCGCTGGTGTGGATGTGGACTGCAACAAGTCCGACGGTCTCAGGCCCGATACCGCCGGCAACTTCCAGGCCACTTTCCGGCTCGACCCGGATGACGGTCCCGTCGGGCAGCTCAAGATCGGTGAATACCGCGTCGAGGTCAAGGACAACGAGGAGCGCGTGGGTCTGGTCGACGTGCTCATCCCCGAACCTGTGGTAACGGTCACTCCCGAGGAGAGCCGCCGAGGCCAGACCGTGACTGTTGTAGGCAGCAAGTTCCCCGCCAGTCCTGAGCTGGCCGTGGAAATCAAGTACGGTCTCTCCGGCAACGAGAAGACCATCGGGGCTGCCACTCCTGACTCCACAGGTAACTTCCGGTCCACCTTCGTGGTTCCAACCACAGCCGTGATCGGTGAGGACCACGTTGTGCTGGCCCGTCCCATAGACACGGACTTCGACCAGTTCGAAGGCAAGGGCACCCACCGGCTCCCCGAGCAGGAGCTCATTGTTACCCCCCGGCAGGGTCGCCGCTGGTGGCGTCATGACCCTTGAGGGCCACAACATGCCTCTGTTCACCCGGGTCTCGGTCTTCATCTCCAACATCAACGTCCTTGGACAGGAAATTGGAGTGGTAACCGACGGCACTGGCTCCTTCATCCTCGATGACGTTCTGGTGCCGCAGCTGCAGCCAGGCATCCACACCGTGGAAGCCTTGGTCGCAACCCAGGGTGACCGCGCCGTCAGCGTTCGTACCTCCGTAGAAGTCGCTGACATCGTTACCCGCCCCACCGCTGAGGTCTTCGAAGATCTCATCGAGGCCGGCATCCTGACCGTGGTCTGGCGCTATGACAACGCCTCCGGCTCCTGGGCCTCCTACGACCCGGCTGCCCCGGCCGAAGTCAACGACCTTGATCTGGTGTCCACCGACGACATCGTCTGGGTCCAGACCACCGCAGACTACACATTCCAGGGTAAGTCCTACTTGGCAGGCTGGAACCTCTACTCCCTGGAGTAAACCTGGGGCGACCCGTTGACGGCCGGTTCTCCCGGCCGTCTCCAACCGGCACTTGGCATGGGGCGGGCTCTCTGCCCGCCCCGCAATCTCAGAGTGAAATGAGGAGGAACGGATGACCAAGACCAGATTCCTGGCCTTGTTGAGCGTCCTGGCCCTTCTGGCGGCCATGCCGCTGGCCACGGTCCTGGCTCAGCAGCCGGTCCCGCCCCAGAAGTTCTATGGCTCGGTGATGGTCGACGGCGAGGCGCCCCCCGAGGGGCACCATGGTCGTCGCCACCGTCATGGTTTCCATGGAGGGCGAGGACGGCGAAATGATGGAAGAAACGGTCAAGATTGGCGAGACCATGACCACCGACGCCATGGGCAGCTACGTCCTGACCACCATGGGCAGCATTGCCTACGTCGGCAAGGACGTCATGTTCATGGTTGGTGAGGCCGATGCCATGCCCGCCATGATGGGCGAAGACGGCGACATGATGATGATGGATGACGCCATCATGTACATGCAGGGCGAGCGCACCAAGCTCGACCTGACCGCCGGCGCAATGACGGCTCCCCACACCCCCGGTACCGGCACCGGAGGCACCGGAACCATCGGCATGCGTGGGCCCGCTGGCGCCGCCGGCGCTGACGGCGCTGACGGTGAACAGGGTCCCGCCGGTCCCGCCGGATCTCGCGGTCCCGCTGGCGCTGACGGCTCTGCCGGCCCCGCCGGTCCTGCCGGCCCCGCTGGTCCTGCCGGCCCCGCTGGCGCAGCCGGATCTGACGGCGATGATGGCTCTGCCGGTCCCGCCGGTTCTGCCGGCCCCGCTGGTCCTGCCGGCCCCGCTGGCGCAATGGGCCCCGCTGGCCCCGCCGGTCCTGCCGGATCCGCTGGCGCTGACGGCGGCGGCGGAGTTCTCGCCATAGTCGCGCTGATCATCGCCATCGTTGGCGTGGTCGCCGCAGGCGGAGCCTTCATGGCCGGACGCCGCGCCTAAACCCCGCAACCCCAGAGGGGCGCCTTAAAGCGCCCCTCTATTGTAGTACTCCCCTTTCCCCGTGAGAGGGAACCCGCAACCCCAGAGGGGCGCCGCAAAGCGCCCCTCACTCTTTTCGTACCCCCCTCTCCCTCTCCTCATCACGGCCCAGTGCCGCCACCTTAGCATTGTCCTGGAGGCAACTCAGGGGCACACCACCCAGGTGCTCGAAGACCTTGATGTGGCATCGGATGAAACAGGCGGTATCAGAGCGGTGGACCAGCTCCACGTATCAGGCCCGGGGACAGCCCAGGGTCATCACGAAGCACCGCCCGCTCAGGTCTGGCTATCGCCGCCCCTGCACTTCACTTCGCCTCCGCCGTGAGAGGACCGTTCCAGCTGTCGGCACTCCCTATCTTCTGTACCAGCCCGAGCCGAATGTCAGGCCATCCTGGGAGACGGCCCAGATGCGCATTGATCCCCCGTTGGTGATCCAGCCGCCCTCGGAGGAGGCATCAATCATCTCGACTCCAAGCACGTCCACCAGTTTCTGCCCCAGCATGGAGGGATTCTGGATGCCCACGATCCGGCCCGTCTCGTCTGCGATAAATGCGACCCAGTTGCCTTCACCGTCTGCGGCATTGTTGTAATAGGCGACGGTGGAGGCCAGACCAGCCGTGATGCTGGCCGGGCTGTTGTAGTAGCGCATCGTCTCCTCAAGCCCGTTGGCCAGGTACGTGTCGACCGCATCGCGCACCAGCGACTTTGTGAGCTCCTCGGCGTCGATGTGCCACCCTGAGACGAACAGCAAGTCGTCGTGCCGCACCACCCAGGCGTTCTTCAGCTGCAACTGCCCGAGATCTCCTGACAGAGTGCTTCCAATCTCGGGATTGCGGTACACGTAGGACACCCACTTGCCCGATGCAGTCGCAGAGAGCAATTCTGGACCGAACTCATAGCCGTTTACATCAGTCCCCAGCGGCCCGTTCAGATTCAGCCCTCGCAGGTGCTCATCGTAGTGCGCCAGGACGGTACCTGACTCGTCGAGAATGATCATGTACCACTGTCCGTCGATACTCGACAGGCTGTTGTAGTGGTCGATGGCAGACTGTCGCCCCAGCGATTCGTACCTGCTGATGGCGCCATCAACGAAGAACTGTGTGTACCTGTCGGGTGCCGACCTGTCGGGAGCCGCAGCAAGCACAGATCTGGCGATCATCTCCGCTTCTTGGGTAGAGACCCCCGGTTCGGCCATCGGAATGCCGGCCATAGCTGCGCTGATGGCGTCCTCCACTTCCCCTATCGAGAGTGCCTCCGCGGTTGGCGCCGCGCCGTCCATGGCGGCGCTAATGGCCTCCTCAACGTCCTGCATGGTCAGACCCGGCTCTGGCTGAGGAAGGGCATCCAGTTCGGCTTGTACTATTTCCCGGACTTCCGCCTGGGTCAGCGCGCCACTCGGCGTCCCAGGTCCCCCATCCAGCGCAGCCTGCACCACCGCTTCCACTTCCCCCTGCGTCAGGCCGGCCGGAGCTGGGGTCGAACTTGTCTGCTCTCGAACGATAGCCTCCACATCGGACCGAGTAAGACCGTCCCCGGCGTCCTCGCTCCCGCACGCCACCGTCAAGGCAGACGTGAGCAAAATCGTGGCCGCCATGACCCCTGCCAGGAACCTCTTGGCTCTCATTGGTAAGTCCTCCGGTAAAGAGTAGCCTCCGCGTCTGTTGTTTCTGACGCGGAGGCGTTTCGGTAGTCATCCGTGGTCTATTGGGCCGGCTCTGGCATGACAGGCTAAATGCCACCGTACCCGTTGACGATGTGTTCGGATTCGGGCCCCAGTGCATCATGGGTCAACACCGCATCGTTGCCAGCATTGTCCTTGATGGTGCCGCCGTTGAGCGTCAGCTTGTTGGCCTCAATCTTCAGGCCATCCTCGGCGGAATCACCCACCACGACGGTGTAGGAGAACACCACCGCTACGCCACTGACGCTGTCGAAGTCCGCCTGCCTGTCCTCGTCCAGGTCGAGGGTCAGCTGGGGCGTCCCTGTTACCGCCACGGCCTCGCTGAAGGTGATTGTTATCTCAATGGTATCGCCGGTGCCGTAGGTGTTGTCCGAGCCGGCGTCTGAGGTGATGGCGAGCGACGAAACGGTCGGGGCAGTCTCGTCCGGGGCGTCCACCTTGTGGCCGGAATCGGCGGCCACGGCGTCGTGGGTCAGGGCGGCGTCGTTGCCTACCACGTCCCTCATGGTCCCGCCGTTCAGGGTGACCTTGTTGGCGTCTATGGAAATCCCGTCGCTGTCGACGTCACCCTCTTGTACCGTGTAACCGAAATTGATGGTGGTACTGGCTGCAGGGTCTATCCTGGAACCGCCTCCCAGAGCTAGATGTCCGTATTCCGCCTGCCGGGCTGTGCCGCCTATGTCCAGTTCTACCTGGGGCCTGCCGATGACGTTCACTGCCTCGCTGAACGTCACTCTCACTCCGATCCAGTCGCCCTCAGCGTAGGTGTCGTCGGAGCCCGGTCCCGGGATGTCGACAATTTCCACGGAGGAAATAGAAGGCGATGTTCCGTCGACTTTATGATCTGACTGGTTCTCCAGGACCGGAACGGTTCCCCAAGGATCGTGCTGGAAACTTATATTGTCTTCTATGGACCTGATGTCTTGGGAATCCGAGAGCGTTACGGATATCCCGTCAGAATCCGAATCACCCTCCCCTACGTTGTACTTGAAAGTGAGGATGTTGGTGCCGTTGCCAGAGGCGTAGTAGGCTTTTCTGGTATCAGTGCTGTCCCCGACTGTCAGCGTAGCGTATGCTGCGACGCCGTTTGAGTCGTCAAGGGCGTGGACTTCCTGGTCAAACCCGATATCCACCAGGATGGCCTCGCCCTTCTTGTAAGTGTCCGCCAGGCCCGCCGGCGTGGAGACGATGGACAGTAACTTGGGGTAGGGACGCCCGTCGACCTTGTGCTCCGTCTGGTCGCTCAGCCCGCTGAAGTTGGGAGGCACCACCGTGTCGGCGCCCTTCACCTTGACGGTGCCGCTTCCGCTCCATCCCATGGCCACCCCGTCCTGAGTCCAGGAAGCTGCCATCCTGACGCCGTCCGAGTCGAGGTCTTCGGACTTGACGGTGTAGCTGAAGGTGAGGGTGTTGGTGCCGGAGCCGGATGAGTAACCTGCCCCCCGCCAGTTGTTGCTGTTGTCGGAGCCAACCCTGAGGTTGATGTTCTTGGGCCCCTCCACGTCCAACGCTCCGCTGAAGGTGATGGCGAAGTAGATGGTTTCACCGTGGCGGTAGGTGTCGCCACTGGCCGGGCTGGACGTGATTTCGGTCTTGACGCCGATGGGCGTCAGGGAGCCGTCCACCTTGTGGTCCGCCTGATTGTCAATGCCGGCGTATACCGGGTAGGCCGTGGTACTGGACCCGGTGGCTGTGATGGTGTCGTGATTCTGGAAGTTGCGCCACCGTCCTTCTTCGTCCTGAAATCCTGCGGGCACCCTGATGCCGTCGGAGTCACTATCGCCCGACTGGACGGTGTAGCCAAACACCAACTTGTCCGAGCCGGACCCGCGCAGGTAGTTGGCGGAGCGCCAGTTGCTGCCGACCCATATGCCCATGCTCGGGCTGCCGTCCACGTCCACTTTGGTGCTGAAGGTTGCCTGGATCTCGATGACCTCGCTCACGCCATAGGTGCCGTTGTCCCTGGCGGGCTCCGAAATCATGCTGAGCGACGTAATATTGGGGTCGTCATCTTCGATGGTAATTTCGCATTTGTTGTCCCGGGCGGGGTTGTTGATGTCCACCACGTTGTCGGTGGGAGTGAAGCGGGCAGTGAAGGTCTCGTTTCCTTCAAGAAGGGCGTCCTGCTTGGTCTCGAAGGTGTGCCTGTTCCGGTTGGCCAGGCTCTCCGCTTGGGAGCCCCAGACCGCGCCGGTATTCTGATGCATGTAGTCGTCGGTGCCGGCCGTGCCAGCATCGGTATGCCAGTAGGCGCCGAAGTTAACGCTATGCTGGTGGTTGGTCACCCGTACCAGGAACACGTCAACGTTTTTGCCCTCCCGCACGGTCGTTGTGGGGCAGTCCAGGTAGAACTTGGCCTGGTCAGCCAACACCGGCTGGGGGTTTCGCGGCCCGACAACCCAGACCAAAGCGACCAGTGCGATCAGCACCAACACCGCAAATTGCCACCCCAAAATGGTCTTTCGCTTTATCATTGATTGCTCCTGAAAGTCTGGCTTGAAATCCATTGCCCGGGTCTTGAGTCACGCGTATCAGACTGCTTCAATCCCAGGCTGGCAAAACAACGTCTGTATAACGCTTCAATCCTCGCAATATCCGCGAATAACGACGTCACGAAAACGGCGCGATGGGGATAATCGTGGTCCCAAGCCAGGTTTCCACAGAGACGTAAAGATGCCTTGCGACTGGCCGTTTCAGCCCGTCTTATCCAAGAAGGATATCCTCGCCGGAAATCCGGCTAATAATGCTCCAACCGGTCTCCGGGTCACGGGCTGGAGGCTACTTCCTCGACACAGGGACCTCGAGAACTGACATTCGGAGGATTTTCCGGTAACCGGTTAATCAAAAAGCCCTGTCAACAGCGGAGTTCTGGTACTCGCACGTGACTCGAAACTCTCACTGTCGACAAAGTCTAGCACCTTAATGTATCAATAGCGTTGTAAATAGCGAATCTAATGTGTCCATAACTGTATAATATTGTGAGAATTACATTGAAGTTAGCGCGAACTCGGGGGATAGATGCCAACCAAAAATTGGTGGCGGTACTCCGCCAAAGTGTAAATTGGGGATCTGGCAATCTATCGCTATTGATGTGACGGCTGACAAGATGCGACGGGCGGCATGCCTTAGGATGAGGAACGGGAAGCTGGCAGGATGTGACGGTAAGGAAGCAACGGGTGAGTCTGACGGGAGAGGAGCAGGAGGAACTGAAAGCGCTGGTTTCCGAGGGCCGAGATGCGGCCTACAAGCAGACTCACGTCCGGGTTCGGCTTTTCAGCGACGAGAACCAGGCCGAGGGTCCGATGATGGGCCAGGAGATAACCAGGCCCTGAAGCTGGGCGCGGCCACGGTGGAACGAGTGCGCCTCGCTGCAAAGAGCAGGTAACAGAGGCGGCCATAGGGCGCCAGGGGAAACTTGACCACCGACCGGGACGTTGAGGCGGGGATACGTCACGTTTAACGGGTCAAATCCATTAATGCCGCCGGAATTGGCGAGTGGTCCAATTTCATCCGCGTCGACCCGTCGACCCGTAGACTCGTCAGCTTGGCAACCCGGTAATCGTTCACCTTCCCATGGGATCCGCATAGTCTGGTGTCTATGCTCAGCGGAAAGTAGCTGTCTTGGATGTCGAGAATATATGGATACTCTGAACAAGGCACGTTATGACCCGGGTTGTGTTTGACCGACCGCCAAGCGAGTGAATGACGCTGGTTGAGACTCGCTGCCTGGCGCACAGTAACTTATCTTTCACTGAATTGGAGGCCCAGCACAAACCCGTGAAAGCGTAACAGGGAGCGGCCAAGTCCATTCCCAAGAATCTTGTGACGGGGACCCAGTTGACTGAAGAGGATTTACCGCCCACTGTGGAACTGGCACAATCGGGAAAATAGAGGCTGCGACTCCGCTAATCCAAGCGCGGGAGGGACGGCCAACGGAAGTTTAGCCGCTGAATCGGGGATTGATTGGTACGAAACAGGCGAATTGCCCACTGGTGAAACTCGTAATGGCAGAACAGGCCGCGCTCAAGCATCGCTTTTATCGGCCACGGAAATACAGGGATAGAACCACCGGAAGTCGAGCCTTTCCAACGCCGACGACTGCCTGAATCGCATCCATAACCCACGAAGCCCCGAATGAGTAGAGCCCCGGGCCACGCCACGCCCCACAAGCCAACAGAGCTATCGGAACGGGACCAGAATTGCCATCGGCTGGCGTTTCACTGAACAAGACGCCAGGCGCAGACTCCACCGACTCCATCCCAGCCATTCCAGTCGAGAGCCAAATTTACGAATCTTCGTCCTTGGCCATCCAGTAACCCACTCGCCTCTTGGTGAATATGTACCTGGGGTTCTCGGCATCGTCGCTCAGCTTTTGACGCAGTCGTTTCACGATGGCCCGTACCGGTCCGGAACTGCCTGGTTTGTCGGCACTCCACACCCGTTCCACCAACAGCTCGTGGGTCATTATTCGCCCGGCGTTGACCGAAAGCTCAACCAGCATCCTGTATTCGGTGTCCGTCAACTCGACCGGTTCACCGGCAACAGTCACGCTGCGCAGGGCATAGTCGATTCTCAGGTCGCCCAGGAGATAGGGAGACCTGGGCACGTCGTACCCGTGAGGAACATCCCGCCGTCGCAACACCGCCTGGATTCGCGCCGCAAGCTCGGTCGGCGAAAAGGGCTTGACCACGTAATCGGCCGCACCCATCTGGAATGCCCTGGCGATGACTTGGTCCTGACCGTAGGCGGACAGGAAAATGACCGGAACAGCGGCCTGGCTCCGGATGGCATTCATCAATTCGATGCCGTCGGTTCCAGGCAGCATCAGGTCCAGCAGGACCAGGTGAAAATTATTTTCCTCCATCAGCCGTGAGACATCTTGAGGGTCGGCGGTCACGCTGGGAACGTAGCCCGCTCTTGAGAGTACGTCGCGGACATATCTGAGGGTCTGTGGGTCGTCGTCAACTACAAGGATCCGAGGTTGCTCGTTCTTGGTTCCATCAAGCCGGACACGTTCAACGGGTCTTCTTGCTCTTCCCGGCATAACGGCGGGTTTGGTCTCCGCTATGGGAAGGGTGAAAGTAAATCTTGCTCCCTTTCCCGGCCCGTCACTCTCGGCCCAGATACGTCCTCCGTGAGCCTCCACGATCCCCTTGGAGATCGCCAATCCAAGCCCTGTATCGCTACCTTCTTCCCCGGAGTCTGAGCGCGAGAACTTCCGGAACAGTTGAGGCAGACGCTCTGCAGGAATGCCTCTACCATTGTCCGCGACAGATATCGCGACATGGATGCCTTGTAGCGCCACAGTAAGGTGAATTGCCGTCGGGTCCTCGGAATGTCTGGCGGCATTGGACAGCAGGTTGTTGAGGACCTGAACTATGCGACGGCGGTCGGACATCACAAGCGGCAGGTCCGGCGGCAGGTCTATGCGAATGTTGTTCCTGCCTCCGGAGGCCAGGAAAGTGTTCTTGGCTTCGTCCACCAGCCCCGGAAGCTCCGTGGGCCCCGGAGAGACTGACAGGCTGCCCGTCTCGATACGGGCGACGTCGAGGAGATCGCTGATCAGTCCCCGCATACGCTCGGACTGCTCGAAAATGATCCGGTGGAACTGTCGCATTTCAGCCGGGTCCAGCGACGACTCCTCATCGAGCAGCGTGTTGGCCGAACCCCGTATGGAGGTCAGAGGCGTCCGTAGCTCGTGACTCACCATCCCCAGGAACTCGGCCCGCAGCCTCTCCATCTCCTCCAATGGGGTAAGGTCCTGCACGGTGATGACAAAGGACTCGATCTCCCCGGCATCTGAACGAATGGGCGTGGCATTGACAATTGCAGCAACGCTCCGGCCGCCGGGCACGCTGATGACGATCTCCTCGGCACGCACCGTCTCGCCTGCGCTGAGTGCCGTGGCCAAGGGTAGTTCCTGGAGTGAAATCTCTGTCCCGTCGGCCCGCCGGAAGGTGATGACCGCCAGGATCTCCTCAGCTGTGAGCCCCGGCGATACGACCTCGCCACCGAGCCGCAACATCTCACGATTGACGTATGTTGGCGATCCGGTCCTGGCATCGAACACCACCACTCCCACGGGCGCGGTGTTTACCAGCGCCTCCAGGTCGGCCCGCGCCCGCTGTTCGTCGCGGTGGTACCGGGCATTGGCAAGGACCAGCGCCGCCTGGGCCGCAAACATTACCAGGGTCTCCTCATCCTGAGGCGTGAACTCCTGGCCTTGCTCAGTGTCGCCGAGGTAGATGATGCCCGTGGGCCTGCCTCGGTAGGTAATCGGTGCGAACAACACCGGCAAGGGGGAATTCACATCTGCCGGGAATTTAAGCTCCGGCAGATTCAGCTCACGGGCGTAAGCTGGGAAGTCTCTGTGCCGGACCGGCTTCGAGAGGCCGCCGATGTGCTCGAAGAACCGCAGTCCGTCGGAGACGCTCCACAGTTGCCCCGCCTGCTCCAGAGAGAGTCCCGACGCCAGGAAGTCCTGAATCTGCAGGGAGTCGTTCAAAAGAACCATCACGCCGTAGAGGGCGCCTGTCAGCGAGCGGGCGCTCTCCAGGACCCCCTGCAAGACCCGGTCAAAGTCGAGACTGTCGTTGATCCGCAGACTGGCCTCGCTCAGTCGCGAAAGACGGTCCTGCAGCGCCGCTATTTCCTGGTCTCGCTCGTCAATGTTCGGCACCCCGAATCCTCCCAGGCAGCCTGCCCCCGGCTCCTCCAGGAACCGTTAAGAAACTATCTCAAAACGATGGCGCGCCAGTTGAGATCGGCATCCGAGGGCCCGAACACGGGAGTCCGGCCCTTCGGCAGTCTTTTAGCAGGAATTACGGGTTTGGTCCCTGCTGAGGGTTTTGACATAGTTTCCAAATAGGTCTTTTAAATATGTCAATTGGTTCCACCGATCTGATTATATCCCCTGGAAGTGAAATTTCACCAACCATGACACGTAAATAGCTACAGTTTTCACACATTTGAGACTTCAGTCGGCTAGTATCGGACGTTGACCCCTGCCACCCGGAAAGGTCGCACGCGATCGGCTCGTACTGGCTCCCTTAAACAGGGCCTACAGGCCGTGATCCGAACTCAACTGGCAGCAAAACGGAGTCTGAAAGGAGTAGGCCTCGAATGGGCAAGTCGGCGATCAAAAGCGCCATTCAGCCCTGACCCGTCACTGCCGATGTTTCAAGTACGCATGTCCCGCGTCAACTATTCCTGCCGAATTGTCGTCAACTAGTTTTGCCGGTTCACCTCCTCAGCCGCAGCAGTCTCACCGCGTTGCTGTGCTGCATCAGTCCGGTAGCTGGGGACGTCAAACTCCAGGATGACGGAGTGGTGCACGACCCGGTCGATGGCCGCGGCGGTGGCCATGGGGTTGGCGAAGATGCGTTCCCACCCGGAGAAGACCAGGTTGGACGTGATGCCCAGCGACCGCCGCTCGTAGCGTTCGGCGATCAGGGTGAAGAGGACCTCGGACTCTTCGTTGCCCTGGGGCAGGTAGCCCAGGTCGTCCAGGAGCAGGAAGTCGAAGTTGTCCAGCTTGCGCAGTTGTCTGGGCAGGTCGAAGTCGCGCTTGGCGGCCAGCAGGTCCTGCACCAGGCGGTAGGCCGGTGCGAAGAGGACGGAGTGGCCCGTTTCCACCAGGCGGTGGCCCAGGGCACAGAGCGCGTGGGTCTTGCCGGTGCCGGGGAGACCGAAGGCCAGCACGTTGACGCCGTGTTCCACGAAACTGCCCTGGGCCAGATGGTCCAGCTGCTGACGCAGTGCCAGGGGCATCCGGTGGTGCTCGAAGGTCTCCCAGGTTTTGCCCGAGGGTAGCCGGGACGCCTGACGCAGCCGGTTGATGCGCCGGTGGCGGCGGTCCTCGGCCTCCTGCTCCAGCACTTCGAGGAAGGTGGACAGGGCGTCGCCGTGGCCAGCCCCGGTGAAACGGGCCACCGACTGGGCACCCATGGTGGGCAACTTGAATTCGCGGCAGAGCTGGCCGATGCGCTCCTGCATGACCCGGGTGTCGGTATCGATGCCGGTGTTGGTCATCCGCACACCTCCAATCCGGCCAGGCTGAGGGTCAGCAGACCGTCGTATACCTTCAGATCCGGCTTGCCGGACAGCACCAGCGCCGGAGCTTCGGGCGGCTTGGGCTCGGCCAGTTCCCGCACCTCGGGGTAGTCAAAGGGCTGACCCGCCTCCAGCAGCAGCGACAGGGCGCTGTCCACATTGGCCTCCATGGTGGTCGCCGACAAGTGCAGGATCCGCACGTACTCCACGTCGGCACGCTCCCCGCGCCACTGCTTGAGCGCGTCGTAGGTGAGCCGGAAGCGCATCGTGGGAAACAACTGCTCCCGGAAACGGTACCGGGCGAAGGCTCCCGGCTTGCGTACCAGGGAATTGATGACGTGGCGGTAATTGACGTTTACTTCTCCATCACCGCGCACCCGTGCCATGCGTTCCACAAAGTGGCCCTTGTAGTACACTTCCAGGTGATCGGAATAGAGGCGGATCTGTACCACCTTGCCAATGAGCCGGGACGGGACGCTGTAGCTGCGTCCCGCCACTTGGACGGTGCTCCACCGGCGCACCTTGGACTGGTAGTTGGCGTATTCCGGCATGGGAGCTGGCGGCAGGGGCCGTAGGCAAGCCATTTCCTGCTCCAGCTTCCCCCTCACCAGGCGATTACGCTTCTCAACCATCTCCCGGACGAAACCGGCGTAGTCGTCGGCGGTGTGGAAATCGCGGCTGCCGCGCAGGATGAGTGCTTGGTCCACGGCGTCTTTCAAACGGTAGTGGGCGTGCTCGGCGACGCCGTTTTCATGGCTCTTGCCGCGATTGATGCGGGTGGATCGGACACCGTAGTGATCCAGCAGGGCGGCATAATTGTCGTTTAGCGCCCGGCCGCGGCTGCGCTTCATCTCGTGAGTGGCGGCGGAGGTATTGTCGGACCTCACCACCTCTGGGACGCCGCCCAAGGCCCAGAGCGCATTCTGCATTCCCTGCTTGAGGGCCAAGAAGGTCTCGCCGGCGGTGACCTCGGCGTAACGCCAACCCGAGTGGCTGAGGATCAATTGGAATAACAGGTGGGGATAGGGCTCACCGGCGACGGTCACCCCCAAGGCGCTGCCGTGGGTGAAGTCGAACTGGGCCTCCCGACCCGGTGGGTGCTCCTGGGGGAAGTACACCTCCTGGTCCGGACCATTCAGCGCCCGCCAGTCCTGTAATCGTCGTTGCAGCGTCCGGAGTTGGGAGGCGCTGAACCTGCCGGGATGCTGCTCCTCCAGCCATTCGATAATTGTCGTAGCCTTCAGCTTGCCCTTGGGGTCCTCCCGCAACAGGGGCTCAATCTCCTCCTCCCACACCCCGTCGAAGGGATCGGGCCGGGTCCGCCACCAGCGCTCCTCGTTCGTCTCCGACGGCAATGGGCCGTCCTGCCACTTGCGCGCTGACCGCACGCACATCCCGGCCATCACGGCCGCCGTCTCCTGGGTTTTTCCTTCCATAAGTCTCTGCCTCAAAAGTCTGACTTGTCGGTCTTTGATCAAAATCCGGCACCTCCGTGCCGGACGATTTACACCATCCCAACCGGCAAGAATAGTCGACGTCAGAGGCATTCCTTATTGTCGTTAATCAACGCAGCAATATTTATTCAAAACTACTCCCACTTGACAGAGATCGCTGCAAGAGATGGTAAGTTTGAGACTTGAAGCAATTCTTGACCGTGGGACTTGAGGGCTACTCGTTAGCAGGTCTGGATAAACGTCAGAGCATCCGACCCCGCCCGTGGATGAGGCCATGACGAGGGCCTTTGACTCGTCGCGCAGCACAGTCTGGTGTCCAGTTCATGATGCTGCACGACTGGATGACAGACCATTTTCCCGGCATCCGACAGGAAATGGTTCGTCGCTCAGTGAATGCCCCGTGACGCCAGCCCAGTTCCGGCTCACAGGTCAAGAACAGGTTGCGGGGCCAGCTCGCACGTACTCGTAGTCCTGTCGCCTGGGACGCCCAGGCCTTGCTGGCAGGGGCGTCCTGGTCTTGACCAGCAACTTGGTGGAACTCTCATTGAAGCAGACCACAGGCCGCTGCAGGTCATAGGGTTGGGCGCAGAGTTCCAGGACATCCTCCATGTGGGCCACGAACACATGTGGGCCACGAACTCAATGCTCACCTTGGGGATGCACCACTGCTGCTTCACCCCCGCCTTCTACGACCTGGCATTGGAAGCCAGCGTTGCCAATGGATACCGCGGCAAGGGCGTTGTTTATGTGTTTGCGGTGGGGAGCGACGCTTCTTGGTGTGCCTACTCCGGGTCCGTTCAGTTATGTGTCTTCAGTCTTCCGTGGGATAACTCCATACCCCAAAGGCAAACGGAACTGTTTTATCACATTTATGGGAGATTCGATACATTGTTTCCACGAAAGATCTGTTGGATTTCACGTTGTTTATACAAATCGAAAGTATAGTGGTTTGCATAACTTCCGGAAGTATCAACCTGGTACAAGGGTTTATTGAGGGAACCGTGGACCATTAGCTTGTTCCGACTATAGAGAAGAAAACGCAATCAATATCCATTTGAGATATGGCGCATTAGTTGGCCGTTGAATTTTCGTCTTTCGGTCAGCTATTGGCCGGTAATCAACTCTTGCGGCTGCAATTTGTAAGCAAATCTGCACAATTTTTGGCTGCCGCTCTCACACGAGATACTCACTACTTAGATTCGCCACTATTGAATGTAACGTGGCCGCTTCCAGCAGTATATTCCTCAACCTCACTGACGGATGGAATTGGAAAGTGCGACAAGTTAAATCGATTATCAAGCCTGTTCTTGTTGTGATTATTGCATCACTTGCAGTGTTGTTCTTCGTGACTACAATTCAAAATGAGGCAGAAGCTGCTGTCATGGTGCCCTCCAGGAGCATAAGTCTTGCCCAGGGTCACAATGTACCGGAGGGCATCTGGTCGGACGGCAGCACGATGTGGATCGTAGAGGGCAGGGAGGACAAAATACTGGCCTACAGCATGTCAACTCAGAATCGGCAGTCTGCCAAGGACATCGACCTGGCCAGCTACAATGACGATCCGCAGGGGATATGGTCGGATGGGACGGTAATGTGGGTCGCCGACTGGGACGACACCAAGCTCTACGGCTACAGCCTCAGCAACGGCCAACGCTTGGCCGGCCGGGATATCGACCTGACGAGCAGGAACGACGGGCCACGAGGCGTGTGGGGGCACGGCAGCTTCATCTACGTGGTGGACAAGGACGACACCTGGGTGTACGCCTATGACAAGTCTAGCCACAACCGTGCTCGCGGGGAAGAGTTCAACCTGCATGCCCACAACCAACACCCGTGGGGCATCTGGGGCGACGGCACGAACGTCTGGATCAGCGACCTCAACGATGGAATGTTGTACGCCTACACCACCGATACCAGTTCCTACTCCGACGTTACGCGCGACGAAACTCTTGAGGTCCGGCTGACACCCCTACATAACTCAAATCACGCCAACACCCAGGGAATCTGGTCGGACGGGACAATAATGTGGTTCGCGGACATCAGCAGCACCGTGGTCTACGCGATGTACCACGCGAATTTCAGGCAGCCGGATGACGATATCTCGTTTTCCGCAGTCACCACTCCCCGTGGACTGTGGACCAACGGCGAAACGATGTGGGTTGTGGAGGCCGGGTCATCGGTCTCCAAGAAGCTGTATGCATACAACGTGGCTACAGGAAACCGCGAGGCTTCCAATGACGTGCGCCTAGCCTCCAACGTCTTCAACCCCTACTCCATTTGGTCCGACGGGACCACCATCTGGGTCATCCATGACGGGTCCGCGAACGATTTTCTGTTTGCTCATGAACTGGACCAGGAATCCTACAGCAACGCAACTGCTGGTGCCAAACAAGTCCATAACTCTGGATTTGAATAATTCTGCCCCCAGGGGTGTCTGGTCGGACGGGGACACCGTCTGGGTCCTCGACGCCGACGATGATAAGTTGTACGGCTACGACCTGGAACTAAGGACCCGCAAGTCCAGCAAGGACTTTGACCTTCACTCGGCCAACAGCAATCCGATTGCGATTTGGTCCGATGGCGAGACCATGTGGGTGCTAGACAAGACAAAGAAGTACGTCTACGCCTATGAACTGCCGAGCCTGAGGGTATTCGCAAGGGAATTCTGGCCTGTCTGGGCGAACGATGACCCCAATGGGATTACCGGGTATCGCGGGAAAGTCTGGATGACCGACTACGACGACAAGAAGGCCTACGCCTATACCAAGCTCAATGCCCAACCGACGTTCCTTGAGTCGTCCGCATCGTTCAGCTTCCATTACACCCTTGGCGGCGAGTCGTACATCGGAACGCTGCCGGAGGCCGTCGACCCCGACGAAGATTCGTTGACCTACTCCCTCGAAGGGGATGGCGCCGACAAGTTCACCATCAATCAGTCCAGGGAAGTGTTCACAGCCG
Source organism: Dehalococcoidia bacterium (assembly GCA_963667325.2). GTDB lineage: Bacteria > Chloroflexota > Dehalococcoidia > Lucifugimonadales > UBA3495 > VXOI01. Next base: position 17,754 of record CAXXKY010000006.1, read on the forward strand.
CCGACGCTACCTTTTCCGGTGGAGACGAGTATGCCCTGACCGCCGCCGTCAGCGACGGCAAGACTGGCCTGGATAGCTCGGACGAGAGCATTGACGATTCCATCAACTTGGACATTGAGGTGATTACCAATTCAGATCCGGTGATTGACCTATCCGGAGGCAGGGACTTCTATGTTCCTGAAAACCTGCGGTCAAACGCAGTCGCTGCTCAGGTGGATGTTTCCGATGCCGACGGTGATTCGCTGTTTGTCCAATACCAATCCGTCCCCGGAAGCGCGTTCCGATACTCGGATGGGAAGGTCATCCTCCGGGGGGGCAAGAGGCTCGACTATGAGCAGGCGAAGAGGCACAGATTCTATCTGAAGCTGCGGGACAATAAGAACGCATCGGGTGGCACTGACTTTACATGGGACATAGAAGTCACACTCAGAATACATGTAACTAACGTCGAAGAAGAGGGATCGATTACTCTGAGCACCACCCAACCCGTCACGGGCGATGAGATCGTTGCTTCGGTGAATGAACCGGACGGAGTCGATCTGTCAGACGGTCGGCAAATAAATTGGGTGCTGTCCAGGGACACGGACCTTAATTCCAACAACTGGACGGAGATATCCAATACTTCCTCGGACTCCAAGGAATTCACATACACACCAGTCGAAGCTGATGTGGGCCATTACCTGCAATTCACGGCGGTATATCGCGACAAATACGACAATACCCAAGAGAGAAGCGAGTACGTAAACGCTGACAATGTAGTTGTGGCTATGCCCACAAACGGCGCCCCTGTGTTTGACGAAGGATCTTCAGCGGCGAGATCCGTGTCGGAGGACGCCGAGAGTCTTGCCAATGTGGGAGACCCGGTGGAGTCCACCGATCCGGACGGAGACACAATCACCTATGGCCTCGACGACACCATGTCCGGTCTCTTCAAGATTTCCAGCACCGGTCAGATCCAGGTGGACAACAACGCAACCCTGGATTTTGAGTCCACGAGCGAGTACGTTCTCCGCGCCTGGGTCAGCGACGCAAAGGACGTTGACGGCAACGACGACAGCGGGGCAATCGATTCCTACATCGACGTAACTGTGACCGTGACTAACGTTGACGAGGACGGGGTGGTCGAGTTGAACTCCGACAGCCCACTGGTGGACACGGCTCTAGTAGCCTCTCTGATCGACCCCGACGGCACGGTCGGCGAACCAGCTTGGCAGTGGCAGAAGGCCGACACCTTCGATGCCAGCACCTGGACCGACTTGAACGACGCCACCGCCAGCAGCTACACCCCAGTCCCCGATGACGTCGGCAAGTTCCTCCGGGCGCTCGCGTCGTATGACGACAACCACGGGGACAGCAAGCAGGCCCATGCCACGGCCAGCAATGCGGTTCTCCGAGTCGACAATCAACCTCCGGCCTTCGTCGAAGGCGAGACCGCAACTCGCGAAGTGCCCGAAAACGCTGGTCCCGGCACCAGGGTGGGCGCGGCGGTCACCGCCACAGACCCAGAGAGCGATACTTTGACCTACTCCCTCTCCTCCGGGTCTGATTCCGGTAAATTCGAGATAGACTCCCTTACGGGGCGAATTACAGTGGCCAACAACGCGGTCCTTGACTACGAGACCGCTTCGTCTCTCGTGGTAACTGTAAATGTTGCGGACGGTAAGAACGCCGGCCACGGTCAGGACGATTCCGTGGACGACACCCTGACGCTAACCATCAACCTGGAAAATATCGACGAGCCCGCCCGCGTTACCCTTTCCACAACCGCGCCCCTGGTCGGTAGTCCAATCGTCGCCACCCTCGCTGACGCCGACGGCGGTGAGACCAGCCTGCAGTGGCAATGGGAAAAGTCCAGCGATGGAGTCACGGGATGGACAGAAATCGACAGCAACACGGCGGGTGCTCACACTCCCACCACAGATGACCTGGACATGTACCTGAGGGCAGTGGTCGAATATACAGACGCCCAAGGGTCCGGAAAGAGTGCTGAGGGAATGACCGAGAACCCTGTGAAAGAGGAAGAATCAGTGGACACCGGCCTGCAGGCCCTGATCTTGTCTGGCGTCACTCTGGCGTTCCAGAAGGAAACTCTGCTCTACACTGCCAGCGTCGCCAACAGCGTTAGCGCCACAACGGTGACCGCCGCCACCGTCGCGTCGTCGGGGGTTGAAGTAACGATTAGCCCCTCCGACAGCGACGACGGCGTTTCGGGGCATCAGGTCGACCTCGCCGAGGGACTGACCGAGATCACCATCACCGTCAGCGAGACAGCGGGCAGTGCCTCGACAATGTATACCGTCCGGGTTACCCGCCTCGCTTCCCAGTCAGATCCCCAATCTCAGGAGGAGCCTGACAACGATGATCCGGCGGAGTCCGAGAGCAGCCCCGCTGACGACTGCAAGAGCGACCAGGACAGCGGCCTGATAGCCCACTGCGATATCCGTGACTTCGCCATTGTCAGGGTGGAGCACGACGGCAGCTACAACATAGACTGGAGTGAGTGGGATTCAGAAAATACTGAGGTTACCGGATACACGGTCGTCAAGAAAGAGTTGATCTACAAGTTTTTCCACAAGGATGGTGCTCGCCTGTCCGATGGTGAACTAGCCAACACTTACGAAAGCTGCCAGTTCGCCAACGGAAAGTGGTCCTGCCAGGGCCCGTTGACCAGCAACAATTTCTTTCACTGGAATGGGCAGCCTACGCAGATACAAGAACTGGCGAACGACGAAGACATTACCGAATGGAGTGCATCATTCGAAGAACCCGGACTCCTTGTCAGAAATGAGACCTTCCATCGATGGAGTGGCGATGAGACTGACCCCAACAATGAGCCTGACACCGTCTCAATGACGACCAAATCATTCGAGATGGAACTCTACTATTTCCAAATATATGCGGGGAGTCAGGCATTCGGGCGGGAGGTGTTGATGGTGAACGGAGCCCATGGATTTGATGTCAGGTGAAGGGAGTGTACCGTGAAGGAAGTGTACCGGCGGAAGCATTTTTAGCTAAACTCGCGATTGATTGAACCTTATGGGTGTCACCCTAGGTTCGGCATATGCAACACGCCTCAATTGCCCACCCTCTGAGGCCGGTACAACTCCTCCTCGCTTTCCCGCCCATCAAAATGAAATCCGACTGCCGGTCCTGTGTTCGGATACCGTACACGTTATTGCACACGTAACTGCCATGGAGGCGGACCCGGAAAGCTTGAAGGGCAGGTAAGTGAGAGGCGCGCTCCTAATTCGAAAACAGGTGTTGTAGCGGAATGTAGCAGCAAGCGCAGCCCGGATGTCTACATCAGTGTCCGCCATCACGTCCATCACGGCAATACCGAAGGGTACCCAGGAGCCATCCGGAAGTGAAGGACGCGGCGGTGAGGTTCCAGCTGCTCGAGCCGGTAAGCCTGCGGCAGCTCCCGGGCACCGTGCCCCTCAGGCTGCTTGACGGGATCATGGCGGGCGAGGGCTACCCAGGGGAGTGAGGAAGCATTTTCCGGTGTTTTACATCCGGGGGTGGTCTCTACCACCACCCCAACCAGCCCGAGGCGATCCCTGCTCATCCGAAAAGGAATGTAGGCCGTCCCCAGGTCAGACCCCAACCGGCACGGGCATTGCCTAAGCCACAAGGTTGACGATGTTGGCGGCAGCGGCGGCGGCAGAGAACAGTATGGTCCCGGCCGCCACCGATGCAGGAAACCAGTTCTGGCGGAACCAGTACCAGCGGGGAGCGTTCAGCTTCTCCCAGTAGTCCCGGCCAGCAGCGCCAAGGCGATAAATGTCGCGTTCCCCGTCCACATGCTCCAGTGCTCTTATGTCCGACAAGAAGTAAACAGCGGCTTTCCTCAACGGCGGGGCGTCGTACCTTAGTCTGAATTGGTGCGCTGGTCCCTCGGTCAAACACTCGTCCAGGACACGTTGGATTTCCCCCTTGAGATCCTTGGGCATCGCCTTCGACACTCAAAACCTCCCAACATTTTTTGTATCTACTGTTCAACCTAGCATCGCCGCGGGACCAGCGTCCATGGGCAACTGTCAGTGACGAAAAAGGAGCGGGAACAATGTCCCGCCCCCTGTGCCCTGCCCAATAGGGTTATCTCCCATAGCAGAACTCAGCCCACTGCTGCATCAGTCCCATATCGGAAAGCGGGCCGGCGCTGCGAGGGCCGGGGAACATGTACCGGTCAGCGCCCGACAGCGACCAAGCATCCCCGGGCACGGCCTCGGTGCGTAACTCCTGCTCCATCCTGTCCCTGTCCTTCAGGTTGGCGACGGCGATTTTCCGAGCCTCTGCTAGGGAGCCCCGGGCAGCCGCCGAGTCCCTTCATCACGGTCTTGCCGCTCAGGGACATTCGCTGGATCCACCGCTTGTTGCCCTTGTCGTCTATTTTCAGCTGCAGGCTGTTGCCGTCACCGTAGACGCCGGGCTTGTTCAGGGAGACAGCCTGCTTGGGGTTCAGGGCATTGCTCGGTTTCTTGGGCATCCAGCGTCACCTCCTGTCTGAATACCGCTGTTTCCTGTTGGGGTCCTCGTGGCGCCTGTCGCACCGGCTCATTCCGGGAAAGGCCCTGTTCTTACAGTTGCCGCAGAGACCCTGCTCGGCCCGACGTGCAGCCCGCACCTCTGGCAGTTGCGGCGTTCTTCGGGGTCAGAGTGCGGCACCGTGAGCCTCCTCTGTCTGATATATCCCGGATACAGCCCGAGAAACACAGCGCCAAGAGTTTTCGGCATACGATCCGATCCGACTCCCCTGAGAATGCAGTTCACGCATGCAATAAAGAGAGGAGTTGCTTCGTAGGCAACTCCCCTATCGTATCTGTTGGGGGTGTTTGTGGCGGAGAGGGCGGGATTCGAACCCGCGAGAAGCTTGCGCCCCTACGCGATTTCCAGTCGCGCCCGTTCGTCCACTCCGGCACCTCTCCGCGCAGGGACGATGCCATCCATTATAGGTTCGCCCCTATCCCGTCGCAAGTTTGTCGCAACGCCACCGTCCAATCAGACCAACGAAGTCCGTCGCCTCCCCTGCCTCGCGCCCCAGGGTAATCCCGTCTCGATGGCCGCAGTTCATTTGGATGACAGTTCTCCCTTGCCAAGCCTTATGACCATTCTCTAGCATGGAATCCATGATTACTACTGAAAGCAACATGAACAGGGCTGCTGCCCAAGTGGCTCTCTCTTCGACACAACGCAGGCCCTCGCTGTTCACCCCAATGGCTGGAAATGACCGGAAATAACCGGAAAATAAAAAATCAGTCCCTCCAACCGGCAACATTGATCCATGGATACATCCTGCCCAGCTGTGAAATCAGGACGCGACTCCTCTCCGAAGGGCCCACATCCGGTGGCGCACCCCCCAGCCACTGCCCTATAATACCCGCCGAATTACCCCCACTTACGGTATAAATCCACTCAGGAGATGCGACACCTATGGCCGACGACGGCTTTGTCAAAGTTGCCCAGGTAAGCGAAATCAGCCCCGGCGAAATGATCAGCGTCGACTTCCCCAGCGGCGACGCCGTCCTTATCGCCAACGTAGGCGGCAACATCCACGCCTGCGACGACATCTGCTCTCACGCCTACGCCTCACTGTCCGAGGGCGACATCAGCGGCCCCGAGGTCGAGTGTCCCCTCCACGGCGCGGTCTTCAACATCACCACCGGCGAGGCCCTCACCCCTCCGGCCGACGCCCCGATCAAGGTCTACCGCGTCCAGGTCGAGGGAGACGACATCCTCGTGGCCCCGCCTGCCGAATAATCTGCAGGCCCAGTACCGTCCGAACAACGAAAACCCAGCCGTGCCTGCTCCAATCTGTACAGGCGAACGGCTGGGTTCCTGTTCCACGCCAGGACACCGCTGCTTCGCGGTCCTACGGCGAGTCTAGGAAGTGGATATCATCCCAGGGCCAGTACACCAGCCACACCCTCCCGACAATGTTGTCCTCCGGCACCGGTCCCCATGACCTCGAGTCGTTGCTGTTGCGGCGGTTGTCCCCGATGACGTAGTACTCCTCATCCTCCAGCGTCACCTTCCGGGCGCTGGACTCGTCCTTGCGCGACAGGTAGGGTTCGGGCAGCGTCTCCCCGTTGATGTAGACGGAACCCCTCCTCACCTCCACCGTCTCCCCCGGCAGACCGACCACCCGCTTCACGAAGTCCTTGTCTGGGTCCAGCGGGAAGTTGAACACGATCACCTCACCCCGCGTCGGCGGGTCGAAGGCGAATTCCGGCTCAACGTCCGATACCCTCCAGAAGGGAACTATCCTCGATAGCCGTTCTTTGTCAATCTTTAAGAACGACGCCTGGTCCACCACCAGGTACTGGCCTCCCTCCAGTGTTGGCGACATGCTCGAACCTTCCACCTTGAAGTTCCGAACCGTGGTCTGCAACACCAGCAGCACCATCAGTGCCAGCAGCACCGCCTCAGTTATTTCCCGTGCCAGTCGCGACATTCTTGAGCCTTCGCAGTTTCCCTGTATCTAGCATATCCCAAACGACTCCAGGTTTGTAATCGTCCCGGCCCGGCGGATGCGACGCTGTAAATGGCCCTCTCCCCCAGAAGACCCTCAGGGCCACTCAGCCTGCGAAATGCCCTGTGCTAAAATCACTGCGTTTACCGGCAAACTCCTACCTGAAAATCTGTTTATCGGGGTTCTGTTATGAGTTGGAAATTTGAGCTGCTGAGCAAGCCAATGGGGGGCGTCACCGAAGGCCCCGTCTGGGACGGCGAGCAGTTGCTATTTACCCACATCCCAGCCAGTCGCATCATGCGCCTAGACCCGAAGACCGACGCCATCACCGTATGGCGCGAGGGCACCAACCGTACCAACGGCCTCGCCCATAACGCCGACGGCCGCCTATTCGGCTGCTGCTCCGGCGGTCGCGCCATCGTCCGCTTCGACGACGACGGCTCCACTGCCACCGTCGCCGACCACATCGAGGGCAACCCCCTGAACACTCCCAACGACCTCGCAGTTGATGCGCAGGGCCGCGTCTGGTTCACCAATCCCTGGAACGCTGGAAACATCGACGCCACCGAGATCGAGGTCCCAGGCTGGCGTTGCGTCCTGCGTGCCGACCCTCAGCCCGATGGCTCTTACAGCGTTACCCGAGTTGAGAGCGACAGCACCATGCCTAACGGCATACTCGTCTCCATCGATGGCAAGACGCTGTACGTGGCCGAGAGCAACAGCGACGACCCATCCATTGACCGCGAGCTGCGTGCCTACCCCATCAATGAAGACGGCTCCCTCGGTCCCTACGCCATGCTCCACGCCTTCGGCACCGACGGCCGCAACGCCCAGCGTGGCATCGACGGCATGTGCTTCGACCGCGAGGGTAACTTAGTCGCTACGGCCGGTTGGCCCTCGTCGGGCCCCGGTCCGCTGATCTACGTCTTCGACCCAAAGGGCCGTGTCATCGAGACTCATCCGGTGCCCTGCATCCGCCCAACCAACTGCTGCTTCGGCGGCCCCGACCGCTCTGTGCTGTACGTGACGTCCGCCGAAGGGCACGTCTTCAAGGCGCAGACCGATATGGAGGGATGGGCCCTCTTCCCCTAGTCGATCAGTATGTTTCGCAGCGAAGGGGCGTACTGTCGTGCGCCCCGTAATCGCCAACCTCGGATGGACGCCAAGACTGGAAATGCGGGAAAGATAGCATGAGCTTGCGAGATCTGGGCGGGTTCGGACGCGATCAGCTTCGCCAGGGTGGCGGGCGTGGCAATGGCAACGAACACTTCGACGAGTTGGTCGGCGCCACTGAGCTGTTCATCTACCAGACGCCCAACCGCCGCGCCAAGGGCTTTGATTCCCTCAAGCTGTTCCTCGAAGCAAACGAATGCGAGGTCCTCTTCACCACAGACGTCCCCCCCGAGCTCCGCAACTACGAGGCTTTTCGCATCACCCACAAGCGTGGCGAGGCCATTCCCAACCCCGTCTTGCGCCGCTGCCACTCCTGGGCCCACAATCGCAACTTCCTCCACAGCTTCTTCAAGCCCCTCTACCGCGGATGACCGTCGTTCGTTGGGAACCCAGCCCCTTCTCTGCAGACATCCATCGAAGGAGGAATTACAGGATAGTCGTTGGATTTGGCATCATGCGCTTTTCGCGCCCTTCGGTATTTTCGTAGCAACGGCTTTGCTGGCATATTTTGGAAGCGGTGTCGAGCGATTAGACAAAGACACGCTTGAATTGTCACCGTCGATAGTGGACTTGGCAGCCGTACTCTACGCAATGGTTGCCGTAGCAGTTGAGAGGGTGATTCGCATGTGGTTCGGGGCCTTGGATCAGAGAGAGAAATGGCGGGCGAAGTGGCGCCGGGAGGCGCAGGCCGAGGGACAGACAGATCTTTTGAACCGGATGTGGGCAGCCGCGCACGCCGAGGGCAATCAGGAACTGCTGGAACATTTGGAGCAGACTGCGAGAGAATTGGGAATTGCTCTCGGTGAGCCCTCTACTCGCTAATCCCGAATCCACCGAAGAGATGAGGGTGGAGGTGGGTTGAGATGATAAGAAAGTGCTCCTTTCCTTCTGGGATAATGGTTTTTGTGACAGAAAACCGGCCCAAGAGAGGAGCACCCAATAGATGCTACCACGCAACCACCTCCGCCGCATCCGAATCGCCTTCGACGACCACCGCTTGGTCAACAATGCCGGGCTGATTCTTCCCGCCACCCTGGCCCAGCACTTGGGTCTGCCCCAACTGGTGGACCGGCACCTGGACCTGGGCCGGGCCCCAGGCCGAGCCAACGTGGGGGACAAGATCATGACGTTGGTGGCGTCGGCTCTGGCTGGGGGCGACTGCATCGACGACGCCGACGCGATGCGCACCGGCAGGACCGCTGCGGTGCTGGGCTGTACCGTGAAGGCGCCGTCCACCCTGGGCACCTTCCTGCGCAGCTTCCGGTGGGGACACGTGCGCCAACTGGATCGGGTGAGCAGAAAACTGCTGGCGCGAGCCTGGGCCGCTGGGGCCGGACCCGGCGACGGGCCGTTGACCATCGACGTGGACTCCACCAACTGCGAGACCTTCGGTCTGGCCAAGGAAGGAGCCCGCCGGCACAACTACGCTGGCCAGCGCGGCTATCACCCCCTGCTGGCCGTGGCCGCCGGCACCGGCGACGTGCTGATGGCCCGTCTCCGCCAGGGCCGGGCCAACACTGCTCGGGGCGCTGCCAACTTCCTGCGGGAGACGGTGAGCCGGGTCCGCGGCGCCGGAGCCAAAGGCCAGCTCACCCTGCGGGCCGACAGCGGCTTCTACAACCACGATGTGGTCGCCGTCTGCCGCAGGACAGGTGTCCGCTTCTCCATCACCATCCGCCAGCACCAGAGCCTGCGCAATCTCATCGATGCCATACCCGAGGAAGACTGGACGCCCATCCCCTATTGGATGGAGGGTGCCGCCGACGTGGCCGAGACAACTTACACCCCCTTCCAGAGTGAACCCGACGCCACTCCGCTGCGCCTCATCGTCCGCCGGGTGAAGCCAACGCCCGGCTCTCAACTGGCCCTCTTCCACACCTATAGCTACCACGGCTTCATCACCGATAGAGAGGGCGACACTATGGAACTGGAGGCCGACCACCGCCGCCACGCCGAGGTGGAGAACGCCATTCGCGACCTGAAGTACGGCGTGGGTCTCAACCATCTCCCCTCGGGCCGCTTCCCCGCCAACGCCGCCTGGCTGGCCGTGCAAGTCATGGCCCACAATCTGGCCCGCTGGACGGCGCGGATTGCCCTAGGCCAGCAGGTGGTCACCACCAAGACCCTGCGCAGTCGCCTCTTCTCCCTGGCTGGGCGGATCACCCGCAAGGCCCGCCGTATAACCCTGCACCTTCCCAAGGGCTGGCCCTGGCAGGACCAGGTGAATAGCGCCCTGCTCAAACTGCGCACCCTGCCGCTCCCTGCTTGACGGCCCAATGGCGCCGGACCCAACTGTAAGCCCCTCAGACTCGCGCCAGCTTGCTACGCGAGGGACGCCTCTTGACACACCACCCGTCAAATCCGGCAAATCTCCGCCCCTGATCCTCTGGGCAACTGCCTTCAAACCACCAATCGGGTACACCAGCCATCCCCCTCTGCGAAAATCACCAGTCCGCCCCATCCTTGGCCCCCAAAGTACCCCTTCTCCTACGCTAACCATTGCCTATCGGTGGATTCGGGCTAATGTTTCTTTAAACCCTGAGCACAATCCCTCCGAGGCTTGGGCAGGACAAGAAAGGGGGCGGAGCAACGGTTGCTCCTCCCCCTTTCGCGTGCGTAATTGTAGGCCGGACCCTACTCCAGGTTAAACCCTGTATACCCGTTGGACGCGATCTCGCCGCGCTTGGCCCGCATCACCGGGGCGGTGTCGGGAGCGGTCAGCAGGAATCGGGCCTTCCCCGGGATGTTCGCCCCCACGAACCAGCTGTTCGCCTGAGTCCGAAGTATGTTCTTGCCACCCTCGATCATGTGCTCGGTCCACTCGTCCTCGGACTGCTGGCTCGGCTGGATACGCTGGTAGCCGTTGTCCCGGACGTAGGCAACACACTCGCTGATCCACTCGACCAGCGGCTCTGCGGCGCGCACGAAATTGCCCACGGACGCAGCGTTGATGGTGAACAGGTTGGGGAAGCCGACGCTGGATATGCCCATGAAGGTGCGCGGCCCTTCCGTGAACTTCTCCTGTAGCGTGAGACCGTTCTGGCCCTGGATGTGCATCCGGCTCAGCGAACCTGTGACAGCGTCATAACCCGTGGCATAGATGATGACGTCCAGCTCGTAGTGAGCGTCTGCCGTCTGGATGCCGGTCTCCGTGATTCGCTGGATGGGCGCCTGTTTGACGTCCACCAGCAGCACGTTGTCCTGGTTATAGACCTCGTAGTATCCGCTCTCGCAGGGCAGGCGCTTCGACCCGAACATGTGGTCCTTGGGCGTCAGCATCTCCGCAACCACCGGGTCTTTCACCCGTTCGCGGATCTTGTTGCGGAAGAACTCGGCGTAGTCCTCGTTGGCAGGCCCGGGCATCATTACGTCGTAGAAGTTACTCAGCCACTTCGCGAACCCGGGCTCGTCCCACAGCCGCTCGTACTGCTCAACGCGCTCCTCTTCCGAAACGCTTAACGCGGAGCGCTTGTCGAACTCGTGCATGAATGACCCGGCGGTCTCCAGGCACTTCTCGAAAATCTCCGGATAACGTGTCCGGATCTCTTCCTGCTCCTCCGCAGTAATTGGACGGTTTCGCAACGGCGCGCAGTAGTTGGCGGTCCGCTGGAAGACGGTCAGGTGGCCGACCTCCTTGGCGATCTCTGTGATCAACTGAACTGCCGTAGCGCCCGTGCCGACGACGCCAACCCTCTTGCCGGCCAGGTCCATGCCATCCTTCGGCCAGCGCCCTGTGTGGACCCATGGGCCCTTGAAGTCGTGGATGCCCTCGAAGTCCGGCACGTAGTGGGCCGACAGCAGCCCGACGGCAGTGATCAGGAACTGACCCCGTGCCTTGTGGCCGTCCTGCATCGTAAGTTCCCAGCGGTTCGCATCCTCGTCGTACACGCAGGACTCGACCCGCGAGTTAAAGCGTATGTGACGGCGCAGGTCGAACTTGTCTGCCACGTAGTTCAGGTACCGCTCGTTTTCCGGCTGCCCAGAGTACAGCTCTTTCCAGTGCCACTCCGAAAGCAACTCGTCCGAGAAGGAATAGCCGTATGTGTAGCTCTCAGAATCGAATCTCGCACCGGGATAGCGATTCCAGTACCACGTGCCGCCCACGCCGGAAGCATCCTCGAAAGACTTGCAGGAGAACCCCAGCTGCCGGAAGCGGTACAGAGAATACAGGCCGGTGACGCCTGCCCCGATTATCAGGACGTCGTATTCCTCGACGTTTCCGTTCCTGGATGCCTCTGCCACGGGAGCCTGTTGCAAGGAATCAGCCATGAGAATTCCCTCCCTAAGCTCTGCATTTCTATTTAGAGGCGATTATACAGAAAATCAATGATTCCGCCAGTGTTGTATTGGCAATTCGTCGATTTCAGACTATGTGTACAGCGACACGGGCGGCGTCGACCCCATCAGCATCGCCCCTCCGTATTCGAAGTTCAGCGGCAGCCCTGAAATATGCTGCCCATGCACGTGCAGGTCACGGAAAAAACGCTCCAGGCCCACCGATCGGTGTATCGCATTGGTTCCCGCCGCGTTGAACAGCTTATCCCCCACCTCGATCGACTGTCGGATCGCATGAGTGATGGCAAGCCGCGTCCGCATCGAAAGCTCCGGCAGTTCCTCGCTTCCATTCAGCTGCGCTTCCCACATCCTGCTCGCCGTGTCCAGCACGTATCGGCGGGCGCTGTCGATGATAGCCTCGCACTCGCCCACCACGATCTTGATGTGAGGCCGGTCCATCAGCAGCGTGGGCGAATCCGTAGAACCCCTGTCGGTGGCCAGTTCCACGAAGGTATTCATCGCTCCCCTCGCCATCCCCAGCGTGTTGCCTGCCGACAGCGTCCACCCGAGCACGATGGCCGACTGCGGCGGTGAATACAGCGGCCCTTCGTAGTGAGACGGAGCACCCCGCGTGTACGTGTGGTGTTCGGGAACGAACACCTCGGAGAACTCGGCGTCACTGCTGGCAGTGCCCCTCATGCCCAGCGTCGCCCAGGTGTCCAGCACCTCGCCTTTCGACACAGGGAGCACCACTGTTCTGAACATCGGTGTGCCATCCGCGTTCGTCGCGGGCCCTTCGTCGTCTATCACGCGGCACGCCACGAAGATGGCCAGGGAGTGGTCGATGCCGCTCAGGAAATTCCACCGCCCCGACACGATGTAACCGCCGTCGGTTATCCGGGCCGTTCCCCCGGCCCGGGCTGACCCCGAACCCAGGATGCGGGGTGGGTCCCCGAAAATCTCCTTTGCCGCCTTGGGTGAGATGCGCACAACTGCGGACGACACAGCCGCGCCGTTGAATACGCACCAGCCCGCCGACCCGTCTGCCTGGGCGATTTCCTCCACAACGCGAAAGGCGGTTATGGGATCCGTTGCCGGCCCGTTAAGCTCCCGGGGCACGTATAGCCCGAAAAGATTCTCGTCGGCCATCTTATGTGCCAGGTCCGCAGGAAGCTGGCGGTCCGCGTCTATCCTGTCCCGGTTGGCCACAATCTCCGGGGCAATTTTCTTCGCGGCCGCAAGCAGGTGGCTGGAGGCCGGGGCTACTACCGGAATGGAAGACATACGCAGTTCGGCTCCTGGCAATTATCTGCCTTATTATAGCCAAGTCCGCGTCTCCACCCAACCGCGTTGATATATGTCGCTCTCCGGGTCAGTTTTCCTTGGCTCTCTCCATAATTGGTTGGTTGGTGCCGACGGCCTTTAGCCTCTCAATTCCAGCTACAACTGTGTGGGAGACGGTTGCGCCAGGGTACGAATTCATGGAGGTTGATTGCTCGGAATGCCAGCTTGAGGGCAATATTGCGAGTGTGGAAAAACGGTACCGCGCCTCGCTGGTGGAGGAAACCTGCGGCGTTTGGTTGGAGATAAGGCCGTTGCCGAAGCTGCAACGAGCCGATTTCTGCAAACACAGCCCGCCAGGCCCCGGCTATCCCCACTGCCGACATGCAGCGGGATGTAGCCGAGACCCTCAACTCCACAGGCCTACCTCCCGGGTACCCTCCGGACACTTTGTATCGGGGGTGCAAGAGGCGAAGTGGATCGTTGGCGGCTTTCTCATCGCCGCCTATTCCGAGACAGATCGCCGGCAGATCGCCCGTGGCTTTCTTGTGCCGCGCCATCTGGACCCAGCCGTTGGCTCGTGGCTAACTGGCCTGGCCGATCTCCCGAAGCGATCTGGCCGCCAGGTGGCCGACGTGGTGCGTCTCGATGCACTCGATCGCCGACTGTTCCATCTGCAGCGTTATGTGCTGAACGTCGAACTCCTTGTGAATCGCCGAATGTATGCGACGCATCAGCAGCTCGATATCCCCTTGGTAACCCGGGTCCACCACCACGTGCGCCGAGACCGCGTTGTAGTCGCTGGTTATGGTCCAGGCGTGGACGTCGTGCACTAGGGTTACCCCTTCCAGGTCCTCTATCTTGCTGCAAAGCAGGTATACATCCAGCCCCGCCGGCGTCACTTCCAGCAGGATGCGGATCACCTTATTGGCCAGCCGGAGTGCCCCGCCCATGACCAGGACGCCGATCAGGACGCTCAGTATCGGGTCCACTATGTCCCAGTCGAAGATCAGCACGAGGACGCTGGAAACAACCACCGCCATTGAGCCGGCCAAGTCCGCCATGATGTGCCAAAGGGCGCCCTCGACGCTGATGCTTCGTGCTGATGACCGGTAGAGGATCCGGGCCGCAAATAGGCTGATCACCAGTCCCGAGACGGCGACGGCCAGCATTATTCCGCCGTCAAGATGGTGGTCATGGTCGCCAAAGTGGCCCCTGAATCGCCCGTAGGCCCCATAGAAGATCCAGCTCGCCAGCACGCATAGCGCCACGGCGTTCAGCAGCACCACAAGCACCTCGATTCGGTGATAGCCGAAGGTCCGCGTGATGGCTGCGGGTCGCTCTGCCATCCACATGGCAAACAGCGCCAGGCAGATGGCCACGGCGTCGGTAACTATGTGCGTGGCGTGCGCCAGCAGGCCCAGGCTGCCCGAGAGTATCCCGCCCATAGTTTCGATCGCTATCTGGACTCCAATAAGCACCAGCACAACCAGCAGTCCCCGCTTCCCCGCGGCGCGATAATCGCGAGGGTGGTCGTTCGCTGCGTCGTTTCTGTGGGGGGCCTGGTGGGTTTGCTGGAAGATCATTGCCGGGTGTCTCCTGGGTTGGGAAGCTTTGGTGTGCGGAGTGCGGAATTTCGACCCCCTGGAGTTGTTGGCACAGGCCTGAACCGGGCCATGATGCCAGTCTATCAAGTAGTTGTGAAAATCTATCGAAAGGCAATGTAAGATTAATGGATAAATTGTGGAGAACGACGCAGCATCTTGGACGGCTCTCTTCCACCGACGGAGGCGTGTCACGGCCCTCGATGTGCAGGAATTTCGCGTTCGAGAGCCTTGCAATGAAGTAGGTCCTGGGTGTCGCTCGCTTTCCTCTCAACAGCTTGAATTTATAATCACAAAATGGTACGGTGACGCGGATTATTGCTGGCCCTGTTTGGAGGTGAATATTCCTATGGGAGACCAGGTTGTGAATCAGGATATTGCCCTCATGGCCCACCTTATGCGGCGGGCAGGTTTTGGCGCCCGTTACGATGATGTCGTAGCACGGGCGGAAAAGGGATATGAAGCAATGGTGGAGGAGTTGCTCAATCCCGAAGATCACTCTAATGGCCTCGACCTCGACCTCGCAGAACGATGCTTCATCGAGTGGAGCCACTTTACCCGTGGCGTGCCGGAATACTTTGCCTGGCGCCTCATCAATTCTCGGGCCCAACTCGAGGAAAAGATGGTGCTCTTCTGGCACAGTATCTTCTGCACCGCCGACAGCAAGATCCAAAGCTACCCAACCCACTATGACCAGATCGAAATGTTCCGCAAGCACGGAATGGGCAGCTTCCGCGACCTTCTGATTGAAATTTCCAAAGACCCCGCGATGATTTTCTTCCTCGACAACTGCCTCAGCCACAAGGAGTCCATCAACGAGAACTATGGTCGTGAGCTCCTCGAGCTGTTCTCCCTCGGCGTTGGCAAGGACGGCGAATATAATTACACCGAGGACGACGTCAAGGAATGCGCCCGTGCCTTCACCGGCTGGACCATCTCCAACCCCGTCCCCGGCCAGCCCTACGGTCGCTACTCCGCCAAGTTCGTCTATGTACCCGAAGATCACGACGACGGCGAAAAGACCTTCCTCGGCGAGACCGGGCGCTTCAACGGCGAGGACATTGTCGACATCATCTGCAAGCAGCCCGCCGCCGCGCGCTTCATATCCCGCCATCTCTACAGCTACTTCGTGGCCGACGAACCCGGCGTCCCATCCTGGATGGAGACCCCGCCCCAGGACATGGAGACAATCCAGATGCTGGAGGACGAGTATTACCGCTCCGGCTACAACATTAAGTCCATGCTCCGGGTGCTTCTCAACTCCGACGCCTTCAAGAACGCCCGCTTCCGCCGAATCAAGAGTCCAGTGGAGACGGTCATCGGCACCCTGCGGATGGTAGGCGATTGGACGGAGCCCAAGCCCGGCTTCGAGTTCATTTTTGATGAGATGAAGTACATGGGCCAGGAGCTCCTCAATCCGCCGTCTGTCGAAGGATGGCACACTGGCAAGGAGTGGATTGACGGGGGCACCCTGGTGCACCGCATCAACTTCACTGCCGACTTCCTTGGCGACACCAAATTCCCCGGCATTCAGGACATTGTCGACAAGCTGGCCGACAGAGCCCCTGCCATCACGCCGGGAGAAATGGTGGACGGTTGCCTGCAGTACCTCGGTCACTACGAGTTGTCAGACGAAAGCCGCCAGATGCTGATGCGTCGCGCCGCCAAGGACGACGTCGTCCGCACCGACACCGCTGAATTTCCCCAGGAAGTGGGCGAGATGCTCCAGCTCATCGCTTCCACCAAGGAATATCTCTACGCCTAGGTTCTAAAGCTGGGGGCAGGTTTTAACCCTGCCCCTGCACCTGAGTACGCTGACACTAACGAAGGAGACGGCATTAAGCCATGACGACCAACAAGAAAGACCGGGTTCTGGTGGTGTTGCAGATGACGGGGGCCTACGATGCCCTTAACACCGTCATTCCCTATAACGATCCGCATTATTCCGACCACCGTCAGGCTGTGAGCGTTGATCCCGCCGATGTGCTCCACATCAACGACGAGGTCGGCTTCCATCCGGCGATGTATCCGATCAAGGGCCTTTACGATCAGGGCAAAGTTGCTGTGATCCAGGGCATCGGTTATCCGGAGCCCAACCGCTCCCATTTCCGCTCTCTGGACATCTGGCATACCGCTGAGCCGACCAAGATAATCACCGAAGGCTGGCTGGGTAAGGCCCTGCGGGAACTCGACCCCAATCGCGAGAACGTCCTGACCGGCGTTAACTTTGGCCGTGGCCTCCCGCGCGCCCTCTCCGCCCCCGGCGTCTCTGTCGCGTCCGTAGGAGACCTGAGTTCCTACGGTGTGCTGACCGGCATAGACGGAGAGGACCAGCGTATGGAAGCCCTGGACATCTTCTCCAAGATGTATTCGCCCCTCATCGGCACCGGCCCTGCCAATGACTACCTGTCCCAGACGGGTCTCGATGCCCTTAAGGGCGCCGACATCCTGAACACCGCTCCCGACAATTACACCTCCACGGTGGAATACGGCGGCAGCATGTTCGCGCAGTGGTGCAAGAGCATCGCCCAGGTCCACCTGGCCGAGTTCGGCACCCGCATCCTCTATACCGGCGTCAACCCAGGCACCTTCGACACCCACGCCAACCAGAATCCCTCCCTATACAAGTTGTGGGAGGATGTAACCACTGCTACCGTCGACCTGTACGAGGACCTGAAGGAGCACAACGCAGCCGAGGAAGTCGTCATCCTCATGTTTACCGAGTTCGGCCGCCGCGTTCAGGACAACGGCTCCGGCACCGACCATGGCTCGGGCAGCGTGGCCTTTGTAATGGGCGACGGCGTCAAGGGCGGCGCCTACGGCACCTACCCGTCGCTGGAGCCGTCCAAGCTGGACGAGGGCGACCTTAAGTGGAACAACGACTTCCGCAGCACCTACTCCGAGTTGCTGGACAAGTGGATGGGCCTGGACGACAGGGCCATCCTTGGAGGCAACTACGAGCAGTTCGGCTTCATTAGGTAATACCGTCCCTTCCGGATCACTCCCTTCCCTGGAGAGAGTCAGGGTGAGGGGAAGCAGTCTTATCTTCCTGAGCTTGTCGAAGGATGGACGGATTGCACGGTGAACAGTGTCACCCTCACCCTGACCCTCTCCCTCAAGGGAGAGGGTATTTTCAGTTGGAGGTAATCATGGTTACTGCCATCTCCCCGGTCTCCTTCCAGTACAGCCACACCATCGGCCGACAGGAAGTACGCAGCGGTAACGGCTTTTTCATGCCTGTTGCCATCACCCGCGACCCACAGAACCGCCTCTACGTCCTGAGCCGTGGATCCGAGACTCCAGCCTTCTTCCCCTGCAAACGGGTAACGGTCTTCACCGCGGATGAGGAATTCATCGAAGACTACGGCCAGAAGGTTCCCCCCGAAGAGGCTGATCCTGCCACCACTCCCAACGGTAGCTTCATGTGGCCCACCTCCGTGGCCCTGGACAGCGAAGGCAACACCTACGTGTCCGACGAGTGGCTGCAGCGCATTTCCGTCTACAAGCCCGGTCAGGGCTGGACTAACATGTGGGGCACTGTGGGTTCCGCCGACGGCGAAATAAACAAGCCCTCCGGCCTGGCATTCGACAAGGACGACAACCTCTACGTGGTTGACAGCTACAACCACCGCGTGCAGGTCTTCACGAGGGACGGCAAGTTCCAGTTCAACTGGGGTACCCGGGGCGACGGCCCTGGACAGTTCAACTATCCCTGGGGCATCGAAATCGACAACAACGGCGATGTGTACGTCGCCGACTGGCGCAACGACCGCATCCAGAAGTTCGCCCCCGACGGCACCTTCCTGATGCAGTTCGGATCTTCCGGATCCGGCGACGGCGAGTTCGACCACCCCACTGGCGTTGCAGTCGATAAGGCTGGCATCATCTACGTCACCGACTACAAGAACGACCGGCTCCAGGTCTTCGAAGCCGACGGCAGCTTCATCACCGAGTTACTCGGCGAGGCCACCCTGTCCCAGTGGGGCCGTGAGCGCGTCCTCATCGACCCCATCACGGTCAAGGGTCGAATGGCTTCCAACGGCCTGGGGGAGCGTGAAGCGGCCTTCCAGGGCCCCATAGCCGTTGAAGTCGATGACGAAGGCAGGGTCTTCGTCGTCGAAGTGGCTCGCCAGCGCCTCCAGGTCTTCCAGAAGCAGAGCGCAGTCTACCAGGGCGGTCTCCTCTAACCCAGAGCCGAAGCTGGAATCATTGGGCCCGTTCGTCCTGAGCCTGTTAAAGGATGAACGGGCTTCGCTTTTGGCTACATCGCCTGACTGCCGCACATTGTGCGAGATGGTTCCCTGGCAGCCGGTCCGCAGCCAGGGAAGAGGAAATGGGAGTGCACACCAGCCCAAAGGAGCCGCCATGACCACTATCGCATACAACCCCGCAGCCCGCTTCGACGTCCAGACCAATGACGTCGTCTACCTCGAGCACCCAGGCATCAGTCTCGAGGCCACCATCTACCGGCCTCTGGGCGATGGCCCCTTCTCGGGCCTGGTCGATGCTCATGGCGGACGCTGGTTCCTCAACGACCGTTCCGCCGACCACCACATGAACTCTGCTCTCGCTGCCAGCGGGATTGTCGTCGTAGCCGCGGACTTCAGGCTCGCGCCGGACCACCCCTACCCCGCTCAGGTCGCCGACGTAAACTATGCCATCCGCTGGACCAAGGCTCACGCCGCAGACCTCAACGTGGACCCCGCCTCCGTTGGCGCTATCGGCTGCTCCAGCGGCGGACACACCGTCGCACTCAACGGCATGCGCCCCAGGGACCCTCTCTACGCCTCGATACCTCTCCCCGGTGGTGAAGATGTCGACGCTTCACTGCGCTTCTTGCTGTGCTGCTGGTCAGTCCTTGACCCTTACGCTCGCTACCTATGGGGCATCGAAATCAATGACGAGCGTTTTATCGGCCCCACCGAGTCCTACTTCCTGAACGAAGCCAACATGCACGAGGGCAACCCCCAGGAGCTCCTCGATCGCGGCGATCCAGTGGAACTGCCCCCCATGATCATCATTCAGGGCACCAACGACAACAACATCCCGCTCCACATCCCTGAGAAGTTCGAGGCCTCGTACCGCGCCGCGGGAGGGCATGTGGAGGTCGAGTGGTTCGATGGCATGCCGCACCAGTTCGGCAACACTCCTGGCCTTGACTCCGATCGTGCCATCGAGCTGATGAAGGCCTTCGTATCCCGCCAGCTATCCCGCCCCGCTGTTGTGTCCGCCGCGTAGCAGGCGCCCCTAATCAGTGGTACGGCAGCCCTTGACGGTAATCACGACCCTGCGCTTCATCTGAGCACACACCCTTCATTCGCGGTAAGGCCGGGAGTCCAAACCGCGCCGCAAAACGTTCGCACCAACTGATCGGACATCCTGTCGGCCCTGATAAGTGCCCATTAAGCCGTCCCATAGTCCCAACCGCGGTCTTTCGGTTTTTGATGGGCATCATTCCCGTCCGTTCATGGTGAGCTTGCCGAATCACGAACGGACGGCCCTCCCGCAAGCTCAAGGCGATCCCACGAGTTTCCCGTTGCTCCACCAGCTTCCTTCATTTCTGGAGCAAGAGCACAACACTGTCATTGGTGTGGACGACAAGCAAGTCCCCGTATATTTGGAAACGCTTAATCTGTGGAATAAGCTCCGTAAAACGTTTCTCCTGCGCATCTACACCGGGTGGCTCAAGACACTGAGCCGCGGTCGCTTCAATAGCCATCAGGCCTGTGGCGAAGGTCCCGTCTCTCCTCGCCAGAGGCTCTTCCGGCTCCAGTCTCGCGCTGTAGAAGTTGCACCCCCCCAAACCGGATGCGCCTTCCTCGTGAAACCTGATCGTCAGGTCCGTTTCCGGAATCAGCCTGTCGACCCTCAGTAGCGGCATGTCCGGGTTTCCCCACTCGCCCACTGTGACAAAGGCCGTCAGTGCCCACCCCGCGCCGTCCACGCTGCTAAACTCCGCGTCCTGCGCCTCGAACAATACAGTCGTGCCTGGGCTCGTCCGAATCCTGAGGCGATTCGTGCTATCCTCGTCGCTCACGGAGTACTCAATCGCCTGGGACAGAGCGTCCGTGAATTGCCCCTCAAGACTTCGCGCCTCCTCGGAGCACGATGACGTTTCGTACGTCGTCATCGAAGTCGACGGAAAGCTCAGTCTTCCATCCGAAGTGCGATAAAATGCCACGTAGCCCCGGCAGGCGGTCGTGCCCACGGCGAGGTGGTCGTCCACGAACGCAATGGTGGCAGCCTTCGAATCTTCGCCCGCGTTATCCTTCACCACAAGTCCCCATTCAGTCCCGGCTAGGTCGACAGGATGGCCGGCCAGAGGCGCTTGTCGGGCATAGACCAACCCCGCTTCGCCGTCCCAGTCCAGAATCTCCAACAGCTCGCCCTCGACTCTCAGGGTCTGCCCTTGCCTCCCAAGAAGCCTGCGATACTCCTCGGCTTGTTCCATGACCCCATCTGGGTGTAGGCACAACGCCTCCGTCCAGGACATAGGTTGTGGATCGAACTTTCCGTCGTCACCGACAACTGGCCTCTCATTCCGGTTTGCTCCCCCGTACCTATTGCACCCGTCCCGTCCTTCGTAGCTGTCCCTGTCTATCCTCAGCCAAACGAACGTCCCGTCAAGCACGGGCTCTCCGTACATCGACTGAAGCACCCAGGTAGCGCCTTCGGGACTTATAGTCTCGGAAGCGGACTGCGACGAGCCTTCTCCGTTGCAAGCAATGCTCGCCGCCAGTAGCCCCACAGCCGCCAGCAGCTCGGCTAGGTCCTTCATTCGCGTCCCGGTTGTCCTCAACGAAGCTGATATCCCCATAATATTCATTTCAATCCACAGCATACGCCAGTGGTAAGTTCGCATGGAACAACAGCGCTACGTTAACAGAAATGTAGAGGCAATCAGAGCACCGCCGAGAAACGCGACCCTCATACCCACGAATCGCGTCTTCACAGGCTTGTTCTTGCCCACAGCCAGCAACACGCCCGCAAATAACGCCGGGCCCGCCCCTATACAAGCGACACGCCCACGAAGACGGCCAGCACAATCAGCCCCATCGTCAGCGATGACCTCCACTGGGGTTAGAACCGTGCCCGTCCATTGCCCGGCGCCCTCGCGCATTGTCTGCGGGTTTTCTATTGCAATATGCCCGGCCATTTGTGCAGGCTTTTTCAAAGTCGCTCCAGCAACCCCGTCCTTCTGAGCGGCCCGCCTGTCATTCTGAGTGAAGCGAAGAATTCCAATCCAGCAAGAAAGACCCTTCGCTCAGCTCAGGGTGGCTCCGAAAGAATTTGAAAAGGCCCAGCTGACCCCAGAAGGAGTACGACAGTCGAATGAGATTGCCTTGCACCGAGAATCGCGAGCGCCATACCCACCAATCGCATTTGAAAAGTTCCTCCTCCTTTTGAGGGAGGAATAGGCCGGTCCTGAGCCTACCGAAGGGGTGGAGCGTCGCCCAAATGCTCGAAGTGATGCTTGAAGTCAAAATGCCACCCTCGTAGCTCAGGGTCTTCTAGTTTTCGCAGCCAAGCCGTCAAGTCCGTTCATGGTGAGCCCCGTCATGGTGAGCCTGTCGAACCACGAACCACGGACGGACGACTCTTCGACAGGTTCGGGACCAATGAATTAGCTACAATTGAGAGACCTTGGAGGAAACAGGGCGCAAGTTGCCTTCAGGTTGCAGGGCGCGATATAATCGAAATGAGTCGGGGCGTGGCCCAGCCAGGTAGGGCACCTGCATGGGGTGTAGGGGGTCGCCAGTTCAAATCTGGCCGCCCCGACCAGCTAAAGAGTCCAGAGCGAGACCGCCGAGAAAGGCGGTCTTTTTTCATTACCGCTGGGAGTCGCATCCGGACCGACAGGAGTCAGGCGATGGCCGCCCCTAAACCTGTATCACAAGAGAAACTGGCTGAGTACTGCCGCTCCAACGGCATCAAATGGCTGGCAACCCATAACGCAGAGACGGTAAGGTGCACTTTCCTTGATGTAGAGCTGTTCCTGCTTGTGGACTTCGAGGAAGATCGTCGCGTTGGATTGTTGACTCTCGGCAAAGTAAAGAGAGAGCTTGCTGGCTTGTTTGGAGTCACCAAGGCAGACGTACGCACATTGCCGGAGCTCAGAGACTTTTACCGCGACGAGGTGCTGGAGGATGCCAAGGTACGTTTTGCCGCGTGACGACACCTTTCACCTGCACCAAATGTTGGAAGTAGCCCAGGTATCCAGATCCTTCGTTGAAAATAGAGACCGGACTGAACTCGATAGCGACTTATTGTGCTCTTCTACGCTTTGATGAAGGCTGTGGAGATCGTTGGAGAGGCGGCCAACCATGTCAGTCAGGGCTTCCAAACCAATCACCCAGAAGTCCATTGGGAAGATATTGTCGGAATGCGAAACCGGTTGGAGCATGCCTATTACAACGTTGACCGAGAGGTAATTTGGGAAACGGTGCAAAATGACATTTCGACTCTATTGGCGAAATTGGAATCAGCCTTGGACCAGCTGCACGATTGAAAGGCGACCTCACTGAGGCCGGGACAGTGTGCGTACTAATTCAATAGATTAAGCTGGCACAATATTTTCGCCTTGTGCAGAAGGCAACAGAAAGCCGGGCGTGCTCACAAGCACGCCCGGCTTCGCGTTTCGGGCCTGATCGGGGTGGACTAGCCGTCGGCGTGGATCTGCTGGTTCAGGTACAGGTCCATACCGATGGCGTTGATGACCTCGAGTTGAGTCTCAAGGGTGTCTATGTGTTCCTCTTCTTCGCGGATCATGCCCTCTAGGATGCTGCGGGTGGTGTAGTCGCCGACCGACGCGCAGTGGGCGATGGCTTCACGCAGGACCTCGACGGCATTCTTTTCGGCCTCCAGATTCAGTTCGAAGTCTTCCTTTATGGACTCGCCGACCTGGACGTCGTTCAGGCGCTGCAGGTTGGGCAGGCCCTCCAGGTAGAGGATGTGACGGATCAGATGCTGGGCATCCTCCATTTCGGACATACTGTTGGACCGGAACAGCTTACCTACGCCGGGGAAGCCCCAGTTGTTGGCCATTTCGGCATGAATGAAATACTGGTTGATGGCCGTGAGCTCGATGGTGAGTATGTTGTTAAGGCGTTCGACCACGCCTTCCTTTGCCTTCATCGCGGGTAGTTCTCCTCATTGGGAATAAGAAGCCGCCGGCGCGCATCGCGTCACCGGCGGCAAATCGCTCGCCTGAGTCTATTGTAACACCCGAGTGAGTCAGGCTGCCTTTACCAGCAGTCCCTCCAGCTTCAATTCGACCAACTGAGATATGCGCTCGACGTTGTTCAGGCAGCGGCCACAGGCATCACCGTCGTCAAAGCCAAACGCCTCGGTCAGCTCCTCCGGCGAACAGCCGTGGCGCTTGGCCGATTCAACGGCCTCCGAGAGCTTTACTCCCTTGCACACGCAAACGTACACAGTGTCTGCCTCCGCAGTGGGTGCGCTCATCCGCTTGATGACGGAAAATCTACATTAACGCGCCAGTCGTGTCAACCCTTATTTTCCGAAATGGCAATACGACTTCTCTGACAAAATACGTAGTGACGAATAGCGTCATAGGACAAACAAAAACCGCCGCAGTGAACGCTGCGGCGGTTGAAGTTGGCACTCTGGCAGTGGCTTGTGTGGTTGCCTACTGGACCAGGTTGGGGGTGACCTCAGCGGGGATGCCGCTGGCCTCCATGTCGCGGGCGCGAGCTTCGACGGCGGGCAGCACTGCGGCGATTACATCATCGTCCAGGTCGGCGGCCACACCGGGGTAGCCGGCGCGTTCCAGCATCACCTTAAGCTTCTTGTTCTTGAACTGATCCAGGCACCAGCCGAGGGGATCGGGAACCAGAGTCTTGTCCCAGTAGATGCGGTGGTTCTTGTTGCGGGGGCCATAGTGGTAGTGCGGGCCGTCCCAGAAGCAGTCGAAGGCCAGCAGCTCGGTCTCCTCTGTGAACACGCGGCCGGTGTTGCCCGCCAGGTCGGCGAGAACGTGGATGGCCACGCCGCCGTCTCCGGAGCCCAGCTTGCGGTTCTCCAGGCCGAACTTGATGTTGCCAGCCTCAAAGACGTCGGTGCCGCGGTTGTGCTTCACGGTGTTGCGCTCGGCGGCGAACTTGTAGCGCGCGACTTCGTCCACCTCGTCCAGCGCCTTGTTCACGGCGCCCAGGTCCACTGCGCCAGCGGCCTCGGGGAAGCCGGCCTCGGTGAGCATGATGCCGATGCTGTTGCGGAGGGTCTTCACCGTCCAGCCGATGGGGTTGCCGTCGACGGTCTCGTCCATGCGGAACCTGACGTTCTTGCCGTCAGGACCGTAGATGTAGCTCCTCTCACGGTCGAAGCAGTTGAACCGCAGAGCGGTGGCGTCACCTACCTCGACTAGGATGGCCACGCCCTGATCGGAGTGGTCCTGAATATTGCCGTCCCAAAGCTCGTGCTGGACAACGAAGGTTACGTTGCCCGCCTCTACCCGAAAGCGTCCAGTCTGCATCATAGCGTACAGTCTCCTAAATCTGTGGAGTTAGTGCGAATATAGCCATCGGGGGGGCGGGGTGTCAACCGGAGGGGCGCCAGTCAAAGCGGACACCAAGCTCGCGCAGCATCGAATAAGTATCTATACAACGTATACCAAATTGCAGACACAGGTTAGGCAGCGGCACCTTTCTCCTCACATTCGGGTTAAATGCTTCATTGGTAACTACTACTACGTCATACTCACTGGCATAAGCCGCAAGCCAGCCGTCGGCTACTCTTGCAAACTCCTCTTTGGCTTCTATCAGGAACTGGTCATTTCCTTGAACCCAAGCCATCATTTCGCCAAAGGAATCTACGACTCTCTGTTCATCTGTAGGAACAAAAATGCTTGCTGGTATCTGCGTCATCCACTGAACCAACAGTTCTGGGCCTGTAATCTCATCTCGCACCCGGTCGATACTCAACAAACGCCCGGCATTACAGTAATGTTGTAAGCACTCCCAAAATCCCGGACACAAGTCCGGCGCATAATAGTCGTGATGAGCAGCAATGAGGACATTTGCGTCCAGCAAAAACTTCTTATCCGGTACAAGCCCTTGTTTCGGCAAGAACAGCGGAAGTGTCTGACCAGTCACAGGGTTATCCCCATTTTTGCCGACATATTCTCGAAAGATTTCGCTGTCAGACCAGTAAGGCTATACGCCTCACGGTATAGCAATCGTCCTTCCTTCACCGCCCTCGCAACAGCAGCGGCGAAGCGAGGCCCGATGCGCCATCTCTGGTTGACCCAGAAGTCACCCCTTTGCGAGTCACTTACCCCTTGATTACGCTGTTTGTGTCTCTCGTAGAATTCAAAGAAGTCATCTCGATCAGTCAATCCCAGATCAAAAGTGCGGCGAGCAGCGACAAGAGAACTTACTTTGAAGTGCCGGGCAATAGCCTGATACGGATTATCTGACTGCCTGACTGTCAACCAGAATCCATCCAGTTCTTCTTCTGGGACCAAAAATTCCGCGGCAGCCATGTCGCAAAACCGCTCAGTAGGGTGCTCAGCAGGTTGAAGATTCGGAATATGTGAAACGCCACTCTCAGCAACAAACAGGTGCGCTAATTCGTGGGCTAGAGTGAAAATTTGTGCTGCCTTGAAGTCAGCATTATTCACAAAAATTAACGGAGCATATTGGTCTGTGAGGGCAAATCCCTGAAACTCCTCCCTATCCAGTTTACGGCTTGTGTTATTGCCTACTACTCCGTTGAATACTACCAATACGCCAATGTTCTCAATCCAATCTCGTAATCGGCTTAACGACTGGGACCAGTTGAATTCCGCAGATGCCCAGCCATTAGTAACTTGCAAAACATCACGCATGGCTTGGGCCACATGGGATGGTGGGGAATTTAGACTAAATGCGCCAACGAATTCTAGCGGGTCGGCTTCTTCAATCAGCAACTCCTCTCGCATCCAGTCCTGACGCCGCTGCATCTGATAAATCGTATCCAGCAGGTTAGGGCTAGGGCGGGCCAGCGGACGGTCGCCGATGGTGCGAAAATCCGCTATCGGCAGGCTGTCGTCCGGCGGCTGATCCAGGAAGAGATATCCCTCAGGCGTGTAGGTGTGCCGGGCCAGCTTGCGTACTTGGGCCATAGTGATTTCGCCGGAGCTTTCCCACTCTTGGACACGCTCCGGCTTGACTTGCAACTTTCCGGCCAGTTCGGCGGGATCAAACCCCGTCCTCTCTCTGGCCCAGCGCAACACATCGGGTTGCAACGTTATTTTTGGGCGTCGCTCTGCCATTGCCGCATCATACTACACGCCTAGTGTCGCTGTTTTCGGCCGCTAGGCCAGGGGCTTTTCCTCGGTGTTGAAGTGGGGCATGACCTCTTCGCCGAAGCGCTGGAGCTGCTCGAGCATGACCTCCAGCGGCGCGCCCATGCGGTTGCAGCCCACGTGCATGTGCTCGAGGCCGGGATAGCGGTCCTGGATGGCCATGATTTTCTCGGTGACCTGCTCGGCGGTACCTACCAGCCAGGCGCCCTGCTCGACGATGTCCTCCATCGTCGGCAGGCCCGCGCCCCGGGCCCGGCGGGGGTCGCCGAGGGCCTCGATCTGCGAGCCGGAGAGGGCGCGGAAGAAGCCCAGGGGCGCGAACATCTTCATGTCCTCCTCCAGGTACTTGCGACCCTGTTCGATGGCGTCCTTTTCCGAGTCGGCGATGAAGGTCGGCAGGCCGATGACCAGCCGTCCGCCCGGCTCGACGTTGTGGCCGTGTCGGTTCACGGCCTCGGTCCAGCGTTCGATTACATCGTCGTTGGTGCCGCCGGTGACAGCGCCGCCGCCCATGATGCCCTGGATGTCGTGCTTGGCCATGAACTCCAGCGCGCGGGGGCTGCTGGAGACCATGGGCTGCCAGACCTCGACGGGCTGGTACTTGGGGCGAGGCACAAGGGTCAGTTCCTTCAGGGTGTAGCCGCGGTAGGGCACCTCGGGCGGGAGCTGGTAGTGCTTGCCCTGGTAGGAGAAGGAGTCCTCGTGGAAGGCCTTCATGATGACCTCGACCTGCTCCTCGAAGATCTCGCGGTTCATCTCGTTGTCGGAGTTGGTGCTGGGCACGCCGAAGGTGTCGACCTCACGGGAATGGTAGCCGCGGCCCACGCCCATGATGACGCGGCCGTCGGTGAGGATGTCGGCGGTGGCGTAGTCCTCAGCCAGGCGCAGGGGGTGCCACATCGGGTTGATGTTGAAGCCGCAGCCGAACTTGAGCTGCTTGGTCATCTTGGCCAGGTGGACGAAGAGCATCAGCAGGTTGGGGATGACCTCGTTGCCCTCGTGTTGAAAGTGGTGCTCGGCGCCCCAGAAGCTGTGATAGCCCAGCCGGTCCATCAGCTTGGCCATCTGCTCGCAGCGGTCGAAGATGGTGATGAGGTGGTCGTTGTCGAAGCGCCGGTCGTTGACGGCGGTGGCCTCGAGGCCCAGGTCGCCCAAGTCGACGTGCCCCGCGTAGAGGCTGCCAAAGTGCTTGATCATGCTACCCTCGCTGGTTTGGATTTCGTGCCTGAAATTGTAGCCGCTGGGTTGGCGGGGTTGTCAAACCGCACCCAGCCAGGCAGACGATCCGTATCCCAGCAAGGCGGGGTGGCGGTTCAGAATGGAACTGGCTGCTCGACAGAGCGGGGAATGAGGCCACGGCGGGCGGCCCTGGGAAGAAGTTCGCGCAGGAGCTCGCTGGCCTGGGGGAGGAGGCGGAGTTCGAGGCGGCGATTCAGGTAGCTCACGAGATGGGCGAGGCCCCTGAGCCGGAGGCCGCGTTCCTGCACCCGCCGGAAGAAGATATCGGCCCACTCGTCGATGGAACGCGGGCGTCCTCGCTTCTTGCCGGTTACGGCGTTCGTCATGTCGTCGCAAAATCGTTGGGCGACCGGTTGGAGTCGGTAGACTTCGAGCTCATCAGCATATTTCTGTTTGAGGGAGTCCACGAGGCGGCGGATTTGAGGGATGGTCATGGCGTTGGCTCCTTCGTCATTGCCGTTTATACGGATGCACAGGATTTTTGAATTTGGGGACATTACCGGACATATCAGGCACTGGTGGTTATTTGGCTGAACCAAGAACCTGGGGCAGCCTCCCGGCCGGGGCTAGGTTTTGTTGCGCAGGAGGCCGAGCAGGTCGCTGAGGTCGTCGTTGAGCCTGTCGGTTTCACAGAACTTGGCGGCGTAGGACAAGGCGTAGCGGGAGGCGCGGATGCGGACGCCGGGGTCCGGGTTCTCGATAGCCTCTGCGGCGAGGACGGATATAAAGTGAGGCACGAGGGCCTGGAGTTGCTTTCGAGCGAGTTCGTAGGACTCCCTGTGG
The DNA here is from genome assembly GCA_963667325.2 of Dehalococcoidia bacterium. Lineage (GTDB taxonomy): Bacteria > Chloroflexota > Dehalococcoidia > Lucifugimonadales > UBA3495 > VXOI01. The sequence continues at coordinate 46,885 of CAXXKY010000006.1, forward strand.
ACCTGGGAGAGCTGTTCGCGGAAGGCGGGATCGTCGAGCCAGCGGCGCAGGGTTCGCTCAGAGACACCGGACTGCCGGGCGGCCTGGGCGATGGAGGGGGAGAGGGCGAGGACAGGGAGGACGGCTTGCTGGCGGGGAGTGAGGCCGGAAATTTCTATCATGCGGTCATTTCCGGTCCTTTCCGGCGGCTGGTGGCCGCCACGCGGGGCATGCGAGAGTTTACCGGGCTGTCGGCTGGGGGCTTTTCGGTTTTTGCTTTTTGGCATGAAACATAAAGGGCCTCAGTGGCCATCTGGATTTGGCCCAGGTTGGGGAATGTCGCGGGCCAGATACTCTTAACAGTACATTTGAGCTAATTATTTGTCAAGGTCGAAATTCGGCTGGCAGCGTTCCGTGCAAGGTGATCCAATCATCAGGAGAAATTGGTCTGTACGCCTGACTTCGCAGGAATAACGGGCTGTTGGAGGTCAAACCACCTGAATTGGAACGCTATCTTTCAGCAAAGCCTTTGGATTGTCGGCGCAGTTGACCTTAAACCACCCCCGCCGTATCATCGCCGCAAACCTACTCCGTGCGTGAGGAGAACGACTATGAAGTACGACTACATCGTGGTGGGCGCCGGGTCTGCCGGCTCCATCATGGCATCGCGGCTCAGCGAAGACCCGTCCGTATCCGTCCTACTGCTGGAGGCAGGCGGCGACTACCCCGACTTCGAGCAGCTTCCCGACGAGGTGAAGTTCGGCTACGCCACCGCCACCGACGTGATGACCAGCGACCACAACTGGCAGTTCTGGGGCAAGGCTTCGGAAACCGCGCCGCCCATGATGGTGCCCCGAGGCAAGGTCACCGGCGGCTCCAGCGCCATCAACGGGCAGGTGTTCCTGCGCGGCGTGCCCCAGGACTACGACTCATGGTCCGAGATGGGCAACGACGAGTGGAGCTACGTCAAGCTGCTGCCCTTCCTGCGCCGCATCGAGACGGATACCGACTTCCCCGGCGATGACTTCCACAACTCCGATGGGCCCATCATCGCCCGGCGGTTCAAGCGCGAGGAGCTGCTGCCCGACCAGGCTGCCTTCTTCCAGGCCTGCCGCGACGAGGGGTTCGCCGATGTCACCGATCACAACCACCCCGAGGCCAGCGGCGTCGGCCCGGTGCCCTTCAACAACCCCAACGGCATCCGCTGGAGCACGGCGCTGGGCTACCTGGACCCGGCCCGCCACCGGCTCAACCTGACCATCCGCGCCAACTGCGTCACCCGCCGCGTTATCTTCGAGGGCAAGAAGGCCGTGGGCGTCGAGGTCGAGAGCGGCGGCGAGCGCTTCACCGTCGAGGGAGAGCAGATCGTCCTGTCGTCGGGCGCCATCGGCTCGCCCCACATCCTGCTGCTGTCCGGCGTTGGGCCGTCGGGACACCTGAACGAGATGGGAATACCCGTCGTCCACGACCTGCCCGGCGTGGGACAGAACCTGCGCGACCATCCCATGATCTACACCACCTTCCGCACCAAGCCCGAGTACCCGCTGGACGGCTTCGCTCCCCGCGTGCAGATGACCCTGCGCTGGACGGCGGAGGGCTCCGACCTGCGCAACGACATGATGATATTCATGCAGTCGTACGCCACCGAGCGCGTCGACCGCGGCGGGGAGCGCATGGACGCCCTCGGCATCCGCATGCTCAGCGTGCTGGACCTGGAGCTGAGCGCCGGGCACCTGGAGTTGACCTCCGCCGATCCCGACGAGCAGCCCTTCCTGAACTACAACTACATGGAGGACCCGGAAGACCGACGCCGGCTGCGCGACGCCGTGCGTCTCTGCGCCCGCCTCGGCGCGCACGAGTCGTTCAGCGACATCGTCCAGGAGCGCATCGAGCCCACCGACGAGGACCTGGCCGACGACGACGCCCTCGACGCCTACATGCTGCGCGACGCCACCACGGGCCAGCACATCTCCTGCACCTGCAAGATGGGCCCAGCCAGCGATCCCATGGCCGTCGTCGACCAGTACGGCCGCATCCACGGCATGGAGAACATCCGCGTCGTCGACGCCTCCATCATGCCCAACTGCATCCGCGCCAACACCAACGTAACCACCATGACCATCGGCGAGCGGGTAGCCGAGTTCATCAAGGAAGGCCGGTAGTTAGGCCAACTGGCCAGTAACTAGGGAACTCGGAATTGACAGGTAATCTACTCCCCCTCCACACTTAGGAAACACGGGATCTATAAGAGGCAAACATGGGAATGGTGCAAGTGGACATTGAAGTGGGGCACAGGGACGGCGGCGAGATGATCAGAATCCCTGACGTTCTAGTCGATACGGGCAGCGCTCACACGACGCTGCCGGCATCCGCTCTGCGGGAACTCCACATCGTACCGATCGATCAGGTTGGCATTATGCTGCCCAACGGTGAAGAGGTGGAGTGGGGAGTCGGTGAAGCAAAGATACGGATAGCGGGTCGCAGCGAGGAGTGGACCTGCCCCGTATACTTCTGTCCCCGTGAAGAATTTCTGCTCGGCGCCACGACTCTGGAGATATTTGGTTTGATGGTAGATCCCATCGAGCACGGCCTCATTCGGAAACAGGTGCGAGCCCGGTCAATCTGACCCCAATCAGGATTTCGGCAACTCTACAAGAAGCCCCGGGCATTTGCTCGGGGCTTTGCCATATTTGCCGGCACTCTCGAGTTTACAGCCCGATGAGCTCGCGGGCGTTTTCGCCTAGCATCTGCTCCTTGGCGGCGTCGGGCAGGGGCAGGGACTCGATGAACTTGGCGTCCTCGGCCATGTCGGCCAGGGGGAAGTCGGTGCCGAAGCAGACCTTCTCCGCGCCGTGGCGGCTGACGATGCCCGCCAGCGTCTCGCTGCCCAGCTCCTTCAGCGCCGGCGGCCAGGTGGTGTCGATCAGCACGTTCTCGCGCCCGATGAGCTCCCGCTCCGCCTCGTCCAGCATGTAGAAGCCGCCAAGGTGCAGAGCGATTAGCTTGAGCTTGGGGAACTGCCGGACGACGTTCATGATCCGCGCCGGGTCGGCCCACACCGTGTCGCCCGGCTGGGTGTGCGCCCAGCGTCCCGAGTGGATTTCGACGACCATGTCGTCGCCCATCTCCTCGTAGAAGGTGAACATGCGCGGGTCGTCGGGATAGTAGCTGTTGACCATCGGGTGCAGCTTGAACCCCTTGATGCCCGCCTCCCGCATCCGGCGCACCTCATCCGCCTTGTCCTCCAGGTCGGGGTGCATGGCCCCGAAGGGCACCAGCATGTCGTCCTGGATGCTGATGAGCCAGTCGTTGGCGCCCTGCAGGTGGTCCAACCGCTCCACGACGCCCAGCACCACCGACTTGTCGACGCCGGAGGAGCGCATGTGCTCCTTGATCCCGTCGACAGTGTTGATGCCCACCGCCGGGTAGCCGAAGGTGTTGGTCATGTTCTCCAGCACCGCCGGGGCGATACGGTCGGGCCAGATGTGGGTGTGGACGTCGATGCGCATGGACGCTACCTCGCTGCAATGGGTTGGACCGCCGGGGATACCATTCTCTCCCACCGCAAATTGTGTTGGACCGCCGGGGATGCCGTTCTATCCCGCTGCAATAGGCTGGACCGCCGGAATGACGCTCTAGCCTAGCACTGACTCCGCCAGCCGCTCCATGGCTGCTATGGCCTCGTCACCGGGAACGCCGCCGAGGCCCGCGATGGCCATATCGGCGCCGGCGTCCTCCATCTGACGGATGGTATCCTTGTCACCCACGCCATAAACGCAGATCTGAATGCTCTTCGGGTCGCGTTCCGACGACTCTGCCAGCTCGTCCAGCGTGGCCCGTGCGGCCTCGACTTCCTGGGGTGTGACTCGCACCGGCATCCAGCCGTCGCCGTAGGCCACCACGCGGCGGAAGACGTTCCTGGCGTTGCCGCCCAGGAACACGGGAGGGTGCGGCTTCTGCGCCGGCTTGGGGAACACCTTGATGGCCGGAAAGTCGTAGTAGCGCCCGTGATGCTCGGCTTCGTCCTTGGTCCACAGCTCCTTCATCACCTCGATGGACTCCCGGGTCTGCGTCCAGCGGTGGTCGAAGTCGCCGCCCATTATCTCGGTCTCTTCCCGGAGCCAGCCCGCGCCGATTCCGAAGATGAACCGCCCGCCCGAGTGATGGTCAAGGGCGGCAATCTGCTTGGCCTGAACCAGCGGGCTGTGCTCGGGAACCAGGCATATCGACGTGCCCAGCCTTATGCGTGTCGTGGTGGCAGAGGCCATGGCCAGGCCTATGAAGGGGTCGCCCATGTCCGCCATGAAGGGCGGTATTGAGCCGTCGGGCGTTCCGCCATACTTTGAAGTCGTTTGAACCGGGATGACAGGATGCTCAGGCAGCCAGAAGGAGTCGAAGCCAACTTCCTCAGCCTTCCTCGCCAGATCCGACACGTTCGTTGAGTTGCTGTTGAAAACGGTGCTCACGCCAACCTTCATAGCCGTCCTCCACCTTCAGTTGCTGATTGGTGCCGTTGGCCGTGATAGTATCATAAGTACAGGGTGGAAGGCGGGAGAGGGTAATGTTCCTCTCAATCCTGAGTCGTGTATCGCAGGAGACTGTGCAGGTCCGTTTTGACATGAGTCCGATAGAAGCAATAATTTCGGTCTTTCGAAACTTCATCAATTTCAGCGGAAGGGCCGGCAGACCGGAGTTCTGGTGGTTCACGCTGTTTGCCGTTGTTTCCACGGCGCTGTTGATATTCGTACCGTTCATCGGCTGGATTTATGTCCTGATCCTGCTCCTTCCCAACCTCGCGGTAACGGTGAGACGCCTGCACGACAGGGACCAGTCCGGCTGGTGGGCAATAGCGTCGTTTTTTCCGGTCGTCAACTGGATCCTGCTGATCTATCTCGCTTTTCCGGGCACCCCGGGGCCCAACAGCCACGGCCCGGAACCCTGGCAGCAGTGGGGTTCGCCGGACCAGGAACCCTCTCAGGCTCCTCAGCGACCGCTGTACCAGCCAACTACTCCACCCTCCGGCAGCGGTACTGAACCGGAGACCAACGCTGCTCCTCCGGGCCACGGTGGCGCCCTTCCGCCGACCGTGTCTCCTCCTGCAGACTGGGGCGCAACCCCGGGGGATCTCCCGGCAGCAGAATCGCGCAGGTTCTGCACCCAGTGTGGAATGCAGTTGCAGGATGACGCCCGCTTCTGCGCTCATTGCGGCACAGCCGCGTGATTACTCTTAAGTCTTTTTGATATTCACTGGAAAAGGTCAATTGCCGTGAGCTTCACAGATTCGATCAAGATCTGCCTGCAAAAGTACATAGACTTCAACGGACGGGCGGCCCGGCCGGAATACTGGTGGTTCGTACTGCTTACCATCGTTCTGGGGTTCATCCCAGTCATCGGCTGGCTTATAAGACTAGTCCTTCTTCTGCCCTCCCTTTCGGTACAGGTCCGGCGTCTGCACGACATGAACCGCTCTGCCTGGTGGCTGCTGCTATTGCTGCCGGTGCCACCCATCATCATTATTGGCGGGCCAGTGCTGCTGGTAATGTCCGCGTTTCGCGGAACGCCGGGTCCCAATCGCTACGGCCCCGATCCCCAGCAACCGCAGCCGGGTATAGGGGGCGCCAGCTACTATCAGGATCCAGGCTATCCCCAATCTTCACCCTCATACGAAAGCTACAGCGATTCACCGTATGACACCCCCTCGATGGATTCGGAGGCGAGCGGACGGCAGTTCTGCACCCAGTGCGGCATGCAATTGGAGCAGGGAGCCCGGTTCTGCACTGTCTGCGGAGCAACTGTGGAGTAGCCCCACTTGTCTTCCAGCGGTAGCGGGCGAGCGGCGATGAATCCAATCCGTGCGATCATTTCCGGCTTTCGCAATTACGCCAACTTCGAAGGCAGGGCCAGTAGGTCGGAATACTGGTGGTTTTACGGGTTCTTTGTGTCCCTGCTGATCGGGATATTCGTGGTCAGCATCGTCTGGCAAGCTGCACTATTCACCCTGTGGGGCATTTACTTCGCCGGTATGCTGCTCCCCCTTATGGCCGTAACCGTACGCAGGCTGCATGACGTTGACCGCCCAGGCACTTGGGCAATCCTGGGCATCATTCCTTTCGCCGGCCTGCGCCTGACCAGGATTCTGGTGCGGCCCGGCACTGCGGGTCCAAACCAGTACGGGCCAGATCCGCTGCGGCCCTCCCCGGAACCCCGCTGCCCGAAATGCGGCTGGCTGTGGTGGCCCGAGGCCCAGTTCTGTGCCGACTGCGGGGCCTCCTCCCGCTAGCCTGGGCCGGGGCATGATTTCCCAACACGGGTGGCAAGCCCCTATAATCACATCCGAAAAATTCATCCCCAAGAAGAGGTACCGTCTTGAAAGTCGATCCCAATACCTTCGAGAACTTCTACCGCGTCCTGACAGGCGTGGTGGTGCCGCGCCCCATCGCCTTCGTCTCCACCCGGTCCACCGATGGGCAGTACAACCTCGCGCCTTACTCCTTCTTCAACGCGGTCTGCCCCGACCCGCCCACGGTGGTCTTCGGCTCCGCGCGCCGCGTCGATCACAAGGGCAAGGACACCCTCCGCAACGTGGAAGAGACCGGTGAATTCGTGGTCAACATCGTGGTGGACGACATCGCCGCTGCAATGAACAGCACCTCCGCCGAATTCCCCGAGGACGTGGACGAATTCGAGATTGCCGGCCTGACGCCTGTGGCCTCCGAAATAGTGAAGGCTCCACGAGTGGCCGAGTCGCCGGTCAACATGGAGTGCCGTCTGAACCAGGTGATCAACCTGGGCGATGAACAGACCGGCCACGGCCTGGTCATCGGCACCATCGTGATGATGCACGTCCGCGACGACATCATCGACGGTCACCGCATCAACCACCACCTGATGAAGCCCACGGGCCGCCTGGCCGGCAGCATGTACTGCCACACCGCCGACACCTTCGACCTGGTGCGCCCGGTCTACGATCCCGCGCAGTCGATGGCGGCCAACCGCTAGGCCAATCCGCCGCCTCTCCACGAGGGCAAAGCGGAGTTTCGCCCGCGTATCGCTCCCGTTCTGTTCAATGAAAGAAGGGCAGGTCTCAGACCTGCCCTTCGCTTGCTTGCCGGTTGCCTGCTCTTTGCAGAGAGGCCGCGCTTCCCTAGACCAACACCGGAGCGTCGTTCTTCTGGTAGACCTGGAAGCGATGGCGGGTGGTGTCGGCGATTACGACACGGCCGCTGTCGTCGACCTTCACAGCCACGGGAGCCCAGAGGACCTTCTCGGGGGTGAAGTCGCGGACGCCGTTGCGCTGGCGGATCATATCCGGGTTGGACTCGATCTTCTGCTCGCCGAGCTTGGACAATGCTGCGTCGCCGGTGAACTCGGTGATGAACCGGCCCTCGGGGGTCAGCACCTGCACCCGGTTGTTCAGCCAGTCGGCCACGTAGACGTCGCCGTCCTTGTCCACGGACACGCCGGTCGGGCGGTTGAAGAGGCCCACCGGCTGGCTCACCAGGCGGATGCCGCCATGCTCGCGGGCGATGGAAGCGTCGCCGCCGGTGCCCGGCTGTCCGAAGCTGGCCAGCCACTGGCCGTCGTTGGTGAAGGACTGGACGCGGTCGTTACGCCAGTCGGCAATGAAAATGTTGCCTTCCCTATCCAGGCCGATGCCCCAGGGAGTGTTGAACTCTCCGGGCCCAGTGCCTGCGCTGCCGAACTGGGAGACGTACTTGCCGTCCAGGGTGAACTTCTGCACCCGATTGTTGCGGCTGTCCACCACGATCAGCACGTCGTCGTGAATGGCCAGGCCAGCAGGGCGGTCCAACTCGCCATCGCCGGAGCCATGGGTGCCCCAGTGGCTGACGTAGTTGCCGTCCTTGTCGAAGACGGTGATGCGGTGCAGATATTCGTCGGACACGTAAACGTTGGTGTCCTTGTCCAAGGCGATGGACATGGGCCAAATGAACTGGCCGGGGCCCTCGCCATAGCCGCCGAACTCGGTCACGTAGTGCTCGGTGCCGTCTTCATCCAGCACGAACAGGTTGATGCGGGTGCCGTCGGCACGGGACTCGTAGGAACGGTTCACGACGTAGATAGAGTTGTCGGGACCGAAAGCGAAATCCATGGGATTCCGGAACCCGGTGCCCTGGAACTCGGACCGACCGGCGACCCACTTGTACGTGAACGTCCGGTCATTGATGCCGAGAAATACACTTGCCACGGCTTGCCTCCTTGTTGTTTCGGTTGCGGGGCGTCAACCCCGCGACGGACAGCAAATACCCGGTGCTTTAGATGTCGGTGGCTACGCGGGTAATCACCTGCTGCGCGAGGGAACTGATCGCGTTGACCAGCCATTCCATCAGGGAGGCGATGACGCCCCTGACGGCGTCCACTGCGCCGGTTACCACTGACCTGATGGCGGACACCACAGCTCTGATAATGCCCAGAACGAACTGGATGATGCCGCCGCCTTCTTCAGCCTGGGTATCGTTGATCTCTTCTGCCATATTCGGAACTCTCTTTTTTATCCGGCCGGAACGCAGACGCTAATGCCGCGTCCCGGCGCATCTACCGTTAATCCGTCGGGGCCTCTCGGGCCCGACCGACGGCCTAGATGAAGTCGTGCTTCTCCCAGGCGCTGCCGATGATGGGCTTGGAGTCGACGCCCATCCAGTTCTCCAGAAGGGTGGCGTAGGTGGAGCGGAAGTCGTTGTTGTGCAGCAGGTTGCCGCCGTCTTCCAGGTCGCCGGGCTCCAGGGACGGGTACTCGCCGTACAGGCCGCCCTTGACGTTCTCGCCGATGACGAAGGCCACGCCGCCGGTGCCGTGGTCGGTGCCGGAGCCGTTGTCCATGGCGCGGCGGCCGAACTCGGAGTAGAGCAGCGTTACGACGTTGTCGCCAATGTCATGGTGGCGCAGGTCAGCCATGAAGGAGTCAACGTTGCGAGCAACGTCGTTCAGCAGGTTGGACTGACCGACTGCCTGGTTGGCGTGGGTGTCGAAGATGTTGTAGGGGGCCGTGGTGAAGAACACGCGGGTGCCCAGGTTGGCGTTGTGCACCTGCACCATGTCGCGCATGTATCCGCCGATGTTGCCCAGCAGGTACTCTTCCTCGCCGCGATACATGCCCGGGGCGGTGCCCAGGATGTCGGCGCCCATCATGGCTTCAACACCGGTGCTGCGGATGAAGTCTTCCACCGCGCCGCGTCCGATGGCCGGGCCGTACATCCGGCCGAAGAGGTCGAGCGCCTCGTTACGCTGTTCCTCGCGCTCCAGCTCGGTCAGCAGGCCGTAGCTGTTCAGGTCGCCGACGGAGGCAACAGGAACGCCCTCCATGGCCAGCGCGCGGGGCAGGCCGCGGCCGAAGTTCACGCCGGTCAGCACGTTTTCCTTGTTGGGGTCGAGTTCCTTGACCAGGCGGCCCAGCCAGCCTTCCACGCCCAGCTCAACGGGCTCACAGGTGGCCCAGATATCCATGGAGCGGAAGTGCGAGAGGCTGCCGTTGGGGTAGCCGATGCCCTGGATGATGGCCAGCTTGCCCTCGTCCCAGTATTTCTTGAGAGGAGCCATGGACGGGTGCAGGCCCAGGGTGTCGTTCAGGGGGACGATCATCTCTTCGGGGATGCCCAGGGTCGGGCGGTAGTCCCTGTAGCGCGGGTTGCTGTAGGGGATCACCGTGTTCATTCCGTCGTTACCGCCGGAGAGGGAAACTACAGCCAGGACCGGATCCTTGCTGGTGGATACCATCGCTAATCCTCCGTTTTGATTGTCTGTGTTGTTGGATTTGGCGGGCTGAGGGAGTGAATCAATTATCTCGCGATTCGCTCCCCCTCCCTGCTTCGGCGGCCTAGCCGAACTGGAATTCCGAGGTGGTGGCGATCATCTGGAAGGTCTCGCCAACACGGCGGGCGAAGTCGGTCTTCTCGCCTTCGGATCCGTGCCGGAGCTCGCCACCCTGGGCAACGTGTCCAACCAGCTCGGTGCGAGTCTCGTCGGAAATGGTCAGCGGACCGACCAGGTCCAGGCAGCCATCAACCAGCTGCTCGGCGGTCAGGGTCTCGCCCTGATCCATCAGGCGGTTGACCATTGACTGCACTCCGGGCAGGGTGGTGTCGCCGAGGATCTTCGAGGCGAAGTTGATGCGGTCGATCAGCGAGCCGCTGTTGATCCACTCGCGGCCCATGTGCCAGCCCTCGACCGTGGGCGGGTTCAGCAGGTCCATGCCCATGTACTTCGGCTCCATGGCGACGAAGAACAGGCCGGGCTTGGGCTCGGTGTGGTCCTGCGCCATGCGCATGGTGCCGATGACCACGTCGGCGGGGCTCTTCACCTTCGCGTAGCGGACCGCTTCGCTCTTGAAGAAGTCGCTGGTGAACAGCACCCGCAGCATCGCCTCGATCTCGTAGCCGGAGTCGAAGTAAGCCTTCTCCAGCTGCTTGATAGCGTCCATGTCGCGGGGTTCCGCCAAGCGCCAGGACGGGACCGGGGGCTCGTCGGCGACAAAGAAGTCATACAGCTTGCGGGCCACGAACCTGGCGGCGCCGGGCTGCTTGCAGATGATCTCCACGATATCGTCGCCGTTCCAGTTGCCCGTCTCGCCCAGGAAGGTCTTTTCGCTGTAGTCGTGGTCCGCCGGGTCGAAGCGGAACTCGAAGGGGGTGCGGCCGTAGGGGAACACCGGGATCGTCGGGGCCAGGTTCCAGCCGGTGAAGGCGCGGGCACAGGCCTTGACGTCATCCTCGGTGTAGTTGAACTCGTTGTCCATGCCGACGCCCAGGGAGAACAGCTCCAGCAGCTCACGGCCGTAGTTCTCGTTGACCGCCGTCTTGTGGCTCTCGATGTTGTCCAGATAGTACAGCATCGCTGGGTCGGTGGACAGCCAGAGCAGCAGCTCCTTGAAGTTGCCCATGCCCCTGTCGCGGAAGGTGTCGTACTGCATGGAGGTGGTGCGGGCGTTGTCCACCTTGTTGTCGCCAGCGCAGAGGATGGTGTGCCAGAACAGCGCCATCTTCTCCTTGAGCTGGTGCTTGTTGTTGATCATCCGGTAGACGATCTCGGTCTGACCTGTCTCGATGGCTGCCTTGTCGAAATACGACGGGTAGGCCCGATACATCAGGTCTTCTTCGATTCCAGGATCGTCGGTGGGATTCAGCAACTCCTCAACGACGGCGTCATAGCCCTGGTGCGCTCTGGCCTCGATCTCATCGCGGCTGGCCCCGAATCCGGCCCGGCGCAACAGGTGTGCCATCAAGGCAATTTCTTCCTGGGATACTGCGTGATGCGACATCCATTCCTCCTTTTTCGACTTTGCTCTAGTCTTTTTCCTTCGCGGCTGTTCTAATCCCTATCTGTCGTTATTCCCTCCGGGAAACTCCATATATGTAAATACCAGACAAGCTAACCCGCGGGGTTGCTTGCCCCTTTTCGACCTATCCATTTAAGCCGCCGGGCTATGCGATGTCAATACTGATTCAAGAATAATAATGGAGTGTGGATAGCATTACGAAAATCGATTTTGCGCTCGGTTTGCCCTTGTCATCACCTCTGTCTGCGTCCGGGAAGCAAGGGCAGGAGTCGCTAAATCTGGCGCAGCCGTGGGTCCAACTTATCGCGCAGCCAGTCGCCGAACAGGTTAACCGCGAGCACGGTCAGAGCCATGGCTATTCCGGGGAACAGGGCCGTCCACCAAGCTGTCTGCAGCAGCCCGCGCCCCTCGGCTATCATCAGGCCCCACGCCGGTTGTGGCGGCGGCACACCAACGCCGAGGAAGCTCAGCGAACCTTCCAATAGTATCACATAGCCCACCTGCAACGTGGAGATCACCAGCAGCGACGGCACGATGTTGGGCAGTATGTGTTTAAGGCTGATCCGCAGCCCCGAGCTGCCCGCCACAACCGAGCGGGCCACGAAGTCCTGCTCCTTAAGCGCAAGTGCCTCCCCGCGCACCTGGCGGGCAAATCGGGGCCACAACAGCAATCCTATGATAATGATGATGTTCTGCAACGAAGGCTGGGAGATGGCCGCAACCACCACGGCGATGAGAATAAGCGGCATCGACAGAACGATGTCGGTCATCCGCATCAGGATGGCATCGGCCAGCCCGCCCCGGAATCCGGCAATCAACCCGATGGTGGTTCCGATGCTCCCCGCCACCAGGATCGCAACTATGGAAACTATCAAGGAGGGCCGGGTCCCGTGGATCACGCGGGTAAGCACGTCGCGGCCCTGAATGTCGGTGCCGAGAATGTACTTCCACGAGCCTCCGGGCCGCAGTGTCTCCAGCTCCGCGCCCGCCACCAGTTCACCGCCCCCGGCGACCCGGGCCCTTCCGGAGTCGATGTCCCGGCCGGCCTCGGCGATATTGATCTGGGTCAGGAAATCGGTGGCCCGTCCGTCCACCACGGTCTTGGTCTCAACCACGCTCTCCCCAACCCACACCGGTGGGAGCAGGCTGTCACGCAACTCTCCTCGGGTCGGCGAATGGGGCGCGATTACGTCGGCGAAGATGGCGGTGACCAACAACAGCACCAGAATGGCCACTGGGATCAGCGGCAACTGGCGCAGTCCGGCCAGAGCTAGCACCGCCCAGCTTGCGGGGCCTCGTTCCGGTCCTTCCAGTACTACTACGGCCACGGATCACTCCTTGCCAGTCAGGTCAGCCTTATTCGCGGGTCAAGATATCCGTAGAGAATATCCACCAGCAGGTTGGCCAGTATGTAGATCGCGCTGAACACCACTACCCCGCCCTGGATCAGTGGGTAGTCCCGGGTCCGCACACCATCCAGAATTAGGCTGCCCAGCCCAGGCCAGGCGAACACCGTTTCCGTAACCACCGCCGCGCCGAGAAAAAGGGTGAACAGCACCACCGAGAAGGTGATGACTGGAATGAGGGAGTTCTTCAGCGCGTGCTTCCAGATGACCTTGGTCTCGCTCAGTCCCTTGATGCGCGCCAGCTTGATGTACTCTGCGTTCAGCACGTCGAGCATACTGGAGCGGGTCAGGCGCATTATCGCCGCAGTGGTCAGGTATCCCATGGACAAGGCCGGCAGGATGATGCTTTCAGGGCTTTCTTTACCGCCGGGGGGCAGCACCCCCAGAACCACGGCGAAGATGAGTATGAGCAACACCCCCAGCCAGAAGGACGGCATGGACTGGCCCAGCACGGCGAACAGCCGGGCTATGCCGTCCCACCGCGTCCCGCGATTCACCGCCGCATAGATGCCGATGGGCAGGCCTATGACAATGCTGATGGCCATGGCGGCGAAGCCCAACTGCAGTGTGTTGGGCAGCCGCTGCCAGATCAGTTCCCGCACCGGCTGGCGGCTGATTACTGATTCACCCAGGTCAAAGACAAACATATCCCGGACGTAGGTAGCCCACTGGACCGCCAAGGGTCGGTCCAGGCCCAGGTCCTTGCGGATGGCCTCCATCTGCTCTTCGCTGGCGCTAATGTCGGCCAGCAACTGCACCGGATCGCCTGAAAGCCGGGACAGCATAAAGACGATGGTCATTACGACCAGCAGACTGACGATGGCCTGAAGGAACCGTAGCGCGATGTAGCGTGTCATGGCGCCGCCCTTCTTCCCTTCTACCTACGGAGGGGTGCAAATTGAGGAGGGCGCAGGTTCTTTCGCGCCCTCGAGTATGACTTGACCTACTCGGCCAGCGTCACCGGCTGTCCCGGCGGTGCCCAGTTCAGGTTGACGTATGCCGTGTTGTGGATGAAACCGTTGCCAGGAGCGGTGGCCCAGGTCTTCACGTTCTCACCTATGCCGTACAGGCCGAACACCTCGGCGATTTCAATGCGCGGCAATTGGGAATACATGTGCCGCCCCATCTCCTGTAACAAGACCACCCGCTCGTCGAAGTCCGCCGTGGCGCCCAACTCGTCCAGGTAATCGCTGAACGTGCGGTCCTCATAGGCCAGCATTGCCGTGCCGTCGATATGGGAGTTGAGCCGCAGCAACTGCCACGGTTCCCGCCCCACGAATGGCATGGCGTAGGGCACTGCTACCCCTGGATATGTGCGCTCCCGGAAATCAGTGGCGAACACCGCCCGGTCCAAGGGCCGGCGGGTTATCCGGCATCCCAGGTTGGCTTCCCACTGGGTCGCCACAGCTTCACCCACCGCGGGAAGGAAAGCGCGTCCCGGCCACGGCACCAGGTTGATGGTGAACTCCCAGCACCCCTCGTGTCCCGCCTCAGCCAGCAGCCTGCGTGCCTCGTCAGGGTCGTACCCAATGGGCGCGAACTCATCCAGCGTCCATGGCTCGCCAGAGAAATAGAAAGGCAGGGACACGTTGGCTTGCCCCAGTCCGCCCAGTGCCACATCCACCACCGTCTCCTTGTCTACGGCGAGGGCCAGCGCCTTGCGCACCATGTAAGCCTTGTCCTTGTCCTCCTGGGCCCAGGGCACTGTCGGGTCGTAGGTATCCTTGGTATCCCACTGTCCGCCCAGGGTGATGCCCACTGTGGCGAAGCCCGGCACGGTCTTGATCTGCACGTTGCCGGCCCTCAGCTCGTTGGCGAAATCTACGCCAATGTCAATAATGTCCACCGTTCCTGCCCGTATCTGGGCCACGCGGGTGGAATTCTCCACCGTCTTGAGGAAGCTCATGTTGGCGAAGGCCGGGGTAAGTTTCCAGTGCCCCTGCACCGCCTCGAAATCCATCCGGACCCCACGGTCATGATTGATCAGCTTGTAGGGGCCGGATGCGATGGGTTCTACGTCGGCGACCTCGTCTCCGACCCGCTCGTTGTAGTCTTTGGGGTAGATGTACTGGACTCCTGGGATGCCTGAATTCAGGTCGCCGCCGAAGAGGATTTCCGGTTCATTGAAGTTGACAATGATGGTCTGGGGGTCGGGAGTCTCATAGCCTTCGATCTTGCGGAATACGCCGGCCCGTGAGTTGGCGGTGTCATCGGCGCCAAACTGCTCAAACGAGAACTGCACATCGGCAGAGGTCACTGGGCCTTCTCCGTTGTGCCACTGCGGGCCTTCGCGCAGCCGGAACTCCCAGACGAGACCGCCGTCCCGGACTTCCCACGATTCTGCCAACTCTCCGATATTGTCCCCTGTCTCCGGATTCCGAGTTAGCAGGTTTTCCAGGATGGAGTGGAAGGCGGTATCCTCCGCACCAGCGGATGCGCCAGCCAGCCATCGCTCATTGCCGAAGGTCGCCATCGCCACCCGCAACTCTCCGGTGGGCGTGTGCGTTGCAGCCGACGGTGGCGCCGGTGCAGCGGTCGCCTGGGGGACGGCCGTCGCCGCTGGTGCAGCCGTGGCCGCTGGCGCAGCCGTGGCTGCAGGTGCTGCCGTGGCCGCAGGTGCCGTCGTGGCTGCGGGGGCCGTGGTTGCAGCAGGAGCCGACGTGGCGGCCGGAGCCGCTTCGTCATCCCCTCCACATGCAGCGACAAGAGCCAACGCCAATGCAAGAATTACCGGAATTATCACCCTGACGTTTATGAACCTCACTGCTGGACCTCCACAATCGGATTATCCAAGAGTCCTATCCGGCTTCCAGAAATTTACGATATTCGTAACTTTCTTGGGCTATTTGCCAGTGAATCAGATCTATTTGTGTACAATTTGTCGACCTGTTAGCAATAAATCTCCTATCTGCTCGCAAGTTGGACGGGATATTAGCATCGGGTATATGGACTGTCAACGCTAATCATCAGGGAAATATGGTCATAAAATTAGGGCAGGGCCATTGCCTGCCCTTTATGTTGAGGCTTGTGAGCAGGGAAGTTTCTTACGTTTTTGGAACCCGCCATCCGTTTGAGAACCCTACATTTGGGAAGCCGCCATCTAATTAGTAACCCTACATTTGGGAACCCTTTATCGGAATGGTCAGGGCTGGAACCGCATCAGACTGCGCACTCGCCGTGTCCCTTGGCTGAACTCCCCGGGCGCCTAAATCTGACGGAGGCGAGGGTCCAGCTTATCCCGAAGCCAGTCACCAAAGAGATTGAGGGACATCACGGTGAGTAGAATTGCGGCTCCCGGAACGGTCGCTATCCACCAGGCGTCGGTAAGCCTGTCCCGTCCGTCGGCCACCATCGATCCCCAGGCCGGCTCCGGGGGAGGTATACCTGCCCCCAAGAAGCTCAGGGTGGCCTCAACCAGGATCACTATCCCGACCTGCAGGGTGGCTACCACGATGAGGGTGTTGGTGGTGCCTGGGAAGAGATGCTTGAACAGAATACGCCAGGTTGAAGCTCCCGCCACTCTCGCCAGAGCCACGTAGTCCATCGTCTTGAGTTGCAGCACTTCGCCGCGCACCATGCGGGCAAATCGAGGCCAGATCCAGAGCGCCAGCACAATCACAATTATTTCCAGGGACTGCCCCACCGCCACCACCAGTACCAGCGCCACCAGGATCAGGGGCAGGGACAGAATAATGTCCACAAGGCGCATCAGAATCTCGTCCACCCATCCCCCGTACCAGCCTGCCACCAACCCCAGGGTTACCCCCAGTACGCCGCCGACGCCAAGGGTAACCAGCGAGACGATCAGCGAAATGCGGGCGCCGAAAATCACCCGGCTCAGCAGGTCCCGGCCCAAGTGGTCCGTACCCAGCAGAAATTCGGTGCTGCCGCCCGCACGGAAAATCACTTCGATTGTATCGCCCACCTGCACGTTGGGGTCGATTTCCTGCGCCTCTTCCAGCGGTATCTGCACATGGCGCTTTCCGGTCGCCGGCTCGTCTACCACCAGCTTGTCCACGGTGGTGGGAGCACCCCAGAAGGGCGGCAGGTTCCGGTCGGAGAGGTCCCCATTTTCGGGATCATGGGGCGCAATCCAGTTCGCCGCTATGCCGGTGATTACTACCAGCAGTATCAGCAACACCGAGATTATGGGCAACCGCCGCCACCTCTGGTGGATTCCAGATATCCAGCCCCTCACCACACGCGGCGCTGCTGCGATCTGTCCGGCTGTTTCTATTGCTGCCATGATCTGGTGTGCCCCTTGCGCCCTTGATCCCGCCGTACGGAATCACCGCTTACTTGGATAATCGCGAGACCCTGTCTGCCCGCCATTCAGGAATATCGAATCCTCGGGTCTATGTAGGCGTAGAGAACATCCACCATGAAGGCCGCCCCCACGTACAGCAATGTGTAGGTTATTACCACGCCCTGGAGCACCGGGTAGTCCGATGCCAGCATGGCCGTCACCGCCAGCCTCCCTAGTCCGGGCCAAGCGAAAACCACCTCGGTGGTCAGTGAGCCCGCCACCAGGCTGCCCATGGTTACCCCCGCAAAGGTCAGCGGGGGAATCAGCGCATTCCGCAGCGAGTGCTTCCAGATGATTGCCTTCGATGAGACGCCCTTGGCCCTCGCCAGCTTGATGTACTCCGAGTCCAGCACATCCAGCATGGCCGACCGCACCAGCCTCATGTTCGCCGCGACGAAGAACCAGCCCAAGGTGACCGCCGGCAGAATGATGCCCTTCCAGTCCTCGTTTCCCGATGGAGGCACCCAGCCCAGTCTCACCGCGAAGAAGAAGATCATCATTATCCCGATCCAGAAGGGAGGAGCCGATTGGCCGATCAGCGCAACCACCTTCCCGATGTTGTCCAGGATACCCCCCCGGTTGACCGAAGAAAGGATCCCCAGCGGAATCCCCACAATCAGTGAAAAGGCGAATGCGGCTGCCCCCAGCTGGAAGGTGGCCACCAAGCGCTCCCAGATAATGTCCGCCGCCTCGCGGTTTTCCTTGATGGACTTGCCGAAGTTCCCCGTCAGCATGTCCCTCAGGAAAATCCCGTATTGCTCGTAGTAGGGCTTGTTCAGCCCCAGCTTCTCCCCCAGCTCCTCCCATTGGTCCACGTCCCCGGTGGACAGCTCGCTAAGCATCAGCGTCCGGGGATCCCCCGAAGCCCTGGCCATTATGAAAATGATCAGCGATACGGCCAGCAGGGTGATGAAGGTGATTATGACCCGTCTAACGAGAAACCTTTGCATAGCGGAGCGCCTGATTGCCTGTATGGGGAGGATTTTGCTTCCGGGATTCCGCCCACCCCCGCGGGGGTGCGGACATCGAAGTCAACGCCGAAGTCAGGGCTGGAATAAGTGCCGGAGTCAGCTCCGCACAGCACCCCTTTATCGAGATACCCTCCCCGGGCGGGGAGGGTATCTCTGGGTCCGGCCTACTTGCGGTGCGGTGCGAACTCCAGTGCGCTCAGCCGACGGGGATCCCCTGTCTCCAGGTGCTCCTCCCAGCTGTCGATCTTCGGTCCCAGCGGGTAAATGTTGTTCACCGAATACAGCCCGATGTCGAAGGAGTTGTCCCAGATCCAGTGGGCCATCTCCAATTGCAGGGCCCAACGGTCATCCGAGTCGAAGGTCACGTTGGCCTCATTCAACAACTTGGTCAGGAAAGGATGGTCGTTCCCGGCGCTCCAGCTGCCCTCGGGGTCGTACATGAACCCGTACAGCACCAGTGGCTCCACCAAGGGCTGCGCCGCGTGGCAGGTGATGCCGGTGTTGGTGCGGGCGAACTGTCCCTCTGACAACGTGTTGAATGGTATCCGCTGCAGGCGGGCATTGATGCCGACGTCCTGCAACATATCGGCCACCGCCTCGCATGCCTCCACCTCGGCGGGAGCGCCGCGAATGGACGGTGTCAACTCCACCTCAAACCCGTCGGGGTACCCAGCCTCGATTAATAGCTGTTTGGCCCGCTCTGGGTTGTATTCCCACACCCAGCTTGGGTCGGCCCGGTGGTCAAAGGACGCCCAGCCCCACATGGACAGCGGCCTACCCTCACCCCTGAGTAGTTCAGTTACCAGCTTCTCCCGGTCTATGGCCAACCCAATGGCCTGGCGTACCTTCCGAGCTCGTTCCCATTCCTCGGTCGATGTGTCGTCGGTGGGTGAAATGTAGGGAGCCTCTGGGTCCCAGCCCTCCCTTTCCTTGTCCGTCCCCACATACTCGTGCCACATCCCGTAGATGCCCAGGTGCGACTCCGAGCTTCCCGCCTGGCTCATGAACCTCGTCTCCGGAATCTCGGCCAGCGTTGGAATCGAGTCCGGCGCCGCGGCGAAGAGGTCTATCTGCCCGGTCTGGAAGTTGGCGATCCGCGTCGCCTCCTCCGGGATTACCCGGAAGTACATCTCAGCGAATTCGGGGGTCTTGCGCCAGTGGTCGGCCACAGCCTCAAAGTGCCAGAAATCGTCGGTAGCGTTGTCCGCCATGCTCCAGGGGCCGGTTCCGGCTGCCCTGACGTTGGCCTCGTCACCTCCTAGCTCATCCACCTGGTCCTTGCTGATGACCCAAGTGCCGGAAGCTGCCGGGCCGTTAATCCAAGTCAGCATGTCCCAGCCCGGATCGCCCGTGTTCACCTCTATGGTGTAGTCGTCCAACGCCTTCACGTAGCCCTTTTCGTTCTGCCACAGCCGCCGGATTTGCGCCACTCCGGCGGAGATTGAACCCTCGGCGGCGAATTCATTGGTCGACCAGATGACGTCGTCGGCGGTCATCTCGCCCCAGTCGTAGTGGAAGAGCACGCCCTCTTCCAGCTTGAATGTCCAAGTGAGCTGGTCGTCATCCACGCTCCAGCTCTCAACCAGCTTTGGCCAGTACTCTCCTTTGGAGTCCCGCCCGAACAGCCCCTCGAAGGCCGCCAACTGTACCACACCGTACTGGGGCCAGCTGGTCTTGCTGGGGTGCCCGGTATAGGGTCCAATCTCTTTGAACCCTATGTTGAGACTTCCCTCCGGCCCCGTCCCCTCAGCGGCCCGTGGCGGCCTGGTGGCTGCGGGAGCGGCGATAGGGGTTGCTGTTGGCGTCTCCTGGGCCGCCCCTTGCTGCGCAGCGGTCGGCGCCGCAGTGGGAGCCGGCGCAGTCGTGGCGGCCGGTGCTGCCGTTGCCGCAGGAGCTGTCGTTGCTTCAGCACTTTCCCCCGGAGCCGCAGCGTCATCAGAACCGCACGCCACTCCCAGAACGAGCAATGAAGCAATCAGGATCAGGGCATACAGGCAGAGTTTAGACCGCAGTGCTGCAAACATAGCTCCTCCGCAGTGTTGTCTGTGCAATGGCCTACAAGGGTCGTCCTGAGCCAGGGGGATGGCACATATTCGATTGAAAAGGGAAGAGAAGCAGAGAGTGTATGAAATTCGGGCTAGATTACCAATGTTGCGAATTAATGTCAATAGAAGGTCATGAGTTTCGAAATTATCAATATTTTTCGTAAATTTAGATATAATTCATATTGTGATTCGTATCACAATTCCAAGCCTCCCACAGCTCTCCCTCCCCTCCGGCTCGGCATCGTGTTCAGGACGTTCCAAATGCAAAAAACGGGGGCAAGCTCGCAGCTTACCCCCGTTAGACCCCAAACCGGCTCGCGGTCCTGATTCAGGTCTGCTTGATCTGATCTTCCTGCTTATCGCCAGGATTAGGCGGATTTCGCCGCCCAAACGGTCCCAGGCTACTGGCCCGGTCGCACCGCCTGCGCCCCAAGCTGCGGCCAGGCGGCGGGCGCTCCCGCTCGTTCGATGCGCTCTTCCAGCGGCAGCGATTCGTCCCAGTAGTAACCGATGAAGCGTTGCCCGCTGACACCGTCGGATGCCTCCGACGCCAGCCACACAACCGGCGCACGCATCACGTCGGGCTGGATCATGCGCTCTCGGCTGTGCGCCGCGTCGTCGGGAATCAGGTTCGTGTTCGACATCCCTCCAGGCACCAGCACGTTGACGGTCACACCTGTTCCTTCCAGCTCGCGTGAAGCCATCGCGATGAACGCCTCGTGGGCCGCCTTCGACGGACCGTAAGGTGTGCCGCCGGGGTTGTACATCGTGTTCATGCTGGTGGTGACGCCGATAATGCGTCCCCAGCCCTGCGCGAGGAAGTGAGGCACCACGGCCCGCGTCATGTAGAACGGCCCTCCGGCGTTCACCGCCATCACCCGTTCCCACTCGGCGGCTGAGACTTCCCAGAAATTGTTGCGGGCTTCTCCGCCCAGCAGCATATTGCGAGGCGCGATGCCGGCGTTGTTGACCAGGATGTGGAGGCCGCCCATCTCGGCGATGGTGCGAGCAACAGCCTCATCCGCTTCCTGCGCCGAGGTGACGTCCACCACCTGCGTCATCACGCAGTCATCACCGCCGATTTCCCTCAGGTCGTTGGACGACTGCCCCAGCCAGTCGGGGTTGACGTCCATCATCGAAACCCGAGCCCCGGCCCTTACCAGCGCCTCGGTCATGGCCCGTCCCAGCCCCATCGGGCTGGCCGCGCCGGTGACAATCGCCACCTTGCCGTCAAGCGTCCGTTCCTGCATCGCTCGCTCCTACTGCGCCGTGGCGCCGCCGTCGATGACCAGCTCCGCTCCCGTCACAAACGACGACTCGTCCGACGCCAGGTACAGAACCCCGTAGGCCACCTCGATCGGATGAGCTGTCCGGCCCAGCGGACTGCGTTCGTCTGCTTCGCGCTGCAGGTCCGGGTTGTTCAGCCGGTCGCCGGCCATCGGTGTGTCGATGGGGCCGGGGTGCACCGAGTTCACCCGAATGTTCTCGCCGGCGTATTGGATGGCCGCGGACTTGGTGAAGATGCGGACCGCCCCCTTCGACGCGTTGTACACCGGCTGGATGTAGCTCTGCCCCACCATTCCCGACATCGACGATATGTTGATGATGGAGCCGCCGCCAGCCTTTCGCATCTCGGGAATCGCCGATTTGGTGCCGAGGAACACCCCCTTGGCGTTCACGTCCATCACCCGGTCCCACTCGGCGACCGTGGTGTCCTCCAGCACGCCGCGGGCGACCACGCCGGCGTTGTTGACCACAATGTCCAGCTTGCCGAACCGCGATACCGCCGTCTCCACCGCAGCGGCCCACGAATCCTCACTGGTCACGTCCAGTCGGACGAACACGCATTCGCCGCCGGCCTCCGTGACCTCTGCCTCAACCTGTCGTCCTTCGTCCTCCAGCACATCGCCGATGACGACCTTGGCGCCCTCCCGGGCGAACAGGCGGGCTTCCTCGGCGCCCATGCCGCGCGCTCCGCCGCTGATGATGGCAACCTTTCCTTCCAGCCGCATATCAACCCTCCGTTTCGTATCTGGCGCCCGCTATTATAAGTCAAAACCCCCGCCAACACTGACAGTTCCTCATTGACTGATTGACATAATCTAGATTAGCTTTTGTGTGCCCCGCACTTGTTTCTAGGCAGTCGTGAATTTTGCTTCAGTCGCAGTCACAGACCGAAGAACTGGATATTGCTGGCCCGGAGCCAGCGCTTCCGGGTCTGATTACGCAAGAGAGTTCCTTCTATGGCGCTCCGCTGCCGATCGACAACGAACGACTCTGTCAGTGCAGGCCCAGCCACCTCAATTGCATGACCGCCAAGGACTGGATAAAGAGCCAGCTCGGCGTGTGGCAGTTTAATTACGAACGCCGCGACGTGCGCGACAAGAAAGCGCATCCGGCAACCTTCCCAATCTCTCTCGCCCGCCGCGTCATCGACCTGTTCACTCACGAGGGCGAGCTAGTGCTGGACCCCTTCGTCGGCAGCGGCACCACCCTGGTCGCGGCGCAGGACGCCAACCGCAACGCCGTCGGCTTTGACCTGCAGGAAAGCTACGTACAGCTCGCCGCACATCGTCTTCAGCCGACCGGAGCCACCGCGCAGGCGGCCGTGCATGACGACGCCCGGTCCATACCCCTCTACCTTGCGCCGGAATCAGTCGCCCTGATATTGACGTCGCCTCCCTACGCCAACCTGCTCAACCGCAAGCGCAAGAACAAGTCCCGCCGCGACAGGAAAAACGAACAGCTAGGGGAGGTCGAGCAGTACTCACAGGACGCGCGGGACCTGGGCACTATGCCTCTGGAGGAGTACTCGAAATCGCTCGCCGATATCTACGCCGGTCTGCTGCCGTTAATGCGCCCAGGCGGCCACTGCGTGGTCAACGTCCCCGATATGTGGTGGGAGAACGAGCGGATCACCATCCACCTGTCTGTGA
Source organism: Dehalococcoidia bacterium (assembly GCA_963667325.2). Lineage (GTDB taxonomy): Bacteria > Chloroflexota > Dehalococcoidia > Lucifugimonadales > UBA3495 > VXOI01. Next base: position 69,818 of record CAXXKY010000006.1, read on the forward strand.
TCGAGGCGTTACGTAGCGTCGGCTACGAGTTCCGCAATACCATCATCTGGGACCGAACCAACATAGTGAACCGTGTCGGCATCTTCGGCTGGCCCAGCAACTACATAACAATGGGCACAACCTTCGAGTACATACTCGACTTCAGGCGTCGGCTGGAAGACGGGTGACAGCAAGCAAACCCGGCTGAAAGAGTTGGTCGGGGCGGGCAGATTTGAACTGCCGACCTCCTGGTCCCAAACCAGGCGCCCTGCCGCTGGGCCACGCCCCGATGCAAATTGTAGAGAGAAGGTAATGAGGAGTGTCTGCGGTGGTACCCCCGGAGAGGATCGAACTCTCGTCTCCGGCTCCGGAGGCCGGCACTCTATCCGCTGAGCTACAGGGGCACTCTGCCATAAATCATAGCACGGTCTTTCGCCGCCCAACAACAGCCCGTTCCATTCTGGACATCCGCCGGGGGCGGGGCTAGACTTAGGGCGGTTTCGCTCGCCAGAAGAAGAATTCAAAGCCGAAACAACCGCAGCACCTGAGGTGCCGTTATGCCCGTCTTTTCGCCCGAATACCTCGAGAAAGTGGCCTACCACATTTACCGCGCCAAGGGCACGCCGGACGCCGAGGCGCAGACAGTTGCTACTCACCTGGTAAAGGCCAACCTCTGCGGCCACGACTCCCACGGCGTCATCCAGATTCCCACGTATGCCGAGCGCATCGACGTCGGCCATATCGTCCCTGGCGCGCCCTTCGTGGTGGAGCGCGAAGCGCCCTGCACCGCCGTCATCAACGGCAACTGGGGCTTTGGCTTCGTCGTCACTGAGCGCGCCATGCGCATGGCCATCGACAAGGCCCGCACCCACGGCGTGGCTGCCATCACCGTCCACAGCCAGAGCCACATCGGGCGCCTAGGCGACTACCCGACCATGGCCGCCGCCGAGGGCATGATCGGCATGATCACTGCCGACTCCGGGGCCGCCCCCAAGCACGTCGCTCCCTTCGGCGGGCGAGCCCGCAAGCTGGGCACCAACCCCATCTGCATCGGAATGCCCAGCGACCTCGACGGCCCGGTGCTGATGGACATGGCCTCCAGCACCGTCGCGCTGGGCAAGATCGCCCTCGCCCGCAACCGCCGCGAATCCATTCCGCAGGGTTGGATAGTCGACCGCGACGGCAACCAGACCACCGACCCCAACGACTACTTCTCCGGCGGCGCAATCCTGCCCGTCGGCGTCGACCAGGGCCATAAGGGCTATGCCCTGTCCTTCATGGTGGAGGTCTTCTCGGGCTTGCTTACCGGTCTCGGCTTCGGCATCGACCCGGAGGGCCGTCACAACGACGGCTGCTTCATCGCTGCCTTCAACCTCGAGCACTTCCGCCCCCTGGATGAGTTCAAGAAGGATATGGGCGAGTTTGTGGAGTTCATCAAGGACTCGCCGCCAGCTGCCGGCTTCAGCGAGGTACTGTACCCCGGTGAAATCGAGCACCGCACTGAGCAGCGCCGTCGGAAGGAAGGCGTCTTCGTCGAAGACGACACCTGGGAGCAGATAAGCGGCCTGATGAAGACCCTCGAAGTCGAAAACCTCGTCGGCGACCCCTCGTAGAAGCACAGGCCCAACTGCAAAGGCATCAATCGGCATCGACACGGAGGGCAACGTGAGTTCTCAAAGCAACTTCGGTGAAAGGGTTAAGGAAGCCTACCTCGAGTCCGCCGAGTTCTTCGCCAAGCTGGTCGACGGCGTGGACATCGACGCCTGGGAGAACCACGCCCTCGGCCAGTGGACCCTCCGGGATTTGGCCGGCCACACCTACCGCTCCATCAACACCGTCGTCGGCTACTCCGAGAAGGCCGCACCCCAAGTCGACGTCGAGTCCACCACCCAGTGGATCGTCAACGTCCGACAGAACATGGACCCCGACCGCGTCGCCGAGATGGGCCGGTCCGCTGGCCTCGAAATCATGGACAACCCGCAGATGATGGTGCGCGGCTTCCTAAACATGGCAAAGGAGAGGGTTAACGAGCTGGATGACGACTTCATCCTCGCCACGCCCCAGGGCGGAATGCGCCTGATCGACTACCTCCAGCTCCGCACCATGGAGCTTGTCATTCACGGCAGCGACTTCGCCCGCGCCCTCGGCGTTGAGGCAACGCCCCCCGCCAACGGAACGCAGATAGCCCTGCAGGTGCTTACCGGCGTGGCTGTCGCGGAAGGACGTGGCCCCGACCTCGCCAACGCCCTGACCGGCCGCGCCGCCCTCCCCATCGGCTACAACCTGCTCATCTGACAAACGTGGGACCCCGACGATGCCCTCTTCCAATCTGGCGATAAAAGCCCCTCTCCTTGGGGGAGAAGGTTAGGACGGGGGCCTCCCTAGCCTGCCCAACGAACCGCATCTTCATGACGACATCCGCCTACCGCAACGCAGGAATCTTCCTGCTCCTCACCGCCCTGGCGACCGCGATCTCCGTCCCTGCACGCCTTGCTGCGGACGCCGATGCCACCCCGCTAACGGACCTACTCGCCGAATTTCAGAGACTTGGCGAAGCGGAAATTGCCCAGTTTGAGGCGACGGAAAAGCTGGCAGCCATCGGCTCGGCCAGCTTCGCCTATGGATTGGGCGGCGTCGCAAGGCTGGTGGGCGGACTGACTCTGCTGGCTGCGGCCATCCCCCTGTGGCGGGCGATGCGAACGCACCACCCAGCCTTCATGGTAGGGGCCGCATTGTTCCTGGCAGCATCCGGAGTCGCCTCTGCAGTATCGGGAGCCGCCGCAGTGTCCCTGGCAGTAACCGCCCCGGAACCGCAGGCAGCCACTTCACTCACCGCCGGGTGGGCCTCGTCCACTGATGTTGCCAATGCCCTGAAGTCCATGGCATCCGCGACGGCGGCAGAAGAGGCAGTGTTCTATATTCGCTGGCTCACCGGCACGATTGGCTTCACCCTTGCCGGACTGGGCCTCGTCGCGCTGGCCCCGGTGCATTGGAGGATGGGTGGCGTCCTGCGCTGCGCCGCCGTAGTCGAAGCCGTGCTAGGCATAGCGATGCTCTTCATCTGGGTCGACGCTGCTACCGTCGTCCACCGCATCTCCGGCATCGCCTTCCTGATCTGGCTGATCGTGGTTGGTCTGTGGCTCGTCGTTCCTCTCTTCAGTAAGCCGGACCCGGCTGCGCCATCGACTAGTTACTGAGGCTGCACCACACAAAGATCAAGCGCCATGAACACCTCGGCAGGTCACTCGCTTGTCTCTTCTTCTGCATCGTCCCATTCATCGTCTTCCAGTTCGTTCCGGTACATCCAGGCAAGGACGATCCCCACGATGGTCAAGGGAAATCCGACACCGAGGATAACGCCAGCCACATTGGTCCCAATGCTGACGGTCAGCAGACCTGCTGTCGAATCAATACTCTCATCCCTGATCACATAGCCAATCAGCAGGGAAATGACTACACCGATTGCGAGGGAGATTATCCCGCCTAGAATTAAGGTTTGCGCCACTCTCTGCATTCCCGTCCCTCGCCGCCTGGATTAGCTCAGCCTGCTTCTGTCGCCTGCTTCTGCAGCTTCTTCAGCAGCGGAATCTGCCGAATCTTCTGCGGCGTCAGGTCGTCCCAGTAGATGCCCGAAGGCCGCGGCATTTCGCCGTCGCAGGCGATGGCCTCCTCCGGTGTCACCACGTAGTCGAGGAACACGTCGTGCCGCGTGTACGGCAGCTCCTCGTTCAGCAGCTGCATCGTATGCACCGTGCTGACGACCGGCGTGTCCGGCGCAACCACTCCGGCGGCGATGGCCAGCCCGTACTCGAGGTCGGCGAACCCACCACCCTTGCCTATTCGAGTGCCCATGCGGTTCACGGCCACAGACCCCGATATGACCAGGTCCACCGGCCGCATCTCTTCCACGTACACCGGCCGTCCCCAGCGGAACGCGCCCGAGATGGTGGACGCCTCGGCGGGCGAGGCCCCCATCGTGGCCGGATCCAGCTCAACGAAGCACTGCTCCTGCTTGAGGCGCGGCACCGCCATATACAGCGTCTTGCCCTGCTCCAGCGCCAACTGTCGCAGCGGTCTCTGGGCCTTGTCGGGGTTGCCCTTGATTACCCGCGCGTTCTGCCACGCGGCCAGATCACCAACCCGTTCAGCAGCCGCCTCACACCCGCGGAAGTGAGGAATCTTGTCGTGTAGTTTCCGGGTATGCGCCGCCTTCGCCTCCTCCATGGCCGTCCATACCGCTTCTCGCACCTCGTCCTTGCTCCGCATCGTGCCGTCTCTCCACAAGACCCGCAACAAACCGGCAGGGCCCGGTTGGCATTTGCATCAATACTGTGACGGGAAAGAGTTTCCTTTAACCAGCCCGAAGAAAGCAAGAGGCGTTCCTGCGTTTGCCGCCGCATTCCGTTGTGCTAGACTAACGCCGCCCGCACCATTCTGATTGCTGGGGAGCCTGAAAATGGCGAGTACAGAGCAGTACCGCGTAATCCGCGAGCGCAACGTAATGGTGCCCATGCGCGACGGCGTGCGCCTTGCCACCGATGTCTACCGGCCTGACACTCCGGGTCGCTTCCCGGCCCTCGTTACCCGCGGCCCGTACGGAAAGGACGGATACGCCGACAACCAGGAACACTCCATCTGGTTCTTCCCCCAGCGCGGATACGTCGTCGTCAGCCAGGACTGCCGCGCCCGCTTCGATTCCGAGGGCGACAACTACGATCCCCTCTTCCAGGAAGGGCAGGACGGCTACGACACCGTCGAATGGGCCGCCCGCCAGCCGTGGTGCAACGGACGTGTCGCCACCACCGGCCAGTCCTACCTCGGGGCGACGCAGTACACCTTGGCTGCCGGGCCGCGTCCGCCGCATCTCGCCTGCATGGCCCCGGTGTCCGCCTCCGCCGACTTCCACCAGAGCTGGGTCTACCACACCGGCGGCGCCATGGAGTGGGGCTGGATGGTGCCCTACGCCATCCACAAAGGGCGCAATACCCTCGTCCGCGCCGGCCGCGAGGACCTGCTGGCCCAAATGGACGAGTACGTCCTTCCACCCGACAATTTTGCCCAGCCACTGACCGACGCCTGGTTCCGCCACCTGCCCCTGCGCGACTGGATTGACCGGCTCAAGGAGGCCGCTCCCTACTTCCACGAGTATTTCGACGAGGAAAAGGACGGCCCCTACTGGTCCGGCATCAACCTGTTGCGGCAGGCCCACAAAATCTCTCTGCCGATGTTCCATGTCAGTTCCTGGTACGACATCTTTCTCGAGGGCGCGCTGAACGGATACCAGGCCCTCCGCGATCGGGCCGCCACCGCCGAGGCCCGCCGCAGCCAGCGGCTGCTGGTCGGTCCGTGGGCCCACATCCGTCCCTACACCGCGCCCACCTCCGGCGAGACCGGCGACATCGACTTCGGCCCCGAGGCCCGCATCGAGTTGCACGAGCACCTGCTGCGCTGGTTCGACTACTGGCTCAAGGACATCGAGTCCGGCCTGATGGACGAGCCGCCGGTTAGCATCTTCGTCATGGGCGAGAACCGCTGGAGAGCAGAGGACGACTGGCCGCTGGCTCGTACTCACTACGTCAAGTGGTACATGCACTCCGGCGGCTCCGCCAACTCCCTAGAAGGCGACGGCACGCTGTCCACCTTCCCTCCTGCCGAGGAGCCCTACGACGTCTACACCTACGACCCGGCTGACCCAGTTCCCACCCGTGGCGGCAGTACACTTATCATCCCCCAGGGCGTGGCCGATCAGCGCGAGGTCGAGTCCCGCGACGACGTGCTGGTCTACACCTCCGACCCGCTGGAACGCGACACGGAGCTGACCGGCCCCATCGCCGTCACCCTCTACGCCGCCAGCACCGCCGTCGACACCGACTTCACCGCCAAGCTGCTCGACGTCCGGCCCGATGGCTACGCCCACAATCTTCAGGACGGCATTGTACGCGCCCGCTTCCGCACCTCGGTTGCCGAGCCCTCCCTCATCCGGCCGGGGCGAATCTACAAGTACGAGATCGACCTGTGGTCCACCAGCCATGTGCTGTTCGCCGGCCACAGGCTTCGGCTGGAAATCTCCAGCAGCAACTTCCCCCGGTTCGATCGCAACCCCAACACTGGCGCACCCATCGGCGTCGACGCCACGCTGGAGACGGCCTTGCAGACGGTCGTGCACACCGCCGACTATCCGTCCCACGTCACGCTGCCGGTTATCCCACGCTAGATAACACACGCAGGAATTAAAGAAACTCGGAAGGACACCATGAGTACATCCCGACAGGTATTTTCCCCGGCCCAGCGCGAGCTCCTCAATGCAGTGCTGGACCGTATAATCCCGCCGCAGGACAACCGGCCCGGAGCCGGCTCCCTGGGCATCGGCGACTTCGTGGAGGGAGTGGCCGTGGGCGAACCGGGCCTCACTCGCATATTCGTGCAGGGACTGGGCGCCATCGAGATTGCCGCCTCCGAACAGGGCCCGGGCGGCTTCGCTTCCCTGTCCAGCGAGCAGAAGGACGCGGTGCTGCGGTCCGTTGAGGCCACTTACGCCAATTTCTTCGAACAACTGGTCTTACAGGTATATAATGGATACTACACCAACTTGACAGTGTTCGAATCAATCGGATACACTCTGCCTTCTGTTCCTGAACCGGGAGCCAAACTCGACCTGTTGGACGAGACTTTGTTAGAGGCGCAGCGCCAGCGTCCCCCCTTCTGGACCCAGGTCTAGCGACCTTTAGCGGGCGGGCATCCGGCGTTGGTGTCGGGGAGGTAAGCCATGACCTCAAACACTCGCCGCGAAGAATTTGACCTGAAGTTGGCTGCCTTGGAAGGCGAAGTAGAGGCGCTTGCCCAGTTCGTCAGCGAGTCCGTCATGCGATCGGTCGATGCGCTGAAGAACCGCGATCTAGCCGCATCCCGGCAGGTCATCGACTACGATGACTACATCGACGACAAGCAGTCCGAGATCGAGGACCGCTGCATCCACCTGATCGCCACCCAGCAACCCGTGGCCCGCGACCTGCGCGCCATCATCGTCCTGTTGCACATCGCCGTTGAACTGGAGCGCATGGGCGACTACGCCGAGGGTATCGGCAAGATCAGCCTTCGCATGGGCAACGAGCCGACCCTGAAGCCCTTGATCGACATCCCCCGCATGGCTGAAAAGGCCACCGACATGCTGCGGGACAGCATCGACGCGCTGCTAAACCGCGATACCGCGAAGGCACAGGCGGTACTCGATGCTGATGACGAGGTGGACGACCTGTACGACCAGGTCTACCATGAACTCTTGCTCTTCATGATCGAGGATCCGCACGTCATCCAGCGAGCAACCTACCTGCTGTGGGTGGCCCACGATATCGAACGCATCGCGGACCGCGCAACCAACATTGCCGAACAGGTGATTTTCCTGGTCGACGGTCGTGATATCGACGTTCGCCCCGTCCCCCTGCGTCGGCTGCACCGCGAACGGCTGGAAGCCTACGCCAGATAGTAGACTCCCATCGGCCTCTTGACCCGGCGCTTGGTACGAGCGCCGGGTTTTTCTTTTGCGACCTGGCCCTGGTAGTGACATTCGACCATTGACCCATCCAGTTATGTCTTTTAGAATAAGAACAGATGTTTTATAGAGGTTGACGCATGGCGGGTGCTCAAGTTACCGAAATTCACTGCAAGACACTTCTCAACCGGCTGGATATTCCTTCGTTCCCTTTTCGCTGGACGCTTAATCCGTACCGCGGATGTCGCCACGCGTGCCGGTACTGCTACGCCAGGCCCACCCACGAATTTTGGGGCATGGACGCCGGCCGAGATTTCGAGCAGCGGGTCTTCGCCAAGGTCAATTCCCCGCAGGTGCTTCGCAAGGAACTGAAGCGCCCCAGCTGGCGGGGAGAATCCATCGCCATCGGCACAGCCTCGGATCCATACGAACCGGCCGATGCTGAATACAAGCTCACTCGCGGCGTGCTCCAGGTACTCGTGGATTTCGGAAACCCTTGTAGCATCACCACCAAGGGAGTGCTGGTACGCCGCGACGTCGACCTGCTGCGGCGGCTGAGCGAGGTGGCCGAGGTCAGCGTCAACTTCAGCGTTGGAACCATCGACGATGAAATCTGGCAGCAGACCGAGCCGGGCGCTCCCCGCCCTCAGTCTCGGCTGGAGGCCATGCAGTACCTGGTGGAGAACGGCATAAACGCTGGCGTGATGATGGCTCCGTTGCTCCCCGGCATCAGCGATCACGAGGAAAACATCGCTGCCGTAGCTGAGGCCGCCCACGCTCATGGCGCGAAGTTTCTTGGCGCAAACGTCCTTTTCCTCAAGCCTGGCTCCAAGGAATGGTTCATGCCCATGCTGCGAGAGACATATCCGCACCTGGAGCAAGGCTACGCCAAGCTTTACCGCAGGACCTACGCCCCGGAGGAGTACACGAGGAACGTCCTGTCCATCGTGGACCGTGAGCGCCGTCGCTGGGACCTCCACCGCCGGGAACGCGATCCGGCCCCGAGACCGGTGCGCGGCCAGCTCGAACTCAGTCCGACGCAGGCCCCGCCCGCCCGCCGTCGCAAGCCGGCACCCGCTTCCGCACCGGTGATGGGACAGTTGGAGCTAGCTCTGACGGCCTAATCCTCGGTCGACCCGCTGGTATCTGTGGAACAAACCGGAGCCCGTTTGTCTGATGTTGTAGTACGGACAAACGGGCTTTATATTGGTGCCGATTGGGGGTAACGCTTCAGCGCACAGCAATGCGATGTCAGAAAAGGGCGTCTCGGCCTACCGGGAATATCTGTATCCATCCCCCGTCCTGTCGCAGTTAAGCCTGCGGCTCAGGTGCAGCCCCTCCAGCACAAATTCTGCGGCGGCGGCAACTGCCTCGGGTCTCTGGTCGCCCTCCGTCAGCTTCAGCACCGGCCCCTGCAATCCGTCGATGGAAGAGACCAACTCAGGGTATTCACTGGATGGACGGTCGCTGCCAGTCTGGGCAATCTGGCCCAAATCAAAGGCCATGATCACATCCTCCAAGTCTTCGAGGCTGAAGTACGTCCCGAAAATCCTCAACAGCGCACGGCGCGTCAGTTCGTCCGTGACCCTCGACTCCCGCCCGTCTTCGAATGTCTCCAATTCGATTTTGCCAGCAAAAGAGGCCACGATGTAGGAAAGATCGCTGACACGGGGACAGGCCCATTCCTCGCCGTTGATTATGCTGCGACGCACCGCGTTGGACAGGGCTGTCTCGAAGTTGGCGATCGACACCCGGACACTGACGCCGGAACGCTGGTTGATCTCGCTGCTCTGCCTGGCCTGTGCCGTAATTTCGGCCAGAATACGCTTCATGTATTCAGGGACAATCAGTTTCTCCTCGTCCGGGAAGCGATTGCGCTCCTGTTCCATGATGGCGATTTCGTCTCTGGGATCCCTCGGATAATGCGTGTGGATCTGGGAACCGTACCGGTCCTTCAGCGGAGTCACTATTCGGCCTCGGTTTGTGTAGTCCTCCGGGTTCGCCGTGGATACGACGTACACGTCCAGCGGCAGACGAATGCGGTAGCCCTTGATCTGAACGTCCCGCTCTTCCATCAGGTTGAAGAGGCCCACCTGGATGCGTTCGGCCAGGTCCGGGAGTTCATTGATGCAGAAAATGCCCCTGTTGGTGCGGGGGACCAGGCCGTAGTGGATAACCAGTTCGTCGGACAGATAGTGCCCTTCCGCAACCTTGATTGGGTCAATCTCTCCAATCAGATCTGCGATGGAAATGTCCGGCGTCGCCAGCTTTTCCGAGTACCGCTCCTCCCTGGGCAGCCATTCGATGGGGGTGTAATCTCCCTCTTCGGCCACACGATTGCGGCAGGACTGGCAGATCGGATGATAGGGATTATCGTTGATTTCGCAACCCGCAATCTTCGGAATGTATTCGTCCAGCAGGTTGACCATTCCACGAATCAGGCGGGACTTGGCTTGACCTCGCTCGCCCAGCAGGATAACGTCCTGTCCGGCAAGAATCGCGTTCTCGAGCTGCGGGATAACCGATTCCTCAAACCCGATGATACCGGGAAACACGATTTCCTCAGATCGAATCCGGGAAATAAGGTTATTGCGTATCTCTTCACGGACTGGGCGAACCTCGTAGCCGCTGCTACGCAGGTCGTCTATGGTTCGCAGAGCGCTGTAATCGATCATTTGGAATGGCTCCAACACCGTTTGCAAAGGATCTGGCCCTGGTTCGCGGCCTCGGACATTGGCCCCCAACCGCGAAGTTTGTACAAACTTAACACAACTTCCCCTATAATTGAACGCAGCGGCGATCAGCGGAGGCTGCGCAATGTTTAGTCGTCTGGCGATTCCTCTCCTTCTTTTCCTGGTGCCCCGCTTTCTGCCACACATACTGAGGTTCGCTCGGCTGGTGTGGCGGTTGTCCTTTGACAAGCGGGTACCGATTCTTTTGCGTGCCTTGTTGCCTGTAGCAATAATCTACGCTGTGTCGCCCTTCGATCTCGTGCCTGACCGGCTCCCGATTCTTGGCAGGTTCGATGACCTGATCTTCATCGCACTGTCCCTGTTGCTCCTGGTGAAACTGTCTCCCAAGGAAGCAGTGGACGAGCACAACGGTGTTGCGCCCCCGTCCAACCGCCCTGAGGAAAAGGACCCCAAAAACGTTGTGGACGGCTCCGGTCGCATAATCGACGACGAATAGATTCGCTTCCGTCCTCCTTCCGATCGTTCTGCACGGAGGAACACCATCGCCTCAATCGAACAGCCATCTGCCCTGCGGGATTCCGGGAGCAGGGTGGTTCCTCTTCCTGGCATGGGACTGTACATCCACGTACCTTTCTGCAAGACCAAATGCCCCTACTGCGACTTCAATACCTACCAGGGCATCGAGTCGCAAATGGAGAGCTACCTCCAGGCGGTGACCGGCGAGATTCGGCTTTGGGGTAGCGCCTTGGGGCGCCCGCGCGTACGTACAATATTCTTCGGCGGGGGCACTCCGTCATATCTGCCAGAGGGCGACATCGCAGAAATAATGCAGGTGGCCGGTGACGCTTTCCGCATCGATCCTGAAGCTGAAGTTACCCTCGAAGCCAATCCCGGCGACCTCGACTCGAATGCGTGCCAGGGCCTGCTTCGTCAGGGCGTCAACCGCCTCAGCATTGGCGTGCAGAGCCTCGACAACGGTTTGCTCCGGCTTCTGGGGCGCAGGCATTCGGCCGACGGGGCAGTAGAGGCATTCCAGACAGCACGGAACGCCGGCTTTACCAACGTGAATCTCGACCTCATGTACGGCCTTCCTGACCAGACACTCGACCAGTGGAGCGACACGATTGAGCGGCTGGCTGCGCTTTCTCCGGAACACATCTCCCTCTATGCATTGACCCTTGAAGAAGGGACGCCCATGCGAGTGTGGGCGGACCAGGGCAAGATACCCGAACCCGACCCTGATCTCGCGGCTGACATGTATGCCAAGGCAAGGACCGTGCTGGAGGCTTCCGGCTATCACCACTACGAGATTTCAAACTGGTCTCAGCAGGGCCTGGAGTCGCAGCACAATCTGATTTACTGGCGCAATGAACCATACCTCGGCGTCGGACCCGGGGCCCATTCCCGCCTTGGGGAGTACCGATTCTGGACGGTCCTTTCACCCCGCGACTACGCAGGGCGAGCGGCTTCGTGGCAGGAGGCGCCGACCCCGGCCTGGCAGGCTTTCGGCGAGTCAGAATTGAGCGAAGCCCGCACCGTGGACGGCTGGGAACACATAGACGAGGCTACCCGCTGCGCCGAGACCATGTTCCTCGGACTGCGCCTGCTGGATGGACTGTCCCTGCCGCTGGCCTCCGCCGCCGTTGGCCAGGACCTCGAATCCCGCTACAGGACCGAGATAGATGAACTTCTGGCCCTGGGACTCCTTCGGAGAGACGGGGAAACCATCCGACTCGCTGAGTCCGCATACCTGATCGCCAATCAGGTATTCACTCGGTTCCTGTAACAGCCTGTGGCAGCGTGGTATTCTAAAATCCACCCTGATATGTCAATGCCCGGTCCGTCTTACGAACTGGGCCCCTGACTCTGAGGGACCAGTAGGCTAGAATACCAGGCTCCAATGGCTCTCCAGAAGTCCAGCCTCCCGTTTACGTTCATTTCATTGCGATATAGAGAGAACACTGATGTACGTAATTGGCACTGCCGGCCACGTTGACCATGGCAAGTCCACGCTGGTGAAGGCGTTGACCGACATTGATCCCGATCGTCTGCCCGAAGAGAAGGAGCGGGAGATGACCGTCGATCTGGGCTTCGCGTGGATGACGCTGCCCAGCGGTCGCGAGGTCAGCATTGTCGACGTGCCGGGCCACGAACGCTTCATCAAGAACATGCTGGCCGGCGTGGGCGGCATTGACCTGGCTCTCCTCATCGTCGCGGCAGACGAGAGCGTGATGCAGCAGACGCGGGAGCACCTGGCGATCCTCGACATCCTTCAGGTAACGCGCGGAATGGTCGTCGTAACCAAGACCGACCTCGTGGACGAAGAACTGGTCGAGCTGGTGAAGGCCGAAGTCGAAGATGTTCTCACCGGAACATCTTTCGAGGGCTGTCCCATGGTGGGTGTTTCCGCTTACACCGGCGACGGCATGGACGAACTGCGCGGCATGATCGACAGCATACTCGATGACACGGAAGCTCGCCGAGATCTGGGCCGTCCGCGTCTCCCCATTGACCGCTGCTTCACCATATCCGGCTTCGGGACGGTTGTTACCGGCACCCTGATAGACGGATCGCTGGCCGTGGGACAGGAGATAGAATTTGCTGGTTCACAGCAGCGCGCCAGGATACGGGGGCTGCAGAGCCACAAGACCCGCGTGACCAGCGCCGAGCCGGGTGTCCGGCTCGCCGTGAACCTCTCCGGCATCTCCCGCGACGACATTCAGCGCGGCGAAATTCTCACTTCCCCCGGATGGTTGCGCCCGGCCAACCGGCTCGACGCCCGCATGCGGATGGTCAACGACGCACCCCATTCCCTGAAGCACAACGAGGGCGTCACCTTCCACCTGTTCACCGGCGAGTCTCCTGCTCGGGCCCGCCTCCTGGACGCAGAGCAACTCGCGCCTGGCGTCGAGGGATGGGTCCAGATACTGTTGTCTGATGCGCTTCCTGTAGTTAAGGGTGACTATTTCGTCATCCGTTCCGCCGACAGCACTCTCGGAGGCGGGCAGGTTGTGGACCCCAACCCTCGCCGCCGACACCGCCGCTTCGACCCTGGCGTTGCCGAACGCCTGATGCTGCTGGATGAAGGCGCCAGCGAGGACGTGATCGTCAGCGTTGCCGAGCAATGGGGCCCCTGCGGCCTCACGGAGCTGTCGCGACGCGCCAATCTGCCGCGAGAGGAAGCTCTGGAACGCGCTGTTGCCTTGGCGGAAGAAGGCGACCTTGTCGCCCTGGGAGACCTGGCATCCGACGGCGATGCTGTCGTTTATTCCTCGCTCGGATGGGGCACCCTCAAGGGCAGGCTGGCCACCGCTCTGCGCTCCCACCACGACCAGTACCCCCTGCGCAAAGGAGCGCCGGCCCAGGAAATTCGCAGCCGTCTCGGGCTTTCCCAGCCCGTCTATCTTCGTGCTTTGGTCCTGCTGACCAGCGAAGGGTTCGTTGTCGAGGATGGCCAGACCGTGCGACTGCCGGGCCATGAGGTGACATTCAGCTCGAAGGTCGAGCAGCAGGTTGCCCGTTTCCTGCAGGCCCTGGAGCGGGAACCCTACTCGCCTCCCACCGACAACCAGCCGGACCCGGAAGTGCTGGGAGCGCTGGTGGACCAGGGCAAGGTGGTGCGCGTCGGCGACTCAGTGGTCTTCGCCGCCGATGCCTACCGCGAAATGACCGACCGCGTCGTTGCCCACCTGCGCGAACATGGGACCATCACCGTGGCCGAGGCCCGGACCCTCTTTGACACCAGCCGCAAGTATATTCTGCCCCTGCTGGAACGCATGGACCAGGAGCAGATAACCCGCCGTTCCGGCGACGAGCGCGTCCTGAGGTAGGTTCAGCAGCCAGCTCACATCCCCGCGACCGGTCTCCCAATCGTGATGAGCAGCAGCCTAGACGCAAGCAGCCTGCTCTCATTCACTCGCCGAGGTACCTCAGGAATTCCTCATAGGTGCCAAACTGGGACACCGTCCGCAGGAAATCCCCCAGTGTGTCGCTCCTTTCCCTCAGATCTCTCAATTGACCTTCGATCGGACTGACAGAAGCGGCGCTGGTGGCGTAGGAACCGTAGAAGGCGAAGTACGCCTGGTTGATCTTGCGGATGCGGTATCCTCGTTCCAGCAATTCCTGCCGTCGCTCTTCCATGTAGCTTTCGGCATCCGCGACCTGCCCCTGCTCCAGCAGGTCCTCCGTGTGCTGTCTTGTCTCCCGCATATGGGCGCTGAAGTCAAAGACGTTCGGGTCCCGCTCGGACGGAGGCGCGGGTGGTTTCCGGTCATAATTGATGCCTGTCATCGCTTCATAGACCCGGTCTCCGATCTCCCATCCGCCCAGGGTTGCCGCCGTTTCGTTCAGGGTGGTCATGTCAGGACTATCCCAGAAAGCTTGTCCAAGGGGATGGAAAAAGAACCAGTTGTGCAGCCATTCGTGCGCGACAGTAATTGCCGCGTGGTGCATGTTGCTCGATGATGACACGACGCTGGGGAATGTCCCAACGCCACCGGTGTTCACGACAATGGCCGACAGGTCCCGTTCTTCCAGCGTCTTGTGTTCCAGCAGTTCCCGCTCGTCTGGGCGGATGCCGTGACGCAGCAGGGTATTCTCCTGCCGGAATATACGGTCCCTTGGTGAGGTGACGAGCAGGGCTGGGGAGTGCCCGAATACGGTATCGACCGGCGGCAGGATTGCTCCGATACGGGACGAGAAGCCTTCCTCCACCAGCACCGAGCTGACTTCTCTCTCGACAGTCTGTTCCACAATCGGACGGAGAATGTTCTGGCGTTCGTGAATGTCCGCCAGTCTAATACTGATTTCTCGGGCTTCGGGAGACGATTCGCCGACGGTCAGCAGATCATTTTCCAGCCGGCGTTCTTCCTCGCCGATCCGAAAGAACTCCTCCACCAGCGCAATGCGTTCGGGGCGTGGTTGTGGCGAGTTCCATGGCAGGAGATTGACCAGCTCGTGGTACCACTTGTCAAAGACGTTTCCTGCTTCCCATGCCAGCAGGTTGAAGCGATAGGAGGCTACGGCCACTTCTGTGTCCGTCGGACGGTAATCCCGCCCGCACCAGAGTAGAAGTGCTGCCAAGGCCACCACAAACAACCCCTGCGTGGACGCACGGAAAAGTAATCGAAGACCAGTGGCGATCGTCGCGGCGTATTCCGGCCGGCCAGTAATGCTCATACCCGACCCTTAGCTGCCTGCCTGATCTCTTTCCGGAGGCAGCTACCGTTTCTACGACCGTCACCAAATTCCCGATGCAGTTTTTTTCCGCGACTAAGTCGGCAGCCCGAGGAAATTAAGCCAGCACGCGATAGCGGTAGCTGGACTCCATCAGGTCGCCCTCTTCGAAACGGCTGAACCTGAGAGGCGAAACATCTATAGTCGACGAAGTCCCTTCCGCTACCATCTCCGCTATGCTGAGCCCGATCATCGGCGATAGCTTGAATCCATGCCCGCTGAATCCAACGGCGCAATACAGGCCATCCACCCCCGGCGCCTGGTCCAGTATCGGATGCCAGTCGGGAGTGGTCGTGAACAATCCGGCCCACCCACCGCGGAAATAGGCATCGGACATCGCCGGAATACGGCGCGCCAGCTTTTCCTTGGCGGCGGACATGTCATCCAGTCCGGAAAGCTGGTTGTATGTCTCAACGTCGGCTTCTTCGTCGTCGCCAAATCCCATCAGCGTCATGCGAGGCCCATCGGGTCTGAAGGAGAAGGACTGCGCGATGTCTCCGACTGCCGGATGCAGAGGCAATTTGTCCACTGGCCTAGCCAGGGACGCCACCTGGTGGCGCACCGTCACCAGCGGAACGTCCACTCCCACTCTGGCCAGTTCCGCCTTCGACCACGGCCCTGCGGCCATCACCACTGCCGGGGTCTCGATGCGTCCTTGGGGAGTGTTGACTGCCCGCACCCGTCCTTCGGAAACGTCGATCCCGGAAGACTGCACCCCGAGGTTTATCTCGGCGCCCATGCCTATGGCAGCGTTGGCGTATGACGATGTCACCAGGTATGGGTCGGCGTAACCGGACTGCGGCTCCCAGCCCATGGCCTCGTCCTCCGACACCGACACCATTGGGGCTATGTCGAGCAGGTCTTCAGCCGTCACCACCATGGTGTCAATGCCCAGACCCAGCTGCATAGCGCAGTTGTGCTGCAAGCCCGGACGGTCGTCCTCCTTTACCACCACCAGGTAACCCGTCTCGGTAAAGCCTGAGGGTCCGCCCACGATCTCTTCAAAGTTGGAAAATACCTTGAGGCTCTCCCAGGCCATCGTGGCAGTTACCGGATTGGAGTAGTGCATGCGGCAGATCGACTGGCTGCGGCCGGTGGATCCCCCGTTGAGGATATCCTTTTCCAGCAACACCGTATTGGTGATCCCCAGTTTTGCCAGGTTGAAAAGAATACTGCAGCCCATCACGCCGCCGCCGATGACCACAACGTCCGCCGTTGCCCGCATGGTAACGCCTCCTCCGGATGCTGCGCATAAACTTACCCCCACACTCTGACGTTGGCAAGAGCGGCGTTGCTTCGAATCCGTTTAAAATACCCATTGACACTTAAATTACTAAGGAGTAAATTGGCCACGTGAATAGTAATCGGTCCGTAGCATTCGCTTGTTGTACCTGTCCGCCCACATAGGTGGGGATAGCCTGCTGCGTTAGCCGATCAGCGCAAATAGACTGCAATGCCCGCCGAGGAATATGTAACCGGCGGGCTTTTTCTTTTGTCAAATTTTAAGCATCTATAGTCGGGGAGGAGATTTTGAGTAGCCAGACCTCTAGCCAGCAGCGCACCCTGGAAGATATCCATCACGACAGCCTGGAACTTTCGCGATCGTCAGAAGCAATAATTCCATTTATGGATGAGGAGGTTGTGCGGCTTGAGGAGGAATCGGCAGCATTCGACTCCGGCGAGTTGGACAACGCCGTCTTCACACCCTTTCGCCTGAGGCAGGGAGTTTACGGCCAGCGCCAGGCCGACGTGCAGATGATTCGGGTCAAGATCCCGGGCGGCATCCTGACACCGGAGGCGATGGACGGCCTGGGCGAAGTGTCCGACAAGTTTGCCCCCCTGGGCAAGGGCCACATCACCACCCGCGAAAACGTCCAGTTCCATCACATTCCGCTGGCAGAATGCCCCGACGTCCTGCGTCTGCTCGGCGGAGTCGGTCTGAGCACCCGGGAGGCATGCGGCAACACCGTGCGAAACGTGGTTGGCTCTCCATTCGCCGGCGTCGATCCCGAAGAAGTCTTCGACCCAACTCCCTATCTCGCGGCCTATGTGCGTTTCGGCGTGCGCCATCCCATCACCCAGGGCTTCCCCCGCAAGTTCAAGTCTGCCTTCACCGGTACCGACGCCCGCGATCATGTATCGGCAGCCATACAGGACCTCACCTACGTTTCCCAGGTCCGCGTTGTGGATGGCAAGGAGCAGCGCGGCTTCAAGGTGTTCTGCGGAGGCGGCACCTCCATCATGCCTCGCTTGGCCAAGCCTCTCTACGAGTTTGTATCCACGGACGACTATCTGCGTGTCGCGCTGGCAATCTGGACCGTGTTCAACAATGCCGACATGCTCCGCAAAAACCGCATGATGGCCCGCCTGAAGGTGCTGATTGATCGCATCGGCCTCGACGAGTTCCGCGAAATGGTGGACGCTGAGCTGGAGAAG
Source organism: Dehalococcoidia bacterium (assembly GCA_963667325.2). Lineage (GTDB taxonomy): Bacteria > Chloroflexota > Dehalococcoidia > Lucifugimonadales > UBA3495 > VXOI01. The sequence continues at coordinate 87,650 of CAXXKY010000006.1, forward strand.
ATTGGTCCCATCGACCCGGCTCCCTACATGGAGATTGACGACTTGCTACAGGAGACGCCTCCCGTGGCCCCGGCCTCCAATGGCGTCGGCGCTTCCGACGAGTTTCGCAGGTGGCGGGAAACCAACGTCGAAACCCAGCGGCAGGAGGGGTATTTCTCCGTAATGGTCAAGCCCGAGCGCGGCAACCTCGACGGTTCACAGTTCCGCTCCATCGCCAATATCATGCGCAGCTACACCGGAGGCCGCGCCCGCGCCACCCAGGAGCAGAACCTCGTCCTGCGCTTCATCCCCGAGGGCTTCCTGCACGACGTTTGGGAAGAGCTGGACCGCATCGGTCTTGCCGAATCCGACGCTCGTTCCATCACCAATGTGGTGTCCTGTCCCGGCACCGACAGCTGCAAGCTGGGCATCACCTCCTCCATGGGTCTCGCCAAGGCTTTGAGGGATGAGATGGACAACTGGCAGGGGGAGCTTCTGGACGATCAGGGGGTCAAGGACATTCGCATCAAGATGTCGGGGTGCCCGAACGGGTGTGGTCTGCACCACATCGCCAACATTGGATTCCATGGCGCTGCACTAAAGGGCCCCGACGGCAACCAGGTGCCGGCCTACGAGCTGTTCCTCGGCGGCAACTACGGGGACAATCGCGTGGAGGACTCCCGCATCGGGACCCGCATTCCGCGGGTCAAGGTCCCGGCCAAGGCGGCGCCAGATGTGCTCAAGACGATTGTCACGTACTACAAGAACAACCGCATCGACGAGTCCGAAAAGTTCAACCAGTTCCTGGATCGCGTCGGTCTGGAAGAGATGACCAACGTGGCCGTTGCCGCCGAAGAGTCGGCGGCGGAGGCCGCTCCCGGGGGCGACATGTACGTCGACTGGGAACGCACCAACATTTACAAGCTGGAGCGGGGCGAGGGAGAGTGCGCCGTCTAGGCCCACTCTTCTCACTCACCCCAGCCAAGCAACCACAGGGCACGCTGGAGCAGTCCGCCCGTCCTTCGACAAGCTCAAAATGAGGGGCGCCAGAGCCGCGAGGGGTGGGTGGGCTGTCCTTCAAGAGGTTCAGGGTGACGGGGCTGGCCTCAGCACTGGGTGGGCGGGCTTGCGCCGCGTAGAACGAGGGGGTTGTCTGGATGCACATCATTGATCTTGAGGAGGGATTTTGCCAGCGTCGCTGAACGGTCACACCATCGCTTACGTCGAGGCTCGCTTCCAGTCCGAGATGGGTAATCTCATCCGTCGCCACGGGGGCGTCCCCTATGCCGCGCCAGTGCTGCAGGAGATTTTCGCCACCGACACGCCGGAGGTTGCAACTCTCATCGACGACATCTGCGGTGGCCGCGTGGACATTGCCGTTCTGCAAACGGGCGTGGGTACGCAGGCCCTGTTCGAAGCCGCCGACGCCCAGGGAATGCTGCCGGAGTTGCTCGCGGCTCTAGACGGCATGACCGTGCTGGCACGCAGCCCCAAACCGGCGGCGGTGCTGCGGCGCAACAAGGTCCGCATCGACCTGATGCCCCCGGAGCCATTCACCTCAGAGGACATGATCGAGTCTTTCCGCAGTATCGACTTCGACGGTCGGTCCGTGGCTGTGCAGGCCTATGGCGGCCCCAACAGCCTGCTGCTGCGGACGATGAGGGAGTGGGGCGCGGACGTTCGGGAGACCTCCCTGTACTCGTGGGGCATCCCTGAGGACGTCTCGCCGGTGGTGGGCATGATGGACCGCATGGATGCCGGGGAGATCGCCGCGGTGGCCTTCACCAGCCAACCGCAGGTGCCCAACCTGCTGGCCATCGCCGCCGGTGCGGACAGGGAAGACAAGCTGCGTAAGAGTCTGAACTCGGACGACGTTCTGGTGGCATCTGTCGGGCCCGTCTGCACTCGCCGGCTCCTGCAGAACGATCTCAAGGTCGACATCGAACCCGACCATCCCCACATGGGCAACCTCGTCCTGGCCCTTGCCGATCGCCTCGATCCCGGAAAGAGTTAGGACTGAACCGCCCGAGTCGGGCAAATAGGGGCGCGAAAGACGAAGGCCTGGCGAGTTGCCCGGCCTTTCACTTTACCTTCTTTCGACTGTCTAGGGCGGTGCGGCTGGTCGTCCCCCGGATCGATGGTCCGTCCCCGCCACAACTTCGGCGCCCTTTTGCCTCCGGTGCGCACGACACCCAGGCTCAGCCGGGATACCTGACCATGTGCATCAAATCATCAATGTGACTTAACATGGTCGCCTCGATTCGATTCAATGAAATGTTCCCTCCCCATTCATGTGCCTTCTTACTGGCCCTAATGTGCGCTACGGTCATGATTTTGCCCTTCAGTCACATCAGAAAGGCCATAAAGGTTTCTCGATTGATGGTGCGAGGGCTTCCTACCGGAGTGACATGGGGCGCCGTCTGCCAGAAATCTTGCAATCTTGAGATACCGCGAATCTCAGGGTCGCCACGCGTCCACGAATTGGAACCCATCTCCTGTTCGCCGTAGAGATATTGCTGAGTTCCGCTGGGATAGAACTTGATTCCAACGAAAGGGGCCTCAGACTTGTCCCAGAACAGCTCTAACCGGTCCATCTCCCTGCGCAGAAATTGCCCGCAGGGTGGCAGCACCAAGGACCGAACGGGCACGGGTTCCTCAAGCACGGACAGGGGGTTCTTGTGTCTGGCCTGCAGTTCATACACCGGAACTCCGAGGCGTTCCATCGTCCTCAGCTTATGATCGCTCGGTGGCGCTGTATCTACAACCTCGATTATGCAAGACGGCAGTGGGGAATCAGCAGATGGGTAAACCGCGACGTCTGGTATGTATCCCGCAAAGGGCTGCTCCTGTGCCACATAGCCATTCAGACAGCCGTGCAATATGTCCACGGCCATCACCCCACCATCGCAATCCCCGTGCGACGGCTCGTTGAAAATCACAAAAGAATAGGGCGGTCTGGAGTCCAGGCGTTCCATAACTCTCTCGAAAGCCTGTTTCAGTTCAGCGGGCATCGAGTCATCGAGGGAAACGTCTCTAAATTCAGACGGCAACAACCTAGCGTATTCGCGTGGCGCTTTGGGCCTCAAAGCAACGGTTAGTTTGTGAGCCATCAGCGCCTTCACACTGAAGTGCGGAAGACCCTCAGGATGCGCCGGAGTCCCCATATTATTCGTCATAGTTCCTGCTCCGTAGCCAGTCTAACGGCGGCTACACTTGGGCCTCTATGGCAATACTACAGGCCGGTTTCACGGCCAACTACATCAGCGAACCCACCAAAGCGTCCACCTAGTCAGCGGGAATGTCGGTTTTGAGGGCGGGGGCAATCGGCAAGCTCAGGACAGGCAAAACCCCCTGAGGGAGAGGGGATTGTCGCACACCCGCTTATGTATCGCAGGATGATTATGGTGACGGGCTGATTACGGGTCGTCGCCCGGATCGATGGTGCGGCCGCGCCAAACTTTGGGCGGCCTCCGTCCTCCTCCGCCGCTCGTCCGGCCACCCGAGCGTGGTGCGCGGTAAAAGACCACGTAGCCCGCCACCAGCAGCGCCGCTCCTATGAGCAGGAGGGGCAGGCCGCCGAAAAACAGGCTGACTATCAAGACTATGAAACCTGCCCCCAGCAGGTGCTTGTAGTTGAAAGTCAAAGAACGGGAAGGCTTCCTTGAATCTCCTCGGGGTTCCCTCCGTTGCGGCTGCCTTTCAGGAGGCTCGGTTCCAGGTCCCGAAGTCATACCCTCCGTAGGAGTTTCCCCGGCGTTCTTGAGGATTTCTTCGATTTCTTTCTCGTACCGCTGGTTCATTTTCGCTTTCCGTTGGGATGTCTGAGGGTATTCTACCCTACGGGGTGAAAATAGGGGCGGTTTTCAATCGGCACTATTCCCAATCAGGTGTTGCACTTGAGGAACGACGAGGGTTTGGATTACCGCTCCAGCCTTCGCGTGGACAGGGTGCACGGATGTCGGGAAGAGGAGGGGACTGCGGGGGAAAGGACTAACCGAAGCGGCCGGTGATGTAGGCCTCGGTGCGCTCGTCGCGCGGGTTGGTGAAGATGCGGCTGCTCTCATCGTACTCCACCATGAAACCGCCGATGTTGCGTTCGTCGCTCAGCATGAAGGCGGTATTGTGAGACACACGGGCCGCCTGCTGCATGTTGTGCGTGACGATGATGATGGAGTACTCCTCGGACAGCTCCTGCATCAGTTGCTCGATGGCCAGGGTCGCTATGGGGTCCAGCGCCGAGCACGGCTCATCCATCAGGATCACGCTCGGCTCCACGGCCAAGGCTCGCGCGATGCATAGTCGCTGCTGCTGTCCACCGGAGAGGGCCAGGGCGCTGCTGTTCAACCGGTCCTTCACCTCTTCCCACAGCGCCGCCCTCCGCAGCGACCTCTCCACCAATTCGGCCATGTCGCCGCGAAAGCCGTTGATTTTCGGCCCGAAGGCAACATTTTCATAGATGGACTTGGGGAACGGGTTGGGCCTCTGGAACACCATGCCGATGAGGTATCGAATCTCCGTCGGGTCCACCCCAGACTCGTAGATGTTACGTCCCTCGAAGATCACCCGCCCGGTCGTCGATGCGGTCGGCACCAGGTCATTCATCCGGTTGAAGCTTCGCAGCAGGGTGCTCTTGCCGCAGCCGGAGGGGCCGATGATGGCGGTAATCTTGTGGTTGGGGACGTCCATTGTCACTTCGGTAACCGCCGGCTTGCCGCTGTAGTAAACGCAGAGGTCCTCGGCCCGGATGATGGTTCCTGTTGTCGTTGCGTCGACCATTCCAGTTCTCCAATCGGTGTCAGGCCTGTTGCTATCAGACCAGTCTGTTTTGGAACTTGTTTCTCAGGAACACAGCCAGGGCGTTCATCGCCAGCAACAGTACCAGCAGCACAATGATGCCCGCCGCCGCCGCCTCGTGGAACCCCGGCTGCGGACGCGAAATCCAGTTGAAGATCTGGATGGGCATCACGGTGAAACCGCTGAGCGGGCTATCGGGCACAAATGGCACGTAAGTCAGTCCCCCTATGAATATCAGAGGTGCGGTCTCGCCCATGGCCCGGCTCACTGCCAGGATGACCCCTGTGAGGATACCGGGAAAGGCCTGGGGCAACACCAGGTTACGCACCACCTGCCAGCGTGTCGCCCCCAGCCCGAATCCGCCCTCGCGCAGGGAGCTGGGCACGGCGCGGATGGCCTCGCTGGAAGCCACGATGACGAGGGGCAGCACCAGCAGCGCCAGGGTGAATGAGCCCGCCAGGATGACCGGCCCCAAATGCATCACCCGCACGAAGATTTCCAGGCCCAGCAGGCCGTATACGACGGACGGCACACCGGCCAGATTGGCGATGTTGATGCGGAGTATCTGCGCAATCCTGCTGCGCTGGGCGTATTCCTCCAGGTACACTGCTGCCGCCACGCCGAGCACGAACGACATGACGCCTGCAATGCCCACCACGAAGACGCTGCCCACCAGGGCCGGGAGAATCCCTGCCTTCTCGGGGTGACGCGATGGGAAGGATGTGAGGAAGCTCCAGTCGACCCGGGAGTAACCGTCCAGGCCTATCTTCGAAAGCAGGACCCCCAGCATCGACAGGGAAACAAGCACCGCTGCCAGGCACAGTGCGTAGAAGATTCTGCCCCTGGTGTCCCGCTCCCGCTTCCGCCGGGCGAACTCCGCTTGGGTTATCAGCGCCACTATTCGTACTCCTCACGGAACCGGCGCACCACGTATTGGCTGAGCAGGTTCATCGCCAGCGTTATCACGAAGAGTAGGAGCGCCACTGCATACAGGGTCCTGTGTTCCAGGGTGCCGTGGGGAGCGTCGCCGAGGCCCACCTGCACCATGTAGGCAGTCATGGTCTCGACGGCGACGAAGGGGTTGAAGGTAAAGTTGGGGATCTGACCAGCGGCGACGGTGACGATCATCGTCTCACCGATGGCGCGGGAGATGGCGAGAATGAACGCCGACACGATGCCCGAGAGCGCCGCGGGAACCACCACCCTTGTGGACACCTCCAGCTTGGTGGCGCCCAGCCCGTAGGCCGCCTCCCGCAGCGAGCGCGGTACTGCCCTCATGGCATCCTCAGAAAGGCTCGACACCATCGGCAGGATCATTATCCCCATCACGATCGCAGCGCTCATCGCGTTGAAGACCATGATGTCATGCGAGATGGCCTGCAGGATTGGAGTGACAAACAGCAGGGCGAAGTAGCCGTACACCACCGTGGGGATTCCCGCCAGCACCTCGAGGACCGGTTTCACCACCTTGCGCACATTGTCCGGCGCGTACTCGCTGAGAAAGATGGCGCTCAGCAGTCCCAGGGGCAGCGCAACCACCATGGACAGGATGGCGATCATCAGCGTGGCGCTGACCAGGGCCAGGACGCCGAAGTGCTTGGAGGCGAACAGGGGAGTCCACCGCGTGCCGGTGATGAACTCGATAAAGGAGACTTCGCCGAAAAACGGGAGGGCATTGAATACGAGGATGGCCACGATGCCCACAGTCGTGAGGACCGACATCATGGTGCACAGGACCATGATGACCGTGATGATCCGCTCTGGCAGGACCTTGCGCCAGCCTGCCCTCAGCGCCCTCCCGCTTTGAGTACCGGCAAATCCACTCAAGGACTGGCCACTAGCCACTGGTGAGCCCCCTCCGGCCTACAGCTGCCCTGGCTCAAGCAAGGAAAAACCGCCGGAAGGCGGTCGTGAAAGTGGCAAAAAAAATCGCTCCCCGGAACTACAAATCCGGCGAGCGGCATCGCGAAATACTTGGCTTTTTCCATACCGTGGAAAATTATATCCATAGCTTTGCCGTCACCGCAAGGGGTGAATCTGCATTGGAGGCAAATTCTCCGTCACGACACTTCCACCCATGCCACTGGCGTCCGGGGGGAACACCCGGAACGCCCGCACGGCTGTATACTATTTGCTAGTCCTTGAATCAATTGCATGGAGTCCCCATTGAGCGAGGAGTTGTTGTTAAGCGTCGTCGACCAGTCGCCGGTGAGGTCCGGGGAAACGGCAGGCGACGCCCTGCGTGAGACCATCGAGCTGGCGGCGGCCGTGGAGGAGATGGGCTACCATCGCTACTGGCTGGCCGAACACCACAGCCTGCCCAACTTCGCCGGCACCAGCCCCGAGGTGCTCATCGGCCACGTCGCGGCCCGCACCAGGAAGATCCGTGTCGGCAGCGGCGGGGTGATGCTGTCGCATTACAGCGCCTTCAAGGTGGCCGAAAACTTCCGGATGCTGGAATCGCTGCATCCGGGCCGCATCGACCTCGGCATCGGGCGCGCGCCGGGCAGCGATCAGATCACGGCCGCGGCGCTGTCCTTTCCCAACCATCCCAGGGAAATTCGCCACTTCCCCAGGCAGGTGGTCGACCTGCTGGGTTACCTGAGGGGCGATATGGAGGACGGACATATCTTCTCGCAGATACAGGCCGGCCCCGACCACGAACCCGTCACCGCGCCCGAGGTATGGCTCCTCGGCTCACGCTATGAGAGCGCATACATGGCGGCGCAGCTCGGGCTGCCCTTCGCCTACGCCCATTTCTTCGGCATCGCGGTGGAAGAAGGACCGGCAATCGCCGCCAACTACCGCGAAAACTTCAAGCCATCCCAGTTCCTTTCCGAGCCGAAGGTGAACGTCGGCGTACACGTTATCTGCGCTGAGACTGAGGAGGAGTCGCAGAGGCTGGCGGGCCCCCGCAACCTGGCGCGCCTGCAGAACATCACCGGCCGCGCCAAGGGCATTCCGACCGTGGAAGAGGCAATGTCCTACCAGTACACGACGGACGAACACCGGTTCGTGCAGCAGTACGCGCAGGTGTGCGTAGACGGAGACCCGCAGCAGGTGAAGCAGGGGCTGGACGAAATCGCCGAGCTATATCAGACCAACGACCTGAGCATCGTGACGATTTGCCACGACTACGCGGACCGCCGCCGCAGCTACGAGTTGGTCGCCGAGGTCTGCGGCTACACAGGCGAAACGTCGGGACCGGAGTAGGACTGGACCCTATGGTGACAGCGCGGGATTCCGCTGTTTCAGCCGAGGGTCTGGATTCCACGCACTCCCTCGTCCGTTCCTTGTCGGTGTAACCCGCCGTAGGGCAAGGCCGGAGGTTGCAGTGGCGGCGCGGGTTACTCGTGGACGAGCGGGGTCTCACGAATGGAGATGGAATTTAGCCAGGATTCTACGATTGGTCCCCTGAGCTTGGCCAACAACAGGCGGCCCTCCGCGTTTATGCTGGCACTCTCTATGAAATCGGACCAGGGTTCGCCAGTGTAGAGGCTGCCCTCCTCGATTCTACGGTGAAGAATGTCCACATTCTCCGCGGCGTAAGCGGACTCAGAATGAGCAAGCACGAGACCTAAGTAGCGCCCCGTCTCGTCCAAACCAGAACCCATGGCATAGGCGTCGTAGGGCCGGAGGGGCTGTGGTGCGCCCAACGCCGATGCAAGCTCCGCCCTTTCATCCTCGCTGGCATCGGGTCCCAGCCGAAACTCCACCAAGTCATCGACGGAGATGGTATCGGCACTTAGAAGTGCGGAATATGTCCGTACTTGCGCCAGTCCCTGGGCAAGGAGCACAAATTCCTCTGCATCCGCGAGAGACCCGGCCGCGTTAGAGTGGGCGTCGATGAGCGCCTCCATCCCCGGTGTTGTGGAGGTGCGAAATACAAAGTTGTTTAAGACGGCCAGATGTCCTCCCCTCCCCAGTCGGTCGAAGACGGGAGGCGAAAACCCGGGTGCAACTCCAACCTGATTGTCCCCTCCCCAGCTGTAGAATGGCACGCCATTGCGGTCCTGTATTTTGGGCGGCGGGCAGTCACCGCACAAACCCAGGGCGGCCTCGGTTGCCCCAGGGTCGAAGCTGCCTCTGGCAACATCCAGATGACCAAAGCCTTCCGGCGACCGAGTCCAAATGGTCTGCTCCACGTTTCGCAGGTCGAGGGCCAGATATTCGTGGGCATTCATCGCGAATTCGCCGTACTGGCCCAAAGGGCCCAGAAAGGACTCCGTGCCGAACGTATTGCCCCGGCCAACGGTCTCGTAGAAGCCAGCGAAATGGCTGGCTCTCTCTTGAAGAAGGTTTTTGACTGCATCATCATCTTCTTCAGGCCCGGGAAGCAGCCCTTTGAACAAGTCTCTGAGCAGCGCGTAATCATCCAAAAAGATACCACTGCGGATTTCAGGTGAATCCGGTATCACAGAAAGCAACTGCAAGTATGGGGATGATTGATCCGGAGGGTCATCTAAGACTTCCTCATTTGCAGACACGTCGGGGGTGGGACTGGCCTCGGCCCCAGACACAACCGGGGTGGGAGTGGCCTCGGCCCCAGACACGACCGGGGTGGGAGTGGCCCCGGTCCTAGACACAACCGGGGCGGGAGTGGCCCCGGCCCCAGACACAACCGGGGTGGGAGTGGCCCCGGCCTCAGACACGACCGGGGTGGGAGTGGCCCCGGCCTCAGACACGACCGGGGTGGGAGTGGCCCCGGCCTCAGACACGACCGGGGTGGGAGTGGCCCCGGCCTCAGACACGACCGGGGTGGGAGTGGCCTCAGCCTCAGACGCGGTGGGGGTGGGGGAGTCCGCATTCTGGCACGCCGCTACGCTCGAAAGAGCCAAGACCAGTAGCACTACCAGGAAACTCCAAGCCAGCCTCATTACATCTCCTTTCTGGTCGAAGGGACGTCAAGATGATCTGGTCGAAGGGCCGTCAAGTAAACGTCGTTCCACAATCGGGTTTGCCGTCCATCGAATGGTGGAGGCAAGAAATCACCCGCGACTACATCGACCGCCGTCGCAGCTACGAGTTGGTCGCCGAGGTCTGCGGCTACACAGTCGAAACTTCGAGACCGGAGTAGTCTCGGCCACCGGGCTTTAGGACCCCTCCGACTCTACGGCGCCATCACGGTGATGGTGTGGCGGTGCGACTCCTTGTTGTCGCCGATGGCGAAGGGGGCGACCACCGGCAGCTGCAGGCCGGCGGCGCGGCGGCGTTCCAGAGCGGCGCGGCATTCCTCGGGCGTTCCGACCACAGCAAGCTGGTCCTGCATTTCTTGCGTGATCGCCTCGGACGCCCGGGCGACGTCCCCGACGGCGAGGGCCTCGGCGGCTTCGGTCATCTCGTCGCCGAACCCGGTCTCCACGAAGAAGTTGCGGTAGAAGGTGTTGCTGGCGTAGCGCGCCACCTGGCCACGGAGCGAATCCCTGACCGCCTCCTCGTCGCCGCCGGCCGCCACACGGACGTAGCCGGCGATGTCAATCTCGGACGGGTCCCGCCCCGCCTTCTCTGCGCCGTACTTGACGTGCTCCACCGCCTCCCTGATGAAGCTCTCGGCGGTCCAGTTCATCAGGACGCCGTCGGCCATCTCTCCAGCAAGCTGCAGCATCTGGGGGCCCAGTGCGGCGATATAGATTGGCACCCGCTCACGTGGAGCCGCTCCGCCCAGCGAGGCCGACGCGATGTTGAAGTGCCGACCTTCCGTAGCCACCGTCTCCCCCGACAGCAGACCCTTGACGATGCTGATGGTCTCCCGCAGCCGGGCCATGGGCTGCCGGAAGGGCACGCCATCGCGCCCTTCGACCGTGGGGCGATGACCCACGCCCAGTCCCAGGATGAAGCGGTCGCCCGATACCGCGGCCATGCCCGCTGCGCCCATGGCTGTGTTCGTCGCGGTGCGGGCGTAGATGGGCAGTATGCCAGTGCCGAGGCGCACCCGTTCCGTCTTCATCGCGATGGTCGCAAGCGCGGTCAGAGAGTCCCGGCCGCCGCCTTCGGGCACCCACACCGTCTCGTACCCCAGGTCTTCAGCGAGCTTCCCGAGCTCCTGGAAGTCCTGTGGTGTGAGGGACGGATCGTTTTCGAAACGAACTCCATAGCGTGCCATGTCTGTTCAAACCTCAAGGACGAAATAGTGCATCAAACCCATTGCCCTAGACTCCGAGCTGCGAGGCAAGGTCTCGAAAATCTTTGGCAACGATGTCGAAAGACGGATCAGGCGTCGGGTCGGGCTTGCGGTCCGGTCCGAACTCCATCGGCCGGGGCACGAATGCGGTCTTCAATCCCTGCGCACCGGCCGCCAGCAGGTCGTTCTGGTGAGCCGCCACCATCATCACCTGTTCCGGCCTCAGCCCCAGCAGCTCCGCCCCGGTAAGGTACGTCTTTGGGTCGGGCTTGTACGCCTGGGCAAGTTCCGCCCCAAGAATGACGTCCCACGGGAGGCCGGCATACTTTGCCATGTTGGTCATCAGTGCCACGTTGCCGTTGGACATCGTGCCGATGATGTACTTTGCCTTGAGGCGAGACAGTCCCGCCGGAGAGTCGGGCCACGGGTCCAGGTGGTGCCAGGCCAAGTTGAACTCGTCGATGGACTGTTCTGCCACGTCGTTGATGCCGAACTCCCCCAGCAACTCCACCAGCCCCATCCGGTGCAGCACGTCCAGTTTGGTCCAGGGTAGCTCTCCCGTCCGCACCTTGTTCATGTATGGCTGGTACTTGCCGCGCCAGCCGTCGGCGAATGCCGCCCAGTCCGCCTCGATCCCGTGGGCTTCGCCAAAGGCTTTGCCGTGTTTCGCAATCGAGCTGCGCCAGTCGACCACCGTGCCAAATACGTCGAAGACCAAAGCCTTCACATCATCCATGCCATTTCTCCTGTGTGCCTGAATCTAGAACGCCGCTCCAATCCCCACCAGTATCTCGGCGACTTCCCGGGGATGGCTGACCATCGGATCATGGCCCGAATCGAGATGGTACATTCCCCAGCCAGCCTCGCGAGCGCGGTCTGCCACTGGCTGAAAACCGGCTTCTTCGCCTCCAATGAAACTGCGGGGAATGTCGCGGGCGGCCGGATTTCCGATACTTACCTTCCCCGCCATCGCAGCGGCGGGCTGAGGTGTGACCTTGGAAAACATCCACTCCCGGTCTGCTGCTTCCGGAATCCCCCATCGTCGTCCGATTTCCTCCGGCGAGGCTGGCGACGGAAGGTATCCCTCGCCTCGCTCGATGTGGTCCCGGACCCAGGTCGCGAACTCCGGTCCGCGCACCGGCGCCAGCTGGTCCGCCATGCTCTCGCCGTTTCCCGGGATCACACCGTTGATGTACACCATGTGGGAGAGCCGCTCCGGACAGACCTCTGCAACACCCGTTATCACCATTCCGGCGTAGGCGTGACCCACCAGAGTGACGCCTTCCAGACCCTCGTATTCCAGCAACCCAACCACGTCGTCGATATGCAGGTCAAGGTTGACTTGCGACGGGTCCAGCAGCTTCGCCAAGTGGGCCCGGTCGCCCAGTCCACTTAGCGTGGGCGTGTAAACCACCGCACCAGTCCTTCTAAGCAGGGGCGCGACCTTGTTCCAACACCAGCCGCCGTGCCAGGCTCCATGCACCAGTACGAAAGTTGCCACCCCGGCCCTCCGTTGCTTAATGACATTCTCAAAAGCGTTTGCTCTGCGATAGTATAGCGCAACAGGGCCGGAAATCAGGAAGTGAATCGACTAGGGCAGGCGGGTGATATGAAGCGGGTGATAATAGACACCGATCCCGGCATCGACGACGCGGCGGCCATCCTGCTGGCCCTTGCCAGCCCTGAGCTGGAAGTGCTGGCGGTCACGACCATTTTCGGCAATGCCTCGGTCGAGACCTGCACAGCAAACGCGCGTCGGGTGCTGACTGCCGCCGGGCGCAGCGACATCCCCGTCCACATGGGCGTTGGCAGACCGCTATTCCGCCCGGCAAGCGACGGCTGGGCCTCCCATATCCACGGCGGCGATGGACTCGGCGGATCTGCACTGCGGGACTCCGGCCAGACGGGACGTTCGCGGTCGCCATCCCGACATGCTGCCCTGGCGATCGCCGAGATCGTAACGGCATCTCCGGGCGAGGTCTCCATCCTTGCCCTGGGACGAATGACCAATGTGGCGCTTGCGCTGTCCCTGGAACCGTCCGTAGCGCACGCCGTAGGGGAAATCGTGGTCATGGGAGGGGCAGTGACCGTTCCCGGCAACGTTTCCGGAGTGGCCACAGCCAACCTGCACGAGGACCCGGAGGCCGCCTCCATCCTCTATCGCTCCGGTGCGCCAATAGTCCAGGTGGGTCTCGACGTCTGCAACCACGTAACGGTCAATCCCACGCAGCTCGCGGAAATCGCAGACGCTGGCTCACCGGCGACCAATCTCCTGTCGGAGGCCACCGGTTACCTCCGCGCAGCCTACATACGCACCGGGCGCATCGGCCCCGACGACGGTGTCCGCTACAACGACATGCCAGCTGTGGGCTATGCCATCGACCCGGGCCTGTTCCAGGAGCGCCCGGCTCTGGTGGAGATAGAAACCCACAGCGAGCTGACCAAGGGGCAGACGGTGGCAGACTGGAACGCTGCCGAACCCAACGCGAAAATCTGCCTCGAAGTCGACTCCGCGGCCCTCACCGCTCTCTTCACCGATCGTCTCTGCACTGGGTTCAAGTAACGATTGCTCAGAACCACGAAGGACATAACAAAAGGGCGCACAATTGTGCGCCCCCCTTTAAGTTGCCGTAGTCGGGTGTAGCCTTGATTTCTAGCCCAGCGCGGCGGCTGCCTGTTGCACTTCTTCGTAGTCGGGCTCGTTGAGAGGGGATTCACCCACCCACTTGTAGCGAATGACGCCCTCGCCGTCGACGATGAATACTGCCCGCTGTGAGGCTACATAGCCTTCCATTCCTGCCAGCCCGGGCAGCGTGATGCCGTAGGCATTGACCGCCGTGCGGCTGAAATCGCTGAGCAGTGGGAAGTTCAGGTTGTTCTGGTCGGCCCACGCCTTCAGGGCAAAGGGGCCGTCAACGCTGATGCCATACACCTGGGCGTTGATGTTGTTGAATGCGTCGGCCCGGTCCCGGAAGCTGCACATTTCAGTGGTGCACACGCCCGTGAATGCGCCGGGAAAAAAGGCCAGTACCACGGTCTGGCCGCGATGGTCCGATAGGTTGCGAACCTGCCGGTCGAAATCATAGAGCCCGAGTTCCGGGGCCGGCTGTCCAACATCCGCTGCCATTGTTTTTCCTCCCAAAGCTTTGGTTCCCGTAATCTTAACATACGGCTACTCCTGTCCCGGCCGAGCCAGTACCCTCTCATAGTTCCTGCGATTCCGTTGGTGCGAGCTGGTCAATCCGCCACTGGATTCTGGAAACCGATCCTTCGACAGCTTCAGGATCAAGGTCTTGGGTTCTAGGTGGACATTGACCATCCCTGCCGCCCCGCTTATGGCCTGCGAGAGCAACCGCCTCCTGTGCTACAATCGCCCAGTTGCCGAAGGGCATTTTTGACAACTCTGGGAAGGCATCACGTATGTACTTTGACTCTCGACGCAGCACCGTTCTGGCCTCCAACGGCATGGTGGCCACCAGCCAGCCCCTGGCAGCCATGGCAGGATTGCAGGCGCTGATGGACGGCGGAAACGCCGTTGATGCCGCCATCACCGCCGCCGCAGCTCTCAATGTGGTCGAACCCAATTCCACCGGCGTCGGTGGGGACTTGTTTGCGCTGGTCTGGAACGAGAAGGGAAAATCAGTCCGCGCCATCAATGGCAGTGGCCGGGCTCCGGCGGCTTCCAGCATCGAGGAGTTGACCAGCCAGGGTTACCGCGCCATGCCCGGGGCCGGGCCCTACTCCGTCGCCGTACCGGGAACGGTCCAAGGTTGGGAAACGCTGCGGGCCGAGTGCGGCTCCATGCCGCTCTCCCGTCTGCTGGAGCCTGCCATACGCTATGCAGAGGAAGGCTTCCCTGTCTCCGAGGTCATCGCCTGGCAGTGGGAGAACAACCTCGCCAAGCTGCTCTCCTACCCATCCGGCGAGGAGATGCTGCTGAACGGCGAGCCGCCCAAGAAAGGCGACCTGATGAAGCTGCCCACCTTGGCATTCACCCTGCGCGCCATCGCCGACGAGGGGTGTGACGCCTTCTATCACGGGCCCATCGCGCAGAAGATGGCATCATTCGTGCAGGAGCACGGCGGCTGGCTGACCACCGAAGACCTCGCCGCCCACACGACCGAATGGGACGAACCGATCGCCACCGACTACCGGGGTGTCACCTGCTGGGAGTGCCCGCCCAACGGCCAGGGCATAGCCGCTCTCGAGGCCCTGAACATCGCCGAGGGCTTCGACATTGGCGCAATGGGACCCCAGTCCGCCGACGCCTACCACCACCTGATCGAGGCCATGCGCCTCGCCTTCGCCGACGCCTACAAGTACGTGGCCGACCCTCGCGTGGTCGACGTCCCCACGGAACAGCTGGTCTCCAAGAGTTATGCGGCCGAGAGACGAACGCTTATCAACCGCAGCAAGGCCATGGTTTCGGTGCCCTACGGCCAGCCCATTTCCGGCGGCAACACCGTTTACGTCAGCGCCGTCGACGGTCAGGGCAACGCCTGCTCCCTGATCAACAGCATCTTCTCCGACTTCGGCTCCGGCATGGTCGCCCCGGGAACAGGCATCGTGCTGCACAACCGCGCGGGCCTTTTCTCGCTGGACGCCTCTCATCCCAACGCCCTCGCACCGGGCAAGCGTCCCTACCACACCATCATCCCCGGCCTTGCCACCAAGGACGGTGAGCTGCTCTACTGCTACGGCATGATGGGCGCATTCATGCAGCCCCAGGGGCACCTGCAGCTCATCAGCAACATGGTCGATCACGGCATGGACCCGCAGCAGGCCATCAACGCCCTCCGCTTCATGGTGGGCAACGACCAGGCCATGGTGGAAGAAGGCATCAACCCCGATGTGGCCCGTGAACTGCAATCTCGAGGCCACAAGCTCGGACTCATGGCCGGACGCTCCCGGGTATCCATTGGTGGCGCACAGGTCATCAGCCGCGACCATCAGACCGGCGTGTTGCAGGGCGGCACCGAACCCCGCAAGGACGGCGCAGTAGTGGGCTGGTAGCCCGTAGACAGAAGGAGACAGACATGGCTGAAGCACAGAGCGACCGCAGCTTCTACCGCAACTACTATCGCGAGATTGATGTCCTCCACGGACTCCAGTCCGCTCCCGAAGAGCGCGACTGGCTGCTGACCACCCCGAAGGGCGACGTTAAGCAGTCCGACATCGTCCTGTATCTCGGCTGCAACGTGATGCGCACCACCCATCTGGTACGCACCGTGATGGACGTCTTCAAGCTCCTCGACGTGCCCTTCACCGCCGTCGGTGGCGCGGCCTACTGCTGCGGCATCCAGCACCACCAGCGCGGCGACGAAGCGTCGGCCAAGTCCGTCGCCGCAACCACTGCCGCCAACTTCCGAAAGTTCGAGCCGGAGCAGGTGGTGATGTGGTGCCCGTCCTGCATCTTCTTCTACGACGACATCATGGATATGCGGGAGGACTTCCCCTTCCAGCACGTCACCGAATACCTCGTCCAGAACCTCGGCAAGCTTGACCTGCAGCCCCAGCCCGAGACCACCGTATCCCTGCATTACCACGCTGGCCGACCCCAGTCCGACGCCGAAGCCCAGAGCGCCCTGACCCTCCTGCGCGCCCTCCCAGGCGTCAACGTCGTCGATATTGGCGGCGACGAGCGCTTCGGACGCCACTGCACCCCCGCCGTCCGCCAGCAGATGGGCCCCGAAGCCTGGGACGAAATGAGCAATCAGTGGGTGCAGAAGGCCATCGACAACGGCGCAGACACCTACGCCACGCTGTACCACGGCTGCCAGCGGCACATGTGCGGCCTCGAGGCCGACTACCCCGTCCGCGTCGAGCACTACCTCACGCTGGTAGGCCGCGCCCTTGGCATCGAATACGAAGACCAGTACAAGAAGCACACCCTTTCTGGCAACCTCGACGCCATAATGGCTGAAACCGCCCCCTGCGCCGTAGCCAACAGCATCCCCCTGGAGGAAGCAAAGGAAGTCATCGGAAAGGTGTTCCCGGCGCGATAGAGACGTCAGAGCGACGTGAGCGCACCCTCGGGCGACAGCACGTTCAGCCCGTAGCGCGCCTCGATGCCAGAGGAAGCTAGGTCGGCACGAAGGGGCTGGTCTGAGGTTACGAGACTTGTATCTCTCCCTGTTTCTTCCACCGCTAACCTGACAATGAACTTGTCATCCAGGCTGCCTTGCGGTATGTCTCCCTCTTCAGGAAACGGCGGTGCGGTATGGCCCAAGCCCTCGATCTTTCCCTGCACCTGCAACAACTGCCATAGTTGGAGCATCGCGTAGGCGCCCTCTTGGGCGTGATGAAGCCTAGGATTGTTCAGTTGGTTGTCATATTTGTCCCAGAGGACGTCATCTACTACGAAAGAGTACGGCTCTATATCGGCAATCTTGTCGAATAGCTCTCTGGACACGGGACTGGGCTGATCGCACTCGTTCAATCCCCTTTGAGCGTATATGACAACGTTCTCGTCGAGGATGTACCTGGTTGTCATGAGTTCTTTCGAAGTCCGTCAGCATAACGCCGCATCTCATCTCGGGTGGCCTCGTGGAATCCCGTTAATCCACCCTTCACTTGCCCCCGCTCCGTAACCTCTATTTCCGTGGCGGAGCATTCGCCCTTCTCGTCCTTCAGGAAAGAGTAAATCGCCAAGTCGTCCGTCGTCAGAGTCCCTTCTGCCACCATAGTCAGCAACCGACCCGCCACGTATTCGCTATGCGTGGTCATGATGATCTGCTTGTCTTCGGCCTTCGCCATATCCGCCATCACTTCCGCCAAATCCGCCTGCGCCTTCGGATGCAGGTGAATCTCTGGCTCCTCAATCAGCACCGTCGCGCCTTTCTCGGCTATAATCAGTTGGTGGAGGAGCTGAATCAAGGAGTTTGTACCAAACCCCTCTCCCAATATATTCACCTCCCTTTCTTTAATTTTCGATTTCACCTCAACTTTTCGTCCCCGAACTGGATCAGCTATCAGCCCCACGCCGGTCACCTTTACCATCATCTTCGATAATTTATCGGCCTCCTTGTTCCGATAAACTAGGTTGGTCGCAAGCTGCGCCTCTTGAGCATCGAACCCTTCCCCCAGAGAAAGGTAATCAGCGTCTCGATCCCCTAGATCGTAATTTGGCTGAATTAGCCCCCTAACGGCTGGAACAAACCTCAATTCGTCGAATGCCTGTCGTATTTCCTCATTATCTTGCCGCCCGCTGACCTTGACGCTGAGTGAGAACCCAGAAGATTCTTGCATGAAATTTGGAGCGATTTCGGTCTCCCCAATTAGATCAACGAATTCACCCTGGTAGACGAGGCGATTCCTAGGCTGTACCAAGGTTTGCTTCCACATGAGCAAGCCCTGCAGCACGCTCGACTTCCCCGTACCGTTAGGGCCGATCAGCACCGTCAGCAGCTTCGGATCAATGCTGACCTGACGAAAGCACTTGAAGTTCCCCAGCGTGATATTCGTAATCATAGCGGCGCCCTCCCACAGTCCATTGTATCAGCCCTGCCTGTGGCCTCCGTTGCATCAGCCAGCCCCGCAGCGTGATCGCAGCCTTGGGGCCACCGCACCATTTCGCTGACATTCGCCCCTTGCCAGCCCCTGTGGCGCCTCACTAACCTGATTCTAGCGGCGGGTGCCAGACACAAACCTCTCTGCCCTTCCTGCAGGTTCGCCTCGATCCCATAATCTCGGGATGGCAGGAAATGAGCGGAAATAGGCGGAAAACAAAAATTTGCCCTCGCGAACCGTGCAAGTCGGCCCACCAAACCCGCCATCTATATGGATCAACCCAGACCCAGCCACAGGCTCTGAATCGCAGGAATGACAGGAAATGCGCGGAAATAACAGGAAAATAAATTTTCCCCTGCCAAGCGAGCCGAGAGCGGAGGCTCAACCCCGTGAGATCAGGATGCCATCGCCCCGTCGGCAAGCACCGGCTCCGTGCGCACCACCGCCCCGTCCGTGAGCACTACCCCGTCGGCGCAATACGCCTCGATGCGCCCCTCGTTGAACTGCTCGGCATACAGCCGAGTATAGATCCCTCAACGCCCCAGCAGTTCCTCGTGTGTCCCGTAATCGTTGATCCGCCCAGCGTTGATAACGAAGATGATGTCCGCCGCCAGTATCGTCGACAGCCGGTGCGCGATGACCAGCGTCGTCCGACCCTCCACCAGCGGCTTCAGCGCCGACTGCAGCCGCCGTTCGCTACCCATGTCCAGCGCCGAGGTGGCCTCGTCCAGGATCAGAATGCGAGGCTCGTGCAGCAGCGTCCTGGCAATCGACAGCCGCTGCCTCTCTCCGATGGACAGCCCGAACCCACGTTCGCCCACCACCGTGGCGTAACCGTCCGGCAACTCCATGATGCGGTCGTGGATGTACGCCGCCTTCGCTGCCGCCACCATCTCCTCTTCCGTCGCATCGGGCCGGGCGTACCGCAGGTTCTCCTCGATGCTGGTCTGCAACAGGTAGCTCTCCTGCGTGACAAACCCCACCGTCGAGGCCAGATCCGCCAATCGGATGCGCCGAACGTCGATGCCGTCGATCGACACGGCTCCTTCGGTGGCGTCGTACAGTCGGGGGACCAAAGCCGCGATGGAGGTCTTCCCCGCGCCGCTCGGCCCCACGAACGCCGCCAGCTGCCCTGGCTCGATCCGGAACGACACGCCGTCCAGCGTCCACTGACGCGCGTCATCCCCATCGCCGGAAGGCGTATCTCCCCCGTAACCTCCCTGCCTCCTGACCCGCACCGCGTCGAAAATGACCTCGCCTTCCACAGTTTCCCGGTCAAGAGGCACGGCGTCGGGAGCGTCCGTGATCTCCTGCTCCAGGTCCAGGTATCCGAAGATGCGCTCGAACAGCGCCACCGACGCTTGCAGGTCCACCGAAACCTGCAGCAGCCGCTCCACAGGCCGGTACAGCTGTGCCTGCAGAGCTGTGAACGCGATGATAGTACCCGCAGTGGCCGCTCCGGCGCCGCCCGTGTATATCAGGTACCCGGCCAGCAGGTACACCAGTGCCGGCGACAGCGTCAGGAAGGCGTTGGCCGCAGTGTAGAAGCTCTGGGCCAGCATCTGCTGCCGCACCGCGAACCGCGAAAGCTCCTCGTTGTGCCGCCGGAAGTGATGCAACTCGGCGTGCTGCCTCCCGAACAGCTTCGCCAGCAGTATTCCGGACAGCGACAGTGTCTCCTCCGTCACCGCGGTCACCTGTGCCATGGAAGCCTGCGTACCGGCCATCAGTTCCCGCCGCTTGCGCCCGACCAACCTGGTCAGCAGGAAGAACACCGGCAGCGCCGCCATCGCCACCACCGTGAACTGCCACGAGAGCAGCAGCATCGCAACCACGACTGCGATGAGGGCGGCGAAGCTGGCCACAGAATCGGCGAAGGTGTTGGTCACCACCGGCTCGATGCCGTTGATGTCGTGCGAAACCCGCGACTGCATTTCCCCAGTCCGAGTCCGCGCCAGGAAGTTGACCGACATTCCCAGCAGGTGGTCGTAGACCGCCTCCTGCAGGTCTCCCGTCACGTCCTGCCCCACCCTGCTCGTAAGGTAGGACTGGGCGATGCTCAGAACCCCGCCGGCCACGGCGATCGCCGCCATCACCCCAGCCAGGACCCACAGCAGCATCAGGTTCAGCCCGCCTTCCGGTGGGAAGAGAGCGGCGTCGAACACTTCCTTGATCAGGACAGGGTTCGCAACGCCCAGAATGGCGTTGACAATGATCAGCAGCCCCACCACGGCAACAGGCAGCCTGTACGGACCAAACAGACCGACAATCCTTCGCGCCACGCCCAGATGGCGGCCACTGTCCAGTTGCCGGTGATGATGAGGTTGCGGTGATTCCGCCATCGTCAGTCCTTTCAGTGCATGGGACTGCTATCAGCGGGACACGCCGGAAGGCGCCGGTTCCCGGCCACCAACGGAAACAATACGCCCGTCGCTGTACACCACCCCGTCTTCGCAGTAGGCCTCGATCAGCCCGCCGCCGTACTGCTCCCTGTACAGCCGAGCGTACAGCCCCTCGTACGACAGCAGCTCATCATGGCTTCCATGCTCCACGATCTTGCCCTTGTCCAGCACGTATATAACGTCGGCCAACAAGATCGTCGACAGCCGGTGCGCCACCACCATCGTCGTTCGGCCGTGCATCAGCGGCACCAGCGCCGATTGAACGTACCTCTCACTCTCCGTGTCGAGGGACGAGGTCGCCTCGTCCAGAATCAGGATTCGAGGCTGATGGAGTATGACCCGTGCGATCGCCAGCCTCTGCCTCTCGCCTCCGGAAAGCCGGAACCCCCGCTCGCCTACTATGGTGTTGTAGCCCTCCGGCAGTTCCATGATCCGCTCGTGGATGTGAGCTGCCTTGGCCGCCTCCACCAGCTCGAAGCAGGAGGCGTCGGGCTTGGCGTACAGCAAATTCCTCTCCATGCTGGCGTGGAACAGGTAGCTCTCTTGCGTAACATAGCCGATGCTCTCCGACAGATCCTCAAGCCGTATCTCCCGCACGTCGATGTCGTCTATCCGCACTGCGCCTTCCGTTACGTCGTACAGGCGCGGCACCAGGGAGGCGATCGTAGTCTTGCCCGCTCCGCTTGGCCCCACGAATGCCGCCATCTGTCCCGCTGGAATGTTGAGGCTCACACCGTCCAACGCCCACTCCCGGTCTCCTTCCTGGACGTCTTCTCCTTCGTCTTCAACATCGCCGCCCGAACCGCGACGATAGTTCACCCGCACCGAGTCGAAGGTGACCTGTCCCTTCACCCTGTCCGCTGGCAATGGCCGGGCATCGGGCGAGTCAACTATCTCCTGCTTCATATCCAGATAACCGAAGATGCGCTCGAACATCGCCAGTGACGACTGAAGCTCCACCGAAACCTGCAACAGACGTCCTACCGGGAAGTACAGGCGGTTCTGCAGCACGGTGAAGGCGACAACCGTTCCGGCGGTGATAACCGCGGGTCCGCCTCCCGCAATGATGTACCCCGCCAGCAGGTAGATGGCCACCGGGCTTGCCGACAGGAACGCCATCACCACCGCAAAGAACGCATGGCCGATCATCTGCTGCCTTACCGTCAGGTCCGACAACTCCTGATTGTGCCTGCGGAAGTTCTCCATCTCCGCATGCTGCCGCCCGAACAGCTTGGCCAGCATGATTCCGGAGACCGATAGCGTTTCCTGGGTAATGACCGTCATTTCGGCCATGGACTTCTGGGTCTGCGAGGTGATCTCCCTCCTCTTGCGTCCCACCCATTGGGCCAGGAAGAAGTAGATGGGCACCGTGGCCACTGCCACCAGGGTCAACTGCCACGACAGGAACAACATCGCGCCGAGGGTGCTGGCCAGGATGGCGATGTTGGCTATGGTGTCGCTCAGGGTCGTGGTCACCACCTGCTGGATACCGCCGACGTCGTTGGAAACCCGCGACTGGATTTCGCCCGTGCGCGTGCCGGTGAAGAACCTCAGCGACATCCCTTGCAGGTGTGCGTACACCGAATCCCGCAGGTCTCGCATCACGTACTGCCCGACCTTGTTGGTCAGGTATGTCTGGACAATGCCCATTGCGGCGTTGGCTGCCGCAATTCCGATCATCACGCCGCCGATGATCCAGAGCAACCTGATATTCGGGCCGCTGTCCGACGATATTCCCAGCCCGTCGTCGAACACCACCTGGATGAGCATCGGGTTTACTACACCCACCACCGAAGTCACCAGGATGAGGAGCACGACCACGGACACCCGGTAGCGGTAGGGAAGGAAGAGCCGCACCACCCGCGGCACCAGGTTCCCCTCGGCATCCGGCACAGGCACAGGCGAGGGCGCTGCGCCCCCTGCTTCCTGTCCGCTGTGTGAACGTGGATTCGCCATCTGAAAGGTTCTGCCTGTCGCTTTGCGTTCGATTCCGGTTTTTCTGACCGTAGCTCTGGTTGTTTGAGCACCATTCTATATCAATTGCCTACAGGGTTCGTCAGCAAAATATGAGAATTTCATAATCATACAATCATGATTGTCAGTAATCTTGAATTTGCTCCCAAACAACGTGCCGAATTCGTCGCATCGGAAGACTATCAGGTTGCGGAAATTCTGACGAATCGCTGCCTTGATGAAACAGAAAGCCCCTCTCCGCTGAGGGAGAGGGACTCAACGAAGCTTGATTGGGGCTGCTGCCTACCAGTCCTTGATGATTGGCAGCACCTCCTTGCCAAACAGCCCGATATTCGACATCGTGGCGTCGTGGGACATCTTGGACTCTTGCCCGTACATGATCAGGTGGTCCATTCCCAGTCGCGTGTGGATGTACTCCAGCTTTTCCAGCACCTGGTCCGGCGTGCCGCAGACGATGTGGTAGTTCTCCTTCAGTTCCTCGTAGGTCTGGTTCGCCAGCGGCTTGATCGTGCGTCGCGCGGCGATGGACGCGCTGGCCTGCGACCGGTAGCCCACCGGGTTCATGTACTCCCGAGGCGCCCGCGTCGTGGCTCCCATTCGCCAGACGAAATGCTTGGCCTCCTCGTTGGCCTTCTCCTCGGTCTCCGCCACGTAGCAGCACAACAGGTAGCCGAAGTTGTCGGGCGTCGTCTCCCGTCCCTCCTCGGCGGCGGCCTCCCGGTACATCCCGAACAGCTCCTCGGTCACTTCCACATCCGTCAGGAAGGCGACGTACGTGTATCCATGCCGTCCGGCCCACTGCGCCGTCTCCGGGCTGGAGGTGCCGGGCACCCACACCGGCGGATGCGGCTTCTGGATCGGCACCATCCACGGGTTGACCGCCCGGTAGTTGTAGTGCTTGCCCTCCCAGCGAAACGGCCCCGGCGTGCTCCAGGTCTTGATCAGCAGGTCGTGGCACTCCTCGAACCGTTCCCGGTTCTCCACCGGATTCATGTTGGTCGAGACCGTCTCCACGCCGGTGCCCCGGACCATTCCGGAGATGACCCGCCCGCCGGAGATCACGTCGATCATCGCGATCTCTTCCGCCAGCCGCACCGGGTTCTCATGGATGGGCAGAATGTTCCCCAGCAGCAGTATCTTGGCGTTCTGCGTGGTGCGGGCCAGCACTGCCGCCGTCAGGTTGCACGACGCGTTCATGCACGACGGCGTGCTGTGGTGCTCGTTCACCATGATCCCGTCGTAGCCCAGCTCGTCCACGTACTGGCACTCGTCGAAGTACCGCTTGAAGAGCTGATTGGCCGTCGGCGGATCGAAGTTGCTGTTGGGGAAGGTGAGCCGTATCGACGGGTACTTGAGGCTCTCCTCATCAGAATACTCGTGATACGGAAACTCGCTGAAGTAGTAGACCTTCATGGGGGTGTGTGCTCCTTTAGGTGTCGGAGGTTGTCATGGGCGTCCGTCAATCTGCGGACAGGATACCACGGCGGTTAAACCGAGATCATTCGAGCTGAACCAGCACCTCTCCGGGGCTAACGCCGAAGTGCGCCAAGAGTTTACGGCTATGTCTGATTATGTTGCCAGCATTCCAGTTTACGTTGAGGTAGAGCCCGCCCGAAATCGCTTTGTAGTGGCGGAATGCCGCTCCGCTGGGGCCATTGGGAGATGAATTGATAATGCCAAGTCCTACAATTGGACACTTGTCCGCCGTTATTGCGCCATCCTTGGCAAGCACCTCCGCTGCTTCAATCAAAATCTGCCGCCAGGAGCTGATGTGTAGCGGTTCCCTTCCGGGAAACTTGATTCCCTTGGGAGGGGTCTTGCCCTTTCCTGCTTCAACCTTGTCAAGGGAAACCCAAATGCCTTTGCCAGCAGAGTCGTCCTGTATAGCTGACCCCGAAGTGACAACGTTAGTTGAATCGACTGTTAAAGGATTTGCTGTCACCGGTTGCCCGGATGCAAGGTTGGGCCGCCAGAGCAGAAGGAGCTTGAGGGCGGTTTCGTTCACTGGAGTATCGAGGATGGATACGTTTAATATGCGCCTATCCTCCAGTTGCCCGCGCTTGAAGACTTCGTATAGTTCCCACTTGTCTCCGTCGGTTAGACCCGCATATTCGACGCCCGATGCATTGGAGTAGTTGAGCATCTGCATCCGGTGCGATGCCAATTGCTCTCCCAGCTTCTTGGCTTCTATCGTGGCTGCCGGGTTTCCGTCTTCTTGGAGCAAGGCGTAATCGGCTTTTCGACCGCTAACGTCGAACTCAGGGAGTACAGACGCCGGATCGGATGTGTCCCAACCAAGAGCTTGCAATAACGGGTCAATCAGCGCCATGCGGGTGCGCGTTTCGTTTTCTCGCAAAGCTGGTCCGTGAGTGGCGATCCGGGTCTTGATCGCTTCGATGGTTCCAACTAACGGCTCTAACAGATCCGCCATTCAGGCCTCCATATCACTACGCCGCCAGATCCTCTACAACCAAGCGACACCCTACGGCGTTCAGCGCTTTATTGAGGTGTCCCATTGGAGTGAGGCTATCGACGTCCAGCAGTTTGTTGGCCGCGGGTCCGCTGATGCCCAAACGTCCGGCCAGTTCCTCTCTGGTGATCTCCAGCCGCCGCATTGTTGAGTACAGGGCCAGCTTGATAGCGACCATCGGAGGCACGATTATCAGCTCTTGGCCACTGTCCGCCGAGCTGGGTATTGGGAGGTCTTCGTCGCAATTCATGTACGCTCCCAACGCGGCAACCAAGCAATCCTCAGCCAAAAAGAGGGCGTCTTGATAGATGTCGCCTCCGGTATTGGCACCATATACGTCCGGAAAAATTACTGTGAACCCTTCTCCATGATCTTCGCTTCCGATGATTTCGCAAGGCCAAGCACATTGCATAGTTCAGAAATCCCTCCAGGCTATCCCCAAGTCCCGCAACATACTGTACAGTGTTTCTGGCTTAATCTCGCCGTGCTGCACCTGCGTTTCGCGATCTTCCACATAGACCGTCCCGTCGCTTCCCTTACCCTTGGCGGGATCGAAATAGAACTCCAAACCATCCCGCCTCGCGTACCGCCGTGCCCGCCGTACAAATACACGTCCGTTCATCCCCTGCCAGCTTCACCGCCACCCGCGACCGCCAACCAGACCCCTCCTACTCCTCCAGCGTCGTGATGTCACCCGGGTCCAGGCCCAGCTCCTGCGCCTTCAGCAGCCGCCGCATGATCTTCCCCGACCGCGTCTTCGGCAGTGTCGGTGCGAAATCGATCTCCGACGGCACCGCGATGGGCCCAAGCTCGTTCCGCACGTGCAGCTTCAGCGCGTTCACCATCTCCTCCGACGGATCGTTCCCCACCCGCAGGGTGACGAACCCTTTGATCGACTCCCCCCGCAGCTCGTCCGGCTTGCCGATGACCGCCGCCTCCGCCACCGACGGATGCGACACCAGCGCGCTCTCCACCTCCGCCGACCCGATGCGGTGCCCGGCAACGTTCAGCACGTCGTCGGCGCGCCCCACCACCATGTAGTACCCGTCGGCGTCCCGCAGCGCCACGTCGCCGGTGAAGTACACCCCCGGGATCGTGTTCCAGTCCCGCGCGTACCGCTCCGGGTCCCCGAACACCGTCCGGAAGAAGTGCGGGAACGGCCGCTTGATGACCAGCAGCCCACCCTTGTCCGGCTCCGTAATCGGCTGACCCTCCCGGTCCACGATGTCCATCTCCGCCCCAGGCATCGGACGACCCACGCGCCCCGGCTTCACCGGCATCGTCGCCGTCGTCCCGAGGCACGGTCCGCCCGTCTCCGTCTGCCACCAGTTGTCGACGATGTGCCCCCACTTGCCGTTGCCGCAGATGTGCTCGTAGCTCCACCGCAGCGCCTCCGGGTTCAGCGGCTCGCCGGCGCAGGTCAGGAACCGCAGTGATCTGAGATCATACTGCTTCGGGTACTCTTCGCCGTACCGCATCAGCATCCGCAACGCCGTGGGCGCGGTGAAGATGACGTTGACGCCGTACTTCTCGATGATCTCGTAGAACGCGCCCGGGTGAGGGTAGTCCGGCGCTCCCTCCCGGAAGATTGTGGTCGCACCCGCCACAAGCGGCGCGTAGACGATGTAGCTGTGCCCGACGACCCAGCCGATGTCCGACGTGCACCAGAAGACGTCGTCGTCCTTAACGTCCCAGAAGTTCTTGAAGTGGTAGTACGTCCCCACCATGTAGCCGCCGTGAACGTGCTGTACGCCCTTTGGCCTGCCGGTGGTGCCGCTGGTGTACAGTATGTACAGCGGGTCCTCCGAGTCCATCTCCTCAGCCTCGCACTCAACCCCGCTCTCCGCCATCAGCGCGTCGAAATCCACTTCACGCCCGCCCAGCGAAGCCGCCACGTCCGGCACCCCTTTGCGTCTAAACAGGATGACCTTCTCCACCAGGTCCAGGTCATCCACCGCCCGCTCCGTGATGCCCAGCAGGTCAACCTCGTTCCCCCGCCGGTAGCCCACGTCGGCGGTGATGACGACCTTCGCCTGCGCGTCCAGTATGCGGTCCCGCAGCGACCCCGAGCTGAACCCCGCATACACCACGCTGTGCACCGCCCCGATGCGGGCGCACGCCAGCATGGCAATCGCCCCCTCCGGCGTCAGGGGCATGTAGATGACCACCCGGTCTCCCTTGCCCACGCCCAGCGACCGCAGCCCGTTGGCGAAGCGGTTGACCATTTGCGCCAGCCGACCGTAGGTGAACACGCGCTCCGTGCCGTCCTCTCCCAGCCAGATGAAGGCGGCCTTGTTGCGGTTGCCGTTGGTCAGGTGCCGGTCAAGGGCGTTCTGGGTGATGTTGCACTTGGCCCCCAGGAACCATCGGAACGTCGGATAGTCCCACTGGAACACACTGTCCCATTTCCGTGTCCATTCCAGCTCCGACGCCACTCCTTCCCAGAACCCCTCCGGCGATTCCATCGAGTCGCGATACTGGCCCTCATAGTCCTGGAGAAACGCTTGCTGTACGAGAAAGTCCGGCGGCTGAATTTCCCCCGTCTCCTGGAGCAGGTGGTCAATCTGTCCTTGCTGCACCATGTTGCGTCTCCTCTTCTACCTGTTCTCTCTACCGATTATTGGGATTGACAGGTTGCGGCAGATACTTCGGGCTGTCCCATTACGAATCTCCGTGTGTCTTGGGACATGGTCCACTTCCCCGGTTGCGGGGTTGGTCCAGACAGAATGTCCGGCGCCCTCTCGGACAAATTCGCATCCGTGGCTTCGCATGTGCCTGATGAGATCCCCTCGCTTCATTCGACAGTAATTACTTCACGAATAGCCTCAGCAGGAACTCCCCTCAATCCGTCTTCGCGACGCATCTCCAGGAAGAGAAGTATCGCCTCCGCCAGATTCTCCAATGCTTCCTCTCTAGTTTTACCTTGACCGTGGGCACCGGGAAATTCCAGGCAATGGGCGACGAACCAATCCTCATCTTTCTCGATCACCGCCGTGAATTCGTTTCTCACTACTGCCTCGGGCTTCTTGTAGAGAAAAGTCACCTCGGCGTCTTCCGGTATTGCTTCTCTTGATATGAGCGTCATCTATCACCCTCCCATAGGAGTTTCAGACAGGGCTACTCCGGGCTTACGTATGGAACCCATTGCATTGCGATGGTTTCCTGTACGGCAATAATCTCCTGCGTGGCATCGTCCGGCAGGTCGAACAGAATATCGCGCATAGTCTTTTCCCGGCGCTCTTCCAGTACGGACTTGATGGCGTCGCGCAGCTTCTCCCTCACTTCGTCCATAGTCTTGCCTTCCGCCCTGGCACCAATGATTTCCGTACAGTAAGCGAAGTAACGCAGCTCGTCCCCGCTTTCATCAAGCTCGAATATCGCCGTAAACTCGTTTCTCACCGGAACCTCCTGCGGTTTCGGGTGTTGTCTGCCATTGCCGTACCTACCGCAACGCTGGCATCACTTCTTTCGCAAACAGCTCCATCGACCGCATCACCTTCCCGTGCTCCAGCGTGCCGAACGACATATTGGCCCCGAAGTAATGGACGTTGTGCTCGTCTCGCAGCTTCCGGATACGATCAATGCACTGTTCCGGCGTCCCGAAGCACGTCGTCGTCTTCAGCCGCGACTCGTAGCTTGGCGGGGCCTCCGGACGCTCCGCAATCCACCGGTCGAGATCGTAGTAGATTTCGCTCCCGCCCTTCAGCGTACGACGGTATCCGTTCAGGTCATACACCCACGTAACCGCCTCCCGTGGGTCTTCGATGGCCGACTTCTCGTCCTCTCCCACGTAGACCTTCCTGAAATACGGCATATCGTCCCACAGCGGCTGCACTCCCTTTTCCGCGCAGACCGCCGAGTACACGTTGCGAATCTCCAGCGCCTCCGCGTCAGTGATGTTCGCGCTCGTCAGCACCGGCAGTCCTCGGTCCACTGCCACCGCCACGCTCTCCGGCGTCTTCGACACCGCCAGGAACATCGGCGGGTGCGGTTCCTGCACCGGAACCGGTGCTATCGTCATGTCGTCCACGTGGTAAAAGTCACCGTGGAATGTGAACCCGGGATGCTTCCACAGCCCCAATATGACGTCCAGAATCTCGCTGAACCTCTCGCTCCTCGTGTTGTAGTCGACGTTGAAGTTGCCGTACTCGTAGACGACCTGCCCACGACCAACGCCAAAGTCTAGGCGACCCTGGCTCAGCGCATCCAGCAGCGCCGTCTCTTCCGCAACGAACACCGGGTTGTGAAAGTTCAGCACACTCACCCCGGTGCCTATCCGAATGCGCTTGGTCCGTCCGGCGGCATGCAACCCCATGGCCAGCGCCGACGGCACAATGCCGTACCGCGTGAAGTGGTGTTCGGCCAGCCACACCGAATCGTAGCCCAGCTCCTCGGCGAACTCTATCTGCTCCATCATCTCGCCCAAGATCCGGCTCTGGTGTTTGGGGTCGGGTTCGGGCCACGAGGGCAGCATGAAAAGGCCAAACTTCATTGGAATTGCCCTTCTCCAGTACAACAGAAATTCAGCCCGCCCCAGCCCAGAGACCGGGGAGGGCCGATGCATTTAGCCACATTCTAGCTATCGGCATAGCAGGCGGCAAGGCGAACCGCGCCATCGCCACCTCATTCAAACGCACGTGCAGAGATCACCCTCAGGAGGCAACCGCATCATGCCCTCCTGTCGCTGCCCGAGTAGCTAATCTTGGCGTATGCCGATGCTGGTAATAGCTACATCCGTCTTCGAAAGCGAGGTATCTCATTGCCAGATGGATCTACTCTGGCTCGGCGGGCAAGGTTCCCTGAATTGCCCGCGTTGACCCTGTTTGCGCCCGTAGCCTACAATTTCCGAAATTACCATTTCCAAAACTACCATCCCGCGTACACTGTCCGGTGTGCCGACCGGGGGCCTGCGCAGGCCAGGTAGTCAGCAGGAGGCGACAAATGGCTGAGGAAGGATACTCTCATCCGGAATACCTGGTAGAAGCCGACTGGCTTGCCGCCCACATGGAGGACTCCAACGTCGTGGTGGTGGACTGCGATGTGGACGCAGCCTATAACCGGGCCCACATCCCCGGTTCCGTCGTCGTGCCTGACAATTTCGAAAAGGACCCGGACACTGGCCGGGTGCACCTGATGAACCCTGACCAGTTCCAGGCCATGTGCCAGCGCCTGGGGATCGGCGACGATACGATGGTCGTGTCATACGACAATTCCCAGAGTCTCTATGCCGCTCGCCTGTGGTGGTCTCTCAACACATACGGCCACAGCAATGCGAAAGTCCTCAACGGCGGTTGGAGGGCATGGGTGAATTCAGGCAGTGGAGTCGGAGTGGAACGCACCTCCCCTGACGAAGGGGCTAAGTTCACGCCCAATCGCGACGAGTCGCTTCTGGTCAAGGTGGACGAACTCAAGGAAGCGTGCAATCTTGAAGGATCAGTCATCTGGGATGTTCGCAGCGACGGCGAGTGGGACGGCAGCGAACCTCGGGGCAACAGCCGCGCTGGGCACATTCCCGGTGCCGTTCACCTGGAATGGTTCAACGTGATGGACCGCCAGACTCATCGCTTCAGGCCAGCCAGTGAAATTCGTCAGCTCCTGGCTGACCACGGCATTACTCCGGACAAGAACGTCTACACCTATTGACAGGGCGGTATCCGTGCGGCGCACGGCGTGTTCGTACTGCAGTTGGTGGGCTACAACCAAACGAAAAACTACGACGCTTCTATGGGAGAGTGGGCCAATCGCGACGATACTCCCCTGACCCTCTGATGAAGTCCAAAGAATCAACATCCGCAGACACTGCCCCGGCCCGATGGTCCGGGGCTTGTGTATGGGTTGTTTATGGTTTCTGCTCTTTCGGTAGGAGACTGACTTGATGATTCGATTCTCGCTGATTATCCTGCTCCTTGCCGGTCTGACAGCTTCTTCAGGGTGCTTCTTCGGCGGTTCGGCCCCCGACGGTCCGGAGAGACTGGTGCCGGATGGCGCAAAGGAACTGGTTATCGTGGACGTCAGCGAGTCCGCTCTCAGTCGCACCACCCTCCCTTCAAACTTGGAAAATCCCGTTGCCGACCTTGAAGACTACGGCGATGTCCGTCGGCAGGTAAGGGCGTCTCTGTCATCCGGGACTGTGACGATATCGGGAGGAGCTTTCGACTTCGACAAGGTCCGCGAATCTCTTGGAGACGATGGCTACTCCGAATCAGAATATCGAGACTATGAACTATGGGAGTCAGGCAATGGCAGAAGCGCCTTTGCACTGATGCCCGACGATCGGTTTCTCGTTCAGGGCGATCCCGGCGCCGTCATTGACGTGCTTCGAGATGCCAGCCGGGACTCCGGGCAACTGTGGAACGATGGCAAGGGAGAATTGAAGAGGGCCATGGACCGCACTGGGGAGGGGTTAGTGGTAACCGCTTCCGAGAACTGCAGGCTGCTGCCCAGCGACGGTTGCCTGGCGGCCGCGTGGGCCTTCGCTCGAGGTGAACGGCTGACGGTTATCGAAGGCACTGTAGCCCTGCTGTTTCCCAGCCCTGAAACGGCCGCCAACGCCGCCCCGCGCATAGAAACGGCTGTTCACTCCAACCCGCTTGTCACCTTGACGGAAATCATTACTGACAAGACCGTGGTCACCCTGAAGGCCGATGTTGACCGAGAAGACTTCGCCCAGCTCAGCTTCCCCATCGATCTGGACAACTGATTGGAAAGGGCGGACACTCCAGTAAGCCCGCCCTTCGTGTTTGCAGATCGTTTACGACCTGTCCCGTGAACCGGCACGGTAACGGCCACGCCGCGTAGATTGCGAGCCGACTCGGCTCTCTACAGGGGAAGCGAAACCACCTGCCGGGTCTGTGAGCTGCGAGTCACGGCCTCGGTGAATTCCATGTAGTGCACGCCCACCTCAAATGGCGTCCGGGTAATCTTTTCCTGCCCTCGAATGGCGCTGCAGAATTCCTCCTCCACGCGCCAGTAGGCTTGCCCTTCCGCCGGGTTGGCGATCTCGGTCATGCCGCTGTCGCCCCGTCGCCCTCCGAACACGTTGAGACCGGAGTCCACGCGCAGCGTCCCGTCGCTGCCGTAGATCCAGACCTCGTTTCCAGCCCCGAATCCCGTTACTGCGCTGAATCTCATGTTCGCCTGAGCCCCTGACGCCAAATCCGCCAGGATGTCAACGTGGTCGGGAACGGTCACGGGCGCCTGCTGGCCGTTTTCGTCGATACGTTGTTTGACGTTGACACTGGTATTGGCCATCACTCTTGCGGCCGGGCCAACCCAGCGAATCATCGCCTCGTACCAGATTCCCATATTCAGGATGTTGTAGCCGCTCAGGTCCCGATCGTTGCGCCAGTGCATCGGCCCATTAGTGTCGGCGAACCCAGGAGTCAGCGACTGCACCGACACCGCAAGTACGTCGCCCACATACCCCTCGGCAATCTTTTGCGACAGGAGATTGTCGACCTTGAATGTGAGGGGCGACGGCACTATCTGGGTAACCAGCCCCGGGTGCGCTCGGGACGCCTCGAGCATTTCGCGCGCTTCTGCTGCAGAAGCCGCCATCCGAGCCTCACACAGGACGTGCTTTCCTGCCTCCAGCGCGGCAATGGTCAGTGTGCGGTGCATATACGGCCATGTCCCGATGCAGACAGCGTCGATACTGTCATCCTCCAGCAATTCACGCCACCCGTCATAGACCGTCGGGATGTTGAACTGGTCTGCCACCACTCGACCAGATTCCCTCGATCGATTGGCCACCGCCACGATCTCGACGCCATCAACCTCGTGGAAGCCCGGGATGTGCCGGTCGCGAGTGTTTCTGCCGGCCCCGATGAGTCCAATTCGAATTCCTTCATCAGCCATGCCCGTTCTCCTTTAGTTGGAACTGCGGCAGCCAAATTACGCTGCCGCATTCGTTCCTCAGCTTCCAGGGATCCGTGCCTAAAAAGCGAACTGTGCCACCCTAAAGGGGCAGAGCAACGGCTTGGCCCGTCTGGGCGCTGCGGGTGACCGCCTCAGTGAACTCCATGTACTGAACGCCGATGTCGAACGGTGTATGTGTTATGGCCTCCGTTCCCCGGATAGCGTTGATGAACTCCTCCTCCACTCGCCACTTTCCGCGCTTCGACGGATCGATGGCAATCTCCGAAAGGTCCTCGTCACCACGCTTCCCACCCAGCACTTTGTTGAAAGGAGGCCCCTGGAGGCTTATCGTGCCATCGGTTCCAAAAATCCAGAACTCGGTCCCGGTCTGCAGACCAGTGACCGTGCTCCAGCTCAGGTCGGCGGCGGCGCCGCAGCCCATCTCGGCCAGTACGTTCACGTGGTCAGGCACCGTCACAGCCTGCATCACACCGTTTTCGTCCTGTCTGCGGTTGGCGAACGTCCGCGTCATGGCAGATACCTTGGTGGCGGGCCCAACGTATCGCATAACCGTTTCGTACCAGATGCCCATTCCCAGTATGTTGTAACCGCTCAGCGTCCGGTCCTGTCGCCAGTGCAAGGGGGACTCGGTGTCAATGAAGGTGTCCGACCGGTTGGTCCGTCCGTGGTAATCGCAAACTCGCAGGCGCACCGCCAGAATGTCACCGACGTATCCATTGCCAACGAGATCAATCACAGTGTTGTCTACTTCAAGAGTCTGCGGAGCCGGAACTATCTGTGCGACCAGGTCGGGGTGCAGTCGGCTAGCGTCCAGCATCTCGTGGGCTTCGTCAGCATTCATCGCCATGCGGGCCTCGGTCAGCACGTGCTTGCCCGCAACCAGGGAGGCAATCACCAGGTTTCGATGCATGTAGGGCCAGGTCCCAACGCAGATGGCGTCTATGCTGTCATCGTCCAGGAGGTCAACCCAGTTGTCGTAGACCCTGGGAATCTCGTACTCTTCAGCGATGCGCTGGCCTGATTCCCTGCTGCGGTTTGCGACGGCGACAATATCCACGTCGCGCTGTTCCCGGAAGCCGGGAATATGTCGCAGGCGAGTGTTGGCTCCGGCCCCGATGAGGCCGACGCGAATGATTCCGTTCTGCATTGGTGAGTCTCCTTGACGTTATGTGTTGGCCAATTCTATCACGGTGGATTCCAACACCGAGACTCAATCAATGGTTGGACCGAGTACTTTATAATAGTCGGTAGAGTTGATATAGCTGCGGTCAGAAAATGGGGCCTTCCAGTGCAAGTGACCCTCGCATGCGCTTCAGAGTCGAAGGCGACAGCATGTCACCGACTCTCGAAAACGGTCAGTCTGTTCTGTTGATGCCGCCATTCTTGCATAGCAACACGCTGAATCGTGGAGATGTGATTGTTCTCAGGCAACTGGTGCCTCCGTGGGATTGGATCATTAAGCGGGTGGTGGGAATGCCTGATGAGTCCATCAGGCTCGACGGCGGACGACTATATGCAGATGATCTTCTGCTCATCCCCGACTACGTCCCCGCCGGTCCCAACGGCAGAGTGAGCGGCAACTGGTGGAACGGTCCCGACGAATATTTCCTCCTCGGAGACAACCCTTCTCAAAGCACCGACAGCCGTACCTTCGGTCCCGTATCCTCAGAACGCATCCTGGGTCGGGTCTGGCTTCGCTGTTGGCCCCCGAAAGCCTGGGGACTGGTCAAGTGATTCAGGGAAGTTGCTTTTGGGGCAGTTCGTGACAGTTGCCCATTGCCGGGCCCTGTGACACTTCCATAGCATAGTTACAAGGTCTTCTCCAATTGCCCCTGATCCACCTGACAAACAGATATGGGCCAACGCTATAGGGTGTACCTGCCACAGTTGCCCTCAAATGCATCAGGTCTGTTCAGGCCAGACTGTCGTTCAGCGCCCCAAAAGTCCTGTTTTTACCGGAAATTACCTGAAAATCGAAGTTTTTTTGACCAATGTAATTCCACTCAACGCATCCGACCATGCGAATCATTGAAGGCAGAACAGTGTTGCCCTGCCCGGGGCATTTAACAAAGTCCGCCTGATGTAATAAGATATAGTGGGACAGAAGCGGCTGCTTATACAGGCGGGTTAACACGCGTGACAGACTCCAAAATCCAGCCGGGGGTGTTGGTCTGCGACAACAACTCCAAAGTGGGCAAGATTGTCGGCCACCCGGTAACCCGTGAAATCAACGGCAATGCCGTCGAGACAGTTGCAGTGGATTTTTGGGGTGAGGAGCAGCGAAGGCCAACCAGCCTGCTGACACCGCTGGATTCAGACTGTCCCCAGGCTCTGCTCTGGGGCCAACCCGAGCAACTCGCGATTTGGGCGGATGAAGCCCCTATGAAGCTGATCGCCCTGGCCTTGTCTGTAGGCGGAGGACAGGGCAAGGCTGCCGACATCCGGGAGAAGCTGAGCGGCCGGGTGATAAGAGAACGAGACTGGGACAACTGGTGGAAAAAGCGTTCCAGGTCCTTGGGTACAATGCCCGATTATTTCCAGTCTGTGAAAGCCCCTAGGGGCAACGATTACCGCCTCCTGACCGGATTGGACGATGTGCCGGCTGACCAGGCGGCTCCGGTAAAGTCCAGATCAGTTCCTTTAAAGCTGTGGAGAGAGTGGCTTTTGTTGGGCTCTCCCGAAGACGCTCCGGGGCGCTATCCGACGAAACCGGTGGTAGAGGCTCTGGCCAAATGGGAAGACGCCCAAACCGTCGAGCAGGTGTTAATACGCCTGGCAGTGAGCGCTGAAGCTCTTCTGAACAGGGGCGATGTATCGGCTCAGGAGGCCGAGGGCTGGCTGACAGCCATTGCCCACGCTGCCATTCGAAGGAGACAGATAGGCAGACCGGACCCCCGAGGATATGACGCGGCTCGCGCCGGTGAGTTACTGGCCCGGCTCTCCCGGATAGCGGGAGACAGGACGCCACAGGACCTTGTCCTCGAAGCAGGTGTGTTGGACGGAGACGCTGAGGCTTGGCGACGGGGATTCGTAGCGGGAATGTGGGAGTCCTTCGAAGGCGACGACGCGCGCGAAATGTACCGCGAATCATCCGCTGTGCTCGGTCGACAGGCAAGAGGTGACTTGGCACGAGAAATCACCTTGGCCGCCTTCGACCCAGGTTATTCGACCCGCCGCAATTCTGAGCTAGACCGCCTCATCGACATGCTTCCGGAAGATCAGCGCAAACAAATTCTGCTGGAGATGATTGCTTCCGCAAACCCAGACCAGAGAGACGGCGTACTTGACTTCATCGCCAACAGTCGCCACGCATCCGGATCTGGCAATTTGGGATTGCGCATTATTGCGGCCCTATCTTTGGAAGACGACCGAAGCGAACTTGTTGCCCAGACTTCTCGCGAAATCTCAGACGCTTTCCACGAACTAGATGGTTACGCGAAGACCATAAGGGTTATCTTCGGGGACGCGGCAACCAAAGTTGGCGAAGCGAGGACCAGCGGGCGCGCTCGGGTAGTGGACCTGGAGAAAACTCACGAAGCACAAATCCAGAGTGAGCGGCAGGAACAGGAACGGCTGCGCCAACAGATCCAGTCCCTTAGCGCGGAACTGGTCGCACAGAGGGAGGAGTCTCGCCTGGAAATCAGGATGGATATGTTGTTGGCTGTCGGAGAAATCTTGCAGTCGGTTTGCGGTAGAAGCGGAACAAAGGAACTCGCCGGAAGTGTGGAAGCCGGCCTGACCCTGGCCCTGCGAGCCGGAGGGGCAGATCTGCTTGAAACGCCGGGAGATACCGTCAGATTCAAACCCCAATGGCATCAGGCCAAGGACGATTTGCCCGACTCCGCTGTTGTGGAGGTACTCGCCCCCGGGATAATCGTACGCGGCGGGTCACATGGTGACCGCGTTTTGCTCAAGGCACAGGTTAGGCACGAGGTTAGTTAATGGAAATCGTAGGCATCGACTTTGGCACCACCAACGTGCGCATTTCAACCTGGGATCCGGAAGACCCCAACGCCGGTCTGCCCCGGTCCCGGCTCATCGGCAGGGGCGACACCTTCACAATGCCTGTAGTCGTCGCCCTTCAACGGCGGTCCGACGGCTCGGTGTCTATGATTGTGGGTGAAGATGCAGAGGATTTGGAGGGGGCGCAAGATACTGTAGTAATCCATAACATAAAGCGATGGGCCCTTTCAGGTGACCCCTTCGTAAAGTGGCGTCTTCAAGCTACCGACGCCCCCGTTGAATCCTGGTGGAATCCGGACCTTGGCTGCGTCGAGGTCTGGAACCAGCATTTTCAGACCAGGGAATTGGTGGGAGCGATCTTGCGGGAGGCGCTGCGCCGCGCCGATCTTCCTTCCCCGTTCGAATGGAGGGCAGGGTGCCCCGTCCACGCGGGTTACGAATACCGCCAAATGTTGAAGGAAGTCCTGACGGAAATATCTGGTACCGGAAGCGTCAGCTGGGTTGTCGATGAGCCGGTGCTGTTTCTTGCTGCTGCTCAACGTAATATTTCTACTGACTCAGGGACTCCCCTCCGAGGATCATTTATGGTCTACGACTTGGGTGGCGGTTCCTTTGACTGCACTCTAGTAGAAGTTCGCGATAACAACGAGATGATAGTCTATGGCGCCGACGGACACCCACTGCTGGGGGGCGCGAACATGGACAAGTCCCTGGCTGCCAGATTGGAGTATGAGGGTCCGGTCAACCTGTTGCGACTGGCCAAGGAGCAGGTCACTCCCGACAACCCCAGCGTCAGGGTCAACGATAATCTGAGCCTTTCCTGGGATGTCGTTGAAGATGAACTGAAGTCCGAGAGATTCATTCAGCGCTCTCTTATGGCAATGCGCGACGCATACATCAGCGCCAAGTCTGTGCTTTGGCGTCGGAACGACAGCGGCGACAGACCGGGAGATATGGTATTGCGCCACGAAGAGAACACTGGAGAGGTCCGCTTTATCTGGCAACTGGGCTATGAAGACATCAAGCGGGATATCGATGGCGTTATCCTGTTCGGAGGTCCCACCAGGTCGCCATTTTTCTCCGACGAACTCAAAAAGTGGCTCGGCGAAGACAAGATAATCATGGCCGCTGATCTGATAGAAGGTGTGGACTCTCCTGAGATCACCGGCGTAAGCATGGGGGCATGCTATTACCCCAGCGGACAGCTTTTTCACCAGGTGCCCAGCAGGCTGCCATACCAGGTGTCCCTCGAAAATACCGGGACCGGACGGGAGGAAGACAAGGTCGCCTACCAGCCTCACCAGCACTTCGTGGAGTCCTTTCAGCCCGCGGAACAATACGCTTCGAGATGGCTGGAGCAGGAACGAGACAATCCCCAGGAATATGAACTCACAATTACGGACCCGGACGGGATCGTCCTGGAACAGCAAACCATCGATGGCTACCTGGAATCCGGAAACAGACACCCGGCAACGGGCCTTCGTCTGGTAATTGACCGTCTGGGGCCAGTTTACGTGGAAAAACGATCTGAAGGAATTGGACTTCCCTGGAGTCAGATGGTCCCCGTGGTTGACAGCCCTCCCTGGCAGACGGACGAGCAGCGCGGGATGCTGGAAGCCTTGAGGGAAAGAGAACAGCAGCGCGAGGAAATGCGACGCCAAGAGGCGCAGCCCAACCTGGACAGAAGCGAAGTCCTGGACAACGACTAGAAAAGACTGGGGCGGCCAATCGGCCGCCCCAGTTCGTTTACACCCGCCACATGTCGCCGGTCTGGAATATCAGGTCCACTCGATGCACCTCGTCGGCGGGCCAGCCCGCAATCTTCATCCAGTCTTCGAAATGAGACTGTTCCACGGCTTCGCACTCGGTAAACAGCTTGCCGCTGGAGGTATCCGCATAAACCTTCAGAATGGTCGTGCGGCGGTCGGGGCGCCACTTGCTGACGCCGCCCGTATAGGCGCCCAGCTTGTTGCGCAGTTCGTCTTCAGTCAGATCGGAAATCGTGTGCGTGGCTAGAAACCTGGCCATGCCGGTGTCTCCTCCTGCAATCGTTTGGCCTAGTCCTGAGGCGGGACGAACGGATACGGAATGGGCGGTCCATCGCGCAGTGGCAGCACAACCGTGGCGGAACCGGGCATGCTTTCTATCCCGTCCTGGGTCTTCATTCCGATGTCAAGATCAATCAGACCCATGCCGCCCTTTTCTTGCTTCCCAGTGATCGTCCCCCACATGATGAGCACATCCCCGGGCACCAGCATGGCACGATGTTCAAAGCGCGCCTTCCAGGGCCAACCACTTGGCAATGTCCAGTCCTTCAGATACTGCGGAACAACGCTCTGTTTCCAAGAACCGTGCACCAGGAGGCTTGGGTTCCTGTCGTGATTGAGGCCAAAGTCCAGATCGTAGTGAATGCGGTGGAAGTTCTCTATGGCAGCACTCCACCGGAAGAGGTGCGTTGGAGTGGGAGCATAGATGTACTTGGGCAGCTCATCTCCCACTTCCACGTCTTCGAAATAGGTCTGCTTCTTGTTCCGCAACTGTTCGCCGGAAGGACGCTCGTTATGGGTGAGAATCTGCTCCGGAGCCATTTGCAACAGGTCTTCGAGTTTAACGCTCATGCTTTGGGCCTCTGAAAGGGACTGTGGATCAGCGCCGGATTGACGACTGACGGGTGATGCAAAGGAGGTCGCCGCTCTGGTTGGTAAAGCTGGTTTCGACGGTGATGATAAGGAACGCCCTTCCGTCGCGCCCCGATCGTTCCCTGATGTCGGAATACCGGTTCTGGAAGTAGATCTTGTCTCCAATGCTTGGATACTTGTAGATCTCGATCTCGTTGCCAGCGTTGAGTACTCTCACGAGGTCGGTGGGAACAGAAGGCAGAGCGCCCGGACGTTCGACGCTGCCAATGCCGTCCGACTCAGGATTCTCCTCAAAGGCGCGAGTGATGGGGTCTTCCTGTTCGGGCCGATGACGGCTCACCATATAGCTGACCATGATGGGAGGCGCTATGACTCCTCCGAATTGGGTGCCCTCCGCGAACTCCTTGTCCCAATAACGTGGATCAGGGTCCATTACGGCCTGGGTGAAGCGCCGCAGGTATTCCTCGTCCACATAGCCCCAGGACTCTACCACGTCGCCGCTGACGCCAATCATTGCCCGGACTTCGGGCGTTAGCGCCGATTCGGTGTCGTGCTGGGCTTCCTGAGTCATAGCAACTCCCTCCAAAGAACCAGGGGCATAGGGTCATCGGAAATACGGAGGAAGACTACCT
>CAXXKY010000007.1:0-431166 GCA_963667325.2 Dehalococcoidia bacterium
TGGCGGCCCCAGTTGGCGGTGTGGGGCAGAATCCACAGCCCCAACGCGATGGGGGCCAAGGCCAGCAGGATGTCGATGAGGGCCAGGCGCAGGACCATCTGCACCAGCAGGTAGAGCAGGATGCAGCCGAAGACCAGGTAGAGCAGGGCGATGAAGATGGCCACCCCCACCTCGCCGGTCTCCACGGCGGCCAGCAATACGAAGAGGGGCGCCCGCAGCAGGTCGCCGGGGGTGACGTGCAGGGTGGCGGCGATGAACTGGGAAACGGCGTGGGCCACGTCGATGACCAGGGCGCACCACCACAGGGACGATGCGGCGGCCACCAGGCCCAGCACCAGCCGGGGCACCATCTCCCGCCAGCCCGATTGATGCCTGCCGAGATGCTCCTGGACGATGAAGCTCAGGCCCATCCAGCCCAGGATCACGGTCAGGGCGGCGGTGGTGACGGCCCAGACCGCCCACCACGCCGCCTGCACAAAGTCGTGGGCGTAGGTCAGGTTCGGAGGGGTTCCGGTGAGGATGTCTCCCATGCTCGCTACCCTCCCCCGCAGTCGTCGATGTCCGTCTGGAACACCCCCTGAAACACGCCGCACAGGGTCCCGTGGACCCCCTGGACCACCCATTTGGCGGCGGCCCTTGCCCAGCGGTCCGGGTCGAGAGCGCCCAGCACCCGGTCCCACAGGCCCCTGGGCTGGTGGACGGGAATCAGGGCGTAGAAGACGTGGCGCTCGCCACCGCCCTGTCGGGGGACGGCCAGCATCAGCAGGAAGGGCTGTTCGGGGTGGAGTTCGGGCTGCTCGTCCAGGGCCGGGTACTCGAAGGTGTACTCCCAGCCCTCGGCCAGGCGCTTTTCGCCGCCCCGGACCTGGTAGGTGTTGGTCAGCCAGTCGCCGGTGTCCGGGTGGCGGATGGCGTAGTACAGGAGCGGGACCTGGCGGCTGAAGATGGGGCGGGCCACGAAGTCGCCCTCCTTCTTGCGCTCCACCAACTGCCGGTCCCGGTTGACCAGGCTGATGTCGTCGGCGGGCGGGGATTGGGCCAGGGCCAGGCCGCTGGCGGGGACGGCGACGACGGCCGAAAGCAGCAGCGCCGCCGCGAGCAGGGCCAGCCGCCTGGCCCGGCCCGAGGTTGGAATGAATCTCCGGAACATGATTGCCTCCTTTCGCAGGTCTGAGACCGGATGTTCGACAACCAAGTGTGGAGGCGGGGCGGGGCGGGCGGAATTACCTAAATGGGGTGACGCGCGCGTCACCCCATTTAGGTAATGGGATTCCGGCGGGCCGCTGTGGTGTCATACCCGTGTACAGGGATTGGCGGTTGGTGGACAGGTGTCCAGTCCTGTCCGGTTGAACCTGAAATCGGGGGAAATCACCCCCTATCGGACGGTTTCAGCGAACACCTGGGTTCCAGGGCAGCTTCCAGCCCCTGTGGACAGTCCCACGTATGAAATCGGACAGTTGTCCACCGGCATTGGCGGGGATAATTGGACAGTGGCAGGAACGAAATCGGACAGTTGTCCAGCGAGGAGGGCGTCACGATGGCGGAGGGCGAGCAGTATCCGGAGACCAGCCGCAGCCTGGACAGCCTGCGAGAGATGCGGCTGGTGGCGCTCCTGGAGGACCTGATCGGGGAGCAGAGCAAGACCCAGGCGGCGCAGACCCTGGGGGTGAGTCCCCGCACTCTGACCCGGTTCGAGGAGTCCCGGCGCCTCACGCCCACGCTGGCCGGGGCGTTGGAAAGGCACCTATTGGAGGGGGGCGGGTCGGCGGCGGCCACCCAGCGGCACCGGCTGGGGATGT
The DNA here is from genome assembly GCA_963667325.2 of Dehalococcoidia bacterium. Lineage (GTDB taxonomy): Bacteria > Chloroflexota > Dehalococcoidia > Lucifugimonadales > UBA3495 > VXOI01. Next base: position 1,800 of record CAXXKY010000007.1, read on the forward strand.
TGGAGGACGGACTGAAGGAGTTGGAGCGGGCGCTGCGTGAGGGGTTGGCGGAACTCAGGAAACAGGGAGAGGCGGCGCGGGAGGAGCAGGCCGGGGCGGTGGCGGAACTGGAGCGGCGGCTGGCGGCGTTGGAGGCGGTGGGGAACGGCGCGGGAGCGGTGAGCTCGGGAACACCGCCGGCCGGCGGCGCGGCCAAGTCGCAGACGGGCAGTCCGGCGCTGGCGGGGACGCCCGTGGCCCGGCGGCCCCGCCGGGACTACTACGACCTGGTGACCGAGGACCCGGAGCCCGACGAGGAGCTGGTGTACGGCGATGCGGCCACGGCGGTGATCGGCCAGTGGCGGCAGGCCCGGGACGCCGTGGGGCAGCGCCGGGACGCCTTGGACCGGCTCAACGCCCGGCAGCGCCTGTGGGAGCTGGAGATAGCGCTGATCAGGGAGCACGAGCTGACCCTGCCCCCGGCGACGTATCCCTGGGACTGGAGCGACCGGGACGAGCAGGTGCGACGACGCACGCAGTACTTGGACGACGTGAGGGTGGACCGGAACCGGCTCAGGCTGCGGCGCCTCCTCACCTTCGGCCTGTGGCGGAATTAGACCGCCGGAGGCCCGGGCGGAACGGCCATTCGAATACAGCGACACCGTTGCGCCTTTGTTGCGAACGATTTGGTCGGGAAGGCGCGAAAGGTCGGGTTTCGGGGTTCCCAGGTCGGGGCGGCCCGTGAATAATTGAATGCGTTGTCTGGCTTTTTCCAGTGTTTCCAGCCCAGAAAACTGGAGGGTCCATCCCCGACCCGGACCGTTGACTCGGGATCGAGCCCTGCTCTCCCGGCGGCGACCTGAACGAGGACAAGCGCCCGCCCGCTGCGTGATGCGGAACCGGGGTCGAGCATTGCTCCTCCGGCGACCGGTTCGATGCGGTGCACCAGGAAAACGGCGTTCTCACCATTGCCCAGGAGGTAGTTAGCAGAGCCAGGAACCCCGGCCAGGAATCCCTGCCCCCTCATTCCAATCTGCGGAGCGGCTATACCGCTTCGTAGTCTCTCTCCACACCTGCGGTTGATGCGGTAATCCCGCCTCGGCCGCTTCCTCACGCCTGTGGCAAGGCCGGTTGAAAAGGCCAGCCGCAGCTTCATGGCGCCCAGGTGAACCACGGCGACGGCTCTGCCTCGCCCCCCGGCGGCGTTCTCACCACGCAGTCCCCTGGACGTTGACAAGACGTCTGGGCCGGGCTGCGTCTTCTTTTTCCCACTCCCATCCTCGCGCCAGGCGTCCGGGCCGGGTCGGAGTGCGGCTTTCGTTTCTCATCAATCCCCAATTCCCATTATTTCAAGGTACACGGCCCGCGCTCCCCGGATGCCGCGCGGGTCAGGAACGCGAACGTCATTCATACCAAAGGAGGCAAACATGAACAGCGTGATGCGGACATTCTCGGCGGCGGTGATGGTGGGCCGGTTCCTCTGGCGGCACAAGCGGCTGATCCTCGCGCTGGCGGTGGGACTGCTCATAGTCGTACCGCTGGTCAACGGGTCCGGCGGCGGGACCTTCTTCCTCAATCTCATCGGCCTGGGCATCGCCGCCCTGGTGGTGCGGCGGATTGTCCAGGCAGGGAAGAATCGACAGTCGGCGCAGGCTCGGCAGGCCAATTGCCGTTGCCGCTGCCACCGGCAGCCGTAGCAGAAACGACCAACGACAACGATAAGGAGGCAATCCATGACGACGATGACATTGGAAACCACGGCGTCGGTCCGCCGGTTGGAGGAACTGGTGGACCGGCTGCTGGCGGCGCTGCTGGGCGACGGGGTGAATACGGACGCGGACAGTGCGCCGAACGCCAGCCTGGTCCGGAGCGTCCACGAGGCGCGGCGGTTGCGGCAGTCGGGCGATCTGGACGGGGCGCTGGCTGTCCTCCATGAGGTGGACACCTCTGCCGCCTCGGACAGCCAGCTGCGGTGGCTCTACGCCGAGTGGCTGGACATCGCCCGGCGCCGGTTCGCTGGCGCTCAGACGCTGCTCTACAGCCCCTGCACCGGGAAGGCGGCGGCGCTGGTTCCCGCGACTGTAGACGGCGCGACGCTGGAAGCGGCGGCGGTTCTGGGGCTCCGCTGGCCGCTGGGCAAGGTGGTCTCGCGGCGTAGCCTGCGGGGGTTGAAGCCTTTGGCAAAGGGAGGCGCCGCATGGTCGTAGCCAACGCTACGGTTGACTTGCAGGAACTCAAGGCGCGGCACCCCCTGGGCGATGCGGTGGAGGCCGCCGGGGTTGCGCTGCGGGGCAAGGGAAGGGTCAGGCAGGGCGTCTGCCCCTTCCACAACGAAGCCGAGGGAAGTTTCACCGTGTACGCCGACACCGAGAAGTTCTACTGCTTCGGCTGTGGCGCCGGCGGCGACGTGCTGGACTTCGTGGGGCGGATGGAGGGCCTGACCCTGCCTGAAGCCATCCGGCGGCTGGATGACGGGACGACGCCGGTTGCGGGGCGGTCCCACCGCCCAACTCCAACCCAACATCCCTCGGCTGTGGAGGTTCCGCCCCGGGAACCGGCGCTGCTGACGGCGGCGATGCGGTTCTACGCCGCTGAGTTACGGCGCAGCCGGGTCGCCCTGGAATACCTGGCCTCACGGGGCATTGGGGTTGACGCGGCCCTGCGCATGGGCCTCGGTTACGCCACGGGTCGCGGACTGCGGGAGTACCTGCAATCCGCGGGCTTCGACAACCAACGGGTCAAGGACAGCGGCCTGTTCCTGGAGCGGTTCGCGGAGCGGTTCGCCGGGATGATCACGGTGCCTGACCTGGCCCACGGCCTGGTCCGGTGGCTCACCGGGCGGGCGGTTGACGCCGGCGCCAAACCCCGTTTCCAGGCAATGCCCGGCCCCAAGCCGGCGCTGGGCCTGGCGGCCCTTGGACCTTCTCCGCCCTGGGTAGTTGTCGCCGAAGGGGTCTTCGACCGGCTGACGCTGGCAGCCTGGGGCTACCCCGCCGTGGCCGCCCTGGGCACCCAGGGGATGGACAAGGTGGCGGCGGCGGTCCGGGGCTGCCCCCGGGTCTTCCTGGCCTTCGACAATGACGACGCGGGCAACAGGGCGGCGGAGGGCCTCAGGCAACTGCTGGGTAACCGCGCCGTCGTGATCAACCTGCCCGAGGGCGTCGGCGACGTGGGAGAGCTGGCGACGCTGCCCCACGGACAACTCCTCTTCCGCCGACTGCTGACCAGGGCGGCGCAAAACGCTCGCTAGTCCGACTCGCTCACCTCCAACTCTTCCTCTACTGGCCCGCCTTCACCGGCGGGCCTTTCCTTTTCCCCACCAACCAACTTCACGACGGGGCATCCGGCCCTGCTCACGGCTTGCAATGGGGCAAGCCGCGTCAATCCAACACCGGATTCAACACAACGCAAAGGAGCAACGAAATGGGCAACGGCAACAACCAGAACGGGCACTACAACGGCAATGGCAACGGCCACCACCCCAACGGGAGCGTCAACCTCAACGGCAACGGTCAGAACGGCCACCACAGCGGCAACGGGGTCGCCGACCTCACCGGCCACGATCTCCTGTGGGACGGGCTGCCGCCGGCGGTGGTCAGCGCCCTGGAGCAGCCCCTGGACCCGGCTCTGGTCTCCCGGCGCGACGGCCGGGGTAACCGCCAGTACGACTACATCGAGGGCCACACCGTCATCGACCAGGCCAACGCGATCTTCGGCTACGGCGGCTGGGGATACGAACTGGTGGGCGACGTGAGCCTGCGCCGCATCGAGAAGGTGGACGTGAGGACCGGCGAGGTCAAGGTCAACTACGCCTACAGCGCGCCGGTGCGGGTGACGGTCAACGGCGCGCCGCCTCGCACCGACATCGGTTTCCACGTCGTAACCGAGGACACGCCGGAGGGCCACGAGACCGCAGCGAAAGGGGCGGTGACCGACGGCCTGAAGCGGGCGCTGCGCAGCTTCGGGGACCGGTTCGGCAACGGCCTCTACGGAGACCAGCCAGCGGCCAACGGCAGGCCCCGGACGCAGGCTCCCGCCAACGGCAACTCCGGCCAGGGCAGCAACGGGAACGGTAACAACGGGCGGCGGGAGGGTTCCTACCTCCAGCAGTTGCGGGGGCGGCTCATCGCCCTGGGCGTGGAGCAGGGCTTCGGCGAAGAACAGGTGCGGGAGGCGGTGAAGAAGCAGACGGGCAAGGAGCTGGACGACCTGCCCGCCAGGGACCTGAAGCCCCTGGTGGAGGGAGCCGCCCGCAAGGTCAACGAGGCGAAGAACGCCGAGAGCAGCAACGGCAACGGATAGACCGTGCTACCAACGCCAACCCACGGGGCCGTCTCCATCGCGGGACGGCCCCGCTTTCCATCTAACGGACTTCACCCGACAAAGGAGGAACTTCAGATGAACGCAACCACAATCCACACCCCCTGGGGCGGGTCCCAGGACATAGAGGAACTGACCGAGGGCGTCTGGCGGGTATCCACCGCTGGCCACGGCGGGCTGAAACTCAGCCGCGAGCGGTGGGAGGAACTCCCCGACCTGGTGCGGGACTCGTTCCTCAACGCGACCTTCGCCGAGGAGGACTGCGAGGAACCCATCGCCCGGACGCTGCTGGGCCTGGGCGACGCCAGGGACCGTGAGCTGGCTCTCAAGATCGCGGGCTGCTTCGACCGCTACGCTCCGGCGCTGCCCTACCTGCGGGAAACCGGAGGCACGCCATGAACGCCAACACCACCACACGGCAGAGGCCCCGCACCCTGCCCAGCGTAACCACCAAGCTCAACACCGAGTACGGCAACCTCTACGTCACCGTCAGCCTGGACGAAAACGGGGAACCATTCGAGGTATTCGGCTCCCTGGGCAAGGGCGGCAGTTTCCAGTACGGGGTGACCGAACTGGCCTGCCGCCTCATCTCGCTGCACCTGCGGCGGGGCACTCCGGTCGAGGAGATCATCGCCCAGTGCCAGGGCATCCAGGAGATGCAGCCCTACGTCAACCCCATGCCCGGCGGACGGAGCGCCTTCGTCCTGGGCATCGGAGACGGCATCGCCCACGTGCTGAAACAGCACGTGAAAGCCGGAGAGGAGGTGGAAGCGGCGGAACTCAAGCTGGCCGCCGACTGAACAATCCACACTTACCCATCAAGGCGCACGGGGCCGTCTCTCTGCGGAGGGCGGCCCCGCTCTCATTTACCGGACCACTGAACATCAAGGAGGAATGACAACCATGACCATGACGATTGACGACATCAGGGACGCCATCTACTCCCGGCCCAACGCCCGTTTCGACGGCGACGGCGCCCTGGAGATCCGGGCCTCGGCGGTGGGCAACTGCCGCCGCGCCCTGTGGTACGAGGCCACCGGGCACGAGGTCACCAACCCCCGCAGCGACGACTCCCTGACCATGCTGGAAGCGGGCAACGCCCTGGAGCCGGTGGTGCTGCGGGCCATGCAGCGGGCCGGGTGGGACATCACCCCCACCGACCGGGACAACCCCAGGATGGTCTCCCTGCGCCTCGGCCCCGCGCTCCTGGTAAGCGGCCATGTGGACGCCGCCGGCGTCGCGCCCATCTTCGGCAACGAGCCCAGCATCGTGGAGGTGAAGACCCGGGGGCCGGAAGCCTTCAAGAAGTGGCGGACGTTGGGCGCGGAGCGCAGCCACCCGGAATCGGTGTGGCAGGCCGCCTTCTACACCTACGGGACCTTCGACGAAGCCCGCGACGTGGTGATCGCCACCCTGGACACCGGCAGCCGGACCTGGGACTACGAGGTGATACCGGCGCACCGGGTGGAGCGGGCCTTCGAGCAAGCCTGCGCCCGGCTGGGGGAACTGTCCGCCCATCACGTCATCAACGGGCCGGACCCGGAAGTCCTGCCGGAACGGGACTTCACCGCCGAGGACTGGCAGTGCCAGCGCTGCCCCTTCCTGAACGCCTGCCTGCCGGGGATGGCGGCGGTGGCCGACGAATTGGAGGATGACATCGCCGTAGAAACGGAGCCGGTGAGCGACGATGAGGCGCGGGCGGCGCTGCGCGAGTACGAGCAGGCCCAGGAGATGCTGAAGGCCATCGAGGAGGACAAGCAGTGGGCGCTGGGGATGCTGAGGACGTGGCTGGCCCAGCGGGGTGAACAGAAAGCCAAGCTCGACGGACGGGAGAAGACCCGCACCGTGGGGATGGTCAAGTCCACCCGCTACAACGTGGACCACAAGAAGCTGAACGCGCTCCTCGACCCGGAGACCCGGGCGGGCATCGTCACCGAGAACGTCTCCGAGTACCTGCGGGTCAGCTAGTCCCGGATGACATCGGAACCCCGACGCTCCGCAAGCCGGAGCGCGATACGGGGACGCTCCTTCCTACTGTAAAGGGCGGCCCGCAGTCAGTTCGGAAATCCCTCAATCACAAAGTAATGGAGGAACAATCATGGCGAAGACCATCAACAAGGTGGAATTGTTGGGGCGCGTGGGCGCCGATCCCGAGATGCGCTACACGGCGTCGGGCATCGCCGTCACCCAGCTGCGCCTGGCCACCGACCGGGGGCGGAAGAACGGCGAGGACGCCACCGACTGGCACACCGTCGTCGTCTGGGACAAGTTGGCGGAAGCGGTGGCGCAGTACGTGGAAAAGGGCCAGCGGCTCTACGTGGCGGGGCGGCTGGTCCAGAGTTCCTGGGAGGGGGACGACGGGCAGCGGCGCTACCGCACCGAGGTCCACGCCCAGGACGTGGTGTTCCTGGACTCCTCCCGCAACGGTAACGACGGCAACGGCGGCGGCAATGGTAACGGCAACCACGCCAACGCCAACGCCAACGCCAACGCCCAGACCGACGACGACCTCCCCTTCTAGCCGGTCACCAACATAGCGACGCCCGCGACAGGCGGACGCAACACGGGGCCGCTCCCTGCCGATAGGGAGCGGCCCCGCTTTCGTTTCCCAATCTCACTCTCAAGGAAGTGAACCATGCCCAGGAAGAAGCAGCCCAAGCAAGAGGAAATGCCCCTGGCCCTATCCGAACCCGCCGCCCCGGCCACGCCGGAAGGCGAGGCCGTGCTGGAGGCCCTGCGCTCCAACCTGGCCCTGCTGGGGGAACTGGCGGCCCGCTACCAGGTGGACTTCCAGCCCGAGCGCCCCGCCGACCGGCCGGCCATTAGCTGCCCCCAGGATGTCTACAACCTGCTGGGGCCAGAGATGTCGGCCCTGGCCCAGGAACAGCTCAGGGTACTGCTGCTGAACACCCGCAACCAGGTGATGGCGCAGCGGATTGTCTACCAGGGCAATGTCAACAGCTCGATTGTCCGCCCCGCCGAGGTTCTGCGCGCCGCCGTCATCGAGTCGGCTCCCAGCATCATCATCGCCCACAATCACCCCAGCGGCGACCCGACGCCCAGCCCGGAGGATGTGTCCATCACCCGCGACCTGGTGCAGGGCGGGAAGCTGCTGGGCATCGACCTGCTGGACCACATGGTAATCGGCGGCGACCGCTGGGTCAGCCTCAAGGAAAGGAAGCTGATGGACAGCTAGCCACCTGCCCACCGAGACCGGCAATGCGCCGCCGGTCCTCACGCGGGAACTCCATCCCGCGCTTTCCGTTCATTCACACCTACAGGAGTAAACCCATGATTCCCACCCAACCCGCCGTGAACGGCGACGATCTCTACACCATCTCGGCGGGCGGCTACTCGGCCACCGCCGACGCCTTCGCCCGCGACCCGGACACCGGCGGCCTCTGGTTCCTGTCCATGGTGGGACCGCAGACGGCCCTCAAGGCCATCTGGGCCTCCCTGCTCAAGCAGCCCCCCGACACCGCCCACCTCATCAAGGGCGTTGAGGGCATGGCCCTCAGCGGCGGCTACCAGCGCTGCCAGGTGCCCCATCACACCGTCGGCACCTGGACCACCCGCATCGCCCGGCTGTCCGCCAGCCGGGGCTGGCACGCTCTCGTCTACACCCGCCTGGCCGAGTTTTCCTTCGAGCGGGACGACTTCCTGCTGCTGGCCCAGGACCAGGCCGACGCTCCAACCCTGCACCTTCGCTTCCTGGACCGGCGCAGCCCGCTGCCCTTGCACCGCTCCTGGCGGGACTGGCTCTGGCGGCGTGGCCTGGACACCGGCGAGATCGTCCCCCTGGAGTCCGCCGGGCTGCTGGCCTACACCTGCAACCCCAAGGGGGAGGAACTCAAGGCCGACCTGTCGGGGGCGGTGGCGGCGGGGACGCTGACCCTCAACCCCGACGACAGCACTGACACGAATGACACCGATAAGGAGGAAGACAGCAATGGATAGGACGCTGAATCCGGTGAAGCGAGGCAACAAGCGCCGCCGCGCCCGCAACTGGAAGGCCTGGCAGCTCTTCTCTCCGGACGGCGACACTTGCCGCTTCTGCCCCCTCGGGGCCGCCGACCACCTGACCTCCAGCGGGCAGCCCCACTTCTACCGGCCCGCCGCCGAGCAGGACTGGCGGAACTCCAACGAGAAGCTCTACCGCCACGAGTTGGAGGACGGCTCCGAGGTGCTGGTCAAGCGGGTCACCGTCGCCAGCCGCGCCGAGCTGCTCACCGCCTTCTGTACCGCGTGCGCCGCTGACAAGGACACCTCGCAAGTCCTCTGCTTCCAGCGGACTCTCGCCAAGGGCGAGGTGGTGGGGCTGAAACACTACGCCAACGGCAACCACGACGACGGCGACCACGACGACGGGAGGTAGCACGATGGCCGACAAACAGACCCTGTTCTTCCCCTGCCCCAGCTGCGGGGCGCGGTTCGCCCAGGTGGATGAGACCGACGAGGACATCCACGCCGGGGAGACCTACCACTGCAACGAGTGCGGCGCAGCCGTAGTCCTGGTGGCCCTGAGCATGGAGATGCTGGCCTCACCCGAAAACATTCGGTGGGGCTGCCACTTCTGCCAGCCCGGTCCCTGCCGGTTGGCGCCGTCAACCGGCGGCACCGGCGATTCACCCAACGACGATTCCAAGTAACAAGGAGGACTGACATGAGACTCGCTGCTCAAGCGAAAGGCGGGTATTATCCGACCCCGCCGAGGGTAATTGACCTGGTTGCCCAGCTGTTCTACGGGGCCAGGGGCCGTCCCCGCAGCGCCGACACCCTGCGCGTCCTGGACCCCTGCTGCGGGGCCGGCGACGCCCTGGCCCAGTTCGCGGACCTGCTGCGCGACCGCAGCAGCGTGCCCGTGGAGACCTGCGGGGTGGAACTGCATAGGGACCGGGCGGAACAGGCGGCAAACGTCCTGGACCGCGCCCTGGCCTGCGACCTCTTCGCCACTTCCATCGCCAACAACGCCTTCAGCGTGCTGCTGCTCAATCCGCCCTATGACTGGGACAAGGAGGACAAGCGGGTGGAACACGCCTTTCTCACCCACACCACCCGCTACCTGACCGACGGCGGGCTGCTGCTGTTCATCGTGCCGAAGCAGCGCCTGGCCGTCTCCTCCCGCTACCTGTCTTCTCATTACCGGGACCTGCGCTGCTGGGCCTTTCCGAATCCCGAGCGGGAGGTCTTCGACCAGGTGGTCCTGGTGGGAAGGCGCAAGGGAGAACCCAGCCCGGACCCCTACGCCGAGCAACAGGTGCGGGAGTGGTCCTTCGGCGAGCCGGAGGAGTTCTCGTACCGGCCCTACCCGGTCTACGACCCGCCGGTGGTCCCCGCCGGGGACATCCTCTTCGCCACAAGGACCGTGGACCCCCTGGCGGCGGTGGCCGAGGCCCGCAAGTCCGGCCTGTGGGCCAGCCAGGAGGTGCGGGACTCCCTCTGGCCCGCCGACGACCGGCGCACCCGGCCCCTGATGCCCCTGCGCCGTGGTCACCTTGCCATGCTGGTGGCGGCGGGCTTCCTCGACAACCTGGTGCTGGAGGCCGACGGGCAGCGCATCCTGGTCAAGGGCCGCACCACCAAGGAGATGGTCCTGGCCGAGGAGACCGAGAACACCGAGGTCTACCGGGAACGGCTCAAGACCACCGTGGTCGCCCTGGACCTGGACGGCGGCGAGATCACCGACATCGCCGCCTGACCATCCTGCCAACACGGCCCCGCCAACAGGCCCCGCCCTTCCCTTGTGGGAACCGACCGGGCCTCGGCTTTTGGAAAGACGAGCACAGTCCCACTCATAAAGGAATGATGCCATGCAGATGACCCTGACCATGCCCCTGGAATCCGAAGCCTGCGCCCGGTGCGGGCATCCCATCCACCCCGGCCAGCCGATGAAGCAGACCGCCACGGTGGACATCACCGACGGCCGGGTGGTCGCCTCGCCGCCGCGCTCCTACCACCTGAACGGTGGCTGCCCCAGCGACGACGACGGTAAGCCCATCCGCCCAGCCGATTAGACGGCTAACGCGATCCGCCGGAGGCGGACGACACGAAGGCCCCGCCGGTGGATGAGACCGGCGGGGCCTTCGCATTTTTCAACGGCAACCCTCACGTCAAGGAGAACACCTATGAACCTGTCAGGTTTCATCGACACCTTCAAGGAGGCCATCGCCAAAAGGGTGGTGGAGTCCTACCCGCCCCTGTACCGGCCCTCGGAAACCCCGGTCAGCTTGCCCCGGCTGTTGCGCAAGCCGATGGGCGGCCAGGAGGACGCCATCAAGGGGACGGCCCTGTCCCTCCATGCCCATAGGGGCACCACCGTCGTCGGCGAGATGGGCACGGGCAAGACATTCATCGGCGCCGCCGCCGCCCACGCCGCCGGTTTCCGGCGGGTGTTGATCCTCTGCCCGCCCCACCTCACCCGAAAGTGGAAGCGGGAGGTGGAGGACACGGTGCCCGGCGCCCGCGCCGCCATCGTCGCCTCCATCACCGACCTGGAACGGCTGCGGCTGTCGGTGGGTCCGGCGCCCCTCTTCGCCATCATGTCCCGGGAACGGGCCAAGCTCTCCTACCGCTGGCAGCCCGCCGTGGTCCACCGCTGGGCTGCCGCCGGGGGTCGGCTGGTCCGGGACGAGCAGACCGGCGAGCCCTTCCAGGTACCCTGCTGCCCCACCTGCCACGCCCAGGTGGTGGACAAGGACGGGGTGCCCCTCACCGACGCCGAACTCTCCCGCAAGCGGCGCGACTGCGACCTGTGCGGCTCGGCCCTCTGGCAGGCCGACGGCTCCGGCCCCCGGCGATACCCGCTTTCCGACTACGTGAAGCACCGGATGAAGGGCTTCTTCGACCTGCTGATTGGCGACGAGGTTCACGAATATAAGGGAAGGGGCTCGGCCCAAGGCATCGCCGCCGGGGTGCTGGCCGACGCCTGCGGCAAGTCCCTCACCCTTACCGGAACGCTTACGGGAGGGTATTCGAGCACACTCTTCCACCTGCTGTACCGTTTCTCGCCGGACATCCGGGCCGAGTTCGGACGCTCCGAGGAGGGGCGCTGGATACAGCGCTACGGCTTCCTGGAGGAGACGGTGCGCCACTCCGACGACGGCGACTCCTTCGAGGACGGGCGCAACAGCCGCCGCAAGGGGTATCGCAAGACGGTCAGGGAGCGGCCCGGCCTGGCTCCCTCGGCCCTCTTCCATCTCATCGGCAACTCGGTCTTCCTGCGCCTCTCCGACGTGGCCTTGGGGCTGCCGCCCTACGAGGAGCAGGTGCTGCTGTCGGGGATGGACCGGGAGACGGACTTCACCGGCTTCTCCCAGCGCAAGGCCTACGACGCGGTGTTCGACACCCTGCGGCAGGCTTTGGCGGCGGCGCTTCAGAAGGGTTCCAAGCGGCTGCTGGCCACGTATTTGCAGACCCTGCTGGCATACCCCGACGGCTGCACCCGTGGCGAGACGGTCTTCGATCCCCAGACGGGAAACGTTCTTATCCAGATGCCGCCCCTGTCCGAGGACAAGCTCTACCCCAAGGAGCAGTCGCTGGTGGACCTGGTGGCGGCGGAGCGGCTGGCGGGGCGCAAGGTGCTGGTCTACGCCACCCACACGGGAACGCGGGACATCACCGAGCGGATGGAGCAGTTCCTGACCACCCACGGGTTCCGGGTGGCGGTGCTCAAGGCCGACTCGGTGGCCCCGGACCGGCGGGAAGCCTGGGTGGAGGAGAAGGTCAAGCAGGGCATCGACGTGCTCATCTGCCACCCCCGGCTGGTGCAGACCGGCCTGGACCTCATCGACTTCCCAACATTGTGTTGGTTTGAAACAGATTACAGCGTTTACACGATGAGGCAGGCGTCGCGGCGCTCCTGGCGCATCGGGCAGAAGCGCCCGGTGAAGGTGGTGTTCATGGCCTACCGGAACACCCTCCAGGCCGACGCACTCAAGCTCGTCGCCAAGAAGCTGCAATCCTCGCTGGCGGTGGAGGGGGAGCTGCCCGAGGACGGCCTGGCCGCCTTCGGCGACGACGGTGACGACCTGATGCTCGCCCTGGCCAGGCAGATCGTCAGCGGCGACGAGACCGACGCCGATGGCGAGTCGGTGGAGGACGTGTTCGCCCGGGCAAGAGACGCCGAGGCTTCCGCCGAAGAGTTCCTGGTGGACGGCGATTGGAAGGCCGTCGAGGTCGAACCGGAGGCCGTCGCGGTCAACGGGAATGGCCATCATTCCAACGGCAACGGGCACGGCGACGGTATCGACGCGACGGTGGAAGTGGTCCTGGGCAACGGACACCACGACAACGCAAACGGCAACGGAGCCAACGGCGACGGCCACCGCGACGAATCCGGACCCGTCGAAGGGCAGCAGTCGCTCTTCTCCTGGGCCGAGTTCCTTTCCGAGGAACCGGTCAAGCCCAGGGGCCGCAACGGGAAGGCCAAACCTGCCGCAACCTCCCTGTTCCAGTGGGCGTTGGACCAGGAACAGGAACGGGAGTCCGAATTGGTGGGCGCGGGCCGCTAGACCGCAAGGGCACACGGGAGGGGCCGCCGTTTCATCGGCGGCCTCCCCGCAAACGGCAACGAACCGAACCAACACCATTCACTAAAGGAGACCAATCATGGCACGCATCTTTGTGTACGACGACCGCGAGTTCCCCGACCCGGACCCCGAAATGAGCGTGGAGCAGGTGAAAGCGACTTTGGCCGACTTCTACGGCGAGATCGCCAACGCCTCGGTCAAAGAGACCACCCGGGGCGAGGACACCATCTTCGAGTTCCAGCGGCGGGTGGGCACCAAGGGCGCCTTCAACCCAGCCCGCAGTTAGGGAGGACACACAAATGGACAACCTGACCTTGGTGGGTCTGCTGGCGGACGTACCGCCGGCGGACCTGAAAATCACCGAGCTTGTGGCGGAGCTCACCCTGCCCGGCGGCGGGCTGGACCTGGACGCGGCGGCGGCCCGGCAGCCCGAGGTGGAACTGGCCTGCGCCCAGGCCCAGGACTACGCCGCCGCCACCAAGCGGCTGCTGGAGGCGCTGCAATGTCAACTGCGGCCCCGCCGGTACTGAGCAACCTGGCCGAAAGGCTCCTGCGGCGTCCGCCGTCGCTGCGGGAGCTCATCGTCCGGCTGGGCTACGCCGAGGACTACGCCTGGTTCGCCGGACTGGCGCGCCGTCTCTTCCCCGGCGAGGCGGAAACGCTGCTGGCGATACCCGACATGGGCGAGCGGCTGGAAGGCTTCGTCCGGCTCTTCGAGGAACGCCACTTCCCCCTCTACGCCCCTTTCATCGAGTTCTTCGTGGACGAAGGCGAGGACCCACCCTTCACCTCGCTGCGGCGGGGCATCCCCTTCCAGCTGATGGGCTTCGGCTACGACGGCCTGCACGAGATGTGGGACGGCTACCGGGAGGGTCTCTCGGCCCTGGCGCTGCTGGCCGAACCCCCCGACGCCTACTACGACGAACCAGGCGGGCTGCGCACGGCCTGGCTGGAGTCGGCCGCCCAGCGCATCCCCCAGGAAACCCTGCTCCGCATTTCTACGGGCGGCATTCCCCTGGAGGCTCTCACCGAGGCGGTCAAGGAAACCGAGTATGAGGGCGCGGCCCAAGCCGCCGCCTGGGTGCGGGGCGAGACCGGCAACTTCTTTCTCGACCATTGTTTTGACGATGGCGACTACGACGGCTTCTGCGACCCCTGGGAGGAGGAAATCATCCAGGAGGGCACCGAGGAATGGCAGAAGGCCAGCGCGCTGGTGGATTCGGTGGTGAAGCTGGCCGACTGGCTGGAAGGGGACCTGCCGGGCCGCTTCGCCGAAATGCTGGACTTCATCCTGCCCCGGCTGCCCGAACCAACGACAGAACAGGAGGAAAACGATGATGACGACCAATGACACCCACCGGACCGAGTGGTCCCTGCCGGTCCAGGACGATCTGCCCCGGGACACCCTCCAGGCCCAGTTGGAGGTGTACGGCGAGACCGTTCTGCTGCGGGGCTTTGAGGCCGGCCGCAACTGGGTCAGGACCGTCTCGGCGGACGAGATCGCCAACGTGTTCATCCGGCACCTGGGCTTCTCGTCCGGGCTGCTGCCCGAAAAGGCCCTCTGGTGGAACCAGGGCGAGACGGGCCAGATGGTGGCCCTGTGGCGCCCGCCCCAGGTGTGGCCGGTGGCCCTGCAACATGAGGCCTTCCAGCCTCCCGCCCGGCTCCGGCTGCCCATGCCGGGGCTGGTCTTCGTCTGCTCGCCGGGGCGGGCGCCCTGGGTCTACGCCGCCCTGGAGCGGCCCACCGATCCCGAGCAGCAGTTCTACCGCGCCCCGGCCTTCAACGTCTTCCGGGACGGGCGGGTCTGCCCCGGCAGCCACCGCTTCCCCGAGGAGGTGGGGCGGATACCCGAATCCTTCTTCCAGTCCTTCTTCTCCCTTACCGGAGACAGCCAGGGCCGGTCGAAGCGACACCCCGACAACCTGCAAGCCTTATGGGAGGAACTGGATGGACAGGCTGAGTACCCGGTTGAGGACCTGGTTGCCCAATGCACCGTGGGCCACGTCATGGCGGTCTCCGAGGGGAGACGGGGCTACTACCCCTAACGTGGGCGCTGGCAGCAGCGCCGCTGCTTCGCCGGTGGGCTACCTGGTGAGCCACCCCGCCGGTCTCGCCGGTTCTCAAGGGATCGGCTTCGACTACGTGCTCGGATCGGGCGGCCTCTACGTCCAGTCCGAGAGCGCCCACCTAACGGCGCGGGTGCCGGTCGCCCCCTGCGAGGTGCAGGGCCTGGCCCTCGTATCCGAGAAGCTGGAATTGGTCCACGGACCGATACCGGCTCACCTCTTCGAGTTGGGTCTGGCATGGATGCTGGCCGCTCCGGGCACCGAGCGGTTCTTCGCGGTGAGATGGGACGGGGACGCCTACCGGCTGGTGGTCCCGCCGCAGGAAGGAACGTCCGCCTCTCTCACCTATCAGTCGCCCGCCGGCGTCATCGCCGAGTTTCACTCCCACGGCAGACACCCGGCCTTCTTCTCGGCCACCGACGATGAGGACGAGCAGGGGTTTCGCGTGTACGGCGTCGTGGGACGCCTCGATAAGCCTGAACCGGAGTTGACCCTGCGGGTGGGCATCTACGGCCACTTCGCGCCCTTGCACTGGTCCCAGGTCTTCGACGGCCCGCTCCCGCCGGGCCTGCGGCTGGCGGGCCAGGAATCCGAACCAACATCAAGCAACCCACATATATAAGGAGGTAAGCAACCATGCCCTACTACCTGGACAACCAGTTCCTGTTGGACAACCCCTGGATCACAGTGGTCGGCTGCGGCGGCACCGGCGGCTTCGTCGCTGAGGGCCTCTGCCGCCTCTTTCAGGGCCGCGACGCCACCATCGTCCTGGTGGACCACGACCGGGTGGAACCCCACAACCTGCTCCGGCAAAACTTCTACGCCGAGGACGTGGGCAAGTTCAAGAGCCAGGCCCTGGCCGACCGGCTCGCCGCAGCCTACAACCGGCCCGTGGGCTACTCGGTCTACCCCTTCCGCGAGGAATACCGCCCGCAGGGGAGCCGCTACCCCGGCCTCTCCTCCCACGACGGCCTGATCATCGGCTGCGCCGATAACGCCGCCGCAAGACGGGCCATGGCCGAGTGCCTGCCGGGAGACCCCTGCCGCTGGCTCATCGACGCCGGCAACGACACCAACTGGGGCCAGGTGCTCGTCGGGAATGTCGCCGAGCCGGTGGCCCTGGAGGAACCGCCCTTCACCGGCGAGACCTGCCACCTGGCCCCGGCGCCCACGCTGCAACGCCCGGACCTGCTGACCGCCGTGTCCGCCAGGCCGCCGGACGTGGACTGCGCGGCGGCCCTGGACCTCACCGACCAGGACCCCACCATCAACCAGATGATGGCGTCGCTGGTGTTGCAGGTGGTCCGCCGCATGGTGGCGGGCACCTGCCCCTTCCTGGGCCTCTACCTGGACATGGATCTGGGCACGGTCACCCCCAGCTACGTCACCCCGGAGGCGGTGGCGCGACTGGTGGACAAGACTGACGCCGCATGAACGACGCAAACCAACCCCTACAAACCGAACCTATAAGGAGAATGAGACCATTACTGACCACAAGGAAAACGCCACGGCGACTGCGACGTGGCAGGAAAACCACAACGGGAGGCGGGGACATCAGCTGATGACGGAGAAGCTGGCCGCCGCCATCCCCGCCCTGGGCGCCAATGAGAATGCCCGCGACTACGACGAGGTGCTGGCCCTCGCCAAATTGTTCAGCCCCTACAACGGCTGGACCTGGTACATCACTGAGATGGATCCGCAGACCGGCCAGTGCTTCGGCCTGGTGGAGGGATTTGAGCGGGAACTGGGCTACTTCGACCTCACCGAGTTGGCCGAGACCACCGTCTTCGGCGGCGTTCCCGCCGTGGAGCGCTGCCTCTACTGGCAGCCCATGACCCTGGGCGAAATCAAGAACGGATCCCGGGGGAATGCGTCGCACAACCAAGAAACGGATGGAGGTGAAACCATGACTGACGAAAAGGGAACGGAAAACCACTCCCCGGACGTGGTGAGCGCCGAGGAGTTCCTCTTCGGAACCGCGTCGGATGATGCGCACGCCGAGGTTGCCGGGGAGCTTCCCGCCGGAGACGCGACGGACGACGCGGACGACACGGAAATCGCCGGGGAACCCGACGCCGACACGGAGACGGAGACTGCTGTTGAGGAACCCGACGTTGCCGACGACGCCGGGGAACGGACCGCCCCTGCCGACACGGAAGCCTCGGAGGAACTGAAGGTGGTCCTGTCCATCCGGGGCGGGCGCGCCGTCATCGGCGTGCAGCGGCCCTCGGCGGACCCCCACATCGAGTCTTTCGACGACCCCGACCTGTTCGGGCTGGCCGATGAGTTCCCGGCGGTGGTGGCAAGGGCCAGGGCCAAGTGGGAGGAGGAACCCATGCACCCCACCTTTGAGCGGCCCGCTCCCTCGCCCAGGCAGCGGAACCGGCGCCAGCAAGCGGCAACCCCGCCCGCTGGCACCGAGACGGCGGAGCCGGAGCAGCCCCAGGCCGAGACGTTGCGGCTGTTCTAGGGGACGCCGCTTGCACTGCACTTGGGGGAATAGGGGAGGGACGCTATATCGGCGTCCCTCCCCAGCGGCCCATATATGGGGCCTTTTTGCGTTTAAGGGATGGCGGCCCCTTCCACTCCGTCGTCGCCGTCGTCGCCCACCGGTACGATGATGAACAGCCGGTGGAAGTCGTCCACCCCCAGCGCTTCAATCAACCGCCGCCTAACCCGGGGCGACGGGCTGCGCCTCCCGTTCATCAGATGGGAAAGGTATCCCGATGTGACCCCGCACCGGCGCGCCAGTTCGTTCTGGGACATATCCAGTTGGTCCAGCGGTGCCCATACGGCGGAGGCGTTGAGGATGACCCGCGTGGGCGGACGCCGGCGTTTCACTTGGCTCGTCTCCTTATTCACCTGGGATACCCGGCGGAAATGAGGCGGCCAGCCCAAACCCCGTCCCTCTACATGGCGGTGAATGCGGGAGGCCGGACCGGATCAAGAAAGGGGAGGGTATTGATGATGTCCTCCCCTGGCCGGTCACATATGCTCCCATTTTTTCGTTTCACAGCCGGAATACGGGGAACGCTTCCATCAGCCCTGCTAGTCCACCTTATGCTCCGGGTCGTGGTCCAGGCTGGTGTGGGAAAGCAGGGCGGCCAGACCGTCCGACTGTATGGTCCCGCCGTTCAGTTCCAGGGTGTCCGCCAGCACGGCGATGCCCTGGGTGGAGATGTCTGGCTCCGCCACGATGTGGGCGAAGGTCAGGGTGGCTGTGCCGCCCACTGTTCGCCTCCGTCCGCCGGGTCCAGGTCGATCTTCAGCCTGGGCGCGCCGGTAACGACCACCGCCTCGCTGAAGGTCAGCGTGACCTGGATGGTCTCGCTCAGGCCGTAGGTGGCGTTAGCCTGGGGTGAGGAGGCCACGTCTACGTTGGACACCGATGCGGGGGCGCTCTGCTCCTGCTCGCCGCCGCTGTCCCCGGTCGCGCTGGGAGGTTCGCTCGTGCCGACGGGGCCGCCCCACCGCTCTCCGGCTGCGTATGCCAGTCCACTTTGTGGTTCGCGTCGTGGCCGAGGTTGATGTGCGCCAGGGCGGCGTCCGTGCCTCCCAAGCGGATCGTCTCTCCGGTGAACTCCAGCGTGTTGGCGAGCAGGGCGATGCCCTGCCTCGATATGTCGGGCTCAACCACGGTGTGGGCGAAGGTGAGGCTGCTCGTGCCGCTGCCGCTCTGGTAAGCGGCCCACTTCTCGCCCCACTCCGCCGGGTCCATGCCGATCTTGAGCCGGGGAGACCCCCTGACCTCGACCGTCCCGTCGAAGGTCACCCACCCGTTGATGGTGTCGCCGATACCGTAGGTCTTGTCCGTGCCCGCGCTCGAGACCACGGTCACCCCGGTCACGGTGGCGTAGACGCCACCAAGCCGGAGTCCGACAATGCCACTATAAACGGCGCTTGCTCAATCTGCGCCAGGCGCAAATCGCCGTTGCAGAAGGGTTGTCAGCCGGAAGCCCCTGCCATGATGGCAGGGGCTTCCGCGTTGCCCGGGTTGCTGTCCCTGACGCCTGACACCAACCCGGGGCCCGGCTGCTTGGGCTTCGGAGTACTCTGTGGTAGCTTCCGAAAATACCGGTCTCCCGCAGTTCCCTATTGGGCGGGGCCGATGCGCAGGATCACGTCGCCCTCGGGCGGGCACTCGCCCCGGTTGTCGCAGTTGCTGGTCATCACGTAGAGCCGGCCCTGGGCGTCGCTTATGATGGTCCGCAGGCGCCCGTAGGCATCTTTCAGGTAAACCTCGGTAGCCAGGACCGTGTAGGGATCGTCCCGGTCGAACACCACGCGGTGCAGGTGGCGGCCGCCGGGCCGGTCGCTGAGGCCGACGGTGGTGAACAGGAAACTGCCGGTCCATTCCGGTATGAGGCCGCCCCGGTAGAACATCCCTCCGGTGGGCGGCACCGGGTCCTCCCACGTCAACACGGGGCTGACCAGCCCCTCCTGCGTGTCGCAGCCCCAGACTCGGGGCCAGCCCAGGTTGTCGCCGGCGGTGACGACGTTGACCTCGTCGTACCCCCGCAGATCCGGCATATCCAGCTCGATGCCGGAGGGGCCGTGCTCGATCATCACGATGTGTTGGTCGTCGAACCAGTCGTAGCCCTGGGTGTTGCGGATTCCACTGGCGAAGATGTAGCTGCCCGGGTCCGGGTTGTCGGCGGGGATACCGCCTTCCAGGTCTATTCTAAGCAGCTTGCCCGCCAGGGTGCCGGGGTTCTGGGCATCCTGGGGGTCGTAGGCGCCGACGCCCACATACAACATGCCGTCGGGCCCCAGCCGCATCCGGCCGCCCTGATGGTGGAGTCCCGCCGGCAGGTCGTCGAGGATCACCCGGTCAAAGGTCGCCGAGCGTCCGTCGCCGGAGAGGGCATAGCGCTCGATGCGGCCGATCTGTACGCCATCCTCGTTGTCGATGTTGTAGAAGAGGTAGAACAGGCGGTTGGCGGCGAATTCCGGGTGCAGAAGCAGGCCCAGCAGCCCGCCCTCGGACCCCAACAGGTCTATGCCGTACAGGGGCGGAGGCATGGACACGCCGAACTCCAGCACCGGCTCAGGGACGAGCTCGCCGTCCTGGACCAGGCGCACCCGGCCGGGGCGCTCGGTGACCAGCAGGTCGCCGTTGGGGAGGATGGACAGTCCCCAGGGAATCTCCAGGCCCTCGGCCAGGACCTCCACGTGCAACGGAACCTGGCCCGGTGGTCCCGGCTCGCCCTGCACC
This sequence comes from Dehalococcoidia bacterium, assembly GCA_963667325.2. GTDB lineage: Bacteria > Chloroflexota > Dehalococcoidia > Lucifugimonadales > UBA3495 > VXOI01. The sequence goes on from CAXXKY010000007.1 coordinate 21,911, forward strand.
AACCGGCACGGCGCAGTTTCGGACTCCGACGCCGCCGGTTTGGTGCCGGCCACCGTCTCGGTCGGCTGCCGGGTCGGGGAGGCGGGCGGGGTGGCTCCTCCGGTCGCCGTCGGGGTGACGGCCCGCACGGTGGCCACCACGGTTTCTGTCGGGGCTGCTGTCGGGGTGGTCCCGGGAGCGCCCCCGGCTTCAGACTGGCTGACGGGGGCGGGCGTCGTCCCGGCCGCCGGTTCAGCGTCGGGGCCGCCGCAGGCAAGGGCCAGCAGCGCGACCACGGCCAGCAGCAGCGGCAGGATGCTGGGGACGGTCATTGGGGGCTTCTCAAACATGGCACAGCAAGCCTACCGCGCGCCAGCGGTAACGTCAATCGACTCCGGAACCGACGCCTGCCCGGTCGGCGGCGGGGATGCGGCCGGAGGGGCTGGCCGGAGTGGTAAAATGGAGGAACATCGCCGGCGCGGCCGCGAGGGATACACTCCTGGGAACGACTACGGAGGAACGACGACGGGGGAAAGGACGCTGAAGCGGGAGGGAGTTGCAGCCGTGGACGACCTGTACATCATGGGATTTTCCGATGCCTTTCTGCGAATTCTCGCTTCGCGGACCGCCGCGGGCGCCTGCGCCCACCTGATGCCGTACCTGGAGCCCGGTCTTCGTGTGCTTGACGCCGGTTGCGGGCCGGGCTCCATATCGGCGGGATTGGCCGAGGCGATAGCGCCGGGGGAGCTGCGGGGCATCGACACCGAGCCGTCGCAGGTTGAGCTGGCCGCGCGGGCGGCTGCGGAGCGGGGGCTGAGCAACGCGGAGTTCAGCGTCGCCGACGTGAGGGCCATGCCCTTCGAGGACGGCTCCTTCGACGCCGTGCATTGCGGCGACCTCCTGGCCTTCGTTCCAGACACCGGGGCCGCCCTGCACGAAATCAGGCGAGTGCTGAAACCCGGGGGCATGCTGGGCTGCCGGGAGATCATCATGGACTCCTTCCTGATCCATCCCGACCCGTCCCCCAGCCCATTGGCCCGGGGATATGCCCTCTTCGCCGACCTGCTCGAGGGGGACGACGGGCACCCGCAGATGGGCAAGGAGTTGGCTGGCCATCTGGAGCGGGCGGGATTCGCCGACATCCGGGTATCCGCCTCCTTCGACGTTTTTGCCGGTCCCGAGAGGCTGCAACTGATATACGACCTGGGGGAGCAGTGGTACTTTTCCGCTGAGGTTCGGGACCCGGCCGCCCAGTACGGGGTGGGCACCGGGGCCATGATGGATGAGATCAGGCAGGCCAGAGACCGTTGGTACCGCTCCCCCGGGGCAATGGCGGGCTTTGCCTACGGAGAGGCGGTGGCCCGGCGGCCCTGATCCGAGTCCGGTCGGCGCCGCGCCGCCCTCGCCTTGCCGCAACCTGCTCATGGAAAGCCGGTCACGGAAAGCCGGTCACGGACGGTTCCCGCTTCCCGGGCCGGCCAGCAGGGTTTCGACGGCGCGCCGGAAGGAGCCCCGCTCCGCCTCATCCAGGGACCCCAGCAAACGGGCCTGGGCCTGCTCCAGGAGGGGCTGGCACTGGGCGAGCAGGGCCAGGCCGGCGGCGGTAACGTGGAGCCTCACCTCCCGCCGGTCGGTTCGGGAGCGGCGCCTGGATAGCAGCCCCCTCCGGGACAGGGGATGCACCATCCGGCTGACGGTGGGGGGCTCCACCAGGAGAATCCTGGAGACCTCAACGGCGGTGACGCCGGGATGGGCGGCGCACACGGACAGGACCCGCAATTCGGCCAGGGAGACCTCCCGGCCGGCCAGTTCCGCCTCCAGGGCGCGCTCGACCATCCGGCCCAGGTCCGTGAGCCTCAGCAGCGTGAGGCCCGGCAGCTCCTCCGGGTTGACCTCGCCCATTTCCGCAACCTCAACCCGTTCCATGCTTCCCTTCTCTCTCTGTACCGTCTCACGCCGGCGGGGAGTCTGTAGTCGGTTTTGAAGCCAACGCCGCTGCCCGTCGAAGTGCGCCGCCCCGGGCAATCTGCCCGGGACAGTCTGCCGCCTGGGATGGATTCGGGGAAACCCCGCTCCAGTCAGGCCTTGACAACCCATCCGACAATAGTTAGGGTATGCGGTAACCGTTGCAATTGCAACAGTTATTGTCATAACGCGTAGCGTTCCCTGGCGACTGGCCTCGGGATCGCAACGACGGTTCCGGCGTAGGCCCGACGGGCAACGGGGCCTATTTTCTATTGAAGCGGACACACCCATCAGGGGCAAGGAGCGCGGTCATGGCCACGGATCGTAACCGAAGCAGAGGAAACCCGGTTTTCACCCCCCCCCCCCCCCCCCGCAAATCAGGAGGCGCGCTGATGAAAAGGCGCGCCCTGCTGGGAATTTTGCCGGCCCTGCTCTTGGCGGCGGCGCTGTTGGCGTTGCTGGCCGGGGGGACTGAGAACGCCTCCGCCCAGGTTACCCCCACCCTGAGCATCTCCGTCGAGGGCGGTCACACGGACATCGACGAGGGCGGCACCCGCGTCATCGTGTACACCTTGAACAACCCGGCCCCGGCGGGCGGCATTAATATCAGCGACCCGGGGATTCCCACAGGCGGCATCCTACCCGTTAGCAGCACAACTATACTTGAGGGGCAGACCACCTTAAAGATCCCCTTAACGGCCGACGACGACGACGAATACACGCCCGGCCGAGTTGTGACCCTTGTCTACCCCAACTACAACAACCTGCCCACCAGCGGCTCCCTGACCATCACGTTGACGGTCAACGATAATGATGGTCCGCCCCAGACAACTGCTCCGACCGTGCCCGCGGACTGGCCGCTGATCCCGTCCGGCCCCAGCGTCGACATCGGGCCCGGCGACACATTCCGGCTGCTGTTCGTGACCTCGACCCGCCGTGACGCCACGTCGACGAACATCGATGATTACAACACGCATGTGCAGAACGCCGCCAATCGCAGTGGCGCGAGCGTGGCGATCAAGCCTTTCGCCGGCGCCTTCAAGGTGGTGGGCTGCACCTCGGCGGTGACCGCGCGTGCCAACACTGACAGCGAGGCCTCCGACCCGGACGCGCCGATCTATTGGCTCAACGGCGTCAAGATCGCCGACGACTACGCCGAGTTCTACAGCGGCACCTGGCAAAACCAGGTGGAGGCCAGCATCCGCGACGAGACCGGCGCTCAGCCGTCGAGTCACCTCGATATGTTCACCGGCTGCCACGACAACGGCACGACCTCGGGCGGCACGGTGTTCCCGTTGGGCACCAGTGCCACGGTCGACACGGGCAGCCCGGTGGCGCATACCAGCCCGTTCTATGACGACCTGAGTCCGCCGACCATCGATCGCCGGTTCTACGCCATGTCCCCGGTGTTCATGGTGGAGGCTCAGGCCAACCCGAATGAGCGGTTGGACCTGTCGATATTGGACGACAACAGCCCGGCGGGCTTCCTGTTCCGGGTATGTCCGGAAGGCAGGACGTGCGACCCGAACGCCGGGGACGGCGACACGAACTGGGTGCCGACGTTGAACCCCATCGTGAAGCTGCAAGAGGGCGGGGATCCGGTGTCCTACCAGTACAAGTTCCACTGGCCGGGGGATCCGCCTGAGTCGGGGACGCAAGTGTGCGAGAACGGCTCGTGCCATACGGTGTCTCATTTGTGGGTGACGTTCAACGTCGATGCGTTCGGGGATTACCGCAACTCATACCGCCACGACCGGGACCGGATGAATTGTTTCGACAGCCGCAACACAGGCAGCGGGGGGCACGGCGCGGACACGTGGGGCGCGTACGTGAAGCATCAGGCGAACCGGGACAAGATCGCCGCTGGCGACACGTCCAAGCTGCCCACCAACGAGCTGTTTCTGCACGGTACCGCGGACGGCAGCAACGTGGGGACCTACCCGGAGCGCACCGCCGGCGCGAAGGTGGTCTCGGACATGTGGGGCGGCTGCCCGCCGGGGCCGAATAGTTATTCGACGTCGAACCATGATGTGTGGCAGACGGTGACCATCGGCGCCGGCCACGACCCGGACGCCTTCAGCCACGACTTCATCATGTATCACCAGGTCAACTGGGCGCACCTGGACCGCATGGGCGGCCTGCTGACCAACCGGGACCCCAACGTGAAGGTGCACATCGTCGATGATGACGAGTGGGAGCAGAACATCGAGGTCGCATCCTACGACGGCACCACCACGGGCGAGTGGATTCTGCTGGAGCGCCAGGGCCTGCAGAAGGCGCTGCCGGAGGCCATCGCGAAGGAGACGACGTACCAGTTCAAGGTGCGGCTGGTGACCAACCGTGACGACGGGAGCCGCACCCCGCAGAAATATTTGCTCGACCCGCACAAATCCTGGATCAGCATCTGGGCGAGCGCCCCGTACCGGAGTTTGGCGGACAGGCCTCCCTACGGGATAAGAATCTGGTGGGGCGGTGGCATACCCCTGGATGCGGAGGTGATCGTCAACATCCGCGCCGAGGCGCGGGCCTCCAAGGGTCCGCTGGTCATACGCCAGCGCGCCCCGAACCTGCGCTTCACCACCGACAGGGACCTGCCGGAGCGGCTGGGCGCCAGCAGCAACGACGCCGTCACGACCATCGGCACCGACGCCTGGCGGAACAGCAACCGTTACTGGTTCGAGAACTACGAGCACGCGACCTGCGTGGCGTGCAACCTGATGAACCAGGTGACTCCGGTGGTGAACATCACCGGCAACAGCGCCTCCGTCGAGGGCGATTCGGTATTCTTCTCGCTGACGGCCAACCCGTCGGGAGCGGAGGTGCCGGTGAACGTCAAGATCGCCGCGCAGGGCGACTACGGCGTGGTGACGGGCTACCGGACGGTGACGATTCCGGCCGGCGGCACCCTGAATTTGTTCCTGCCCACGGAGGACGACCGGAAGGACGAGCTGGACGGCTCGGCGACGCTCACCATCCTGCCGGGCGACGGCTACAGCGTCGGAGCCACGGCGACGAGAACCTCGACCATCCAGGACGACGACGACTATTCCCAGTCTCCGCTGGTCAGGTACGCCGCCCTGATCGAGCGGATCAAGACGGACCTGCAGAGTCCGAACTATGGCAATGAGGCATACGACCTGAAGCGCGTGCTGAAGACCCTGGGGGTGCCGGCGTACGCCAACGCCCCCGGCAGCGAGGTCAGCGTGGGCGAGGCGACCAACCGTCGCACCAAGCCCCGGGACAACCCGCACTGGGAGGGCATCGCCGAGGCGCTCCAGTACAAGCTGGACCACGACGCTTGGGCGGCGCTGAATCCTCCGACGCCGGACCCCAACCAGATCATCACGATCTCGGGCGGCAGCGGCATCACCGAGGGCGGCACGGCCAGCTTCACCATCAGCGCCAACCCGGTTCCGGCCAGCCCGCTCACGGTCAACGTGGGCGTCAGCCAGAGCGGCGACTGGGGGGCGACGGGCGCGGCCACGGTCAGCGTCAGCGGCGCAACCACCACCTACACCATCGCTACCACCAACGACAAGGTGGACGAGGCCAACGGGTCGGTCACGGCCACGGTCCAGCCGGGCAACGGGTACACCGTGGGCACGCCGGCAACGGCAACGGTGGCGGTGGCCGATGATGACGATTATTCCCAGGCGCCGCTGGTCAAGTACGCTGCCCTGATCGAGCGGATCAAGACGGACGCGCAGAGTCCGAACTATGACAATGAGGGATACGACCTGAGGCGGGTGCTGAAGACGCTGGGAGTGACGGCGTTTGACCACGCACCCGGCCCGCCGGTGAGCGTGGGCGAGGCGATCAACCGTCGCACCAAGCCCGCCGACAACCCGCACTGGGAGGGCATCGCGGAGGCGATCCAGTACAAGCTGGACTACGACGCCTGGGCGCATGTGAATCCACCGCCCACGTCCGACCCTGTGATCACCATCAGCGGGGGCAGCGGCATCACCGAGGGCGGTTCCGCTACCTTCACCATCAACGCCAGCCCGGTTCCGGCCAGCGCGATCACCGTCAACGTGGGCGTCAGCCAGACCGGCGACTTCGGAGCGACGGGGGCGGCCACGGTCAGCGTGAGTGGGGCCAGCACCACCTACACCATCGCCACCAGCGACGATGAGGTGGACGAGGCCGACGGGTCGGTAACGGCCACCGTGCAGGCCGGCAGCGGGTACACCGTGGGCACGGCGTCCACGGCCACGGTGGCGGTTGCGGACGACGACGTGCCGGAGATCACCATCAGCGGGGGCAGCGGCATCACCGAGGGCGGTTCCGCTACCTTCACCATCAACGCCAGCCCGGTTCCGGCCAGCGCGATCACCGTCAACGTGGGCGTCAGCCAGACCGGCGACTTCGGAGCGACGGGCGCAGCCACGGTCAGCGTCAATAGCGCAACCACCACCTACACCATCGCCACCGGCGACGACCAGGTGGACGAGGCCGACGGCTCGGTCACGGCCACGGTGCAGGCCGGCAGCGGCTACACGGTGGGCACGGCGTCAACGGCCACGGTCGCGGTGGCGGACGACGACTACGACACCGCTCCTCTGGTCCAGGCGGAAGACCCGCTGGTCAAGTACGCGACGCTGATCCAGTCGTTCTACGACCGGATTACGGCCAATGCCACGCACGGCAACGACGCCTCGGGCGGCTGGAACAAGCGGTTCCTGAAGGCCATGGGCCACCCGGAGTACGTCAACTATCCGCAAGCTGCGGTGACGGTGGCGCAGGCGACGGACCTGTATAACCACGGTGGTCCTGGGGCCAACACGGCCTGGAAAGGCACCGCCGAGGCCATCCAGTACAAGCTGGACTACGACGCCGGGACGGTAAATCCGCCGCCGGATCCGGACCCGGAGATCACCATCAGCGGTGGCGCTGGCATCACGGAGGGAGGCACGGCCAGCTTCACCATCAGCGCCAGCCCGGCGCCCACCAGCGCCATCACGGTGAACATCGGCGTCAGTGAGAGCGGCGACTGGGGCGCGACGGGCGCAGCCACGGTCAGCGTCAATAGCGCAACCACCACCTACACCATCGCCACCGGCGACGACCAGGTGGACGAGGCCGACGGGTCGGTAACGGCCACGGTGCAGTCGGGCACTGGCTACACCATAGGGACGGCGTCCACGGCATCGGTGACGGTGGCCGACGATGACGACCCTCCGGCAACGCCGGAGATCACCATTAGCGGTGGCAGCGGCATCACCGAGGGCGGCACGGCCAGCTTCACCATCACCGCCAGCCCGGCGCCGGCCAGCGCGATAACCGTCAACATCGGCGTCAGTGAGAGCGGCGACTGGGATGCCACGGGGGCGGCCACGGTCAGCGTCAGCGGGTCCACCACCACCTACACCATCGCCACCGGCGACGACCAGGTGGACGAGGCCGACGGGTCGGTAACGGCCACGGTGCAGGCCGGCAGCGGCTACACCGTAGGCACGGCGTCAACGGCATCGGTAACGGTGGCCGATGATGACGACCCTCCGGCGACCCCGGAGATCACCATCAGCGGAGGGAGCGGCATCACCGAGGGCGGTTCCGCTACCTTCACCATCAGCGCCAGTACCATCAGCGCCAGTCCCGCGCCCACCAGCGCCATCACGGTCAACATCGGCGTCAGTGAGAGCGGCGACTGGGACGCGACAGGGGCGGCCACGGTCAGCGTCAACGCGGCAACCACCACCTACACCATCGCCACCGGCGACGACCAGGTGGACGAGGCCGACGGGTCGGTCACGGCCACGGTGCAGTCGGGTACCGGCTACACCGTGGGCACGGCGTCAACGGCGACGGTCAACGTGGCCGACGATGACGACCCGCCGGCAACCCCGGAGATCACCATCAGCGGAGGGAGCGGCATCACCGAGGGCGGTTCCGCCACCTTCACCATCAGCGCCAGCCCGGCGCCGGCCAGCGCGATAACCGTCAACATCGGCGTCAGTGAGAGCGGCGACTGGGACGCGACGGGGGCGGCCACGGTCAGCGTCAACAGCGCGACCACCACCTACACCATCGCCACCAGCGATGACCAGGTGGACGAGGCCGACGGGTCGGTGACGGCCACGGTGCAGGCCGGCAGCGGCTACACCGTGGGCACGACGTCAACAGCGACGGTGACGGTGGCCGACGATGACGACCCGGTCGAGGAAAAGTCGGTAACCATCTCCATAGAGGACGCTTCAGCATCGGAAAGCGCTTCAGACCTGGTGTTCCGGGTGACCCTCTCCGAGGCGTCGGTTGAGGACATCACGGTGCAGTGGCGCACCCTGGCGTCGAATGACCCTGACCGACGGGCGCGCGGCGGGCAGGACTACTGGGAAATGAGCGGAGAGATAAAGATTAGTGCGGGCGAGACCAGTGGAACGGGAGCCGTGTGGCTGAATCAGGACTCGGAGGACGAGCCGGACGAACTCTTCACGGTGTACCTCCACTCCCCGGCAGGGGCAACGCTGGACCGGGAGGAAGGAACCATGACCATCATCGACGACGATTAGCCTGTTCCACCCGGAGGACATGGACTGAGGGAGGGGCTGGCAGCAACTGTGATGCTGCCAGCCCCTCCCGTTTTAGCGCTGTGGTCCGGAGCAGAGCGAACCCGGGTCGGTTTCCCCATGCGCTGGGGCTGCTGCGAGAAATCGGGCCGGCGGCGGAGTACCGGAGAGACCAGAGCAGTAAAATACACCCGTCGTGATTGTGGCGAAAGTCGGAGGAACGCATGCCGGTATGCTCCATGGCTGGCCCTGATCGGGGCCGAGCCAAGGCTATCCTGCCAGGTCCGGCGCGGGTATAATGCCCTCAGCAACCAAGCCCACCGTCAACCGCAATTCCACGCTAGACCCACCGAGGTTCGGCATGACCACCGCCAACACCACCGGCAAGACTCCGAAAGTCCAAGATCATTTCCGGCTGCCGGATATACCAGAGCGCGAGCCAGATGAAGTGACTCAATACGACCAGATTACGAAGACCGGCAGCGCCCACTACCTGGCTCAACACCTGGGCAACCCGGAGACCACTTTGGTGGAGGCTGACCGTTGGGTCGTCGCTACTACTGATTTCGACAAGCGCCGGGCCCGGTACCCCGACCTGCTAGTGGCCTTTGGCGTGGACCCGGCGGCCTACAAGGCTAGCAACGGGTACATAGTATGGGAGCAGGGGAAGGCCCCGGACTTCGTGCTGGAGGTGGCGTCGGAGAGCACGGGGGAGATTGACGTGGGGCCGAAAAGGGACTACTACGCGGCCCTGGGCATAGGGGAATACTGGCGGTTTGACGAGACGGGGGAGTACCACGGGACGAAGCTGGCCGGGGACCGGCTGGTGGAGGGGCGGTACCAACCGGTGAAGATCGAGGAATTGCCTGACGGGGTGTTGCAGGGGTACAGCCGGGCGCTGAACCTGAACCTGCGTTGGGAGGCAGGCCAACTGGTGTGGCACGACCCGGCGACGGGGCGGCCCATCGCAACGCTGGAGGATGAGCGGCAAGCGCGCCTGCGCGAACAGGAAGGACGCATCAAAGCCGAGGCGCGCAACCGGGAATTGGAGGAAGAACTGCGCCGATTGCGGGGGAATTGAAGGCGGTGCCACAGGGGAAGACAGCCCAACCAGCAGCTATGTCCTATTTTCACGGCCTATAGACTCCCCAACCACATCTCGAAGACGGTGCCAACTACCGCGCACTCGGGCCCATATTACTGGACCCTTCATAGTTGAACCTCCCAACGGAAAGTTCGCAATACGGTACACTTAGGCCCACCACACACCCCGAAATCAAGAATCTTTCTCATCAGGTTCTTGGTGGCAGTGTAAAGGGTCGTCTCTCCGTTTATACCCGAAGCAAGAATTTGCCAAGCCCCTGCTTTGCGAACGGCGTCTATTCCTGTGGAACTTCTGGTGTCTGAACGTATCGGATGCCAACCGTTTGCCGGGGCTGCGGCTATGCGACGCCTTTCGACATTTCCCACTCAATCATTTCCCACTCAGTCCCGATAGCTGCAGCCGTCCTTAGTTAGGAGCAGGATTCTCACTTGGCTACCTGTTCGATTTCCCGGGTCCACCTCAGTGATGACTGAACACCCCACTCTCGCCAAATCGTCCAGGCACTGTCGTCGTAATGCCGATTAGTAACCTGTCATCCCCTTGCCCTGAGTCGGCGACTATCACATGCTCAGGTTGTGAAATTCGGCGGCCTCGGAAATCGTCGCCGTAATGCCAGGGCCACCAGCTACGGCAACGAGCCCTCTTACCGGTCCGTTTCCCGGGTGGGTGCGGGTTAGGGTGTGGGTGTTCCGCCGGCTGGGGCACCCTCAGGGAGGCGATTTATGAACCAGCTGCCGTCGAAGTTGGCGTAGGCCAGAAATTCTTCGAGGACTATTGACTCCTCTCCGCAGATGTCCCCGTAACAGGCCTCACCGTCCCGTACTTCGAAAATGGTGGGGCCGGTCTGGCCGGCGACGGTGCAGGAATCTTCGGGATTCATGTCGAGGACCTTCCTGCATGGCCCGCCGGAAATCGGCCCGCCGGGTTGGTCTATAGTAAGCGTTGCCGCATTTTCGGTATCAACCTCGGAGCATCCCTCACTACTGCAGGCCGCCACCCAGTAGTTATTATCATCGGAACTGGGGGAGGTGTGGAGGTAGCTGGTTTCAGTGACATTTGAGGCCAGATTCTGGCACCGGCTGGGGTTGCCGTCCTGATCAATTGAACAACGGGCACGGGAGAAGTTGTCGTGATAAACGTTGTAGTATTCGGCTCCCGGGACTGGGTCCCATGTCAACATGGCGCCCGAACCCTCCCAGGAGACCCTTGCATTGGCAGGTATCCCGGGAGAGGAGTCCGCCGAAATTGAAAGGATATAGGACCCCGTTGCATCCCAAGCAGACACCGATATGCTGACTGTTCCGGAAACGTCAGGTGTCCACCTTTCCGAAATAGGCGAGATTTCGGAGTCGAATGTCCAGTTGTATCCGGGAGGCTGAAACAGGCTCAACCTCACGCGGGGCAAGTCCTGCCAGGTGGCCTCGATCAGGTAGTATTCTCCCGCATCTGCCCGGAGATGGAAACGGTCGGTCTCTTCGGGCTCGTCCAGTGAACCAGCCACGCTGGACCCGGCACGAATCTCTTCACTTTCTGGCTGTGCAGGACCGGTGGCTTCCGAGGGGATTACACCGACGGGCTCCTCATCGATGCAGCCGGCATCTGCCATCCGAGTTCGGATTTCCGCATTCATGCCGGCAATGGCCAGCTCGACGGCCTCGAAGTGAGGACCAATGGTCAAGAACATCGAGACAAGGAACTCGTCTTCCGTTCGGTCACCCGGGTCCTCCAGGAAGTCGTCTATAGCCTCCTTGAATGCCTCCGCAAATGAAATCTGGGCATTGTGCCATTCGGACACTTCCGCTGGAGGCTCCAGGGCACTCATCTGCTCGCTTACGAACCCCAGACCTTCGGAGAGTTCCCTGAGGGAGTCGCCCTCGTCCCAGGACCCAACCTCTGTCACAGTCTCGCCGCACACATTCCTGATGTAATCGTCTAGGGTCGCGGCGGAGGTGCTTGGCGTCTCGGCATCCGGCGTCTCTGTGGGAGGGGCCGATGCAGGATTGCCACCATCGGCCTCGGCAGTGGGCGAGGTAGCAGCAGATGTTTCTCCATCGGCAGTTGCCGTGGGCACATCGTCCCGCTCCTCTTCGCCTCCCCCACAAGCGGCAATGGACAAGGTCAAGAGGATCGCCGATAAAGCAATCACAGCTGGGACCCAGTGGCTAAGTATCCGCATCATTCAAGTTCCTATCATGTTTATCTGACTGTTTCCAATGGCTTCGGATGGATGAAGTCTCCGGGCAGCCCGATCCAGTTCAAATCTGCCGGAATACGGCACCCGATAATTTCACAAAAGATGCTTGGGATACCCACGGAATCATAGAATTCGTCAAAGACTAGGTTCAGAGATCCCCGATGTGCTGGCGGTCAGCGTCTCTCAAAATGGCGCGGTGCCCGTGATAACGGGCGCGCCCGAAGCTGGAGGGTTGGTCGGGGCCTCCAAGATCTCGACATCCCGGAAGCTCGACTGCGGGCTGTGTCTTCGGGGCTTGCGGGCCTTGACCCAGTAGGTGTACCGGGTGGACGCCGCAACGCTATTGGCGGTGTAAGTGGTGCCGGTGTTGCCAGTGTCGTCCTCGATGACCGTGAATTCCCCGTGGCGTCAGGGTCCCGGTTGCGGCCCAGAACCTGATATCCGGTACTGACATTCAGAGGAATTTCTGATGCCCGATTGAGCAGAGAGTCCCATCAATAGCAGGGCTCTGATACTCCCTCATGGCACGATATCCTCGTCCAGCGATTAATTTAACGTCCGAATTGTGCTAATACTGTTATATTAACAGATATTAATGTGTTGTCTATGTGCAATATTGGTTTAAAATCTCAAGCTGTTTGCTGGCACCCAGGCGACAAATGCCAACCAAGCATTGATGTAGCTGCTCCGTGAAGGGCCTTCAGGAGATGGGTTCCTACGTCGCAGCCGGACTCTCTGCCGTTTACAGAATCTGGGAACGAGGAGGAATTGGCCAATAAGGGCAAGGCATCGTCAAGGGCCACGGTGGAGCATCATTTCCTGAGGTAGAAGCGGTTGTGCGGTCACGGCAGGGTTCTCCGGGGGCCGGCGAAGACCATGGATCGGCTGATGCTGGTGTTCGGGCTGGGTAGTCTGCTGACTGCGGTACGGCTGAGGGGTAGTGAAACTGGGGGGAGATCCCCAGCTCCCTTCGGGAAGCGCCACTTTCCCTGAGGCCCTATAGGGAAGTGGAATGTGAGGTTCTGCGCGGCAGGCGGCAAGTCGCAACCAGCGTCATTTGCTCGCTTGCCGGCCAGTCAAACAAAGTCCGGGGCACAACGTGCCTTGTTCAGAGCATCCATAGATTCTCGACATCCAAGACAGCTGCTTTCCGCTGGGCATCGACACATGACCGTGCGGCTCCCGTGTACGAGTGCACCACAATCGGGTCGCCAAGCCGACGGGTCTACGGCTCGACACGGACGAAGTTGGACCACTCGCCAACTCCGGAGGCGTTAATCGCTTTCACCCGGTAGACGTGAGGTTTCCCCGCCTCTACGTCCTGGTCGGTGAAGCTCGTGGAGGTGCTGCCGGTGTCCTCCTCGTAGATCAGCAGGCTAGTCTCGCCCTCCGTAGGCCGACGCCGCAAGATCTGGTAACCGGTTACCGACGCATCGTCTGGGGCGTCCCAGGCAAGGGTGACGGTGCCGTCCGCGTTTACTGTGGCGCTGAGGTTCGGTGGCGCAGGTGGCGGCGCTAACCGGGGAGCGACCGCGGCGGTGCCTCCGCTGGTAACGGACTCGGGGTTTCCGGCGTCGTCGGTGAAGCTCACCTGTACACGGATAATGGACTCTTCATCGTTGGCGGTCAGGGTGTAGCTGGCGCTGTCCGCACCTGATATATCGTCGCCACCCGCCGTCCACTGGTAGGAGAATGTGGCATTTGCTATGCCGTCGGCATCCCCGATGGTGGAGGTGTCCACGGTAAGGGTCTCGTCCACACGGGCTGTACCATTGATGACCGGCGCTCCAGTGGCCGGGGAGTTTGGTTCAGTATTATCGGAGCTGTCTTTCTCGTTGGAGTCTCCCTGCTCGTCCTTCCCCACGGCGCCGCCGTCATCCGGGTTGACCGACCGGGTATCCCTGGGACCATCCTGGCCGGTAATGGTGTGTTCCAGGGCCGATGTCAGTCTCCGATCCCCGCTGGCGCAGGGCGCACCCCGACTGTTCCCGTCGTTACAGGCGCGGCCAGCTGGCAGGGTTACGGTGATGTCGTGGGTGTCGTCGGGCACCAGAACGATCTGCCACAGGGAGGTGTCCCTGTCCAGCCACCAGGCACTGGCTACCTCTCCACCTTCGACGTCGAGGAGGTATGAGAAATAGGGTCCGAGCATGACCTGAACAGGATCACTGAACCGTATCTTGAACCGAATCTCGCCACCCGTGTGGTTATCGGGGATGTCCACGAATTCCGCGGTCAGGTCCTCCAGGGTGGCAGGATCGGTCAGGTTCTCCGTGGCGGACATTTCGGAGGCGAAGTTGAGGCTGAAGGCATACCTGCCGTTCGTGTCCTTTATGGCAGGGGCGTCCGCCTCCGCCGGGGCAACGTAGCGGACTTGCACCACGTCGGCGGAGTTCACGCCGGACTCGAGCGTGATGATGACCTTTTTCCCGGAAATGGAAACATTCTCCAGAGAACGCAGCCCTTTGTTGGCAAACACAACGAACCGGCCTGATTCAGGAATCGAGGTCTCATCGAGGGCCCGGTCGTATGTGAGGGTGATCACATCGCCATCGACGGTGTTGCGCTTGATTTCAGGTTCTTCGTCCTGAGGCCTGGCAAAATGCTCATTGGATGGCAGGCTGTCGCCCTCGCTGTTCACCGCTATCACGCGAACATCGTAGGTGACACCGTTGGTCAGACCGTCTACCAAATAACCGTTGGTGCTCTGGTGAGAGCCATTCGGAAAGACCTGCGCCCCGAGGAGGGAGCCTTGATCGTCCCAGCTTGCCGAGGCGGGCTTCCACTCAATCCGGTAATGGGTCACGGGGGCAATTCCGTCATCCAGCGGCTTGATCCATGAGGCCAAGAATGACTCATTGAAATGCATCACCTTCAGGTACCTGGGGGGAGACGACATTGTCCGAACCGGTGTGGGCCGCTCGTCGAAAGGACTGGACTCGATCATCAACTGATACTCGTTGTCTTCGCTCCAGTCAGCGAACAGCGACTGGAATTTTTCGTCCATCCATAGGAAAGTCAAACCGGTGGCCTGTTGGGCCTCGCTGAAGGGGAACGCCTTTCCGTCCACCCAGAGAACCCAGTCCATGTAGTGTTCGCGGCTGACCCTTCCCGAGAATCTCTCGGTATGGTCCCACCGTCCGAGAGACAGGGAGAGCACCGATCGCTCAGGGACGAGGCCAGGGGCTCCTGCCAGGGTGTCAGGGTAGACTCCCGGGTAAGTGTGGACGCCCCATATGAAGAACTCTTCATCATCGAACTCAAAGCGGTCATCGGAGATTTCAGACCGGTCGGGGCCAGGGTCCTGGTTGGGGTGATGCATCAGTGCCATGCTGCCCCAGTCGTTGTCGGAAACATCCGCAAACTCGACCATGGCGCACCAGACGGCATCCTCGCACGCCGGAGCCACGCCCACCTCGGAGTTCATGAGCTCTACAGTGGATTTGTCCGGTGTGCCCCGGCCGACTCCCGCAGGCAGG
Source organism: Dehalococcoidia bacterium (assembly GCA_963667325.2). Taxonomy (GTDB): domain Bacteria; phylum Chloroflexota; class Dehalococcoidia; order Lucifugimonadales; family UBA3495; genus VXOI01. The sequence continues at coordinate 37,142 of CAXXKY010000007.1, forward strand.
GTGCCGAACGATAGCTCCACTGACTCCCCGTTGTCTTCCTCGGTATCATCGTACGCCATGACTGTGAAGCTCTTTTCCGTGTCGCCGCTGCCGAAAATCAGTGATTCCGGCACTCCGGTCCAGTCGTTGTCTGTGGCTCCGTCCATGCCGGTCGCCGTGATTGGTATAACCGTTTCCGCCACCGGCGCGGGATCCAAGTTGACGGTCACCAGGGCGCCGTCGCCACCCTCGTATGCTTGGTAGGTGGAGGCCCCGAAGGACACGTGGATGGAGTCCGTGATTGTCACCGTGGCCTCGGAAGTCGCACCGGCGCTCACTCCACTGGGCATAGTCCCGAACCCGAGAGTGACCGTCTCGTCGCTTTCATCCTCATTGTCCTGGACGGCGATGAAAGCAGATTCCTTCTCAGTATCCCCGGAGTCGAAGATTACCGATGCGGGCACCCCTGAATAGTCATCATCCGTAGCGCCAGTATTGTTGGCAGTACTGATGGGGATCGCCACCGTCCGCTCCGGGTCGTTATCCAGCACCACCTTGATGGAGATGGACTGGCCCTCCCCTATGGTGTAGCCCACCGAACCGTAGGATACCTCCACCGATGTCTGGGGCTGAATTACTGCCTCGTCATCGTCGTTGATCGACACCGTCGCCTCGTCGGGCGTCCCGGCCGTGACTCTCGTCGGCAACGTCCCGAACCCCAGGTCCACCGACTCACCGTCGTCGTCCACGGTGTCCGCCGATGCCGTGAACGTGAACGTCGCGGAGGTCTCTTCGGCGTCGAACACCACGCTGGCTGGCACGCCGGAGTAGTCGGCGCTGGTCGCCCCGCCCTGGTCCGCCGTCGTCAGCGGGATGGTCACCGTACGCTCCGGATCGGCGCTCAGGGACACCGTGACTACCACCTCGTTCTCGGTATTTGTTGTCGTGCTGGTGTCGTCGCTCTCCTCCACGCTGTAGGTGGCAGCTCCGAAGGACACAGTCACCGTCGGCACGTCGTCGTCCGTGATGGAGACGGTAGTCTCGTTGGGCGTACCCGCAGTCACGGTCAGGGGCGTGGTCGGCAGGGTCCCGAACCCCAGCTTGACACTCTCCCCGTCGTCGTCCTCGTCGTCCGCCGTCGCCGTGAACGTGATCGTCTTCGATGTGTCCCCGGCGTTGAACACCACGCTGGCCGGAACACCGCCGTAGTCGTCGCCGGACGCTCCGCCCTGCTCGGCCGTGGTGATCGGGATGGTCACCGTCTGCTCCGGGTCATCCGAAAGGTTCACCACGACCGCCGCGCTGCCTCCCTCGGCCGCCGTGTACGCATCCTGATCGAAGCTGACACTCATCGACGTCGGCATGTCGTCGTCATTGATCGACACCGTCGCCTCCTCCGGCGTCCCGGCAGTCACTCCGGTGGGCAGGGTCCCGAACCCCAGGCCCACAGACTCACCGTCGTCGTCAACCGTGTCCGCCGCCGCCGCGAACGTGAACGTCTTGGAGGTCTCTCCGGCGTCGAACACCACGCTGGCCGGTACGCCCGAGTAGTCGGCGCTGGTCGCTCCGCCCTGGTTATTCGTCGTGATGGGGATGGTAACCGTCCGCTCCGGATCGGCGCTCAAGGCCACCGTGACCACGACCTCGTTCTCGGTAATTGTTGTCGTGCTGGTGTCGTCGCTCTCCTCCACGCTGTAGGTGGCAGCACCGAAGGACACGGTCACCGTCGGCACGTCGTCGTCCGTGATGGAGATGGTTGTCTCACTGGGCGTACCGGCAGTCACGTTCAGAGGGGTGGTCGGCAGGGTCCCGAACCCCAGCTTCACCGACTCCCCGTCGTCGTCCGCGCTGTCAGATGCCGCCGCGAAGGTGATGGTCTTGGAGGTCTCACCAGCGTTGAACACCACGCTGGCCGGCACGCCCGAGTAGTCGGCATTGGACGCTCCGCCCTCGTTCGCCGTGGTGATCGGGATGGTCACCGTCCGCTCTGGGTCGTCGGAGAGGGTGATCGTTACGGTGGCGCTGCTTCCCTCGGCCGCCGTGTACGCCGCCTGACCGTAGCTGACACTCATCGACGTCGGCTTGTCGTCGTCGTTGATCGACACCGTCGCCTCCTCCGGCGTCCCGGCAGTCACTCCGGTGGGCAGGGTCCCGAACCCCAGGTCCACCGACTCACCGTCGTCGTCCACGGTGTCCGCCGATGCCGTGAACGTGAACGTCGCCGAGGTCGACCCGCTCCTGATCTCCACGCTGGCCGGCACCCCCGAGTAGTCGGCTGAGGATGCCCCGTCCTGCTCGGCCCTGGTCAGCGGAATGGTCACCGTCCGCTCCGGGTCCGCGCTCAGGGCCACCGTGACCACCACCTCGTTCTCGGTAATTGTTGTCGTGCTGGCGTCGTCGCTCTCCTCCACGCTGTAGGTGGCAGCACCGAAGGACACGGTCACCGTCGGCACGTCGTCGTCCGTGATGGAGATGGTCGTCTCACTGGGCGTACCGGCAGTCACGCTCAGAGGAGTGGTCGGCAGGGTCCCGAACCCCAGCTTCACACTCTCCCCGTCGTCGTCCTCGTCGTCCGCCGTCGCCGTGAACGTGATCGTCTTGGAGGTCTCACCGGCGTTGAACACCACGCTGGCCGGCACCCCCGAGTAGTCGGCATTGGACGCTCCGCCCTGGTTCGCAGTGGTGATCGGGATGGTCACCGTCCGCTCCGGGTCGTCGGAGAGGGCGACCGTTAGGTTGGCGCTGCTTCCCTCGGCCGCCGTGTACGCCGCCTGACCGTAGCTGACGGACACAGACGTGGGCATGTCGTCGTCGTTGATCGACACCGTCGTCTCGTCGGGTGTTCCGGCGCTCACCCCGGTGGGCAGCGAACCAAAACCGAGTTTCACACTCTCACCGTCGTCGTCCACCGTGTCCTGGATGGCGGTAAAGACGAAGGTCTTTTGCGTATCACTGGGGCCGAATGTGATGCTTGCAGGGACTCCCGAGTAGTCGGCACTGGAAGCTCCCCCTTGCACTGCCGTGGTGATAGGTATGACTGCATCACTCCCCGGCGCTGTACTCAGCGTTACTGTGACCGTGGTCGTGCTACCCTCGGACAAGGTGTATCCAGAATCCGCAAAACTGACACTCAGAGAGTTTTGAGCAGCAACGTTCGTGATGCTCACGACAGCCTCATTCGTGTCACCTACGGTCACGCCCGCAGGCAGGGTTCCCAACCCCAGTTTCACGCTCTCGCCGCTATCCTCGAGATTATCAACGGCTGCATTGAACGTGATCGTCTTGGAACTCTCCCCGGCGTCGAACACCACGTTGGCCGGCACGCCGGAATAATCGGAGCTGGACGCCCCGCCCTGGTCCGCTTTGGTTAACCCCGAATCCACCGATAGGCAATGGTTAGCGTAGGAGAAGGGGTACTTTGGGGGCCAAGGATGGGGCGGACTGGTGATTTTCGCAGAGGGGGATGGCTGGTGTACCCGATTGGTGGTTTGAAGGCAGTTGCCCAGAGGATCAGGGGCGGAGATTTGCCGGATTTGACGGGTGGTGTGTCAAGAGGCGTCCCTCGCGTAGCAAGCTGGCGCGAGTCTGAGGGGCTTACAGTTGGGTCCGGCGCCATTGGGCCGTCAAGCAGGGAGCGGCAGGGTGCGCAGTTTGAGCAGGGCGCTATTCACCTGGTCCTGCCAGGGCCAGCCCTTGGGAAGGTGCAGGGTTATACGGCGGGCCTTGCGGGTGATCCGCCCAGCCAGGGAGAAGAGGCGACTGCGCAGGGTCTTGGTGGTGACCACCTGCTGGCCTAGGGCAATCCGCGCCGTCCAGCGGGCCAGATTGTGGGCCATGACTTGCACGGCCAGCCAGGCGGCGTTGGCGGGGAAGCGGCCCGAGGGGAGATGGTTGAGACCCACGCCGTACTTCAGGTCGCGAATGGCGTTCTCCACCTCGGCGTGGCGGCGGTGGTCGGCCTCCAGTTCCATAGTGTCGCCCTCTCTATCGGTGATGAAGCCGTGGTAGCTATAGGTGTGGAAGAGGGCCAGTTGAGAGCCGGGCGTTGGCTTCACCCGGCGGACGATGAGGCGCAGCGGAGTGGCGTCGGGTTCACTCTGGAAGGGGGTGTAAGTTGTCTCGGCCACGTCGGCGGCACCCTCCATCCAATAGGGGATGGGCGTCCAGTCTTCCTCGGGTATGGCATCGATGAGATTGCGCAGGCTCTGGTGCTGGCGGATGGTGATGGAGAAGCGGACACCTGTCCTGCGGCAGACGGCGACCACATCGTGGTTGTAGAAGCCGCTGTCGGCCCGCAGGGTGAGCTGGCCTTTGGCTCCGGCGCCGCGGACCCGGCTCACCGTCTCCCGCAGGAAGTTGGCAGCGCCCCGAGCAGTGTTGGCCCGGCCCTGGCGGAGACGGGCCATCAGCACGTCGCCGGTGCCGGCGGCCACGGCCAGCAGGGGGTGATAGCCGCGCTGGCCAGCGTAGTTGTGCCGGCGGGCTCCTTCCTTGGCCAGACCGAAGGTCTCGCAGTTGGTGGAGTCCACGTCGATGGTCAACGGCCCGTCGCCGGGTCCGGCCCCAGCGGCCCAGGCTCGCGCCAGCAGTTTTCTGCTCACCCGATCCAGTTGGCGCACGTGTCCCCACCGGAAGCTGCGCAGGAAGGTGCCCAGGGTGGACGGCGCCTTCACGGTACAGCCCAGCACCGCAGCGGTCCTGCCGGTGCGCATCGCGTCGGCGTCGTCGATGCAGTCGCCCCCAGCCAGAGCCGACGCCACCAACGTCATGATCTTGTCCCCCACGTTGGCTCGGCCTGGGGCCCGGCCCAGGTCCAGGTGCCGGTCCACCAGTTGGGGCAGACCCAAGTGCTGGGCCAGGGTGGCGGGAAGAATCAGCCCGGCATTGTTGACCAAGCGGTGGTCGTCGAAGGCGATTCGGATGCGGCGGAGGTGGTTGCGTGGTAGCATCTATTGGGTGCTCCTCTCTTGGGCCGGTTTTCTGTCACAAAAACCATTATCCCAGAAGGAAAGGAGCACTTTCTTATCATCTCAACCCACCTCCACCCTCATCTCTTCGGTGGATTCGGGTTAACGGGACCGTGACCGTCCGTTTAGGGTCGGCGCTCAGGGTAACCTTGACATCAACACTGCTCCCCTCGGCGACGCTGTAGGCGGCCTGCTCGAAGCCCACGGTCACGGGGAGTTTGTTGTAGGTGTAGACCCGGTCGAAGGGCGAGCCGTCGGCGGAGACGCTGCTGACCACCCATACGGTGTCATCGTCTCCCCATATCCCGGCAGCGCCCGAGTGAGATGAATGCAGGTCAATGTCGTAGGCCTCAACCCGGTTGCCCGAGAGATCATACGCATAGAGCTTGCTGTCATCTGCGTCGGCGATCCACATGGTCGTGCCGTTCGACCAGATGCCACGGGGCGAACCGTTATCGCTGGCCAGGCCGAAGTCCTTGGTTGACTCCGGCGACCCATCGGCCAGGGTGTACGCGTACAGCTTGTCGTCGCTGTCATCGGCGACCCACAGGGTGGTCCCGTCGGACCAGAGGCCCCACGCGTCGGTATTGGCGCTGCTGAGAGCGAATTCTTTGCTCGTGTCTCGCGACCCATCGGCCAGGGTGTAGGCATACAGCTTGTCGTCGCTGTCATCGGCTACCCAGATGGTGGTCTCATCCGACCAAATGCCAGCAGGATTGCTGTTGTCGTCGTGCAGCGAGATGTCCTTGACTGAATCCCGGGAGCCGTCGGCCAAGACGTAGGCGAACAGCTTCGCCTCGACCGAGTCGGCGATCCACATGGTGGTATCGCCGGACCAGACCCCGGTGGGGTTGGTGTTTCCGGCGAAGCGCAGGCCGTCCAGGTCGTCCCCGGCCTTCCAGCCACCATAATCGGTCGTCCCCCTCCCGATGTACACCGTGTAGGTGGCGGGGTCTTCGCTGCCGGAGGAGCTAACCACTATCACATAGGTATTGAGTCCGACGGACAGGTCTACAATTTGGGTGCTGCCGTTGGCGACCTCGGTCCCATTAAATGTGATCGTGTCGTCCTCTCTGAATGAGGTGAGCGGGATGGAAAACTGAGTCACAGTGAAATCCACGCCCACCATGTAGTCGAAGACGTCCGGGTCGAATGTATCGATGCGCTTTGGGCTGGTAAACGGCGGTCTCAGGCGATCGGAAGGTTCGTCGTCGTCCGTGATCGTTACCGTCGTCTCCGACGGCGTGCCCGTAGTCACGGTCAGGGGTGTGGTGGGCAGGGTCCCGAAGGACAGCTTCACACTCTCCCCGTCGTCGTCCTCGTCCTCGTCGTCGTCCGTGGCCGTGAACGTGATCGTCTTTGACGTCTCCCCAGCGTTGAACACCACGCTGGCCGGCACCCCCGAGTAGTCGGTACTGGACGCCCCGCCCTGCCCGGTCGTCGTGATCGGGATGGCCACCGTCTGCTCCGGGTCGTCCGAGAGGGTCACCACGACCGCCGCACTGCTTCCCTCCGCAGCCGTGTACGCCGCAGCCCCGAAACTCACCGCAACAGACGCGGGCTTGTCGTCGTCGTTGATCGATACTGTCGACTCGTCCGGCGTACCCGCCGTGACTCCCGTCGGCAGCGTCCCGAACCCCAGGTCCACAGACTCCCCGTCGTCGTCCGCCGTGTCCGCCGTCGCCGCGAACGTGAACGTCGCCGAGGTCGACCCGCTCCTGATCTCCACGCTGGCCGGCACTCCCTCGTAGTCGACGATGGTAGCTCCGCCCTGGTTAGTCGTGGTGATCGGGATGGTCACCGTCCGCTCCGGGTCGGCCGAGAGGGTCACCGTGACCACGACCTCGTTCTCCTTGGTCTCCGTCGTGCTCCCGTCGTCGCTCTCCTCCACGCTGTAGGTCGCCGAGCCGAAGGCCACGGTCACCGATGGCACGTCGTCGTCCGCGATGGCCACCGTCGTCTCCGACGGCGTACCCGCAGTCACGGTCAGGGGCGTCGTCGGCAGCGTCCCGAACCCCAGCTTCACCGACTCCCCATCGTCGTCCTCGTCGTCGTCCGTGGCCGCGAACGTGATCGTCTTTGACGTCTCCCCAGCGTTGAACACCACGCTGACTGGGACCCCGGCGTAGTCGTCGCTGGACGCCCCGCCCTGCTCGGTCTTGGTGATCGGGATGGTCACCGTCTGCTCCGGGTCCTCCGAAAGGTTCACCACCACCGGCGCGCTGCCTCCCTCGGCCGCCGTGTACGCATCCTGATCGAAGCTGACGGACACCGACGCAGGCTTGTCGTCGTCGTTGATCGATACCGTCGCCTCGTCCGGCGTCCCGGCGCTGACTCCCGTAGGCAGCGTCCCGAATCCCAGGTCCACCGACTCCCCGTCGTCGTCCGCCGTGTCCACCGAAGCCGTGAACGTGAACGTCGCCGAGGTCTCACCGCTGCCGATCTCCACGCTGGCCGGCACTCCCTCGTAGTCGGCAGACGTCGCCCCGCCCTGGTCCGTCGTGGTAATCGGGATGCTCACCGTCCGCTCCGGGTTCGCAGAGAGAGCCACCGTCACGGTGACCTCGTTCTCCTCGGTCTCCGTCGTGCTCGCGTCGTCGCTCTCCTCCACGCTGTAGGTGGCGCTCCCGAAACTCACTGCCACCGTCGGCACGTCGTCGTCTGTGATGGAGATGGTAGTCTCACTGGGCGTACCCGCAGTCACGCTCAGCGGGGTGCTCGGCAGGGTCCCGAACCCCAGCCTCACCGACTCCCCGTCGTCGTCCTCCTCGTCGTCCGTAGCCGTGAACGTGATCGTCTTTGACGTCTCCCCAGCGTTGAACACCACCCTGGCCGGCACGCCGCCGTAGTCGTCGCCGGACGCTCCGCCCTGCTCGGCCGTGGTGATCGGGATGGTCACCGTCTGCTCCGGGTCATCCGAAAGGTTCACTACGACCGCCGCACTGACTCCCTCGGCCGCCGTGTACGCCGCAGCCCCGAAACTCACCGCAACGGAAGAAGGCTTGTCGTCGTCGTTGATCGATACTGTCGCCTCGTTGGGCGTACCCGCCGTGACTCCCGTCGGCAGCGTCCCGAACCCCAGGTCCACAGACTCCCCGTCGTCGTCCACCGTGTCCGCCGACGCCGTGAACGTGAACGTCTTTGAGGTCTCTCCGGCGTCGAACACCACATTGGCAGGCACCCCCGAGTAGTCGTCGCTGGTCGCCCCGCCCTGCTCGGCCCTGGTGATCGGGATGGCCACCGTCCGCTCCGGGTCCGCAGAGAGAGACACCGTCACGGTGACCTCGTTCTCCTTGGCCGGCGTCGTGCTCGCGTCGTCGCTCTCCTCCACGCTGTAGGTGGCGCTCCCGAAACTCACTGCCACCGTCGGCACGTCGTCGTCCGTGATGGAGACGGTCGTCTCACTGGGACTACCCGCAGTCACGCTCAGCGGGGTGCTCGGCAAGGTCCCGAACCCCAGCTTCACCGACTCCCCGTCGTCGTCCCCCTCGTCGTCCGTAGCCGTGAACGTGATCGTCTTCGACGTCTCCCCAGCGTCGAACACCACGCTGGCTGGGACCCCGGCGTAGTCGTCGCTGGACGCTCCGCCCTGCTCGGTCTTGGTCAGCGGGATCGTCACCGTCTGCTCCGGGTCATCCGAAAGGTTCACTACGACCGCCGCACTGCCTCCCTCCGCCGCCGTGTACGCATCCTGATCGAAGCTGACGGACACCGCCGTGGGCATGTCGTCGTCGTTGATCGACACCGTCGCCTCGTCCGGCGTCCCCGCCGTGACCCCCGTGGGCAGCGTCCCGAACCCCAGGTCCACTGACTCCCCGTCGTCGTCCACGCTGTCCGCCGTCGCCGCGAACGTGAACGTCGCCGAGGTCTCACCGCTGCTGATCTCCACGTTGGCCGGCACTCCCGAGTAGTCGTCGCTGGTCGCTCCGCCCTGGTCCGTCGTGGTAATCGGGATGGTCACCGTGCGCTCGGGGTCGGCCGAGAGGGACACCGTGACCACGACCTCGTTCTCGGTAATTGTTGTCGTGCTCGCGTCGTCGCTCTCCTCCACGCTGTAGGTGGCGGAGCCGAAGCTGACCGATACAGAGGGGTCGTCGTCGTCGGTGATCGTTACCGTCGCCTCGTCGGGCGCACCCGCAGTCACGCTCAGGGGCGTGCTCGGCAGCGTCCCGAACCCCAGCCTCACCGACTCCCCGTCGTCGTCCTCCTCGTCATCCGTGGCCGCGAACGTGATCGTCTTGGACGTCTCACCAGCGTTGAACACCACGCTGGCCGGAACGCCCGAGTAGTCGTCGTTGGACGCTCCGCCCAGGTTCTCCGTGGTGATCGGGATGGTCACCGTCTGCTCCGGATCGTCGGAGAGGGTCACCACGACCGCCGCGCTGCCTCCCTCCGCCGCCGTGTACGCCGCAGCCCCGAAACTCACCTTTACCGAAGTCGGCCGGTCGTCGTCGTTGATGGTCACCGTCGCCTCGTCCGGCGTCCCCGCCGTCACTCTCGAGGGCAGGGTCCCGAACCCCAGGTCCACCGACTCCCCGTCGTCGTCCACCGTGTCCGCCGCTGCCGTGAACGTGAACGTCGCCGAGGTCTCACCACTGCCGATCTCCACGCTGGCCGGGACCCCGCTGTAGTCGTCGCTGCTGGCCCCGTCCTGGTTCGTCGTGGTCAGCGGGATGGTCACCGTGCGCTCGGGGTCGGCGCTCAGGGTCACCGTGACCACGACCTCGTTCTCCTTGGCCGGCGTCGTGCTCGCGTCGTCGCTCTCCTCCACGCTATAGGTGGCAGAGCCGAAAGCCACGGTCACCGTCGGCACGTCGTCGTCCGTGATGGAGACGGTCGTCTCACTGTGCGTACCCGCAGTCACGCTCAGGGGCGTGGTCGGCAGCGTCCCGAACCCCAGCATCACACTCTCCCCGTCGTCGTCCTCCTCGTCGTCCGTAGCCGTGAACGTGATCGTCTTTGACGTCTCCCCAGCGTTGAACGCCACGCTGGCCGGCACGCCGCCGTAGTCGTCGCTGGTGGCACCGCCCTGCTCGGTTGTGGCGATCGGGATCGTCACCGTCTGCTCCGGGTCATCCGAAAGGTTCACCACCACCGCCGCGCTGCCCCCCTCCGCCGCCGTGTACGCCGCCGCGCCGAAACTCACCGTCACCGCCGTGGGCTTGTCGTCATCATTGATCGACACCGTCGACTCGTCCGGCGTACCCGCCGTGACTCCCGTCGGCAGCGTCCCGAACCCCAGGTCCACCGACTCCCCGTCGTCGTCCACCGTGTCCGCCGACGCCGTGAACGTGAACGTCGCCGACGTCTCACCGCTGCCGATCTCAACGCTGGCCGGCACCCCCGAGTAGTCGGCGCTGGTCGCTCCGCCCTGGTCGGCCCTGGTGATCGGGATGGCCACCGTCCGCTCTGGGTCCGCGGAGAGGGTCACCGTGACCGTGACCTCGTTCTCGATAACGTCGGGGGTGGCCGCGTCGTCGCTCTCCTCCACGCTGTAAGTCGCCGAGCCGAAGCTGACCGATACAGAGGGGTCGTCGTCGTCGTTGATCGACACCGTCGCCTCGTCGGGCGTACCCGCAGTCACGCCGCTGGGCAGCGTGCCGAAGGTCAGCTTCACACTCTCCCCGTCGTCGTCCAAGCTGTCCGCCGTCGCCGCGAAGGTGAATGTCTTGGACGTCTCGCCGCTGGCAAAGGAGATACTGGCCGGTACGCCCGTGTAGTCGTCGCTGGACGCACCGCCCAGGGTCTCCGTGGTCAGCGGGATGGCCACCGTCCGCTCTGGGTCGGCGCTCAGGGCGACCGTGACGACCACCTCGTCCTCCGTGGTCTCGGTGGTCGCCGTGTCGTCGCTCTCCTCCACGCTGTAGGTGGTCGCACCGAAGCTCACGGACACGCTGGGCACGTCGTCGTCGTTGATCGACACCGTCGCCTCGTCGGGCGTCCCGGCGCTGACTCCCGTCGGCAGCGTCCCGAACCCCAGATCCACCGACTCTCCGTCGTCGTCCTCGGTGTCCGCCGTCGCCGTGAACGTGAACGTCTTGGAGGTATCCCCGGCGTTGAATACCACGCTGGCCGGCACCCCCGAGTAGTCGGCGCTGGACGCCCCGCCCTGCTCGGTCTTGGTGATCGGGATGGTCACCGTCTGCTCCGGATCGGCCGAGAGGGCGACCGTGACCGCGACCTCGTTCTCCTTGGTGTCGGCGGTCTCGGTGTCGTCGCTCTCTTCCACGCTGTAGCTGGCGGAACCGAAGGTCACAGTCACCGACGGCGCGTCGTTGTCGGTGATCGACACAGTCACGTCGTCAATGTCGATTCCCTCGTAGAGGGGATCGGCGGAGGTCGCCGCGTGAGTCACGGTGGCGGTCTCGCTGACATTGTCGCTGTCATCGGCTGCCGATACCGTTACGGTCTGCCCGGTATCCCAGGTATCCGGTGTGAATGTGAGGCTGGCTGGTTCGGCCGTAGCGTCCGTATTGTCTGTGGGGTCATTGATGGTCACGGTGACGTTCGAAACAGGCTCGGAGTCGAGCACAACCGTGTACACGCCGCTTCCGTCCTCGTCGACTCCCAGGCTGGTGGGTTCCACCGTGACGCCCGCGGTGTCATCGTCCACGATGGTTATGACCGCCTCACTGGGGGTGCCGGCGGTAACTCCTTCCGGCAGGGTCCCGAAAGTCAGCTTGATGCTTTCGCCGTCGTCGTCGATACTGTCCTGGCTTGCTACGAAGTTGCTGAATGCCCGAGTGAACCCCGCCGATATCGGAGCACCAAAGAGTGCGTATTCGTAATCCTCGGCGGACGCACCGCCCTGATGGGTAAACACGTAAGGGATATACAGATTTCTCCCGGCGTCCTTGTCTATCTCGATTCCAACATCGAGGAGACGTCCTCCCTCCTCGACTGTATAGGAGGCCTTGTGGAATTTTACGACTACCTGGGTAAGCTCGTCGTCGGTGATGCTCACTGTCGTTTCGTTGGGCGTTCCCGCGGTCGCACCGGACGGCAGCGTGCCGAAGCCTATCTTCACCGTCTCGTCATCGTCATCATCGCTGTCATCCACGGCCGTAAAGGTGAACTCCGCCTCCGTCTCACCGGGGCTGAATATCAGATAGGACGGGATACCGGAATGGTCGGCGCTCGTGGCCCCGCCCTCCTCGGTTGTGGTAAGGGGAATGGTCAGAGTGCGCTCCGGGTCCTGGTCCAGAATGACCTTGATGACTACGTCCGCACCCTCAGCCACGTCATAGGTCTCCTTCTCGAAGCTCACCGAGACGTCAATCAGAGACTCTTCCGTTACGGTCACCGCCACGTCCTCCGCCGTTACGGACCCGTAGCCGCTCACCGCGTGAGTGATGGTGGCGCTGTCCTCGACGGAATCGGTGTCTGCTGTCGCGTTCACTGTGACGAGCTGGGCCGTGTGCCAGTCGGACGTTGTAAAGGTGAGGCTGGCCGGGTCAGCGGTCACGTCGGTGTTGTCAGTGGGGTCGTTGACCGTGATGGTCACCTCTCCCTCTGGCAGGGTATTCAGCGCAACGGTGTACCCGGTGGCGTATCCCTCCGGAACGATGACGGAGGTTGGCCTGATGATCACTCTAGGTTTGTCGTCGTCGATCACCGACACGGTCACGCTGTCGGCGGTTATACCGTCGTAGTCGGTGTCGTCCGTGCTGGCTACAGTGTGCGTGATGACGACGTCAGTCTCGTCCTGATCGTCGCCGTCGTGCTCAGCAGTAACGGTCACCGTCTGCTCGGTGTTCCAGTCCTGGTCGGTGAAGGTCAGCGTCGTCTTGTCCAGCGACACGTCGGTATCGGCATTGCCGCCGATGGTTACAGTCACTTCGCCAGCGGGTTGAGAGCGCAGCACCACTGTGTAGGTGTCCGAAGTCCCTTCCTCCAGGTCCAGCGCCGTCTTCGAGATCGTTGCCCCGGCCATGTCGTCGTCGGTGATGGACACGGTCACGCTGCCGGCGGTTATCCCGTCGTAGTTGGAGTCTTCCGTGCTGGCCACAACGTGCATCAGGATGACGTCTTCCTCGTCGTCGGTGTCGCCGTCGTGTTCCGCCGTAACGGTCACCGTCTGCTCGGTGTTCCAGTCCTGGTCGGTGAAGGTCAGCGTGGTCTTGTCCAGAGACGCGTCGGTATCGGCGTGGCCCGAGATGGTCACGGTCACGTCCCCGGCAGGCTGGGCGCCGAGAACCACCGTGTAGGTCGCCGAGGCCCCTTCCTCCAGTTCCAGCGCCGTAGGGTCGATCGACACCCCGGGTGTCTCATCATCCCTTACCGTGACGGATACACCTTCTACTGCAGCCCCGTTGTATTTCGTGTCCGTACTGCTCACGCTGTGAGTGATGGTCGCGGGTCCTTCATCGGCGGCGTCATCGTCCTCAACGCCCGATACATACACATACCTGGCGCCGTAGCTCAGTGAAGTGAATTCCAGTGTGCCGGGACTGACCGTGAAACCCGCTCCTGCGGGCACCTCTATGGTGACCGTTACGTCATCTGAGGGCTGCGAATTCGGCTTGACCGTGTAGTGGAGCCGCCTGCCCTCCTGCACCACCAGGGTGTCGGGCGAAACGGAGAAGCCGGCGCTGTCGTCGTTGTTGACGATCAGCTCAGCCGGTATAACCGTGATGCCCGGTGCGCTGGCGGCGCCCTGCAGCGTAAGGGTCTCGTTCGGGTCGTCCAGTTCGTCGTCCAGGTTATTCAGGAAGATCGTCGCATCGCCCTGAGCCATACCGGCTGGAATCACCAGCGCGCCCAGCAGGCTTCCGGAGGAGCGGGTGTTGGCGTCGGAACTGGTCACCGTCACTCTGACTTCGACATCATGTAGAAGGGTGCTGGCGCCCTCCAGTGTGGCCGTGACCGTCCCCAACACCGAGCTGGCCCCTTCGTCGATGGAACCGGGGTCGACGGAAAGCCTGATGACGCTTGGGGCTGGGTCGTCGTCCTCGATGACGAGCCGCAGGGCGTTCACCGTGAGGCCCGGGGTGGAGTTCTGACCCGTTACAAGGAGTGTTTCATCTCCCTCATGGAAGGTGTCCTGGACAGGGGTCACCGTCAGGGTGGTCTCTGCGGAGAACTCACCCGCCGGAATGGTCAGGGTGGTTGTGTCCCACGACGCAGTGTAGTCATCCGGCATCGTGGCCGATTGGTCGGACAGGTCCAGCTCCACGGTGGTATCGGCATCCCTGGTCCCGCCGCCCAGCAGAGTGGCCCGCACCGTAAGGTCAACCGCACTCCCTCCCTCTGTGATCGCCGGGCCAGTCGCCGAGAGACCAATGCTCGAGGGGGGAGAGTCGTCGTCCTGGATGGTAATCACAAGGGGACGCACCACCTTGATTCCGTCCGGGATGGACCCGTTAATCTCAAAGGTCTCTGCGTCCTCATCCAGGGTGTCGTCCACCACGGCAAGCGGAATGGAAGCGGTGCTGCTCATCTCTCCCGCAGGTATTGTTACGGTGCCGGTGACGGCCACGTAGTCCGTTCCGGCTACGGCGGTCCCGTCCGTGGACGACAGGGTGGCGACAGTGTCCACTGTGCGAGCCGAGATTCCGGACAACGTGGCGGTAATCTCAAGGCTGGCGTTGGACGCGCCCTCGTCGATGTTTTCGGGAGATACGGTGAGGGCGACTTCGAACTGGTTGCTCTCGTCGTCCTGGATGGTGATGTCCAGCCCTGCATCCCCGGAGACCGCCCGCGACGCCGCGGTCAATCGAGCAAGCTCTGATCCCTCCGACAGGTTGTCATCGATTGGCCTGATGGTGATGCTGGCGGTGACGCTGGATTGCCGCGCACGGATCACCGCCTCAACCGGCAAGGAGCGGTAGTCCGTGCCCAGAGTCGCATTCCCAAGCACCCCGGGCCGGTCGATGAACTCGATGGTAACCGGAGTGTCGGTCGTGAACTGCGTGGTCCCATCCAGGCCAACCGTGGCGGAAATCCGGACCGGTCCACCATCCTCATCCACCTCGGCCGGAGCCGCCGTCAGCGTGAGCCCGGTGGGTGCATCGTCGTTGTCGGTGATGGTCCCTCTGGTCCAGGTCACCCCCAGCGGCAGGAATTCAGGCAGGAGCCCGGAGTCCTTGGTGGCCTCGTCAATGAATACTCGGAACGACTCGTTCCCCTCCACCAGTGTGTCGTCCGTAGTCTGGACCGTGAAGGTGCCGGAGAGTTGCCCGGCGGGAATGGAGACCGAGCCGGTGGCCACCGCGTAGTCGGCGCCCGGCTCCGCTGTCTCGTCCGCCTCCAGATCATAACCCGCCCCGCCAGTTGTCCAGGAAACCAGTACGGGTTCGGCGGCGGCTATCGACAGAGTCGCGGTGAAGGTTGCTGACTCGCCCTCGGTTACCGTGGGGGTTCCCTCGATGGAAACCGCCAAGGTCTCGAGGTCCAGGATGGTGGTCTCCGCTTGAGAAGCCTCCTCGTCAATAGAGAGATACCTGCCCTGCCTGCCTTGTCCAAGGGCGGTCCTGCCCTGCATTGACGGGGCAAAGATCCCCACCGTGAGTTTCTCGTCGTTGCCGTACCCTGCCTCCTCATTTTCGCCGTCCACGAGAATCGGGAAGGTGATTGTTCCGAATTTCTCGCCGGCAGGGATAATCAGGACTCCCCGCTCAGGATTGGCCTCACCACCTGGGAAGCTGATCTGGCCGATGGGAATGGAATAATCCTCGCCGCCGGTGGCGTCTCCCCCGGTCTCGAATAAAACCATCAGGTCTGAAACTGTTGAGCCGCCCTTCAGCAGCACGGTGAAGGTGGCGTCGTCGCCCGCGACCACATTCTCGTTGTTGGCAACAATGGACACGGCCAGGGTCTCATCGTCCCGGATACTTGCCTCGAAGGAGCTGCCGGTTGACGACACTGCCGCCAGGCTGGTGCCCTGCTCGTCGATCTCTACCGTAAAGGTCTCCAGCTCCGGCTCGAAGAGCGTGTCGTCGATCAGGTCCACGCGCAGCCTGCCCGTGAGGGCTCCCGGCCCGAGCCTGACCGTGCCGATTGCAGCCATGTAGTCCTCGCCCGCCGTGGCGGTCCCGTCGGCCGTTTGCCAGGCCACGACCACATCCCGCTCATGATTGGTTGTGGTGGCGTGGGAGAGTTGCACCATGAACCTCACGGGGCGGCCGTGATTTTCCTGTACGGTGTCGTAGCTGCGGGTGACCCTGGCAACCATCTCCTCTTCATTGTCCAGGATCGTGCCAACGCCCGTGCTGTCCGCCAGGATTGAGTGCGCTGGCTGATTGCTGAGCCGGACTTCGAAACTCTCCTGGTCCTCGAATACGGTGTCGTCGGTCAGGGTCACCGCAAAGGTCTTGGTCCGCTCGCCGGTCGCAAAGGTTATGGTCTCGGTCTTGGCCTCGTAGTCCTTGCCCAGGCTCGTGCTGGTCACGTTGGCGTGGGACGTGGCCTCCCCGTCCACCGTGGTCACATCGACCGAGACCTCCTCCGGCGCCGCGGCGTTGAGGCTGACGGTGAAGTCCAGGTTGCCCAGGGTTTCGCTGCCCTCAACGTCGTCGATGGAAAAAGTCAGGTCGTTGTCATGGACTGTCACACTCTGCTTGGGGAAGAGGTCTGCAGCGGCCTCACCCTGCGCCGCGTGCAGCGGGGAATATCCTGGGCCGTTCAGTAACTCGGCCGTTACGATTCCCGTGGCCTCGATGGTCTCATCATCGACCGTGGAAATCGTGAGCTCTGCGAAGCTGGAGCCGGGCTGGAAGGTGAGCGTAGCCGGGGCCGTGCCGGAGATCACATCTCCTTCCTGCGTGGCTCTCACCTTGACCGTCAGGGCCGTGTTGGGCGCCTCGCCATCATAGTCGAAACAGGTGGTGGCGTCGTAACAGGGGTCGTCGGCGCTCTCCGTAGCACCCGCTTCCCGGGGCGGAATCCGCTTCGCCCGGAAAACGACGTCCTCGCCCTCTACCACCGACCCCGGGGTGGGAACCCATACTACCGCTATTGCTAATTCGTTATCGATGATGGTCCCGGTTGCGGTCCCGTCGACGATGGTGGCGTTTTCCGGGTTGCTCAACGTGACGTTGAAAGTCTCGTGGTCTTCGTCCATCTCATCGTCGGTCAACGCCACCGTGATTACCTTCTCGGTCTCGCCGATGGCAAAGTTCACGGTCCCGCTGGCGGCGGTGAAATCGGTGCCTGAGGTCGCTGCGGCATCCGTTGAGTCCTGCTCCGTGGCCCAGTCGACGCTGGAGACCTCCTGATTGTTGGGTGCGTCCAGGGAGACGGTGAATTCGATGGTGCCGTCATTCTCCCTGCCGCTGGCGTCGGCAATGCTCACATTGGGGGGAATGTAATCGTTGTCCGTGACCGCAGTGGTGGCCTCCACGACTGCCCACGGAGTTCCCGTGTACTGGCCGATGGCATAGCAGTGCTGGTCATCGGCGCATCCGTAGGGTTGAAGCAGGGTCGCGGTTATGGCCCCGTCCATCTCGTCCACCTCGTCGTCCGCGGTCGAAACGCTGAGCGTGGCGGTACTCTCGCCCGCGGCAAACGTGACGGTGGTGGGCGCGGAGCCTGCAATGTAATCGCCCTCCTGGGTCACGGCGACCTGCACCTCCAGGGTCTTGGCCAGATTGCCAGGCTTGCCCCCGTGACGGTGCAGTGTGAAGGTGGCAGTGCCCCCCTCGGCAATTGAGGTTTGGTCCGCCTCAATGCGGACTCCCATGTATTTGCTGTAAACGGTGAAGGTCTGCTCGTAGGGGCTGCCGCGGTAGTACTGGGGATGGAAACCGCAGACCGCCGGGTCAGGCCCGGCATGGTCAATACAGACGTGCGGAAGGTCGATCACACCGCAGTCTTCAGAGCCGTCCGGGCAGCTGTCCGGCACCAGCCAGACACGGCCGGTCGCGCCCAGGGCCTCGACATTACTCAAACGTGCGAATTGCACTGTTGTACTGGAGTCTCCCGGCAAGACCCTGCTGAATCTCCAATCGGAGAGTGTTGTCCTGTCCTGGAAGGGCGCAGGGTATCTGCGGGTAATCTCCCGCATGGTGTCAACGTACAACAGGACTGTGGTGTCACCCGTCCGGGAGATGGTGGCCGTAAGGGGTTCGCCTTGTTCGTATTCGGCCATAGCCGGCCCGAGGGTCACGGTGGGCCGGTCGTCGTCCTGGACCCAGACCCACGCCCTGTCGGGCAGGTGTTGACTCGCAGGATTGACTTCCTCGTCAGCGTCGAGGAACAAATAGGGGCCCGGGAGGATCACCAATGTGTACGTTGCGTTGCCATAGTTGATACTGTCATCCACCGTGGCCCTCGTAATGGCAACCGTGGACGATCCCACCGCGAAGGTTGCGGTGATGTCCTCTGTATCCTGGTGGTAACGAATTTGTTCCGCCTCGCGGCGCGTCTTGTACAGGCGAAGGATGACTTCCAGGGTGTCCGTCGTTGCGCCGCCCCTGGTCAGGGTGAAGACAGCGTCGTCGCCCTCGTCCACCAGGTCCTGGTTGGGTCTGATTCGGAGTTCCGGCACCGTCGCATCGTTGTCATAGACCGTCCAGGCGGCGCTCTCAGGATCCCCCGGAACGTAGCCGGTCCCGTCGACCACGGTCGCGGTCAAAGTGGCGTGGTCTTCAGGCGTTGCGTCGTCTTCCGTGGAAATCGTGAAAATCGCGGACGTCTCGCCGCTGGGAATTGTGACGCTCGTGGGAAACGTGCTCGTGACGAAGGCAGCGGCGCCAGAAACGTTCACATTTATGGTGAGAGCGGCTCCCGGCGCTGTGCGAAGCACGACAAATTTAAAGTCCTCCCCTTCAAGGTTCCTCGGAACATCCGGCACGTGAAGATAGCTGCCGGAATCAATGTCGCCGCGGCCTTGAGTCGCTGCAATGGTAATCTTGGGCAGCTCGTCGTCGCGGACGATCACAGTTGAGCTGCCGCTGGCGGCGTGATAGGTGCTGGCCTCCCCAACGGCAGCTGGTGCAACGACCGACACTCGCACCTCGTAGTTGCCCAAATCCTCACGATCGTCCTCGGTCGGTATTGCGTACTCCGCGGTGGCGCTGCCTGCGGCAAAGGTGACCGCAGGGCGGTCGACCGTAATACCGTCCGACAGGTCAACCACCCCGATCCAGGCGGTGAGCTCCTCGGTCGTGGGCCCGGTGCGAGCGATGGTGACTTCGATGTCCTCCCCTTCGGTGACAGCGGTGGAGGCGCTCTCCACACTGACGACGGGCTCGTCGTCCAGGATGGCCCCCCTTCCCATCAGTGACGTCAGGCCGAATTCAAAGAGTGCGTTCACCGGGTTCGTGAGGGTGATCTCGAAGGTGCCACCATTCCCGAAGGCCTCTGCGACGTTGTCCTGGACCACCTCCACGGGGACGAATGCTTCGGTACTGCCTGGGTCGAAGGTGAGGGTCCCGCTCGCCTCCACCACATCAGGGTCACCCGACGACCCCCTATCGACAATTACGTAGTCAACGGTGACCGGGCGGGCCACCGATACCATGCTCACCAGGTCGACCTGGTATTGGGCAGTGCCGACGTCTTCACTGACCGTGACCATGCTCTCGGGGAGTCTGATCACCGGAATCGGGTCTTTGTCGGTTACGATGATGGTGGCTGTGGAAGCATCCGGGTCGATGGCATAGTCATCGCTGGCCACCACGGTGATCGTGAATTCCGCATCTCCGTCGCTGCCGTCGTCGGCATCTGTGGGGAAGGCGCGGGTTATGCCTGAGCGTCCGGATCGAATGACGTGGGTCCATTCTCCGAGGTTGCCGTCAGTGACGGCGTTTCCCACTTCCGTATGCTCCACCTTTACGTGAAGATCAGCCCCCGTGTGCCCGTTGTGAGAGACGCGGTAGTAGATCCGCTGCCCCTCGTTTACACGGGTAACGAAAGTCTCGACGCTGACGGTGTAGGGGTCATTTTCCGTGATTGTTGCCTCTATGCCCCCCGTGGTTGCTGCGGTCCACAGCTCGTCCGATATGGGGTGCAGTTCCGCCCGATAGACCCTGTCCGGCTCCCGGTAGTCATCGTCTACCGAGTCGTATTGCAGGTATAGCTGGGACTGTCCCTCGTCCATGCCAACCACGGTGGAGGTCTCACTGCCCGCAGGGCCGGCCTCCAACGGGATCTCCAGTGGATTGGTGGTTTCACCCACGCGGGTGATCAGGAGGCGCAGGGCATTCCCCTCCTCCACGGACTGCACCGCCTGACCGTTCTCATCCGTGAAGCTGATCTGGACCTGGGGCGCGGTGTCGTTGTCCTCGACCTGTACGGTCAATGCCTTGTCGCCCAGGACCTCAAAGTCCGGGCCCTCCGTCACCGTGAAGGTGATTGTGCTGTCCGGAATGTCCCTGTAGTCGTCCGGCGGCGTGAGGGTGATCACCTTGCTGACATCGCCTGGCGCGAAGGTCACGCTGGAAGGGACCTCCACGGCCTCAGAGGGATAGTTGCCCTGGAGAAACCCACCCGGATCTTCGACGGCAACTCCCACGGTCAGATCTCCCGTGGTGTTGTTGCTCCGGGTCAGGGTGAAGGTAAGCTCCTCTCCCTCAGTGATGCTCGTCTCGTTGGAAGTCAGACTGATGGCAGGTAAGTCATCGTCCGTGATGTTTACCTGACGCCTCTCCATCGGCTGAAGGGCCCTTCTGAAAATGGTCACCAGTTGGGCCTTCAAGACATCCGAGGTCTCATAATGGGTATCGTCCATGGCGGTGACTGTGAACGATTGGGTCTGGGCCAGATTTTCGACGAAGCTGTCGGTGATGGGGATAGCCGGGAACGTAATCGTGTGGACCTGTTCGCTGGGATTGGTGCCGTCCGGTTGGATCCGGTTCGGCTCCCAGGTCCGCCCCTCCACTTCGAGCGGCTCCACGGTGCCCGTGCTCCGCTCAACCACAAATGTCACCTGTCCGCCCTCGGCAACCGGGTTCGGAGTCGGCCGCTTTAGACTCAGGAAGGGCCATCCCCGCTCATCGGGGTTGATCGTGTTCCTCCGTGGCCCCCTCACCGTCCAGTACTGGGCTTGTTGCTCTGCGGTCAGGACCGTACCCTCGGAAACGTCTTCCACCCTCTTGATCTCCGCCGTGTATTCCCAAGAGTCAGGGTCGGGACGCCCGTTGTCGAGCAGTTCTATACGTCCCACCACCTGCCTCTGGTCCCCGGTCAGTGTCAGGGGGAACTCCTTGTAACGATTCCCGGTGGCGGGGTCTGTCGGCCAGTCAGCGTGGCGCGGGCTTTCCCAGCCCCGGTTGTGCTCCACGCGGACCACAAACGTTACGGTCTTGCCCACGTCCCCGGCCCGTCGCCTGACCATGAAATGGGCTGGCCAAGGCTCCTCAAGCTCGTTGTTGAACCTGAATTGGCGGTTATCATCGTAATAGAAGGTCCCCTCGGCAGGGCCAGGTACGCACGTTTGGTAAGGGCCTTCGCAATAAGACTCACCCGGCTCCCACTCTGGATCCAGGGAATCGAGATAGCCCCACCAGAGCCGCAGCTGCTGAGCGTCGTCGTTGTCGGTCACCGCGACGGTGGCCGACGTCGAGAGGCCGGTGTTGCCCAGGTGATAGCCGCTGGAGGGCACGACGGAGAAGGAGAAGCTTCCGTCGGGCACATCTCGCTGGTCGTCCACAGCGGTCAGGGTGACGGTCGCGCTCGTGGAATCAGCGGCGAAGGTCACCTGGGAGGGAATTTCGGGGGCCTCATCAAAATGGTTGCCCCTGAGAAACTCCGACGGGTCGTCCACGTGGATGTCCACGGTCAATTCGGCCGTGGTGTCGCCGCCGGTCCGAGTCAGGGTGAAGCTGGCCGCGCTCCCCTCGGCAACAGTCGTCGTGGATGCGGATAGGGTGATTACGGCGGCCCCGCTCGGCGGGTCGTTTACCTCGACCGTTTGCACATTGGGACTGCCCTGAGAGTAGCCGGTCCCAACGCCTGTGATCCTGACCCGGAGAGGGTCGCCGCCGGGCTCGTCGTCGGTGTCCACGTAGGCGATTACACCAAGGGTGGCGGTGGTCTGCCACGGCTCCATGGTCACCTGGTGCGTCTGGCTGCTCGGGTCATCTTCGGAGGGCATCAGGACAAATGAGCGGTTGAGCTCCGATGATTCCAACTGGACTGTCACAGGTTCCCCCACCGGCCCTCCGGTGCGAGTGAGGGTGAACGTGGCCTCCTGCCCTTCGTAGACACTCGATTGGTCGGCCGCCAGGGTCACCGTGCCGGTGCTGTCGCCGGTGTCCGTGGCGTCGACCTCCGTCTCCCGGAACCCGGACTTCACCGTCCAGTACTGTGCCTCCTGGTCGTCACTGAGCTCGTTCCCTTCGTGGTCCACGAGCGCCCTGATCGACGCCGTATAGGTCCAGTCGTCCTCCTCCATGCCGTTTTCCGGCACATCTATGGTCCGCTCCACCTCCGTGTCGGAGCCGGTAATCTCCAGGGAAAAGTCCTTGTAAACCCCACTGTGGCCGGGGAGAGAGTCCCAGCCTTCCAGAACATGGTCGGTCCCGGCGCGGTCGCTCTCCACCCGAACGGTGAAGGTCGCCTTTGTACCGTTGCGGGCGTCCTGCTGCAGGCGCTTGACCACGAACTTGAGCGTGTCGCCCTCGTCAACGTCGGCGTCGTTGGTGCCGTCCTTGCCAAAGTTCAGCTCCAGCTCCTGGGCCGTATCGTTGTCGCCAACCGTGATTTCCTCCATGGTGTTCGACCCATATTCCCCGCCAATAACATCACTGGAGGGCAGCAAGACGGCCTTCACCTTCGGGTCGGTAAGGTCCCGCTGATCGTCCGGTAGGGGAATACGCAGGTTCTTGGTGGTCTCGTTCGCAGCGAACTCGACCTGGGTCGGGATATCTGGAGGCGTATCCCAGTGGTCTCCTCGGAGCGCCCCGTCGGGGTCCTCCACGCGGATGTCGATGGTTAGAGCTTGGGTCGTGTCTCCCCCGCTTCTGTTGAACCGGAAGATGACGTTGTTAGCTGAACCTTCTCTCGGATTATCCTGCGTCGTGTCGATCGTAACTGTGGCGACGTCAGGCAGGTCTCCGTTGACGTCAGTGACGACGGTGGTGGCGGTGTCGGGGCTGCCCAGGGTGTATTCGGCGTTGGCCGCCGCCTGGATCTGCGCATTCAGCGTCTGGGCCGTTGACTCGGCATGCAGGTCAGTCCAGGCGTTCACTTTCAGGCTGACTGTCGCGGCCGCCCGCGGGAATATGACTTCATGCACAAGGTCGGTCAGGTTGCCCTGTGCGTGG
The DNA here is from genome assembly GCA_963667325.2 of Dehalococcoidia bacterium. Lineage (GTDB taxonomy): Bacteria > Chloroflexota > Dehalococcoidia > Lucifugimonadales > UBA3495 > VXOI01. The sequence continues at coordinate 60,294 of CAXXKY010000007.1, forward strand.
TCGAATGCCGGCTCCCACGTCTTTACCTGTACGGGGAGTTCCCGGTTCAGGTTCCCACCGATCCGGCTGAGTGTGAAGGTGGCAGGAGCACCTTCGTAGACACTGGTCTGGTCAGCGGTAATGGTAATTGTGGATGTGCTGTCCGTCTGGGCGTGGATCAGTCCGGATGCGGAAAAGAGAATGCCTAAAGCCAAGCCCATTGCCAGAGCAATCAAAAGAGGAAACGAGTGATATGGGGCTCCCATGAATCGTTTCATGGGAGGCCCCGCCTACACTCGCACGTTTCACTCGCCATTGCCGTAAGTCAAATCCCCATTGAGAGGTATGCTGATTTGAGGGTGCAGGGGCATTGACCACTTGGTCCGTACCTCTGTAGCCTGAATTGCACACAAAATCGCCCCGCTCCTAGAGAAGCGGGGTGCCGGGCATCCAATTTACTCATCACAATGTCTTAAAAGATGTTGATACTAGGCAATGGACCAACTGCAGTTCCACACACATCGCTGCACATCCCAGAAAGGTATTGTCCTCAGCGCCACGGAATTCCGGCGATCAAACGTCTCGTGCCGCTTGGGAACTTGGCAACAAAGCCAATTGCAAACCTACCCAGTTCCACTCATTCTCGGTAAACGGCCCTCTATTATACGGGCGTTATGTTATATTCACGTAATATTCACAGGCGATAATGTATCAATTTCCGTGCAATTTCCGTGGGCAGACAGAAATGCGATTCACCGGCCGGCAGCAGAAAAGCCCCCAGAGGGGGAGGCGAAGTCCCGGGCTTGCAGCGACGGGTCAGTACGGATCCCCCATCGCGCCTGACGGTGCCCACTTCCAGACCGGGCAGTGAGACACGCTCGCCCTAGACCACATCAACAATTCATGAAAGTTGGTGCGAGGAACACAGGGAATCTACTTGGGTCAAGATGGTGGGGTGTAACGCTGAAACAGCCGTGTGGTGGAGGTAACGGGAAGGGTCTGTACGAACTCAGCACATCCCAGTGGCAGTGGATAGAGGGCTTCCTGCCTGGTCGCCCAGGGCACGTGGGGGGTGACTGCCAGAGTCAACCGCAGTTTCGTGAACGGCGTTCTCTGGGTATTGCGCAGCAGTGCACAGTCATAGTTCGCGTCCACCTCCTGAGCCGGCCCAAAGGAGGCAGCAGGCAGAAAAGGGGGAACAGGCTCTTGGGCGCTCCCGGGGCGGACTGACCAGCAAGATACTCATGGTATGCGACGCTCGAGGACGTCCGATACGATCCGCCTTGGGCCGAAGAGCAGGGCTGGCCCGATGTGCAGAAAATCACCGCCGAGCACATGGAGGACTATCTGCCCTACCTTCAGGGCCGAGTGTGGTGGTTCGGTAAGCGGACATACGCCGAACCCCGGAAGCTGTGCAATGGCCACATCATCGCCCAGTACCACCGCCGGAACTCTCAGCGATCATCATCCGCGGCTCGACGTCGGACAGGCGCTCCAGTGGTGGCGCCGCATTGCCGTCACAACACGGAAAATATTACCTGCGTGAGTGGCGCCGCGATAAATTCTGGCCTGACTTTGTGGCGATGTGAGGCGAGAAGGACGGCAAGCTCAGCGTCTTGGTGTTCGAGACCAAGGGAGAACATCTCAAGGGAAACAACGACACCGAATACAAGGAGCGCCAGTTTGCTGGCCTTCCACGCCCCAGTGTCACATGATGTCTCCGCATCGACATCCGGCGCATACAGGGAACTCTTCATGGGACGATCCTCCTCAATCTCGGGTTTGGATCATCCCGCATGACTCGCCTTCAAGACGGCACGGAATTCTGGGAAGAGAATGCGGTTGCCTTGCCCTGGCCAGTAATCCGTTGATATTTGACACTGGTTTTCGGCTACACTAGGGTGTCGATTGAGCGGCGCAGGTATCCTGTGTCAGTCCACTCGTGGTTTAATCGGCCCAAGTGGCTTGGTCATGCCAAAAGGAATACAGGTCCGGAGGTAAATCATGCCCGAAAATCCGTTGCCGACAGGGTCGTTCACCTCCCCTCAGGTGAATCGGGTCCACTACGGTGAAGGCTGTCTATCTGCTCTTCCAGCGGCGGTGGATGAGCTGGGCGGCACCCGGGCGTTCATCATCACCGGAAATTCACTGGTGCAGCAGGGAACTATCCTGGGGCAAATTCAGGAGTTGCTTGGCGACCGCTGCGCTGGAGTTTTTGCTGAAACGCGCCAGCACGTCCCCAGGGACACGGTGTTGGCGGCTACCCGAGCGGCCCAGAACGCCGATGCAGACCTCCTGATCAGCTTCGGCGGGGGCACTCCCAACGACACCGCCAAGCTGGTGGCGCTGTGCCTGGCGGAAAACGTCACCGATGAGAACCAACTTGACCGCTACCGTGTCCGGTTCCAGTATCCGGACAAAGTGGAAATACCGGCGGTAAACAACCCTTGCTTACCCCACATCTCGATTTCCACAACCCTGTCGGCTGGCGAGTTCACCAACTTTGCCGGAGCCACCGACGAGGAACGCAAGGTTAAGGACCTGTATACCGGCGAGGGACTATGGGTGTCGACGGCTTTTCTGGACCCCGCCGTCACCACCGCGACGCCGGGATGGCTCTGGGCCTCGACCGGTATTCGGTCGGTGGACCACGCCATCGAAACCGTCTGCTCCAAGATCAGCTTCCCCTTCTCCGACGGATTGGCCCTGGAGTCCCTGCGGCTCTTGCACCAGAACCTGCCCCGGTCCACCAGCGACCGCGACGACCTGGTGTCGGCCGGTTACTGCCAGGTGGCTGCCTGGATGTCCATCTATGCCTTGACCAACGTCCAGATGGGCTTGAGCCACGGCTTGGGCCATCAGCTTGGTGCCAGGAATGATGTTCCCCACGGGGTGACTTCCTGCATCATCCTGCCCCGAGTGATGGAATTCAACCGCACGGTGACGGCTCCACAACAACGGCGGATTGCTGAAGCCATGGGTGTAGACACCCGGAACGCCAACGACGATGAGGCCGCCGCCGCCGCGGTCTCCGCCTTGGAGAGCCTCATTGACACTCTAGGCATTCCCCGTCGGCTCAGCGATTGGGGTGTTTCAGAGGCTGACCTGGCCCTCATTGCCCAGGACGCCATGGAAGACCTGGTGGTCGCAACCAATCCTAGGCCAATAGCCAGTCAAGAAGAGGTCGTGGAGCTGCTGCACCGGGCGTTTTGAGCGCTGCCATGGCCCCGGTGGACTGCGCGCTTGCGCACAATCCGAAAAGCAACACGCCTTCTTTCCGGCGGTGGCCGGAATCCAGGATCATTTACACGAAAACGGCGCAGTCCTCCTGGCATTCCGGGGCCCCGGCTTTTGCCGGGAGGACTACTTCATTGTCTGGCGCCGCGCCTCGCAAATTGGCGCGGTGCTACTTCAGGCGGGGACGCCGGAAAGCTGCCGCCGCTGCTCCACTATCCGTTCCTGACGCTGCCCCTCCCAGCGGGAGGCCTTCCACGGCTTGCGCACGAACTGGCCGCCCAGTCCCCGGTCGATCTCGCGCCACTTGCGCTCCTCGTCCGGGGTGATGAAGGTAACGGCCTCACCGTACCGGCCCATGCGCCCGGTTCTCCCCGCCCTGTGGGTGAACAGCAGCTCCGAGTCCGGCAGGTCGAAATTGATGACCTGGCCGACTCCCTCCACGTCCAGCCCTCTGGCGGCCACATTCGTTGCAACAAGGATGGGCCTTGCGCCGGAACGGAAGTCCTCCATCACTATTTCGCGGGCCTTCTGGCTGAGATTACCCTGGAGCGCTCCTGCCGGATATCCCATTTCAACCAGCTGAGTCGCCAGCTTCTTCACCCCGCGCTTGGTCTTGCCGAAGACGATGACGGGAGAGTCGTCCCGTCCGTCCAGCAGGGTCCGAAGCGCTTCAAGCTTGGCGTCCTTCTGAATGGAGTAGACCAGGTGCTTCACAGTGGGCAGCCTCTGCAGGTCTGCATCCACCTCCACCCTGGCAGGATTGCGCAGGTGCCTGGATGCGGTCTTCGCCACCCAGCGGGGCATCGTCGCCGAAAAGAGCCCAGTCTGCCGACTCGAGGGAGTCCGGTCAAGTATGGCCTCCACGTCCTGGGCAAAGCCCCGGTCCAGCATCTCATCGGCCTCGTCAAGCACGAGAAAACAGACCGAACCGAGTTTCAACGTGCCCTGGCGGACATGGTCCAGGGTCCGGCCGGGAGTGCCGACGACGATCTGGGCGCCTTCTTTCAACGCCCTGTATTCGGGCTTCAATGAGTGGCCGCCGTAGAGCAGGGCACAGCGCAGCCCTTGGGGCGAGGCCAGGGCTGCCATCACCCCCGCCACCTGGATGGCCAGTTCCCGGGTAGGCACAAGCACCAGCGCCTGGACCTGCCGAACCGATGGGTCGCACCGCTCCACCAGGGGCAAGGCGAATGCCAGGGTCTTGCCGGAACCGGTACGGGCCTGCCCAACTACGTCTTTGCCAGCCATCAGAAGAGGAATGGCCATTCCCTGGATGGGCGTGGGGTCGGATATGTCCATGCGGGCCAGCGCTGCCTTTGTACGATCGGACAGGCCCATTTCCGCAAACCCGGGAGCGGGGTTAGATGGAAGGTCCTCTCGTGTGGATGGCAGCTCACCGGAAACGGTTTCCGGAGCAGCGGCGACTCTCCCACGGCTCTTGAAGCACGCTGAGCAGTAGACGGGGCGGTTCTGGGTCGGCAGGAAGGGGACTGTCGTGGATACCCCGCACTCGGCGCAGACAGCCTCGTGCTTGCGAACAGTACGGGAAATTCCTGGACGAGTCAGTAGGGTTTTGGAAGGCATGGGTCACGGACTCCTTAATCCGTCCCGCCATAGCGGCACGGGCAATCTGGCGCAGGGTAAAGCACCAGACAAGAGACGGGACAGATGGAGGTCCGTTGCCGTAGTGAAGCCTTGGTGCGGCATCGAGCGCGTATATCCACTGTAACACACGGCGGGAATGCACTACCAATGTTTTCTGCAGACCGCGGGCCCTGTCGATACCCAAGGAGGCGGCGGGACAACCTGCACAATTTTCCGACGGATGTTCCCAATCCTTCAATTTCACACCAATTCAGGTGCGCGGATACTGATTCACGAATTCGCCTCGCACAGCAACTCGGGCACCGCCACCTTCCAACTGTCGCATCGAAGCCCCTTCTGAAACCCCAGCTCCGAACGATAACCCGGTCCGCGGCCATGGCTTCATAATCTCCGCCGGCGTCTGCGAAAAAGACCAGGCCTTCTACCAGGAGCAGTGCATCGACATCCTCGCCAGCTTCGAGAAAATCGATTAGCCAAACCGCCGGTTGCCCGCTTCAGCATCTCTCCGGCTGGCTGAGCTACTCGCCACTCTTCTCGTACCCGATTACCCTCAGCATCACTTGGTCCTTGTCGCTTTTTACCTTGTTGTTGGTCCATCGACCGTTCATATTTCGGGGCCGGTGAAACTTGAGGCTGCCGATGTTCCAGCCCGCCTCCGAAATGGAATCTTCTGAGTCCGATGGCGTTTTCGCAAACCTGATTGCCGTGTCCCCCGTCCGTTCGATCATGATCCAGTAGCTGGTGTCCGCCTCTACCGCCGTGTCCGCCGGCGCGGTGAACTCCGTCAGCCTCGCCTCGATGCTTGACGGATTGGTAAAGGCAAAGACTTCGGCCTTGGGTCGGTCCCACCTTCCGGGCCTGTGGTTCGACCACAGCGACACCTTGACGCCTGACGGATCCTCCAACGCCTCCGCAAATTCCAGCGCAACGCTGTGGATGACGTATCCCTCCGAGTTCGCGCCAGTGGATATGCGTATGGCCGAATCGGAATTGTTTACTGTCGCATTCCCCTTGACCTTCTGGGCAATGTTCGACACCAGCACCGTCTCCGGCTCGGTATCGTCGTCCGTTATCGTGATTCTGAAGTCGACCGCGTCGGAGAGTTCCCTGTCCCCGGCGCCGCTGGTGACCCTCACCTGCACTTCATACACGTTGTCCCTGTTCTCGTCGACCGGTGCCTCGAAGTCCGGAAGGAAGGTCAGCTCCAGCACTCCCTCGCTGCTGATGGTGAACAGGCCATCGTCATCCCCCCCGGTGATCTCATATCCGGTCACCGAGTCCTGACCGTCGGAATCCGTCGCCTTGATGAACTCCTGCACTGATGTGTTCTCCACGAATGTGGCCGAGGAACGGTTCAATATCCGTGGATGGACGTTGCGCGGTACCCCTCTTAGGCTTCTTCTGCCCCCGATGGAAGACGCAAGCACGAAGTACCGTGTGTCAAGGAAAGGGGAGAATATCTCGATTGGTTCGGTGATCCCCACATTTCCCATCTTGTCGGGGTCGTCCCACATCACCGCGTTCGTCACATCTATGTAATATGTCCCGTCCTCGCCGGTGTCCACTCGATACACTATGGAAACCGAGGTGCTGGTTTCGTCCCCATGGCTGATGTGGTCCGATTCCAGCTCGTTGCCGCCGCTGTCGTATAGCCGTATCGCTGGTTGAATGTAGGAACTGTAGGCCCCGGCTGCTATTGCCTGGAAGAGATAATTGGAATCCTCTTCCAGTTCCACTGCAAACCAGTCGTGGTCCTCGTAATAGTGGTATACGCCCATATCCGATTCCGTATCGTCCACCGTTATGGTCGCCCACGTCGTATCGTCGTGGTAAAGGTCCCCTCGAACCACCTCCGTCCCAGTCCAGATCCTGTCAGGGTCGTACACCACTCGTATCGCGTACTCCCCCACCGTCCCGTTGTCAGCGGAAACCTCGATGAAGGGGCCGTAGTTGCGGCCTGCCTCGAAATGCCACGAAACGTAACCCTCAGGCGGGTCCGTGACCGACTCAACCTCCACGTCCACGACCCCCGAGTTGAGGTGCGGATTGTTCAGATAGAACGCCCGCACTCCTATGTCGTCGTCATTGGTGAGCGAAACGGGCATGACGTCTATCCTGTATCTCCCGCCGTAATCGAAGTCGAGCGAAGTATTGAACCAATCCGTGTCATTCGCATCGTTAATCAGCCCCTGCACAGTAGGCGACGTGCCGGTGAACCTGTTGAATGTCAGGTATCCCGCGCTGAATGGGTCCTCTCCGAAATCATCTTCGCGTTCTTTCCCCCATATAGTGAGGGCAAACACCTTGCTGGGGTCAGCCGCCCAATCGATGCCCTGCACGGGGCCTGAGCTGACCCAGAATTGGTCCTCGAAACTCCAACCGGAAAGTCCCTGCTCTGTTTCGGTCTTGTCGGTGGTGAACTCCCAGCTCACCGACTCGGCGGTGACGTCTATCCGGACCAAGTAGCTTGTGTTCGGATCAAGTAAGGCATCTTCTGGCGCAGTGAAAAAGGGCCTCCCCACCAGATTCGACGGTGCATCGAGTGTGTACAGTGTGGTTCCTGGCTGCCCTGACCCGTCGGGTTCGCTGATGAACACGGAAACTTCCGCCCCGGCGGCCACATTAGTGGAGGCCAATTCCACCCCAGTCAGACGATACCATCCATCGCCTGTCGTGAATCCCTGCGCATCGTCGAAGATCGCTCCCGTGCTGGCTGATGTCGTGTTTCCGTAGTTGTCCACCAGTATCCTGCCCCTGTCCCTGCCCTGTGGTATCGGCGCTGCTTCGTCGTCGGAGTCCCTGGCAGCGCCTGCCGGCTCCTCCACGCCATCTGACCCCACACCTGCAGTCCCGCCCGGTTCAAATTGCGCCGCCGACGCTATCCCGGTCTCCTGTCCTGTGCGTCCATACGGGACCAACGCCGAAGCCGCCGCCACTCCAATGACAACCAACATTACCGAAACTGGGAATAATCGCGGAAAGAGAAAAGCCATAGCCTAGCCTCAATGTCAGGGGTACGCTCCACGTGAAGGCCCGGGGTGTGGCTTGGCCGGTGGCTCAGGTTTCCCGGTCTGGACGGCTCATGCGCTTTCGCAAGGTGGACTAATGGCGAAATGCGACGCATCAGGATTTCCGCGTCCGGTTTCCCGGGGGAAGGTGCCCTGCTTCTTCCGGTTTGGACTGCGAACAGCGATACCGGCGGCCTTTACCGCCTGGAAAGTACGTCGCTGAGCCCCATAAGTCTGTTCACTTTTGGAATTGCAATTGATTGCTCAGTCCTGCCGTCTGAATACGAACGGAACGTGGTTGGGATGCACATGACGCTAGGAAGTTGGTCGATATGGAGATCAACTATCGAAGACGCGCCTGTAAAATTGTGCATGGATGCAGAGCCTGTTCAACCAACCCAAGTGGATGTTGTACGGTACGTATCTGTCTAACTTCCAATATTGATTGGAAGGAAACGACTGGTTTGCACAATTTCAGTAGGCAGCGTGGCCGCCCGCTATCGTTTCCGGCCCGCCAGCTCGACCATGGCCCGAGTTTCCTGTAGGGCCCACCCTCCCGTAGGTTCCTCGTTTGGCATTTGTGCCGGGATGCGCTTCAGGGCGCACAGAGTGCGCGCTGGCTCTATGGATCGACTGGCCATTGCTCGAGGCGGATTTGATTTATTGGATCAGAGACCCCGTTACCTCCGATGACCTGGTCTTTTCCGACCGATTCTGTCCGACCAGTTCTGAAGGATAGCCAACGGAAGTGGACGGCTGGCTGTCAACCTGGTACGTGTCAATGACGACCATTGTTGGGAGGAATGACGGCCGACATGGGGTGACGGCGATACGGGTTTCCGGATGTTGTACGTTGATGACGAACCAAGCCGAGGCAGTGCTCCGGTTCGAAGGCACCCGGAGGTGCCGGCCTTACTCGCCGCAAAATTCGTAGCCCATCACATCAGGCGCTTAGCCGCCAAGCCGCGAGCCTGACTCCACCTGGCTTCTTCGGTCTCACCCACTTGCGGCAATGATCCATCCCCTGTGGTCAGGAATTTGCCTTGATGAATTCAAAAGCAGCCGGGACAGCAACGAAACCGCCAAATGGAGTCCGCGGAATACAGTCGGTTACTACGTGGACCATCTGGTGGGGAGGGTTGAACTCGACGCTGTCCGAAGTCATTTGCCCCCCTTAACCATTTGGGAGCCCCGTCCACAGGTTCAGGAGGCGCTACCGTGGCATCGAAAAGCGGGCATCAGCTATACCAGAGCATAGGCAACACTCATGCGGAGGTCCGCCGGCCGGACCCCCGCATTCAGGAGTTGACGGAGCTGGCCCTCGGGTACGGGCTGCTGATCGCCAGGAAACTCGTGATTCAGGACTGGCGGACTTGCGGAGGGTGCTATGAGAACATCAATGACGATGTGTCAGGGTATACGCCGCTTGCGCCCTCCACCATTCTTTGACGGCGGAGGGCGCAAGCTGGAACTTGCCGATGCCACTGCGCATTCCGCCCGTCCATTCTGCGTTGATAGCGCTAAATCTGCCTGAGCATTGGATCCAGGCGGTCCCGCAGCCAGTCTCCCAGCAGGTTAAGGGAAAGCACGGTCAGCATGATGGCAACCCCTGGGAACATCGCCACCCACCAGGCGGTGACTATCAACTCTCTCCCGTCGGCTACAAGTAGACCCCACGCCGGAGTGGGAGGGCTCAGCCCGACCCCCAGAAAACTAAGGGATGCCTCCAGCAGGATGATCAGCCCAACCTGCAGCGTTGCCAGCACGATCAGTGTATTGGTCAGGTTTGGGAGGATATGCCGGAATATGATGCGGGCGTCGGAGCACCCGGCCGCCCTCGCCCGGTAAATAAAGTCCCGCTCCCGCATGGCCAGGGTCTCCCCTCTGACCTGCCTGCAATAGACTGCCCACAGCAACGCCGCGACGACTATGACGATTGTCTTGAGACTCGGCCCCAGGGCGACAGCCAGCGACAGAGCCAAAAGGACGGTGGGAATGGAAAGGGAAACATCCACCACACGCATTATCAGGATGTCGGTCTTGCCGCGATAATAGCCTGCGATCAACCCCAGCAGAACGCCGATGAAGCCCCCTATGCCGATACCGACCAGGGATATCTGCATGGATATTCGAGAGCCATGGATGATGCGGGTGAGGACGTCACGCCCTGCTTTGTCGCTGCCCAATATATGGGTGAAGGTACCACCCTCTTGCCATACAGGCGGCTCCAGTCGGCCTGCCAGGCCCAGCGGTGACTTAAGGGGGTCATGGGGAGCAATCAAGTCGGCGAAGATGGCGGGAATGACCAGCACCACCAGCAGGATCACAATTGGAATCAGCGGCAGCCTCCTGGCCTCACCAATGACCGTCCGAATGTTGGCCAAGGTCCCATTGGAGGTCTGTACACCTATGCCTATGCTGCCTCTTACCTCAGTGGACATAGTTGGAATTGCCCCGTCTCATCTCGTTTATGTGTCCTATGTGTCCGTGGACTGCCAGTTCTGTGGACTGTTAGTTGTACCGAATCCGTGGGTCCAGATAGGCGTACAGGATATCCACCAGCAGGGTCAGGAAGATGAACATGCTGGCGAACACCAGGACGATGGCCTGGATAAGCTGCGTGTCCCTGGACAGCACGGCCTGGAACGCCAGCAGGCCAGTACCGGGCCAGTTGAATACCACCTCGGTGGTCAGCGACCCGGTCAGCGTGTTTGCCAAGAGGATACCGAAATAGGTGAGGGGAGGTATGGCCGCGTTACGGAAACAGTGTTTCCAGACCACCGCCTGCTCCGACAGTCCCTTGATGCGGGCCAGCTTGACATACTCACTGTCTTGGGTTTCCAGCATCGCCGAACGCACCAGCCGCATTAAGGCCGCGGTCTGGAACCACCCCAAAGTGATCGCCGGCAAAATGAAATGCTTAATCCCTCCCTTGCCGGAGGTCGGCAGGAGGTCCAGTTGCACCGCGAAGAACCACATCAACACGATTCCCAGCCAGAAGGAAGGCACCGATTGCCCCGCCAAAGCCAGCGTCTTGCCGATGTAGTCGAATATCGAATCTTTTTTGACTGCCGAGAGTACCCCAATTGGCACCGCGATAGCCAGGGCAATGGCCATCGCTACACCCGCCAGTTGGAGGGTTGGCGGCATGCGTTCCATCACGATCGCCCCCGCCTTGGAACCGGGGTACTTCAGGGAATCGCCTAGATCCCCCTTGAACGCGTTGCCCAGGAAAACGCCGTACTGGACCACCAGGGGCTTGTCCAACCCCCAGCGGACCTTCATCCGTTCGATTTGCTCCGGCGTTGCTTCTTCTGAGAGAAATGTATCGAGAGGGTCGCCGGACACTCTGGTCAGGCCGAAAACGACCACCGTGACCACCCATAGGGCTATTAGAGCCTGTCCAGTGCGGAGTAATAGATATCTCTGCATGGCCTATTCAAAAGCCTCTAACGACAGCTCGGTGGCGCTGACGGTGGCAACATACGTGCCCAAAAGATTGGACCGTGGACTGAGACCCCGGGTCCAGAGACTCACCAGTTACAGGTGGAGCATTCCCAAGTAGTCCTCGACAACGCTACAAACGTTGGGAACGTCCAGTACAGACAATTCGGGCCGGGTATTCTGAGGCTCGTTGAACCTGAGCAGCCGGACGGTGAGTAGGCCATGGGTAGCACCTGCTGCGACCGGCTGCTCTGCCTTAAACTCGCGGATCCCTGCTTATTCCCGCACTCCCTTGATGTTATGGAAGTGAGAGACTCCGGCCGAAGTCAGCCCCGGCCACACGTAACTCTCAATGAACTCAGGGTTCACGGTCACGTCAGCGTAAAGTTGGAACATCGGCGCGACCATGTAGTTATCGTAGATGAAGTTTCCTATGTCCCGTGCGCACTGGTCTCGTTCTTCCAGGTCGGCAGACTGCTCCAGACACAGGTACGTCTCATTAACGAAAGGCTCGTTCAGGTACCAGGAAGCGTAGTGATTGGTGTAGAAGACGCGAATGCCTTCCTGGGTGCTCCTGATGGGGAGGTTCCTGGATGCCCTCATGGTATTCTCCAGCTCGTGGTCCCTTCCTCTGGACAGCCAGGTGCCAAAGTCGAGTCTCTCGATCTCCAGGTTTACGTTAACGTCGGCGTACATGATCTGTGTCGCCTCGATCACGTCGTGCAACTCGGGGCTTCCCGGAATGGTCGTCGAGATGAACTTCAGATTGAGAGGGTTGTCCTCGTCGTATCCCTCTGCAGCCAACAACGCTCGCGCTTCATCGGGGTCGTAGCCATACATTTCATCCCAGCGTTCCACCCACTCCGGGTTCCAACCCTCGTTGTTTTGGTGGAACCCGTAGTTGTAACTTTGAGTGGCCCTGTCCAGATAAATCTCCTTGTTGATGGCATCGCGGTCTATGGCAATGTTCAAGGCCTTTCTGATGTTCATGTTTTGCAGGGGCAGCCCAGGCGTGAAGTGGTCCGGCCACTCTTCCGTATTCTCGCGATACAAACCGCCGAACATCGTATAGGTTTGAGCAGCTTCATTGGCACTGTTGATTACCTTCATGCCACGAGCCTCGGCGTCAGGCTGCAGGGTTCTCTCGACCTGGGAAAGGTGTGCCTCTCCGGCTAGCAACATTGCCATCCGCGTCAGGCTTTCAGGTGCCCAGACAAACTCGAACTCTTCGAAATCTACGTCATACTTCCAGTGTCCATCCGGGACCTTCTCGTAAGAGAGGCTTTCACCCAGCTTACGATCGGTCAACTGGTAAGGACCGGTGCCGGCGGTTTCTACCTGGTCGTATGCACCCAGGCCCTGCTCGTCGAATTGGGCTTTGCTTACAAGGATCAGGTCGCCTGCCCAACGGGAGAACAGCCGCTCCCCGCTCAGGTAGGGGTTATCGAAATTGAATGTTATGTTGAATTCGTCTACGACCTCAACCGCGACCTGGCTCCATGCCGGTTCTTTCAATATGGCCAGGCTGTCTTCCCGATTCACGAGATTGTAGCTGTGGAGCACATCCGCGGAACTGAAATCACCCCAACCAAATTGCCACGGTATGCCCTCCCTCAGCTTGAACGACCATGTTTTGAAATCATTGTCAATCTCCCAGCTCTCGGCTAGCAGAGGGCCGACTTCCGAAGTATCCTCGTCAACACGCAGCAGGGTCTCAGCGAACACATCGTGCTGTACGATATACAGCCATACTCCAACCCAGGTGCGGTTGCTCTCTACATCAGGCGTGGGTAGGGCAAAGCGGACCTTGCTTATCTTGAACTCTCCCGCGGATGATGGTGCCTGAGTAGGAGCAGCGGTAGCCTGGGGCGCCGCCGTCGCTGCAGGAGCAGCTGTGGCCGCCGGCGCCGCCGTCGCTGCGGGCGCCGTGGTTGCCGCTGGTGCTTCGGTCGCTGGCTCCACATCGGCGCTGCCACAAGCCACGATCAGAGCCAGGATCACCACCATCAGCCAGAGGGGCTTGAACCGCATTTTTTGGAGCCAAGTTGATGCTTTCATATCCTCTTTCCTGCCGAAATTCGTAATACAGCGACTGTCAAAGCATTCTTTGCAATACTTTTTCAGAAAAATATTTCTGACAATCGAATGGGCAATTCTATGCCGCAAATATGGGTGTGTCAAGCCTCGGTCGAGGACGACCCAGGGGGCCTTTAGTGAAAAGCCCTAATCGAGCAGTCCCATCAGAAGAAAGGCTGTCCGAACCGGATCAGAGAGGAGGAGGAATTTGAGAAGGGAAGGGGGATTGGAGAGGAAGATGAATTACCGGAAGTGATCATTCCATATCTGGTATACCAGGGCGGCCGCGCCAGCGAAGCCAGACACCGCAACGAGAATCAACCCCCATCCGGGCTGGAATCCATATCGAAGATAGTTGACGCCAAGGTCTCTGCCCGAAATCCTGTCGAGTTCGGACCAGTTGAAAACCCCGACCAGTCCGGCTATCACAAGAATCACTACACCGGCGCTCTGTACTTTAGTGCTCCAGGTATTCGATCCCAAGCGCGTTAGCCTCGAGGTTGCCAGGACCGCGGCCAATATGCCTAAAACCAGGGTTACCCGTCCGTCACCACTCATTCCACTTACATAGATTATGTCGACTTGGCTCCCGACAAATCCCACCGCCCACATGCGCACCCAGGGGCTCATCGAGCCGACAATCACCAGCACCGCAGCTAACAGACCGAACAGCTCAGGGGCTGGTAAAGGAAGGCTCCTATGCAGGTATTTCAACTGCTTCTATCCCAAAAATGAAACGCCCCGAGCTTTAGATGCGCTTGGGACACTTGAATGCTGCGGAAATTGTTGTCGGGGTTCGTCAGACGCATGCAACGATTATCGTTATCATGAGTCTAACATTCGTAAGTTATTTGCTGTGGATGCGATAAACCCCAAATAAATGCCATTATATTTTCTGCAATCTGTCAATTTCCAATTATTGTCAAGGATTCTAGTTTAAGGCAATCATCGTTGTCAAGGAAAAGAATCCTCTCAGAGGGGGAGGCATGGCTGGAGGCCGGGGTGGACGAGTTGCCAAGGCGGGCGCCGGAGCTTGATAAGGAGGACGATCGCCGCTACTGGCGGCGCCTCCGGCAGTCCCACAACTGTCGGGCAGTGGTGGACAGCGCTCACCCGGCGATCGTGGCGACCCTGGCCTCCAACCAGTTATCGGAAAAGCGGCAAGCGCGGGCGCTCCCGAGCCCGTAAACCTATGTCACTATCGGCGTCAGAGTTCTGCGACGGAGGGCCGGGATTGTTCCTGCCGCCGCCTCAGCCTCCGCTGACGCTCAGGGTAAAGCTGCCCGTCGTGTTTGTCGGGTAGGTTGTTGCTTCGATGGTGTACGTCCCTGCTGACAGCGTTGCCGCGATCTGCGAGTTCCGGTTCGTGCCGCCGATGTCATCGTTCTGGTGCAGGGCCGTACCCGAAGTCGCACTCCCCGAGCGTAGGAACAGGTAGGTGTCCACGGTTGACGTCAGGTCAATGGTGACCTCGGTGCTCTCGGTCAGCGTGAAGCTGTAGTACCGAGCGTAGCCCCGTCCTGACACGTCGGATTCGCAGTCGTCCGCCCAGCTTCCCGACACACCGCTGGCGGGCAGCGTGAGCGTCGCCGCGTTGCACCCAGTGGCCGTTGACCCGCTGCCGCTGCCGCCGCCGTCACCGCCCGAGACGCTCAGGGTGAAGCTGCCCGTCATGTTAGGCGAGTAGGTAGTCGCCTCGATGGTGTACGCGCCTGCCGACAGAGTCGCCACGATCTGCGAGTTGGTGTTCCCGCTGACAATATCGTCATTCTGGTGCAGGGCCGTGCCTGATGTCGAACTCCCCGAGCGCAGGAACAGGTAGGTATCCACGGTTGACGTCAGGTCAACGGTGACCTCGGTGCTCTCGCTCAGCGTAAAGCTGTAGTAACGCGCATAGCCCCGTCCCGACACGCTGGACTGGCAGTCGTCGGCCCAGTTCCCCGACACTCCCGACGCCGGCAGAGTCAGCGTCGCCGCGTTGCACCCCGTGGCCGTTGATCCGCCACCGCTGCTGCCGCCGTCACTGCCCGAGACGCTCAGAGAGAAGCTGCCCGTCGTATCCGGCGAGTAGGTCGTCGCCTCGATGGTGTACGCGCCCGCCGACAGCGTCGCCACGATCTGCGAGTTGGTGTTCCCGCTGACGATGTCGTCGTTGACATGCTGTGCCGTCCCCGACGTGGCGCTGCCTGACCGCAGATAGAGGTAAGTGTCCTCCTCAGAGGTCAGGTCAATGGTGACCTCGGCGCTTTCAGTCAACGTGAAGCTGTAATACCGCGCGTACCCTCGGCTCGTTATGCTGGACTCGCAGTCGTCCGCCCAGCTTCCCGACACTCCCGACGCAGGCAAGGTCAGCGTCGCAGCGTTGCACCCCGTGGCCGTTGACCCGCCGTTGCTGCCGCCGTCACCCCCTGCGACGCTGAGGGTGAAGCTGCCAGTCGTATCCGGCGAGTAGGTAGTCGCCTCGATGGTGTACGCGCCCGCCGCTAGGGTGGCCACGATCTGCGAATTGGTGTTCCCGCTGACAATGTCGTCGTTCTGGTGCAGGGCCGTACCCGACCTGCTGCTCCCCGATCGCAGGAACAGATAGGTGTCCACGGTCGACGTCAGGTCAATGGTGACCTCAGTGCTTTCAGTCAGCGAGAAGCTGTAGTACCGCGCATAGCCCCGGCCCGACACCCCGGACTCGCAGTCGTCGGCCCATGTGCCCGACACTCCCGATGCCGGCAGAGTCAGGGTCGCCGCGTTGCACCCCGTGGGCGTAGGCCCGCCGTTGCTGCCGCCGTCACCGCCCGCGACGCTCAAGGTGAAGCTGCCCGTCGTATCCGGCGAGTAGGTTGTCGCCTCGATGGTGTAGGTTCCTGCCGACAGAGTCGCCACAATCTGCGAGTTGGTGTTCCCGCTGACGATGTCGTCGTTCTGGTGCAGGGACGATCCCGAAGTTGAACTTCCCGAGCGCAGGAACAGGTAGGTATCCACGGTTGACGTCAGGTCAATGGTGACCTCAGTGCTCTCATCCAGCGTGAAGCTGTAGTACCGCGCGTACCCTCGGCTCGTTACGCTGGACTCGCAGTCGTCCGCCCAGCTTCCAGACACACCGCTGGCGGGCAGCGTGAGCGTCGCCGCGTTGCACCCCGTGGGCGTAGGCCCGCCGCTGCTGCTGCCGCCACCACCCGCGACGCTCAAGGTGAAGCTGCCCGTCGTATCCGGCGAGTAGGTCGTCGCCTCGATGGTGTACGCGCCCGCCGACAGAGTCGCCACAATCTGCGAGTTGGTGTTCCCGCTGACAATGTCGTCGTTCTGGTGCAGGGTCGTCCCCGAAGTTGAACTCCCCGAGCGCAGGAACAGGTAGGTGTCCACCTCGGACTCCAGGCTGATGGTGACCTCTGCGCTTTCGCTCAGAGTGAAGTTGTAGTAGCGAGCAAAGCCCCTTCCCGACACATCGGACTCGCAGTCGTCGGCCCAGGTGCCTGACACTCCCGACGCCGGCAGCGTCAGCGTTGCCGGATCGCAGCCCGTGGCTGTCGGTGTCTCACCGCCTTCTCCGGCGTTGACGCTCAGGGTGAAGCTGCCCGTCGTATCTGGCGAGTAGGTCGTCGCTTCGATGGTGTAGGTCCCTGCCGACAGCGTCGCCACGATCTGCGAGTTGGTGTTCCCGCTGACAATGTCGTCGTTCTGGTGCAGGGCCGATCCCGAAGTTGAACTTCCCGAGCGCAGGAACAGGTAGGTGTCCACGGTTGACGCCAGGTCAATGGTGACCTCCGTTTCCGCTGCCAGCGTGAAGCTGTAGTAGCGAGCATAGCCCCTCCCTGACACATCGGACTCGCAGTCGTCGGCCCACGTCCCGCTCCTGGTAGCTGTCCCGGAGAGAGCGCCGAGATCATCCGCGCATTCGTCGTCAGTTACGACCGGGGGCGTCCCGCCGCCACCGCCACCGCCACCGCCGCCACCACCTCGGTTCACGGTTGACTGGCGGGTCCTCTGGGTGAAGCTTTCCGACCAGGCGCCATCTCCGGCCTCGTACACCGCACGGACCTGCACGTCGTATTCTGTGCGTTGCTCCAGGCCGGTGACCGTGGCTCTGGTCGCTGTTGAGTTGGTCTCGACAACCGTCCAGTCATCCTCCTCCGGGTCCTGAACGCTGCTGTCAACGCGACGGAGGTCGTAGGACTCCACGTAGTCCTCGTAGGCCGTGGGCGTGTTCCACTCCACCGTAAGCGATTGTGTGCTCGCCTCCACCGAGGAGATTGCCGGTGCCGGGCAGAAGGGCAGCCCCACTGCCTCCAGGTCGTTGGTCTCGCCCTCACCCAGCGCCGGCAGCGACATCAGCTCACCCGGCACACATCCGGTCAGCTGATTGTCCGCCAGCCTCAGGAGAATGAGAGAGTCCAGCTTGCCCAGTTGCGCAGGTATGGCGCCGGTCAGCGCGTTCTTCTCCAGCCGCAGCCGTTCCAGGCTGGCCAGGTCTCCCAATCTCGACGGTATCGAACCCGAAATCTGGTTGCTGTAGAGGTACAGCCACCGCAGATTGCCCAAATTCCCCAGTTGACTGGGTATGGACCCGCTAAGCGAGTTATTTGCCACCGACAGCACTTCCAGGCTGCTGAAGCCGCCCAGCGTGGATGGCAGGGATCCGGTCAGCTGGTTGTCGCCCAGCGACAGGATTTCCAGGCTGGTCAGGCCCGATGGCAGGGTGGAGATGCTGCCGTCCAGCTTGTTATCGAAGGCGATCAGCTCTCTCAGGCTGGAAAGTCCCGAAAGCGATGATAGCCCTCCCGTCAGCTCGTTCCCATGCAGGTACAGTTCCTCCAGGTCTGTGAGGCCCGAAAGCGAGGGAATGCTCTCGTCCAGTTCGTTGTCGTTCAGGTGCAGGATTCTCAGCTCCGTCAGGCTGCTCAGTGCCGGTATCTCCCCTTCCAGGCCGCTGTTGTTCAGCTTCAGCTCCTCCAGCTTGGTCAGCCCGCTGATGGTCGGTATCTCACCCTCAAATTCGTTTTCCGATAAGTCCAGTTCCAGCAGCTCCGTGAGGTTGTTCAGCTCGTCGGGTAACTCCTCGCTCAGATCGTTTCTGGCAAGGTGCAGCTTCTCCAGGTTGGAAAGTGATCCGACCTTTGCAGGTATGCTTCCGCTCAGCGCATTGTCCGAAAGAACCAGCGTTTCCAGTACCCCCAGGTCTCCCAGCACTGTCGGTATTTCCCCGGTCAGGGCGTTGTCAGAAAGGTCCAGGTTGACCAGTGCGGTCAGGCTGGCAAAGGACGGTATTCCGCCGGTCAGGCCGTTCCCGCCCAGGTTCAACGCCTCCAGTTTGGTGAGACTGTTCAGTTCCGTCGGAATCTCCCCGCCGAGATCGTTTTCCGACAGGTCCAGCACCGTCAGCTCGGTCATGTCCCCTAACCACGTGGGAACACCCCCGGTGAGCTGGTTCCCGTTCAGGTGCAACTCGGTCAGCGAGGTCAGGGCCGACAGGTCTGGAATGCTGCCGACCAGTTCATTGCCGTTCAGTGCCAGCTGAGTCAGGCTCGTCAGACTGCTGAGCTGCGACGGTATGCTCCCTCTCAGCTGGTTGTTGCCCATGGTCAGCCCCGTCAGGGCCGTCGCGTTGCCCAGTTGCGTGGGTATGGTGCCGGTCAGCTTGTTGCCAGCAAGGTACAGCTCTTCCAGGTTGCTCAGGCTCCCCAGAGACGACGGAACGGACCCCGTGAAGCCGTTGCTGTGCAGCGATAGCGTTTTCAGCCCGGAAATCTGGCCCAGCCAGGACGGCAGCGAACCGTGCAGTTGGTTATCGTTCAGCTCAATGGCCGTAAGCGAGCTCAGATTCCGCAGGTTGCTGGGAATCTGGCCGGTGAGCCCGTTGCTGTCCAGCCCCAGCACCTCCAGGCTGGACAGGTCGCCCAGCTCCGGCGGAATCGCGCCGCCCAGCATATTCCCGCCCAGCAGCAGCTCCTGCAGGTTGTTCAGCTCGCCCAGCTGGTGCGGGATGCCCTGCGTCAGTTCATTGTCCGAAAGGTCCAGTGATGTCAGCGCGCTCAACTGCCTCAGCGACGACGGGACTCGCCCATCGAGACTCAGCGAAGTCAGCTCCACCTTGGTGACCCGCTGCGGCGTCCCCCCGATGGTGACGTATTGCCAGTTGCTCATCAGTGTGTTGATGGACCAGTTCACCGTCCCGCTGGCCCCGAGACTGGCCATCGCCGCAAGCAGCGCCTCACAGTCTGTGACCAGCCCCGGGTTGTTGACCGGATCCGTTATTGGGCCTCCGGCATCGCAGTCCGGCGCGTCCGGAGTTCCCTTCGCCGTCTGCGACCACGGGCCGCGCTCTGCGCCGTTGTACGCGCGCACCTGCACGTCGTGCTCCGTGTCGCCCAGCAGGCCCATGATCGTGGCCTCCAGGTTCCCGTCCCCGGTGGTCCACGCATCCTCGTCCACGGTCCAGTGGACGTCCGCCTTGTCGCTGGCCGCGCTCTCAATGTACCGCACATCGTAGGCAATCGCCGGTGCGCCGCCGTCGGAGGTGGGCGCAGTCCACGCCACATCCAGCGACCCGGCCTCGCCCGGCGTGGGTTGAATGGCGCCGCTGATGCTGGGGCGGCCCGGCGCGCTCGCCCGGTCTATGTTGATCGTGTAGGTGTGGTTCGCCAGTCCGTCCTCGGAAAGCACCTTTACCTTCACCGTGGTGCGTCTGCTCCCCAGTGCTACCTGGAAGCCGGATTCGGTGTCGGCGTCGTTTATGGCGTTGTCGTTATTGTCCAGGAACTCGAAGGTGACTCCCGATTGGCCCGAGGGCGTGACCGTGGCAGGCGACGGGCCCACAACGGCGGTGTAGCTCGCCGTATCGGGGTCGAACGCCGGGGACAGCGCTGCGCCTTCAACTTCCAGGTCCGTCAGCTTCACGTCGCAGTGCACTAGGTTGATGTCGCCCAGGTCGTTGGACGACACGCTCCGCAGTGCGCCCGGTATGCAGCCCGTGAAGGTGTTGTCGGCCAGGAAGAGTTCCGTCAGGTTGGTCGTCAGGTTTTCCAGTTGGCTGGGAATTTCACCGTTCAGCCGGTTCTTGTTCAGTAGCAGCTTTTCCAGCCTGAACAGATTGCCCAGCTGTGTCGGAATGCTGCCATTCAGGCTGTTTTCCGACAGGTCCAGTGTCTTCAGAAGGGTCAGGCTTCCCAGCTGCGTCGGAATGTTCCCGTCGAGGCTGTTTTCCGCGAGGTCCAGCGTCTCCAGCGAAGTCAGGCTTCCCATCTGTGTCGGAATGTTCCCGTCGAGGCTGTTTTCCGACAGGTCCAGGGTCTCCAGCGAGGTCAGACTCCCCAATTGCGTCGGTATGTTCCCGTTCAGGCTGTTTTCCGCGAGGTCCAGCACATCCAGGGAGGTCAGGCTTCCCAGTTCCGTCGGTATGTTCCCGCCCAGGGAGTTGCCGCCAAGCAGGAGCGACGTCAGGGAAGTGAGGTCTCCCAGCTCCGTCGGAATGTTCCCGCTGAGGCTGTTGCCTTCGAGGTGCAATTCCTGCAGCGACGTCAGCTCCCCAAGGCCCGTGGGTATGGTGCCGCTCAGGCTGTTCTCCTGCAGGTGTAGCTTGGTCAGCGATGTCAGTTCCTTCAGCTCGGTCGGTATGCTTCCCGACAGGCTGTTGTCGTTCAGCAGCAGCTCCGTCAGCCCCGTCAGTGATTCCAGTTCCCCGGGTATGCTCCCGGTGAGACCGTTGACCGAGAGGTCCAGGGTCTCCAGTCCATCCAGCTTCGTCAGGTCCTCGGGGAATGTTCCCTCCAGGGATTTCTCGCTAAGCTCCAGTCCAGTAATCCGTTGCACCGAAGACACGAACCCGGTGCTGACCCCCTCCCACTGGCTGATGCTCACTGTCGGCGTCCAGTCCAGCACCACGCCGCTGCCCACGATGTCGTCCCGAATGTCCAGCAGCACATTGCAGTCTTCCAACAGCTCCGCATGGCTTCCCCCGACCGTCGTGGAGGTACAATCCCCTCCGGCTCGCTGCGGTGTGGCTCTCATCGCCTCCGACCACTCGCCGGGCCCCGATGAGTTGCGCGCCCGCACCTGCACCTCGTATTCCACTCGCCCCAGCAGACCCGTTTTCTCCACCGAAAGCTCGCCGTCTCCGGTGTTCCAGGCGTACTCGTCGAGCGTCTCTTCGCCGTACTCGTCCTTGAACCTCAGGTCGTAAGCGCTGATTTCCGTTCCCCGGGTTTTGGTCGGTGCGCTCCACTCCACCGTCAGCGCTTCCTCTCCAGCCGTCACCGAGTCGGTCGTCGGCGGGAATGGCGTCGCCTTGTTCCCATAGAACTTGATGGTCCACGAGTTCAGCGTGCCCTCCTTGTCGTTGTCCACCTCGTCGGTGATCCTGAGAGTCCAGGTGCCGGCGGGGTCTTCTCCCAGGAACTGGGATGCACCCATGCGGAATGTTCCATTCAGAGGTATCGAAAATTCTCCAAAAATGAACCCGAAGAAGGAAATAACGCCACCCCGCTCGGTGGAGTCCACTACCTCCGTGGTGGTCCCGCTCGGCGAGACAAGCTCGAGCTTCAGGTCCCGGAACGACGGGTGGCTGAAATTCGGCCGGATTTCCACATACTCTATGAGCTCGATGTCGGTATCTGATGAGCTGATGTTGACTGTCGAGGAAAGCCCCGTGGAGGGCGCGTCCGGGATAGTCCCGTTCGACACGATTGTCTCTTCCTCGTAGCTCTCCAGCGGCGCCAGCGTCACCCATGTCTTCGCCAGGTCAACCGCCGCCTTGGCGTCCACGAGTCCGAACCCGTAATTGCGGTTCCAGTTGTACGTCTCCGTGGCCGAGCCGTACTTGTTGGCCCCCGTCTCCCACCTCGTGCTGTCCGGGTCCACCTTGCTCGCCGTGGCCGCCAGGATCAGCTTGATGTCCCGCCAGGTCAGCTCCGGATTGGCGTGACGCATCAGCGCCGCCACTCCCGACACCATGGGAGTCGCTGCCGACGTGCCTCCAAATGAATTACGGTAGCGATCGGAGTTCTCCGTGGTCACTATGTCCGGGTATCCGTCCAGGCGGTTGTTGGAGGGTGCACACACCCACAGGGACGCGCCATACTCCGAATAATCGCTTTTCACGCCCGACGAGTTGACCGCGCACACACTGGTGACCGCGTAGAAGTTGGCAAACTCGTCCAGGTTGGCGTTATCGTTCCTGTCTCCGCCGTTCCCGGCGGCAAAGGCGTAGAACACGCCCTTACCTCCGTACCCCTCGGTGACTCCCCTCTCCACAGCCTCCTCCCAGGCCGAACTGGTGTAGCCAAGGCCGGGCCCGTCATACGGCCCCCAGCTGTTGCTGGACACCGCGGTCACGTCCATGCTCCGGCTCATTGAGTCTGCCTCGGCATAGTCCGACTGCTCGGCCAGGAAGTTGTGGGCATAGAGGGTGGCTCGCGGCGCCACGCCCCGTACGCCGAAGCTGTTGTCCCGGGCCGCAATCAGGCCCGCCACCGCTGTGCCGTGGTGGCGGGGGGATTGGTAGATGTTGGAGGTGGTGTAACTGTCGCTCTCGTAGTCGTAGTTCAGGCTCCTGTTGACGTTGGGACTGAGGTCGTCGTGGTTGATGTCCATGCCATCGTCCACCACCGCCACGTTGATGCCCTGTCCCTTGATGCCGTCGGAAACCGTAGTGCCGTCGGCCAGGGTCGTATCCTTCCACACGTCCTCCACGTTGACGTCCACGTCATCAGCGGAGTCGTTGGCTTCCCTTCCGGCGGTGCGGTCCTCCAGGTGCCACTGGCAGGCGTACAGGTCGTCTCCGGGCACCGGGTCCAGGGCGTTGGTATCCGCAGAGCAGGTGGTGACGAATTTTGTGTATGCCGTGTCGTCAAGGGCCTGGATTAGGTACCTTCCCCCGGTATTCGTCGTTACCTTGATATAGGGACTCCCAGAGAAATTGTCCCGGATCAGGTGACTGGAAAAGCCAGGATATTCGTTCAGGTCGCTTTGGCCCACTACCTCCACATCGTACCGAAACCCTGTATAGCGGACCAGATAGAGGATCACGTTTGATTTGCCACCCAGGTCGAGTTGGAAGTAGTCGGCGTCGTCGGCGTCGTCTATGTGGCCGGTTTTGACCTGTCCCAGGCTCAGTGTCGGCGCTCCGCTGGTGCTATTGGGCGGGTCCGTGGCCCGCTCAAAGTGCACACCGTATCCGCCCACCCGAGTGTCGTAGGTGTTCACCAGGAGGTAGTAAACTCCCGGGTCCAGCCCCACCTGCAGGCTGAAGGCGAACCTTTGGTCCAACAGGCCACTGTCGTCGTCCAAAAATATGAAGTTTCCGTCGCTGTCGTATAGCGTGGCGTAGGTATCCAGCGATCCGGTGGCATAAATCCACACCTCTGTCAAAGACGACTGTCCCGTCAGGTCTAACTCGTATAGGTCCACGTCGTGGTGGGGATCTATGCTGGCGGTGACCTCCCCTCCCAGGCTCAATGCGGAGGCTGACTCGGCATTGAGCGCATAGGGGCCAATCTCGTCGCTCTCGGTCCGGGGATTATAAAATCCTTCTATTTTCAGATAGTAGGTTTCGCCCGCTGCAAAGGTCCCCTTGAGGAGAAAGTTCAAATACCGACCTGAGTCGTCATCCGTGGAAATCTCCGTGGTGCCGTCGCTGGCATATAGGGTCCCCACCGTATCCGTTGGCCCCTGGGTGAAGAGGATCATATCGCTATCGGTGGTAGCCGATGAGAAGTCCAGCTTGAACCAGTCCTCTTCGCCATCGCTGTCAATCACGCCGTACACGTAGGGCTCACCGGGAGTGGCCGTCGTCGAGGTTGACCCCGCCGGGTCGTCTCGGGTCTCGACGAAAATCCTGTACGGCCCCGTGTCCCCACTCCAGCCTGTCACGGTGACCGATTGGCTCCCCGAGGAGTTGTAGCCCAGCAGGAAATCCCGGTTCCCCGGCGACAGAAACCCGTCGTCGTTTTCTATTACTATGCCCGATTCTTCTACTTCTCCTATCGTGTCCGTTCTCCCGACGGTGTAAACGAAGATGTCCTTGGTTCCGGAAACCGTGAAAGTGAATACGTCCTCATCATCCTCATCCCCCAGGATTCCGATTGCCGAACCTCTGCCCTCGCTGTCCAGCGCGATCGTCGTGGAAGTGTCCGCCACCGCCTCCACGTGCAGCTTGTAGGTTCCCACCGAGTCGCCGCTTCCGCCGACTGCAATGTAGTAGGTGTCTGCCTCCAGCGCCCGGCCTATGAAGAAGTCCAGAAGTCCTTCCGACAGCTCACTGTCGTCCACCTCTTCGATCTCCCCACCCCGGTCGTTGAGCAGCGCCCCGGTGGAATCCAGGGCGTCCGTTTCCGTGTAGAAGATGACGTCGGTGTCGCTGCTCAGCACGAGCTTGTAGGTGTCCAGGTCGTACTCTGAACCGATGACACCCTCCACAGGAGTACCCAGCGTGAGCGCCGTGCTGCTTTCTACTTCGTTTGTCCGTCCGCCCTGGTCGGTTGCCGTCTTCGTGTGCAGCGTGTACTGGCCCGTACCGGTCCCGACCGCCGAAACCTCAACGTAGTAGGTTCCTGCTTCCAGGTTCGCTGCCAGGTAGAAATGCGAGTCCGACTGGCCGAAAACACTGTCGTCGTTTTCGGTAATCACGTTGCTGGAGTCGTCGTACAGCTTGCCCGCCGAGTCGCCCAGCGCATTGCTGGCGGCGGCTTCGGTGTATACCCACACGTCCTTGGGGGCATCGGCCTCGGCAATCACGAAGCGGAACACGTCCACGTCTCCCGATGCTTCGATATTGCCGTCTTCCGCCGTGCCGCCCAGGATCACCAGCGTTGCGGTGCTGTCGCGCGTATTGACGTGGTCGTCGGTTTGCGCACCCGCGCGTCCGCCGGCCAGCAGGACCGCGGCCACCACAAGGCAAAGGCAGGCCGCCAGGCCGAGCAGTCTGCTGGCTGAAACAGTTATCTCCGGTATCGCTTGAACGCCGGACACGCCAGGCCTCACTGTGGAAGGAGCGGTGCCGTCACTTGGCCTGCCGCTCTCTCGACCAGTTGGGGCTGGACGAAATTACGCCCTCCTTGCCGGCCAGTTGGTTTGCCAGGGTCAGAGAGGGGAATCCGGCCTCCGTGTTCACAAGGAAGCCGTTGTCCTGGAACTCCAGTTCCTTCACGTCATTCGGGGAAATGTCGTTAGAGGTGAAAAACTCGCTCACCCGGGCCTCGTCCCACTTGGGGTTCAGCAGCAGCAGCACACCACCCGGCAGCGTCATCAGCCCGCCGCCCGATTCCATGCGAAACTCCGGCAGCACCTTGTCGTCCACGTCCCCCGAAACCTTCCCGGAACTCCGAACCCCCTTGACCGCTATACCTTGTTCGCCATCAGAGGTGCTTCTGTCCTGCGGGTCGGTGGCGTCATTTTGCAGCACCGACCGCATTTCCCGGTCGCCGTCCTGCCACGTGTAGACCGTGCCCTCTACGCTTTCGGTTTCGCTGGCGCCTCCGCTCCCCCATCCAGGCGCACCCCTGAGCACAGACAAGGAGGGCGTGGGTGTCGCCTCGACAATTTTGCCGGCGCTGTCCTTGCTCTCGGCTGTGCTCTCCTCTTTGCCCGTGATCTTTTCGTCTATGCGCGAATCGGAAACGCCCCCTATGGAAATCGAAGGCGACTCTTCCTGCTTCACGTACGGCGTTGCCGTTGGCTTAGGAGGGGGATCCGCGGACTGCTGCGGCGCCACCGAAACGGTGGGCCTCTCGGGAGCGTCCAGCGACGGCAGTGCTCCAGCGACGGCCAGCGCCACTCCGCTTGCCAGGACGGCAATCGCTGCTAATGCGAATATGACAGAGAACTTGTTCATGGCCAGCAATTCCCATGTCCTCAAGATGAGACGGAATAGGGTCAGACCAAATTCCTTGGAGGACGTACGGTGCCCACCTCCACCGCCGTCGTCTCCCTGTTGAGCGGCCCTTCGGCGTCCCATTGTCAGTTGGTGTGACTTCCCCTGACCTCACGACGACCAACGTCGGCGCCACGAATGGATCGGGACTATCCGGTTCCTTTCAATTGATGGCCGGGCAAGTGATGGCCGAGCAAGGTAGATGCTTGAATAGCCCTTACGACCGGTAAACGCACCCGCATTCTACTAATGTAATGTGATACTACCGTGCAAATCTGCCTTATTAACGTGTCACTTTACGTGAATTTGCTCCCTTAAGATTATGAAATAGCCGTCGCCTGGGGCACTGACACTCCTTGCCGGCAGTCAATTGCAACGGTGAATAAGCGGTCGGATTAAGAGGCGGGATGAAGAACGTCCGAGACCTTGAACTTTACATCGAGACCCTGCGAGAGCGCCTGTCTAGGTTGGCATCGGATTTCTCCCATTCCGGAGGCGGCCTGGGTCGAGGGTATGGGCCCGTGCGCCACGCCGGAGACGCTGAGGGCCTCGATTGCGGGGATGTCGTGCCTGTTGGCGAGGGCTTTTCCGAAGTCCTTGAATGATCCTTTGGCGATGCGGGATGCTTCCTCTACCCGAGTGGTGGGCGGAATCTGTCCAGATTGAGATGCCATTCTAGGGTTGGAAAGACGGAATGCGCTGTTCATTTTGAAGTTTCAAGGAAGAATGACACTTCGTAACCGAAGTGTGCAATGACTAAATCCCTCAGGATGGATGCGCGTGCTCTCGGGACTCCCATTTGTCCCCTCATTCCTCGGTGTTGCGCTTTAGAAACAGCTTGCGGCGGTTTGATCTTCTTCAGGGGTGAGTCCGCCACCTCTGGTTTCCCAATGCTCCCTCGCCCTGTCCCTGTGCTCCGCCCAAGAGGCTCCCAGGACAATGGACAGCGCAAAGCAGGCCAGTCTCAGTGCACAGCTTGCCTTGGGGCATGTCCTTTTTCCGGGAAGGGAATGTCCATGTGTCTGAAAGGCCTGTTTTCATACAGATTTTAAATTAATTCTTATCTATACTCTGGCGCCGGGAAACATCCGACAGAACGATTTTGGGCCACTGACACAGGGGGTGCCAAACAAGCGTAGAACCATGGATTCCCCATATTCCTCGGATCCCGGAGCACCCTGGGACGCCCTGCAGAAGGTCTCAACCGCACCTGACGCAGGGCGTCCTGTGTGAGTGAAGTACAGGCTCCTCGGAGCCATCCCGGAGAACCGGACGCAACTGTCCAATCCAGCAATAACTCATCCGGAGACTACATTTTGACTGCACCTAGAAACCTGCGTATCACTGTTGTTTTCGCCCTGGGGCTAATGGGCATATTGGCACTGGTCGTGATCCTCATGGCCGGCAGTGCGGGCGCGCAGAGCACACCGCAACTGAAAGTCTCGGACGCCTCAGGTGAAGAGGGTTCGACTATATCCTTCGAAATCACCCTGACCGCCAAGTCGCAGAGCGATGTGGTGGTTACTGCCAAAACCAACACCCGAACCGGGGCCACTGCCAAGCAGAATGACTTCGTCGCCAAGGAGGAACGGGTAACGATTCCGGCCGGAAACCTGGAGGCGGAGTTTACGGTTGAGACCGTCGACGACGACAAGGTTGAGAGTGCCGAGAGCTTCTTCGTCAAGCTGTCCCGGGCCAATGGGGCGACCATAGACAGGGCCAGGGCCAAGGGGACTATCACCGACAACGACGTGGAACCGGAGAATACTTCCCTGGGTCAGCTGCAGTCGGACTACGGAATGGTCAAGCAGGCGATGGAAGACAGCCTGGCCGGCTGCCTGGTCTACGGGGCCGAGGGGGCCACCGGCGACCTCATCTACGTGAGCAACAACGACAACGCCCGATGCGTTCCCTTGAGGGAGCTCACGGACGCGGCCTGCGTGCCTTACAGCTATTCCGGGACCAACGGTCGGGCTGATACCAGGAAGTATTCCGTCTTCTGGACTGAGTCCGGCCCCCTCTACATCGGAGGCTTGAGGGAGAAATTCCAGGCCTTCGATTTCCGGGTCACCTTACCCGAAAACGGCAAGTCGGCTTACGGCGATTCTTCCACCGAAGGTGAGATTGCCGGTAGCGGACTCCACCAGAGCGATTTCATAGACTACAAGGTTTTCATTTCATACGAATCGGGCAAGGATTCTCTGATCCTGGATTACGGAGACAACGTCTACGACTACGCCGTCGGCGCCCAAATATTCGAGACAAGCGGTACAGATTTAACGGCGGAAGTCCACGGCCCCTCGCTGGACTTCCTGTACCAGCGGATGAAGGACATAGCAGAGGGCAACGACTACTACATCCCTTCCGATTGCTTGTTCAAGGAGGGTTCAGACCTCAGGGACAGGTTCGAACACCCCATCAACGACGAGCCCTTCGGGGCCCTGACCCTCGGAGAGTCGTCCCAGGGAGAATTGGATAGCGGGCCCGACGTGGACTGGTTCGAAATCACCCTCGAGGAGGATGTGCAGTACATCTTCTCCGTCGCAGGAATCGACCCCGACGCAGTAAATGCCAACTCGGTCCCGTTCGTGAGTGGCGCTCCGTCCGATGACGTGAAGCTGGACCTCGTCCACCCGGCTATTAGGATCCTGGACGCCGATGGACAGGAACTTGGAGTGGGGCAAGTCAATGCGCCGATAACCTTTGTCGCCAACTCGGACGGCGCCTATTACGTGGAAGTCAGCCACGTGAAAGAGGAACGCTGGGTGAACGCAGGCATCTACACCCTGGAAGCCGCAATCCTCAACGAAGAGGTGGGAGACCTGCCGGCCGACACCACCACCATCCTCACCCTGTTGGAGGGAGCCGACAGCATCAGGGCCCAGATAACTCCCGACGACACGGACTGGTTCCGTGTCAGAGCTGAGGCCCATCTCAACCACACCATAGTCGTGCAGGGCGACGACTCGGACGGCAATACCGCCCTCGCAACGCCCGCGCTGACCCTGTACGACGCGGACGGCAACGCCGCCGATGCGGACGAATACACCACCGGCGCCGTTGGCGACTACCATATCTTGGATCTGTTCCCCCACAGCACCGACGAATATTACGTGGCCGTGTCCGGCGCAGCCGCCACCGACGAGGGGTTCTACAGCATCTGGATGCCTGGGGATGACCACGTAACCCTCCACCACCACGTGGACAATACCGTCGACAAGGACACCACCGTATCCGGCGCCATAGAGGGACCCTGGGACCGCGACCGGGTGAGGGTGCAAATTGAGGACGGGCACAACTGGGTTATCGAAGTGATCCCAGAAGGAGACACTCCCGCCGGGACCGAATTCACCATCTCGGTTGTGGACGACCCCGACCGACCGTACTCGAGAGGCTGGCACACAGTAACTAGAGACGACGGAAGCGTGGTTCTGGTGACCATGGACTCTGGCCTGACTGGTCCCATCAGCTACAACGGACAGACCTACGAGACGAAGGAAGTAGCCCGCTTCGTCGCAGACGTGGAGCTGGCAGACGGAGCGAACGCCCCGGCCGAGTACCGAGTCTCCGTCCGCGCTCCGCAATACCAGGAGATCACAAACACGACCGACCAGCACACGGGTACGACCTGGGTCCAGGACCCGGACCTCCACAGAGTCTCGGTCGATGCCGACGGGGTGGGCAGTTTCTCAGCCTCTCTGAACGGCAATGGCGACAAGGACTCCTTTGCGCTGAACCTCTTGGAGGGTGAATACACTTTTGAGATTGTCGTCGCCGACGCGGAGGCCGTGACCGGGATGGGAGTAGAGAGGTTCATCCGGGGGCAACTGTCCGGATATCTTGAACCCGGGAGCCTCACAGTCAGTAGCTTGGGTGGCGGCAATTCACTCAACCCGGCTGATGGCGTGTCGTTCCGCGTAATAAACCACAACCCGGACACCACCCTCGACTACGAGCTCAGGTTCGTACCGGTGGAGTAGAAACGAAGGGGAAAGCAACCGCCCACTTCTTCATTTCTCCCGGGCCGAAAGGCCGGAACTAAATGTGACCGCAGGGCCTGGATACCAACCAGGCCCTGCGAATTTCGGGCCTCAGGGAGCATGTGCGTGGGCGAGGCACAAGCCAGGGTCTCAGGGTTGCACGTCGCTCTAACTCCAGACAGCTTGAGTGAGGAAGGACGATGAAGTCGTTTTGGACAACTCGCCGCAAGGTTGCCGTGGCACTGTTCATCCTGGGAGCCGCATTGTTAGCAACCGGGCTGTTCTTTCTTCTTCAGGACCTGGGGCATATATGACGGGGTAACGTGACTAATCTCTTCCCGGCATGTGAAGGGCGTCGCGAAAGTGGACCACTTGAGCGAAGAGGGCCAGCTAAAATGTCCGGGCAGGTGCTCGGCATACATACCACTGTGTCATCGGCATTCTCTCCTGGCGCCACGAACTGCGCCATCAGGGTGGCCAGCGTCGTGGACCAGATCATCGCAGCCTTGGATGCGAGCCCCTCCTGGAAATGCTCAGACCCAACCGCCGGGATTCCCGAACTTCAGATGCGGGATGCGGCGCTCGGGTCAAGAGAGTACAGACATAAGCCACTGACTGCCATTCACAGCGGGTTCTCACGGATGCGCGGCTAGAGTACTCACTGGGTAGAGGGGCGAAGGGAACAGCTACCAGTTTACGGATCTCTCTGCATAGACATGGTCCGGCATTCTATATGAAATGCCCGCATCGTCGAATGCCGCAGCGGACATCATATAGACGAAGTGGTTGAATCTCCTTCGCTGGGAGCGTTCCCGGAAAAGAAAGTCCAATACGGAGTTCACTCGTGTCTGCACCCGGGCTCCAAGCAAAAGGCCTCTGTGCTTATATTTGGGGTATTTCAATTGGTCCGCCATTTCGTCGCCAATTAGAGCGCGGGAAACGGCGTAAGCCAGTTTCAGGAGGTCTTTCTTGTCATCTTCATTCGCAACTCCCAGCACCAGGGGAGCAGCGTTTATGAGGGAATTCGCCATGATAATGGATTCAAAGTCAGGGGGAGGTTCGCATATTGCCCCGATTTGAAAGAACCTCGAGGCCTGATCTTCGTCCTTGGGAAGAAGCGCCTCGGGAATGCCCATCAGGTGCATGGCGTAACGCCAGACCAGCATGAAGCTGTGGCTCTCCGCATTGCTGAAACGGACTCCCAGTTGCCTTGAGTGCTTCAGGCACCTGGCCGAAAAGGCGCTGGCCGCAAACCCCATGTGCGCCGAACTCAGTGGCACCCCCCAGGAATCGACATCCCAGTCGTCGAGGTCATTGCTCAGAAGCCGCCTCACTTGGGCATGGACCAGCCTGAGGCGTACCGATAGCTTCCAGCCGTCCCCGTATCGTTCCAGGCCGCCGGGCATGAATATTTCCAGCACGTGGCGATTGTTTTGCCTCAGCCGCCGGACTCCCTGTTCACGCAGCCGCCCCGTAATGACGAAAGAACGAGAGATATTGGTCGAGAATCCTTCAACAAGGCTTCCACCTACCAACCCCTGCAGTATCAGCTCCGAGTTTCGATGGAAGCTGCCTATTCCGGGTTCAAAGGCTTCCGCGCTCGCCCAGGATGGTCTATCCTCCACCAAGTCGAAGAACTCTCGGAGTTCCCTGGGGCCCTCCTGAAATACCGATGCTTGCTCGTTCATGGCCCCGGAGAGCAGCCTGTGCAACTCCCTTCCGCCCAGGGGTGTCAGCGCCTCAATGAGGGCGTCCGCAGGCGGGTCCCCCACGTTGGTATATGCAATGTATTGGTCCGCTAATTGCGAATTTATAAGACTGCGATGATGGATCCCGAGCCACCTCGGCTCGGGCCTGACCCCTTATGAGACTGGCGTCATGCCTTCAGCCCGATCTGTCGACTCGATTCGAGGTGGCTCCCCCAAGCTCCCTGAGCAAGGCGAGCAGTGACTTAATAGGAGCTTGGCCCCAAGTCCCATCGCAGTCCTGTCCGCTCGCCCTGCCGGTGCGCAGTCTACCAGATGAGAGGAGGCTGTCATGACCGGAGTCGCCGTACGCGAAGGCGGCAGTTCCTTCCAGGTGGTGGTCGGTGTGGACACCCACCAGGACAAGCACGTGGCGGTGGCCATCGACCAGCGCGGTGTCCGCCTGGGGGAGTTCCACACGCCGACTACCACCCGTGGCTATCAGGACCTGGAACGGTGGTCGCTGGAGCTGGGAGCGGTTCAGGCCTTCGGCATTGAGGGCACCGGTTCCTATGGCGCCGGAGTCGCCCGTTTCCTGAGCAGTCGCGGCTTCACCGTAGTGGAGGTGAACCGGCCTGACCGTGCGACCCGCTATCGCAAGGGGAAGAGCGACCCCACCGACGCCGAGTCGGCAGCCCGGTCGGTGCTTGCCGGCGTCGCCGACGCCACTCCCAAGTCGGGAGAGGGCGAGGTGGAGATGATCCGCATGCTCAAGGGCGCCAAGGACTCGGCGGTCAAGGCCCGCACCCAGGCCTTCAACCAGATGAAAGCTCTGATTGTCACCTCCCCAGCCCAGCTGAGGGAGTCCCTCAGTGGGAGCACCACTGCTGCCCTGGTCTCTGTCTGCAGGGGCTTCCGGCCCGGCCGCCTGGACGGTCCCACCGCAGCGGCCAAGCATGCCCTTCGTTCCCTGGCCCGCCGCTACCATCAACTCGGCAATGAGATAAAGGGCCTGGAGGCTGAGCTCAAAGGGCTCACCAGCAAAGTAGCCCCGGGCTTGGTGGACAGCTTCGGAATAGGGACCGACACGGCGGCGACCCTGCTCGTGGCTGCTGGCAGCAACCCCCAGCGTCTCCGCACAGAGGCCGCCTTCGCCTCCCTGTGCGGAGTGAACCCCATTCCTGCTTCCTCGGGACGGACCAACCGCCATCGCCTCAACCGTGGCGGCCACCGCCAGGCCAACGCGGCCCTCCACCGCGTCGTAATCGTCAGGCTGCGTCATGACGAACGAACCCGGGCATACATGCGCCGTCGCACCTCCGAAGGTATGAGCAAGAAAGAGGTGATCCGCTGCCTCAAACGCTACGTCGCCCGCGAGGTATTCTCCACCCTGCGGAACCTCAACCAGATAGCTCAAATCACCTCTTGACTTCTATAGGAGCATCGGGCTTTTTCGTAACCCGGCCTGTAATCGATCGGGACCTTTAGCTGTTCTTCTTTCATTTCAGGATCGGGCATTTGAAAATCGCACTCTCTATGTTGGCCCTATGTTGGCCGACGTTCCTCAGGCGGCTCGATCTGCAACTGGGGCAGCCACCTCAGGAAGGGTGGCAGGTACCAGTTACGGGCGCCCAGGACCTCCATGCTGGCGGGCACGAGGACCGACCGTACCAGCGTCGCGTCGAGGAAAACAGCAACGGCAAGCCCGAACCCAACCTGCTGGTTCAGAATGGTCTCCCCCGCGGCGAAGGCTCCGAAGACCACCACCATGATTACTGCCGCGCCGGTAATGATTCCCGCCGTCGAACGCAGCCCATAGGCCACGGCTTCCGCGTTGTCGCCGGATTGGTCGTATCTTTCCCTTATGCGGCTCAGCAGGAATACGTGGTAGTCCATGGACAACCCGAACAGTATGGAAAACAGGAACAACGGCACCCACAGGTCTATGACGTCGGTCTGTTGGAATCCAAACAGTTCGGCGCCCACGCCCTTCTGGAACACCACTACCAGCAGCCCATAGGACGCACCCACGGACAGCAGGTTCATGACGATCGCCTTCAGCGGGATGACCAGGGAACGGAAAACAACCATCAGCAGAATGAAGCTCAACCCCAGCACAAAGACGAAGACGATGGGCGTATAGACGTCCACGATCCTTCGGAAGTCGGTGTGGACGGCCGACTGCCCGCCCACGGTTACCTCAGCCGGGACACCCGCGAAGGCCGCCGGTATGTGCTCGTCCCGAATCGCCCTTATGGCCTCCAGGGACTCGGGGGCACTGGGCACTCCGGCAAAAGCAACGTAAAGGACAGACAAACCGGCCTGCGGAACCTCCTTCAGAACCGGCGGGAATGGGAATCGCGAGTCCGCCAGCAGAGAAGATGTCAGCCGTTCGACGGCGCCCCTTACCTCTAGATCGTTGTGGTCTCCCACTATGACAATTTCTGCAGGATTGACCACGCCAAAACCGAAGGGAAACTCCTGCTCCAGCGTCAGGAACGTGTCCCTGGTAAATGAGCCCTCCGGGTATGCGTCCACCCCGTTAACGCCAGTGCTGATTTGGAAGAAAAATGCTGCGGCAACGAACATGGCCCCACCAGCCACGATGAGGCTGATCACGGGAAACCTGGTAACAACTCCCGTGATTGCATCCCAGAACCATCCGCCAGACTCCCCGGAACCGGAGGCCTTTCGCCGCCCAACGAAGGGCAGCCTGAGCCAGTTGATCCGGTGTCCCAGCAGCGCGAGAGCGGCCGGCAGAAAGGTGAAAGTGGCCATCAGGGTAACTAGGACGACGATGATCGCGCCCAGTCCCAGGGACTGAAAGAAGGTCGAAGGAATGATGAGCATGCCGCACAGGGCAAAAACCACGGTGAAGCCGCTGAACAGGACCGTTCTGCCCGCCGTCGCGCCGGCCTTGCCGACGGCGTCCAGCGTGCTTGCTCCTCTACCGAGTTCCTCCCTGTAGCGTGAAACGATGAGCAACGAGTAGTCGATTCCGATGGCCAGGCCGATCATGGTGACCATCAGGGACACGAAGAAGGACACTTCGAAGATCTGGCCAATCAGAGATACGACACCGAGGGCGACCCCGATGGAGGCGATGGCCAGCAGGATCGGCAGAAGGGCCGCCAGCGCGGCGCCGAAGATTACGAGAAGAATGATCAGTGCTACCGGTATGCCGAAGCGTTCCCCCTTTTGCAGGTCCGATTCCGCCAGCTCGTTGCCCTCGAAGGCTATGCTGGCCTCCCCGCCTATCAGGACACGAAATTCGTCCTTGCCGTCAAACTCGGAAGTTACGTGCAGGATTTTCTCAATGTTCTCAATGGCTTCGTCAGGCTCCCCGGTAACATTGATGGGCAGCAGAGTGGTGCGTCGGTCGAGAGAGACCAGGGTCTCGTCCCCTGTCAAGTAGTAATTCAGTCCTCCCGCAACAACATCCTCCCCAAGGGCTATCAGAGACCCGAATACTTCCTCTGTTTTTTCCCGGTACGCCGGGTCGTCCACCGTCAAGGAATCCGACTGGAGCACCACCACTTCCGGAAGACTGACAGGCAATCCCAGCTCCCTGGCTTCGATTCTCCTGACCTCCTCCAGCAACCTTCTGGCCTGTTCGGATTCCACGCCTCCGGAAAGACGCAACTCCGTGGTGGTGGCGCTATCCAGCAAGTCGAGGCCCGCAGGCGTCCTCGGGGGGCCGAAGGAGATGTAGGCAGCAACCAGGCCCAGGACGATCCAGAAAGCGAATATCAGCAGCGCGTGCGAAGCGCTGAATCGGGACAATGACTCGGGTGACAAGCGGGTGAGCACAGACGGCAGCCCCGTACCTAATAGTGTGTTCAAATTGTAGTAGGGCTTTACTACACAGCTCAATACAAATTTAGCGCGCCACAAAATAGGCACAATAATTGCATACCAGTACCAATTCTCCTCACCACTCCGCAAAATGTAGAGCCCTCGATGATAACCCGCAGGTCCGGGCCCAAGGCTGGCTGTCAGCAACGAGCGCTGTACCGGACCAGGCAAGCACGAGGTCCTCGTGACCAGTATGCAATCGATGCTGCCCGCCGACGTGGTAGAAATGCCATCCTCGGCTGGGCTGACCGGTTGCAGACCAAAGCTATTGGTGACGCGATCTTCCCTTCTTTCGCGCGGCGGTATACGACGGCGTACCATACTTGGCAGACCCTGGTGCGTATTCGCCACCGTTCCCTCGTGGCGGCGAGGATTGTAGCGGGGTACAATTCGGACTACTCCGAACCGCAGGAGGGCGTTCGTCATGACTATGGATTCCGGCCTGCTATTGGACATGTACCGCAAAATGGTCACCATCCGCACCTTCGACGCCAGGGCCGTCGAGGAGTTCCACGAGGGCAACATCCCCGGCGTGGTCCACGCCTACATCGGCGAGGAGGCCGTCGCCGTTGGCGTCTGCTCGGCCCTCCGCATCACCGACCGCATCGCCAGCACCCACCGCGGCCATGGTCACACCATTGCCAAGGGAGCGGACATCAACCTGATGATGGCCGAGCTGTTCGGACGCAGCAACGGCTACTGCCACGGCAAGGGCGGCTCGATGCACATCGCCGACTTCAGCGTGGGGATGCTGGGCGCAAACGGCATCGTGGGCGCGGGAATGCCCATCGCTACAGGCGCGGCTCTGGCAGCCAAGCTGGAAGGCGGCGACGGCGTTGCGGTGGCCTTCTTCGGCGACGGCGCATCCAACGAGGGGGCATTCCACGGCTCCCTGAACCTGGCCTCCATCTGGAACCTGCCCGTCATCTACGTCTGCGAAAACAACCGCTGGGCCTCAGGCAACTCGGCGGCTGCCACGCTGTCGGTGGAGGACGTCTCGGTGCGCGCCGGCGGCTACAACATGCCCGGCGTGACGGTGGACGGAACCGACGTGCTGGCCGTGTACGAGGCGGCGCAGGCGGCGATACAGCGGGCTAGGGAGGGCGGCGGCCCCACACTCCTGGAGTGCAAGACCTTCCGCTGGCGCACCCACTCGGAGTCCCGGGGCAACCCGCCGGACCCGCGACCGGACACCGAGATCGAGCTGAGCCAGTCGCACGACCCGGTGGCAGGGTTCATCGGCCGCCTCGTGGAGCAGGGCGTGGCTACGAGGGAGCAACTGGAGCAGGTCGACGAGGAAATCGTCGCCGCGGTCGAGTCCGCCATCTCCTTCGCTAAGGCCAGCCCCCTGCCCAAGCCGGAAGACGCCCTGACGGAGGTATTCGCCCCGTAGTCATTGCACCGTAGTCACTATCGAAAAGCAATTGCCGGAGACCGTTTCAAGTTCCCTCTCCCTCGGGAGAGGCTCAGGGCAGGTGCAAATCATGCGAGAGATAACCTACGGCGAAGCGATAATGGAAGCGTTCCGGGAGGAAATGCGCCGGGACGAGAGGGTGTTTCACATCACCGGCAACCTGGGTCCGCTGGCCGGGCTGGTGTCCGAGTTCGGCATCGAGCGGCTGCGGGCCTCGCCCATCTCCGAGGAGGCCTACGTCGGCGCGGGCCTCGGCGCGGCTGGCAGCGGGTTCCGGCCAATCATCAGCCCGGGCATGATGACCTTCGCCTTCACCGCCATGGACCAGATCGTGAACCAGATGGCCAAGATCCACTACATGTTCGGCGGCCAGGCGCCCTTCCCGCTGGTGTTCCGCGCCTCGACTGGCGGCGGGCGTTCGGCGGCTGCGCAGCACTCGCAGAGCCCGCACCCCATGTTCATGAACCTGGCTGGCCTCAAGCTGGTCATGCCATCCAATCCCTACGACGCCAAGGGCCTGATGAAGAGCGCCATCCGCGACAACAATCCGGTGGTCTTCTTTGAGGACCAGATCCTAGCGGCACTACCTGACAGGTACCCGGTGCCCGAGGAGGAGTACGTCATCCCCATCGGAGAGGCCGACGTGAAGCGGGAGGGGTCCGACGTGACGGTCGTTGCCATCTCGAAAATGGTGCTAGAGGCCCTGAAGGCAGCCGAGGAGCTCGAGGCGGAAGGCGTCTCCCTGGAAGTGATTGACCCGCGCACGTTGGTGCCCATGGACACGCCGGCCATCCGCCGCTCGGTGCGAAAGACTGGCCGCGTCGTCATCGTCGACGAGGCCTGCATCACCGGCAGCGCCGCCGCCGAGATCACCGCACAGGTAACCGAGGACCCGGAAACCTTTCGTGCCCTCAAGTCGCCTCCGGTCCGCGTCTGCGCCCCCGATGTGCCCATTCCGTACAGCCCGATCATGGAGCAGTACTGCCTCCCAGACAAGGACAACGTCATCGCCGGTGTCCGCCGCGCCCTGCTGTAACCGCCGTCGCCGGACCCATCAGCCTCACCGGCCTGCGTGTCCGCCGCGCCAGATTCCGGCGCATCTGCGGGACAGGCCAGCCCTGGGTCGGGACACCGGGGCCGCTGGGGGTGGCCGGATTCACTGATCCGCAACGGCAACGGCCCCGGAATTGCGTTAGAATCCCATCGGCGAACCCAGAGAGTGATAACGAGGAAGGATGAGCTTATGGCATCGATAAGGTTGTATTCCGGCGACGACGGAGAATCGCACATCGAAGTGATAGACCCGGCCTCCCATCCAACTTGGACCGAGCTGCACAATGCAAAGGGAATCGTCTTCCGGGCCCTGCCACCCGGGTTCTTCAGCGACTGGCACGTCGCGCCCCGCAGGCAGTACCTGATCACCCTCTCCGGCGAGGCGGAAATCGGCCTGGGCGACGGCACCGTCCACAGGCTTGGCCCCGGAGACGTCAACCTCGCCGAGGACCTCACCGGTCGCGGACACACCACCCGCGTTGTCGGGGACGTTCCCAGGGTCGTCGCCACCATCCACCTGGACGATTAGTCCAAGTCTCTTCGTAGGGGACGGCCAAGTGGGGTCATCTATGATCGAAAGCGAAGTGTGGCCTCGGCATAGGCCATAGGCCTATAGCCGTCTCATGCAGCGACCGCCCTCAGGCCCTTTCAGGCTCTTGGCGCTGTCCACCGGAGGGTGATCAACACCCCCTGCGTTACTGGGCCGTCAGCCCGCCATCGATGACCAGTTCGCTTCCGGTCACAAAGGAAGACTCGTCGCTGGCGAGGTACAGGACTCCGTAAGCCACGTCTTCCGATACTCCGAGTCTGCCTATGGGATGTCGGGCTAGGTTGAGTTCCCGCCCTACTTCGTCGGCCAGCATACCGGCGGTCATGTCGGTGATGATAACGCCAGGATGCACCGAATTGGCTCGGATGCCGTCGCCAGCGTACTGGATTGCCGTCGACTTGGTCAGCAGCCGGACGGCTCCCTTTGATGCGCCGTAGGCCGAGGTCGTCCCGCCAACCAGCCCGGCAATCGAGGAAATGTTGATGATGGAGCCTCCGCCGGCCTTTATCATTTCCGGGATGGCGGCCTTGGTGCCCAGGAAGACGCCCTTTGCGTTCACGTCCATAACCTGGTCCCACTGGCCCTCCGACAGCGACTCGATGGTCATACGCTGACCTGAGGCGTCCCTGGGGCTGCCGATGCCCGCGTTGTTGACAAGGACATCCAGTTTGCCGAAGCGGGACACGGCCGCCTCAACGGCATTCTGCCAGTCCGACTCGATGGTGACATCTAGGTGGACGTAAAGGCACTCGCCGCCGGTTTCCCCGCTGGCATTATTGATTTCCGCCTGCACCTGCATGCCCACGTCGTCCAAGATGTCGCCAATGACCACCCTCGCACCCTCCTGGGCAAACATCCTGGCTTCAACCGCGCCCTGCCCCCTGGCTCCACCGCTGATCAGGGCTACCTTTCCTTCCAGTCTCGGCATCGCTTCCCCCTGCTTGAATCGGAGAATTTCGGTTCCCACCGCGGAGCGGCCCTGCTTCTACGGTACACCTAACCGGGAGAGTAGTCCCATGACCTGAATCGCGCCGGCGTCACCTTGATGTAAGCGGCGCCCTGCCTGGCTTCCGTGGGCAGCTCTCCTTCCGGAACTCCCCTCAGTCTGGCCGCCTCCCGGGAGTAATGCAACGTCTCTTCCGGGTTGGAATGGACCGTCGCCGTGCCCTGGACCATCAGCCCCTTGATGTCATTCATGGAGCTGCCGCTCTCCAGCAGGAGAGATACCTTGGGGTTCTCCTCGATGTTCTGGAGCTTTCGTGTATTTCCCCTGACTCCCATCAGAATGTCGTTGCCCAGACGGAAGTACCCCAGCGGCACCGTATGGGGATATCCGTCCGGGCCAATGGTGGTGAGGGCAATCCAGCCGGGCTTGCTGTCCAGAAACGCATGGGCCTCTTCGATGCTCATTTTGCGAGGCATGGGCATTACTCCCTCATTGGGCTATGAATACCTGACCAATTTGACACTATCATAAGACTTCAGCCGACTCTGATGGCAGTAAGTTAACTGGGCACACCCCAATTGACCCAGTCCCGATGCAGCAGGATGTTCTGTGGAGACAGCCAACCGGAATATCCCGGAGATCGCATGGCAAAGCCACAGTGCGCTCCAGTACCCGCTGGTGCTCGAGTAACATCGACACCCCTGGCGTCCGGCGTCCTCCAACGGCGGTCACCAGGGACGAGGTGGTGGCAGCGTCAGAGCGAATGAGCACCGTCCGGTATCCGCCATCGTGCCCGGTGTTGGCGTCCCGCATCTGCCATCAGAACTTGCGGCTCATTCGGCCTTATCCGTCAGACCACCGGGCCGTTGCTGTTGAATTGAGAAGCAATTCGTCTCGCTGAGCCTGTCGAGCCACGATCGGAAAGCAAACCGGCAGCCCATTCATGCTGAGCCTGTCGAGCCACGATCAGAAGCAAACCGGCAGCCCATTCATGGTGAGCCTGTCGAACCACGAACGGACAGCCCTGCGACAATCTCAGTGTGAACGAAAGCGATAGCCATCAATGCCGATTAGTCGAGCTGCTACCGTGTCTACACTCGGGTTACCCCTCCACCCACCAACCGCCTGCACGTCGCCCCCTCCAGCCCCGGTAACAGCCGCCGCGCGTCCGCCGCCACCACCCGCGCGTCCTGACCTCCCCCCGCAACAAGCAACCCGATCACCGTCCCGCTGTGCGCCACGTTCACCCCCGCTGCCCCCGTCTCTTCCGCCAGCGCCTTAACAGCCTCTAGGTGCGGGTTGAACAGCACCCGCTGGTTCGCCTCCGCGCTCATGGTCGCCCCCCGCCCGATGAGCGCCGCGTCCCCTCGTGCTATTCCCTCTTCGATCAGCCCCGCCGCTTCTTTCACCTGCGACGCTGTCCCTTCCAGCGCCGCCCTCCTGTCCTCGCGGTTGAACTCCTCTGTGTTCACGCTTCCGCCGAAGTCCAGGATCACCACGTGCATTGCAGGAGGCTGCCCCAGCGACCGCGCCACCTTGCCCTTCCGGTGGTCGAAAACCGCCACCCCCGGGAACATCACGCCGTCGCTGGGCTCGATGCCCAGGGCGATCTCCGCGATCTCGCCTGGGATCAGTTCCCACCCCGCCGCGTATCCCGTCGCCGCGATCGCCGCCGCCACGTCCGCCGTGCTGCTCGCCATGCCCTTGCCCCTAGGCAGGCTCGAGTCAAGCCACAGTCTGCCGCCGATATCTTTCTTGTCCAGGTACTCCAGCGTCGCCGTCACGGCCCGTTTCGCCTTGGGCGAGTCCGTCGGGGCTGTCACTTCCCTGCTTCCCGTGCGCAGTTCCACGGTGGCGGTGCTGTATTGGTCGATGGGACAGGTGACCATGCAGACAATGCCGTCCATCATGCCCTGGGCCAGTTCCCCGCACGTGCCCGGGGCCCTTGCGGTCGCCCGCCCGTCTGTACGGGGCCTGTCGAAGGAGCCTGTCCTGAGCCTGTCGAAGGACATCAGT
The DNA here is from genome assembly GCA_963667325.2 of Dehalococcoidia bacterium. Lineage (GTDB taxonomy): Bacteria > Chloroflexota > Dehalococcoidia > Lucifugimonadales > UBA3495 > VXOI01. The sequence continues at coordinate 101,998 of CAXXKY010000007.1, forward strand.
CGAGCTTGATATCGGCGCTGGCAATGGGCAGCGCGCCCAGGGATTTCATTTCCAGCGCCAGCCCGGCCACCATGAAATACACCTTGTCCGCCCGGGCCGCCACCGCCTGGTTCACCCGACCCAGCGCGTCCCGGTACGCGATCCCCAGGGTCGACGGCGGGACCACCCCCAGTCCGGTCTCGTTGCTGACCACGATCCAGTTCGCCGCTGACCGCTCGCTTACTTCCAGCAGCTCCTGCGCGGCTGAGAGGATTGTCCGTTCCGCGTCCGGGTTGCCTTCCCCGGTGCCCGATTCCAGCGACAGAAGCAGGTTGCTCACCCAGAGCGTTAGACAGTCCAGCAGGCAGGTGTCGTATTCACCCAGCGCCGGAGGTATCGCTGCGGCGAGGTCCAGTGGCTCTTCCAGGGTGCCCCACTCGGCGGGCCGCTGCTGCCGGTGGGCCGCAATGCGCCGCTCCATGTCGGCATCCAGCGCCTGGGCAGTGGCCACGTAGAGGACCCGCCCGCCCTGCATCGCCAGCTTTTCCGCAAAGGCGCTCTTGCCAGACCGCGCGCCCCCGAGTACGAGGATCAGTTGTCTAGACAAGGCTGTCCCCCCGTGACATCGTCTGCTCCAGCGCCGCCGCCAATATTCCTGTGCCGGCAGAAATCCAAACGCACGTCCGCTCGCCCAGCCCGCGACCCGGGAAGAAACCGGCAATGCCCTTGCAAAACCCCCGAAATCATGCCCATCCCAAAATCAAACAAATCACAGTTCAGACAATCCCCTGTTGCCCAGCCCGCGACCCGGGAAGAAACCGGCAGTGCTCCCGCGAAACCTCCAAAATCATGCCCATCCCAAAATCAAACAAATCACAGTTCAGACGATCCCCTGTTGCCCAGCCCGCGACCCGGGAAGAAACCGGCAATGCTCCCGCGAAACCCCCGCAATCATGCCCATCCCAAAATCAAACAAATCACAGTTCAGACGATCCCCTGTTGCCCCGCCCGCGACCCGGGAAAAAACCGGCAATGCTCCCGCGAAACCTCCAAAATCATGCCCATCCCAAAATCAAACAAATCACAGTTCAGACGATCCCCTGTTGCCCCGCCCGCGACCCGGGAAGAAACCGGCAATGCTCTTGCAAAACCTCCAAAATCATGCCCATCCCAAAATCAAACAATTCACAGTTCAGACGATCCCCTGTTGCCCCGCCCGCGACCCGGGAAGAAACCGGCAATGCTCCAGCGAAACCCCCGAAATCATGCCCATCCCAAAATCAAACAAATCCCTGTCCTGAGCAGTGTCGAAGGGACAGTTCAGAAAATCCCCTGACCCGCCCAGCCATCTTACTCACCCCCACGCGCCCGTCGGAGTCAGTTGCTCCAGTGCTGCAGCCAGCCGGCGGTTGTCCTCCATCCTTCTCACGCCCACCCGAATGTACTCCGGCAGCCCGAAGGAGGCGCAGTCCCGCACGCAAACGCCGTGCTCTGTCAGCAGCAGCCTTCGGATTTCCGATGCGCGGCCCACGCGGAGCAGGATGAAGTTCGCCGAGCACTGCACGAAGGGGATGCCCAGCCTTCCGGCGGTCCCCTGCAGGAACTCCTTGCCCTCCTGCACCACTTCCCGTCCCCGTTGAACGTGCTCCTCCTCGGCAATGGCAGCGATCCCCGCCGCCTGCGCCGCGGCGTTGACGCTCCAGCTGTACTGGAAGCCGCGCACACGTTCGATGACAGGTTCGGCAGCCAGCATATAGCCGAGCCGTAGTCCGGTCAGGGCGTAGTCCTTGGTCATCGAGCGCAGCAGCACGACATTGCCCATCGACAGCAGCGGCAGTGAGGACCAGGCCTCCTCTACAAATGACACGTAGGCTTCATCCAGCACCAGCAGTCCCGTCCCCTGCAGCGCCTCGGCGATACCCCGCACCTCGTGCTGCTGCAGGTAAACACCCGTGGGATTGTTGGGATTGCAGAGGAACACCACCGACGGACGAAGGACGGCAATACTTTCCAAGGCGCCGGGTAAATCCCAATGGAACGGCCTCTCCGCTATCTCAAGATTGGGAGGGAGCACAGATACCGGCGTCACATTCTGGATGCGAGAGGCTGCGTCATATTCTCCGAACGTCGGCGCGAAAATCAGGGCTCCATCCCCCTGGTCCAGAAACGCCCTGGCGATGAGGTGAATCAGCTCCGTGGAGCCATTCCCTGCCAGGATGTACTGGGGTTCCACGCCCAGCGACGCGCCGATCGCCTCCCGCAGCTTCAGGCACTCCGGGTCGGGATAGGCGGCCAGATTCACGTCCCGCGCCGCCTCCAGCACCCGTGCTGACGGCCCCAGCGGATTGATGCTGGCGCTGAAGTCGACAACATCTTCCGGGCGCAGCCCCAACGATTCCAGCTCCGCAATGTTCAGACCGCCATGCACCGGCCGCTCGGCCCTGCTCTCTCTTTCCAAGCCAGCCATATTCCTTCCAGCATGTGTGACAAATCCCCTCTCCTTCCGGGAGAGGGTTGGGGTGAGGGCGTCCCCCTGGCTCATCATGCGCCGAGGCCCCGAAGCGCCAGCACCCCAACGGCGATGGGCAGGCCCAGCGCTGCGACAGCCAACGCCACCCGTATCGACGTTTCTATGTGCCTGGCGCTGGGCTGCCCCAGCCCGTCCCCGATACGGTAGTGTCCCGATTTCTCCAATGCCACGCCCAGCAGCCCCGACATCGCCCCAATTGTCCATCCCGCATTGGGGCTGGCGGTGAGGCGTCTGCCTGCGAATGCCCAGTGGAAGCCCTGTCCTGCGGGAAGGCGACACAGCGCCCCGGCGACCACTATGAGCCCCGCGCTCAGCCTGGCCGGTACCAGGTTCAGAAGATCGTCCAGCTTGGCCGAAGCCTTTCCCAGGTACTCGTATCTGCCGCGATAGCCGATCATGCTGTCCAGGGTGTTCACCGCGCGGAAGGCGAAGGCCCCCGGCAGACCGAGCAGCGCGAAGGCCAGCCAGGGACTGATGTAGCTGTCGGTGGTGTTTTCTGCCACCGATTCAATGGCCGCCGCTGCCGTCTGCTGCTGGCTGAGCGAAGTTGCGTCCCGGCTCACGAGGCTGCCAAGGCCCCGCCGTGCGTCTCCGATGCTACCATCGTCCATCGAGTTCTGAACGCCCCTCGCTGCCTGCGCCAGGCCCTTAACGGCGAACGTGGTGTTGAGCAGCACCGCCACGCCCAGCAGATAGGCGACCGGCCCCAGTTCCCGCAGTCCGTTGGCCGCCACCCAGGCCACTCCCCCGAACAGCGCCGGTACCGCCAGCGACATGCAGCCGCCCCAAATGAGGGCCGGCCATCTCGCTTCCGGAGAAGGGCCGAGACGCTCCAGCAGCGAGACTACTTTGCCCATCCAGACCACCGGGTGCAGGGAAGCCGGAGCTTCCCGCAGCGCAATGTCCATCGCCACAGCAAGCAACAGCGCTCCTGCGTCAAGATACCACTCCCCGGGATACAGTTGCCATTCCATGAGGTCAGGGCCCGCCTACAGGAACATCCGGTGGATTGGCTCGAGGAAAGAGTCCGACACGGTATGGGCAAGAACCGCTGCCACAACCAGCACTGCGGCCTCGGCCGATTCGTTGGCCGCGCCGTAAACGTCCCCGGTAACGCCGCCCAGGAGCCTCGACGCCCACGCGCCAAGAGCCAGCGCCACTGCCGTGGCCGTCGCCAGCAGGGCCAGTCCGCCGAATCCGGCTAATGCCAGAGTCGCGATGATTGTGATAGCCATCCCGGCCAGCAACTGCCATCGGGCCCCATGCGGCTGGAAAGCAGTGCCGATACCCTGGCTCCTCACGTAGGGAAAGAACTCCAGCAGCAGCAGCATCCCCCATCGGGAAAGGCAGGGAAGGAGCACCAGCGTCCACAAACGTCCGGAAGGCGGCAGCGCCATGATGGCTGCCACCTTGATCAGGAGCAGACCTACAACGCCGGCGACCGCGAATGCGCCCACGTGGGAATCCCGCAGGATCTCCAGTCGCCGTTCGCGGGTGAACCCCCCCAGCAGAGCGTCGCAACAGTCCATGAACCCGTCCAGGTGAAGCGCTCTGGTCAAAGCGATGAGCGAGACCACCAGGATGGCGGCAGACAAGAGGGGTGGAAAGGGCCGGTAAACGTCCGCGAACAGGGGATACCCCCAGTGCATCAGCAGGTCGATGGCACCCAATACAACGCCCAGCAACAACCCCACGATGGGGAACCATCCCCTCGCTGCCGATAATCCTCCCGCATCCCGTGGAGCGACGGGAAGGATGGTAAGAAATCCAAGAGCCGAGCGCAGGCCGTTCACTAACCGCCCTCGTTCCCGGGTTCGCTGCCCTCGTTCTCCGGATCACGGTCAGAAACGCCCGCTTCTGCAAAGGTGGCCATTTCCGAGAGGGTCGCTGCGGCGGCTTCCACAATGGGCATGGCCAGGGCGGCCCCGGTCCCTTCGCCCAGGCGCATCCCCAGGTCAAGCAGCGGCTCCAGACCCAGTCCCGCCAGGGCGGCCCGGTGGCCGCGTTCGGCGGAGACGTGGGACGGCAGCATGTAGTCGCGTGCCGCAGGACAAACGGCGTTGGCGACCAGGGCCGCGGCGCCCGAAATGAAGCCGTCGACGATGACAGCCTTCCGCATCATTGCGGCGCCGAGAATGACGCCGGCGAGCACTCCGATTTCGAATCCTCCCAGCTTGGCCAGCAGCCCAGCGCCGTCGGTGGGGTCGGCGGCATTCACTTCCAGAGCTGTTCGCACCACGCCAATCTTGTGGCTCAGCTCTTCGGGGTTTCTGCCAGTGCCTTCACCCGTGGTTTCCTCGGGCGGTCGCCCCGTGACGGCAGCGGTGATTGCGCTGGAGGCCGTGGTGTTCCCGATGCCCATGTCTCCCGTGGCGATTAGGTCGGCCCCTGCCTCAATGACCTCCACCGCCAGGTTGATGCCGGCTTCCAGGCACTGTTCTGCCTGCTGCCGGGTCATCGCTGGACCCTGGCTGATGTCCGCGGTGCCCCGTCCGATCCTGAGGGACCTCAGCTCCGGATGATCGGGAAGGTCGGCAGCAACCCCCGCGTCCACGATCACCTGCCGGATGCCTAGGTGGCGGCACATCACGCTGATGGCTGCGCCTCCGGCCAGAAAGTTCAGCACCATCTGGGCTGTTACCTCCTGCGGGTACCCGGTAACCCCCTGGGCCACCACGCCGTGGTCGCCCGCCGCCACGATAACCGCCTTGCCTCCAATGGCGGGGCGTTCCGTGCCGTAGATGCCGGCCAGCCTGATGGAGACCCCTTCCAGGCGTCCCAGGCTGCCCGGGGGCTTGGTCAGATTCTGCTGCCGCTCCTCGGCGCGGGACATTGCATCCGCGTCGGCCGGGCGGATGCGCTGGATAGCCTGGGCAACGGTGACCGGACTGGCTGCCATGACAGGAACCTCCCTCAATGTCTGGTGAATTGCAGGAACGCTACGCTGGCCCGATGAGCCACACCTGCGGGCAGCCCGTGAGCGGGTCCACTTTGACCTCGGTCTCGACGCCGAAGGAATTTCTCAGGTGGTAGGGGGTGAGCACGTCCATGGGATTGCCTTCGGCGGCAATAACGCCCTCGGATAGCAGGGTCAGCCTGTCGCAATAGCGTCCGGCCAGGGATACGTCGTGCAGGGCAACCACAACGGCAACCTGCCGGTCGGACGCCTCATGCCGCAGGGCCTCCATCATCGACAGCCGGTGGCGTAGGTCGAGGCTGGCCGAGGGTTCATCCAGCAGGATGACCCCGGCCTGCTGGGCCAGGGCCCGAGCGAGGATGACACGCTGTCGCTCGCCGCCCGAGAGGCGGTCCAGTTGCCGCGCCTCGAATTGGCCCGTGTCGGTACGCGCCATCGCCTGCCGCGCAATCTCGCGGTCCTCTCCTCCCTCCAGCTCGAATCGCCCCAGGTGAGCGTACCTGCCCATCAGGACGGTCTCCAGTGCGGTGAAAGGGTGAGCGCTGTCGTGCTGGGGCATGAAGGCAATCCGCCGTGCCCTTTGCCCCGCGTTCAGGCTTTTTAGCGCTGTGCCGTCGATATGTACCTCGCCGCCTTCGGCCTTGATGAGCCCCGCCAGCACTCGGAGCAAGGTGCTCTTGCCCGCGCCGTTTGGGCCAATGAGCCCGGCGATTTCGCCGGGCTCCGCCTCGAAGGACACGCGGTCCAGTACGCGGTTGCCTCCCAGGGTGACGGATATGTTCCGCGCCGAAATCGCGGCTGCGGTGGCGATGGCCATGGAACTATTCTCCGGTATAGGGCGCGAAGTCAGCAAAGCTGATGCCCTCGAAGAGCGTGGGATACAGGAGCTGCGCGGCGACTTCTATGCCCCGTACGTTCCAGTGAGAAAGGGTGGTGAATTGCTTGGAACCAACGACATGTATATCTCCGTTGACGACGGCAGGGACTTCTGCCAGGGCAGGGTGCGACATCAGGTCATCACGCAGGGCGTCGCCACCGGTGTGGCCCGACTGGGTTATGAATATGACATCGGGGTTCAGGGCGGCCACCGATTCCAGGCTCACCTTCTGGATCCCCTCTATCCCGTCTCGGGCCGCCGTGTTGGTGCCTCCGGCGGTCTCGAGGATGCCTCCGACAGTGGAATCCATCCCCGGGACGTATATTGTGTCGGAATAGCGGGTGATGGACATCACATTCTTCCTGGCATCGTCGCCGGGGGCAGGTACCATTTCGCTGATGGTTGAGAGGCGCTCCTCGATTTCGGCCACCAGTTCCAGGGCCCTGTCCTCCACGCCCAGCATATACCCGTACAGCAGAATGTTCGGGATGTTGCCTTCCGACGAGTTTTCCAGGGCCGGCCGGGCCACTGGCACGCCAGCCTCCTTGATCAGGCTGACAATGTCTTCCTTGGTGCTTCGAGATGCAATGAAAAGGTCCGGCTGCTGCGCCAGCACGTTTTCGGCGCCCTTCTCGTAAATCGCAAGCCCTTCCACTCGGCCCGAAACGTTGGAGTAGTCCTCGTTGCCAGTGAATTTTCCAATGGCCGCAATCCTGTCTGCCGGCACCAGGGACAGCAGCAGCTCGTCGTGTCCCAGTGAGTAGGTCAGGATACTTTCCGGCGGGGCGTCAAGCGTGATCCGGCCCTCCATCGTCTCTATATCCCTGGGCCAGCCCGTGTTTGACGGGTCCACGATGCCAGGGACGGCGGGATAAGGCACTGGAGTGGGCTCGGGCGTGTTGGTCGGCACGGAGGTCGCAGCCGGGGAGGCCGTTGGCGCCGGCCGTGCGGTGGCCTGCGGTGCAGACGTGGCGGTTGGAGCAGGGACAGCAGTGGCGGCAGGAGGCGCCGGAGTGGAGGCGGGCGCCGTGGTAGCCGTGGGCGCAACGGTCGCGGGAGGCGACGTGGGGGCGGGTGCATTGGTTGGCGGGGCATCATCGCCGCCGCAAGCTGCAAGGGTGAGAGCAGCGGCGATCATTATCGCGATCATAACGGGCAAAAATCGATTTCCCAAAATGTGAGTCATAGTCTTTTCCATTTCCGAAAAATTTTCCTGGTATTGGGAACGACTCAGAGCATCGAGGCGCGGGCCTTGTTGCGGGCCAGCAACGCCAGGAAGAAAGGCGCTCCAACCAGGGCCGTGATAATTCCCACGCTCACTTCGGCAGGAGAGATGACCAGCCGGGCCAACGTGTCGGCCGCCAGCAGGAAAACCCCGCCGCCAAGGGCGCTCAGTGGGATCAGCGTCCGGTGGTCGGCCCCGATCAGCAGGCGAAGCGCGTGAGGAACGATGAGGCCGACGAAGGCTATGGTGCCGGAGAACGCGACCGCAGTTCCGGTTATCAGCGAGGCCGCGGCCAGCAGCGAGTTGCGGGTGAGGGTGACGCGCACCCCCAGGGCCCGTGCCTCCTCTTCGCTGACCATGAGTAGGTTCAGGTCGCGCGACATGAATACCGCCACCGCAATTCCGAACAGAATGAAGGGCAGCGACAGGTGCACGTCCCCCCATCTTGAGGCGTCCAGTCCACCAGCGAGCCAGAAGAGCATGTCACGCTGCGCTTCCAGGTTCTCGGTGAAGAGGATGATGGCGGAAATGATGGCCGCAATGAACGCTCCGATTGCCACGCCTGAAAGCAACAGGGCAGACATCGAAAAGCGGCCTCCTACCGACGCCACGGCAAAGACGAGAGCAAGCGCCCCCGCCGCACCGGCGAAGGACATCGCTGGCAACGCCAGCGCGAATGCCGCCTGTGCGCCGGTGGCGATGGAGACAACCGCTCCCAGGGCGCCCCCCGTGGAAACCCCGATAATCCCCGGGTCTGCCATGGGGTTTCGGAAAAGACCCTGCATGACCGCTCCGGCCACTCCAAGGGCCGAACCGACAAGAAGGGCCAGGATGATGCGGGGCAACCGGATGGAAGCGACTATGGCCTGTTCTGTCTGAGGCGCTGTGGACTGTCCCAGGCCAATCTGGTCAATGAGGATGTCGAAAGTGTGGGAAACGGGGATGGTGTAAGGCCCAAGGGCCACCGCCGTGATGACTAGCAGCACACCGACGATTAGTAGCGGAACTGCCCCTGCAGCGAGCCTCAGCAGCACGGGAGAACCGCTTGATGTGGGGTAGCGACGGAGCCAGCCCAAGTGGAGCCGCACTTTCAGCCTGTCTGGATCAGGCCTGTCCACCGCAGGACGCAGGTTCGGCGCCCCGGAATCTGCTGTACGCAACAGAAAATCCCTGTCGTCTTCGCAACAACAGGGATGGCATCGGCTGACCTGCTCACCCACAACGTGGGTTCAGCCCTTACCTGAGCACTCCCTAGGACGAAGAGCGACCACTCAGCACAGCCCGGCAGGTCTCCTGGCTCCCGGATCATCGCTTCTGCCGCGCCTTCCCATCCATTCAGGACAGTGGCTTCAGCGGCAAGCTAACCGGTTACAGTGGCGCCTCCGCAGCGGAATTTAACCGCTTTCCCTGTTCACGTCCGTTTATCGGACGCGCCAGGCTGGTTGGCCTTTCAATTTTGCCGAAATGCTATCAAGGCATTTGCGAATTGTCAAATGGATTCGGCGATATCGAAGCCCACCCGTCAGGCCTATGCGAGCGATATTGCGGGACCTGCGCGACCGGCAATGTTCCCTGGCAATGTTCACTAATATCTGAAATCGATAACTGATTCCTGAAAATTACCTGTTGACAAACATCAACTCCCCTCCTACACTCTTTCGCATTGCACTAAGGTGGCCCATTACGCAATCCACCATCTTTAACAAGTGAATCGACCCACCCGGCGCGCCAATCCAGGCATACAAGGGGAAGGCGGTGAAAGTCCGCCACGGTTGCGCCACTGTGATCCGGCAATCGACGAGTTCGAAAGCCGGTAAGTCAGGAAACCTGCCCGGGTGGAGGTGCTCTGCTTCTGCGCACAACAGAGAGGCCCTTTGGCGTGAATAGCCAGTCCCGCATTGCGATAGACCCCTGGCAGCAGCAGAGCCAGGGGTTTTTATTTTGCCGGGGCAACCCGCCCCGGACTGAGAGGGACGTACCTCATTCCTGATTCCGCCGACAACGGCAGCACCTCCGTAACAGTCGTAGCCGTGGGCCCGGGTAGCGAGGACATGCTGACGATGCAGGGACGTGATGCCCTGCTCAACGCCGACCTCGTTCTCGGATTTACCACAGTGCTGAACGTGGTCCGACCCTGGCTGGACAACGCGGAAGTCTGCCCCATGACCTACCGCGACCAGGAGCAGGTCCTGGAATACGCCGAAGAGCAGATCAAGCAGGGCAAGCGCTGCGTCGTCTGCTGCTGGGGAGACCTGAACGTGTCGGCCCGGGAGCTCCTGGCCCGCGTTCGCCGACGCGCCGACTCCGTCCATCTCGTTCCGGGCATCAGCTCGGTCCAGGTAGCGATGGCCCGTACCGGCATCTCGCTGGAGGACTCCGTATTCATCACCCTCCACAAGCGCGCGGACTCGGCAACGGAGCTCGAGGAACTGGTCCACTACATCAACGAAGGACGCAGGCACGTCATCCTCCTGCCCCGCCCCTTCGATCTCATGCCCGCCGGTATCGCCAAAGGCGTTCTGGACGCCGGCGTCAGCCCCGATCTGCCCATGAGGGTCTATCAGCGGCTGACCCTGGAAGACGAGAAGCGCTGGAGCGGAAAGTTGCAGGATTGCAGCAGAATCGAGGATGAATTCAGCGACCTGTCCATCATGGTCTTCCTCAGCGGCGAAACACCAGCACAATTCTCTCTTCCTCAGGAGGAGGGGTAGGGCGGGGGGCGTCCCCCATAGGCTGTAACATGCAACAAAAGTCGATCCTGTTCATCACTACCGCCGACACCGACATCCTTACGGCTGACCGGGCCCTGGCCGGGCTGCCGCAGGGATTCCCCGGCGTGGTGGCCGTAAACCCTTCGGCCCGCACTGCCGAATCCGGCGAAGAGGGAAGCGACGTGCTGTCTCTGGCCGCCAGCGCAGGAGCGGTGGTGCTTCGCCTGCTCGGGGGCAAGCGGGCCATGGCCGATGATTTCGAAGCCCTGGTCCGGTATTGTCGCAGCGAGGGCATTCCCCTCATCGCCTGTCCCGGGCACCAGGAATGGGACGAAGACCTGGTGACCGCGTGCACCGTTCCGGTCGCCGAGGTCGAGACCGTTTTCGCCTACCTGATGCAGGGAGGGGTCCAGAATTTCCAGAACCTCTTCCTGTTCCTCAGCGACTCCTACTTCGGCACCGAGCACGGACACGAGGCCCCCGCTCCTCTGGCGTGGGAAGGCATCTATCACCCGGACGTTGCCGATGGAATCGACGTCGAAACGTTCATCGCCCAGCGCTTCCGGGAGGGACAGCCGTCCATAGGGCTGCTGTTCTACCGCGCTCACTGGATGAGCGGCAACCTTCTGCCCATCGACGCGCTGATACGCAGCCTGGAAGCCAAGGGCGCAAACGTGCTCCCGGTATTCGCCTTCAGCCTAAAGCACAGCCCCGAAGGCGACGGCGTAGCCAACCGCGCCTTCACCGAGTACCTGGCCGGTCCGGATGGCACTCCGAGGGTGCAGTGCATCGTCAACACCATGGGCATGTCCATGGGCGAAATCAGCTCCGAAGGTCCGGCAGTCGCCAGTGGGTGGTCGGTGGACTATCTCGACAGCCTGAACGTGCCGATGGTGCAGGCCATAGTGAGCACCGGCACTGAGGACGACTGGCTTGAGAGCGATCTCGGCCTCGGCCCCATCGACACCGCCATGAGCGTTGCCCTGCCGGAATTCGACGGCCGCCTCATCTCGGTGCCCATCTCCTTTAAGGAAGAGGTCTCCGCTGGTCCTGAGCCTGTCGAAGGGCGGGCGTCCGGAGGTCTGACCGGAAGCCTGCAGCGCTACGTGCCGAGGCAGGACCGTGTTGAGCTGGTGGCCCGGCTCGCCATCAAGCAAGCAATGCTGGGCCTGAAACCCAACTCAGAAAAGAAGATCGCCGTCATTCTCAGCAACTACCCGACCAAGGACGCCCGCATCGGCAACGCGGTGGGCCTCGACACGCCGAACTCCGCAGTGCTTGTGCTGAATGCGCTGAAAGACGCGGGCTACAACGTAACCGGCATCCCTGAGACCGGCGACGAACTCGTCCACCAGATCATCGAGCGGTGCAGCAACGACCTCGACTCGCTGACGGAGGAGCAGCTGCGGTTGGCAGCCGGTCACGTCACTGCAGATCAATATGACAACTGGTTCTTCTCTTTCCCTGACGACGTGGCTGAGGAACTGAACCGGGACTGGGGCGAGCCGCCGGGCCATGTGTATCGCACCAACGGCAGCCTGGCCATTGCGGGCATAGACTTGGGCAACGTGTTCGTCGGCCTGCAGCCCCCGCGCGGGTTCGGGGAGAACCCCATCGCCATCTACCACAGCCCCGACATGGCGCCCACGCACCACTACATCGCCTACTACCGATGGCTGAGGGACGTCTTTGGGGCAGACGCCATCCTCCACCTGGGCAAGCACGGCACCCTCGAGTGGCTGCCGGGCAAGGGCATCGGGCTCTCGTCCTCCTGCTACCCCGAGGTGGCCCTGGACGACGTGCCCCTGTTCTACCCGTTCATCATTAACGATCCCGGCGAGGGCTCCCAGGCCAAGCGACGTGCCCACGCCACCATCGTGGACCACCTGATACCGGCGATGACCACCGCCGACAGCTACGGGGATATCGCCCGCATCGAACAGCTGATGGACGAGCACTACCAGTGCCAGACCCTGGACCCTTCCAAGCTGCCGCTGCTGGAGGCCCAGATATGGGAGGTGGTGCAGCAGGCCGAGTTGCATCGCGATCTTGGCATCGAGTCCCAGCCCGACGACTTCGGCGGATTCATCCTGGAAATCGACGGCTATCTCTGCGAGCTGAAGGACGCCCAGATCAAGGATGGACTGCACATCCTCGGCGACACTCCCAAAGGGGAGCAGATGGTCGGGCTGCTGTGTGCCCTGACCCGGCTGGACATCAGCGGCATACCCAGCCTTCGCCGCTCCGTGGCAGAGGCACTGGGCTTCGACTACGTGGTCCTGACCGAAGACCTTGGCGAGGCCCCCGTGGAATCCATACCGCAGGCCATCGCCGCTATCGAAGAAGAATCGCCCGTCCGCACCAACGGCGATGTGCTGGAGCGTGTCGAGTTGCTGTGTCGCCAGCTCTATGGCGAGTTGCTGGAACGCGGGTTCAACGCCAGCGATGTGCCCCAGGTAGTTGGCAGTGTGCTGGGGACACCCGACCGGCAGACCCAGGCAGTCCTCAAATATGTGGCGGACACGATCTACCCCGCTCTGATGAAGACGCCTGACGAAATTGGCAACCTGCTGCGGGGTATGGAGGGCAAGTACGTACCGGCGGGCCCCAGCGGAGCGCCCACCCGGGGTATGGCGAATATCCTTCCTACCGGCCGCAACTTCTACTCCGTTGACCCGAAGAGCATCCCGTCGCCCGCAGCCTGGGAGACAGGCCGCCAGCTGGCCCAGTCCCTCCTGGAAAAGTACCTCGAAGAAGAGGGCGCATTTCCGGAGATGGTGGGCCTGGTGGTCTGGGGAACGTCGGCCATGCGTACCCACGGCGATGACGTGGCCCAGATCCTGCACCTGCTGGGAGTCCGCCCCAAGTGGCAGGCGGAAAGCCGGCGCGTCCTCGGACTGGAGGTCATCCCGCTTTCGGAGTTGGGTCGCCCCCGCATCGACGTGACGGTCAGAATCAGCGGCTTCTTCCGCGATGCCTTCCCCAACCTGATCAATCTGCTCGATCAGGCCGTGGAGCTGGTGGCTTCGCTGGACGAGCCTTCCGAGGACAACTACGTCGTCAAGCACCTTCGGGAGGATCTGGCAGGCCCGGAGGAACGCCCTCACCCTGACCATCAGCAAGATGGAGAGGGAACTGTCGTTGAGCGCAGGAACCGGAGCCTGTACCGGATATTCGGCAGCAAGCCCGGCACCTACGGCGCGGGAATCCTCACCGTGATAGACGAGCGCAACTGGGAGACCGTGGAGGACCTGGCAGAGGTATACACCGTTTGGGGCGGCTATGCCTACACCCAGCAGGAGCACGGCGTCAACGCCCGCGACCAGTTCCGGCAGCGCTTCAGCCAGATCGTCGTTGCTGCAAAGAACCAGGACACTCGAGAGCACGACATATTCGACAGCGACGACTACATGCAGTACCACGGCGGAATGATCGCCACCGTCCGCGCCCTCACGGGACGCAGCCCCCGGCAATTCTTCGGCGACAGCGCCGATCCCACCCGGGCCCGCAACCGCGACCTGCAGGACGAGGCGCGCCGCGTGTTCCGCAGCCGGGTGGTCAACCCCAAGTGGATCGACTCGATGAAGCGCCACGGCTACAAGGGCGCTTTCGAGCTGGCCGCCACCGTCGACTATATGTTTGGTTACGACGCCACCGCCCAGGTTGTTGAAGACTGGATGTACGAAAGCGTAACCGAGAGCTACGTTTTCGACCCGGATACCCAGCGGTTCTTCCGGCAGAGCAACCCGTGGGCCCTCAAGGGGGTCGTGGAACGCTTGCTCGAAGCCATCGAGCGCGGCCTCTGGGAGAACCCGCCGCCCGAAATGCGCGAGAGACTGCAGCAGCTGTACCTGGAGCTTGAGGCCGACCTGGAAGCCAGGCAAGAAAGCGCCCCCGTTCGCCAATAGCCCGTTCGCCAATAGACGAAACGCCTCCTCTCTCGACCTGTATGGTCCCCTCTCTCACCCCGAGCTGTCGAAGGAAGAGGAGGGTCAGGGTGTGGGCGACCGACCGTAACCTGCCGAGGAGTCCGAAAGTGGAAATAGCCATTGAACTCATCGAGGAACTTACCAACGACGAGTCCATGATGTGGGTAGTCGGCGGTGGCCCCGTGGTCAGCGAGAACCACGCCCGGGGCATAAAACAGCCTCGGAACCACAACGGAAACCTGACGATTGAGGCCGACAACTGGCACTTCCATATCAATACGTCCGAGGTGGCGGGTATCCAGTTTGTTGAAACCAAGACCCACGGGGAACGCCTCAGTTACTACGTGCGCTTTTCCGGCCCCAGTGAGGAAACGCTCCTGCGCAGCTACTTCCCCAACCCGTTCCTTGACGAAAACTACAAGCCGACACCGCTGCAGCCCGACAGGTTGAAGGCGTTCACGGACATGCGAGACCGGTACGTTGGAAGAGACGGAATAGTCTTTGTGCATTACGTCCCGCCGGCAGCGGACTGACCCGCAATTCCCGTCAGGCACCCCATCCGTTCAGGGTTATCGCATTTGGAGAAAAGTCCCCTCTCCCCTGATGATGAGGGGTTACTGTGGGGGTGAAGGCGAAATATTTCCAGCCCGTGCCCCTGACGCCATACAGTCGAAAATCACAAAAATACCCAAATCAAATAAACCACAGTGCACACACCCTAAGAGGTTTCTTCTGCAAGAATCTCTGAAATCAGCCCCACAGGACGGTTCCACTCATGGCCCCAGGGTCGGCGTGGTCCTCGTCGGCCGCGGCAGCCTGTACAGCCGCCAGCCGTCCGATGAGCTGGCCTCCCTGGCGGACTACCTGCGCAGCCTTAACGATGACTGGCTGGTCGCCGAAGCCCTGCTGGAACAGGGAGGGCCGTCAGTTGCCGATGCTCTCCAGGCCCTTGCCCGTGCCGGCGTGGAGAAGGTGGTCGTGCTTCCCGCCTTCATGCCGGTGGAGATCGCCACCCGCAACTGGCTCCGTTACGTGGCCCGCCGCTGGCAGGAACAGACCGGCGCAAGGGTCGAGGTCGTCGTGGCTGGTCCTCTTGCCGGGCATCCGGGCATGAAGGACGCCGCAGTGCAGCTGATTCGCGAGGCGTCAACGGTGGCATCTACGCCTGTGTGCCGGGGTGGGAAACAGGGTACGCCCGAGCCGGACTGGTCGGTAGTCCCGCCCCACAACCATCACGTGCTTTTCTGCCAGGGGCCCCGCTGCACCGCTGCGGGAGCCGCGGAGTTGGGAGCTTTTCTCAGGAAGCGCCTCAAGGAACAGGGGCTGGATGAAGGCCCCAACCACGTTCTCGCTGCCCGTACCGGGTGCCTGTATCCATGCAACCTCGGCCCGGTGATGGTCGTTTATCCGGAAGGGACCTGGTACTGCGGACTGAATGAATCCGTCCTGTCAGAAATAGTCGAGAGGCACCTCCTGAAAGGCGAGACGGTCTCCTCCCACGCGTTGCGTCCTTCCCCTCTACCCCAGTCCCGCCCTCAGACGGGGTTGCCTGCCCACCAGTTTTCAGGGAGAGAGTAAGGTTAATGCGCCCCAAGTTTGTACCCCCCATACTCGCGACAATCGCGATGATTTTCGCAACCACGGCTTGCGGAGGAGATCCCGCGCCAACCTCCGTGCCGGCGACAGTTGCCCCGGTTCCCACAAATACGGCAGCTCCGGCGGCGTACGTTCCGGTTACCGTCGAAAGCTGCGTCGCCGCGACAAACGACGACGGCGATGTGCAGACGGGATCGGCCAGCTATACCTACACGGAGCCGCCGGCCCGGGCCATCGCACTTAACCAGCATGTGGCAGAGGTAATGCTGGCCCTGGAGTTGCAGGACCACATGGTGGGCACGGCGTACCTGGATGACCAGATCTTGCCCGAGTACAGGGCTGCCTACGATGCGATACCGGTTCTGGCCGAAGAATATCCGTCCAAAGAGGTGATCTTGGCCCAGAACCCCGACTTCATTTACGGGGGGTTCCGAAGCGCCTTCGGGGATGACGTGGCTGGTTCGCAGGAAGACCTGCACGGGCTCGGCATTGGCACCTACCTGCCGAAATCCATCTGCAACACCGGATCGCCCGATACCATGGAGGACGTCTACGCCGACATCGAGGCCATAGGCGCGATTTTCGGCGTCAGCGACCGCGCCGACGCACTGGTTTCCTCTTTCAAGCAGGAAGTGAGCGACGCCGCATCTCTGGGAGATCCTTCGGGCGAGCCCCTGCGGGTCTTCATGTTCGACTCCGGTGACGATGCTCCCTATACCGCGGTGTGCTGTTCCATGTTCACCAACATGATCGAAAACGCCGGCGGCAAGAATATCTTCGACGACGTGGAGGGCCGCTGGAAGACCGTCAGCTGGGAGGAAGTGATCGACCGCGATCCTGAATTGATAGCGCTGACTGAAGCCGACTGGTCCACCTCCCAGGAGAAGCTGGACCTGCTGCGGGGCGACCCCGCCCTGGCAGACATCACGGCGGTGAAGGAAAACAGGTTCGTCGTGCTGCAATTCAGCTCCCTGGTGCCCGGAATCAGAAATGCAACCGCCATAAAGCAGCTGGCCGAGGCCCTGAGCCAGTAGTCCGCAAGGGCGCGACGGTATGCTGAACACGCCGACATGCAGAAGCTGAAAGAGAGGGACCGCGACGCAGCGGGAGTGCCGCATACCCCGGAGCCGGACAGCAATCTGGAAGTCCGCTCCGCGCCGGAGGCGGCGCATTTCCACGCCAGCGAGACTTCACTGACGTCGGACAGGCTTGGATTGGGCGTGATCCTGGGAATATTGGGAGCCGCAGTAGTTCTGTCCGTTACCCTGGCTGTGACCATAGGACCGGTCTTCATCTCTCCCATCACCGTCTGGCAGATCATCGCCTCTCACGCCCTGGGCATTTCGCCGGGAGACTGGACAGCCGGCCAGGACCACATCGTCTGGCTCATCAGGCTGCCCAGGGTCCTGCTGGCAGGCGTTGTCGGCGCCGGGCTGGCAGTTGTTGGCGTCGCTATGCAGGCCACCGTTCGCAATCCCCTGGCAGATCCCTACGTTCTGGGGACATCCTCCGGCGCTTCGGTGGGTGCGGTCCTCGTCATCATGCTGGGAATCAATTTCTTTGCCCCGTATTCCCTCTCGATACTGGCCTTCGTTGGAGCGGTGGGATCCTTCGCCATCGTCTTTGCGGTATCCCAGACCGGAGGCCGCGTGTCCCCCACCCGGCTGATCCTCGCGGGAGTGGCCACGGCCTACATTCTCACTGCCATAACCAGCCTGATCCTGTTCCTCGGCGATGAGCGCGCCGTGCGGAGCGTGCTCTTCTGGATGCTGGGAACCCTTTCCGGCGCCGAGTGGAGTTTCCTGGGGCTTCCGGCAGCGGTGCTCCTGCTGGGCATTGTCGTTCTGGTCCTGAAATCCCGGGCGATGAATGCCTTGCTCGCGGGCGAGGAAACCGCCATCACCCTCGGAGTAGACACCCAGTCCCTGCGTCGTCAACTGCTGGTGCTGACCGCGCTCATCACCGGAGTCATGGTGGCCGTGTCCGGGGCCATCGGATTCGTCGGCCTGATGATGCCCCATATCGTCCGCCTCGTCGTCGGCTCCGACCATCGCATTGTCCTGCCGGCCAGCGCTCTAACCGGCGCGATCTTCCTCATCTGGGTGGACGTGGCGGCCCGCACCGTGGTTCAGCCTCAGGAAATACCGGTAAGCGTGATCACAGCCCTTGTTGGCGCTCCATTCTTCCTGTGGCTGCTGCGATGGCGCAGGCAGGCATACGGAGGGCAGATCTGATGCACCTCGAAGTGGACCACGTCAACTGGAGCGTGGATGGAAAGCAGATCCTCCGGGACATTTCGATCCATGTATACGAGGGCTCAATCACGGGACTCATCGGTCCCAACGGCAGCGGCAAATCGTCCCTTCTCCGCTGCATCTATCGTGCTATCCGCCCAGACTCGGGCGCAATCACCCTTGACGGTGACGACCTGCGACGAATGGACAGCCGGGAGACGGCCCGGCGAATAGCCGTGGTGCTCCAGGAATACCCGTCGGATTTCCAATTCACCGTTGGAGAGATCGTGTCCATGGGTCGCAACCCCCACAAGGGGATGTTTGACCGCGACACGCCCGCCGACCGGCTGCTCATCAGGGAAGCCCTGGCGCGGGTGGGCCTCGAGGGTTTCTCCCATCGAAACTTCAACACCCTGTCCGGCGGCGAGAAGCAGAGGGTCGTTATAGCCCGTACCCTGACGCAGCAGGCGAAGTTCCTGGTATTGGATGAGCCCACCAACCATCTCGACATTCGCTACCAGCTGGAGACGATGGAACTGGTCAAAGGACTGGGCATGACCACCCTGGCTGCCCTCCACGACCTGAACATTGCCTCCAACTATTGCGACTTCATCCACGTGATTGACAAGGGGAGAATAGTCGCGTCAGGACCGCCGCAGGACGTTCTCCTGCCAGAGTTGATCGAGGACGTATTCGGAGTGGGAGCAAAGGTGGGGACCGACCCACTGACCGGGAAACCATCGCTTAATTTCTATCTCAACGGACATTCTCCAGCGGAACCCATCGCCGGGAGCCGGTCCCGTTAGGTTGCGTGATGCCGCCGTTAGGTCGCCTGATGCCGGGTGATACACTGGCCGCGACTGGAAACAATCCATCTCAATCCATCACAGTGCCGGAGCTGCAGCTTTGCCCGAAATGACCGAGCCGCGATTTCCCTTCACAGCCATCGTCGCCCAGACGGCGATGAAGCGGGCCCTGATCCTCAACGCAGTCAACACCCGCATTGGCGGTGTCCTCATTCGCGGCAAGAAGGGGACGGCCAAGTCCACCGCTGTCCGCTCCCTGGCCGCGCTGCTGCCCGAAGTCACCGTTGTACGCGGCTGCCCCTACAGCTGCCACCCGGAGAATCCGCAGCCGCTGTGCCCGTGGTGCGAGTCCAGTGGCAACGACTCGCCGTCCGTAACCCGCCAGGTCCGCATCGTGGACCTGCCCGTCGGCGCAACCGAGGACCGGCTCGTTGGCTCGCTGGATATCGAGCAGGCGATAAAGACGGGCAGCCGCAGCTTCGAGCCCGGCCTCATCGCCGCCACTCACCGGGGAATCCTCTACGTCGACGAGGTGAACCTGCTCAACGACCACCTTGTGGACGTGCTGCTGGATGCCGCAGCTATGGGTCGCAACTACGTTGAGCGTGAGGGCATCTCCGTTAGCCACGCCGCAGAGTTCATCCTGGTCGGTACGATGAACCCCGAGGAGGGTGACCTGCGCCCCCAGCTTCTTGACCGCTTCGGTCTCGCTGTCGAGGTCGACAGCGCCTTCACCCCCGAGGAGCGTCGAGAAGTGGTCAAACGCCGCATCGCCTTCGAATCCGACCCATTCGGCTTTATGGCGGAGTGGCAGGAGTCCGAGGCCGAGGAGCGAGAACGTATCCTTCACAGCCAGCAGCTGTTGGGCAGCGTCTCTGTACCCGACGACATTCTCGAGCTGATCACCGACATCTGCGCCGAATACCAGGTCGATGGCCTCCGCGCCGACATCGTGATGTACAAGACGGCCAGCACCATCGCCGCCTACGAAGGCCGCGACCAGGTCATCGCCGACGATGTCCGCGAGGCGGCCGAGATGACCCTGCTCCACCGCCAGCGTCGCCAGCCCTTCCAGCAGCCGCACCTGGTCACTGAGCAACTGGACTCGATGATCGACGAATACCAGAACCGGCCTCATGACCGCGAGCCGCAGGACCACGACAACTCTCAGTCCGAAGAGCAGGACGACGGAGACCCTGACCCACCGGAGCAGGAAGAAGAGCAGCCCCCTGAACCCGAGGGCGATTCCGGCCCCCAGGACCAGTACTTCGAGGTCGGGACCCCTTTTTCCGTTCGTTCCCTGCAGGTCAACCCGCCGGACCACCGCGCTCGCCCCACGGGTGGCCGGCGCGCCCGGACCGTCAGCGGTTCTCCTTCCGGCCGCTATATTGGAGCGGCAGTGCCCCAGGAGTCGGCATCCGACCTCGCTCTTGACGCCACCCTGCGCGCCGCTGCGCCTCACCAGCAGCAGCGCCGGGGCAGTGCCGGCGATGACGCCCCGGCATTCCTCATCGAGCCGCACGATGTGCGCGAAAAGGTGCGCGAGACCAAGACGGGCAGCCTCATCCTCTTCGTGGTCGATGCCAGCGGCTCCATGGGAGCCCAGCGCCGCATGGTCGCCGTCAAGGGCGCAATTCTGTCCCTCCTGCTGGACGCCTATCAGCGCCGCGACCGCGTCGGCCTGATTGCCTTTCGTGGCACCAACGCGCAGGTGCTCTTGCCCCCGACGTCCAGCGTCGACCTGGCCCATGTGATGCTGCAGGAAATGCCCACCGGAGGCCGGACCCCCCTGAGCCGGGGGCTTCTGCTGGCCATGGAAGTCATCGAAGCCGAGAGGCAGAAGGACCGTAACGTTCTCCCCCTTATGGTGGCAATGACCGACGGGCGGGCCAACGTTGCGATGGGCTCTGCCGATCCTGCAGTCGGCGGCTCAGGTAGCCATGCCATCGCTGAGGCTCGCGCCCTGGCTGCGGCTGTCAGGGAGCAGCGCATATCGTCGGTGGTCATCGATACCGAGACCGACTTCTTTCGCCTGGGTCTGGCCGCTCCCATCGCGGAGGCCATGGGCGCTCCCTGCATCAAGCTGGAGGAGTTGCACTCCGACGCCCTCGCCGACACGGTACGAATGCAGCTTCCCTCAATCGACAGCGGGCCCATGACCCCGGATGAAATACAGGGCCTGCTTCAGCAGATCAGCCTGCCCTAGCTACGTCAAATCGGTTCGTCGCTATCCCTGATTTGCATACAGCCGGATTCCACGTGCCCGGTGACTTTGTGCACGCTCGGTGACTCTGCGCCCGCCAGGCAACCTTGTGCGCGTATGCCAGCCGCCACCACTGTACATTCCCGAGAACTCTCCCACCTGTATCACGGCGATTTAACCCGAATCCACCGAAGAGATGAGGGTGGAGGTGGGTTGAGATGATAAGAAAGTGCTCCTTTCCTTCTGGGATAATGGTTTTTGTGACAGAAAACCGGCCCAAGAGAGGAGCACCCAATAGATGCTACCACGCAACCACCTCCGCCGCATCCGAATCGCCTTCGACGACCACCGCTTGGTCAACAATGCCGGGCTGATTCTTCCCGCCACCCTGGCCCAGCACTTGGGTCTGCCCCAACTGGTGGACCGGCACCTGGACCTGGGCCGGGCCCCAGGCCGAGCCAACGTGGGGGACAAGATCATGACGTTGGTGGCGTCGGCTCTGGCTGGGGGCGACTGCATCGACGACGCCGACGCGATGCGCACCGGCAGGACCGCTGCGGTGCTGGGCTGTACCGTGAAGGCGCCGTCCACCCTGGGCACCTTCCTGCGCAGCTTCCGGTGGGGACACGTGCGCCAACTGGATCGGGTGAGCAGAAAACTGCTGGCGCGAGCCTGGGCCGCTGGGGCCGGACCCGGCGACGGGCCGTTGACCATCGACGTGGACTCCACCAACTGCGAGACCTTCGGTCTGGCCAAGGAAGGAGCCCGCCGGCACAACTACGCTGGCCAGCGCGGCTATCACCCCCTGCTGGCCGTGGCCGCCGGCACCGGCGACGTGCTGATGGCCCGTCTCCGCCAGGGCCGGGCCAACACTGCTCGGGGCGCTGCCAACTTCCTGCGGGAGACGGTGAGCCGGGTCCGCGGCGCCGGAGCCAAAGGCCAGCTCACCCTGCGGGCCGACAGCGGCTTCTACAACCACGATGTGGTCGCCGTCTGCCGCAGGACAGGTGTCCGCTTCTCCATCACCATCCGCCAGCACCAGAGCCTGCGCAATCTCATCGATGCCATACCCGAGGAAGACTGGACGCCCATCCCCTATTGGATGGAGGGTGCCGCCGACGTGGCCGAGACAACTTACACCCCCTTCCAGAGTGAACCCGACGCCACTCCGCTGCGCCTCATCGTCCGCCGGGTGAAGCCAACGCCCGGCTCTCAACTGGCCCTCTTCCACACCTATAGCTACCACGGCTTCATCACCGATAGAGAGGGCGACACTATGGAACTGGAGGCCGACCACCGCCGCCACGCCGAGGTGGAGAACGCCATTCGCGACCTGAAGTACGGCGTGGGTCTCAACCATCTCCCCTCGGGCCGCTTCCCCGCCAACGCCGCCTGGCTGGCCGTGCAAGTCATGGCCCACAATCTGGCCCGCTGGACGGCGCGGATTGCCCTAGGCCAGCAGGTGGTCACCACCAAGACCCTGCGCAGTCGCCTCTTCTCCCTGGCTGGGCGGATCACCCGCAAGGCCCGCCGTATAACCCTGCACCTTCCCAAGGGCTGGCCCTGGCAGGACCAGGTGAATAGCGCCCTGCTCAAACTGCGCACCCTGCCGCTCCCTGCTTGACGGCCCAATGGCGCCGGACCCAACTGTAAGCCCCTCAGACTCGCGCCAGCTTGCTACGCGAGGGACGCCTCTTGACACACCACCCGTCAAATCCGGCAAATCTCCGCCCCTGATCCTCTGGGCAACTGCCTTCAAACCACCAATCGGGTACACCAGCCATCCCCCTCTGCGAAAATCACCAGTCCGCCCCATCCTTGGCCCCCAAAGTACCCCTTCTCCTACGCTAACCATTGCCTATCGGTGGATTCGGGGTTAACTGTTCTAAACTCCGTTCACCCTGAGCTTGTCGAAGGGCCGCCCATTCGTGGTTCTACAACCTCACCATGAAGGGACTGGTCTGCAAGCTTCGACAATTAAAGGACCCTGCGTCCTACATGTGGGAGTTCTATGCCGGATTCGACCACCCGGAATCCCTCGGTATAAAATGACGTTCCGAATTGCAAACAAACCCAACAGCGGAGTATGTTCCCTTGTCATTCGCTCACCGAAAATTCATTCTGCTTACTCTGATCGCCCTGGTTGCTCTTGCATTCGTTGCGTGCGCAAGTGAACCAACTGACACTGGGCCCTCCGGTACGCTGGTGCCGCCACCGTCGGCTACGCCGGTGGCGACGGCGCCGCCACTTCCCACTGAAACGCCCCGGCCCACGGCGACATCCATACCTACCCCGACGATGACGCCCATGCCCACGGCAGTCCCCCAACCCACTGCCACCCCGGCCCCCACCCCGTCTCCCACGCCCGAGCCAACCCCCTCGCCTACGCCCGAACCCACTCCGGCCCCGACGCCGGAGCCTACACCGGAACCAACTCCGTCACCAACGCCGGAGCCAACCCCCGAACCTACACCCGAACCCACCCCGGAGCCTACGCCTGCCGCTACGGAGGCCCCCGACACCGATCCCTCCCCGCCCGTCGCCGGGGAACGCCCTCACAGCTACACCTACCACGGCATCACCGTGGAGGACCCCTGGAACTGGCTGGAGGACGAAGACTATCCGACGATCGACGACGAGGATGTCCTGGCATATCTCGAGGCTGAAAACGCCTACTTTGATGCATTGATGGCGCCCTACCAGGGGCTGATAGACACCATCTACGGCGAGATCGAAGGACGCCAGCCCGCGGAATTGACCAGCCTGCCCCGCAAGGGCGGCGACTGGTATTACCAGTGGCGTTATGCCGAAGGCAGCCAGTACCGCGAGTGGCTGCGCTGGCCCGCATCCGATCCGGGCGCAAAGGAGGGGCCCACTGAAAACGTCGTGGTGTTCCTCGATGAACCAGCGTTGGCGGAAGGCCTGGAATACTTCAGCCTGGGAACCCTGACGATCAGCAAGGACGGCTCCCTGGCCGTCTATAGCACCGACACCGTCGGCACGGAACGCTACACCCTGTTCGTCCTCAACCTCGAGACCGGAGAACTTCTGGAAGACAGGATCACAGAGATGCGAGGTCGCGTCGCTTGGTCCCTTGATAGCAGTCACTTTTACTACACGGCACTGGACGAAACAGGGCATCCATACCAGGTCCGGAGGCATGTGTTGGGTGATGCTGCGGAAAATGATGCGGTGGTCTACGAGGAGACTGACGAGGGATTCTTCGTCTGGGTCACGGACACCAACTCCGATGAATACATCTTGATTGGAGCCGGCGACCACGTGACCTCCGAGTATCGGCTGATCGCCGCGGACGTCGCCGATGCCGAACCCGTCCTAGTGGCGCCCCGCCGGGCAGGCCACGACTACTCCATTGATCACCAGGGCGATCGCTTCGTCATCATGACCAACGATAACCACCAGAACTTCCGCCTGGCCGTCGCGCCCGAAGACGATCCCACGGAAGAGGCATGGGAAACCATTCTGCAGGGTTCGGATTCCCTGTACCTGCAGCACTTTCATGTGACCGGGGATTACATCGCTGTTGAGGAGCGCATCGATGGCCTGGACGAGGTGCGCATCATCGACCGCGACGGAAACTCGACCCACATTGATTTTCCCGAAGAGGCCTACACCGCCTACATAGACTTCGATCCTGAATTCGACGTAAACACCCTCCGTATTGTGTACACGTCCATGACCACGCCGTGGACGGACTTCGACTACCACATCGACACCGAAGAGCTGGAGCTGCGGAAGGTGCAGGAGATTCCCAGCGGTTACGATGCTTCGGAGTACGTCACCCACCGGGAGCTCGCCCCTGCGAGAGACGGTGTCCAGGTGCCCGTGTCCATCGTCCGCCACAAGGACACTCCCCTGGACGGCTCGGCCCCGCTGTACATCTACGCCTACGGGGCCTACGGCTACGCTGTATCCCCCTACTTCTCCTCCTCTCGCCTGTCCCTGCTGGACCGGGGATTCAACTTCGCCATTGCTCACGTCCGGGGCGGCGATGATCTCGGATTCCACTGGTACGAAGCCGGAAAATTGTTCGAAAGGACCAACACCTTCAATGACTTCGTGGATGTCGCCCGCCACCTCGTGGACAAGGGATACGGGTCCGAAGGGCGAATTGGCATTTCCGGGGCAAGCGCAGGCGGGACACTCGTAGGCGCGGCGGTCAACCAGGCCCCGGAGCTCTGGGGCGCCGCGCATCTCCAGGTCCCCTTCGTCGACGTGCTCAACACCATGCTCAATGCCGATCTGCCACTGACGCCGCCGGAGTGGCCGGAGTGGGGCAACCCCATCGAAGACAAGGACGCCTTCAAATACATTCGTTCCTATTCGCCCTATGACCAGCTCTCGCCGGGAGAATACCCGCCCATATTCGTGACAGCAGGTCTGAATGACCCCAGGGTTACCTACTGGGAGCCGGCCAAGTACGTGGCCAAGGTCCGGGCAGTCAAGACCGACGACAACCTGGTGCTTCTGAAAACCGACATGGGCTCCGGCCACGGCGGCAGGTCGGGAAGGTTCGCCCGCTGGTACGAAATCGCCGAGGAGTTCGCCTTCATGCTGTCCAGGCTGGGCCTGACGGAGTAGACTCCCTGGAAAT
The DNA here is from genome assembly GCA_963667325.2 of Dehalococcoidia bacterium. Lineage (GTDB taxonomy): Bacteria > Chloroflexota > Dehalococcoidia > Lucifugimonadales > UBA3495 > VXOI01. The sequence continues at coordinate 127,620 of CAXXKY010000007.1, forward strand.
CGCGACGCCTGCCTTCATCTGCTGGACCTGCGTCGCCCTGTTACCTGCGTCGACCTGATCGCAAAGTAAGGTCGTCAAGTTGCCAATCGCACTGCCCGATCTGCCTGCGAGAACCGGAGGATGACAATGCGCATCGATGTCCACAGCCACATGATCTACCTGCCCTACCTGGAGTACCTCGCGGGCCGCAGCTCCCTGCCCCAGGGCGTCCTGCGCGGCGGGACCTACTTCGTGAGTTGCACCGGCGGGTACCTGCACGCATCGCCTTCGGCCCACGCCGACGTCGAACAGAAGCTGAGGGCCATGGAAGACCTGGGCATAGGCATCTCGGTGCTGAGCCACGGCATGCCCGGGCCCGAACTGCTGGGCAGCCCGGAGGCCGACGCCTGGGCCTCCCGCATCAACGATCACCTCGCCGAGGTGATGCAGGCCCACCCCGGCAAATTCGAAGCTTGGGCCACCCTCGGCTGGCACAGCATCGATCAGACCATCGCCGAGATTGACCGCTGCGTCAATCAGCTCGGATTCAAGGGCGTCTATCTCTTCTCCAACATCAACCAGAAAACCGCGGACATCAGGGAGTTCTGGCCCGTCTACCAGCATGTCGAGAGCCTCGGCGTCCCCATCAACATGCATCCCACCGCCCCAATAAACATGAACGGCATCGACCACCGCCCCCTGGTGCCCGGCATGGCCTTCATGTTCGAGACAGCCTTGGCCACGGTGCGCATGATAATGAGCGGCCTCTTCCAGGAGTACCCTGACCTGAAACTGATCGTTCCGCACACGGGCGGCTTCGTGCCATACATTCGCGGCCGCGTGGGTCGGCTGATCGACGAGTGGACCTCTCCTGACGACTGGGTCGACCTGGACCAGTCCTCACAGTCCTACTTCGACAAGCTGTACGTCGACACCGTGTCCCACAGCCCGGAGGTCCTGGAATACTGCTACAAAATGTTCGGCGCAGAGCGGCTGCTCTACGGGACCGACCACCCCTTCGGCCCTCCCAACATCGAGATATACAACGAAATGGTGGACGGACTGGACTGCCCGGAGAGCGACCGCGACCTGATCAACCACGGTAATGCTCGACGCCTGCTGGGCCTGGATGCAGCGGGGAACTGAAACGCATCGGGGAGCAATGTTCCCGCCGCGCTGGGTGATATACTGCCGCCGTCTGCACCACTTCTACGCTGAAGTCGGGCAATGAGAATCATTCTGCCTGGAATGGATGACCATGAGTGAACTGGAAATCTATCAGAAACAGGGTTTTGGCAACAGCAGCGGAATAGGCCGGCGTCCCGCTCTTCTGATCGTCGACTTCGTCAATGGCTTTGCCAATCCGGATCAGTTCGGTGGCGGCAACATCGGAGAGGCCATCGACAATACCCGGGGATTGCTGGCGGAGGCCCGCACCCTGGGACTGCCCATCGCCTACACCCGCGTCGTCTACGCCGATGACGGCTCCGACGCCGGCGTTTTCACCCTGAAAGCGCCTGCTCTGACTCAGCTCACCGAGGGGGCCTACGCCAGCCAGGTCGTGGAAGAGCTGGAGCCGTGGGACGGGGAATACATCGTGCGCAAGACCCAGCCCTCGGCCTTCTTCGGCACCAACCTGACAGCCTGGTTCGTCAGCAAGGGCGTGGACACGGTGATAGTGACCGGATGCACCACCTCCGGGTGCATACGGGCGTCAGTTATAGACTCCATGAGCTACAACTTCCGCACCGTCGTCGCATCCGATTGCGTCGGCGACCGGGCCATCGGCCCCCACGAAGCCAACCTGTTCGACATGGAGCAGAAGTACGCCGACCTGATGACTTCCTCCGAGATCGTCGCGATCCTGCACGAAAGAGCGCCAGTCGAAGCACCGGCCAGCCCGAGGTAACCCGCGAGGGCCGATAGCCCTCGCGCCAATCTGCCGAGGAGCATAGAACTATGCCTGACTCCCTGGGGTGGAGGGCCAACTGGGGCGTCGTGGTGCCCTCCACCAACACATCGGTCCAGCCGGAATTTGACGAAATGCGCCCCCGAGGCGTGACCAATCACATCGTCCGCATCTGGATCCCCAACGACCCGGTGGGCAGCGACGACGAGTTCAACCGCCTGATGGAAAACATTCGCCGTGAGTGGGACAACGCCCTGCTCCGGGTCATGACCTGCAATCCCGACTACCTCGTAATGGGCATGTCGTCGGAGACGTTCTGGGGCGGCCTGCAGCGCAGCCTTGAGTTGAAGAAGCACATGATGGAGCTGACCGGCCGCGACGTTGCCATGGGTTCCGACGCCTGCCAGGCGGCCCTGCGGTGCTACGGGGATATCAAGCGCATCGGCGTGCTGACGCCCTACTGGCCCGTGGCCGATGAGAACGTGACCAAGTTCCTCGAGGACTGCGGATTCGAGGTCGTGGTCATCAAAGGGCTTTGCTGCGACAGCCCGACGGCGATGTCCAAAGTCACAGAAAAGGAGCTGCGGGACGCCCTCCTCGAGCTGAACGAGCACGACGTTGAAGCCCTGGTGCAGTGCGGCACCAACCTGGCGATGGCGCGGTTGGCCGGAGAGGCGGAGAAGTGGCTGAAGAAGCCGGTCGTCGCTATCAACACTGCGACCTACTGGTACGCCATGCGGGCCAACGGAATGGACGACACCATCGAGGGCTTCGGCTCGCTGATGACCGACTTCAAGGAGCTCCCCGCCAGCTACCTGAAGGTTGCCGCCGAGCAGGTCGCTGCGGCAGGTATCTAAAAGCTCAAGCTAACTGGCCAGCGCCGGCAGTGCTTGAGCGAGTGGGACACAGCTACTGTGTCTGCAGTAGGTCGGCCGCACTCCGATACTCTGGTGACATTTCCTGATTGCCAGGCCCTATAGCGAATCCTTAACATTGTTCCTGACGGCCTTGCCAGACTCCGCCCTCCGCTGTCCGCCGGCACCCGGCAGGAATGGCAGAAAATGAGTGGAAATGGCAGGGACATTTTTTTCCATAAAGATGGGTCGCGTGGTGCGCCAAGCCACACGAACCATCCTACTTCGCCCAACGCTCCGAGAACACGGGCTGATAACGTAGGGGCTATAATCCGCTTCATATCAAACCTGATCTGGCAGTCGACGAGGAGGCGCCATGACCACAGGCACCACCAGGGCAGTAGACCGTTTCGTAAAGATTGGTGGCCTCAATCTCCACTACCTCGAATGGGGCGAAGCGGGAGCACCGCCCGTTGTCATGGTCCATGGCCTGACGGGGAATGCCCACGCCTTCGACAACCTGGCGCCCCATTTCGTGCCTCGCTACCACGTCATATCCGTGGATGTCCGCGGTCGTGGCGACAGCGACTGGACCGCAGACGGCGACTACTCCAACGATGCCTACGTCGCCGACCTGGAGGGGCTGCGGCAAGCTCTCGGCTTTGAGCGATTCTCGCTGGTTGGCACGTCTATGGGCGGCCGCATTTCCCTGACCTACGCCGGAACCTACCCTGACCGGGTGGAGCGCACCGTGCTCAACGACATAGGGCCGGAAGTTGATCCCCGGGGCGGCGGTCGCATCGCAAGCAGCAGCCGCGATGCAGTGACCACCTTTGAGACCATCGATGAGGTGATTGCCTGGCACTGCGAGAACCGGGTCGGCTTCAGTGCCCAGAGTGGCGAGCAGCAGCGCGCCGCCGCCGGTCACGCGGTCAAGCCCCTGCCCGGTGGAGGCTTTACCTGGAAGATGGACCCGGCAGTCCGCAGCGACCCCCGCCGCCCAGACCCGCAGGTCTCCTGGAACCTGGCTCGGCAGATTCCAGGCCCGGTGCTGCTGGTTCGAGGTGGCGCAAGCGACCTGCTTTCTCCGGAGATAGCCCAGCGAATGGTGGACGAGATGCAGGACTGCAGCATGGTGGAGGTTCCCGGAGTAGGCCATGCGCCCACCCTGATGGAACCCGAGGCCTTCGGTCCGGTCATGGAGTTTTTCTCTCTGTCGTGAGCAGGCAGGCGCCATGGACTGCGCCTTTGGACGACCAGCTCGGCTGCTAAAGCAAAAGAACGATGTGAGCTGCCCTATTGTGAATCCGGTTCGCCGTATCCGGGACCGCTGAATCCAATAAAATTCCGCTTTCGTTGGGAGTCGCGGAACAAATTTACGATACTATGTCCTCCAGCTAACATCGCGGGGACTCTCATATTGATTCCATCTGAGAGCTTTCCGGCGCTCCGGGGGTTGCCGAATGCAGTTTGACTCGCTGGACTTCTACCGGGAGCATTCCCAGCGGTACTCCCAGCTGTCTCATGAATACATTCATTCGGTCTACCACGGCGCCTCTCATCCTGACCTGAACGGCGATGCAGATCTGCTGAGGCGGTCAGCGGAGCTGGCCTCGGGCGGGCGCGGGTTGGATGCCGGCTGCGGCGCCGGGGCCAGGGACGTCCATCTGCTGCACACCTGGGGCTATGACGCCTACGGAATAGACGCGGTTGAGGAGAACATCAACCTCGGCAGGGAGCTGCACCCGGAGATCGCAGACCGCCTCAGCGTCGTCGACATGCGGGAACCCCTCGCCTTCGAATCGGGTTTCTTCGACCTCGTTCTGTGCAATGCGGTGATCCAGCACCTGACGCCCGAGGCAGTCGAGACGACAACTATCCCAGAGCTGGCCCGGGTCCTGGCTCCCGGCGGAGTGCTGCAACTGATGTTCAAGGCCGGATCGGGGGTGGCCACCGTCACCGACCGCGCCTATGGCGAGGAGGGCGTCGCCAGGTCGTTTCAGCTGTACGACGAACGCAGCCTGCTGGGAATTCTGGAGGAGCGCGGCTGTTCTTTGGTCGAGGCCGACGAAAGCGGGAACCTCGGCGGATTCCTATACTTCAACGACCCGAAACCGATGCGCCATTGCGCCTTCTGGGTGAAAAAGGCCTAGTGGATCAACTCATCGGAATTGAAGGCCATTTCATCCATTCACCCTGAGCCTGTCGAAGGGCCGTCCGCTAGTGGATCGGCCCATTGGAGTTGATGGCTATTTCATCCGTTAACCCTGAGCCTGTCGAAGGGCCGGTTCTCTCATCATTTCTATAATGATGGCCGACTGGAGCCGTTCGGTCATTCGGACAGCGAGCGGGCATCGAGAGTTGCAGCGGCTTCCTGAATCTCGCTTACTGCCAGCCTTGCCATCCCCGGCAGCCCGCACTTGAGGCCCGCGTAGGCACAGGCGAAACGGGCAACGCATTCCAGCGGCCAGCCCTCCCGCAGTCCGTAAATCGCGCCGGCCGAGAAGGCGGCCCCGGCGCCGAAGCAGTCGACCACCTCCACCGGCGGCGCACCAACGCGGTATCCCTGCCGTCCCCTGGCAACGACGCATCCGCCTGCGCCCAGGGTCACGATGGCCAAATCCACACCCTCGCTGATCAGGGAAAGGGCGATGTCGAACGGGTCGCCGGACCCTCCGGGCTCGTCGAGGGACACCTGGCAGATGCTGGCATACTTCAACAAACCCGAGGCCCACGGCTCACGGTCATACTGCGACTCCAGGTTGAGGAAGACGGGCACGCCCAGCGATACGGCATGCTCCATCGCCGTCACGACGCTGGGGCCGTCGTACCAGTCCACGTAGAGCAGGCCCGCGTCCGCCAGCTCTGCTGCGCTTGGCGCTTTCAGCTCGGCGAGGGCAGCGGGATCCCGACGCTGGAAGTAGGTGCGCCCCCCTGCGGAATCGAGGATCGCCACCTCGAAGGGTGTCGGCCACCCCTGACGCACGCTTGGGCGAACATCCACACCCCACGACTCAAGGTGCTCAGTAACTGTCTCACCGCGATGGTCATCTCCCACAGGAGAGGCGATGAGCCGTGTCGGGACACCCCAATTGGTCAGGATGCTGGCGACAATGGCAGCGTCATCCCCGACGGTTTCAACCGAATCCACCACCATCGCCCCGCCATTGCGGGGCGGGAGATTGTCAACCCTGAGCAGCAGGCAGTGAGTCAGGAACCCGAAGCAGACCACCTCTCCGCTCGATACGCCCGTGGGATCCTGACCGTCGCGGGGTGTCATATCACTGCTCCCTACGGAAGGGGATCCCTCTCCTTCAGACCTGGAGCCGTGCGCTGGCTAGCGGTACCAGCCAGTGCCCCGGTGGTAGCCTCGCAGGTAGGCAATCTGCCCCCCGTGGGCCACGCTTTCGAGCACTAGCTGACCCAGGGCCGTACCCAGAGTATGCTCCTGCCGCAGCGCAGTGGGTGGGAACACCACCCGCTTCTCCAGGTCCTCGGAGGTCAGGGGCGGCACGAATTCGCGGGTGATCTCCTTGGCGGCTTCGAAGTAGGCCACCTGCACCTCCTTTGCCGGAGGCTTCCACGTGGCGAGATCGGCGCCCCGGCCAAGGCCCTCTGGGTTGTCTGCCAGCCCGAACTTCTCGCACCAGCCGTCGGCAAACCAGAGCTCCGGCTTCGACTGGAGCCGGTGCATGATGAACATGTCGGTTACCCGGCTGATGTGCCCGAATATCCAGGCGATGGAGTTGCTCTGGGCGTTGGGCTGCAGGGCCAGCGTCTCATAATCAAGCTCGGAGATGGCTGATTCTATCATCTCCCAGTTGCGCTCCAGTGAATACATGATCGAATCGGTGGCTGCCACTTTCCTGTCCTCGCTTCATGAAGTCATGGCCGGTGAGTTCAGCACACCGGCGTCGTGATGAGAAAGGCTGATGCTAGCACATCCGGTCACAGGCCGTCTGCCGCTGAAGTCCGCGCCGGGGTGAGGATTGTGAAGTGCCGGAAAAGCCGCAGCTGCGTTACTCCGGTGCGACCTCTTCCCCGGTGTAGAAGGCAGTGGTCTGCCTCTCCGCTGCGCGCGCCACCTCCGGTTCCTCGCCGGCAGTCACTGCTGCGTCGCCCCAACCGCGGCTGCTCCCTTCGATAAAGGACTTGCCGTTCGGCGAGGTGACAAACTCCATATCATCGGGCCTCGGCGCGGACGGGTCCGCGAGGTGGAAAGCAAGCCCCAGGAACGCCATTTCCCAGCCGACGCCCATTGCGCCGGGACCGTAGGTGCCCCAGTGCCCCGAAAGGAGAGCGGTATGGGTGAGAGATACCCGGGTCTGGCCGGCCCCTTCTCCCGTGAATCGTGCTTCTACCCAGCTGACGTCTCCGCCGAATTCCCAGATTAGGGAGAGATGCGACAGGCGTTCGCAGGCTGTGATCCGGCCGCTTGCGTTTCCCTCCACCTGGTAGTGCCCGCCGGCTTTGAGATCACCGCTGACAGGCCCAAACCAGCGTTCTATGCGGCTGGGATCGGTGCAGGCCTCCCACAAATCTTCCGGCGAAGCCTGGTAGCTTCGGGAGAGTGTGACAGCCCGGGCTGGTTGATCGTCGACCTCCGGCCACGACACAGCCCGTTCGGTTGCCGCAAGGTGGCCTTCCACATCAAATTCCATGATTGTCCCTCGCCTTCCGGTGAAGTTGGTTGCGTGTAGTAGGACAGCGATGTCCGGGGTGTTATGGCTTCCGAAATCACGGGCGGCCGCGGGCGTGATATCCGCTTGTCCGTCCCCTATAGGACCGGATGACGGCCTATTGCTGACTTTCCCCTTCGTCTATAGGACCGGATGACGGCCTATTGCTGATTGTCCTCTTCGTCGTCTCCCACCGCGCCCAGGAAGACCTGCGTCAGGATATCAGTCTCCCGGATGCGTTGGGGAGTGCCTTCGAACACGACCCTGCCCTTGTCCAGGACGTATCCCCGGTCCACGATTGCCAGCACGCCGTTGATGTTGTGCTCCACGACCATGATGGTGGTGCCGAGCAGTTCGCTGATCTCCGCCACCTTTTGGAAGACTTCCTTGACGATGATCGGGGCTAGTCCCAGGGTAGGCTCGTCCAGCAACAGGGCCTCCGGATTGGCCATCAGCCCCCGACCAAGGGCCAGCATCTGCTGCTGCCCTCCCGACATGGCGCTGGCCATGTCCCTGCGCTTCTCGTACAGCACGGGGAACAGCTCCATGACCGAATCAAGTCTGCGCTGCTTCTCCGTGTTGTCGTTAAGGTGCAGGCAGCCCATCTCGAGGTTCTCAGCGATGGTCAGGTGGGTGAACACCCTCCTGCCCTGGGGGACGAAGGCGATGCCCTCCTTGACGATCTCGTGGGTGGCCGCCGCCAGGGGTCTCTCCCTCCACCAGACCTCGCCGGCGACCACGGGCGCAAGCCCCATGATGGCCTTCAGCACGGTGGACTTTCCGGCCCCGTTGGGCCCCATCACGGCGATCACCTCGCCGTCGCGCACGCCCAGTGACACGGCATCGAGGGCATTGACCACGCCGTAGCGCACCGAAATGTCGGTCAGCTTGAGCAGGCTGTCTTCAGGGACGTAGGAATCTGCTTGTCTCGTTTCCATAGAGGGCGTCCTGCAATTGTGGGCTGCAGATCGGCTCGGGTCAGGCGCCAAGATATGCCTGGATCACTTCCTCCCGGCTCAGCACCTCGTCAGCTTCGCCGTCCCCGAGGAGCTGGCCGCTGTCCAGCACGATCAGGTAGTCGGACATTTCACGCACGATGTCCATGTTGTGGGACACGAAGATGATGGTGTAGCCGTCTTCCCTCATCTGCTTCAGGATTGACAGGACGCGATCCAGCATCCGGGGAAACAGGCCGGCAAAGGGCTCGTCGAACAGGTAGGTGTTCACGTCCAGCGCCATGGCTCGCCCGATTTCCAGCAGCTTGCGCTGGCCGTAGGACAGGTTCATCGCCAGGTCCCTGCGCTTGTCCCACAGCCCCACGGTCTCGAGGATGCTCTGAGCCTTCTGGCGGTGCGACGGGCGAGACCGCTCCAGCAACGCAGGTAGGATGCCCCGCGCCGTGAGCACCACCATGATGTTGTCCCAAACGCTGATCTGCTCGAACAGCCGGACTTCCTGGAACGTCCGTGTCAGGCTGTGGTCCGGATTCTCGTGCGCCCTCACCACCCGCAGGCTTGCGCCGTCCAGGATGACGATACCGCCGTCGAGGGGAAGCACGCCGCTGAGCAGGTTGACCAGGGTGGACTTCCCAGAGCCGTTGGGGCCGACGATGCTGGTCATCCCCTTCCTGGGGATGGTCAGGCTGAGCCGGTCCACCGCCCTAACGGCTCCGAATACCTTGGATACGTCGACGGTCTCGATGGCGGGAGAGGTTACCGGCTCATCAATCTGCTCGCTCACAGCCTGTACCTCCCGGCCAGCCCCTGGGGCCTGAAGAGCATCAGCAGCACCAGCAAAACGCCCAGCACTACCAGCCTCGCCTGGCCGATGAATTCGGTGGGTAGGAAGGGAATGAAGCGCATTCCTTCCTCCAGCAACACGAAGGCCATCGCTCCCAGGAGGGACCCCCAGATGGTCGCCAGCCCGCCGAGGATGACGATGGACACCAGCAGCATGGACTCCAGCAGGATGAAGGAGTTGGGGTCGACGAAGGTGGTCCAGCTACCGAACAGGCCCCCGGCCAATCCGGCCATCATCGCCGAAATGGTCCAGATCGCCAGCTTGTAATGCGTGGCCCGGTACCCGAAAACCTCGATGGCCTGCTCATCTTCCCTGATGGCGGTCAGCACTCGGCCGAAAGACGAGGTGACGATTAGCCAGGATATGGCCAGCACGATGACCAGGAACGCCAGCACCAGCATGAGGAACTCCAGTTCCCCGTCGAGGGTCCTGCCGCCGACCGACGGTCTTGCAATCTCGTGGATTCCGAAGGCGCCCCTGGTCACGCTTCGCAGATTCAGAAACACATTGAAGGAGATGATTGTGAATCCGAAGGAGACCAGCACAAAAATGTCGTCGCGGAAGCGATTGAACACCACGCCTACCACGATGGCCACCAGCCCGGCCAGCACCGCGCCTACTGGCAGGGCCGCGAAGAAAGGCCAGCCGAAGGTGGGGATGGCCTCTGTGCGAAGCTGCTCGTAGGGCGCGTTGGAGGTGAGTATCGCCATGGTGTAGGCCCCGATGCCGAAGAACCCGATGTGCCCCACCGACAGCAGACCGGTGTACCCGACCACCAGGTTAAGGCTGATGGCCAGTATCGCCCAGATGCCGAATACCGTGGCGATGGTGATGGCGAATCCCACTCCCTGCCACAGCATGAAACCGATGGCCCATCCGATGATCACAAGGTTGGCCCATAGTTCCACATTGGTCCTGGCCACGGCCAGTAGTTCCCGCGGGTTGCGGGCCAGTTCGGGCAGGCGGGAAAGGCCTGTCGGGATGACTTGCATACGCTACCTGGAGAGCCTTTCTATTTCCGGGGTATGAGTCCCTTTGGCCAGAAGGAAAGGAACAGGATCAGGAGAATGAAGGATATGACGTCTTTCCACTCTCCGGCCAGGTCCCAGATTCCGAACTGCTCGACCATTCCGAGGGCGAACCCGCCGACGATTGCGCCGTAGAGGTTGCCGAGCCCCCCGACCACCGAGGCGATCCATCCCTTGAGCAGCAGCAGCAGTCCCATGCGGGGCTGTATGGCCGTGTCGTGTCCGCTCAACACGCCCGCCATGGCGGCGTAGACTGCCCCGATGAAGAACACCGCGGCAATTATCACGGTGGTGTTGATTCCCACCACCTTGGAGACTTCCTCATCGTCGCCGATGGCTCGCACTGCCTTTCCGAAGGTAGTCATCTTCAGCAACATTAGCAGTCCGGCGAAGCCCGCCAGGGCCACGCCGATGGTGAAAACGTTGAACCCCTTGATGTTGGCCCCGCCGATGGTCAAGGGAGAACTGCCGAAGGCGTCCGGCAGGGGACGCGGCGCGCTCTGGAAGACAATGGTGGTCGCGGCAGTAATGGCAAGGAGAAGGCCCAGCGACCCCACCAGCATGATGAGAGGAGACCGGGAGCGGTCGCGCATGTACACGTACAGTCCACGATATAGCGCCAGGCCCACCACGCCGGCCATGAGGCAGGATACCGCCCAGCTCAGGTACAGCTTGGAGCCTTCCTCCCCGGCGACAAGGAAACCGCACCAAGCGGCCAGGGCGGCCCCGGCCACCGAGGCGATGGCGAGGACAGGCCCTCGCAGTTCCGCCCGGGCTGCCTTCCGGTAAGCAAGGCGCAGTGCGAGCACAGTCGCTGCAAGCACAGCGATCGCCACGAAAGGCGCGAACACAACGTGCAGCTTGCCAGGGAACGTGAGGAGGAACCCCGTATATGCCCCGACCCCGCAGGCCAGGACGCCAGCTAGCACCCTGGCCGCGGTCGCGCCGAAGCGCGAGCGCATGCCGCTGGAGGCGCCCGCATGCAGCGCCCAGGCCACCACGCCGGCGGTAACGATGGCGAGGCCGACGTTGACGACCGTCTCGTTTACCTCGTACCTGCCGCCCAGAGCCTCCGATGACCGCAGGTAGAAGACCCCGTAGGCACCGATGGCCGCGGCCGCGCCGTAATATAGGTCGAAGAACCATACGGTGCTGTAGACCAGGGTGAAGCCCATGGCCAGGAGGGCGTATATCGCGCCGACGGAAACCCCGTTGAAGGCAAACTGCAGGGCCTGGTCCGGCGACTGGCTGACCTTCCAGCCGAGGTATGCAACGGCCAGGAGGGTGAGGACGATCGCCAGCAGCCTCGAGGCCGTGACGCCGGTCAGTGAGGAAATGCGGCTTTCACCTGTGGATTGCCCCAGCAATTCGTCCCCCTGGACTGAATTTCGCTATGCATGGACCGGTTGCTGATGCCAGGATACGGCATACGCTATTCAAACACACGGAGCCGGTTCTTTGTGCAAAGACCGGCCCCGATTTGACTATATTTGCGGCGTTTTGCCGTTTTATGGAGTGGGGGCGGGCCCGATCCTCCGCTTGCCCAGGTTGTCGTCAGTGCGCTCGGCCGTTGGCAGCACCTCGACGACCACGTTGCTGAGTCCCATCACGTCCCCATTGCCGTCGAAGCTGTAGTCGTCCCCGATTGCACCGCTGAAGTTTAGGCTGTTCAGGCAGTCCCGGAACCCGTCGGAGTTCTGGTCATCGCCGGTCTGCCGCAGGCACTCGGCGGCGATGTAGACGTCGTCGTAGGCCGATCCTTGGAACCAGGGCAAAGGAGCGACGTAACCGAACCGAGCTTCGAAGTTGGCCAGGAAGTCCGTGCCGCTGTTCGTGGACAGGTCCTCGTCAGGTACGACAGCCTTCATGCCAGTGGCTGCGTCGCCAGCAATGCTCAGGGCGTCCGGCTGCGTGGGTACGACCTCGGAGTAGAACTGGCCGGTGAATCCCAGTTCCCTGGCCTGCTTGACGATCGTGCCGCCGGAGACCTCGCCCTGGGCCGTCAGCAGGATCGCGTCAGGCTCCGCGTTAATCAGCTTGGTAAGCTGTGAGCGGAAGTCGATCACGTCCGTGGAGTATGCTTCCGAGGCAACCACGTTGCCGCCAAGCTCCTCGAACCGGGCCACCGAGGTCCTGCGGGCGCCCTCGGCGTAGTCCGTGGACTCGGTGATGGTGGCGACGTCGCGCACTCCGTCCACCCACATGGTGTTGCCGATGTCGATTCCCAGCTGCTCGTCATTGATGGCGGTCCGGAAGATGTAGTCGCCCGCTGCGGCTATGTCCGGGCTGGTGGCCGAGGCCGAGAGCAGGATCACTCCCTCTCTTTCCGCCAGCGGGGCCGCTCCCAGCATTGCGCCGCTGCAGGTGGTGCCCAGAATTATCTTCACGCCGTCCACGTCGGTGAGCTTGTTGTAAGCCGTGATCGCATCGGCGGCGGCGCACTTGGAGTCCTCGAATATAATCTCCAGCTCCCGTCCGTTGATTCCTCCGGCAGCGTTGATCTCCTCCACCGCCAGCAGCTTGGCCTGCTGCAGGGGATTGCCGTAGGACTCGGCGACGCCGGTAAGTGCGTCCATCGCCCCGATCACGAAGGGCTCGTCCGAAACGGGCGGGGCGGCTCCCATGGCCATGGCTTCGCTGGGCGCGGGCCCAAGAACCATGTAGCCCTGGTTTTCGTCGGTCCGCTCGCTGGCGGGGAGGACTTCGATCACCACGTTGGAGAGGCCCACAACCTCGCCGTTCTCGTCAAAGTTGTAGTTGTCTCCGATGGCCCCGCTCCAGGTGATGTCGTACAGGCAATCGCGGAACCCGTCGGCATCCTGATCGTCATTGGTCTGCTCTAGACAGGCCGCTGCGATGTATACGTCGTCGTAGGCGGAGCCAAGATACCAGGCCAGCGTGACATAGTCATAGCGTTCGCGGAAGTTGGACAGCACTTCCTGCCCCTTGGTATTGGACGGGTCGATGTCGGCGAGGATTGCCTTCACCCCGGTGGCGGCGTCTCCGGCAATCTCCAGCGCCGTCGCGCCGACGGGCACGATTTCCGAATAGATCGGGCCGTCGTAACCCAGTTCCCTCAGCTGCTTGATTATGGTGCCGCCGGTGAACTCCGACTGCGAGGCGATGTGCACCGCGTCGGGATTTGCGCCCTGCAGCTTGGTGAGCTGCGTCCGGAAGTCAGTGATGTCGGAGGCGTACCGTTCTTCGGCGACTACCGAGCCGCCCAGCTTCTCGAACTGGGCCACGGTGGTGCGGCGCACGCCCTCGGCGTAGTCGGTGGCCTCGGTGATGGTGGCCACGGTACGGGCCCCGTCGGCCCACAGCACGTTGCCCGTGTCGGTGCCCAGTTGCTGGTCGCTCATCGCAGTGCGGAAGATGTAGTCGCCAGCGTTGGCGATGTCGGGGTTCGTTGCCAGGCCGGAGAAAAGGACGACGCCGTCAGCCTCCGCCAGGGGGGCTGCGCCCAGCATGGCTCCGCTGCACGACGTGCCGAGAATAATCTTCACTCCGTCCACGTTGGTGAGCTTGTTGTATGCTGTGATGGCATCCTGTGCGGCACACTTCGAGTCTTCAACTATCAGTTTCAGCTCTCGTCCGTTGATGCCTCCGGCGGCGTTGATCTCGTCAACGGCCATCTGCTTGGCCTGGACCGCAACGGTTCCGTAGGTTTCCCCAGGTCCGGTGGTCGACTCCATCACCCCGATTACGAAGGGGTTCTCCGGGTCCGCCGGCACCGGCGTGTCGGCAGGTTGCGAAGGCGCTTCCGTCGCGGGCACGGCAGTGGCGCCCGGCTGCGACGTGGCGCTCGGCGCCGACGTAGCCTGCGGCGCGGGAGCCGAAGTCGCCGTGGGATCCTCGCCGCCGCAAGCCATGGCCAGCAGCAGCAGCGGGACCAGCAGCAAAGCTGGAATCAATATCGCTTTCCGGTGCTTGGACGTGTACATTCTCTTCACTTCCTGTGCATGTGTGTGCCAGCCAAAAAAGTCTCAATGTGGCTGGATGGTTTGTCAACTTCCACGGTGAATCTTTGGTAGCCGGTTAATTTTACAATACAGCATTAGTACCACATTTGGTAATGATGTGACTGTTTTGTGAAGGTCTACCAACGGGTTTCCGTTGGCAAACTGCAACGGACTGACTCAGAGTCCACCCGAACGGCAATACCCGTGTCGGCGGCTTGACCAAAGGCAAGCTTCCAGCCGTCTACCTGACCGGGTCCGAATACCAGCCGCCCCAGGCACCCTTCCATCGTCGAAACAGGACGATGAAGACAGGGTTGGTCCAGACCAGGATCCTCCACAGGGGCCACTTGTCGAAGCGCCGCGTCGATGCCAGCACTCGAGGGCTTCGGACGAATTCCACTGTTCCTTTCGATGCCCTGGCCGATCGCTTCATGCGCCAATAAAAGTCGACGTCCTCGCCGATCCACGCTCTTTCGTCGTAGCCGCCAACCTGGGTGAAGACGCTGCTTTCCCAGAACTGCGTTGCTCCCTGCACCATCCCGGTGCAACGCGCAAGAAGCCGCCATGCCCGCAGGTAGACTCTCACAGCGATTCGCCTCGGCCGGTAATCGGCGTCGACCCCCCCTCCGACGCAATGGGGATCGCTCATCACCCGGTGAATCTCGCTGAACAACGTGGTCGGAACGGTGACGTCCGCGTCAATGAAGACGAGAATCTCCCCCGTCGCATCCTTCGCGCCGGCGTTTCTGGCCCCGCCGATGGACCGCACCGGCTCGTGCACCACCTTCGTGCCCCAGTCTTGGGCCACTGAAGCCGTCGTGTCGGTACTGTTGTTGTCCACAACGATGATTTCAGTGGAGATTTCCGTTGTTGCCCGCAGTTGATCCGCAGCTGCCGAAATATGTTCCAGTGTCAGAGGGAGATATTCCTCCTCGTTGCAAGCTGGGACAATGACACTGAACATCATGGGATGCGGATGTGTGGGGCAGAAAGGTGGCTCTCGCAAAGTCTCGCTACAGCATTATCCGCAGTTCGAAACTCGACGTCTTGAATGCAGGTGGAATTGTGCGAGCCACGAGGGACGAGAATGCCACTGTCTCGCGAGACCAGTAAGGAGTGGGGATGGTTGTAGAGGACAGGAAGCAGTGAATGCAGAGAGGGGAGAAAATTGGAGGCGACGGGCGGATTCGAACCGCCGCATAGAGGTTTTGCAGACCTCCGCCTTAACCACTTGGCTACGTCGCCTTCAGTCCGTTGCACGGCCTATTTTGGTGGTGCCGAGGGCGGGATTTGAACCCACACAGGCGCACGCCCACTGCCCCCTCAAGACAGCGTGTCTACCAATTCCACCACCTCGGCCCTAGCTTGTAAAGGGCAATTATAGCATTTTTCACTGCTTTTCAATACCTTTGCAGGCGCAGTCGATAGCGTTCCAATCGAGGGAGTTTTTCTCCACCCAAACCGGCATTCCCGCCAAACCGTCGTTCCCATCCAAACCGTCAATGACGCCAAACCATCATTCCCACCAAGCCGTCATTCCCATCGGATCCGGTATTCCCGCCAAACAGTCATTCCCGCCTCGGCGGGAATCCAAACCCTGACATGAGCCAGCCGCAGGGCCCCGTCTCTTGGTTGACCTGACCACCTGATTCGGAACGCTGCCGGCGCAGTCACAGGCCTTGAGGCATAGTAACAGCGTCCGCTCAAAGCCTCTCCCCCCCGCTGGCACCCGCTCAAAGTCTCGCCCCCCGCTGATCCTGCGCTTGTCGAAGGATGCTTGCGCAAACGTTTCGTCCATCGACACCCTCACCACCAACGGATCCCTTGGGACTATGAAAAGGCCCTGCCACCCCAACCGAAGCTGTCGCAAAGTCCGGTCGTCCCTGATCCTGTCTGAAACAGAATCAAAGGATGCGCAGTACTGGAGCCCCATCAGAGAAATCCCAAAATCAAACAAATCACAGTTCAGACAATGTCCCCAAGAACCTTGGCTCTCCGCACTCCGCATTCCGCATTCCGCACTCCCCATTCCAAATTCCCTGACACCCCGCCCCTTGCCACCCCCGATGACGCCTCTCTAGCATGGTTCTATGGGGTCCGGACAACCCTCTAGATTCGCCTCCCAAGGGCATGTGTGACAAATTTCCTTTCCCTCCAGGTAAGCCAAACTACGGGAAACTACCGGCTTTTACCCGAATAACAAAAAATTTCGCCCAGGAGCCTGCAAAATGAACTTCTCCACCCTCCGCCGTCAGGTCGACGCCCTATTGCTCAAATACGCTACCAAAGTCCAGATCTACCGCCTCCGTCCCCACGCCCTCGATCTCTGCGACGAGATGACCGAGGCCGTTTCCGGACCTATTACCACTCCGCCCAAGTCCGTCATGGCATGGGCCTCCGACTTCTTCCGGCGTTTGCGGGAACACGGCTTACGGCTATGGGACTTCATACCACTCGCCGACTACCTCGATGAATGCCTCCAACGGCGCGTGCTGCCCCAGGTCAACGATGTCCTGCGCAGCATCCTGCCGAAGGCCGCCGCAAAAGGCCTCATCCCCCGGTACATTGGGGAGCCAGTCCCCTTCCCTGAAAGGCCTCTCGCCAACTGAATCGCATGCCCTGACATAGTGGAACATTCCGAATCAGGCGGTAAATGCAGCGTGAGATACCGGGGTTTGGATTCCCGCCCCGATTGGATAGCCATCCGCCATCTTCCCGGAAGTGACGGACCTCAAACCGGCTTACCACCTGAACCCTGCAGCAAGGCTGGGATGGCAGAAAATGAGAGGAAATGACAGGAAACAATTTTTTGTTCCGCCACTCTCTCGAAAGCAGGAATGATCGATGCCTGGGATTCCAAATGCGATGGCCCTGGTAATCAGACGTAACATCGTTGAAACACACAGGTTCCAGGAGTAGAATTAGCCATCCTTCGATGATTCATCCAGTGGCGGCTTTTGATGTTTAACTTTGGTCTGCGACGCGAGGGTCTGGTCATCGGAAACCGGCGTGTCCACTATGCCTTTGTCATCGTTGCAGTGGCGACGGTGATGTGGATGACCAGTTCCAGCATGCGTTTCGCCGTGGCAATTCTGGTTCCGGAATTCGAGGAATTGTTCGGTTGGACCATCGGGTTCATCACCCTTGGCTTCACCATCCAGTGGCTGCTGTCCGCCGCCCTGAGCCCCGTTTGCGGCTGGCTGGGCGACCGCTATGGCGTGCGGAGCGTGATGTGGGCAGGAGGGGCCCTGTTCATGGTGGGCATGGTGATGACAGGCATCATGACCCATCTGTGGGAATTCTACCTGTACTTCGGGGTGATTCTGGCCGCTGGGATGGCCTCCTTCCAGGTCACCCTGGTCTCCGGTGTAACACTCTGGTTCCGCAGGAATCTCGGCTTGGTCATGGGTATCCTGCAGGGCCTGCAGGGTCTCGGCACCGGACTCGCCATCCTGATGGTGTTCCTGCTGTTCGAACGGTATGGCCTGCAGGTAACCTTCTGGGTCCCCGGGATCGGTGGAGGCATTATCCTGCTGGCCCTGACCAGGTGGTTCTACAACGAGCCCGCCGATCGGGGCCTGACTCAATGGGGCGCTCCTCAAGATGAGCCGGTTCGGCCCCTGCAGAACAACGCTATCGCGAAGATGCGCACCCACGTGTTTCTGAAAGAGGTGCAGAAGACCTCCGCTTTCTGGAATCTGGCGACGATTCATGGTCTCGGGTGTGCCGGACATAACATTATCCTGATCCTGCTGGTTGCCATCGCCATTGAAGACGGTATATCCAGCGGCGTGGCGGCCATGGTCTACCTGTCCCTGACCGTGGTCAGCACCATCACCCGATTCGCTGTTCCTGTCATTGCTGACATCATTGGTAGCAAGTTGGTCATGGCCGTCTGCTTTGGACTGCAGACGCTCCCCATACTCATTCTCTTCGTGGCTGGAGACAGCGTTGGTCTCTACTTCCTGTTTGCCGTGCTCTTCGGCATCGGTATGGGCGGCGAGATGACCGCTTTCCCAATCATCAATCGCCAGTATTATGCTGACGCTCCCACGGGCACAGCCTACGGATGGCAGATGATGGGCGCCGGACTCGGCATGGCCCTCGGCCCGGTGGCGGCCGGCTTCCTCCGAGACATCACGGGCGCCTACGTCTGGCCCCTCTGGCTGTCCTTTGGACTGAGCGTCTTGGCGGTGGTGGCGATCGTGTTCCTGCCCAGCACCAAGCAGCTGCAACTGCCTGACTGGGAGGAGGCGCTGCCGCCGGAGGCGAGAGGGAATGTCTCGCGGCGCGCTGAAGTTTCCTCACCTTCAACTTCGCCATCCCAGCCTGCCGCCCCTGCAGGAGCCACCGGCGATGGTGACGGCGACGGAGACTAGCGCCTGGCGCCTCCAGCGCAGCAAGCCCAGCTTCCGGACGGCGACGAATCGCCCGATGGCCTGACAATCTCCGCCACGGAGTTGGGCAGCTACGCGAGTTTCTGGTTCTGCCGTCGCTGTGCCTGGATACGAATGCATGCCAGGGCCCTCCCCTGGCAGGGCTTCCCAGGTATCTTCAGCAGCATTGACAGCTATACGAAGCGGGTCGTGTTGGGCCATCTGGAGGAAGAAGGCAGTCTACCCGTCTGGATGTCTGGTATCGGCGATATGGCGGGGCACATCGACCCTCCCCACTGGTCCCGTTTCAAGGCCACCGATGAAGCCACAGGTGCAACCCTGCGCGGCGAGGCCGATGCCATCTTCAGGTTGGCAGACGGCACCTGCGCCATCGTCGATTACAAGACTTCGCGCCACAACCCGGACAACCGGAGCCAGCACCGCGTCTATCGCGCCCAGCTCAACGCCTACGCCTGGATCGCCGAGCGGCTGGACTTTCCTGAACCGTCCCGTTTGGCCCTCGTCTACATGGAGCCGGCAACCGACAGTGAAACGGTCGACATCGCAGGGGCAGCGGACGACAACGGTTTCGTTCTCGGTTTCCGGCCTCGTGTGGTTGATGTGGACCTGGAACCGGACCGCCTGATACCTCCGCTGCTGCGCCATGCCGCCCGCATCCACGGGTTGACGTCCGCTCCCGAACCCCGCAATGGCTGCCGGGACTGCGCCGCGCTGGAGGGGCTGCTTGCCACCCTGAGCCGGTAAGTAATGCCCATACAGGGATGATAGAATTGGATCGGAGACAACCGCCAGGATGAGCTTATGGCCACGGCGTTGACGCCTCCATTGACCGCCGAAGATCTGAACCGTCTTAACAGCCAGGGGGTCAAGGGCGAACTGATTAGGGGAGTGCTCTGTGAGCCCAGGACGGAACTCGAACCGGGAGAGCGTATGGCTACCGCTACGACGGAACTGCTATCTGCCGAGGACCTGCTGAGGCTCAACGGTCAAGGAATTAAGGGTGAGCTGATTCGAGGAGTTTTGTGCGAGGCCGTGTCAGCAGGGATGGAGCATTCCTTCATTGCAGGAAACTTAATTGCAGCGATTCACGGACATGTCAGGACGCGTCGTCTGGGGCGTGTCGGTGGGACCGACGGCGGCGTTCTGTTGCAGAACGACCCAGACACCGTTCGTGAACCTGACGTATTCTATGTGTCCGCAGAGAAATTGCCTCTTGATGTCAGGGTGGAAGGTTACTTGGAAGTAATACCGGAACTGGTTGTGGAGATTGTTTCTCCCAGCGACCGCCAGAACGAGGTAAACGACAAGACGCTGATGTGGATGAGTCACGGCGTGCTGATGGTGTTGGAAGTCTACCCCGCCGAGAGGGCGGTCATGGTGCACCGCCCCGGAGTCCCTGCAGTTACTCTCACTGGCGAAGACGTCGTGGATGGCGGAGATGTGCTGCCCGGGCTCAGCCTGCCCCTGAGCGAAATATTCGACCCCTAGTTGCACTCAACAGGGAGATTCGCCCTCGTATATACCCCCGGCTATTTGAAGTTCGCGCACGTAGCAGATGATTTTTTCGATATCCTCATCCGATACGCCCGGTTGGGGCGGCATGTGGCCAAAATTCCAGTGATGAGCTATGACTCCGTTATTCACCGCATTTCGAAATGAAATGTCCGGGTGGTGGCCCGGGTAATAGAGTTCGTGGACCAAAGGCGGTCCAGCCTGGGTTCCCTCCGCCCTAGCCCCGTGGCACACCGAACATGTCCTGCTGAAAGCGGCCTCTCCTTCCTGAGAAACCGTTGATTGCGCCGACCCGCCACCACCAGTCCCCGGCGAGTCCGATCCACCCGAACAGGCCATCGCAAGGGCTGTGGCTGAGATGCCGATAATCAGAACAGGCAGGAGACAGGGTCCGAGTATTCTCTTGAGCATGGTGAATCTATCCCTTGAGATGCTGTTCGGCGAGGTGCTGGCCATCTAGGTGCTGGACCGGCCGCGGCGAAGGGAACGGCCCGGCAGCACGCCGGTGTTCTCGCCGTTGTCGATGACAACCTGCCCGTTGACTATCACGTAGTCGATGCCAATTGGGTATTGCTTCGGGTCCTCTTTTGTGGCGAGCGCTTTCACCGTGTTGGGATTGAAGATCACGATGTCGGCCCGGAAGCCGTCGCGGAGGATGCCCCGGTCGGGAAGGCCGAGGCGCTGTGCTGGGAAAGAGGTCATCTTGCGGATGGCCTCAGGGAGCTTCAGGTGCTGCTCGGCCCGCACGAACTCCGCCAGTACTATCGGGAAGCAGCCGTAGGTACGCGGATTGGGGTACTCGCCGAAGAGGATCGCGTCGCTGGCGATCATACCCGCCGGGTGCGACACGAAGGCGTAGAGCGTCTGGGCGTTGGTGCCCAGTCCAACGGTGGAGATGCCCAGGTTCTCTTCCAGCAGCAGGTCGAACAGAGCGTCCTCGGGATCCTGGCCGCGCATCTCGGCGATGTCCGTGATCAGGCGGCCGTCGTACTGCTTGTTCTGGGGCTGGGTGAAGTTGGTCAGCCAGTTGTTCTCCAGCCGGTCGCGAGAAAGCTCGCGCTTCATCCGTTGGCGGTCGTCCTGGTCGCTCAGGGCGTCCATCAGGCGCTCCGGGCCGCCGTCCTTGGCCCAGTGGGGCAGGCCTATGGTCACGGTCGTGCCGGAGTAGGGGTAGGTGTAGCAGTCGAAAGTGACATCCATGCCCTCGTCGCGTCCCCGCTCCACGAGGCCGAGGTAGTCAAGGTGGCTGCCGACGCCAGCGGCGCCTTGCCGGTAGTGGGTCAGGTGGACCGGACAATCCCCCAGCCGCCCGATCTCCAGCGCTTCCTCCCACGGGGCCATGAGTCCCTGCGATCGCAGACTGGCGCGAGTGTGGGTGTGGTAGTGGCCGCCCATACGTGCCGCGACTCCGGCCAGTGCGCCCAACTCCTCGGTGGACGCGTAGGACCCGGGTGGGTAGTCCAGGCCCGTAGACAGTCCCCATGCCCCCTCCTCCATTGCTTCGCGGGTAACGGCCTTCATATCCTCCAACTCAGCTGGGGTGGCTGGACGGTCGTTCCATCCCACGCTCCATATACGCACAGGCGAGTTGCCTAGGATGTACGCCATGTTGATAGCAACGGAGTTGTCGTACTTGTCCAGCAATTGGGCTACGGTCAGCCAGTCTGCGGGCAGGGGCGGGTAGCCGTTCAGTCCCGAGTCGAGCCAGATGTAGCGCTCCAGTTCCTCTCGGGTCTTGAAGGGTGCGTGGGAGATGCCGTCGATGCCCACCAGCTCAGTGGTCACGCCCTGGCGCACCTTGGGGTCGTGGTGCGGCTCGCCGAGGATGGTCAGGCCTGCGTGGGAATGCAGGTCGACGAAGCCGGGGCACACGACATTGCCGGCCGCATCTATGGTTCGCGCCGGCTCCAGTCCGGAAACCTCCCCGCGGTGGATGGTCACCCGTTCTCTCTCTACGGCGACGGCGGCGAAGAAGCCGGGGCTGCCGGTCCCGTCGACGACCATCCCATTGGTAATCAGCAAGTCAATCATGGCCGGACCTCCCGGTTCTTGAGCATCTCATTGGACAGTTTGACCAGAGCCATAGTCAGTGGCCAGGTCCCCTGGAATAATGCGCTACCGCAGCGCCCGCAGCACCTTCTCCGCCGTCAGCGGTAGGCTGGTTACCGGGGCGCCGATGGCGTCGGCCACGGCGTTGGCGATGGCGGCAGCCACGGGGATATTGGCGCTCTCGCCGATGCCCTTGCTGCGGTAGGGAGCCGGGCCGTTGTTACCCTCCACCAGCACGGTGACCAGCTCAGGTATGTCGGCGCTGGTGGGTATCTTGTAGTCGCCGAAACTTAGAGTGGAGATATGCCCGTCCTCGGTCAACAGTTCCTCCATCAGCGCGTAGCCGAGGCCCTGGATGACGCCGCCCTCCACCTGTCCCTGGTGCATCAGCGGGTTGAGGATTGCGCCGACGTCGTGGGCGGAGACCAGCCGCTTGACCGTAACCTGACCGGTTTCTAGGTCAACCTCCACTTCCGCTGCTTGGGCGCAGAAGGAAGTCAGGTCCGGCGGCTCGGAGGCGAACTCGTACTCTGCCACGATCGTGCCGTCGCCGACGTGGGCGACCACCTCACCGATGTTGATAGTGCGGTAGTAGGCCGGGCGCAGCGGCGACGGGCCGACGACCACCCGCCCGCTCTGCAGCGAAACGTCCTCCTCCGGCGAGTCCAGCAGAGGAGCGGCTTCGCGGATTAGCTTACGACGCAACTCCCGGGCCGCTCCCACCACGGCCTGCCCGGCGGTGTAGGTCACGCGCGTGCCGCCTGAGCCGGAACTGAAGGGCATCTCCGACGTGTCCAGCAGTTCGATGTCCACCTCCTCCACCGGAACCGACAGTTCCTGGGCCACCATCTGACGGAGCACGGTGTGGGAACCGGTACCAGTGTCCCAGAAGGCCATGTGCAGCGTGGGTCGGCCCGTCGAATTCATGCTGATTTTGGCGGCAAATCGGCCAACACCCTGGGACAGGTCGGTGATGGCTAGCCCGCGGCCGGTCAGCAACTCGGGGTTGTGGGGCTTCGGCGTCTCCCAACCCACAGCATCAGCGGCGCGCTGCAGCGTCTCCTCGGCGCGGATGTCCTGCCAGACGTGGCCCACGGGCGAGGCGTCACCGTCGCGAAGCAGGTTCATCTGCCGGAACTGGTAGGGGTCAATGCCCATCTCGCGGGCGATGAGGTCTGTGTGCGCTTCCACGGCGAACACCACCTGGGGTTTGGCCGGACTTCGCATGTGTCCCTTGGGCACGTTGTTGGTGTATACCATGTAGCTGTCGATGCGGGCGTGGGGAATGCGATAGACGCCGCACAGGTGGTCGGCGCCCCGCAGGTACACCGTCGGCTTGAATGCGCCATAGGCCCCGCTGTCGAATACCACCCGCGCCTGCCGGGCCATTAGAGTCCCGTCGCTCCTTACCCCGCTTCTGATGGTCATGGTCGCCGGGTGGCGGGGGTTGGCGGCCATCAGTTCCTGGATGTAGTCCATCACCATCTTGACCGGCCGTCCCGAGTTCAACGACAGGTAGTAGCACAGAGGCACGTCCATGAAGGAGCCCTTGCCGCCGAAGTCCCCGCCGATGCTGCACGGGTGCAGCACAATGCGCTCTTCGTCGATACCCCAGACCGCGGCAAGCTGCTCTCGTAGGGCGTAGGGGTCCTTGTTGTTGACCCAAGCCTGCACTTGTCCCGAAGAATCGGCGCTGACCACGCAGGCATGGGGTTCGATGTATGCCTGGTGCATCAGTTGGGCGTTGAAGGTGTGCTCGAATACCAGGTCGGACTCTGCGAAGCCCTCGTCAACGTCGCCCTGGCCCCAGGTGATGTGGGCGAACACGTTGTTTATGTCCGACTCCGGCTGCGGCAAGCCCTCGTAGCCGGACATCTTCGCGTGCAGTGACGGAGCCTCGGTGGACATGGCCTCGTGGGCGTCGAAGACGGCGGGAAGATCCTCGTACTCGACGTCTATGAGCAGCAAGGCTTCCTCAAGAGCCTCCACGCTTTCCGCGGCGACAGCGGCCACCTTCTCGCCGACGAAGCGCACCACTTCTTTTGCCAGTACTGGCATATCCCGCAGGCGGCGCCCCACCAGCGAGTCGGGAAGATCGGCCGCGGTTATCACTGCATGGACACCGGGAACCGCCCTGGCCTGCTCGGTATCAATACTCACAATGCGGGCGTGAGGGAAGGGAGACCGCAGAGCCTTGCCCCACAACATCCCTGGAAGAGAGACGTCGGCGGCGTAGATGGACTTCCCCGTGACCTTGTCCGGCCCCTCGCCGCGAACGACGGACTGGCCGATGGCGCGCGTGGTAGTGGTCATTGTCCCCCCGGTGAGAGTGATGTCTAGCCGGGCCGCGTGGGCAGGACTCCGCCGGTGCCACGCGGCAGGTCCCAGTCTTCTTCCTGCAGGCCGCGCAGGTAGTCCACCTGGCCGTGGTGGTTGTTCTGGTGGACAATCATGTGGCGCAACGCGCCCCCAACCGTCTGACGCGGCTCGTGGGGTTCCATGTGCGAGTCCAGCCTCGCGTCGTCCAGCGACGCCATAAAACGCATGGTGCGCTCGTTTACTGCGCTGAAGTAGGACAGCAGCACCTCGAGCGAAGGGATGGCAAGGCTCCGCAGACCGAGACGGTCGCCGGGATCGGGAGCGGAAACGGGTTGTCCGAACTTCTCGAACCAGCCATCGGTCGCCCAAAGGTCGGCTTCAAAACCTTTGGAGCCGCACGCCGTCGCGGTAACACGGCTGTCCTCGTGCCGCCCCATGTGCCAAAGTATGAAGCCGATGTTGTTTGCCGTTGGCGCGGGCCGCCACAGCACCTGCTCAACCGCCAGGCCCTCGCAGGTGGCATGTAGCCGCAGGTGTGTTTGCTGCAGGCAGTCCGCGATGAAATTCGTTGCGTTCAAGGTCGCACGTACCTAGTAGTAGACCGCAGCGCCGGTCCCGCCGCCCGCTGCTATCACCTCACCGGTGACTGCCCAGGCCTTGTCCGACGCTAGGTAGCAGGTCAGGTAACCGATCTCCGACCCGTCCACCATCCGGCAGATGTGGTTGCCGCGCGGCGAGTCTGGAGCGAAATCGTGCGCCTCCACCTCTTCCACTGGGATGCCCAGCTGCGCCGCCCGTGCCTCCAACAGCCCCGGAGTACGCTCCGTGCGGGTGGTGCCGGGGTGGATGCAGTTGACGGTAATGCCAAAGCGGCCCAGTTGCATCGCCAGGGTCTTCGTCAGGTGGACCATGGAAACGTTGCGCGCTCCGCCGCTCAGATTGCCTGCGGTGCGGCCGTTGCCGCCGCTGATATTGACAATGCGTCCCCAGCCCTGCTCCCTCAGATGGGGAATGGCCGCCCTGGCGCAGCGGAGAGCGCCAACATACTTGACGTCGAAGTCGCCGATGAGGGAGTCCTCGTTGATGCTATCAATGGGACCTACAGCGTCGGCGGAGCCGCCTGGCAGCGAAGCGCTGTTGACTAGGATGTGCAGCCCGCCCAGGCGCTGGGCAGCCTCGTTGACCGCCGCGTCCACCTGCTCTCGACTGGTGGCGTCCATGGCTATTGGGATGATATTCCGTCCCGTCGCCTCAGCAATCTCCTGGGCCGAGGTCTCAAGGTCCGCCATGGTGCGCGAGGCGATGGCCACGTCGCAACCCTCCCGCGCGAGTTCCAGGGCGATGGCCTTGCCGATTCCACGGCTGGCGCCACCCACAAATGCCTTCTTGCCTGCAATTCCAAAGTCCATCGTGTCACCTCGTTTCAATTGGGAAAATTTGATTGGGGAGCCGGAGGGGGAGGCGCGTCCGACGGAGCGAGCTCCAGCCAGTCTTCGGCGATGAGTTCGGTGGTGCCGGCGTCAAGGGCTACGTAATAGACGTTTGGGAGGCCGGCCTCCAGCTCCAACGTTGTTCCAGTCCAGTCGTCGGTCATCTGCGGGGCGATGATACCGAGAGTCCCTCTGCTGCTCTCCGAGGGCTGCCGGTGCTTGCCCCCGCCCCGAGTGCGCACCAGGACGCGTTGTTCAACCCGGAATCGGTACGGAGAAACCATGAACAAATTGCTCCTGCTAACTTGGCAAGCGCATTATAAAGGATATTCGCCATGGCCCCTTCAGCTTTCCCGGGAGAATGTGCCCTTTGCTATGTGGTTCGCATGCTATTTGGTTCGCTGAGTACGGAAGAAGGCGCGGATGTCTTCCGCTAGCAGTTGTGGTTGCTCCATCGCGGCGAAATGTCCGCCGCGCGGCATCTCGGTCCAGCTCTGCACGTTGTGGGTGCGCTCGGCCCACTCGCGGGGTGGACGGTTGATTTCCACAGGGAACAGCGCCACGGCGCAGGGTACTTCAACACGCTGGCCGGGCAGGAACCGCCAGCTGTCAACGCGGTTCTCGTAGTAGTGTCGGACCGAGGATGTGGCAGTCTGGTTGACCCAATAGAGCATGATGTTCGTCAGCAATTCGTCCCGGTTGTAGCTGTTTTCCGGGTTGCCGTCGCAGTCAGACCAGGTCCGAAATTTCTCTATGATCCACGCGGCGAGGCCCACGGGCGAGTCATTCAGCCCCAACCCCAACGTCTGTGGCTTGGTGCGCTGGATGTGGAAGTAGCCTCCTTCATCCTCGAACCAGCGGCGGGCTAGGCGTTTGAATTCCCTCTCGCCCTCCGTCAGCGGTGGGTCCGGTGCTCCCCTGAAAGCGGGTACGCCGGTCATCAGGTTCAGGTGCACCCCGGCCACCGATTCGGGGAAGTCGAAGCCCAGCCTGGAACTGATCATGCCTCCCCAGTCGCCGCCCTGTGCTCCGAAACGCTGGTAGCCAAGCCCCTCGGTCATCAGGGTATGCCACATTCCGGCGATCCTGGTGTTGCTCATCCCTCGTTCTATCGGTTTGTCGGAGAACCCGTAGCCGGGCAGTGAAGGCACGACGACGTCGAAGGAATCTTCCGCGCTGCCTCCGTGGGAGGCAGGGTCGGTCAGCATGGGGATGATCTTGAGCATCTCCACCACCGACCCGGGCCAGCCGTGGGAGATGATCAACGGAAACGGGTAGGCCCCCTTGCCACGGGCGTGGATGAAGTGGACCCCCAGTCCGTCAACTGTGGCCCGGAAGTGGTCGAACTGGTTCAGGGACCGTTCCTGGGCGCGCCAGTCGTACTCCTTCTGCCAGTAGTCCACCAGTTCTCTCAGGTACGACATGTTCGTGCCGTAGTCCCAGCCGTTGCCCGAGATTTCGTCGGGCCAGCGAGTGTCCGCCAAGCGGTCCGACAGATCATCCAGAGTGTCCTGGGGAACATGGATTGTAAATGGCTCTATTTCCACAACAACTTACCCAACGATCGGTCTCGCCCCGTGCCGTCCACTCGGGTGTAACTTCAGTGGTTGGCGTACCATGGCACTACGTTAGCTTGTGAACCCCGAGTCCTGCCGCCATTGCAGATAGTCGGCCAGCCCGGCTCGCAGATCGTACTCCGGCTGCCATCCCAGGTCGTGCCACAGGCGATGCCCCGACAGAGGCCCCCTGCCCGTCACCGAATCTGTTGCCGTGTCCATGGCATCTCCGCTGTCCGCTTGGGGCGCCAGCTCACTGTTCGGAGCCATCTCTGCCACGGTGGCCAGAATCTCCCGATAAGTCAGCCAGATGCCGGCAGTCAGGTTGTACAAATCATGAGGAAGATCCGGAGTGTCGAGCACATTCTGCAGCCCCCGGGCGATGTCGGTAACGTAGGTGTAGTCGCGACCGTCCCGCGGGTCTATGGACTCTCCCTGCACCGACAGCGGCTCGCCGCGCACCGCCTGCCCCGTCCACTGGTACAGGGCCGACATCACTGCACGGTGTCCGGTCACACGCTCCATGGGACCGTATGGGGTACTGAGGCGCACGCTGGCCGCCGAGAACCCGTACAACTCCGAGTAACGGCGGGTGATGAGTTCACCTGCGTACTTGGTGATGCCGTACATCGAATCGGGGGCGACCGGCATATCCTCGCTGTAGGTCTGGTCGGTTCCGGCGGCCAGACCGTAGGCTGATCCGGAACTGACATAGACGAAACGGCGCACCGAAGCCGCTCGAGCCAGTTCCAGGACGTTGGCCAGCCCTTCGACATTGATGCCGACGACGTCTCGCGCCCGCTCGACCTCCAGGGCGTGCTGGTTGACCGTGTACGTGACCGCGTGGATGACTGCGTCGATGTCGTGCTGCCGAGCCAGACCGGCTACGGCCTCTGCATCGCGAATGTCACCTTGTACGAAGTCAACACTGCCCTCCACGTCGGCAATGAATTGACGGAAGAGTTCGTTGGGCGGCGCGATATCGTAGCAGAGCACCTGGTGCCCGGCCCGGGCCAACTCCCGGACGATGTTTGCTCCAACGAACCCGGTGCCGCCTGTGACCAGCGTTGCCATAATGACGCTCCCAATTGTTGAGTGCCCATGTCGGGCAGCCACAATTCTAGCACCTGGAGCCAGTCACCCATTGGAAGAGGAGAGGGGAGCAAGGAAGGTCGTGCTCTGGCTCTAACAGCAGAAATGAGGAGTTCCCGCTCGTGGGTTAGTTTAGGGCGGTCGGAATGGCTGTCTGTACAATTGACGAAGGACGGGATAACGATGCCAGGTGGGCTTACGAAATCGAACCATCAGCGCCGTACTGCCATTCGGTCCGGGAGGCGACTTGACAGCCTCTCTGAGGCGTCCTACGATTTGAACGTGGATTGGCTTTTATGAAAAGGCACAGTCCGCTCCAGTGGGGACATAGCTCAATTGGGAGAGCGCGGCGTTCGCAATGCCGAGGTTGGGGGTTCGATCCCCCCTGTCTCCACCACTCATGCCGAGCGGTCCGCATCATGCCCCTGTAGCTCAGAGGATAGAGCGGCAGCGTCCTAAGTTGCGCGTCGGGGGTTCGAGTCCCTCCAGGGGTACCAGCCTTTCTCACGAACCGACAGCGTTCGTGCGGAGAGCCGCTGTGGGCGGCATGGAAAGCAGGCAGGAAAGTTCTTTTCCCCCTTCCTCTCACATTTTGTTTGAAATGCTCGCCTCGTACATTTTGGCATGGCGCATTTGTTATTATGCCGTGCCGCCCGCAAGGGAGTGTCAAGAAGGGGGGGGTCAAGCGTATCCAAAGCTCCAGCTGCGAAGCAACATGAAGGAATGCGCCGATCGTTCCTTGGCAGATCGCCCCTTGATCGCCCCTTGATCGCCCCTTGATCGCCCCTTGAATGTACGAAGTGTGAAGATTTAGTCCTTTCTGTTGAATTTGGGGGGTTCTGTTGTATTATGAGTGAGTTATCCTGGGCACGTGATACGCACATATTCGTATCTGGGACTTGCAACTGCGCTGTGCAGTGGGCTAGGGGTAAATAGATCGAGGAAACAATCGCCGGGGTTATCCGGCGGCGCGGGCATTAGTTTGTGAACACAGGCGACACTGCATGGCTACTCGCTGCCACCACTCTCGTTTTGTTTATGACTGTTCCGGGACTTGCCGTTTATTACGGTGGTCTGGTGCGGGCAAAAAACGTTCTCTCGGTAGCAATGCAGTGTTTTTCTATCGCCGCGGTGGTCGGCATCATCTGGATGATTGCCGGCTACAGCCTTTCGTTCAGCGGCACGCATTTTGGTCTGATAGGGGACCTGCACCACGCGTTCCTGTGGAACATCGAGGCGCACGGTACGCATCGCGAAGGGGCTACCATACCGGAAATGCTCTTCGTGATGTTCGAGATGACCTTCGCGATCATCACACCCGCCGTGATGGTGGGCTGCTACGTGGAGCGCACAAAATATACCGCCGTAATAATGATGAGCGCACTGTGGGCGCTCCTGGTGTATGTTCCGGTCTGTCACTGGGTGTGGGGAACCGGAGGTTGGCTCAACCAAATGGGCGTGATG
This sequence comes from Dehalococcoidia bacterium, assembly GCA_963667325.2. Taxonomy (GTDB): domain Bacteria; phylum Chloroflexota; class Dehalococcoidia; order Lucifugimonadales; family UBA3495; genus VXOI01. Next base: position 157,650 of record CAXXKY010000007.1, read on the forward strand.
GACTTTGCAGGTGGTCTGGTTGTCCATACCACCGCTGGCGTCGCCGCCTTGGTAATAGTGAGCCAGCTTGGCCGCAGGACGGGTTTTCCCTACCAATTGCAGCCCCCGCACAACCCGGGTTTGGTAGCCACCGGGGTCGGCATGCTGTGGGTCGGGTGGTTTGGGTTCAACGGCGGAAGCTTCCTGGTCGCCGATGGTCGCGCGGCCATGGCCCTTGCCTCCACCCACTTTGCGGCTTGCAGTGCGTCTGTCATGTGGTCCGCCCTAGACTGGATACGTTTCCGAAAGCCCTCCCTGTTCGGGACGGTGACCGGGGTGATCGCCGGGCTTGCCGCAGTTACGCCCGCAGCGGGTTACGTGGGGCCGGCAAGCGCATTGATTCTCGGGGCGTCGGGCAGCGCGGTATGTTTCTTTACAGTCAACACCATTAAAATTAAACTCAACCTCGACGATTCTCTTGACGTCTTCTGCGTGCATGGACTGGGAGGAATCACCGGCACGTTGTTGGTCGCATTCTTGGCTTCTGGGGTAATGGATGGAACTGGGCTTTTCGTGGAAGGCGGGAGGATCCTGGACCAGTTGGGCGTGCAGGCCCTGGCTGCAACTGCCACGGCCGGATGGACGGCGGTCATGACATTCTTTATCGTAAAGGTCACCGGGTGGGCATTGGGCGGCATTCGAGTGGACTGGGAAGACGAGCTGGTTGGCCTGGACTTGGCAACCCACGGAGAAAAAGGATACGATTTCTAGCGCATTTGAGAGCGGAATACAAGCCGCTGAGGAAATAATATGGGTTAAACTTCAGCGGTGATGCGCTAAACTTTACGTGAAGTCAGACTACTACGTTCGGAGGATGAGGGAAGATGGAAGTCACGACAGAAAGGGATGGAGAGACTCTTATCGCCAGGACTGACGGAAGAGTTGATGGCACCAACGCCACGGAGTTTCAGGACGCACTGAAGAACGCCATCGACACCAGCAGCGACAAGGCGGTAATCCTCGACTTTGAAGACCTCTCGTATATTAGCAGTGCCGGCCTGCGGGTGATACTGCTGACTGCCAAGGACATGCGATCGGCTGATGTTAAGTTCGCTGTCTGTTCACTATCCAAGCCGGTACACGATGTGTTCACCATCAGTGGATTCGACCAGATAATCGATATTCACGAAACTCAGTCGGCAGCACGATCAGCAGTAAGGAGCTGAACGGCCGGAAAATCGCCAGGGTAGCAAGCACAGGCCCGCGTCTGGGCAGAGACATTATGTTAGCTGAACCGGAAAAAAGAGTCGGGACGATGCAAGAAGGGGTGCACGAATCATACAAAATTCTGGTCGTGGACGACGAGCCTGATCTTGAGCCGCTGATCCTGCAAAGAATGCGGCGCAATATTCGCTCGGGGCGCTACTCCTTTGTCTTCGCTGGCAACGGATTGGAAGCCTTGGCGCGGTTGACTGCTGAGCCCGACATTGACATGGTCATCTCTGACATCAACATGCCCCAGATGGACGGGCTCACATTGCTGGAGCAGATACCCAAGGTGGACCCTAACGTTCGCTCGGTGATCATTTCCGCCTACGGAGACATGCGGAATATCCGAACCGCAATGAACCGGGGGGCTTTTGACTTTGTTACCAAACCGCTGGACTTCGAGGATCTCCAGATAACCATCGACCGGACACTTAGCCACCTGGCCGAATGGAAGGAGGCCCTCGAATCGAGGGACAAGCTGGTCGCACTCCAGAATGAGCTGGACGTTGCCAGCAAGATGCAGCAGAGCATTTTGCCAACCAGCTTTCCGCAGGCGCCTGAGTACGAAGTCTTCGGCAACATGGCCCCGGCAAGGAATGTGGGCGGAGACTTCTTCGACGTTCTGTACATGGAGAATGGGCGCATTGGGTTGGCGGTGGCGGATGTTTCCGACAAGGGCGTACCCGCAGCGCTGTTCATGATGTCCAGCAGGACACTTCTAAAGGGCTGCGCCATCGGCATGGGCGCGCCTGGAGAAGTCTTGGGTGAGGTCAACACCCTGTTGAACGAAGACAATGATACGGTGATGTTTGTCACCCTCGTATATGCCAGCTTCGATCCGGAGACCGGGGTCTTGACTTACGCCAACGGAGGTCACTGTAACCCGCTGGTAGTACACGCCGATGGCTCCAGTGAAGAGCTCGCTCACACGGGCGGGGTGGCGCTGGGAGTAGTGCCTGATCTCGAATACAGGGAGACCCACGTCACCCTTGCGCCCGGAGATACGCTCATTCTCTACACCGATGGCGTTTCGGAAGCGATGAACTCCGACGGAGAAGAGTTCGGCGTTGACCGGCTGTTAGATCTTTTCGCCGACAACCCCCCAAGGGATGCTCAACACGCCAACGAGGCTGTGCTGCACGCCGTGGCCGAGTTCGCCGGTGGTCATCCGCAGTCGGACGATGTAACCTGCCTGGTTCTTCGGCGGAATCCGAGGTAGCAATGAGTGAAATGGTTTCTCTGGTGTTTGAACCGGCATCGGGACGCACTCATGATGATGTATTGCGTCACATCGCCAGCGAGGTCGAGGAGTTGGGCCAACGGGAATCATGGCCTGACAGCTTGGTATTCAAGGTGAACTTGGTGCTGGAAGAGGTAGGTCTCAACATCCTCTCCTACGGAGGAGAGGAGCACGGACCGTGGCCCAAGTTCGAAATCGTGATCGACTCTGAGGAAGACGCACTTACTATTCATGTGTCCGATGAAGGACGGCCCTTTGACCCGTTCCACGAAGCACCGAAGCCGAGCCTTGACGCGGAACTGGATGAGCGGCCCATCGGCGGACTCGGAGTGCACTTGGTGCAGACGATGATGGATGATACGTCCTACGAACATAGCGACGGCAAGAACCGCCTCAAGATGGTTGCCCGCAGGGAGTAGCGGACAGGGAGAAAGACGGCGCGTTGAAAGGGCAACGCAGAGACCCGGAGGACTCCGGTGAAAGCTCTGCGCCCTTTGTGCTTTCAGGGAAGTCTCAAGCCGAATTTGCAGACAAACTCAAAATGGAAGAGATACAAAAGGCAGAGAAAACAGCGGCGTGGGAAGGCTGAATGACAGCTTTAGTCCGCATTGCAGGGTGGTATCGATGGCGAAGTGCCGTGTCCCTCGCGATACTGACAGCAGTTGTGCTGGCAGCAGCCGGTGTCGCTTGCGACTCTGGACAACCCGGCGTCGAAATTGGAAATACGCCCGTAGCGCCTTCGCCCACCCCAACCTTGGAAGTTGATCTCCACGGCATTACCCCCGACGGAGTATTGTTTGGGCAGTCGGCGGCCTTCAGCGGTCCCGCGAAAGAATTGGGACTCAATATGAGATTGGGAATCGAGGCGGCTTTTGCTGAAGTCAATAGGAGTGGCGGCGTGCATGGCAGACAGCTGTCCCTAATTTCCCTGGATGATACCTACGAACCTGAAGCTGCTGCCACCAACACACGGGATCTCATTCGGGAGGGCGTTTTTGCTCTCATCGGCGAGGTGGGGACTCCCACCTCCCGCTCCGCCACCCCGGTTGCCGCTGAGCTAGGTGTTCCGTTCATTGCTCCCTTCACTGGCGCCGCGTTTCTGCGGGACGAACAATGGGACAATATCGTTAACCTTCGCGCTTCATACAACCAGGAAACAGAAGAGATGGTTGAGAGGATGACCACCGACCTTGGCATCGAAAGAATTGCGGTGCTCTACCAGGACGATTCCTTCGGTAGGGCTGGCTACAATGGCGCGCTGGCTGCCTTGGACAGGCGGGGCATGGAGCCCGTCGCTGTTGGCCTTTACCCTCGCAACACAACTGCGGTCAAGAGTGCGCTTCTTGACCTGAGTAAGGGTATGCCTGAAGGGGTCATAATGGTCGGGGCCTATGACCCGATTGGGGAGTTCATTCTCTGGGCCAGGGAGACAAAGTTGGTGGAAGCGGAATTCATCACCATCTCCTTTGTGGGCTCCAATGCACTGGCTGAGAAACTTGGTTCCAAAGGAGAGGGCGTGTATGTGACCCAGGTGGTGCCATTCCCGACCGACGCCGACATTCCGGTCGTCGCTTCCTACCTCAACGCGCTTTCGGAATTTGATGACTCCGCGACGCCCGGGTTTGTATCCCTGGAGGGATACCTGGCGGGTCGACTGGCAATAGCAGGGCTGGAGCGGTGCGGAAGAGAGGTCACGCGAGAATGTTTCATCGAAAGTATCCTGGAAGGCGGGAACTTTCAATTGGACGGTTTCTCGCTGAGCTATGTTGACCCCGAAACAGATAATCAAGGTTCAGACAGGGTGTTTCTCACAGTGATAGGAGCCGACGGTCAATATCACCCAATCCTGAATCTGAGGGATTCTGCCAACTAGTCTATTCTTGGCTTCTCCAATTCATACCCGCGGGAATCTGGCAAAGTGATGAACTCGATGAAACGCCTGTTCGCACTCAGATATAGAATCTCCACTCAACTATTCGCTGCATTCGGCGTGGCCGTGGCATTTACTGTAGCGGCAAGTTTGGTGGCCTGGTTCAGTCTGATACGAGTTGGAGATGCCCAGACCAGGGTGAACGAAGAGAGCGTGCCGGAACTGGAAGCCGCCTTTGGCGTGGCCGGGTACAGTAGCGAACTGGTGGGCGCGGCTCCGCGCCTGACCACCGCCACGACACCTAGCGAGGTCTCGGCGGTGTGGCAGGAAATCTCTGTTGCCAAGCAGCACTTCAGGGACCGATTGGCAACATTGGAACAGGCCGATCCGACAAGAGCTCGCAGAATTGGGACTACCATCGAGGCGTTGGAAGATCAGGTAGAAGAGATTAGAGACAAGATGGGGACAGTGTTCTTCCTGAACCGGCGGTCTGACGCCCTTTTGGAGGAAATGGTTGCTCTTCGTGCCGAACTGGAGCAGGTGCTGATTCCTGCCGTTGACGATGAGTTGTTCTATATCATCACGGGACGAAGCGAATTGGGAGCATTCATTGCACCTTATGCTCTCCATTTCTCCGAGGAAGAATTTGGGACTTATCGTCATTTGACGGCATTGCAGGCCGACACCAACATCGGCCTACAGCAGCTTTCTACTGTTTTCAGCATCTTCGACCCTGCCTTGGTAGAGGCCCAGGCCGAGCGTTTCGAGTCTTCCACGGCCAGTATCGATCGAAATATGGCAGCTTTGAACAACGCAGACCTGGAGGAACAACTGAGCCCACTGTACAGCAGGCTGAAACATCTGGGCCTCGCCGACGACGGAGTATTTGTAACGTTGAGGTCCAGGTTGCAACTGGAAGAGGAACAGATCGAATTACTGGCCCTCAGTCGCCAAGAATCGACTATTCTCTTGGCCGAAGTGGACGAATTGGTTGAAGCGGCGGCTCTGTCGGCCCAGGAGGCGACAGAGGCTTCCGCTCAAGCCATTACCACCGGCGGGTCTCTGCTGTTGGCCATCAGCGTTATCAGCGTTGGCGGCGCCCTCCTTGTAAGCTGGCTGTTTGTCGGCCGTGTCATTCTCCATCGCATCAATATTCTGTCAGGTCGTATGAGGGAGATGGCGGAAGGGAAGTTGGAGGAAGAAGTTGTCTTGGAGGGGCAGGACGAGTTGGCCGAGATGGCGTCAGCCCTGGAGGTGTTCCGTCACAATTCCCTGGAGGCCCTGCGGTTGAACTTGATCGAAGAACTAAATAAGGAGCTGGAGGGCAAGAATTCTGAATTGGAGCTGGTTCTGACGGAACTGGACGGTAAGAATACCGAACTGGAAGGCAAAAACACCGAGCTGGAAGTTGTACTGGTAGATCTGCAGAAAGCGCAGGATCAGATAGTGATGCGGGAGAAGCTGGCGGCACTGGGCGAGGTAACCGCGGGCGTGGCTCATGAGATTCGCAATCCTCTCAACTTCGTCAAGAACTTCTCCGAGGTCTCCGAGGAGTTGCTGACGGAGATGCGGGAAGTGCTGGAAGAGGGGGGAGATCACCCAGATGTTTCCCTGATTTCCGACATATCGAATGACCTTACGGAGAACCTGGAACGAATCCGGAACCATGGAGACCGGGCCAATCGCATCGTTCACGACATGCTTTTGATGGGCCGGGGCACCAGCAACTGGCAGGAGATTAATCTGAACACGTTGCTGGTGGAGCATTCCATGCTGGCCTATCACAGTGCCAGGGCAACCGATTCGGACTTCCAGTTAACGATTCAGCATGAACTGGACGAGGATATCGGCGAAGTGCAGGCCATACCACAAGACCTGAGCCGCACCTTCCTCAACATAGTCGGCAATGCATGCCAGGCCACGGACGAAAGGCGACGGACACTGGCGGAGGAAGGCGTTGGGTTCGAGGGCTACCAGCCGACGGTTTGGCTGAAGACCCGGGACTTGGGCGAAGATGCGGAAATCAGGATTCGCGACAATGGAATTGGCATGCCGGACGAAGTGGCGGAGAAGATTTTCAATCCGTTCTTCACCACCAAGCCCGCCAACCAGGGGACCGGTCTGGGTCTGGCCATCACCAGCGATATCGTCCGGCAGCATGGAGGGACGATTCGGGTGGAATCGGAGGTCGGCGAGTTTACGGAAATGATAATCGTAATTCCCAAGACTCCGCCCGAAGAAATCAAGGAGGCTTACGGGGCGCAGGCTGTGGCCGCTGAGTAACTGGCTGTACCAGGCTGTGGTCTTCCGGATGCGAGATAACGCTGAATTGGATACCTGAGATGATCTGGGGCGAAAGTCGCATTGGTTACACAAGAATTGTCAGCATGAATCGGTGCGTTAGTCCACGCTGCAATTGACAGGCAATCTGTGTGAGACCCATGCAAAGGTTAGCTCCGGAATTCTGCGGCAGGCATGGCATGGGCGTAGCGAAGGAACTTTGGTGAAAGGGTATGGGCCCGACTTTGAGACGGGCGCTTAAGGTGTGCAGTGGACTTTGATAGTTACCAGATCGATCCGTCCGTATACGACGAACTCTTCTTGCCCGACGGGAGGCCTCGGGAACACGCCCGAAGGCTTTACGACGAGTTGAGGCGCCTCTCTGCCGAGGAACTGGCCAGCATACAGGCCCGTGTTACCCGCACATTCTACAGCGAGTCAATTTCCTTCACAGTATACGGAGACGCCGAGGCCGAGGAGCGTATCATTCCAGTCGACGCCATTCCTCGCGTTGTCTCAGCACAAGACTGGAAGCACCTGGAGGCTGGGCTTACCCAGCGCATCAGGGCCCTCAACTACTTTCTGGAAGATATTTATGGCGAAGCCCGGATTATAGATGACGGCGTGATTCCCGAAGACATGGTGCGGGAGTGCCCACAGTATCGGGAGGAGATGCGAGACTTCTCTCCCCCGCATGGGACTTGGGTAGCAGTTTGCGGTACGGATGTGGTTCGCACTAGCGACGGGTTCCGGGTGCTGGAGGATAATCTCAGAGTTCCATCCGGCGTGTCCTACATGATTGCCAACCGCAAGGCGGCCAAAATCACCTTCCCACGGCTGTACCGCAGCACACGCGTGAGAGAGGTGGAGAACTACGGAGCCACGTTGCAGACCACTCTTCGGGAACTGGCTCCCGGTGGCAACCCTAACCCAACCATTGCCCTGCTGACACCTGGAATCTACAATTCCGCCTTCTATGAGCACATGTTCCTTGCCCGCGAGATTGGCGCCGAACTGGTGGAGGGGCAGGACCTGGTGGTACGGAACGGATACGTGTTCATGCGGACGACGGACGGACTGCAACAGGTGGACGTCATTTACCGCCGGGTGGACGATGATTTCTTGGACCCGCTGGTGTTCCGGCCCGATTCGCTGCTGGGCGTGAGCGGGCTGATAGATGCTGCGCAACTGGGGAACGTGACACTGGCGAATGCGCCGGGAACCGGCGTCGCTGACGACAAGAGCGTCTATTTCTATGTGCCGGATATGATTCGCTACTACCTGAACGAGGAACCCCTGTTGCAGAACGTGGAGACGTATCTGTGTCGCCGCCCTGAGGACTTGGAATACACGCTGGATAATCTTGCTGACCTTGTCGTCAAGCGGGTCGGTGAGTCGGGTGGTTACGGGATGTTAATTGGTCCACACTCCACCCAGGAAGAGCGGGATGAATACGCCAAGGGCCTTCGTGCCGATCCGGCAGGGTTTATATCGCAACCGGTGCTGGCGTTGTCGCGAGCTCCGTGCCTGATCGACGGCAGTTTTGAGCCGCGCCACGTTGATCTTCGCCCCTTCGTGCTGACAGGGAGGCAGACTCGTATCGTGCCGGGCGCATTCTGCCGAGTAGCGTTGCGCCGGGGCAGCCTGGTAGTGAACTCAAGCCAGGGCGGTGGAGGCAAGGACCTCTGGGTGGTGGATGACAGCGCTGTGGACCCATAGCCCAATTTTTCGGCTGGCTTAATTTCAACCTGCGGTTTCCCGTTACTGCCGCGATCAGGAGTGATCCATGCTTTCACGCAGCGCTCAGAGCCTATATTGGATGGGTCGCTACCTGGAGCGAGCCGACCACGTGAGCAGGCTGCTGCGCTTGCAATCCGAAGCACTGGTGGATCGCCCCATACGCGAAATACACTTCGGATGGAACCGCATATATTCCAGCATCCGTCGCGACCCTCCGGGAGGGAGGGCCGACCTGTTCGGTGATGAAGAGTTTGTCCTGGCCGACTCCTTCACACTTGCCGACGACCTTACCTTCGAACGATCCAACCCATGCTCCGTGCTGAGCTGCATTGCGATGGGGAGGGAGAACGCCCGCCAGCAACGCCACTGCATCAGCCCCGAGGTCTGGACTCACCTGAACTCGGTTTACCTGCGCCTGCACCAGCAGGACCTCGCGGAAATATGGCGATTTGAGCCTCGGAGCTTTTACGCCAACATTCAGTCGGAAATCAATACCTTCAGCGGCCTAGCCGAGTCGACCATGTACCACGACGAGGGTTGGACCTTCCTGCAACTGGGACGTAATGTCGAACGAGCGCAGTGGGCTTCGTCGCTGATCCTGTCACAGATGGAAATAAGCAGGGATGTGGAAGTCGTATATGAGACCGACTGGGTTTCCCTGCTGCGGGTTTTCCATGCGCTTGAGGTCTACAATCACTCCTACAGTGCCGAGGTGGTGCCGGACCAGATCATTGACCTGCTTGTCAGCGACCCTTTGCTGCCCGATTCTCTCAGCCGCTCAATAAACACGATGTCGGAGGAAATCGAGACCGTTGGAAGAGGCCCGCGCCGCCACTCCAACCGGGCGGTGCACCGTCTCGCCGGGCGTCTTGCATCAGTAATCAACAACGAGTGGCCTGATAGCGAAGACAAGGAGGCGATCCTGCGAGAAGTGGATGAATACACAGGAGAACTCCACCACCTGGTGACGGCCGCGTATTTTGAATACCCAATACAGGAAGAGTGGCTGAGATAGAGGATTCGTCGCCCTCGGCTGCCTGAATGCACGGACATTGGCTCCGAGTGATGCTTTCTGGAACCTCGGGGAGGGCGTTTTCTATATCTGCCGAAGTTTCGGGTCGAGGCGGTCGCGCAGCCAGTCGCCAAGCAGGTTCAGTGCCAACACTGTTAGCATGATGGCCAGTCCCGGGAAGAGCGAAACCCACCAAAAGGTGACGATCACTTCCCTGCCGTCTGCCACCATCAGCCCCCAAGCTGGTTCAGGCCGCTGAATGCCGACGCCGAGAAAACTCAAGGATGCTTCCAGCAGTATCACGAATCCGATCTGCAACGTAGCAAGAACGATGATGGTATTTATCACATTGGGAAGAATGTGGCGGGTAATAATGCGGAAGTCAGAGGCGCCCGTCACCCGTGCCCGGGAGATGTAGTCCTGTTCGCGGATGCTAAGCACCTCGCCCCTGATCTGGCGCGCGTAGTAAGCCCATAGTATGTAGCTGATCACAATCAATACGGTGCTCAACCCGGGCCCTATCGCCGCCGCCAGCACCAGGGCGAACAGGATGCTCGGAATGGAAAGTGTGATGTCCACCAGCCGCATGATCAGCAGGTCGAATTTGCCTCCGAAGTAGCCCGCGACCAGCCCCAGAGCAATCCCTATGAACCCGCCCAGTGATATGCCTATCAACGACACCTTCACGGAGACGCGCGCTCCGTGGATGATGCGGCTCAAGATGTCCCTTCCCAGCCGGTCGGTGCCAAGGATATGCTCGGTGGTGCCGCCATCCCATACGGGAGGCAGGTATCGTTTGGGCAGGCCCCCGTCCTTGGGTCCATGGGGCGCAATCACGTCTGCAAAAGCTGCAGGGATCACCAGAAGAATCAGGATCAATGATATTGATATCCATGGCAACCTGCGACTTCCGGTTACTATGGCCAATAACCGTCCGGGCGTATACCAAGGTCTCGCTGGGGCTAAGATCGCATCCATCTGATATCTCTTCTATTGGTCTGAGGTCTTGCCCTATGTAGAGTAGCGAATTCGGGGGTCAAGATAGGCGTAAAGGATGTCAACGATTAGATTGCATGCCACGAATATGCCGGCAAAAACGATTATCACCGCCTGCAACACAGGGAAATCCCGATTTCGCACTGCTTCTATGGCTAGCAGACCGGTACCGGGCCATTGGAATACCTGCTCGGTAATGACGGAGCCGGTCAATAGGATCCCTGCAATAACGCCGTAATAAGTGAGAGGGCCTATGGCGGCGTTCCGAAGGCAATGCTTCCAAACTACCTTCCTTTCCGGCAGTCCCTTGATTCGCGCCATTTTGACGTACTCAGAATCCAGCACGTCAAGCATTGAAGAACGCAACAGTCTCATTACAGCTGCCACCTGGAACCAGCCCAGTGCTATTGCAGGCATTATCATGTGTTTGAAGGAGCCTCTTCCCGACGCGGGTAACCAGCCCAATTGGACTGCAAACACCCACATCAACATCAGCCCCAGCCAGAACGATGGCACGGACTGGCCCAGCAGGGCAATTATCTTGCCGAAATAGTCGATCGGGGTGTCCCTTTTTACCGCGGCCAGTACGCCGATGGGCACTGCGATGATAGTGCTGATGGCGAGCGAAAAGATGGCCAACTCGATAGTCGCCGGCAACCGCTCCGCTACCAGTTCCATTGCTGAGTCCGGTTTTACCAGCGAGTCGCCGAGGTCGCCTTTCAGGGCGTTCTGTATGAACTTCCAATATTGGACGACTATGGGCCTGTCGAAGCCCCAGCGCTGGTTCAGCCGGTCGTACTGTTCCTGGGTCGCGTCCTCCGGCAGCAGGATATCCAGGGGGTTCCCGGAGAGCCGCCCCATGCCGAACACAAGGAAACTCACCACCAGTAGTGTAATAAGGCTGTGGAGAACTCGAATGAACAAGTAACGACGCATAAGAATGAGGATCCAACCAGCTCACGGGCGGAGGCGTCTTTTCGCTAGGGGATTAACTCCAGCGCCGCCAATCAACTATTCATGCAAATTGGCGGCGCATTACTTCGACAGGGCAGGCACACAGGGCGTCTATTCTCTGACGCCACGGATCAGCTGGATGTGGTCCAGAGAAGTTGGCGTCTGTCCTGAGAAAATGTACTCGGAGACTATCTCCGGGTCGACGGTCAGCTCATAGAAGATTTGGGCAATCGGTATGCTGATGTAATTGTCGAATGCGAAATTGCCCATCCTTCGGGCTATCTCATCGCGCTCTGCCAGGTCAACCGTCGACTTCAGCTCCTGGTACATGGCCTCAAGTTCGTCGTACATCGCAGCGTGGGTAACGCCCTCATCGGCGTAGAAGACCCGGACTGCCTCTTGGGTTGTCCGAATCGGCAGGTTCCGGCTCATCCACATCTTGTCCCAAGCCTGCTTGGCCACCAAGTCTGGGCGGAGGGCGGTGTATTCCATCTCCTGAAGGTTGACCGTGATTCCCACTGCATCAAGATCCAATTGAATCGCCTCGGCAATCTGCGACAGCTCAGGGTTTCCTGAGAAGTTCATGGTTGGGAATTCGATTTCGATATCCCCGGGCCCGTAGCCCGCTTCTTCCAGAAGCTGTCTGGCCCGATCCGGATCAAATCCATATTTGGCTTCAAATTCCTCCTCAAACCTCGGGTCCCATCCTTCATGGCTTGGGGTCCATCCGTACACGTAAACCGGCGTAGCGCTGCCCTTATAGATGAACTCCATGACGTTGGCACGGTTGACAGCGCGGTTAATGGCCTCACGCACGCGGATGTCTTCAAATGGCACATCCGGCCTGTAGGACTCGTCTCCAGTGAGGAAGTATTGCCCCAGCATGAAAGAAACTGTCTGAATAGTGGGCTGCTGGGAGCTTATGACGCGCATCCCGCGATTGGCGGCTTCAACCTGGAGGTCGCGACTCAGGTTAGCGATGTGTGCGTCGCCAGCCAGCAGCACCGCCAAGCGAGTGGCATCCTCTGTGATGAACTTGAGCTCAAATTCCGGGAAGTCCGGCGTCGCTCCATCCCAGTGTTCGGTTTCGGCTTGCTCGTAGGATACGCCCAAGCCCGGGCTCCGCTCCACATATCGGTAGTGGCCGGTCCCGGCTGGACGGTCGTCAATGGCGTCCAATCCTTCAGCATCAAACTGCGCCTTGCTCATCATGTAGAGGTCGCCGGCGGTCCGGGAGAACAGACGCAGGCCGTCCAAGTACGGGGTTTCGAAATTGAAGGCGATTTCGTAGTCGCTGACCGGGTCTACGGTCACCGTGCGCCAGACCGGGCTCATTGTGGAAACAGAGTCGTCGGAAGAGAGCATGGAATGCATCCATGCTACGTCGGCCGAGGTAAATTCTCCGTTCCCGAAGTGGTACTGGACTCCCTTGCGGAGGTCGAATTTCCACTGAGTGAAGTCGTCGTTGAATTCCCAACTCGCGGCTAGGCCGGGACCAGATGCGCCGGTAGTGGGGTCATTTCGCAACAGCGTATCCGCGAATGGCACGTGCTGTTGCAGCAACGACCAAGGCCCTTCCCATATCCGGTTGGTTTCCTGCAGCACGGGCATTGCCGCTACTACCCGGTTGGTCTTGAGTTGCCCAACCGGCGCAGGAGCCTGTGTGGGCGTGGGTACGGAGGTGTTGGTCGCTGCGGGAGCTCCTCCACCACCGGCGGGAGTAGCGGTCGGGCGGAAGGAAGTCAGAGTCGCAGTCGGCTGCGGTGCCGCTGGCTGGGACGGTGTTGTCGCCGCCGGCGCAGTTGTGGCTACCGGTGCCGCTGACGAGGTCGTAGCCGCCGGCGCAGTGGTGGCCGCCGGAGCGGAAGTGGCTGCGGGGTCATCTCCGCCGCATGCTACGAATACCGTAATCGAAACAATTATCAATAGCAACGGAATTAGAATTGATTTCCTGATATGGTGAATTGGAAACATCTGGAATCTCCAAAAGTTAAATCCCGAATTGTGTACGCACTGCAGATAAACGGGCATTCTAGGTTGGCGGCGTCACAATGTCAAGGAACAGAATAGAAATCTCAGTACGCTCAGTCGAAGGCCCAAGGGATGGGGACGGGGCCTAAGTCAGCAGGCGGTCACAACGCCTGGATGGAAACACTCTCGATCAGGACCACCGCTGCCAAGCCCTTGCAAATTCCGGAGGCAGCTGGTTGGGTGGGGCAACATGTAAGGCAGAAGGGCAGAAATTGAATGGCCCCCTTCCTATTCAAAGGGGGCCGTTTGCATCACGGATGGGGTGGGAGTGCGAGCGCGCTACAACTGCCGGAGCCTGGGGTCGAGGCGGTCACGCAGCCAGTCGCCCAGAAGGTTGAAGCCAAATACGGTCAGCATAATGGCGAGGCCAGGCCACAGAGCCACCCACCAGGCGATGATGATGACCTCCCGTCCATCAGCCACCATAAGGCCCCATGCAGGCGCGGGCCGAGAGAGTCCAACGCCCAAGAACGACAGCCCAGCCTCAAGCAGGATGACGAAACCCACCTGCAATGTTGCCAGCACGATCAGGGTGTTGGTGATATTGGGCAGGATATGCTGGATCATGATCCGCAAATGAGACGCCCCGGAGACCCTGGCCCTCGCGATGTAGTCCTGCTGGCGGACAGCCAGCGTATCGCCTCGGACTTGACGGCAATATATGGACCAAAGCAACGATGCGACCACGAGGATCACCGTCCGAAAGCTTGGTTCCAGGGCGGTTGCAAGGGACAAGGCCAGCAACACAGGTGGAATCGACAGGGACACGTCGACGAGGCGCATGATGACGGCATCAACGCGGCCACCGAAATAACCGGAAATAATGCCAAGGGTCGTGCCTATGGTACCCGCAATAGCTATTCCGATTACGGATATGGTAATGGAGATTCGTGAGCCGTGAATGATCCGGCTCAACATATCTCTCCCGACCTTGTCGGTGCCAAGCACGTATTCCCAACTGCCGCCAGCAAAAACCGGGGGCTCCAGGCGATCTCTAACTCCTCCCGGGGCCTCTAGGGGCTCGTGGGGGGCGATCACGTCGGCAAAAATCGCTGGAATGACCAGCACCAGTAGCAGGATGATAGTTGCAAACTTGGGCAGCTTTGCAGCACTACGCAACAATTTGAGCGCCCGGGCGCTGACGGACGGCGCCCTTCTCAGTACAGGAGCCGATTGTTCCATGGGAAACGGCGAATCTGCTGCCATTGATTGATCTACCGGTCCTTGTTGGGGTCCCGCTTACGAGGTTGGGGTTCCGCTTACGAGAAACGAATTCGGGGATCCAGGTATGCGTAGAGAATGTCCACTGCCATGCTGGAAATAATAAACAGGCCGGAGAACACCAGCACGAGCGCCTGGATCAGCTCAAAGTCCCGCGAGAGCACTGCCTGGAACGCCATAAGTCCGGTGCCTGGCCAGTTGAATACTGTCTCAGTGGTGACTGAACCCGTCAAAGTAACTGCGGCAATTACGCCGAAATAAGTCAACGGTGTCAGTGCGGCATTCCTGAGGCAGTGCTTCCACAGCACCTTCCATTCCGCTACACCTTTTATCCTGGCCAGCTTTACATACTCGCTGTCCAGGGTCTCCAGCATGGCGGAGCGGACCAGGCGTGTAATTGCGGCAATCTGAAATGAGCCCAAGGTTATAGCTGGCATGATGAAATTCTTAACGCCGCCAGTTCCACTGGTGGGAAGCCAGCCTAGATTGACCGCAAAAACCCACATCATCATCAGTCCAAGCCAGAAATTTGGCACTGATTGGCCCAGTAGCGCGAGGATTTTTGCCGAACCGTCAAAAAAGGTGTCCCGTTTTACCGCGCTCAAGACCCCCAGGGGGATGCCTATTCCCAAGGCCAAGAGCAGGGAGACTCCAGCGAGATAAATGGTGGCTGGGAGGCGTTTCACAACGGCGCCCCCGGCCCCGAGGTTGGGGTACTTGATGGAATCCCCCAAATCGCCCTGGAGAGCATTACCGATGTAGATCCCGTACTGGACTACCACAGGTTTATCAAGGCCCAAGCGTTCCCGGAAAGCTATTAAATCCTCCTGGCTTGCATCCAATCCAAGAACCATAGTCGCGGGATCACCTGTCAACCGCCCAATGGCGAAGACGATGACGGTAACAATCCAAAGGGCCAAAAGGCCCTGTCCAAATCGTATGAGTATGAATCGCTGCATATTCTGTACCGAAATCCCGCTGACACAGCATTGGCGGGAACCGGTGTACCCGGCTCCCGCCTATCAGGTCCAACTACCTAAGCAATGCCCAGTGCCTTCAGCAAGTTACTCGCAACGGTCGGTGCCGACCGGGCACGCCTTGATGTTGTGTGAATGCGTTGGGTGGGCCGATCCCACACCGGGGTACTGCCAACCGGAGATGAATTCAGGGTCGATCGTCATGTCGAAGGTGATTTGGAACAGCGGCACCATCGCATAATTGTCGAAAATGAAGTCTCCACCGGTGCGGGCGCAAGCTTCACGCTCGTCGGCATCCACGGATTGCTGGAGGCAGTAGTAGCTTTCGTTCAGGACGTCGTCCTCGAACCCGTAGAGGAATCCGTGGGGCTCTGATGCATAGAAGACACGCAAACCTTCCTGACTGGTCCGTATCGGCGTATTCCGGCCGATGATGAATTTCTCATAGATGTCGTGTTCAGTAATCCTTTCCAACCAGACGCCGAAGTCCCACTCCTGAATCTTGGTGGAGAACCCTGCGGCCTCCCACATGGTGGACATGATTTCAAGGAGCTGAGGAATCTCAGGATTGCCCGGGATAACCGTGGACCAGCTCTCTATTTCGACCTCACCGGGGGCGTAGCCGGCTTCGGCCAGAAGCTCGATGG
Source organism: Dehalococcoidia bacterium (assembly GCA_963667325.2). Classification (GTDB taxonomy): domain Bacteria; phylum Chloroflexota; class Dehalococcoidia; order Lucifugimonadales; family UBA3495; genus VXOI01. Next base: position 173,866 of record CAXXKY010000007.1, read on the forward strand.
AGCGCTCGGGGTCGTAGCCGTATTTGTCGTCGAATTCATCCACCCAGCGCTGGCTCCAACCTTCGGTGAACGGCGCATACAGGGGCACCACCACCTCGGTGGCCCGATTGTCGTAAATCTCTTCAATGATGGCATCGCGGTCTATGGCCCGGTTCATGGCTTCCCGTACGCGGACGTCGTGCCAGGGAATATCCGGTCCCTTGAACGGGTTTATACCATCCGGATAGGGTTCCAGATTGGAGTTCACCGTGCTGTTGTAAATGCCGCCAAACATGCCGTAGTTCTGGTTGTTCTCATTGTTGGAGGAAACAATCTTCATCCCGGCATCAATTGCTTGCGGCTGTACCTCACGGGCCAAGTCCGCTCCCTGGACTTCTCCTGCCAACAGTTGAGACAGGCGGGTGAACTGCTCGGAGGCCCAGACCCACTCAAGCTCTTGGAAGTCCGGGTCTTCCCCGTTCCAGTGTTCTCCTTCAATCTTTTCATACCAGATCGATTCGCCCAGCCTGCGGCCACCATACTGGTAGGAACCGGTCCCTGCCGGCATGTCGTCGTAGGCAGCCGGCACTCCGCCGCCGGCGTCCCACTGGGCTTTGCTCTGAATCACCAGGTCACCGGCAAGACGGGAGAAGAGACGCAGACCGTCAACCATGGGAGGATCGAATACGAACTCGATCGTGTGGTCGTCAATGATATTGGGCGTACCGGTCACCCAGAGGCCCTTGAAGTTCCCGGCGGCCTCTTCCTGAGACTGAAGCATGTGGGTGTGGGCCACGTCAGCGGAGGTGAATTCACCAAACCCGAAGTGCCACTGGACGTCTTCCGCGAGCTCGAATTTCCAATTCCTGAATCCGTTGGACATTTCCCAGCTCGTTGCGAGCAGCGGCCTGGGTTCCGAAGTCACCTCGTCGTTCTGCAGGAGGCTCTCCCCGTAGGGCTCATGCTGGAGCAGGATCGGCCAGGCGGCTGTCCAGATGTAATTGTTCTCGGTCAAGGGAGGAGGATTCGAAATTCGAACCCGAGTGATTTTTGCTTCTACGGATGGCGCGGGCGCTGCAGCCTCTGTCGGTGCAGCCGTCGGGACCACCGTAGGAGTAGCGTCGGATACGGGCCGGGCGGCAGGCGCCCTGGTGGTTGGAGTTACCTCTGGCGCAGCCGGGGCGGTGGTGGCGACCGGGGCCGCTCCGCCAGGCGCAGTAGTGGCCGCGGGCGCGGCAGTTGGTTCCGCTGCCGGGGCTGAGGTGGCCGTCGGGTCTTCTCCACCACATGCGACGATTATTGCCACAAATATGCCCAACAACCATAGCGGACTGATAATTGTACGTTTGAGCCTTCGGAGTGATTGCATCCTTTGCCGCCCCCATGTAAACAAAAATAATTCGGCTCATCATCGCCGATTAGCGGGGATTCTAAGCACATTGCCTGCTGATGTCAATGCAGCCATGTTCAATTCTCGTAGAGGACGGGAACGAAATTCACTAGCTAGGGAGTGAATGTAACCTGTAATCTACACTAGTTGCGACTGATTTCGGCGTAAGGCATACGGGGACCTTTAGCGGATAATGGCCTTCAAGGTAGGGCGCATCCCTGGCTCTCAGCAGCCCACATTGTCGATTCAAAACCGGAGTGAAGACCTGTGGGCGCCAAGCGGCGTCGCGGGTCGCCATTCCCGAAGGGTTGTCCCAGTCTGTACATTTTTCCGAGGCAGAAACTCGCCGCAAGCCGCGATAGCCTTCACTCTGGGTCCTGGTCAATCCAACTTTGGATAACCAAGCCTCGGTCAGTCCTGCTGTCACGCGGCCTGCGGACTGGAAAATTGTTTCCTGCCATTTCCTCTCATTTTCTGCCATCCCGGCCAGCCAACCGTGTTCTGACGGACAGCAGAGGGGGTCGAGCCGGGTCGGACAGTGCATTCAGGAATAATGTTAGTGATGCGCCGTCGAGCGTGGCAATAGGCAAACGTCACCAGGCTATCCAAATGCGATAGCGCTGGAGTGCATGGGCCAATTGCCCTCGAATTGGATGTCCGCCGCTAAAGACGCGTGATTGCTGTGGCCAGTTGTTGACTTCGTTGAAATACCACCCGTGCGGGGTTATACTTAACTTTCACGCAGGAGCGTAGCTCAGTTTGGCCAGAGCGCTGGTCTCCAAAACCAGTGGTCGCGGGTTCGAATCCTGCCGCTCCTGCCAAGAAGCGCAATTGTAAGAGATCCGGTTCTGCCGGGTCTTTTTTCTTTCACGAAACATGCACGTTTCAGCGAAGGTCCCGTTTGAATCCCCAAGGCCAAGCCACTACAATTGTCTCGATTGTTTTTGAAGCAGATAGCTGGATGGAGGGCCTATGACCAGCACACACAAGGACCCAGTTCTTATCGTTGTCCAGCTCACGGGCGGAAATGACTACATGAACACGATTGTGCCGTACGGGGACCCGTTGTACCGGGACAACCGGAGCACCGTCGCCGTTTCGGAAGAAGGAGTCTTACCTATAGATGGGCATTACGGTTTCAACCCGGTTCTGGCTCCAATAAAGGAGCTATTCGACGAAGGCAGGGTTGCTGTAATCAATGGTATAGGATACCCCAACCCCAACCGGTCGCATTTTCGGGCCATGGACATCTGGCACACCTGTGAGCCGGAACGCGTGGCCACGGAGGGTTGGCTTGGGCGGGTCATACGGGACTTGGATCCCCATGGCCGGAACGTCCTCACAGGCGTGAATTTCGGACGGGGCCTGCCGAGGGCAATGGCTCTGGCTGGCGTGCCCGTTGCATCGGTGGGGTCGCTGGAAAACCATGGTTTCCTGACAGGCATATCTGACGAAGAGCGGCGTTCCCAGGCGCTTGACGTGTTTGCGCGGATGTACTCGCCGGCCATAGGCACCGGTCCGGCCCTTGACTACCTGGGCAGGACTGGAATCGATGCGCTGAAGGGCGCAGACATCCTTCGAACGGAAACTGCCGGATATACGTCCACCGTAGAGTACGCGGAGACGCCCATAGCCCAGAACCTGAAGGGTATCGCCAAGACACACCTGTCCGGGCTGGGCACGCGGGTATTCTATACAGCGCAGGCGGGATATGACACGCATTCGGGACAGATGCCGGTGCAGACCCAGTTGTTGAGTGAGCTTTCCCAGGGCATCAGCGACTTCTTCGCCGACCTGCAGGAGCATGAAGCATCGACTGAGGCGCTTATGCTCGTATTCACTGAGTTCGGGCGTCGGGTAAAGGACAACGGCTCCGGAACGGACCATGGCTCTGGTGGAGCAGCCTTCGTCATTGGAGACGCGGTAGCCGGAGGCATGCACGGTGTATATCCGTCGTTGAAGGAAGAAGACCTCCTGGATGGCGACCTGCATTTCCAGGTAGACTTCCGCAGCGTTTACGGTACCGTCGTTGAACGTTGGCTGGGGTTGGACGCTCAGCCGATTGTCGGAGGCAATTTCGAGAAATTGGAACTCGTGCGATCCCAATCAGCGTAGAGAATCCAGTTCTTCGGAAAAAACGACGATGATTCCCAAGGCGTTTCACGAGTCGACCAGAATCGGAGTGGGGAAGTGAAAGTTGGAATAGGACTTCCCGGAAATGTACCGGGGACAAAGGGAGAGTTTATCCTGGAGTGGGCCAGGAGGGCGGACGATGGACCGTTCTCCAGTTTAGGAACAATTGACCGGCTGGTCTACGACAATTACGAGCCACTGGTGATGTTGTCTGCCGCTGCCGGGGCCACCAGCAGGGTACGCCTGCTGACAGGGGTCTTGCTGGCGCCGCTGCGGAACCCCGGTGTGCTGGCCAAGCAGGCAGCGAGTCTGGATGCTATTTCGGGGGGCAGGTTGACGCTGGGCGTGGGCGTGGGACGCAGGCCAGACGATTACGAGGCAGCACCTGCCGAATACCAGCAGCGCGGACGCCAGATGAGCCGAACGCTGGCAATGATGCGGCGAATCTGGAGCGGTGAAGTTGTTCGTGAGGGAGTGGGACCCATGGGACCCGCGCCGGTACAGCCCGGTGGGCCGGAGGTGCTGATCGGAGCCGGAACGCCGCAGGCAGTGCGCCGTGTCGGCAGATACGCAGACGGGTTCATCGCCGCCGCTGGCAACGCGGCCGCGGTACAGGAGTTATACTCGGTGGCCGCGGAGTCGTGGGATGCCGCCGGACGCTCCGGAAGGCCGCGACTGGCAGGCGTCGCCTCTTACGCACTGGGGCCCAACGCCAAAGACATGGTGGGCGGTTACATTCGCCATTATTACTCTTTCCTGGGAGAGGCGGCGGACACAATGGCCAGGAACGCGATCTCCTCTCCGGAGGCCGTGAAGGACACCATCCGGGACATGGAAGGCATCGGTATGGACGAGGTTGTGTTCCTGCCGAGCGTAGCTGAAATGGACCAGTTGGAACGGCTGGCGGATATTATCTAGGACAGTGTCCAGCGTCATGTAGTGTCCAGCATCAAGTGAGGTAAGCAAATGTTCGACACCGAGGAATTTGTTGCAGCATGCCGGGGCGCGCTTCAGGAACATACGCCTGAACTTGCCATAAAGGAGCTGCTCAGCGCGGAGATAGGGAACCCGGGCGATATCGAGGCCGCCCTGGGCAAGCCCGAAGATGGTGGAATTCAGACCCTTCACCGATCGGATGAGTTGACGATCATCAATGTTATCTGGCCTCCGGGAATGGCGATATATCCGCATGACCACCAGCTATGGGCGGTCATCGGGCTGTACGGCGGACAGGAGGACAACACTTTCTATCGACGCAACCGGGAAGGCGAAGGGCTGGAACGAGCCGGGTTCCGGGAACTGCAGTCGAAGGATGCGATCAACTTGGGCCGGGACGCGATTCACGCGGTCCACAATCCGAGGCAGATGTATACCGGCGCGATACACATCTACGGTGGAGACTTTTTCGCCAAGCCCCGCAGTGAGTGGGCCGACGAGTCGTCGCCGGAGCAGCCGTACAGCGTGGAAGGGGCAATGAGAGCCTTCGCCGAAGCCAACGAGAGGTGGCTGGCGCATCAGAACTAGCACGCAACGGTTACCTGTTTCCCCATCCCGTTCACCCCAGGAAGGCCCGAGGGTGAGCGGGTTTCTTTATGCCCATCCGGATCGGCGGATTCGTCTCGTCGTCAGTCGAAGCCGAGTCGCGCTTCCTTCATGCTGACATATCGATGTCCGCTGCCGATTACGATGTGGTCGAGCAGTTCCATGCCGAGAAGTTTTCCAGCCTCCACCAGGTCGCGGGTGATGGAAATATCGGCGCCACTGGGGGTGGGATCGCCTGAAGGGTGATTGTGCACGGCGATGACCGAGGTGGCGTTGCCGCGAATGCCGGGGCGGAAGACCTCGGCGGGGCGAACGACTGAGCTGTTCACGTTCCCGACGTAGATTTCCTCAATCCCCAGCACTTCGTTGCGGGTGTTGAGCAGCAGGATGCGCAAATGCTCCTGTTCCAAGGCCGCCATCTCCGCCGAGACGAGATTTACCACGTCCTCCGGACAGCTGATGGTGGCGCGCTCCTCGGGGGCGAGGGAGACAAAGCGACGGCCCAACTCGAGGGCGGCGAGAATCTGGCAGGACTTGGCCTCGCTGAGACCCCTTTCGGCGCAGAGCTCGGAGTAGGTTGCCCGTCCGAGGCCGCGTAGGCCGTCAAAACGGGAGAGCAGGCGGGATGACTGCGAAATGACGTTTTCGCCGGCCGAGCCTGTGCGAAGCAGGATGGCGATGAGCTCAGTGTTGCTCAGGTGGCGTGGGCCGAATGTGGCGAGGCGCTCCCGGGGCCTTTCTTCCGTGGGCATCTCGCGCACGGTGGGGCCTGCGCCGTTCCGGTGTTCCTTTTCCGCCGAGCCGGTCGCCGTTGCCATGTTGCCGCTCCCGATCGAGAAATTAGCACATATATTTCAGCGTAAGGGGAGCGGGTTGCACAAGGGGCAACTGTCAGGAAATGGGAGATGCCTAACTCTTTGACCAGGAAACTCTGTCAAATCTCACGGGGTAATACCCGGATGCATCCGGCGGAGACTCTGGACTGCCAGGGCAATCGCGCCCCATTGGCCGCAGGCCATTTTGATGACAGTTGTCCCTTGCCAAGCCTTGCGACCCTTCTCTAGGATGAAATCCATGTCTATTGCTGAAAGCAATCTCAATGTGGCTGCCGCAAAGGTGGCTACCTCTTTCACCCAACGCAGGCCCTACTTGTTCATGCCGATTACCGGAAATTACCCGAAAGTACCGGAATAAACAAAGAAATCAGCCCCTCCAACCGGCAAAGTCGAACCGCAGATCCAGCCCGCCTAACTGCGAAAACAAGACACGAATGCCCTGGCTGCACTGCCTCTTCACCCCACCAAGATCCCAACCTGGCTTCGATTTAAAACTTCGCGACCCGCGGACATTTGAGCCAGATTGAATTTTTTTGAATCAGCAGCCACCAACCTTGCCGTCGCGGTGAGCTTACCCGGTGCCATAGAAAGGAGCAGGGTCGCCCAGCATCCCGATCCGCCGAAACAGGTACGCGTCGGACTGTATGGATGGCCGAAACCGGGCCTTGCTGGGCGGCCTTTTTGCGTCGCCTTCAACCATCGCCTGTGTCAGTCCTCCTCCACGTCTAGTGCTGAAGTAGGGGAAAGGGTTGTCTGGGAGTGATTCCCAGCTTAGTGCGCTGTCCTCCAGTGCAGTGACGAACTCGTAGGCCGGGTCGACATAGGCACGGTTTGCGTCGTAATGGCCGTTGTTGACTAGCAACAGGCCCTCATGCTTCAGGAAGTGGCCACACCGTTGAGAAATGAAGCCTGCGTTCAATGAAATCAACAGGTCGAAGGAACCCGCCGGTTCTCCTTCGAAGGTCTCGTAATCAGCTTCATAGCAGCGGATTTCGGAGTCCTCCGGGTAGCCCTTGTTCTCATATATGTATTCAAGCAGTTCGGGGTCGGCTAGACGCCGGGCAATGCCCTTCAAGGAATCTACGTAGCAGACATCCGGGAAGACCAGGGAGGGCCTAATGTCCAAGTAACTGCCCGGATACAAGACCCGGCGGCACCCCAAGTTCTCCTTGACTAACTGCAAGAACCTACATAGTGCCGAACTATGAGGATCATAAGATTCCGAAACAATGTCTCTCGGTTTCGAACTTCGGGATTTTGTGGACAAGAAGGACTCAGCCGCCTCGATTGTGATATTGGTGTTCTCCAGGGACTGCGACCCGTACGACGTTGACAACCCACATAGGGGCTAGTACTTGGAGAAGTTGCCTTCGTCGCGGGTTATAAATTCCAGGACGGCGGGTTCGCCGCGGTCGTTGGCCTCGATGCCTCGCTTGATGGCTGGGACGATGTCGCCGGGCTCAGTGATCTTCTCGGCGTAGGCGCCCATGGCTGTAGCGACTTCTGAGAACTGCCCGCTGAGGCTTTTGACCTGGTATCTCTCGATGGCGGTGGGGAATCGGCTGTCGTCATAGATGGACATGTATGAGTTGTTGATGACCACCGTGAGGGTGGGAATGTTGCAACGGACGGCGGTCTCTATGTCCAGGCCGACGGTGCTGAAAGCCAGATCGCCCATCACGTTCACGACCTGCTTGTCAGGGAAGGCAACCTTGGCGCCCATGGCCAAGCCAAGGCTGTAACCGAGCTGAGTGGACTTGCCCCAGCCGATGAAGCTGCGTGGGTGGCGGGCTTCCCAGAATGGCGACATGTACTCGCGGGCGCTGCCGGACTCGTGGGTGACGATGGCGTTGTCGAGGTCGACGGTGTGCATCAGGTCCCAGACGACGCGGTAGGGGTTTAGCGGCTTCTCATTGGAGGTGAGGCGAGGCATCCACTGGGCGAGCCACGCTTCCTTGACGGAGCGTATGTCGGCCTGGAGGGCGTGATTGGTCGGGCGGGGAGCGCCGGCTCGTTGCTTCAATTCGTCGATCAGCTGGCGGAGGACCAGCTTGGCGTCTCCCAGCAGCGGGTAGTTGCACTTGTACTCGCGACCAATGGCGTCTTCATCGTTGGTCAGGTGGACGAAGGTCTTGTTGTCTTCGATGGGAACGGCAAAGAAGCTCTTGGTGAGGCTTGCTCCCACACCAAAGACGGTGTCGGCCCCGTGGAGGTACTTGTTGACCATGGCCGTGGTGCTTGGGCCGCCGGCGCCGAGGGCCAGCGGGTGATTCTCCGGAAAGGCGCTCTTGCCAGGCAAGGTGGTCATCACGGGTGCCTGGAGGAACTCAGCCAGTTGGACCAGTTCGTCGGTGGCCTCGGAGTACAGGACGCCCTGACCGGCCTGGATCACAGGGCGCTCGGCGGCGAGCAGGGCGGCGGCGGCACGGCTGACATCGGAGGGATCGGCCTGCTGCTTCACGGAGCGAGGCGATTCGTAGTCGAAGAGTTCTTCGGGCAGCTCGGCGGTGGCGACGTCGGCCGGGATTTCCAGCAGCACTGGGCCGGGGCGCCCGCTGCGCAGCTTGGTGAAGGCGCGGCGCATCATGGATGGGATGCGCTCGACCATGTTGAATTCATCGGACCACTTGGTGATGGTCTCATAGCTGCGAGCGGGGTAGAAGTTGGGATGGACGCCGCGCTTGTCTCGGGCCATTCCAGCCGGGAGCAGCAGGATGGGGACGGACTCGGAGTAGGCCTGGGCGACGCCGCCGAAGCCATTCTCGGCGCCGGGACCGTTCTGCATCATGAAGACGCCTATTTTTTCGCCGTTGGTGACCCGGGAGTATCCGTCGACCATGTGGATGCCAGTGATCTCCTGGCGGAAGATCATCGGGCGGATGCCCGCGATGGCGGCGGCCTCCAGCAGTGGCTGATAGGGCACGCAGGCGACAAACTCCACGCCTTCCATGCGCAGTATGTTGGCAATAGCGGTTACTCCGTCCATTCCTGTTCTCCTTTGCTATTTCACATTGAGCCAAATGATGGGGAGCCTTAAATTAAAAACCAGGGTCGTTCGAGTCAAGAGTTTCCAGAAAATTAAGCTGTCTCGCTGACCTGTGATCCACAACGCGAACGACCTCATACTCTGTCTTGACGCCTTTTCCAGTCATCCACTGGATCGTTCGCAATTCACAGACTAAGACATCGCTCTTAGCAAACAGCGCTTCGTTATTGTCAACCCGACTCCGGAAATGATCGTCCTTCATCGAAACTGAAAATGTGTTGTTTCCATCAGTAAGACGCCACTTATTGTTATCTTTGAACGCCAGACTAACGATTGAAAATGCCTGCCTCCTAGTCTCGTCCAAGATTACTTCCTCATCTGTCGGTGGCGTATCAAAACTACTCAAGTGCTCTTCCGAAACCTCTTCAATGACTTGATCGTTCTCCTTTATCTGAACCAAGTCTATGCCCGGCTCACCCAAGGGGCGGACTATCCCTGCCACTGCGTTTCGAACCGACGCGTCTTGGTACTGGCGTAATAGCTCGATTGGAACCTCATAAGTCTCGCCGTCAACGGTGAGTGTGTACAAACCGTCATTGATCCTCGTTGCCCTTGGTATTCTTCCGAGTAGAATCTTGATGAGGGCGAACAACCCTGTTCCCAAACCGCCGCCTCCGATTAGGAGGGCCTTGAGTGCAGCCGCACTCGTAACGAGGTCAGTGTCCAATAAGTTTTGCTGTGCGATTTGGACTACATCGAAGACTATCTCGAACGACCCGCGGGAAGTCGCCCGAACATTTACGTCGACCGCAGTTCGCTCTCCGTTAGCCACACGGTTCGCGGCATCAAAGGCAGCGCCCACCGACATCATGGCAGGTGCTAGGTCACGCACGTTCATTGAACCGTCAGCAACCGCAGGGCCATCGTATACGATTTCCAATCGGGCCTGTTGATCTTCTGGCGTTGTCACCGGCTAGCTTTCCTCAACCAAGATCCTGTGGCGGGCATATTAGCATATCTGAGTACTGGTCTAACCAACGTGTTGAAACCATACCGCTAGTTGCCGGTGTAACTCCAGGCGGTGTAGCGTTGGGGGGTGAGCTTAATCAACGGGTTGCCTTCCAGGTCCATTTCAAGGTACTGCTGGTACTTGCGGCGCAGCAGAGCGACGGCCTGCGCCGCTTCCTCTTCGTCTCCGCTCAGGAGCTGGGCATGGCAGGAAACAAGGATGTAGCGGAGGGACTGCCAGTCTTCGTCGTAGTGGTCGACTATGAGGGACGCCTGGGGGTTGGCTAGGATGTTGCGGACGCGGCGGAGGCGGGTGAGCTCAGCAGACTTGGGTTTTTGGTCCAGGACGATGTAGATGCACTCGCTGCCAAAACCCAGGTCGGCATAGGCGAAACAGACAGGGATGACGTGGGGACGGGCGTTGGCGTCGGCGGTGGCGAGACGCGCGACGCGGGCTTCGGTTAGAAAGCGGGCCTGGGACTCGGTTAGAGGGGTCATTAGTGTGCCTCCAAGTGTTTTCATGCCACCCTAAACGTCCCCAAGAGGGTAGGGGAAATGGGGCAGCTCACCGGGAGAGGGGGTTAGGCGGTATCGCCCGGCATTAGACGCATCGGGTCGTCGAGGAAGGCCAGGTTTTCCAGCTCGGTGTTAGCGGCGTCGGACATGGATGCGTCGCCGTCGCGAACGCAGTCGATGAGGGCGCGCCGAGCGAGTGCGCCTCCGATCTTCCCAAGGGCGGCAACGCAGGCGAGCCTCACCTCTTGGTCTTCGTCGTTGAGCAGTTCCACCAACTGGGGAACCGGCTCCTCCTCGCCGAGCTCGCCGCAGGCGTTGGCGGTCTCGAACCGGACGGCGGGGTCGTAGCTGTCAAGCTCCTGCATCAGTGTGGGGAGCCAGGTCTGGGCGCCGGTGCGGCCCATGGCATAGATGGAGCTGGAGCGCAGGTCCTGATCCTCGTCTTCGTAGGCCCAGCGGATGTAGTCTTCCACCTCTTCGGTGTTGAAGGGAGCAACGGACTCGAGACAGCGACGCCTCACTTCCAGATCCTCTATTTCGTCTTCGAGGTAGTCCATCAGGACGCGGTAGACCAACTCGGAATCCTGGGGCCGGAGCTTGCCCTCCTGGGCGAGGACCGGGAACTTGGCCATGGCCAACGCAGCAGCGGCGCGCACACGCGGGCCCCGTTCCGAACGCAGCACTTCGACCAGCTCTGCCAGAAGCCAACGGTCTTCCAGTTCCCAAAGGCCTTCAACTCCCAACTGTACCAGGTGGTCGTCATCGTCCCTGAGACAGAGGCGGAAGATGGAAGTAAAGTCCAGCTCTAGGTTGTCTTCAGCCTGCTCGACCATGGTTGCAACCACTTCCCGCCGCCTTTCCTCGCCTATGTCTGCAATGATGCGCCCGAACTCAGCCAATTCTTCAGGCGATGGATCGGATGCATCGTGGAAGGGGGCGTCTGCCAACCGTCCTGTTGGGTCAGAAATGATTTCTATGAATTCCTGGAAAGACATAGTTATGCAAGTGTAGCACGGTGCAGGGAGGCGATGGAGTGGGGTATAGCATCCAGCAGGTCGGAGGCGGCAAGCCCTGCATGCCCCAGCCGTTCAGAGACCGCTCTTCCGGCAAGCGCGTGCAGGTAGACACCGCAGGCGGCAGCAGAGGGCGAAGTGAGACCCTGGGCCAGCAGGGATACGATGATGCCACTAAGGACGTCGCCGGTCCCGCCGGTAGCGAGGGCAGGGTTTGCAAAGGGCGCGATGCACGCTGGATGGCCCGGACTTGCGATGACCGTGTGAGCTCCCTTGAGGACTAGGGTGGCGTTCCAACGCTCGGCCCAATCGCGCGCCACAGCCACGCGGTCGGACTGGATCTCAGCAACGGGTAGGCCGGTCAAGGTGGACATTTCGCCGGGGTGAGGGGTTAGGACCAGCGGGGAATTTATCTGCCATTGCCAGTTTTCGATTCCCGAGAGGTTGTTCAGTCCGTCGGCGTCGATCAGCAAAGGCAGGTTCGCCAAGCTGCCTTCTTCTTTGCACAACAGGTTACGCAGAAACTCGGTTGTTCCAGCCGACCAGCCCATGCCGCAGCCTACCAGCATCGCCGTGAACCGCCGGTCGGTCTGGCGAATGACGTCGACAGCGGAGGTATGGATGCGCCCGTACTCGTCTTGCGGAAGCGGCAGGTGGATGGCCTCGGCGCCTTTGGCTGCGGCCATGGGGTAGACGGACTCGGGGCTGGCAAGGGTGGTCAGGCCTGCGCCGGTGCGGACCGACGCCTGCGACGCGAGCCAGGCGGCGCCGACGTAGTGGCGGGAACCGGCAATCACGAGGGCGTGGCCGTAGGTTCCCTTGTGGGAATCCAGACGACGTGGAGGGAGCTGGGACGCAACCAATTCTGGGGTGAGGATCTCGACGTCTACGGACTCCTCTTCGGGTAGCCCTGCAGGCACGCCGATGTCGAGCACCCGTAGGCGGCCAGTCTGTTCCGCTCCCGGGAAGCGGAGGTGGCCAGCCTTGGGGTAGCCGAGCGCCAGTGTCAAATCGAATCGTGGGCAGGCTGGGTCGACCTCTCCTGTATCGGCGTTCAGTCCGGTGGGGAGGTCGAGGGCCACGAGCATGGGTGCGTTGGGATGCTGCTGGCTGGGTTGCAATGCCAGCATGGCGTCGCGCACGGGTCCGGAAAGGGGCCGTGCGCGCCCGGTGCCCAACACGGCATCTATGACGAGGCGGGAGTGGAGCAGCAGACTTTTGAGTGTCGCCAGGCCGGGAGAGGAAATGATGTCGACGCCATATTCCTGTGCCAGGTCGAGCTTTGGGTCGAATTCGGGCCGTCCGGTCAGTAGACAGCAGACGACTTCGGCGCCCCAACGGCGAAGGTGCCGGGCGACGACGAGTCCGTCTGCGCCGTTGTTGCCGGGGCCGATCAGGATGACGACGCGGGTTCCTGCTACCCCACCCATTTCGTCGCGGGCGGCCCGGGCAACGGCGAGACCGGCGTTCTCCATCAGGGTGTCAAGGGAAACGCCGGAACGGTCGGAGGCCTGCTCGATGGCGGCCATCTGCGCAGCAGTGACGACTTTCATGCAAAGGTCAGTGAGCGTCGGCAGACCCCTTTCCAAGTTCGGTCTCAACCAACATGGGCGGAATGGTCACGCCAGCGTCCTCAAGCTCCCTGATAAAGCGCTCCCTAGCCCTTCTTCACCTTTTCGGATAGCCTCTTCCATTATCTTCGGCCTTTTTGCATCCCGCATTGACTTGGCAGTCTCGAACATCCTTCTCATCAAGTCAAACAGGAATGCCAGAGGAACTATGAACGACCAATTGAGCAGGGCAATCGCGTCTTGATTTCACAGTTGGGCAGGCCGGATTTATGCATCAACGCTGCTAGTTGGAGGGGCTGATTTTTTGTTTATTCCGGTAGTTTCCGGTAGTTTCCGGTAATTGGCGTGATCCAGGAGGGTCTGCGCTCGGTCGAAGAGGGCGGCCATTTGGGCAGCAGGCCCCGTTGAGGCTGTTGTCAGTAGTAGGCATGGATTTCATGCTAGAGAAGGGTCACAAGGACTGGCAAGAGACAAATGTCATCAAAATGGACTGCGGCCACTAAGAAGCGATTGCCCTGACGAATAGAGGTCTACGGTTGCTTTCTTAAACTACTGGTACACCCAGAAATCGCTTAATTCAAATGATTCCAGCACCAGCAAAGCCAGTCTGTGTGAATCCGGCTGCCTGCCACCCGACGCCACGGTTTGCCAAGGTTTCGGCAAATTGGGATTGAGTTTGTCTCATTATACCCCCAAGGTTCAGTCGGGGTCTTCGCGGCGGGCAACCACGAAGGCGATGGCCTGCTCGCGACCGTCGGACATGCTGACGGAAATCTCGAGGACTCCCAATCGTTCGGCGCGGGCGCGGGCACGGCCGTGGAGCTGGATGCTGGGAGCGCCGCTGGGAGCGCGGGTCACCTCGATGTCCTTCCAGCCGACGGCGCGGACGCCGGTGCCGAGGGCCTTCATGGTGGCCTCCTTGGCGGCGAAGCGGGAGGCGAGCTTGGAAGGACGGCCACGACAGTATTCCAGCTCGCCGGGGGTGTATACGCGGCGAAGGAAACGGTCGCCGAAGCGCTGCAGCGTTTGGGCTATGCGGTGTATCTCGATGATGTCGACGCCGGTGGACAGCATTGGGTTCTCACCCCCCACTCTAACCCTGCTCCTCAGGGAGAGGGGATATAGGGGTACTTGCTAGTCCGGGATGTGGCCCTGTATGGAGAGTTGGTCCAGGATCTTAGAAACGGAGTAGCTCCGGTTCAGGACATAGAAGTGGACTCCGGGAACGCCCGCGGCCCAGAGTTCTTCCACCTGCCGGGCAGCGTGGTCGATGCCCAACTCGCGGACGGCGTTATCGTCGTCGGCGAGGCGGTCGAGCTCGGCGTCGAGGTCGGGTGGAATCTTCGAGCCGCAGAGGGCGGTGAAACGCCGAATCTGTGGAGCGCTGAGCACCGGTAGGATGCCCGGAATCACCGGGACGTCGATGCCTGCCGCTGCGGCGCGGTCGGTGAAGGCGAAGTAATCGGCGTTGTCGAAGAAGAGCTGAGTGATGAGGAAGTCGGCCCCGTTGTCGACCTTGAGCTTGGCGTACTCGAGGTCGCGGCCGAGGCTTTCGGCCTCGGTGTGGCCCTCTGGGTAGCAGGCGGCGGCGATGCCAAAGCCGTAGTTGGCGCTGATGTGGGTCACCAGATCCGAGGCATGACTGAACCCGCCTTCCGTGGCCGTGAATTGCTCCTCGCCTCGCGGTGGGTCGCCGCGCAGGGCGATGACGTTTTCGATGCCCGCGTCTTCCAGTCGTCCCAGCACGCCGTCAAGCTCTTCTACGGTCTGGCCGACGCAGGTAAGGTGGGCCATGACCTCGACGCCGCTCGACTGCTTAGCTTCGACGGTTATCTGCTCGGTGAAGTGGCGGGTGGAGCCACCGGCGCCATAGGTTACCGAGACGAAGTCGGGGCAGTAAGCGGTGAGCTCGTTGAGTGTGTCGAGCACGCCGGGGATGCCGTCGGCAGTCCGCGGCGGGAAGAATTCAAATGAGATGGTGCGCTCCTCTTGGAGCATTTCGCGTATTTTCAAAACCTGTAAACAGTTCCTCCTGTCTTTTCCCTCTCGCTCCGCTCTCCATTCGGAGAATCAAAGAGCGGAAGGCCCATGCCCAGCACCTCCTCCCGAGCCTGCTATAGGCAAATTGGCTGGAGCATTGTTAGAACTGGGGTGTGCGTTTTTCGACGAAAGCCTGAATGCCCTCGGATGGATGGCCTGAGGTTGCGACGTACTGGGCAAAAGCCATCTGCTCGACAGCGGAGCCATCGCGCACCGTGAGGTCCCGCCCCTGGTGCGTCACCTGCTTGATCCAGCCCAGACCGGGGCGGCTCTTGCCGCGGAGGGGATCAATCAGCTTTTCCAGTTCCTCGTCCAACTGATCCATGGGAGCGGAGCGAAGGGCCAAGCCCCATTCGACTGCCTCCGGGCCATTCAGCCAACGTCCGGTGGTCAGTAGTTCCATAGCCCGCTGGGGACCGACGAGCCGGGGCAATCGTATGGTGGAGCCGCCGCCAGGCATGAGGCCGAAGTTTACGTGCTGGTCGCCGATGCGGGCATCGTCTGCCACGAGGGCCATGTCGCAGGCCATCATGAGTTCCAGGCCGCCGGCCAGGGCGAAGCCGTGAACCACCGCTATCACCGGCACAGGCATGTCTTCGACCTGGAAGATCACCTGGTTGATCTCGTTGAGATAGCCCCTCAGGGCTTCCGAGCTCTGGAAGGCGTCCTGGAAGTACTTGAGATCTGCGCCTGCGCAGAAGCACCGGCCCTCTCCCCTGAGCACCAGCGCCTTCACCGAATCGTCTCCCGCAACCTCAGTCAGGGCCGATGATAGATCGGTCACCAGCTCACGTCCCAGGGCATTCATGGCATCCGGGCGGTTGAGAATGATTGTGGCGATGCCCCGATCCGTCGACAGCTTGATATTCTGGTATTCCAAAGCAACTCCGGTGTGAATATGATTTCCCTTATACTATACCCGACTTGACCACCATCGCGCTGTCGGGAGCGTTCTTGAGCCAGGCTCAGAGGGGTACGATCAGTGTGAAGGTGCAGCCCAGGGCTTCGCGCGACGAGGTGCTGGGAGTGCGCGACGGCACCTTGTGGGTGAGGGTGAAGGCTGCTCCCGTGGACGGCAAGGCAAACGCGGCCATGGTGGAGCTGTTGGGAAAGAGGCTGGGTATCGCCAAGTCGCGAATACGAGTGGTGCGAGGCCACACGTCGAGGGACAAGCGGGTTTCTGTGGAAGGAATGAGCTCCGATGATGTCATGCGTAGACTGGACATCGGGCCGCTGGAGGATAAACCACCATCCTAACCCTACCACTCTGGGGTAGGGTATTTGGGAGAGGCCGAACTATGCGTTATATGAACTTCAGCTGGGTTCTGGATGAGGAGCTTGGCGGATCGCAGGGACCGGCAGGAATGAGGGACCTGTTCTACCTCTACCAGCAGGGCGTGCGGGCGATGATCCGGATGGAGGAGAGGACGATTTCCTCGGACGGCGGCGGGATTCTGGACATCGTCGACATGTTCGAGCCAGTACCGGACTTCACGCCACCGACGCAGGAGCAGATCGGACGGATGATCGAGTTCATCGACGCCCAGAAGGGCGAAGGAAGGCCGGTGGCGGTGTCCTGCTACGCGGGCATAGGGCGAACGGGGACGGTGCTGGCGTGCTACCTGGTGAGCAGGGGAGCCTGGCCTGGGGATGCAGTGGAAGAAGTGCGGCGGCTTCGGCCGGGGTCGATTCAGACGCCGGAGCAGGAGGCCGCGGTGTACGAGTATGCGCGGGGACAGGGTATGGGCGGGGATGCCGCGGAGTGATGGCGGGTCTAACCGCAGAGGGCACAGACAACAAAGAGGGGTACGGGCTAAACGCCGAGACCGCCGAGCACGCCGAGATAAGTGAGCTGGGTTCACCACAGAGGACCCTGAAGGCCTGAAGGCCTGGAGGCTCTTCGGTTGGAGTTCATGCGGTAGCGGCGATGACGCTTCGGTAGCCGTTGCCAGTTGCCAAGAAGGAGATCTCATGGCTGAATTGCCGAGACCGCTGGAGATACCTGCCGACATCCTTGCGGAGGTTTACCGGGAGGCGCGGAAGGCGTTCCCGTTCGAGTGCTGTGGCTGGCTGTCCGGAGCTGCGGACAGTGCGACGGTGGATGTGGTGCGGAGCTGCGAGAACGCTCAGGATTCGGGCACCCACCCAACGAAGGCCGAGCGCGGCGCGGAGACTGCCTACGTCATCACCGGCAGCGACCTGTTGGATCTGAACCAGAGCCTGGACGGCGAAACTCCGGCCAAGGTCATCTTCCACTCCCACCCGAACGGGCGGGCCTACTTCTCGCCGACAGACCGGGAGGTTGCCACCAGTCCGTGGGACGACGGGCCGGCCTATCCGGTGCAGCAGCTCGTGGTGGGGATCACTGAAGCGCAGGTGGTGGAGGCGGCGCTGTTTGCCTGGTCGGATGAGGAGGGCGGGTTCGTGGAGGTGGCGAGGTATGAGGGAGAGGCAGTTTAGGTCCCAGCTCCCGTCGGGATATCGCCTGAAGCGCTTGCCTGTGGGCGGCGCACTGTCCGGTCGGGTCGCCTCCGTGAAGGCGGGTTTTGTGGCAGGGCCAGAAGTGGCGGAGAGCTATGGCGATTGGCCAGCGAGGGCCTCCGCATTCTGGATGTAGTCGATGGTCTCGCGGATGCGGCGTTCGGTGTCGCGAGAGGAGCACCTGCCTTCGTTAAAGCACTCGCCGTGCAAGTGGCCGATCCTGGTGTAGTACCTGCCCACAAGATTCTCGAGGGCGGTATTCTGCTCTCCCAGCAAGCGTATTCCAGTTGACGTCATGCCCGTGGTCTCGGGTTCTTTGCCGGTACGAGCCAGGATCAGTCCGTCTGTAGCGCGCAGGGTGGCGCACCATGCCTTTTCTGCCGCCTCGCTAATGTCGCCGGCTTCCAGGTGCTCGATAGCGCTGTCCAGCATCGCACGGGCGTCGGCGAATAGTTCCTGTATTCTGCCGGTCGCTGACATGGCTTCGTCCCAATCTGCGACTGTAGTACTAGTATACTATTCTACACCTGCTTGAGGTGTTGGGTCGGCCGGCCATGCCTCGTTGCTAATGCGAGGAGTCGCCCAGTAGGAACACCAGCACGCTGGCTCCGACGTACAGGCCGATGAGTGCCAGCGCCTCCCAGGTAAAGAACCTGTTGGGGCGGCCTCGTCCCCGCCGGATTACCGAGACCAGCACCACTGCCGTCATCAGTATCGCTATGGCCGCCGTTAGCGTGTGTATGGGGGAGATGGCGTTTGGAGACCACAAGGGCGCGCCAACCAAAGCCACATCATCCATGAACAGGATGAAGCCCATGTTGAACAGGTTGCTGCCGAGCACACCCGTGATGGCCAGCTCCGGGGCGTTGATGCGGATGGCGGCAAAGCAGGCCGCCAGCTCGGGCAGGGAGGTGCTGAAGGCCAGGAACTGGGTGCCGAAGAAGCTGGCATTCCAGCCCATTTTCACTGTTGTAGTTTCAGCGACTATGGACAGCCAGATGGCAGCGCCGATGATCAGTCCCGCAGATATTGCATAGATGACCAACGTCTTGGCCATGCTCTCGTTGGCGTATTCCTCTCCCTCTTCCCCCTCCTCAGAGTGGTCTGGTGCGGCATAGTCTCCGTCGTTTTGATCTCTCTGCTCGAATTTGTAAAGCATGAACATGGCGAACAGAAACACCACCAGGATGACGCCGCTGGCCGGGCTGATGCTCCATGAATCCATGGCGGTTGTTTCACTATGGATCAGCATGGCAGTGGCGGCGAGGGCGATGACCAGTATGCCCAGGGATCCGACGAGCACAGCGGCGATGCTGACGCTGCCCAGGATAGGCCCGTTACGCCAGTAGAGGTCCAACAGCCCGATTATCAGCAGGTTGAACAGGTTGCTGCCGAAGGCGTCGCCCACGGCCAGATCAGGGTTGTCCGCCAAGGTGATTGAGCTGACTCCGACACCCAACTCTGGCAGAGACGTGGCTGTGGCCAGGAGGACGACGCCGATGAAGGCCCGGCCGAGACCGGTCTTGAAGGCGATGACGTCCGCCGACTTGGCCAGGAAGTTGGAGGCTCCCAGGATGATGATGGCTGCGCCGGCGAGCATTAGCCACAGAACGGGAAGGGGAAATTCTTCCATTACTAGTCCTGTCTAAAATTTCCTGTCGGCGGAATAACCTGGGCTGGCGAGGTTGGCATGTATATAGATATACAGGACCAGGGACATACAGGATCAGGCAAACAAAATCACGAATCCTCTGAATCCCTTAAATCTATGTCAGTTCTTTCCGGCGATGGCGGAGACGATTTCGTCGCCCATCTCGATAGTGCTGATGGAGGCGGAGCCACCTGCGATGTCGGCGGTACGGAGGCCGCTCTCGAGGGTGGTCTCGACGGCACGCTCCACGGCGGAGGCCTCTTCGGTCAGGCCGAGGGAGTATCGGAGCATCATTGCCATGCTGAGGATGGAGCCGATTGGGTTGGCGATGCCCCGGCCGGCAATGTCAGGAGCCGTCCCGTGGATGGGCTCGTACATACCGATGGAGGGCTGGCCGTCGACGGGGACGCCGGCGAGGCTGGCGGAGGGCAGCAGGCCCATGGACGCGGCCAGGACCGAGGCCTCGTCGGTGAGGATGTCGCCGAAAGTGTTCTCGGCGACGATTACGTCGAAGCGGGAAGGGTTGGAGATTAGCTGCATGGCGCAGGCGTCGACGAGCACATGTTCAAGCTCGATGTCGGGGTACGCCTCGCCGAGACGGGTGGCGACGGTGCGCCAGAGGCGGGAGCACTCGAGGACGTTGGCCTTGTCGACGGAGGTGAGCTTCTTGCGGCGGCCTCGGGCGAGCTCGAAGCCCACACGGAGTACGCGCTCTATCTCGCCCTCGGTGTAGCGCATGGTGTCCTCGGCGATGATGCCGCCGGGGGTCTGATGGCGTCCGCGGGGCTCGGCGTAATACAGGCCGCCGGTGAGCTCTCGGACGACGACCATGTCGACACCCTCGAGGACGCTGGATTTCAGGGGGCTGGCGTCGGCGAGCCAGGGGTAGACCTTGACGGGCCGGATGTTGGCGAAGACGCCCATGTGGGCGCGGATGTCGAGCAGGCCCTGCTCGGGTCGCACGGTGGCGTTGGGGTCGTCCCACTTGGGGCCGCCGACTGCGCCGAAGAGGACGGCGTCGTTGCCGCCGGACATGGCGCGCACGTCGTCGGTAAAGGGGATGCCGTGCTTGTCGATGGAGATGCCGCCGATGTCGCCGTAGGAGAGGTTGAAGGAGTGGCCGAAGGCGCGGCCGGCGGCCTCGAGGGCGCGTACGCCCTGGTCGGTGACCTCGGGGCCGATGCCGTCGCCGCCCATTACTGCGATGTTGAACTGCAAGGCTGTTCCTCCGCTGTGTACAGAGAGGGTGTGCGAAAACCGGCAACAGTATACCAATTCGGGCGAAGCGGCGGGGGGATTTGTCTGAACCGTGATTTGTTTGATTTTGGGATTTCGCTGATGGGTGGCTTACGTTGATGGATGGGATGGGATTGTCTGAACTGTGATTTGTTTGATTTTGGGATTTCGCTGATGAGGGGCTTACGTTGATGGACGGGATGGGGTTTGTCTGAACTGTGATTTGTTTGATTTTGGGATTTCGCTGATGGGTGGCTTAGATGGACGGGTTGGACGGGATTTTGGGGTAGAAAAGGCGAATTGTCTCCCAAAGTGTCTTATTTTGTCTCAGTTGGGGCTAATGAGGGGTTGCGGGGTCGATGGCGCGGTTGGCTGTCTGGGCGATTGACAAGAGTCGATTCTTGGGGCGCCGAGCGTACCGAAGGGTCGCACCGCAAGGATGGAGATTCTTCGCCCCAACTGCGTTGAGGATCCGCGACTGCGCTCATAATGAAAGGTTGCCGCGCCGATTCAGTTGGCGGGCGGCCTTTCAGGGAAGGGGACTGGTTCCCCAATGTACCGGGGGATGAGGCCTTTTGCGGCGGCCTTCGGCAGGATGCTGCGCAGGACATTGTTGACCTGGGGCAGCACGCGCCGTTGGAGGCATTCATCGAGGTAGTCGGCGAGGGGTATGAAGTCCCATAGCCGTAAGCCGTGTTCCCGCAAACGCCGGAAGAAGTCGGAGGCCCATGCCATGACGGACTTGGGGACGGACTTGGGCGGAGTGGTAATAGGTCCGGTAACGGCCTCGGTCATCTCGTCGCAGAGATCGAGGGCGTGGGGACAGAGGCGGTAGATCTGGACTTTGGTAGCGTATTTGAGCAATAGGGCGTCGACCTGACGGCGGAGGGTGGAGAAGGACATGTTGCAGGCTCCTGGGCGAAAATTTTTTGATATTCGGGTAAAAGGCGGTAGTTTCCGGTAGTTTTGTGCTGACCTGGAGGGCTCGGGCCGGTGCTAGCTGCGGCGGAAGACGGAGAAGGACATGTTGCAGGCTCCTGGGCTGGAATTTTTTGATATTCGGGTAAAAGACGGTAGTTTCGGTTGTCCTGGGGCGTGGGCCGGTGCTTGTGACGGTGGCGTTGCAGGGTCGGTCAGCCGCCGGGCGATTGTTTTCCTGGGAGGCGAGCCGCGAGGATTGTCTGGACCCCATAGAACCATGCTAGAGAGGCGTCATCGGGGGTGGCAAGGGGCGGGTGTCAGGGGCGGTCATTCAGGCAGGCCAAGCGGGGGTAAAATAGGGTGAACAGGCTGTGAAGGAGAGTGTCGAGCTGATCGAGATACGGAAGTGGCTGGGGCGTGCACGGGAGTTCTTCGATATGCACTCGTTTGGAGCGGCAGTAGTGGCTGCGGTTGTGGTCGTTGCAGCGGGCGCGGGATTCACGGTGTGGCAGTGGGACTGGCTGCATGGCAGCAGCCCGGAAAATACTGCAAGCACTACGCTGCGGAATATGGGACTGCTGGTCGCTGGTGGGCTCGCGATAGTGTTCGCAGCATGGCGCGGGTGGGTGGCTGAGCGGCAGTCGGCGACGGCGCGGCGGCAGGCGGAGACGTCCCAAGAGCAAGCTGACACCGCTTACCGAGGTCTGCTCAATGAGCGTTATCAACGCGGGGCGGAGATGCTTGGTAGTGAAGTTCTGACTGTCCGAATGGCGGGGATCTATGCACTCCAGAGATTAGCGGAGGAACATCCAGAGCAGTATCACATTCAGATAATGCGGCTTCTCTGCTCGTTCGTGAGAAACCCTCCGGGCGAAGATGAAAGCCAAGGCAAGGGTCATGTGGGAGAAACCGAGGTTCACAGAATTCGAGAAGATGTACAAGCGGTGATGAATGTCTTAGGAAACCGAGGTGAAAGTGGGGTCAATCTCGAAAACCTGGACAGTAGTTTCAGATTAGATTTCAGTTTCTCGGACTTAAGGGCTGCGTTTTTGGATGGCTACAAATTGGACAGCGCAAATCTCCGGGGAGCTAATTTATCTCATTCTTCGATGGACGATGCTCAATTGCACGGAGCATTTTTGTCTGGGGCCGATGTGTCCCGCGCATCTCTTATGGGGACAAATTTGTCACGAGCAAGGCTATGGGGGACTAATTTCACAGAATCGATGTTGTATAATGCGGATCTTTCTTGGGCCTACGTTGTTGAGGCGAATTTTAGCCAGGCTACCTTACTTACAGCAGACCTTTCCGCAACCAGGTTACAGGACGTAAATTTCTCAGATGCCATCCTAAAGGATGCGAACCTATCTAACGCGGACCTAGTTTTGACATGGTCTGCCTTCGACGAAACACTGGCTGTTCATAAGCTCACACAAGAACAACTTGATGAAGCCCGTTGCGACCCGCATAGTCCGCCAAACATTCAGTACTTTGGGGCTTCTCAAGAAGAAGTGAGGCTCTTGTGGCGAGGTTGCTCAATAGAGGCGTAGCGTTGCCGCGAGCCTAATTCGCAGTTGGCGTATAATCAGTAAAGCAATAATGGAAAGACTGCGATGACGAGCAAGCCGAAACATACGACAGCATCTGAGCGCGAGGCGGGCGGGTTTGAGCCGCCGCGGCGTCGGGTGGTGGGTTGGGGGCAATGACGACGATCAATAGCCAGGAGGACTTTTTGCGGGCGCTGCGGGAGAACCCGGAGTGGATGGTGGCGGTGCGCGCGTTGATCCTGGGGGAAGAGTTGCTGCAGCTGCCGGTGCGGTTTGATGCTTTTGTGGTGCAGCAGATGGGGTTCAACGAGCGGACGGAAGCTCGAATGGACCGCTTGGAGTCCCATGTGTCCGGCCTGAACGCCGGTCAAACGAGAATCGAGGCGAGGATGGACCGGCAAGAGAGGGACATGTCGACGATCAAGGGAGCACTCGCCCGCTGGTCGGTAGAGAGGTCTGAGGAGAGCCTCCCAATGGAAATGGGCCTGGAGTATGTGAGGACGCTCTCCGAGGGAGACTTGGCTCGACTAGCGAGGTCGGACGGACGAGACTTAACTATGGGCGAAATCCGCAGTTTTAGGCGGGCTGACCTGGTGGTGGAAGCGCGGGATGACTCAGGCACCGTGTTCATCGCCCTGGAAGCGTCGTTCACGGGGGACGTACGGGACTCGGACCGGGCGCGGCGAAACGCGCGGCTGTTGACAGAGTTTACCGGGCATCCCGCCATCCCTGTCGTCGCCAGCGTGAGGAACGTCAACGAGGTTGCGGAGCTGGTGGATTCCGGCGACATCTACTGGTACGAGTTGGAAGAGCGCGACTACGTGGTGGAGTAGGGTACGCCAAGCGTAGTGGGCTGCGGCCCTGCCCGTTGTGATGGGACGCCCTTGCTCCTTCGGCAGGGTCTCGACAGGGCTAACCCTCTCCCAAAAGGAGAGGGGATTTTTTGTTCTCCGATCTTTTATTCTCCATCGTCGGGGCTGTGGTTGCTGTATTTGTGGCGTGGGGCTATTATCCGAATCTGGGATAGAATGGGATAAGCAGGCTTTTTTAGCGGGGGCGTTTTGACTTCTCTTGATTACAGCGAACCGTCGGTGGGCAGTGCCATGGCGGCCTTCGGGCCGAGGGAGTTCCTGAACCGGCTGCAGCAGATCGTGGGCGCGCAGAACGTGGTGTTTCATCCTGACGACCTGCTGGTGTTCGAGTACGACGGTTCCATCGACCGGGGGATGCCACGGGCGGTGGTGTTTCCGCTGAATGTTCACGAGGTCAGCCGGGTGATGACCCTGTGCTACGAGGCGGGCGTGCCCGTCGTGGGTCGCGGCTCGGGCACGGGTCTGAGCGGCGGGGCGATCTCGCATCCCGACGGCATACAGATCGCGTTCACGCGGATGAACCGGATCCTCGAGGTTGATCGGGAGAACCGCCACGCCGTGGTGGAGCCGGGGGTCATCAACCTGGACCTGGACACCCACGTCAGGAAGCACGGGCTGCGGTACGCTCCGGACCCTTCGAGCCAGCGAGCGTGCAGCCTGGGGGGCAACATCGCCGAGAACGCGGGCGGTCCGCACTGCCTGGCCTACGGCACGACCACCAACCACGTGCTGGGGATGGAGGTGGTGCTGGAGGATGGGACGGTGACGCACCTGGGCAGCCTGGCGCGAGAGACGCCGGGATACGACCTGCGGGGGGTGTTCACCGGATCGGAAGGGACGTTCGGCATAGCGACGCGGATCATGGTGCGGCTGCTGCCGGTGCCGGAGTCGGTGAAGACGTTCGTGGGTATCTTCCCGGATGTGGATTCGGCGTGCACGGCAGTGTCGGCGGTGATCGGGCACGGAATCGTGCCGGCGGCGCTGGAGATGATCGACGCGCTGAGCATACGGGCGGTGCAGAATGTGTCGGATGCGGGGTATCCCGATGACGCCGGAGCGGTGCTGCTGATCGAGCTGGAAGGGCTGACCGACGAAGTGGACGAGATCGGGCTGGAGGTGGAGGCGGCGCTGTGGGACACCGGAGCAGCGCAGGTGAAGGCCGCCGCAGAAGCCTCGGAACGGGAGCAGCTCTGGAAGGGACGCAAGGGAGCTCTGGGGGCGCTGGGGAGTCTTGCGCCCAACTACTACCTGGTGGACGGGGTTGTGCCACGGACGCAGCTGGCGCTGGTGTTGCGGCAGGTGGCGGAGGTGGGCCGGAAGCACGGCATCGAGATCGCCAACGTGTTCCACGCGGGGGACGGCAACCTGCACCCGTGTCTGCTCTTCGACGAGCGTCAACCCGGGGCGCTAGAACGCATCACGGTGGCCGGCGCGGAGGTGCTGGAGGTGTGCGTGGCCGCCGGGGGAACGCTGACGGGCGAGCACGGCGTTGGTCTGGAGAAGAAGGAGCAGATGCCCCTGGTGTATACCGAAGAGGACATGGCGGTGATGCGGAAGGTGCGGGAAGCGTTCGCGCCACGGAACAACATCAACCCGGGCAAGATCTTCCCCGACGGGCACCGGCACCACGCGGAGGCGCACCGTCCGGCGCCGGGGATGTACGCGTAGGGGGGCGGAAGGTAAGTTTGAAGGGTCGAGCAGAATAGCGGGATGAAATGACCGTAGAGAAGTATGAACCGCCTTCATTATCGGTATTAGTAGGGAGAACTTATCGGGATAGAATCGGGCGATATCGGCCGCGCTATGTAGGGAATCTTCGTCACCCCGTCATTTGCAGGGGTGATGGATATCAAGGTTACGACGAGAAGTTCGAGGATCTCCTGTTTGATGCAAGGGATCGAGGGATCATTAACCAAGAGGAGTGGGACGAAGTCTGGGGGATCCATACTATAGTGAGGGGTGAAGACCGGGAGAATGGGGCAGTGGTCTATGCTGCAGTTGACATAGCTCTCACTGTTGAAGCTCACCATATAATCAGGGCGGCCACCAGAGGGGAAATCATGCGGCGGATTACGGGAGAGCGGACCATTCCGGCGGTTATCGGGGCGTTCCTCAGCAATAATTCGTTCCGGCTCCTCGCCCTGGAGGTAGGAGTCAGCCTTGATCGCGCCAGTCTGGAAGACGCCAAGTTGTATAGATATTTCAATGAAGATGTACTGAAAGATATTGGTCAAGGCAAATCGGAATTATAGACGGGACACCGGAAAGATATGACCACGGTTAACGATTTCGTCGACATATTGCGCATCATTCGGGAGCAGCCCGAGTGGGGCGAGGCACTGCGGAGCGCGCTGCTGAGCAAGGAGGTGCTCGAGCTTCCGCAGAGGCTTGCGGAATTCTCGGAGGCCGCCAACAAGAGGTTCGACCGGCTGGAAGGGGATGTGACGGAGTTGAAGAGCGACGTGGCCGAACTCAAAGTCGGACAGGCGCGGCTGGAGGGTGATGTGACGGAGTTGAAGGAAGGGCAGGCGCGGCTGGAAGGTGCAGTTTCCCAGTTACAGGGCGACGTTTCCCAGTTGCAGGACGACGTTTCCCAGTTGCATGGTGATTTTGGAAATTTGCGAGGGGATGTCTACGAGATAACAATTGGGAGAAACGTTGACAGCGTCTTGGGCCAGCGACTGGGACTGAGGGCAGTTCGCCTTCTGAAGGGATCGTTGGCCGGGAACAATGCAGCGTACTTTGATTTGCTGGATGCCGCAGAGGCGAGGGGAGACATCACTGGGTGGGAAAGAGGTCAGGCTGTCCGGGTAGACTTCATCATTCGAGGGCGTAATCCGGAGGATCAGTCCACCGTTTTTGTAGTTGTCGAAGCATCGAGAACGGCGGGGGACAGCGACATTAGAAGAGCGGCGGAGAGGTCGGAGATTGTCCGTAAGGCCACCGGGCAAGCGGCTCAGCCGGCCGTTATCTGTGTGAATGCCGACATGGTGCGACAGGGGCTGGCCCAGGAGTTGAACGTTACGCTGGTAGTGGTGAGTTAGTAGGCCCGGCGCGGATGACGACATCCAATGCCGACGGGTTGAGCCAGATTGTTCCCTACCGGACGCTGTTGCCGGGGGTGCTGCACGCCCAGTACGCTATCGACGGGCTCTCGCCCATGGGGGTGGTGGTCCCGGAGGACCGGGGGCAGGTGGAGGACGTGCTGCGCTGGGCTTCGGAGAGTGGTGTCACCGTGTTTCCGAGGGGCGGCGGCACCAAGATGGTGCTGGGGAATCCGCCGGACGCCGTGGGGCTTGTGCTGGACCTCTCCCGCCTCAATCGCGTCGTCGACTATCAGCCTGGCGACATGACGGTCACGGTGGAGGCCGGAATCACACTGGCCGACCTGCAACGGGAGCTGGGATCAGCTCGACAGTTCGTTCCTCTGGAATCGCCGGATCCGGAGAATGCCACCGTCGGAGGTACGTTATCCACCGGAAGCGTCGGGGCAATGGCCCACGCCTACGGGCCACCGCGGGACTGGCTGATCGGCATCGGTGTGGTGGGTGCAGACGGCACGGCCACCAAGGCCGGAGGCCGGGTGGTAAAAAATGTCACGGGATATGATCTGAACAAGTTGTACACCGGATCTATGGGGACGCTTGGGGTCATTACCGAGGCGTCGTTCAAGGTTTCGCCACTGCAACCGGAGGAATGCCTGCTGGCGGTGCCGTTCCCGACCATGGAGGACGCAACGACGGCCGGACGCGCTGCCCTCGGGAGCCCGGCGGGTCCTATGAGCTACCTGGCGGTGACGCAGGGACTGGCGCGACACCTGCTCTCGAGCCAGCAGAGGTTGTCGCTGAGCCAGGACCTAGGAGAGCGGATGGGTGGTTTGGGGTTGTGTTTCTTTTCCGGACGGGCCGGGGCAGTGGCGCGTCGTGTGGAGGAAACCGGGGCCATGATGATGGAAGCGGGGGCCAATGGCGTGGCCAGAGCTGAGAGTGACGGTGCGCTGGCGGCAAGGCGGTGGGCGACTGACCTGGGCTGGAGTAACGACTTCGTTCCCACGCTGGCGGTGAAGCTTTCCGCACCCCGACGGCTGGTCCCCTCTCTGGCGGAGACCTGCCTTCGCATCGGCTTGCTGGAGACGCCGTCGGAAGTGCTGGCAGACCCCGGATTTGGAACGGTCCGAGTGTTCTTCTGGGGAGAGTCGGACGACGACGGAGTGCTTCAAGCCGTAGCCGAGACCCGCCGGGCGGCACAGAGACACGGAGGCACCGCGATTATTGAGGTCTGTCATCCGTCCATTAAGGTGGGCCTGGATGTGTGGGGGGAAGAGCCGGGAAGCATGGCGATTATGAACCGGATCAAGGAACAATTCGACCCGCAGCGGCTGCTCAATCGCGGCAGATTCCTGGGGAGGCTGTGACGACAGGCAGCTGCCGAGTCGGGCGAATCACTGGAAAGCGACATCCGACAGGACCATTTCAAAGTCTTTCGGTGTTAGCCTGTTGCCCTTGACCGCAAACACGGTATTTGAGCGGAACGAAGGGTGTCCCTTACGGAATTGGGATTCTTCGTTCCTACTGCGTCGAGGATCTGCGACGGCGCTCAAAATGACAGGCTTATGCTCGAAATGACAGGGTGCTGGAGTGAATTTGAAAAGGCTCTGTGCATCCGAACCCTCTCCTGGTACGGAGGGGGTATATTATGTTATTGCCATAACACTTGAATAATACGGAAAGGCGCTGACTGATGACCACGTCTGAAAGTCCTCCGCCTGAGTCGCCTCCTGCCAACCCGTTTGCGGCGATGATGGCTGGATTCTCTGGCCCCGACGCTCCGGCAGAGGGTGATATGTACCGGTGCGTTCACTGTGGACTGTGCCTGAGCTCCTGTCCCACCTACACGGTAACGGGACTGGAGATGGAGTCTCCGCGGGGACGCATCGCCCTGATGAAGGCGGTAAACGAAGGGCGAGTGGAAATCAGCGATCGCATCGTGTCGCATTGGGAGGCGTGCCTGAACTGCCGGGCGTGCGAGGCCGTGTGCCCTTCCGGTGTACCGTACGGACGTATGATGGAGCGGACACGGGCGCAGATACGCTTTCATCAGCGGCAATCTCCCGGGATGAAGCGGATGACGCGCTGGTTCCTGCGGGCCGCGCTGCCGCGCCCGGGACTGATGCGGACGGGGGCGCGCCTGCTGCGGGTTTACCAGCAGTTGCGGGTCCAGTCGCTGTTTCGCAAGGTTGCTGGGTTTCGCTTCTTTCCTTCGGCTTTGAGGCAAATGGAGTCGCAGCTGCCGAAGATGAGCAACCGGTTCTTTGGCCCATCGGGGCGACCGCATTTGCCCCAGGAAGGGGAACCAACCGTGCGGGTAGCACTGCTGTCGGGCTGCGTTATGCCACTGATGCAGGGCCCCACCATGGAGGCGGCGGTGCGGACACTGACCCGCAACGGCTGCGAGGTGTCGGTGCCCAAGGGCCAGGGATGCTGTGGCGCGCTGAATCTGCATGCGGGCGACATGGAAACGGGACGGGCCATGGCCCGGCGAAACATAGACTCCCTTCTGTCAAGCGGTGCGGAACTCATCGTCACCTGCTCTGCCGGATGCGGTTCGACGATGAAGGAGTATGAACACCTGCTGAAGGACGACCCGGTGTATGCGGAGAAGGCAAGGGAGGCCAGCGAGAAGACGCAGGACATCACTGAATTTCTGGCCGCACTGCCTTTCCGCCCGCCCGTCGCCAATCTCGAGAGGACGGTGACCTACCAGGATCCCTGTCACCTCGTCCACGCGCAGCGGATTTCGGGAGCACCGCGGGCGATACTGAGAGGCATCCCCGGCGTTACGTTGGCGGAAATGGAGAACTCATCCATGTGCTGCGGAGGGGCCGGCGTCTATTCGGCAGTGCAGCCCGTTCTTTCGCGCCGCATTTTGAGCCGGAAGCTGGAAAACATCGCAATCACCCGCGCGCACGAGGTCATCACGGCCAACCCGGGATGCATGCTTCAGCTTGAGCAGGGACTCAGGGATGCCGGACGGGAGACGCCGGTACGCCACGTGGTTGACCTGCTGGACGAAGCGTACCGTATGGAAGGACAGGACCCGGTCCCGGCAGCCGAGGAGATCGCAAACCGGCTCAATATCCGGCGCGGGCCGAGGCTTCTGCAGACGGATCTGGAAGAGGCACAGGCTATCGGAGCGCGCCAGCAAAGGCGACGAGGGCCTTTTGGGCTGCTGAGAGACTCGAACCGTAGCCGACCTCGTAACCGTTTGCATTAAGGATCGATTCGAGGGCCGACAACAGGGCGAGCACGTTACGGTCGCGGGCGGAGTCGCCCATCAGACCAATGCGCCATGCCTTGCCACGGAACTCGCCGAGTCCGCCGCCGATCTCGATGTCGTAGTCCCGCAGCAACGAGCCGCGCACGGTGGCGTCGTCGATGCCGTCGGGGATGCGGACGGTGGTAAGCGGGTTGAGGCGGTACTCTGGGTCAGCCAGCAGCTCGAGGCCGAGAGCCTCAAGCCCGGCTCGAAGGGCGGAGGCGGCGCGGGCGTGGCGCTCGATGCGGTTCTCGATGCCCTCCTCCATCATCATCCGCAGGGCCTCGCGGAGGGCGTAGGTCATCGAGATGGGAGCGGTATGGTGATAGCTGCGGCTCTGGCCCCAGTAGCTCTCCAGGTCCTGCAGGTTGAAGTAGAAGCTCTGCACCGGGGTCTCGCGGGTCTTGACGACCTGCATTGCCTCTTCGCTCAGTGTGATAGGAGCGAGTCCCGGAGGGGCTCCGAGGCACTTCTGTGTGCCGCTGTAGCAGACGTCGATGCCCCATTCGTCGACGCGCATGTCGTGGCCGCCGAGGGAGGTGACGGCGTCGATGATGGAGATCGCGCCGTGGCGGCGGACGACGTCGAGGAGTTCGGGCAGGGGCGTGAGCACGCCGGTGGAGGTCTCGGCGTGGACGATGCCGACGGCCTTGACCCGGGAGTGGCGGGATAGTTCATCCTCCAAGGCCTGGGGGTCGACGGGACGGCCCCAGGGGGTGTCGACCTCGAAGACTCGCGCGCCGCACCGCTCGGCGATGTTGCCGAGGCGGATGCCGAAGTAGCCGTTGCGGCAGACGACCATGGTGTCGCCCGGCTCGAGGATGTTGGCGCAGGCGGTCTCCATTGCGCCGGTTCCGGTGGCGGAGACGGGCATGGTCATGACGTTGGAGGTGTTATAGACCTCACGAAGCATGTCTCCGATGTCGTTCATGACCTGGAAGAAGTCGGGGTCGAGATGGCCGATGACGGGAATGGTCATGGCCTGGAGCACGCGGGGATGAACGGAGCTGGGTCCGGGGCCGAGTAGCAGCCGCGCGCTGGGCTGTAGTTCATTGAGATATGAAGCGGTCACGCTTGTCCTCCGGAGATTAAAACGCCCGCCATTCCCGTGGGTTTGGAATGACGGGGAAGGTGTTCGGGATCAAAAGGATTCGCCCATGGTCTCGAGTTTCACAATGCCGACAGTCAAGACGCAATGCCACCGCGCGTCAGCGAGCCAAGCCGATGAGTGGATGCAGGGTTTCCAGCAACTCGGCGATATCTTCCAAATCTGCACGGATGGCGTCGGCGTTCAAGTGCCTCTTGCGCCTGTAGTAGTTATGATGCAGCTCGTTGGCAACACTTCGGATATGGCGAATGCGAGGGCTGTTCGCCAACTGACTGGCCTGGAACATTACTTCGCTGAAGTCGGCGTGGGTCTCATATCGCCAACCCTGGGCTGTGGCAACAGCCTTTGCCATGTGCGCGGCGGCACCCCAGCCCTTTTCAGACGCCTGGTGCAGGTTGCCGGCAGCCAAGTAGTCCCAACTGTTGGCCAAGAACTCACGGGCCTGGCCTTCGTAGTCGGCGATTTCAGCGTGATTGTCGATGGGCGTGGTCATATGGTTAGTCCGAAGCGACTGTTCGGCAGTCCGAATCCCCTCCGCATTGCGAGCGAGCGAAGGGTGGTTAGACGACGGCGGAGGCTCCTCCGTCGAGGTTGACCGCGATGCCAGTCAGGTAGCTGGCACGCTCGGAGGCGAGGAAGGCGATGACGTCGCCGGCCTCTTCGGGTTCGCCGACGCGGCCGAGGGGCACCGAGCGCCCGGCGGCGAGCTGGTCATAAAACGCGTCGACGGACAGGTCGGGGTTGTCCTGGATGCGGGCGTCGTAGCGCTTCTGGTGCTGGCCGCTCTTGATGAGGCCGATGCACACGGTGGAGACGAGGATGTTGTCCTTGGCCAAGTCCTTGGACAGGCCCTTTGTGATGGCGATGCCGGCGGCGCGGGAAATAGAGGTAGGCATGGATGCGGGGCCGGGAGTGCGGCCGCCGAGGTTGGTGACGTTGATGATGCGACCCCCGCCGACCTTGCGCATCTCGGGGATGGACTCCTGGATAAGCCTGACTGCGCCCCAGACCTTCAGGTCGAAGTCGTATTCCCAGTCTTCCTTGGACACGTCTTCGAAAGGCTTGGCCATGGACGTGCCGGCGTTGTTAACGAGAATGTCGAGCCGCCCGAACTGGTTGAGGGTGTTTTGCACGATGCTGCGGGCGCTGTCTGGGTCGGTGACGTCGGCGGAGATGGGGAGCACCTGCCCTTCGGTGGCGGCCTTGATGTCCAGGACCGCTTCCTCGAGCACGTCAGGGCGGCGGGCGACGATGACAACGGAGGCCCCTTCCTGGGCCATGCTCTGGGCTGCAGCCTTGCCGATGCCGTCGCTGCCGCCGGTGATGATTGCGACCTTATCCTTGAGTCCCAAGTCCATTACTGCCCTCCAGCAGGATGCGTTACGAAAATCGATAATGTTCGTGAAATTATATCACAGGGGGCTTCTCAGGAGCCTTGAAACATTCCGTGGTAGCCCTCTCCTGCCGGATGACCAAGCCGCTCAATCAACAGTGTGCAAATGATCATTTCATTCCTCAGCTTTACGCTGGTATTTCCGAGGTGAAATATCTCAAGGGTAATTTGGTTGTAGAAGCCTGGATCTATCTTAGGCGCGGTGATATGAACACCAATTCCTAAGCGAGCCAAGCGACTCCTGCCTTCGACCCTGCCGGAAAGGCGGTTACCGAGACCGACTGTTTCCACGGTCCTACCGATAATGAACGAGCCAGGGTTCAGGGTGTAACCTTCCGGAGAAATAGCTACTTCTTCGGTATAGTCCCTGATGTAACTGTTAACGTCCAACTCCGTGGGATCAAGAGTGATTCCGGCAGTTCCTTTTTTCTGAACCCGAATTTCAGAGTGGAGCCTCAGATCGATGGAAGCTGGTTGAAGACTGCTGCTGAGAGGAAAAGGATCAATTTTTAACTCGCCATTATTTTGGGCTAGTAGAATCTCTCCGTCTGATAAAAGCATCCTCAGATCCTTCTCAGCAGCACTCTTGGGGTGGTCTACTGAATTACGAGACCAAGATACTTTCAAGGTCTGCTTTATTGATTTCCCAAGTGGGTCTGCCGTCGTTACTAGTTGGCAAGAAGAGTATGACCTTGTCCTCGGTCCTTCCCGCTATCATAGCGGGAACATATCTCATGTCCTCTCCCAAGGAAGTCGTCGGGACAAGTGCTTGGAAACGGTTGCCGTTTATCACCTTGATGATTTCCGCGTCATTTCCCAGTGGCGTGATTTGGACCTCTCCGCGCTTTAACTCAATCTTAAGGTGGCCAGGCTGCCTGTACCACAGGTCTGGTTTAATTCTTGCTTGCATGGCGTTCCCCTGTAAAAGTCGTTAGTGCAATACGAATTTTGTGACTTCTAATGGTGGTAGTGCATTGCAAACCTACTACCGTGCTTGAAATTTTGTAAAGTGTCAAGTGTCGTTAATTGGTTGTTATGCTATTTTGAAGTTGTTACCTGCATCATTGACGATTGAGGTTGAATTAGCTTGTTAGGGGCTCTTGCTGAGGGGTCAGGGGAGGTGGGGGACGACCTTGTCCATGAGGAGGCGGACGGACTTCATCTGGAGGTCGTGGGGGATGCGGCGGCCGGAGTTGTGCTCGAATACGATGTGGGAGAGCTGCAGGTTTTCCGTCAACTGCAGCAGGCGGTCGAGCACGGACTCTGGGGTGCCGACGACCACCTTGTCGCGGAGCCAGTCGTCGTAGTCCATGCGGGCGATGAGGTCAGACTCGGCCTGCCAGTTGCCGGTGGTGCCCACGCGGTCAGCGCTGGCGGCGACGCGCTGGCTCAATCCCGTCATCTGGGTGGTCATGCTCTCTCGGGGTTCTTCGTAGGCCTTCTCCACGGTGTCTGCGACGTAGACGGGTAGACGGATGCCGATGCTGCCCTCGCCGGGGTGGCCGGCTTCCTGCCATGCCTTGCGGTAGGCCTTGACGTGCTCGGCGAGGTCGTCGAGGGCGAAGACGCGGGACGGGTTAACGAACAGCGGGTATCCCATGCGCCCGATGATGGGGAAGGTCTCGGCGGAGGTGACGCCGATGCGCAGCGGCGGATGGGGCTTCTGATATGGTTTGGGGCGCACCGCGAGGTCGTGACACTTGTAATGTTCGCCCTCGAAGGAAAACTGCTCGGTGGTCCACGCCTTGAGGATGATCTCGAGGTATTCCTCGAAGCGGCCGCGGCTCTCGGGGTATGGGGACAGGAAGGCGTCGTGGTGCTCGGGGAAGGTGCCGCGTCCGACGCCGAAGTCGAGGCGTCCCTGGCAGATGTGGTCGAGGGTGGCGATTTCCTCAGCGATTCGGATGGGGTTGCCGAGGGGGAGCAGCAGCACGCCGAGGCCGATGCGGATGCGCTCGGTACGGCCGGCGATGGCGGTGGCCACCATGACGGGGGACGACAGCACGCTGAAAGGGATGAAGTGGTACTCGGCAAGCCAGACGGACTCTGCGCCGAGACGCTCGGCTTCCTCGGCCATCTGGAACCCCTGCTGGAAGGCCTGCTGGTCAGTGACGTCGTCGAGGGCGGGAAACTCCAGGAACAGCCCTGTGTGCATGATGCCTCCTGTGCGCCGGGGAGGGCTGGCGATGTGTGGGAAGGTAGTGCCTGGTAGGGAGGGAATATAGCAGATTTGGAGGGAGGGAGGCGCTTACTCCGTGCTTGGTCCCCGATCCTCGATGGGGTGCCAGTGGACCGCACCTGACTCGACCAACTCGGCGACTTCGTGGTCGTTTCTGACACTGGCGATGACGGGTTGAGCGGGCAGGCCAGTGAAGCGGGTGATTATATCGGCGTTCCGGATAACGCGGTCGGACTCTCGCCTGTCCGCGGTGTAGGAGATTTCCATGGCGATGTAGCTTGTTTCCTGTTCGTCGGTTACTTCCATTACGAGATCGGCGTTGCGGAAACTGCGAGCCTCGTCCCTGGGGAGAGAACCCGCGACCATCCGGTTCAATTCGTCCCTGGACAGGGTGCGAATGTACTGCAGGCCCATGTCGGATGCTATTCCGGGAGCGTCTTCGACACTTACGGTCCGGATGTAGTGTCCCTTCAGGGCGCCAATGTCTCCTTCCATCCTATCGAAACGGGCCGTGGCATTGCGGTTCCAGAGCCTCTGGCTTTCGGTGAAGGACTTCAATTCTGCGATGTCGGCTCTTACCTCGCCGTTAAAGGCCATCTGCGTTTCGTTGAAGGACTTCAATTCTGCGATGTCAGACCGTAGTTCGGTATTGACGGCTTTCTGTTCCTTCACGAAGGTGTGCATCTCGCCTACGAAGGTGTGCATCTCGCCTACGAAGGTGTGCATCTCGCCGGCGAAGGCGTCGAAGCGGGCTGGGAGTTGCAGGAGTTCCTCGCCCAGGATTCGGGCGCGCACGGCCTCCTTCCACGACGGGTTGTCGTCGAGGGCTCGAAGGAAGTCGTCCAAGGAGTTGATGGTGGTCATTTGCGTCTATTCCCAAGAGAATAGTTTGATTGTACTGCCGGGGCTTCCAGCGGTAAACCTCGCCTGACGAGGGGCGACAGCTGTCGGCTCGTGCTAGAGCTCGATGTTTTCGGCTTCGGCTACGATGCCGATGTCCTTGTCGCCGCGACCGCTGAGGCAGACGACTATGATGCTGTCGCGGGAGAGCTGAGGGGCGAGTTCAGCTGCGCCGTAGATTGCGTGAGCGGACTCGAGGGCCGGGATGATGCCCTCGGTGCGGCAGAGGAGGTGGAAGCCCTCGAGGGCCTGTGGGTCGGTGACCTCACGGTATTCGGCGCGGCCTGAGTCCTTGAGGTAGCTGTGCTCGGGGCCTACGCCGGGGTAGTCGAGGCCGGCGGAGATGCTGTGGGCCGGGGCCACCTGGCCGTCGTCGTCCTGCAGAAGGTAGGTCATCGATCCGTGAAGGACACCGGGGCGTCCGGCGGTGAGAGTGGCGGAGTGTTCGCCGCTGTCGATGCCGTGGCCGCCGGCTTCGAGGCCGACGAGTCGGACGTCTTCGTCGGGGACAAAGGGGTGAAATGCGCCGATGGCGTTGCTGCCACCGCCCACGCAGGCCATGATGTAGTCGGGGAGGCGGCCTTCGAAGGCAAGAATCTGGGCGTGGGCCTCGCGGCCGATGACGCACTGGAAGTCGCGGACCATAACCGGGTAAGGGTGGGGACCGACGACACTGCCGATGAGGTAGTGGGTGGTCTCGACGTTGGTGACCCAGTCGCGGATGGCCTCGTTTATGGCGTCCTTGAGGGTGCGGGTGCCGGACTCGACGCTGATGACCTCGGCCTCGAGCAGGCGCATGCGGTAGACGTTGAGGGACTGGCGGCGGATGTCTTCCTCGCCCATGTAGACGATGCACTGGAGGCCGAGCATGGCGCAGGCGGTGGCGGCGGCAACGCCGTGCTGGCCCGCGCCGGTCTCCGCGATTATGCGCTGCTTGCCCATGTGCTGAGCGAGTAGGGCCTGGCCGAGGGCGTTGTTTATCTTGTGGGCGCCGGTGTGGGCGAGGTCCTCGCGCTTCAGATATATCTTGGCACCGCCGAGGTGTCGGGAGAGGTTCTCGGCGTAGTACAGCGGCGTGGGTCGGCCAGCGTAGTTGGTGAGCAGGTTGCTCAGTCGGGCCTGGAAGTCCTCGTCGGCCTTGACGTGATTGTAGGACGCCTCGAGCTCGGCGACTGCGGCCATGAGGGTTTCGGGGATGAACTTACCGCCGAAGTCGCCGAAGCGGCCGTGTTCGTCTGGGAAGACTGGCATGGGCTGGGTGGTCATACTTATCTGTCCGTCAATAATTTTCAGTCAGAGCCCCGGCTGAGGCGTGATTCGGTGGGTGCATCGGGGCGTATACAACTGGCGCATTTGAAAGGTCGCGACGTCAGGCTCCGCCGGTCAGGGCGGCGTCGGCGTGGCGGGCGTTTTCGACGAAGCGGTGGATCTTGCGCCGGTCCTTCTTGCCGATGGTTTCGACGCCGCTGGATACGTCGACGCCCCAAGGGCGCACAATGCTGATGGTACGGCCGACGTTCTTCGGAGTGAGTCCGCCAGCGAGCAGGAAGGATACCCCGCGCCTGGAGAGGGAAGCCGCCACGTCGGAGTTGAAGCTCTGGCCGGTGCCGCCCTGAATGCCCTCGACGAGGCGGTCGAGGGTCACGAGGCAGCCGGCGTCGGTGTATTCGCGGACACGGTCGGCGAGTTGCGGGACGTCGTCGGGGGCCCGGTAGGAGGCCGGGACGTGGACCACCTTGATGACCTGGCAGTCGACGCCAGCGGCGTAGTCGACGTTCTCTTGCCCGCAGAGCTGAACGGCGTCCAGGTTGCAATGAGCGACGATTTCGTTGACTTCCTCAAGGGGTTGGTCGGCGAAGAGGCCCACCATCTGAGGGACGGGACCGTCCAGGGAACGCACGGCGTCGACGATTTCCTTTGCGTCCTCAGGGGTGATACGGCGGTGGCGTTCGGGGACGAAGACCATGCCGACGTAGTCCGCGCCGGCCTCGGCGGCGGCGAGGGCATCGGCGGGAGTCCCCAGGCCGCAGATCTTGACGCGTATCATGCCTGCGCCTGCGGCTGGGCAGCGGGCTCGGGCTGTCCGGAGAGCTCGCGGACCTTTGCGCCGATGTCGGGTGCGGTTACGAGGGCTTCACCGACAAGGACGGCGTTGACGCCCGACGGGGTGAGCGTGCGGAGGTCATCAGGGGTGAAGATGCCACTCTCGCTGACCACCACCTTCCCGCCGGGGACCTGTGGGGCCAGCCGTTGAGACACGGCGAGGTCGGTGGTAAAGGTGTGCAGGTCGCGGTTGTTGATGCCGATGATTTCGGCGCCAGCGGACACCGCGGCCTCGAGTTCGGCTTCGTCGTGAACCTCGACGAGGCACTGCATGTCGAGGGAACGGGCGGTGTGCAGGAGTTCCTGCAGGAGAGTTGGTTCCAGGATGGCGACGATGAGCAGGATCGCATCAGCCCCGGCGGCACGGGCCTCGTAGACCTGGTAGGGCTCGAAGATGAAGTCCTTGCGCAGGACGGGGGCACTGCCGGACGCGCCGGACTGCTTGATGGATGACAGGTGGGCGAGCTCGCCCTGGAAGCGCGGGTCGGTGAGGCAGGAGACGGCGGCCGCGCCGTTGTCGACGTAGGTCCTGGCGAGGCGGACGGGGTCGAAGTCCGGGGAGAGCAGGCCACGGGAGGGCGACGCTTTCTTGACCTCGGCGATGAGGCGGATGCCGTTGGCGCTGAGGGCGGCGGCCAAGTCGAGGGGGCGCGGCTGGTCGGCGGCCGCGCGCTGCACTGAGGCCAGGGGCGCGGAGCGCCGGGCGTCGGCGAGCTCCTCGCGTTTGGCGGCTACGATCTTGTCGAGGATGCTGGGGGTATCAGGCAACGGTCACCTCTTTTTGGAGCAGGATGCTCTCAATTGCTCCCAATACAAACTCGCGACCATTAGCTATTTCCAGGGCCACAGGGAGTTCATTCCGGTCATAGTAGACGGCAATGTCTTGATTACTACGACAAAATTCTGAATCCCCATCCCCTAATTTTACGGTGAGAGTATCGTTATTTGAATGGTATTTGAATCGCAGGTCGGCATTGCCCTTTGGAATTGTTCGAAAGGGCACATTACGTTCCTTGGTGAACGGAACTTTGGGGACCGCCGGGTTGGTCACTTCCTGTCCGGTCGCCAGGCTGGTGTTGGCAAACATCACGAACAATCTGCCGTCTAAAATCTCCAGACCCAAGGGCTTGCCATCCTTTCCGTGATGGACAATCACCCCTTCGTTGTCTTCACCATAGCCGTAAGGCTCGGGCGATATGTCCACCATCAGGATATCGACTTCGGAACTGTACCTAAATTTCATACTGCCGCCTGGAGCCGACGTATACAGTGATTATAACGAATCCTTCGTCCTCCTCCTCGAACAGGACCCTCAAAAGGTGGCGTTCGTCTATGGGAGATTGCGCGAACATCCGCCCATCCCGTGCCGGGAGTAACTGGGCGGGCCGAAGCAGAATTTCTGCCGCAAGATGTTCGTCAACGTCAAATCCTCTACCCCTTTCCTGTCCGAGCCTATCGAGAGCGTGGGAGGTAAACCTGATGAGCGGTCCGTTCACATCTATTCCGCGTTGCTGAGCTCCACCAAGGCTTCGAGGCGGTGGCGGGCGGCGCCGGTGTCGATGGACTGGGCGGCCTGCTGGATGCCTTCGGGGATGGTTGCGGCTGCGCCTGCAGCGAGAAGGACGCCAGCGGTGTTGAGCAGGACGGCGTCGCGGATGGGGCTGCCCTCGCCGTCGAGCAGGCGGCGCATGATGGCGGCGTTGGTCTCGGGATCGCCCCCGCGCAGGTCGGCTATGTTCCAGCGGCCGAGGCCGGTGTCGTCGGGGCGGAAGGTCCAGGACTGCACCTGGCCGCCGTTGAGTTCCCAGACGGAGGTGTCGCCGTCGAGGGCGATCTCGTCGAGGCCGCCCGCGCCGTGGACGACGAGGGTGCGCTCGGAGCCAAGGAGTCGCATGACGTCGGCGACCTTCTCGCCCAGCTCGGGGTAGGCGACGCCGATGAGCTGGCGCTGGGCGGCTGCCGGGTTGGTCAGCGGCCCCAGGATGTTGAAGACGGTGCGAATGCCGATTTCGCGTCGAACGGGGCCGGCGTGGCGCATGGATGGGTGGAAGGCCTGGGCGAACATGAAGCCGATGCCGCCCTCGTTGATGCAGCGTTCAACGCCCTCCGGAGGCAGCTCGATGCGGACGCCGAGGGCCTCGAGGACGTCGGCTGCGCCGCAGCTACCGGAGGCGGCGCGGTTGCCGTGCTTGGCGATGCGGACGCCTGCGCCGGCGGCGACGAGGGCGGCAGCTGTGGAGATGTTGAAGGTGCCGGAGCCGTCGCCGCCGGTGCCGACGGAATCGACGACCGTGCCTTCGACGCGGACCTTGAGGGAGAACTCACGCATGACGGTGGCCATGCCGGCGATCTCCTCGATGGACTCGCCTTTGAGGCGGAGGGCGGTGAGGAAGGAGCCGAGCTGGGCGGGCGTGGCCTCGCCCTGCATGACCTGGCGCATGACGGAGACGGCCTCGTCCATGGTCAGCGAGCGGGCGGAGACGAGTGCGTCTATTGCTTCACGAATGTCCACGGTTCTTTGCTCCGAATGTGATTGATTGAAGGCAAAAGAAGAAAACTATTGAAAGTCTGATTCCGTAGCGGGTTGTCCTCCGCCCCTTACTTCCAAGATCCTTACTTCCTCTCCAACTAGCCTGTATTTGACCAAGTGGTTTCGTACAATCAACTCTCGGATGTCCCGAGAACGAAAACCTGGCACCATGCGACCCATTTCTGGAAAACTGGACAAGAGTTGTACTGCCCCATGAATTCGGTCTCCAATAACAGAACCGTAATGAGCAGAGAACCTCGACGCATCAAATTCAATTCTGCGCAGATCTTCCAACGCATCCGGGGTCCAAATTATTTCCGCCATTCGATCATTCGCTGGCGCACTTCTTCCTGAGAGATTCCCTTTCCCTCTGCAATTTGCTTATCTCCCCGAAGGACTCTATGGAGGATGTAAAGCCGGTCCATCGCTTCGTCAATCGTGTCCTCATCCGTAGCCTCGTCAGGGAGATCTTGCATCAGACGAACGATCTCATCCTTTATAGTCATATCGGTTTCCTCACCCTTCAGGTTTTCTGGATCACCCCAGCAACCGGCGAATCCGCCTCTGGGCTTCTTCTTGAGAGATGCCTTCCCTCTAACAAGCAGCTCCAAGCTTCGTCGTAGCTTGTAGAAAACTATAAGCTTCTCGATGGCATCTTCAAAGGTAGCACCATCCGGCAGTCCTCCAGAAGATGCAGGATTTCTTTGGGGTCATTGGGGCTGCTCGTTGATGTGGGCGGCGACCTGGTTGAGGTAGTTCTGGAGGAGGGCCTTGCCGTCTGGGGTCATTATCGACTCAGGGTGGAACTGGATGCCCTCGACCGGGTGCTCTTTGTGGCGGATGCCCATTATGAGGCCGTTTTCGCTGTAGGCGGTGACTTCGAGAGTGTCGGGCACCGTTTCAGGGTAGACGACGAGAGAGTGGTAGCGGATGGCCTCGAAGGGGTTGGGCAGACCGCTGAGCACGCCCGCGCCGTCGTGCCGGATCACTGAGGTCTTGCCGTGGCGGATCTCGCTGGCGCGGTCGACGCGGGCACCGTAGACGTAGCCGACGCACTGGTGGCCGAGGCAGACGCCGAGGGTGGGAATGCGCGGGCCGAAACGGCGGATGACGTCGTTTGAGACGCCGGCCTCCATGGGCGTGCAGGGGCCTGGGGAGATGACGATGCCGTCGGGGGCCATATCCTCGATTTCGTCGACGGTTATCTTGTCGTTGCGGTGGGTGTCAACCTCGGCACCGAGCTCGCGAAGGTACTGATAGAGGTTGTAGGTGAAGCTGTCGTAGTTGTCGATTAGCAGCAGCATGGCGGCTCCTGGTGGGCTTTGGAGTCCTTTGCAGATAAGGATTTCATCCTCACCCCTTCGGCAGGCTCAGGACAGGCCTGACACTCTCCATCAAAGGAGAGGGGATTCCAGTGGGGCGTTGAGTATCTGGTTAGAAGAGTTCGACGAACTCGAGCCAGTTGCCGTCGGGGTCGCGGGCGTAGCAGGCCTTGCGTGAGAGGTTGCCGCTGTCGTCGAACATTGGCGCTGGCGGGTTGTTGTACTGCAGGCCCTTCTCGCGGGTGTCTTCGTAGAAGCGGTCGAGGTCCTCGACGAAGAAGGCGAGGTGGGCCGCGCCGAGGTCGTTGCGCTGGAGGGTGTTGGGGCCGCTGTCCGGTGCGAGGTACTGGATGAGCTCGAGCTGGTGGCCCTCGCCCATGTCGACGAAGCCGCCCTTGATGTGGGCGTTGGGAAAGGCCAGCACCTGCTCGACGAACTCGCCCTGGCGCTCGGTGCGGCCGGCGATGCGCATTCCGAGTATTTCGGAGTAGAAGCGGACGGACTCCTCGATGTCGCGGACAACGAAACCGGTATGGAAGAATGATTTCAGCATGTTCAGCTGCTCCTTTCGTTTGTGGCCCCGGCAGGTAGAGTAGGACGGGAGGAGACGGTCCTGAACCCCTCCTCGGCCAGGTCTATTGCGCGCATGAGGGCGTTGGACTTGTGGCGAGTCTCCTGGTACTCGTCTTCGGCGACGCTGTCGGCGACGATACCGCCGCCGGCCTGTACGTACATGGTGCCGTCCTTGTAGACGCCGGTGCGGAGGACGAGGGCAGTGTCCATGTCGCCTGAGTAGCTGAAGTAGCCGACTGCGCCGCCGTAGGGGCCGCGGCGTTCGCCCTCGACCTCGGTGATTATCTCCATGGCGCGAATCTTGGGAGCGCCGGAGACGGTGCCGGCGGGGAAGCAGGAGCGCAGGGCGTCGAAGGGGGTGAGGTCTTCGCGGAGGTGTCCTTCGACGTGGGAGACGAGGTGCATGACGTGGGAGAAGCGCTCGACCTCCAGCATCTTCGTGACCTCGACGGTGCCGGGGTCGCTGACGCGGCCGATGTCGTTGCGGCCGAGGTCGAGGAGCATCACGTGCTCGGCGCGCTGCTTCTCGCTGCCCTTGAGCTCGGCCTCGTTGGCGTCGTCTTCGCCGGGGGTTGCGCCGCGAGGGCGGGTGCCTGCAATTGGGTGGGTGGAGGCAACGCCGTTCTCGACCTTGACCACGGACTCGATGGCGGCGCCGACAATCTGGAAGCCGTCGAGGTCGAGGTAGTACATATAGGGAGAGGGGTTGACGCTGCGGAGGGCGCGGTAAATCTGGAAGGGGTGCGCGCCAGTCCGGCGGGAGAATCGCTGGGAGTTGACCACCTGGATGATATCGCCGGCGTAGACATACTCGACGCACTTGTCGATGATGTCGGAGTAGCGGTCAGGCGTGAAATTGGACTCAATGGAGCTGGGCGGCATTGTGACGCCCTGCTGGAACTCCGCAGGCAGCTCAAGGTGGCCCGCTAGGCGCGAGACCATTTCTTCAATGCGCTCGATAGCTTCGGCGTAGGCCTTGTCGATGTCTCCGTCGAGGCGGGCGTGGGAGACGACCTTGATGTCGTGGCGCAGGTGGTCGAAGACGAGGACGGTGTCGCTGAACA
Organism: Dehalococcoidia bacterium; assembly: GCA_963667325.2. Classification (GTDB taxonomy): domain Bacteria; phylum Chloroflexota; class Dehalococcoidia; order Lucifugimonadales; family UBA3495; genus VXOI01. Next base: position 217,075 of record CAXXKY010000007.1, read on the forward strand.
TGAACACCGACTCGGGCACGCCCTGGGGGTCGTCGGCGGCGGCCTGCACGCGTGGCTCGAAGTAGCGGATGGCGTCGTAGGCGATGTAGCCGACCGCGCCGCCGTGGAAGCCGGGGAGGCCATCGACGGGGACGAGCTTGTGCTTCGACATCTCCTCTTCCACCGGAAGGAGAGGGTCGATCTCACCGGCGGGCTCGTTGGGGCCGGAGGTGATGATCTTGTAGGGATTGGTGCCGATGAAGCTGTAGCGGCCCAGGCGCTCGCCGCCCTCGACGCTCTCGAGGAGGTAGGAGTAGGGGCCGCGGGCGACCTTGAGGTAGGCGGAGACGGGGGTCTCGAGGTCGGCGTGGATCGAGCGGTAGACAGGGATGAGGTTGCCCTCGCGCGCCCGTGCCTTGACCTGTGCCAGAGTGGGGTAGTACATAATCGCGCTCCAAACAAAAAGACCCGTCCATCGAGGGACGAGTCTGCATCGTGTTGCCACCCTTCTTTGTCCGGCGCTGGCTCTACGTAGACAGCCATGTCCGGAATCTCAACCGGCGGGGGGACCTGGAGTCTAATCAGTCCCGTGCCGCGGGCCTTTAACGGCGCCCTTACCGGCGAGGCCTAGACCATCGTCGACGGACGTTGGGATCGGCCTGCGGCTCCGGGGTCCATTCAGTCTTCTGCGCTGGGCGCCGGCTTTCACCAAACCCGGCTCGCTTGTTGCCCTGCTGGAAGCTTACTATTCCCCTTCTCAGCCTTTGGGGTATTTGATTGTTGCAGAAAAGGTTACGGCAGGCGAGGCGGGCGTGTCAAGCGGGGGTGATGGGGCTATATCGTCAGAAATCCTTGTTGTCTACCTTGTCGACTCAGGCAGGCCATGCAAGGACATTCGGAGTCGGTGGTCAAGTGCGACAAACCGTGAATCACCGCACCTTCCCTGTCAAACTTGACGCTATTTTGTCAAAGTCTCCGGTCAATTTGCTGTTATATCTGCCGTATATGGCGTTGGAGCAAAAGTCAGCATATTGCAGCAATCTAGAGTCTTTGGCAGGAGCAAAAAGGGGGATATCCGTTATGTTATGAATCGAACGCCACCTTGTGCCAGATTGCTGCAACCTGCGCGCCAGCAGGGAAAGAGTCTTTTCGAAACTGGACTGAGCCACAACCAACAGCCCCCTCTGCTCTTCCCTATTCTCCTCACTCGCCCTGTAATTCATGCGGCTTAGGTATAGATCAAAACGACTGACCAAGTCCTCGAAGGCTCTCTCGTAGGGATCTTCTTGTCTCAAGTCCGCATAAGTCTTCTCTATGGCGCAGCCAAAAAGCACCGCTCTCCGCTCTCTGATAATTCCGAAAACTTTATCCTTAAGCTCCCGCCGCTGTTTCCCATCAAGCTGATTCCAAGGTTCAGGCAGGGATTTTTCCTGGGTTACTCTAAGGAGACGGGCATGAAAAAAGACAGGCTCCGTCTCACCTGGAAAATAATCACGCTGAAGTTTCTCCATGTCTTGGGTAAACCAATGGATTTCTCGTTCAAACACAGCGAGGCCAGCTAACACAAAATAGCTGGCCTCGCTGTGAGTGCCGGACTCATCCAAATAGAGAATATGCATTTCAATTAAAAGCAGTCGACCGGGTGACCCCGCCGGGCTTTGCTAGCAGCCCTGCCATACGGCGCCGACTGAATTACACCGTAGCAGGGGCACAGTAAGTTGTCAATTGGCGACTTTGCGCTTGTTAAAGAGATTCCGACGTCGAAATGAGGACACTAAATTCAGAGGCCGAGGCGGTCGAAGAGCTCGGGGTTGGCGCAGTGGACGAGGCGCTGTCCGGTCAGGCCGTTGACGAGGTTCTGGGCGGCCATGATGCTCATGGCGCGCCGGGAGAGGACGGATGCGCTGCCGATGTGGGGGGTAAGGGTTACGTTGTCCATGGACATCAGGGGGTGGTCGTCGGGGATAGGCTCGGGGTCGACGACGTCGAGAGCGGCCCCGCCGATCCACCCTTCACGAAGGGCCTGGACGATGGCGTCGGTGTCCACAACCGGGCCGCGGGAGATGTTGACGAGGATGGCGGTGGACTTCATTTTCCGCAGGGTGTCGGCGTTGATGAGGTGACGTGTCTCGGGGGTCAGCGGGCAGTGCAGGGACACGTAGTCGGACTGGGACAGGAGGTCGTCGAGGGTAGCGTAGGTCAGACCGTACTGCTCCTCGGCATCGGGACGTCGGTTGCGGGAGTGGTAGAGGATGCGCATGTCGAAGCCCTGGGCGCGGCGGGCCATCTCGAGGCCGATCTGGCCGAGGCCGACGATGCCCAGGGTGCTGCTCTGGACCTCGTTGCCGAGCCAGTAGGTGGGATGGAAGGCGAGCTCCCAGTTGTTGCCGCGGACCCACTTGTCGCTTTCGACGACGCGGCGGGCGGCGGAGAGCATCAGCGCCATTGCGTGGTCGGCGACGGCCTTGGACAGGATGCCGGGGGTGCTGCCGACAAGGATGCCGCGCCGGGTGCATTCAGTGACGTCGACGTTGTCGAGGCCGGCGGCGAGCTGGCTGACGACGCGGAGCTTCGGCGCGGCGTCGAGGAGGGCGGAGTCGACGCGGTCCATGATGTTGATGAGCACGCCATCGAACTCGGCCAGCTTGGCGCGCAGCACCTCGGCGGAAGGCGGCGGGTCGTCGGGCCAGACCTCCATGTCGGTGGCGTTACCGATGAGGTCAAGGGCGTCCTGGTGCATTATGCGAGTAACGAAGACCCGTGGCTGGCTCATCATCCGTCTCCCGTGCCGCCCGATAAAGTCGGGTTGTTATTGTCCTGTTTCTAGTGTAGCCAATGGGGGCTATGCCTGCCAGAAGCTACGGACGAAATGGCGTGTTCGGATGTGGAGGGCCGGGGGGTGTCTGAACTGTCCCTTCGGCACTGCTCAGGACAGGGATTTGTTTGATTTTGGGATGGGAATGATGACGGTCTTGGGCGGGAGTATTGTCGGTTTCTTCCGGGTTGCGGGGGATTGTCTGAACTGTGATTTGTTTGATTTTAGGATGGGCATGATTTCGGTCTTGCGGGGGAGTATTGGCGGTTTCTTCCGGGTTGCGGGGGACTGTCTGAACTGTGATTTGTTTGATTTTAGGATGGGCATGATGATGGTCTTGCGGGGGAGAATTGGCGGTTTCTTCCGGGTTGCGAGGGACTGTCTGAACTGTGATTTGTTTGATTTTGGGATGGGCATGATGACGGTCTTGCGCGGGAGAATTGCCGGTTTCTTCCGGGTTGCGGGCTGGGTGGGCAGACGGGGCCCTGGTGTAGACGCGGGTTAGCAGTCGCCTTCAGTGTGGTCCGTTTGGGGAAGTGATGCTGGAACGAGACTGATTTCGCTGGGGGGCTGAAGCGGATAGAAGTCGAAATTTTTTGAAACCCAGTCATTTCCGCTTATTTACGGTCAGAAGGGCCTTTCGGAACTTGTGAAGGCGGGGGATGAGCGTCCGTGGTGGCTTGTCGGCTGTCCCAAACCTTGCCTTCCGAAGGGGTTCGGCGCGGTCTTTTGGCGGATGTGCGGCGGGCGATACGGTCTGTTACGGCAGGTGTGGTTCATACGGATATGGTATGGGGGCGATTCGGGAGGGCGCAAGGGGCGAGTGTCAGTAGGCGGGGCCCTTCGGCAGGGTCGCAACGGGGTTTGGATTCCTGCCGGGGCGGGGATAACGGTTTGGGCGCCGGGGGTTGTCTGAACTGTGATTTGTTTGATTTTGGGATGGGCATGATGACGGTCTTGGGCGGGAGTATTGCCGGTTTCTTCCGGGTTGCGGGTTGGGCGAGCGGACGGGGAAAGGGATGGCGTAGAATTATCCGGATTCACAGGATTGAGCATTCTTGAAAAGGTTTCACGGGAGGATTTCATGGCGTTGTTTTTGAATGAGCAGGAGGTGGCTAGTCTCCTGCCGATGGGTGAGTGCATCGATGCGCTGGACCGGGCGTTTGCGCATGCGGGGGCCGGGCAGGTGGACAACAAGGCGCGGTCGCGCATCCGTATGCCGGGCGGGTTCTTTCACTTCATGGCGGCTGCGGACGGAGGGCAGGGGGTGTTCGGGTACAAGGCGTACCCGTCGTTCGCTGGGCCGGGCGGAGCGAAGATGATCGTGATGCTCTACGACTACGAGTCGGGGCATCTGCTGTCGTGCATGGAGGCGGGGAGGATGGGGCAGATACGGACCGGGGCGGCCAGCGGCCTTGCGACGAAGTACATGGCTCGGGAAGAAGCCTGCTCCGTTGCGGTCATTGGGTCGGGGTTTCAGGCAAGGACGCAACTGGAGGCGGTGTGCGCGGTGCGTCCCGTCACGGAGTCGAGGGTGTTCAGTCGCCGGCAGGAGCGGCGGGAGGACTTCGCGAAACGCAGCAGCGAGCGGCTGGGCGTGGAAGTGAGGGCGGTGGAAAGCGCGCAGGAGAGCGTGGAAGGAGCGGATGTCGTCATAGCCATCACCTCTGCGAGGGAGCCAGTGGTGCTGGGGGAATGGCTGGCGCCGGGGTCGCACGTCAACGCGGCCGGAGGGAATCACTGGCTGCGGCGGGAGATAGACGAGGCTGCGGTGACGCGATCGGAACTCATCGTAGTCGACGACCTCGAGCAGGCGAAGATCGAGTGCGGGGACCTGATGTGGCTGGAGGCGCGGGGCAGCTTCCGGTGGGACATGGCGCACGAGCTTCGGGACGTGGTGGCTGGGCGAGTGCCCGGGCGGCTGTCGACGGAGGGCGTGACGTTGTTCGAGTCGATGGGCGTTGCGCTGGAGGACATTGCGGCGGCGGACCTGGTGTACCGGAAGGCGAAGGAGCAGGGAATCGGCGTGGAGCTTCCGTTCTAGGGCGCCGGGTTGCAGGGCAGAGTGTTTCAGCTTTGCATGACGCTGGGCAAGTGCGTCAACGATGGGCTTGTCTAAGCACCACCAAGCGGGTGTTCGACGAATTCAGAGCCTATGAGGATGCAGATGGGGCTGGCGCTGGAGGACATTGCGGCGGCGGACCTGGTGTACCGGAAAGCGAAGGAGCAAGGCATCGGGGTGGAGCTGCCGTTCTACGGCACCGGATTTCAGGGAGCTGGATTGGGCGTCATACACTTCCTGTGCTAATCTGAAGCGACCGGGTTTCGAAACCAAGTGGGAGCGCCGTGTCATGACAGCAGAGCGCGTACCATCATTCGCCAAGCATCCTCCGGACGAGGATGTAGTTGACGACCTCAGCATCGAGTATCCCTCTTCTGACGGGGAACCCATGGCAGAAGACGACGCCCAACTTACCGCAATGATTGACGGCATCTCCTCGCTGCGGGTGTGGTTCGACAGCAGGGAGGACGTCTATACGGGCGGCGACATGCTCATCTATTTCCGAATCAACGACAACGAGACCAGGGTTGCTCCGGACGTTTTCGTAGTGCTGGGAACGGAGAAGCACAAGCGGAGTTCGTGGATTGTGTGGAGGGAAGGAAAGGCGCCGGATTTCGTGATGGAGATGGCGTCAGGGAGCACCTGGCGCCGGGATATGAGAGAGAAGAGGGACATCTACGCAGAAATGGGGGTTACCGAATACTGGCGGTTCGATCCTTCGGGAGAATACTTTGCGCCGCATCTCATAGGAGAGCATCTCACGGAGGGCGAGTACCAAGGGCTGGCGCTGGAAGAAGACGAGCAGGGTTCAATGCGCGGACACAGTGCGGTCCTGGGCCTGGACCTTTACGTTCTGCCCGGGCCCGAACTGCGTTTTCGCGATCCGGTGAGCGGTGAGTGGTTACGGACACCCCACGAGGAGGCAACGGCTCGGCGGGAGGTTGAGGAGGAAAACCGGCGACTGCGGGAACAGCTGAGGGAGTTGCAGTCTCGACAGTAACGATTCCGCACTCGGCTCACATGGGCGCGTGAGGAAAGAGAGAAGGGGCGCACGGTGGAGCGCCCCTTCGTTGCGTTGTGGGGAGATTTAGCTGCCGTCGTTTTCCTCGGATGTGGCCTGAGGTGTTGCGGCCGCGCCGCGGGAACGGGGGCGAGGGGTGGGCTGATTGAGGAAGGCCTCGATGCGGGCGCGCAGCTTGCGGTTTTCGTCTTCGAGATCGTCTATGCGGTCCTCGAGGCCGATGACGCGCTCGAACATGCGGTCAATCTGCCCGCGCGAAGGCATGTTCATGGCCTTGAGCATGGCGTCCTGCTGGGGCTCGGAAGCATTGGTGGCGCGCTGCTGGGCGACGAGGGACTGCTCCATGTACCGGCCCAGCATACTGGCGAAGGTCTCGGTGCCCATCACCTCTGCGAAAGTTTTCGCCATGGCCTCCAACTGGTCAGACCACTGCTTCTGGGCGTTCAGTATGGCCTCGGGTCCGGTGGCGCCGGAGGACATCGCCTTCTGGACCTGCTCTGACCACGAGTTGAAGAACTGCTGCCACAGCTGCTGAATGTCGTTGCCGGAGAATGGCGGAGTGAAAGAGCCGAAGGGGTTCGCTCCGGATGCGCTGTCGAAGCCGGGCATCTGTCCGAAGCCGGGCATGGCGCCGGGCGCTGCGCCGAAGAACGGCGGCCAGAAGGGGTTACTGGTGGAGCCTGCGGCCTGTGTCCAGGCTTCGGTCGACTTCTGGAATACTTCACGCCAGTAGTCGAAGGGATTGGCGGCGTTGTTCTGGGTGGTCATCGGGTACTCCTGGCCTTCGGAATGTAATCTAGCGCTTGCAGCTTCCCGGGGAGAGAGGAATTATGAGGTCCGGGCGGCGACCCACTCGTCGATCTTGGGCCAGAGGGTCTGGCTGGCCTGGCGGCCCGAGAAGACGGAGATGTGCCCACCAGGAAGCTCGACGTATTCCTTGTCCTCGCTGGACACCGCATCCATCAGGCTGCGGGCGCAGGGAGCGGGAACGATGAAGTCCTGGTTGGCGGCCACGACCAGCAGCGGCTGGGAGATGCGGCTCAGGTCGACCCGGCGCCCGTTGAGGACGAGTTCACCGTTGAACAGGCTGTTCCTGGCATACATGTCCTGGGAGAGTTGCTGGAAGAAACGTCCGGGCATTCCGATGAAGTCGTTGGCCCAGCGACTCATTGCCTTGTAGCCGTCGGAATAGCCTGGGCGGTTGATGTTGGCCCACAGCCCGGCGAGGGCCTGGGCTTCCAGCGTGGGGCGGAGCATTTTGAAACCGGTGTTCATCAGGCTGGAGGGGAGGCCGTTGTACCGCTGAACGATCAGTTCCGCGGGGAAATGGGAGTCGTTGAGCCAGGTGCGGAAGAGGCCGCCTTCCTCGAAGTTGATGGGTGCCACAACGGCGACGAAGTTTCGCACCGGCGCGTCGGGGTTGAGGGCCAGGTAGCAGGAGCTGATGGTGCCGCCCAGGCAGAGGCCGTTGAGGGTCACTTCGGTTGCCCCGGAAGTTTCCAATGCCCGGTCAATGGCTCGGGGGAGAATCTTGAAGGCCGCTTCCTCGAAGCCGAGTTCCTTGTCTTCCTCGGCGATTTCGCCCCAGTCGAGCAGGTATACGTCGTGGCCGTGGTCGACGAGATACTCGATCATGCTTGCGCCGGGCATCAGGTCAAGAACGTATGGGCGGCTGATGCCCAGCCAAGGGACGATGATATAGGGAGAGGGATGAGCGACCGGTGTATTGAGGGAGTGGTAACGGTAGAGGCGGGTCTTGCCCCGCTTCCAGATGATCTCCCGGTGGGTGAGGGCCATAGGCGGGTCGGCCGGGTTGACCACGAAGGAGTCGACCAGGGCCTGAACCCGCTCCATGTTCTTCTGCGTTTCTTCCTGGAACCTGGCTGCGAAATCGGACGTATTGACCACAAAAACTCCTGGAATTTGAGAGTGGGAGGAGATCGTTCCAACCGTGGTCAGGAAGTCAAGGGGCTGAACGAGGCTAGCTATTAGTCCTCTTGGCGTCGTTCGTAACCGGGGCGGCGCTCATGGACCAGTCGAAGAAAGCCTGGCCGTACTTTGCGGCGCTGTTGACGGCGGCCTGCCCCGATTCAATGGTGCTGGCGCTGCTTTCGATGATCGCCTGCGCGGCGGCGTTGCGGCGGGACTCCAGGCCGGCCATGTAGTCCATCCAGCTCTTGGACATCGACTGGTAGAAGGACATCTCGCCCTCGATGATCTTGCCGATTGATTCCTTCGCCTCAGCGGAGTCAGGGAATGAAGGGGTCATCATGCCCTGCATGGCGGCCGTGAGGTTCTCGGAGCGGGCGCGGGCGTTGTCGGCTGCCTGCGCGGCCAGCTTGCCCAATACCTGGCGCTCTGCCTCGGCGGCTTCGGAGAAAACCTTGACGGCCGCAGCACTCTGGACGATGCCGGCGTCAGCGGCGGCGAATGTGCTGGACATGGCCTGATTGTATGCTTCCATGAGTTCCGTGGACTTGTCGTTCGCCTTGGATGTCATCGGGTAGTCCTCCTGAATACTAATCGCTTTCGGGGGATGTCTGCTCGTCTGTTGACTGGTTTTTGCTTTCGCTGGGGCTGGGAGCATTGCCCATGCCGAATACCTGGCCGTAGAGGTCAAAGTAGCCGTTGATCATACGCTGGTAACCCGAGACTACCTGGGTCCAGCCCTGCAATATATCTTCGCCCGAGTCGGTGATGCTGTATACTCGGCGCGCCGGTCCGCTGCCGTCGGTTTCCCACACGGAATCGACGTATCCTTCCCTTTCCAGACGACGCAGTTCCCGGTAGAGGGTGGCGTGGTCGACGTCCCCGAAGCCCATGTTGTTGAGCTGCTGCAGGATAAGGTAACCGTGGAGCTTCCACTGTTTGAGGACCAGCAGCACCCAGGGCGTCATGAAATTCTTGGGCAGCCTAGTGCCGCCCGGGATACCAAAATCGTTCATATATGTACTTTTATCACATAGCTGTCTATAATGCAAGAGTGCTTTTAATATTGCGTTTTGGGGAGTCGGCAAGCCTGTAACTGCAATTACCAGTGACGCCCGGCGATTGTGCGAGAGCCGTTCGCGGGAGTAGACTCGAATTTCTTGCCCAGCAGACTTGAGAACTTCCAGAAAGACTTGAGAACCAAAAGAGATCATTTACAGGAGCATGTAATTCAATGCCGGAAGTAACATCACACGCCCAGGGAGCGCCATCGTGGGCCGAGCTGGACACGATTGACGAGCAGGGGGCGTTGACCTTCTACTCAGCGCTGTTTGGCTGGGAGGACGACCCGCAGGAGATGGCCCCTGGCTGGTTTTACCACATGCAGAAACTGAATGGGCTGCCAGCATGCTCGATATATAAACAGAGCGACGAGGAGCTGGAGCAAAACATTCCGTCGCACTGGACCCTGTACTTCACGGTCGGCAACGTCGATGAGACTGTGGAGGCAGTGAAGGAAAACAGCGGGCAGATCGTGTTCGGCCCCATGGATGTGTTCGATGCCGGGCGGATGGCGATGTGCCAGGACCCCCAGGGGGCAATGTTTGCCATCTGGCAAGCGAACCAGCACATCGGCTGCCGCGTGAAGGAAGAGACCGGCGCGATGTACTGGAACGAGCTGCTCACAACGGACCGCAGCGCTGCCGTTGACTTCTACGTCGCGGCCCTGGGAGTGGAGCCTGGAGAGGTGATGCAGCCCCACGAGTATGCGATGCTGCAGGCCGGGGGAGTGAACGTTGCCGGAATAATGCAGATCACGCCGGACATGGGCGAGTTCCCCCCGCACTGGACGGTTTACTTCGGCGTTGACAGCGCGGACGAGACGGTGGCGAAGGCGCAGTCGCTGGGTGCGTCGGTTTTCGTGCCACCCACCGACATAGTGCCCTTCGAGGGCCAGCCGCCCATCGGCAGGTTTGCGGCGCTTAGTGACCCGCAGGGTGCGCCGTTCAACATTTTCCAGCCAATGGGTTGATCTCTCAGGTAGCAGACTAAAGTATGAGCGGACGAGAGCGCTGCGCTTGCTGACTCGCATGGGGCGCCGTAGTTCTGCCTTTGAAACACAATACGGGTAGCAGCCAGGGTACGGACGGGCAATAGCGATTCCCCAACGGCGCCGTAGTCCTGCCTTTGAAACACAATATCAGGAGTGACGAACCGATATGCCCGAGGTAACTTCATACACCCCCGGAACGCCATCGTGGGCCGAATTGTCCACGACGGATGATGCTGGAGCGGTGGCATTTTACGGAGCCCTGTTCGGGTGGGAAGACGATCCGCAGGAAATGGGGCCCGGCTGGTATTACCATCTGCAGAAGCGCAACGGACTAAGTGCCTGTTCCATGTACCTGCAGGGCGAGGAAGAACGCAACCAGAACATCCCGCCGCACTGGAACATCTACTTCACCGTTGAAGATGTGGATAGCACCATCGAACTGGTCGTCCAGAACGGCGGTCAGGTGATCTTCGGGCCGCATGATGTGTTCGAAGCGGGACGGATGGCGATGTGCCAGGACCCGCAGGGCGCGTTCTTTGCCATCTGGCAGGCCAAGATGCACATCGGCGCCCAGGTCAGGCAGGAGACCGGGGCGATGTTCTGGCACGAGCTGCTGACCACCGACCAGGGCGGCGCCCTGGATTTCTATACTGCCGCGCTGGGTATTGAGCGGGGGCCGGTGATGCAACCGAATCAGGAAGCGCAGCCGTATGCCATGCTGAGCGCCGGCGGAACCGAGGTCGCGGGCGTAATGCAGATCACGCCGGAGATGGGGGAGTTCCCCCCGCACTGGACCGTCTACTTCGGCGTTGACGACGTTGATGAAGCCGTCGCCAGGGCGCAGTCCCTTGGTGCGACGGTCTACGTTCCGGGAACGGACATCATACCCTTCGAGGGTCAGCCGGCCGTCGGGCGATTTGCCGCCCTGGGAGACCCGCAGGGGGCAGCGTTCAGCGTGTTCCAGGACATACCGCCTGCCCAGTGAGCGAGTTTCCCCGGGGCTGTGCAGAATCGAAATCAATCGAGAGTGAAAGCGCGCGAATCAATCCCTCCCCCATGTAGGGGGGAGGGAATTTTAGTTTTCGCAGTCAAGCCGCGTCCATTTCCAAGATACAAGGATTACGGGGGGCCGCCCGGGATAACGAGGGGGCCGTTCGGGATGAGCGGGCGCGAGTGGGCGGAGCGATATTGAAAGGGCGCTGAATCGGGGTGAGGGCCTTTTAATTGTAGTTAATCCGTTGACCATAAGCCTGTCCAAGGGCCGTCCATTCGTGGTTCGACAAGCTCACCATGAACGGACTTGACGGCTTGACTGCGAAAACTAAAGGACCCTGGAATCGGGGGGAGGGAATTTTTGTTTTTTCAGCACAGAGGGTACAATCACGGGTGCAAAAATAGGAGCCAACAATCAAGGGGAGGCAGCAATGACCAGCGCCGCCACACTTAAAGAACTGCAAGATTCCGCCCTGGAGCATCTGTGGGTATATCTGCGGGAACCCAGCGACATGGCGGAAAAGGGCGAGCCCACCGTGTACGTGTCGGGCGAGGGAGTGCGGGTCACCGACTCCGAGGGCAACACGTCGATTGACGCGATGTCCGGCCTGTGGCTCAAGAACGTGGGCTACGGCCGGAAGGAAATTGCCGATGCCGCTTACGAGCAGATGCTGAAGCTGACGTACATGCCCATGGGCACGACCACCGAGCCAACCATACGCCTGGCGGAGAAGGTGGCGGAGATCACCCCCGGCGACCTGTCGCGGTCTTTCTTCACCAGCGGCGGCTCGGAGTCCATCGAGACGGCGATAAAGCTGGCGCGCGCCTACTTCAAGCGGGTTGGCGAACCTGGCCGGATCAAGTTCATCAGCCGCAAGGACTCGTATCACGGCGCGACGGCGGGCGCCATGGCACTGGGCGGCAATCATCTGTATCCCCGAGCCGACTACGAGCCGCTGATGCCGGCGACCTACCATGTGCCGCAGCCCAACTTCTACCGCTGCGAGTTCAACAGCCAGACGCCAGAAGAGTGCGGTGAACGGGCTGTGAAAGCCATTGAGGACACGATCAAGTTCCAGGGACCGGAGACAGTCGCGGCGGTGTTCGCCGAGCCGGTGTCCAGTCCCATGGGCGCGGTGGTGCCCCCGGACAACTACTGGCCGCTGCTGCGCGAGGTGTGCGACAAATATGGCGTGCTGCTGGTGGCCGACGAGGTGATCACCGGGTTCGGACGCACGGGCAAGATGTTCGCCTGCGAGCACTGGGGTGTGACGCCGGACATGATGACAGTGGCCAAGGGCATCACCAGCGGCTACATCCCCATGGGAGGCACCATCACGCGGAAGGAGATCGCCGACGCCTTCGTGGGCAGCCAGCGGGTGTCTTTCCGGCACGTCATCACCTTCGGAGGGCATCCGGTGGCTGCGGCTGCGGCGTTGCGCAACATCCAGATCATGGAGGACGAGGACCTGGTGGGGAACTCGGCGCGCATGGGCGCCTACCTACTGGACGGCCTCAAGGAACTGCAGGAAAAGCACGAGATGATCGGCGATGTGCGCGGCCTGGGCCTGATGTGCGGCCTGGAGCTGGTGAAGGACCGCGAAACCAAGGAGATTTATCCCGCAGAAGCCGCGCTGGGAAGCCGACTGACAGCCGGGTTCCAGGCCAACGGCCTGCACCTGCGGGGAAGTGACAACATGAATGTTGCGCCTCCGCTTTGTGTGACGGCGAGCGAGATCGACGAGATCGTCACGGCTATGGACAAGGTGTTCACGGACGTGGCTCGCGACCTGGGGTAAGTCGCCATAACCGGTGGTAATATTGAGGCCCTTCCATCGCGGGAGGGCCTCTTCTCGTGGTGTTGTTTGGCCGGTCTGGCAACGGCTACCGGGCTGGCAAGATCGAAACCTGGTAGCGAGAGATCATCGGTTACCAGCGTCAGTCCCTCCGCCTGAGCCTGGGCGACGAGCATACAGGAGAAGAGCCGTCACTCAGCCTGGGAAGGGCAATCCGAACCAGCTAATTCATTTTCATTGGATTCAGGGCTAGTAGTCCATCAGCGTTGTATTGATTGGTAATCCGGTAGCCCGTTCGTGGTGAGCCTGTCGAACCATGAACGGGTGGCCCTTCGACAAGCTCAGGGCGAACGGAAAAATTAACCATCAATCCAAAAAAGTTGGACTGCTAGCCAAGAATGGATCAAAGAGTGAGTCATCGGAGTATTTGCCTTCAAAGGCTTCGATTATTTCTTCGGACGTTTCGGGGAGGTCCAAAGCAACCCAAGTTTGATCCAGACCCAATCCCATGCCCCGGGTCCCGGTGGGAACACTCAAGGGAGAGCCGCTCGGATGGGCGACAAGCTTGAGATAAGGTTTCCCCTCATGCGTAATGGTAACTTCCTCCCCATCCTGCCACGCCACCCGGCCGAGGTAGTCCAAAAGGCCAACCGCCTGCCGCAATTCTATTTCCATGGTGTTGGTCCTCGAATCTCTGACTGTGTCACCATTTTACAGGGAGGCGAAGATGTCGGCGAGGCGGCGGACTCGGTCGGGGTCGACGGGCTTGGTGACGACCCCTGCCTTCTTGATGCTGGTGCCGACGATTGCGCCATCGGCGTGTTCGAGGATGCGTTGGACATTGTTTTCGTTGAGGCCGCTGCCGACAAGGACGAAGCCGTCGGGGACGGCGCGGCGCACGACGGAAACGTCGAAGCTGTTGGTGGGCTGACCGGTGGCGGGCCCGGAAACTATGAGACCATCGGCCAGGGCGCGGCGGGAGGTCTCCTGTGCCACTAGGCCGATGTCGGTCTGGCCCATGGGCGCGGCGTGCTTCACCAGCACGTCGGCGAGGATCTGGACGTCGGAGTTCAAGGAGCGGCGTCTGCGGGTGGTCTCGTGGGCCTCGCCCTCGACGATGCCCTCGTCGGTGGCCATGACCCCGTAGTGGACGTTGACGCGGATGAACTCGCAGCCCGTTGCCACGGCAACAGCGAGGGCGGAAATTGCGTCGTTGCGGAGCATGTTTATGCCCACAGGGATTGAGGCGCCGTTGCGGACGTGCTCGACCGCCAGGGTCATGGCGGCCACGGTTTCGGGTTCCACGCGTCCGGTGCGGAAAGGGGCGTCGCCGAAGTTCTCGACGATGATGCCGTGAGCCCCGCCGTCCTGCAGGATGTTTGCTTCCAACCTGGCCCGGTTGAGGACGGACTTGAGGTTGCCGTTCCACCGCGGAGAGCCGGGCAACGGCAGGAGATGTACGACACCGATCAGAATCTTGCCTGAGCCAAACAGTTCCCTCGCCATTGACACGCCCACCCCTAGAGATTTCGGATGAGGAAAGATTCGCCTGCCGTGTTCTGCCAACCGCGCATTGGCCGAATCACCATGCGCACTTTGTTTGCAAGAACAATGGTGCTTTTTTCAAACTTGTTTTATGTAAAGGATAATACACGATAAGAGCATCAATCAAAATGCAGTTCAGCAGCGACTTTTGACCGTGTTACAAGGGACGGGCACTCCCGGCGTGATAAAATTGTCAAGATGCTTGGGTGAGAGGGTTATCCACGAATGCCGCAGGACTTCATTCACGTCAAGGGCGCGCGGGAGCACAATCTCAAGAACATCGAGATCACCGTGCCCCGTGACAAGCTGGTGGTGATCACCGGCGTATCCGGATCGGGTAAGAGCTCGCTGGCTTTCGACACGATTTATGCCGAGGGGCAGAGGCGTTACGTGGAGTCGCTGTCTGCTTACGCCCGGCAGTTCCTGGGCCGGATGGACAAGCCGGACGTGGACTACATCGAAGGCCTGTCACCTGCAATTTCGATCGACCAGAAGGGGGTGTCGCACAACCCCCGTTCGACGGTCGGCACTGTCACGGAGATATACGACTACCTGCGCCTGCTGTTTGCGCGGGTGGGCGTGCCGCACTGCCCGAAGTGCGACAGCCCGGTGGAGCGGCAGACGGTGTCGCAGATCGTGGACTCGATCATGTCGCTGGAAGAGGGCAGCCGCATCACGCTGCTGGCGCCCAAGATCCGGCGCAAGAAGGGCGAGCACAGAGACGTGTTCGAGGCAGCGCGAAAGGCAGGATTCGTCCGCATCCGGGTAAACGGCGAGATCCACATGCTGGACGAGATCGACAACCTGAACCTGAACAAGCAGAAGTGGCACTACATTGAGCTGGTGGTGGACCGGATAATCATCCGGCCCGAGACTGAGATGTCGCGGGTGGCAGAGTCGGTGGAGACCTGCCTGCGCGAGGCCGAGGGCGTGGTGGAGGTGCTGAAGGAGCCGACGGCGGACTCGGAAGGGGAGACGCTGGTGTTTTCGGAGCAGTTCGCCTGCGCGAAGTGCAACGTGAGCCTGCCCGAGATCGAGCCGCGCACCTTCAGCTTCAACAGCCCGCACGGGGCGTGCGGCGAGTGCACCGGGCTGGGCTACAAGCTGGCCGTCGACCCGGAGCTGGTCATCCCAAACAAGAACCTGACGCTGTCGCAGGGGGCGATCACGCCGTGGGTGAAGGTCGGGGCGTCGGGAGCGTGGTACATCAGCCTGATGGAGGCGGTGGCGGAGGCCAACGGTTTCTCGGCAAAGGTGCCGGTGCGGGAGCTTGACCAGGCGCACATCGACCTGATCCTGTATGGAAACGGCAACAAGAAGGTGACGGTCAATCACCGTACGCACCGGGGCCGGACATACAGCTGGGACACCAACTTTGAGGGGGTCATCGCCAACCTGGAGCGACGCTACGGGACCACGGAGTCGGACTACGCGCGTACGCAGATTGAGCGGTACATGTCGGCGCGGCCCTGTCGGTCGTGCGGCGGGAAGCGACTGCGGCCCGAAGCGCTGTCGGTGCGAGTGTGCGGACTGGGCATCATGGACGTGTGCTCCAAGAACATCGGCACCGCTGCCGAGTGGGTCGAGCAGATCGATCCGGACTCGGAATTCAACCTGAACGGCGTCTCCGCAATTACCGCGCAGAACGCCAACGGGAACGGGGCCAGCAACGGGCACCGGAACGGGAGGCGAAACGGCGCGAAGAACGGACGCAAGGCGGCTTCGAAGAACGGAGCTTCCGAAGCCCCACAGGTGCTTTCGACTCGAGACAAGACGATCGCCAACCAGGTGCTGAAGGAGATCGACGGGCGGCTGAAGTTCCTCATCGGGATCGGGCTGGACTACGTGACCATGGACCGCACGGCGCAGACGCTGTCGGGCGGCGAAGCGCAGCGGGTGCGGCTGGCGACGCAGATCGGGTCGGGATTGACCGGGGTGCTGTACGTTTGCGACGAGCCGACTGTAGGGCTGCATCCCCACGACGACCAGCGTCTGATCAACACGCTGAGTCGCCTGCGGGACATGGGCAACACGGTGCTGGTGGTGGAGCACGACGAGGCGATGATGCGGTCCGCCGATTTCATAGCCGACCTGGGCCCGCGCGCCGGGGAGCACGGCGGGCAGGTGGTGGCGGTCGGCACGGTGGAGGAGATCGAGAGGTCGGAGGAGTCGCTGACGGGGCAATACCTGAGCGGCCGCAAGCAGGTGCCGGTGCCGGAGGCACGGCGTGAGGGCAACGGGCTTTCGCTGACGGTGACTGGCGCGCGGGAGAACAACCTGCAGGGCATCGACGTGGAGTTCCCGCTGGGGCGATTGGTATGCATCACCGGCGTTTCCGGGTCGGGGAAGAGCAGCCTGGTCTACGAAATCCTGTACAAGAAGCTGAACCAGCGGATCAACAACGGGCGTGATCTGCCGGGCGACCACGACGACCTGCTGGGGGTCGAGGGTGTGGACAAGGTGGTCAAGATCGACCAGTCGCCCATCGGTCGGACACCGCGAAGCAATCCGGCGACGTACACGGGCGCGTTCACGCCGATCCGGGAGCTGTTCTCCAACCTGCCGGAGTCGCGGGTTCGCGGCTACAAGCCCGGGCGGTTCTCTTTCAACGTGAAGGGTGGTCGCTGCGAGGCGTGCCAGGGCGAGGGCTACAACCAGATCGAGATGCAGTTCCTCCCAGACGTCACCGTGCCGTGCGAGATCTGTCACGGGCTGCGCTACAACCGCGAGGCGCTGGAAGTGACGATGCGGGGGAAGCACATCGCCGACGTGCTGAACATGACGGTGGACACCGCGCTGGAGTTCTTCCTAAACTTCCCGCGCATCCGGCCGAAGCTGGAGACGCTGCGGGACGTGGGCCTGGGGTACATACGGCTGGGGCAGCCGGCAACGACGCTTTCGGGCGGCGAAGCGCAGCGGGTGAAGCTGGCGACGGAGCTGTCGAAGCGGGCCACGGGCAAGACGGTGTACCTGCTGGACGAACCGACGACGGGGCTGTCGTTCGAGGACTGCGCCGCGCTGCTGGGCGTGCTGCACAGACTGGTGGACTCGGGGAACACGGTGATCCTCATCGAGCACAACATCGACGTGATGAAGAACGCCGACTGGCTGATCGACCTGGGGCCCGGCGCCGGCGACAAAGGCGGTCAGCTCATCGCGACGGGGACGCCGGAGGATCTGGCGGAGCACCCTGCGAGCGTGACTGCGCCGTACCTGAAGGCAGCGCTGGAGGGCCGGGCGTTCGTGATCGGAGGCGAAGCGACGGAGGCGGCCGAGCTGGCGGGAGTGCGGTAGCGGCGGTAGGTCGGAAGTAGTGGCGTGGGTGGAATGGACCTGGGATCCGGATAAGAATCAAGAGAACCAACGAAAGCACGGGATTGGTTTTGAGGCTGCCCTGTTGGTATTCCTGGACCCGAGCAACGATACAAGGGAAGATGAATACTTGTACGAGCAGCGATGGCAGACTATCGGAAGAGCGGCGGGAAGGTTCTTGGTCGTCGTTCATACTTGGCCGGCAAGGGAAGGAGAACCTGGGCGGATTATCAGCGCCCGCAAAGCTGCCCCGTACGAAATACGGAGATACGAGGAAGGAAGATGGTCAAGCTGACTGAGGAGCAGAAAAGGCAGCTAGAAGCCTTGGATGAAATCCCAGACGACCAAATCGACTTCTCAGACATCCCACCGATTACCGACTGGTCGGGTTTCAAGATGGGACTGTTTTACCGTCCAACGTGGAAGGAGTTTAGCCTGAAGCTGGACGAACAATCACTGAACTACCTGGAAAATGTGCTGACTGACGGGCAGTCCTTGGACGAAGCAGTCAACAAGGCTCTTCGGGCTCAGATGTATCGCAACCGGTTCCCCGTAAGAGTGAAAAAGGCTGAGAAAACAATTCTGAAGGTCCAGAAGTCGCCAGAGGAAATAGCCGGACTAACTGAATTCCAGAGGCAGCAAATCGAAATCCTCTACGGTATGCCTGTTGAGAAAGTAGCCTCTTCGCAAGTTGTGCTTTTGCGAGGCAAGATCGAATTACAGGACCACAGGGTCATGAATAATGTGTGCCTCGAGTTGGACGAGAACGTCATCGACTGGTACGAGTATGGGCTGGAAGAGGGGCACTCGCTGGACGAGGTCCTGAACAAGGCGCTATTGGACCACATCAACTGGATATCGTCCCCCAAGGGCGCACAGATGGAAGGAAAACCCGCAGGCAGCGTGGATGATTCGGATTAGCAGACCGTCGCGATTGAGCCAAAAGGCAGAAAAACTCCCTCTCAGATCGAGAGGGAGTTTTCGTTGTTAGAGTTTGAGCAGGCCGGTGAGGGTTTTCTGGCCGCCCTGGGGGCCCACGACGGCGAGGCGGAGTTGCTCCTGGCGGAAGAGGCGGCTGGCAAGGGCTGAGATGTCGGCCGGGGTTACGGCGTTCAGTCGTTCGACGATTTCTTCCACGGGGCAGAGCTGGTCCTGAAGGAGTTGCTGGGAGCCCATCCAAGACGCCACGGCGCGGCTGTCTTCCATGCGAAGCAGGAGGCGGCCTAGGGCATATTCGCGGGCCTTGTTCAACTCCCGCTCTTCGGCTTCCTCGCGCATCCCGTCCAGCTCGTGCATGACGGCGCGAACGGCGTCATTGGTCTTGCGCGGTTCGACGCCACAGTAGATGACCATGGAACCGCAGTCCCTGAAGTGGTTGATGGAACTGCTGACGTCGTAGGCGAGGCCGTGATCCTCGCGCAGGTTCAGGAAGAGCCGGCTGCTCATGCCGTCGCCCAGCATCACGTTCAGGAGGCTGAGGGCGTAGCGATCAGGATCGTTGAGGGACAGGCCCGGCAGGGCGAGGCACACGTGAGACTGGTCGGAGCGTCGGCGTTCCACCCTGACGACGGGGCCGTGCCCGTTCGTCTCCGCGACGGGTTCCCAGTCCAACGGGTCCTGGGCCTTCCAGTCGTGGGTTGCGTTCTGCAGGAGCGTCACAACCTCATCGTGCTCGACGTTACCCGCGATGGCGACCACGGTGTTGGCCGGGTTGTACTGGCGGGTCATGTACTCGCGGATCGTTTCCTGGTCGATGGCGGCCACGGTGTCGGGCGTGCCGCCAACGTCGCGTCCCATGGCCTGGTCAGGCCAGAGGGCTTCGTCGATGAGCAGGTCGACGCGGTACGATGGGTTGTCGTAGGTCATCCGCAGCTCTTCCTGGATGACCTCACGCTCCTTCTCCACCTCCTCTGGGTTGAGGAGAGGGTTCATCAGCATGTCCAGCAAAACGTCCATTGCGATGCGGAAATGCGGGCGGGCCACCTTGCACCAGAAGACGGTGACTTCACGGTCGGTGCTGGCGTTCATGATTCCGCCCACGCCCTCGATGGCCTCGCTCACGTCCCGGGCCGTCGGCCATTTTTCGCTGCCCTTGAAGGGAAGGTGCTCGATGAAGTGGGAGACGCCAGCCAGTTCCGGCGGCTCATAGCGCGAACCGGCGCCGACAAAGAAGGCGATGGAGACGGACTGGGTGTGGGCCATCATGGAGGTGACGACGCGCAACTGGTTGCCGAGGACTGAACGCTGGAACATGCTAACTCCGTGAGGGGGATGAATGGGATGGCGACTATCGCCGGGGTGCAGGCCAGGGGTGGTGAGGATCACTCGTTTTCCAAGTCCTCAAGGCGCGCTTCCAGTTCGCGGACTCGGGCTTCGGCGTGAAGGCGGGCTTCGCGCTCTAGTTCGACAGCTTCTCGAGCTTCTCGTTCGGCCCGGATGCGAGCCTCGCGCTCGCCCTCGAAGGTTGCGATGTGGCGTCCTGTTGCCGGGTCGTGCCACCGCAGTTGGCCGTTTTCCCAGCGCAGGAAGAGGTTCAAGACGCGACTGTAGCCCTGTAGAACGCCGTCGGCCACCTCTTCGATGGCGATGGGCTGATATTGCCCGTCCGCTGTCAAGAGGTCTCCGGCGAGCGGCGTCCCGTGAAATTCGCCGGTTTCATCGAATCGCCAATACTCGGGAATGTTCAGAGCGGCGTAGTCGTCCCGCTTTTCTCCGGTATCCACCCTGCCGGTGCGGGGAGATGCAATCTCCAGCACGAAGTCGGGCGGCTTCCCCTGTTCGTCGATGATGTAACCGTTGCTCTCTTTGTAGGCAACCGGGTCTGCGTTGAAGGCTACCAGAAGGTCGGGATACCTGCTTCCCGACAGGCTGCGGGTTGGTCTCACAACCATGTAGCGGTCGCCAGCGACCAGGGTGCTTTCGGGGTTACCGAGGTGCTGTATCAGATGATGGGCGCTGCCGGTCGCGGTCAGGTGGTCAAAGTTTGTCATCTTGTCTTCCGGGTGTTCCGGCGGGTCCGGCAGGCGGAATTTCCTGGTGCTCTTGGCGGTGGTCAATCCGGACCTCCTTTCCCGGGAGACTCACGGGGATTTACGCAGTCGGCAGGCGGGGCGCACACCCGTGCGCCCCTACGATATGGTCATTAGGACAGGGGTATCTAGCTCTCCAGCCAGTCGATGTCGCCGCACTGGTCGGCGGGGTGGGACTTGGAGGCGTAGACGTCGTGGCGGCGCCTGGCCTCGGCGATGGTGGTGTCGTCGCCGTGGCCCGGGTAGACCTGAACGTCGTCGGGCAGGGTGAGCAGCTTGGAGCGGACGCTGTTGAGGAGCGTCTGCAGGGCCTCGGGGCTGCGGCTCTTGCCGGGGCCGCCGGGGAAGAGGGTGTCGCCAGAGAACAGGTGGTTGCCGACTAGGAAGCAGCTTGCGCCGTCGGTGTGTCCGGGGGTTTCGAGCACCTTCAGTTCCCGGTTGCCGAAGGAGATGACCTGGCCGTCGGTCAGCTCCATCTCGGGAGCCTTGGGTAGCGGGCCCTTGTCGGCGGTGGTGATGCCGACAGGGGACCCGAGGCTGCCGGTGATTTCGTCGAAGCCCAGCAGGTGGTCCTGGTGGTTGTGGGTGATGAGGATGGCCTTGATGCTGACGTCACCGACTTCGTTGAGCAGCAACTCGGGTTCGGCGGGGGTGTCAATCAGGATGCCCTCGTTGGTTTCGGGGCAAGAGACGATGTAGCCGTTGTTGTTAAAGGGACCCATGTTGACCTTGACGATGCGTACTTCGCCGTCGTAATGAAGCGGCATAGCTTCTCCTCCGGAAGGCGGTATAGGACTCGGGCGGGGTTGCTCCGTGGGGTTATTGAGTCGGGTTCTATTCTAGCAGAGGGATGGGGAATCCGCCGAGCTATCGGCTGAACGGTCGGCGGGACGCTGCCGTCGCCGACGACGCCGGCGAGGGGGCCTGGCGGGACTGGGAGGAGAGATGGAGAGGTCCCCGTCCGAGGCTGCAGGGCCAGCGGAGGCTTCCGCGTTGCCTTCGGTCGCTTCGGTGGGCGGCGGGCCGTGACGGGCGCGATGAGCGGCCCATTGCACCTGTGTCAGCAGTGTGAGCAAAACGCCGGGTACGAAGACGAACAGGTTAAGGACGCCCCCTTCCTGCACCCACTTCACGCTCATGACGACGCTGGCGATCAAGAAGAACCAGGCGACGCCACCGACCATGATGCCGAGGAAGCCCTCGGCCTTGTGCCAGGGTGAACGCAACGTGAGGACAGACCAGACGGGCGGAAATATCAAGAAGCCGTAGTAGACCTCGGGCCGGTAGTACCAGGGCCGAGGATAATCGGACATGTCGTTGATCGGCTGGGATGCCATCGGGAGTTAATCGTCCTGCCTGTCGCTTAGACTAGTTTCGGGACAGCAACATCTGGAATTCGATTTCCGGGATTTCCCGCTGCTGTCGGATGGAGGCGACGGCGTATTCGGTGCAGAGTCGGGCGAATCCGGAGTATTCGAAAATGTTGCGCCCCATCACCACCACGGGAACGTCTCGTGAGAAGTCAACGCTCAGATGGCCGGCATCGTCTTCGTCTATGCGAAGCTCGACCTCGCGATCGGTGAGGCGCTCGATCTTCTCCTGTATGCGGTCCATGAACTCCTGGTCGTTCACGAGGACGCTCCTGGCTGATGTATTTTAGCGCTTGGCGTTGGCCCGACGAACGCGGAAGGCCGCTCCGTCCTTCTGCTTGCTGGCCCATTTGAGATACCCGGCAAATTCAGGGTCGGCGCGAAGACGCTCGACGGAGTTGAGCTCGTTGGCCAGGGTCTTCTCAGAGAACATGGCGTGAAGCTGGCGGTGACACGTGGGACACAGGCGTGCCTTCGGACCGAACTTGCCGCCACGGGAGCGCGGCACCAGGTGGTGTTCCGTGAAGCGCACGGACTCCCTCTGGCACAGCTCACAGAGGGGCTTCTCCTCGAAGGGCTTACGCTGAACGCTCTGAAACCCCTCATATTTCATTTTAGCCAAGGATTCACCCTCACCCCAGCCCTCTCCCTCGAGGGAGAAGGGGAATCGGATGCGTCATCGCTCATGATTGCGGGCTGCCACCCTACTCTCCCCGGTCCTTCTTCCCGGGATCAGGGTTGTCAGCCGAGGGATTTTCCAGGAATCGCCAGCCCGGGAGGTCCACCTTCCATTCGCCTTCCTCCATCAGCATGGGCAGGATCAGGCCGTTCATGGCGCGGCCACGACTCACCTCGGTATTGTCCTCGGTAATTCCGAAGGGCAAGAAGGCGAAGGCGTGCTCGTCGTCGATGTAACTGGTGGGAGAGATGCCCAGGTCGGTGAGGTCTTCCAGGGGCCACAGACTCAGCACCGTGGTGCGGAAGTCCTCAAGCATGGCCGGGCGCATGGGGTGGTCCCGGTTGTAGCCGGCGCGGTAGGCCTGCTGCATATCAATGCGGTAGCGAGTGGCCCAAACGCCCATGCGCATGCCTCGGGTTTCCTTGGACAGCAGGGACCACGCGAGGTTCATATCGCCGTCGCGCACGGCCTCGGCGAAAACGCCGGCCCGATTGCCGCATTCGTCGGGAAAAGGGCTGCGTTTTTCGCCGGGTATGGGCATGGAGTTCCTCTCAGGATGCCAGATAAGACGTCAACCCAGTCTACCATCCAATGGCGTAGCCGTCGCGGCGGGGATCGGCGGCGCCGTGAAGAGCGCCGGTGTCACCGTCCACATGGATCATCATCTCGCTGCCGGATGCGCCCCAGCCGTGCATCACCTCCAGGGTGTGGCCACGCTGCCTAAGGCTATCCAGCGTTTCGACAGGGAAGCGGGACTCGACGTAAAGGAGGTTGTCGCACTCGTGAGGGATGTTGGACTCTGTCGGGCTGTGGGTGTTGCGCCAGCGGGGGGCTTCGACGGCCTCGGCGACGGTCATGCCGAAGTCGAGAACGTGGGTGATCACCTGCATGTTGGTCTGCACCTGGGTGTCGGCGCCCGGTGTTCCGCAGACCAGGGCGAGTCCACCGTGGCCGGTGTCGCCGTTTTGGGACCCGCTGTTTCGGGAGCCGCCATTCTGGAAGGCGTGCTGGGACTCGGCTGCGTCGCGGAAGACCATGATGGGATTCATGGTGTGACGCACCCGCTTGCCGGGCTGCAGGCAGTCGACGTGGTCGGGGTCGAGGTGCCAGTAGGTCATGCGGTTGTTGAGCAGGATGCCGGTTTCTCCGGCGACGATGCTGGAGCCCAGCGAGCTCTGAATGCTCTGGAGCTGGCAGACGGCGTTGCCCCAGCGATCGACAACGACGAAGCAGGTGGTGTCCTCTTCTTGCATCGCTCCGGACGCTGCAGTGGCCCTGGGGCGGCGGGCGTAGTTGGCGGGCTGGTAGCTCCAGGGATCGCCGTGGCTGACCTCGGCGGCGGCGCGTTCGGGGTCGATGAGCCTGGCGCGCTCGGCGGCGTACTGCTTGGACAGCATGCCGGCGGTGGGGACGTCGACCCAGTCGGGGTCGGCCATGTAGGCCTCGCGGTCGGCGAAGGCCAGCTTCTTGGCCTCGACCATCAGGTGGATGCTCTCGGGGGTGTTGCAGCCCATCGCCTTCAGGTCGAACTGTTCGACGATGTTCAGTTCCTGGAGCAGTACGTGGCCGCTGGAGTTGGGCGGAGCCTCGTAGACGGTGTGGCCGTGGTAGGTGGTGGAGATGGGCTGCTCCCAGCGGGAACGGCAGTCTGCGAGGTCCTTCAGGGACAGTATGCCGCCCTGCGCCTCGCTGAATTTAACCAGGGCGCGGGCTGTCTCGCCCTCGTAGAAGGCGTCGCGACCGCCGTCGACGATGGCCCGGTAGGTACGGGCGAGGCCGGGCTGGCGGAGTATCTGGCCGGGTCGCATGGGAACACCGCCGGGGGCGAAGACTGCCTGGGAGTCTGGGAACTCACACAGCAGGCGGTCGCCGGCTATGACGCCGGACAGAACGTGGGTTACGGGGAAGCCGTTGTCGGAGAGGTCGATGGCGGCGTCGAAGACCTCGGCGCGGGAGAGGGTGCCGTACTTTGCGTGGGCAGCCATCCAGGCATCGACGAGGCCGGGGACGGAGACGGAGAGGATGCCCTTGTTTGGGATGCCGTTCTTGCGGTACCAGTCGACGTCGGTGGCGTAGGGTGCGGCGCCGGTGCCGTTGCAGACCTCGATGGCGCCGGCCTGGCGGTTGTAGATCATGATGAAGCCGTCACCGCCGACACCGGACATGTTGGGCTCGACGACGCCGAGGGCGGCCGCGGTGGCGATGGCGGCGTCGACGGCGTTGCCGCCCCGCTGCAGCACGGCCATGCCGGCCTGGGCAGCGAGGGGTTGCCCGGCGCAGACCATGCCGTTGCGGCCCATGACGACGGGGCGGTTGGACTCGAAGTTGACGCCGTGGGGGGTGTGGGGCATCGGGGGTGCCTCCTTGATCTCTGTTCGAGTGAGAATGCTATTGCTTGTTCAGGTAGGCGAGCAGGCTGGAGCCGCAGTCTAAGCGGTCTATCAGCCTCTTTTTGCCTCCGTAAGAAACGGTTCGGGTCTGCAGCGTTCGAAGGTCATTGCCCTTCATTTTGCCGCTAAAGAACAATAATGGATACCATCTTTCGATGGTGCGGACGCCAAGGATTGATCTGGCAAGTTCCAGGCCTCCCTGAATCTGTTGGATGGCTTTGGGGACTTCCGGGTTCCTGCCTCCCTTGAGTTCGGCTGCGCAGATGAAGTCGTCATTCAGACGCCCGAATATCAGACGGTCGCACAATCTATCGGGACTTCTGTGATTCCGGCAGCGTTGACTGAAGTCTCCGTGAACCGTGGCGACTTCTGAGCTTTCAAGCCCAGAGACATCGATCCGGCAGTTCGGTTCTGAATAGGAATCTGTAAGGCAACAGCTACCATAGGCGCGGCGGATGCTCTCCGCCAGTTGAGAGTACGCCATTAACTTCGGTCGCGCTGCAGGGCAATGGATTCGTTGTAGAGGGCTTCAAAGACATCCGCGAACTCGTCTTCGTCTATGCCCGTATCCGGGTCAATTTCCAAGGGCACAACTTCACTTCCGTGCAGTTCCTGGTTGTGCCGGAACAGGTAGGCCCCGACCTGGTCTTCTTGCAGGAAGTCCTCTGGCTCGAATCCGCCTTCGGCAATTAGTTCGGGGCTGGCCTGGTTCAATGCCAGCAGGTTGTTGATTTGGCTAATGATGATGTCGCTGTGGGTGGTTATCAGCACCTTTACGTCGGCGTTGACGAGACGGACGATGCCGCGGGCAAGCTGGCGCTGGGCTGCCGGATGCAGGTGGGACTCGGGCTCTTCGAGGATGAGCAGGTCGCCGGGGCGGACCAGGTACTTGAGGAACAGGATCAGGGGGGCCAGTTCAGAGACCATGGAGGAGGTCTGATTAAGAGTGAATTTGCCGGAGTCCGTTTCGTAAGCAATGTCAGGGAATGGCAGGCCAGCCGATTCATCAAAGATTATTTTCCCTTGCAGAACGTCAGCCTCGATATAGGCGATCGCCTTTTCGAAGTCATCGTCACTTATACCTACTGTTCCTCTTGGCCTTCGCCTGTCCAGACCTATAAGGTGGCTCAAAAATTCAATGCTAATTCTCGGAAGAGTCGGAAGGTGTAATTCTTGAAGCCCTACAAATGAAGATTGGTTTACAAGAGCCGCAGATAAAACCTTGTGCCCCTGAGCAATGCCTGAGCGTGCAGCAGGAAGATAATAGCTTCGGTCTGGTAACTTTCCTATAAGACTGTCTGACGCAGAATTGACCATATAGTCAAGGATATGCGGCCACGTCCATCGCTCCCTATCCTCGCCGCAGAAAGCTGGCGGCAAATTAGGTGGGACATTTGGAACAACAGCTTGAGAAATATCAAATTCTGGCTGTCGTCCATTGCTGTAAGGAAGCAATATTTCTAGATTCAACTTAGGGGTGCCCTGACGGATCTTTAACTGAAAATCGCTGGTTCTGCCTGCTCGATTGGCAAATTCAGTCTCTTCACCGTGGAACTGACGAAGTCTGTCGACAACTTCCCTCTGAAAATCGCTTAGTCGTTGGCCAGTTGCCTCTTCCAGCCATAGTCGGACCTCTTCGGGGAGTGACGTCATAGTTTGATCCGACGGCTTGGTTGAACTGCGCAGTTGTTGACGCACCCACGCTTCGAGAATTCTTAAGGTCCCGCTTGGTATTTCTCCGGGATAAGAATCGGGAACGTCTATCCTAAAACTTGATGGGAAGAAATTTCGTTCTTCTCTGATGCGACCTACGTGAGAAATCCTACCAATCACCGAGTAGACGGCGGTGGCCATGTAGGATTTGCCGGTGTTGCTGGGGCCGACGAAGATGGTGAGGGGCTTCAGGTCGACTGAGCCCTCGGCGATGGGGCCGAAGTTTTTGACGGAGATGGTCAGCATGGCTGGGCCTGCGTTTCCGGGGCTGGAGTTGTGGCGCAGATATCAATATAACGCATAGAGGCCCCGGGGTTCGGGGCCTCTGCTGGTTTCGGGGCTACGAGTGTCGTGGTTGGGTGGGCGGTTTGGCCTAGTGGCCGCCGCATCCGCCGCCGCCACAACCGCATCCGCCGCCGCCGGCTCCGCAGCCGCAGCCAGAGCCGCAACCGCCAGCCTGGGCGAACATGGGGTTGTTGATGACGAAGCCGACCTGGCCGCCGAAGTTCTCGACGTAGTCGATGGTGGCCTCTTCCAGGAACGGAGCGCTATCGGAGTCCATCAGGAACCGCACGCCTTCCAGGCGCAGCTCGGTGTCGTCGGACTGGCTTTCGTTTTCCATGGTCAGCATGTACTGAAGGCCGCCGGTCTCGGCCGGAATGGCGATGACCCGCAGGGAGCCTTCCTGCTCACCCTGTTCTTCCAGGACTTCCTTGAGCTTTTCTATGGCGAGCGTCGTTACTTCCATTTGCTGTGCGCTCCTTCTGATTTGATCTCAATATGGGGCTGTGCAGGCCGCGCCTATACGCGCAGAATTTACCACGTCATGTGACGCTAACACAACCGCTGTGATTTTGCCAGTCGGCGTCTGGGCTGTGCGCAGGTCCCTGCGGGCACGCCGACAGCAGTCAACGAACGACACAGGAATGTTTCCTCAATCGCAGTCCGTTCGTCCTTCGACAGGCGCAGGATGAGCGGACTTATCTGGCCGATGGGCATTAATCGAAAGGCATTGCGCTGGAGCGGCAGAGAGAACCCATTGCGAAAGGAGGGTGGTGGTTGCGGTCAGCAGAATTTGAGCTTGCCGAGGTTGGACAGGTCGGGTATGCGGACGCGCAGGTTGGAACGCAGGCATCCCTCGAGGCTGTTGCGGTGCAGGGTGAGGGTGCGCAGGTTGACCAGGCCATCATTGAGCTCCTCGGGGATCTCGCCCCGCAACTGGTTCCAGTGCAGGTAAAGTTCCTGCAGCGCCGACAGCTCGCCCAGCTCGGCCGGGATTTCGCCGGTGAGCTGGTTGGCGAAGAGGCCGAGGATGCGCAGGTTGGTGAGCTTGCCGAACTCGGCCGGGATCTCACCGGAGAGCTGGTTGCCGGACAGGTTGAGGGTGCGCAGGCTGGTGAGCCGTCCGAGGTCGGCCGGGATCTCGCCGGATAGCTGGTAGCCGGGCGCTTCCTCAACGCCCAGGTCGAGGACGCGAAGGTTGGACAGGCGGCCCAGTTCAGGCGGGATTTCGCCAGTCAGCTCGTTGGCGCGGGGTTCGGCTTGCCCGAAGTCCAGCACGACGAGGCGGGAGAGCTTGAACAGGTCGGGCGGCAGCTCGCCGGTCCAGCCGCTGCCGCGGAAGTTGAGCTTGACGACGCGTCCGTCGATGTCTGTGGACACGCCCTCCCACTGCCCGAGGGGGGCGTCGGTCAGCCAGGTGGAGAACCGGTCGCGGTGGTCGCCCTCTGTGCTGGCGTTGTACAGGGCCTCCAGGGCCGCGCGGTCGCCGAGATGGTCGTCGCTGGGGCACACCGCGAGCCCGACGCCGCTGCCGGCGGCGTCGCGAAGGACGTCGGAGACGCAGCCGGTGAGGCGGTTTCCGTCCAGCTCCAGTGACTCGAGGGCGACGAGTTGGTTCAGCTCGGCGGGTATGTCGCCGGAGAGGTCATTGTTGCCCAGGGATAGCAGTCCCAGCTCGCCGAGGTTCCCCAGCTCCGCAGGAATGGGGCCGCGCAGGCTGTTGCCGGAGAGGTCCACGTGCCAGAGATTGCCCATGAAGCCCAGCTCGGGCGGTATCTGTCCGGTCAGGTTGTTGGAGCTCAGGTCGAGCAGCTCCAGCCTGGTCAGCGCTCCTATGTCGGGGGGAAGCTCTCCCTCGAGGCCGTTCTCGTTGAGCCACAGATCAACCACGCGGCCGCGGCGGTCCATGGTGACGCCATGCCATTTGGCGATAGGCTCGTCGGAGAGCCAGTTGGTGCTGTCGGTCCAGCCTGGCCCGCCGGTGGCGTTGTAGATGGCGACGAGGGCGTCGCGGTCGGTGTCGGCCGTACCGCCGGATTCGGGCGGAGCGAAGCTTGTGGGCTCCGGTGTCGGCGTGGGCCTGGCGACGGTGGGCGTGGGCGTTGGCCTCGGGGTCGGCGTTGGCGAAGGCCGGGGCGTGGCCGTCGGCGGGACGGCGGTAGGTGCGGGCTGCGACGCCGGGACTGGGACGCCGGTCGGCTCCTCCGTCGGCGCCGGGGTTGGATCTTCGGAGCCACAGGCCGCGATGGCGGCCACGAGCAGGGTCAGCAGCAAGGTTGTAGCCAGGGTCTTGAGCCAGTTAAGGGTCATTTCGCCTCTCTGATGTTCGCACCGGCGCAGCGGCAGGCTCCGTTCGAGGAGCCCGTGGCGGCGCCGTTGGATGCTAAAGGATGGTGGTTACGTTAATCAAGGAATCGGCAGCGCCGCGCTGAGGGGACGACGCAGGAAAATCTCTATTCTCCGGTAATTTCCGGTAGAAAACGGTCAAATGCGGGATCCGGCGGGGGCGAGGGAGGCTACGGACGGTGGCGGGCTGAGGAGGCAGTTATGCGTTTTCTTGTCTCAAAGTCTCTCAAAGCGTCTCATTTTCCGCGCCCGCGAGGGCTGTCGGGACGGCGCGGCGCAGGGGACAGGCTGCGCGGCACCGGCGGGAACGGGGATGGCCGCAAGGGGCGCACAGGAAAAATGGTAGAGAGGCGTCACGGGGGCTGGCAAGGGGCGGGTGTCAGTGGTTGGGGGGGAGTGTGGGAATGCGGAATGCGGAATGCGGAGTGGGGAGTGGGGAATGAGGCGGGTTAGATATCTTCTTGCTTTAGAGCTGGATGTAAGGAATGCTCCATTGAATTACGAATGGAACGTGATCCTGATGAATTCTCCGGGACTAAGAATGGGAACTTCTGACAATTCCTTGAGGGCCAGGACTCTTCCGTCATTGCTTACGAACGCATCGGCTTTGGCCTGGTATGCCAAACTCAAAAATTTCTGGTCCGAAGGGTCGTCGCATTGAGGGGTTTCAGGTGGAGGCTCAGGGATTTCCACCTTCACGCAATAGTCCAGATATACGGAAGCGAGAATACAGACTTCGTCTTCTCTAAGATTGAACACTGGCTTCCTGAGAGTGTCTATGAGCTCCCGCTCCGTTTCATCACTTATGAGTGGGACGATGTATCCGGTCTGCCAGACCCTTACAATCCATGAATCGTTGCTTGTCGTTCTGGTGAGGGGCATCAACACAACATTTGTGTCGAGCACCACTCTCTTGGGAGTCATCCGCCAGTCCTGACTTCCCTTATGGCTTCAAGTACTTCTTCCTCAGAAAGATTCAGTTGGTGCAGGTGGTCCAATAATTTCTTTTGCAACTTCAAGTCCGGCGACTGGTCTTGCAGTGCAGCCGAGGTTCTTTCCAAGTCCACAATTGTTCCACAATCAAGGACCCTTCCAAACGCATCGGGCGGGATCACCTGCCATATTCGTGCGGGCGGAATCATCGATTCGTGGTAAATCATGAGCGCATCAAAATCCCCAAGGTCGGGCCAGACGATTTCTTCCCAGTCGGGCGCACTCAAGAACTGCTGGTTGTGAATCAGCAGACAGTATTTCGCTCCGTCCAGGGTTTTCGTCTTGTGTTCCTTCCTGCCGTGCTCTATGGCCTTGTTGAAGTTTCTCTGAAGTACTTCCGGTCCTCCGGGTACTTGTGGAAACGGTTCACTCAGCCTGGCCAATTGCTGTTCCAAACTCTTGCTTTCGTTGGGGTTCCCCACCTTTCTGTGGAAGTTCCTAGGGTCTTGCCGCAACTGAGTCAGTTCGAACGCCCATGGCACTCCATTCACAGTACCCCGGTAATCGAGAGGAGCGTTTGGATCCTCCCATTCTCGATTAAGCTCGACGGACAATCCCTGTTCTCCGAGGAACCTGGCGGCCGTCTGCATAAGGGCGTACTCTTCCCTTTCTCCTTTGGTCATGGTTGCGAGCCTGCCCATTGCGACGGTCTCTTCCTCTACAGTTCGGGCAATTGATTCTGCAATCTCCCGCAGCTTGTCGGCAACGGCAGACGGTCCGAGTGTATTTTCCAAATCAATGATTGGCAATTTAATGATTGGATGGAAGGAAACTGGATCAGCGTCTCCACAATTTACCAGGTGCCGCTGAATTTTGTTAATGAGCCCGGCAAAGTTATAAGTACGCTGTTTCTTATCATTCTTTGTCTCAGTTTGCACGTATTCATCATGGGCCCTCTGGAGGGCATCGATCGAAAAAATTCTTTCCAGTTGCGCGGCTTGAGTCTCGTTGATGATCTCAGCGGCTCGAAGTATCACGGTCCTGGCGAATTCCGCGTTCGCCTTTGCCGCACTTCTGACCGATTCAGTCATACTGTCGCTCCTTCGATCAAGGATATCACGAGCTACTTCAATCCACTCTTGGCGAGCACTCTAGTGTACGAATGATCCATAGAAGGTCTTTATTGAGAAGGTCTTTATTGATTTCCCATGACAACCATATTTTCTCACATTCCGATAGTTGATGTTGGTTCCAGATTTAGGGAGCACTGCTGACAGCCGCTCGTTGACAGGTGTTGTGACGGCTGTGTAGAGTCGATTACAGGTTGAAATAAGGTCTGGCCTTCGGTCCTGCGATGGGATCGGGACTGAGGGGTTGGGCGACGAAGGAAATGCTGAAGGGACGCACCCTGCCGGGGGCGTCCCTTTTTGTTTGCGCCGGGTTATTCACGTGGATGGACAGGATGTTCGGGATTTTTGGCCGGGCGAGCGGGTACGGAGGTTGGAATGGACTTGCTTTCAGAGAACGGTGAAGTAGTCGTGAAGTGGAGCGCGGCTGGGGTACTGGTGGATCGGGTCGGCCCTTCGACAGGCTCAGGGTCAGCGGCCTCAGGGCTAACGGAGAGGGCAGGCTCAGGGAGAACGGAGGGAGCAGGCTCAGGGTTAGCGGAAGGAACAGGCTCGGGGCTGATGGGTATTGCGGAGGGGAGACGTAGTCAAGCCTTCGACAAGCTCAGGGCAGGCTCGAACGCGGTCCCATGGGGAGAGGACGCAACATTCAGCGGGGAGAAGGTCGGCCCTTCGACAGGCTCAAGGTCAGCGGAGGGAGCAGGCGCAGGGCAAACGGTCGTGATTGGGGCGGTGACGTTCGTGTTGTCTACGGATGAGGTGGACCGGCACGGCGACGTGGTCTGCTCCGACGGGTGGCGGCTGGAGGCGTACCGGGAGAACCCGGTGCTGCTGTGGGCCCACGACTACCGGCATCCTGCCATCGGTCGTGCGGCGTCGGTGTGGGCGGAGCCGCACCGGCTGCTGGCGAAGATCGAGTTCGCGCCCAGCGCCTTCGCCCAGGAGGTGGCGTCGCTGTACGTGGCCGGGTTCCAGTGGGGGGTGTCGGTGGGGTTCCGTCCCATACGGTGGGAGGAACGGCGGGACTCGCGCAGCGGGGCGTTCCTGGGCGTCAAGTACCTGGAGCAGGAGCTGCTGGAGGTGAGTGCGGTGCCAGTGCCGGCGAACCGGAGCGCGCTGCGGCGGGAGGGGGACGTCGGCGGGCTGGAGGCTCTGCTGGCGGAGCTGAGGGCGGCGACGGTGTTATTAAACGCCGAGTTCGCCGAGAGCGCCGAGTAGGCGGAGGGGGAGAGACGGTATTCGTTGTCTGAACTGTGATTTGTTTGATTAGGGGATTTCGCTGATTTTTTGGGGACGAGGGTGCTGGGGTAAGTCCAGATCCTCTAAAGCAGCGAATCAGGAAAGGCATAGTTCGGACAGATATTAAGGAGAGGATGTATGACCACTGATAACGGAGCTTATTCCACGGCGAGTCTGGAGCTGGTGAAGCGGGGTTCGTTGTCTGAACTGTGATTTGTTTGATTAGAGGATTTCGCTGATTTTTTGGGGACGAGGGTGCTGAGGTAAATCCGGATTCTGTAGATCAGCGAATCGGGAACTTCACAGTTCAGACAGATATTAAGGAGAGGATGTATGACGACTGATAACGGAGCTTATTCCACGGCGAGCCTGGAGCTGGTGAAACGGGAGCTGGGCGGGATCCGTGAGTTTTACGAGTCGCGGATGAACGCGGAGATTCCGCCGCTGCGGGAGGAGGTGGAACGCATCGGGTCGATGCTGGCGAAGCTGCAGGATGTCCGGCGCAACGGTGAAAGGGCGGCGCTGCTGTCGCAGTACGGAGCGGACCGGTCGCGGGTGCCCTTCGGCAAGTATGTCGGGATGGACCACCTCGACCTGGCCTGCGCTCGCTCGCTGCTTTCGGCGCAGATTCGGGAGCCCTCGGGGGCCAATCCGCGGATGCTGGACGACTGGCAGTCGAACCTGAAGGCGGCCATGGACTCGACGACGGCCGGGTCGGGCGACGAGCTGGTGGACACGCAGGAGGCGCGGGCGCTCTGGGACGATGTGAATTTGGAAACGGCCATCGCTCCGCTCTTCAACACGATTCAGATGCCCAGCAATCCCTTCCAGATCCCGCTGCAACTGGGGGACGTGAACTGGTACCCGGGAACGGAGAACACGGCGGTCACCGGCAGTGCCCCGGCGACGGCGCGGCAGACGATGACGGCGCATGAGCTGGTGGCCGAGGTGCCGTGGTCCTATGACCTGGACGAGGACGCGGTGATTGCGATGATGGACGAGCTTCGCCGGAGCCTGCTGCGCAACGCCCATGAGGTGATCGACGACGTGATCCTGAACGGCGACACGACCGTGCAGAACAACATCAACGCCGACGGCGCGACCATCTCGGCCACCACGGCCGGGTCGGGCCACTACCTGATCGGGTTCGACGGGCTGCTGCACCTGCCGCTGGTGGACAACACGGCGATGGCCAACAACCACAACGCGGCGGTCAGCGCGGATATGTTCAACGAGATCCGGGGCAAGCTGGGCAAGTACGGCGTCAGGCCCTCGGACCTGGCCTACATCATGGACGTCAACACCTATATCAAGTCGCTGGCCGTCAGCAGCTTCCGGACGCTGGACAAGTTCGGCCCGCAGGCGACGGTGCTCACGGGACAGCTCGGCGCGGTGGACGGGATACCGGTGATCGTGTCGGAGCAGATGGCGCTGGCAGACGTGGACGGCAAGGTGACCAACGGCGGGAACGCAAACACGAAGGGCCGTCTGCTGATCGTGAACCGGTCGCAGTGGCGGGTGGGCTTCAAGCGGGAGCTGACCATCGAAACGGTCCGGGACGCACAGAAGCGGCAGAACATCATGGTCCTGAGCTTCCGGATCGCGCTGCAGGAACGGAGCGGGAGCCGCTCGTCGGCCACGCACACGGGGCTGCAGTACAACATCACCGGGGTCTAGGCCGGGTTCACCACAGAGGGCACAGAAAGTACAGAGGGCACGGAGGGCACAGGGTTTTCTTTGCTCTCTGTGCCCCAAGCGTTTCCTGACTGAGGCTCAACCTGGCCAAGGCATAAGGAGGGAAAGATGATACAACCGAAGGACGGTCGGGAAGGCCGCTTCTCGCGGCATTGGGCAGTGGTTGCGGGACTGGGCATCGTGGCGGTGTCGGGGATCGAGACCTACGCGCTGTCCCAGGGCATCGACGGGACGGCGCTTACGGTGTCGCTGGCGGCCATCGCCGGCCTGGGCGGAGCGGGACTGGGGCGGTTGCTGCGATGACCACGCGGCGCAACCGGCGGGTCCAGCCGCGGCCACGGGTGTACGAGCCGCTGCTGCAGGCCCACGACTCGAACACATCCAGCTATCGGGACACGCTGTTGACCCCCAACAAGGGAAAGAGGCTGCGAATACTGCGAGTGAGGGTGATCCAGGAGATTGCCAACGGGCGGCGGTTGTATGAAGTGTACTTCGGCAACGGGGACACCATCGCGACCGATCCCTCCCGGGCGGTGGACACGCTGGACATACCGGAAATGGGAGAGGACTCCACCCGCGTATTTCCCCGGGACGAGGGTCCGCGCGGCGAACGCGACGAACCGCTGAGCGGCCGTTGGAGCGGGGACGCGCCGACGGCGGTGCACAAGGTGATGGTGGAGTACACCGAGGAGAGCTAGGAGAGGGAAGACCATGACCAGCAGGCCTTCGCAACGCGCGCCCCTGCGTCGGCGCCCCTTCGTGCTGAGGACCGTGGAGGTGACGCCGAGCAATCGCCGGGGGAGACGCACGATCCTGACGCCGACCAAGGGGTACCGCATCCGGCTGGTGCGGGTGAAGGTGATTCAGACGCAAACGGACGGGCGTCACCTGTGCGAGATCTATTTCGGCACGGCGAGCAACCTGATCACCGATTCGTCACGGGCGGTGGACATATTGGCGGTGCCGGACAAGGGCACGGCGTCGACACGTGCCTTTCCTCACGGGCAGGGACCGCGTGGACTTCGGGGCGAGCCGCTGAGCCTGCGCTGGCGAGGGACGCGCCCGGCGACGGCGCACAAGGTGATCATCGAGTACACCGAGGAGACTTAGTGGACCGACTCATCGGAATTAGTGGCTCTTTCTTCCTGGTGTGATTCGTGGATCGATGGGCTCACCATGAAGGGGCTCTGTCGAAGTGCCGTCCGTGCGTGGTTCGTGGTTCGACGGGCTCACTATGAAGGGGCTCACTATGAAGGGGCTCACCACGAGGGGGCTCTGGTTTGCTCATCCATTTAACGGTGAAAGCCCACCAGAGCGTATGGGACAAATCCCCTCTGCCTGCTGGAGAGCGTCAGAGTGGGGACTGCTCCCGACGCAAGAGCGGGAGCTCGCTAATGGCCGAGAATGGCCGGAAATGGCAGATAAATTTTTTGAGGGAACACCATGGCTCGGGAAGCATACCGGTCGCTGTACGGCGACCTGACTAAGCTCAAGGACGACAGCGTGCTCAAGGACCCGGCGGCGGGGCCGGACGATGACGACGAGCTGTTCGAGCTGCTGCTGGCAGTGTCAGACTGGGTGGACGGCTACTGCAACCGCCACTTCTATACCCGGGTCGAGACGCTGCTCTTCGACGGCCCGGGCGGCGACCGGCTGCTGGTGCCGGACCTGGTCGCGGTGACGGAGCTGGTCGAGGGAGGCGGGAATGGGAGTCCGCCCGGTAAAGTGTGGGAGTCCGGTGAATACCGGTTGCTGCCCCACAATGCCGGGCCGATGCAACCGTGGGGGAGGCCCTACGGAGCGATCCGCGCCCGCAGGGAGCGGGGCGACGGGTTCGCGGCGGGGGAAGCCAAATTCAGGGTTTTGGGCGTCTGGGGCTACCGGCTCTTTGCAGAGGCTTCGGGCGCAACTCTCTCCGCAGAGGCCGCAGCGGATGATGCAACGATCACGGTCAGCGACGGGACGCAGTTCCGCGTGGGGCATACGGCGCTGCTGGGCGTGGGCGACGGGAGCGCGGAGTCGGCCGAGCAACTGCTGGTGACCGGCATTGACGGCAACGAGGTCAGCGTTTCGAGGGGCCTGAACGGCACGGCGGCGGCGGCCCACGCCTCGGGGGGCGGTATTGCAGTCCTGCGGTGGCCGGCCTCGGTGGAGCGGGCGGCGCTGATACAGGCGGCGCGAATCTGGACACGCGCCGCGGACTTCGAGCCCTTCTACGTGGACGCTGACGTGGATACGGATGTGCGGCTGCTGCTGGAGCCGTACCGAAAGGCGGCGGGCGTGTGAGGCCCTGGCCCCCTTCCGCAATTCCTACAATGCCCCTGCTCAGGCAGGGGTATTTTTTCGGTGCGGTCTTCCTGTTTATATGAGGATATATGCAAAAGATGGTTATTTATCTTGAAAAAGTGAACTATCATCGTACAAATTGTGAAAGTTTTTTTCGAGTTCGTATTATTCTTGACCGTCACAGAATAGATTTCTACAATTACGCCAATTTGCGGCTGTGGTGATGCCTGGAGGGAGTATGTCTGACTTTTTCCTGCGGATTGGCGACGTGGAGATTGTTGCCCTATCCGATATGAATCTACCTTTCCCAATGCCTTTGACCGAGCTGTTCCCCACGGCTCCGGCCGGGGCGTGGGGTCCATACAAGGAACTATACCCCGACGCATTCGATCGGGACCACATGCTCATCGAGATAGGCTGTTACCTGGTGCGGTCCGAAGGGCAAGTGATCCTCATCGACACCGGATATGGGGAAGGGCCCATTGAAGCCATCGGCGGGCGGCGCGGCGAGCTGATGGATGACCTTGGGGCGACCGGCGTGGACCCGGAGGATATCGACACCGTTTTCCTGTCCCACCTGCATTCCGACCATGTGGGCTGGAACGTTGTGGAAGAGGAAGGGAAACTGGCCCCGGCCTTTATCAATGCCCGGTACGTTGCCCATCAGGCTGACCTGGACCACTTCCGCAGGCCGGATATCCAGGCGGCGTCCACCTTTCCATTCATGGACCGGTGCATTGAGTCGATAGCGGGCATGGGCCTGCTGGACACGCTGACCGGAGACACGGACCTGACCGGCGAGGTGCGGGCCGTGCATACCCCGGGGCACACGCCCGGCCACATGAGCGTCCTGATTTCGTCGCAGGGGCAGCAGGCTCTCATACAGGGCGACGTGCTGGTGCACCCGGCGCAGGTAACCGAGGACGACTGGAACTGCCACTTCGACTACGATTGGCCGCTCTCGACGGAGACACGCCGAAAGATGCTGGCCGAGGTTGAATCGCAGGGTACGGCCGTGGTGTCGTGCCACTTCCCGGCGCCCGGGTTCGGGCGAGTGGTCAAGCGGGATGGGAGGCGGTACTGGCAAGTCGGGCTGTAGCGGGCTTTCCTGCGATCACCTAGACCCTTTTTGCGATCACCTGCACCCTTTTCAGGAAGAAGCATATTTGGAATTTCCCGGCGAGGTGAAACGTGGTTACTGACGCAGCGCAACGGATCCTCGACAGCGTGGACCGGGATGAGATGCTTCGGCTGGCGCAGGAACTGATCCGAATACCCAGCTTCAAGACCGAGGAGAGCGACGTCGCCCGTTTCATCGGGGACTACCTGGGCCAGCGGGGCTACGAGGTGCAGTTGCAGGAGGTCGAGCCGGGCCGCTTTCAGACCATCGCCGTCCTGAGGGGAAGCGGGGGAGGGAAGTCCCTGATGCTCAACGGCCACATCGATATCGATCCGCTGGCAATGGGCTGGAAGCGAGACCCGTGGACGCCGAGCGTCGAGGGCGACCTGATCTTCGGGGCAGGGATCCGCAACATGAAGAGCGGAGTCTCTTCGCTCATCACTGCCGCAGAAGCCGTTCGGCAATCGGGAGTGACCCTGCCGGGCGACCTGGTGCTGGCATGCGTTGTGGGCGAGTTGCAGGGCGGCGTTGGCACGACATACCTGACCCGCAACGGCCCGCTGACCGATATGGCGGTGGTGCCTGAGCCCTTCGGGGCGCAGAACATCCTCACGACCCACGCCGGTGTGCTGGAGATGGCGGTGCACGTGCTGGGCAACTCGCGGCACATCAGCCGCAAGGAGGAAGCGGTCGACGCCATCGCCAAGATGTGCAAGGCGGTGCCGGCCATCGATGGCGTCGAGTTCACCTACACGCCACGGGAGGACCTGCCGGGGCTTCCGCGCATTAACGTCGGGGCCATCATCGGCGGGCGCGGGCGGGACTACGACATGCGGGGCCCAAACTTCGTGTCCGACTTCGTCACCGTGCTGGTGGACGTGCGGTTCCTGCCGGGCATGACCTCGGCGTCAGTCAAGGCCGACATCGAGCGGGCACTGGATGCGGTGAAGGCGGGGGATCCGGACTTCCAGTACGAAATCGAGATGCCGCCCGACCCGAAATACAGGGTGTTCACCGTGGTGATGGAACCCTTCGACCTGCCGAAGGACGAGTACATCCTGGACTGCGTGCTGCGACAGTACCGCAGGGTCACGGACGGGCGGGAACCCGAAGGCGTGGGGACGGTGCTGCCTGGGTCCTACACCGGGGATGACACCTGTCACCTGTGGGCGGCGGGCATCCCGTGCCTGCTGTACGGCCCCGGCGGCGGGTCGGAATCGGCGGACATCCCCGACGAGTTCAGCCGCATCAGCGACATGGAGCAGGTGGCGAAGGTCCTGGCGCTCACGGCGCTGGACGTCTGCAACCTGCCAAGTTAGCCAATTTGCGACAGAGAGTTACCGTAACGTAAATCGGTCGTTGGCGCCATTTGGCGTCACAGTCTCAATAGCGATGGTGACGGCTTCTGTATCAGTTGCTGGCCAAATGCGAATTGATGACACCGCGGAGGAGCGGGAATTGCTTTGCCAAGAGGTTGACTAGCGGGTATGTAGGCCCTAATATCCTGCCGTTTAGCGGGACAATTATATACGCTGTCCCGATGGGTATCCGTGTAAGAAAGACTGGGTAAGAAAGACTGGGTAAGAAAGACTGGCCGCTATTCTGAAATGGATGCGGCGGAAACGGATGCCGTGCCGACCAGGAGGAGATGGAACAACAATGGCGATACAACGATTTTTGAGCATACGGCTGCTGCTGCCGCTGGCAGTTATGGCTGTGCTGGTCGTAGGGGTGGCCTGCGGATCTGACGATGAGCCCGCGGCGACCAGCGCTCCGGCAGCCACCAGTGCGCCGGCAGCGACCGAGGCCCCTGCGGCCGCGGCCACCGCAGCGCCCGCGGCAACTGCAGCGCCGG
The DNA here is from genome assembly GCA_963667325.2 of Dehalococcoidia bacterium. GTDB lineage: Bacteria > Chloroflexota > Dehalococcoidia > Lucifugimonadales > UBA3495 > VXOI01. Next base: position 256,644 of record CAXXKY010000007.1, read on the forward strand.
CCGCCACCAGCGCGCCTGCTGCCACGGCGGTTCCGGGAGCCCGGGCCACCAACACGCCGTTCCCCACGCCGACTTCCATCGCGGCCCAACCGTCCACGGGCGAAGCCATGCCCGGCGGTGAGATCCGGATGTCGGCCTACGCCGACGCCGAGGTCTGGGAACCGGTGGGTTCCGGCTCGCTCTCCAGCGTGCAGGCCTACTCCCAGCTCTACAACCAGATCGTGCAGTTCGACACCACGGACACCACCAAGGTGGTCTGTGACCTTTGCACCAGCTGGGATGTCAGCAACGGCGGCCAGACCTTCACCTTCAACCTCGCCGACAACGCCTTCTGGCATGACGGCACGCCGCTGACCGCCGCGGACGTCGAGTACAGCATGGCGCGGTACATGAGCCCGGACGTTTCCATCGGACGCTCCGGCCTCTTCCGCAACTACACCCTTCCCGTCGAGGAAGGCGGCGTGAAGATGATCGATGACACGACGGTGGAGTTCAACCTGTCCTTCCCGTCCGGGGCGTTCATCAACTTCCTGTCCCTGGACTATGCGAAGGTGCTCCCCAAGCACGTGCTGGAACTTCCTGAGGTGGAAGACCTGAAGCAGGCCGAGACCGTGATGGAGCACGGCGCGATGTCGGGTCCGTTCATCCTCGAGGAATACAGCCGCGGCAACTTCTACCGGGTGGTAAAGAACGAAAATTACTTCAAGGAAAACCGGCCCTATTTCGACCAGATCACTCACTTCATCATCGTTGACACTGGCACGCTGATCTCCCAGTTCAAGGCCGGTCAGCTGGAAATGATGAACTCCGGCTTCTCCAACCTGTCGCCCACCGAATACCTCGAAGTGGACGCGGACACCGAGGGAGCCGACTCCGGGCACGTGGTGGCCCACGAGCTGCCCGGCACCCGCAACTGGGGCCTGATGATCAACCGGAAGGTGGAGCCGTTCACCGACCCGCGCATCCGGAAGGCCATCTATCTGGCGCTGGACTATGACCAGCTCAACGAATTCGTCGAGGACGGCACCGCCGATACCCCCTGTCCGATGATGGGCATGGGCCACGCCCTGGACGACTGCGCCAGCTGGCCCGGTATCCGCTCGAAGAGCACTGCCGAAGGTGAGGCGGACCTGGCCTACGCGAAGCAGCTGATGGCCGAGGCCGGCTATCCTGACGGCTTCGAGACCACCTACGATGTGCGGCAGGTGGGTTCCTACCCCGACACCTGCAGCGTGGTCAAGCAGCAACTGGAGAACAACCTTGGCATCAAGGGTGAGATCACGGTGCATGAGAGCGCCGCCGGTTACGCCCTCTACCAGACGGCCCGCGCCGACGAATCCATCGGTGACTGGGAGCTCTCCTGCCAGGGCGAGGGCATGACCGTTCTGGACGCTGACGCACTGCTGGGCGGCGTGTACCTGACGGGCGCCACCCGCAACTACACCAACTGGGAAACCGACACCATTCGCGACCTGTTCGAACAGCAGAAGGTGGAGCAGGACCTCGACAGGCGCAGGGAGATCCTCAAGGAGATTGAGACCTACCTGGTGCCCACCGACGCCTCCAACCTTGACCTGGGCTACGAGGACAACCACTGGGTGACCCTCTTCTGGGGCAAGTTCTTCTGGCTGGTCAACGAGGACATCCGGGGATTCAACCCGCCGCAGACGGTGCAGTACGGCTTCAAGCACGAAGACCTCTGGCTGGACCGCTAGGCGCAGTCAACCGGGCGGGGAGGGCGAATCTGGTATGATGAGCCCTCCACACCAAGAAGCAATGATGCGGAGTCATTTTCGATGGCTCCGCATTTTCGGCAAAGAAGCCGGGGTTGAGCGGCCCTGCGTCGCACCCCAGCCGGTAGAGCCGACCGGGATAGGACGTACATGAGACAGTACGCAGCGAAACGGATTGCCCTCTTCATTCCCACGGTGCTGCTCATCACCATCATAGTGTTCGTAGTGATGAGGCTGGTGCCGGGGGACCCGGCCATCGCCATCCTGGAGGCCGGCGGCGGCGGCAACTACACCCAGCAGGACCTGGAAAACCTGCGGGAGAAACTGGGAACAGACCGCAGCATCTTCCTGCAGTACTTTGAGTGGATCGGCGGAATCTTCAAGGGCGACTTCGGCGACTCGCTGAAGTTCAATGCTCCGGTGATGACGGAGCTGAAACAGCGCATTGCGGTGACCATCGAGCTGGCGGTCATTGCCACAGTCCTGGCGGTTATCGTTGCGGTGCCCTTCGGCATTGTGTCCGCCCTGAGACCGGACAGCTGGGTGGACTATGTGGCGCGGTCATTCACGCTGGTGGGGATAGCGATCCCCAACTTCCTGGTGGCGGTGCTGCTGGTGCTGCTGCTGGTGAGAGTGGGCGGCCTTGCGCCGCTGGGGTATGTGACCTTCCAGGAAGACCCGCTGACGAACATGCACCAGATGATCTTCCCGGCACTGGCGCTGGCCTTCTATGAGATGGCCTTCATCGCCAGGGTGACTCGCTCGTCCATGATGGAGATTCTTCGGGAAGACTACATGCGCACCGCGCGGTCGAAGGGTCTCGCCGAAACGGTGGTAGTGTTCCGCCACGGCCTGAAGAACGCGGTGCTGCCCATCCTGACCATCTCGGGCTGGCAGTTCGGGCGGCTCTTCGGTGGAACGGTGGTCATCGAATACATCTTCCTGCTGCCCGGCATGGGAACGATCCTGATCGACTCGATATCCTTCCGTGATTACCCGACGATCCAGGCGGAGATCGTGATCATCGGGGCCGTGATAGTTACGATCAACCTGCTGGTGGACCTTTTGTACGGACTACTGGACCCCAGGATTCGGTACTCTTAGCCCGGCGGATGGCGTGGCAGCATCGATAGACGCGCCGAGGCAGTAGACAGGAGATACGCAGATGCAAGTGTTCCGTACCGAACCTGCTTCGACGGCGGATCTGGAGGTAACACGGCCAAAATCCACTGGGGCGGCCGCGATACTGGCTGCCACCCGGTCCTTCGCCAGGCGCAAGCCGGTGAGCTTTGCCGGAGCGGTGGTGCTGGTGGCGGTTGCGATAATCGCCCTGCTGGCCCGCTTCGCCGAGGTATCGCCCTATGACCCCGACCAGGTGGGCGTGGCGTCCAAGTTCCTCGGCCCCGGGGGAGGGACCTTCCTGGGCACCGATCAGCTGGGGCGGGACGTCGCCAGCCGCCTGATGTATGGGGCGTGGATCTCGATGAAGGTGGGGCTTGTCAGCGTGCTCATCGGGATCACCGGAGGCACGCTGATCGGGGTTTTCAGCGCCTACATGGGCGGCGTGGTGGACCTGGCGATTCAGCGGGTGGTTGATGCACTGATGGGGTTCCCGCCCATCATCCTCGCCCTCGGCCTCATGGCGGCGCTGGGCGCCTCGGACCGCAACGTGATGATCGCGCTGGTGGCGATACTGCTGCCCGGCGCGGCTCGCACCATTCGTTCGCAGGCACTGAGCATAAAGGAACTGGACTACACCCTGGCGGCCCGGGCCATCGGCGCGACACCCATGAGGGTGGTCCTGCGGCACATGCTCCCCAACGTTGCCGCCACCTACATCGTGCTGATAACGATCAGCCTGGGATTCGCCATCGTGGTGGAGGCAGCGCTCAGCTTCCTCGGCGTCGGGATTCCGCCGGATGTCCCGACCTGGGGCGGGATGCTGCAGCTGGGCCGCAAGTACATTGACACTCAGGCGTGGCTGCCGGTCCCACCAATGATCGCCATCGCCCTGGTGGTGTTTGCGGTCAACTTCCTGGGGGACGGCCTGCGCGACGTCCTGGACCCGAGGCTGAGGGGACGGTAGGCGCAACAGCGCGGGTAACGCATCATGAGTGGCAGGGGCGTGAATGATTCACGCCCCTGTTCTTTGTTTCGCTGACGAATCTCTTCAAACTCGTTTCCGCAATCTGGCAAAGGCAGGGAGACTACGCTATACTCTTCTGTCGACGGTTCCGGTGCACCCTGATCCGCCAGACTGAAAGACGGAGGTCTTGAGACAGATTTGAAAACTAAAGCATTCATCCCGTTGGCCATACTGGCCTCGATGCTCCTGTTGCTCGTGGTTGCCTGTGCCGGGGAGGCAGAGACCGTAGAGGTCGAGGTGACCAGGATCGTCGAAGTGACGCCCGAAGGCGGCATGATGATGGAAGAGCAGGCCGCCAGGCTGCAGGCGGTCAAAGACCGCGGCAACCTGATCTGCGCCAGCCGCAACGACGTGCCGGGCTACGGATTCCTGGATGCCAACGGCAACAACATCGGATTCGACATAGACCTCTGTCGCGCCGTGGCAGCTGCGGTACTGGGAGACCCCAACGCCTTTGAGATCCGCCTGATCAGCGCCGCCGAGCGCGGGCCGACCATCCAGTCCGGTGAGGTCGATCTGCTGGTGCGCACGGTGACCTGGACGACGTCTCGCGACGCGGGCTGGGGCAACTACGTCCAGACCATGTTCTATGACGGCCAGGGCTTCATGGTCCCCAATGACCTGGGAGTCAGCAACGCCTTTGAACTGACGGACGCGTCCGTCTGTGTAACGCAGGGCACCACCACTGAGTTGAACCTGCAGGACTTCTCCAACCAGAACAACCTGAACCTCAATGTGCTGACATTTGAGGACACGGACGCCGTGGTGGCGGCCTACGACCAGGGCCAGTGCGACTCCTTCACCAACGACAACTCGCAGCTCGCCGCATTGCGGACTGCCCTGTCGACCCCGTCCGACCACTCAATCCTGCCGAACACCATCTCCGAGGAGCCGCTCGGTCCGGTGGTTCCCCACGGCGATGACCAGTGGTTCGACATCGTGAAGACCGTAATGGCCATCCTGATTTACGGTGAGGCCTTCAATGTGAATTCCGACAGCATTCCCTCTGCTGCCACCGGGGACACCAAGGTGGACCGGCTGCTCGGTTTCGAAGGCTCCTTCGGACAGGAAAACCTGGGGCTGAGCGATACCGTGGCGCAGGATGTGCTCCGGGCCGTAGGCAACTATGGCGAGATCTATGAGCGCAACCTTGGCCCGCTGGGACTGGACCGCGAGGGTGGACGCAATGCCCTCTGGGCCGATGCCCCGTGCTCCGACTGCCCCAAGGGCGGACAGATCTACGCTGCTCCGATGCGCTAGTCGCCACGAGAGACACTTGATTTCTGGCTAAAGGGGGCGGGTATATCCCGCCCCTTTTCTGTTTTATTCCCTGGTGCAGCTATTGGTTTAAAAGGCCGGGCCGGGCTTATTATTGGACACGCTGGGTAGGAAGGACATGCTGGAAACCAAGTGCCTGGAGGCAATGACAATGACTCTTCCCCGGATTCTGTGTGCATTGTTTGGGATGACCCTGTTTGCGCTCTTGGTTGCCTGCGCGGCGGAGGAGGACCAGGCCACTACTGATGCTCCGCAGCAGGAAGAATCGTCGAGGCTGGCGCGGGTGCAGGAGAGGGGGAACCTGACCTGTGCCACGGGAAATGACACGCCCGGGTTCGGCTTTGTGGACGACGGGGGAAATAACGTGGGTTTCGACCTGGACCTCTGTCGCGCGGTCGCGGCGGCGGTGCTGGGCGACCCGTCGGCGGTTGAGTTCAGGATCGTAGACCCCGCCGAACGTGGTCCGGTATTGCAGGCGGGAGAAGTCGATATGCTGTCGACGGTCACCACCTGGACCTCATCGAGAGACGCCCAGTGGGGCAACTTCACCCAGACTATGTTCTATGACGGCCAGGGGTTCATGGTCCCGCTTGAACTGGGAGTCAGCAGCGCGCTGGAACTGCAGGACGCCAGCGTATGCGTGACCCAGGGAACCACCACGGAGCTGAATCTCCAGGACTTTTCCAACGAAGCAGGGTTGAATATATCGGCGGTGACCTTCGAAGACTCCGAGAGCGCCCTCGACGCCTATCGCAGCGGACAATGCGACGCCTTCACCACGGACCGCTCGGCGCTGTCGTCGCTGCTCACCGTCTTCGACAACCCGGAGGACCACGCCATCCTTCCCGATACCATTTCCGAGGAACCGCTGGGCCCCGTGGTTCCGCACGGCGACGAGCAGTGGTATGACATCGTCAAGACGGTGATGGCGATACTCATCTATGCCGAGGCATTCGGCATCGGCATGGACGATGTTCCGACTTCGCCCACCGGCGACACGAAGGTTGACCGGCTCTTTGGCCTGGAGGGTTCCTTCTCGCAGGAGACGATGGGACTGAGCCAGACCGTGGCGCAGGACGTGGTCCGGGGCGTGGGCAACTACGGCGAGATCTACGACCGTCACCTGGGCTCCGGCGGCATCGGGCTGCCCCGCGATGGCGGGCGCAATTCGCTGTGGGCCGATGCACCCTGCCAGGACTGCCCCAAGGGTGGCCAGATCTACGCCGCGCCCCTGCGCTAGGTCCGCCGGAGCCGAGATGCCGCCCGTCTACGCCCGCCGGGGCGCGGACTCCGATGCGAGCTGGCCCGGCGTTGCATCGGGCCTGGACGGGCGGGGAGTCAGGGCCATCAGCACCGCAGAGGCCATCAGAAGCGCGGACGACGCAAGCACCAGCAGGGTGTAGCTGCCGGTGAAGTCATAGATCATGGGCCCCACAACCTGCCCTATGCCCAGTCCTCCGGCCTCGAAGGGTCGCATGGACCCGGCGATGGTCCCGTAGGAGTTGCGCCCAAAGTAGTCAGCCAGCAGGATGTATTTCAGCACCTCCAGCCCGCTGTGAAAGAGGCCCCAGAGCACTCCGAAGACGTAGGCCCAGAGGAGGGAGTCCACCCGCAGCAGGGCCAGTGCCGCTACCGCCGACAGCGCCAGCGCCGCCACGATGCACCACCTGGCGGTCAGGCGCGCTGCGAGCTGGCCCCAGACCAGACTGCTGAGGGCCAGGAAGGTGCTGATGCTCAGGACTCCCGCAGCTTGAGGGGTGGTCAGACCGGCGAACTCGCGGAGGTAGGGGACAAGGCTGAACCCCAGGCCGGACGTCGCGGCAACCTCCAGGAAGGCCATGACGGCCACCAGCCAGAAGGCATGGGTGCGGAGCGCCTCTCTCGCGGTTGAGCTGACCTCGGCGGCGGAATGCGAGCCGGCACGGCTTCCCGGCCCGGCCCCGCTTCCCGCGGAGGACGCGGAGGTTTCGGGCGGAGCGCCGTCGGGGAGCAGGCCGATATCCTCGGGCCGCCTCCGCATGATAATGACCATGGGTATGGCCAGCGCCAGGCTGAAGAATCCCAGGTATCGAAAGGCCGTCCGCCAGTCGGCGAAGACGGCGATGGCCGAGAAGGCCTGGATGATCAACGCCCCGCTAATGGGACGGTAGATGCCTGTCAGCGCCAGGGCGATGTTGCGGCGCCGGTTGAAGAAGTTGACCGCCATCGTCCTGGGAACAACGCCGATGAGGAAGGGCTGACTGACGGCCCGGCCTATCACCGCTGCCAGAAAGAACTGCCACACGGCAGTGACGCCGCCCATGGCCAGCATGGTCAGCCCGAGCACGATCACCCCGATGGGCATCAGCCACCGGGGGCCGTAACGGTCGGCGAGACGGCCGGCGAAGGGGGCGAAGAAGCCGGACAGCCAGACACCGCAACCGGCGGCGAGGCCAATGCTGGTGCGCGCCCAGTTGGTGTCGTCCAGGATATACGTCTGTACTCCCCCCAGGACCACGCCCGCTATGGCCGTGGCCGCAAAGGCCCCCGCTCCGGACAGCCCGAGCACAAGCCAGCCATAGTAGAAGGGCGTGTGCGGGCGCCAGTTGAGGAGAGCGGAAAAAGAGGAGGACATGAGCCTGAATCTTATATCAGACCGAAGGCTCCGGTTCAACCTGTGCCCACAGGCTCCCAGGCCTCTGGGTTATCGATGTCTGCCAGGTCAGTCTCTTCACGGTGAGGGTGTCGAACCACGAACGGACGGCCCTTCGACAGGCTCAGGGCCAACGGATTAGCTACAATTAAGCCCGAATCCACCGAAGAGATGAGGGTGGAGGTGGGTTGAGATGATAAGAAAGTGCTCCTTTCCTTCTGGGATAATGGTTTTTGTGACAGAAAACCGGCCCAAGAGAGGAGCACCCAATAGATGCTACCACGCAACCACCTCCGCCGCATCCGAATCGCCTTCGACGACCACCGCTTGGTCAACAATGCCGGGCTGATTCTTCCCGCCACCCTGGCCCAGCACTTGGGTCTGCCCCAACTGGTGGACCGGCACCTGGACCTGGGCCGGGCCCCAGGCCGAGCCAACGTGGGGGACAAGATCATGACGTTGGTGGCGTCGGCTCTGGCTGGGGGCGACTGCATCGACGACGCCGACGCGATGCGCACCGGCAGGACCGCTGCGGTGCTGGGCTGTACCGTGAAGGCGCCGTCCACCCTGGGCACCTTCCTGCGCAGCTTCCGGTGGGGACACGTGCGCCAACTGGATCGGGTGAGCAGAAAACTGCTGGCGCGAGCCTGGGCCGCTGGGGCCGGACCCGGCGACGGGCCGTTGACCATCGACGTGGACTCCACCAACTGCGAGACCTTCGGTCTGGCCAAGGAAGGAGCCCGCCGGCACAACTACGCTGGCCAGCGCGGCTATCACCCCCTGCTGGCCGTGGCCGCCGGCACCGGCGACGTGCTGATGGCCCGTCTCCGCCAGGGCCGGGCCAACACTGCTCGGGGCGCTGCCAACTTCCTGCGGGAGACGGTGAGCCGGGTCCGCGGCGCCGGAGCCAAAGGCCAGCTCACCCTGCGGGCCGACAGCGGCTTCTACAACCACGATGTGGTCGCCGTCTGCCGCAGGACAGGTGTCCGCTTCTCCATCACCATCCGCCAGCACCAGAGCCTGCGCAATCTCATCGATGCCATACCCGAGGAAGACTGGACGCCCATCCCCTATTGGATGGAGGGTGCCGCCGACGTGGCCGAGACAACTTACACCCCCTTCCAGAGTGAACCCGACGCCACTCCGCTGCGCCTCATCGTCCGCCGGGTGAAGCCAACGCCCGGCTCTCAACTGGCCCTCTTCCACACCTATAGCTACCACGGCTTCATCACCGATAGAGAGGGCGACACTATGGAACTGGAGGCCGACCACCGCCGCCACGCCGAGGTGGAGAACGCCATTCGCGACCTGAAGTACGGCGTGGGTCTCAACCATCTCCCCTCGGGCCGCTTCCCCGCCAACGCCGCCTGGCTGGCCGTGCAAGTCATGGCCCACAATCTGGCCCGCTGGACGGCGCGGATTGCCCTAGGCCAGCAGGTGGTCACCACCAAGACCCTGCGCAGTCGCCTCTTCTCCCTGGCTGGGCGGATCACCCGCAAGGCCCGCCGTATAACCCTGCACCTTCCCAAGGGCTGGCCCTGGCAGGACCAGGTGAATAGCGCCCTGCTCAAACTGCGCACCCTGCCGCTCCCTGCTTGACGGCCCAATGGCGCCGGACCCAACTGTAAGCCCCTCAGACTCGCGCCAGCTTGCTACGCGAGGGACGCCTCTTGACACACCACCCGTCAAATCCGGCAAATCTCCGCCCCTGATCCTCTGGGCAACTGCCTTCAAACCACCAATCGGGTACACCAGCCATCCCCCTCTGCGAAAATCACCAGTCCGCCCCATCCTTGGCCCCCAAAGTACCCCTTCTCCTACGCTAACCATTGCCTATCGGTGGATTCGGGTTAAGAGGCCCTGACAAGCTCCCCGGGGCTCTGGGTTTTCGATGTCCGCCAGGTAAGTCCCTTCACGTTGAGGGTGTCGCAGTGAGGGTGTCGAACCACGAGAGGTTTGCGCAAGCGTCCTGTATCTTGATCTTGGGACGGTAAGTTGTATTGGTGAGCTAGTTGCGGTGCGGCAGGCCGGCAGGGTCTTGGTCCTGAGAGGCCGTTCGAAAGCTTGGTCGCCGCACCTTTCCCAACAGAGCCCGAACAGTTGCTTGGGCCGTGCAGCCCGCATGTTGCAAGATCGGGCCAACCCTTGACCGGAGGTAGTATGACACAGGAATCCGTTTACGCAGGCATCGATGTGGCCAAGGACCGGTTGGATATGGCTCTGAGGCCGTCGGGCACAATCCGGACCGTGGCCCACGACACGGCCGGGGTTCAGGAGCTGGTGTCGGAGTTGCAGTCATTGGAACCTTCGGTGGTGGTCCTGGAGTCCACGGGCGGCTTGGAACTGCCCTTGGCCGGCGCCTTGGCCGCGGCGTTCCTGCCGGTGGTTGTGGTCAATCCTCGCCAGGTGCGGAACTTCGCCAAGGCTACTGGCCGTTTGGCCAAAACCGATGCTCTGGACGCCCAGGTCCTGGCTCATTTCGCCGAGGCCGTCCGTCCTCCGGTCCGGCCCCTACCGGACTGCGACACCCAGGAACTCCATTCCCTTACCGCCCGCCGTACTCAGGTGGTGGAAATGATGGTGGCGGAGAAGAACCGCTTGGGCCGCGCGAGCCGGGCTGTGGTTCCTCGGATCCAGGCCCACATCCAGTGGCTGGAACAGGAGCTGAATGACCTGGACCAAGGGCTGCAGCAGACCCTGCACCGCAGCCCGGTGTGGCGGGAGCAGGACGACCTGCTGCAATCCGTGCCCGGAGTGGGGCCGCAACTCTCTGTGGCGCTGCTTTCGGACCTGCCGGAACTGGGGACACTGGGCCGCAGGCAGATAGCGGCCTTGGTGGGAGTGGCCCCCATGAACCGGGACAGCGGCAAGATGCGGGGCAAGAGAACCGTCTCCGGAGGGCGTGCCCGGGTGCGGGCCGTGCTCTACATGGGGGCATTGGTTGCCAGCCGGCGCAACCCGGTGATCGAAAGCTTCTACCAGCGGCTGCTGGCAGCTGGCAAGCCAAAGAAACTGGCGCTGACCGCCTGCATGCGCAAGCTCCTCACCATCATCAACAGCATGGTTAAAACTGGCAAACGTTGGAATACCCATACGGTCAGCCCTTGACCTCAAAGACAGTTGCTTTCGACAGGCTCAGGACGAGCGGGCACTGTCAGGATGAGCCGGGTGCTATCAGGATGACCGGGCGGCAGTGGACGGCGCGACATTGCAAACGCCCTGCTCCCTGATTCAGGCGAATTTCCGTTTTCAAAGAGGACGTTTTCAGGCCATTCGTGGACGGCATTCCTTGCCCTTTAACGGCGAGGCTGTTCAGATATGCACGTGCAGCGCTCCTGGTTTGGGCTTTTTCCGCTGGTGACCATCTCCGCCGATCCGTGCTTGCATAGGCGCGGGACTCACAATCAGTCACGACCGGACTCCCTAAAGATTTAACAAGGTGGCCGGGGTGTGTTAGATTTATGCCCGGCGAATACGCGCGTATCTGCGGAGTCGTATGGCGCAACTACGAGGACTGCTGACCTACGAGGGCGTCGAGGTATGGCGGCACACCAGGGTCATCCAGTGGACCCTGCAGATAGTGTCGGGCATTCTCGTGGTCGCCCTGGTGGCCTGGTTCTTCACCAATATCGTCAACGCGGTGCAGGATCGGGAAATCCCCCACGGTTTTGGCTTCATCGACCGTGCCTATCAGACACCCATCGGCCATCACTTCATCCCCTATGAATCTTCCGACACTTACGGCTACGCCGTGGCCGTCGCTGTCGTCAACACCATCGTTGTGTCCATCGTGGGGGTGGTCCTCGCCACCTCGCTGGGCATCTTCATGGGTGTGGCGCGGCTTTCCAGCAACTGGCTGGTTTCCAGGCTGGCCACGGTCTACATCGAATTTTTCCGCAACGTGCCCCTGCTGATACAGCTCTTCTTCTGGTTCTACATCGTGCTGGCCTTGCCTCCGGTACGGGAGGGCTACGTAATCGGGGGAGGACTGTACATCAACAACGCGGCCTTCTCCATGCCTTTCCCCAACGCCGCCGGAATGGGAGGAGCCCTCGCCTGGTCGCTGCTGGCGGCCGGGGCATTGGTTGCAGGCTGGGCGACGTTCCGCGCCCTGGTTCACCGGGAGATCAGCACGGGGAAAACGTCCTACCCCTTGATGGGCGGCGTGGCCGTGGCGGTGATAATCGGTGCAATAAGCTGGGTCGTAGTCAGCCTGGCTGCCGGTGATGCGCCTTTCTTCATTTCGTCGCCGGAACCCCAGGGGCGGTTCGGTCGAGTCGTAGAAGGGTTCACGGCGCCGGCGGCCCTAGTGGCCCTGCTGGTCGGGCTGGTGACCTACACCGCATCGTTCATCGCCGAGATCGTGCGTGCGGGCATCCAGTCGGTGCGGCGGGGGCAGATAGAGGCGGCCAGGGCTCTGGGCCTTTCACCCATGGAGACCCTGCGCTACGTCACCTTTCCCCAGGCCCTGCGGGTCATCATCCCTCCCCTCATCAGCCAGTTCCTGAACCTGACCAAGAACAGCAGCCTGGCCGGGGCCATCGGCTATGCCGACCTGACCGCCGTTGCCAAGACGATGACGCAACTGGCGCCGGCGGTGTCCATCTACCTGCTCATCATGGCAGCCTACCTGGCGATGAGCCTGACATATTCGCTCATCGGCAACCTCTACAACCGCCGTATCCGTTACACCGGGGGTTAGGTCGTGGCATCGGAACCGGCTGCCAACTCCAACCGCTCAATATCGCCACCGGTAACGGCGACGGGTCTTATCGGCTGGCTGCACGCCAACCTGTTCAGTAGCTGGTTTAACGGAATTCTCACCGCCGTGTCCCTCGTCATCATCGGCTTCGCCGTCGTATTCGGCCTGAGGTGGATCATCGCCGGGGCCGACTGGACCGTCATCCGGGCACTGGGTGGGGGGCTGGTCATTGGGCAGTTCAACACCGAGCAGGCTTGCCCCGGTCAGAACTGCTTCTGGAGGCCGCAGGCCTCCCTGCTGATGGTAACGCTGCTGCTGGGCATGGGCTGGGGTTTGGCAGGCGGAGGTACGGCCCGGCGCATCGCTATTATCGCGGTGGTGATCATTACCCTGTTCGCCTTTCTTCCCTACAGCTTCGAGCGCATGGGGATGGATGTACGCCTGCTCCTGGCCGCCAACATCCTGACCCTGCTCGCCGGATGGGCCATCGCGCGATACACGCACATGTCCGCCCGGTCCGTTGCCATCTGCGCCGTGGCCGCCTTCGTGATTACGCTGGTGCTGTTCCGCGGCATAGCCGGCGTTCCCGGCCTTCAGCCGGTGAGCACGCTCCACTGGGGCGGGTTGATGCTGAACCTGCTGCTGGCCATTGCCGGCATCGTCATCAGCTTCCCCATCGGCATCGCCCTGGCCCTGGGGCGGCGCAGCAACCTGCCCGTGGTCAAGCTGCTCTGCGTGGTGTTCATCGAGGTCTTTCGCGGTGTCCCCCTTATTACGCTGCTGTTTATGTCCCAGGTCCTGGTGCCGCTGGCTTTCCCGGAGGACTTCAGCACCAATTCATTGCTGCGGGCCAGCATTGTGATAACGCTGTTCAGCTCGGCCTACATGGCAGAGAATATCCGCGGCGGTTTGCAGGCCCTGCATCCAGGACAGGCAGAGGCGGCGAGGGCGCTGGGCCTGGCGGCATGGCAGACGACGATGCTCATCTCGCTGCCCCAGGCCATCCGCAACGTAATTCCAGCAATCGTGGGGCAGTTCATCGCACTGTACAAGGACACCACCCTGGTATACATCATCGGCATGCTGGACATTCTGGAATACGGTCGCGCCTTTATCCAGGGGAACACGGAATACCTGGCCAGCGCCAAGGAGCTGTTCATTTTCCTGGCGCTGGTCTTCTGGGTGTTCTGCTACACAATGTCCTACGTCAGCCAGAAGGTCGAAGAACACATGGGCGTAGGAGTGAGGTAACCGCAAATGGCTGAAGAAGTTCAGGAAGGGCAGTCATACGATGGGCCCATGATCGTGGCCCGGGACGTGCACAAGTGGTTCGGCAGTTTCCACGTGCTGCGGGGCGTCACCACCTCGGTGGAGAAGGGACAGAAGGTGGTCATCGTCGGGCCGTCCGGTTCGGGAAAGTCGACTTTCATCCGCACCATCAACCGCCTTGAGGAGCACCAGCGGGGAGACATCGTCGTCGACGGCGTGCCGATGACCCAGGACGTCCGCAACATCGACGCCATACGCCGGGACGTGGGAATGGTATTCCAGCAGTTCAACCTCTTCCCCCACCTGTCGGTGATTCAGAACATCACCCTCGCCCCCATGAAGGTGCGCAGGTGGAAGCGCGAAGAGGCCGAGGAAGTGGCCATGGAGCTGCTGGAGCGCGTCGGCATACCGGAGCAGGCGGAGAAGTATCCCGGCGAGCTGTCGGGCGGTCAGCAGCAGCGGGTGGCCATCGCGCGGGCGCTGGCGATGCGGCCCCAGATCATGCTGTTCGACGAGCCGACATCGGCGCTGGATCCGGAGATGATCCGCGAGGTTCTGGACGTGATGCGCGACCTGGCCGACTCGGGCATGACCATGATAATCGTCACTCACGAGATCGGCTTCGCCACCGAGGTCGCCGACCGCATCGTGATGTTCGACGAGGGTGTGATCATCGAGGACGCGGCGCCCAATGACTTCTTCAACAACCCGCAGCACGAACGCACCCAGACCTTCCTCAGCCAGATACTCAGCTGAGCGGACGACAAATTAAACGCCGAGCGCGCCAGGGCCGCTGAGAATTAATAAGAAAAACTCAGCGTTCCCTGCGCTCTCGGCGTTTGATTACAGGACGGTGCCGAGCAGGTCGAAGGCGGCCTGGGCCGCGCCGTGCTTGGTGGCATCGCGGTCGCCGTCTATGTGGACCTCAACGGCCGTGTCCTCGCCGTCCTTGACGGACAGACCGACCCAGAATGTGCCGATGGGCAGGCCCGAGCGCCCTGCGGCAGGGCCGGTGACGCCGGTGGTGGTAGCGAGCAATATTTCGGGCGTATCGTTTGCAACTGCAATCGCTGCGCTCAGTATAGGGAGAGAAAGTATGGTGACGCTCAAGATTTTTAAAAACAAATCAAAGGAAGAAGGGCGGCAAGAGGAAAGGCAAAGAGTCTTAAAAGCGGTTACCAAGGTAGTCTCGGAAGAGGACCTTGAAAAAATTCAGGAACTCCTGCGGGAAGAAAAGGGTTCCTAGGTCCTGCGCCCCCTGTACTGAAAAGCCCCTGCTGTCACAGGCCGGGGCCTTTTGTTTCCGCCTTGCAATCGCGCTTTCCCCCAGTGCGGTCGAGTGGGCGGATTTTTGATGCTACTGGCACTTCTAATCCAAGTCCCGGGAGAGCGTTAGCGCCTGCACCCTCGGAGGCGGGGGTGCGGGCGCTCGCTTGCTCCCGCAGGAATGCAGGTTCAGGTAAGAAAGAGATGCCAACGTCCCATTCCTGATTCCACTCTTCTGGGTTACAGGACGGTGCCGAGCAGGTCGAAGGCGGCCTGGGCTGCGCCGTGCTTGGTGGCATCGCGGTCGCCGTCTATGTGGACCTCAACGGCCGTGTCCTCGCCGTCCTTGACGGACAGACCGACCCAGAATGTGCCGATGGGCAGGCCCGAGCGACCTGCGGCAGGGCCGGTGACGCCGGTGGTGGAGATGGCGTAGTCGGTGCCGGTCAGCTCGCGGACGCCGCGTGCCATGCCGACGGCCATTTCCCGGCTGACGGTGCCGTGGTTGGGGGCGACCTCGTCGGCAACTCCCAGCACGGACTCCTTCAGCCCGCCCGTGTAGGCGATGACGCCGCCGGGGAAGTAGCGGGAACTGCCTGGCACGGTGCCCAGCATATAGCCCACGAGTCCGCAGGTGCAGGCCTCCGCGACGGATACGGTCTTGCCGGCTTCGGTAAGCTTCCCGGCGATTTCTTCAACTTGCATTTTTATTCCTCTCGATGGTCAGCGAGCTCTTGAGCAGCCCGTATGAATTCTTCAGTGCCGTAAATCAGGTCGGGAATATCGTCATTGTCGCAGAGCCCGTTGTAACAGGCGTCGATGTGCAGGTATTGGGCCCGCTGGGCATATCCGGCCGACAAGTTGGGCCGGTTATATTGCCTGGCCAGAAATCGCAGACCCGATGATATATTGATGGTGGTGGCGGTGCTCCCATGGTGGGCCAGCACCGCTGCCTCCGAGGCCGCCCGTGTGGCGTTCCACGCTTTGCCGCATGCATCCCGGACACCCCCGGCGTCCAGCCTCTCCACCGCCGAACGGTACTGCTGCCAGGCATAGTCCAGCAACGCCTGCACCGAGGCCCCGGTGGGTTCCACAGGTCTTGAGGTCATATTACCGGCCTCTTCGCGAGGTCATGCATGATCGACGAGTGCAATGCCTCGGGTACGATTGCCATTTGGACTAGACATCCAGCATCTTGTCGGGGGTCATCAGCTCCATGATCTCGAAGCGGTTGCCCTCGGTGAGCTCGCGGACCTGGGCACCGACGGCGAGGGCGGCCTGGGGCAGCTGGTTGTCGCCCCGCATGGGCGACATCAGCGCCTCGTCGGTCCACTCCAGCACCACCGTATCGGGGTTGGTGGGAGTGGTGTAACCGTTGAAGTAGACCCGGAACTCGCTGCGCTGTCCCGCTTCGTGATAGATCTGCGCCTGTTTCTGCACCAGGCTGGCCACGCAGCGAGCTTCGCCGGGCTTGCAATTCCAGATACGCCTTAGCAAATACATCGATCTGTTCTCCAATCTGTATTGGACACGGCCCGTAAAGACATCGGCCCCGTGCCAAGTATGTTAACCGATTGTAAGATGGGTGGATGCCCCCACACCTTCGGCAAGCCCAGGACAGGCCTGACCCTCCCCTGAAAGGAGCGACGATTGCAATGTCCAGGAGAATCCGTTGGTGGAGAGCCTGTCGAACCATCATCGGATTCTGCCGGCCCGTCCTTCGACAAGCTCGGGACTAACGGCGCGGGATCTCGACAAGATTTGCATTCGTCCCGGCGAAGGGAGCAGGGGATTTGCCGTACGTTTACTTAAACGTCCAGCATCTTGTCGGGGGTCATCAGCTCCATGATCTCCAGGCGGTTGCTTTCGACAAGAGGGCCCACCTGCGCGCCGATGTCCCTGACGGCCTGGGGCAGCTGCACTTCGGAGCGAAAAGTTGACCGAAGGGCCTCGTCGGTCCACTCCAGCACCACGACGTCCTGTTCCGCGGGAGTGGTAAAGCCGTTGAAGTAAACGCGGCAGGGGCTCCGCAGTCCGGCCTCCTCGAATGCCTGGGCCTGCTTCTGCACGAGGCTGGCCACGCGACGGGCCTCGCCATACTTGCACTTGAATATTCGCCTCAGTAGGTACATTGTCGATTCTCCAGGAGCAGAATGCCGCCGGCAACTCGCCGACGGCATTATCATACTCGATTTTGGCGGAGAAGGCGGACGCTCAGCGCTTGCGCAGCAGGGCCAGGAACTCCTGATTTCCGGCATCCCCGGTGATGGGCGATGGGGTGGTGCCGAGCAGTTCGACGTCGTCGCGGGCCGCCATCCAATGCTCCACTCGCATGAGAATGTCCTCGCGCAGGTCGTCGTTGCGGATGACGCCGCCGCGGCCGACCTCGCCGCGCCGGGCCTCGAACTGTGGCTTGACCAGGGCGATGGCGTAACCACCAGTCTTGAGATGGCCGAGCGGCTGGGGCAGCGCCAGCGTCAGCGAGATGAACGAAACGTCGATCACCAGCAGGTCGACAGGCTCCGGCAGCTCGAAGGGGAGGCGGGCGTTCAGCTTCTCGTAGCAGACGACGCGCGGGTCCTGGCGCAGGGTGTAGGCGAGCTGGCCGTGGCCCACGTCGATGGCGTACACGCGGCTTGCGCCACGCTGCAGCAGGCAGTCGGTGAAGCCGCCGGTGGACGCGCCCACGTCCAGGACAACGAGGCCTTCCGGGTCGAGGTCGAAGTGGTCGAGGGCGTGGGCGAGCTTGAATCCGCCACGGCTGACATAGGGTAGTCGGCCTCGCACCACCAGTTCGATGCCGGGGTCGAGCCACGAGCCGGACTTGGCGACGCGGCCGGCGGGCGAAAACACCATGCCCTCCATGATGAGAGCCTGGGCCCGCTCCCGAGATTCAACAAGGCCACGCTCGACGAGCAACAGGTCGGCGCGCATCTTTCCCTTCGGCGGCACAGCTGGCCTATCTGCCGACGAAGTTGGGACGGCGTTTTTCGAGGAAGGACTGGTAGCCTTCCTGGTAGTCCTCGGTGTCGAACTGAGTCAAGGGAAGGGCGTTTTCTTCGTCGGTGAGATCGGCCAGCACCGGCTTGGCCTGCACCTGCCGCAGGGTGAGCTTGTTGACAGCGTGGGACAGGGGAGCCAGAGCTGAGATTTCGTTGGCGAGCCTGTAGGTGGCGTCGTGCAGGTCTTCGGGCGGCACCACCTGGTTTACGAGCCCGATACGCAGGGCCTCGTGGGCGTCGAGAAGGCGGCCGGAGAGCAGGATGTAGAGGGCGTTGCCCTTGCCCACAAGGTCGACCAGCCCGCGCATCTCGCGGTGTCCGATGGTGATGCCGAGGCGGGCCACCGGAATCCCGAGGCGGCTGCCCTCGGCGGCGATGCGGAGGTCGGTGGCGACGGCCATCTCGCAGCCTCCGCCAGCAGCGAAGCCCTGGATCATGGAGACGGTGGGCGTCGCCATTTCGGTGAGGGCTTCGAGCAGCCCGTTGACGGCGTCGTTGTAGCCCCTGCCCTTCACCGAGTCGGAGCGGTGCTTGTGGAAGTCGGCGATGTCTGCCCCGGCGGAGAATGCCTCGCCGCCCGCGCCGGTGATGACCACGCAGCGGACGTCGGGGTCGGCGTCGAGTTGGCGCATCAGGGCGGCAAGCTCATGCCACATATCGAAGCTGATTGCGTTGCGCTGCCCTGGGCGGTTGAGGGTGACGGTAGCCAGCGGCGGCTGGCAGTCGAGGAAGATGTAATCGTTCAAGGTCGTTATTCCTGTTGATCCAGTGTCGATTAGTCGTTGGCTGCCTTGTCGGGTGGGCCTTCCTTTACTCTGGTGCCGTGCTTTGAAAGAACTGCGTCGACGAAGGGCTTGAGGACGGTTTCGGCGTGCTCGATACGGATCGCCACCGACGCCAATCTTGTCCCCCCGTTGTAGTCCTTGCCATACAGAACGTGAACGTCTTTCGCCATCTCCTTGCTTACTTCACACGCTTCGCCATTTTCGATTAGCAGCCTTTGGGCCGCAGCATCGTAGACCGCCTCCGAATAGGGCGCAAGTGTCCATTCCTCTTTTCGGACCTGCGTGGTTACGGTGTCCCTTTGCCCCTTCTTGTGCTGCTGTTGAGGTGTGGTTGGGTCCGGCGTAATTCCGTGTTTCTCCAATACGGCGTCCACGAAGGGCTTGAGAACAACTTCGGCGCTGGTTACGAGAATGGTCACCGCTGAGGACGGGGCATCGTCAAAATCCCTGTCATACATGACGTGGATATTCCTCGCCATCTCCTCGCCCGCTTCGCTGGGTTGTTCGTTACATATATCCAGTACCTGGTATTCGGGTTCGTAAATGACCCTGGCCTCGGGCAAATGAGGAGACGCAGCGCGTTTCACTGTATGTCCCACGGCCTGCCTCCGAACTGATCTTCCAGCCTTCTGTCATTATAAACAGTAAGGAAGGCTCCCGTTTCCGGTTCTCCGATGAAGACTATCTTTATCCACTGGTTCAACTGTGGAACGCGCCCGATGATGACGGTATGCCGTTCCCCATAGTCGCTTAATTCTTCGTAAGTGTGATACGGCTCCCGCAATATCTGCATCACCCATTCCGGCCTGATATTCGAATGCCGTCTGAGGGCGGAATCGCCGTGCCCGGGACCTTTGGCAGGGCGTCGAACTCGCGGCGCAGGCGGTCGATTTCCTCTGGGTCGCTAGGCATTGCCCAGGAGTTGGGTCAGGGCCCGCTTGATGGTGTTGCGGGCCATGGGGAGCTTGTAGCCGTTCTGGGGCAGGGGTGTAGCGTCCGTAAGAGCGAGGGCGGCGGCTTCGGCCGGGTTGACGTCGGCGACAGGGCGGCCGGTGACGTGCGCTTCGACGTCGGTTGCTCGGTACGGCACGGGTGCAACGCCGCCGAGCGCGATTCGCGCTTGGCGGATGACACCGTCGTCGCCCACCGACAGGGCTGCAGCCACGCTGACGAGGGCGAAGTCTCCAGCCTCACGCTCACGCACCTTGAGGTAGATGCTGCGGTCGGGGGAGTCGGCAGGCAGGAGGACGCGGGTCATCAGCTCGCCGGGTTCCAGCACGTTCTCGCGGAGCACGTCTCGACCGGGGCTGGCGAAGAACTCGCTGATCGCCAGCCCCCTGGACCCGTTGGGACCGACTGTTTCGATGTGGGCGTCGAATGCGCTGAGGGCCACGGCAGTGTCGGATGGATGCACGATGTAGCAGCGATCGCCGCCGGTTACGCAGAGGAGGCGGGTATTTCCTGCCAGGGCGTAGCAGCGGTCGCCTCCCTTCTTGAGGCAGGGAATGAGCGGGCTGCGGTAATACCAGCAGCGTGGACGCTGGGCAAGGTTCCCTCCGATGGTGCCCTCGTTGCGAATTTGCGGTGTAGCCAGTCCGCCGGTTGCCTCGGCCAGCGCACCGTAGCGACGGCGGACGACGAGGTGGGCAGCGACGTCGGCGATGGTGGCGCCCGCGCCAATAGCGAGGCCTTCGTTGGTCTCGGCAATGGCGGACATACCTGGGACGGATGCCAGCCCAACGATTTTGTCTGCTGAGATCACGCCGTCCTTCACCTGCGGCAGCAGGTCGGTGCCGCCTCCGACGGCCACAGCCCCGGGCTGGGACAGCAGCGCAACGGCTTCATCGACGGATTGGGCTTCGATGTACTGGAAGGGGGGCATCAGCTATTCGTTCCTTTGGCTTGTAATTGCAGCGCCGACAGTACGCGGTCGGGGGTGAAGGGGGTGCGGTGGAGGCGGACGCCGGTGGCGTTGTAGATGGCGTTGGCGATGGCCGGGGCCACACCACAGCTGGGAACTTCGCCGAGTCCTTTGGCCCCGAGTGGGCCGACCGGGTCGACGATGTCGGCGAAGATTACCTCGATGTCCGGGTAGTCCAGGATCGTGGGCGACTTATGCTCCAGGTAGCCGGGGTTGAGGGTGACGCCGGTGGCGGCGTCGGTCACGAGCTCCTCGGAAAGGGCGAATCCGAGCATCTGGCTGACTGCGCCCTCGGCCTGGTTCAGCGCGGCGCGAGGGTTGATGATGCGACCGGAGTCGTGGGCGGCCACGTAGCGGAGCACCCGCACCCGTCCGGTGTCGGTGTCCACTTCCACCTCAACGAAGTGTGCGCCGAAGGAATTGACGATGTGCCCCGTGCTGCCGGGAATGATGGACGCCGTGGCTGAGATTTCGTCGCCGTCCATACGTCCGGCCACCTCGGCGAGGGCCATTCGTCGGGAAGGGTCTGCCTTGACGAAGATCCAGCCCTGGGCGGCGTCGAGGTCGTATACCGGGGCTTCAAGCCCGACCGAGGCAATTTCCAGCAGGGCATCCCGCACCTCGGTGGCGGCCTGCACAACGGCGGTGCCGGTGGAGAATGTCGCCGTTGAGCCAGCGGTTATGGGTGCGTCGGGAGTGCCGTGACTGTCGGCGAACACGGCCTCGACCTGCCCGTATTCTGCGCCAAGGACCTCGGCGGCCATCTGGGGGAGGACTGTGCTTGCGCCTTCGCCAACGTCCATCAGGCCAGTCACCAGTTTGATTGCGCCCGACTTGTCGACCTGTACCCGGGCGGCTGAGGGCGACCCGGGCCCGCCTCGGTAGATCATGATGGACATGCCGCGACCGCGCTTCAGGGCGGGGTTGTCTGAACTGTGATTTATCTGATTAAAGGATTGAACATGATTAGGTTCCGCAAATCCTGAATCATTCTTTGATCCTGCAAATCCAGATTGCGACTTATATTCGCGCCAGCCAAAGGCGTTGGCTCCAAGCTCGAGGCACTGGCGCAGGCCGTTGCTGGAGAAGGGGATGCCGCCCTCAAGCGGCTGGCTGTCGATGACCTGGTCGGGTGGGGAAACGCGCTGGCCTGGCTGGCCCTCGAGGCGGACGTGGTTCATCAGGCGGAAGTCCAGCGGGTCCATGCCGAAGTGCTCAGCGGCGCGGTCCATCAGGCTTTCGAGGGCGAAATGGCCCTGCGGCGCGCCGAGGGCGCGGTAGGAGCCGGCAGTGGGACGGTTGGTGTAGGCGAGGTGCGCTTCGTACTTCGCGTTGGCGCAGTGGTAGAGGTACAGGATGCCCTGCCCGGCGCGGCGGGCTACGCCAGCTCCGGAGGCAAGGTATGCGCCGGTGTCCAGCATGGCGCGGGCCTCGATGGCGGTCAGGGTGCCGTCGGACCGGAATCCGGCGCGGATGTGTATCTTTGCGGCGTGGCGCACTCGTCCGGCGATGAACTCGTCCTCGCGGGAGTACTCGAGCCGCACGGGGCGTCCGGCCCGCTGGGACAACGCGGCGGCCAGCGCCGACAATCGCGTTTCGTCCTTGTTGCCGTAGCCTGCCCCTAGAAAGGGACCTATCACCCGAACGCGGTGGGACGGTAGGCCGAAGGCGGCGGCGAGGGCGTCGCGGTCAACGTGGACTCCGCGGGTGGTCTTCCAGACGGTCAGGTCATACTCTGCCTCCGTTCGCCCTTCGACAGGCTCAGGGTGATCGGATGGGCCTGCGGCAGGGCGAACGGAAGGCTGCATTGGGTTCACGGGGATTTCGCCCCAGGACGCCAGGGCGGCGCGAGGCTCCAGCGGCGCGGCCGAGTGGGTGGGGATCTCGAAGTCATCTTCCAGCACCACCTCGGCAGCGGAGAATCCATCGGCCACGCTGCCCCGCTCCAGCGACAGAACCTCACCCAGGGCCAGGTTTCCGGCGGGGTGGATGGCGATTGCGCCGGATGCAAGAGCGGACTCGGGGGTCATGTGGTGCGGGAGGGTTTTGAATTCGACACGGATGAGGTCAAGGGCAGCACGGGCCGTATCGGGGTCGTCGGCGGCAACCGCGGCCACCTCGTCGCCCACGAAGCGGACGCGAGTGTCCAGGATGCCCATGTCGGGAGCCAGACGCCCCCACCGTGGCTCTCCCCCGGAGTGAGAGGGTATGTCCGTATCGAAGGGCGTAACCACGGCGCGGACGCCGGGAAGTCGCAGGGCCTCGGTGGCATCGACGCTGAGCACGTCGGCGTGGGGGTGAGGACTGCGGAGTATCGCGCCGTAGAGCATCCCCGGCAGCTTCAGGTCGGCAGTGTAGCGGGCCTCACCGGTCAGCTTCACATCGAGGTCGCGACGGACCACGCTGGCGCCGGCTACGTTAAGGGTCATTTCGAATCACTCAATGTTGAGGACGCAGAAAGTATTCTGCGCCCTCTTACAACAGACTTTTCCGGAGAGACTGAGCCTAGAGCACGTGGAACAGCGTCAGGTGCTCCCGCAGCACGTCGGCGGCGAAGTCGTTCTCGACGTCCCTCCATACGGAGTGGATGTGGTTTGCGCCGTCCTGCCGGTTGTCGAACTCCACCACGAAGTTGCCGCCGTGGATGCGGTAATAGTGGGGATCGTTCTTGGAGACGGGACCCGCCCAGGCCAGGTGGAAGTGGTCCAGGCCCTCCTCCCGTATGGCGGCCAGCTTTTGCTCGGCCAGGTCGGTGCGGACCTGTCCCACGTAAAGGGCCACAAGGTTGAGAAGGGTCTCCTTCTGGGCGCCAGACATGTTGGCGGCGGCCAGGCCCTGGGGCCGGAAGGGGAAAGACACCTTGGTGCTGTTGTAGGTGAGGATGTCCAGTGGGGCTTCATCGTAGATTGTGGCGATGCCCTGCTGATTCTCGTCCAGGCTCTCCATCAGTTGGAAGGCGAGGTCCTCCCGGTCGCCCAGGATGCGCAGGCCCTGCTTGGGGCCCTTGCGTACCTCGGCAGGATTGGCGCCGAAGAAGAAGGGAGTGACGGAGATCACGTTGTCGCCCATGATGCTGAAGTGCAGGGAGACGTGGTGACCCTCGAGACGCCAACCCCACGGTTGTTTGGGGCCGGGCTCTCCAAAGATGGTGAAGTAGTACAGTTCAATGTCGCGCACGAAGGTGATCATGCCCATCTCTTTTTCCAGCGGGCCAAGAACGTCTTCGTGCTCTATGATCTGGCGGCATTGCTCGTAGGAACGGGGAGTGAGCCCGGATTCCAGGAGGGCGAAGGCCAACTCGCGCTGGTTGGCGTCCATGTCCCGCAGGGCCAGGCCGTGCCGGTTGATGGGCGGGTAGTACCAGTACATCCGCTCGCCATCCATATATTCGAAGGTCGCCCTCGACTTCTGCTCGGCGGTCAGGCTGTCAAGGAAGCGGCTGGCTGCGGCTCCCATCTGGGCGGCAGCCTGTGGCTGGGATTGGACTGTGGCCATGTGGAGACCTCCTGGGCAGACACGATTTGGGATATTGCAACGGAGTTTATGGCTGGGTCATTTAACCGTCAACCAAGATGGGCGAAGAAGGGGTTAATCGCCACGGAGGCGCCGCAACTCTTCCTCCAGGTGCCGGGCGCGGGCTTCAGCCTCCAGGCGGGCGTCCTGCTCGGCCAGACGGGCATCGCGCTCGGCGATGGTCTGGGCCTCAGACTGACGCCGTGCGTCGTGCTCCTCGGCGTAGGTGGTGAGGTAGCGCTGCCCTACCGGGTCCCAGAATCGAAGTTGTCCAACTTCCCAGCAGAGGGAAAGGCCCAAGGCTTCGCTACGGCCCCAGTAGTGCTGTTCGTCCGTCTGCACGATGGGGATGGGTTCGTAGACACCGCCCACGAGCCGGTCGCCGGCCAGGTGTGCGATGTGGTGGCGGCCACCGGAGGGGTCGAAACGCCAGTATTCGGGCACGCCCATGGCGGCGTAGTCGTCTCTCTTCGTGGTCTCGTCGCGGCGGCCAGTGCTCTCGGACGCGACCTCCAGTACGAAGTCGGGCGCCTTGCCCTGCTCGGGGATGAGGTAGCCGTTTCGAGCGACCCTGGCAGCGGGGTTAACGTTGAAGGCAATAAGCAGGTCGGGATAACGCACGCCCTCGTAGCTCTCCGTCGGGATGAGCGCTGCCGCTATTTCGCTGGTGATGATGGTGGTCTCCGGGTTGCCGAAGTGAACAGCCAGGGATGGAGGATATCCGGGAGCATTCACATAGTCGTAAGCAGTCATTTCTTCCGGTGGGACGTCGGGGAACTTGATTATCTCCCCGGCGCCGGGCTGTGGCGTGACTGGCCTGGTGGTCATGACGGGCCTCGCAGGGAGGGTGTGTCTTGAAGTAATTATAGCGGGTGGGAAGCCAGCAGTACGAAAGGCGGAAGGACCGGTTGCGGTCGAGGCTGAAGCTGGGCAGCCTGCACTTCTGGGCCTCGGCCGGACCTTCTGTGCCCAGGGTTCCCGGAAACCCCGAGCCCTTCCTTCTTCTACTTCCCCGAATTCCCGGCGGCGGTGCGCACCGACTGCAGGATGCGGCCGTAGGCGTTGCAGCGGCAGAGGTTGCCGGACAGGGCCTCGCGAATCTCGGTGTCGGTCGGGTGAGGATTGTCGTTCAGCAGGGCACGGGTCGATACGAGGAACCCGGGTGTGCAGTAGCCGCACTGCCCGCCGTCCTCGTCGAGGAATGCCTGCTGCACCGGGTCCAGCTGACCATCGTCGGCGAGACCCTCCACCGTGACCACGCTGCGACAGCGGACCTGCCGGACCAGGGTGATGCAGGAGTAGACGGGCTTGCCGTCGAGCAGGACGGTGCATGCGCCGCATTCCCCGCGATCGCAGCCACGTTTGGAACCGGTGAGGTCCAGTTCCTCACGCAGCACATCCAACAGGGTGCGATGATCGGGCACGGACACGACGTGGGACCGCCCGTTCACGATAAGTTGAGTCTGTGAGAGAGTCATGGGGGCAATGCTAAGCCAGTGGAGGGGAGATTACAACGGCGAGGGGGCGGAAAGCGCGGAGGATGAGAGATTCCTCCGCGCTGCCGGGTGCTAGTTCAAGGCGGACTGCAGGGACTCCTCGAGCTCCACTACGGTGGCGAATCCCTCGAAACGGTCCGTGACCACTCCGTCGGAGTCCAGGACGAAGGTCCAGGACTCGTTGAACCAGTGGGGAAGGGAGGTCAGACCCCACTCGTCGACGGTGGGAGCGATGCGGGCCCGGTCGAGGTCACCCTGTATCTCGTCGGGATTGTCGTAAATCTCGACGTGGATGAAGTGGGCCTGCCCGTCGTAGGTCTCCCGCAGTTCCGACAGTGCGTCGACCTGCGGGCCGCAGGTGGCCGTGGTGCAGAAGGCGGGCGAGGCGAAGACGACCACGGCGGGCAGCGGGCTCTCCACCGCCTCGCGGATGGTGGACTGGTACAGGGACAGGTCCGGGGTGTAGTCGGTGGTGATCAGCTCGATGGCCCCCGCTTCGCCCAGCGTCTTGTTCTCGCTGAGGGGCCCGACGCTGCCGATGAAGGGCACCGGCGATTCCTCGAGTATCTCGATTTCCACGGATCCCATGCCGGCATCGGGCCCTTTGGAGTATATGTCCAGCCGCCACTGACCAGCGCGATCGAAGTCCACCTCCGTCGCGAAAGCGCCCCGAACCCCGTAGGGCCACTGGTGGAAGCGGGTGTTGATGGTGTCGCCGGGAACGCTGTCGGGCAGGTACACCGGTGTGATCGAGACCTCATTGCCGCCTTCGTCGCCTCCCTTGACGAGGCCCGTGGGAGTGGCAAGCAGGAACGCCACGCGTTGTTCGCCGACTTCCAGCACCGTGGTGGCCATAATGACGTTCAGTTCCAGCCCAGGCTCGGCGGCCTGGTCAGGAGCCGCTGTTGCAGCGGGGGCTGCAGATGCGGTCGTGGCAGCCGGCGCCGCGGCGGCCGTAGTCGACTCAGCGGTCGTCTGCGCAGGTGGCGGCGTGGGCTGGTGGCCCTCGATCACCTGCTCCGGTTCCTCCGTGGGCTGCTGGGAAGCGGCGGTGGCGGGAGGAGCCGTGGCGCCGGGCTGGGTTGTTGCGGTGGCGGCCGGAGGCGCTTGTGTGGCCTCGCCGCCGCAGGCGACGGCCAACGCCACGAGGGACACTGCCGCGATGGAAAACAACAGCAAAATTGCCGGGCGAATCATCAGTAGCCGTCCTCATATACCCCGAAGGTGAAGGAATAGAGTCCGAAGTCGCTGGATGTTGAGGACAGGCGAAGTTCCTGCTCGCCCTGCCAGTCTTCGTGCTCGACGATCTTGTACAGTTTCGGCTCCGTCACTTCCAGGTAGGAAACTCCGTCGTCCCCAATGGTGATGTCGTCGCCGCGATTTTCTTCGGTCAGGTACTCGCCGTTGACGGTGACGCGCACCCGGTAGGGTTGTCCGGACTCGGAGGTAAGGACCGCGTTCACTGAACGGGCGGAGTAGATCAGCGACAGGTGGTCATCATGATGGTCCGTCGATTCGGCATGACGGGCGCTTTCCGGCCCGATAGCCCATGGACCGTTGAAGTAGATAACGTTTGGATCAAGTTCCTCGGGGGCTTCAAACTCTGCGACAACGGAGGGGTTGCCTTCACCGTTGTTGGACTCGCGGGCGGCCTGCAGATAGGGATCACCCTGGCCGATGCCCCCGCGACCCTGGACCGCGGTGAACTTCCAGCCCGCGAAGAGCTCGCGTGTGACATCCATGCCGAGGCGGAAGACGTCGTCACGCTGCTGGTCTTCGGGGAGAGCGAGGCTCTGGTCGAAGGAGGTGAGCCCCGCCTCTTCCAGAAGCGCCTGGATCCATTCCTCCGTCTCGGCGTACTTTCCCTCGCCGAAGTGGCGGTACTGGATCGCGCCGGTATGGTCGATCAGGTACTTGGCCGGCCAGTAGCGGTTGGAGTAGCTGCGCCACACCTTGAAGTCGTTGTCCTGGACCACGGCCCAGTCCACGCCCTCGTCAATGGTGGCCTGTACGACGTTGTCGTACAGCTTTTCAAACTCAAACTCAGGAGTGTGTACACCAATAATCACGAGGCCGTCGTCTGCGTAGCGGTCGTTCCAGCTCTGGAGGAAGGGCAGAGTGCGGATGCAGTTGACGCACGTATAAGTCCAGAAGTCGATCAGCACCACCTTGCCCAGCAGGCTCTCCATGGCCAGCGGCTGGCTGTTGATCCATTCCTGGGTGCCCGCAAATTCCGGAGCACAGTCTCCGATGGAGCCGCCGCGACTGCCTTCGCACGGACCGGGCGGCGTGGGCGGCGGCTGTGTCGCCTGGGAGAGCGCCTCGGTGGCCGTCGGACCGGGCATGATTGTCGGGTCGGGTTCGGCCGTCGACTCGCTGCCGCAGGCCACAGCGATGGCCAGCATGACGGCGGCGACGATAAACACCAGGTGTCTCATCTAGAATCCGTCCTCATAAGTTCCGAAGGTGAAGGAATACAGGCCGAAGTTGTCGGACATCGAGTACAGCTGCAGGAATTGGCCCTTCTCCCAGTCGGGTTGCTCCACGATCTTGTAGGCCCGAGGCTCAGTCACCATCAGGAAGCTCTCGCCGCTTTCGTCGATGACGATATCTTCGCCCTTGTTCTCCTCGGTGAGGTACTCGTTATTGACGGTGACCACCACCTTGTAGGTCTCGCCGGACTCCGACGTCAATACGGCGTTGACGGACCTGGCAGAGTAAGCCAACAACACGAAGCTGCTGAGGTCGTCCGTATTCTCCGCTTGCCGGGCACTCTCCGGGCCGACGGCCCATGGGCCCTGGAAGTAGATCAGGTTGGGCAGGACAGTTTCCGGTATGGCGAATTGGGCAACCACGCTGGGGTAACCCTCGGTGTCATAGGACTCCTGGGCTGCCTCGACGTAGGCGTCTACCTGGCCGATGCCTCCCCGCCGCTGCAGTGCGGTGAAGTTCCAGCCCGCGAAGAGCTCGGGAGTCTGCTCCCGGTCAGCGGCTGCTGTGTAAGTGTCGTCCCTCTGCTGGTCTTCGGGGAGAGGCTCGGCGAAGTCCTCCGAATCGGCCCCAATGTCCTTCAGCAACTTGCGGATTTCCTCTTCGGTCTCGGCATACCTGCCCTCCCCGAAGTGGCGATACTGGATGACGCCGTGCTGGTCGATCAGGTACTTGGCGGGCCAGTAACGGTTGGAGTAGCTGCGCCAGACGGTGAACTCGTTGTCCTGCACCACAGGCCAGGCAACGCCTTCGTCCTTCGTGGCCTGGACCACGTTGTCGTACAGCTTCTCGAACTCGAACTCGGGGGTATGCACGCCGACGATGACCAGGCCTTCATCGGCGTACCGGTCGTGCCACTGGCGCAGGAAGGGAAGAGTGCGGATGCAGTTGATACAGGAATAGGTCCAGAAGTCGATCAGCACCACCTTGCCGCGCAGGCTTTCCATGGCAAGAGGCTCGCTGTTGATCCACTCCTGGGTGCCGGCGAATTCCGGCGCGCAGTTCCCAATCTCACCGCCGAGTTCTCCCTCGCAGGGAGGCGCCGGCGTGGGATCAGGTGTGGGCGTGGGTTCTTCGGTCGGCTCCGGTGCGGCAGTAGGTTCGGGAGTCTCCGTGGGCGGCTCCGTCGGCTGTGCCATGGCGGTGGGTTCAGGAGTCTCGGTCGGCGCTGCCGTGGGGGCCTCGGTCGGGACCGGCGGTTGAGTCGGTTCCGGCACGGATGTGGCCGTCGGCGCTGGCGGGGACGTCGGTGCGGACGTGGCGGTGGGTTCCGGCGCCGTGGCTTCGGTGGCTGCCGGCGCCGTCTCGTCGCCGCCGCAGGCCGCCAACAGGACCACGAGGGCCAACGTGGCAGCCACAGCGAGGATTAGGGGCAATCGCAGGGAATTACGAAAAGTGCGCTGCATCAGGACAAGGGCTCCATTCTTGGTGCTGATAATACGCCCCCGCAGACCGTGGCGGATTTACGGACCCCGGCCCACAGTGAGTCGCGACTGCCAATGCCAATACCAATGCGTGAAACGCCACATCGCACCGTGCCGGGGAATCGCCCGAGTTCAGCGGGTCGCGCCGGGAATTGGAACACTCTCCAGCAGGCGGTCGACAACCTCGCTGGGCTGCAAGCGCCGCATTCGGGCGGCGGGCGCCAGGATGATGCGGTGCCCCAGGACTCCCTGGGCCAGGGACTGCACGTCGTCGGGTATCACGTAGTCTCGGTCATGGACGAGGGCGTAGGCGCGGGCCATGCGGAACATTCCCAGTGACGCGCGGGGAGATGCGCCGAGGGCAACGTCCTGATGGTTGCGGGTTGCCTCGGTCAGGGCGACGATGTACTCGCGCACCAGGCCGTCGACATACACTTCCCGGGCCGCCGCCTGCAGCCGCACGACGTCTTCGGGTGCGGCGACGGCCTCCAGGCTATCAATGGGATGGGCCTGCTCCTGCCGCTCGATAACTGCCAACTCTTCGGCGAAGTCGGGGTATCCAAGACTGACGCGAACGAGGAAGCGGTCGAGCTGGGCCTCGGGCAAGGGGAAGGTGCCTTCGTATTCCACCGGGTTCTGGGTGGCCAGGACGATGAAGGGATGCCTCAGGTAGTGGGTTGTGCCGTCCACGGACACCTGCAGCTCCTCCATGGCTTCCAGCAGCGCCGACTGGGTCTTGGGCGTTGCGCGGTTGATTTCGTCGGCCAGCACAACCTGGGCCATGACCGGCCCGGGCCGGAACTCAAACTGGCCATCGCGCTGGTTGTAGATGGAAATGCCGGTAATGTCGCTGGGCAACAGGTCGGGGGTGAACTGGATGCGCTTGAACTGGCACCCCAGGGAGGCGGCCAGGCTCTTGGCCAGCATGGTCTTGCCGACGCCCGGTACATCTTCAACCAGGATGTGGCCCTGGGCGATGAGGGCAGCCAGGGATTGCTCGATGACCGGCGTCTTGCCAATGATCACCTTGGCGACGTTTTCTATAATGGTCCGAGCAGCTGCGGGGGCGGAATCTGTCTGTAACACCCGGTACCCCTTCCCAAAGACACGATATTGAAAGTCCAATTATGTCCAATAGCCGAATTAGTGTATCATACGGCATCCTGAATCCATGCCTGATTCGACTGCCTCAGCCGCTGGCAGGGAAGCCGGAAAAGGCAGGTCTCTCGAGGCAGGAAAGAGGCGTCACCTGCGTTTCAATTAGTGATACCAAACGTGCAGTGATACCAGGCGCGCTGGAGCAGTGATACCAAACGCTAGTGATGCCAAACGCGCTCGAGCCATTCCAGCCGGTGGTGCGTTCCTCAGTGCGCGTGGGCAACAAGATGCCGGCGAGCTGGGGGGCTGATAGCGTCGGCAAAGCAGCCGCACTGGGATTCGCGGGAAGAGCCGGGGCACGGACGGGAATGGCCTGGCAAGCGGCCCATGTGTAGTGGGACTGGTCCATGTTAAGTGCCCATGTGTAGTAGAACTGGTCCACGTTGGGTAAGGAAGCCGCCAATAGACCGGCGTCCCGCAGTTGACAGACAACTGAATCGAAACGAGTCTTTTGTTAGCGTAATCTTTGCGAAGCCAGCTTCCTGAAGCGCAGGACATTTGCAGTCCCAGGCGGAGCCCCAAGCCCGGATTCTCCCCTGGCGCGAAGGGACGACAGCGATGTTTACCGCAAACAAACGCACCATCGGGCTCCTGGTACTGGTGGTGGTGGTGTTCTTCTACGCTGTGGGGACGGGATTTCCTTTCTTCCACCGTCTCCTGTACGTCGTCTTGTTCCTGATGATCGTTGGCGCCGGATGGGCCTGGCTGTCGTTGCGGGGCCTGCAGATACGGGTATCGAGAACCGGCGACCGGGGGCAGGTTGGCGGTTTCCTGGAAGGAAGGGTCGCGATCGCCAACCAAACGTGGATGCCCAAGTCCTGGCTTGAAGTTACAGAGGTCGGGGGGGCGTCTCTCGAACCTGGCGGAAGGGGGCTGTCCCTGGACCAGCGCCAGGTGCGCAGCTGGCGAATCCGCACCCACCTGGCCCGGCGGGGGCTTTTCGAGGGCGGCACCGTGCGGGTGGTGAGCCAGGACCCGTTCGGTCTGTTCCGCATGGGGCGATACTTCTCGGACCCTCACACGTACATCGTCTATCCGGCCACGGAGCCGCTCCCGAACCTGGACTCCCGGTTCGCCGGTCTGCCTGCCGACAGCAGGCTCACTCGCTACTTTGACCAGGTCACCACCGATGTGGCGTCCCTGCGCCCATGGCGGCCGGGCGACGCCTATCGCCGGATACACTGGCCATACACGGCTCGAATGAACTCTCCGATGGTGAAGGAGTTTGACGTGGGCCTGGCGGCCCAGTTTTGGGTGTTGCTGGACCTGCATCGTCCTTCTCATCATTACCCTGCGGAAACGGCAGACAAGACGGGCATGCAGAGTCCCGAGGACAACACCGAGGAGTTGGCAGTGACGGTGGCCGCCTCCCTGGCGCAGAAGCTGACGGAGCTGGGCCTTCCGGTGGGGCTTGCGGTGAACGGCGAAGAGGGGGGACTGCTGCGTCCCGACAACGGCCCGGACCACCTGAATCGCGTGATGGAGGTGCTGGCGGAAGCGAAGGCGGGCAACGCCCAGACTCTTCCCGAATTCCTCTACGGAATCCGCCCCCATCTGAACCACTTCCATTCTGTGACGGTCATAACGCCCAGTTCAGACCCGATCTGGATCACCGCTCTTCTCGATCTCAAGCGGCTGAACGTCACCGTGTCGACGGCGCTGGTGGACCCGGCGTCCTTCGGCAGCCGACGGTCGGTGGGGCAGGTGGTGGAGGCTGCTGCCTCGGAGCTGTTTCCGGTGTATGTCGCTTCCCGTGGTGCGGAGCTCGATGACGCGCTTTCCCGTCCGGTAAACCGCGAAAGCCTTGAAGACGCCGAGGCCGTCACGCCGCTTCCGGAGGAAGCATGATCCAGGGCGATGCGGCGCCTCGCGGGTTGCCCATGTCGTGGGAGGATGAATCAGCCTCAGAAACGGCGGGAAGGTGGCTGAAGTGGCTGCGTCCCACCGACGGCTGGATGGCGCTGCTGTTCCTCACCGCCAACCTCTGCGTGGTGGTGATGGCGGTGGAGCGGGCGGACTGGGCGCCGACGCCCAGCCTGGTGGGCATTATGCTGTTGGGGATGCTCACCGCCTTCGTGTTCTTCAGGATGCGTGTGTGGTGGTGGGTGGCGATCCTGCCGGGCCTCGCCCTGGGCGGCATTACCGTTGTATGGCAGATGTCGATCTTCACCATCGACGGCGAACCTCTCGGCGGTACGGCTGTGCTGTTGGAACGACTGGCGCTGTGGTTTGAAGCGGCAGACACCGGCGCCATCAACATCGACCAGGTCCCCTTCTCCTTCGGGCTGACGACCGCTTCCTGGCTCACTGGATACCTGGGCGCTTGGATGTACCTGCGCCATCGCAATTTCTGGGGCGTGTTCGTTCTCGGCGGGTTGGGCCTTCTGTCGAATCTGACCTTTCTGCCGCCGCATACCAACTTCCACCTCGCTTTGTATGTCTTCACCGCACTCCTGGTGGTGGCGAGGGTTCAGGCGGTCCGGAGGCAGAGCAACTGGGACCGGCGCGGCATACAATACGACGAAGGACTGCGCTCGCTGACCCTTTCCGACAGTTTCTTCATAGCAGTTGCTGTTCTCATGGTGGCTTTCCTGCTGCCAGTGGGCGGCAACTGGAAGCTTGCCACCAACGCCTATGAATCGATGAGGCAACCGCTGGTCGGGTTTGAGGACGATTTCAACCGCCTATTCGCAGGGTTGCCAGCTCGCCGGGCCATCGGATTCCGGGTGTGGGATGACGTGATGGCCTTCCAGGGCACAATCAACCCGGCCTCAACTCTCGTATTGCAGGTGGACTCGCCTGCGCCGCTCTACTGGAAGGCCCGCAGCTATGGCACCTATACCAGCAAGGGGTGGATTTCCGAGGAGACCAAATATGTTCCTATAGGGGAATTGCCCGACACAGCGCCTCACGCAGCAGACGACAACAGGGTGGAGGTTGGCTACACGGTGCATCCCCTGTATTCCTCAAAGGTGATGTTTGCCGGAGGCAGCGTTTCCGCAGTTGACCGGGATGCCGATGCCGAGGTGGCGGTGGTGCACGATCCAACGACAGACAGCGTACGGGTCTCCGGCGTGGCCAACGAAAGCGTCCGCTCGTTGCTGGCGGCGATACAGCAGGACGAAGAGGACCGCGTTCCCAGCGCCAGGAGGAGGATAAATGGACTCCCGCTGCCCTCTTCGATCAACTTCACCGTGGATGATGATGCGCCGAAGTCTGTGCCGGACGTCGTCTCGATCAGGGCGCGGGACGGCGTCTTCCCCGCTCACGAACCCTATCATGTGACGACGTGGGTCTCGACGGCCACGCCGGATCAGCTGCGCGAGGCCGGGGATGAGTATCCACTGCATGTGTTCACCCGCTACACACAGCTCACACGGGATTTGCCGGAGAGGGTGAGGGACCTGGCGAAGTCGGTCACGGAAGGCGCTGACACCCCTTACGACAAGGCCCTGGCTGTGGAGGCATACCTGAAAACTCTGCCCTACAGCCTGGAAATTAGCCCGCCACCCTACGATGCAGACGGAGTGGACCATTTCCTCTTCGAGCAGGGACAGGGGTACAGTGAGTATTTTTCGTCGGCGATGGCAGTGATGTTGCGTTCTGTGGGCGTGCCGGCGAGGGTGGCGGCAGGCTATACCACCGGCGATCCCCTGGGAGAAGTGCCGGCTTTTGCCGTTGCCGACAGCCACAGCCATGGATGGGCTGAGGTGTACTTCCCGGGCTACGACTGGATTCCCTTCGAGCCAACGCCGGGATCCGAACTCCCGGTGGTGATGGCGCCCGGAGGGGCCATCGGAGCGGACTTTGACGGGGCGGCGATCGGCGGACTTGATTTTGACTGCCTGGACGAATTCGACATCAATTGTGGCGTGCCCCTTGAACCTCTGCCCGGAGAGGGAGGATCGGGGGCCGGGTTCGGAGGCGATGCAGGTATGCCGGCATGGGCATGGGCGCTTGTGGCCCTGGGCGCGGCCGCAGCCACCGGGCTGGCGCTGCGATGGGCGCACCGCCGATACCTGTCTGAGGCGAGCGAGCCTGATATCGTATACAGACGTCTCCGGGAGTTGGCTGCCTTTGGCGGCCTGACCGGCTCCAGGCCGCGAACTCCCTACCAGTTCGGACTGGTACTGTCGCGCAGGCTGCCTGATTACCGGGAATCCCTGGACGTGATCGTGGAGTCCTACGTGCGCGCCCGCTACGGTGCAAAGATGCAGTCGACGGACGACGGCGGGGCACTGACCGACGCCTGGCTCAGCGTACGCTACCCGCTGCTCAGGCTTTCTCTCCTGAAGAGAGCGAGAATACTTTAGGATCTAATACACCCTGGGAGTCATACGGGAAAGTGCGAGCGATGACCTCTCTCAAATATCACATACAGCAGTTGCCATCAGGATGGATCGGCCTGGTCTCTGGGGAAAACGGCCTGCGCAGGGCCACACTGAAGCCAACGCCCGAGGAAGTGATGGAAGATCTGGGAAGCGACGCCGATGAGGCAGAACATGACCCCGAGTATTTCAGTGGTGTGGTGGAGCGTCTCATTCGGTACAGTGTGGGGGATCTGGAGGCCCTGGATGACATCGAGCTCGACCTGGAGGGGACGCCGCCCTTCTTTCGCGCCGCCTGGAGGGCCTGCCGTACCATTCCGCCCGGGGAGACGCGGAGCTACCGTTGGCTGGCCGCGGAGGCAGGAAACCCTCTGGCTCTGCGGGCTGCCGGTCAAGCCATGGCCCGCAATCGGTTCTCGCTGATCATACCCTGCCATCGCGTGATTTCCAGCGACGGTGGACTGGGCGGGTATGGCGGTGGCGGCCTTGGCGTAAAAGCTCGGCTGTTGCAGATGGAGTTGGAACAATCTGTGGAAGACTGAACTGGCGAAGAATCGAGCCGGAACAGGATGACTGGCATACAAAGGGCCAGGAAATACAGGACAGGACTGGGCCGGGTCCGTCCGGTCCAGTTTATTCAGGAGAAAGAAGTTGGCAGAGAACATTGAGCCGGCCCCGGCAGTAAAGTGGGCCAAGGTAAATGGCCTGGATATGCGGTACCTGGACTGGGGAGGGGATGGCCAGCCTCTGCTGGCCCTGCATGGGCTGGCGTCATCGGCCCACTGGTACGACATCGTCGCCCGATTGCTGCGGCACCGATACCGGATTATCGCGCCGGACCAGCGCGGCCACGGCCAGACGACGCAGGCGCCTTCCGGCTACGACTGGCACACCCTGTCGGACGATCTTGCTGCGCTGCTGGACCTCGTAAGCGCAGAAATCCCCGGGTTCCGGGATCCTGTCGCGGCACTGGGGCACTCCTGGGGCGGTCACGTCGTCAGCAACTTCGCGGCGCACTATCCGGACCGAGTGCGGCGCATCGTGATGATCGACGGCGGGTTCCTGGACGGTCGTCTGTTTCCAGAGCCGACGTGGGAGGCCTTCTCTGACCGGTTGCGACCCCGCAACGTCACCGGCGACCGGGAAGAGTTCCTGAACCGCCTCAGAGAGCAGATGGCCGGATGGTGGAACAGCGAGATAGAGCGCATCGTCCAGACAATGGTGTACGAGGATGAGGAGGGGCAGATTCAGGACATTCTTCGCCCGGAGAACCAGGCCCAGGTCATCCGCGCCATGTGGGACGACCCATGCTCCTCCACGCTGCCGCAGGTGCAGTGCCCTGCCCTGATGATAGCCGCCGGGCCGCTGCCGGAACGGGCCAACAGCGACTTCGCCCAACTGCGACAGCGGATGGTCGGAGCCGCCGAGGCCGCGCTGCCCAACGGGCGAGCCCACTGGATACCCGAGACCGTCCACGATATCGGCTACCACAAGCCCGAGGAGCTCGTGCGTGTGATACTGGAGTTCCTGGACGATTAGGGCAGAATCGGGAGAGTTCAGGCACAAAATGAGAGGTCTACCCATGGCAGACTGGACAAAATGTTCGGCGGTAGAAAGCGATCCGGAAAAGATGGGTGGGGTCTGGGTTTTCGTCGGCACCCGAGTCTCCATTGCTACCCTCTTCAATCACTTGAAAGCGGGCGCGACGGTGCATGAGTTCGTTGAGTGGTTTCCCGGCGTTGAATTATCGCAAGTGGAACAGGTCCTTCAGTACGAGATTGATTCACTGGCGGTTAAGATCAAGGTTTGAGGATTCTTTTTGACCATAATGTCCCGGCTCCTCTGAGGAACCATCTGTCTGGACACCAAATCGATATCGCCTCGGAAAGGGGTTGGGAGGTCCTGAAAAACGGCTTCCTGCTTGATGCTGCGAGTGAGAACAACTACGAGGTTCTGATTACCGCGGACCAAAGCATCCGGTATCAGCAGAACCTGACAAGGCGACGGATAGCCATACTTGTGTTGCTGGACAACCTGTGGCCAAACGTCCGGCAAAGGGCTGAGGAAATTGGGCAGGCGCTGGACAATCTGCAGCCCGGAGAGTACAGGGAGCTGCAAATCTGACGCAGTAGCGCACAGGGACCGTCCATGACATCGGCTACCACAAGCCCGAGGAGCTCGTGCGTGTGATACTGGAGTTTCTGGACGATTAAGCTACTATTGTGGTATCAATATTGACATCATCATAATGACTGACCGTATCGCTGAGGATATAGAGGGACTCCGCGGAAATCCGAGAGGTGTCCGATTTGAAATCCTGGCAAGGATTTGCGACCGGCACTTTGGCAGGCCTCGCCAGAGAGGAACAAGCCACCGTGTTTATTCCATGCCTTGGCCGGGTGACCCTCGAGTAAATATCCAGAGCAAAAGGGGAATGGCCAAGCCCATTCAGGTCCGCCAAGTCATCAGAGCCCTTGAAAAATTGCGAGAGATGCAATGAATCCCGATCACTACGCCTATCGCGTTATCTGGTCTGCTGAAGATGAGGAATTTGTGGGCCTTTGCTCAGAGTTTCCTTCACTAAGTTGGCTGGAGGAATCGCCTGATGAGGCTTTCTCCGGGATTCGGAAGCTTGTGGCGGAAGTCCTGGTAGACATGAAGGAGTCTGGGGAGCATCCACCTGTACCCATTGCCGACCGTTCGTACAGCGGAAACTTCATGGTTCGCGTACCACCGGAATTGCACCGTGCCCTGTCGCTTCGAGCGGCAGAGGAGGGCGTAAGCCTGAACCGGCTGGTGAGCGCGCGGCTGGCCAGCCTGTAGCCTTGCGACTGCTCACGTGATCGGCAACGGCGGCTGCCAGAACTTGCTGGTGTCGTTGACCGTGATCTCGTCCACCCACTTCACCCAGTCGTAGCCGCGCTTGTGGGGCTCCACCATGCGAGCAGGGAAGCCATGCCCCTGCGAGAGCGGCGTACCGTCGACGTGGGTCGCTAGCAGTGCCCGCCCCGCCTCGTCCATGGAGTAGCGGCGGTAATATCCCGTACGGGAGCGGATGGTGATGCTTCCGGCGCCCGGCTTCGGTCGGGCACGGGCCAGCAGTTCCGGCACTGGCGCTCCCTCCCACGGGCGCGTCGTGTACCAGCCGCCTGTGCAGTCCAGGGTCGCCGTCAGCAGGCCGTTCCAGGAAAGCAGTTCCTCGTAGTCCATCTCGTACGGGTTTTCCACGTGTCCGTTCACCCGCAGCCGCCAGCTGTTGGCATCGACGCCGGGAGTGCGGTCGTTCAGCCACATGGTGACCGGAAAATCCGGTCCGTCCTCGGGATGAGAGCCTGTGAAGCGTTTGTCCGCCACGGCGCCGCCGGCGAGTATATTCAGCCGGTCGGTGACCTGCCACAGGACCAGCCCGGCCACGGCAATGCCGCTGAAACGCATGAAGTTGCGGCGCCCGCTCACGTATCGCCACCGGAAGCTGATTTTGTGACGCATGGAGTGCCAGATCAGCAGTGGAAGCAACATCCACGCGAGGTTGAGGTGGATGGTGGTGCCCGAGAAGCCGAGGAAGCTGTAGGGGCCGAAGTGGCTCCAGGCCAATCCCAGCCCCACCACAATCAGCAGCCCAATGAGCATGATGCTGGAGGCCAGCATTGCCTCGAGGTGCAGCTTCCAGTTCTGGCGGGTGCGGAAGGAGCCGAGGATGTTGCGGGACTTCCAGATGAAGAGCGAGAGAATGGCGAAGCCGGTGATCCTGTGTATGTGCATGGCCGCGATCCACTCCGGGTTGTTGTGGGTCAGGCCCAGATACCCGGTGACCAGCTCGAACACGAACAGCACGATGAGCGCGATGTTGGCCCAGGGATAGCGCATGTCGCCAACTCCCGGATCGCCTGGAACGTAAAGGGCGCGGAGATCATTCCCCCGCGCCCATCATACGCCGGATCGAGTAATCGGGATTGGTCAGGCAACCTGGAAGGCCCAGATCTGGTGGAAGACCTCGGGCTCTCCCTTGGGCAGGGGCTGGTAAGGATCGCTGACCTGGTGTAGCTTCCACCTGCCGTCGGCCGTCAGCTTGTCGAAGTATTCCTGGTAGCCGTCCGCCACCATGTCGACGCGCAGGCTGAAGACGACATAGCCCCCGGACTTGGTGACGCGGACCAGCTCGTCGAATGAGTTGATGGGAGCGTGTCCCAGGGTGAAAACACCGATGCTGATAACCGCGTCGAACTGGCCGGTTTCGAATCCCAGCGTTTCTCCGAGGGTCATCTGGTGGAAAGAACTGTAGACGTTCTTCTTTCGGGCCTCGTCCAGCATGCCCTTTGACAGGTCCATGGCCGCCAGGTTGGTGAAACCGGCGTCGGCGAGGCACTTGCCCGCCAACCCGGTGCCTGCCCCGGCGTCGAGCACCGAGGCGCCGGGGGCAACCAGGCCGGCCAATACGCTGGCGCCTGTCTGCGGGGCGCTCCACGCGAACACCTCGTCCAGGTCCTGATCATACTCCGTTGCCCACTGGTCGTAGCGCTCCTCCAGTTCCTGGTTGGTGGTGGAGCCGTAGACCCACTGAACTCGCCTGTGACTCTCTTCCATAGCCATGAGATTCCCTCCATTTCAAATTCCCTCTCCTTGCTCGGGAGAGGGAATTCGGGTGTTTTCTATCGGGGAAGAAGACCGGGACTACTTGCGACAGATGTACAGACCCCAGCCCAGCTCATCCTTTTCCACTGCCTTGGCAGTTTCCAGGTAGGCCTCGGTCAGCCACTCGTAGTGTGCCGCATGCTCGCCGGTGTCGCCTTTGGGCGTCCGGTCGGCCAGGCACAGGTAGCTCTGCCGCAGGTGGCTGGAGATGTCCAGGGTTTCCAGCAGCTCGAATCCCTGCTCCTTCAGCGCGTCCTGGTAGGACTCGAAGCTGAACTCTGTGTCATAGAGCAGCCTGTCGTATACGAACCGCTGGGACTCGGGACTGACCTGCTGCTTTGGCTTTATCAGGTCGTCAAAGACGAAGATGCCGCCTTTTTCCAGGACCCGGTAGACTTCCTTCAGCACGGTGCGCTTGTCAGGCACGTGGTAGATGACCGCCTGGCTCCAGACGCGATCGAATTGACCTTCGGCGAAGGGCAGTTCGGTGGCAGAGGCTTTCTCGAAGGCCAGCCGGTCCCGCAGGCCCGGTTCCTGCTGCTCGCGTGAGGCCTTGGCGTTGTCGATACGCACGCCGCTGAGGTCGATGCCGGTTGCGTGGCAGCCGGTGTGTCGCGCCAGCCAGATGGCGGTTGTGCCGTTACCGCAGCCCAGGTCGAGTGCCCGGGAGGATGCGTCGATGCGTCCCTTTTCGACCATTATGCGGTCGAGGTTGGCGCAGCCCTTCAGAAAGTCCGTGCCGGTGGTCTCGTCGAAGAAGCCCCAGTGTACGCTGCCTTCCTCATCCCAGACGGCACGATATATTTCGTCCTCAGCGTCGTAGTATGACTCTGTCTCCTGCTCAGTGAACCGGCTCGACATGTTTGACACCCTCCAGAAATTCGACGAATTCGTTGTTCTCGTCGACCAGAATCATCTGAGGGTCGATCGGGTTCTCAGTGACTTCGAAGGACATGATGATGAGGCAGTTGCCTTCGGCGGTCAGACGGGCGGCGGCGCCCTGAACGGCGATGTCACCGCGGCCGCGCTCGCCGGGGATGACGTAGGTCTCGAAGCGGCTGCCATTGGTGACGTCACAGACGAGGACCTTCTCGAACTCCCACATGTCGACCTTGTCCATCAGGTTTTCGTCGATGACGATGCTGCCGACGTAGTCGGGGTTGGCTTCGGTCACCCAAGCCCGGTGGATTTTGGAGCGTAGTACTTCGCGCATGGTTCCCTCCTGATTGGATGTGCCGTGATGCGGCGGTTTATTTGGTTGAAATTTAAGACTGTTGCGAGAAATTGCCCTAAACCCGCATACAGAATTATTGACTGGATGAATATTGCTGAGGCAATTTAGCAATAGTGGACTAAAAGTGGGCGCAAACTTCCCCGCGGACTAACTTGCGGGTGAATTGAGGGGCTGCCCGCGGCCGTACTTCAACGTGGGAGAGGTGCGACGTCAGGCAGGAGCGAGGCAGTTCTGGAGGAGGTGTGGCCCCTGGGGTCTATATTGGTTGAAGGAGCTATGGCTCACAGGGGAGGGGGTATCTTTCCCGACTGGTTATCTGGCGATGTACCGGTCCATTCAGCAGAACCGGAGGCCTCGTAGATCGATATATCATTTTCTAGTCCATTTCTCTGGAGGTAGTCCCGGCCGTCCACTAAACAGGGTGGCCCGGATTCAAATTTGCATATTTTCCAGTGATTTTCGGGCAGTCTAGCATCGGCTGTCGAGGGCGGTCAACTTTTTGGCGGGGCTCAAGTTCCAAGTAATCCGACAACAATGAACGCAATTTTCGACGTTTTGCGGAATTATTTGGCTTAGTGCATTCGATATTGGTCAAAAATCCCCACAATATGTCTAGTATGAATGAAAATGGCTTGCGGTGCTGCACAAGAATTGCACATCATCCCCACAATCCGCTGTGTCTCCCAGTAATTCAGGCTGACCCAAGCCCCAGGTTCCCCGTTGGCTGAACGCTGGCATTGCAGGCGAGAGTTGCCTCACACTCCAAGCGGCATCTCGTGACTGACCGATATAGTGTCGGGGCCGAGGATGTCCTCCACCCTGTCCCGCAGGTCGTCGCAGTATCCGGTGCTGACAACGGGCATCTCCATGACCACGCGGCGTCCTTCGGTGCGGATTTCCAGGTTAACCCGGTCCCGGCCGGGGTACTCCAGCATCACGCCGATGACTTCCCGCAGCGTGTTGGCGTCGTGCTTCTGTTCGTCTTCGGAGACAATTAGGCGCACCAGCCGGTTGGAGCCGTTGCCGCCATAGGCGTCGGGGGTGGAAGGGGCAACGCTGTGATTTCCGTTACCGTTACCGTTGCCATTCCCATTGCTGTAGGCGTTGCCATTGCCGTTGGCTTGGCCATTGGTTTTTGCGTTGCCGTTGCCATTTCCGTTCCCGTACCCGTACCCGTTGGAGCGGGCCGGCTGTTGCGACGGCGCGGACAGAGTGGAGGGTCGGTCCTGGGCAAATTCCTCAGCATCGTCGCAGACTAGCTCTGCTTGGTCGCCTCGCAACCGCACCTTGCCGGTCAGACGGACTATGCGCCCGGATAGCCAGACTCCTTCAGTCCGCTGCAGAGACTCGGGCCAGACGATGACCTCTACCTGCCCTCCCAGCATTTCCATGGAGACGATCAGGAAGCGTTGGCCGTCGCGTCTCGCCCGTTCCGTGACGGAGGAAACTATGCCGATGGCGGTCACTGCCTGCCCCTGCATATCCTCGCTGATCTGGTCCACGGCCATGATGGCGCCTTCGGCTTCTTTGGAGCTGCCGAGGGACATCAGCGGATTGTGGGAAAGTGCCACCCCGAGGAGCTCTCTCTCCCAGCCGGCCTTCTCCTCCGGAGATGCCTCGCTGGTGCCGAGGGCAATGCCCGGCTCGTTCCGGGCAGTGCTGCCGGACTCGCCGCCGAAGAGGCTGCTCTGCCCGCTGTTGCGCATCTGCGCTTCCCGCTGGGCGGTGGCGACGATGCGGTCCAGGGCGGTCAGCATGGCGCCGCGCGGGGCCAGGGACTCGAAGGCTCCCGCCTTGACCATGCTCTCGAGGGTGCGTCGGTTGAGATAGGCAGCCCCGTCCCGGGTGCAGAAGTCGTCGATGGACTGGTACGGACCGTTCTCCCGGCGCTCCTCCACCAGCGGCTTCACCGCGCCTTCGCCCACCGTCTTGATGGCGGCCAGTCCATAACGCAGTCCGGGCTTCCCTTCGTCGTCGTGGTCGATGGTGAAGAACTCTCCGGAACGGTTTACGTCGGGTAGCCAGATGGGTATGCCCAGGCGGAAACACTCGTTGATGGAACTGAGAGTCC
Organism: Dehalococcoidia bacterium; assembly: GCA_963667325.2. GTDB lineage: Bacteria > Chloroflexota > Dehalococcoidia > Lucifugimonadales > UBA3495 > VXOI01. The sequence goes on from CAXXKY010000007.1 coordinate 299,724, forward strand.
TTTCCGCGTTGTCCAGGCGGGCATTCAGCACTGCCGCCATGTACTCCACGGGATAATGCGCCTTGAAGTACCCGGTCCAGTAGGAAATAAGGGCATAGCTGACGCTGTGGGCCTTGTTGAAGGCGTACCCGGCAAAGGGTTCGATCAGGTCGAAAATCTCAACGGCCAGACCCTGGTCGAAGCCTTTGCCCGTCGCCCCGGACACGAAGTTCTCCCGCTCTTCGGCCATCAGCGACGCGATCTTCTTGCCCATGGCCTTGCGCACGATGTCGGCGGAGCCGAGGGAGTATCCGGCGAACTGCTGCAGTATCAGGAGCACCTGGTCCTGGTAGACGATGATTCCGTAAGTCTCGTCCAGCAGCTCCTTCAGGCTCGGATGAGGGTAGGTAACCTCGGCGCGGCCATGTTTGGCGTCGATAAACCGGTCGATGTTTTCCATTGGCCCCGGGCGATAAAGGGCGATCATGGCGGCGATGTCGCCGATGTTGGACGGCTTCAGCTTCTCGATGTAGCGCTGCATGCCGGCGCTTTCCAGCTGGAATACGTCGGTGGTGTTGCCCGAAGACAGGAGCTCGAAGGTGGGCCCGTCGTCCAGAGGCAGCCTTTGCAGGTCTATCGAAATCCCCCGGCTCTCCCGGACCTGCTTGACTGCCTGGTCGAGGATGGTGAGGCTGGTGAGGCCGAGGAAGTCCATCTTCAGCAGCCCGAGGTGGGCCACGGGGTCCATGCTGAACTGGGTCATCAGCACCGGGCTGGATTCATCACCCCGTGCCGGTCGCTGCAGAGGTACCGTCTCGGTCAGGGGCTCGTCGGCGATCAGCACGCCCGCGGCGTGGGTGCTGACGTGATGCACCAGGCCCTCGAGTCCCTGGGCCGTGTCCACCAGGTTCTGGACCGTCTCGTTCGTTTCGTAGGACGACTTGAGGTCGGGGCTGACTTCGAGGGCATGGGCCAGGTTCGACGCCTTGGCCGGCAGCATTTGGACGATGCGGTCGACGTCCCCGTAGCTCATCCCCAGGGCGCGGCCGACGTCCCGCAGGGCGGCCCTTGCGCCGAGGGTTCCGAAGGTAATGATCTGGGCCACCCGGTCGTTGCCGTACTTGTCTATGACATAGTGCAGCACCTCGTCCCGCCGGTCGTCCTGGAAGTCCATGTCGATGTCCGGCATCTCCTTGCGCTCCATGTTGAGGAAGCGCTCGAAGACCAGGCGGTACTCCAGCGGGTCGACGTCGGTGATGCCCAGGCAGTAGAGGACAACGCTGGCGGCTGCGCTGCCCCGGACGCCGAAGAGGATGTTCCGGTCGCGAACGAACCTGATGATGTCCCATACCACCAGGAAGTAGTTGGCGAACCGGGTGTAGCGGATGACTTCCAGCTCATACCGCAGCCGCTCCACGGCTTCGGGTGTGGCGTCAGGATAACGCTGCCGGAAGCCGGCCTCGCACACCTGGGCCAGGTATTCGTCGGCGTCCATGCCGTTGGGAGTCTCGTAGCGCGGCAGGTGCGTCTGCCCGAAATCCAGCGAGACATCGCACATGTCGGCGATCAGACCGGTATTGCCAAGGGCCTCGGCGCGCACGTCTGCCGGCAGGCCGGAAAAGAGCTCCTCCATCTCCTGCGGGCTCTTGATGTAGTACGAGTCGTCGTCCATGCGCAGGCGTTTTTCGTCCTGCTGCGTGGTGCCTGTCTGGATGCAGATATAGACGTCCTGAAGGCCAGCCTCATTCTTGTGCACGTAATGGGCGTCATTCGAGGCCACCAGGGGCAGCTTCATGTCGTTGCCGAGGCGCAGTAGCCCCTCGTTTATCCGGTCCAGGTCGGGAACGTGTTCGTGCTGCTGTAGCTCCAGGAAATACCCGTCTCCAAACAACTCCCGGTACCAGCCCGCGGCCTTGACGGCCTCATCGTATCTCCCGTCAGCAAGCAGACGGGGCACCTCGGCGGACGGACAACCCGACAGGCAGACCAGGCCCGAGCCGTATTCTTCCAGCAGGGCCTTGTCGATGCGTGGCCGGTTGTAGAAACCCTCCACGTGGCCCTTGGTCACCAGCTGCATCAGGTTCCGGTAACCGGTGTTGTCCCGGGCCAGCAGGACCAGGTGGGCCGGGCTGCGTTCCGAGGGGCTCTTCTCGTGGCGGCTTGTATGGGCTACGTAGACCTCGCAGCCGATGATGGGCTTGATTCCGGCTTCCCGGCAGGCCGAGTAGAAGTCGACCACGCCGTAGAATGTGCCGTGATCGGTGATGGCCAGCGCATCCATGCCGAGCTCGCCGGTGCGAGTGACCAGCTCCGGGATGCGGCTGATGCCGTCGAGCATGCTGTATTCGGTGTGAACGTGGAGATGGGTGAATGCCAAACCGGGTCAGCCTCCATGGAATCGGGTACGGGAGATCGGGTGCGGGAATCGGGTCCAGTTTTCGAAAGACCGGGCCTCGCCGTGTCAGCGAAACACTATTATATGGTGCCTCAAGAAGGGATATGTCAACCGATTTATCCCCAGAAATACCAGATGTTGAGCAGGCCGTCGAAATCCGCTACTACATAAACCTGCCAGGGAACTGACATGAATTTCGAGTACCGCAGTCCGCCGATGTCAGCATGGGCGCGAGGATATTCCGGGGACCTGACGCCAGAAGGTCTGGCATCTGCGGGATTACGGATGAGATTGCAGCCAGGTGGGAGCCGAGGCGAAGTTGATGAAGGGAGAGAAGAGGGCTATCGAAGAAAGGAACAGGGGCGGATATGTAATCCGCCCCTGCGACATATTCGTCTGTTGGCTAGACGGAGGGGTCGAATGGACCTATTCGTCGTCCCATGAGTCGTCGGACGTGATGACAACCTGCTGGCGTACCGGGACCTGGCTGGGCATGAGGCGGGTGTCGCCCCAAGTGGCCGTCTCGACATAGTTCTTGAACTCCCGGGTCTCTCCGCAGATACGGCAAATGCCGTCGCTGGTCGGCCCGTCAGCTGCCTGAATTAGCCAGTGGTGACTGCATACCAGTGAACCCTCGGAAATCTCTGGAACGGTGGAAACCTCCACCTGCTGAACCATTTCCCTCACCCCTTGGTTAATATAACGAAATCATACCACCTGGTGGTCGAATTCGTCAACAATGTTGGCGAATCTACTTCACATTAGAAAACCAACCTCTACTGTATCCGTTTATTTTTGGATTCCCTGTGCATACGTAGTCCGGTTGGAATTGGATGTCTTGGCGAGCCCGAATCGCATTGACTTTTGGTCTACGAAACTGATTAAATCGGGAGTTAAACATATCCACTCCGTATTCCCGAATTTTGAGGGGGTCAGCGATGGTGAGAAGGCTGTTTAAGGAGCTGGAACGCTCCTATGGATTCGATGAAGTTGCCATTGTTCCCGGCCAGGTGACCATCAACCCCGAGCTCACTTCCACCACGATGACAATACGAGACTTGGAGTTCGAGATCCCCTTCATGGCTTCGGCGATGGATGGGGCGGTATCGCCGAGATTCGCCACCCGGATGCACGAACTCGGCGGCCTTGCCGTTCTGAACGGCGAAGGCCTCTATTCCAGGTATGACGACCCCTACACCGTGCTGGAAGACATCATCGCCACGCCACAGGAGGAGGTGACCGAGTTCCTCCAGCAGGTCTACACCGAGCCCGTGAAGGAAGACCTTCTCGCGGCCCAGGTGGAGCAGATCAAAAAGTCCGGCGCGATTTGCGCCGTTTCTTTTACCCCGCAGACCACCAAGCGTATGTCTCCGGTGGCCGTCGAGGCGGGCGCCGACATCGTGGTGGTGCAGTCCACCGTCACCACGGCGCGCCATGAGTCCAACAGCTATCGGGGTCTGATCTTCTCCGAGCTGATCGAGTCCATCGACGTGCCAGTGATCGTGGGCAACTGCGTATCCTACGACGTGGCCTACGAGCTGATGGAGACTGGCATCGACGGCGTCCTCGTCGGCGTGGGACCCGGCGCCGCCTGCACCACCCGGGAGGTCGTGGGCGTTGGGGTGCCCCAGGTCTCCGCCACCCTCGAATGCGCCGCCGCCCGCCAGGACTATTTCGAAAAGACCGGCCGCTATGTCTCCGTCATCACCGACGGCGGCATCCGCACCGGCGGCGACGTCTGCAAGTCCATCGTCAGCGGCGCCGACGGCGTCATGCTCGGCACTCCCTTTGCCCAGGCCGAAGAGGCCCCCGGCCGGGGTTTCAACTGGGGCATGGCCAATCCCCACCCGGAGCTGCCCCGGGGCACCCGCGTCAAGGTGGGAACCAAGGCCCCCCTCAAGCAGATTCTCTACGGCCCCACGTCCAAGACCGACGGCACCCAGAACTTCGTCGGCGCCCTCAAGGCTGGCATGGGTATGTGCGGCGCGTACACGGTCCGCGACTTGCACAAGGCCGAGATGGTCATCGCCCCCGCCATCAAGACCGAGGGCAAGTTCTTCCAGCTCGGCGGCTAGCGTCAGGGCCCCACGACCGGCCATACGCCCTCACGACGCCTCAAAAAGGAGAGCAACATGACCACGGCAGAGCGAACGCTGGAAATCCTGGTTCCCGTTGCCGAGGACGTGCCCGAGGAGATCGGGCTGACCTCCTCCCTGTCCGGGCTGGAGGGCAAGGTCGTGGGCCTGCTGGAGAACCGCAAGTACCACGCCGACACCTTCATGCAGGAGTTGGAGCAGACCCTGCTGGACGACTACGGCGTGAAGAAGGTGGTCTATTCCCGCAAGGCTACCTACAGCGCTGCGCACCCTGACGACAAGCTGGAATCGCTGCTGCAGGAGTGCGACGCCATCATCCACGCCATCGCCGATTGAGGCTCCTGCACGGCGTGGGGTCTCCACGACACGGTTTACACCGAATCGAAGGGAAAGCCATCGGTCAGCGTCATCACCAGCAGCTTCACCCGTGCGGCCAATCTCCGCGCCGCCTCGCTGGGCATGCCTGGCGCCCGCATCGTCGTGCTGCCCAGCCCGCTGGCCAGCCGCCCAGTCGCAGACGTGCAGCAGATGGCCCACGACTTCGCCCCCGAGATCGTCGGCCTGCTGACCGACGGCAAGGGCCTGGACGGCAAAGCCCCCGGCTCTTCGGATGACGAGCGCCCCACTATAAGAGAGTTGATGGGAAGTATCCCCGACCTGACCGGCGGCCTCTCCACAGAGGAGTACATGAGGAAGATCCGGGGTGAGTTTCCCGCAGAATAGACGAATTCACCTCGATTCTTCCGTCTACATCGCCGCTCTGAAAGGCGAAACTATTCCAGCCTACGGCGGATTGGGTCGGACCGAGTTGGCTCAATTGATTTTTGATGCCAGTGAAGCCGGACAGATTGCTATTTCTACCTCGACGGTTACGTTGGTCGAGGTGCGACGAGGACCAGATTCATTGGCTGCTTCTTACCAAGCACAAATCGGTGCGATTGATTCGCTGTTCGACCAGAGTTTGACTCGCTTTGTCGACTTGGACCATGGTGTGGCTTTGTCGGCCCGCCTGATAGCGAATCAGTATGGCGTAAGGACCATGGACGCCATTCAGGTAGCCAGCGCGGAAGCAGCGGGGTGCGATGAGTTATTCATCTGGGATAACCGGGTTGTCAGTAAATTCTCGGCTAATCCCATGTCAGGGTTGAGCGTCTGTGAGCCTCACTGGGAAAGGTGAATGGCGGAAGGCGTTACCCTAAAGAGACGGCCCTTTGTCCACCTTTCGCAGGGGCCACCCTTGACCCTTTCGGTCATCTTCCTCTCCTCCTCATGTCCTCCTCCCAACAAATCTCCCGACGAATTCCCTTAACGCATAGGTGCCCCGCATGTTGGTGTCTGGGCTGCTCCGAATCCACGACGGCCCGCCAAGTGCCATAATGTCTCCGGCGAGTCAGCCGTGCGATCGATAAGGCGGGTCAGGACATGATGGAGCAGGGAGTAGTCCTCGAGGTAACGGTTGTCACCTCCGACGGCAAGGTGTGGGGCCACCGGTACCCGCTTCCGGCCGACCACGACGGACGCAGGGCGGTGGTCGAGGGACTCTCAAGGAAAATTCCGGTGCTCAATCAGCCGGCCGGAATCGTCTTCCTCGAGAACCCTTCCGCCGTATACACGGTCTCCCATATCCTGCGGTTCTCCTGGCACGTGTCCGGCCCAACAGCAGCATCGGTGGAACTCAGGGAACTGGAGCGGGAAGTCGGACTCAATATTGACCGATAACGGCGCTCATTTCGGTCCGGCACGCAACGGGGTGGCACAGACGCGTTCTCCAGATCGGCCAATGAGCGCCTGACCGGAGCATTCATTTGCCTCTAAAATTGCTGATTGCCAGGCAAGAGAGGCATACTTCAAGGTGTCCAGTGACTCTTCCGCAGGAAACGTGATCAACGTGTTCAATAAGGAACGCGACCAATTTTCAAAGACATTTTACAACCCAGGCCGTGATGCGTAGCCAAACGACGCTTCCCGCCGGTTGATTCAGGAGCCACCCATGACCGCATCCTCCCAGCTCACCTCCCGCCGTGAGCGTGTGCCCGCTGACTTCCCCGCCATGCAGGACTACTTCTGGGAGCAGGGCTGGACCGACGGCCTCCCCGTCGTCCCGCCCACCGAGGACGCCGTCCGCGCCATGCTGTCCGGCGTCGACGCCGACCCCCAGCACTCCCTGGGTGTTATGCAGCCCAGCAACTCCCGCGCCACGCTGGAGAAGCTGGCCATCAACGCGGTCATGGCCGGATGCAAGCCTGAGCACTTCCCCGTGGTCATAACCGCGGTCAAGGCGGCAATGCGCGAGGCGTTCAACCTGGCCGGCACCGCGGCCACCACCGGCGGGGCAAATCAGGTCATCATCGTCAACGGTCCCATAGCGCCGAAGCTGGGCATCCAGGCCGACGCCGGATGCTTTGGCCCCGGTTTCCGGGCCAACGCGGCCATCGGGCGCGCCCTCCGCCTCATCGTCCGCAACGTGGCGGGGCTGACCCCGGGCGAGATGGACAAGGCAACCCTCAGCTCCCCTGGCCGGTACAGCTTCTGCTTCGCCGAGAACGAGGCCCGCAGCCCGTGGGAGCCGTTGCACGTCGAACGGGGCTTCGATCCCGGGAGCAGCACGGTCACGATCGCTGGCATTCTCGGCGTCTATCGCATAATGGAGAGCACGTCGGGCACCGGCTTCGGCGTCCTCGGCACCATAGTGGGAAACATGAAGGCGGTGGGAATATCCAACTACTACCAGCAGGCAACGGGCGGACAGGTGTTGCTCATACTCTGTCCAGAGCATGCCGCCGAGATCGCTGCCTCGGGACTCACCAAGGCCGACGTCAAGGACTTCGTATTTCACAACGCCCGCATGTCCGTGGGGCAGCTCCGCGGCGTGGCCCACTACGGCAACCGCACCTGGCCGGCGTGGATCGACGAGTCCAGGGACGATGTCATGGTCCCCATCGTGCGTTCCTCCGACGATGTGGTCGTGCTGGTGGCCGGGGGTGACGGACGCCACTCCTGCTGGATGGCAGGCTGGGGGGTGACCCTGGTCTCCACCGAGCAGGTGGAAGAGTCCGGATAGAAATGCCGGGAATTTTGGAGAAAGACACCTCACCCCTTGCGCGATTGTGAAAAATGGTGCATACTACTGCATCGAATGCTCCCTGGTGGTTTGAGCGAGGCGGCCCCACCCGTTCCCATCCCGAACACGGAAGTGAAACGCCTCAGCGCCGACGATACTGCTTGGGCGACTGGGTGGGAAAATAGGTCACCGCCGGGGGTATTTACTCAGCAACCTCTCTTAACCGGTACAGCTTGGCGCGGCCCCCACGGGAGTGGCTGACGGCAGGTCGGGCATGGCGACGGCCCGGATAGACCGGACTGCATCTGACGCCCCTCTGCCCCAGTGCCCCTTCAGAACGACAGGGACAGGCAAGTTTCCGCACCCTCTGCGCCTTTACACCCTTCGGGGCGCCCAATATAATTGGGCCTTTGTTGGGATATTGGCCAAGGACTGCGGACGAAACCCCTGTAACCGGATATCACCTGACACGCCCCAACAGGCCAGGAGCTGAATTATGGGCAGCAGATTCGAGAAGTTTTCGGAGCGAGCGCGGAGGGTTTTGTCGCTGGCCCAAGAAGAGGCACAGCGATTTAACCACAACTATATCGGGACTGAGCACATTCTCCTCGGACTTGTTCGTGAGACGGAGGGTGTGGCAGCCCGTGTGCTTTCCAGTCTTTCCGTCGACCTCTCGAAGGTTCGTTCCGCAGTCGAGTTCATCATCGGCCGCGGCGAAAAGCCCGCCCAGGGCGAGATTGGCCTGACCCCCAGGGCCAAGAAGGTGGTGGAGCTGGCGGTCGACGAAGCCCGCCGCATGAACCACACCTATATAGGCACCGAGCACCTGCTCATCGGCCTCCTGCGGGAGGGTGAGGGCGTTGCCGCTGGCGTGCTGGAAAGTCTTGGCGTGACCCTCGACAAGGTCCGCTCCGAGACCCACCGCATCCTGAGCCACACCTCCACCCAGGGCCAGCAGTCCCGGGGCGCCAACACCAAGACCCCGACCCTCGACAACCTCGGCGTCGACCTGACCAACGCCGCCAGGTCTGAGAAGCTGGACCCGGTGCACGGCCGCGACGATGAGTTGCAGCGTGTCATCCAGATTCTCAGCCGCCGCACTAAGAACAATCCGGTGCTCGTGGGTGAGCCCGGCGTCGGCAAGACTGCCATCGTCGAGGCCATGGCACAGAAGATCGCCAGCGGCGATGTGCCCGACACCCTCCAGAACAAACGGCTGGTCACCCTGGACATGGGCTCGCTGGTCGCGGGCACCAAGTACCGGGGCGAGTTTGAAGAACGCCTCAAGAAGGTCATCGAAGAAATAAAGAGCTCCGGCAACTGCGTACTGTTCATCGACGAGATACATACCCTCGTCGGCGCCGGAGCAGCGGAGGGCGCAGTCGACGCGTCCAACATCCTGAAGCCGTCTTTGGCCCGCGGCGAGCTCCAGTGCATCGGCGCAACCACCCTGGACGACTACCGTAAGTATGTGGAGCGCGACCCCGCCCTCGAGCGCCGCCTCCAGCCTGTTCGCGTGGAAGAACCCACCACTGACGAGACCGTGGGAATCCTCAATGCCGTCAAGGAGCGCTACGAGGAACACCACAACGTGGTCTACACAGAGGACGCTATTAACAGCGCCGCCAGCCTGGCCGCACGCTTCATCTCAGACCGCTTCCTGCCCGACAAGGCCATCGATCTCATCGACGAGGCTGGCTCCCGAGTTCGCCTCCGTGGCAGCGTCACACCCACTTCCGTTACCGACGCCATGAAAGTGCTCGAGGCCGTCAGCAAGGAAAAGGACGACGCTATCGCGGACCAGCGTTACGAAGCAGCCGCCGAACTGCGCGACCAGGAACTGCGTCAGCGCCAGGATCTGGACGAGCTCCGGAGCGAGTGGCAGGAAGGCAAGGCCAAGGAACCGACAGTTGTCACCGACGACGACATCGCCGAAGTCGTCAGCATGTGGACCGGCATACCCGTTGCTCGCATGGCCAAGGAAGAAACCGAGCGCCTGCTTCAGATGGAAGCCGAACTTCACAAGCGGATCATCGGCCAGGACGAGGCCATCGTCAGCATCTCAAAGTCGGTTCGCCGTGCCCGCGCCGGTCTGAAAGACCCGCGCCGTCCCATCGGAGTGTTCCTCTTCCTCGGCCCCACTGGCGTCGGCAAGACCGAGCTGGTACGCACGCTGGCCGAGTTCATGTTCGGCCACGAAGACAACATGATCCGGCTGGATATGTCAGAGTTCCAGGAGCGCCATACCGTCGCCCGTCTCATCGGCGCCCCTCCGGGCTACGTGGGATACGACGAGGGAGGGCAGCTCACCGAGGGCGTGCGCCGCAAGAACTACTGCGCCGTGCTGCTGGACGAGATCGAAAAGGCCCACCCCGAGGTCTTCAACATCCTGCTCCAGATCTTCGATGCCGGAACGCTGACGGACGCGCGGGGCCGCAAGGTCGACTTCCGCAACTCCATCTTGGTTATGACCAGCAACCTTGGCTCCGACCTGATCAAGCGCGAAACGTCCGTGGGCTTCATGGTCAAGTCCGACAACGCCCGCACCGACCAGAGCGCCTACGAGCGGATGAAGGACAAGGTGATGGAGGAAGTGAAGCGCTTCTTCCGGCCCGAGTTCCTGAACCGCATCGACTCCACGGTGGTGTTCCACCAGTTGGCCCAGTCCGAGATCATCTCCATCGTCGACTTGATGATGGATCAGGTAAGGGAAGAGCTGGAGGACAAGCAGGTGGGTCTGGAGCTGACTGAGGCAGCGAAGGAGTACCTGGGTGAAAACGGCTTCGACCCGGTGCTGGGCGCGAGGCCGCTGCGCCGCCTGATCCAGAACGAGGTCGAGGACCGTCTGTCCGACGAAATCCTGAGCGGACGCCTGGTGGCCGGAGACGTTGCCTTTATAGATATCCAAGACGGCGGCATTACCATCACCGCGAAGGAGTCTGCTGACGCCGACGAGGTGAAGGAAGAGGAGCCGGCCCCAGCCGACTAGCCCGCGGCTCAAACATGGACACACAAGAAGGCCCCCGATGTTCGGGGGCCTTCTCTTTGTGATTCGCGAGGTATGGGGCTACTCGCGGCTACTGCAGTTGGCCTGGCGGTCGGGCACATCCAGCCCGTTAGTAGAGATGTCCCTGCACGGCCAACGTGATTGCCACGCCGAGACCCATATTCCCCACCGACAGCAGCAGGATACGCCCCACCCTAACTTGCAGCGAGTCCTTCCTCATATAGCTGGCGTACCGGTCCATCGCCAGGAACCGCTTCGCGCTAGCGGGGTCCGCGACCTGATTCCTGTTCTTCAGAATTAAGTTGTACATTTTCTCCTCCCTTACCGGACTCTGTACTGGAGATCAAAAACACACGTCCGGTGAACACAGAAAATGTTAGCAAGCGTATGTGAAAGCAGCGTAAAAATATATCTGTACTTTGTATAAATACTGTGACAGTATCTTATTAATGCGAAACATGCTGAACAATAACCGCACAGACCGCGCTGTCCGGATATTGAGATGCCTTGTTGAAGGCTCAATTCCACGCAGCGACGCGGCTGTACTGTATTTGATGACAGTTGCCTGCCGACAGGGAGCGGCGCCCGCCCGTATAATTTACGCAGACAGGGACATGCGGTGAGGAGCGGACTGAATGGCCAAGACATCTGAGCGGCGCAAGACGGTGTATTTCTGCCGCGAGTGCGGACACGAAAGCGCCAGGTGGATGGGTTTCTGCCCCAGTCCGCTCTGCGGCTCGCCGCGCCCCCTCGCCGAGGGTACGCCCGCCCCGACAGCCTCGGCCTCAAGGGCTCACCGCAACGCGTGGGTACTTCCGGATAGCAACGAGGCGACGGAACTGTCTGAGCTATCCACGGATTCGCAGCCTCGAGTCACCTTGCCTTCCCAGGAGCTGAACCGCGTGCTTGGCGGCGGTGTCGTACCGGGCTCCGTCACGCTCCTGACCGGCGAACCGGGCGTGGGGAAGTCCACCCTGCTGCTCCAGCTTGCAAACGCCCTGGCCTGCAAAGGATCGGTCGAAAGCGGACCCGCGATGTACGTCACGGGCGAAGAGTCTCCGATGCAGGTCAAGCTTCGCTCCCAACGGTTGGGCATCGAAGGGCGCGGGATTTTGTTGCTGGCCGAGACCGATGTGGACGTCATCCTGGAAAAACTGGATGGCGCAAAGCCCGCCCTGGCCATTGTCGATTCGATCCAGACCTTGCACACCGAGTCGGAAACCTCCGGTCCTGGCAGCGTCGGGCAGGTCCGCGAGTCGGGCCTGAAGCTCATGCGCTGGGCGAAGGCCAGGGGCACCCCCGTCTTCGTTTCCGGGCATATGACCAAGGACGGCGCACTGGCCGGCCCCCGCGTGCTGGAGCACATGGTGGACGTTGTGCTGCACCTGGAGTCGCAGGAGTCGGGCGGGTACCGGGTGCTGAGGGCCGCAAAGAACCGCTTCGGTTCCACTGACGAGGCCGGCGTGTTCCAGATGACAGAGCAAGGGCTGGACGATGTGTCCGACCCCTCTCGGGCGCTGCTGTCACAGAGGGGCGGTTCCCAGTTGGGGGCCATCGTAACGCCGGTGCTCGAGGGGAGCCGGGCGCTTTTGCTGGAAGTGCAGGCGCTGACCAACTTCTCCCAACTCCCCTCGCCGCGCCGGGTGGCCAATGGCGTGGACTACAATCGGCTTATCATGCTCACCGCCGTAGCGACCCGCCGTGCGGGCCTGGAACTGGCCGGGCAGGATGTGATCGTCAACGTAGCCGGCGGGTTCCGGGCAACCGAACCGGCGGCGGACCTTGCCATCATCCTAGCTATCGCTTCCTGCTACCGGAACGCCCCGCTGCCGCCTGCCGCCGCCTTCGGCGAGGTGGGTCTCAGTGCCGAACTGCGCTCGGTCCCCCAGGCCCAGCGCCGCGTCAACGAGGCCGCCCGCCTCGGCCTCAGCCAGTGCATCCTGCCTTCCACGACGGTGGCGGAGGTCGAAGCGCCGCCGGGCCTGCAGCTAATCGGCGCTGAGACCGTCGGCCAGGCCATCCGCGCCGCTCTGAACCAGCAGGCGAACGCCAAGGAGCCGCTGTTCGCGAATTGAGAAAGGCCCCCTCCGAACGGAGAGGGCCATCAATGGCTCTTCAAGTCTGGACCGGAAATAAGGTAAGTACAACAGCAATCCCTACCCGTCACCCGCCCCCAGCGCGGCCTCGTGCTCGTGGGTGAACTCGTGGTCCTCGCAGGCCACCCATCGGGAGCCGTCCTCGTAGACTTCCTTCTTCCAGATGGGCACCACTTCCTTGATCCGGTCCACCGCCTTGTGGCAGGCGTAGAACCCCTCCTTGCGGTGCGGCGACCCCACGGCCACCACCAGGCTGATCTCTCCGATGGCGACCGTACCCGTGCGATGTCCGATGGCGACGTCGTCCAGCCCGAACTCGGCCATTAGTTCCTGCCGTACTTCCTCCAGCTTTTTGACCGCCATCTCGTCGAAGGACTCATACTCCAGGGTCAGCACGCCCTTGCCCTCGAAGTTGTCGCGCGTCGTCCCGAGAAACGTCACAATCGCGCCGTTGGTGCTCGCGCGGACGGCGTTGGTGAACTTTTCCGGGTCCAGGTTCTGGGATGTCAGTTCGATCATGCTATCCTCGCGCATTGTCCAGGCTATCCGCCACTCACCGGCGGGATGAGACACACGTCGTCGCCCGAATTAAGGACGTCTTCGGGTTCGGCATAGTCGGCGTTCACCGCCACCACTATCTTGACTTCCGGCGGGGCCAGACGTGGATACTGTTCACGAACCGCGTCCGTCAGGTCGGCCACGGTCGCCCCCTCGGGCAGCTCCAGCGCAAACTCTTTCGTGCCTGCCCGCTCCCGGTACAGGGCAAACAGCCGTACAGTTAGCTCCATGGCTTGCGTACATTCAGTTCCATTGCTTGATTGTAGCCCCTGCCGCCCGTTGCGCCTAGTGCATCACCAGCCCGCCGTCCACGTTGAAGGCCTGGCCAGTGATATTGCGAGCGCCTGGACCCGACAGGAACCGGGCCATCGCCGCGATGTCCTCGGGCGTGTTCGAACGACCGATGGGGATCCGAGAGTCGCGGGCTGCCTCCAGCTCCTCCATGGTGACTCCCGATGCTTCGGCGCGCCCCCGCATGGTCTCAGCGCCCATTTCGGTCAGCGTCGAGCCGGGGCAGATCGCGTTGACATTGATGTCGTGCTGCCCGAGCTGGTGGGCGGCGATCATGGTCATCGCAAGCACCGCACCCTTGCTGGCGGCGTAGGCGGCGTTGGATGTGCCGGAGTACCCCTTGCCTGCGATGGATGCGATGTTGATGATGCGGCCACCCTCGCCCTGGGCGATCATCTCGCGGGCCGCCCGCTGCATCCCGAAGAACACGCCCTTGGCGTTGACCCGGTGGATGCGGTCCCAGTCCTCTTCCTCCACGTCCATCACGTACAGGTAGCGGGTGATGCCAGCGTTGTTCACGATAATGTCGATACGCCCGAAAGCGTCTTTGGCCTGCCCGATCATCCTGTCGATGTCGGCCACGCTGCCCATGTCGGCGTGGATGGGCAGGCTCTCGCGGCCCAGGGCCTTCACCGCGACGCTGGTCTCCTCCACGTTCTCGGCGTTGATGTCGGCCACGGCCACGTTGGCCCCGGCCTCGGCGAGCTGCAGCGAGATGGACCGGCCCATGCCGCGCCCCGCGCCAGTGACTACCGCTATCTTGTCCTGTATCTCCATTAGGGCGCGTCCTCCTGTCGGGAATGTGAAGTAATAGTCTGGCAGGAAAGAGGAGTCAGTCTGCTGCCGAATCACGAGCCGGAGCGGCTTCTACCTCTTCTGTTTCCTGTGAGAATTTGAGACTGGGAAAACGCACTCGCACTGCATTGTCCCAATCCACGTAGTCTGTCGAATCGTGCGTCTCCCAGAAACGGCGCTCTTCTTCTTCGCTGGCGAATCTCGGGATCGACTTAAGTTTCTTGGGCATAGCGATCTCGCTCCCTCCGACTCATGTCGCGGGCGGATATGACTCGTATGGCTGTATCGTCTTCTCGCAGAGTGAATGTCACGTGCAACAGGCGCATCGATGAGGTGCTTCCAAGAGCATTATACCGCTCCTCTGATTCGCTGTGCCGGAAGTCAGGAACAATCAACAAGGGTTCGTTGGCAAAAACCTGCTCTGCCTCCGATTGACTGACTGCATGCAGTTCTTCGCTCTTCCTGCCGTTACCTTCGTCCCACTGAAAGCCGGTTACCCTGCTTAGGTCTACATTAGATTCCATTTCCTGTCCAGATTACAGGATTACCCTCGGGCCTTCCACACCCATTGAAGAACGAACTTTGTTAGCGCATTCAATTGAAAAAGTCCCACCCTGCCGCTACACTCGCCGCAATTCACTAGGCACGAACAATAACGGAGGTGCACCATGGCAGCAGAGGCTAGAGTAGACACCATCGTCCGCGGCGGCCAGGTAGTTACGTCGTCGCAGGTCCTTGACGCCGCCGTGGCGATACAGGGCGAGAAGATCGTCGCCGTCGCCCCAGAGCACCTCCTGCCGCCCGCCGACCGCGTCATCGACGCCGAGGGCAAGTTCGTGCTCCCCGGCCTCATCGACGCCCACGTCCACCTCGACGGCCACGACGACTACGCCCTGGGCGCTCAGGCAGCGGCCCACGCCGGCATGACCACGCTCATCCCCTTCGGCAACTACACCCTCGACGGCGACGAGTCCCTTCCCCAGGCCGGCAACCGCATCCGCGAGGAGATCAACGCTTCGGCGGTCGTCGACTTCGGCTTCCACTTCATCTTGCAGAACCGCCCTTCCATCCTGCGCTCGCTGCCCGAGGCCATGGACATGGGCTTCAAGTCCTTCAAGATGTTCATGACCTACAAGAAGCGCCCCGGCCGGATGTGCGACGACGACTATATCTGCGAGGCCATGGAGATGGTCGCCCGAGGCGGTGGCGTGCTGCAGCTCCACTGCGAGAGCGGCAACATCATCGAGTATCTCGAGAACAAGCTCATCGCCGACGGCCACACGCACCCCGAGTTCTTCCCCGTCGCCTGCCCCGACTGGGCTGAGGAAGAGGCCATCAATCGCGCCATCGCCATGGCCGGCGCCACCCGCTGCCCCACCTACGTCGTCCACCTCAGCACCCAGCTCGGCCTCGAGCGCATCAAGCAGGCCCAGGCCATGGGCCAGCCCATCTGGACCGAGACCTGCCCCCAGTACCTGCTGCTATCCGACGCCGAGATGGCCAAGGTGGGCCCGCTGGCCAAGATCGGCCCGCCCCTTCGCCCTGAGGACGGCCCCGACCGCGACGCCCTCTGGGCCGGTCTGCAGCGAGGCCACATCTCCATCGTGGCCAGCGACCACTCGCCCCATCCCGAGGAGCTCAAGAAGCCCGGCTGGGACAACATCTTTGTCACCCCCGACGGCGCATCCGTGCCTTTCGGCTCCCCCGGCATCGAGACACTGGCGCCGCTGATGTACAGCGAGGGCGTGGTCAAGCGCGGCATGCCCATCACCTGGCTGGCCCGCATCATGGCGGAGAACCCGGCCCGCATCTTCGGCCTCTATCCCCGCAAGGGCGTAATTCAGCCCGGCGCCGACGCTGACCTGCTGATCCTCGACCCTGGCGTCGACCGTGTCATCACCGCCGGCGACCACATGAGCAACGCCGGCTACTCCCTCTTCGAAGGCTGGGAAATCACCGGCCGCCCGTACATGACCCTCCTCCGCGGCCAGGTCCTCCTCAACGACGGCAAACTCGAGCAGCAACCCGGCTACGGCCAGTTCATGGAATGCCAAGGCCCCCTAACGCCGCTAGGCGGCCCGGTGAGTTAGAGGTGTGATCCCCATACGACTACGCGGTATTGAAACCTTGAGTGGGGTGCCTCAAGTCGGATGACACGAGTTCCAACCGCGCGATGGTTTCGTCGAAACCCAGTGGTTCATTTCTCCTTACGTCACCGTTGTGAAAGCGCAAACATTGCCGGTAAATGGAACCGGCATATTGCCGTTCCTGTGAATCAACTGAATCTCCCGTATGGTTGCCTTGCTCTATCTCCGCGTACCTACTAAGGAGCGGATGTTTTTCTATCAGTTGACCTATTGGTAAGCGAAATGCGGAACTATTTACCCTGGCAGCGATTATCACCGCCTCGAATAGCGCCCCATATGGAGTACGGCGTAATTCCCCATAATTGGGTCGCCCAAAGAAGGATTCAATCGTTTCCTCGGACGTAGTCTCGCGTTCCAAAAACTGTCGATAGAGGGATGGGTTGATGGCACTAAGGAAAGTGAGAACAGTTAAGGTCTTGAGGTAAACACCGTTGTTGTTTCCCAACGAAGAAAGAACTATTCCAAATCTGTGAATTGTCTGACCGACACTACGCAAACTTAAGTCGTCTCGGCCGAAAAATGAAATGAAAGCCTCCGTCACGAGTCCGCTATTTTCTCTCGCAATCCAGTCAGTGCTGTTTTTGAGGAACTCCTCAACTCCGATGAGTTCTAGAGAAGTGCGAATGAATGCCTCGCGGTCAGGTGCAGGCAAGCGAAAGTCTATATCGAAGAACCGCCGCAAATATCCCACCGCATCAAACTCGCTACCGTAGAGGGCTTTGACCGAATGGGCCAACTCAGCACGGTTCACCGCCAAAACAAAGACCACGCCGTCGACGCCAAATATGTGCTTCGCGGTTTCCAAGAGTTCAATCGCGTACGACGGTCGGCACCTATCCAGTTCATCGATCAGTACAATGGTCGGCTTGTCACCACTGGCTTCCCGGAGTGAATTGGCCAACTCTTGAAGGGAAGCCTTGAACTGGGCTGCCGATTGCTTTTGATCGAAGTATCCTGCCATTGCCTCCTCTGCGTGAGCGCTGAGAATGTGGCCTAACTCCGATCCTGCACCTGGTACGAATCCTGCCAAGAATCGAATCACACCGGGGGTTAGCTTACGGATTACCTCCTTAGCATGAGTCGCGACTTCTTCTATTTTGGACGAATCAGCAGTCCCTTTGAGTTGCTCGGTGATTTCAGTTGTGAGAGCAACAAATGGGTCTCCCGAGGCATCAGTCTCCCAAGCGTTGAATTCAACGACAGGAAACCCCTCGTTCCGCAAATATTGCGCCCACATCTTCAAGAACGTCGTCTTTCCCGCGCCCCACGCTGCATCGACTGCCATAGTGCAAGGCCCGTCGATGTTGCTTACCAGGCTGGTCAGTACCTCTGCCTTTTCCCTGCGGTCAAGCATGTCGTGCTTGAACGGATCATCTTTGCAGATTTTGACTTCCATTGGCTGGATGCGAATGCCCATGTACACCTACCAAAGAATCGTAAATCCAAAAGTTGCGCATTTAAGCACCGCAGAAAATTACCGGCCCTGATTTCAGGACCGGCATTGTGTCAAGCGCCGCAAGTTTATCTCGCCCCCCTCACTTGAACGCCGGCATCACCTCGTTGCTGATCAGGCGCAGCGAGTTGTTCACCCGGTCCGCCGGGATCCGCCCGCCGTAGTTGACCTCCATCACCACGCCCGTCACTCCCAGCTCCTCCTCGTAGCCCTTGAAGGTGTCCACGATCTCCGCCGGCGTCCCGAACAGCACCCGCTCCTCCAGCACCTGCTCGTAGGGCGCGGCGGCGATGCGGCGCATCCGCTCGGCGATCTCCGGGTTCGCCGCTGTCTGGATAAGCTCGGTGACTGCGTACTGGATCGCCCCCAGCGCGCTTTCCCGTGGCTCCTCGTGGGCCTTCTCTGTGGTCTCGGCGCAGTACACCGGCACCCGTATGGCGATGTCCGGCGTGCCCGACGCTCCTGACCCGGCCAGCTTCTCCCGGTACGCCGCAAGGCGCTCCTTCAGCGCCTCCCGTCCGGTGTTGGCGCTGATGAAGATGGGATGTCCCATCGCGCCGACCAGCGGGAACGTGTCCTCGCCGGCCACCGCCACGCGCACCGGCGGGTAGGGCTGCTGGTACGGTTTGGGTGTGACAGTGACGTCGTGGAAGGAGTGGTACTCGCCCTCGTGGGTCAGGCTGTCCTCGCGCCACGCCTTCATGATGATTTCCAGCGCTTCCAGGAACCGCTGACGGCTCTCGGAGTAGGGCACGTTGTAGCCCTCGTAATAGCGCGTCAGCCCGCTTCGCCCGATGCCGAAGTCGAAGCGGCCCTTGCTGATGTGGTCCACCGTGGCCGCCTCCTCGGCGACCCGCAGGGGGTTGGTCAGCGGCAGCACCTGCACGGCCAGGCCGGTACGGATGCGCTCGGTGCGAGCGGCGATGGCGCTGGCAATGACCATCGGCGAGGCCAGCACGGCCCGCTCCGGGCTGAAGTGGTGCTCGGCCAGCCAGACGGTGTCGAAGCCCATCTGCTCGGCTTCGGTAACCTGCGCGAAGGACTCGTCGAACGCCTCAGCCTGCGACGCGCCGGGGCGCACGTGGAAGTCGGTAAACATTCCGAAATTCATCAACAATCTCCGGGGAGGGCCCTCAGGCCTGACTCAAGGGACAATTGCGAGTTTATTGGCCACGGCCCACAGCGTCAATCAGACTGCTCTTCCGCAGTGGACAGCGGCGCCCGGTTCAGCTTGAAGTACGGCGCCAGGTACTCCGACGCGTTGTGCAGCTCAAACCCGACCAGGTCGCTACACTTTTCGCACGGTTCGCAGGAGCTATCCCAGTATCCAAAATATGCGATGATTCCTGCGCCGGAGTCCACTTTCTCCGACACTACGTGTCCAGTCCTGACTGTGAGGATATCCTTTTCTCTGTCGTAATCCGTCTTCACGGCAAAAGCGTGCGCAGCCCTTCGAGCTTCAGACGCCTCTTTTTCAGTCAGGGCGCAAAACGGCGCAAGGTGCTTTCGAGCTGCCCAGAACTCAATGCCCACCAACTCGCGAGCTACCTCGCTTCTGTAATCAGCAATAAGGCCGTCTTCGACGCTGGACGACACTCCGATTCGAATATCGGGAGCGGTGTCAATCGTCATGATATCCACTTCTTCGTCATACCTGACGGTCGCCATAATCCCTTACCTCGTCGAAGAAGTCATACCTTCCCCTTCTGTATTGGTCAGTAGCGGCACTGTGAAAGAAGGCCGACGGGATCCTCAAGTCGAACTCGGAAACAGCCACCATAAACAGGGTATCTCTCTCCGGAATTATCCCGAAGTAATTCATGGATCGATGAGCCGGCATATACTTTCTGGCCACCCATCTTTCCAGCACGCCGATAAGCCACTGCCTGTCGATCTGCCTTTGTTCGATTCTATCAAGAACATGATGGGTGAGCCTGTAGACCCTGTTCCCAACTATCAGGACATCGTCTGCGAGGGTGATCGTGCTGCTCCGGAATCGGTGAAAGTCTGTTTGCTCTATCTGCCGCCACCAGACGGCAAGTCTATTCTTGGCGACGTCGCCCCAGCCCCTACACCGGCGGGCGGCGCGTGTGCCACTCCGTCGCCTGCTCGTAGGCGTGCCCGGCGCGGAGCACCGTCGTCTCCTCGAACGGGCGCCCGGAGATCTGCAGGCTCAGGGGCAGACCTTCCTCGCTGAAGCCGCAGGGGACCGACAGGGACGGCAGATTGGCCAGGCTCGCGACGTTGGTGAACAGCCACGGCGTGCGGCTCACGTTGCCCTTGCCGGTAATTGGAGGGTCCGGTTCAAGGGGCTGGGCCGGCACTCCGATCGTCGGGGTCAGGAAAAGGTCCACACCTTCCATCGCCCGGAGAACATCCTGTCGGAGAAGGGTGCGCAGCCGGATGGACTTATAGTAGTAGGTGGCTGGCATCACCGCGTTCACCATGTACCCGATCCGGTTGTCGTGTCCGATGGCGCCGGGCCGCTCCCGCAACAGGTTCCGATAGGTCGTGGGGGCCTCGACGCGGATGCCGCCGTTGATCGGGCCGGTATGGGCCGTTATCGGGATGGAGAATTCCGCGACCGTGGCTCCCAGTTCCGACAGGACGCCGGCGGCGCTGTCAAATGCAGCCCTCGTTTCGGCGTCTATGTGGGGTGAGTCCAGCACTTCTTTCAGGATTCCGATGCGCAGCCCGCGAACGTCATTCGACAGGGCCGCGCGGTAATCCGGCACGGGCTCCTGACGGGTCAGGCGGTCCTTGGGATCGTGGCCGGCGATGGCCTGCAGGGTGATGGCGCAGTCCTCGACCGTTCGAGCCAGCGGACCGATGGTATCCATGGAGCGCACGCCGGGGGCCACGCCATATCGGCTGACCAGGCCCCAGGTGGGACGAATCCCCGCCAGTCCGCACCACGCCGCCGGGCACCGCACCGACCCGCCTGTATCCTCGCCCAGCGTGGCCGCGGCCATGAACGCCGCCGTGGCGGCCCCGCTGCCGCTGCTCGAGCCGCCGCAGGACCGGTCCCGACCCCAGGGGTTGCGGGGTGGGTCGAACTGGTGCGACAGCGCGGTGGTGGCGAACTCCGTCATGTTCAGCTTGCCCAGCAGGATGGCTCCGGCATCCTTCAGCCGCGCCATAACGGTGGCATCGTACTCCGGCACGAAATCATCGAAAACGGGAGTGCCGATGGTCGTGCGAATACCCTGGGTATAGACCTGGTCCTTGACCGCAACGGGGACGCCGTGAAGCGGCCCGTGGTACCGGCCAGCGGCTATCTCTTTCTCCGCATCGCGGGCGGCGCCACGCGCCTGCTCTCCTGTGACAGTGAGGTAGGCTCGTATCTCGTCATTGAGCGATGCGATGCGCTCAAGGTAAGCCTCAGTCGCCTCCACGGGGGAGACGTCGCCGTTGCGAATCAGTTGCCCCAGTGTTGCCACGGTCTGAAAGGGAATCTCAGCCCTGTCCATGATCTCCACCCCCTGTTGAATAACAAGCCACGGCGGTATCTCTGTTGATGGGTTGCTACTGGGGATTGTGTTCCACGTTGACCACCGTATGCAGCCCGCCGCGGATCTTGTAGTCCAGCGTGATCTTCATCCGGCGGGGTTGGCAACAGGCCACCAGGTCATTGAGGATCCGGTTGGCGGCATGCTCCTGCACTATTCCCACGTCGCGGTACGAGAGCAGGTAGTATTTCAGCGACTTCAGCTCGATGCAGCTATGCGACGGAACGTAGCTGATCACCAGCTCGCCGGTGTCCGGCAGGCCCGTCCACGGGCAGACGGCCGTGAACTCGTCGGTGTCTATCACCACCTCGGTGTCCCGTTGCGGGTATTCATACTCGAACGTGAGCAGGCAATCGGACTCGATGGTCTCCTCGCCCTTGGCTGGAAGCTGCATATCCAGCCCTTCATACTTTTCCTTCAGCTCCGTTATGCTGACCATTGTTCGCTCCAAATCAGTGCATCGTGTCAGGCAATATTACGGGCGGGTTTCCGGCTGTGTCAAAGCAATTTCCCTTGCGCCAATGAGGGGTCGGGGCTAAGATAGGCCATCGCCCGTCTCCGCAGTGTCGAAAGGGCGCCAGCAATTTCCAGCAAAGGAATTCACGCAATGACCCAGACCGGACGCGCCGCTCCCACCCTCGCCGACCTGGACGCAATGAGCATCGAGGAGGCACAGGCGTTGCCATTCGCCGAGCGCGACCGGCTGCTCGACCTGATTATCGCGGACGGCCGGCATGAGGCCACCGACAAGGTGTCCCACCGCACCGGACTGTACACCGACTACTTCGAGGAAGACCTCACGCGCATGTTCAAGGTGCGCGCGGTCAAGGTCTACGTTCGCGGCACCACGTCCTCCGACTTCGAGGGCAACCCTGTTGGCGAGACCTACGACGAGCAGTACCGTGCTTGCTTCCGCCACGTCGAGACCATCCTGACCGCCGCTCGCACCAACTACAGCCGCGTCATCAAGATGATAGTCTTCCTGACCAACATGGACCTGTGGAGCGAGTTCAACAAGATATACCGTGAGTTCATCCCCAACCCACCCTGCCGGGCCGTCATCGGGACCACAGGGCTGGCCCAGAAACCCCTCGCCATCGAAATCGTGGAGTGCGTCGCCTACCGCGTCGCCGATTAGCGCCCTCAATCAACAGTCGAGTAGAAACCGCTATCGGAAAGGAGGGAACCATGGCTGAACTGACCCTGGCCTACAAGGCGAAGAGCTACAGTACCGGCACCCTGGGCCGCGCCATCTGCAACGCTCGCAACCACCACTGGGTCGCTGACGACCCCGGCGGCGACGAGGTCGGGGCTGGCGAGCTGTTTTTCTCCGGCATCACCGCCTGCGCCGTCAACATGGTCGAGCGCATCGCCAACTCTGAGGACATCCGCCTCGACTGGATGGAAGTGGACGTAGAGTCCTACCGCGACCCGGACAAGACTCCTGGCGACCTCACCCTCTACGACGCCATCCGCATCCACTTCGAGATGTGGGGCGTGGACGACGACCAAGCCCACGAGCTGGTGGAAACATGGAAACGCCGTTGACCCCTCTACGGTTCGGTCGCCGTGGCGACTGTTGATACCACCGTTGGTCTGACCTCACACTCAGAAAACAAGCGGTAGGGACGGGTTAAACACAGAGAGCACAGAGGCCGCAAAGAGATTGAGAGATTTATCAGGTATAGATGAGAATCTCTGTGTCCTTTGTGCGCTCTGTGTTGAATCAAGACGGAGACGGATATGAACATCTGCTCGTTTTTGCCCAGCGCAACCGAGATCGTCTACCAGCTCGGCCTTCAGGACGACCTCAAGGGCGTGACCCACGAGTGCGATTACCCGCCCGAGGTTCGCAACAAGCCCTGGGTGGTGCGTAGCGTGTTCACGGGACAGGAGCCCCCCAGCAGTGGGGAAATCAGCCGAATCATCGCCGAACGGCTGGAGCAGGGGCTGGGCATCTACGACATAGATGAAGAGGTCCTGAAGGCTGCCGAGCCCGACCTTCTCATCACCCAGGCTATCTGCGAGGTTTGAGCCATCTCCTCTCGGCAGGTTGCCGAGGTGAGCCTTAGCCTGGCCAAGAAGCCCGAGGTCATTTCCCTCGACCCACAGCTATTGGGCGACATCGTCGAAAACGTCCGCATGCTTGGTCGTGCCACCGGCACCGAAGGCAAGGCAGAGAGGATTGCTTCCGATATGGAGGCCCGCATCGAGGCGGTCTCCGCCCGCGCCGCCGACGTCGATACGAAGCCCAGCGTGCTGCACGTCGAGTGGGCCGACCCGCTGATGTGCGGCGGACATTGGGTGCCCGAGATGGTGGACATCGCCGGGGGCAGCAACACCTTCGGCGACAAGGACACCGGCACTTTCAAGCTGGAGTGGGAGGAAGTCGTCGAACGTCAGCCGGATGTCATCGTGATGATGCCCTGCGGCTTCGACGTCAAGCGCGGCCTTGAGGATATCCCCATCCTCGCCCAGCGCGAAGGCTGGAAGGACCTGCCTGCCGTGCGCAACGACCGCGTCTACGTCGTCGACGCCAGCGCCTACACCAGCCGCTCGGGTCCCCGCCTCGTCACCGGCCTCGAAATAATGGCCGAGATGATCCACCCCGAGCTGTTCAGCGGCAATATCCCCGAGGCAGGCGCCCTCCGCCTCTTCAACGCCTAGCCCACAGCGCGGACCCTGCAAAAGAGAAACGCCGGGGCTTCGCACCCCGGCGTTTTCGTTATCTGTAGCTTCGGCATGGCGCCCGCTAGTTCAGCCGCGGCCCCCGGAAGGGATTGCGCCGCTCGATCTCTTCCTGCAGCGCGTGGTTTCGGCGCTTCAGCAGCGGGATCAGGCGATTCAGGCGGTCGGCCGCCGTCGGCGCTTCCAGCAGTTCCTGTCGCACTGGCGTCGGCGCATCGAGGTTGGCGGCGATCAAATAGGAAAGTTCCACCGGATCTTCGGGGATGGTCACGTCCGACGTGTACCCCCCGCTGAGGGTAATCAGGCCCTGTATCAGCTTGGTGTATTCTTCCGACAGCTCGGGTGATACTCCCGTGAATCCCTCTCCGACAGGCTCGTCGAGATACCTCACAACCGCGGCCACGTGGGGCTCCTGCTGCGTGATCTCGACGATCTCGTAGCGCTTCTCGCCCTTCGTGAAGATGTTGATGCGTCCCCCCTCCTGCATCTCCGACCGCAGCACTCGGGCCGTCGTACCTGTGCTGAACGGCTCAGCCGCAGACCCAACCTCCTGTCCCGAGCGAATGAGCGACACGCCAAATGGCGCGTTGTAACGCATACAGTCTCCGATCATCGCCTTGTAGCGCTCTTCGAATATATGAAGAGGCAAAGGCATGCCCGGAAAGAGCACAAGGTTGAGGGGGAACAGTGGTAATTCGGCTACTTCAGGGTTCTCGCTTGACATAGCATATTGAGTATAGCACAGCCTTGGCTTCGGGTTGACACCCCGTTGAGGACATTCCCATAATGTGCTACCCGTGGGCCCGCGTAAAGCGGGTCAAATAAAACTATCCAGGTGAGCCGACTGCTATGGCCAACTTGATTTCCGACGAAGAATTGAACGCTCTGATGCAGGGCGAAGCCCCCATTGCACTTATAGATGTAAGGGAGTCCGGCGAGTACAACAGCTCCCACATTCCCGGCGCGGCCCTCATCCCTCGGCGTCGCATAGAGTTCATCATAGAGGACTCGGTGCCGGCCAAGGGAGTGCAGGTCGTAGTCTGCGACGACGACGGACGGCGCGCGCCGCTGGCCGCTGCCACCCTCGAGCGGCTGGGTTACACCAACGTCTCCATCCTGGACGGCGGCGTGAACCGGTGGTCCGCCCGCGACTACCCCACCGAATGGGGCGTCAACGTTCCCAGCAAGGACTTCGGCGAGAAGCTGGAAGTGGTGCATCATGTGCCCGAGATCTCTGCCGAAGATCTGCACGAGCGGATAGAGCGCGGCGATAAGCTGGTCATTCTCGACACGCGTACGCCGGAAGAATACCAGCGCTTCGCCATCCCCGGCGGGCGCAGCATGCCCGGCGGCGAACTGGCCCTGCGCATTACGGACGTGGTAAACGAGATTGACGACGACACCACTGTCATTCTCAACTGTGCCGGCCGCACCCGCAGCATCACCGGCACCCGCGTGCTGCAGCGTATGGGCATCGAGGCGCTCGGCCTGAAGAACGGCACCTCGGGCTGGCTTCTCGCTGGCTTCGAGCTGGAAAACGGCGCAGACCGAGTCGAACTCCCCGAGGTTTCCGAGGAAGGCCGCGCCGCGGGCGAAGCATACGCCGCCCGTCTGGCCGAGGAGGACGGGGTGCGCTACCTGTCTCCTGATGCTCTCGCCGAGTTGATCGCCAGGCGTGATTCCGAGCCCGTATACCTGGTGGACGTTCGCACCGACCAGGAATACGTCGACGGGCATATCCCCGGCTTCAAGTGGTGGCCGGGCGGACAGGCAGTGCAGCGGGCCGACGATCTTGCTGTGGTCAAGAACTCGACCCTCGTATTCTGTTGCGACGGCCGCACTCGCGCCACGGTAACAGGCTCCTTCTACCGGCAGATGGGCCATCAGGAAGTCTACGTCGTCGACGGCGGCGCCCCTGCATGGGCCGCATCAGGCCGCGAGCTGGCATCCGGAATGGAGCGGAGCCCGGTCGCCGGGCTCGGCGACGCGTTTCGTAGCGTCAAGTTGGTGGAGGCGCAGCAGTTAAACGACAGCCCTCCCGAAGTCGTGTTGTTCGTTGACACCAGCCAGGACTTCTCCGCCGGGCACACCCCCGGCGCCAAATGGGTCTCCCGAAGTTGGCTGGAAATCGAGATCGGAGGCATCGCCCCCGACAAGAGCGCACCTATCGCCGTCACCTGCGCCACCGGACGCAACTCTGCCCTCGCCGCTGTTACCCTCGGCGAACTGGGCTACACCAACGTCTCGGTGCTGGAGGGCGGCATGGCCAAGTGGCGCGAGGCAGGCCTGACCGTGGAAGAGGGCCTGACCGGCATCGTCCGCCCGCCCGCAGACATCAACTACCTGGGTGTGGACCGCAGCTACGGCGAGATGATGAACTACCTGCGCTGGGAGACAGAGCTCGGCTTCAAGTACGCCACCACCTAGACACGGTACCGATTTATAAAGGGGCGCACGATTGTGCGCCCCTGTGCCTTGCATGGGGCTTGTATCAAATACCAACAGATTTGATGGAGGGAATCCGGATGACTACCCGAGAAGAAGGGGCAGTGCCCGACTTTCTGCGAATGGATGACGCCATCGGCTCCGACGCAGCCAATGCCGGGCTCACCGGCGACTGGTACGGCTGGCCGTCCAAGGAGGTGAACCCCGTCACCCTGCTGGACGACGAAGGCCGAACCGTACGCATTCGCACGCCAGTGATGGATCTCGAAGGACTGATCACGCCCACCCACCTGCACTACACCGTGCAGCACTTCGACGTTCCGCCCTTGATTCCCGCCGACCAGTGGACATTGACCATTGACGGCGAGGTCAATAACCCCCTGACCCTGTCCCTCGATGACCTGAAGCGGTTCCCCGGCCGATCGGTGCGCACCGTAATGGAGTGCTCCGGATCCGACGCCACCTTCTTCGAGTACCTCAAGGGAGAGGGTCCCCGCCCCTCCCGCACCTCAGAAGCCATGATCCTCAGTGCCAGCGAGTGGACCGGCGTTCCCCTCTACGCCGTCCTGCAAGAGGCTGGCCTCACCGACAAGTCCCTGTACATCCGGGCCGAGGGCTGGGACATCGGCGTCCCCGCCACCGCTGCGGAGGGCACCGAGGCCTTCTACTACGACAAGGGCCTGCCGGTCCAGAAGGCCCTGCATCCCGACACCATCCTGGCCTGGGCGCAGAACGGCGCGCTGCTTGAGCACCTGCACGGCGCTCCGGTGCGGCTGCTGGTGCCCGGCTGGTCCGGCAACTGGTCGGTCAAGTGGCTCCGCCGCCTCGAAGTGACCACTGAAATGCCGGAATGCTGGTATCACTACCAGTTCTACTACTACGCCGACTCAGAGGACTCCACCGACAAGGAGCTGATAACCACCATAGGCGTGAAGTCCATCGTCACCAGCCCCAACGACAATACCAAGGTCATCAACTCCGGCGAGCAGATGGTACGCGGTTACGCATGGAGCGGCGCCGGCGCCATCGACAACGTCGAGGTCAGCGTCGACGACGGCGAGACCTGGCACTCGGCCCACATCGAGCAGCCTCGGGACCGGTTCATGTGGGTGCGCTGGTCCTACAAGTGGAACGCCACGCCCGGAGACTACACCATAATGTCCCGCGCCACCGACGAGGTTGGCCGCGTGCAGTCTCGTGAGCCGCGCTACAACAACATGCGCAAGAACTTCAGCGCCATCGTCGGATACCCCGTCACAGTGGAGTAGGGGATCCGGCTTCCCGTGAAATCATCACCCGCGACCAGAAGCGCCGGGACGACTGCAACTCAACCCGGCGCGTTGCATGCAGGAATGCGCTTGTGGTGCGGTGGTGGTAAAATATCTGCGTTTTCTGGAGTGAAGATGCCTTACATCGACCATTCTGACATCAGAATGCCCGACCCGGTGGACCGGGTCAGCGAGCGATATTTCGTGTCCAGCGCCCACGGGGCTGAGTCCTTGACTATAAAGGAAGTGCAGATAGACCCCGGCTGGGAAGGGCGCATGCACGTCCACAACACCGATGTGTCCATGCAGGTGACATCGGGAGCGATCCAGGCCATTATCGGCGACGAGGTCCGCACCGTTCGGGCCGGCACCACACTCCTGTGCCCGCCTGGCACCCGGCACAAGCTCGTCAACCACCTGTGGACGCCCGCAGTTCTGTTAATTACATACCCGACCAACGAGCCCCAGACCAGCTTCCTCGAATAGCGATTGGTCCGGGGCAACGAATTTGATCAGACAGGATACGAGAGCAAGGGAGGACAACAGTACGAAGATTACGTTCTGTCTGAAAACCTCGCAGCAGACGACAGGGAATCCATCTGGACAATTCCCACCAAACTTAAACGCTGGTATTTTGCTTTATTTTCAATCCAGGTCGTTCTCGCTGCCGTTGTATTGGTCAGAGCAGCAATCGCAGATGAAAACACTCAGGCTTTCGAAGAAATCCTGACCTATATCTGGCAGTACATGGCCCCGGCCGCAGTCGCTTCCGCGGCATTCACGCTGGTAATCATCGACGGAATAAATGGACTTATGGTACTGAGCACCTGGCTGGCAGAAACTTTAGAAAAACGCCGCCGCGAAGAAGAAAAGCGTCAGCAGCGGCAGTTAAGAACCGCTGCGGACAACGCCCGTTCCGAAGAACGGCAACGCTGGCTGGAGTGGAACCGTCGTCGCGAAGCTGCCGCCGCCGCCGGTGAGAATTTCACCGAACCGCCTCCCGGCATTGACCAGGAAACCCCAAACGCGCAACAGAATTAGAGGCGCAAGCCGCAGCCACTAGGAGGAAATGATGGCCCTACCGCAGATAGGCACCCGCGCGGAACCCCAGATCATCCCCACCAACGCCGGTTTGCGCACCTTCGCCGCGCCCCCTTCGGCGCTGCAGGAGAATATCGTCCCCAACGACCTCTTCTACGTTCGTAATCACTGGAAGGACTGCCCGGAAATCGACGTCGACACCTACCGCCTGAAGGTCGACGGCCAGGTCAAGCAAGAGTTGTCGCTGTCCCTCGACGACCTCAGGGCCCTTCCCCAGAAGCGCTTCCAGGTCACCTTCGAGTGCTGCGGCAACAGCCCGGTGCCGGAATACTACACCAAGTCCCTCCGCATCAGTTCAGTCATGGAGCAGATCAAGGGCCACGGCATCATGGGCAATGCCGAGTGGGCCGGTGTCTCCCTCCGCGACGTTCTGGAACTGGCTGGTGTGAAGGACAATGCCGTCGAGGTGATGTTCCAGGGCGCCGACCACGGCCCCGACGAAGTCGTTGGCGATCCCGCCGAGGTCACCTACGAGCGCAGCTTGCCAATGGCCAAGGCTCTCCACCCCGACACGCTTCTGGCCTATGAGATGAACGGCGAGCCTCTGCCCCTGATGCACGGCCGCCCGCTGCGCCTCCTGGTCTCCGGCTGGTACGGCATGAACTCCGTCAAGTGGCTGGTCGGCATCCACGTCCTGGACCATGAGTTCAAGGGCTTCTACATGACCGAGCGCTACATGACCCAGAACGAGCCCGGCTCTTCCATTCCCTACAACTACTACACCAAGCTCAAGGTCAAGTCCATCATCACCAACCCGGTGCCGGGAGAGATAATCCCCGCCTCCGGTTACCAGTTGGCCGGTGCCGCCTGGGCTGGCGAGCAGCAGATCACCAAGGTGGAGTTCAGCGAGGACGGCGGCGAGAACTGGGTCCCCGTCGACACCCTGCACCCCCGCGTTGGCTACTCCTGGAACCGCTGGGAGCACTACTGGCAGCCGCCCGCCTCGGGCAATTACACCATCATGTGCCGCGCCACCAACGACCTCGGCGAGACCCAGCCCCTGGAGTTCCCCAACAAGTGGGATGGCCGCGGTTACGGCAACAACATGGTCTTCCCCTTCGACGTGGAGGTCGGAAGCTGACCCTGATACGCAACGCACCAGCGCCATTCGTGTTCCTCATCGTGATCGTGTTCACGGTGGCGCTGATCATCTTCTTCGGGGCCTGGGCCGTGGCATCCGATGCCGAGGGCCGGGAGTTGGCCTTCGGCTTCACCAGCTCCACCATCCAGGACTCAGACATATCCGGCGCCGAGGGCACGGAGCAGGCCTCCAGCGCCTTCGGTGCTGGCTCGATCGGAGGCGCACCCTCCGACGAGGCCCTCTCCGAAACCTGGTGGGGGCAGGGCTTCTTGAAGGCTTGCCCTCTCCATTGACCCGCGCCAACAGGGCGTACCCTTCGGCAGTCCACCTACTCTGACGCCGGCTTAAAGGAAATATGGCGCAGCTAGCCGCATCCTTCCCCGTCCGCTTTCACCGTGCCTGGATCATTCTGGCCATCCTGATTGTCGTCCAGATCATCGGCCAGGCGATCAGTATGTCCGCTGGCATTATGGTGCCCCTGCTCAAGGACCCGGAAGGGGACTTCGGCTGGAACATATTCACCGTCAGCGCTGCTATCGCTCTCTACTACCTCGTCGGCTCCCTGATGTCCCCCATCGCTGGCATGCTGGGCGATCGTTTCGGCGCGCGCCCTCTGATGCTGGCATGCGGCGTGCTTTACCTTGTCAGCATGATGATGGTGGGCCTCGTCACGCAGACGTGGCACTTCTTCATAGCCTTCGGTGTATTCCTGGCTGTAACTCAGGCCTTCACCTTCGTTCCATTGCAGGCCTCCATTGGAGGGTGGTTCCGACGTCGCCTCGGCCTCGCCACCGGCCTGCTGCAGGGCGCTGGCGGAATTGGCTCCGCGCTCCTGGCCCCTGCTGTGGCGGTACTGCTCGATGCCTTCGGCTGGCGCGAGACCTTTTGGTTCATCGCCTTCGTGGGCGGGGGATTGATAATCCTCTGTAGTATCTACTTCCGGTCCAAGCCGGCCGACGCCAACATCCGGCCCTATGGCGTGCGGGGCGATGACCCGCCAGAACTGGCGCCTCCCGTAGAATTGCTGAAAATGCGCCTTAAGGTGTTCGGGCAGCACATGCGCAAGACCCGCGCCTTCTGGAACCTGCCCACCATTCATGGACTGGGATGCGCCGGACATGGCATCGTCCTCATCTTCGTCATCGACTATGCCCACGAGATAGGAATCTCGGTCACCAGCGGCGCATGGATTCTGTTCTTCATTTCCCTGTTCAGCATCATCGGGAGGTTCATAGTTCCCGTTCTGGCCGAACGCTTCGGCGGCAAGCCCGTTATGATCACTGCCCTGTTCCTGCAGGGAGTGACCGTCGTCGTTCTTTTCTTCGCCAACGACCTGTGGGCCTTCTACCTGTTCGGCACTCTCTTTGGTCTGGGCTTCGGCGGGGAGATGTCCGCTTACCTTGTGGTCAACCGCCAGTACTTCGGGACCGGGCCAATGGCCACCCTTTATGGGTGGGAGATCATGGGCGCAATGATGGGCCATGCCATCGCCACCTTGCTCGGCGGCCTGGTGATCTACCTCATCGGCTACCTGCCCGTGTTCGCGCTGTCCATGGGGTTCAGCATCGTGGGCGTACTGGTAATCCTGTCCCTGGAGTCCACCAAGCGCGTGCTGATTCCCGATTGGGAGAACTCGTTGCCTCCCGAGGCTCGTACAGAGGCACTGTATAACCGGCGACCGGAACCCAGGCCCGCGCCGCCCGGTGGAGCCTTGCCCGAGGCAACGCCCGGCGATTAGGAGCCTCGGCTACTTTCCCTCTACACTATGGCAACAGTCTGCCCCGGGCTTGACCGGGGCAAATGGGTGAAGAGCATGGCACGACTTGTTGACCTTACCCTGACTCTCGGCAGTGAGCGCGTCAGCGAAATTCCCGGACTGATGGGTGTGGAAACCTCACCACTGATGACCCATGAATCCCACGCCCGCTCCAATCAGAAACTCTGTCTCGCTACCCACATCGGCACTCACGTCGACGCGCCCTACCACTTCGTCCCCGGCGCCGCCACCGTGGATGAGATGCCCCTCGAACGTTATATGGGCCCCGCCGTCCTCATCGACCTGCGCGATGTGGCCCGTGGTCTCGAGCCCCTGACCATCGAGCAGGTGAAGGCTGCTGGCGGGTCGCCCGAAGCCCTCTCCGGCAAGATAGCCGTATTGTTCACCGCCTGGGCCGAGAACGAGTCCGGCGGCCCCCGCTTCTACGGCCATGGGCCCTATCTCGGCACCGATACCGCCGCTTACCTCGCCGACAACGGAGTCAACGCCGTGGCCGTCGACTTCCCCATCGACAAGCATCCCGAAACGCCCCTGTCCACCGTCCACGACTTTCCCGTCCATCGGCTGCTGCTGGGACAGGGCATACCCCTCATCGAGAACCTCATCAACCTGCACCAACTGGTTGGTGAGCAATTCGAGCTCTGGGCACTGCCCCTCAAGCTGAAGGGCGGTGACGGCGCTGGCACTCGCGCCGTGGCACGCATCGAATAGGGTTGTCCGAACCGTGGTTCATGTGATTTGCGAACCGTGGTTCATGTGAATCGTGGTTCATGTGATTTCAAGGATGGACATGATTTTGTCTTCAACAGCTCTCAATCAGGGAAATCCTTAAATCAAGTAAATCACAGTTCAGAAATATGACCCAACGCTCCTCGACTCCAATCCTCCTCGCCACCGGCAACCGCGACAAGCAGTCCGAGTTCCGCCGTTTGATCGACGGCCTGCCCTTCACGCCTGTCACGCCCGCCGAGGCTGGTCTGTCCGGCGTCCCCGACGAGCAGGGCGACACCCACGAGGACATCGCCCGCGACAAAGCGCTCCGGTGGTCGAAGGCCGCCTCCATGCTTGCCATCGCCTCCGACGGTGGCTTGGTCGTCCCTGCCCTCGGACTGCGCTGGGAGAGCCGCTACACCCATCGCTTCGCCGGCCCCGCCGCCGACAATGACCAGCGCCTCGCCCGCCTCCTCGAACTGATGCGCCCCTGTCAAGGCGAAGACCGCCGAGCCACCTGGGTCGAAGCCCTTGCCATCGCCGACCGCGGGCGCGTCCTGGCATCGTGGGAACTGTCCGGCGGTGTCGGCTATATCGACGAACAGCCTCCCGCTGACGCGCTGCCCGAGTTCTGGGTCTTCAGCGTATGGAGGTTCCCGCAGTTCGGCGCGACCTACAGCCAGCTCACGGATGCGCAGCGGGAGTCCATCGATGACCATTGGGGAAGGCTCCGCCGACTCGTCCGCCGGTTCCTGGCCTCCACCTACGTTCCGTCCCTTGGGAGCCGGGCCTGAAACTACAGAGCACCTCGAATTCGGCTACAATGATTGCACCCGCACCAATGGAGAACCTTCCCTTGACTTCGACAGCCACCACCCCTGATTCCATCGAAAACGTCCAGGAACTGTTGCGCGGACAAGGCTACGTTGCCGACCGCTCCCTGGCCGTTCCCATCTTCCTGGCCCTGAAGTTGCAGCGTCCCCTGTTCCTCGAAGGCGAGGCCGGCGTTGGCAAGACCGAGATCGCCCGCGCCCTGTCCGCCGGCCTGGACGCGCCCCTCATCCGGCTGCAATGCTACGAGGGCCTGGATGTCAACCAGGCCGTCTACGAGTGGAACCATCCCCGCCAGCTCCTGGAGATTCGACTCCTGGAAGCCAGCGGCGAGGTCGAACGGGAGTCGGCCACGGCCGGGCTCTTCAGTGAGCGCTTCCTCATCAAGCGTCCCCTCCTCCAGGCCATCGATGCAGCCCACGAGCGCGCTCCGGTGCTGCTCATCGACGAGCTCGACCGCGCCGACGAGGAGTTCGAGGGCTTCCTCCTGGAGATGCTGGCCGACTTTCAGATCACCATCCCCGAGCTGGGCGTATTCAAGGCGGAGCACCCGCCCGTGGTCATCATCACCTCCAACCGCACCCGTGAGGTGCATGACGCCCTGAAACGCCGTTGCCTCTACTACTGGATCGACTACCCCGACTTTCAGAAGGAGATGCAGATCATCTCCTCTCGCCTGCCCGACGCTCCCCGCCGGCTGGCAGAGCAGGTAACCGGATTCGTTCAGGAGCTCCGCGAGACCGAGCTGTACAAGATCCCCGGCATCTCCGAGACCCTCGACTGGACCTCGGCCCTTCTCGCCCTGAATTCACGCGAGTTGGAGCCCGAAGTTATCGACGACACCCTCGGCCTGATGCTCAAGTACCAGGACGACATCGAGCAGGTCCGCGGCGAACCCGTCCGCGCCATGCTCGAACGCTCCCGCAACCGCGGCCCCCGTCGTGGCGGCCGGCGCTAGACGCCTGGGCGCCCGCCGATCTTTCGTGTGCCAACCATATTGACGCGACAATCTGTCCCCGGAATGGAAACATCCACCAGGCGAATCAGACAAAGACTTGAAAGGGAGGGCTGGCACTTGTCACGTCACGGGTCCGGGCACGACATCTATCGGCACTCCGAAATTGCGGGCATAATTACCTTGCCTCGTCACAGAACAGTTTCTGAGAACGTTGCCCGCTCAATTGCCAAGAAAGCAGGCTGGCCGGATTAGGAGGACGCAACTATGCCCGACTATCCCGCACTGGTAGACGGTGAAGAAGGTGCCTTCGGTGTTACATTTCCCGACTTGCCGGGAATTGTGGCCATGGGCAAGACCATGGATGAAGCGATTCTCAACGCCGCGGAAGCCCTGAAAGATTATGCTTTCGAGGCCTTGGCAGATTGTGAGGAGATAATACCGCCAACCCCAGTGGAGAAAACGGAAATATCCGGGAGTCAGCACCTGGTATCTGTCCCGCTCGTATTTGGCAAGTCTCGCAAAGCCAGGGCCTCCTAGTCCGGATCGCACGGCAAGACTGAATGACCACCAACCTCTACGCACTCAACCGCGACGGCATCGACGGCTCCGGCCACATCCTGCCCAACCTCCTGCGCTTTGCCGAGGTGCTGCGGAGCCTCGGTCTCGACGCAGGCCCGGCCAAAGTGTTGGACATGGTGCGGGCCACCGAATACGTCCATATCGGGCGCCGCCACGAGTTCTACCAGGCCGCCCGCAGCATCTTCGTACACCGGAAGCAGGACCTGCCCATCTTCGACGAGGCATTCCAGGTCTTCTGGCGCAAGCCCAACACCGCTCGCAGCGGCATGGACCTGCGCTCCATGGGCGAGCAGCGTCGTTTCCGCAAGCCCCAGGTGTCGGCCGGCACCGACGAGCCCATGGACGACGCCCTGGCGCTGGACGGCGATCCTGACGACGATTCGGTGTCCCAGGTAAACCTCACGCGCACCTACAGTGCCCGGGAAGTGCTGCGGCAGAAAGACTTCGCCCAGTTCTCCGGCCATGAGATTGCCGAGGCTCGCCGGATGATGGCTTCCCTGCGTTGGGACCTGGGGCAAAGGCGCACGCGGCGCATGGTTCCAGGCCAGGGTACGCATCTGGACATGCGCCGGACCCTGCGCCGCAGCCTGCAGTATGGCGGAGAGCTGTTCGATCTCGCCGAGCGGGGCCCGAAGAGCCGACCCAGGTCTCTGGCCCTGATCTGCGACGTCAGCGGCTCCATGGAACGCTACACGCGAATGCTGCTCCACTTCATCCACACTATCGCCGTGGGACAGCCCATCGAGGCATTCCTCTTCGCCACGCGTCTCACCCGCATCACTCGCCAGCTCCGCTACCGCAGCGTAGACCAGGCCATCGCCGAGGTCTCTCGCACTTTGCCCGACTGGGCTGGCGGCACCCGCATCGGCGACGCGGTCAAGACCTTCAACTACCAGTGGCTGCGAAGAACACTGCGGGGACAGGCCATCGTCATGATCATCTCCGACGGATGGGACCGCGGCGAGCCCGAACTGCTCGCCCGCGAGACCTCGCGGCTGCAGCGCAGCTGCCATCGCCTGATGTGGCTGAACCCGCTCCTGGGCTCTCCTGGCTACCAGCCGCTGACCCAGGGCATGCAGGCGGCCTTGCCCTACGTCGACGACTTCCTGCCGGTCCACAACATGAACAGCCTGCAGGCTCTCGCGGATCGCCTCGGCGACATCGGCCCCGAACGCAGCGTTACCCGTGCCTGGCGCCCCAGCGAACCGGAGCCGGAACCCGAACTGCCGCCGGAGCCAACGGAGCGGCCCATCGATCGCGTCCTGCCGCGTCCCACCTTCCGCCATCCCATGTGGGGCAAGGAGCGCTAGCGGAAGCTGCCGCCCTGTCGGGACCGGAGAGCCGTCTGGAAGGTGCGCACCAGGTGGCGATAGGCCTCTTCGCGCCTCGGCATCAGCCGCCGCCACGCTTCCACAATTCCGAAGCACAGGCCGGCCAGCACCCCGCCAACAATTGCGTCGAGGATGAAGTGGTTGCCGGTCAGGGTGATGGCGAAGAACGTCAGCATGGGATAGACCACTCCCGCCGCCTTGAAGGGCCCCGGCAGGTTCCGCACCCAGTACACCCCCAGGATCACTGTCCAGCTGAAGTGCAGGCTGGGCATCGCCGCAGACGTGTTGTAGAAGATGGACATGGAATCCGATCCGTAGAAGGTTGGACCGAACGCCTGGATTGTGTCCGTCAGTTGCACGGACGAAATGGCGAAAGGCGAGGCCACCGGGAACAGTGCGAAGCAGAGTAGTGCCGCGATGAGGTCCAGCAGGACCACAGTGCGGTAGTAGTAGTATTCCTGCCGGTTTCGCAGGAAAAGGTAAATTGCCAGCGCCAGTATCACCGGCCAGTAGGTCACGATGTAGGCCCAGTTGAGAAATACCACGACGCCGCGGATGTTTTCGATGGCCCACGCCTGCCAGCCCGGTTCCCACAGGAAGCCCAGTTGCTCCTGCAGCGCGACGATGCGATCGCCGTTGACGGTCCCAACCGCCCGAGGGTCCGCATAGACCATTCCCCGGCTTAACACGTACACGAGGTACATGCCGATATACAGCGCGACTTCGCTCAGCTCGCGGCGGCAGTCCCAGGACCACTGCGCCGCCGGGTGCCGCTGCAGGGCCGCCAGCAACGCCTGTACCCGCACGGGCAGTGCCGGCGGCCAAACGGGAGCCGGCGCGTACCGGCCGCGTAGCGCGAACTTTCGGAAGTTTCCTGTCCGGTTGACCCACATGTTCAGTTGGTTATACAGGTCTGGTTTTCCAGTTATAGTAGAGTATGCAGTTATGCATTTTGATCATCGGTGAGCGCTGGTTGGAAAACAACGCAACCGCCGGGAAAGACCCCGGCGGTCAGTCGACAAGGGGCGCGCCAGATCCTCCGGCGCCGTGTAGGCCCGAAGAACGGGCGCCGTTCGTTTCGCGTGATTGAAGGTCGTTGTAGAAGGGACTAAGCTGGCCCATGTCCTGCAATACCCCCTTCCTGAAGGGATACGGGTATCATACAACCCGTTTTTGCAGCAGGCAACAATATGGAAATGAAAATTTACAGACAGAAAAGTGAGACTTTCGTGAGCAGGCCGGGAACGGCGCGACGGCCACGCGCTCGCGTAGGTCGCTAGTCACATTCGCTGGAGGCAACCGTTGGCGAGAGTGGAGCTAATCACCGAGCAGGAGGCCACGGGCCGCGTCAAGGAGATCTACGAGGATATCAAGGCGACCATGGGCTGGGACATGGTCCCGCAGACCTTTCAGCTCATCGCCCACAATCCCGATCACCTGGAGTCCTACTGGGAAAACTACAGGCAGGTAATGGCCCCGGGCCTTCTGGACCTCAAGACCAAGAAACTCATCGCCTACATCGTTTCAGCGATGAACAACTGCGGCGTTTGAGTGCGCTTCCATCTTGATGCCGTGAAGCATCTCGGAGTGGACGACGCCACCCTGGCCGAAGCGGTTGAAGTGATGACCGAGACCGCCAAGGGCAACCTGATCATGCACTCGACCGGGCACCGCCACTAGATCGCAGCAGTAACCGAGACCTGCAGCCTAGTGGATCAACTCATCGGAATTGATGGCTATTTCATCCGTTCACCCTGAGCCTGTCGAAGGGCCGTCCGTTCGTGGTTCGACTGGCTCACCATGAACGGACTCACGGTTCCCTCATCAATCCAATAGTGATGGCCTACTAAACCGAAGCCAAAGTGGAATGTGCATTTGCCGGTCGTTAAAGACCGGGATGAGGGTAGAGCGGCTCCCTGGATACTCAGGCTATCGCTTAATTCAACGTCAGCACTTCCGTGAATGGAGAGCAACCTGCCTTTGTGCACGCTCTGAGTTTCCAGCTGGTGGTGCTGTACTCCCCGAAAGTTCCGCGATTTGTCGGGGTTTCGTAGCGTTCTACGTGGAGCATCGCGTCCTCTGGCCCGTCGTAGTAATCGTCCCAAGGCACTAGTCCAAGGTTTCGTACTCGCTGTCCCAATCTGAATTCGGAAGAGGAATCGGAGCCTACCCATATCTCATAGAAGGTTGCACCGTGCACTTGCTCCCAAAATAACCGAGCGTCGTCAGGGGCTTCCCTTCTGTTGACTTTCTCAGCTTCGAAACCACTGGGCATGTCTGGGAAAGACCCGTCCGGGGAGTCGAGGCGTTGGGCGGGAGCGATGCTCTCAATAGCGGAACATCCGCCGCGTGCGCAGGCTGCGCCCCGAAAGTCATGGTCCATGTCGGAAGCATCTTCGGTCGAAGCAGGGAAATAGCTGCCGGAAGGTAATGGACCCCGGGAACAAGTTTCTCCTTGGTCACACCGGTAGCTGTACAAGCCCATGTCAATGTATACGGCGGCACTGGTGGAGGGGGTTTCGCCCAAGCCTTCAGCCCTGCACCAGTTATCTTGGGCACAGTCGCCACGGAAGTAGTAAATCTCGTAGTGCTTTGCGTCGGGAACGGCGTCCCAATGGAGCACAGCAATGCTGCCGCTCTCGTGCCAGTAGCGCTGGTTGGCAGGCGCATCGAGAATCGTGCGCTGGACGCCGCCGCAGCCAAGGATCAAAAGCATCGGGCTTGCCAAGAGAAGGACGCTAACGATAGACATAGACTAGGTCAGATCAGTGGTCACCGTACCTCCTCAATAGGCAGTTTGCCGCTCCGATTTGATAGCAGCTTGCAGATGACATTGTAGGACCATGCTCTCGGCATGTATATTTCACCCCGGCTTCAGTTTGGTCGGTATCTGTAGCTGCTCGTCTATATCCGTGTACGCCTCTGAGTTTCCACGAGAGGAGTGCCCTTGGGATACATTCACCGGAATGAATGGTTGGCTTATGGCTTCCTTGTCCTTGCTGTGTTGGCGGTATCCCTGCCGCTGTACCCGTATCGATGGCACACTTTCCTGCACATAACCGGCGCGGTGGTCTTCCTCGGGAACATCATCGTTACCGCTGCATGGATGCTCATGGCGGAGCGAACGCGGAGCGTCAATGTCATACACTTCTCCGCCAGGGCTGTTATGCGCGCCGACCTGCTCTTCACCCTGCCTGGCGTGCTCCTGGTACTGGTGAACGGGCTGGTCATGGTGTTCGACCGCTGGGGCGGGCGGGAAGCGATCTACCAGTTGTCCTGGATAAGCGCCGCCCTGTGGCTGTTCACTGCCTCCGGCGTGATATGGGTGGCAATTCTTATCCCCGCCCAACATCGCATGGTCTTATTCTCTGACCCGTCTGACTACCCGGACTCGCCGCCATCGGAATTCTCCTCAGCGCTCCGCAGGTGGTACTTCTGGGGGGCGCTTGCAATAGCCTTGCCGCTCTGCTCACTCTACCTGATGGTCAACAAGCCGGCCTTCGGCTAGGGCGTTGGGAAGTACGCCACTGTGCCTCGTCGGCAATAAGCAGTCCCAGGTCCGGGACACTGGACCAACAGCTAAACTAAGGCCAAAGTGGGAGCTGCATTTCGACAAAATGCAGATTAGACAGGCTGGTCTGGTGACCCATTGTTCTCGTACTTGTAGGACGAGCAGGTGCGCCCGCTGGACTATACCAGTTGGCCAGTTCCAGGCCCGACGCCGCCGGCGATTGTTGCACCGCCGCCTTCAACTCCTCCTGTTTCGCTTGGTCAAGGGCGGGGGGGAACCACCGGTCTGCTCGAATATCAATGCCCTGGAACCTCCCTCACCGAAGGCCGAGGCCCACCGTCCTATGGTGTGAGGGTCTCGGTCCAGCGCCTCTGCCGTGGCCACCGATGTCCACCCCTGGGCCAGCAACAGCATGGCGTACCAGCGCTCCCGCTCCCGGGGTGTGGGCGCCAGAATCATCCGGCGCTGCAAGTCTTTCACATCCAACTCCCACCGCTCCAGCGACCGCTCTATCTCCCTGACTCCCATCATCCCCCCATCACAACACGATTATCTGTCCCACCTCTTGCTCTCCACTTTACCCTGACTGTCTGCGCTTTTCACCTTGGCTTTGGTTTAGTCCTGAAGGAACAGGTAGGCCGCCGAGTTGGGGCCGCGGTCCACGTGGCTGTGGCCTTTGCCGGAGGTATCCTCCATCAGCCGCACGTCGCCTGGGTGGAATACGTGGCTGCCGCCGTCGCTGACGGTGATCTCGGTCTCACCGCTCAGGTGTATGATCAACCGCCGGTCCGGCAGGGGATGAAAGTCCATTACCCTCGGCTCGGTCCACCACTGCACCCTGACTTCGCCCACGTTGAGCATGGAATGCAGTTCGGGGTGTTCCGCAAGTTCCATCTCCTCAATGTGGCTCTCCCCGTCTTCGGTGGCGTAAACCCGATAAATGCCCATGGTCTCCCCCTGCTTTGGATTATCGGCTCCAATTCTAGTGTATGCTGGTAGAAAAGCGCACAGGATATCTGGGTTGGACTGGAAATTCTTCCTGATTCTGGGTCTTATCGGGCTGGCGGTGTCGGCGCTGATGTGTCTGGCCGTGGTGAAGCTGCTGCAACGGCGGGAGCCCTATGCCACGTTCATGCGGCTGCGACTTCGGGCGAAGCTGACATTCCTGCGTCTGCTCGCCTTTGATCCCCGGCTGCCCTGGTACGTTCGCGCCCTGCCCCTGCTGGCCCTCGCCTACTGGATCAGCCCCATTGACCTTATACCAGGCTTCATGGCCGATGATATTGCCTTCACCCTGATGATAATCATGGTCATCATCCGCCTCACACCCCGCGAGCTCATCGCCGATCTGCTCCGGGCAGCCGACGCCTCCCACCCCGCTCGCCAGCAGGACTAGCCGCCGCGCCCCGTCATCCACTCCCGCACCCGCCGCGTCCAGGGGCTGTCCGGGTCGGCGTGGTCCAGGCTGATCTGGAAGTGATTGTGCCCCTCGCGCACCATTTCCTCCACGTAGCCCTCCTCCGACCGAAGGGCCGACATCATTCGGGGGTGCTGGGAGCGCAGGTTGTCGAAGTCGTCGCTGCCTATCTCCAGCAGGAATGGCGTCGTATTGCCCCCGGAGCTGTACATAGGGCTCGCCTCGCTGGCGTCATCGTCCGTCCTTAGAAACGCCTCCCGACGGTCCGGCGGAGTCTCGGTGACGTCGAACACCCCGCTCACGGGAAAACACCCCTTGATGACGTCTGCGGGAAGCCCACATTCCGCCAGTAGATCCCGCTGCAACGTGATCAGCGCGGCAAGATGGCCGCCCGCCGAGTGACCGCTGACGTAGATCTGCGACGGGTCGCCCCCATAGCCTGCGATATTGTCGTGGACCCAGCGCAGGGCGGCTCGGCAGTCGTTCACCTGGTCCGGGTACTTGGCCCCCGGCGCAAGCCGGTATCCCACGGGCACCAGC
Organism: Dehalococcoidia bacterium; assembly: GCA_963667325.2. Classification (GTDB taxonomy): domain Bacteria; phylum Chloroflexota; class Dehalococcoidia; order Lucifugimonadales; family UBA3495; genus VXOI01. The sequence continues at coordinate 341,349 of CAXXKY010000007.1, forward strand.
AGCGCCGGAGTGATCGTGATGGCCGGGGCCATGAAGCCCATCAGGTCCTTGTGCCCGATGACCCAGTAGCCGCCGTGAAAGAACAGAAGCACGGGCGCTGGCTTTTCCGACTCCACTCCCGGCAAATATACGTCCAGCTTCTGGCGCTCATCTTCGCCATAGGCAAGGTCCAGGTGGCATCTTGTGTTGGCTCTCACCTCATCGGACCACGCCATCGCCTGCTCCAGGTATTCTCCTGCCCCTGGCGAGGGCGGCGGAATCTGCTGCGCCTGCTCGACCATGTCCGTTGCCTCCGAGGTGTCAGAATCGGGTCCGGGGACAAAGCGGTGGGATTCGACTTTGTCCGGATCAGCAGTAATATACACCCATGACCGACCACGCATTGATCGACCGCTTCCGGCAGGCCCGGAGAGACGAATCTCTGGCCGTGATGGACGGGCTGCATGCGGTCAAGCACGGGCTGCGATTCGGCGCGGAGACCCTGGAGGTGGTGAGCCCCGACATAGACGCCGCCCTCAGGCTGGCGGAAGAAGTCGCCCCCGACATCGCAGATGCCCTGGCCGACCGGATGGTGCTGGTCGAACCGGAAGATTTCCGCAGGCTCTCTCCGGTGCCGCCCGACACCGGCGTAATTGCCATCGCCCGACGCCCCGATGTTTCTGCGTCCGACGTGCTGGATGGCCAGGCTGATTTGCCGGTGGTGCTGCTGGAAAACCCCCGCAACCCCTTCAACATCGGCGCGGCGGTGCGGGTGGCCGCCGCCGCCGGCGCGGCAGGCCTGCTGGTAACCGGATCGCAGGACCCTTGGCGCCCGGCAGCCATCGTCTCGGCGGCAGGACTGCAGTTTGCGTTGCCGGTGGCCCGAGTTGCGGATATTCCCGACGGGGCACGCCCGGTGATCGCCATAGATCCGCAGGGAGATCCGATGCCCTGGGGGCCGGTTCACCCGGGGGCTGTCCTGGCCTTTGGGACAGAGCGGCACGGCGCTAGCCCTGCCCTCCTGGCTCGCGCCGAACGCCGACTCTCCATACCGATGACCCCCGGTGTTTCCAGCCTGAACCTCGCAACGTCGGTTGCCGTTACCCTCTACGCGCTGAAGCATTGACCGGCGGGAAAATATCGCTGATACGCAAGTTCCGGGGCAGGGGAAAATAGCATTTCGCCCCAGGCCCGCTGATGGGATCCGTTGCTCCCTTCTATCTTTGCCGGGCTGGATTCAACTATCCCACTAGGGCAGTTTATGTTACCCTAAGCGCAGTCAATACGTACAAGATTTGCAACGTTCGCGTCGAAAATCGTTGCACCAGAGGGGAAATTCGCTTTGCTTGCCCTTTGGACACTCCGGGCACTGGGCACCGCGGGATTGGGCGCATTGGGCTGGTGGATCAGCCTGTCGGCCGAGCTGTCGTCGGCAGACAGTGAGTTCCTTCCGTGGGGCCTTGTCTTCACGGTGGCCGGCTTGGCCCTTGGCGCTGCGGTAACGCAGGGTTGCATCACGCTGGGGCGCAGGGCCTCAGCCGCTCACGGGGCTGCGCTGGTTTCTGCTGCGCTCGGCCTTATGGTTGGCCTTGCCGTGGCGGCCCTTGTTTCCATCCCCTTCTATGCCCTCGATGGGATAATGGACTGGGTTATCCCGGCGGTTATCAGCCTGTCGCTGGGCGCGGGCGGTATGTGGCTCGGGGCACAGCGCGAAGCCGACGTTCGGGCCATCCTGCCAGCCCTCGACCGCGCCCGGGCAATCCCAGAAGTGGTTTTTGCTAACGACGCCGGAATCTCCGAAATCCCCGAGATCCCCAATGTCAGCAACCTTCACGAAACGCGGAATGGCTCAATCCTGGTGGACACTTCTGCCATCATCGACGGTCGTATTGCCGACCTTACAATGACGGGATTCATCGACCGTTCCCTCCTGGTGCCTCGCTTCGTGCTGGATGAGCTGCGCCACATCGCAGACTCCAGCGACTCGATGCGACGCAATCGCGGCAGGCGTGGTTTGGAGGTGCTGGGACGACTGCGGAAGGACACATCGGTCCCGATGCGCGTGCTCGATGTGGGACTGGAGAGTGGCGAAGAAGTGGACGCCCGGCTGGTGGAACTGGCGAGAGGCACCAAGTCCTCCATTCTCACCACCGACTACAACCTGAATAGAGTCGCCGAGATCCAGGGAGTGCAGGTCCTGAACGTCAACGAACTGGCCAATGCAGTCAAGTCAATCGTCCTCCCCGGAGAAAACCTGCGGGTCGACATCATGCAGGAAGGCAAGGAAGCCGGGCAGGGCGTGGCGTACCTGGACGATGGCACCATGGTGGTTGTGGAAGGCGGAAGGCGCTTCATAAACTCTGCCCGCGACGTGCAGGTAACTAGAGTGCTGCAGACCAACGCGGGACGCATCGTCTTCGCACAGCCCAGGGTCGGATGAGCGTCGGACCGATGACGCAGCCTCGGGCGGACGAACCCCCTCACTCCCCCAGGACCGGCGCAGTGATTGTCGCCGCCGGCAGCAGTTCGCGGATGGGTGGTGTCGACAAGACCTTCGCTCCGATGCTGGACGCTCCGCTCATCGCGCATACCGTCGAACGATTCGAGACCCATCCTCTGATTGGCGAAATAGTGCTGGTGCTGGCGGGTGAATCCGTTGCCCGGGGACGCGAGCTGGTGGCATCGAGGGGTTGGCGCAAGGTGTCGCAGGTTTGCGCCGGTGGAGCGAGACGGCAGGACTCGGTCTGCAACGGCCTGCAGGCCCTTTCCCATTGCGATCTGGTCCTGGTTCACGACGGAGCCCGCCCCTGTGTGGACCCGGCGACGTTAGAGCGAGGCGTCCGTGCCGCTGAGATGCACGGGGCAGCAGTCGCTGGAACGCCAGTCAAGGACACCATCAAGCGCGTATCGCCGGATCTGTTGGTGGAGGATACTCCGGAACGCGCTCGTCTCTGGGCCGCCCAGACGCCGCAGGTCTTCCGGTACGAACTGCTGCTGGAGGCCCATCGCCGCTGCCACGACGATTACACCGACGACGCAGCCATGGTTGAGAGCCTCGGCCACGAAGTGCGTATGTTCCAAGGCGCCTACGAGAACATCAAGGTCACCACCGCCGGCGACCTGGTGATAGCGGAGGCGTTTCTGCGGGAACTCCTGATAGAATGACGGAAAGGCCCGGGCCACCGTTCCAGTGGGACGACAACAAGAGCCAAGGCAATCTCCAAATGCGCGGGTTCGGATTTGATCTGATTCACCATTTCGATTGGAATACCGCTGTCTCTTGGCAAGACCTTCGTACTGTGGGAGAGGATCGCCGGGTATCCATCGGACGTATCGAAGGGCGCCTGTATGTAACTGTCTGGACATGGAGAGAAGGTTTCACCCGTATCATCAGCTTGAGAAAGGCCAACAGAAGAGAGGCCAACATATATGCGCGAGCAAGAACCTGAAACGCTGATTACCGACGACGGGCACCGAATCATCCTGCCAACTCCCGAGGAGGACGCGGAAATCAACGCCCAGATTGCCGCCGACCCTGATGACTTTGAGCTTGACGAGGAGTGGTTCAAGTACGCCAGGCCCACCAGGGAACTCTTCCCGGAAACCTACCGCTGGGCCGAGCAGCGGAAAGCCGACCTGGAAGCCGGCGTCATCCAGAACGTCCAGATTACTCTGCCCTCTGATGTCGTTGCATGGTTCAAGGCCCAGGCAGGTCTGGACGCAGAGACCGGCGGCACGGCCTGGATAGACCTTATCGAACAGACTCTTCAGGCCCACGTTTCGGCCCGGAAACACAGTCAACTTCCACCGGTGGACGGTTTGAGCCAATTACAAGGAGAATGATCCCGAAAACCTGCGATGATATCCGGGGGCCCATAGAACGCAGAAGATCCGACTCACGTGGGCCATTCCTCAGCGTTGATGCCTTGTCGAAATAACAAATGTATAAACTACCGAAAGACCAGAAAATACATTTGAAACTGTCACGCATCAGGACGCAATGCGGTTATTTCCTGGACGATTTTCTACATTCGGACGACATGGCTAGGGTCACTTGCCTGCGATGCCGACGAATGGAACTTGGCGCCTGGACCCGCCGAGTATTAACTGTCCGGGGGTATTAGGGCGATTTGACGCAGCCTATACCCGACTTTCGCGTGGGCATGGGTTTCGATTCCCATCCCCTGGAGCCCGGCAGAAGGCTTGTTCTCGGCGGCGTTGAGATCCCTCACGACCGGGGGCTGGCCGGACACAGCGACGGCGACGTGCTGGTGCATTCCATGCTCGATGCCCTGCTCGGAGCGGCGGACCTCGGAGACAAGGGGACGCATTTCCCCTCATCCGATCCGCAGTACAAGGACATCTCCAGCCTGTTGCTCCTGGAACGGGTGGCAGAAATTTTGGACGGGGCTGGTTGGCGTGTGTCGAATGTTGATGCTACAATGCTGGCGCAAACGCCCCGGCTTGGGCCGTACATTTCGGCCATGAAGGAGCGAACGGCTGCTTCACTGTCCATCCCCACAGGCCGCGTCAGCATCAAGGCGACTACCACCGACTATCTGGGGTTCGTAGGCCGCGAAGAGGGCATTGCCGCCTGCGCCGTAGCCTGTGTAATGTCAAAGTAACAACCGGACCGAGCGGTTTTTTAAAGCTGACACCGACAGCACCTTCCTGAAATTTTTATCCCGGTGCTGCGAGTCCCGCAGCCCGGCAAGCTCCCGCTCATGAAGCTGTACAGCACGCTATCCGGCGAAGCCACGGAATTTGTCCCTGCAGACGGAAACACCGTCAAGATGTACGTCTGTGGCGTCACTCCTTATTCATCCACCCATATAGGCCACGCCCTGAGCTACGTTGCCTTCGACGTCCTGCGCCGGTATCTCGAGCACGTTGGCTTCGAGGTGCGGCACGTTCAGAACTTCACCGATGTGGACGACAAGATAATCCAGCGCGCCCAGGAACAGGGCATTGAGCCGACTGACCTGGCCGAGCAGTTCATTGACGATTTCTTCCACACAATGGACGCCCTCAACATCCGCCGGGCGCACATTTACCCCCGAGCCACGGAAGAAATCGGCCCGATCATCGATACCATCGGCAAGCTGGTGGAGACGGATCATGCCTATGCTGCGGGTGGCGACGTTTTCTTCCGCGTGGAAAAAAGCGTCGGCTATGGGAAGCTGAGCCATCGCACCCTGGAGGGTATGCAGGCTGGCAGCCGCATCGAGATCGACGAGAACAAGGAACACCCCATGGACTTCGCCCTGTGGAAGGGCGCCCGCCCCGGCGAACCATCCTGGGAGAGCCCGTGGGGGCCCGGCCGTCCCGGCTGGCACATCGAATGCACCAGCATGTCCATGACCTATCTGGGCGATAGCCTGGATATCCACGGTGGCGGTCAGGACCTGGTCTTTCCCCACCACGAAAACGAAATTGCCCAGAGCGAGGCCTCCACCGGCGTTGTCCCCTTCTCTCGCTTCTGGGTCCACAACGGGTTGCTGCGTCTGGGCGGCGACAAGATGAGCAAGTCCCTCGGCAACCTGGTGTCCGTTGAAGAGGCGCTGGAGCGCTTCTCCCCCGATGCCATACGCCTCTATTTCCTCAGCTCTCACTACCGCAGCCCGCTCTCGTATACCGACGATGGTTGCGCAGCCATGGAGCGGAGCCTCGACCGCCTGCGCCACGCCCTTGACCGCGACGGCGCCGGGGATGGCGAGGAGCTGGATGCCGACTCCTATCGCCAGCAGTTCTTCGAGGCGATGGATGACGACCTGAACACACCGAGAGCGTTGGCATCCATGTTCGACCTTGCGCGGGATATAAACCGCAACAGCGACGATGGCCACCGGGTAGCCCTCGCTCAGGAAACGCTGAGGGACTTGGGCGGCATCCTGGGCCTGACCTTCGCTGCGCGCTCCACGGATGTTAATGGCTCCGGAGCAGGAGCGGCCCCCTTCATCGAGCTGTTGCTGGAGACCCGCACCTCCCTGCGGCAGGCCCGCCAGTTCGAGCAGGCCGACCGCATCCGCGACGGCCTTGAGGAACTGGGCGTTGCCGTTGAGGACACGCCCAACGGTCCCGTATGGCAGTTCCGCTCCGCCTAGCTCGCCGTTAGAATGGTGACAGGCGCGCAGTCCCTTGCGTCAGACCGCGGTTCTCTGCGCTTTTCTATACTGGGGGACGGGCATCCCAAATGACCGACCATTTGAAAGCGTCACCTCCGGAGAGATACGAAGAAATCAGCCGTCATCTTCTGGCGCAGGCGCAGGAAGAGCTGGATAAGGGCGACATCCTGCAAGCCTCCGATAAGGTGTGGGGCGCCACCGCCCACGCCGTCAAGGCCGTTTGCCAGCGCATGGGCTGGAACCACCACGCCCACAACCACTTGCGAGCTGCGGCGAGTTACATTTCTTCCGAGTTTGGGCGCGACGATTTGAGGCTGGCATTCGGTTATCTGGAGTCCCTTCACACCAACTATTATGAGCACCAGTGGGAATTGGCAGACGTCCGCACTGGGGTAAATAATGCCGCTTTCTTCATCAGCGAATTAGTCGCTCTCCCGCTCCACGAATGGCCCAGCGAACAATCTCACCTGTCCCTCCTTGAACAGGAGAGTCAGGAACGTCTGTTACGAATGCTAACCCGCAAGAACCAATACTCTCATGGCCCGCAGTACAGCGACGAGGAAACGTCGTCCCTGCCTCCCGTGAAACCAGCGCCCCCAGCAACTGCCGAGACCGAGTGAAAGCCAGGATCAGGCTGCTCTAATATGACAAGCGACACGAAAGCATTGGCGGAAGCGGCCTTCAGCGACGCCTGGGATCAGTACAGCTCCGCAGTGGAGCGCTTTGAGGCCGGAGACGTCCGGGATGCCTGCGGCAAGGCATGGAATGCAACGCGCGCCGCCACCAGGGCCGCCGCTCTCGCCCACGGAGAAGACCCTCAGACCACCAATCACATTTCGGGCTGGATCAGGAGAGTGGGACGAAATCGGGAAGGATTTGAACAGATGCCCCCTATGTTTAGCGAGCGGGCTCAGTTTCTGCATCAGCAGGCCTGCTGCGATGGGCATATCGACGTTCCCGATATCCCCGTCCTGATACGCGACACCGCCGACTACATCCGCCAGGCACAGCGGTTAGCCGAGCTCCAGGCCTAGGTATCGGGCTCTGCAAGTGACGACCACTCTGGATGACACCGCACTGGCCGCGCTGGCCCGCATCGTCGGGGCGGATAACGTTATCGCTGACCCCGACTCCCTCGACCGCTACACCGGAGACTCCCTCTCGCCCTCCCGCGCCTTCGGTGCCGCCGATGCCTTCGAGCGCCTGGCCGAAGTGGTTGTGCGGCCCGGATGCACCGCCCAAGTCGCTGAGGTCGTTCGCTGGGCCAACGAGCGCCTTGTCCCGATCGTTCCCTACGGCGGCGGGACCGGCGTCATGGGCGCTGTCGTTCCGGCCCACGGCGGGCTGGTGCTGGACGTCAAGCGCATGAACAGCGTCCTCGACATCGACGCCGAGAGCCTGACCGCCCGGGTCGAGGCCGGCATCGTTCTGGGCGATCTCGAGACGATACTGGCCGAGCACGGGCTGATGATCGGGCATGACCCATACAGTGTCCCCATCGCCACCATCGCCGGAACCATCTCCACCAACGGCGTCGGCTATCGCGCCTGCGCCCACGGCCCGATGGGGGATCAGGTGGTCGGCCTCGAGGCCGTTCTGCCCGACGGTCGGGTGATTGAGACCCGCGACATCCCCAAGTATTCCTCCGGTCCCAACCTGAACCACCTTTTCATTGGGGCGGAGGGCACGTTTGGCGTCATTACCCGGGCCACGATACGAGTGTTTCGTATTCCCGAGAGCAGCCGCTTCGCCAGCGTCGGATTCGACAGCTTCGATGACGGTTTCCGGGCAGCCTCCGAAATGCTTGCCGTCGGTATACGCCCGTCGCTGCTGGACCTGACCGAGGAGGACGGCGAGATTACCCTGCATCTCCTGTTCGAAGGCTTTGCCGAAGGAGTGGAGGCGCAGGCCCGGCGTTCCGAGGTCATCTGCGACGCTGCGGGGGGCTATTCCCTCGGCACCGAGCCAACCGAACACTACTGGGAGTTCCGTCGCGAGTCCGCCGAGAACTACAAGCAGACCGCCCTGATGCAGCCCCGCAAGGTGCGCTGGAATCGATGGCGCCGCCGTCGAGGATTCGATTACCTTCACGTCGCCCTGCCCGCCTCCAGGGTGCTGGAATACAAGCGACAGGCCGGCGAGATTCTGGCATCGCAGGGAATAGCAGTGGCGGAATATGCCATCTGGAGCCGCCCGGAGCTGTTCTCCATGCTCATCCTGCCGGAGTCCGGCGACCCATCCGAGGCGCGCCAGAGGCTGGCCCGCACCGTGGACCGCGTCTTGAAGCTGGCGCAGGACATGGGCGGCGCAATGGAGTACTGCCACGGCGTGGGCGTCAAGTTGAACCACCTCCTGGCCCGCGAGCAGGGCGAAGGGCATCACGCAATCCGGCAACTGAAGCGGACCCTCGACCCCAACAACATCATGAACCCCGGCAAATTGGCGCTCTAGCCTCAACCTGATCGATATGGAATTTGGACTGCAGTTCTTTCCCGACGTTTCTCCAGAACAGAAGTCGGGAGAGCAGTACTGGAACGAGTGCCTCGCTCTGGTCGACCTTTGCGATGAACTTGGATACACTCAGGTTCGAACCGTCGAGCACTACTTCGAGCCTTACGGCGGGTACAGCCCTGCCCCGCACGTGTTCCTGACCGCCGCATCCCAGCGCACTCGAAAGGCCCGCCTCCTCACCGGCGCGGTGCTTCCCGTCTTCAATCACCCTCTCAAGGTCGCCGGCGAAATAGGGATGCTGGACGCCATTTCCGGCGGTCGGCTCGATTGCGGTTTCGGGCGTGCCTTCCTTCCCCATGAGTTCCAGCGATTCGAACGGTCTCTGGACGAATCCCGCGCCCGTTTCGAAGAGGGAGTTGAGGCGGTGCGTCTGCTGCTGGAAGAGGAAAACGTCACCTTCGAGGGGCAGTTCTATCGCTTCCGCAACGTGACGTCCCTGCCCCGCCCGACGCAACAGCCTCGACCACCCTTCTGGACCGCGGCGCTGGGCACGCCGGAGTCGCTTCGGCGAGCGGGAGAACGCGGCTTCAACCTGATGCTGGTACCCTTTGCAGGCCCGCAGATGCGCGAGGCCATCGGAGTCTATCGGGAGGCCTGGCAGGAAGCCGGCCATCCGGGAGAAGGCCGGATCGCTCTGGGCTTCCACATGTTCTGCCACCAAGACCGTGAGGAAGCGCATCGAATCGCCCAGCCAAACGTCGACGCTTATTTCAGGTCGCTGGTCGCCGCTGCCGAGCTGGACTCCGGCTGGGGAGCAGGGACCTCGTCAGGCGATTATCCCGGATACGATAGCCACATGGAGAAGCTGCGACAGGCAAGCTTCGATTCGCTGCTAGATAGCGGCACCATCTGGGTCGGGACTCCGGAAGACGTCAGGGAGCAGATTGCCTCGTATCATGCGGCAGTGGGCGGTTTTGACGTCGCATCGCTGCAGGTGAACTTCCACCGGATCTCCCTTGAGGACGCGGTCTCTTCCTTGCGGCTCTTCTCTTCCCAGGTCATTCCTTTCTTCACCGGCTAGCCCGGTGCGGTTCCTCCCTTTCCTCCGGTTCACGACTCCCATAATTTATTCATCAAACAGATATACTTCATAATATATTATCTGTTGACAAGATATATGAACGTAGTTATCATAGTATTAAATCAAATAGAGCTAACACTATTTGAATCCAAATCAAACAATTGGCGGAGGAAGACAAACGATGGTAACTATGAACGAGGGCATCAAGGAAGTGCGGGAGACGGGCTCTCGGTTCATTCACAAGCTCGAGCACGGCGTTTTGACGGCCTACGAGTGGGTGTCTGGCCCGGCCATGACCGATCAGGAGCGCTCACAGCTCCGCCTCGCCGAGGCCGAACCGGTCCGCCGCTACTCCATCGTTTAACCCTGCTTGCAACTGAGGGGATGGATTTCGCGGCCATCCCCAATTCATCACCTCCTTTTCGGGAAAGGGGCGCAATTAGCGCCTCTTTTCTTTTCCGTATACTTCTCCCGGGTTCGTGTAAAATAGGTCATTCGTCACGCTGTTTCTTTAGGAGGCGGGCCATGGTCGCCACAACCGCCAATCGGATTCGAGCTTCTGAGCGTCGAGAGCTTGAGCAGGAGCTGCGCCGACGGGTGACCGGCGAGGTCCGCTTCGATCCCTTCTCCCGTGTGCTGTACAGCACCGACGCCAGCATCTACCAGATGGAACCGGTCGGCGTCGTCATCCCCCGCAGCGCAGCCGACGTGCAGGCCGTCATCGAGGTCGCCCGCGAAAACGGCGTTCCCGTTCTGCCCCGTGCCGGCGGCACCAGCCTTGCCGGCCAGACCGTCAACCACGCCATTGTTATGGACTTCAGCAAGTACCTGAACCAGGTTGTTGAAGTCAACCGGGAGGAGCACTGGGCCCGCGTTCAGCCCGGCATCGTCCTCGACCAGCTCAATCGCGAACTGCTCTCCTACGGCCTGATGTATGCCCCCGATCCCACCACCTCCAGCCGCGCCTGCGTCGGAGGCGGCATCGGCAACAACACGTGCGGCGCCCATTCGGTCATCTATGGCAAGTCCCTCGACCACATCATGGAGCTGGACGTAATCCTGTCCGACGCCAGCACCACTCAATTCCGCCCGCTCGACAGCGCCGAGCTCGAGGCAAAACTCAGCGGCGCTGGCCTGGAATCTGAGATCTACCGGGGTGTGCGTCGCCTCTCCCAGGACAACGACGCGGAGATTCGCGCCCGCTACCCCAACATCATGCGGCGGGTCAGCGGATACAACCTCGACGAGTTCATGACCGAACCCCTGGGACCCTACGCCGGCTCCGCCAACAGCCACGGCTTTAACCTCACCAGGATGGTGGTCGGCTCCGAGGGCACCCTGTGCGTCGCCACCGAGGCCAAGGTGAATCTCGTGCCTCGCCCCACGATGACCGCCCTGTCGGTGGCCCACTTCCACGACATCTTCCAGGCCAGCGAGGCGGTCAAGGAAATCCTCAACCACGGCCCCTCGTCCATCGAGATTATGGACAAGAACGTCCTCGACCGCTCCCGCCAGTCCCTGGGCCTGGGCAACGCCATGTCCATCATAGAGGGAGACCCCGGAGCAATCCTCGCCATCGAGTTCTATGGCGAGTCCGAGGACGAGCTGACCTCCAAGATGGAGGGCCTGAAGCACGACCTTGAGCGGCGTCGGATGGGCTATGCTTGCGTGAACCTGCTGGACCGCGCCGCCCAGGCCAACATCTGGAACGTGCGCAAAAACGGCCTCGGCCTGCTGATGAGCATGCACGGCGACGCCAAGCCCCTGCCCTTCGTTGAGGACACGGCCGTGGATCCGGAGACCATGGGCGACTTCGTCCGCCGCTTCGATGAGATTGTTCGCAACCACGGCACCGAGGCCGCCTACTACGGCCACGCCAGCGTCGGCTGCCTGCACATCCGCCCGGTCGTCAGCCTCAAAAACCAGGAAGGCGTCAACCGGATGTATTCCATCGCTGACGAGATCAGCGACCTGACCAAGGAGTTCGGCGGCGTTCTCAGCGGCGAGCACGGCGACGGCATTGTGCGCGGTGTGTGGACCGAGAAGATGTTCGGCACGGAGATGTACAACATCTTCCGCGAACTCAAGTCTGCCTGGGACCCCGACGGCATAATGAACCCGGGCAAGATCATTGACTGCCCGCCAATGACCGAAAACCTGCGCTACGGCCCCGACTACGGGGCCCAATCGCTGCCCAGCAGCCTCGACTTCTCCATCGACACCGATTTCGCCGGGGCCGTCGAGATGTGCAACGGCATGGGCGCCTGCCGCAAGCTGGACGGCACCATGTGCCCCTCCTTCATGGCCACGCGGGACGAGGAACACTCCACCCGGGGCCGGGCCAACCTGCTGCGCGCCGCCATGTCCGGCAAGCTGCCCGAGGGCACAATGACCAGCCAGCGCCTCTACGATGCCCTCGACCTGTGCCTCGAGTGCAAGGGTTGTCGCGCCGAGTGCGAGTCCGGCGTGGACATGGCCAAGCTCAAATACGAGTTCCTCGACAACTACTACAAGGCCAACGGCCTGCCCCGGCGCAACAGGATCTTTGGAAACATCGCCAATTACAGCAAACTGGGCAGCCGTTTCGCGCCTCTTTCCAACTGGATGGCGGCCAGCCCGCTCGGCAAGCTGCTTTCAAGTTCGTTCCTGGGCATCCATCCCAATCGCAGCGCCCCGAAGTTCGCCAGGCAGACGTTCCCGCAGTGGTTCCGCTCCCGGCGACAGCAGCGTCAGGCCACCGCAGGCACGGTGGTCCTGCTGAACGACACCTACATGAACTACAACTACCCCGAGATTGGACAGGCGACAGTGGCCCTGCTTGAGGCGGCGGGCTACAAGGTGGAGCTGGCCGACGCGCCATGCTGTGGGCGCCCGATGATCTCGAAGGGCATGATGGACGCGGCAAAGGCCAACGCGCGACACAACGTCGCGCTGCTCCACGCCTACGCCGGTAACGGTGTACCCATCATCGGCTGCGAGCCCAGCTGCCTCCTGACCCTGCGCGACGAGTACCCGCAACTTGTCCCCGGCGAGCAGTCCCGCACTGTCGCCAGCCAGGCATTCCTGATCGACGAGTTCCTGGCCAAGCTGAAATCCGAGGGGAAGCTGGATATAGAGTTCCGGGACACTGGAAAGCAGATTCTCTTCCACGCCCACTGTCACCAGCGCTCACTGGCGGGTACGGCGTCCTCCATGAACGCGCTCAGGCTGGCCCCCGGGTACCGGGTTGAGCTGACCAACGCCGGTTGCTGTGGCATGGCAGGTTCCTTCGGCTACGAGAAGGAGCACTATGACCTGTCCATGACCATCGGCAGCCAATACCTGTTCCCGCAGGTCAACGCCAAGGGCGAAGACTGGGAATTGGCAGTCATGGGTGTCTCCTGTCGCCAGCAGATCGAGCACGGCACTGGCCGCAGGGCGCGCCACCTCGCGGAGGTTCTCGCCGACGCTCTTCCCTGAAGTGGCAGGTAACAGGTTAGGCAAATTTTGCGGGCGGCAATAGTCGCCCGCTTTTTCGTCGATCCAGTCCAGCATCGATTTTCGTAATATATTATATTACAGAAGGTCACGAGACTGGACTCCTTCGCAGCGACGGCGAAGGCCTGCTACGGCCTCCTGTGAAATCCTGATCGCCTATGGCGAACACCGGAGGACGGGATATGTTTGGTTTTTCACCTCGATTCAGTGTGATTTCGTTTATCAATACCGAGGAATTGGCTTGCCTGTACCTTAAGGCCGCTGCCGACGATGACACAGGTTCCGGAGACACCATCCGTCTTGCATGGAGGGACGTCAAGAAGGCGCATTGCAAGGGTTATTTGGCCACGGATTTGCCCACGCGCTCTGAGGAGTTATCTCGAGTATTCAGGAAACACAGCCTCGGAGATACCACCATTCGTAAAATCACCAAGGCCCTGCTGCTTCACCGTGCAATTGTCTTCTGATGTCGCGCAACGGCTCGAGGCACACAGAACCCGAGGCATAATAAAAGGGGCGGATTCGTAACCGCCCCTTTCACATTCAGTATCGATTAGACCCCACGACTGCCTCCCGATGTCAGGGCCTTTTAATTGTAGCTAATCCGTTGGCCCTGAGCCTGTCGAAGGGCAGTCCGTTCGTGGTTCGACAGGCTCACCATGAACGGACTTGACGGCTTGACTGCGAAAACTAAAAGACCCTGCTCCGAATGTAGCCTTGGGAACCCAGCCTGCCTACACCGCCGTTATGGTTATGTGCGACATATAGGATTCGGCGCGGGCTCCGTGCCAGTGGTTCTCGCCCTTGCGAATATGCACCACGTCGCCAACGGATATCTCGCTTTCTTCGGTCTCGTTGGCAACCATGCCCACCCCCGAGGTCACCACCAGGATCTGGTCACTCTCGTGGGTGTGCCAGCCCGTTGTGGCGCCACGCTCAAAATTGACCACGCTGCTGCTGAAGTTTTCGCTGGACCCTTCGGGAATCAGAGGCTGACGGGTCCGCCGCACTTCTCCTCCCGTCCAGCCCGGTATGGGTGTCGCCGTGTCTATGGGAACATTTTCGACTTCGGCAATCCTGATGACTCGCATTTCCATCCTCCCTGCTCTCAGACTGCCCTGATAATACACCCAACAACAGGCACGCCCAACCTCGTCGCGGGGATATAATGCTCCCTGTTCCCTTGCGATTAACTCAGAGTGCCGGGCTGCCTTTTCTTCACCGGCGGAAATTCCTCAACGGAGATGCAATTATGATCGGCAATGGCCTTTCCTATGCTGGTGTGGTGGTCCGCGACGTCTCTGCTGTGGCAGACATCCTTGAGCGCGACTTCGAGCTGCCTCGCACCACCTGCGATGTTGGCGACAGCGGTCGCGGCGTCCCTGTCTTTCCTGTCGGTGAGACGGCCATTGCCCTGTTTGAGCTGGGCGACCCCTTCGTGGGGGGCGCCGAAAAGACCGGCCTGCACCACATTTGCGTGTCGGTCGCAGGTCTGGTCAGCGCTGGTGTGGACGCCTATGCCGCCGGGTTGCGCGTGCTCACCACCGAGCCGCAGCCGGGCCTCAGCGGTACACGACGCTACCTGGTTGACCCTGCCGCCACCTGCGGGGTTATCACTTATTTCTCCGATCCACTGCCCGTTCGTTTGGAGCCAAATCCGGATGGCGAAGTGGAACGCATAGACCACCTGGGCGTGGCCAGCGCCGACAATGTAGAGGTCGAGGACGTATTTGTCAGAAAGCTGGGCTGGCCGGTCGAAAGCCGCCAGACCGACGTGGAAATCACCACCAAGTCCGAGTCCTTCACCTCCGATAAGTACGGCGTGGTCTACCGCAATCATCAGCCGGAATTCATCGGCGGACTGCGCTGCTCCTTCATCACCATCGGTGACCTGGAACTGGAATTTCTGCAGAACGTTGAACCCCAGTCCTTGGGCAGCATCGATTACGGACAGGCCGGCAGCACCCGCCAGGACCAGGGAGCGATAAGTCGCTACATCGCCAACCGTGGAGCGGGCCTGCACCACACCGGCTTCAAGGTGAAGGACATCAATCGCCTTCTCTCTCGTCTGGACCGTTCCGGCCTGACCCTCATAGATCAGGCGGGGCGCCCCGGCGGCCGCCGCTCCCACATAGGCTTCATACACCCGGCCAGTCTGGGCGGCTGGCTCGTCCACCTCGTCGAGCGAGAAGAGTTGGCGTGAGGCGGCACATGGAGAATGGGCAGCGCAGCCTGTCCATTGGTGGTCAAGTTTGAAACCCAAGTGCTGCGGCGACTGCCCGCTGTCGACCGTCCAAAGTCATGAAAGCCACTTCACGCGGGTTTTCGGCTTGGTAAAGCGCAACCGCCACGTGCCATAGGTCGGCGCCTCGCAGGTACCCAATTTCCAGCGCCGCCGCTATTTCCCGGGACAATGGGCGGACGGGAGCAATCCATTCGATTCCTGCAATAAAGCCTGGGTCGAAAATCACGTTATTTCGCGCGTGTGCCGCCCGTAGCTCCGCCTCAAGCAAATGAGAGGACCGCAAACGCGAAAACCCTTGCAGCCTTTGTTTTACGACTTCGTACCCAGGTTCCTGGAAGGCGATGGCCAATATCGCCGAAGCGTCTACATAGGTGCCTTCCACGATCCCCGTTCCTCAAGAAACCCGTCCAGGCCGTCCTCTACCCGCACTCCCGGGGGTGGGTTCCACCGTTCTTTCGCTGGCATCAGCTGCCCCGTGCGCTCCAGGAACTCCGTCCGGCTTTCGCCGGGCACACTCTTGCCCTTGGCCAATCGAATCTCAGCCCACGGCTCACCGCCACACAGGACAATGACGGTTTTGCCTTCCCGCACGTGCTGCATTACTTCGGGGAATTTGGCGACGACTTCATCGTCCGTATATTCGATTTCCATAACACTTGCCCTGTGCCTTGGCTGCTACATTTCATCTTAATGCAATGGCGGAGGCCCATAGCAAGGGCACGAGAAAATAAAGCCGCATTTCCGCGCCCCTCGCCTCTAAGAGCATGTGTGACAAATTCCCTCTCCCTCCGGGAGAGAGTTAGGGTGAGGGCGTCCCCCTGGTTACCACAGGAATGAGGCACACATCCTTGGCTTGCGCTTCACATGCAATGGACAATTGTCACACACCCTCTGAGTGCCGACCTTCCCAGCCTCCCTAGTCCGGTATCTCCATTTCCATTCCCTCTCCCAGCTCCACCTCGAAGGCCGTCAGCACCTGCGCCACCAGCAGGTAGTGGCCGCACAGCACGGTGAAGTGCAGCGTGTCCTTCTCGCCGAACCGGTCGGTCATCGCCTTGAAGGTGCCGTCACTGACCTTGTGATTGCGCAGCAGCTCGTGTACGAAGTTCACCAGCAGCGCCTCGTCCCCTTCCAGTCCCGCCGGGGCGGTTCCGTTGGCGATGGCCGATATCGTCGACTCCGACACTCCGGCCTGCCTCGCCAGCCGGGCGTGGGCCGAGAACTCGTACTGCTGCTTCATCTCCCGCGCTGTGGCGATGATCAGTGTCTCCTTCAGTGCTTCCGGCTGCTCGAACTCGAACCGCACGAAAGCGCCCGTGTCCGCGACCCGGGCCGCTAGCTTGGGGCTGTTCAGCAACACGCCAAAGGGACCGCGGACGCTGCCACGGGTCCCGACGATGGCGTCGTGGTACTCTTGGTCTCCTGCCGATAGTTGGTCTCTCGTTACCGATGATATCCGTGGCATAGTCATACCTCTCCGACGGGTTTCATTAATTGCCTGGATGTCTGAACTGTAATTCGCGTGATTTACTTGATTCCCAAATCGACAATCATGGCGATCATCAGAATCTAGTAAATCACAGTTCAGACAATCCCCATTAGGCTACGGGAACCGGAATGCCTGCGACGTTGGCCTGCACCGAGCCCAGGTGGTTGCGGCTGGTGAAATACAGCGTCTTCCAGTCGTCGCCACCGAAGCACAGGTTGGTGGTGGC
This sequence comes from Dehalococcoidia bacterium, assembly GCA_963667325.2. Taxonomy (GTDB): domain Bacteria; phylum Chloroflexota; class Dehalococcoidia; order Lucifugimonadales; family UBA3495; genus VXOI01. The sequence goes on from CAXXKY010000007.1 coordinate 358,422, forward strand.
CGACGCCCCGTGAACGACGCACCCCAGCTTCTTGCCCGACGAGTCCATCACCCAGAGCCCGCCGGAGCCGCCGCAGTAAACGTTGCCCTCAACGTCAACCTTCATACCGTCGGGCACGCCCGGCGCGTCCCCCGTGAGGTCGGCGAAGATGCGGTCGGTCTGCCGCGCCAGCGACCCGTTGGGGTTCAGGTCAAAGGCCCGGATGTGCCCCCGCCGCGAGTCGTTGATGTAAAGCACGCTCTCGTCCGTCGAAAAGGCCAGCCCGTTGGGAATCACGAAGTCGTCCACCAGCAGCGTGATCTGGCCCAGGTCAGGCGTCACACGGTACACGCCCGAAAACTGGTGGTCCCACTGCTCGGGCGGCGTGGGCAGCGTCCACGGGTCGGTGAAGTAGATGCATCCGTCCGACTTCACCACCACGTCGTTGGGACGGTTGAGACGTCGCCCCTGGAAGCTGCTGGCAACCACGGTGATGCTGCCGTCGTGCTCGGTGCGCGTCACCCTCCGGCTGTCGTGCTCGCAGGCGATCAGGCGTCCCTGCAGGTCGCGCGTCAGGCCGTTGGCCCTGTTGGTCGGCTCGTGATCGACACTCGCTCCCTGGCCGGGAGCGAACTTGATCCGTCGGTTGTTATGAATGTCGCTGAACAGCAGATAGCCGCCATCTGACCACCACACCGGCCCCTCTGCCGGGCCATTGTCGCCGCCGTAATCGTCAGGGGTGTGCCGCACGATTTCAGCGTCGGCGGAAATGAGGCGCGCCAGTTCCGGGGCATGTTGCTCGATAGGCATAATCCCCTCCCAGACTATAATTTCGCTGCTGGCATTATAGCCGCCACTCGGGGAATGGGGAATTTGCTGATGACATCCCGTCAGGTGCTCCCCAGAGCCTTTCAATTGTGGCCAACTCGTTGGCACTCAGCCTGTCGAAGGGTCCTCCGCTCGTGGTTCGACAAGCTCACCACAAACGGACTCGACGGCTTGACAGCGAAAACTAAAAGGCCCTGCCGGACACTGCCAAGGGGCGAGTTTCTGAATTGCTTGACGCGCCTTTACGGGTAAACTATTCTGCCGATTAGAGCAGACCTTCCTTAAGGTCGCGCAATCCGCAATTCGCATTCCGAACTCTCTATTTTATTGAAGGAGGCCCGTTATGGCCCTCAGCCTGAACCACGTCCACCTCAAATCCCCGGATCCCCACAAGACCGCGCAGTTCTACATCGACACCCTGGGCGCCACCAAGGTTGCCGACGTCGGCGAAATTGGCGTACGTCTCGACCTGCATGGCCTGACGCTGAACGTCACCAAGCACATCGAAACCCAGACCCGCGACCAGAAGTACGGCATGGAGCACATCGCCATCGACGCCGACGACATTCAGGGCATGATCGATATGCTGAAGGCCAACGGCGCAACCATTCTTGAGGAGGCCAAGGTCTCCGGAGACCGCCGCGTCGTCTTCTTCGAGGGCCCCGATGGCGTGCAGCTCGAGTTTATCGAGAGGAAGTAGGATTACGCCCCCACCCTGACCCTCCTAAATTGGGAGAGGCAACACATCCAGAAGATTAAGGAGTTCACGATGATTTACGAGAACCGAATCTACAAGGCCGTACCAGGACGCCTGCCCGACATCAACGCCCGCTTCGCCAACCACACCATGGGCTTTTTCAAGCAGTACGAAATCGGGATGATGGGCTTCTGGACCGACGACATCGGCGCCAGCAACCAGCTCACCTACATCCTCTCCTTCGACAGCCTGGCCGACCGCGCCGACAAGTGGGCCGCCTTCCAGGCCGACAAGGCCTGGGCCGAGGTCCGCGCCGAGACCGAGTCCAACGGTCCCATCGTAGCCCAGGTCCTCAACTCCCTGATGAGCCTCACCCCCTACTCGCCGCAGCCCAAGTTCAAGACCGCCGTCCAGGAACTGCGCGTCTACGACGCCATGCCCGGCAAGCTGCCCGACCTGCACAACCGCTTCAAGAACCACACCATGGGCCTGTTCGAGAAGCACGGCATCGAGAACGTCGCCTACTGGACCGAGGACGTCGGCACCAGCAACCGCCTCGTCTACATGCTCGGCTACCCCGACCTCGGCGCCCGCGAGAATAGCTGGACCGCCTTCCAGAACGACCCCGACTGGCAGAAGGCCCGCGCCGCCTCCGAGGAGAACGGCTCCCTGGTGCGCGTCTCCACCCACTCCATCCTCCGGCCCACGCCGTACTCCCCCCGCTAGAGAACCCCCTCCCTTGTGGCAAAATAGTCCGCCCTCTCCTCGGAATTGAGAGGGCGGACTGATCATTCAATAGGATACAATGAAGTCGGAAGAACAAGAGCCCGAAAGTGATCCGTCCGAACGAATACAGCAAGACAGGGACTCTATCTGGACCATTCCTCTCGCTTGGCGAGCGCTGTATTTCGGCCTGTTCACCCTTTACGCCTTCGCGGGCATTGGATTCCTGCTCTGGTACGAAGTCTTCGAACGCACGGTGGACGACTGGCCGGAAACCATCCACTCCATAACGCAGGGCATTGGCGTCGCCACCGTGGGCGACGCAGGGCTGGCTCTGCTGACGATCGAGGGGCCGCAGACGCTTATGGTAGTAGCACACTACTTGAAAAAGAAGCTGATAGAGCCATTGGAGGAACGTCGCCGACAGGAAGCGCAGCAACGCGAAGAGGAAGCGCGGCAGCGCGAGGAGGAGGCTCGGGCTAAGGGAGAGGCGCAGACCCAGGCCGTCTGGGAGGCCTGGAACGAGCGGCGCATTGCCGCTGAAGCCAACGGCGAACCCTTCGACGAGCCGCCCCCGGGAACCGTACCGCAAGAAAGTGAGTAGGCAACCGATATGGATGTCCAGAAGCTACGCGACGAGATCCCCGTCCTCCAAAACCTGACCTACATGAACACCGGCTGGTCCGGGCCGCCGCCGCGCGCCGCCGCTGAGGCCATGCAGGCGCGAGTGGCGCTGGAGGCCGAACAGGGGGCCACGACTCCCGGCATCTACGAAAGCGGACGCGAGGTCCAGGATGAGGCCCGCCGCGCCGCCGCCCGCCTCCTCGGCGCAGATGTTGACGAAACCCTCGTGACCCGCAACACCACCGAGGGCCTGAACATCGTACTCAGCGGCATCGACTGGAAGGAAGGCGACGAAATCGTCACCTGCAACCTCGAGCACGGCTCCGTACTGTCGCCTAGCTGGCACGTCGCCCACCGATACGGAGCGAAAGTCCAGGTGCTGGACATCGACCCCCATGACTCCTGGGACGCCATCGTCGCCAAGTTCGAGGCCGCGATGAACGGTCGCACCCGCCTCATCTTCGTCAGCCACATCGAGTACTCCACCGGCCTGCGAATGCCTGCCGCCGACCTCTGCCGCGTCGCCCACGCTCACGGCGCTGAAATCATGCTGGACGGGGCTCAGACCGGCGGCCACATCGCGCTGGACGTCCACCGCGACGGCTTCGACTACTACTCCATTCCCGGCCAGAAGTGGGTGCTGGGCTACGAGGGCGTCGGCGCTCTCTACATCCGCCGCGACCTCATCGAGCAGGTGCACCCGGCCCACACCGGCGGCCGCGCCGTCACCCAGGTCGGCGAGCCCGGCGAACCCGACAGCTACCGCATCAACTCCTCCATCATGGAAAAGTTCCTCGGAGGCTCCGGCAGCGTGCCCCTGCAGGCCGCCTTCGTCGAGGCTGCCAAGTTCATCGAAAGCGTCGGCGTCCCTGAAATCGAGGCCCGCAACATCTCGCTGGCTGCCCGCTTCAAGGCCCAGCTCGCCGAGATCTCCGCCGTCAACGTCCTGTCGCCGATGAGCGATACGCAGTCCGCCGGACTGGTGTCCTTCCAGGTTGCCGGGCAGTCTGCCGACGCCGTGGTGGCGCGTATCTGGGAGGACCACCGTATCGTCATCCGCCAGGTCCATTACCCAGAGTCCATCCGCACTTCCCTGCACTTCTTCAACACCGAAGAAGAGGTGGACGCGCTAGCCCGCGCCGTAGCGGAACTCGCCTGAACAGCTTTACTAAACAATGGCGCCAAGATTTGATATGGTTCATGGGTGAGGCGAAGACATCGCAGGACGTTGGCCGCTATCTTCCGGCACCCTACCTCATCGGGAATACGCTGGGACGATGTTGAGTCATTGCTCCTCGCCTGCGGAGCATACATAGAGGAGCGTAGCGGTTCCAGGATATACGCCGAAATAAACGGAGTCGGACTTCACTTTCATGTCCCCCATCCCCAAAACGAAATTCGGAAGGGAGCTGTGGAATCTCTAAGGAGATTCTTCGGGGCAGCAGGGATAAGGCCATGATGGAATATAAGGGTTATCGTGCGGCGGTTCGGTTTGATTCCGATGCCGGTGTCTTCCACGGGGAAGTGGTGGACACCCTTGATGTGGTTGTCTTCGAGGGAACATCCGTTGAAGAATTGCGTCGGGAATTTCGGCATTCTGTAGACGACTACTTGGCCGTCTGTGAGGAACGGGGCCGAACTCCCGATAAACCTTTTTCCGGCAGAATTCCCGTCCGCGTATCCCCTGATGTCCACAGGTCTGCAGCGGCCGCAGCCAAGGCCGAAGGCAAAAGCCTTAATGCCTGGCTAGCACAGACCATCGAAAGAGCGGCCCAGCAAACCCTCTGATCCCTGCCCCCGCTACCCTCCCGGCGCGTACTTCTCCAGCCACCAGCGGGCGATCTCTTCGCGCCGTAGCGGAACTCGCCTAGCTGCGCCGAAGGCTTTGGTTCCCTTCAAAATTGGTGTATGGCCTCTAACGGCCGTCACTCCCCCTCCGCTGGCTGCAGCCGGGGTTCCTGGTAGCGCGCACCCTCCATCATCTCGCCGGTGCCTGCGTTGAGGACCCCCATCGCGTAGTGATAGGGAACGTGAGCGCTTGCAGTGGCGATTCCCGCAGGCCGTGAGACGCCCTTCACTTCCACGATCCAGACTGGCATATCCGGGGGGCGCAGTTCCGGATTGGTCCACACGCCCTCTTCCAGCAATCGGTCCTGGTACGATCCATAAGTGGTCAGGCAACTGGCCCACACTCTCTCAACCTCGGTTGGCGAGACCTCCGGGGCCGACATTGACAGCCTTTCGACCTCCATCTGCTCTGCTTCATCCCGGCTGATCAGCCCGCTGCGGTCCTCGATAGCCTCGAAGTCTCTGCAGGAAGGGCTGACGACCTCGTCCGTTGCACTCCCGCAGGCGACGGCCAACAGCGCGACTGCGAAGGCCACGAGAGCAACCCGAAGTGACAGGTTATAGCCGGTGAAGGGCGATGAAAACATAAACCACGCTGCCTATCCCAGCGTTCCCGGCGGGTACTTCTCCAGCCACCAGCGGGCTATTTCGTCGCGACGGGAGAACCAGACCCCGGGCATCTGCCGCGCGTACTGCAGGAAGCGCTCCACCGCCCGGGAGCGGGCCGGGCGTCCGGCGATACGGCAGTGCAGACCGATGGACATCATCTTCGGATGGGTGCGCCCCTCCTCGTACAGAACGTCGAAGGTGTCCTGCAGGTACTCATAGAAAGCCCCCACGCTCGACAGCCCGCCCCGCCAGAAGCGGGCGTCGTTGGTCTCCATGCTGTATGGCACCACCAGCCAGGGCCTGTCGTTGCCGTCGCCTCCCTTGACCGTGGTGTAATAGGGCAGGTCGTCGTTCATCCCGATGCTGTCATAGATGAAGCCGCCGTGGTCCACCACCAGCTGACGTGTGTTCAGGCTGGGGCCGTAGCGGGTGAACCACCCCACCGTGCGCTCCCCTGTGGTCTGCTCCAGCGACTCGACGGTGCGAGCGATTGATGCCCGCTCGTCGTCCTGGGCCATCAGGTGATACTCCTCCCACCGGTAGCCGTGCCCGCACACCTCGTGCCCCTCCGCTGGTATCGCCTTAGCCACCTCGGGATTGCGCTCCAGCGCCAGGGCGCAGCAAAAGAACGTCGACTTCACGTCGTATTGGCGGAACATATCCATCAGCCGCCAGACGCCGACCCTGCTGCCGTACTCGAAGAACGACTCGTTGTTGAGGTCGCGGTCGCCCGCGGGCACCGGCGATGGCACCTCGTTGTTCGTCTCGTGGTGCGGGTCGCCATCCAGCGTGCTGCGCTCGGCCCCTTCCTCGTAATTCACCACCAGCGAAACCGCGATGCGCGCCCCGCCGGGCCACTCGATCTGCGGCACGCTCCTGCCGTATCCCACCAAATCCCGCTCCATATTGATACTCCTCGGATAGAATGTCTTTCATAATTTTTTCATATAATAGCCCAAGATGACTCGGGAGCCGTGTCTCCTGCTTGGTGGATTGCTATGAGTGTTGCCCCCGACTTGGTGTACGAATTGAAGGCCCTGTCCGATCCGGCGGTGTCGCCCGACGGCCAGCGAGTGGTCTATGCGCAGTCGTGGGTCGACGGCACGGGCGGCGGGGCCGAGAACCGCTCGCGGCTGATGCTGGCCGGGACAGACGGCACGGAGCGCGAGTTCACCCAGGGCCTCGCCGACGGCGGCCCGCGATTCTCGCCCGACGGCACCCTGCTGGCCTTCCTGCGCGGCCGGCAGCCCGGCGAGCCCCGGCAGGTGTGGGTGATCCACGCCCACGGAGGCGAGGCGCGGCAGCTGACCAACACGGCCAAGGGAGTGCAGGACTTCGCCTGGTCCCCCGATGGGACCCGTATCGTTTTCTGCGCCGACACCGAACCTGCGGCGGGTGCTGCGGCCGGCGGCCAGATCGAGGGCCCGCGGGTCATCGAGATCGACCGCATCCGCTACCGGCACGACCTGCAGGGCTGGCGGGGCGATTCCCACTACCACTTGTTCGTCGCTCACCTGGACACCGGCGAGGTGGTCCAGGTCACCCGTGGCGACTGGGACGATTACGGCCCAGTCTGGTCTCCCGATGGCGAAAAGATCGCCTTCATCTCCGGGCGCCGCGACGACAGGGACTTTCGTGCCCTGACCGAGGCCTATGTTGTCTACACACACGGCGGATCGGCCGAGTGCTGGTCCGAGGGCCTCACCAGTGTGGGCGCCGTGGCCTGGTCGCCGGACTCGAACCGGCTGGCCGTGGTCGGCTCCGAGGACCCCGCCGGCATGGTGCTGTGGCAGGGCTGGCTGTACATCCTCGAGCCGGGCGCTAGCCCGAGGCGCGTCACCGGCGACGAACAGCGGCCCACCCTCGGCGGCGGCCCCGGAGCGGCCCGGCAGCCGGACATACTCTGGAACCCCGGCTCCGATACAAACCCCGGCTTTGATACACCCGGCCCCGATGCAAGCGACGGCGGCCGCATCGTGTTCCTCGGCGAGCGCCGCGGCGAGAGCTACATCTACGAGGTCAGCGCCGACGGCGGCGACCCGAGGCAGCTCTGGGGCGGCGGACGCCTCGTCGGCGGCATGTCACTGGACGGATACGCTCGCCGGTCCGCAGTGGTCTCGTCCTCGCCGTCAGCCCCGTCGGAGCTGCACCTGGCCGACCTGTCGAGTGGCGAATCCCTGCTTTCCGTTGACCCCAATTCCGAATATGTCGAGAAGCATACCTCTCCTTCGCTGAGCAAGTTCAGCATCTCGAGGGCCGGATTCGACGTCGAGGCGCGGCTCTGGTTCCCGCCGGACTTCGACTCCTCCGTACGCTACCCCCTTGTGATGGACATCCACGGCGGACCCAACGGGGCCTTCTACGACTCCTTCGTGCCCTGGCAGCAGGCCCTGGCCTCGTCGGGCTACCTTGTGCTGGCGGTGAATCCCCGTGGCTCGTCCACCTACGGCAACGCCTACATGAGGGCCGTGCTCGACGACTGGGGCGGCGAAGACTACCTGGACCTGATGGCGGCAGTGGACGAGGTGTGCCAGCGCGACTACGTTGACGAGTCTCGGCTGGGCATCCACGGCTACAGCTACGGCGGCTACATGACCGGCTGGGTCATCGGCCACACCGACCGGTTCCGCGCGGCGGTCATCGGCGCGCCCTGCACCAACCTGTACACCATGTACGGCACCTCCGACATCGGGGTCAGCTTCGGCGAGCCGCAGTGGGGCGGATCGGTGATGGAGACGCCGGAGAAGCTGCTGGAGCGCTCGCCCATCACCTACGCCAAAAACGTCACCGCCCCGGCGCTGCTGCTGCACGGCGAGGCGGACAGACGCTGCCCCGTGGCGCAGAGCGAGGAGTACTTCGTGGCCCTGAAACGCCTGGGCAAGACAGTGGAGTTCGTGCGCTTCCCCGGCAGCAACCACGCCTTCCCCCGCACCGGCCACCCCCGCATGCGCGAGGAGTACCTGTCCCGCCTAGTCGCCTGGTTCGACGACTGGCTGGCGTAGGCGCGAGTTGCGCCCGGTCCTCCACGCAGTCGGCCGAGCTTGTTGCTAGGCCGACACCTGCTCGAATGTGAATCCCGGTATGGTCATTCGCTCCCCGGCGTGTTCGAATGTCTCTCATCGTGTCGAGACCATTATGTCCGGCACCCTCAAAAACGGTAGGCATTTAGGTCGGATTGAATCCTCTCGGGAATAGAACGGGTTTGAGCTTATCAGGCAATCGAGCCATCAGGCGGGCAACAGCCGTGTCACCGCTTCCAACTCGTCGAGGACCTCCGAGAATGTGGGGAACTGATGGCGATGAAGGACTTCGTAGAGAACTTCCTGTCCGGTCAGAGGATGATAGAGGCGGTGAATGTATTCGTCGGGGTTTGAGTGGTGGTTATGGTATTTGAGAAGCAGAGCACCGCCGCGCACCCAACCCACATACAGATAACGGTATCCTCTGACTTGAAGAATATCTCCCCTTCCAACATTTCGGGTGTGATATTCTTTCTCGACCTCAAGATTGACATTTCGAGAGCATTGCAAGAGGCCCGACAGTGTCCAGTTGCCTTGTTCGTTGCGGTCCAGGCTAAGAGTGTTGTGCCCCGATGAGCCCACAAAGGGATGCTCGGCTAATCGCCTGTCGTGGACACGCCAATAGTTTTCCCAACTGTTCCATCCGTGGGGATCTCTTTCCGCGACAGGGATTGATAGCCGTGATAGGCCGACATCCATCTAAGGATCTCCGGGGTCTCCCACTTGTCATCTCCGGTTGATACCAGTTTCTCCATTTCCTCGGATGTCATGCCGAAAGACTGTTCGCTCTCGTGAATACGCGCAAGGTATTTTGCCTTGGCCTCTCCAGGCTCAAGATGCCTCACTTTGATTCTGTCAAAGCTTTTCACTCGGTCATCCATCTCGCGCCTCCGTCCCGTAAGAAAAGGATATCACAGCAACCGACACCCGCCTTCTCCACACATCCCCCCACGTCACGTCCGGCAGCAACCACGCCTTCCCCCGCACCGGCCACCCCTCCCCGCATGCGCTAAGAGTACCTGTCCCGCCTAGTCGCCTGGTTCGACGACTGGCTGGCGTAAAGAGGGGCTACCTCTGCCGACCGCTTAGGGCGCTATACGAGCTTGGACTGCTCCCCTGATGACCGGCGGCGTCGGGGCGCGCGGCGGAATGTCCCTTCCGGCGCCATTCTTGGATATTCGGCCTGCCTGATGCCGTTGAGCAGTTCGTCGATGGTCAGAATCTGGATGCGTGGGTACTGGCTGTCGGGAAAGTGTTCGGGAGTGTATAGGCCGGCGGAGGCAGCTTCGGATTCCATGGGGCCGGTGGGTGGCTGGAGAGTGACGAAGAGGCCGATTTCGGCTTTCTCGCGCTCCATGTCGCCCTTGAGGGTGGCCACCTGGTTGCGGGTGACGTGGCCGCTCTTGACCTGAACGACGATGCGTTTGGCTTTGCCGGTGTTGTCGTCGAAGAAGTTGATGTAGCCGTCTACGCCTGAGTCTGCACCCTTCTTCCTGTCCTGGGCGGGGCGGGCGTCCACGAGACCCAAGGCCCACCACTCGAACTGGTAGCGACCGGAGTTTTCGCTGTCGGTGGCGAGGGCCTGCGCGCTGGCGACGTCCTGGGGCTGTCCGAGGACCTCATAGGGCTTGAGTTCGTCCTTGAAAGTGTCCTGGAGGCGATGGCGGATGAGGGTGATGGCGATGTGGGTGATGTCTATGCCAATCCAGCGGCGGTTGAGGCGCTCGGCGGCGGCTATGCCGCACCTAGGTTTCAGTCAGAAGAGACGATAAATTTGACCCTTTGCGAATTTCTCAGGGAGTAACTGGTCTGTCTCAAGGAACTATTCGAGGGGCCGAAAAGTCGTTTTGAAGCGACGTTCCAGAGGTTTTTCGGGAAAACCATGCAAAGCTATTAGCAGGCAGTATATGAGCAGACGCAACTCTTGCGGAGCAATCAGAATGGAATATCCTGGGGCACAGTGGTGGATCCCGCTTTCCCAAAAGTAACGCGTGTCCTTGATCGCGTTGCGTCCCAAATAGGACAAAAATGATTCTACGCTTTCGTAGACTTCCCAGGTCCACTCTAATTCGGCATTTAACAATTCATTATATTTCTGCTCCGCTATGGGTCGAAGATCTCTAGGGAGCTTCAGATACAGGTCCAAAAGATTGTGGTGTGCTCTATGAGGTGTGCCATATCTGTCTAGGGAATATTTCAATAGCATTTCTGCCAGATAAAGGCCAACGACTTGTCGGCCTACGTCGAAACCCATTCGTCGCACATCAGGGAGGTCGTACGGGGACTGGGTTTCAAAATATGACAGCAACCCCAAAATCCAAGTGATCTCCGGTTTCTTTTCTTGGATAACCAAATTCGACTCCAAGTAATGGATCAGGCTGGTCGCTCATAAGTTCTTGACGCAATTGAATGCTGGCTAGCAACCGCCTGCGAGGACGCTACGGCAAACTGAATTTTCAAGATTCACTATCAACATTTTACTACTACTCAGTCATGGTTACGGCACAAATGTTCCACATCCAGTTAACTCTAGGTGTAACCCGCTCCTTGAAAGGCTCTGTGACATCCACACGGGCCTTTATCTGCGCCGTCGATTGATGACTGGTCTATTCCTGGAAGAGGACGTTGTAGCTGGCGTTGGAGTTGAAGGGAGGGTCGAGGTAGATGAGGTCAACGCTGGCGTTGGGGACGTGGTTGCGGAGGATGCCAAGGTTGTCGCCGAAGTAGAGCTGGTTTTTGGGCGCAGGTTCCTGAATGGACTGGGTGGCCCGCGAGGCGCGCGAAGCCTCGACAAGTTCCGGGTCGACTTCGCTGGCCGGCTGCATTCTGTCGAAGTCTTCCTCGGTGAGTTCCCAAGTATCCAGGTCTGCGGCGATACCAGCTTGGATGGCGGCTTCCTCGCCGTATTCGGCGGAAATCTCATTGAATGTCATGCCGTTAGTGTCAGTGGAGTCCTGCATACAGATCCCTTTCTTTCCGACTGGGCCTTCGCAGGTTAGCGGAGCTCGTATTCGTCCGCTAACTGTTCAAGTATTACCAAGCCAGGTTCGGCCAGGTCTACCAATTGCGGAAATAGCTTGTACATCACTTCGTCATTCAGAACAAAGTCTCGGAGGTTGTCCAAGGCCAGACGATAATCTCTTCGTTCCATGGGACCTAGGATGCTGTGTCGCAATTGGGCGGCTTTTTCGAATTGCTCCAGTATAGCCAGCAATTCCATTCAATACAGTTGAATAATGTCCACAACATTGTCGTGGACATCCAAAAGCATCGCTTTTTCCGCGAGCCAGTCTTGTTCGGCCTCGTATCGGCTGCCGGACATTACTGGGCAGGTGCGTTCTTGTTGCCCAGCCTCTTGGCGCGGCTTTCGTGGATCGAGTCGATGAGCTTGGCGTTCTGTTCGGCCTTCTCGTCCGCCAGCTTTTCCATCTGACGGACGGTCTCCGCTTTCTCGTCTAGCAGGTGGTCGATACGGGGGTTGCCAGTCTTGTCCGCCACCGGAACATCTCCGTAGGAAGTATCTCTGTTTAGATTGATGATATCACAGGGGCACACGGCGACTGATGCCAGCGATTTTGGCGTCGCACCGAAATTCTCACTCTTCAGCTTTGACGGAGGTTCGCATTCGCGGGAAAGATGTGGCCCCTACCCCCTACCCCCTACCCCACGTCTCCCCCCACGGCACATCCGGCAGCCCACGCGACCGCCGCACCTCGTTGATCGTCAGCACCCCGCGGTCCAGCAGCTGCGCCTCGCGGGAAGCGCGGGCGTTCTCGTCCTCGGCCAGCGCCTCGATGGACGCGAGGTCAAACTCCATCTCCAGTCCATCGTAGCCCAGCAGCGGGAACAGCTTGCGGGTCACCTGCTCGGCGAGGAAGGTCATCTCCGGCACCATCGTATTCCGCCAGAAGAACCGCTCGGCGGCGTTCACGTTGGAGAACGTAGCCCGCTCCAGGTCCGATAGCAGCGGCCGCGGCACCCCGAAGGCGCGGCTCACCTCCTCTAGGCTCCAGCGCAAGCCCTGGATGAAGTCCATCTCCCGGTGGCTGAGGCCCAGGGTCTTGATGTCGCGGACGAAGCTGGCAACGGCGGGACGTCGGGCGTTGGCCGGGCCCCGGTAGCGTGCCTCCCAGCGGCGATGGAAGTCGTCGACCTCGCCATCGTTCATCTGCTCGTTGGTCAGGATCACGAAATCGGGCTGGGCCGAGTTGCGCAGGAAGTTGCGGTTGAAGCTCAGCCCGTCCTTACCCATGTCAATCGCCAGGCGCGCCGGCCCCACCGGCGACAGGCCCGCATACTCCTCCAGCGGATTGAAGTACCGGAACCAGACCACCTCGTCGGGCGTCAGGGCCAGCATGCGACTGCGACCGTGATAGACGAAGCCGCGGATGTACTCGTCCCGGTCGGGGATGATGGACATCCGGTCAGGCCGCAGCGGCCACAGCTCGCGGTTGCCGTCGGAATCGCGGTCCAGCATCCAGAAGGCCGAGCCCCACAGGTTCAGGTATATCTCGGTCGCGCGCCACAGGTCTGCCCGGGTGTACCAGCGGTTGACCCGCTCGAGGAGCCGCTGCGCCGGATGCTCCGGGCCGACGGGCATGCGACGGCTCACGCCGGACTCCGTTGGCCCGCGGCGGTAGACCACCACCGGCGGCCGGGTCTGGGCGTCGGCCCGTACGCGGATGGCGGAATAGACCGGCGTGGAGGTGGCATAGTATTCGCCGTACTCCGTGCGGTTCCAGCCTCCGCCCGCTCCGGATAGGAGGGGAAAGCCGCCGGTATCGGCAATGGCGGCGCCGGAACCCTTGGCCCTCGCCGGAGGATCGGGACGCCGGGATAGCGGGTTGCGCCACGGCAGGCGCAGGGCCAGTTTCTGCATCATTCGGGACAACTCCCTTGAAAAGAGTCTCAAAATCTCTCATTTCGTCTTGTTCCGGCGACGCTGTCGCACTGACGGCACTGCATTCTATTGACGGCCCTGCATTCTCCGGACCGAATTCTCTGGACCGAATTCTCCGGACAGCATTCTTCAGACCGCTAGAACCACACCTGCATCCTGCCGCCTGGCGGCAGGAACGCCAGCATCAGGGCGTCGGCCCGGTCCGGAGACTTACGGTGCCGACTGCGCATCTCGTCCTTGCTTTCCATCTTGATCCGGCCCTGCCTGTCATGTCCGTAGCGAAGGGAGGCCAGCTCGCTGACCAGCCTCTCGTCGGCGGGAATGCTGATCAGCCCCTCGCCGAACAGCTCCTTCAGGATGCCATAGCCCTCGGCACGCAGGTTGGAGAACTCCTTGTCCTTGCGGGCGCTGCGAGAGACGTTGACGCCATTGATCTTGTGGCCCATCTCCCTCAGCCGGTCCACAACGCCAGCGCCCACGCCGATCTCGTCGATGGAGACATGCGACGGCCTGTGCTCGAGGATTGCTCCCGCCACTCGAGCGGCGACCGCCATGGTGTCCTGCTGCCGCAGTTCCTGTATGTCCTCGACGCGGCCGCCCCGCCTCCGCAGTATGACCGTGCTGTCGGAACCGTAACGGGCGACGTCGACTGCCACGACCACCTCCTCGGGACCGCCACCCTGGGACGCGGCGATGTGACGCCCCACGGCGGCCTCGATATCGCTGAGCCGCAGCAGGGTGTTCTCCCCCTGGTCTGGAAATTTCCCCAGCACGCGGGAGCGGTAAATGGAGTCCTTCTCTCCCCAGATCAGGCGGCGCTCCTCCACCCAGTCGGCGGTGGTCAGACCGGGCACCACCACCCGTCCGGCCTGCACATTCGGACTGTCGAGGGCGGAGATGGTGATGTTCCGGTAGATGTGGCCTTCCTGGTAAAAGGCGCGACGGAACGCGCCGTCCATGGTCGTCGGGTTGCCGATGAGCAGCAGCAACGGCGATGCGGAGGTCATCACGGCCTCAACCGCCTCGTAGATCTGTTCGCTCACCCCCTCGGCTTCGTCGACCACGATGAACATGTTGGGGTTGTGGAACCCCTGAAACTGGTCTGCTCCGTCGGCCGAGAGCCCCATGGCGTAACACTGGTCGGAAAGGTCCCACCGTGTATCCAGCATCTGGCCGCCCAGGGTTCCCGCCGCAGGACGGTACAAGCGGTGGATCTGCCGCCAGAGGATGTGGCGCACCTGCCGAAAGGTGGGCGCGGTCGTCAGCACAATGGCCTCGTCGGGATGCGTATGGATGTACCACAGCACGGCGACGGCGGCGCAGAACCCCTAGCCCAGTCCATTGCCTGCCTTCACAGCCACCCGGCGGTGCTCGGTGAGGGCGGTCAGCACCTCCACCTGCTTGTCCCACAGGTCCACGCCCAGCACCTCGCGAGCAAATGCCACCGGGGACTGCTGCGCGGCGCTGGCTTCGGTCTCAGCCAAGGGCAGGCGCGACGGCATCGAGTCCCCGGGCAATGCGTCCAGCGACTTGTGCCGGAGTACGAAGACGCCCGAGTCCGCGACTACCCTGGCTGGCGCAGGCGGTCCGAGGACGGCACGATGGCCGAAAGGGGCGGGCTGAACAGGAACCCGCAGTCGCGGCAGCGATAGACGTCGTTGTCGTCCCTGCGCTTCTTGTCCAGGACTAGCATTCTTGTCGATTGACAGCGTCGGCATTCGGTTTCTCTCAACTTTTACACTTCCACGCTCGACTTCCCCGGCCAGGGCCTTCCCGCCGGTAGTCTGCGACTGATCCTAGAAATTAAGCGTAGGGAGGCGTCACGCGGGGTGGCAAGGGCCAAGTGTCACCAGAACCCCTAGGGTGAAGCAGGCCGGGCCTGCCAGCTCACATGCCTGGCCTACCCGCTCATCGGCGTGCGCGAAAGTCCGCCTTCCCGTGTTGACGGCGATAGCTAGCCCCACCATGGATGCCCTGAGTTGAACTTTGCGATAAAGTCCGCCTTCCCGCGGTGACAGCGACTTGCCAAGCCTGCGCGGTGCTGGCAAACTAGGCCAATGCGTATTGGAGATTTCGAAATTCCCGAGCCCCTGCCGGAACTGAAGGACCCTCATGTTCTGGCGGTGCTGCGGCCCTGGATCGATGTGGGCCGGGTCGGCACCATCAGCCTGCGCCGCATCGAACGCCACCTGAACGCGACCGAAATCGGCCGCCTCGAGCGCCCGGGACGCTACTACGACTTCACCCGGTACCGGCCCCGGACTAGGATGCGCCGAGGGAAGCGTGAATACCGGATTCCATCCACCACCCTGAAGGCCGCAGTTCGTGAGAACGGACCGGACCTGGTCACGCTCCACCTGCTGGAACCCCATGCCTACGGGGAGGATTTCACCGACTCGGTCAACGAGGTGCTCGACATCCTGGGCGCCAAGCGCTATTCGCTGTTGGGCGCGATGTATGACATGGTGCCCCACACCCGGCCGCTGCTGGTGTCAGGGGGATCCCTGGACGATGCCAACGAGGCGGAGTACCGGTCGGTGCGGGTCAGCCCCAGCGACTACGAGGGGCCGACCACCATAACCCACAAGGTGTTCGAGCACGCCGAAGCCTCCGGCCTTGATACCCGCATCTTCGTGGTGCGCCTGCCCCAGTACTTCCAGGTGGAAGAGGACTTCAACGGAGCGGCCCGGTTGACTGGCATCCTTTGCCAGCTCTACGGCCTTCCCAGCAACCTGGAAGACCGCGAGCGAGGCACGCAGCAGTACGCTTCGCTACAGAACATCGTTTCCGACACGTCCGAGGTTTCGAAGCTGCTGGGCCGCCTTGAGGAGAAGTACGACAAGGAGAATGCGGACCCCGACAGCGGTTCGACGCCCGTTGCACCGCTATCGCCGCAGATTGAGGAGTTCCTGCAGGGTTTGGACTTCGGCGAAACGCCTGGCCCGCTTCCCGACCCCGACGACGACCCCAACGACGAGTAGCGCAGAGCCCGCCTGACCGGCCTCGGCGAGTAGCGTGAGGCAGCCGAACCGGTCTCGGAATGGGCCGGACAGGTCTCGAAATGAGCCGGGCCGGTTCGGGATGGGTCCCAGGCGCCCCCACTATCGTTGACGTGCTCCCATGGGTGTGTTAGATTGCAATATGCCCATCGGTCTTGACGGGGCATAATCCTTTGGAGGTAGATCAGCATAGCGAGACAGTATCGGGTCAACGAACGTATCACCTGCCCCCAGGTTCGGGTCATCGGAGGCGATGGCTCCCAGTTGGGGGTTATGGACACCCGCCGGGCGCTCCAGATGGCGCGCGATGCCGAGGTAGACTTGGTGGAGGTTGCGCCCAATTCCGAACCGCCGGTGTGTCGCCTGCTGGACTACGGTAAGCTGCTTTACCTCTCCTCAAAGAAAGAGAAGGAGTCCAAGAGAGGCCAGAAGAGCACAGAGCAAAAGGAAGTGCGATTCCGACCCAACATCGGGACTCACGATCTGGACGCAAAGGTCCGCAAGGTGAGGGAGTTCATCGGGGATGGCTCGAAGGTGAAGCTGACGGTTCGCTTCCGCGGACGCGAGGCGGCTCATCAGCAACTCGGGCTGTCTGTCCTGCGCAAGGTGGCCGATGAACTGAAGGACGACGTGCGCCTGGAGAGGCCCCCGGCCATGGAGGGCCGATCTCTCTCAATGGTTCTAATCCCCTCGGCGCAAAAGGCCGAGGAGCTCAATCTGCAGCGAGCCGCCAACAGGACCGAAGGCAGCAATCCCAATCAGAAAGAAGAACTTGCTGATGCCAAAACTTAAGACACACAAGGGCGCCAAGGCGCGCATCCACTTTACGGGCTCGGGCAAGCTGATGCGCAGAAAGCGCATGAGCAGCCACCTCCGCCGCAAGAAGCCGACGAAGGTGACCCGCAAGTTTTCGGACAAGATGGATGTCGCTGCGGCTGACGCACCGCGGCTGAAGAAACTCATACCCTACGGTTAGCCGAGAGGCGTTCCACCTAGAGACAGCACTTCCAGGGAGTCATACCAGTGGCAAGAATCAAGCGCGGCGTGACCAAACACCGCCGGCATAAGAAGATACTCAAGGCAGCCAAAGGTTTCCATGGATCCTCCTCTCGCAACTACAAGTGGGCCAAGGAAGCGGTCATGCACGCTTGGTCCCACGCCTACAGGCATCGGCGGGAACGCAAGCAGGAGTTCCGCAGCCTGTGGATCGTCCGTATCGGGGCCGCCTGTCGGGCCGCCGGCATGCCCTATAGCCAGTTCATGCATGGACTGAAGCTGGCTGAAATTGAGCTGGACCGCAAGATACTGGCAGATCTGGCCGCCCGGGATCCGGAGGCCTTCTCCAGGCTCGTCGAGACCGCCCGCGAGCACTTGGACGCAGCCGCGACCGCGGCTTCGGCCTAGCAACCACCCATTCCCGGGATCCACCCGCTCCCGGGATCCAGTGGAAAAAAACGCCAGAAGCACATCGCTTCTGGCGTGATTTTGCGTTTATCCGGAATGCGGCTTCACACTTCGGAGAATCCGTAGTAGTCGTCGGCCAGCAGTACGCGCAGCAGGCGACCTTCGCTGATCGAGATGGGGCGAATGGCATTGCTCCATCGCTCGGTTAGCTCCCGATTGAGACCCCCCAGCGTCATGGGCTCATTCCCATGGGAGAGTAGCGTCCGGAAGAGAATCTCCTGAATTGGCATATCGTGCCGAATGAAGTCCTCGTCCTGCAAATGGAATTGTTGAATCTCCTTCACCAGTTCTGACGCATCCAGATCGCTCGCAGGCAGCCCGAAGGAAGGACAGTCCTCGTTCAGGCGACTGTGGAAGAGGTGCACGGCCGAACGGTTCAGGCCCTCCAGGCGCGGGATGCTGATGTGGAATCGTCTCCCGCTATGGAAAGATTCCTCCGGTGATTCGGTAGTTTCCGGCCCAGCAATGGTCATAGTTCCACCTCTTCGTTCCAGTCCAGCATGATAATTCTCACCTGCTCGCCAGCTTGTTTGGCGGGCAGGTCCTCGGGGCATATGGCCAGTCCGTTGGCCTTTGACATCGATGTCAGTATGTTGGAGCCCTGCGGCCCGGTGGGCGTGGCGTAATAGACGCCGTCCCGCTTTTCCACCGCCACACGGGCATAGACGCGACGTCCGTCGTAGTTGCGTATGGGACCGGTGAGCACCCCGTCCACCTCCGGACGCGGCCGCACCGGCCGGCCCAGCATCGCGTGGATGGCCGGGCGGGCGAACATTTCGAACGCGACCATGGCGCTGACCGGGTTGCCCGGCAGCCCCATCAGCGGCACGTCCTTCCCGCCTTCGCCCCTCAGGTGACCGAATGCCAGCGGCTTTGCCGGGCGCATGCGCACCGACCAGAAGTTCATCGCGCCGCGCTGCTCCAGTACGTCTTTCACTATGTCGTAGTCACCCTTGGAGACTCCGGCCGAGGTGATCACAAGGTCCGAACCGGCGGTGGCCGCCAGCTTGGCGTGAAGATCGTCCAGGTTGTCGCGGGCGATTCCCAGCAGCCGGGGTACGCCCCCGCAGGCAACGACTGACGCGGCAACGCTGAAGCTGTTGCTGTCGTATATTTTTCCGCCGGACAACGCAGAACCGGCCGTTTCCAGCTCGTCGCCGGTTGCCAGAACCGACACCACGGGACGGCGGACCACCTTGACGCGATCCAATCCCAGGGATGCCAGTACGCCCACCTCGGCCGCCCGAATCGCCGTTCCTGCTTCCAGCACCAGTTCGCCCTTGCGGACGTCCTCTCCGGCTGGCCGCACATTGGCCCCAACGGGCATTTCCGAGAAGATCGCCACCTCGTCCAGCGGACGCCCCTCCCGCTTGCGCTGCACCTCGTCGGTCTCTTCGAAGGGCACCACCGTGTCGGCGCCATCGGGTACCGGCGCTCCAGTCATGATGCGCATGGCAACGCCGGCCTCGACGGGTCGCTCCGGCATCTGTCCCGCAGCCACGATGCCCACCACCGGCAGCCTGCGTGGTGATTCCTGCGATGCCCCGGCTATGTCGGACCCCTGAAGAGCGTATCCATCCATGCCCGAGTTGGCCAATGGCGGCAGGGCCAGGGGGGAGGTGATGTCCTCGGCCAACGTCTGCCCCAGCGCCTCCAGCAGCGGGACCTCCATCGGTTCCAGGGGCGCAAAGCTGGCCATCACCCGTTCGTAGGCTTCCTCCACGCTGAGCATGTCCTCCTCGGCGTGGCTGTGGCCGTGATGGTGAGGCGCTTCCTCGGCGTGGCTATGGTCATGATGCTGAGGCGCTTCCTCGTGATGACCGCCGTGATGGCCGTGGCGGGTGTCGTGGGTCGCCATTGTGCGCCTCCGGTTTCGGGAGTTTGGGGAACCGAGTGAGGGTTCTCGCAGGGAATTGGTGGCCTGTGTTACCTGCCCGCATCCCGTTCGGTCAGTGGGGAGAGCAGGTCAAGTAGCTCCGAGACACTTTCAATGTGTTCCCCAATAGCGCCTGGATTCAAGTGCCTCTTGCGCCTGTAGTAGTTGACGTGCAGGTCATTAGCTGTACCGGCCAGGAGGTGTATTCTTGGATTTCCGGAAAGTTGCCTGGCACGGTAAAGCACATCGGAAAAATCGGCGTGGTTGCTGTACTCCCAGCCCTGGGCCACGGCAACGGCCTTGGCCATGTGTGCTGCGGCGCCCCATCCCTTCTCCGATGCCTGGTGCAGGTCGCCCGCGGCAAGGTATTCCTGGCTCCTCGCCAGGAACTCCTCCGCCTGTGTCTTGTAGTCGGCTATTTCGTCGATTTCCGGGGATGTCATTACTGCCTCTGGGTATCCGTGCCGGGAAAGATGCCGTGCCGTGCTGGCTCGGTCCGTATTTATCCGCGGTCATCGCTGCGCTAGGCATCCTGTCCGCGAGCGATTTCGGCCTCCAGCTCCCGCACGCGCTCCTCGTCGGCGCGGCTGTGGCCGTGGCGAGTGTGATGGGTCGATATGGTGCGCCTCCGGTTTCGGGAGTGGGGTTCTTGCAGGCGACTAATTGTCCATGTTACCTGCCCGGACCCGGTTCGGTCAGCGGAGATAGCAAGTCAAGCAGTTCCGCCACGCTGTCGATGTCCTCGCCGATAATTTCGGCGTCCAGTCGTCTCTTGCGCTCATAGAAGTTGTCGTGCAGGCTCTCGGCCCGCCCGCGCAAATCGAGCAGGCGAGGATTATCCGCCACACGTCTGGCTTGGTTCATCACAAGTACGAAATCCCTGTGCTTTCGGTACTCCCAGCCCTGGGCCACGGCGACGGCCTTGGCCATGTGTGCTGCGGCGCCCCATCCCTTCTCCGATGCCTGGTGCAGGTCGCCCGCGGCAAGGTATTCCTGGCTCCTCGCCAGGAACTCCTCCGCCTGTGTCTTGTAGTCGGCTATTTCGTTGAATTCCGGGGACGTCATTCCTGCCTCTGGGTTTCCGTGCCTGGTAAGATGCCGTGCCGTGCCGCGTCGTGCTGGCCCGGTCCGTCTTTTTCTGTCCGTCTGTATCTGCGAGCACCGGTGCGCTATGGGTTCTGTCCGCGAGCGATTTCGTCCTCCAGCCGCCGGATGCGCTCCTCGGCTTCCAGCCGGGCCTGTCGCTCGACCTCGGCCCGGGCCTCAGCATCGCTGGCACGCTCCTCGGCTGCTGCACGTCCGGCCTGCATCTCTTCCAGTCCGGGTAGGAACCGCTTGGTATACGGGTCGCGGAACAGCAAACGGCCCCGCTCCCAGCACAGTTCCAATTCCAGTATGGCGCTGTATCCCCACAGCATCCCGTCCGGGTCCCGCCGTATGGGCAGGGGGTGATATGCGTCGCCCACCAGCGTGTCTCCGGCCAGGGCAGCATCGTAAAAACGGCCGCCCGTGTAGTCGAACCGCCAGTACTCCTGCACGCCATATGCGGCGTAGCCCTCGCGCTTAACGGTATAGTCCCTCCGTCCGGTGCTGCGAGAGGCCACCTCCAGCACGAAGTCTGGCGGCTTTCCCACCTCGCTTATCACGTAACCGTTGCGGGCCACGATGCCAGCAGGGTTGACCCCGAAGGCGATCACGCAGTCAGGGGCGAGCACCTCGCTCGCGTTGTAGGGCTCGTTGCGCAAGTATCCGCCGCCAGCTATCAGGACGTCATCCCTGTCTGCGAAATGCAGCTCCAGAATGCCCCGGGAATCGAACAGGCTCCGGTCCTGCCTCATGTCGGGCTCACGGGGCGGCGGGTCTGGCAGAGGCTCAAGGTGTGAGTACTCGGCAATTTGAGGACGGAGATGAGTGGTCATTGCTGTTCTCGCAAGCCGAGGGGCGATTCGTCATAGGTATCATATCGTTGCCGTAGCAGGTTTCGCAATTGCACGGCCTCTTCCGGCAGGGCCCCGGCAACGCAAGTGCGCAGGGCTGCCACTGAAACCGCTAGCTCCTCAGCGTGGCCCCGACTTCCCGCTCCAGGTTGCGGAGCAGCCCCTCTAGGGATCGGCCGACCTCTTCGTTGGTCAGCGTCCGGTCTGCGGCCTGGAAATGCAGGTGGAAGGCCAGCGACTTGGTGCCCGTGGCCAGGTTCTCTCCGGAGTAAATGTCGAAGAGCTCGGCGCGCTGCACCAGCCGGTTGCGCAGTATAAGTTCCGTGACCCGGCCCGCGGAGACGTCGGCGGGAACCACCAGCGCCAGGTCCCTGGTCGCCGCCGGGAACCTCGGTAGTGGCTCGAAGTTCCGTTCCGATACCGGCAATGCCGCCAGGAGGGCGGACAGCCGCAGCTCGAATCCGGCCACCTGCCCGAATTCCAGCCCGAATCGCTCGCATATGGCGGGGTGTACCTCGCCGGCGAAGCCAAGCTCGACGCCCCCTGCCCTGACCACGGCGCAACGTCCGGGTTGGTAGATGGCGTGCTCCCCCGGTTCCCAGTCGGCCGCGATACCCAGCCGTTCCAGCAGCCACTCCACCATGCCCTTGGCGTCGTAGAAGTCCATGCCCGTGCCGCTGTCTCCCGTGATCCAGGACTCCTCGCTGCCCCTGCCCGCCAGGACTGCCGCCACGGTCTCCACCTCTTCAGGTAGGTCGCCACTGCGCGGCAGAAACACCCGGCCGGCCTCGAACATCCGGAACGGGCCGGGACCCTGGAACTGGTTGGCTTCCAGTACCGCAAGCAGCCCGGCGTGCAACGTGGGCCGGAGGTATTCGTGGGTCGCGCTCATGGGGTTGGCGAGGCGCATGGGTGGGGCCGCTTCGTCGACAGGAACGGCCCGCGAGATCAGTTCCATGGATGCCACGGAGTAGTTGATGATCTCCTGCATTCCCCCGGCCGCCAGCAGGTCGCGTATCTCCTCCCGCAGCGCGATGGGGCGCGAGGGGCTGTGGAACGGGATGGGCGCAGACAGCATCACCGTGGGCACGGCATCGTACCCGATGATGCGCACCACTTCTTCCACCAGGTCGTCCTCGATGTTCACGTCGTTGCGCCACCACGGCACCGCGACCACCAGCGCATCGGGTTCCGCGCTGACCGAGAAGCCCAGCGACTCCAGCGCCTTCCGCGCTTCTGCCGCGTCCAGGTCCATGCCCAGCGACTGCCGCAGCCGCTTCATGGTGAGCGTAACCGTCAGGGGCGGGTCCGGCTCGGGGTACACGTCGATGATGCCAGGGGCAACCGTGCCGCCGGCCACCTCCTGTATCAGCGCCGTCGCCCGCCGCAGCCCCAGCGGTGCAAGCTCCGGCCGAAGGCCCTTCTCGAAGCGCAAAGTCGCTTCCGTCCGCAGCCCCATCGACGTCGCAGTCTCCCGGTTGTTGGCGGCGTCGAAGTTGGCCGACTCCAGCAGCACGGTGGCGGTCTCGGGCCCAATCTCGCTGTTGGCCCCCCCGATGACGCCGCCCAGGCCGATGGGGTCCCGTGCGTCGGCGATGACCAGGTTCTCGGTGGTCAGCTCCCGCTCCACGCCGTCCAGCGTCGTCAGCTTCTCGCCGGGGCGGGCGCGGCGCACGATGACTGTCGAGTCCTTCACCGTGCCCAGGTCGAAGGCGTGCAGCGGCTGGTTGTACTCCAGCATCACGAAGTTGGTGACGTCCACTACGTTGCTGATCGGACGCAGCCCGGCGCGCGTCAGCCGGTCCTGCAGCCACTGCGGCGAGGGGCCGATGCGAACGCCGTCGATCACCGTTGCCGTGTACCGGTGGCACAGGTCCGGATCGGCGATGGAGATGCTGACCCGCTCGGCGGCGGGTGCCCCCGACTCTTCGTAGCGTGCCTCCGGTTCCGTAACCGAGACTCCGGTCAGGGCCGCTATCTCGTGGGCCACGCCGAGCATCGACAGGCAATCCAGCCGGTTGGGCGTCAGCTCCAGGTCAAGTACCGTGTCGCCCATGTAGTCCGACAGTGGCTCGCCTAGCGGCGCGTCATCCGGCAGAACGATGATGCCTGTATGGTCGTCGCCCAGGCCCAGCTCCAGCTCCGAGCAGATCATCCCCTGCGACTCGACCCCTCGGATCGTCGCGGCGGCCAGGGTCTCATTCCTGCCGCTGTGGGCGTTGTAGAGGTGTGCCCCAACCCGCGCGAAGCAGATTTTCTGTCCCTCGGCAACGTTGGGCGCGCCGCACACCACCTCCATCTCGTCCGGGCCGGTTGTGACGGTGCACAGGCGCAGCCGGTCGGCGTTCGGGTGCTGCCGCACCGAGGTGACACTGCCAACGTAAACCTCGCTCCAGCCGCCGGTCTCCTCAACCTCGCCCACCTCCACGCCAGCCATCGTCAGCCGGTGGGCCAGGTCCGCAGCAGGAATATCGACGTTGACGTATTGCCGGAGCCAGCTGAGGGGAACTTTCATTGCGTCCTGACCTTCCCCCTCTCCCTCAGGGAGAGGGTTGGGGTGAGGGAATCAAAATCCGGGTTCTAGAACTGTCGCAGGAAACGCAGGTCGTTGGCGTAGAAGTGGCGTATGTCGTCGATTCCGTACTTGAGCATGGCGATGCGCTCCGGCCCGAGGCCGAAGGCAAAGCCAGTGTACTTGTCGGGATCGTAGCCGACGCCGGCCAGCACCTTGGGATGCACCATGCCCGCGCCCATGATCTCGATCCATCCGCTGTCCCGGCAGATGCGGCAGCCCCCTTCTCCCTCGCTCGGCGCCTGTCCCACGGCGCTGTTGCACGCGAAGCAGTCGATGGACATGTCGACGCCCGGTTCCACGAAGGGGAAGTAGTCGCAGCGGAAGCGTATGCGCCGTTCCTCGCCGAACAGCCGCCGCGCAAACTCGTACAGGGTGCCCTTCAGGTTCGCGAAGGTGATGCCCTCGTCGACGGCCAGTCCCTCAACCTGGTAGAAGTGCCATTCGTGGGTTGCGTCGGTGGCCTCGTACCGGTAGCACTTTCCCGGCACCACCACCCGTATCGGCGGCTGCTGATTCTCCATCACCCGCGCCTGCATCGGCGAGGTGTGGGTGCGCAGCAACATCGGCTGCTCACCGGCCTCGTTGGTGTAGTCGACCCACAGGGTGTTCCACATATCCCGTGCCGGGTGGCCCTTGGGAATGTTCAGCATCTCGAAGTTGTAGTGGTCCCACTCGACTTCGGGGCCTTCCACCACGCTGAACCCCATGCCCGCGAAGGCCGCGCAGATCTCGCGCACGATCTGCGTCGTGGGGTGCAACCGTCCCTCCGTCGGCGGCCGCCCGGGCAGTGTGACGTCCAGCCGGTCCTCGCTGGCGGCCCGCATTAGCGCGGCCTCGTTGATCTCCCGCGTCCGCGATTCCAGCCCGCCTTCCAGCGACTCCTTGGCCTGGTTCGCCAGCGCCCCGATGCGGCGGCGCTCGTCGATGTCAAGGCCGGACAGTCCGCGCAGCACGGTCGTGAGGCTGCCGCGACGCCCGAGATAGGAAATTCGCCACTGCTCCAGCGCGTCAAGGCTGTCGAGAGCCGACAGCTCGGAAAGGGCTGCCGCAGCCAGGTCTTCTATGTTCTGCTCGGTCGGTTGTACCAAGGGAATCTACCCTGAGCCTGCTGGGATTCTTGCCATCCGATTATAGGAATCGCCCCAATTGTGGTCAAGGAGCAGCCGAATCTGTTCGTACGGGTGTCCGATTCGTTTCACGCCCAATGGACACGGTATTGGAGCGGCATTCCCACCTGTCAGACTGCTCTTGAAATGGTACAAATGTTCTGATATTGTGAATTCGCAGAAACTTCACAAACCTACAGCTGGGACCGACCCCTGCGAGACACAGTATGAACCTCTACCTGTTGGGCGCGTGCCTGAAGTGCCGCGGTGATCTTGCCTATGACGATGGCGACTGGAAGTGCCTCCAATGCGGCGTCTACTACTATACCGGCCTGTACCGGGCCGCCATGCCGCAGAAAAAGGGCAACGAAGGCCGTCACCGTATTTCCGGCCCCGCCTTCTCCGGCATACAGGCCGATGAGAACCCGCTGGCCTCGGCGGCCGATTAGCATTGAGGGCGATTTCAAGCGGCGACAACGCCGCCAGCAATTCAGGGCCGCTGCTGGCCCTGTCCACCGGGCTTCGGACCACCGGCTGGGCCGTGATGGACCGGTCGACTGTGTTCGCTGCCGGCGTGGCGGGCCTGAGAAGCCCGCGGAGCATGGATCCCGCCGAGCGCATCGCATACCAGGTGGAAGCCCTGAGCGCGATAGCAGCGAAGTGGCAGACAGACACCGTGGTCCGTAGCAGGTCTAACGGCATCCACCGGCTCGCTCCGGTCCTTGACCGACTCCACGACACCCTGGACCACTGGGCAGACCGCCTGGGCCTGCAGATGTCAGCCCATAACACCGATGAGGTGCGGTCCGCGCTCACCGGTCAGTATAGCCCCGCCGAGGACGCCCATTGCTACGCCGTCATGCTGCGCATGGGGCTCATCGGCCAGTGGCGCGCCACGCCGGAGTGGGAGGCCATCGGCGTCGGCTACTACCACCTGGAGCTGCGCGCACCCGTTCGAGACCGACAGTCGACAGCATCCCGCACTCGTTGACTGCGGCTATCCGCACTCTCGGAACCGACCGGAACTGACCAGAAATGACAGGAAAACAAAAATTTCGGTCCCCCACTGCCACAGTTGCTTTTAGTTTTCGCAGTCAAGCCGTCAAGTCCGTTCATGGTGAGCCTGTCGAACCACGAACGGACGGCCCTTTGACGGGCTCAGGGCCAACGGATTAGCTACAATAAAAAGGCCCTGCCCACCGACACCCACCCCTTGCCACCCCCGATGACGCCTCCCTACCATAGTAACCAGCGGATACAAAACCAATGATCCGCAGCGTCACCCCCAATCCCACCCAGGCCACTGAGGCCCCCGTGACATCCAATGCCCCAGAGCCCCGCAAACACCCCAACCGCACCACCCCCAACCCCCGCCGACAGGAACCGGGCAATCCCCCCGAACCAGCCTTCAACCGACACAAAATCAGAGAAATCCCCTAATCAAACAAATCACAGTTCAGACAAAACCACCACACGCACCGCCTCAAGCCCCCGTCAGAGCCTTCCCGCGCAAGCTGAACGACCGGAAATGACCGGAAATGACGGGAAAACAAAAATTTCCCTCCTCCGCCCTCTCGTCGCTCTCCGCGCTCTCGGCGTACTCGGCGTTAAGTCCCCCTCCGTGCTCTCTGTGTCCTCCGTGCCCTCAGTGTTGAACCCGTCTCACCCGCCGCCCACCTTCACGAGCCCGTGAAGCTCAACGCCGACATCCAGGAGATGCGCGACTCCCTCGAGTCAGTACTGTCCGGCAAATACTTGAATCAGCCCGAATCGCCCAAACAGGAGAAGAAATGAATCTCTACTCCCTCAGACACCTCAGAAGCCAGGTCGACGCCCTTCAGAAAAGGCTCAAGCCCGTCCTTGCCATACTCCGTCTGCGTAACCTCGCCATGGAATTCTGCGACGAGTTGGACGAGTCCGACCTCGGCGAACCCCACCCAAATCCCGACACCCGCCACAGCATGTGCATCATGTTCCCGTCCCGGATCGGCCAGGCCGGCTTCCGCCTCGACACCTTCGGCGACCTCAACCGCTACCTCCACCAATGCATCGACAACCGCTCGACCCCCGACCCCCGCGAGATGGTCTTCACCCTGATCCCCTGGGCCAAAAAAGGCCCCCACCTCCGCCCCGACCTATGGGACCGCCCCGCCGCCCCCTGAAAAACCCCCTCTCCCTGAAGCTACCGAAACCAAAGCCCCAGAAATCAGAGAAATCCCCTAATCAAAAAAATCACAGTTCAGACAACCCCCGAATCCCCCCGAAACCCAGCTCCCCAGCCCCCGCAAACCCCCAAAATCATGCCCATCTCCTAATCAAGAAAATCACAGTTCAGACAAACCCGTAACCCAGCCCCCACCCCCCCGCAACCCCCCGTAATCAGTGCAATCCCCTAATCAAGAAAATCACAGTTCAGACAAATCGGCATATACAAGGAAAAAACTCTGTTCCTGTATAATAGCCCGCAACCTACCCCGCCAACCCTTGATCAGGCTCAGGAGAGGCGTCATGCCAGTTGTCCAGAGACCCTATGTGCCACCCGAAGACCAGACACCGAACGAAGACACCTACGCCCGCCCCGGAGAAACCCAGCAGTCCAACGAGGGAACCTCCCTCGACCCCATCACTTTCTACGCCGATTCCATGCACATCTTCAGCAGCCTCTACTCGGCGGTCCTGTTCTTCGGCGAACAGATGGAGGAGCGCGAACCCATCCTGCGCGCCCGCATCAAGGTCAGCCCGCAGATGCTCAAGGCCATCGCGCTGCTAACGGCCAAGCACGTCCGCGAGTACGAGAGCGCCGTGGGGCCCATCACCCTGCCCGAGCAGGTGTACGCTGCCTGGGAGCTGGACGGCGAGGGCGAGGGGAACCACGACCATGCCTGACGACCGGCCGCCCGAGAGCTCCGCACAGCCCGAGAGTTCCGGACAGCCCGGGAGCTCACAACAGCCCGAAAGCTCCGTACAGCAAGAAGACCGGACGCTGGCCGAGGACCTGGCGTTGCCCGTGGTGGTGGAGCCGGGAGTCGACTACGCGCAACCGCCCGACTGGGACTGGCGTGACGTCGACTCCAGCCAGCCAAACTCGGCCGTCTTCCACATCAGCCATTCGGAGATAACCCGTGTGCTGGTCGACAGCATTGGCCCGGAGGACTGTTCGCCCGACGCCAACTTCGTCATCAAGGACGAAATCCCCATCATTGTGCTGGACAGCCTCGACAAGTACTGGGCCGGCGAGGCCAAGCATCACCTGCCCCTGAACGGCGTCAGGGTCCCGGTCGAGGCCGACTCCTTGGCCGAGGCCAAGCGTGCCCTAGCCGACGACCTCGGCGCCCAGTTCCGCCTGCTGCTGATGCTGCGAAGCTCCGCCCACCAGTTGGCCCGCCCCCTGCAGGAAAACCTCCTCAGGCTCAGCGAACTGCTGGAACCCCGCCGCGACCAAGGGTAGGCGCTTCTTCATGATGCGCTTTGGGTCTTATAGCCCGTAGCGCTCTCGCTGATACTTGACCCATTCTGCCGCCGCGTCGCCACAGTCTCGCTCCACTGCGGCAATCAGGGTGGACGGGCAGAATATGTTATAGGCTTCATCGGGCCGTTTCAGCGTGGCGCTGAATACGTCCGATACTGTGTTCAAGTTTGGGAAACGCTGTGCCAATGGCGGCGATGTGATTCTCTCCCTGTATGCGGTATTGTCTTTTGGGACGACGGCTACCACCTTCGCGTCGGTAATTCCCAACTCGCCGTTGTTTACCATCCGATCGGCTAGCAGTCGTTGCCGCATTAGCTGGTAAAAGGGTTCGTAGAGCAGTTCGTCCATAGGGGTGCTGCCGTTGAATGACGAATATTCGGCGCTGTACAGGCTGGAATATCGGCGTCGTCGAGTGTCACCCCTGCTGCCATTGCCCAAGTAGTTGTTTCTGGTTGGGTATTCCTCGACGTATTTCCATTCAAGCAGATACGCCCGCCGTCCGGCGTCCGTTTCCGCGACCATGAAGGCATCAACGCTGGTGGTATTCGCGCCCCGCGTAGGTGCGGCGCCCTCCTCCAGCGGCCCGCCCAAACCAATCCATTCGAACTCCACCGGCGCCACGGTTTCCTGATGCTCGATGGCGACAATATCTTTAACGCCACCATCAATTGCGCGAAGAACTGCGGCAAGTGCGCCACCAATCTCGACCAGTGGCAGAAGGAAATTGATACAGGCGATTTGCGAGCTTGCCATGTTGCGCGTTGGCCCATCTCCACCGCGAGTATCGCCAGTACGGTTAGTGTCGCGCCACCATTTGATGCGGCGTTCACGAAAAAACTGGAGCACTCCCGGATCGCCCCGCAGTGCAGGATAGAGGTTGTCGGCTTCGTGTCCCAATGCCAGAAGGTGGCCATGTCGTTGCCCTTTGTCGTCTGACGGTACGCGGCCTTCTGGACTGATTGTTTCGGATGTATCTCTGAAATGAGCCTGTTGTCTTCGTCCGGTTATTCCAAAGGAAGGCATGATTTTCTCTCCTGCTCCGTCATCTAGTCGCCAGCCGCGCCCGCACCGCGTCCACCACCTCGGCCAGAGGCGCCGTGATCGCCTCCTCGTCCTGGCGGCCCCGAATCTCGACCACGCCGTTGTTCAGGTTGCGGGGGCTGATCACCAGCCTGACGGGCAGACCCATCAGGTCGGCGTCGTTGAACTTCACCCCTGCTGCTGCGTCGACGCGGTCGTCGTAAAGCGTCTCGATGCCAGCGGCGTTGAGCTGGGCGTAGAGGTTGTCTGCGGCCTGGGCCACCTCATCGTTGGACAGGTTCAGCCCCACCAGGTGCGCTTGGTACGGCGCAATGGGATGAGGGAACACGATGCCGTTGTCGTCGTGGTTCTGCTCGATGGCGGCAGCCAGCAGCCGCCCCACTCCGATGCCGTAGCAGCCCATTGTGATCGGACGGTTGCGTCCCTCGTCGTCCTGGTAGGTCGCTCCCAAAGTCTCGGCGAAGAAGGTTCCCAGCTTGAAGATGTGTCCCACCTCGACTCCCCGGGTGGCCTCCAGCGTGCCTCCGCAGCGGGCACACTGCTGCCCGGGTTCGGCCAGCGCGATGTCGGTGATGATGTCCACCTGGAAGTCCCTGGGATAGTTGGCTCCGGTCATGTGAGTGTCGGGCTTGTTGGCCCCCACGACGAAGTTGTTGCCGCTCTCGATTGACGGGTCAGCTATCTTCCGGATGCCGGCTATGCCCACGGCCGAGGCGCTGCCAGCCACCAGCCCGGCTGCCTTTACCTCCTCGTCTTCCGCGAATCGGAGGTCGTCGCAGTGGAGAACATTCTTCAGCTTGACCTCGTTGACCTCCAGGTCGCCCCGGATGGTCACGAATACCGGCTCCCATTGGTCATCATAAGAGGCCATGTAGAACACGGCCTTGAGGGTCTTGGACTCCGGAACGCCCAGGAACTCCGCCAGCCCGGCAATGGTCTTGATGCCGGGAGTGGCAACTTCCTCCAGCGGAGCCTCTGTATCCCGCTGGACGGAGGGAAAGACGGAGTCGGCCTTCTCGGCGTTGGCCACGTAGTCGCAGCCGGAGCAGGTGATGACGGTGTCCTCTCCCGTATCGGTGGGCAGCAGGAACTCATGGGAGTCCTTGCCCCCGATGGCCCCGCTGTCGGCCTCGGCCATCAGCACCGGCAACCCGCACCGCCGGAAGATGTTGCGGTAGGCCTGCGCCATGTCCCGGTAGCTGTCGTCGAGGCTGTCGTCGTCCGCGTTGAAGCTGTAGGCGTCCTTCATGTCGAACTCCCGCACCCGTATCAGCCCGGCGCGGGGACGAGGCTCGTCGCGGAACTTGGTCTGTATCTGGTACAGCAGCAGCGGCAGGTCCCGGTAGCTCTGAACGTTGCTCTTGACGACGTTCGTCACGACCTCTTCGTGGGTCGGGGCCATCACCATGGGCCGGCCGCGCCGGTCCTGCAGCGAGAACAGGTTGTCGCCAAAGGCAGCGCGACGCCCTGTCTGCTCCCACAGTTCCATAGGCTGAAGCGCCGGTAGCATCAGTTCCTGACCGCCGGCGGCGTCCATCTCCTCGCGGATGATGTTCTCGATCTTGCGCAGCGACCGGAGCGCCATGGGCAGGTATGAGTAAACGCCAGCCGCTACCTGCAGGATCAGCCCGGCCCGCAGCATCAGCTGGTGGCTGGCCGTCTCCGCCTCCGGAGAGTCGAATCGCAGCGTCCTGCTGACCATTCGAGTGAACTTCATACAATCGTCCGCCTGAATAGAAGTCGAAAAGCAAAGGAAAAGGCCACAGAGGTTAAGGATAACCCAAAATCAACTCTGTGGCCCTCTGTGTACTCGGTGATGCAGGGTCTATTAGTCTTCGCAGTCAAGCCGTCAAGTCCGTTCTTGGTGAGCCTGTCGAACCACGAACGGACGGCCCTTCGTCAGGCTCAGGGCCAACGGTTTAGCTACAATCAAAAGGCCCTGCTCCAAAAGGCCCTGTTCGGCGATGAGTCGATGCTGTCAATCCGCAGGGGCCGGCTCCGCCTCTACCTCTTCCATCAGCGCCGTCAGCATCTCCGCCTCCGGCACCACCCGCACCTTCTCGCCCTTGCGGAAGATGACGGCACGGCCCGCTCCGGCCGCGATGCCCACGTCGGCGTCCTTGGCCTCGCCAGGTCCGTTGACCTCGCAACCCATGACGGCGACCTTGATGTTGCGGTTGCTCTTGCGAAGCAGCGAGTCGACGTCGTTGGCCAGCTTGCGCACGTCCACGTCTGCCCGGCCGCAGCTCGGGCAGGCCACCAGCACCGCGCCCTTGCTGCGCAGGTTCAGCGACTTCAGGATCTCGTATCCGGCGATCACCTCGTCCACCGAGTCGTCGCTGAGGGAGACTCGGATCGTATCGCCGATGCCGTTGTACAGCATCACTCCCAGACCTACCGAGGTGCGGATGGATCCGGAGGTCTTGGTGCCAGCCTCGGTGATGCCCAGGTGGAATGGGTACGGCACCAGCTCCGCCAGCTTGGTGTAGGCCTCAACAGTGGTTGGCACGTCGAAGGCCTTCATCGAGATCTTGATCTGGTCGAAGT
Organism: Dehalococcoidia bacterium; assembly: GCA_963667325.2. GTDB lineage: Bacteria > Chloroflexota > Dehalococcoidia > Lucifugimonadales > UBA3495 > VXOI01. The sequence continues at coordinate 390,664 of CAXXKY010000007.1, forward strand.
CCTGTTCCTCCAGCAGGCTGATCTCCCACAGTGCCGTGGCAACCATGTGGTCGACGACGCTGTAGTCGCCTTCGCTGGCTTCGCCTGCCTTGGGCAGCTTGTTGACCAGGTCCATGTGGCGCGAGAAGCCTCGCGTGCGCCCGATGCCGCCCACCGGGGGCAGGCTGCCGAAGTTGACGCCGATGCGGATGGGGACGTTCTGGGCCTTGGCCGCCGTCGCCACCTCGCGCACCTGGTCCTCGTTGCGCAGGTTCCCGGGGTTCAGGCGCAGGCAGTCGACACCACCCTCCAGGCACTTGAGAGCGAGCTGGTAGTGGAAGTGAATGTCAGCGATCAGGGGGATGTTGATCTGCTTCTTGATCTCGCCCATGGCGATGGCGGCATCCATGTCGGGAACGGCGGAGCGGATGATATCGCAGCCCGCCTCCTCCAGCTCGTGGATCTGCCGCACAGTGGCCGCCACGTCGCGAGTGTCTGTCTTGGTCATGGACTGGACGGTGATCTCGGCATCCCCGCCGACCTTGACGCCGCCGACGTAGACCGGTTTGGTAGGCCTTCGCTTGACCATCGTTATCAGCCCCCAATAGGACGAATCTGCTGGCTCCCATTACCTAGCGAGCAAATGCATATATGGCGGCTATGTTACACGAAAGACGTTGTGTACACCAGCGCACCCGCATCCCTGCAGGGGTCCTTAATTCTCGACGTCGACCTGTCAAGTCCGTTCATGGTGAGCTTGTCGAACCACGAACGGACCGCCCTTCGACAAGCTCAGGGCCAGCTGGATTCGGTGCAACTAAAAGCCCTGGCGTCCCCAGCAGGCGATCCCCCCTCCGCCACCATCCGGCGGGTCATTTTCTGGCACAGACAGGAATTTTGTTGACTGCAGGTCTGGGAACATGCCGTCCGCTGGCTGAGGGGACTCCGCCATTATCTGCACAGTTTCTTCACTTTTCCCCGAAACCCTACGCGAAGCCCACCCGTAATATTAATATAATCATTATTGAATGTGCCGATACAAGATCATGGCCCTCGACACATAACCCCTTCCATCCCAGCTCGTTGTTCTTGAAGGCAAGCCTTTGTGGCTTCCGCTGCTGCACTCCTCTTGCGAACAGCTTCAGGAATCACGCAAAAGGAATACCGTCTGCAAACGGATATATCGTATGTGAACATAAATTATATCTAACACAAGGATATTCAGAGCATCCCAATTTGCAGGAGGTCCTTATATGGAGACCGTTACGTCAGGGCTGAAAGATCGTCTATTCGTCCTCGCAGGAAAGAGGGGCGTGATAACTTCGATGGCCTTCGTAGGCATCATGTCGCTCATCCTCGCTTTCGGGACACTCATCCCTCCCCCTCCTTCAGCCCACGCCGAAAGCAGCGAACCCTGGCTCTATATGGAATGCGTGGAGAATCCGGTAGAAGAAGGCGATGACTTCCGGCTGGTGGTCCGGAAAAAGTATAAAGACCACACCGCCCCCTACAAGAAGATAAGAGTGTTCTGGTACACCGATGCCGGAACCGCAGACGCGACCGACTACGAGCACATGAATGCCGAACGACAGGCCAGCAACGGGTACCAGTCGAGAGTCGGCAAGATGGGCCGGGATTTCCATACCCGGGAGGACAATTACCCCGAAATCGACGAGACCTACAGGGTGCGGTTCAACAATTCCAACGATAACGGCAATGACGACCACTGCGACATCACCATCCGCGACGACGACGGCGTCGGCATATACGACCTCGAAATCCGCTCAGTGCCCCGCGAAATATCCATGGATGCTGACGGCAGCGAGACTATGTCCGCCTACGCTGCCGGCGACAGAATCCTTGTCACTGCGAAGTTCACCTACCCCGTTACTACAAAGAACCCGGAGACGGGAGAGCAGACCGACTACGCCGGGCTTTACCTGCAGATCGGCGAAAACCGCAGGATCGCCAATGTAGTCTGGGGTGACGGCACCGACAACATAGTCTTCGGCTACACGGTGCAGCCTGACGACGTAGACCTGGATGGCATCAGCGTCGAGGCCGGCGGTCCAGGTACGGGCATGTACTACAACTTGGACACCCTGGACGGCGGGCTGTGGCCCGTCAACCCTGACGACGGCCGGCTGAACCGCATATTCCACGGCCTACAAGACGACCCCGACCATGTGGTTGTACGGGTGGACGTCGAGGACCCGGTCACCATCCCGCCCATCGAGGAACCGATTACCGAGGAGCCCACCATCGCGGAACCGGAACCGCCGGAATGGGCCGAGAACGCCGAATACATCGAGCCAAACCTGCTTGGAAAAATTGACGGCGAGCTGACGGCTGAAGACGAGGGCCGTGACTGGTACAGCTTCGAAGCCGTCGCCGGAGAGGACTACATCATCGAGCTCGTGAGTGCTATGGATCTAGCAGGGCCCGGCCCTGAAGAACCTTACTTCATTCAGTATGTGGATAACCACCTTGTCGATCCCAGCATCCTGGAGATCGTCAATGCAGAGGGCGAGCAGGTGCTGGATGAACATGACCAGGGCGGTTTCATAAGCTTGTGGGCTCGGGCCCACTTCATGCCCGAGGAAGATGGCGACTACTACATCGCCGTCGGGTCAGGGGCCCAGGCCCGCGGCTACCTGGGGTTCTACACACTGTCGGTCCGTGCTGACGACTTTGCCGACGATCACCATACAGTCCGGGATGTAACCCTCAGAGCCGGAGAATCCATAACCGCGCGCATCGACTCCGACGTCCCGCACGACCATCCCGGGCTGAATGCCTGGGATTGGTGGGAGAGTGAGGAGGTTCACGCCCGTCCGATGCGAGGACTGGAATCTCTGGACGACCGCGACTTCTTCCGGTTCGTGATCGAAGAAGCCGGAATCTATGAGCTTTCGGTGAACAACGCCCCCAAGTCCGTGGGCATCTGGTCAACCTGGGACGAGAGCGGAGCTCAGAGACACCACATGGAGCCCGACCCGGTGCCGTCGATAACGGATCACTACCAGCCCGGCGCCTATTTCGTGGAGATAGGCACCCCCTGGCAGAGCGCGGGCAACACGGGCCTCTACACCCTGTCCCTGTTTCAAGCAGAGGAGTAATCGTTCACTGTTACCCTTGGCAGGAGCACCAAGGGCGATACTGAAATGGTAAATGCGGCCAAAGCCGGGGCACTAATCGCCCCGGCTATCCGCCGATGATGCTGACCCCGTCGATGATGCGGCCTATGTCATTGACGGTAATGGCGGCGATGCCGCCGACGAGAACTACTAGTCCAATGAGGTGGACCATGTTCTCCTTTTCGGGGGAGATGCGCTTGCCTCGACGCAACCACTCGATGGCCACGAAGACTATGCGCCCGCCGTCCAGCATCGGAAAGGGCAGTATGTTGATGATGGCCAGGTTGACGCTGAGCAGGATGCCCACGGTCAGCCAGCCGGCGAGCCCTCCCTCTCGGCTGATCTCCCCCGTCATCTGGGCTATGCCCACCGGTCCGGACAGTTGAGGCGCCGCGCCATGCGAGATCATCCCGCCCACGGTCTGCTTGAGCAGCACCAGCAGGTCCCAGGTCCCTTCCACGCTTGCGGGCACGGCCTCCCAGATCGGCCGCGAGCGGGTTATCACCTCCGTGTCCGTCAGGTCGACCGCGACCCCTATTCGCCACTGGCTGCTCCCCGTGTTGAAGGCCGGGGCAATCGACAGGTCCTGAAGCCGGTTATCCCGCTCAACCAGAACCGGCAGTTCCGAGCCGCCGTTGAGGTTGATCTCCCGGGTCAAGTCCATGCGATTCTCAATGGACTTCTCGTTTACCGCGACGAAAATGTCACCTGCCTGCAATCCAGCGCTGGCAGCGGGGCTCCCTTCAAGGACCTCGGCGACCGCCAGGCGGCCTATCTCCTCTTCCTGGGGCAGCATGAACATGATGGTGAAGATCAGCAGTGGCAGCAGCGCGTTCATGGCTGCCCCGGCGGCCAGCACCATGATGCGCGAACCCGGGCCCTTGGCTGCCAGGCTTTGGGGTACGGTGGGGTTGTTTTCGCCCGCCAGCCGGACAAACCCGCCCAGTGGTATCAAGTTGAACGAGTAGACCATATCGGCCAGCACGATGGACCCGCCGTCCACGAATCGAACCTTTCCTTCATGCCAGAGGAGGTGGTCGACCGGGCGGTTGAAGTGGCTGTCGTCTTCGTCGTTTTCCCGTTTGTGATGGAGCTCTATCTCTACCGCTACCAGACCAAGCTCCCCCTCCTCTATGGATCCCACTTTGACTCTTTGACCAGGACGGAGAGACTGTGGGCCATCGAGGCCGATGTATCGAGTGCTGGAGTGCAGCAGCACCTGGGTGCGCCCGGTGTATACGCCGAACATGCGAGGAGGAAAGCCAACGCCAAACTCCAGCACTTTGACGCCAATGGCGCGGGCGGTGGCAAAGTGGCCCAGCTCGTGGACCACCACCAGTATCAAAAGGAGTGGGGCTAGAGTTCCCACCGCAAACAGAAAGGTTTCCATAGGCGCCCTTCGGCTGGCGCTCCTCTACTCAGGACCTTGTCTATATAGTTTGCTTGCTGAGCCTATGCCAAGTAAACCGCTCAGTCGCATACATTCCCCGGTTCCTCAGACGCGCTGGCGTCCGTGATACCGGCTGCGTTCGTGCTTCTCTTTATGATTAAAGACGTATCGGTGGCGGCATCGTACCTGCACTCAGTGCTCCCTTGCCCGACTAAAAGGCAGGTCGCGGACACTATGACAACCGCCGCAATGATCACGGCTGCCCAGACGGTTGCCGAGCTGATCCTCGAGAATGGATTTGGCCGCCTGGCTGGAGTGCGAGGCGGCGGGATGGGCGACGGCGGGATAGGTGTCGTGCTCATAGCGGGCAGCGCGTTCCTGGTCCCGGGCGCATCCCGGTCAATTGTTGCCTATGGCCGTGACTGCCAGAATAGAGATGGCCTTCCGCTCCCAAAACGTACCATCCGCCCGGGAAAGGACATTTCGGCCAGAGACAGGCTGTCAATTTCAAAACCTGCAACCGAGCCGACACATTGTCCGTTCGGCCTCAAGGACACTCTATGGGCGGCGGCTTCTGGAGGATCTGAAATCGGGCTCCTGGTCTGCTTCCCTACACCTTGCCTGCCATCGATTCCTTGATAAAGTCCACTATCTCGCCGGTTGCGGTCCCAGGACCGAACACCTCGGTTATGCCCAGGTCCTTTAGGGGCTGGCGATCCACGGCCGGGATGATCCCGCCCACGACCACAAGCACGTCGTCCATTCCCTCGCCTTGCAGCAGGGTCATTACTTCCGGCAGTATTTCCAGGTGAGCGCCTGAAAGGATGCTCAGGCCGAGAACATCTACGTCCTCCTGGGCGGCAGCCTGCACGATCATCTGGGGACTCTGGCGAATGCCGGTGTAGATGACCTCCATCCCGGCATCGCGCAGGGCCCGGGCAATGACCTTGGCGCCGCGGTCGTGTCCGTCGAGCCCGGGCTTGGCAACCAGGATGCGGATGGGTCTTTCGTTATTCTGCATCTCAATACTTTCTAATTCGGGTTTCTGTCTTTTGGAAGTTAATCAGCGACTATCAACCGCTGCGCAACAGCACGGCCACCAGGGTGCCTATAACACCCGCGCCGACGCCGACGATAGCGTAGAACAACTGGTCAGTCCCTCGGTTTGCCTCATTTATTCTGCGATTCGTCCCCGCCAGGTCGGTGCGGAACTAGGTGCGAAGTTCGCCCTTGCCCCTCTATCAGCCAGGCGACATCCGATTGTAAGCGACCCACGGCCAGCCACAGTCCGTCGCGGGATTATGGCGCTGGTTCCAAGGGCTGTAGGGATGCCATCTCGTCTGCTCCCTACAGGAGTCCGTACCGGCCTGCTGCGTGTGGGCACAGTGATTCAGTTAATCCGCGAGTACGTGCGCCCTTCAAGCAAGTGGTGTTCGTGCTAGATAGCGTAGTCCTTCAGAAGCTGACGCGCAATAAGAAGGCGCTGCACCTCCGACGTGCCTTCGTAGATAGTGGTAACCCGGGCGTCGCGGAGGATGCGCTCCACTCCCGCTTCTTGGAAATAGCCCGAGCCGCCGTGAATCTGCAGGGCCTTGTCGGCCACCCGGATGCACATTTCCGACGCCAGTAGCTTCGCGATGCTAGCTTCCTGCAGGAAGGGCTGTCCGGCGTCCTTCAGAGTTGCGGCGTTCATCGTGACCACACGGGCGGCGTGGACCTCGGCTGCCATGTCGGCCAGCATGAACTGGATTGCCTGGTGCTGCCCAATAGGCTGCCCGAAAGACTCTCGTTGCTGGGCATAGCGTAGGGCTGCTTCCAGCGCCGATTGCCCGATCCCAGTGCTCTGGGCGGCGATGATGATGCGGCTGGAGGTCAGGATCTCCATTGCCTGGTTGAATCCGCGCCCCTCCTCGCCCAGCAGGTTCTCGCTGGACACCGGCGTGTCCTGGAAGACGATCTCGTCAGTGGTGGAGCTTCGCATGCCCAGCTTTCCGTGCATAGGATTGATGGTCAGCCCCGGCGAGCCCTTCTCGACGATAAAGGCGCTGACGCCCCTGTATCCCTGGCTGCGGTCCTGGGTAGCGAAGACCACGATGCTCTGCGCCACTGAAGCGTTGGTGATGAACATCTTACTGCCGTTGAGGAAGTACGTCCCGTCGCGCTCCACCGCAGTGGTTTGAAGGGCAGCGGCATCGGATCCGCCCCCCGGCTCTGTCAGACCGAAGGCGGCAACGCCTCGCCCGTCAACTAGCGGTGGCAGGATGCGCTCCTTCTGCTCATCGGAGCCGAAGCGGTCAATGGATGCAACGCCGAGGGCCAGGTGGGCCAGCCAGCTCACCGACGTCGAGGCGTCGCCCCGGGCCACTTCCTCGGCGGCGATGGACACCTGACGATAGCCTGCAGGGCCGCTGCCTCCGTATTTTACGTCGACGCCCAGGCCAGTCAGGCCAAGGTCGGATAACCCGCGCCAGGCATCCCACTGGAACTCCCCGCGCTCGTCGGACTCCTTTGCCTTTGGCGCAATCTCGCGGTCGACAAAGTCGCGCAGGGTGGTCTGGAGCATCTGCTCCTCTTCGTTGAGTATCAAGTCAGGCATGGTGGACTGTCTCCTATTAAGCTCTCATTTCAGTTTCAACGATTATAGCCGTGTATCGAGCGGCGTAGACCCTGTCTTATCGTCAGCCGCAGTTGCCCAGCGACGCCAGGATCTAATCTTTAACTCGATTGAAACGTCCTCTTCTGGTTCGAGCAACTTCCTCTGAGCTGAATTCATAGAGATGATATCGAGCGTTCATGCTCCCCTTGAATAGAATTTCATAATAGCGTGCAAAGTTAGTTGAGCTAGCTACCAGTGCATTACGTTCGCGATGTGATTCTGGGTGATGTCCAAGAGTAGCCAGAAATGCGCCAACGTAGTGGAGTGCAGAGTAAAAGAGCATAGTTCCTTGCCATTCGGTGTACCTGTCGGGCAAGGAAGTAATACCCTCAATCGCCCTTTCGCTCCTTTCGGCTTGCTGCAAATTCCGTTCCAACGCCGACATTGGCTATCGTTTCCAGACGAGCTCGCCAAGGCTACAAATATGCTCTTCCAACCCTTCTTGGGGAAGTTTTTGGGAGTTAACCAAGTGAAAGAAAAAAGCTGAGGCTTTACGGCCCGCAAAACTTCCAGCTCTTCGGCTATGACCCGGTAGCAAATGTCATCGTCATTACGAGGCCCCTAGATTATCGTGTGCAGTTCGTCGTGCTTCGTCAGCCTGACCTCTACCACTTCGGGGATTTCCCGCATCAGCTCCAAGTACATTTGCAGCGCATTGAAGTGCGCCAAATTAGGATTTTCGTAAAGTCTCATTTCCATTCCCTTTTTGATGCCGCACTTAAAGAGGCTGAGTCGCCCCTTAGAACGCCGCCATCTCCTCCTGCTCGCCGAAGGCCTCGCGCAGGACGCCCGACATCTCGCCCAGAGTGCAGTATGCCTGCACGCACTCCAGTATCGCCGGCACCGTGTTGTCCTCGCCTCGTGCAACCTCCCCCAGCCGGGCCAGCGCCTTGCGCGCTACAGTACCGTCGCGCTCTTGGCGCAGTCGCTCCAGCCTTGCCACCTGCTGTCGCGCTGCCTCTTCGTCCACACGCATCAGCCCCTCCACCGGCGGTTCCTCGGTGGCGTAACGGTTTACGCCGACAATAACGCGGTCGCCCTCTTCCACCTCCTGCCTGTGCCGGTAGGCCGCGTCGCCAATCTCGCGCATCTGGAAGCCGCCCTCGATGGCAGCCACCGCGCCTCCCATGTCATCAATCCGACGGATGTAGTCCATCGTTTGCGCTTCCAGGTCGTTGGTCAGGCTCTCTATGTACCAGGACCCGCCCAGTGGGTCCACCACGTCGGCCGCCCCGCTCTCGTAGGCTAGGACCTGCTGGGTGCGCAGGGATAGCTGCGCCGACTCTTCCGTGGGCAGTGCCAGCGCCTCGTCACGGGAATTTACGTGCAGAGACTGCGAGCCGCCCAGGATGGCCGCCAGCGCCTGCACCGTGCAGCGGATGACGTTGTTGTCGGGCTGCTGCGCGGTCAGCGAAACGCCGGCGGTCTGGGTGTGAAACCGCAGCATCATGGAACGCGGGTCCTTCGCGCCGAACCGGTCCCGCATCAGGCAGGCCCAGATGCGTCGCGCCGCCCGGAACTTGGCGACCTCCTCGAACAGGTTGTTCTGTGCAACGAAGAAGAAGGAAAGTCTCGGCGCGAAGGAGTCCACTTTCAGGCCTGCATCCAGCGCCGCCTGCACGTAGGCGATGGCGTTGGCAAAGGTGAAGGCCAGTTCCTGGACCGCCGTCGCCCCTGCCTCCCGCATGTGATAGCCGGAGATGCTGATGGTGTTCCAGCGTGGCACGCTCTCGGCGCAATACTTGAATACATCCACTACCAGCCGCATTGAGGGACGCGGCGGGTAGGCGTAGGTGCCCCGGGCGATATACTCCTTCAGGATGTCGTTCTGCACCGTCCCGCTGATGTCTTCCTGCGCAACACCCTGCTTCTCCGCCGCTGCGATGTAGAAGCAGAGCAGGAGCGAGGCCGTGGCGTTGATGGTCATGGATGTGCTTACACGGCCCAGGGGAATGCCGTCGAACAGCGTTTCCATGTCTTCCAGGCTGCAGATGGGCACCCCCACCTTGCCAACCTCGCCCTTGGCCAGCGGGTGGTCCGAGTCGTATCCGATCTGGGTGGGAAGATCGAAAGCTACGGACAGCCCGGTCTGCCCTTGTTCCAGCAGGTACCTGTAGCGGCGGTTGGTGTCCTCGGCGGTGGCATATCCCGAGTATTGGCGCATCGTCCACACTCGGCCGCGATACACGTTCGGCTGCACACCCCTGGTGTAGGGGAACTCTCCGGGGAAACCCACGTTGTCTAGGTAGTCATGTCCTTGATGCGTCAGATCGTCGGGAACGTAAAGCGAGTCAATGGGGATGCCGCTGTCGGTCTCAAAGGACGATCGCCGCTCCGGAAAGCGGGCTACAGCCGGCTCCAGGGTGTCTTCCTGCCATTGCTGCTTGTCCTTGCTGGCCATGCCGTTCTCCTCTTTCCTGCTCCGGCGAAAGATGCGTCAATGCCTTCACCCATAGGGGCGTGCGAATTGGCGCCTATTTGTTTCCTAATTGCAAAGTGTAACCGCAGGGGTTGGGTCGCTCAAGGCACCGTCGCGCTCTGCAATAGGTAGTATCGAGTATACTGTATTGCAGATCATACCCGGGATTATTGATGTATCCGGGTGCTTATCGAAATGAGGAGGTTGACTGTGGTACTGGGAAACATTGGCAGGACGATAAGAGACTCCATAACCGGCACCATCAGCGGGGCTGGCAGCGTGGTCGAAGGCACCATAACCGCGGCCCGGAACGCCACGGTGGGAGCGTTCTCGGGATCCCGCGATGCGATCACAGAATTCCAGGTCCTGGTGGCCGATGTGATGAAAGGCACCATTCAGGCCACCGGAGGCGTGGGCGCTGAACTCGGCTCCACGGCAAAGGGCGCGGTCATCGGCATCATTCGCGGTGTGGGTGAGGTCGCCACAGTAACCGTCGGCACATGCAGCGACACGGTGCGGGCCGCCATCCAGGGTACCAGCGAAGTGGGGGGCGACGTGGCTACCGTAGCCCGAAGCGCCGTGGAGGGCACCCTGGAGACTACCAAGAGCGTCGGCCTGAGGGCGGAAGACGCGGCCTTCAGCGTAACTCGCGGCGCCATCCAGGGCACCAGGGATGTGGGCGGCGACCTGGGAACGACGGCCCGCGACTCCGCCAAGGGCGTGGTTACTGGCACCGCAGAGGTTGGCGGCAACGTACTCCAGGCCGTGGAAGACAGCACGCGCGGCCTGATTCAGGGTGCTTCCGACGTGGGAGGCGACGTGGCCTCGGTCACCCGCAACGCGGTCGAGGGAGCCATCGAGGCCACGGGCAGCGTCACCGTGCGCATGCAGGATGCTGCATTCAGCGCGGCGCGAGGCGCCATCCATGGCACGCGGGACATCGGAGGCGACTTGGGAGCCACCGCCCGCGACTCCATCGACGGCGCGGTGGACGGCGCCAACCAGATCGGCGGCAGCGTACTGCAGGCTATCGAAGATACGACTCGCGGCCTTGTCAAGGGTACAGCCGAAGTCGGCGGAGATGTTGGTTCCGTTGCTCTAAACGCAGTTGAGGAGTCCATCGAGGCGGCCAAACGAGTGGGCGTTCGTGCCGAGGATGCAGCATCCGCTGCGGCCAACGGCGCCGTAAGCGCTGCCGGCTCCTTTGGTGAGACCACCACCAACACCGTCACCGGCACCGTGAGCGGGGTCGTGAATGGCGTCTCCATTACCCTTCGCGCTCCATTCCGGGCTGCGCAGCAGGGGAACGGAGAGAGACGAGACGGCGCATAAGAGAACGGTATTCTCTTCCTTCAAGCTCTGCGCGGCGGCGGGGGCTGGCCTCATGGCCACCCCCGCCATTGTATTTAATAACGACAGTGAGTAATTGGTCATGCAATCGCCGATAGGTGATCAACGGCAAGTGATATCCCGCGACCGGGCGGGGGATATCGCCTCTGAAGTTCAGCTTTTGATCGGGAGAGGGGAAGAACATCACGCCTGGGAACTGGTCAGGCATCTCCATCCTGCCGATATCGGCACCATAATTGGGGCGTTGCCGCGCACCAGCAGGAACATCCTGGTACAGGTGATGCCTCCCGAGACCCTCACCTGGATCCTGCGGCAGATGAACCCCGTGGAAGCTGGGCGTCTCTCGGCCCGGGTCGGCACGCGCTTGCTGTCTCTTGTTCTCAATGAGGTGCGCCCCCATGAGGCCATGGAGGCGCTCCTGCGACTGCCCACCCGACAGGCTCGGCAGGTGGCGGAATCCCTGGAACAACCTCTGCCCGACCAGGAACTTCTGGAGCATCAGCCCAACACGGCCGGGGCGCTGATGGTTGTTCAGTATCCCACCGTTAACCTGGATGACCAGGCTGAATCTGCGCTGGATGGCCTGCGAGCCCTGGAAGGGGTGCGCCATCAGTTCACTCATGTTTTTGTTCTGGACGGAGAAGGTCAGTTGGCCGGACAGTTGAACATGGTGGACCTGGCCCTGGCGCGGCACGACACGCCAGTCCGGAGCATCGCCTCACCTGTGGAGGCCCAGGTTGCAGTTGACACCTCCGGGGAGGAGTGCGCCCGCCTGCGCCGGCACTACAACCTGACGCAGCTTCCGGTCATTGACGAGGAAAAGTTGGTCGGAGTCATTCCCGGCGAATTCCTGCTGAGTGCGATGGTAGAAAACGACACCCGCCAGATGCTACAGGTGGCCAGCGTAGCGGGGGAAACCGCCGACGGGCCAGTGCTGAACTCCATCCGCACCCGACTGCCCTGGCTCACGGTGAACCTGGGTACGACGTTCCTTGCTGCCTGGATGATCGCCCTCTTCGAGTCCACACTGGCGGAACTGGTGGTGCTGGCCGCTTTTCTGCCGGTGGTGGCTGGGCAGGGGGGCATAGGAGGCACCCAGACACTGACACTGATAGTGAGGGCCATGGCGCTGGGGCAACTGGTGGGAATCAACGCTTGGCGGCTGCTGACGCGGGAGGCCCTCCTGGGATTGCTCCACGGCGTCTGGCTGGGCGTGCTCGTAGCAGTCATCGCGATCATATGGCAGAAGAACCTGGGGCTGGGGTTGGTGCTTGGTGCGGCCATGCTGGGGAACATGATAATCGCGGGGACCGTCGGCGCAGGCGTTCCACTCTTCCTGCGCCGTGTCGGGATTGACCCAGCGGTGGCTTCAGCTATCGTGGTCACTACCTTCACAGACGTTTTCGGGTTCCTGCTGTACCTCGGCATAGCAAGCGTGTTAATTAGTCTTATAGTCTAGGCGGGCAAATATTCTGGGGTTCCTGCGGCCAAAGTCCACGCTGAGCGAGGAAGACACGCAACGCGCCCTTCGCCAAATGCGCCGCGGGCGGGGTCGTGAATGGCGTCTCCGTTACCCTTCGCGCTCCATTCCGCGACGATAACAGGAGTGGCCGTAACCGGTCCTGACGCATCGGCCAGGGTCGGGCAACATTGCCAGTCGGCCCGACTGGCCTTGGTAGCAGGAGCGACCGCAGTGGCGCCGCCGGACGGAAAGCGCTTCCTGGGGGGCTCTATTGAAGAGCCTCCCTTTTTTATGTCTTATAATATCTATGTAATGTTGTTTTTTCCGGCGCAAATTAGCCAGATAGGGCGAGCAATTCGCTCCCCTCTTTCCCTCCGCGGGGGTAAGGTTGCATCCATTCTGCCCTACCCCTTGCGCCTGAGAGCACGCTCTCGGTTGCTGACCAGTCGCGTGCGGAGGGTGCCCACGCTGGAACTCATACGGCGCACCTGGCTTGAGTTGGGAGACGACCATGTGGTGGACCTAGCCGCGTCCATCGCCTACTACTCGCTTCTCTCCCTCTTCCCCATGGCCATTGCGCTGGTCAGCCTGTTCAGCCTGATCCTCGAATCTGAGGTCGTGGAGAGGGAGCTTCACCAGTTCTTTCATACCTACCTGCCCGGATCGCATGACATCGTGACGGCTAACGTCGAAGCCGTGAGCAACATACGGGGAATCCTCGGAGTGGTGAGCGTACTCGGGCTGGTCTGGACCTCCAGCCTGTTGTTCGGAGCAATCACCAGGGCGGTCAACAGGGCATGGGACATCGAACACGACCCTCCCTTTTACGTAGAGAAGCCGCGCCATATCCTCATGGCCCTGAGCGTAGCCCCGCTGATGGTGTTGTCCGTGGTAACAACTACGGGCCTGCAGGTGCTGGGAAACGACGATATCCCGTGGCTGGGACGGCTGGCTTTCCTTGAGCATAATGGCTTTAACGCCCTGGTCCGCCCGCTACCCTTTTTCTTCTCGCTGACCATCTTTCTTCTGATCTATAAGTTTGCCCCCCATACCAGGACCCAGTGGCGCTTCGTCTGGCCAGGGGCCATGTTGGCCGCAATACTGTTTGAGATGGGCAAGAGCGGTTTTGTCTTCTATCTGGAAGCCTTCGGCGCCTACGAAATGATTTATGGTTCACTGGCTTCCGTGATCGTCCTGCTGGCTTGGGTCTATCTCTCGGGCTTTATCCTGATAATAGGCGCCGAATTCACCTCTGAATACGAGCGGTTGCGTCAGGGCCTGCGCCGTGGGAGCGCAGAATCCTCAGCCCGCTTCAAGCGGAGGAACAAGAAACAGCGACTGCGCTGACATCGTCTTTCCAGAGAAGATCCTCTCTTCTTGCTGCTGGATTCTCCCAGCTATAATTGACCTATGCAACAAGTCCCAAATCGCATCAGGTCAACGCTTACCGCCCCTGCTGACCGTGTACAGACGCGAGTGGTGCGCAACCGCAGGGTCCTGCGAATCCGTGTGCGCGTACGCAGTCTGGGACGGAGGCTCGACGCCATTCCCATCTTGCACCTGGTCCACCGTACGGTGCGTGAGATGAGCGCCGACGACGCGACGCACATGGCGGCGGGAGTGGCCTACTACGCCATGCTCTCCCTCTTCCCGCTCACCGTGGGACTGATCAGCCTGCTGGGACTCATACTGGATTCCGAGGCGTTGGAAGGGGAGGTCATCACCTTCTTACAGTCCTATATCCCAGGTTCCAAGGAGCTGCTTGCCGCCAACATCAACGCCACGGGTGGTATTCGCGGATTCCTCGGCATTGTCAGTTTCCTGGGCCTGTTCTGGTCGGCTAGCCTCCTTTTCGGGGCCATCACCCGAGTGGTCAATCGGGCATGGGACATACACCAGGACCGCCCCTTCTACATCGACAAGCTCCGCCACATCCTGATGGCGTTCAGCGTGGCGCCTCTTTTCCTGATGTCCATCGGCACCACCGCATCGCTGCATATCCTGGCCAGCCATGACGTCCCGGTGATAGGTCGAGTGGAATTTCTGGACAACGACGCCATCAACATCATCACCCGGCCGCTGCCATTCCTGTTCACCCTTTCCATCTTCCTCCTGATCTACAAGTTCCTTCCCAACACCAAGACTTACTGGCGTTACGTCTGGCCGGGAGCATTGCTTGGCGCAGTCCTGTTTGAGGTCTTCAAGTCAATCTTTGTGTACTACATGGAGAACTTCGCCGATTACGAACGCGTCTATGGATCCCTTGCATCGGTGATGATCCTGCTGGCCTGGACTTACTTCTCCGGTCTCATACTGATAGCCGGCGCAGAATTCTCTTCCGAATACGAGCGCATGCGTCTGGGCGTGGAACGGGGCCGCGTTGTTGTGGAACGGCATCCTGTTGAGCACAGTCGGCCATCGCAGTCTGCCGACGCCGGAGTATAATTCGCCTACCTGGACATAAGGATGGGGTGTTGCAGTGACCGCTCAACCGATGGCTATGCCTGATGCCGGACAATCCTACATCGGCGCGCCGATTCGACGGCGCGAGGATGTGCGCTTCGTAACCGGAAAGGGCCAATACCTGGACGACGTGCACCTGCCGGGCATGGTCCACGCCGCCGTTCTGCGCAGCCCTCACGGCCATGCACGGATCAGAGGCATCGACACTTCTTCTGCCCTGGCTCTCGAAGGCGTCACCGCAGTGTTCACCTACGCCGATATGGCGGAGCTATCCAAGCCAATCCCCATGCGCGTGTTCCCCCTGCCAGGGCTGGACAGCTACCTGCAGACTCCTCTTTCCCCCGACACCGTCCGCCATGCCGGGGAGGCCGTGGCCGTGGTCGTGGCAGAGAGCCGCTACCTGGCCGAGGATGCCCTGGATGTCATTGTGGTCGACTACGAGCCCCTGCCCGCCGTTACCACCGTCGCTGACGCGCTCACCGACGCTGTGGTGGTGCATCCCGCCAACGGCACCAACCTGGCAGGCTCCGCGGAAATCAACGTTGGCGACGTCGACTCGGCCTTTGCCGAGGCGGATTACGTCCGCAAAGAGGAATTCCATACCAACCGCCATACCGCCAACCCAATGGAGACCCGCGGACTGGTTGCCAGCTACGACGAAGACGACGGCCACCTGCGGGTTTGGGGGCCAACCAAGGTCTCGCACACCAACCGCGCCATACTAGCCCGACACCTGGAGATCGAAGAGGAGCGAATCCACTTCATCGAGCCGGATGTGGGCGGCGGCTTCGGTGTGCGCGGCGAGTTCTACGCCGAGGACTTCCTGATACCCTTCGCTTCCTTCAGGCTGGGCCGTCCGGTCAAGTGGGTTGAAGACCGGGTGGAGCACCTGGCATCGGCCAACCATTCACGCGAGGTACTGTGCCAGGTTGAGCTGGCCGCCCGCAGCGATGGCACATTGCTGGGACTGCGCACCACCGTTTACGGCGACATGGGCGCATACGTTCGCACCCACGGCAGCGTGGTCCCGGCCCTCACCGCTGTGATGATGACCGGCCCCTACCGCGTCCCCAACTTCCACGCTTCGGTCAACTGCGTGATGACCAACAAGATGGGCGCTGGCACCTACCGCGCCCCCGGCTTCTTCGAAGGTACTTTCATTCGCGAGCGTATGCTGGATCTGGCGGCAGCCGACCTCGCCATAGACCCGGCAGAACTGCGGCGACGCAACCTGATACAGGCCAGCGAGATGCCCTACACAGTCGGCGTGACGCGCCTGGATGGCCGAAACACCGTCTACGACAGCGGTGATTACCCCAGCGCTTTCAACCTGGCGCTGGAACGGATCGGCTACGACGAACTGGCCGCCCGGCAGGGACCCGACGAGCATGGCCGCTACCACGGAGTCGGCATCGCCTCCTACGTGGAACCCACGGGATTCGGCCCCTTCGAGGGCGCGCGAGTGCTGGTGACCGACGACGGCATGGTGGAAGTGTATCTCGGCATCACCACGATGGGTCAGGGACACGAAACTGTTATGGCCCAGATATGCGCCGATTCCCTGAGCGTCCCCTTTGAGGACGTCAGCATATTCCACGGGAGCACCGACTACATTCCGGCCAGCATCGGCACCTTCGGCAGCCGTGCCTCTGTGATGGCAGGCAGCGCCATCCACATGTCGTGCCAGACCCTTCGGGCGCGGATACTGTCGCTGGCCGCCAGTTACCTCGACACCGCGCCCGAAGCCCTCGATATTCAGCACGGTGTGGTTGTATTCCGGGATTCAGCGGCCAGCCAGTCGACGCTGACATTCCAGCAGGTCGCCGCTCTTGCCGAGTCTCAGCGACGCTTCGATGACCCTTCCTCTGGAGCAGAGGATTCGGCACTCGACGCTACCGAATACTTCCGCATAGAAGAGTGGACCTACTCCTACGGCAGCCACGCTGCCCACGTGGCGGTGGACCCAGAGACAGGCAGGATGGAGGTCCTGCGCTATGTCGTGGTTGAGGATGTGGGACGGTGCATCAACCCTCTGACCATGCACGGACAGTCGGTGGGTGGGGCGGCCCAGGGCATTGGCGGCGCGATGCTGGAGGAGCTTGTCTACGACGCGGGCGGACAGTTGCTGTCCGGCTCGTTGATGGACTACCTGCTGCCCACGAGCCAGGACATACCGAACATAGAGACCGTGATTACCGAAGACGCGCCGTCGCCCCTGAACCCGCTGGGAGTCAAAGGCGCGGGCGAGGGTGCAATCCTCGCCACTGGTGCTGCGCTGGGCAACGCCGTCGCGAATGCCCTCTCGCCTTTCGGGGTGCAGGTTAATACCATGCCCCTGAGCCCGGACAACATTCGCCGCTGGATCTCCGACGGCAAGGCTTCGCAGTGACGCAACTCGCTCTTAATTCTCTCGATCAGGCCGGAAACCGGCCAACACAGCAAGACGCCAGAGGCCCAGTATGACCAGACGTCACACTGCCGCCAAGTACCCGCATCCCTGAGGGCAGGTTCGCCTGCCTGAGCCCCCGGAACGCGGACCGGACGAGAAAATGACCTCCGCGTTGCACCTTCACTAACCCGGGAATACTCATCACCTTGCCCAGCGCTTTGGCAATACCGAAGCTACCCTCGTAGCTGTCGAGCGATATATCACTATGCTGCCGGAACTCTTGCCCAGCGGTTCTCCAAGGCGATACCCTGACTTGATGATTGCTTTTGGCGTAAACCCCGGCCTTTACCGCGAGAGCAACGGATACATCATCTCGGAGCAGGGCAACCGCCCGACTTCGTGCTGGAAATAGCCTCCCGAAGCACTGGAGAGGAGGACACTGGCCCCAAACGCCGCGACTACGAAGCCTTGGGAGTCTCCGAATATTGGCGTTTTGATGAGACGGGTGAGTTCCATCTCACCCGCCTGGCCGCAGACCGGCTGGTAAACGGATTGTACCAACCCATAGCCATAGAGGAATCCCCCGACGGCTCATTGCAGGGCTTCAGCGAGGTTCTGAACCTGCACATCCGCTGGGAGCAGGGTCGGCTCTGGTGGCATGACCCGGCAACAGGCAGGCACATCACCACCTTCGAGGACGAACGAGCCCGCGCCGACCACGCCGAGGCCCGAGTCCGCGAGTTGGAAGAGGAGCTGCGGCGACTCGGCGGCGACTGACCGCAGGGTCGTCGTGCTACCTCTATCCTAGCACGGCTATTGCTTCGATTTCCACGTCCAGGCCCGGCTCGGCAAGGGCGGTGATCTCGATCAGGGAGTTTGCAGGGTACATTCCTTCGAAGTGCTTCGCAAACAGTTCGGCCTGCTCTTCCGGATTGTTCTGCCAGTCGGCTATGTTGGTCACAAAGCATGTGATCTTTGCTATATCTCCGGGCGAACCGCCCTCGGCCCTCACCACACCCACCACGCGCCTCAGCGTCTCGTCCAGCTGATCCATCAGGGGCTTCCCCTGGGCTTCGGAACCGCGGGCCGTGCATCCTGAAACGAACAGCATGTTGCCTGCGCGCGTACCGCGGCTGTACGTTGGGCCTGCTGGTGCAATGTCGTAATTCTTTCGTTCTACGGGCATTGTCTTTCTCCTCCGGGTGATTTGTAGTGTAGTATCATTGCGATACATTGTGGATCTTCGTCGCGCGGCTTCCGAGAAGCGAGTTGCTGTGATGGGAACGGGTGCATTCTCTGAAGCCTGGCAATTACGATCTTATAATAGCCTCTATTGCCTGAAGGTGGGCTTTGGCAGAAAGGATCGGAGTTATAGGCCTTGCACGGGCTTGATGATCACCTGTTCGTAGACTTGGTGACGGTGGTCTGCGCCGCTTTCGTCGGCGGATTCCTTGCGCGCCTTATTCACCTGCCGCCGGTGCTGGGTTACCTGGCCGTGGGTATGCTCATCGGCCCCTATGGTCTTGGTCGGGTGGACGCCGACTGGCTGGATTTCGCCACTGTAGCCGATGAAGCAACGGTGCACACCCTGGCTGAGCTTGGTGTGGTGCTGCTGGTTTTCGCCATCGGCATCGAGATTTCCTTCCGCGAGCTGATGAGCCTTGGGAGGGTCATCGTCTTCGGAGGGTTGGCGCAGATTATATTATGCGCACTCCTGATTACGCCCGTGGGAATCGCGCTGGGCTTCGATCTGACCACCGCCGTAATCCTGGGTATGGTGGGCGCACTCAGCAGCACCATGGTGGTGCTGAAGACACTGTCGGATCTGGGCGAGCTGAACAGCCTTCAGGGCCGGCTCATGACCGGCTTCCTGCTCCTGCAGGACCTGATGTTCATTCCAATGATCGCCATGCTGCCTGCGCTGGACGGCAGCGGCGGGCCCACCTCGGTTCTGACGGAAGTCGGCCTGGGGGTGCTCAAGGCGGCGATTGTCATTGGCGGAGTCGCTCTGCTGGGCATGAAGATAGTGCCGTGGGCGATGAGCAAGATCACCGTCATGGGCTCGCGGGAAATGTTCGTGCTGATGGTCGTGGCCACTGCCTTCGCCATCGCCGCCCTTACTCACCAGGTTGGCTTGTCGGCGGCGCTGGGGGCCTTTGTGGCCGGGCTACTTCTCAGCGAGTCCGATGTCGGACACTGGGCTTTGGCTGAAATCGCACCCCTGCGGGATGTGTTCGGCGTGTTGTTCTTCGCCTCTCTGGGCCTGCTGACCGATCCGGTGTTCGTAATCGACAACTATGCGATGGTGTTGGCGATAGTGGGGGCGGTGGTGGCGATCAAGTTCGCGGTTACCTCGCTCATCGTGCGCTTGGCAGGATACCTCCCCAGCACGGCGCTTCTGACGGGAATGGGCCTGGGCCAGATTGGCGAGTTCAGCTTCATACTGGTGGCCAGTGCGCTGACCCTGGGGGTGGTTGATAACGACTTCTACTCTCTGATAGTGGTATCCGCCGTGCTGACTATGGCCGCTGGGCCGCCGGTAATCAGCAACGCCTCGAAGCTGATAGTGAAACTCAGCAACCGTTTCCGGGTGTTGCGACCCTATCGGATAGGGGACCCTCACGGTGAGGAACGGCCACGGCAGCTATTCGGCCACGTGGTGATCTGCGGCCTGGGGCAGGTGGGGTCGATGGTGGCCCGCGAACTACACGAACACAAAGTGCCCTTTGTTGCGGTGGACCTGGACCAACGCACCCTTGCCGAATGGCGTATATGCGGATACCGGACCGTTCAGGGCTCCGCCGACAGGGCAGAGGTCCTGCGGGCGGCCCGGGTACCCCAGGCCGGTCTTCTGGTGATCACCACCGGCGATCCGGTTTCGGTGGAGCTTACCGCTCAGCACGCCCTGGATCTCCAGCCAACCCTGGACATCGTGGCCCGTGTCCGAGCGCGCACCGAGGGCGAGGACCTGCAACATATGGGCGTCCAGGAAGTGGTGTGGCCGGAGATGGAAGCCGGCCTGGAGGTGCTGCGCCATGCTCTGTCCCGCTACCGCACGCCGGACTATGAAGTTGATCGGGTGGTGTACCAATTGCGGGAACGGCTGAGTTTCGGCGCGCCCGCCCGTTCTCCGGAATACCGCAGGGAAGGTCAGGACGGAAACCGGCCCCCCCAGGATGGAGCCCCGCAGGACGCGGCGGACGTGGTAGTGGATAAGAGCGCGGAGGTCGCCCCCACCAGCAGCGACGATTAGATACGCACACAGCATTCCAATTCAGGTTGTCTGCACCACAACAACCATCCGCCACTCCCCCTTGCCCTTGTCGTCATTCCTGCTCAGGCCGCGAATCTCGAACCAATCGGGGCTGCAGATCCTCGACGCAGTCGGGAAGGGAACCCGACCCCCTGTCTTTCGTCAATGGCGCCACCTGATTCGGAACCCTGCCGAAGATGCATCGCATCTGGCAGGGTCGTCCGGCAAGGGATATAATTGAACTGCGTGGAACCGGATTTCCTGCACACAAGCCAGCGGGTGTAGCTCAATGGTAGAGCTCTAGCCTTCCAAGCTAGTCACGTGGGTTCGATTCCCATCACCCGCTCCAATCGAACGCGAAAGCCCCGCCGGTAATACGGCGGGGCTCTTGTCGTAAGCGAGAGAGCCTACCCAACCTCGTTCCTTCCGGTCCAACTGACGCTCATCCAGAGCCTATCGAAGGATGGACTGCGGCAGGGGTCAGGCTCCGGCTGCGGCGACCAGTTCCTCTGCGGCCTTGCGCACGGCTCCGGCGTCCAGTACCGCTTCCAGAAGGCCATCATCGTTGGGCTGAAAGACGTCGGGCACATTGAACGCCGCCACCAGCTGTTGGAGGGCCTCTTCGCGCATTGCATCCGGGATGGCGACCGGCTGCTCCGGATCGTCGATAAGCTGGGCGATTTCTGCGGTGATGATTTCCCGTTCCACGTGGCTGCGCTGTATCTCCGATATCTTGCCCAGGTGCCTGCCGAGGTAGCAGCCACCGAACTGCATGATTTCGCTGTTGCTTCCCTCGAAGTCGCCGGTCCACTGGTACTTCGGTTCCAGCTCCCACTCGGTCATATAATCCCGCGCTTCCTGGTCTTCCGAGTTGGGGTTCTCCAGGTCGAACACCAGGATCACCCGGTACATGAAGAACTCGGCCGGTTCCACCTTGATGAACATCGCTGCGCTCCTGCTTGATGAGTGGGGGCTTACAAGCTGGTCTTACATCAAGAACCCAGCAGTCAAAGTCCTCTGATATCGGAAATTCCGCTGCTCGCTGCTGCTCACCGCCCGGCAGCCCGCAGCACCCGGTCGACGTGCTCAGGCTCCTGCGGCAAAACGCGCGAATCCACCGCGCGCATAGCCTCGATGACCGCGTCGTTGAAAGGCGTGGGGACTCCAACCTCGCGGCCTTTGGACGCTATCAGGCCGTTCATGAAATCGATCTCGGACCGTCGGCCCTTGTACACATCCTGCGCCATCGAGGCCAGCCAGTTGACCCGGCCGCCGCGCGCCGCCAGGAAGCCGTCAAGTTCCTCGAACACATCGCCCTTGTCGGCGTCGGCCCAGGTCTGGGCGGGCAGTCCGTTGATGTCCACCACGTCCAGCCCCATGGCGAGGCCCACCTGTGCCCCTTCCTTGCATAACTGTATGCGGATCATCCGGCACCGTGGGTCATCTGCCATCTCCTGCGACCCCAGGCCCGAGGACGCCGATATGGCGTTGCCCATGCCGTTCTGGCACAGTTTCGCCCATCGCTGGCCCCACAGGTTGTCGGTGGGATATGAACCGTCGATGCAGTCCAGCATCGCCGCGATCTTGCCCGATCGTGGCGATAGTCGCTCGTTGTATTCGCCTACCCGGAACACATGGTGGCCATGGTCGCGGCCCACGGCTCCGCCCCGCGTCACATGACCCGGCTCCCACAGCGCCACCTCGATGTGCGAGGCGATGCAGCCCATTGTGCGATCCTCACCCACGATGCCGGCGATGATCACATCGTTCCAGCAGTTCTGGAGGGCTACGAAGAACCCGTCGTCCTTCACGTAGCGCTTGATGAAGTGCGTGGCCCACTCCGTGTCATAGGACTTGACGGCAACGAAGACGTAGTCGAAAGGCTCGGTGATGCCCTGGGCGTCGGTCAGGTGCATTGCCTTGACCGGCACGGTGAAAGGCCCCTGGCTCCCGGTGACGTGCAGACCGTCGGCCCGCATTTTCTCCACGTGCTCCGGCCACATGTCGACAAAGGTCACGTCCTCCCCCTCGCGGGACAGGAATGCGCCCACGTAACTGCCCAGCGCGCCCGCGCCCATGATTCCAATCTTGTCTCCCACGGCGTTCCTCCTTGTGCTGCTCTCAAGCTATCCTGCGGCTATGCTACCCAGTATGCCCTGTGTTGGCGGCAGGGTAATCGCATGTGTGGTCCCAAGCTCCGCTATATCTGCTGGTTTATGGGTGGTTGGACGAAAAATTTATTTTCCGGTCATATCCAGTCATTTCCCACCATGCCGGCTTGCCTGTCCAGGGTTGGGCGGAATGAAGGAGACGCCGGTCTCGGCCAGCGGGGGCGCCCAAGAATCATGTTAGAGATGTTCTATCGGACTTGGCAAGGGCGAAATGCCATTGCGCTGTCCAAATGCGGCAGCGTTGGCATCGGCCAGCGTTCCAATAGGCAGAAACGGGTTGCCGGGGGAAGTCTTTCCAGTCTTATTTAAACCCCTCTGATTCGTGGCAGGGCTGCCATTCAACGGTCCAGGGTCAGCGTTTCCGATACTGTTCGGGAGTAGTCTTCAGCAATCAGCCTGTCAATTAGTCCCGCTCCGCCGGTCTCCTGGAGGGCATTCAGTACTGGAAGGCCGTTCAGCGGGGCAATCAGTCCTGAAATGAGTACGGCCAGCAGGGCGGACTTGCTCACGCCGTAATGGTGCTGCACTGCGATGTCGGCTTCGCCGATGACCTGGTTGGACGCATATAACTCTGCGTTGTCCTCGTCCACCATCCGGGTAAGTTCCCGGTGACACTTCTGATATTCCGGTTCCGGCAGTCCGGTAAGGAAACTGACCAGCAGAGATGTATCAGTCCCGTAGCGAAGAGTCATGGGTTCCATCCCGGAATTTCCTGATGTCGAAAGGCGGGCAATCATCCGGTATCAGGTGCCTGAGAGGAGCAAGTCGCGAATGGTCTATACGCCTGGGTTTCAGCAAGAATCCATCGGGACTCTCCTGAATTTCGAGGTGGTCGCCCGGCCCGACGCCCATGGCCTCGAGGACGTGAGCCAAGAAGGTTACTTGGCGTTTCGAGGTTGTCTTCACTATCATCGCCCGCTTCTTACCTGCCTCCTAAATATTGTAAGTAAACACGTCAAGCGGTTGGGAGGATGCTTCTGGTACACAAGAGGCCAGGTGGCGATGGACAGTACCTGGCCCTCATCACGGCGGCGATGCCTGTCCAAAATCACCCCAGCCCCAGCAATCGGTAGTGCCGTCACTAACCAAAGCGCAGGTGTGAGAGTCGCCGCTATCAATGGCCGCAAAACCATCATTGACTAGGGGTGAAGACCGCCCCGACTTGTCCAGTTTTCAGCAGACTGCGGCTCCATCCACTTGTAGCGCACAGGCGTGAAATGCACCGCTGCTTACGGCGGTATAAGTGCTCTCTGCAGATACAGATGGTTTAGCTGTGGCCTCTGGCATCAGCCCCACGGTGGGTGCGTGCAAGAGATTGCGAAGGGTAGGAGCTTTACCCGAAGTGGCAGTGAGCTCAGGAGGCGGAGGTGTGCCGGGTGTCACGGTGCTATCGACTCATCTCGCCAGGAGCGCAGCGATTTCCACGCACGCAAGGCTCGCGACAGGGACTCCCGGGAATACGCTCCGCAATAGCGCCTATTTGCGCAGGGAGCACACCGGGGCCCCTGCGTTCTGCTGCCAGCCGGTTTATTTCTGTTCAGCAGCATCCGTTGGGCAAGTCGTAACTCACCCCTCCAACGTCGCCAGCCGGGCGCTTTCAATGTGGGACAGCGCCCGGATTTCCTCCATCACGTGAGGTGGCACCGGGTCGTCGAGGCCGATGACCATCATGGCCTGGCCCCGGATCCCTATGCGGCCCACGCCCATGAAGCTGATATTGATGTTGTGGCGCCCCGCGATGGTGCCCACTGCGCCGATGGACCCGGGCTGGTCGCGGTTGTCCACGAACAGCAGGTAGGGCGTGTTGGGAACGATGTCCATCCAGTAGTCGTTGAACTTCACGATATGAGTCTCGTTGCGCATGGAAGTGGCGGCCAGGGTCAGGCTACCGATGGATGTCTGGAGAGTCGCTGATATTAGGCTGGCGTACTCCCGCGAGACTCGGTTGCTCTGCTCGGTGACGCTCCAACCCCGATCGCGTGCCAGCACCGGAGCGTTGATCAGGTTCACGTTCACTGTGCTCACTGGCCCCAGAAGCCCGGCCAGCACCGCGGCCTGCAGCATCCGGCAATCGTGATGGGCGATTTCACCCTCGTAGCTGACGGTCACACCCGTCACCTGTCCCTCCGACAGGACTCCCAGCAGCTTGCCGACCATCGACGCTGCCGGAACGTACGGCGCCAGGACCTCGTGGACCTCCGGAGCCACGAAGGGGGCGTTGACCGTGTTTCGGGCCGGCTCCCCCTTCAGGACCGCCAGCACCTGCTCCGCGGCCTCAATGGCGACCTCGCGTTGCGCCTCCCTGGTGGACGCGCCCAGGTGTGGGGTGACGATGGCCTTGGGATGCTCCAGCAGGGGGCTGGGATCGGGCGGTTCCTTGGCGAACACGTCCAGCGCCACACCGGCCAGCTGGCCGGACTCCAGGCCGGACAGGAGCGCAGCCTCGTCCACCAGCTCGCCCCGGGCCACGTTGATGACGCGGGCGCCCGGCTTGATGTTCTCCACCTGTTTCATGCCCAGCATTCCGCGGGTGCCTTCGGTTAGCGGGGTGTGCAGCGTCACAAAATCAGATTCGGCCAGCAGGTCATCCAGCGACAGCAGCTCCACGCCGATGCGCCGCGCGTAGTCGGGGGCCACGAAGGGGTCGTAACCCACCAGCCGCATGCCAAAGGCCTGCGCTCGCCGGGCCACCTCCGTGCCGACTCTACCCAGGCCGCAAATGCCGAGGGTCTTGTCGCGAACTTCCACGCCCATGAAAGCGCTCCGTCGCCACTGGCCCGACTGCAGGGATTGGTGAGCGCCCGGAACGTTGCGGGCCAGCGCGAGCATCAGGGCAACGGTGTGCTCCGCGGCGGCCACCGTATTCCCGGTGGGTGCGTTGACAACCGCGATCCCCGCGCCTGTGGCGGCTTCCAGGTCGATGTTGTCCACCCCGATACCGGCTCGGGCGATGACCTGCAGCTTCTTTCCAGCTTCAACCACCTCCCGGTTCACCTTGGTCTCGCTGCGAACCACCAGGGCCTCATAGCCCCCCACGGTCTGTAGCAGCTCATCGGGCTTCATACCCGTCTTCACGTCAACATCGGCCCCGCTTTCGAGAAGGGAAACACCTTCGGGACCAATGGGGTCTGATACCAGAACTTTGGGCATAGACAGATACCTCAACAGTGCTTCGCGGGTTAATACGACCAGGCCATGTGGGCCGGCCTTCCGCTGCGGATTAGTGCCTTCAATATAGCACAC
This sequence comes from Dehalococcoidia bacterium, assembly GCA_963667325.2. Classification (GTDB taxonomy): domain Bacteria; phylum Chloroflexota; class Dehalococcoidia; order Lucifugimonadales; family UBA3495; genus VXOI01. The sequence goes on from CAXXKY010000007.1 coordinate 416,576, forward strand.
AGCGGCCCACGTCCTCGGACCGCTGGCCACGCTCAGCCTTCCTTGACCCTCGCAAGGTGCGCGGGTAGGATAGGTTGCGGCGCAGTAGGCAGCTTTATCCCGGTTTAGAAGTCCCCAGCAAGATCACTGATCCCCCATAGCCAACCTTATTGAGAGTGGGGAGATCGTAAGGAGACGAATGCAATGTTCCTGATGCGGTTCACCGAGCGGGCGTATACCAACTATACGGAAGAGGATGTGCGCAACAGCCCCAACCAGGCCGTGCGTCTCACCTTCTCCAACAGCAACTTCGACCCCATGGTTGGCTCGCGACAGTACAACGAATACCTTGATGAGTACGAGTATTGCGAGGAAGTGGGCTTCGACGGGCTGATGCTCAACGAGCATCACAACACCCCCACCTGCCTCGGGGCCACCATGAACCTCGAGGCCGCCATCCTTGCCCGCAACACCAAGACTCCCAAGATCGTGCTGCTGGGAAACCCCCTGCCAGTGTTCGACAACCCCCTGCGTCTGGCCGAGGAGCTGGCCGAGATCGACATGATTTCCGGCGGTCGCCTGGTGTCCGGCTTCGTTCGCGGCACTGGCGTTGAGAGCCTGGCGGCCAACGTGAACCCGCTGTTCAATCGCGAGCGGTTCGAGGAGGCCCACGACCTGCTCATCAAGACCTGGACCACGCCCGGCCCCTTCCGCTGGGAGGGCAAACACTACCACTTCCGGGTGGTCAACCCCTTCGAGCGGCCCATCCAGCAGCCGCATCCGCCGGTCTGGATTCCCGGCCTCGGTAGTCCCGAGACCCTGGTCTGGGCCGCCGAGCGGCGCTACCCCTACATCTACCTGGAAACCGACCCCCAGGGTACCCAGGACATGATGGACATCTACACGGAGACCGCTCGGGAGAACGGCTACGAGCCGGGTCCGGAGAACTTCGGCTATCTCTGCCGCATTCACGTTCAGGATACCGACGAGAAGGCTTACGAGTCCGCCAAGGGCTTCCTGACAGGCAATGTGGGCGTGGGCCGGGTGCCGATGCCCCGCGATTACATGATGCCCATCGGCTACAGCGGCAGCATGAAGGATCCCCGAATCGCCAGCTACCAGGGCCGCGTCCGAAAGGATCCCTTCCTCGGCCTGGGACTGGAGACCGCCAGCTACGACGAGATACTGGCCTCCAACCGCTGGATCGTGGGCAGTCCCGAGACCGTGGTGCGCAAGCTGCGAGATGTGCTCGGACAGTTGCGCCCGGGCATCCTGGGCGTTTGGACCAACGACGGCGACACCACCCACGCTGACACCATGAACTGCCTGAGGCTGATGGGCGAAGAGGTCTTGCCCGCTCTCCGCGAGATTGGCGAAGAGCTCGAGCTGACCGACCCGTTCCAGAAGGCCCAGTAAGCAGGACCGGCAAATCAAAGGATTCAAGAGGGCGCACCGCGGTGCGCCCTTACAACGGAATAAACAGCAATGAAGACACGAAGGAGATAGAGCGATGCCCGCGTTTACCGAGGAAATTGTCGATGTAGGCGGAATCGGAGTCCACACGCTGAAGGGCGGCAGCGGCGAACCGCTGTTGCTGCTTCATGGAGCTGGCGGCAACAGTGGATGGCTTCGCTTCGCCGATGCCCTGGCCGAGCATTACACCGTCTACTATCCCTCGCACCCCGGCTACGGCAAGTCGCCCCGGCCGGAGTGGATGGAAAGCATCCCTGACATGGCTGCCTTCTACACCTGGTACCTGGAAACTCTGGGGTTGGAAAGGGTCCGCACCATCGGCTTCTCCATGGGTGGCTGGATTGCCGCCGAGCTGGTGGCCACCTGCTCCAACGCTGTCGGCAAGCTGATGCTGGTGGGCGCCGCCGGTGTCAAGCCCAACGAGGGTGAGATCACAGACATCTTCATCATCAGCCCTGCCCAGGTGCTGGAACTGCAGTTTCATGACACCAGCCAGGTGGAGAACTACGACGCCATCTACAACCGCGAGCTGTCGCCCGAGGAGCAGCTCACCGCCGACCTGAACCGCGAGATGGCTGTCCGTCTGACCTGGAAGCCCTACATGCACGACCCGCGTCTCGCCGGTGGGCTGCTCAAGCGCGTAAATATACCCACCCGCATAGTCTGGGGACGACAGGACCGCATCGTTCCGGTGGAGTGTGGCAGCATCTTCCAGCAGAGCATCCCGGGCTCAGAGCTGGTGGTCATCGAAAATTGCGGGCACTCTCCACAGGTGGAGAAGCCCGACGAATTCGTCAAGACAGCGCTGGAGTTTCTGGCCTAGCCTATGACTGGCCTCGGTATTCTCGGAACTCCACGGTGCCTGTGCCTGATAGCGGCCTGCTTCATGCTGGCCGCTTTCCTGTCTGCCTGCGTTGGCGGAGGAACGGACGCCGCCACCGACGACAGGGTGCTGACCCTGGAAGCCAATGCTCACTCCCTCGAAGAGTCGCTGGAAGCGCTTCAGGAGGAAAACGCAGAGCTGAGAAGCGAGCTTGCCTCGCTGCGCCAGGAACAGGCCGACTACGTTCAGGCCCAGGAGGCAGCCTCGGCCGCCAGGGAACACGAGGAGGAAGTGGCTGACTTCGAGGAAGTTCAGGAACAGCAGCTTGCCTCCCTTGAAGAAGGTCAGGCCCAGACTGGCGAACGCCTCGACGGCCTCGAATCGCGCCTGCTTGAATTGGAGAATGTTGCCTCCCAGGTGAGTTTGGTCCTGCCCTCTATCCAGAAGTGGACCAGGGGAATGGAACAGCGCCTCGAATTGCTGGAAGGCGACGTAATCGACCGCACAGTCAGACTGGCCGAAGGAGCCGGCGGCGAGGTCTACTTCATCAAGCATCCCAAGCGGAAAGAACACGCGGTACTGTTAATGCCCCTGGAGCCGATTGAGGGGAACCCGCTGATCGTTTCCCTTCACGGATACGGCGGTAACTCCGCCGACCATGCCCTTTACTTGCCCCTGCACGAGCGAGTTATCGCAGACGGGTTCGGGCTGATCCTGCCCAACGGATCGACGGACGAAGAGGGCCGGCGTTTCTGGAACCCCGCTGGCCCTGGCTACGAAGTCGGCAAGTCCGACGTTGACGACTTCGCCTACCTGTCCCACGTCGTCGCTGAGGCCCGGATGCTGAAAGAATTCGGTCCGGTGTACTTTCTCGGCTACTCCAATGGCGGGTTCATGTCCTATTGGATGGCATGCCAGGGCCTGCCCGGGCTCCGGGCCGTTGTGAGCCTGGCCGGCACCAGCTACGTCGATGATGCAGCGTGCAAAGGCGCGCCTCCGGTATCCGTGCTGCACATCCACGGCACCGACGACAAGGTGGTGCAGTTCGACGGCGTCCAGGGAGGATCGGACAAAGATGCGCTGGCATACGCCGGTGCTGAAGAGATGGTCGTTCGCTGGGCCAGCCGCGCCGGCTGCGAATGGCCCGAGGACCCCAAGGCCTACGGCGGCATGGACCTGGACGAGTTTGTGCCAGGCGCCGAAACTCAAGCCTACCGCCTAGACTCCGGATGCGCCGGGGGCGTCTCCATCGAACTCTGGGCAGGAGAAGGGAGCGGGCACGGCCCCGGCTACGGCGACGCCTTCACCAATGCCCTGCTGGACTGGCTTCTGGCGCAGAAATAACGCCTTCCGTCCAAACCCGTCGCCGACACTCTGATCTGCCTGTACAATTCGGAAAAGAAAATAGAACCAACGGAGTTCGCGAAATGTCCTTTGAAGTCTTCTACTTCACCGAGTTTCCATACCCCGCCTTCCCTGAGTCCGAGGTCGACGACTATCCCTCCATGCGTCTGACCTTCCCCAACACATATTTCGACCCCTCCACGGCCCACGACCTTTTCAAGCGCTACCTCGACGAGTACCAGCACGCCGAGGATGTGGGTTTTGACGGCCTGATGATCAACGAGCACCACAACACACCGTCGTGCATGGATGTCGAGGTCAACATCACCGGCGGCATCCTCGCCCGCGTCACCAACCGGGCCAAGATCCTGATGCTGGGCAACATGCTGCCCACCTCAGACAACCCGGTGCGTCTCGCCGAGGAGATCGCCATGCTGGACGTTATATCCGGCGGGCGCATCATTTCAGGCTTCGTGCGGGGCATCGGCATCGAGACTTGGGCCAACAACACCAACCCGGTCTACAACCGCGAGCGCTTCGAGGAATGCCACGACCTGATCAAGAAGACGTGGACCACCCCCGGACCCTTCCGCTGGGAGGGCAAGCACTACCATTACCGCGCCGTCAACCCGTGGATGCTGCCCCTCCAGCAGCCACATCCGCCCTGCTGGGTGCCCGGCACTGGCAGTCCTGAGACGGTGAAGTGGGCGGCCGACAATCACTACACCTATGCAGCATTCCTCACCAGGATGGACCAGGCCCGCAACCTCTTCGCCAACTATCGCACGCACGCCAACGAGGCTGGCTGGGAACCCGGCCCTGAGAAGTTCGCCTTCATGATCTGTGCCCATGTCAACGAGACCGATGAAAAGGCGCAGGAAGCCGGCAAGGCGTTTCTGTGGAGGATGCGCGGTCCGCTGAAGGGTCCCCGTGAATACTGGTCTCCCCCGGGATACTTCTCCGCAGCCGGTGCTGCCGCCAACACGCTTCGCCGCCACAGGCCCCTGGACCAGATGTCCTACCAGGAGCTTCAGGACGAGTACCACCTAGTGGTGGGCAGTCCCGACACCGTCATCAAGAAGCTGCGCTACATCAAGGAGGAACTGGGCATCGGCGCCCTGCTGCTGGAGGCCCAGGGCGGTCCCCTCTCCCACCAGGACACCATGCGCTCCCTGGAGCTCTTCGGCAAGGAGGTCATCCCCGCCCTTAAGGACTAGGGCCTCTCGCCGTATTGCAAAGAAATAAATCGAACCAGGCGAACGGTCGCCGCAGGAGGGCCTGATGGACAAGCAGGACATACCTTTTCTGTCCGTGGCGCAACTCTCCGAACTCATCCGGCAGCGGGAAGTGTCGCCGGTGGAGGTGACCGCCGCCTACATTGACCGCATCGACGCCCTGAACTTCAAGTTCAATTCCTATCTAACCGTCAGCCGGAACGAAGCGATGGCCGAAGCCGAGGCGGCTGAACAGGCTATCGCATCGGGCAACTACCTCGGCCCGATGCACGGCATCCCGGTGGCCGTCAAGGACCAGATCTGGACCAGGGGAATCCGCACCACCGTGGGCTCCCGGCTGATGGCCGACTTCTTCCCCGACGAGGACGCCACGGCCATAGCCAACCTGAAGCAGGCTGGCGCTGTCGTGCTGGGCAAGACCAATCTGACCGAGTTTGCTCTTGGCGGATCCCAGCGCTACGGCCTGAACCGCAACCCCTGGGATCTCGATCGCTTCACCGGCGGCTCCAGCGGCGGCTCGGGTTCGGCGACCTCCGCTTTCCTATGCGCCACATCCCTGGGCGAGGACACCGGCGGCTCCATTCGCCGCCCTGCGGCCTGGTGCGGCATCGTGGGCCTGCGCCCCAGCTGGGGGCGGGTCAGCCGTTTTGGGGTGGCTCCCGGGTCCTGGTCAATGGACCAGGTTGGTCCCATCTCCCGCACGGTGGAGGATGCGGCCATCACCCTCGGCGCAATCGCCGGCCACGATCCGAAGGACCCCTACACCTGGGACGCTCCCGTCCCCGACTACCGTGAAGCGCTGGGTGGCGACCTGCGGGGTGTGCGGGTGGGAGCAATACGAGAGCTCATCCACTCCGATATCACGGACCCGGAAGTCCGAGACGGAATAGTCTCCGCCGGAGCGGTGATGGCGGAATTGGGCGCGACGGTAGAGGAGGTGTCCTTGCCCCTCACCGTCCATGGTGGGCTGCTGGCCACCGTCCTCATCAACACCGAAGCGTCCATGACCTACCGCGACTGGCTCCGAGATCGGCTCCACGAATTCGGACACTCCAACCAGATCGGGCTGCTCACCGGCAGCATCATGCCCGCCCAGGCCTACTACAAGGTGCAGAAACTCCGCGAGCTGACCCGCCGTGAAGTGCTGGGCGCCCTCGAAAACTATGACGTGCTCATCCTGCCTACCTCCAAGAGCTGCGCGCCCCTCGTCGGGCAGGATCAGGTGATCACCTCCAAGGAAATGGCCCGCGACACGCCCCCGGTGATGACCCGTCCCTTCAACCTCGCCGGCGCGCCTGCGATCTCCATCAACTGCGGCTTTAACTCCGAGGGCTTGCCCATTGGCCTGCAGATCGGCGGCCGCCCCTTCGACGAATCGACGGTGCTGAAGGTCGCCCACGCCTACGAGCAGCACACCCCCTGGCACACGATGCGCCCGCCCAACGCGTGACGGGTGACCATGTAGCCTGTGCTTACGAGAACCGATGCAGTTTCGGGGTCGGAGCTGGGCGATGTCCCGAGCGGAGAATACGATGGATAAACAGGACATTCCCTTCCTGACGACCGCACAGCTCGTGGATTTGATCCGCACGCGGGAGGTCTCCCCGGTGGAGGCCACTGCTGCCTACCTCGACCGCATCGACTCCCTGAACTTCAAGTTCAACTCCTACCTTACCGTCTGCCGCAGAGAGGCGATGGCCGACGCAGAGGAGGCCGAGCGCGCCATCGCCGCGGGCAACTATCTCGGTCCCATGCACGGCATACCCACGGCGGTGAAGGACCAGCTGTGGACCAAGGGCATCCGCACCACTGCCGGGTCCCGCATCATGGCCGACTTCGTGCCGGAGGAGGACGCCACCGCGGTGGCCAACCTGAAAAAGGCCGGAGCCGTCGTCCTGGGCAAGACCAACATGACCGAGTTCGCCATCGGCATTGCTCAAACCTACGGCTACAACCGCAACCCCTGGAACCTCGACCGGTTCACCGGTGGCTCCAGCGCCGGCTCCGGGTCGGCCACGGCCGCCTTCCTGTGTTCCACCTCCCTGGGCGAGGACACGGGCGGCTCCATCCGTCGTCCCGCTGCATGGTGCGGGGTCGTGGGGCTGCGACCCTCGTGGGGACGGGTCAGCCGTTATGGCGTTACCGCCAGTTCGTGGTCTATGGACCAGGTCGGCCCCATCTCCCGCACCGTCGAGGACGCGGCCATCACCCTCGGAGCCATCGCGGGGCACGACACAAAGGATGCCTACACCTGGGACACGCCCGTCCCTGACTACCGCGCCGCTTTGGACGGCGACATCTCCGGCATGCGCGTGGGTATGATGCGGGAGTTGCTGTACAGCGACATCGTGGAAAGCGAAGTCCGCGACGGCATACTGGCAGCGGGCGCGGTCTTGGAGGAACTGGGCGCAACGGTGGAAGAAGTTTCGATGCCCGTTACTGCCCACTGCGGAACGATGGGCACGGTGCTCATCAACACCGAGTCGGCGGCGGTCTACCACGACTGGACCCGCGACCGCCTCCGCGAGTTCAGCCGCTCCAACCGGACGGTCCTTCTCTCGGGCAGCATCATGCCAGCCCAGGCCTATTACAAGGTGCAGAAGTTGCGGGAAATGTTGCGGCAGGAGATGCTGGCGGCCCTGGAAGATTACGACGTGCTGATTCTGCCCACTGCCAGGCGCTGTGCACCCCCTGTCGACGAGGACCAGCCCCTCACCTCCAAGCAGATGGTGCGCGACCTGGCCCTGGTGATGACTCGCCCCTTCAACCTGGCCGGAACACCCGCCATCTCCATCAACTGCGGATTCAGCTCGGCTGGATTGCCCATCGGCCTGCAGATCGGCGGCCGCCCCTTCGATGAATCAACGGTTCTGAAGGTCGCCCACGCCTACGAACAGCACACCCCCTGGCACACCATGCGCCCGCCCAACGCGTGACGGGGTGTCGCATCAGGGTTCAACTGCGCATAGCCTCTCGACACCGTTCAGAAAGACTGCAAAGCTACGGGAGTGATTGCCTTCACGGGTGAGGTGTTGCGCCATTCTGCGGGCACCGGACGATTTCCCAAAGCCCGGAGTTAGTCTATCCATATCCGATGATGGCTTGGGGCGGGAGTCCGGATTTCGGAAAGCGGCTTGCCTGCCTATATTGCTCAATCGCTCATCGCCGAATGCATCAGCCATTGCCTCCGGCTCGCCAAGATACCACGCCTCCAATTCCTGGCAGACGATGCGTATCAGAGTGTCATCTCGGCCGCCCTGTCGGCACAACTCCCGCAACTGCTCCTTTAACTCATAGCAATCGCCCCCGTCATTGTCGCGCACAATTACGAAACGATCTCCCGGAACCTGCCATTCGCGAAGAGTGTGGACAATGTTGCGATCAAGATGGGACTTCCCATTATGAGTTACGCAGAGAAATTTCAGGTCAGGGTATACACGAGGTAGAAATATATCCAAGAACACCTGCATTGATTGCTCTTCAACCAGGAATATCACGCGACCCAAGAGAGACCCGCTCCATCAAACAAATTTCTCCGCCACAGTGCCCCCGGCATTTCACCCTGCACCAAGCTTCGCAAGTTCTCGCTTTCATTGGCTCGCACTGCGTTACTGAACCCGTCTCGCTTAACCAACCAGAAAATTTCTTCCAGGTTTGCGCCGTTCAAAAAATCGGGAGAGTGAGTGGAGACGAACACCTGACCACCACGCCTCGCATAAGCCCGAAATTCCTCAGCCAGTTCATGCAACAACTCCGGGTATAGCTGGTTCTCGGGCTCTTCAATGGCGAGCAGGGGGTATGGCTTGGGGTCATATAGCAACACCAAGTAGGCGAACATCTTTATCGTGCCATCTGAGACATAGCGAGCAATGAACGGATCCCTAAAACTGCCGTCCTGAAAACGAAGAACGAGTCTTCCGTCGTCAGTGGGCTTGGCCTCTACACGGGTCACGCCCGGAACCCGCCACCGCATCGCGTTCAATATTTCCTGAAACTTGTCAGGATGATATTCATACAGGTACTGGGCGACCAGCGCCACATTGTCTCCGCGGTTTGATAGGTGCTCAGCGTAACCCGCCTCTGCGCTGGGACGGGCGTCGGCGATATGAAAGTTGGAAACATACCAGTTTTCGATCAAGCTGCGAAATTCAGAGACTACCCGAAACTCCCTGAACTGCCCCAGCCCTTTGATAGCCAGAATGCCGGGGTCATCTAAGGCATAATCGGCGCGCTCTTCTTTCGCGTCTTCCTCACCGTAGGCGGACTCATTAGTGATAGCGGTCCCTTTGCCCTTGCTGAAGTCCACGAACCGCCATGGCTGGCCACGCTGACCCCGGCGATAGCGCAATACTTCACGCTCGACTACCGCCCTGCCGCTATCGGTGCTGATCACCAACTGGTAAGTGACCAGTCGCCCACCGCTTTCCCGGAACTTGATGACGAGTTCAATGGGTCCGTCGCTGCCCCGACTGACCAGTTCGTGAAATCCACCCCTCCTGGCAACGGCGACGGAGACGTTATCGGTCAGGGCGTCCTTTAGAAAAGAAAACACGTCAAACAAAGTGGTCTTGCCGGAGCCATTTGCGCCAACAATGACCGTCATTCGAGGCAGGTCGTCCAGGACCAGATGCCGGAACAGGCGATAGTTCTTTATCTCAATGCCTTCGATTCGCATTGAGCGGGCATTTTCCATTGTTTCTTTACCCTCCCAGCAAGGATAGCCTGCCGGGTTCTAGAACGTGCACTCCACGCCCAGCTCGGCGCAGATGTCGCGGATGGACTGCGACACCTCCGGGTGCAGCGGGATGCCCTCGTCGCGCCGGAGGGCCTCCATCTCGGCCTCGGGCTGCCCCGCGACGATCACGCGATCATGCCCAGGCGCGGGCTTGGTTGCGTTCATCATCTGCACCCACTCGTCCATTTCCTGCTTGAAGTGGGCCACATCGGTGAAGGCGTCAACGCTGTAGGCCGCCACATAATGCCCGAAGTTGGGCCGGCCCGGAACAGCACCGTATCCGAACCCCGTCAGCACACCGGCCAGGATGTCCACCACGCACGACAGGCCGTAGCCCTTGTGCGATCCGCCCTCGCGGCTTCCCCCCACCGGCAGCAGCCAGTAGTCGTCCGGCGCCTGCTTCTCCTCCATGATGGGCGTGCCGTCGGACTCGGCGAGCCAGCCGGCCGGTATGTCTGCCCCCAGTCGCTGCGCGATGCGTATCTTGTTCACCGCAACCGAGCTCGTGGCTGCGTCGAAGACGAAGGCCGCCTCCTCTCCCGTGGGTACGGCGATGGCAATGGGGTTGGTGCCCAGGCGCGGCTCGGCGCCAAATGTCGGCAGCACCTGGGGCGGGCAACTGGTCATGCAGACGCCGATCATGTCGTGACGCAGGGCCAGCATCGAGTGGTATGAGGCCATGCCCAGGTGGCGGGCGTTGCCGACGGCCACCATTCCCACGCCGACGTTGCGGGCCTTCTCGATGGCTATGTCCATCGCCTTGGGCGTGATGATGGTTCCCAGACCCCGGTCGGAGTCAACGGTGGCCGTTGACGGGGTCTCTCGTATAACCTTCCAGTCCGGCCGCGGATTGATCGACCCGTCCTGGTACCCGTTGACGTAGCTGCGCAGCATGTTTGACACGCCGTGGGAGTCCACGCCCCTCAGGTCGGCCAGCACCAGCACATCGGCCCCCAGCTCGGCATCCTCATTGGGCACACCCAGGTGCCGGAATATGCCAGCCACCGTGGACTTCAGGTCGTCTCCCTGTACGAATTCAGCCTCGTCGTGTCCTACCTTGAACTGCTCCAGCACGGTCATTCCCTCGCAATTATGTTCTTGCCCAGAAGTATAGCATTACGGGAATACTTCCCAGTGTGATAAGTTTTCCACACGGAGGAATGGAAATGAACGATCGAGAAGAAGCACTGGACTTCCTGGCACGCCTCGGATCACAACCTGCCGTCGCATTTCACGAAGCAGGCGTGTCGTCGGTGGTGCAGGACATCCTCAACGAGACCGGAATCGACTACAGCGTGGACTCTTTTGGCAACATCCTCGCTCGTCTGCCTGGCAGCAACGCCGACATACCGCCCCTGGCCATCGTCGCGCACATGGACCACCCCGGCTTCGAACTGACAGAGCGCTACGGTGACGGAGGAGAATTCGTCGCCGACGCGCTGGGAGGGATCCCGGCGTCCAGTTTCGCCGCCGGTGTGCCGCTGCAGTTGTTGCTGCCGGGCGGGCAGCGAGTGGCGGCCACCACTGCCGGTCAGTACGGCGATGAGTCCGACCGCCGCGCCCTGGTCCAGGTGTCAGACCCCGAAATAGTTGCCGAGCTTCCTCTACCCGCCGCCGCTGTGTTCGACCTGACGGACTTCGCGCTCGATGGCGAGTACATACGCATGCGGGCCGTCGATGACCTTGCCGGATGCGCCTCCGCTCTGGCAGCCTTGGCCAGACTCACTCGCAGCGACGAAAAACCCGAAGGCGACGTCTACGCTCTCTTCACCCGCGCTGAAGAAGTCGGGCTAGTCGGTGCGCGCCTGGCCGCCGATGCTCGCCTGCTGCCCTCCGGAACACTCATTGTCTCCGCCGAGTCCAGCCGTACCCTGCCGGGAGCCGAGCAGGGACGCGGCCCGGTGATCCGAGTTGGCGATGCCGGTTCAACATTCGATGCCGACGCCGAGTCGGTGCTGATCCGCGCCCGCGAGGCCCTGAACGAACGCGAAGGCGGCTTTGCCTCCCAGCGCCAGCTCATGAGCGGCGGCGTGTGCGAGGCCAGCGCCTTCGCGGCCTACGGCTACCGCACCACTGGCATCGCCTTCCCCTTGGGCAACTATCACAACGGCGCACCCGAGGGCCGCGTTGAGGCCGAATACATCCATATTGACGACTACCTGGGCGGTGTCGCTCTGATGGAAGAGGCGGCTCGCCGCGTCGCTGACCGGTCCAATACCGCGTTCCGTCGTCGGCTGCAGTCTGTGCCGGAGGAGATGCGACAGCGACTGCTGGATTGAACGCCCGGCATTCCACCGCAACACCTTTCTGGATGGGCGCAAAGGATGCCTGTACCAAATCTGTTGCGGTTAACCCTGAGTCCGCTATTCCCGTCCCTGTGAATCTGCTAAAATCCATTCGCATTCAGTCGAGGATTCAGCGACGTTATCAAGCCGCGCCCCATAGGCCCCTGCTTAATGCTGCGGCAGCACTGGCACGAGGTGACGGCTGAATTCGTCGGCTCCGAATTATGAGCATTGGAGAGGAGGAGTTCCATGCCATCATTTTGGGAGAACATACGGTTCGCTGACGAAAGCGAAAGTGTAATGGTATCGCAGGGGATGGATATGGCGACCTACGTCAGCCATCCGCCGCCTTCGGAAGGCAACAGCTTCCCCGCCGTCATCGTTGTCATGGAAGCCTTTGGCGTGACTCGCCACATAGAGCAGGTCTGCGACGAATACGCCCGCCACGGCTACGTTGCTGTCGCTCCCTCGCTCTACCATCGAGACTCGCCGAACATCAAGCTGGGCTACGACCAGATGCCGCAGGTGCAGCAGCACATGGGCGCCCTGCAGGACGACCAGCTAATTGAAGACATCAACAAGACCATCGACTACGTGCAGCACCGCTACCAGCGCACCCGCGGCAACAAGGTCGGCATCGTCGGCTACTGCGTCGGTGGGCGGATCACCTACCTGGCGGCCACCAGCTGCCCAGGCCTGAGCGCCGCCTCCGTCTACTACGGTGGCCGCATCTTGGTGCCCTTCGGCGACGGCCCGGCGCCCATTGAGCGCACCAGCGCCTCCACCATCCCTGTGATGGGCAACTTCGGCGAAGACGACGCCAACCCGACACCTGCAGACGTGGCCCAGATCGAAGAAGCGCTGAAGGCGGCGGGTGTCACCCACGACTTCAAGATGTACTCCGGCGCAGGCCACGGCTTCAACTGCAACGAGCGCCCCGACTACCGCGAGGACGCCGCCGCCGACGCCTTGGCCCGCACCCTCGGCTGGTTCGACAAGTACGTCAAGAGCTAGCCCGAATTTGCCGGAATTACCGGCGGAAACTCACAAAAACCAAAGCCCGGGTGCTTCATCGGCACCCGGGCTTATTGTTTCTTGGTCCAATCCCAGGCAGGGTTGGGCGTTACCAGGCGAAAAGCTTCACCAACACCGTGGCGACCCCGCCAATTAATGCGGCCCCAATTCCGAGCGCCGCAAGGAACAACCGGTCGATTCAGGACTCGATCCGGTCCATCCTCGCATTGGCTCGGTCCATACGCCCGTCTGTTTGCTCTGCGTGGCTTTCCAGGCGCCCGAGGCTGCAGGCGATGTCCCAGAGCGTGATGCCTGGCAGCCCTTCAGTTTCTCAGCTGCCATTTTGACCTCAGCACCGCACCATGCTGCGGCTGGTCCTAATGCGGCGGCGCGGGCTTCTGTCCCTCCACGAAGGTGTTGCGAAAACGGTAGAGGGTGAACTCAGGCTCCACCGGGGATATGGGTAGGTAACCTGACTCCTCGACCTTGGCCACGATGAAGTGAGGCCCGTCGGTGGACAACGCCGCCGAAATTGCTCCTTCCAGTTCCTCAAGGTCGTCCACTGTGGTGGAACTCGAGATGCCGCAGGAAACTGCCACCTTCTCCAGGTCGGTGCCCGTACCCGTGTGGCTCATTTGGTTTCCGGTCTGCCCCCATGCCTCGTTGTCGAAGACAACCACGACAAGGTTCTTGGGCTTCTCCCGCGCGATGGAGGCCAGCGAACCCAGGTTCATCAGCAGCGATCCGTCGCCATCCAGCGCGATGATCTGCTCCTCGGTCGCCAGCGACATCCCCAGCGCCAGGGACGATACCAGGCCCATGTTTCCGTAGGTGTAGAAATTGCGGTCTCGGTGTCCTGCGTGCCACAACTCGTCGGAAGTGGGGCCAAGATTTCCCACTATCGGCCGGTTTTCCGCCAGCCGTACCGCCAATTCAATTGCGTCGAACCTACGCAAATTTACCTCCGTGCAGCCTCTGGGTCAGGCAGATGGCCACCGGCTGGCGGTTGGCGTAGCATAGCTTCATCGCACCGTCCAGCAGGTTGTCCATTCGGTAGTCATCTTCGATGGTGTAGCTGACGATCCCGAACTGGTCCAGGATCGGCACAGTGGCCCGGCCCATCGGCACCTGGGAGATGTTGAATTCCCCCGTGCTCCCTCGCATGTTGATGAAGAACGGTATCGGCGCGCGTGCCGGTATGCACAGGCTGGCAACCGCGTTGATGCTGTTTCCGAAGCCGCTGGTCTGCATGAACACCGCGGCGTTGCGTCCGGCGGCGTAGGAGCCCACGGCCACGCCCACGGCTTCTTCCTCACGGGTTGCGTAAACCAGGTGGAAGAACGGGTCCTCAGCTATGATCCTGGTCACCCGGTGGATGGACGAGTCGGGAACGTAGGCAATGAGCGAAATGTTGTGGTCTTTCAGCGCCTGGACTATCAGGTGCGCCCACTTTTCAGTGGCAGGTACTTCTGCGTTCACGGTCAAATCCCGCTGCTGTTGTGACTGTATCTGCAGAGGCAGATACGATCTGGCCTGGGCCGGATCGCGAATCAACATACCAGCGGCTTCGGGGATTGTCAAAATCGAAACAGTCATGCCTGGCGATGAGTTAATGCCTTCTGTAACCTGCCGGTTGGCTGCCCCGTTGGCCGTCGGCTGTAGTGGTCCTGCGTACCAAGGGAGACCATTCGCTGGGTGACCCT
>CAXXKY010000008.1:0-63745 GCA_963667325.2 Dehalococcoidia bacterium
GTGGCTGCGGGCGTGGTCCATTACTCCCTGCCACTCCGGGGACGAATAGAAGGCCTCCTCTCTTGAGGCAACCTCATCGGCGCTGGGGAACGACCGGATCCAGATGAACTGGTTGTTGTCGGCGTTGACCCACATTCCATCTACGGTGATGCCGTATTTTTTCTGGATCCCCTACCAGTTGGGTCGTTGAACAGTTCTACCCAGGCGTCCATCATGCCGCGATTGATGGTATAGGTCCGCAGTTGGTAAAGCATGCCGTCCTCCTAAAAGTTGTTTGTCGCGTCTTGGTGCGGTTGAATCAGGCTGCAACGCAGGTGATAGTGCGCTCGACGCCCGCAATGTTCTGTACCTGTGCTGTCACCAGGTCCACCAGGGCAACCATATCATCGGCTTCTGCCAGCGCGATGAGGTCGTAGCTGCCGGTGATGATGTCAGACTGTGAAACATTGGCCATGCCACGCAAGGCCGACAGGACGTCCTTGGCGCGTCCCACCTCGGTCTCGATCAGTATGTATGCACGAGTCGCCACTGCATTTACCCAAACTTCTTTCGGCCACTATGGGGAAACTAGTCCGGGATGCCGGCGGTGCTGGTGACTTCGACCAGGTTGTCGGGCTGGCCAAAGTTCACGACTATCGTGGTGCGGGCCGGACGATCGGCAGGGAAAAACTCGGCGTAAACCTCGTTGAAGCCGGGGAGATCTTCGCGGTTGCTCACGTAGCAGGTATTGGTTAGGACCTGGTCAATCGATGAACCGGAGGCCTCGAGTATGGTTGAAATTCGCTGCAGCGCGTAGCGGGTCTGCTCTTTGATATCGGCGCCCACCGTGTTGTCGGTGGGATGCCGGCCTGTGCATCCAGCCACGAACACCAGGTTGCCGTACCGCACTGCCTGCGAGAGGGGCGCGTTCCCTGCGGTAACTTTATCCGTCGAGATAATTTCCTTCTTTGGCATGGACACAGGCCTCCAAATAGACTTTCGGGTGCGGTGCCCCATAGGCCAAGACTGAAATGGCCGGACACAGGGCAATGGCTGCTTCTGTCGGTCGGCTTATTATAGGGTCACCCGACCTGCTGTCAATTCGCCCTTGCAGGGAGCGAGTACGCTGTCGCGCCGCCCCACACGTTGTCGCACCCTTACAGATTGCCCACTGATTCCGGCTCAGTCTGGAATTGATGCGAACTCGTTGCCAAGCTGCCGGATGAACTCCGGGAATTTTTCCGTGCCGTTCCACCACAACAGCCCGCCGGACTCACCGGTTCCCAGGTCGCCGATTACCGAAACGTCGCCCACCTCCTCCAGCAGCTCTATATGGCTCATCACCTCGGTCACCGCCAGGAAGAAATTGCTGTCGTTCAGGTCCCTGTGGGAGAAATGGTCCCGGGTCAATGTAATCAGGTCCCGAGGCTCCTGCCCCAGGATTTCGATCAGGTCGTGGCAGCGCTGCACGTGGTGCTCCACAATCTCCGCGGCCCGCTCCAGTCCCACGAGGTTGAACTGGCCCCGGTAAAAAGTCCGATGGGCCGGCAGCACCGCGATTTCGTTTCCCATGCCGGCCACCCGCAACAATGACCGCAGCAGGGCCTTCAGGCCGTAGATGCTGTTTCCATTGCGATAGCGTTCGGGAAGCGCCTCCACGTAGCTGCCGTGGCTGCGTTGGACCGACGGGTGGGGCGTTATCTGCGGGAGCACGTGGTCGCCAGTGAACATCACTCCGTCAAACAGGATGCACAGCTCGTCGGGAGAATGGCCCGGAGTGTAGAGGTAGGTCAGCCCGTCCGAACGGAGGCCATCGGTGACCGGCCGGTCCAGGTTCAGTTGCAGAACACGCTGGTGATGTTCCTTGACCCGCTCAACGGTCTCGCTGCTCTCGAAGGCGTCGAACCCACTGACTTGGCGCCGCCAGTGCATCTCGCGTTCCCAGCGGTCATCCAGCAGGAGGCTACCGTACACCTCGTGGGCCCACAGCTCGGCGCCGCTGGCCCTGATGGCGGTCAGGCAGCCACCGTCGTGGTCCATGTGCCCGTGGGTTACCACCACTCGCTCCAGGGCGGACAGGGAGTGGCCGACAAACTGCAGCGCCTCCTCCAGGTGGTGTTCCGAGCCGTGACAGCCGGGATCAATAACGGTGAGGTGATCTCCCTCGACCACGTAGCACCAGGTGGGCCCAAGGGGAGTCTCCCAGGCCTGTGGAATTCCCAGGGCCCAGACGGGCGCGCCGGAGGACGATTCAAACCTGACCACCATCCGGTTTCCGGAGTCGTCCCCCGATTTCAGTATTTCTGGTTCGAGCATCTGACCGCCTTGGATAGATTTGGATTACAACCGGTCGCCGCCGGTGAGATCATTTTGGGTCGTTTGTCCCCACTGTTCAGCATGGCTGATTAATCCGTTGCGATGCATCAGCTAACTCGACTCGTCTGATGAATCCTCAGTGGAGTCGGTCTCGGATTCGGCAAGTTTGACCAGGGCCGCCAGCAGGGCGCTGTCGCGTATTATCCCCTCCACAACCACCTGGTCGCCCACCTCAACGTCGTCCTGGAAAACCGTGAGTGACACTATGGTGATGGTGTTGCCGGCCAGCGTCAATGACTCCGGCTCTCCCTCGCTATCGGTCCGTATGGCCTCGAGTTCGCCCGACAGGTTGAAGCGCACCTGGCTCTGTCCTGCCTGCGCCGGGTAGGAAAGAGCGGTCTGGATTTCCCGGGCAAGGAAAACGTTGCCGGAAATGGACCCGGTCACCTTGACGACAGCCCCTCCCTGCAATTCTCCCATTATGACGGTATTACCGGAGATGCGGACGGTTATGCCATTGACCGTAATGTCCAGCGGCCGGGCGGAGGAGATGAAGGCGGGTCTCTCGACCGTACCCTGCATCTGCACCAGCGGCAGCGATCCGATGCTGCCCGTGGGTCGGGGTTCGACAGTAACCGCCAGTATTTCGCCATTGATCACGATGGCCTGCACCACCACGGCGACGCCGATGGTGAGCTCGACCTCCAGCCGGGTCAGCTGGTCGGTGGCGATGGCGATACCGTCGATCACAATGCTCGTGGTCTCCCCGTCGGAGCCGGTCTCGACCCGTTCCACCACTCCGGTGACACTGGCCTCGGTCCCGCCGGTCACTCCCGGCCCATACCCCACGATCTCGCGGGCCAGCACGGAGCCGTCCAGTTGCAGCAGGCCCCGCACCTGCACCGGCGTGCCCACCTGCAGGGGAGCGTCGATGGTGGTCAGGGCGCTTACGGTTACCGGGATCCCGTTCACTGTGAGTCCGCCGTTGCCCCCGATTCGCTCTATGCGACCCTCGATGTCGACAGGGTTGGCCCTGGTCTCTCCGGTCTCGTCATAGAAAGCGTACTGCACGATCTCGCGGGCTAGGAGGGTTCCATCCAGCTGCAACTCCGCCTTGATCCTGACGTTGGAGCCCGCCGTGGTGTCTCCGACGGTCTTGGTCAGATCGCTAAGAACGACTGTGATTCCATCGACCACGACCGCCTCGTCCTCGTCCAGCCGGTCGACAGTCCCGCGTATGCTGACGCTGCGAACGGGGCCGCCCTGCTCGGTGGTGGCGGCGGACACATTGGTGGCCAGCAGTCCGGCCGTCCTGGCGGTTGCAGTGACCTCCACCCTGCGCCCTACGGAGGGACGCCCGGAAAGCTCGGTATCGGCGTCCACCTGTACGGAGATTCCGCCCACGTTCCATGCGCCGCCTGAGGCAATTCCCTGGAAAATGCCCTCCAGCGAAACCGAATGCTCCCCCTCCGGGTCGACTGTTTCCGAGAAGTTCTCGATTTCCCGGGCATACAGGCTGCCGTCGTCCCGGGTGATGCCCGTCACCTTCACCCGCTGCCCCAGTCCCGGCAGGGCGTCTGCGTAGGTTCGGGCATCCACGGTGACAGTGGCGCCGCTGACCTCCCATTCGCCTGAGCCGGAATCGCGTCCCTGGAACACACCCCTCAGGACTGTCCGGGCGGCGGTCTGTCCCACGCCCTCATCGTGCTCCACCCGGCGCGCCAGCAGAGATGCATCATCCTGCAGCACCGCCTCCACGAGCACGGCGTCGCCCACGGAGATGCCGGCGGTCATGATGGTGTCCACGTCAATGGACACCTCGGTGGATGAGAGTATCAAATTCGCGTTGACGGCATTTATGCCCTGGAATGTTCCGCGGATCACCGCAACATTGGCGGGATCCTCAGCCGGCTCAGGAGACTCCTCCGGTTCAAGTCCCGGAATCACGTTTATCTCGGTCAGAGCGCCGGCATCCTGACCCTCGGTGGCAATGAACGAGACGACCACGAATCTCCCCAGGGCCAGGGATGCCACTCCCTGCTGCAGGTTGATGCGCACCGTTTCGGAGAGATGGAAGGTTACAGCCTCCGTCCCGTCTCCGGGGGGCTGAATGACGATCTCGGTCTCGCTGAGCGATGTCACCCGGCCGGCCAGATGGCGATTCCTGGTCTTGCTCGGGACGAGGTGGACCTGCCGGGCAACGGCCTGCTGAGCATTAGCCTTCAGCGATACTGCCACGTGATCGCCGAGGTCCAGGTCCGCCAGGTCCGCGTTGGAACGATTCGGCACGCGAATCTCAGTATCGCTGGCAGCGTCAAGGTCCACCCTGCCACGATCGGTGCTCACCGACAGGCTGCCACCGCCGGTGAAATTGCGCCGCACTTCCAGCACCGAGCCGAAAAAGTCCAGCGGCTCCGGTGCTATGTTGGACCAGTCGGACTCGTTACCGGACAGGTCGATGGCTGTAACCGAATAGCTGTATACACCCTCCACGGGGAGAGTCCGGTCCTCGAACTCGGGTGAGAAAAGCAGGGCTGTCACCGGTGAACGCGGCCCATCGGCTCCCTGCCGGTAAACCCGGTAGCCGCTCAGGTCCGCCGAGGGGCTGGCGTTCCAGGACAGCCTGGCGATCCCGGATGAGCGGTCCGCCACTGCCACGCCGAGGCCGGAAGGCGGCTCGGGAGGCGTAAAGTCCGTGGACGGCACCCTGAGCACGGACGACTTGGGCGATTCCAGTCCCCAGGAGTTTATGGCCGCGACAGTGTAGTAGTAGCTCGCGCCGTCGGTGGTGCTGTCATCCACGTATGCGGAATCGGAGAGCAGCCAGGCCCGGCGCACAAAGGGACCTGCCTCGTTGCGACTCACGTAAACCGCATATCCGAAGATATCCGACTCCGAGCTATCCCCCCAGTCCAGGGTGATGGTGCCGGGATGAGAGTTCGATGCCTCCCCGCTCAGGTCTTGTGGTGGTTCAGGGCCTTCCGACAGCAACCGGCTGCTCTCCTCGCAGGGCGACGTGGAAACAACCCCGAGACTGCCGGCTATATCGTTCCCCCCGTCGCTGAAGTCGAATTCCACCGCGTCGCCGTCAACAACAAGCTGGTCTGTCTCTACATTGGAGGAAAGGGTGTCCAGGTATACCGTCTCGAAGGAGCCAATCTGGTCGAGAGCCAAGGTGGAATCGGAAGATAGGTCCGGCGAGGGCTGGGTACAGGCAGTCCCACCGGTGGGCAGGGGGTTGTCCCGGTCGACCAGTCTTCCTTCGTACCAGAACCTCAGCGGCTCCCCATCGGACACCGTATCGAAACCGATGGCCGCCGCTGTTATGTTCGAGGAGCCTGTGTTCCGGAGCGAAACGACCGCGCCATCGGGCGTTGGTTGCCCGGCAGTAACGGGGCCCAGCCTGACGGCCATGATGTCCCTGGCGCCGCGAATCGTTCCGGTCCATCCGGCTACCATGAATCCGCCATCGGACGTCTGCCGGATGGCGCGTCCACCTGCTGAAACCTCATCGGATGACTCGGATGCCGACTGCTGGGAGCTGCTCCATTGCAGTCTCCCCTCCGAGTCGGTCTTCACCACCCACAGCCTGTCGCCGCCCCGGAAGGACTCCGACCACCCCGCGAGGGCGAATCCGTCATCGGACGTCCTGACGATGGAGTGTGCGGCGTCGCGAAGCACTCCGCCGAAGGTGCGCTCCCATTCCTGTTCGCCGTTGGCGTCGGCCTTGAGCAGCCAGAAATCGGACTGCCCGACGCCCTCCGACCATGTGAATCCTCCCAGGGCGTAGCCGCCATCGTCCGCGATGGCCAGGGACCTCACCTCGTCGTTGTAGCTCCCGCCGAAGTACCGGGTCCAGCGGTCATGGCCAGCCGCGTCCGTCTGCACCAGGAAGGCCTGGCTGCCCTTGTCCTCGGAGTTTGCGCTCCCGGCGACGATATACCCTCCGGAAATTTCCGCCACGTCGTAGCCCACGCCGCCGGATATATCCTCCAGGGTGTGGCTCCAGAGCTGTATTCCCTCCGAATCTGTCCCGACCATCCTGACCGAGGTGCCGTTGACTCCGGTGGAGCTGCCTACCAGGACATAGCCGCCGTCGCTTGTCTCAAGCACTGCGTGCGCCACATCGGAGTTCGGAGTGGACGATGATTCGGATACCGTGGTGCTGCCGTAGTTGGTCTGCCATTGCTCCAGACCCAGTGAGTTGGTCTTTACCAGCCAGAAATGGCTGCTGTTGGCTGTCGCGCCCTCAGCTGAGTGGGTTTCCCCGGCGAGTACGAATCCTCCGTCGGAGGTGGGCCGTACTGAGTAGATGATGTCGCTCTCCACTCCTCCGAATGTTCGCGACCACTGCTCGGCGCCGGTGGAGCTCAGCTTGACCAGCCAGCCGTCCTGCGAGCCGGCGCCGTATGACCGGGTCTCTCCGGCGATAACGAACCCGCCGTCGCCACTGAGGGCCACTGAGTGAGCGAACTCGTCCTCATTTCCGCCCAGGGTGGCGCTCCACTGCGAGACAGGCTGCGCCCAGGCATCGCCAAGCGACAGGAAGGCAACGACGCAAACCAGCATCGCTGCCAACAGCGTTGACGGTGAGAAACCGGCGGACACCCCTCTCCTTTTTATGCTACGCCAGGGTGTAAGCATTTCCCTCTAGCCGGGCAGGCCAGCGGCCTGGGCCCTGGATCAAACTTAACGCTTTGCGAGTTACTACTGTGTTACACACCTTTCAGCTCCCTATTGAATAGGAGCGCGGTAAATCACGGCCAGCACCGTGCTAAGGGTGCGGCCGTCGTCATTGGTTGCCACAACGTCGATGACGTTGGGGCCTTCGTCGAGGGACACGGAACCAGAGAAATAGCCGAAACGATCCACCGGGACCGACCTTCCGTTGATGCTCACGATGGCATTGGGGCCAGTCCGGCCCGCCATTCGCAGCACTGATTCTGAAACTATGCTTTCGTTTTCCGGCTCTGTCACAAGCAACAGAAAGGGCAATGCTAAAGAGGTAACAGTCCGGGATATACTTCGCCGTCGGCCCTCTTCGTCCAGGGCCACAATGGCGACCTCGTTTTCCTCGGGAGCCAGGGACGCCTCCCCTCTGAACCCTCCCTGCGCATCAACGCCGACCTCATCTCCGCCGATGAACACCCTGGCGCCCGCGGAGGTCTGGCCATAGACCGCGACCTCGGTGCCCGGGACTACGGAGCCGTCCTCGGGCGCGTAGACCTGCAGCATCAACCCGCTGGAGTCCACGGTTGGCATCGGAGTCGGCTCGGGATTCGGGGTCTCCGTTGAGACCGTGGGACTCGGCTCCCGAGTGGGAACCTGTGTGGGAACCGGGGGCTCCGTTGGGACAGCCGTGGATGTGGGGAACAGCGTCGGAGTGGTAGAGACAGCGGGAGTCTCAGTGGCAGACGGCGTCGGAGTCGTCTCCCCTGGCCGCGGAAGAGGAGTTACGCAAGCCAGTATCAGGACCAGCAAAGCTGCCGCCACCAGAGCTACCGCAGCGGCTCCACGGGGACTGTTACGCCCTCTGCCGTAAACAGGCCGGGGATGGGAAAACATCACTGCCGGTTGTTTCACCGGCCCTTCAGCGGCAAAGACAGCAGGAATGACGTGTGGTGACCTTCCTGTGGCGCCGTCAATGATTCCACCGACAGATCTCCACCACTGTGGCGAGCCAGGGTTCGCGCGATGAACAGCCCCAGTCCGGAGCTGGTCTTCTCCTCCCTCCGGCCGACCTCCGGGGTCCAGCCACGCTCAAAAAGGAATTCCAGGTAGTGCGGTGGAATGCCAGGCCCGTCATCCCATACGGTTACATAAAATTTGGTGTCGTCCCTTGTGAGAGAGACCTCGATATGGCTGTCGGCGTGTGTCACCGCGTTATCGATTAGGTTGGCGACGATGTGCTCGATGGCGTGTGAGTTCGACTGGACCATGCCAAATTGCTGCGGCTCGGCCCACCAGCTGATCTCCTTGCCCACCTCCAGGGCCACCGGGGTATAGCGATCGACGATGCGCCGCACCACCTCGCCTGGTTCCACCGGAGCCAGTTCCAGCGGCGCCCCCGGGGCTTCCGACTGGACCAGCACCTGGATGTTGGAAAGCATAAGGCGGTAATTGACGGCCTGGCGCTCTATCTCGTCGAGCAACTCCATAACCTCGGCATCGGGAGCGTCGCCGGAAGCCCTCAGCGCCGCGCGCAACTCGCGTTGCCTGCCGGTGATGCGCCTGAGGGGGCGTCCCAGGTCGTGATCGAACTCGTTGAAGAACCCCAGAGTGATTTCGCGCCAGTGGTTGCTCTGTTCCTCGTCGGAAATCTGGAGCGTCCCGCCATCGGCGCGGGACCGCGCCGCCTGCCCGGCGGCTGCAACCGCCAGTCCGATGGCGGTTGCGGCGAGGCCAACTATGAGCAGCAGGGCCCCGATGTATCCCAGGGGTTCCACGCCCCACAGGTCGTCGAAGACTGCGGCGCTGACGAAAGGAGACAATACCAGACAGACGACGCCGGCCCCCGCTACGGTTGTTGCCACCACCAAAGCCGCCAGTTGCAGCCTGGGTAGGCGAAGGGACGTAGGGCGGTTGAGCAAAAGCTGGGCCATCGGGTCTAGTCCTGACTCGGCTGGTTTACGACTGAGGGGGAGCGAGGCGGTATCCCTTGTCGCGGACGTTGATGATGAGTTCTCCGGAACCGTATCTCACCCCGAGGGCCCTGCCCAGGGAGTCCTTGATCTCCCGGATGCGCACGCGCAGCGACGCCCTGGGGTCCTCTCCCTCCGAGAATCGTTCCAGGTGGGAAAAGGGTACCAGTTCCCCTGGGCTGCGATGCCAGGCAGATGCCAGCTCCCGGAGAATCTCAAATTTCATGCCCTGAATGTCATTGACCATGCGGTCGTCCTGTTCATTCATCACGTGGACCGTTCTCGACGCAAGGTCCAACACGATGCCTGCACCGATGGAAATGCGCTCCGCCGAGGCACCCATCAGCCGCCTCAGTCGCAGCACCACCTCGTCGGTCCCTGCCAGCTTGTCGATGAAGTCCACCGGGGCATCCCACTTGAGCGTTCCCCGGACCGCCGTCTCGCGTTCGGGGCCCTGGGCGTACTGGGTGAATATCAGCACGGGCATCCTTGGCCACCGCTTGACGATCTCTCCCAGAATCTCCAGTCCCTTGAACCGATCGTCCCGGTGGTCGCCGAAACGAACATCAAGCAGCACGGCGTCGGGGCGTTCCTCCTCGATCTCCCACAGGGCGGCAGCCTCGAATTCGTCTCCGACCGAGCCCCCGAAGGAGGGTTGGACCACGGCGGTGCGCCAGCCCTCTTCCTCCAGCCGGCGACGCACGGTGCGCAAGATGGACGACTCGGCCTCGTCGTCCACGATCATTATTTTCTGGCCAGCACGGGTCAACGTCATTCCCCACAACACTACATAAACATTTTCACCGCTATTTTACCAAACACTGCCGGGTACCAAGTAACTACCCTGCGGGTGATTTGCACATTGAAGGGGCCTCAGTACCAAGTGCGGCGACTCGGCGAGGCCGTGGCGGTTGACAAGGTGGACTGCCCCTTTACAATTGGCCTCGCCGCTGCTTCATTCATCGGCCTGTTCAATTTGCATTGGACAGCACCTGCCTTCCTGTGTCTCACCTCGCGAAGTTCAGCCCCCTATCCAAAGGAGGAGCGAAATGATCACCAAGTTCGGAAGCCTATTCGCCGGGCACGTGGACCTGGAAAACATCGGCCTCGACGGTACACCGGTCAACGAACGCTGGTTGCCCGATGGCGAACTTGCCGGCGTGTTCGACAAGAGCGAGGCCATCGTACTCAAAATGGAGGAGATGGGCTACGACACTTTCTGGTCTGCCGAGCACCATTTCCAGCGGGAGGGCTACGAGTGCATTCCCAACCTCCTTTTGCTTTACGTCCACCTAGCCCACCTGACCAAGAATCTCAAGTTCGGCTGTGGGTTCAACATCAACCCCATGTGGCACCCGTTGCGGCTGGCCGAGGACTACGCCACGGCCGACATCCTGACCGGCGGCCGCGTGGTGTTCGGCGTTGGTCGCGGCTACCACTCCCGGGAGGTCGACACCTTCGGCGTGCCCAGCACGCTGAGCGATAACGAGGCCAACCGGGAGATGTTCGAGGAACAGGTGGAGATCATAATGAAAGCCTTCCACGAGGAGTCTTTCTCATACCAGGGCCAGTTCTACCAGATCCCGCCCGAGGTTCCCTACCGCGGCTATACGCTCAAGGAACTAACCTTGGTTCCGCGCCCCGTAAACCTGCCCGTCGAGACGTGGCAGCCGGTGGTCAGCGCCAGCCAGCGGGCCATGGATTTCATGGCCAAGCACAACATCAAGGGCATCATCGGCGGCGGCGCAGCGGCCGGCGGCGCAGCCGAGGGCGTGATGCGGCAATGGCGCGACACCCTGCAGGCCCACGGGCGGGATGCCGAACTGGGCGAGGACCTGGCCATTGGCTATTCTATCCACATCGCCGAGACCGAGGAGAAGGCCATTCGGGAAGCCCGCGTATTCTTCGAGGAGAACATGAAAATGTTCGCTCCCCTGGGCTTTGTCCGAGGCATCGACGAGGAACAGATGCGCGCGATGGAGGACCCACGCCGGGCCCGCGAAGCAGGACTGCCCACGCTGGAGGACGGCGTCAAGGCCGGCTCCTGGCTGTGCGGCCCGCCGGAACTGGTGGCGGAAAAACTGGAGGCGGTCCAGGACGCCTACCCAGGTCTGGACCAGATCAACGTGGGCTCAGTCATCGGCACGCCGCAGAACGTCATCCTCGAGCAACTGGAGGCTTTCGGTAAGGACGTCATGCCCAAGTTCAAGGCCCAAGCATAGTCTGAATTGTAATACTCGGATTTATCAGATGGTCATGATTATTGGAATGCCAATCATGGCCATCACATAATCAGACGAATCACAGTTCAGACAAAGGGGAACAAATGACGCAACAGCTGACCGAGGCAGAACTGCTGGAGATGGCGAGAAAGTTCAGCTTCCGCAGCCGCATTGACAAGAACATCGTAACCGGACCCATCATGGTCTGGGGTCGCGGCTCGGTGGTGCGCGACGTCAACGGCAAGGAATACCTGGACTTCAACTCGGGCCAGATGTGCGCCGCCCTCGGCCACAACCACCCTCGCATCGTCCAGGCCCTGCACGAGAGCGGCGAGACCCTCATTCACAGCCACATGAGCATGTTCAATGACCGGGAGATCATCCTCGCCGCGAGGCTGGCGGAGATCTCTCCGGAGGGAATGAACCGCTCGATGTTCCTCACCTCGGGCAGCGATTCCAACGAGGCCGCCATGGCCATCGCCAAGCGCTACACCGGCGGCTATGAGATCGCCAGCCCGGCGGTCAGTTTTCATGGAATGAACGACTCGACCCGCGCGGTGACTTTTTCCGGCTGGCACGAAGGATACGGCCCCTACTCGCCGGGCAACTACCCCATCATCGCCCCGTACCGGTATCGCTGCCGGTTCTGCCAGGACCGCCCGGCGTGCGACTACTCGTGTCTCGACACCAGTTTCGAGTTGCTGGACGCCCAGGCTGACGGACCGCTGGCCGGAGTCATCACCGAGCCGCTGTTCAGCGCCGGTGGGGTCATCGACCTGCCCGAGGGGTGGCTGGCGGAGCTGAAGCGACGTTGCGAGGCGCGAGGGGCGCTGCTCATCGTGGACGAGGCCCAGACCGGGCTGGCCAAGCTGGGCACCATGTGGGCCTTCGAGCAGGAGGGCGTCGTTCCCGACATTTTCACCATCTCCAAGCACTTCGGCGGGGGAGTGGCCATCAGCGCCGCCATCACCACCGATGAGATCGAGGAGAAGGCGTCGGAGACCGGACTGGTGGTGGGGCACTCTCACTCCAACGACCCCATGCCCTGCCACGCCGCCATCGCCAGCATCGACATCATCCTGGAGGAGATGCTGACCGATGTGGCGCAGCGCATCGGCGCCTATTGGCGGGAGCACCTGGAGCGGCTGGCCTCGCGGCACGAAATCATCGGGGACATACGGGGCAGGGGCCTGCTGCAGGGTATCGAGCTGGTAACCGACCGAGAGACGCGGGAGCCGGCCTACGCGCAGGGCCGGGAGATCGGCCGGAGGTGCATGGAGAGCGGACTGATAATGAGCCTGCGCCGTGGCGGCTCGGTATTCCGGTTCGTCCCGCCGTTCACCACCACTGAGGCGCAAATGGACGAGGCGGCGGAGATCCTGGACGCGGCGATTACCGGGGTGGTTGGCTAGAGGTCAAATATATCCCTCAGCTGGCAAGTGAACCCCGGTAGCACGTCCTCGCCATCAAAGCTATCGTCGTGGGCCAGGTCCAGCGTCGAACCATCGGGACGGTGAACCCTCGCCGTGCGGGTATCGGGAAAGATCGCCAGGACCAGCCGGGCGCCCTCCCTCAGCCACATGGCAATCTTCTCGTCGAATTCCCTGCGCGAATCGCTAGGAGACATGATTTCCACTATCAGGTCAGGCACGACCTCATAGTAGCCAGATACCGCAACGTCCAGAGGTAGCCTCTCTGCCGAAATGAAATAGACGTCCGGTTCCCGCACGGTGTCCGGGGCGTGTTCCAGCAACACCCCGGTATCGGAACCGCCCACTCGACCAAGGCGGAGAGGCCGCACGAAAACCCTGAACTCCGTAGCTAAAGCTACTGCGATTTCCCCGTGTCGTCCTCCTGATGGGATGCGCTCATACAGCACCCCTTTTATCAGTTCTCCCTTCACGCCCTTGCTGTACAGCAACAGGAGGTCTTCGGCAGTGAGCAGGCCCTGTTTGGCCGTGGTCATGGGGATCTCCAAGCCGAATTGTTCCTTGTATTGGAACAATCCCAGAAATTAGTTGCCCTCCCCTATCAGGGGAGGGCATTCGGTAGGCTGGTTCCTCAGCGCGCCCTGGCGGGCTCCTCGTCCCAGGGGCCGGGCAGGCGGCCCTTTTCGGTAGCTCCGATCATGTACTGGCCTTCCTGGTGGCCCCACTCCTCGCGGGGCATCTCGTAGGAGACCTCGATGCCGTTGCCGTCCGGGTCGCGGATGTAGATGCCAACGGCGTGGCCATGGTCCGAGACGGACTCAATGGCGATATCCCGCTCCTTGATGCGGTAGTACAGTTCCTTCAGGTCGTCGAGGCTCTCCATGTACCACGCCATGTGGTTCAGACCCACCTGGCCCTTTTGGGGACCGGGGGCATCCTCGCCTACCTCGACCAGGGCGATCTCGTGGGAGTTGCCCATATCGGCGGTCATAAAAGCGGCCCGTCCGGCCCTCACGCCATACGTGTGCAGCCCCAGGAGGTCCTCGTACCACTGTCGGGAGCGTTCCGCATTGCGGACGTAGATATTGATGTGTCCCAGTTCTCTCGGCTTGTAGCCCATATCGCCCTCCTTATTTCGGATTGTCGTGTGTGTCTGAGGCCATATTATCAACAAATCGTTGGCCAATAAAGAACGAGTGCCGATGTGGACATTCTGGGCAAGATCAATTGACGAAAGCTTCTCAACACAAACCCTGATATGATTGCGAAAAGCCAAGGAACTATTGCGGAGGTGGCGACATGGTCAGGTTGGGCGGCACAGCCACGATTTCCCACCTTGAGGTGTTTCAGGGACTGGAAACGCTATTCCGACGTCGGGGCATAGACCTGGAGTGGGTCCTGTATTCCGACTACGACACCATGGCGGAGGCGTTTGCCAGCGGCTATATAGACCTCGCCTGGAACGGCCCTCTGGGCTACGTCAAGATCCGGCGGCTCCTGGACGAGCCGTGCAACGTTATCGCCATGCGGGATGTGGACATAGGATTCACTACCCATTTCATAGCGCGGGCCGACTCCGGAATCGAGACGGTCGAGGACCTGAAGGGCAGGCGATTCGCCTTTGGCCGTCGGGGGTCGGAACAGGCTGGCCTAGTGCCCCACTACCTGCTGAAACAAGCGGGTATCAACCCTGCCAAGGACCTGTCCGCCGCCAGCTTCTTCGAGCAGCGGGACTCGAAGACCCGGTCAGACGAGCGAGACGTGGTGGAACGCGTTGTTTCCGGCGAATTCGACGCTGGCTCGGTCAGCCAGCGGACAATGGAGACCATGGCCGAGGATGGCAGCCTGCCCCGGGACCAAGTCCGCATCTTCTATTCGAGCCCGTCATTCAGCCACTGCTGCTTTACGGCGCAACGGGGTATGGATGCATCGCTGGCCGACGAAATCGAGGCTGCTTTCCTGTCGGTCACCGGTACCGACGAGGTTGAGGAAGCCGTGCTGCGGGGCGAGGCCTGCAGCAGCTTCGTCCCCGGAATCGACCACGGCTGGGAGCTGATCGAGGAGGCAGCCCTGGCGGAGGGACTGGTCTAGCCGGCGAATCAGCTCAATAACTCCTCGAGGCGTTCTTCGATGTTGTGGCTGCGGAGGCGGCTGATGGTGCCTCGGGGGGGTAAGCCCAAGTGAACAATCCGCCCGCCCGGCACCTCTGTCCTCAGCCAATTCACTGCGCGCGTGTGAGGGTCACGGCCAGAGGAAACGAGTTCAGGTGCAAGCTCGTAGCCTCCGGTGATACGCCCGATGGCAAATTCCTGATTCCTCGGCTTTGAGGGCATGAGCACCAGGTCACCTACCTGAACCTCGTGCAAGAGGCGCCACATTGAGTGGGCGGCGCGCGGCCCCTCGCTAGGAGCATTTGCTGCCATCCATTCCTGTACGGCAGCTAGTGTGGGGAATGAAATTACGCTGACATTCATTCCAAAACCGAGACAGACTCGTCCCTCGGCGATAAATGTGTCAGCCCAACTCGCATCGTGGCCAGCCCTTATCAGCCAAGCCGCCATTGCCCCACCCCATAAGAATAGACCTTATCGATCGGCCCGCTACGTCCGCTCGTCTTCGCCGCCGGACGCGTTGCGCAGAATATCCTCGAGCATGTTGTCAATTGCCGGGTCCAGCTCCACAACGGGATCAAACGGAGTGTAGTTGAAGTCGTTGCGGGCCCGGTCAATCAGTTCCTTGGCCGTCGGGTTGGTACCCCCGATCTTCTCCAGCGTCTCCCGCAACTCCTGGGACTCCGCCTCGCCCAGCGACCTCAACTCCGACAAGTCGAAGTCCATGCCAAAGATCGAGTTGATGCGGCGCATGATGTCGTAAAACGAACGGTGATCGCGGCTGATACCCACCGGGTCGTTGCTGGAGCTCAGGAAAGGATACATTGGGGCCATCGCACCCAGCCGGAACATCTCCAACTCCGGGTGCTGGAAGTGGGCCACGGTGATCAGGGCCATGCCGATGGTCGGCCCGTTGCGGCTCTGGGTTCCGTAGTTGGAGAACCGCACACCCAGCTTTTCCATTTCCGGACGCATGCTTGCCTGGCTGTAGATGCAGCTGACGCTGCGCTCCACGTCGGGAGGAGCGGCGCCGTTGTACCCCTCCACGGCCACCGTCTGGGAAACCCCCAGTTGCTTCACGGCCTGAAAGAACGCTTCGGCATAAATGTCAAGGCGAAACCATGGCTCCTCACCGAGGAATATGATCAGCCCGTTCCCGGCGTCGAAGAAATTGTTTTCCCGGCGCATATCTGTGTCGGGCAATCCATCGCGGTAGGCCACTCGTGGACGATAGGTGTCGTGGGTGCCCGGTACCTGGAACGGGTAGCACATCCTGGCCACCTCCGCTCCCATGGAGCCTATGCGACGGGCCTGCAACTTCTCGATGATGTACCTGGGCAGGCCGCTGGAAATTTCTCCGCCATCGGACCATTGCCGGCGCCAACCGGCTATAAGGTAGCGCGCATCGGGTGTTGACTGCAGGTCAATCAGTTCATCCGCCATCGGTCAACACTCCTTTCGCCAGCCCCTAGAAGGTGGATATTTTCATTCTGCCAGAGACAGTGCGGCTGCGCAAATTTCGGGCCGGCATTTCGTGGAGAATCCCGGCCATCGTCGCCCCCGTTATCCTTGACATCTGCTGCGAGAATTCTAGTAAGATGGAAGTGTGTTCTCTTGGTCTAGAGGCACAGTGATGTTGAAGTCCCAGTAGCTCAGGGGATAGAGCGGCTGCCTTCTAAGCAGCGGGTCGCGGGTTCGAATCCTGCCTGGGACGCCATTTTATACCTCCCACCCCGATTACCCACCCCCTCCCAGCTCCCTAACCCGATGAATTTAGCTTTACAGCACCACTATTTTGTGTATAATCACAGGTGACTCAAAATTCACCCATTGAATTTTCAAAAGTACATCGAAAAGTATACTGGCAGGTCCGCATGGCAAACGTAAAGCACGAAACCCTCAACGCGCTCACCGTCAAAGCCCTCAAAAAGCCAGGAATCTACACCGACGGCAACACCCTCACTTTCAGGATCACTGAAAAGGGCACCAGGAGCTGGGTCCAACGAATCTCCATCGAAGGCAGGCAACGAAACATCGGCCTGGGCGCCTACCCAGCCGTCGGCCTGGCCGAAGCTCGCCAAAAAGCCCGGGAAAACGCCAAGGCAGTACGCGAGGGCCACAACCCGATAGAAGACAAGAAAGCAGCAAGGAAGGAGGCAGAGGAACGCGCCTCTGTAAAAACCTTCTGGGAAATCGCCCAGAAAGTGATAGAAAACAAACAGGGCAACTGGGACAACCCCAAGACAAAGCAGAGATGGATCAACAATTTCCTTCGCTACGTAGTCCCAATAATAGGAAAAAAGAGACCCAGGGACATAACTCGAGAAGAAATACTCCAAATACTCGAACCAATCTGGCTAATCAAAAAAACCACCAGCAACCGAATCCGCCAGACAATGTCAAACGTCTTCGACTATGCCATAGCCAAGGACTGGTGCAAAGATAACCCCGCCGACAATTCGATTCGCGAGATCCTACCGCAACGTCCCAAGTCCCACAAAAACCACCACAGGACAATGCCCTATGAGGACGTCCCTGCAGCCGTGATCACCGTCAGGGAATCCAACGCCAATGACATCACCAAACTGGCAATAGAATTCCTGACACTGACAGCGTCCCGTTCCAAAGAGGTCAGACTCGCCCGTTGGAACGAAATAGACCTCTCCACAAGAAAATGGATAATTCCACCAGAGCGTATGAAATCCAAAAAGGAACACCGGGTCCCGCTCACTGACCGCATGATCGAAATACTCGAGGAGGCGGCTGCTCTGCATCCCTCCAAAGACCTCATATTCCCCAACCCCAGAAAGGGGAAACCCTACTCCGATACGACCTTCAGCAAACTCTTCCTGGAGAACGAAATCCAATCAGTACCACACGGACTCAGATCCTGCTTCAAGACCTGGACCATGGAACAACCCAACACCGACCACGTCATGGCGGAAATCGCACTCGCCCACACAGTGGGAAACGAGGTAGAGCAGGTATACGCCAACTCCGACATGTTCGAAAAACGCAGAGACATGATGCAGAACTGGACAAATTATATCGTCAGGGGCATCGAGCGCGACAGCAGGAATCAGAAACGGATGGAACTGAACTGAATACCAACTTCAGCGTCCAATGAGGAATGTGAAGGAAGCCCGTTGACGGCCCAGGCAGCACCGCGCCTACACTGAAGGGAATCCAATTCCCACCAAAGAGGACGGCGGGGAAGCAACCGGAACGCACACCATCCAGGTCACAGCCCTGGGACAAGCAACGTAGTCTTCACCGGAAACACAAGAGCCCGCCACCCGGCGGGCTCTTTATTATGGAACTCCGTATCCCACCAGGCACTCCATCCAGAAAACCCCCACATATCCCAAACCCGCTAGCGACATTAAATGTGAGCCACCCATCTCGCTAGACCGCTCCCTCGAGTACCCCCGAACGGCAAAGCCGCCTCCGAGTAAACGGACAATGTCCATGCAAACCACTTGGAGGATCCCTCCCTTATACCAACCCCGGAGCAGATCCCGTTGAGTACCAACCGCAAGATTGAATTCGCAGCCTACTTCCTGTGGCTGTTAGCCCTCATAGCAATTACCTACTGGGGACAAAAATCCGACGGAATCCAGATCATATCTGACCCAGCCATCAGCATCACCCCAGGCTGGGACCTTATCGTCATCGGAATGGACGTAGCACTCCTGCCGCGAGGAGTCTCCCTGATAGTCAAACAACTACACAAGCTACCAGGCTATGAACCCTCAGTCCCGCGACGCACAGCGGACTTCGATCCCCACAGCCAACAACCACAAGGGAACCGAATGGAAAATCAAAGCGAAGAGGAATGAGGAGCGGCCCTCAACTCCCAGTCCCTGACCGTGCCCGCAGAACCTCGCAGTGAGCCATAAGGCACATTTCGAAATTGTCTAAACCCCTATCACACGGCGCAGGTCATCATCTCCCAGTACGCCGTCCCCCGGGCCCTGACCCAATACCAGGGCATTGAGTTCACCAGGCAAGTGGTGTACCCCGACGCCAGCGTCAGCCTCCCTGCCTCAAGTACAGACAGCGAATTCGTACGCAACCTAGGATCACTGATACGACGCCTGGCCAACGACACCCCGCCCCGCAGAGTACCCAGCTTCGCCAACCTATCAGGAGTAACCCTATCCCCAACCGCGTTCGAAGGCATGCTGTCCCTCGACTCGCTCCACATAAAAACACTAGAAGACTTTCCAAAGCTGAATGCCAAGGTATTCACGGGGCTAAGAGAACTCTCAATCGAATTCCGAGGACACCCGCCGCCCGACCTCAGAGGCGGCGAGCTGAGCCAGCTCACCAACCTCAGGCAGGTGAGGATAAAAGGATACCTCTACACAGGAAACATCAACGAAGCTCCGAAAGGAGACGACCCCCGCCGGGTATATGACATCCCGGAGACGCTGTTCCAGAACAACAGGGAACTGAGGAGCGTGCACCTGCCAATAGGAGGGTATCCCTCGGAAAGCAGCAATTTCAGAATCAAGATCCCACACGGGATAGTCGCCCACCTCCATCACCTAGAATCACTGACGCTAACAGGAGAGAGCCAAGCCGAAGGGCCCCAGAAACCCACGGCTCCCGTCGAACTTGCCCCCAACTCGCCACTGGCGAAGTACCTGATTCCACCTACACAGATACCGGCTCTCTGGCACCTGACCAAGCAGCACCAAGACATGACCACTTGGAACTTTTTCAGTGAAGGTGAAAGTAACCGTATTCAGCTTGCCCTTTTCTCAGGGAACGCGCTATGGATCAATCTCGAAGACGAATAGGAACAAATACAGCGTGAAGAAGCTCAGGTTGCAATGGATAGATACGCCCCCACCAGCGCCATTGGGAGACCCCGTGGCCACCTCAGAGTACAACCTGCCGGACGCGTTTTACCAAGGGGTAAAGAACCTGGTCAAAATAGCGGTTTGGGACGCCAGCTTGTTGGAACACCCTGAAGGCCACCCGTTCAAGCTCGTACTCACCTACGCGCACATAGAGGGGGGGACAACGGGGTTTTACCGGACCATACACGGCGCCAAGCGGGCCGCAGAGGAACTGATGAGAGACCTGACGAACGAGTTCTGACGCACCGCAATGAACCTGGGAGATACCAGTGCCCGATGAGAAAGCGGGCAACCGGGTACGGGGATCCGGGTACGGGGATCCAAGGACCCAGCCAGCGAGGAGGAACTCACCGACCTGCAGATAGAGACCGAGGATCAGACCAAGAGAGCGAGAGGAAGCACCTGCTCCATCTGGTGGCGACGAACCAACCAGTCCAAGGAGACATTGCCGAGAGCCTGACGACATCCTCGAAGGGCTCGGCCATCGCGTGGAACATCCAAGCCGCCCACCTCCCAGACAGCCAAGCGCACCTGCCCAATCGCAAATACGAACTGTATAATGTGCAACTACCCACCAAGAGAGGCTTCCGTCATGGAATCAAGCTTCGACATGTCACAGCTCCCCCCGTGGGCACAGACATTGGCAGAAACATTGATCGCCGACCGACAGATCACTTTCAATGAACTGGTCATTGAACTGGTATGCAGCCACATCCGCTCCCCCCACCAGCGGATAGGCACCGAGTTCACTGTCCCTCACCAGATGGCACCCAGCCTGATCGGCAACGACTTCATCGTCGTCCGCCGCTCTCCCAACGGCGTAGTGCTCACCCCAAGCGACCCCATACCATTTGACGAAGCGTTGGCCGAATACCAAGAAAAGGTGTCCCCTCAAGACCCGATGTTCGAGGCGTTGCTCGTCCAGTGACGCTCCGGGTCGTCATCGACACCAACATCGTCCTGTTCCAGCTCACCCCCCAGGTCCAAAACCTGGTCAGCCACGGCATGACAGTCAGGAACCAAGGAATCGCCCAAAGAACCCTGACCCACGTGGGCTTTCAACCGCCCGCTCCTTGACTCGAAAAACAGATCGCCCGAAAATGCCGTCACAGCGAGGCCATCCAAACACCGCATAGGGGAAATACAATGGCATCCCACCCCGAACTCGAGGCAGAAAAGGCCATCAGACTGGAGGAGAAAATAAAAGCCATCCTCCAAGCCGAACTGCCGCATACTTTCAACTTCGACCCCATCCTGGTCGAAGCCAGAACCGACCACGACGGAGACAGGTACCTCCACGCCTACATAGTCTTCGACGGAGACAACGACAAACTGGACCCGGCATGGACCATGGCCCTCCCCGGAAAACTCTGGGACCTGTCAATCGAAATGGGCTACCAAGGCATCCCCATCAACTCCTTCATACCCCGACGCGAGTGGAAGGGACTCCAAAAAGCCCTGAGGTGAACGGAATTGGAGCCGGAACCGCTGCTCACGCTCGCCCGGGCACTCGCCGCAGGCACCGCCAGCAACCTGGGAAGACCCGCCCAGCACGACCTCAAAACAGCCATCAACCGCACCTACTATGCGCTCTTCCACACCCTGGCAATCATCGCAGCCGACGCAGTGATGGGACAGGAAGCCAGGAGAAACAGAGATCCCGCATGGCTCCAAACGGCCAGGGGCCTGGACCACAGCACCGCCAAGCGAGAATGCAACCGCATAGCAAGCCAAAGCCTCCTAACCCAAGACGCAGGACAGTTTGCACAGACATTCTCTTCAGCACAGGTCAACAGGCACGAAGCCGATTACAACGACTACTCACGGTACACCCGGACCCAAGTGACCAGGTGGATAGACTAAGCCGAACAGGCCATACAAATCCTGAAGGCGGAACCCACCCAGACCAGAAGGGCCCTGGCCACCATGGCCATGCACCGGCAACGCCCCGGTTGAGGAATCACCTGCTTGTGGCAAAAGCACCTGCAGGCCGACCAAAGCTCCAGGCGAGAAAACCTTACGCGCTGGAAATTCAGAAACAAAGTGGTTCCGTTTGCTTTTGCATGATGGCCCTTCATGGGATGCTGGCTTCAACTTCCAGATTGGGTGTCCGAGGGAACGTCCCAATTACGAAGTTGCCTCGCCCTAGTCGCATCAAGGTATAGACCCACGATGACTGGTCAACATATGGGGGGTGGATACCCAAACTATTGAGGTTTTCGTCAATGTTGCAGCAGTCCTTGACCAACCTGAAAGAAGCGGTGGCGACCGCAACTGAGCCAGATATTCCTCAGCCAATTCCAGAAGTCATCCAAGAAGCCAAGAGGCTCATATCAGCACTCCATGAACAAGCACCTAGGGAATACCTGGTGTACCTCATGCCTAACGGCTCAATCGCCATTGACACCAGGGCAACTAAACCTGACGGAGCCTTTATAACGCTCCCGGCAGACGGATCCGCCTACTGTTCAGGACGTACCAAGGGGGAATGGTGGCGCCAGCGTTACGATGCCAGCACAATGCTCCCGGATGAAACGCTCCTGCAAAAGCTGCGAAGTCTCGACCCCGCAGGAGCGTAATGGCACAAGGCGATAGCACGGCTACCACAGAGACGCCACCGCCGCTTAGCGACGATGAAACCCTTGCCAGAGCCATCACCGACACAACCGAAGCCAGCTTCGCAAAGAGTAACATAGACAATCTCAAGGCCGAAACACGCATACACCCACATAGCTTCATTCACTATGGAAGGAGCAAACTCTCAGTAGACCGCTACGACCGCATGCCGAGCCAAGACGCAGTTGCACATGGTGAAGAACTGGCAAGGATGCGGGGCTCCAATAGACGATTCCACGGATGGGCTACCCTCACCCGCAAGGATGCGACCAGCATCGGATACGACGCAGAGGCCAGCCCGGAGGGGGACACTTCTGGCACGCCGATATATTCCTGCCAGAAGACGCAGCCACTGACAATGAGTGGCACAGCCATTACGCCAAAGACTTGGCCAGCATCGCCACATGGCTGGAAAGACCGTCATAACAAGAACAGTTCGTCAACATCTGCCGACCGCAAACAACAGAGATATGGGGACGCCAGAAGGCGTCCCCACCTCACTCAGTTCTCTCAAAAGGAAAAACCAAGAACATAGCCAGAGAAACCGCTGGCTTCGGTCGTGCCAGAGGCACCGGTCTGGGCGGCGGAGCGGGTGGCGGGACACCCACCGGACGTGGAGCACCAGGATTCTGGGGAGACTGCGACACACTACGGCGCATAACGACCCACAACTACCTCATAGGCTTCCTTGGCAGCCTCGACATTATCGTGGTGATGAACCTCCAACGTCACCCGCTGCGTCCAGCGACTCCAGCGGTCCATAAGCTTGGAGTACAATTCTTCGGCTCCAGCATCATCGACTCGATCTGCCTCAATGTCTCGCCAGAGCCGCTCAACCTCGACCTTGAGATCATCGCAAAGCTGCGACGTCGTCCTGAGCACCGCAGGGGTATCCGCATAGTTCGTCACCGCATCGAACACCGTAATGAACCCCAATAGCAAGGCCGCCCCACCCCCCAATCCCAACAGCCACCATGGCTGCCCGGAGAAGAAGTAGAATATTCCTCCTTCGAGCACCACCCCCATAAGGAGCGCAAATCGGATCACGCGGTACCAAAGGCCATAGCGGTCAGCTAGTGCCCCGTAGTACCGCACCTGGCGCTCCAAGTCCAACATCATCCTCCACACGTCGTTACGGGTTACATCCGATACAGTCATCGCAAGCACCATCCATCTTTGCTACAGCAATCATAAATCAGACGAATACCTGGGCTGGATGCAACGTCCAAACGTGCACCTCGACCGGTGCACCTACCAAGGCGCCCTCCACAACCTGCGCCCCGCCGCACTGTAGCCCGGCCCAGAACTTGGACGAGGCCCGCAACACGTTCCACGAAGGCATCCACCATCTGCACACCTGCACACCGCCTGCGACATGGAGCCGGACCACCCCCAGGCTCCCACAGCCCTCGATCACACCCTCGGGCACGCCGCCGACTTCAAACTGAACCCCGACAACAGCGACCAAGACGCCCACCGCCATCACTGACCGGCGCGGGATTAGAGGTCCGACGAATGTCTCCAAAACGGGACAAGCCAACCCAACTCAGTTTCGAAATCTTCTAACAGGAGAGCAACGACAAAGATGACCATCAAGACCCAATCCCAGTGCCTAGGCTGCCGGAAAACGCTCCACACCAAGGCCGCCCGCTACCACCTAAAAACCTGCATCGAAAAGGCGGAGATTCCGCCCGGCAGGACGCCCAAGCCCATGCTCCTGGTCTCCGCCACCGCCGGCTACGACGACACCAAGACCGTCTACGCCCTCTACACCCTCATGCCCAACAACGCCACCCTCAGGGACATAGACGAGCTACTCAGGGAAACCTGGCTCGAATGCTGCGGACACCTCAACTCCTTCGACTCGGGAGAAAACCACTTCGTCTCCGACAGGTTCGACACGGCAATGTTCGGCTACGAAGACCCCTCGTTCGATCACCGCGCCGCAAAGGCCATACCACCGGACTCAGAGGCCGAGTACCAGTACGACATGGGAAGCACCACCTACCTCACCGTAAGGGTCCAGCCAGCCCCAGAGAGGGCCCAGGCCTGGCTTGCCCAGCACGACATCGACCCGGAGACCCGGTCCTGAAGAACCTCATGCCGGAACTCTGCGACAGATGCGGACAGGAAGCTTCTCACTTCCGCCCCGAAGCGGTCCTATGCACCAACTGCCTCCCCAAAGACAGCAGGCCGTTCGTCGAACTCCTAGCCACGACACCTCCAACCTGCCGCCAATGCGATGAGGAAGCCACCCGCTACCGCCGGCCGCACACGTCCTGCGAGGATTGCCGCCAAGAGGACCACGACAACTACCGTCCCCTGGTAAACGCCCCCAGAGACGGCACCAACTGCTTCGACCAGCGCACCCCCGCCGAACAGCGCGAGTTCGAAGAGCACTTCAGGGAGATCGGATACGACCCCCGCACCGGAACGACTGTCTACGCGCCCCAAGAGGCGGTGGAACGCTACGGGACAGCCCGCCTCATGGCTCAAATGGCATGACCAGCCAGAAAAACAACGGCACGGATTCGAGTCGCCGACCGGCGACCGCACCTTCCATCCCATCGACGACCTCGAGCGGCCGCACGGGGATGAGACCCAGAATATCCGACGCTGAACAGCCCATCGAGCTGGGCGACGGTCAGAGGATAACAGTCAGATCATCCTCACCTCGGGAGAGTCACGCAGCAACAGACAGGATGAGCAATCCTTGCGCATCACCCGTCCGGGCACAATGCCGATATTCGTAACTATTGGCTGGCTAAGTGAAAGACGAATCCAGTAGAATTATCAACGAATCTCGTTGCTCGCAGGAATATCGAAACCGTCTCCTAAGGAGGAGGTACGATGACGTCGTGGACTTCGAGCCGTTCAGCGACGGGTTCAGAATCATGCGCGACGCCCAGACCGCCAAACCCCAGTCGTTCCGGACCGGAGACGAGTGGTTCGGCTACGGCCCGTTGTGAACGTGCCTAGGCTCGAGTTTATACCAACTCAAACGGGTATCAGCATTGATGCACCGATACGGAAACCCACCAATAGCAGCGAAATTCAACGGCCAAAGGTTGTTTGACGGTGTAGATTCCCATTGGGACAACACTTGGAAGCCGTCACAACCTGAACCGACCGCCGCGCTCTGGCGGTATATGAGTTTCGCCAAGTTCTGCTCGTTAATGGGTCAAAAGGCACTGTTCTTCTCCTTAGTAGAGAACATGGAGGACGAGTACGAGGGGTTTATCTATCCACCAGTACCCCGCCCCGGAGAGGAGCGACTACAACAGATAGAACGGCACGCTCGAGAACTGTTCCACAAAGTCGCGCGGGCCGCCCTAGTAAGTTGCTGGACGAAATCCAATCATGAGTCCAGCCTTATGTGGAAGGCCTATGCCGGGGCAGAAGGAATAGCAATCAAGACTACCTTTCAGAATTTGCAACGCTCAATCAGTTCGGTCGCGGAAGTGCCAGTCACTTACGGACAAGTAGAGTATGTCGACCACAGTCGAGAGAACGTGTCAAGATTCGGTTGGGCGCCGCTTTTCCATAAAAGGATGGAGTATTACGGAGAAGAAGAGGTGCGCGCAGTTCTACCTGGTCCTCCTCTTCCACCCTCATTTGATGCGCACTCGGATGGCATATCCCTAGATTCGGATGTAGCAAAACACCGAGGACGCTACGTGCCTGTAGATCTCGATGTGTTAGTTGAAAGGGTCGTGTTACCACCACGTGCCAAACCGTGGTTCGCTCAAGCTGTGGAGGAGGTCCTGGATAGATTGCCGACCGAATCGTACGTAACCCGGTCAGCCATTGAGTAGATGCTGCCCACAAACAACGTTTTTCACAGCCGGGTGGACTTGTTCGAAAGTGAACCCACCAAGGGTGCCGCCAACAGGAACTTCGTCCAAGGTCTCTCCGGTACAATTGTCGCGGTGGTCATCAAGCCGACCAGCAGCCATCATATTCCGACAATCTCCATGTACACCCCAGCAGGGCCGCCCCGGACAACCGGAGCGGTCCTTCGATATTCCAAGGCGGCAAGCCCAACCTGAACCCGAGCCCCGCACTGCCTGAGCGCGGGAGACCTCTAAGCTCCCCGTAGCACCACTATCCTGAACCTACCGCAAGATGACCGCACTCCGCCAGACACGCTGCCAACACGTCCCAGCAGAGGTATCCCCTCATAGAAGGAGCCAACATGGACGACCACCGCAACGCTCCCGACCCCGAGGGCCTGGCCATAGCCCGGGAAATCCAGCGGAAGGTGCGCCCGACGGAAATCATACTGGGAGGATCCCGGGCCATCGGCGAACACCGCCCCGACTCCGATGTGGACCTCACAGCCGTGGCCCCGGACGACGACAGCGCCGAACGGGCGAAGGAGCACTCAGGGAACTCCTGGAGGGAAAACGCGACGCGCCAGTGGTGAACGTGCACACCATCACGCGGGCCGAGTTCCAGCGCCTAGCACCCATCGGACAGTCCTTCCCGGGACAGGCCGCCCGATACGGCGTGACGCCGGAGGGCGGGAGACTGGACTACTTGCCGGAACGGGAGCCCACGCCGGAGGAGGTACGGGAGCTCACTATCTTCTGGCTTAGACTCGCCGACAGACACATGGCCTTCGTGGAGTTCCTCCTGGAAGGAAGGGAACTGTGCCACGTCGAGTGCTTGGGCAGAGACACTCAGTGGGGACTGGAGCGTGGCTTCAAAGGGCTGCTGGCCGCCCGCAACGACCCCGTGAAGTTCCGCCGAGACGCAGCTTTCCTGTGGCGGCACGTTGAAAGCGTCCGGCCCATCCGGGACCGTAAGGGAGCCTTGGCCATCAGGAACCTGCTGGCCGCCACTACCAGACCGGACGGGACCAAATGCCGTCTCACAGCCTTCTCGGAGGCCTTCCGCAGGGACACCCCGTACCCCGGCATGAGCGACGGGGAGCTGGAGGCCGTGAAGCGCTGGGCAAGGCCCGCAATCGGTGCCCTGATAACGGAGGCACTGGCCCGGTCGGGAGCAGCCAGGGAGGACCTGCAGGAGAGAAGGCGCGGGAGAGGGGAGCCTGGCTAGCCGTCGCCGCTGCGCCGCCGGTCCGGCGTCACGGGCAAAATCCCATATACTCCCCCAACGAGGCCCCTTTCCCAGAAGCCCCAGCCCCGCAGGTGCGGGGCTCTACCCACGGGAGTACGGTGCCCCTTGGTGCTCGGAGGCCCAACCCCGCAGGCGCGTGGACTCCCCATTGACAAGGGAAACGTCCTGGTCGAGGACCGTCCCAGCCCCGCCTGGACGAGGAAGAGGTTGCCGACGCTGCACGTCGGCTGGTCAAATCCATCGACGACAGCTACTTCGCCATACAGGGACCGCCGGGTGCCGGTAAGAGCACCGTCGGTGCCGAGATGATAGTCGACCTGGTCGCTGAGGGACGCCGGGTCGGCGTTACCGCCAACAGCCACAAGGTGATCGGAGAGTCCTGGCGAAGGTCGCTGTAGCAGCGGCAAACAGGGAAGTTGACGTCAGAATAGGGCAGCGCTCGGCCCAAGGGCCCACCTTCGGCGACGCCGTCCACCTGAGGGACAACAACGCCGCAAGTGGCGCCCTGTGTGCCGGCTCCATCGAAATGGTCGGAGGCACCACCTGGCTCTGGTCCCGAGAGGACATGACCGACACCGTCGACGTTCTCTTTGTCAACCAGGCGGGCCAGATGTCCCTGGCGGACGCAGCCGCGGCGTCCCTGTGCGCGAGAAACCTCGTGTGGCTCGGCGATCCTCAGCAGCTGGACCAGCCACTCCAGGGAACCCACCCCCCGGGGGCCGAACGCTCTGTCCTGGCCCATGTCCTCAATGGTGCACAAGTGATGCCCAAGGAATTCGGACTGTTTCTCGACGGCAGCTGGCGGCTGCATCCGGGAATCAGCACCTACACCTCCGAGGTCTTCTACGAAGGCAAACTTCACTCCCATCCGGGGAGGGACTTGCTGGACCTTGACGGCGTGGCTCCACTTTCAGGAACCGGAATCAGATTCCTGCCTGTCCTTCACACCGGTCAAACGAACGAATCGCCCGAAGAGGCCGCCCGGCTGGTCAGAGACC
Source organism: Dehalococcoidia bacterium (assembly GCA_963667325.2). Lineage (GTDB taxonomy): Bacteria > Chloroflexota > Dehalococcoidia > Lucifugimonadales > UBA3495 > VXOI01. Next base: position 28,264 of record CAXXKY010000008.1, read on the forward strand.
TGTTGAGTTCAAACCCCTCTTACACCGAGGCCTCGGGCGCCCCCCACCCACTGGATGAAAACGATGTGCTCATAATCACACCCTACAATGCCCAGGTGAAATCCCTGGACGAGGCGCTCCCAGGATTCCGCATCGGGACCGTCGACAAGTTCCAAGGGCAGGAGGCGCCAATCTCCATATACTCAATGGCCACCAGCTCCTCCGACGAGGCTCCCCACGGGATGGAGTTTCTGTACAGCCTGAACCGCCTGAACGTCGCCACCAGCAGGGCCAGGTGCCTCGCATTGGTAGTCGCCAGTCCGGGGTTGCTGAGGGTGAGGTGCCGCACTCCACGCCAGATGCGGCTCGCCAAGGCCATCGCCCGCCTGGCGGAGGTGGCAACCTATGAATCAATGGCAACGCAGGTCAGGGCCGACCCAGGAGGGGTAATTGGGCTCCGGCCAGGAAACGGAAGATATTTCCGAGTGGCGCCCACTAGTCGCGCTCACTGCGGAAGGAACCCGCTCCCTCTTTCGCAGTGGCATCGAAAGCCGGGCGCGTTCCATTGGTGTCTGCCAACTGAGTCCTCCATCACTACAAGGTTGACATTCGAAACATGACGCTCCGGGCCTGCGGGCAGGTTGTGTCAACAACGGAGGTTGATTTCGAGATAGCTTCCTGACGGCGGCCCCGGCGGCCTTGACGTCTCCTGAACCCGGTTTGACGCTAAAATAGCCCGCAGGCATCACATCCAGAGCCCGGCGCCGCGCCCGGGAGGAGTAGGATATGGACCCGTTGGAACTGGCCGAAATCGGAAGCACCGGGCTGAGGGTGTCAAGACTGGGAGTCGGCGGCGTTGCTTTGGGCCGGTATACAACCGATGAGGAAGCCGCCGCGATTCTCGGGAAATGCGTCGAACTGGGCGTCAGCTACTTTGACACGGCCCCGTTATATGGCGGAGGCGTCAGCGAGCAACGTTACGGCAGGATTCTCTCTGAAATCCCGCGTTCCAGTTTCACCATATCCACCAAGGTGGGCAGGTTGCTGGAACCCGCTCCACCCGCTCCTGTGGGAGCAGTAATTGGCCAAGACGCCTCCAGGAATATGCCCTACGTATACGACTACGATACGGTCATGCGGGTGTTCGAGGGGAGCCTGAAACGGCTGAACCTGGACCGCGTCGACATTCTCCTGATCCACGACCCGGACAACCACTTCGACCAAGCCATGGAGGGAGCGTACAGGGCGCTTGCGGACCTGCGTTCGCAGGGGGTGATTTCGGCCATAGGGGCCGGCATGAACCAGTGGGAAATGGAGGCCCGTCTGGCCCGCGAGGGTGACTTCGACTGCTTCCTGCTGGCGGGACGGTACACCCTCCTTGACCACTCGGCGCTCGCCGAATTCCTGCCCCTCTGCCAGGAGAAGAACATCAGCGTAATCATCGGCGGCCCGTACAACAGCGGCATCCTGGCCTCAGACCTGGCAGATACCGCGACCTTCAACTACCTGCCGGCCTCAGCCGAGGTACTGGAGCAGGCAAGGCGTTGCAAAGCGGTCTGCGACCGGCATTCGGTCCCGTTGAAGGCCGCCGCTCTCCAGTTCGTTTTCGGCCATCCCGCCGTTGCTGCCGTCATTCCGGGCCCGGGATCCGTGGCGGAGACGGAGGAGAATTTCCGGATGATGTCATACCCCATCCCGGCCGCGCTGTGGCAGGAACTGCGCCACGAAGGCCTCATACCTGCCGACGCTCCCTGTCCACAATAGCAGCACATAGCCAGTCGGAAAACGGCGGTAGCCTTGCCGGTCTTCTGAACCTGTCTCGAAAATCAAATTCCGGCACCCTTGGCTGGTGAACCCCGAATAACTGGATTTATGCTGGCCGCGTTAATTAAGGCAAGCTTCGAGGAAACGGCCGATTGCGGCACCGGTGTGTATGAGATGGATTCTTAACCCGCACATGCTTCCCGCTCTCTCGAGACTGCCACCCTATAGGTAAACTTTACCGACAACAGGTGCACCTATGGCTTGACCCCCATTGCTCATTCTGAGTCAACCAGGAGAAAAAGGGGATAAAGTTCCGGACCACTTCTTACCACAGGAGACCGGTTTCAACCTAAAACTCGATTGGCGATAAAAATGGGAAGCAGATCCACAAGGGTTGGTGCAGACAGCACCTACAGGGCGGCCGATCCTTGGGTTAACTGCGGCCTCCGCTCCGACGACTCCCTGTTCACAACGGGACCCGCAATCTGGGCGCGGGAACTCCTAGGAGAGCTGCATAGCCGATTCTGGATCGTCCGGATGAAACCAAACGCCAATTCCTGGAAAAGCTGCAAGACCAGTCAACTTTGAATACGATTAAATCGACGTTGATGTTCCCCTGGTGGAATACTTGGTGGAGTCCGCATAGGAAACTCCACGCTGGCGCGTAATGCTGACTCCTCTTCCACAAATTCCTGAAACGAGATTTCCCCGAAGCAAGCTGCAATGACCCGCGGAATCAACCGCATAGAAACCCATAGCGAATGTGCAGCACAGGAAATCAACACACGGCAGGTATGTGTTTTGCAAAGTTGCCCGTTCTCCAATGAGCATCGGGACACCACGAGCCTTCAAGTGCCCCACCATGCCGTCAGGTCGCACCACCATTGTTCACAAATCACGAGGAATGAGATGCGATGATGATTCCGCTGACATCCTTGGAAGAACTGGTAGCTAGATTCGAGGTAATCCTTTTCGATTCCGATGGAGTGCTGACACGCTGGCCTTCCGCTATTCCAGGAGCTCCCGAAGCAATAGCCCACCTCAACTCTCTGGGAAAGCCCTTTTTCGTACTGACGAATGATGCCTCCGCCCTCCCCGAGACCCGCTCGGTCCGGTACTCAAAGCTGGGGTTGGATATCGACCCAAGCAGGATAATTACCTCCGGCCTCCTACTGAAGGATTACTTCTCGACTATGGACCTGGTCGGCTCCAAGTGTGTCGTGCTTGGAACGGAGGATAGTGCCAGCTACGTACAGCAGGCCGGAGGCGAGGTGGTGCCTTTCAAGGAAGAATTCGACGTGCTTGTCATCGGCGACCAGGAGGGATTCCCATTCCTGGAGGCAACTCAAAATGTGCTCAGCAACTTGTTCCTCCAGATCGACCGCGGAGAGACTCCTTACATGGTCTTGCCCAATCCTGACCTCACTTATCCTGAGGGCGATGGCTACTCCTTCGCCAGCGGAGCGGTGGCGGGAATGTTCGAATCAGCCCTGGCCCAGCGCTACTGGAACCGCACGGACCTAAAGTTCGCTCGCCTCGGCAAACCGCATCCCGCAATATTCGAGGAAGCCATTAGCCGTTGCGGAACCCGCAATGTGGTAATGGTCGGAGACAATCCGGGCACCGATATCCGGGGCGCCAACCAGATGGGAATAACATCTGTGCTGGTGTACACGGGGCTTGCCCCCGTCGACCTCACCGTGTTGCCCGATTCGGACAGACCCAACTACCGTCTCAATACGCTGGGACCATGATCACCGGGAATTTCCATCTTCGGCAAACTGCTATCGCCCAGTCGCCCTTCGTCTCCTGAAACCACCCACCACCGGAACTATGCATTGTTGACCGGGAGGATTGCCCCTCCTACACTCACGGCAGCGGCAGTATTGCCCACGTCAAGATTGAAGGGGATGACATGGCCCAGCAGAGAATCGGCATGGTGGTAACTGCAGGCGATAGCAAAGCCGCCCTGAATGCGGTGGAGGATCTCGAAAATCGCGGTATTGCTGCCGCCTGGATGACCAGCGGCAGTACGGGCGGGGGAGACAGCATCAGCGTTTTCACGGCCGCCGCACCGCGCACCCAAGGCACCGTGTTCGGCACGGCCATCACCCAGACTTTTCCCCGGCACCCCATCGCCGTCGCCCAGCAGGTCCTGACCCTCGCCCAACTGGCTCCCGGTCGGTTCCGGCTGGGCCTGGGCACCAGCGGCCAAGGAGGGGTCGAACAGACCCTAGGAATCAACTTCCGGGCGCCGTTGGCCCATCTCAGCGAGTATGTGCATATCCTCAAGGCGTTGCTCCAAGAGGGGTCAGTGGACTACTCCGGGCGCTATTACGAAGCCCACACCAACATGCCCGCAGTCGACGTGCCAGTGATGGCTGCAGCTCTTGGTGAGAGTGCGTTCGAGATGTGCGGAGCTGAAGCCGACGGCGCCATCAGCTGGGTGTGTCCAGGGGCGTACCTAAGGGACGTCGCCCTGCCGGCTATGCAGCGCGGTTCCGAACGGGCCGGTCGCGACACGCCTCCTCTGATCGCGCATGTGCCTGTCTGTGTCCACGACGACCCCGGGGAGGCACGGGAAGCAATCGCAACACAGTTCAGGGGATTCGCTCGGGCGCCCTTCTATCGAAACATGTTCAACAACGCCGGGTTTCCAGAGGTATCGGAAGGAGTGTGGAGCCCCGGGATGGTGGATGCTGTCGCGGTGTCCGGGACAGAGGACCAGGTAGAGCAAGGGCTGCGGAAATTGCTCGAAATGGGCGCGACCGAGGTGATGGGTTCCCCCGTTGCTGCCGGAGCCGATCGAGACGGTTCCCTTATCCGCACCCTGGAACTCTTGGGTAAGGTTTCCCAGTCAGTGTCCGGTTAGGAGGCGGAAAGGGGAACGCGTCCTGGAACTTCAACCCGAAGGTTACGGCGGCGTCTGAATACGGATGAGGCCATGCGACGCGCCATTGAGTTGGACCGCACCGTCGACACCATCACCAGACGGAAGACCGGGCAGTGCCACCGCACGGAAAAACGGTTCCACAACATTGTCAGCCGCCTCTACATCACCGGTACGCTCGGAGGCCGAGACTGGTATGCCAACCCCGTAGCAACGCCTCGGTGCAATTTCCACCTGAAGCACGGCGCAAGGGGATACCTGAACGTCCGGGCCATGCTATTCGGGGACAGGGTTTACCAACGGGATATCATCCGCCAGACCATCCGGAAAATCGGATGGAACCGCGGCTTGGAAGCTTGGGTGAAAGAAGCCCGTTGGTGGAGGTTGAGTCGCTCCTGAATCGATAGGGCAACTGGATATGTTCTCGAGAAAGGTCAATCTCGCGTTTCGCAACTCGGTCATAACCGTAAGGTCGGAATGGTTTTGGGAAGAAGATTGGTTGGTCCGTGACCCTCGATCCTGAGGCGCTGGGGATGAGTTCGATCCCGGTAAGGTGGGCCGGACTGGACAAAATCAAGAACCGAGGCCGATTCCGACGTCACCCCGTCCTGGGGCATGGGGATGGTGTACGTCAGCGTCGCCTCGTCCTCCACTATCTCAATGCCCTGCACGAAGTTGCGGATGAGCGCCTTCCGCTCCGGGAACGTCCCTTCCTGGAACAACTCGCGGAAGTCCGCCACGTATCCCTTGATCTCTTTACTCGTCGGCAACTCCGCCCGCCGCTGCTCCAACTGGGCCTCGGCCCCCTCCCGCGCCGCCACAAGCTGGTCTTGGCGGCTCTTCAGGGACAGGATGCGGGGCGAGATCACCTCGATGGGCAACTGCTTGGTCTCCAGCGCCTGGTAGAGGTTCTCCAACCGCGTCTCCACGTCGGACAGCTCGCTGTTGATGGCTGTCAGCCGGCCGTTGGCCTCACCGGCCAGGTTGTCGATCTCCTCGGCCACCAGGGTCACTAGCTCGGTGATGGTCTCCTCGGTGAGAATCCGCTCCCGGACTTTTTCGATCACCAGGTTCTCCACCTTGGTAGCGTTCAGGTAGCGCCCGTTGCTGCACGCCCCCGCTCCCTCGCGGAACAGGCTGGCGCAGACGTAGTAGGCGAACTGGCCGCTCTTGGCTCCCTGGGCGGAGTAGGGCTTGCCGCACACTCCGCAGCGGAGCAGGCCGCTCAGCAGGTACTGGCTGCCCACGCGTCCGGGGCGCTGTACCGTGGGCGCCCGCTGGTGGAGTCCCTGTTGAACCTCGTCAAACAGCTCCCTCGACACCAGGGCGGGCCAGGCGTTCTCCACCCTTACAGGATCAGGGTTCTTCTCGTCCTTGCTCTTGACGCCCCAGACGGCGGTTCCCGTGTATGCCTCGTTGGTCAGCAGGTAGTGGACCACGTTCTTTTGCCAGCGCTTGCCCCGGTTGGTGATGCCCCGGCCGTTCAGCTCCTTGCAGATTTCGGCCAGCCCGTTGCCCCGGCGGGAACTCTCGAATATCTCCCTGACGATGGGCGCGGTGTCTGGGTCAACCTCCAGGGTGGGACGGTCTTTCACTCCGTCGCTGACCTTGATCCGGTTGTAGCCGAAGGGGGCCTTGGAGGCAAGGAAGTAGCCACGGGACGCGGCTTCCCGCATTCCCCGCTTTACTTCTTCGGCAAGATTTTCGCTGTAGAACTCGTCCACGCTCTCGATGATTGCCTCCATCAGCTTGCCGGTGGGGGAGTCGTCGGCGTGCTCGGTGATGGAGACGACGCGGATGCCCTTGCGTCTTAGCATGGACTTGAAGGCCACGGCGTGCTCCCGCTTGCGGGTGAATCTGGAAAACTTCCAGACCAAGATAACTTGGAAAGGTGCCGTAGCCTTGCCGCCCTCGTCGATCATGTTGCGGAACTGGGGCCGGTCGGCGATTCTGCCGCTCTCGGCCTCGTCCACGAACTCGCGGGCCACGGAGTAGCCGTTGTTCTTAGCGTAGTCCCTGAGCGCCCGTAGCTGGGCCGCTACGGACAAGTCCACGTCCTGGCGGTCGCTGGAGACCCGGGCGTAGAGGGCCGCCGGGGTCAGGGGTTGGATCTGTCTATCCTTCTTCATTTGTCCTCCCTTGCTGTAAATCGCCCTGGTCTGAGCCAACGATGGGAACGACCTGCAGACGGAAGCCCAAGGACCGCAGCACCCGGAGCCCGGTATTGAACTCGGGGCTTGCGCCGGCCCGCATGGACTTGTAGAGGCTCTTCTCGCCCAGACCGGTCTCCCGGGCCACACGCCGCATCCGGTGGACGCGGGCCATTTGACCCATAATGCCCATGATCCGTTCCAGGTCTCCCGCTTCCAGTGCGGCATTCAGCGCAGCCGTTATTTCTTCGGATGTGGCCGGATATAACACCCTTGCTTCCGTGTCGCCCATCGCCGTTCCCCCGCCGTTGCAAGTCTGACCGATATAGCGCTTTATGTTATCCCACCGGATACCATATACGCAAGGAGTGACTGTCATTCGGGGCGTCCAATTTTCGAATTTGCCTGCTCACCTTCACCATCCGGCGGCAACCCGGCGCCTGGGTCCCTACCTCAGCACGAACCACCACAGGAGAACGAGGCCGATCAGCAGCACAAGCAGCACCAGGGTGCATATGCGAGCTGCCATGAGCTCCCCCTTTGTCTCCTTGTGCTCGGCGACCTCCTGTCGGTGCTCCCTCTCAAGCTCGTGGTAAGGCCGGTTGGCGTTGGCGGCGGACTCCCGGGCCTCGTCCCGCTCTCGCTCCAACTCGGAAGCCCTGTTCTGCCACTCGGATAGACTCCGCTCCAACTCCCGCACGGTCCGCTGAAGCTCCTCCTCCCTCGCGAGGGACCGGAGCAGCAGTTCCTCGTCGCTCAGGTACTCCGGACCCTCCATCCGCACGTACACCCGCCGCCCCTCCCGGCGAACCACGACCTCGCCACGCCGGATCATCCGGTCCAGGGTGGACATGGAGACCTCCAGCTCCTCCGCTGCCTCCGCCTTGGACACCCAGCGGAATTGCTCTGACATCGCTTTTCACCTCGCTATGGGCTGATACGTCGGGGACTTGCAAGTGGTACAAAACTGGTACATTTTTCTCTATGTATTTTAGCCCCGCTTTTCATTTTTGCACATGACTGGTCAAGCGATGCATCAACCCCATTTCGTATCTGAAACCGGGGGTTTTGGGCCCTATTTCGGCCTTCCCGCACCACCGGATCCGGGCCTGCGGGGACAGTTTTGCACACCCAGCGGGGGTAGAGGGCAGATGGGGCCGCGTCAGTTGCCCCATCACGTAGCCCCCTCTATTGGACGCATCCGGTGCCGCAGCGAGTCCCACTGGTAGGCTCGCAGCCCCGACAGCGCCAACCTCGGGGAGCGAGACTCCCACAGGGGACGCCATGACCGGCCCAGCAGCCCCCGCCGGATCAGGGTGTCTGCGGATGACACCAGGATGGGCAGCGTCATCAGGTTCATCCGGGAAGCCGTCCTCGCGTAGGTCTCCTCCACCTCCTCGTTGTCCACGACGAACAGCGTGACGGGAAAGGGGGCCATGTCCTCCTCGGGAGCATTTGAGTGGTAATAGCGGGTGTAGGGCCGCAGGCGAGCCAGTACGCCCTTGGGGTGGCGGGCGCGCAGCTCGTGTTCCAGGTAGAAGGGGACGTGCAGACCGTCAACAATGAGGTGGCCCACGGCGTCCGGGGCTATGGCCGACTCCCCCCAGTCGAAGGCCCGGTCGGTATTGGCCGTGGGGACTGACCAGGTCAGTTCGGAGTCCGCTGTTGCCCGCGATTCGGCAGCCAGCTCCGACAGGAACCAGGTAACACCGTCGGCGTGCTTGGTCTGCCTGGCCCAGGTCTCGATGCGGTGGCCCAGGTGCCGCTTACGGCCGTGTTTGTCCTTGATGAGCTCTGTGCTCCAAATGCCCCGCGTCGTCGGCAGCTCCGCCCGGTCCCGGTGGGTGACGTAGCGGATGCCCTCCTCCGGCAGGGAGTAGCGCACGTCGCCCCGCTTGCCCCGGCGCTCCACAAGGCCGCAGGCGTTCACCAGGCTGTGCAGCATCTGGCTGACCCGTCCCTCGGAGACGCCCAGCCAGCGGACCAGGTGCTCCCGGGGAATCATCGGGTGGTCGGTGATCTGGTCCAGCATCCGCTTTTCCGACGGGGTCAGGGCGAAGGCCGGCGCCGACGAGACCATCCGCTCCGCGTCGGGCAGCGAGGCCCGCTTGCGCTCCGGCGCTTCCGTGAAGCGTCCCCGGTTCGGGCTGCCGCGAGTGCTGATGAACTCCAGCGAGTAGGGCAGGCTGCCGAAGAGCCACGATGTGTAGCACCAGACGTTGCGATTCCTGTCCTCCAGCGCCTCCCGGGACTCCACGGCCACGTAGCAGTCCTCGATGTTCAACCGCTCACAGAACCGGGTCGTCAGCCTCTGCTCCCAAACGCTGGGGGTCAGCACCAGGACCTTGCCGGGGCGGCGCCGGTAGTCGTACTGGGCGATGGCCCGCAGCCGGTCGTAGAGGGAGCGGCGCCTGAGCGCCGGACCCTGGCGCACCACGCCAAAGCTGCGGCCGTCGTGCCGCGTGATCACAGCGTCGAACCGGCCCCGGCGGTGAAAGTCCACCTGTGTCCGCAGCCCGTCGGTCCCAGGAGACAGGGACGCGGCCAGGCGGTAAATGGAGGCCACCGCGTCAATCCGGCGGATGAGCAGGGTGAGCCACTCCCGGGACGCCGGGTAGGCCCTCACGAAGTCTGATGGAGTGTCGAATCCGAGAATACCGGCAGCCGCGGCGACGCCCTTCCTCGTCAGGTAGTATCGCTTGCTCGATGCCAGATGCGCGGTCCCGTGACTGACGCGCTCCACGGTTCCGTCGTCCAGCAGGGCGGTCAGCCCTCGGTGGATGGCAATGTGGGCTTCGCCCAGGATCATCGCCAGTTCCCCCGCGTCTATGAAGGGCAGCCGGGCCAGGGCATCCAGGATGCGTTCTTGTGAGAATGCCATGACTTCAGCGTATCAGCCGGGGGTCGCCGTCGTCAGCGGGCAGGTGTCAGTAATTGCGTCGCCCACGGTGTCAATTTTCGCCAACTTTGACACCTCGCCGCGCCATCCAATCGTATTCCTGGGGATACGACACGCGCAAGAACCCCAGAAACCGGAAGTGTCCTGCCCGTCCAAGAGCCGACGCATTCCGCCCGCTCTCCGTCTATTACGTCAGAGCGGCAATTATCATCCCAAACCTGTACCCGGCGATGTCGTCTCTGTCGATTACAAGGGAAGGGAGCCTGCCGTGGCGTGGGCCTGACCTGTCAGGCTACAATCCCTGGACCGGATTTTCACAGTAGGCGGCCTGCAAGGGAATTGATAACAGATTGCAGAGTGCAATCCGGCGGTTGTTCCTACCTGAAGCAAGGGGTTTCCAGAGGTTTCCCAGGGAATTGGCGTCCCCAATTTTACTGCGGGCCCATAATCACTATGTTGCATTGATTGCATTGCAGTCATTGTAGTTTCCAGGCCAGGAACAGGCCGGGTGAGCGTCGGGTTTGACGACGACAATCCCGCCCCGGACCGCGGTAACCCGCAGGACGGCTTGTTCTCCGGTGAGCGCCTGGCGTTTGCCCGACGGTGGCCTCCAGCGGTTTTCATCCGCACTCGCGCTGGCGGCATAGCCGGTGATCCCTCAGTGCCCGTTGGTCTTCCGGCACCCTGTGCGCGGCCTGCCATCTGTCCCGGCTCAGGGGTGTCCGGCGACGGCGCGATCAGGTTGTTGCGTCCCCGTGGCACCAGCCGACTCCAGAGCGGACAATGGCGGCGAGTGAACTCTGAAAGGCTATGATCAGTCTTCCGTTCCTGGCATCGCCGGCGAATAATTGAATCGGTTGTGTCGCTTTTCCCGGCTTTCGCGGAGGGTGGCGCTTTGGATGTACCGATTCGGACTTCACACACACCGCCAGCAATCACAGCGGGGACGGGTGTTCGTGCACCACGCCGTTGACCAGCGGGGGGCCGCTCCGGTTTGTTGCAACAGGTTCAGCCGTAAAGCACGGAGAGCAGCAACGTCCCCTCGGCCGCCTCCCTACCGGTCGGGGGATGGCAGCGCCGCTCTCCCGTTGACCGCCGTGACGCCGCCGGACATACTGTCCTCGCCAACTTGCACTGCCCCGCAAATTGGCCGCAACCTCGCCTGGAGAAACGCCATGCCGGAATCAATGCCCACAGTAAGCGCCGAGACCATCTCAGGCTGGGTGGGTTTGCGAAACTTCCAACTGGGCCGCAGCTACCTTGAGGATGGAGCCGTGTTCGACCTGCGCCTACAGGGCGCTACGCTCAAGGCCCGTTGCCAGGGGTCCATGCCCCAACCATACCGGTTGCGTGTAGCCCTGGGCGACGGAGGGATCGAAGATGCGGACTGCTCCTGCCCGGTGGGCAGCGGCGGACGCTGCAAGCACGCCGGAGCGCTCCTGCTGACCTGGTTGAAGCACCCCGAGGCTTTCCGGGTGGTGGCGGAGTTGGACGCGGACCTGGAGCAACGCAGCAGAGGGGAGTTGGTTGTTCTGATCAAGCAGATGTTGCAGCTTCAACCACGACCTGGAGTCCCTGTTGGAAATGCCCATGGCCGGAGGCGGCGGAAGGAGCGTTCCGTTCAACCCGGAAATCTGCCGCCGCCAGGTTGCGGCCGCCTTTCGACAGGGCAGGGACGATTGGATGGCATCGCGGAGGATCGCCACGGAAATCGGCGTCATCCTGGACGCAGGCGACGATTTTTTGGCCTGGGATGACTGCGCCAACGCCGGTGCAGTGCACCGGTCGGTGTCCAGGGCGATGCTGGAACATTACGACGCCATGCTGGACGAGGATGGGCGCTTGACCGATGTGATGGACCGCTGCGTCGAAGGACTGGGACAATGCCTGAACCTGTGGGAGGACGGCGTTGCGGGCAGGGAAACCCTGGTGCGAACCCTCTTCGACATCTATTGCGCTGACCTGGAGTGGGGTGGTGTGGGCTTGGGAGAAGGCGCGCCGAGCCTCATACTGGAACAGGCCACGGTTGAGGAGAAGCAGGCAGTTGCCGGTTGGGTGCGCGCCGCCATGGACCACGGCGATGGCAGGAGCGACGGCTTCAACCGTCAGGCTCACGGCCGTTTCCTGCTGGACCTGGAGATGGAACAATTGGACGATGTCTCCTTCCTGAACATCTGCCGCGAGGCCGGGCTGTTGGACGATCTGGTGGATCGCCTGCTGACGCTGGGACGGCTGGAGGAAGCGATTGCTGAAGCAGAGTTGGCCGAAGATCACGAGTTGCTGGAGTTGGCGGATATCTTTTGCCACCACGACCTAGGCCAGGGGATAGTACCGGTGGTGGCCCGGAGGGTTGAATCCGACGGGAACCACCGGTTGATGGAGTGGCTCAAGGACCGTCATCTGGAACAGGGGAGACTGCCGGAAGCCCTGGACCTGGCGAAACGGCTGCTGGAACGACGCCCGGGCCTGTCCGGGTATGCGGAGGTGCGAGAGTTGTCCCGGCAACTGGGCGCCTGGGAGGAACTCCGTTCGCAGTTGTTGGGCCGGTGGTCCGCCGCCGAGGAATACGGCCTACTGACCGACATCCACCTGGAAGAGGGCGAAATAGACCTGGCATTGCGGTCTGCGGCTCAGGGACCGGCGGGCCTCCAAGGCGGGAACCGGTTGACCCGCGTGGCTGAAGCCGCCGCCGCGACCTGTCCCCAGGCTGCCCTGGACATCTACCGGCGACAGGTGGAAGGGCTGATTGCCGCCCGCGGCCGGGAAAATTACCAGCGGGCCTGTGCGCTTCTCCCCCGTATCCGCGACCTGTACCGGAATCTGTCCGGGGAACCGGGGTGGCTGGTCTATGTTGGCGAGTTGAAAAAACGCCACCGGAGACTTCCCGCCCTGAGAGAGGAACTGAACAACGCCGGGCTATGATTCCGTGACGCCGCCGAAAGTCCTGGAAATGCCCGCGTAGATGCTGCCTCCCTGTCTGCCCGCCCGCCGGCTGCCGTCCAGGCAGAAGGCACGGATCATTGCCTTCGGAGTCCGACGCCAACGGTAGCGCCGCATAGTGCCGGGTGCCGGGCAGCGCTCCTTGTACCGCCGGCGGGTTTCTCGCGGTCGGCGCCGAGGCGGCGGCGCAGTTCGGCCCACGGCGGCCCCGACTCCCACTGGAAACTCACCAGGCGCTACGGGACAGTCGGCGGGAAAGTCATAGGTGGCTGCGCCGTGGTGTGTCTCCTGTAGCGACGTTGCTTGCCGGTCCATCAAGAGTATGCGTCGCCGGTCTCCCCGGCGGGAGGGTCCTGGGCGAGTGCGCTTCCACCGGGGCCGCCGCTCCTGCCAGACCCACGTGAACGCCGGACCTCGCTTCTACCGGAACCTTCCGGCGGAACTTCTCCGCGTGGGCGGCTTTCTCCCCACCAGTTCCGAAAGCCTGCCATAGAACAGGGACGCGGCAACCAGCGCCGCCCCCAGCACCATCACCGCCGCCGTCCCCGCCACGAAGCCGCCGGCGGCCTGGCGCAGGAGGGATTCCACCAGGTCCCCGGCCAGGTCTATCGCCGAGACCGGAACGTCGGCGGGATATGACACCGCGTTCAGCAGCGTCCTCCTCACCAGGCCCGGCAGGACCGCCTGCGCCGCGAACCCCGCCGCCAGGCAGATGCCTCCGCCCAGGAGCAGCGCCGCACCCAGCCAGCCCAGCATCGGCGCCGGACGGGGCAGGTGGACCAGCGCCAGCAGGAGACTGCCCAGCATTGCCGTTGCCAGGGCAACCAGCCGGCCCGGCCCGTTCACCGCGCCCAGCGTTGCCCGCAGGGACTCGGCCCCGGCTTCGACGTCCCGCCGGTCCAGGTCCGGCGACCGGTCGGCCGCCCAGTCCAGCAGGTCAAACCGGTCTCCGGGTTGCAGGTTCCGGCGCACCCCGGCCACGGCGCCGTCCGTCAGCGGCCGCACCGCCGGCCCGGCCGCCGCCTTGAGGAAACCCCGGGTGTCGCCCTCGACAAAGCTCAGCCGCAGCGCTTCCCGCTCCCCACGGAGGGTCCGGGCCGCCGGTGAGTCCAGCAGGGGGTCGTCCACCACCAGGCCGAACCAGCGGTCGAACTCCCGCTCCCGGCACTCCCGGCTCAGAATTTTCAGCGAGGGCGCCGTCGCCGGCAGTTCGCCTTCGGACAGCCGGGCCAGGGGTTCGGCGGAAGCGGCCGCTAGGCGTTGCACGGCCGCCAGCGAGCAGCCTGACGACTCGGGTTCCGCCACCCCCAGCTCGTCGATGAACCGGTGCGCCTCCCCCAGCGCCGCCGGTTCCAACCGCTCCAGCGGCCCGGTGAGGCTGACGTAGAGCTCCAGGTCCGCGCTCTCGTGCCGCAGATAGCCGGTGAACCGGTCGATGTTGTCCCCGGTCTGCTCCCGGAGGTAATCCGGCGGCATGATGTCCCGCAGCACCCGAACCGCGTCCCCGTGGTCCGCCATTTCCACATTGCCCAGCAGCCGGCCGCTCCGCTCCCGCAGCGCCTCGTCCACCAGGACCTCGTCGTAGATGCGGGCGTAGGCGCCTGTTTCGCTGACGGCTGCCTTGTAGACCTGGGAGTCCTCCAGCCGCAGGGTGAAGTTGGCCGCCACCAGCAGGTAGAGCAGCCCGGCTATGACTGCCAGCGCCAGCGCCACCCCTGCGGCGGCTCGAAGGAAAGTGACCATCCTGCCTACCCCAGGGACGGCCCTTGCCCTCCCCGGCAAGGTTGCCGCTGCCCGGCTACGGTTCGGCGCCCCGCCACTCTCCCCGGTTTATTGGGCTCAATCATCAAGCGGGTTGCGGCCAAGCTGAATTGACCACGCTACTCCAGCGCCAGTACCCGCTCCCCTCACGTTCCAGGTATGCCCGGGCCGCCCCCGGCCGGCCGGGGGCGACTGCCTTTCAGTTGAGCGGCGGTTCAGTTGCAGAAGGGCAGTTCGCCCTCGTATTCGACTCCGCGCAGGCTGGCGGGAATGCAGCCGGTGAGTTCTGGGGTGTTGGAGAGATCCAGCTTGCGCAGACCGGTCAGGAGACCTATTTCGGGAGGGATGGTACCTGATAGGCTAGACCCCCTTTGCAATTGACTCAGTTCAGTTATTCGCCCTCCTACGTTGGTCACCCTATGCCATTCTCCCAACGGCTTATAGCTTAGCCAATCTTTACTGCGCCAGAAGGAACTACTATGGGACAAGAGAGCATCATGGATGGCAACGAGGCCAACCGTGTCAGAGAGAATTCCGTTGGCGTAGGAATCCGCCCAGGTCAGATTGTTGTCCCATACGGACACCTTTTGCAGGTTGGGAATGTTGCCCAACTGGGAGGGCAGCTCTCCGCTCAACTGGTTATTGTCCAGGTAAAGCAGGGTCAGGTTGGTCAGGTTGCCCAACTCCGCCGGCACCGTCCCGCTCAACCAGTTGGAGGCCAGGTTCAACTCCTTCAGATTGCTCAGGTTGCCCAACTCCGCCGGCACCGTCCCGCTCAACCGGTTGGAGGCCAGGTTCAACTCCTTCAGATTGCTCAGGTTGCCCAACTCCGACGGTATCGGCCCGGTGAGTCCTTCGCTGTTGGAAAAGTTCAGTCTCTCCAAGACGGTCAGGAGACCTATTTCGGGAGGGATGGTACCTGATAGGCTAGACCCCCTTTGCAATTGACTCAGTTCAGTTATTCGCCCTCCTACGTTGTTCACCCTATGCCATTCTCCCAACGGCTTATAGCTTAGCCAATCTTCACTGCGCCAGAAGGAACTACTATGGGACAAGAGAGCATCATGGATGGCAACGAGGCCAACCGTGTCAGAGAGAATTCCGTTGGCGTAGGAATCCGCCCAGGTCAGATTGTTGTCCCATACGGACACCTTTTGCAGGTTGGGGATGTTGCCCAACTGGGACGGCAGCTCTCCGCTCAACTGGTTGTTGTCCAGGTACAGCAGGGTCAGGTTGGTCAGGTTGCCCAACTCCGCCGGCACCGTCCCGCTCAACCGGTTGGAGGCCAGGTTCAACTCCTTCAGGCTGGTCAGGCCCTGCAGTTGCGCCGGGATGGCCCCGCTCAACCCGTTGTCGTTCAGGTGCAGGTGGGTGAGCCCGGTCAGGCGAGCCAACTCCGGCGGTATCGGCCCGCTCAACTGGTTGTCGTTGAGGATGAGCCTCTCCAGGCTGGCCAGGTTGCTCAGTGCCGGCGGCAGCTTCCCGTTCAGGCCGATGCCGCTCAGGTCCAGTCCGGTGACTCGCCCGCCGTCTCCGGCGGTGGTGACCCCGCGCCATTCGCCGATGGGGGCGAAGCTCTGCCAGTTGGAATTGTCGGCCCAGTCCTCGCCGTCCGTGGACTCGTACAGGGCCACCAGGCCCACCATGTCGGCCACCGGGCCCGGAGCGTAGCCCCGGCCCGGTTCGTAGCCCTCCCCCGCCCAGGTCAACTGGTTGCCCCAGAAGTAGACCCGCTCCAGGGCCGGGAGTTCCGACAGCCCGGTCGGCAGTTCGCCGCTCAACCGGTTGTCGTTGAGAGCCAGCCCTTCCAGGTTGACCAGGTTGCCCAGCGTCGTGGGTACGGCCCCGCTCAACTGGTTGCCCCAGAGCCCCAGGTATTCCAGGCCGGTGAGGTTGCCCAACTCCGGGGGTATCGGCCCGCTCAACCGGTTCTGGTCCAGGTCCAGGCTGGTCAGACCGGTCAGCCCGCCCAGGGTGGGGGGAATCTCCCCGCCCAGTTCATTGTTCCAGAGGACCAGCGTTTCCAGGTCGGCCAGGCTGCCCAACTGCGGCGGGAGTTTCCCGCTAAGCAGGTTCTCCCGGAGGTCCAGTCCGGTGACCCGTCCGTTGACGGCCGTGACCCCGTGCCACTCGCCCACCGGCTCCCCGGTCAGCCAGTTGGAATTGTTGGCCCAGTCCTCGCCGCCGGCGGACTGGTACAGGGCCACCAGCGCCACCTGGTCGGCCAGGATGCCCGGCGGGTAGCTCTCCGCCCAGCTCAACTGGTTGCCCCACAGGGATACCCGCTCCAGGGCGGCCAGGTTGCTCAGCTCCGGCGGCAGTTCGCCGCCGAACTGGTTGTCGTGAAGGTACAGGTCCGTCAGTGCGGCCAGGCCGCCAAACTCGGCGGGAATCTGACCGCTCAAGCGGTTGCTGTGCAGGTGCAACTCCTCCAGGCTGCCCAGGTTGCCCAACCCGGCGGGCAGGGCCCCGTCCAGTAGGTTGTTGTCGACCCGGAGTACGGTCAGGCCGGTCAGTAAGCCCAGTTCGGCAGGCAGGTTCCCCTCCAACCGGTTGGAATGGAGGCGGAGTTCGGTCAGGGCGGTGAGCCGGCCCAACTCCGCTGGCATCTCCCCGCTCAACTGGTTGCCGCTGAGGTCCAATCGGGTCAGGCTGGCCAGGTTGCCCAGGGCCGGGGGAATCTCCCCGCTCAACCCGTTCTGGCTGAGGTCCAGACCGGTCACCCGCCCGGCGCCGTCGACGGATACGCCGCTCCAGGCCGCCACCGACGGGTCGCTCACCCAGTTGGCGCCGTCGGCCCAGTCGTCCCCGCCGGCCGACGCGTGGAGCGCCGACAGCCCCACCAGATCGGCCAGCATCCCCGGCGGGTAGCTGTCGGCCCAGAGGAAATTGTTGCCGCCAATGGTAATGCTGTCCAGGTTGGGGAGGGACCCCAGCTCGGGCGGCAGTTCCTCGCTGAACTGGTTGTCGTGGAGGTACAGGTCGGTCAGGGCGGTCAGGGCAACCAGGCCGGCGGGCAGGGCGCCGGTGAACCCGTTGTTGCTGAGGTACAACCTCTCCAGGCCGGTGAGGTCGGCCAACTGCGTAGGCAGCGCCCCGCTCAGCCGGTTGTCCCGCAGGTCCAGTTCACTCAGGCCGCCGAGGCTGCCCAGCTCTTCGGGCAACTCCCCGCTCAGCCCGTTGCCGCGCAGGTTCAGGCCGGTGACCCGGCCGGCGGCGTCGGTGGTGACGCCGTGCCACTGGCCCAGGTCCTCCAGGTAGAGCCAGCCGTCGCTGTCCTGCCAGCTATCGCCGTTGGCGGCGTCAAAGAGGGCGGTCAGCGCGGCCCCGTCGGATTCCGGTGGAAAGGGAATGCGGGGCCGGGGGGTGGGGGTGGGTTCCGGGGTGCCGGTGGCCTCCGGGGTGCCCGGGCCCGATAGCCCACTGGTACGCACCACGGCCCCGTCGTCGGTCTCCTCGATGGTGATGGTTCCCCCCTCGCAGGCGGCGAGGGCGAACAGCAGGGTCAGGGAGGTCAGGACGAAGAGACTAATTCTCCGGAGAAAAGTCGGGGGGGGGGGGGGGGGGGTAAAAGGGTAGGTCGAGGTGCGGCCGCCCTCGGGAGGCGGCGCACCTTGCTGCTGTCTCTGGTGGTGTCGTACATGGCTGGGTCGTCTCCTCTCATCTGCCGCCGCCGGCCCGGAGGGGCCGACGCAGCGTGTTTGCCAACCGGCGTCATCCGCCTTGTTGGCGAAGCCGCTCTTCCAGCTCGCGGACGCGAGCTTCGGCGGCGTCGGCCCGGGCTCCGGCAATGGTCCGGGCCTGCCGCTCCGCATCAGCCCGGCTCTCGGCGGCGTCGGCCCGGGCGCGTTCATCCTCAAAGGTGGCGATGCGTTGCTCCGTTTCGGGGTCGTAGAACACCAACTGGCCCCGCTGCCACCGCAGGCTCAGCCTCAGTGCCGCGCTGTACCCCTGCAGGCTTCCGTCGGGCAGTTCGTCTATCGGTATCGGAACGTACTCCCCGTCCACCAGCCGGTCCCCGGCCAGCCGCGTCCCGTGATGCCGGCCCGTCTCCGTCTCGTCGAACCGCCAGTATTCCGCTATGCCCAGGGCGGCGTAGTCTTCCCGCTTCGCCCCCACGTCAACGCCGCCCGTGCTCTCCGAGGCCACCTCCAGCACGAAGTCCGGCGGCTTCCCCTGCTCGGCGATGATGTACCCGTTGCTCTCCTTGTAAAGCACGGGGTCAACTTCAAAAGCTACCAGAAGGTCCGGATACCGGCTCCCGGCCAGGTTCCGGGTGGGCCGCACCACCAGGTAGCGGTCCCCGGCCACCAGGGTGGTTTCCGGCCGGCCCAGGTGCAGGGCCAGGTAGTGGGCGTTGCCGTTGATCGTCAGGTGGTCGAAGCTGGTCATCTTGTCTTCCGGGCATTCCGGCGGGTCCGGCAACCGAAACCGGCCCCGGCCTTTGGGCGTCTTGGCAAAGATGTCGGGTGTGCTCATATCGCACCTGGCAACTGACGGCAACGCCGCCGCTTCGGCTCCCCTGAAAGGCGTCTCTTGACTGATGAAATCATACACCGCCGGGTCATTGTTGGAAAGACGAAATTCTCAGGTCAACAGGGCCTTTTCATTTTCCGGTTGCATAGAGAACGCCTACCAAGGAGAAGGGTTCGGAGAGGCGAGCGGCGTTGCGACGCAGAGCAGCGGCCACGTTGGTGTGGCCAGCCCAGCGCACCAGGGTGGTGGCCAGGTTGCGCAGCGCGGCCATCACTTGGGGAGCGGCGGCGGTTCACACTTGGGAACGGTCCTCGTCAAGGCTGACGTCCTTTACCCAGTGCACCTGGTTCTCGATCTTCCAATGCTCTCGGAGGGTCTGCAACAGGCGGTCCGCTCCAGCAACGGTTGGAGCCAGGCTGGTCACGGCGAAGCTCACCTCCACCTGTGTTCGTCCTTTCACTGTCCGGCGCCGCTCTATCCGGCATACCTGCCGTAAGTGGGGCCACTCTTCGCCCACCTCCCCAGCACTGCCCACATACCGGTTCAACTCCGGGTCGGCCAAAGCCCACAGTTCCCGCCGCTCCCGGCGTCCGTGGCGCTGCTTCGGCGATTCATCCACGTACACCCTAAGGGTGGACCCCCGTTTCCGCCACTCCCGCGCCTGCCAGAAGGGTACTGCCGGCCCCTTGTCCCCCTCAGTTTCCAGTGGGGGAAAAGGCGTCCGCCAAGTCCCGGTGCAATGTGGGTTGGTTCTCTTTCACCGGCAACAGGTAGTCCCCGCCACCGCCCACTACCTGCTGACACACCTCCCGTTGCGTCAACAAGGCGTCCGCCACAACTATCTTTCCCTCCAGGGACACCTGACCCAGCACCGCCTTGGCGCCGCTAATTCCTGACCCTTCCCCGGCGCCGCCACCTCGGCCAGACCGCCCCGCTCCGGGCAGCGTAGGCCGACACCAGATGCACCCCGGCTATCTCCTCTCCATGAATCCCTCGCAGGGTCTTGTCGTCCAAAGACAGCACCGGCCCAAGCTCTACCCCCGCCGTCAATCAGCCATTCCCGTAACACGGCCTCGAAGGCCGTCACCTCCAAGTCTTTGAACACCCGGTGCAAGGTGGCTACACAGGGTGTCTTCCCCGGGCTGAACCCCAGGAGTTGCCTAGTGGCGACTCCGTGGTCGCGCTCCCACTGGGCTATCGCCTACAAGCTGCGGGCGCCGCACAACATCGCACAAACGGCCAAGGTCAGCATTGACCCCAGAGGGTGAAGCCTGCCCCGGCTCTTCCGGTGTTCGGGCACCCTGTCCAAAGCCTCTCTCAACTCCATCGTCCTCACCTCCCCATCCCTTACCTAAACTCCAAAACTATCCTCAGAAAATGAAAAGGCCCTGTCTTCCCTTGGCTATCGCTGGACAACGGCGGTACGGACAGGTTCGGACGGGCAATGGCGTCGTCTCCAGGATGGCGCGGTAGGGGTAGCAATAGCGGTCAAGATTTAGGGACAGGTTGTCTTGGTAGTGGACGGCAGGGTGGATTCCGTCCTGGTTGACCACGGCGTAGCCGTGGCGAAACTCTCAGAGAATCAGGGTCGATTGGCGATCGTAGGCCCACCCGCCTTTCCTGGACCGTGGCCTGGGCATTGGAGTCAGTAAGTAGAGCAAACTCAAGACAAGATTCAACCGGTCCCTGGCGTCGATGAAGGCGGATGGCAGTTTCAACACCATCATCCGCCACCGGCTGGAACCACAGGTGGCGACGTTCCGGTAGTGACAGCGGGCGCGGTCTCCCACCCTTGGCCGGTCCGCTGTCAGTACAACCGCTCTCGGTTGGCCTCCTCCTCTTCAGCGTCAATCCGCCCGGCATCGGCCCCGGAAATCTGGTCGGCCAGCACCTGCCCGTAGCTGGGATAGGACGACCGCTCTATCTGCGCCGCCGGGTCCCAGAGATGGCTTCGCAGCAGCGCCCTCCCACAGTGCAGGAAGGCCTCTTCCACCGCCACCTTCAGCCCCGACATCGGAGCCCGGCCGCCCACGGCCAGGGGCGCCACCGACTCCTCGCCGGTTACGATCACCGCCCTTCCCTTCACTCGCAGCGTCTCGTTCATCCCCGGCACAAAGAACAATAGCCCCACGCAGGGGTTCTCAACGACGTTCCGTAAGGAATCCACCTGGTTGTTGCCGGGTCGGTCGGGCAGCAGCAGCGTCCGTTCGTCCAGCACCCGTACAAATCCCGGCGGATCGCCCCGGGGCGAGGCGTCTGGTTGACCCTCCTCGTTTGTGGTGCTCAGCACACAGAAGGGCGAGAGCTCGATGAACTTCCGGCTGTGTTCGTCCAGCCGGTCCAGCACCTTCTGGGCCGCCCGCGGCGCCGGAGGGCGATACGTCTCCCGCAACTCCCCGCTGTTGGAAATGGTCATGCGAACCCCCTTCAATTCCCCCGCAATCGGCGCAGTTCCTCTTCCAACTCCCGGTTGCGTGCCTCGGCGGTGTCAGTACGGGCCTCGGCTTGGATGCGTGTTTCCCGTTCGTTATCAACCCGGGCCTCGGCCTGGATGCGGGTTTCTCGTTCACTATCGGCGCGGGCCTCGGCATGCACGCGCGCTTGGCGCTCGTCTTCCAGCCTAGCGATGGGCCGTCCGGTCGCCGGGTCATGCCACGCCAAACGTCTTTCCTCCCACCGCAGGTTCAGGTTCAGCGCCCGGCTGTAACCCTGCAACACCCCGCCGGGCAGTTCCTCTATCTCCACCGGCTCGTACCGCCCCTCGACCAGCCGGTCCCCAGCTAACCACGTTCCGTGGTACTCCCCCGTCTCGTCAAAGCGCCAGTATTCTCCTATCCCCAGTGCCGCGTACTCCTCCCGCTTTTCCACCACATCGGTTTCTCCCGTGCTCTCCGACGCCACCTCCAGCACGAAGTCCGGCGCCTTCCCCTGCTCAGAAACGATGTACCCGTTGCTAGTTTCGTAGGCCCACGGGTCCACGTTAAAGGCTACCAGCAGGTCCGGGCGCCTCGCCCGCGCCTTGTTGAACTCCGGACTTGCCACTATCCAGCGATCCGCCTCCACCAGGGTGGTTTCAGGGTCGCCAAGATGCACCGCCAATGCGTGGGAGTTACCGTACTTGAACAGGTGATCGTACTGGGTCATCTCGTCAGGCTCGCGCTGCGGCGGGTCCGGCAGCCGGAAACGCTTCTGGACTCTCGGGGGCTGGCCTGTGGTGTTGGCGGTGGTCATGCCGAACCTCGGTGGGTCTAGCGTCAGGGTACAGTTGGCGATGTGCTTTCTTGCTGTGGGCATTATAACCGTGCCGGGTCTGGCCTGGGTAGGCCGACGTGACCTTGCCTTCGCGGCCTTCCCCGTGGCCCACTATCAGAAACTGTAGTCTAACAACCCGAAAGAGCGGCTGAACCGCGAAGTCCGTCACCGCACTGACGTCGTGGGCATCATATCCAACCGGCGTGCAGAACAGTTATTTGGTAGGTGAGGTGCTGGTCGAACATCACGTTGAACGGTTCGAAGTCCGCCGCTATACCTCTCCATCGCCAACGCCGCCGGTAATGCGACGTTGCCGACGCCCAACATCCTGGACGCTCCAGACTGATAAACAACAACTCTGGTCAACATCGACGAGGATGACGCCGCCCACACCACTTGTATGTTGCAGTAGCGCCGCGGATAGGCTGTCCAGCAACCTCGGGCTTAGGCCGGAATTCCTCAGCACCCTGTGAGCGGCGGAGATTACCGAGCGCAAGGGGGACGCGGGCCGTGCCTACCGTATGCTCTGCAGCGATTTTACTCGGCGACGGGCCGCGTGCGAACGGACCTCACGGGCAGAAGGTGAGATCAGCCAACTCCGGATATTCAAAATTCAACTGGCGCGACAAACTGCTCCGCACACACCCGTGCAACTGGTTATCGCCGAGGTCCAATTCTTCCAAGTAGACGAGGTTACCCAACTCCGGCGGTATCTTCCAGCTCAACTGGTTCCCGTCGAGGGCCAGGCTTGTCAGGTTGGCGAGGTTGCCGAGCTCCGGCGGTATTCCCCAGCTAAACTGGTTCCCGTAGGGATACAGCTCAATGACGCGGCCGTTGCTGTCAGTGCGGACGCCCTCCCAATCGCCCAAGGGCGCATCACTCAGCCGGTTTTCACTATCGACCCATTGCGGGCCCCCGGTGGCGCCATACAGGGCGACCAACGCCTTCCGGTCCGTTTCGGATGACGTCGGCGCAATCGGTGGCCCGGCATTGGCGCTGGGCGCTCCCCCTTGTCGGATCGGGTGTGGCGCTGAGCGAGGGCTCATTTCTCGCCATTGTCGGATCGGGTGTGGTATGTTCAGGGTGTGGTATGTTCAGATGGTACGCTGCCCTCTCGCTCATCAGAACGGTTGCAGGCCTGCAACCGCAACGGCAGAAGCAGTGCAATGGCTATAATTCCCGCGAACAGTTGTGGCGCCCTCATCTTGCGCATTGCCTCATCTAAATCGTTACCCTAAGAAAGGGTGCCACAACTCAAATGCTACCGGAAATTCGGAAGGCCGTCATATGATCGGATGCTGGGGGGCAAGTGGCGCAACATCCGATCGATGAATATCAATTCCACGGGGTTCTGGTAGTGATCCAGTTCTGCCGGAATATACTGTAGCAAACATACCGCTTCGTCCCTGACCCAGATCCCTCCAGTAAATCATTATCATATCCAACTACCGCAACCGAGCCACCTCACAAATGGGCTCAAGCAACGCTGTCTGCACTGCCACGGTGTCAAAGCCGGTCCTGGACAGAAAGTGGAACAGCCGCTTCTTACGTTGGTGGCGGGAATAGGGCGGCTGAACCAACCAAGCCCTCACCAGTACCGAAATGACCAGAAGGTAGGCCGATCCATCGGATCTCCCATCCTCTATAGGCTATAGGCCTTCCCCTATCTTCCTAGCATGACTTAGCTAGCCGCACTTGTTTGGAGGTTTCCTAGCCCACTCCGAAACGCGGCGCTGCTGGGGTGGAGCCATGGGCCCAAGAGCGCAGCGTGCTCGGCCGACCAACTCAATGCCTCGGGAAATCTCCTGTTGCCGTCAGTGTCGTCTCTGGGATTCACTGTGTTCCACCACTGCTTTGGGTGCAGGCGAGTATGCCGGCATTAATTTCTGAGTCGGTCAAGTCGTTTGACCAGTCGATATTCTTAATCGTTTCCCTCAGGCAGGATTGCTCCTCCTGGCTCAGATCCTCCATGGTAATTCCGGATTCGGTGATCACGAGAGAAATTAGAACATCCGGGACGCAGGCGACCAGGCCGAATACCTGTTCTTCTTCGTCCAGATCGTTTGACCAGTCGAGATCCGCAATCCATTCCCTCAGACAGGATCGTTGCTCCCGATTCAAATCCTCAACGGTTATTCCGTACCCGTCGGTGAAAAGAGAAATTAGAACATCCGGGATGCAGGGGACAAGACCGGATACCAGTTCTTCTACGTCCAGATCGTTTGACCAGTTGAGACTTGCAATCCTTTCCCTCAGACAGGAATGTTCCTCCCGGCTCAGATCCTCCACGGTAATTCCGAATTCGGTGATCATGGGAGAAATTAGAACATCCGGGATGCAGGCGACCAGGCCGAATGCCTGTTCTTCTCCGTCCAGATCTTTTGACCAGTCGAGATTCGCAACCCATCCCCTCAGACAGGAATGTTCCTCCCGGCTCAGATCCTCCACGGTAATTCCGAACCCGTCGGCGAAAAAAGAAATTAGAACATCCGGGATGCAGGCGAACATGCCGGACATTTGTTCATCTTCGTCCAGATCGTTTGACCAGTCGAGACTTGCAATCCTTTCCCTCAGACAGGAATGTTCCTCCCGGCTCAGATCCTCCACGGTAATTCCGAACCCGTCGATCAAGGGGGAAATCAGAACATCCGGGATGCAGGACGACAAACCGGAAATTACCTCTGGAGTTCGACCATCATCCAAGTCAGCGAGAGCCTCTTCATCGAGCCCTGTCAAGAACCTCCTGAGGCAGGAAGTCTCCTGACGAGTCAAATCTTCCAATTGCAGGTCTAACCCGCCCGTTAACACAAGAATCAGGAAGTCGGGAGCACAAGAAATGACACCTGCAAAAATCTCTGTATCGCTAGCTGCATCGTTAGCCGACAGGGCAGCCACATTGAGATTGGTTGCTCGCTCCCTCAAGCAGGAGATTTCAACCTCGTTCAACTTACGGGAGGCACCTAAATCAAAGCCAAGATGTGAAGCACATCCCTCCACATCCTTCGGTAGGGTACGCTCCTCGCCAGTTTCGGTAGGGACGACCCATCCTGCCCCTCCTCTGGAAGGAGTCGAAATTGTGCGCATTTCCCCTTGGCACAGCTCAAGGTTTTCCAAGTATTTGACACTATAAGAGAGGTATATAGCACGGGATATGTCTGGCCCTAGACATTCAAATATGGGGGGTTCTCTTTCGTCCGTCAAAAGGCGCAGCGCCAATATGGATTTCAAGTCGTCTCCCAACTGGTCACGAATGCATGATTGATTTTCATCAGCCAAGCTTACGAAGATATCTTTCCAAGTGGTGTCGGCTGCTATTTGGACGTCCAGTTCCGACGCTCCAAAGGTAACCGTTGGTGTAGGGCTGAGCGTGTGAGTTTGCTCGGCTGGCGTAGGGCTGGGCGTGTGAGTGGGCTCGGCTGGCGTAGGGCTGGGCGTGTGAGTGGGCTCAGTTGGCGCCGGGCTGGGCGTGTGAGTTTGCTCGGCTGGCGCCGGACTGGGCGTGCGAGTGGGCTCGGCTGGCGTTGAAACAGACGTCGATGGGAAAGAGCCGTTTTCTTGAGTGCTACAGCCAAATACCAGGACCATCAACAAGGACAGAGCCAGCAAAGTCTTTCCCGTGAACAAATGTAAACTGAAAACCATCAAATCACTCCATGCGGCTACTTTACAAGAGACAAGCCAACGCCGGATGCCCGCCCGGTGGCAATGGCCGGTCCGGTCCCCACCCTGCCTGGGGGAATTGCGATGGTGTTGGTATCGGCGACCTAGTTGATGTGAACGCCACCAAAGAGTGCCGGCTTCTATCGGAGGTGGTTCACGGCTTGGGAGGTACGGCAGATCCGATATCGCCTTAAACCTTCGGCGCAGGCTAGTCCCGATGAGTTCCGAATAGGACAGGCTCTTTTTGGAATTATGGAACTTATTACAAGAGTCAGAGCAGGATATTAGCCGCCCCGAGAATCTCAAATGTGTCGAATGCGCCGCGAAAGTGATCACCGCAACGGTGGGGCGTATATCTGCCCGCCTTTCGGACATTCCGAGCAAGGGGCTGCTTCCCAAAGAGCATTCCGGGTAGCAATACGCACAAGGCCCAACCCATCAACGCCCAGGTTACGTTCGTAGATTTCTCCGTAGTTGCCGACGGCCTCAATTACATCCTGAGCCGCTGTCCTGCTGAGACCTAATTCCTTCTGACCCCAGAATCCAGTCAAACCAAAGAGCCGGTCGATGGGTTCAATATAGGTGGGCACTGTAGGTACTGCATCCGAGGTGATGCCGTAAACCTCTGACCAGATCAGGATGCCCATTACCGTTCTCACTATGTCGGACCATTGCTCGTCGCCGTGAGGTACCACCGGCGCCAGTGGCTCCTCAGAGATGAACTCTGGCAGAATCACGTGGATGTCTGGATTGGCTAGAACGAAGCTCCGTATGGGCGCCAACTGAGAGTGGTCGTTGGTGTAGGCGTCACATTCACCGTTCTCATAGGCTAGAATCGCCGATTCTGTGTCCTCCAACGCCAACACTTCGATACTCAGCCCGTTCCGGTGCGAGTAGTCTTGCAGGTTCATCTCCGTCGTAGTGTGCGAGACAACGCAGACTGTAGCGTTTTGAAGTTCCAGGGCGCTGCTGATGCCCAAGGCCTTGCGTGCCATGAAGCCCTGCCCATCGTAGAACATGATCAGGGCGAATGTGCCCCGCCTGGCGTCTCGTGAACTGGTCCAAGTGACGGTGCGGACCATCATATCCACTTCGCCTGACTCAATCGTTGGCCCTCGCTCGGCAGCGGTAATCAGGCGAGTTTCAATGGCATTGGGGTCACCCAGTACCGCCGCAGCCACGGCTCGGCACAGGTCGATGTCGAAACCGGTGTTGTTGCCCGCGGCATCATCGTTCCCCCAACCTGGAACGTCGTTCCGGCCGGCGCAAATCAAGTTTCCGCGACCTTGGACTGTCTGCAAGCGGCCCTGTCTGGGTATCGCCGCGTACGCGGGCGGCGGCTCCGGCAATTCGGTTACGGCAAACCCGGCCGACGCGATCAACCGGTTCCCCACAAATAGCTCCACCAGGTAGGCACCGGTCTCCCAATTCCCTGGCTGCGGCCATCCTTCCCCTGTCGCGTACTGGCTGTTGGTCCAGCCTTTTTCGACGACGGCGTTAGCGGTGTGGCGGGCCCAAACACTGCTGCTGGGGCCGTGGTAGACAGCGTCGATTTCAAAGTCTGCCCTTTCCGGCTGGGTGTCAAAGACCAAGTTCAGTTGCCAGTATATGCACCGAGCCGTCCGCTGTTCGAAAACATTGGTGTACAAAACCGGCCCCTCTCGCGACGCGTCACAGCCGCCCTCAAAAACCCTGACCCCAGCCACTCTGGGGTTGAGCAAAGGAAACGGGCTTGGGGCCGACGTCGCCATTGGGGTCGCGGTAGGAACTGGGGTTGCGGTTGGTTCAGCAGTGGCAGTTGGTGTTGGGACTGGTGTAGCAGTAGGCAATGGCAAGGGTGTTGCAGTTGG
This sequence comes from Dehalococcoidia bacterium, assembly GCA_963667325.2. Taxonomy (GTDB): domain Bacteria; phylum Chloroflexota; class Dehalococcoidia; order Lucifugimonadales; family UBA3495; genus VXOI01. The sequence goes on from CAXXKY010000008.1 coordinate 55,885, forward strand.
CGCCGGCGTAGGCATGGCGGCAATGGTCGCAGCTACGCGAATCTCGACAGTGGCGCTCAGGTCCGGCGTGGCGTCTGGAGCGACGGTGGGCGCTCGCGTCGGAAGCTCAGTCGCGCAGGCTACTGCCAACATCACCACGACGGCAATACTTAGCAACAGTTTCATGGACTACCTCGTCTCTTGCCGAGTAGCAACACAAAGGCCAGCATGTTCACGGTATCAAGGCAATTCCTCGACCGGGCACCACTACCATCGCCTATCTCCGAGCGGACCATATCTCCACACCCGGGGCGACAGCAGATCCAGGCTACCTCTGGCCTCAGCCGTTCATGGCGCTGGTCCAACGTGAAGCGCGTCAGCAATCTTGTCGGCGGAGTTTGTTCTTCCAACTCGCGCACACGGGCTTCCGATGCGTCAGCCCTAGCCTCGGCCTGAACGGACTCCCGGCGCTCGTCTTCCAACGTTGAGATCGGCTGCCCCGGCGCCTCCTGTTCGTCGAAGTGCCAGTACTCCAGCACACCGTGCCGTGCGTAGAACTACCGCTTTACCGTGTCGTCTGTCGCCCTGGTGCTCGGCGACGCTATCTCCAGCACGAATTCTGGCGGCTTGCTCTGCTCGGAAACGAGGTAGCCGTTGTTGCCCTCGTACAACTCCGGATCGGCGTCAAAGGCCACCAACAGATCGGGTATGTGGAAATCAGCACCCGGCCCCCGGCGGTCCAGCGCCAGGTACGACTCGCCTCCCACAACCGTGGTTTCGGCGTTACCCAAACGTGCCTTGAGAAAATGGGCGTTGCCGGTCATGGCCAGGTGCTTGAAGCTGGTCATATCGTCGGGCTCGCGCTCGGGAGGGTCGGGTAGCTGGAAACCGCCACGCGGCCTGGGCGTCTTGGCCGATGTGTTGGAGGTGGTCATGCCGAACCTCGTTGGGTATTGCGGGGGATTGCAGTTGGCGATGGGTTTGCTTGTTGACGGCATTATACCCGCGCCGGCTCCGGCCTTGGTAGCCCTGGGATGCAGGTCCAGAGGCGATAGTGGATTGTCCGAATCAGCGAGTCTCCGGTCAGCCCAATCCTTCGCAATCTGGGCCGCAGCGATTAAACTGATTGCGCAGCTTGACCCGAGAATGAATAAGCGCCCCCTGCCGTGCGGCCGACGATTGCGAGCGATTCACGCCCAAGGCAAGCCGGGAAAGACAATGCGAGGTGATGAGGTGATGAAGGTACGAACATGGCTGGGCTATTACATGATTCGATTTTGCTCCGGGAGTTTCAGGAGCAATACCCGGATCTGTCTCGTCACCCTTGCGGCGCTGGCAGCAACGATTGTCTTGGCTTGCGGCAACGAATCCCCGCCGACGGACGTTCCGATTGCCAATACGACAATGGTCACTACGGCGCCACCCCCGGTCACAATGCCGGCTCAGTCTGCCCCCGCAAACGTCACGACCATGCCGACATACACTCCCGAGCCGACGTATACGCCTGTGCCAACATATACGCCCCCTCCGACATTCACGCCTACGCCCGCGCCAACGCTTACGCCCGCGCCAACATACACACCTGCGCCTCTTCCCACATCCACTCCATACCCAACTCCCACGCCGCTCCCTTTAGACGCGGAATTGGTGGTCTATATATCCATAATAGAAAACGCATACGTTGATGGTCAGAGGGCGTCTGTTTTAGTAGCAAGCGCAAAGCCGAAATTCGACATTCCGAAGGAGGAACTGGATGTTGTCGTGACGTTCGGCGACCGCGGCCTCACCATTAGACTTCGAAACTGTTCTTATGAGTTATTTGCGAATGAGATTGTTGAACTCAGTTGCACACTTGGCAGGCCCGGCTCATTTGAAGAATCTTTAGAGGCGATAACCGGTGTTCGAGCCCAGACGCCCAAGGGAAGTATGCGGTGCGTGTGGCACCAGAACTCCACCATGGAAGAATTGGTATACGCCTGCGAGTTCCAATCGTAAGATCAGGCCAGCCGGACCTGTGCTTTCCCTCGGCAAGCTTATGAATGCCGTCAGTTCTTGAGCGCCCCAGTTCATGTAAGGCGGGTAATGATGTCGTCCGGTCTCGGAAAGTCCTCCGGCAACTGTGGCTCAAGCCTCCCAAGCCTGGGGTGGCATTTCAACATCTTAATGCGCCAACTGGGGAGTGGGGTTCTCAGGTCAGCGCTGATTGGCGTAGCGTCGGCGCTCGTTGTTATTTCTCTCGCGGCTTGCGGCAATGGGCCTGAAACCCAGGGAACGGCGCAGCTCATCCAAAAACTACTATCTACGCCCCATGCCACTGCCTCTCCTTACCCGACGGCTACGCCGTACCCAACCTCCACTCCATACCCAACTCCAACCCCGACCCCTGACGACAAGGAAGCTCGCGGGACTTCCATTACACCATCCCCAGGAACCGCGATATCCAAAGATGATCTCTCCAGCGCGGGGGTGTTCGCGCTGATTTCGCCCTCGGTGGCCTTTATTGAGAGCGTGGGTGGTTTCGGAAGCGGCTTCCTGGTCGATGGGGGATACATTGTGACGAATTATCACGTAGTTTGGCCCTCCACGGCGGTCCGGGTCGTCTTTCCGGACGGAACAGAACTGGAGGAAGTGCCGGTAGTCGGATGGGACCCGATGGCAGAACTGGCGGTGTTGGGACCCGTTGAGCTTTCTGCCCAGCCGCTCAGACTCGTGGATGGGGAGAGCACACCCGTCGGCAGCGAGTTGTTTCTAATCGGCTACCAGGACGAGGTGGACCACCTGTTTCCACAGCCCACCATCACTCGGGGTATCCTTTCCAACCGGAGAGAGTGGGAACGGGGAGGGATAACCTACCTGCAGACCGACCACAGGGTTGCAGGCGGCTTAAGCGGTGGCGCCCTTGTCAATTCAAGAGGAGAGGTCATTGGACTGTTCACATTTCTCTTCGGTGAGGCACGAAACGGCCTATCTGCGTCTACGGCAGACATTGAACCCATTTTGGAGAAACTGACGCAGGGAGAATTCGCGTCCGACTTGGGAGACCGCCGTTTGCCAGAAAGTGATGGCAGCAATGAGTTCGAGATAAAACTGCGCAACCTGTGGGACACCCGCGAGTTTGTGTTTGAGGCTGCGGAAGGGACGACGGTTGACATCGAAATCGAGGGAGACAGCGACGGACGGTTCAGGGTGTTCCACTTTTCTGGACTGGTCCTGCTGGAAATAGATGAAGGCTACACCGGAGTGGAAAGCGCAGAGGTGGAGATCACGACCGACGGGCTCTATTTTCTCCAGGTAGAGATGGCATCGGGCGGTGAGCCATCTACGTTCAGTGTAACCAGCAGCGTCAGGTTGAAGCCTCTGGACGACCCGGACGACGGACGGACCATCGTCGTAGGAGACACCATCGCCGGAAGCTTGGACTCTCCTCTGGATTGGGACTGGTATGCAATTGGCTTGCAAGAGGGGGATACGGTTAAGTTTTATGCGGATTCCCTCAACGTGGACACTCTATTGTACGTTGGCCCCTCGGAATCCGAGTACCAAGAGTTTGTCTCTAACGACGATAGCGGCGGGGGACTGTATGACCTGAACTCTGAAATAGTCTACCGAGCACCCCATACCGGGGAATATTTCATCGCCGTTACTGAAGCAGTTGGGGACCAAAATGGAGGCTACTACCTCTCAGTGGAAACTGCCCCGGAGGACACTCCTCTAACGGCCGATTCCACTCCCTACCAGGACTCGATGTCGGCTGAGTCAGAGACATTAGCAGGTAATTTCTATGATTGCATTACATCTGATGGAAACGTCCGACAATTCTTCTTGTCTCATATGTCAGAGTTCCTGGGACAAGATGGTGCGACAAGGGATCAAGCGCAAGCTCTTACTCAGTCCCTTATTGCAAATAGAGAGTTTTTTGTTAGCGTTGTCGGGCCTGCGATAGAAGGAGGTGAGGCATCAGAGTTCAGGGACGAGCTGTCCGAGCATTGCGAGGGCGTTCGGCCCTCAAGGGAGACCATTGCACCAACAGACGTGCCTGGGCAATCCGACACCTTCGGTCAGTATTTCCAAGGAGAAACGTTACACGTCAGCGTGGTCGACCTGGAGCACGTGCCGGAGCTACGCTACTCTACCATCGACGCCGACCAGATGGTTCGGCGATGGAGTCTTTTGCCCTCAACACCCGGTAATGAGCTGGTGTTGGTGCGGCTCAAGGTGGAGAATCACACGGCCGAGAGCGCCACGATCAAAATTGACGGCGACGCTGCCGAGTTGCGGGACCTCGACAGAGTCAGCTACCGGCCTCTCTCGGTATCAGAGACTGTACGGCGGGACTTCCGGGGCTCCGCAAATGCCCTGATCCGGATAGATGAGGGGCACTGCTTCGACGGCGCCCGCGCGCTTGTTGATGTGGGAACCACAGTAAGGTGGCAGAGCGAGGCCAGGTCCGAGCAATACCTGGACTTCGGGGATGAGTCGATAGCCGTGGGGCCGAGCGGAAGGGTCGAACTGAGTTCTGGAGTGTCGATTTCGCATAAGTTCAGTGATCCCGGGATTTACTCCTACGTCTGCGGCGAATCGGAGAAAGAAGAGTGGTCTGCGGAGATTCGGGTTGTGCCCTTCGGCGAACAAGATGATGTGGTCGAGCGATCCGTGCAGTTCCTAGAAGGGAGCTTTAAGTTGTCGAAGGGCTACGGTCTGGACGGTTATATGATCTTCGAGGCTCCTATGAACAAGGATTTTAACACTCTGCATTGGAGAGCCGATGATTTCATCACAATCCTGTTTGATGCGCAAACTAACCAAGGGGCGCACGCGCAAGTTCCAAATGACCTACAGGAATACGCGGACCGCAACGCCGGATACCCAGGAGCGATATACGTCGGCGACATCAACCAGCTCGTTGGCCCTGCCCCCACGGCAGAACAGGGAGACGCCGACGGCAACGTACCCCTGGGAGCGCTGGAGCGGCATCTCTGGATCTACGAGAGTCCCTTGTATGAGGAATTGCTCGAGAAGGCGAGGCTCACCGATCCCACGCCCATGACCTACGATGGACCAACCATCACGATTCAGCACGCCTGTATCAATCGGGCCCTGATGCCATGCCGGTTGATGGAATCCTACTTGGCACCCAACCTTCTGGAGCGCACCGGTGGGAAGCTGGAATTAATCATCTTCTCCTTCCCGGAACTCGGGCTGGCCGGTCCCGACACCCTGAGATTGGTAACTGATGGCACCCTGGATTCGGCGACTATCTACGCTGGATACGTGGGCGGAAAAATTCCTCATATCGAGATTCAGAACCTATGGGGCATCTACTCGTCCCACGAGCAGGAGTTCGAGGCCTCTCAAGCCATCCTCAAAGACATCGAGGAACTGGTGTTGGCCGAGACTAGCGGGACCATAATGAACCACAACTGGTACGCGGGCAACGACCAGTTCTTGTTCTGCCGGGATAAGCTTGATTCTCTTGTCGACTTTCGCGGCAAGCGAATTCGCAGCCATAGCGAAAGACTGTCGGACTGGATCGACGGCATGGGCGGCGAAGCCCAATTCTTCGCCTTCGCCGAAGTCTACACCGCCCTGGAGCGCGGCATCTTGGACTGCGGAGTGACCGGAGCAGACCCGGCTCATGGGCAACGCTGGTACGAGGTGACTGACTACATGACCGGTCCTTTGCTGAGTCTCCCATTCCACAGCAACGTGGTTAGCAATGCCGTGTGGAATTCCATTCCTGCCGACTTACAACAGATTCTGCTTGAAGAAGCCGCTAAATCGGAATTGGAGGCGCTGCGCCTTGCCGCCATACAGAACGAGATGGGGCTCATCAGAAACACCACCGAGCAGGGTGCGGGACGATATGCAATGGAGTTCGTCCCATTCTCTGACGAGATGAACTCCCACAGCCTGAACACGGCAGTGATGGAGCACGTTGTGCCAGCGTGGGTGAACTCGGTTGGAGACACCAGTCACCCGATTATCGCCGACACTTTCAACCGGAAGCTCGGTCCCATCGTCGGTCTGCGCATTGAAGCAGACGGAACGGTGGTCAGAGTTCCAATAACCCAGGAACCAAACTCCGGAAGCCGGGAGATGGCAGCCGACTTCCCCATCATCGTCTTACAAGGCCGGGATGTTCTGGGCGGCGAGCAGGTTGTCATGTCTTCCATCGTAGGCCATAAGCCGGTGGTCTTAAACTTCTGGGCCGCCGATTGCCTTCCCTGCTTGGACTCACTACCGGAATTCCAGAAGTTCTACGGCAAGCACGGAGGCAAGATTCTGATGCTCGCGGTCGACCTGGGCCAGTTCACAGGACTGGGGACGCCAGAGCAGGGCCGCCAGTTGCTTGCCGAGCTGGGTATCAGCATTCCCGCCGGATACACCGAGGACTCCGGGGTGCTCCCAAAATACGAAATACTCACCATTCCAACCACCGTTTTCATCAACGCCGACGGCACAATTCACCACAAGTGGGCCGGCGCCTTCAACGAAGATGTCCTCATAGAGAATGCTGAGGAGATGCTGGCAGGAATAACTATTCCCAACAAGCATAAGGTTGCCACCCCAACACCCCGGGGCACAACAGACTACGACGCCGATGACGATGGCCTCATTGAAATATCCAACTTGGGGCAGTTGGACTCCATGCGACATGACTTGGACGGTGATGGCGTGACCGCCAGTTCCGATTATACCGCTGCGTTTCCGAATGCCCTCACCGGCATGGGGTGTCCATCCTCCGGCTGCACCGGCTACGAACTGGCCGACAACCTGGACTTCGACACCAACGGCAACGGCATGGCCGACGTCGGCGACAACTACTGGAACGGCGGAGCAGGATGGGTTCCCCTGGGAGACGAAGACCGTAAGTTCACTGCCAACTTTGACGGCAACGGGAACACAATTGCCAATTTGTTCATAGACGGAGATATTGCCTACGTAGGGTTGTTCGGGATTGGCGATTCCAAGAGCAATATCAAGGGTGTTGGACTGACTTCGGTTGACGTGTCCAACGGGTCTTTCAAGACATCCTCTGCAACCGGCAGTTTGATTGGCTTAAGCCAGGGTATGGTCATCGCGTGCTATGCTACCGGCAGCGTGTTTGGCATCCATGATGTAGGGGGCTTGGTCGGTGCAAACGTTGGCACATTAAGCTCCAGCTATGCTGTGGTTAACGTGACCGGTCGGCAGTATTATACTGGCGGTCTGGTCGGGCAGAATGCTCCTAGTGGCCTAATCCTTGCCAGTTATGCAACCGGAAGCGTGACTGCTCAAGGTGATCACACTGGAGGGCTCGCTGGAGGCAGTAATGGTAGCAGCAAAATCATCGCCAGCTATGCCACCGGAAACGTGTCCGGTCGAAGCGGCGATACGGGCGGTTTGGTCGGCAATAGTTGGTACACTACAATCGTCAACAGTTACGCCACGGGAAGAGTGTCATCTTTTCTTGAGGGCGGCGGTGGCTTGGTTGGGGAAAAGACAGGTGGCGAAATCCGGGATAGTTTCTGGGACACTCAAACTTCCGGTACGGTGGACAGTGCGGGCGGTGAGGGTAAAGCTACCCGCGAACTACAGACCCCGATTAGCGACACCGGAATTTTCGAGAACTGGGATGCGGGCCGGTGGGACTTTGGCACCTCGAGCCAATATCCCGTCCTGAAGTACGATGGTCTGGACCTTACCGCCCAATGACATTGACCGCTCTCGAGTAGTTGAGCAGGGCGTCAAGTCCGAACCGCTTTGACTATCCTTCAGGCGTGCGCAATGGAAGCCAGTTTTCCAGCGCCGGTCTTTCCCCCTGCTTAGTCCAAATCGCTGCTCGAGAATACATCTAGCGCGGCTTGATCAAGATACCAAAGTGAAGGAAATGGTGAAAGTT
>CAXXKY010000009.1:0-384639 GCA_963667325.2 Dehalococcoidia bacterium
TGCGGGGGAACCATTATGAGAGCGACGGTGGTGGCGGCTATGGGGGGTCTATCCCCGCGCCTGCGGGGGAACCGAAGTACCCCTTCAACCCCTACATCCACAACTAGGTCTATCCCCGCGCCTGCGGGGGAACCCTGCGGGCGCAGCTTCGGGGCCAGTACGAAGAGGGTCTATCCCCGCGCCTGCGGGGGAACCGCCTGCTCCAGGTATTCGTCCAACTCCGCCTTCGGTCTATCCCCGCGCCTGCGGGGGAACCTGCATCACGTCGAAGGCGAAGCGCACAAGAGTCGGTCTATCCCCGCGCCTGCGGGGGAACCGCGGCGGAGACCATCATCATGCGGCGGAACATCGGTCTATCCCCGCGCCTGCGGGGGAACCCCTGCCAATTCCACCTGGTAGGAGAACTCGCCGGGTCTATCCCCGCGCCTGCGGGGGAACCAACATCGTTAACGCTCCTTGGCGCCGGGCCTACGGTCTATCCCCGCGCCTGCGGGGGAACCTCCAGCTGCTCCCGGTGCTCGCCCTGGATGCGCGGTCTATCCCCGCGCCTGCGGGGGAACCACGCACTGCAGGTGCTCGTGGAATCGCTGGAGAGGTCTATCCCCGCGCCTGCGGGGGAACCGACCACGCGCAGGATCCGCCGCTCGCCGTCGTCGGTCTATCCCCGCGCCTGCGGGGGAACCATACACTCTTGGTCCCGTGGAGGGATAAGTGCCGGTCTATCCCCGCGCCTGCGGGGGAACCTGCCCGAGGACCCCCGTGCACTGGGTAGCGTCGGGTCTATCCCCGCGCCTGCGGGGGAACCCCTTGATGTCCACCCGGGTCAGTGCCAGCTGGGGGTCTATCCCCGCGCCTGCGGGGGAACCTTTTGGAATCAAACCCCGGATGAAGTATCTAAAGGTCTATCCCCGCGCCTGCGGGGGAACCAGTTCCAGTTGTGAGTTCCATTTTTTCTCCTAGGGTCTATCCCCGCGCCTGCGGGGGAACCAGCGCGCCGTGCGTCATCGTAGAGCGGGCCGAAGGTCTATCCCCGCGCCTGCGGGGGAACCTTCCTGACCTCATCGAGGATGTCGTCATTGTCCGGTCTATCCCCGCGCCTGCGGGGGAACCGGGGGTCTGGCCTGGGACGGCGCCAACCTGTACGGTCTATCCCCGCGCCTGCGGGGGAACCGACCACGCGCAGGATCCGCCGCTCGCCGTCGTCGGTCTATCCCCGCGCCTGCGGGGGAACCGCAAATTCAGGGGCCGGTTATTTGACCGGCCCCGGTCTATCCCCGCGCCTGCGGGGGAACCATACACTCTTGGTCCCATGGAGGGATAAGTGCCGGTCTATCCCCGCGCCTGCGGGGGAACCTGCCCGAGGACCCCCGTGCACTGGGTAGCGTCGGGTCTATCCCCGCGCCTGCGGGGGAACCCCTTGATGTCCACCCGGGTCAGTGCCAGCTGGGGGTCTATCCCCGCGCCTGCGGGGGAACCTTTTGGAATCAAACCCCGGATGAAGTATCTAAAGGTCTATCCCCGCGCCTGCGGGGGAACCAGTTCCAGTTGTGAGTTCCATTTTTTCTCCTAGGGTCTATCCCCGCGCCTGCGGGGGAACCAGCGCGCCGTGCGTCATCGTAGAGCGGGCCGAAGGTCTATCCCCGCGCCTGCGGGGGAACCTTCCTGACCTCATCGAGGATGTCGTCATTGTCCGGTCTATCCCCGCGCCTGCGGGGGAACCGGGGGTCTGGCCTGGGACGGCGCCAACCTGTACGGTCTATCCCCGCGCCTGCGGGGGAACCCGTCCGCTGCAGCGGACGACGTCCCGGAGGATAGGTCTATCCCCGCGCCTGCGGGGGAACCTACATGGCCACCTGCAGTACCGCCGACTGATATGGTCTATCCCCGCGCCTGCGGGGGAACCGCGTGCACGACATGACGGCAGAGGACCGCAGGAGGTCTATCCCCGCGCCTGCGGGGGAACCAGGAGGCCTGCGGCTGCTACGTCGAGGGCCACGGGTCTATCCCCGCGCCTGCGGGGGAACCGCAGCTGAGCCGCCGGCGCCCGTCCTGCCCGGCGGTCTATCCCCGCGCCTGCGGGGGAACCCCCACGACTGCAGTTGCGAGCCCTGCAAGACCGGGTCTATCCCCGCGCCTGCGGGGGAACCACTGAGCGGACACCCTGCCCTGGGACTGACACGGGTCTATCCCCGCGCCTGCGGGGGAACCTTCTTGGAGACGTGCCCCTTGGCCACGCCGTCGGGTCTATCCCCGCGCCTGCGGGGGAACCATAGAAAACCGCATGGCATCGGCGGGAAACGACGGTCTATCCCCGCGCCTGCGGGGGAACCGCGGTCGACGATCCTCCCCTCGACAGCGAGGGAGGTCTATCCCCGCGCCTGCGGGGGAACCGGAAACCACTGCGCTATGCCCACGGGTGTCGGCGGTCTATCCCCGCGCCTGCGGGGGAACCTCTTTCAGCAGCGCCGCCATCTTCGCTCGCAAGGGTCTATCCCCGCGCCTGCGGGGGAACCATCATGCGGGGCGTCTAATGGCAGGCATCGCATGGTCTATCCCCGCGCCTGCGGGGGAACCTCCAAAAAGTAAGGCCGCCATCATGATATATAGGGTCTATCCCCGCGCCTGCGGGGGAACCAGCAAATCGTTGGAGGTGTGGAGGTAACTACCCGGTCTATCCCCGCGCCTGCGGGGGAACCGGCGGCTCCCCATCGGGATCGGGCTGGCGATCAGGTCTATCCCCGCGCCTGCGGGGGAACCGCAGGCCCGCAACGGTAGCCCGCGATCATAAGAGGTCTATCCCCGCGCCTGCGGGGGAACCCTGTACGCTATGGCATCGTGAGAATAGCCAGGGGGTCTATCCCCGCGCCTGCGGGGGAACCGTTTCCCAGGGCATTCCGAATCAAGGGCAAGACGGTCTATCCCCGCGCCTGCGGGGGAACCCGGTACTCTCGGAGTCGAATATGCAAACCTGGGGGTCTATCCCCGCGCCTGCGGGGGAACCCCCAGCTCCGTCAGCGAATCATAATACCGGCGCGGTCTATCCCCGCGCCTGCGGGGGAACCAGCGGCCAGGGCGTGAACGTGGAAGCGGTACCGGGTCTATCCCCGCGCCTGCGGGGGAACCACCTGCTCACCGGGGCCACCATCTCCAACCGGGGGTCTATCCCCGCGCCTGCGGGGGAACCAACCGGTAAGGTATTCAAAAAAGAGTCGGGTGCGGTCTATCCCCGCGCCTGCGGGGGAACCCTTCCGGGGCGTTCCCCAACCCGGTACCGTGGAGGTCTATCCCCGCGCCTGCGGGGGAACCTGGGGTGCCAGGGTCTCGGTTTAAGACCCTAGCGGTCTATCCCCGCGCCTGCGGGGGAACCTGTTATCGGGTACTTCCATCGCTGGCCTCCGCAGGTCTATCCCCGCGCCTGCGGGGGGAACCGCCGCGTTGCCGGTCTGTATCTTGACCGAGGTGGGTCTATCCCCGCGCCTGCGGGGGAACCATTCGGACTTCGCCCTGTCGGGTCTGGATTACCGGTCTATCCCCGCGCCTGCGGGGGAACCGGCGAGCGCGGCGGCCTGAAGGGGGGCAGAAGGGGTCTATCCCCGCGCCTGCGGGGGAACCACGTACCCCACGCCCGACATCTGAATGACCGTCGGTCTATCCCCGCGCCTGCGGGGGAACCCTGGTTTGCCTGATCCGCACTCTGGCCACCTTGGGTCTATCCCCGCGCCTGCGGGGGAACCGTGGGACTACATCGCAGAGCACGGCCTCGCCTAGGTCTATCCCCGCGCCTGCGGGGGAACCGGATTGTCGTGGTGCTCCCACTGCCCGCGGTCAGGTCTATCCCCGCGCCTGCGGGGGAACCAGGTCACGGAAGGGCCGTACAGTGGCCAGCCCGGGTCTATCCCCGCGCCTGCGGGGGAACCGATGAGCTCGTGAGCTGCCCGACCTGCGGGATGGGTCTATCCCCGCGCCTGCGGGGGAACCCCTTGCACCATTATACTTTGTATTGGTCTATTGGATGGACACGTGGTTGGCTAACTGTACTTCACCAAGTGTACGCCGTCGGCATCCACAATCTCCTTGGGTGCCTCACCCAGGGTGCGGATTCGCTGCTCTCCCACGGCGGTCGGGTCCCGCCAGGTCATCACTATCGATCCCTGGCCCAACTCGTAATACCACCGGGAGACCACGTCCCAGACTCTTTCCCGTATGCCATTGGTCATCTGTGGAGAGGTGTACACTCCCGGTGCTATCTCGAGCATCGCCGAGGCCAGAAACCCACTGTATCGCCCCTTGTCCCGCGTCAACTATTCCTGCCGAATTGTCGTCAACTAGTTTTGCCGGTTCACCTCCTCAGCCGCAGCAGTCTCACCGCGTTGCTGTGCTGCATCAGTCCGGTAGCTGGGGACGTCAAACTCCAGGATGACGGAGTGGTGCACGACCCGGTCGATGGCCGCGGCGGTGGCCATGGGGTTGGCGAAGATGCGTTCCCACCCGGAGAAGACCAGGTTGGACGTGATGCCCAGCGACCGCCGCTCGTAGCGTTCGGCGATCAGGGTGAAGAGGACCTCGGACTCTTCGTTGCCCTGGGGCAGGTAGCCCAGGTCGTCCAGGAGCAGGAAGTCGAAGTTGTCCAGCTTGCGCAGTTGTCTGGGCAGGTCGAAGTCGCGCTTGGCGGCCAGCAGGTCCTGCACCAGGCGGTAGGCCGGTGCGAAGAGGACGGAGTGGCCCGTTTCCACCAGGCGGTGGCCCAGGGCACAGAGCGCGTGGGTCTTGCCGGTGCCGGGGAGACCGAAGGCCAGCACGTTGACGCCGTGTTCCACGAAACTGCCCTGGGCCAGATGGTCCAGCTGCTGACGCAGTGCCAGGGGCATCCGGTGGTGCTCGAAGGTCTCCCAGGTTTTGCCCGAGGGTAGCCGGGACGCCTGACGCAGCCGGTTGATGCGCCGGTGGCGGCGGTCCTCGGCCTCCTGCTCCAGCACTTCGAGGAAGGTGGACAGGGCGTCGCCGTGGCCAGCCCCGGTGAAACGGGCCACCGACTGGGCACCCATGGTGGGCAACTTGAATTCGCGGCAGAGCTGGCCGATGCGCTCCTGCATGACCCGGGTGTCGGTATCGATGCCGGTGTTGGTCATCCGCACACCTCCAATCCGGCCAGGCTGAGGGTCAGCAGACCGTCGTATACCTTCAGATCCGGCTTGCCGGACAGCACCAGCGCCGGAGCTTCGGGCGGCTTGGGCTCGGCCAGTTCCCGCACCTCGGGGTAGTCAAAGGGCTGACCCGCCTCCAGCAGCAGCGACAGGGCGCTGTCCACATTGGCCTCCATGGTGGTCGCCGACAAGTGCAGGATCCGCACGTACTCCACGTCGGCACGCTCCCCGCGCCACTGCTTGAGCGCGTCGTAGGTGAGCCGGAAGCGCATCGTGGGAAACAACTGCTCCCGGAAACGGTACCGGGCGAAGGCTCCCGGCTTGCGTACCAGGGAATTGATGACGTGGCGGTAATTGACGTTTACTTCTCCATCACCGCGCACCCGTGCCATGCGTTCCACAAAGTGGCCCTTGTAGTACACTTCCAGGTGATCGGAATAGAGGCGGATCTGTACCACCTTGCCAATGAGCCGGGACGGGACGCTGTAGCTGCGTCCCGCCACTTGGACGGTGCTCCACCGGCGCACCTTGGACTGGTAGTTGGCGTATTCCGGCATGGGAGCTGGCGGCAGGGGCCGTAGGCAAGCCATTTCCTGCTCCAGCTTCCCCCTCACCAGGCGATTACGCTTCTCAACCATCTCCCGGACGAAACCGGCGTAGTCGTCGGCGGTGTGGAAATCGCGGCTGCCGCGCAGGATGAGTGCTTGGTCCACGGCGTCTTTCAAACGGTAGTGGGCGTGCTCGGCGACGCCGTTTTCATGGCTCTTGCCGCGATTGATGCGGGTGGATCGGACACCGTAGTGATCCAGCAGGGCGGCATAATTGTCGTTTAGCGCCCGGCCGCGGCTGCGCTTCATCTCGTGAGTGGCGGCGGAGGTATTGTCGGACCTCACCACCTCTGGGACGCCGCCCAAGGCCCAGAGCGCATTCTGCATTCCCTGCTTGAGGGCCAAGAAGGTCTCGCCGGCGGTGACCTCGGCGTAACGCCAACCCGAGTGGCTGAGGATCAATTGGAATAACAGGTGGGGATAGGGCTCACCGGCGACGGTCACCCCCAAGGCGCTGCCGTGGGTGAAGTCGAACTGGGCCTCCCGACCCGGTGGGTGCTCCTGGGGGAAGTACACCTCCTGGTCCGGACCATTCAGCGCCCGCCAGTCCTGTAATCGTCGTTGCAGCGTCCGGAGTTGGGAGGCGCTGAACCTGCCGGGATGCTGCTCCTCCAGCCATTCGATAATTGTCGTAGCCTTCAGCTTGCCCTTGGGGTCCTCCCGCAACAGGGGCTCAATCTCCTCCTCCCACACCCCGTCGAAGGGATCGGGCCGGGTCCGCCACCAGCGCTCCTCGTTCGTCTCCGACGGCAATGGGCCGTCCTGCCACTTGCGCGCTGACCGCACGCACATCCCGGCCATCACGGCCGCCGTCTCCTGGGTTTTTCCTTCCATAAGTCTCTGCCTCAAAAGTCTGACTTGTCGGTCTTTGATCAAAATCCGGCACCTCCGTGCCGGACGATTTACACCATCCCAACCGGCAAGAATAGTCGACGTCAGAGGCATTCCTTATTGTCGTTAATCACCCCTCCACGTTGACTGTAACCACCACCGTCATGCTCTACTCCTCGTCCAACTCGCCAGGAAGAGATTCAGCCTCCACGTCGGGCACGGCCACATCTTCAAATATAGCCTTGATGCGGTCGATCATCTTGGAAATCACCCGCTCAGTGCGCAGAAGGTCTCCGGTGGTGCGCCGGGTATGCCGTTCGATGTCCAGGGCCGGGTTGTCCATCATGGCGCGGGCCGACTTGAAGGCAGCGGGCAGCAGAATGGTGTCGCGGAACAGGTCAGCAACGTCCAGGGCGAAGGCTTCTCCGCTGTGTTCGTGGATGAATCCCAGTTGCGGTATGGCACCGACAGCGGTAACGGCAATCACCGCCGCCGATGTCACGGCCACCGAGGCGTGGTTGATGGCCTGATTGGGGATGTCGGCCCACATGGGATCGTTTCGGTCGTAACGCCGCCTCTGCCACTGTATGCCGTAGCGCTGGGCCAGGGTCTGATAGGTGCGTCTCATTCGCGCACCCTCGATCCCACGGAGGGCTTCGATTCCCTGATGGGGCAGGACCTCGCCCAAGCGCAGAGCGTACATCTTGCGGGCGATGGTGATGCGGCTGCCCTCGGCATCGCCCCAGGCCCGCATTTGCTTGCGGGCGATTTCGGAGGTATCGGGCATCAGCGGAGGCGCGGTGTAGCAGCGTACGCCGTCCTCGCCCACGGCCACCAGCGCGGTGCCGTGTCGTGCCATCAGCCGCAGGGCGTCGTGGCTGACCGTTGAGCCGGGGCCCAGCAGGATCATGGACAGGGTCTGGAAGGGTATGCCGTACTCTCCGGCCTCCAGGGAGCTGTCCGAGTCGGGGTCGGCCTGACGCTCGAAGCGCAGGGTGCCGTCTCGTACGGTGAGCGCGCCCCGGGACAGCCACAGCAGCCCGTGGCGATCGGCATGAGGAATGCGGGCTGTCTCCAGCCCCAAGCGGCCTCTCAGCATAGGGATTCTCCTTTCCCTGCGTGGGGGAGTTTGATTTCGGATCTCGGCCTGCGTGCCGGCCAACTGTCTGTCCCCGCGTTTGAGGGGGAGGTGAATTCGATTGGTAAGGTGCGGGCGGCGACTTTACTGCCGGGTCGGACGCAGCAGCAGCATACCGAACCCGTAGGAGCGGTGGCGTCCGATGCCCTGTGCCAGGGTGATGGCGAAGGACTCGGGATCTGAGACGGTCAAGACGCCCCGCATCACCGCGTCGGGGCCCTCGGTGTGGCGGGCGCGCAGCTTGCGGTGAGCGCGGGTGCGCTGGAAGGACACCAGCTTTGCAGAATCCAGGTCGAGGGTTGCCCCTCCCTTCTGTTCCAACCGCTTCGACAGCCATTCGGCGTACACTTGCTCGCGGGTACGTGCGAATCCATCCTCTTTTGGGTGTTGCAAAGCCTCGTGCAGGAAGGCGTCGCACTCCTTGCCCGGGCGTTCTGCGGCCTTGTCGGTTCGACGGACGATGGGGCGAATGCGGACCTCGAAACCAAGGCGCCTGCCCGCCTGGAACATCGATAACATCGGCTTGCTGTCCATGTCGTCGGCAGGGAGGATCCGGGACTGCAGGGGGTCGGCGCACGTTGCGGCGGCCTCGCGCAGAGCCTCTGCATCGGCAGAGCCATATCCGTAGAGGCAGCCGGTGGATGCTCCACGGGTCAGCATCAAGCGGAATGGCTTGGGAGCGAGGTCGCCGAAGCACTCGGTCAGCAGGCAGTGCATGGCGTGGTCCGGGTCCTGGAGGCGCCTCGTGCCCATCCAGCGCTGGAAGTCGCGCACATTGACCTCGGCGCGAACCATCTGCAGGGCTCCCGTGGCCGCTTGGTGGTTGAGTAACGTGGTCATGGTAGTCTGTCCTCCTGCGGTTGTCCTGCCGCGAACTTGTCCCGCTCCATGGCGGATTGGCGAACCGGCCTGCCGCCACCGTGCAGGCCCGAAACCCAGTTCCGCTCATCGGTGATCATCTGGGCGCGTCCGCGTTCGGCATCCTCTGCGCTTTCCGTACCCTCGCCTTCCGGCCACTGAACCCGGATGGTTGGTCGACCGGCTGGTTCATCGACCAGAGGCACGGACAGCAGTGCTTCCAGGGCGGTTCTGCCGTCGCTGTATCCTCCGAAAAGCGGGGCTGACGGGAGGCAGGGTTTGCGCCCGATGAACAGAGGGCGCACCGGTTCGTCCAGCGCTGTGCCCAGATCCTCCAGCGTTGGATTGCCATATGCCGGGTCGAGACGCATGGCGGCCGTTACTCGCATGTCAGCGTGGTAGTCCCGGTAGCGCAGGTGATTCTGGTATGTGCCGCCGGCCCTGCCTTCAGGACGCCCCCGGGTTGTCCAGCTGTGTTCAGTGTTGTTGATTGCAGCGCTCTGGAAATCCTGCAAGCTGAGACCGCCGTGGGATTCGCGGTCAATACGGGCGGCGAAGACTATCCGGTCTTGCAGGTCCTGGTGGCGCTGGCGTTCGACGCGCCGCCAGCCCAGGGCGTTGGCCAACAGGCCGGTCAGCATGGACACCGCCGGAAAAGGACGGATGACACCCAGGTTGTCGATGGTCTCGCCGCCGAAGCTCATCAGCGGCGCTTCCAGGTTCAGTATCAGGTGCTTCGCCATCGTCACACCGCACCGTTGCGGATGGCGTTGGCGACCCACGACGCCAATTCGTCTAGGTTGAGGCGTTCTGAGCCTGGAATTTCGCAGTCCTCCACCGACATCACGCGGCGGGTCTCCCTGACACCGTAGGCGTTGTCGAGCTTGCCCAGATAACCGCCTAGCGCGCCGATGGCTTCGGCGAACTGGGGCCTTGAGGGAGTGCGGAAGGCGTTGGCCAGGCTGCGGGGTTGGCGGCTGCCCGCCTCGATCAGCATCAGGTCGGCGCAGGCGTAGGGCGCGGTGGAGCCGAGCTTGGCCCCGGGAGACACGGTGGCGATGAGGTGAGTCAGGTGTTCGACCACCCTGGCGGCCAGGTCCCGGTCGGTGTCCAGCCAGTCGCCGGAGTCGCATCCCTCCAGGTTGGAGACCAGTCCCGGCACGTCCACCACCACGTAGCCGTAGAACAGGCCGGCGGTCAGCTCCATGTCGCCGATGTGGGCGGCCCCGGCGTCCTCGTCGTCTCCTTGCAGGTCGTCCACCACGGAGAAGTAGTCGCTCTCGCTCTCCTCCCGGTGGACGGTGAAGGCGTGGGCCACGTGGATGGCGGCCTCGATGTTGGCACCGGGGTCGGAGGTCACCATTCGCCCGAACAGAGCTCCCTCCAGCCCGGCGGGCAGGCGGGCACCGTCCATCAGGGCACGGAAGTTGTTACCTTCACCTCGCCGGCCGCTGAACAGAGCGGTCGCGGCGTCGCCGGCAGCCTTGGCGTCGCTAGGGTGCTCGGTGCAGATGGCGGCGGCCCGCTGGTGCAGGTGTTCCACCTCGGGCACGCCCAGCAGCAAGGGCTGGCGGCCCCGTTCGGTTGCGCCGCTGTTGCCGTAGACGCCGATGTTGAAGGCGCTCTCCACTGCAGCCAGCACCTCCTCACTTATGCCGTCGGTGCCCTTGAGAGGCTCGATGACCTTGCGCTCGACGATGTTGCGTGACCGGATGGCCTCCGTGCTGCCAGCGATTCTGTGAATGGCGAACTCGTCCTGGGCAGTGCGCCAGTGCCGCTTGAGGCACTGGGAGGATATGCGCGTGCGGACAGCGCCGCCGAAGGGCATCCGCTTGGCCAAGCCGCTGTCGTCCCGGTTGAGCAGCGCGGCCGGGTAGGAGTGGAGGGTGTGTATTTGCAGGAACCTGGAGGTGGTCATTGGCTGGTCTCCTTCGTCTGTTTCAGTCGTCAATCGGATTCGGAACTGGATTGGTTGGAGCGGCGTTCCGCACGGTAGTATTCGCGGGCAATGCGGCGGCGGTTCTGTTCGGTCGCGTCATCGTTGTAGTCTTCGTTCAGGATGAATCGGGCCATTTCCCGCCAGTTGAAGGTAACGCCGGACGCGGCCAGCATTCGGAACATCCGGGCCAACAGGGTACGCAGCATCGGCCCGCCCGACGTGAGCAGACGGTTGAGCCGGGCTTCGCTGTAGAAGGCCGATGCTCGTTGCGTCTCGCTGCCGAGGTACAGCGCTCGTCCCACTGGCATCGAGCCGTTATGGGCCGTTTTGGGATTGCTTTCGCCGCTGTTGCTGGGCGTCATCAGTGCGATGCCGTGGATGATGAGGCCCCACTTACGCTCCGCTTCCTCGTTGCTGTTCAGCAGGTCGTGATGGGCCATCAGCCGCCAGAAGGCCACCGCGTCGGGTTCGTCGGGGTCCATGCGCCGCAATTCGGCATGGTCGCCCCGGCGATGCTCGGCGTACTGCGCGACGTAACCCGCCATGCTGACGGCCCGGTCCGGCCACGGCTGGGTATTTTCGTCCTGTTGTTCCGACTGTTGTTCGGAGCCGGGCGCTTCCACTGTTTCGCTGGTGGTCACTCTTGATCCTCCTGACGGGAGTCTGGGAACAGGTCGGGAAAGCCGCTGCCCCCGCGAATGCGGCCCTCGAACAGCCCTTCGGCGGCCTCCCGGGCCTTGTAGTAGTAGATGGCCGGACAGGGCAGCGAGTCCTCGGCGACATCGAGCAGGATGCGGGCGTGGTTGATCACACCCTTGGGCTCCTCTTCATTCAGTAGCCAGTGGTAGCGGATTCGGAGACGCTCGCTGGCGTCCGTTTCCTCGAACTCGTCCTGCAATGCATCGAAGAATGTGGCGTCGACAATTTCGTCCAAGCGATTCAGCCACGGTCGTGCGCGCTCCCGGTGCTCCGGCTTGGTGTTTGCGGAGTCTCCCCGGTTCGCAAACGTCTGAACGGCGTGGCTGAGTATGCGCTGGACTTTTCTTACGTCGTTTATCCTCTCTTGAGATATGGTCGCTACATCGGATAAGTCGTTGCTGTTGCGCCGCAACATGGCGGACCTGAACTTGTGCCGCACAGGAACTCTCCGCTCGTAGAAGCCTTCCGTTTTGCCCTGACCGCGCACCATGGCCCTGGCTACCACCTCCATAAGATCCTGCGATTGCATCTCTTTCGCTGTCGGACTCAGCAATACAGGACGCCCATATTCGCCGGATGTCAGATATTCGGCGACACGCCTATAGTGGAATCCACCTCCGGGCAACGTTAGTATTTTGTCCCCTTTCCTGTCCCTGTGGTCTACCAGTGCCCAGGGGTCTCCCGTAAGACCGTTGAGGGACTTGGCCTCGACACGGGCGGCTTTGGAACTGGTCCTGACAGCGTACAGCTCGCTTGATGCATCAACCTGCAGCCTTGTCCGACGGCACACCTCTACATACAGCGGATGCAGGCGGCTTAGGGTGAGCGCCTCTGGTGCATTGCCGTCCCACGGCAGAGTCCACAGCAAGCAATGGCCGGAACCGGTTCCAGGGTGTTCGGACAGAATACCGGGCAGGAATTCCAAGAGAGCCTCAATATCCCTGCGCACGTGAGCTCCGAAGCTCTGATCTGCTGGAGCGAATGCAAAAGCGGACCGGTTGCCCAATCCGCCGTTCATTCGCGAAATCCCATAATTCCCGGCGCCGCCGAACCCTTCCATGGTCTGGAGGGTGATCAGCGCAAAAATCCAGTCGTCCAAGCCTCCCTGCTCTGCCACCTCGGCCTTGAGGTCATGGTTCTTGGAGGTGACCAGCATGTCCAGGTCGTCTGGAGTCGCAACCGAGTTCTTGAAGTCTTTTCCTCGCTCCTGGGAACTGGCCTGCGGCTGCATGAAGGCTGGCTTGGTGATGTCGTCCACCACCAGTTGCCATGGCTCGTCGTCGGGCCAGTCGGGCGTGAGAGTGCGAATGATGCTGCCCCACTCATCGGCGTCGAAGGGCGGTGTGTCCAGCCCGTCCCGGTGCATCGCCATTGCGCCGAGCTGGACCAGGAAGGCGTGCCAGGCATGGCGCTGGTGTGGACGCAGGGCTGGAAAGGCCTCCACCTCATCGGCCATCATTGCGGCATATACCTCCGGCAAGGACGCCTCGCGTGTCGCTCCGCCGGACTGTCGGTAGCGTATGAGCTGGTCGGTAAGAAAGTTGTGCATTTGGGTCATCCTTACTACTGTCAGGGGTGAACTAGTCAGCTTCCAGTGACTCTATGGGGCGTGTTTCGCGTCTAGCAATGGTCAACTGTCATCAAATTTGCCCTAGCAGTTCAGTCAGAACCGGCACCATCGACATAGAACCGCCCCTGGAGGAGTCGTGAGATGACCACAGATAGCGCACAAATTGCAGCCGCAGTGGTCGCAGTCTTTGCGGGCAACTCGCCCGCACAGTTCCATGTCGCATAGTGACCGCTTGCGACGGTCAAACCTAACTGATAATCTCACTAGGAAGCCTCTGACGTTGGGTTGATCAGCTCGGCCCGGGGGATTCGCTCCCTTGCCGGTGCGGTAACACCGGCAAGGTTCTAAAATGCTCAGCAATTTGCCCTACATATTCAACCATAAAAAAGAAGGCCACGCAAGCCCCTACGGAAGATAAGTATTTCCCTTCCGTCTCCCCATTGACCGTGGGGATATACCGATGTAAGGCAATTTGCCCGACGCTCCCCCGCACACGCGGGGACACTGGGCCCTCACTGCATCACCCCTCGCGGCGCAGGCCCAGGCGGTCGTAGCGGAATCGCCGGTCCCCGACAGTGAAGATGAAACCACCCTCAGTTTTGGCGGTCGCTGCCGGGCCATACGGTGCTGCGCCGCGCAGCAGGTGGGCGGCGATGGTCATGCTCACGATGTGCCGCGTGGCCTCGAAGGGGCTCGCTTGCGGTGTGTCGAATTCCACCTCGATGCCCTCGTCGCCCAAGCGGGTGCGGATGCGCTCTTCCGCGTTTGAGGGAAACAGCACATCACGGTTGTCGTTGCCGTAAAAGGACTTGTTGCGGCGGACGACGTTGCTGCTTGCGCCCTGGACCTCGGCAATAGCCTTTCCCTCCACATCAAGGGCGTGAGCTTTCCAGGCCTCGCCCAGTTCCTCGACGATTCGCTCCAGCGCTTCGGGGTGGGTGGCATTCTCGACCAACTCACGGTTCATCCGGGGGATGTCCCATTGGGGATGTTGGACGATGAGCCGCCGGGTGGCCTCGAGGACTCGGAGGTCTTCGTAGACAAAGCCGTGGGGGCCGAGGCCGGTGCTGTTGGCTCCTCTCTGCAGCAATGGCGAGAGGTCGCCGGTCTCCGGCGTCAGGACCACGCATCGGGGTAATTCGTGGTCGGCAGGCCGGTCATCCCGGCGGTGGCGGTGCAGGCGCCCGATGCGTTGCAGGAGCACGTCCACCGGGCAGAGGTCGGTGATCAGCAGGTCGGCGTCGATGTCCAGTGACTGCTCCAGTGTCTGAGTACCAACCACCACCAATTCGCCCGAAGCACGATATCGGCCTAGGGAAACTCTGAACAAGTCAGGGAAATTATGGCATAGTAGGGGGAGGCAGGCTAGACCAGTAGAGGGGTGAATTGGGATGGAGCAACCCACCTTTGCCGACTTGGAATACCAGGGTAAGAAGCGCAAGACTCGCCGGGAACTGTTCCTGGAGCGGATGGACGGCCTGATTCCCTGGCAGAAGCTGGAGGAGCGCATCCGGCCCTGCTACCCCAAGGCGGGCAAGGGCCGCCATCCCTATCCCCTGTCGGTCATGCTGCGGGTCCACTGCGTGCAGCTGTTCTACAACCTCAGCGACCCGGGCATGGAGGACTTGCTCTACGAGTCCGACCCGGTGCGGCGGTTCGTGGGGCTGAGGCTCACCGGCCCCCTGCCCGACGAGACCACCATCCTCAACTTCCGCCACCTGTTGGAGCAGCACCACCTGGGGCAGGGCCTCCTGCAGGAGATCAACGCCCACCTGGAAAGCCAGGGACTGAAGCTCAGGGAGGGAACCATCGTGGACGCCACCATCATTGAAGCGCCGTCATCCACCAAGAACCGGAACAAGGCGCGGGACCCGGAGATGCATCAGACCAAGAAGGGGAACCAGTGGCACTTCGGGATGAAGGCGCACATCGGAGTGGACTCCGATACTGGAATAGTCCACAGCATGAGCGCCACGGCGGCCAACGCCCACGACGTAACGGAGACGCACCATCTGCTGCACGGGGGCGAGACGGTGGTGTGGGGCGACGCTGGGTATCAAGGGGTTCACAAGAGGAAGGAGAATCTGGGGTTGGAGGTGGAATGGCGGGTGGCGATGCGGCCTGGGAGACGGCGGAAGCTGGAGCCGGAGAGCGAAGAGGCACGGACGGAGCAGGCCAAGGCGTCGGTGCGAGCCAAAGTGGAGCATCCCTTCCAGAGGTTGAAGCGCCAGTTCGGGTATTGGAAAGTACGCTACCGGGGGCTGGGGAAGAACACGGAACGGTTGGCCTTGCTGTTCGGGCTGGGCAACCTGTTGACATCGGAAGGACAACTAAGAGGACTGAGGGGGTAGTGGGCCCTGGGGCAAGATTCACCGGCCTTCAACCCCCTGACAAGCTCCCAACTGCCCGGTAAAGGGGGCGAAATACTGGATGTGAACGAAATCAGACCAGTCAGAGACGGTGAATTGCACCCCTTGCCCATCGGTCAGCCACAATTCAGGTCACGATGGGCCTTGTTCAGAGTATCCCTAGTTGCTTCTCCACCCTGGCGTCCAGCAGGCGGCGGTCGTCCGGGGCGAAGCGGCTGTGGTGCAGGGTTGCGACGCCGTCGACCGAGAACAGGAGGGTACTGTCATTCCCGGCTGCCTGCTCCAGTGCCTCCTGAGTTGCAACGGCGTTGCTGACGGTGTTGCGGATGACCAGTGTCTTCGCTCCCCTCCGAGCGGCCTGGAGGGCCATCTCGGCCACTTTCCCGAACCCCTGAATCAGGGGTTCGGCGATGATGCTGATGGACTTCGCCTGCCGGTTTTCTCCTGCAGGGGCAACGCTCTCGCCCTCCGGGGCCCTCACGCTGACGGCAGGGAAGGGAGCGGCGACAGCGTCGTGCAATGGCGGAGCGGGGACTGTCTGCGCCCGGGCGGCGGACAGCCACTGGCGGCGCGCCA
This sequence comes from Dehalococcoidia bacterium, assembly GCA_963667325.2. Classification (GTDB taxonomy): domain Bacteria; phylum Chloroflexota; class Dehalococcoidia; order Lucifugimonadales; family UBA3495; genus VXOI01. The sequence continues at coordinate 15,733 of CAXXKY010000009.1, forward strand.
CCGAGCCGAGGGTGGCCGACATCAGCAGTGCGTGGCCCCCTGTGCCCAAATGGGCGTTAAGCAGGGCCTTCAGTATGCGACGCATGTAGGGGTCGGAAGCGTGGACCTCGTCCACCACCAGCAGGTTTCGGGAGAGGCATGCGGCCCGCATGTGGGAATGCCGCACCTTGAGGGCGGCTGTCATCGCCTGATCGACGGTGCCTACGGCAATCTGCGCCGCCAGGTAGCGCTTGGAGCTTTCGGCGGCCCATCGGCGTGCGCGGGTTGCTGCGTCGGCGTGGTCATCCCACCACACCTCGTAGTTCTGCAGGTGGCGCCCGCCGATGTCCCCTGTCCTGACGTACCCCGGCACGGCCAGCACGGTCTCGGGCCGGTTTTCAGGGGGAAACAGTCGCTCCACGAATCGCGTGACCCGTCCGTGCAGTTGTGTGGCGGCGGCGCGAGTGGGCAACGCGAAGTAGAGCCCATCCACCAGTCCAGCTTCGTACATCCGGGCGAAACGCCACAGGGCAGCCTCGGTCTTCCCGGAGCCGGTCTCGGACTCGATGATGAGCAATTGCTCATCCAGTGGAGTTCCGACTGTGGCCTGCTGAATGGCGTTGGGTGCGTCGATGTGGGGGAACAGGCCGGGAAATACGGGCACTCCCGCGAATTGGTTTCGCTGTTGCGCCACATCTAGGCCGATGTCCTTGACTGCCCGGTGGGCCTGCTGCCTCGCCTGCTCCATGTAACCGTCGCGCGGCTCGTCGCAGAAGGGGAACCACTCCTCGTTGGACCCAATCCAGTCAGCCAGGGTGCAGAGGCCGAGGAAATGGTGTTGGAACTCCGCCTTGGACGGCAGAGGATGCGCACCGGAGTCCCACGCCGCGGGGAACCAGAGGCGGGCCAGCTCGCCGATACGCTGCAACTGTGCGAAGGGGTTGAGGCTGCCGATGTTGGTCCACAGGCGTGAGTTGTGATTCAGCCCTCCCTCCAACTGTAGTGGCTGTCCGTGGTGCGACAGCGCGGCAATGAACAGGGCGCAGACAGTCTCGCCGCCACAGTTGTCCCAGGACTCCGTGGCCTCCCACCACCAGTCAAGGCTGCCAAAGAACTTGTCTGTAGTGCTGGTGTTTTCGCCCAACATCACCGGGGCCAGCTCATGGTAGTGGCCGGCCCGTCCCGGTCTGCGTTGTCCAGCAGGGAAGTCCTCGTCACGCCAGATGCGGGTCTGGAAACCGATGTTGACCTTGCCTATATCGTGCAGGGCGGCAAAGAGGGCCAGCCGCGCCGCCGTCGCGTGGTCCAGTGAGTCCATACAGCCGGATCTGGCCAGCCTTTGCCGGATGTTGGGCTGCTTCAACAGCGCCTCGAAACAGGCGCCAACGTCGGCCAGGTGATGCTCCAGCAGATGGATGCGTTCCGGCCCAGGCTGCCGGTAGGGCTGCGCCTTTGCCCAGAATCGGCGGGTGTAGTGCGGCGCGGTTCCGGTGGTGGTCATCTTTATTCCTTTTCGGTAGAGGTTGCAATTTCGGCCTGGCCGAGCCGTCGCTTGCTGCCATTTCCGCGCCGGTCGATACTGGAGGCAAAGACCGTCTGTCGTTGAGGAGGAGGCGTGAGCAACCTGACATTCAATGCCATCGATGTAGAAACGGCGAACGCCGATCCTTCCAGTATCTGCCAGATCGGAATTATCCGAGTCCAGAGCGGGGTCATCAAGGGGCAACTGTCAGTGCTGGTCAACCCTGAAATGCCTTTCAATGACTTTAATGTGAGGCTTCATGGTATAGACGACAACGCGGTGCAAGACAGCAAGACCCTGCCTCTTCTGGAGTCCCAACTGCGCCGCTTGCTGGATGGGACAGTGCTGGTGAGCCACACCGGCTTCGATCGCCGGGCCCTGGATGGCGCTATGGAACGGTACGGGCTCAGGCCAATCCGGGCAAGATGGTTGGACAGCGCAATGGTGGCCCGCAGGGCCTGGCCGGACAAATACCGGCGGAGGTGGAGCCTGTCTCTCATCGCAGGTGACCTCGGCATCGATTTCCGCCATCACGACGCTGCTGAGGACGCCAGGACGGCGGGGGAGATCGTATTGCGTGCCTGCCGGCACAGCGGAGTGGACATAGACGGCTGGCTGGAGCGGGTTTGATTCGGCGCAAGGCAGCGCGTCATGAGGGACTGATGTCCACGCCTCTGGGCCTCCATTCAGTTTCCACTCAGTGCAGTAGGCATGCCGGTGCAGCTGAGCTTGACCTTCGGGGAAAGCTGTCTTGGAACGCAGTGATAGCGGCCACCCTGTACTACGAGTGGAGGTGCAATTTCCACTCTTTGCGGCTCAGGCCGGTTCGAGGTGTCTGCGCTCTGTTTCGTACCAGGTGACGTTCCCCTGCCTGATGGCTGCTTCCGCTTCAGGTGTTAGTCGCAGTGCGGCCACCACGGCATGGGCTGGCTGGCCCGTGAATCGCGTCAGGTACCGGGCGTTGCGCAGGGCGCGGCGGGTGTCGTCCTCCCCGCCTGTGAACGACGCCTCGACAGCGATGTAGTGGATCTCGCCGCTATCGCGGTGGCTGGCCTGGAGTACGATGTCGGCGTTCTCGAAGCTCTTCAGGTCTTCAGGCGTGATTCCGGTGGTGTCGTTGTTGGCTGTAAATTCGTAGAGATCGTCGTCGTTCAGTTGTTCCTGCAGCCGACAGTTGACGATGCGGGCAATGCGGCGAACGGCGCGTTGGGCCGCGTCGCGGGCGTGGGCGCCTTTGATTGGGGCTAGGTCCGTTGTGATCTGCCGAACCTCTTCTTGAAGCCGGTCGACCTTGGCCGGCAGTTCCATCAGCCTGTCAACCTTGGCCGGTAGCAGTAGGAAGTCGTCAGTCAGGAGCGCCCGCAGCAGCAGGGTCCTTGCCTCGGGGTTGGCGTTCAACTCTCCGATCATTTTGGCGACCAGGCTATCCGGGGGCACTCCTTCTTGGGTGGTCATATTCCAGTTCCTGTTTGTTTATGCTGAGTGTTGTCTGCGAAGACTTGGAGGAAACTGTGAATGTTGCTGGTGGTCCGTAGCTCGATTATACCTTGGCGGTCTGTGTAGAGTGCGACGGGAATGCCGCAAAGCTGCACAAGACCGTGGATCAGCAGGAAGTAGCTGTGGGCGTACTCCTTCTTGCATAAGAAGCGTCGACCACCGTGTCGGTGGCATCGTCCAACGCGGTCGGCGGCGAGAACGATGGCGTCCGGTTCCCCGGTCAGGGGTAATGACTACCGCCCATCTGGATCAGCCGCCGTCCTTCCGCGGCATTCGTTGGCGCCGTAGACGGTGCTTTGGCTGGCGCCTGCGCCGCGGGCTGCCCAGCCCGGGTTGACCAGGATGCGCTGCATTGTGGTCCTGTCCTTGTCGATGCCTTCGCGCTCACTCAGAAACTCGCTGAGATGTGAGTGGTTAGTCCCTGCTTACCTGGTACGCGCCAAATGCACCACATCGCCTCGCACGGCCTCCAGGGTTCAAGGCCGGTGGCTAAATGAATCCTGTGGGCGGATGAATCGCTCTGGCTGGGTGGTGTCACAAACGCGCGTTTGTGACACCGGACCACAAGTCGCTCCCTTCAGCTAGTTGAGGTGTGGGTCACAAAGGCATAATGCAATAGGCAGCGATTGGAGAGAGAATGTCCCGCGTCAAGCATTCCTGCCGATCTGGCGTCAACTGATTTTGCCGGTTCACGCCCAGTTCCTTGCCCCGCTGCTAGGCTGCCGCGGTAGAGGGAGGAGCTCACGAGCATAGCGATCAAGGAGTACGTGGCCGAACTCCAGGAGTTCCTGCAGGAAGGTGCCTACCCGGAGCATGAGGTTCTTATTAGCAACTTCGTAAGGGACATCGAGATCATGGAGGACGAGGAGGTTTTGGCATAAACTGTCCCCATGCCGCCGGACGGTGCGATGTCCGAATTGGTCTTTGCCGCCGGCGTAGCCCATTCCAGGAGCCATAAGCTGGCTCGTGACTGGCGATGGACACCGGGACGGCTGACGCCATCGGCTGGGTGGTCAAGGTATCATCTACGCTAGGGAGCTTCTTGCGGAGTTTCCGGTGGGGCCACGCGCGGCGACTGGATCAGGTGAGCCGGCAGTTACTGGCCCGGGCCTAGATGGCTGGGGCCGGACCTGGCAATAATCCGTTGACCATTGGCCTTGATATCTCCGTCTGCGAGACCACGGATTGGGCGAGAGGGCGACCGCATTAGCGAATCTGAAACACCATGGTGAGGAATATCTGACGTGGATGGTGTCACAGGTAGCGTGATCACTATCATGCTGAACATTGACGACCAAATGCGTGTCTGATACGGTGAAATCACTAACGTAATATTGGACACTCCGTTCAAAAACAGGACTAATGGCGTGATTTACGTGTTTTATGCAGGTTAGGCTAAATAGGAGAATTTCCGTGGCCAATCAACTGAACGACGGCCAAACTGCATTTTCAACAGCACCCATAGGGAATGTTCGTCTTCTTGCTCCAGCCGGCTGCGGGAAAACCTTATCAATACTGTATCGATGTTTACACCTAGCCCAGTCAAGTGAGCAGAGCCGCCCCAAGTCTCTCATCGTGGCTTTCACCAGAGCCGCGAGGGATGAGCTTCAATCTCGTTTGAACGAAGACGACGATTTTGCAATGATCCGTGACTTGACCGATATTGCCACCTTGAATTCTTGGGGTTTCCGGCGCATTAGATCGGTGGCATTCAATCCACGTCTCATTACCAACAAAGATCAATTCCACTTTACGATGTTGAACCAGTTGCAACCGGTCTGGCAAGTACATCCGCGCATCAAAGCTGCTATCGAAAATCGTCGTAATATCGCACCTCGGGTATTGCTTGGCATGATTGATGCCTTCAAGTCACTGGGATTCGACCATAAGCGCCACACCACCGAAAACCTGTTCGGAAAGCACATTGATTATCTGGAAGATCAGAAGCTACGTTGGCGTTTGGAGGAGCAATTCGACGAATTGACCAAATTCGGAATACTCGAGTCCAAAGTAGGAAAGGGTGGACAGGAAGTTCCAAAGGCAAGCCGACAGGAAGTTTACCAAGCATTTTTTAGGTTCTGGCGTGATGCCAGCGACCATCTCATCAGCACAGCGACTTTCACTCTGGAAGACCAAAAGTATTTTGCCTATCTAGACGAACGCCAAAAACTAGAAGAAGGAAGTTTCCTATCTGGAGCAGCTCGATATTCGCACGTGTTCGTGGATGAATTTCAAGACGTCAATCCATTGGATCTTAATCTCATCAAATCAATCGCACAGCGTAATCGAGCGACTATCACAGTGGCTGGTGATGACGACCAAGCCATTTTCGAATGGCGCGGTGCAACGCCAGAGTATGTGTTAGACCCAGGCAAATATCTGGATGTCGAATTTGCCACCCACATACTGGACGTGAACTACCGTTCACCTGCCAATATCGTTACCCGTTCGAAGCGGTTAATCGAACACAACCAGCGCAGAGTCAGCAAGCGGATGTCAGCATTTTCCCAAAATGACGCACTTATAGAGGTTCAACGAACTTCCAATTTGTCGGAAACCTTGGATTACGTTTACAACGTAGTCCAAAATTCAATCTCAAAAGGTATCAGCCCTGCTCAAGTTGCCATCATTGGGAGAAAACGCAGCCAGATTATTCCTTACCAAGTCTACTTTGCATCTAAGGAAGTCCCGTTCTGTGCCGCCGAAGATCTGTCAGTGTTCCTAAGCGATACGTTCGACCAGCTACTCAATCTGATCGAAATAAAAAATCGGGCATCTACGCGCCAGTCCAGATCACAAGTCGTGAACGATATTGTCCAACTGTGCGACCTGGCGAAACGCTACCAGTTGAACAAAGCTGATAAGGCCAATGTACGCAAGCATATTCAGGAAGCCCGTCCAGTTTCACTAGAAGCGGGTGTGGATGCTCTCGCAGATTACCGTGGCAGTTTGAAAGGGAAAAACGCGGACGGAAACATGAGCTTGGAGATGGCTGAGGCGATCAGGAATTACGTCGACGCGAGAACCGTAACCGAAGCTTTGGTGTCGCTCAGCACAAACTTTGAAGGGCTACAGGTGGATATGGGGAAGGCGGAGGACGACATCTTTTACACTGACCCACCGTTCTTGCAATTGGCCGACTTCGCGTATCCCTACGGTGATGACTACGATCAGTTTGTTGACGATATTGAGAGGGCCAAAGACCAACTGGTCTACACTCCACCATTCGACGATGATGGAAAGCAGGAAACCGCAGATTCTCTGTGGAAGCGACCAGTTCATCTGATGACGGCATTGCGAGCAAAGGGGAAGGAATTTGGCACGGTCGTGCTTCTAGACGTGATTGACGGCATCTGGCCCAACAAAAATGCAAAAACGCTCGAACAGTTGGAAGCCGAACGTCGAGTGTTTTATGTGGCCTTTACCCGGGCACGCGACCGTGTCGTGATGCAGGTAAGGAACCAAGTGGGAAACGATCAAGCGGTGGTCTCGCCATATATTTGCGAATTGGGTTTGTCTGCTGATTGATCGAACCACATTGAATTTTGTTCGGCGCTCAATTTACCAGAAGGTGAATTGAGCGCCTATTTTTGTCCGGTATTTGCACGCTAAGTCGTAATATCTACAGCCGCGGAGCAGGCTGATACTTTCCCACGGCTAGGTTCGCAGTGCGCGACTCCATGCCGCGCTAGGTACTGATGATTTCCACGGGGCGGCATTTTGCCTCCTTAGTCCCAATCCACCGAAAAGATGCGTGTGGCGTTATGGTGATGAGATAAGAAAGTGTTCCCGGCTTGGGGGGAAATGGTTTTTGACAACGAAAACCATCCTGAGACGAGGCACCGAAAAGCAACTTCCTAGAAAGTCAAAAGGAATGCGCCACTGCGAGTTGAGCCATCTCGCACCAGGGAGAGCCATGTTTGAGCATTGCGTTGAGTATAACCCAGCAGGCTGCGCATGCAGGCGATCAGTGCGTCAAGGGCGGCGACTTCCTGTGAGCGTGCGGCTAACCGGCCATTCTCCGTACGAAGGATGTAATTTCCCTTTCAGCTTCTACCCGTCCACCGGCTGGATGGTCCAGCGGCTGACCTCCAGGCGCTTGGCCAGTTCCGGCTGACTCACTCCCCCGGATCGCTCCTCCCTGATGTACTCCCGTTGCTGTTCGCTCAGGCTGGGCCTACGGCCTCCAGTTCCGCAGTGGGATGTCCAGGTCGGTGTCGCAGGAGTTGTCGAGGGCTCGGGCGACTGTCAATAGCGCCGAGATTATGTACCATTGGACGGAGTAATACTAGCCGCCTCTACTACACACGGGATTCGAGTGTTGGGAGCAGTTTCAGCCCACCCTACTCGTCCACCTGCTGGATCGTCCAGCGGCTGACCTCCAGGCGCTTGGCCAGCTCCCGCTGGCTCACTCCTTTCGACCGCTCCTCCCTGATGTACTCCCGTTGCTGCTCGCTCAGGCTGGGCCTACGGCCGGGGAAACGGCCCTCGATCCGAGCTTTGGCCTGGCCCGCGACCGAACGCTCCCTGATCGAGTTCCACCACCACTGCGCTGAAGGCGAGCACCATCTGGAGCTGGAGCTTTCCGTTGGCCGTCGAAGTGTCGAAGTCCTCCGCAGCCCGTAGGTCAGCCCCCGGGAGAGCCGGTCGATGTGGGTGACCACCAAAGTGTCGCCCGGGGCCACCAGGTCCAGCAGATCCAGGAGGCCGCCGCGGTCGTCCTTGGCCCCGCTGGCCTCCTCGGCCCGGATGTTGCCCGTGGCGCAGCCGGCGCGGAGCATCCGCTCCACCTGCAGGTCCAGATTCTTGTCCTCGGGCTCCCTGACCGAGACCCTGGCATAGCCGTACAGCGTAATCTCCCAACACCCCTGGCTGAAATACCTGATGTATAGGATTCTGCCAGAGGTTCTGCAACTGGAGTTTCCAGCCACCCCCTCAGCTACGGAGTGGGGCAATTTACAGCCATGGCTGTAAACAGGGCTATTTCCAGCCATGCCGGCTGGGTTTGAGTTAGGCCAGCGCTACAGACTCAGCATTCGTGCAGCAGAGCCGTTTGACCCCGTGGGCAGAAGTGGATGTGGCTGACCATTCTGAGTTCATGTCCGAGGCTCTCCTTGCCCGTTCATTGTAAGATTGGGGAAATGGCCAGAAAAGTGTCGGTCAAATGCGCCATCGCTGGCTGCCACTACCAGCGTAAGATGACCCTCGCCGAACGCGAGGAACTGAGGCGAGCGGGACGGGAGAACAACGCCACGGCGGGCCTGGTATGTCCGGCCCACGTGAAGGCCGCTTTCAACTTCGAATTCGACGATATAAACATCGATGTTCCCCTGGAAGAACTCCTGGTCGAGGCGGCCAAGGAAACTCCCCGTTGGCGCGTGATGCTTACCCCGCTGCCGGGAACGGCGGAAGAGCCGGACAGCCACTCCACACCAAAGAGGGGAGACAAGGTCATTTAGTACTGCAGGCGCAGAATCGGGACGAGTTGAGCCGACGACGGGAGCAGATGATGGGATCGGGGGACTGTCGCAGTTCGCCGGGGCCGTATGGAGGTTGCGTGGTTGTATTACCACAGGTTTCAAAAGTTGAAAGCCGGTCCGGCGACTATTCGACTATCTGCAAGGATCTCTCAGTCCCTTGGCTCGCAAGAAGGGCCAACGAGCCAAGCGTGGCCGTGAAATCGGTCGGTAAGCTGAGGAGGGCTGCTTGCCACGAGCCTGCCAGGAATTTCAGGATTCCGGTCTTGATATTGCTATGCTTCGCAATCCTGTGGCTCCTGGTCTCCTGTGGCGGAGAGCAGCCCGCGACCCCGGAGGATACGCCGATTCCGGAGGTACCCACGGAAACCCCGTCCCCGACGACAACGGAGCCATTGAATTCCTCACCCACCCCCATGCCGACGCCGACTATGGGACCTCCACCCGCTGCCCGGGCATCCAGTTCAGAGAGGAACAGCGATGACGGAACCAAGGTTGCGGTTCAGCAGCTTTTCGATACATGGAACCAAGCGCTGAGGGAGGATGACGCCGCGCTTTTCCGTTCGTTGTTGACGGAGGAACTGGCCGGAAGCTGCGGGTTGGACCAGTTGCAGTCGTGGCTCGAACAGGACGAGGAGTTCCTCGCAGAAGCCGTGGTGGCCGCGGTGTTTCTGGACGTGACCGACCCCACCCGGGCCTTTGCTGAAATCGCCGCCAGGCAAAACCCCGGGCGGCCACTGGAGTCCATATCCCTTCCGTGGCCTGTAGCGTTGGAAGACGGGGAATGGAAGGCAGGGTTTCCTGTAGGCTTCACCGCTAATAGATGCCCGTACGTCGCATCTAGTCCACCCTCAGGGCCGGAAGGCCGGGAGCGGGAATACCCACAGATTCCCGGCATGGACCTGGAACGGCACGAGAACGTTCTTGACGCGGTTCCGGGAACCAGGGTGATACGCGGTAATATCAGAACCGGCAATTCCGACTCCGGGTTCAGTTCCGGCGGCTCCATGTCGCCCTACGACAGTCAGGTCAACATTTACGGCGAAGTGGAGACGGAGGTGGCGGCAGCCGAACTTGTGAGCCTGTACCGCGACGGCCTGAGTCATCCAAGCTGGGAAATTATCGACGAAGGTTCCTCGGGCGACTTTGGCTGGTTCTCGTGGACCGTCCCTGACGGCGAGGGACGGCTGTGGCAAGGAAGTTTGGTGGTAGCACCGTTGCACCAGGGTTGGAAGCAAGTGTGGTTATCTCTATATTCCGATGATGCAGACGACAGCCAGTGAAGGGTGTTGCCGTCTCTCTTGGAAACAGGGTCAAGCCGGTCATGCTGAACAGCGTGGCTTGGCCCGAGGAGAATTTAGTTCTGGTCCGGGCGCGGAGGTCGCGGGGTTGATCACCGACTTCCTAGGACCTGTGGTCAATCAACAGGAGCCATCACTGACATGCCATCAAACATGACGATAACGCCCGAAGGCTCCACCACCCGCACCACCCACAGTGTACAATTCGATCAATACCGTTCGGAGGACACACCATGAGGCTAAAGGGCACCGTAAAAGGCCAGACCATAGTGTTCGACCACCCCATTGACCTGCCCGAGGGACACCGGGTGGAAGCGGACGTAAACCCGATTGAGTCCCCCACAGACCTCGAAAAGTACGGGATCAGGCCCTTCCCTCCTGCCGACTACGTGGTAACCAACGACATCGTCAACGACATCCGGGACGAACTGGGCATCTGAACTTTGAGATCACTCTACGACGTAAACGCCCTGCTCGCCCTGCTGGACACGAATCACGATTCTCACAACGCCGTATCCTCCTGGTTCCGGAACAACATCGAACACGGATGGGCCTCCTGTCCGCTAACCCAGAACGGCTACCTCCGCATCGTCTCGCAAGCCCGCTACCCGCGAACAAGGCCCCTCTCCGAGGCCTACCAGCAACTGTTGACAGCCACCTCTGCCCCACAACATCAATTCATTCCCGACGACGTAAGCCTGCTTGACGACACCGTGGTGCGCTTCCGCCACGTGTCCGGGCACCGGCAACTCACCGACATATACCTGCTGGCCCTTGCAGTGGCTCATGAAGCGCAACTGGTAACACTGGACACTCACATCCCCCTCAACGCCGTCCACGGGGCACAGCAAAACAACCTGGCCGCAATTTAATATCCCCGTCCCGTTGCCAGCCGAGCGCGCACGACACAGCTGCCGCCTCAAAACGGCCAAATGTCCACACACCTAGCGTCGTCCAAACCGCCTTCTGTATTCCTCACTGAGTTCATCTTGTTCCTCCTGCAGAACCTCGGCCAGATAAGCGAGGGCACCATCAATCGAAACGGTCGAGGGAGCGGCGCGCGTTAGTTCGACGTTCATTCCTTCGAACATTCTCTCCTGGTACGCCAGCCATGCCAGGCGGGGCACATCTGCATAGGGACTGTCAGGGCCGTCGGCGCTGGCCTCCAACACCGCCTCCTTCAGGTTGAGTATGGCCATTTCGCGGTGCAGCTTCGCTGGGAGTATTTCCTGCCAGTAGCGTTGGAGGCCAAGGGATTCGAGGTGAGCCTCTCCTTCTTTCAGTTCCTGCTCCAGTTGGCGCCAGTCGTTCCCTTTCATGGACTCCATGAGTTCGGACGGAGTCAGGTCATCGCGAAACCTAACGATGTCGGGGTTCCTGGTCTCTGCGGCCAGTTTTCTGAACCCGGCAAGGTCCTGATTCTGCGCCAATTTCGCCAACTGAACGACGTCGTAGAAACTCTCCCACCGGAGCCGGTGCAGATCGGTGCATGCTGAGACCTCCTCCTGCGAAGGGACCTGCCCGTCGGCAACGGCACCCTGATACAGGGCGGAGTCCCTGATGGCAGCCGCCAGCGCGACGGTTTCGGGGCCGTAGAAGTTCACGCGGTCGTTCCACCTCCGCTGGAAATCATTGGAAGCGAGTTCGTCAATGAGCAACCCAAATTCCGCGTTTTCGATGTTTGTTTCTATGATCTGGAGCGAGTCAGCATAATGGGACAGGAGAATTCACTGACTGTCGACTCGGGCTATGGCCGGGTGGTCACCCCACACCAGGGAGTCGCAGTCGGGACGGTGGGGCAACGCCCAAACGGCAGCAATCAAGGCTATTAGGCAGATGGGCGGAAGCCAGCGGCGGATGACAGAGGGAATCATGAGTGTTCTGGTCCAGCCATGGTGCAGCAGAATTGGAATCTGTCGAGGTATCAGTCCCAGAGATCTGGATTGACAAGCAATATCCGCTCACTGCGTTGGGGGTTCTACGCCAAGGACTTGGGCAGAGGCCTCTTTTAAGTCATGCCCAATCCACGCATGACGGAACGATTCCAACGCAAATGGGGTATATGCTAATGAAGGGTGAGCTTCGCACGAAATCGGGATTTACGGATGACTTCTCATTTTCCTGACTAATCATGCCTGATGCGGCATCGCCGCGGGAGCAAATCCCTGGCCCCTCAACGACCAGTTCAACAATAATGTTCGACGCCGGACCCGGTGAAGTGGTCTGCCACAGACTCGCTGCTCGCCGAAGCCGACAGAGGCGCTGGCGCGGCTGGCTACCGACACCCAGTCCGTCCCGCCCACCGGAGGGAGCATGGCACGAAGACTTGGCGACTCAGCCCGGTCAAGATATATACGCTGGACCTGTCCCTTGGCCATCGCTCTCCTCCTGCTGGCAGGTTCTTCAGGTTGCGCAGGAGAATCCCGACAGGCTCTCCCGCCAACGACGCAGACACCGTCCCCGGCATCCTCGCCGGTCCCGACCCTCCCGGTACAGACCGCAGGAAGGGAAGTTCGTTCGGACAGACAACGAAACGAGTCGCCCCGGGCTTCCGCCCGCGACGTGAAGGCACTGGTGCAGGGAAACAACACCTTCGCCCTCAACCTGTACGGCACTCTGAGCGACGGTGAGGGCAACCTCTTCTTTTCCCCATTCAGCATTTCCCAGGCCCTGGCCATGACCCTTGCCGGAGCCAGGGGCGAGACGGAACGTCAGATGATCAACACCCTTCACTACGAGCTCCCTCAAAGTGCGCTCCATCCCTCGTTCAACGCCCTGGACCGGGAGCTGGCGTCCAGAGGTCAGGGCCTTCAGGCCGAAGAGAACCAGTTCTTCGAACTGAACATCGCAAACGCCATCTGGGGTCAGCAGGGTTATGAATTCCTGCCGGATTTTCTGGATGTGCTGGCCGAGAACTACGGGGCGGGTCTCCGACCCGTGGACTTCGCGGGCGCCCCGGAGGAATCCAGGGCGAGGATCAACGACTGGGTCTCTGAGGAAACCCAAGACAAGATACGAGACCTCTTGCCGTTCGGGGCGGTCGACAGCAACACCCGCCTGGTCCTCACCAACGCCATATACTTCAATGCCTCATGGCAATTGCCCTTCGACAGGCGGCTCACGCGGGAACTCCCTTTCCATCTGGCAGGAGGCAGTGTGGTGGAGGTGCCGATGATGACCGAGACTTCCAGGGACCTCTACGGCTACGTCGAGGGCGAGGGCTATCAGGCGGTCGATGTTCCCTATTCCTCGGGCGAGATGTCCATGACGATCCTGCTGCCCGACGAGGGCACGTTCGTAGAATTCGAAGACTCGCTGAACGCACGGGTCCTGGACCGAATTTTCGACGACCTCGAAATTGGTGACATCGCTCTCACCATGCCGCTCTTCGAGTTGGAGTCGGAATTCAGTCTGGACAATACCCTGGCTGAAATGGGAATGCCGGACGCATTCGGCGCGGAAGCGGATTTCTCCGGCATGACCGGGACCAAGGGACTCTGGATCTCCAAAGTCGTCCACAAGGCGTTCGTGTCTGTGGACGAAGAGGGCACGGAGGCGGCGGCGGCCACGGCGGTGGTGGTCGAGGAATCAGGGCCAATACTGGTGACGGTCGACCGGCCCTTCATATTCCTCATCCGGGACAGGGCCACGGGCGCGGTCCTGTTCCTGGGCCGGGTGATGAATCCGAAACCGTGAGGAGCAGCGAGGAACCGTGCGCCACGAAGAGCGCAGCATGTGGAGGTATTCGAACTCCCGGCGAGGGCGGATTCTCGTTGCCGTGATCACCCTGGCAGGCCTCCTGTTCCTGACGGCCTGCTCCGGACCGGCCAGGATGGAGACTGAGACAAGGCCGTCGCCGGTTGCGGCCCCTGGCGGAATCACGGTTACCCCATTGCCCATGCAAACGGAATCCTCCGCAGAAGACGCCACGGCGCGCCCAGGCACCCGCCGGAGAATCCAAACGACGCCAGTGTCATCCATGACAAGAATACCGGCGACAGTGGTGGGCCCGGGAACCGAAGATACCGGTCCGTCTTCCAGCCAAGCATCCGAGCTTCTCAACGGCGCCACGTGGGTGCTTGCTTCTCTGGACGGCCGTTCCGTCATCGACGGCACATACTTGTTTCTCAGAGTGGAAGGGAATGTTCTTGAGGGTTTCGACGGCTGCAACTCCCTCTGGGGCAGACACGAGGACGGAACACCGATTGCCAAAGCGGACGGAACCTTCTCAGGCCGACAGTTTGGAGGGACGGACATGGGATGTCCGGACCCCATTCTATTTCAGGCCGAGAGATTTCAGAATGCCCTGGTTAATGGTGTGAGATTTCGCGCCGCCCGAGACCGGCTGGAAATCCTCGACCGGGGCGGCGACGTCCGCCTGGTGTTCACCAGGCAGGAAGACCTCCCCGGCCACGCCGCGGACCTTCCGGGCACCCAGTGGCGGCTCCTCCACGACGGCAATGAGACGTTCGTCGGCAGCGAGTTCATCCTTGCCTTCCTTGAGGACGGCTTGGCCGCGGGAACCACACCCTGCCGGGATTTCTTCACCGTGTACAGGACCGAGAAGGAGAGGATCAACTTCCACACGACCGGCATGATCGGATCCACAGACGGGTGCCCCACAGCTTCCGGCAATCCCGAGGGCCGGTTGACCACCGACCTGTCGCACGCCGAGGAATACTCCGTGGAGGAGGGACACGGTCAGAGTTTGCTGCATTTGCGTACCAGCCGGGGCAGAGCCCTGACATTTGAGCAGTTGCCCGAGGCCATTGACGGTATTCAGGGCGTCGAATGGCGGCTCACTGCATTTGTGGACTCTCCCGGAGAGGGACCGGAGTTGCTGCCTGCGAGAAAGCGGGATGCCATACCAGGGGTGGATGTGACGCTTCAGTACGACGAGACCGGACTCAGAGGGTCCACCGGATGCAATTCCTACGTGTCCAATACCCGAAAAGGAACTGACGGAAAGCGTGAGCCCGCCGTCCGCGAGGACGGCTCCGTGGCTGAGGACCGGGAGACGACGGTGACGGAGAAGGTCTGTCCGGAGACGCCACAGGCCATGGAGCAGGAGAAGCGCTTCGTGGAGCTTCTACCCCTGATCCGGAGGGTTCAGGTATTCGGTGACCGCCTGGCGATCCACACCGAACCCGGCGTGTTCCTCCTGTTCCGGGCCAGATACCAACACGGCTCGGAAAACACGGACTGAGGTGCGGAGGAGTCACAATGCCCATCACCCCAATCACTCTCGTCGACCGGGGTCCGGCATGGCTTTCGTGAAGACAGGTACGAGATCATGTCGCCTGGGAGCTGGCAATTGAGTAGCGGAATTTTCTCACAGCCAACATTTTGGCGGTCGGGGTCGCGGCGACATACGTGGCGAATGATACACTTTCCTTGAGCTCCACACGTAATCAAGCAAAGGGAGAATCCATGGCTGTCAGACGGCCTCGGAAAGCCGCCACCAACCACCTGGACGACGGACAATCATCTTTCATGTTGTTCTACGAAGCCGCCCTCCACAGTATCTCAGGGTAGCCATGCGGGGTGCCGCAGAAAGGCTTGTCCCTGTTGCTGGTCGCGCCGCCCACCTGTTCGTGGCGCTCTCTGTTTTGGTACCAGTGGCCCTCGTCGCTCTAACCATATACCTGGTGCTCAAGATCCTCGTCACAGGCACGGGATCGGAGGAAATGAGGAAGATCCGCGAGAATCGGCAGGAAATACTGGAAATCCCGCGGCTCCTCGACCCCGGGGCTGACAGGTTCCGCTCCGACTTGGATGGACACGCTCACGGCCCCGCCACAAGGCCGGTTGGGTTTCCGGGGCACGGCCACGGGACTTGGCAGGAACTCAGTTGAGGAAACGGGTGCTGTTGGCGCTTACCGCGGCGGCGGCAATCGCAGCCCTGGTTGTCGCAGTCGGTGTCTTCTGGTTCGGCTGGTACGAGACCCGGCAGAACCGGGAACTGTTGGGCACCCTGCCCGTCTACCCCGGCGCGGAGCCGGTTCAAGACTTTCCTCACCCCTCCGAGAGCGACGAGAACCCCATCTCGCCCCCGGACAAATGGGTCATACTGCGCACCTACCGCGTCCCGGACGGCACCACCAAGGAGGCCGTGGCCGCGTTCTACATGGAGAGGATGCCGCCGGAATGGGCGCGGTGTCTCCGCCACGCCTCGACCTATGACTCGGCGACCGGCAGGGAGGGCGTGCTGTTCACGGGCGCGGCTTTCCACTTGGAGCGCACCTTGGTCAGCGTCGACGTCCTGAATCTCGGCGGCAGTGGGCGGAGCTACGACGTGTTCCTCGACCGGCACCGGAACATGCGCTACGACCCCTGCGAACCCCAGCCGTTCACCACCGACCCGGCCTGCTACGGCCTTGATCCCCCGGCCCACAGCGGCAGGCTCATCAGCCGGAACGAGGCAGAGGAGAGCATGGGGTGGATCACCGGCGGGCCTGCCCCGGGAGGGGCCTCGGCAGTCGCAATCGAGGGCGTAACCGCCAGTTGCCTGACGACGTTCGGGGCATACGCGCGGCGGTTCTACCGGACGGGTGACTGGTCCAACACCCCGCCGGACACCCCGGTCTGGGTCGTGGAGTTCAAGGGGGTCTCGCGGAGCCTGCGCGGCGCCGGCCAGCCGTGGCAGTACGTGATGAACGTCCTGCACGCGGAGTCGGGCTCCTCCATGGAGGGGGCACGCTATCACGAGCCGCGCTTGGCGCCCACCGTGAGGGACGGGTCCTGAGAGCCGGATCGGAATATGACTCTCCGCCTTCACCGTGCTGGCCGCGCTGGGGCTTTGAATCATAAATGCCGGTCAGGTTCAAAAATGAGCAAAGTGGTTCTAGCATCGGGATTGTGATTCAGAGCCAAGACCCACCTTGATATACGATGGTTTGATAGTCTAATTGGCGGGGAATGGAGTTGGTTGACTTCCTGTCAATGGTCGGTGCCGTTCTGCTTTTCTACGGGTTGCCTCTGACGTCCACGTTGCCGTTTGGGTTGGTCTATGGAGCGTGGTCGTCCGAGGTGTCCATGCGCAGGTCACTCCTGTGTGCGTTGGCATTGGGGCTGACAGGTCTTGCCATCAGCAATACCCTGCTATGGTTCTATGGATACTGGCAGGACAACCTGAGAGGCAGCGCCTTCTTTGCCAAGGACCCGCATTTCTTGGACCCGTTCATGATCCAGGCACGCCCTGTCTTTATCCTGTGTCCAATCTTGGTCTCCGTCATAGTTACGCTGGCTACCATCTGTGTCCTGGATCTCCAATGGAGAAGGCGTGCATATAGTGATGCCTGAATACAGGTGGGTTCCGTTTGCTGACTTGCCGGATGCTGTCGAACTCGGAAGCTTCCTGAGTTCAGTAGTCAGCGAAGTGGTTCAATATTCGGAATTCTGATTCAGAGCAGGGCTCTGGATAGTTGGCGTCATCCTGAGGAGAATTCACCCCGGACCCGTTGACGCCACCTCCCGGGGTGGCCATCCCGCCCAATCCGGAAATCGGAATACTCAACGAGTTGGAGCCTGGAAAACTCTACGACTTCCATGTGGGCTCGAACCAGATCGTCAACATCGTAGAGGGAGAAATGGGAGACTTCTACTTCAACCCAGGAGCGAACTTCATCACTTGGTCGCGCTGAACGTCCGGGTTCCCCACGAGGAACCGGCAGCACCCAATCTGACCGCCACAACCGAAGATGTTGGCGACCAGTTCCGGAGTGTCGGACCTGATGATGCAACCACCGCCAGGCCCGCCAGGTGGCCCACAACCCAGCGACGAGCACAGCCACGCGCCAGAGTATGAACGGCTCCCACGTCGCGTTAACGTCTTCCCTGAAAATCCAGAGTATCGTCACCAGAACCATCAGTCCCGCGTACACCAGGGTGAAGCCCATGGACACCAAGCAGCCAGCTCTCGTCAGCCAGCCAAACCACCCGCCCCGCGGACGCCCAGAGGCGGCACACACTGCCCCGGCCGGCATTACGACCAGTAGCAGGACCGCAAGGGGCACCGCCAAGAACAGCAGCGGAACGAAAAGCCACTCCAACAACAACTCGGCGGCGAGCAGGATGTAGAAGTACAGGCCGAAAGTCCCCGAGAAGACCGCGAACCACGGCAACGCCGCTGCGCACACCAGCGCCGCCCTGATGACCACCGTGGGGTCGCAGTTGGGATAAACGCCGGAATTCACGGCTCAACGACACGGCCCAGGAACAGAATCGTCCCTGTTCCACGGTCCCGGATCAGAAAGACAAACGGCCGGTCCACGGTCACCATCACCGGTTCCGGCCTCTCAGACTCCGTCTGCATCACCGCGCCGGTGGCGGCCGCAGCCTCAATCCCAGCTTCGTCCACCGAGATGAAGCCCTTGGGATCCCCTCCCGGACGTACAGGCACCACAGGTCTATGGACATTGACCACGAGAATCCCGTGGCCAAAGGCGGCTCCGGCCAGAAATGGAACCTTCACCTGACCTGCCGGACCTGCAACCCCAGGAAGGGCGCGACCACTGACCTCCAGTTCCGGACCAAGTTCTAGGCTGCCGGGGTTCCCACAACACAGACACCGCCGGCAAAGCCAATCCCGCAGTCCAAGTCCGACAAGGTAGCCAAAAGGACCGGCGATACGAAGACGAAAAGGTCTCGGAGCGCTCGAACTGCCCGACAGATGGACCTCATCGGACTCTTCCAAACCAATATCAAGGTGGGATGTGCATTTCGGGGAGATTGACGATAATCGCAAGGATTTCACGGCACCTCATATCACCTTTGGGCCCAACTGGGTGGGGACCGATAGTGCGGTCATGCGATATGTACATTTTAACTTGCTCTTGGTTTAGGGTGCGCACAAGGGCGCCAGCGGTCCGCCCCAGTAGGCAAAGCCGGAGCAGGGGAACGCCAGGGAGAACAGGCTCCGCCGCTCACAAGCACCCGGGCCGCAGAGCGTCCAAGGCGACTCCCCTTGCCGCCGCGTGAGACGGGAAGCAAAGGCTGATCGACCTCCAGTCCAACCCACGGCGATAATCACGCCGGCATGAGGTACATCCCAACAAAAGTAACGTCACAGCACACGTCAAGAAAAAGCAACCGGAGAAACCGCACAGCTATTCTTCACCTGCTGAGTCCCCCTCCGGCATCCGGTACCCGACCCGTGGCTCGGCGAGGATGTACCTGGGGTTCTCTCCGTCCTCGCCCAGCTTCTTGCGCAGGTGCATCAGGTGGGTGCGCAGCAGCCGCCGGTTGCCCGGCTTGTCCGGGCTCCACACCCGCCGGAGCAGCCGGTCGTGGGGCACCGCCCTGCCGGCCTCCGCCGCCAGTACCGCCAGCAGATCGAACTCGGTGGCAGTCAGCTCCACCGGATTTCCCGAGAGGGTAACCCGCCGCCTCTCGTAGTCGATGGCCAAGTCGCCCAGCAGGAAGACTCCCGCCGGCTCCGGATGGCGGGGCTCCTCGAACCGCCGCAGGGCCGCCCGCACCCGGGCCACCAGTTCCGTGGGAGAGAAGGGCTTGACGATGTAGTCGGTGGCCCCCTCCTCCAGGGCCCGGGCCACCACCTCGTCGCCGCCGTACGCCGACAGGAATATCACGGGAACCCGGGAGACGGCCAGCAGGTCCCCCATCAGCTCCACGCCGTCGTACTCCGGCAGCACCAGGTCCAGGAGCACCAGGCGGGGGCCGTGCTCCGTCATCAGCATCGGCGCCTCCTGAGGGTCGCCGGTGGCCACCGTCCGGAACCCGGCGGATGAGAGGGCGTCCCGCACCGACCGCAGCATCAGGGGGTCGTCGTCCACCACCAGCACCGTTCCCCCGGACGGCACGCCGCCCTGCCGGCTGCGGGAACTGCGTACGGGCCGGGCCTCACGTACCGCTGGAAGGGTGAAGGCGAACCGGGCGCCCAGGCCGGGCCCGTCGCTCTCGGCGTAAATGCGGCCCCCGTGGGCCTCCACGATCCCCCGGCAGATGGCCAGCCCCAGGCCGGTGCCGCCGCCGGCGCCGTCTCCCTCCTCGCCGGAGTGCCTGCGGAACAGGTGCGGCAGGTCCTCGGCGGGTACCCCCCGCCCCTGGTCGGACACCGAGACCACCACCTGGGAGTCCGCCCGCGCCGCCCTCACAGTGATGACCGAGTCCTCGGGCGAGTGCCGGGCCGCGTTGGAGAGCAGGTTGCCGATGACCTGCACGATGCGCCGCCGGTCCGCCAGCACCAGGGGCAGACCCGGCTCTATGTCAAGGGCCAGGGGGTTCCGGCCCCCGGCGTTCTGGAAGGCGCTCCTGGCCCGGTCCACCAGCAGGGCCACCTCCGCCGGCTCCGGGTCCACCGGCAGCGTCCCCGTCTCGATGCGCGCCACGTCCAGCAGGTCGCCGATGAGCTCCCGCATGCGGTCGGCCTGATCCACGATGATGCGCTGGAACTGGCGCATCTCCGCCGGGTCCAGGTCCGCCGCCGCCTCCAGCACCGACGTGGCCGCCCCCCGGATGGAGGTCAACGGCATCCTCAGCTCGTGGCTCACCATGGCCAGGAACTCGGCCCGCAGCCGCTCCTGCTCCGCCAGGGGCGCCATGTCCTGCATGGTCACCACCACCGACTCCACCGCCCCCTCCCCGGAGCGGATGGGCGTGGCGTTTAGCAGCACGGTGACGCTGCGCCCGTCGGGGACCCCCATGACGATCTCCTCGGCCCGCACCGTCTCGCTGGCGCCCAGCACCCGGGCCAGGGGAAACTCCTGCAGGGACACCTCGCTCCCGTCGGCCCGGCGCACGCTCAGCAGCCCCAGCAGGTCCTCCGGCGCCTGGCCCTCGTCCCGCAGGGTGTCCACGATGCGGCGGGCCTCCCGGTTGAAGGAGGCCGGCGCTCCCGTCCTCACGTCGAAGACCACCACGCCCACCGGCGAGGTGTCGATCAGGGTCTCCAGGCCGGCCCGGGCCCGCCGCTCCTCCCGGTGGGCGCCGGCGTTGGCGATGACCAGCGCCGCCTGGGCGGCGAACATCACCAGTATCTCCTCGTCCTCCCGGGTGAACTCCTCTCCGTCCTCCCGGTCCCCCACGAAGACGTGGCCCACCCGGGCGCCCCGGTGGAACATGGGCGCCGCCATGAACCGGAAGACCGCCACCGGCAGGGGGATCGTGAACTCCGTGAAGCCCAGGGCCCGGACGTGCTCCACCAGGTCGGGCACCCGCACGGGCTCGGAGATGCCGGTCAGGGACTCGAAGAGCCGCCACCGGTCCGGGGTGAGCCACAGTTGCCCGGCCTCCTCGCCCGTCATCCCGGAGGACAAGAGGTCCGGGACACCGCCCGCGTCGTCGAGCAGGGTCATAACGCCGTATCGGGCTGCCGTAAGGGACCGGGCGGAGTCGAGGACCCCCTGGAGAACGGTGTCGAAGTCCAGGCTCTCGTTGATGCGCAGGCTGGCCGCGCTGAGGCGGGAGAGGCGGTCTCCCGCGGGGTCCGTTCCATTGGCCGGCGGGCCGTTGTTTTCCGACATTTCGCCTCCCTGAGGGCCCTGGCAAACCGGGCTGAAACGGGCCTGATAAGGTCAATTTTACCAAAGAGGGCCAATGTTCACCGATAATATACCATACTGAAAATTGCCTTCACCTCCAATTTATTTACGAATCGCTATAATATCCATCGGGTATCTGTAGCTCCCGCATGGGTGAGCCGGATCCTGTGCGGGCAGGCGCATCCCGCCAATCCAGAGCGGGAACCGCGCCGCCACCGCCCTTATCCCACGGGGCCGGACGGGGAGGCGCAACGCAGTTGAGAGGAGAACAGAGAGCCATGTTCAATGTCGGCAACAATATCAGGAAAGCGGCCCGCGTGCTGAGGGCGGCCATGCCCGTTACGCCCACGAATAAATGCTCTAGCTCATCCTCTCGGCTCGCACATTTTGAGAGGCTGGCATGAAGCGCGCCTTCCTCTCGCCCGGGTACTTCCTCCCGCTCCTGGCGGTCCTGGCCCTGCTCCCAGGACCGTGTGCCCCGCATTCCACCACCCGCGTCCGCCAGCCACGAACACGAAGCCTGGTCCGCCACGCTGACGTTGGGGACGGTGTCTTGCTCCAATTGAAGCAGGCCCCCAGCTATGTCCACCAGCAGAGATTCGCAGAGCTTTTCTCGTGGCGGCGGTGCAGGGCCAGACGCCGCGTCACTGGCGCGGCCATGCCCAACCGCCCCGCCTGGCTATGATGTCAACACGTCTTCCCGCTCGCTATGCCCTTCGTGGATGCCATCCGCGTCAGGCTCTCCTCATGCTGGCCCTGGCCGCGCTGGTCCTCATCGTCGCACTGGTCAGCCACCCCGGGCCGCTCCAGGCCCAGACTGCCGTGACCGCGCCCGGCAACCTGCAAGCGACGGTAGTTGCCGGCGGGGTGCAGCTGAGCTGGAGCGCCCCGACAGAGAACGCCGGACCCGTCACGGGCTATCGGGTGCTGCGGCGCGCGTCCGGCCAGTCCGGCATGATGGCCTACGTGCCCGACACGGGTTCCTCCGGCACGAGCTACACCGACCGCGGCGCCGCGAAGCAGGGTGAGACCTACACCTACCAGGTCAGGGCCCTGTCGGGCAGGCTGACCGGTGAGGCATCCAACTCGGTCGCCGTGACCATCCCGGGAACGTGTCCCATCAGCGGCGGCAGCCCCGTGGACGTGCCGGTTGCGGCGGTCCCCATCGTGGTCACGTCCACGGTTGAGGACTACTTCGTCCTCTACGTGCGGCACGAGAAGGGAGGAGAAACCATCGAATATCCGGTCCTGGTGAAGCGGGGCGAAGCGGGGACGACGACGCTGGAGGACAATTTGGCGCCCCTGCCCGCGAGCAGATACAAAGTCAAGAAATACCCCGTCAATAACCCTGCCGACGTTGACGGCGACTGCATCGACGACCTGACTGAACTGGCGGACGTTGGAACTAAGAACCCGGTCAACCCCGCGGCATCGGTCCATATTTCCAACGGGGCCGTATCCATTGCTGACCATGCGGCCTTCCAGAAGCTCTCCTACCAAGGCGAACGGCCCATTCCCGTTGACCGTCACCTTGTAAATCTGGAGTACATCAAGTTCATCATCATGAACCCCGGCTCAGACCGACCTGCCGTCTATTTCATGAACACCGTTACGCACCGGGCGCATCATGAGTTTGCCGATGCGCTGGGGCTTGACACCACGATAGATCCATGGCGAAACAGCATGCACGGCGAGCTGATCTGGCATCCCAATGTCGCAGCTCCTGACGGGTCCCGGGGCGTCTACCGGTTCGATTTCCGGCCGTGGGACGATTACGCCTTCGATGCCGTGGCGTTCTCCTATGAAGCGCTGGCCGCCAGCATGCCGCTGCTGGAGAACAACCTGGCCTACTATCCGGTGTACGAATCAGCGTTGCCGCGCTATCACCGGGAGAAGGCGCTGTATGACGCCTCCCGGGTCAATGTGCTGCTGGAAGAGGGCATCGCTCCCGACGTGAATTTCATTCCGCTCAACGAGGGAGAGGGTTACGGTTTGCTGCGGGAGATGGAGTTGGAGGAGCGCCCCAACTCCCGGGACATCGTGATCTACGAGACGCTGCCCAACGACCTGCCGCGGGTGGCCGGCATCATCACCGGGGTTCCCCAGACTCCCCTGTCCCACGTCAACCTGCGCGCCGTGCAGAACGGGGTGCCCAACGCCTTCATCCGCGACCCCCTGGACGACGCCACCATCGATGATCTCCTGGACCGCCACGTTTACTACAAGGTCACTCAGAGCGGGTACACCCTGCGCGCCGCCACCAGGGCGGAGGTTGACGCTCACTACGACGCCTCCCGGCCGGCCTCGGCGCAGACGCCGGAACGGGACCTGTCGGTCACGAGGATCACTCCCCTGAGCGAGATCGGGTTCGGCGACTGGGACGCCTTCGGGGTGAAGGCCGCCAACATGTCGGTGCTGGGCACGCTGGGGTTTCCGGAGGGCACCGTCCGCGACGGGTTCGCCGTGCCGTTCCACTTCTACGACGAGTTCATGAAGGATGCCGGCCTGGCGGAGGAGACCGTATTCGGCAAGGGGAAGGGCGCCGCGGAAGACCGGTTCACGCTGCCGGCCGGCACGAAACTCAACGCCGTGGTAACGGCGATCCTGGCGCACCCGAAATTCCGGACGGACTACGAGATCCAGGACGAGATGCTGGACGACCTCCGTGACGCCATCAAGGACGCCCGGAGCCCGGCCTGGATCATCACGGCGCTGGAGGAGATGCACGCCAAGTTCCCCGAGGGGACCTCGCTGCGCTACCGGTCGAGCACCAACAACGAGGACCTGCCGGGGTACAACGGCGCGGGGCTGTACAGCTCCAAGACCCAGGACCCCGACGAGACCGCGGAGGAGGGGATCGACAAGTCCATCAAGGGGGTCTGGGCGAGTCTTTGGAACTTCCGGGCCTTCGTGGAACGGGACTTCCACCGGATCGACCACGCCAGAACGGCGATGGGGGTGCTGGTGCACCCGAACTACTCCCTGGAAAAGGCCAACGGCGTGGCGGTCAGTTTCGACCCGGCGACGAACCGGGCCGGCGCCTATTACGTCAACACGCAGCTGGGAGAGGACCTGATCACGAACCCGGAGGCCCACTCGCGGCCCGAGGAGATCCTGTTGCTGCCGGGCGGCAGGCATGAGGTCCTGGTGCGCTCCAACCTCTCGGAGCCGGGAAAACTCCTGATGAGCGACGCGCAGCTGAAGCAGTTGCGCAGCCACCTGGAGGTGATCCACAAGAGGTTCAGCGAGCTGTACGGGGCCGCAGAGGGCGAGCCGTTCGCGATGGACATCGAGTTCAAGATCACGAGTCTGGGCAAGCTGTCCATCAAGCAGGCGCGCCCCTGGGTCTTCCAGTCGCAACCGAACCGGCCGCCCACGTTGGCAAGCGCCATCGCCGACGCCACCATCGTGAACGAGAGCGGAACCCGAGAAATCTCCCTGTCCGGCGTCTTTGCCGACGATGACGGGGACTCGCTGACGGTTGCGGCAACGTCGTCGGACGAGGGCGTGGCCACGGTGTCCGTGTCCGCCGACCACACAACCCTGACGGTTGCGGCCCAGGCCAGGGGGACGGTGGTGGTCACGGTCACTGCTGACGACGGAAATGGCGGCTCGGTTGAGGACAGTTTCACGGTGAGGGTGAAGGCCGCCCCGGTGGTGGCGTCGGCCATAGAGGACGTGACCGGCCTGGAGGCGGGGTCAACGCAGGACATCTCCCTGTCGGGGGTGTTCAGCGACGCCGACGGGGACGCGTTGGCAGTCACCGCCGCGTCGTCGGACCGCGGAGTGGCCGCCGTTTCCGTTGCCGCCGACTACTCCGGCCTTACGGTGTCGGGGGTGTCCGAAGGCGCCGCGACCATCACGGTCGCCGCCCAGGACTCCGGTACGCCGACGGCCACGGTGAACCAGCCCGGAGCGTACGAGGGTTATACGCTGTTCTATCACCCCAAAGACGTCAAGTTCTATCTGATCGACAATCAGGGACGCAAGGCGTTCGAATGGTCACAGGCCTTCGGGAATCACGGCAAACTCCTTGCCAGCGGGAACCTGCTCACAGGGAATGGTCCCGTTCATCTCACGGAAAGGAATCCGCGTGGAATACCCGTGTGGTCTTACGGGAGGATGCCAAATCATCATGACGTGCTCAAGCTGTCCAACGGAAATTACCTCTTCCTTCATGAGGTCATATATCAGAAGGTGGAAGCCGTTGCGGAGGGCGCGAACCCCGAATGTCTGGAGAAGAATGCAACGGTCAAGATTGATGAAGTGGTGGAAATCAAGCCCAACGGGGAGGTCGTCTGGAGGTGGAGGGTGTGGGACCATCTGATTCAAGACCACGACCCGGACCAGGCGAACTACGGAACGGTCGCCGACCATCCCGAGAAGATCGACATCAACTACGGGCTGTGTCGATTCGATGGAACAGATCGAGGCCCCACGCATTTGAATGCGCTGGACTACAACGCGGCGTTGAACCAGATCATGATTACCTCGCGCCATTTCAGCGAAATCTGGATTATAGACCGCAGCACCACGATGGCCGAGGCGGCCGGCAGTTCCGGCGGAAACGGAGGCAGGGGCGGCGGTCTGCTGTACCGCTGGGGGAACCCGCGCACGTACCAGCAGGGAACAAAGGACGACCAGAAGCTCTTCTTCCCGCACAACGCTCACTGGATTCCAGCCGGACTGCCGGGCGCGGGAAGGGTTCTCCTTTACAACAACGGGAACGAACACCCAGGGTTCGGGCGGGGATACTCGTCAGTGGACGAGATCGTGCTTCCCGCCGACGGATACGGCTACACCCGCTCTGAGGGTTCCGCATACGGGCCATCCGGCCCGGCCTGGTCGTATCGCCATAGCGACGGCAGCCTTGCCTACTGGGGGTCCGGCGCGCAGCGTCTGCCCAACGGCAACACTCTGGTGGTGGACGCTCCCCTCAGCAGGATACGGGAGGTTACGCCGAGCCGGGACGTCGTCTGGGAATACCGGAGCACGGAGAACCGCGGGATGTACCGGGCCTACAAGTACGCTCCGGACCATCCCGGGGTGAAGGCGCTGCCGTTGACGCCGGAGGGCGATAGAAAGCCCGCCGCCAACCTGGTCAGCGATACCTTCCTGGTCTCGGTGGTTCCGCCCAACAACCAGCCGCCCACGGTGGCAAGCGCCATAGCCGACGCCACCATCGTGAGCGAGAGCGGGACGCATGAGACGCCCCTGATGGGCGTCTTCGGCGACGCCGACAACGACGACCTGACCATCACCGCCACATCCTCGGACGAGAGCGTGGCCACGGTGTCGGTGTCCGCCGACCACGCCAATCTGACGGTGTCCGCAAAGGCCGGAGGGACGGCGACCGTCACGGTCATCTCCGACGACGGAAATGGCGGCTCGGTCGAGGACAGTTTCACGGTGAGGGTGAAGGCCGCCCCGGTGGTGGCCTCAGCCATCGCCGATGTGAGCGGCCTGATTGTTGGCGACCGCCGGGACATCTCCCTGATCGGGGTGTTCAGCGACGCCGACGGGGACGGGCTGACAATCACCGCCGCATCCTCGAACGAGAACGTGGTCACCGTGTCGGCGGCCGCGGACCAGTCCAAACTGACGGTGTCGGGAGCGGCAGAGGGAACGGCGACCATCACGGTCACCGCCCGGGACGTCGACGGCAACAGTGTCAGCAACGCCTTCGACGTGACGGTGGCGGCGGCGGTGGAGAAGCAGATCCTGGCCTCTGCGCCGCTGACCTTCGGGGATGCTGCTGTCCTGGACGCGGTGTACACCGCCGGAGCGCCGGCGGACCGCGCCGCCGGCCCGGACGCGGCGGGAGAACCGGAGCCGCCCAGGCTGCCGGAGGCTTCCGGCGGCGTCGGCAAATTGACCTACTCCGCCGCGGGCCTTCCCGCCGGTCTTGCTCTGGGCCCGGACCGGGTGATCCGCGGCGCGCCCCAGGCGGCCACCGCCAGCCCGGCCAGGGTCACCTACAGCGCAACCGACGAAGCAGGCGAATCCGTTTCCCTCACCTTCCAGGTGACGGTCAACTTGGCAGTGGCCTTCTCTGACGCGGAGCTGAGCCGGTTCACCAACGACATCATCGAGTACACCGTGGGTCAGGACTCGGACCTCCACTTTGTCTTTCCGGAGGCCTCGGGCGGGACCGGGTCTCTGACCTACCACCTGGACAACCGGGAACCGGACGTGGCCATCAATGACTACGCCAGGGGATTGACGTTCGATCCCATCACCCGAACGCTCAGCAGCGGCGTCGGCGACGACCAACCCGTCGCCGGGCAGCGCTACGCCCTGACCTACCGGGCGGAGGATGAGAGGGGGTCCCGGGCCGTGGCCTACGGCAGCATCGAGGTGAATGAAGCGCCGTCCCTGCCCGAGACCGCAGACCGGAGTTTCACCGCGGGCAGCGCCGTCTCCGTGACCCTGCCGGCGGCCACCGGCGGCTCGGCTAAAATCGTGCGGCTGCGCTACAGTCTGGAGCCGCAGATTCCGGGCCTCTCCTTCGACTCCGGTGCCCGCAACCTCTCCGGCACGCCCACCGCCACGGGCGCCACGGCGATGACCTACACGGTTATGGACCGCAACGGCGTCTCCGACACCGCGACCTTCACCATCACCGTGGCCGCCGGTGCCGGAGCTCCGGCGTCGGCGCCGGGCTCGGTGCGGGCGGCGCAGGCGCCCGGCCTCAAAACCTTCGGCATGTCCTGGGCGGAGGTCGCCGGCGCCACCGGTTACGTGGTGCAGGTGGCGGCCGAGGGCAGCGTTTTCCCCACGGACAGCGCGGTGAGCTCCGGGCCCGACGGAGCCAGCGTGAGCGTCCACCAATGCTGCTCGCGAGCGGTGGTTGACGTTGCGGAGTACGGCAATTACCGGGCGCGCGTCGCCGCCGTGAACGCGGAGGGCGCCGGCCCCTGGTCCGCCGCGACCCTCGTCGCCGTGGCCGAACCTCCTCCTCCGCAGCCGGATCCGGTCAAGACCTACGCCCTAACTCCCGCGGTCCGCGTGGTTGAGGGGGATTACTACTCCCTGAAGCTGACCCTGAGCGATCCGGTCCCGGCGCCTTTCGCCACATTCAAGGTGTCCATCGGTTACGGCTCCGCCAACGCTGAGGACGTTCACTCGGGAGCCGTATCCACCTTCACCCTGGGGGCCGGCGCCACCTCCTGGAGTTTCTCCGTGCCCACCCGGGACGACTCCGTGGATGAGGATGACGAGATATTCATGGTGGTCGTTGCCCCCACCTACATCAAGGGGAAATGGGAAAAGGCCGGCGACGGCCAGGACACGGCCACGGTGACCATCGCCGACGACGATACCGCCGGCATCACGGTGGCCGCCGCCAATCCCCTGGCCGCAGCCGAGGGCGGAAGGGCGACCTACACCGTGGCCCTGGACAGCCAGCCAACGGCGAACGTGACCGTCACCCCCGGCAGCTCCGACGGCGGCGCGGTCACGGTGGCGCCGGCGTCCCACACCTTCACGCCGTCCGACTGGCACCGTGCCGCCACCTTTACGGTGAGCGCCGTGGCGGACGACGACGGCGACGACGAGAACGCCGTCGTCAGCCACCAGGTGAGCAGTCAGGATACGAAGTACGCCGCGGTCCCGGCGTCCTCGGTATCGGTCGCGGTGTCGGACACCACGCCGCCGGACCAGCGGCAGAAGGTGGCCAACAACCCGCCCACGGTGTCCAATGCCATCGCCGACGCGACCATCGTGAACGAGAGAGGGGCGCGCGGGGCAGCCCTGTCGGGAGTGTTCAGCGACGCCGACGGCGACGCCCTGACCATAACCGCCGCATCGTTGGATGAGAGCGTGGCCACGGTGTCGGTGGCGTCCGACCAGTCCAGGCTGACGGTTACGGCAAAGGCGCGCGGAACGGCGATGATCACGGTAACAGCCAGCGACGGCAACGGCGGCTCGGTTTCGGACAGTTTCACCGTAACGGTGAAGGCCGCTCCGGTGGTGGCTGCCACCATTGACGACGTGAACGAAGTGTTCATCGACGCCACTCACGAGGTTGATTTGACCGATGTGCCCAGCGACGCCGACGAGGAGGTGTTGACCGGCGTGTTCACGGACGCCGACGGCGACGCATTGACCATCACCGCCGAATCGTCGGACACAGAGGTGTTGGAAGTTGCTACTGTCGTCGACGAATCGACCCAGACCGTTACCGGCCTCACGGTAACGGGCGTGGCCGAGGGAACCGCGACCATTACGGTCACGGCCGAGGATGCCGACGGCAACCGGGTCAGCGACGCCTTCGACGTAACGGTGACCGAGAACACGGACTCCCAGTTCTATGATGGGGAGGCGGTGCCCGGTCCGGTGACTGACCTGCAGTTGACGGCCGAGGGCGTGAGCCTGATCGTGAGCTGGAGCGCTCCTGCGCCCGAAAGCGGCGGCGAGGTGCGCGGCTACATCGTGCACCTGAAACCGGAGGACGGAGGCAGCGGCCGGACCAAGACGCCCAAGGCGAAGAAGACGAAAGTCAGCTTCGACAACCTGGAGGCGGGCCGGGCCTACAAGGTGTGGGTGCGGGCCGAGAACCAGGCGGGCAAGGGCGAGCGGGTCCACGCCACCATAACCCTGCCAGAGGCGGAACCCCCGCCGGAACAGGGTGAGCAGGAGGAGGGTGAGCAGCAGGACGGCCAGTCGGGGCAGTAGCCCCGGCGCGGTCTGCGGAGGGAATGGCCGCCGGCGTGGGAATGCCACCAGGCCTGAGACAACAAGAACCGGGCAGGCTCCGAACTCCCGGAGCCTGCCCGCACTGGTTTCAAGGGGTGCCGCCCTTTACGAGATAGCGCATCAACTACGTCCGGGACACCTGCGTCTTTCCCAACGACCTCCCCGAGCGCCTGATGCGGTTCAAGCGAGGTCGAAGCGCAGCACCAGACGGTCGTCCACCTGGCCGGAATCGTCCAGGGTGAAGATCACCCCGTAGTGGGCTGCCGTCAGGGAGCGGGCGGAGTCGAGGACCCCCTGGAGAACGGTGTCGAAGTCCAGGGTCTCGTTAATGCGGAGGCTGGCCGCACTCAGGCGGGAGAGCGGTCTCCCGGCGGGTCCGTTCCATCAGCCGGCGGGCCGTTGTTTTCCAACATTTGGCCTCCATGAAGGCCCCGGCAAACCGGGCTGAAAGCGGCCTGATGGGGTTAATTTTACCAGATTGGGAGAAAGTTTAGCTATGCTTCACCAAACTGGGAATGGCCTTTACCCTCAATTTATTCACGAATCGCTATAATGTTTGTTGGTTATTTCTGCCACCCGTCGCACTGAGTCGGGCTCGGTGCAGGCTGGCAATGCCGGCCGAAACAGAGCAGCAGCCGCGCCGCCACCGCCCTTGTCCCACGGGACCGGACGGGAATGCGGTGCGTCGTTGACAGGAGATGAGTACGCCATGTTCAACGCAAGCAGCAAGATGGGCCGCGTGCTGAGGGCGGTCATGCCGGCTACCCCCCAGAGTAAATTTTCTAGTCCCGCAGGCCGGCCCTCGGCATCTGAACATGGCGGGAGGCCCCCAATGATGCGGGCCGCCTCCTCCCTCCGCCTCTCCCCGCTCCTTCTGCTGGCCGCCGCTCTGGTTGCGCTGGTGGCATTCGTTTCGCCCGGCGCGCAGCCCGCCCACGCCCAGTCCGACCCGAGGGCTTTTCCGCCCTATGATGCCAGGACGCCCGCCAAGCAATTTGACGTCCGTGGGAATGAGCCCGTGCCGCTCACGGTTGAGTTGCGGAGGACGAAAACTAGCTACAAGTGGAGCAACGCAAAACTGGGGGCTTTGGCTTACGCTGGCGGCCGATCTCATGATGTCCAGATTGGGGTTTTCGCCGTCAGCGGGACCACGGATACCAAACTCGCGTTCGACAAGCGCGATGCGGCGGCCGGAAACAACAAACAGACATATCTGGTCTACACCTTCATGGACAGAGCAAGTCAATGCAGGGCCTCCGTTTGGCCCACCGGCGGTGTTACTGATGGCAGAATCCATAACAACCGTCCGTGGTTTACCCAAACAGTGCGGACAGCCCCAAATCCTGTTGGAGAGGAAACCATACCGCTGCAAGGCGGCTACTTGACATTAAGCAACCACACCGCCGAGCAGGCCACCGGTAAACATCTGTGCGTCGGACTCAAATTTCACCGCGAGAATCACTCCGAAGGCAACTACGAATTCCTGACGTTCAGCTATTACATTGAGGACACCGACCCGACCCTGGCCGGGGAGATGAACGGCAACACCCTGACTCTAACCGCAACCGACGAGTCCGAGATTTTCCAATACCGGTACATCAAAGAGAGCTGCGATACGGCCGAACCGGACGATGCGGGCTGGAAGTCCCTTGCTTGGATTGACGCCGGGAATGGCGCGGCCAGCAAACGACTGGTCAGCAACAAGCAGGTCGAGATAGTGTTCCCGGACGGGGTCAACACTGTTTACTGCTTCGACGCTCAGGATATGCAAAAGAATGTTGACCAGATAACTTTCCACGTCGATACCCGACCGCCGGGGGTGACGCTGAACCGGGAGTCGGTGTCGGTGCCGGAGGGTTCGTCGGCGACCTACACGGTCGTTCTGGATTCCCCGCCGGACGAGCCGGTGACGGTCACTCCGGTGTCGGGCGCCCCGGCGTATGCAACGGTGTCACCGGCCTCGCGGACATTCACGCCGTCGAACTGGGACACGGCGCAGTCCTTCACTGTGGCTGGCGTGAACGCGGGCAAGTCTGTGATCACCCACTCCACGACCAGCGACGACACCGGCTATTCGATCTCGGAGGCGGGGACCATGACCGCCTGGGTGAACACCGTTGACAACGACGAGCCGACGGAAGGGCCGGAGCCGTGGAACATCCAGGTCACGCCGGGGGACGGCACACTGACGGTGACCTGGAACGTCTCCTCCCGCGACGGGGTCGAGGACTCGGAGATCTGGCACGTTCTGCGCTGGAGCCAGGAGCCCGGCGTGTGGGCCAATCCCCGCGACCCCAGGGCCGTGAGCAAGAGCGACGGACTCTCGGTGGACCCCGGCGTGACCAGCTACACCATCACGGGCCTCGAGAACGACGTCTCGACGGGCGTGTTCATTCGCTCGATGGTCGGGCACCGCAACAACATGAGCGAGCGCGAAGAGAAATCCAGCAAGTGGGTGCGGACCAAGGGCGAACACACCACGCCCCGCGCTCGCGTCGGCGGGCTGTAGATGCAGGCGACCAAGGACGTGTCCCTGTCGGGGGTGTTCAGCGACCCCGACGGCGACAGCGTCCACGAGCACTTCCAGGCGCTGGTCTGGGTCTCCTCCACCGCCGTCGGCGCGGACAGCGATGACCCGTTCCGGTCGCCCGATGCGGCCCTCGGCGTGTGCGTGACGGTCACGGACGGGAGCGATGACGGCAGCTCGCACGGGGGCCTGTAGGGAATGAGGATCGCGGGAGTGACCGGCACGGTGCGCCGTGCGATTGCTGGTGCGGGGATCCTTATCCTGGTCCCGTTCCTGCTCGCCGCCTGCGGAGGGGGTGACGAGGGACTGACGCGCACGGAGGTCGAGGAGATAGTGCGGGAGGAGTTGGCCGCTGAGTCCCCTGCCATGACCGGCCTGACCCGGAGCGAGGTCGAGGAGATAGTGCGGGAGGAGTTGGCCGCCGAGTCCCCCGCCATGACCGGCCTGACCCGGAGCGAGGTCGAGGAGATAGTGCGGGAGGGGTTGGCCGCTGAGTCCCCCGCCATGACCGGTCTGACCCGGAGCGAGGTCGAGGAGATCGTCACAGCGGCCATCGCCGCCATCCCTGAACCCCGGCCGGGGCTCACCGCCGACGAGGCCGAGCGGATAGCCATCGCCGGCTTCCCGCCCAAGTCCGCCCCCGCCGACTACACCCGGCACTTCGTGGACAGCGCCATCGCCCGCTACGAGACCCGGGGCCTCGACGCCACCCTGGCCCACTACAACAGCGCCCAGAGCATAGACGGCCAGTGGTACGTCTTCATCATCGACGAGAACGACCTGGTGATAGCTCACCCTGAACCCGAGCGCCTGGGCCTGGACCTGAACGGCTGGGTGGGCACCGACGCCAACGGCTACGAGTTCGGTCCGGAGATGCTGTCCACTGATGAAAATGGCAAGTGGGTGTCTTACGTGTACCGCAACCCTGAGAGCGGGGGCATAGGGTCCGGCTTCGACGACGTGGAGCTCAAGAACGTGTGGGTGAAGCGCCGCGACGGGCTGCTGTTCGCCTCGGGCTGGTACATCGACGCTGACGCCTTCACGCAGATGCTGGTGTCGGCCGCCGTGGACAAGTACCGGGAACTGGGTCTGGACGGGACCATGGCCTACTTCGCCAGTCCGGGCAGCGTCCTGGCCGGGCTGGAGGCGGCCGTCGGCTACTACAACAGCGCCGATACGGTGGACGGGCACTGGTTCGCCTTCATCGGGGGTCCGGACGGGAGGATCGCGGGACACTCGGACCTCTTGATGATCGGCGGGGACACCCGGGACCTGTTCGGAGCGGCCGGCTTCGACGCCACCCATGCCACCGAATCAGGCGAGTGGGTGGAGTCGGAGACCCTGCGGGTGTATGTGGCGGGCTACGACGGGTACGTCTTCGGCTCGGGCTGGAGCCGGGACGAGTAGGGGCTTCGGTGAGCCAGCCAGCCCTCCCGTCCCGTCCTGCCACCGGTCGCCCCGTGTGGAGGAGCGTCGCCGGTCCTGGGAATGGACTCGCTTCGGTGCCGCCACCTCGAATACATCACGGTGGAAACGCCTGGGTCTTCCCCGAGATCTTAGGGGGCGGCCCGGCCGGGGTCCCGCCCCTGGCGGAGAGGCATGGCACGGCAGACCGGCGCCCGGCGCTACCGGGTACGGCGTTGAAAAAACTGCCGCACGTTGAGGAGAAATGATGAAGTACCAGCCCCGTACCGCCCTTCGACTTGCAACCTCTGCAGGCCATGGTAGGCCCCCGATGATGCGGGCATTGCCCCTGCGCCTCGTCTCCCTGGTCCTGCTGCTGGCCGCCGGGCTGGTTGCGGTTACGGTATTCTTTGCGCCCGGCCCGCAGCCCGCCTCCGGGCAGATGACGGACGTTACCATCTGGTCCGCCACGCTGACGGTGGCCGACCTCCCGGGAGAGCACGGCGACGGTTGCGACAGCTACTTGTCCCAGGAGGAGCTGCATTGCGTTCCGGGCCAATTGCTCACCGGCAACTCGTTCAAGTATATGGGCACGGAGGACGAAATTGTAGGAGTCCGCGTCCTGTACGGCAATCTTCGCCTCACCTTTTACGAGCCCATTGAGGAGCTAGACCTTAGTACGCTGACGCTGCACGTCGACGGCGAGGAGTACCCCTTGTCCGACGCTGAAGTCAGGGCACACGCCTCGGCCACCGTTTACAGTGCGGCAGTGTGGTTCAACACCGGTCTCAGTTGGGTCCCCGGCGACAAGGTGGACCTGAAACTGACGACCAGCCTCTGCAACATCACGCAAGAAGTGAACGGCGAGGAGATTACCATCACGTGGAACCCTAACCGGACCCAGTCCGGGAGCGTCTGGCTCTACCGCAACCTGGTGCAGGGTGAATATGGATTCGCCCGGGCTGATATGGACGTGGGAACGATCACCGCCTCTGCCCCCTTCGTGTGGATCGCTGGCGGGTTTCATTCCAACGCTCCTACTCCCTCGGGCGAGGAGCAGCATCCCAGGCACGACAGTTTGGCAGAGGGGGCCAGCCGGGAGGACGCGATTAAGTACGTGAGAGACAATTCGCAGCAGTACTCCGAAGCGAAGTGGTATGTGCGGGCGCCGGACGAAAGCACCACAAGTGGCCTCACTCCCAGCCGCGCGATCAACGTCCTGGGCGCGGGTGGAGAGGAGCGGGTGACCATCCAAGCCGTGCTGTGGGGCTCTGAGACGTGCTCCAACGGGGGTCCCTACGCCATTCCGTTCACTAGGCAGACGGAGCCGATACCGGGCGGGCTGTAGAGCCGAAACAAGCCAGGAAGATGCCTGGGGTGGATGGCCGGGGCCGACCGATAGAAGAGTAGCAAACGCTGAATAAAATGCCGATAAGGAGGGTGATTCGATGAAACTGACCGAGGCCATCTCCACCCCTCGACGCCTGCTGAGGGCGGCCATGCCCGTTACCCCCCCCCCCCCGAATAAAAGTTCTAATAATACAGGCCGGCCCTCAGCCTCAGAACCTGGCGGGAGGGCCGGCATGATGCGAGCCTCCCTTTTCCGCCTCTCCCCGCTCCTGGCCCTGGCGCTGCTGCTGGGCGCGCTGTTAGTGTTCCACGCCGCGCCGGCCGGGGCGCAGGACAGCGTGCTGGTCAGCAACATCGGGCAGGCGGACCTTACAGGCTCAACCGCAACCAGTATCAGTTTCTCTGACACCCACGCACAGCGGTTTACCACGGGAAGCAATCCCGCCGGCTATGTGCTGGGAAGTATCGAGATGCACCTGTCCGGCACCACTAGCACGGCACAGATTGCGGGATTGCGTGCGGAGTTGTGGTCAAACAGCGTCACATCCCCGGATGCGAAAATCGTCAGCCTGACGGCGCCATCGGCTCTCACGAACGGAATCGCGACCTTCACGGCGCCAAGCAACACGGCGCTCGCCGCGAGCACCCACTATTTCGTGGTCTTGTATTCCACAGCCGGAACTTCAGGCAGGCCGTCCACGACCTCCTCCGTTGGACTGGACGCCGGCGCGGCCAGCGGCTGGATAATTGCAGGATTCAGTCACTATGTCACTGGTGTGCAAGATCCGGCGGGGGCAACCTGGACAAGGCACAATGTGAGGAAATACCGCATCCGGGTCAACGGCTCGGCGGTGCCGGCGAGCGCCGACGCGGACCTGTCCGGCCTGACGGCGAGCACCAGCGCGAACGCGTCGGGGACGTTCAGCGCGCTGACGCTGAGCCCCTCGACCTTCGCGGCGGCCACCACAGCCTACACGGCGACGGTGGCGAACGCGCGGACGCACGTGAAGATCACCCCGACGACGAGCGATTCCAACGCCACGGTGGAGGTGGGCAAGGGGGCGAGCCTGGCGTCGGTGACGAGCGGCAGCGCCAGCGCCGCTATCCCGCTCTCGTTGAACGCGAACGCCATCATCGTGAAGGTCACCGCCCAGGACGGGACCACCACGAAGACCTACACAGTGACCGTGACGCGGCAGGGCGCCGCCCCCGCCGCCGCCACCAACCTCGTGGTCGCGCATGACAATAGGCAGCTGTCCCTGTTCTGGACCGCGCCCTTGAGCACGGTGACGGGCTACGACGTGCACTACACCTCGGCGGCCGTGGGCGCCGTGGGCAACAACGCGGCGGCCACGGGCAGCAACCCCGCCACCGCCTGGGTGGCGGTCACCCGCAGCGGCGTGGCGGCCTCGCAGACGATTACAGGGCTGACCAACGGCACCGACTACCGGGTGCGGGTTCGCGCGGTGAACTCCGTCGGCAACAGCGCCTGGGTGTTCGGAACCGGCGCCCCTGGCGCCCTGTGGGAGGCCACGCTGACGGTGGATCAGAACGGCGTTAATTTCGGCTGCGACAACAGTGACGCAAATCAGGACAACTGCTCGAGCTCAACTGTCCTCACGGAGGATCAATTCAGGCACGGGGGCACCACCTACACCGTAAACGGAGTGTATTGGCAATCTGATAATGATCGATTTTATTTCAATATCGGCAACGTTACGGGCCAGGCGACCAAGACCGCCCTTACTTCTTTGACGCTGAATGTGGACGGCATCCCCCTTAGAATCAACGCCGCCACAGTGGATTCAGGCGCCATCTATTGGTCGTACAACCCGGACACGGACTGGACCGATGGCCGGACGGTAAAGCTGACCCTGCGGTCCGCGGCGCATCAGGCGACGGCCCCATCCACCGACGCCGCCCTGCTCGACCTGAGGGCGTTGAGAAACACGAGCGCCTCGGGGACGTTCAGCGGGCTGGCGCTGAGCCCCTCGTTCGCGGCGGCCACCACGGCCTACACGGCGTCGGGGCTTTACGCGGTGACGCACGTGAAGCTCATCCTGTCGACGAACCATCCCCAAGCCACGGTGGAGGTGGGTCTCCAGGGGAAGACCCTGACGGCGGTGACGAGCGGTGAGAGCGGTCCCATCGCGCTCTCGGTGGGCGCGAACGTCATCACCGTCAAGGTCACCGCCCAGGACCCCGACTTCACAAAGACCTATACCGTAACGGTGACGCGGGGGCAGCCGTCCACCAACGCCGCCCTGTCCGGTCTGACGGCGACGCAGGCGGACAGCGCCTCGGGCCCGTTCAGCGCGCTGACGCTGAACCCCTCGTTCGCGGCGGCGACCACGGCCTACACGGCGTCGGTGCCGAACTCCATCACGTACCTGAAACTCCGCCCGACGGCGAGCGACTCCACCGCCACAGTGGAGGTGGGCAAGGGGTCGAGCCTGGCGGCGGTGACCAGCGGTCAGCCGAGCGGCCCCATATCGCTCTCCTTCGGCGAGAACGCCATCACCGTAAAGGTCACCGCCGAGAACGGCAGCACCACAAACACCTACACCGTGACGGTGATGAGGGCGTCGGCGGTGCCGGCCGGCGCGCCGCCCACCGCCGCCACCGCCATCGGCACGGAAGGCGCGCTGGTCAGCAACACGGGGCAGGCGGGCACTGGTGTTGATTTCGACAACAGGGTTCATGGCCAGGGATTCATGACGGGTCCCTACGTCGACGGCTACACGTTGACGGGCATCGAGGCGCGCTTTTTCATTAACAATGCTCTCACGTCCGAGGATGCCGCCACGGTCAGGGCGGAGTTGTGGAGCGACAGCAACGGGACGCCGGGCACCAGGGTCGCATATCTGTCGGCCCGGAACATTCCGACCGGAGTCACCGGGAACCATACGGTGACCTTCACGCCCTCTTATGGGGTCCCCACCACGCTGGCGGCGAACACGACCTATCACTTCGTCATCTACACCACCGGCAGCCTCTCCTCGAATACTCTCCAAATGGACATTACCCGAAGCATGGCCGAGGACGCGGGAGCGGCCGAGGGCTGGAGCATCGCGGACCAACGCTCTAGTATCAGTCAGAACACCCCGCCATGGATTCCGTCATGGACCACGGCTACTAACGGCTCTGTCCAGATAGCCGTGAAGGGGCAGGCGGTCTCCATCAGCCGCTGGGCGTCCACGCTGACGGTGCAGGACCTGGGGCCCCTCGCTGGAGCCGGCTGCATCGGGCAGGAGCAGTGCTCCGCCCGGCTCTCGCCCAACTCCTTCAAGTACGGCCCGTGGATGTACAACATCCTGGCGGTGACGGTCAGGAACGGCACCCTCCTGTTTCGGCTGGACCGGGAGCCCCCGCTGCACGACGACCAGGTGCGGCTGGACATCGGCGGCAGGCAGTTCCAGTTCAGGGACGCCAGTAAGAACTACGGCATCGCGCGCAATGAGGACTCAGTGCTGCTGATCTGGTCCGGCACAGGCCTGGACTGGTCGGACGGCGATACGGTCTCGGTGAGCCTGGTGGGCAAGAACGTGCCCGCCCCGCCCACGCCCGCGCCCCACACGGACCTGCACCCCGTGCGCGTGCATTACGACGAGATGCGCGACGGCGAGCCGGTGGACAACTTCAACAACATGAGGGTCGCGAGTCCCAACCCGTCCACGATCCCCGGGACTTCCGAGCGTCGCGTGCAGCTGCGGGCGTACGTCCCCGGCACGTTCGGCAGCATCGACCCGGAGAAGGGCATCGTGACGACGACCCACACCATGCTGCGGGTGACGGCGCATCCGGACAGCACACTGGAGTGGGCCATCGGGGACGTCTATCGCGTCACCGGCGCCTTCGCGGCCTTTGCCAACGGCGGTTTCACCCCGGCCATCGCGCTGAACCCGGCCTCGAAGTGGACCTACGTCTACATCCGCGTCACCAACGGCTCTCAGACGGCCACCCACCTGGTGGCCATCGACCCGCCGCCGCGCACCTACACGCTGACGCCGCAGGCGCGGGTCGCGGAGGGAGAGGAGGAGGCGCTGACCCTGAGCCTGGGCAGCCCGGCCGGCGCCGGGGGCGTGTCCTTCACGGTGGCCGCCGACTACCCGGACGGCGGGGCGACCGCCGAGGACGTGGGGGAGATCGCCACGTCAGTGACGGTGCCCGAGGGCCAACAGAGCGCCCGGATCATCATCCCCACCGTGGACGACGAGGAGGTGGAGGCAGAGGAGCGCTTCACGGTGCGCGTCGCGCATGTGGGCGAACCGGCCTGGGCGGTGGACCCGGCGGGCACGGACACCGCCGTGGTGACCGTCGTGGACAACGACGAGCCGCCGGCGCCGCCGGAGGGGCCGGAGCCGTGGGACATCCGGGTTGTACCGGGGGACGGCACGCTGACGGTGACCTGGAACGTCTCCTCCCGCGACGGGGTCGAGGACTCAGAGATCTGGCACGTTCTGCGCTGGAGCCAGGAGTCCGGCGTGTGGGCTAATCCCCGCGACTCCAGGGCCGTGAGCAAGAGCGACGGACTCTCGGTGGACCCCGGCTTGACCAGCTATACGATCACGGGCCTCAGGAACGGCGTCGCGACGGGCGTGTTCGTTCGCTCGATGGTCGGGCACCGCAACAACATGAGCGAGCGCGAAGGGAACTCCAGCCAGTGGGTGCGGGTCAAGGGCGAACACACCACGCCGGTGGCGCCGCCCAACGCTGCGCCCACCGTCTCCAGCGCCATCGCCGACGCGACAATCACCAACGAAAGCGGGGCGCACGGGATTCCTCTCTCGGGCGTGTTCACCGACGTTAATGAGGATGACCTGACCATAACGGCCACGTCTTCCGACGAGAGCGTGGCCACAGTGTCGGTGTCCGCCGACCACTCCACGCTGACGGTCTCGGCCCAGGCGAGGGGCACGGCGACCGTCACGGTCACGGCCGATGACGGCAAGGGCGGCTCGGTTGAGGATAGTTTCACGGTAACGATCAAAGCCGCGCCGGTAGTGGCGTCGCCCATCGCCGACGTGAGCGGACTGGAGGCCGGGGACAGCCGCACCTTCTCCATCTCCGGCGTGTTCAGCGACGCCGACGGGGACGCGGTGACCGTGACCGAGGCGTCATCGTCCAACAGCGCGATAGTGGCGGTGTCGGCCGCCATCGACGGCTCAACGGCCGCGATCACCGCCATCACATTGACCGCCAAGTCCGAGGGCACGGCCACCATCACCGTTACGGCAGAGGACGCAGACGGCAACAGAGTGAGCGGCGCCTTCGATGTCACGGTGAACGCTGCTGCGCAACAGCAGCAGGTCAACGAGCCACCTACGCTCTCTTCTGCGATAGCGGACGCGACCATCGTGAGCGAAAGCGGCACGCATGAGGCATCCCTGGCCGGGGTGTTCTACGACGCCGACCAGGACGCGCTGACCATCACGGCGAGCTCGTCGGACGACAGCGTGGCTACGTCCGTGTCCCCCGACTACTCGACGCTGACGGTTACGGCCAAGGCCCGGGGCGCGGCGACCATTACGGTCACCGCCGCCGACGGCAAGGGCGGCGAGGTATCGGACACCTTCACGGTCAAGGTGAAGGCCGCGCCGGTGGTGGCCTCGGCTATCGCCGACGTGAGCGGACTGGAGGTTGAAGCGACGCATAAGGTCTCGATGTCCGGCGTGTTCAGCGACGCCGACGGCGACAGCCTGACCGTCATGGCCACGTCCTCGGACGAGGGCAAAGCCACCGTCTCCGTGGCCGCCGACCGGTCCGCGCTCACGGTGTCCGGTGTGGCCGAGGGCACGGCGACCATCACGGTTACGGCCCAGGACGCCGACGGCAACCGGGCCAGCGACGCCTTCCAGGTCGAGGTGGTCCAGGTCCCGGAGCCGGAGCCCGATCCGGTGGAGCTGCCCGGACCGGTGTTGGGCCTGGAGCTGACGGCGACGCACGACAGCGTGAGCGTCAGCTGGAGCGCCCCGGAGAGCGGGGACGCGCCGGACGGCTACATCGTGCACATCAGGCCGGAGGGCGGCGCTAAGGGCAGCGGCCGGACCAAGACGCCCAAGGCGAAGAAGACCAAGGTCAGCTTCGATAGCCTGGAGGCGGGCCAAACGTACAAAGTGTGGGTGCGGGCCGAAAACGAGGCGGGCAAGGGCGAGCGGGGCCATGCCAGCATCACCCTTACAGAGGCGGAACCGCCGCCCGAGGAGGGTGAGCAGCAGGACGGCCAGTCGGGGCAATAGCCCCGGCGCGGCCTGCGGGGGAAATGGCCGCCAGCGTGGGAATGCCACCAGGCCTGAGACAACAAGA
Organism: Dehalococcoidia bacterium; assembly: GCA_963667325.2. Taxonomy (GTDB): domain Bacteria; phylum Chloroflexota; class Dehalococcoidia; order Lucifugimonadales; family UBA3495; genus VXOI01. The sequence goes on from CAXXKY010000009.1 coordinate 57,294, forward strand.
ACCGGGCAGGCTCCGGACTCGCGGAGCCTGCCCGCACTGGTTTCAAGGGGGGCCGTAGATGCCTACACAGCGCATCAACTACGTCCGGGACACCTGCGTCTTTCCCAACGACCTCCCCCAGCGCCTGGTGCGGTTCAAGCGAGGTCGAAGCGCAGCACCAGACGGTCGTCCACCCGGCCCGCGTCGTCGAGCAGGGTCATAACGCCGTAGCGGGCTGCCGTAAGAGAGCGGGCGGAATCGAGGACCCCCTGGAGAACGGTGTCGAAGTCCAGGCTCTCGTTGATGCGCAGGCTGGCCGCGCTCAGGCGGGAGAGGCGGTCTCCCGGCGAGTCCGTTCCATTGGCCGGCGGGCCGTTGTTTTCCAACATTTCGTCTCCCTGAAGGCCCTGGCAAATCGGGCTGAAAGGGGCCTGCTTGGGTCGATTCCAGCAAATTGAGCCAAGGTTTACCGATAATATACCATGATAGAAATTGTCTTCACCCTTAATTTATTCACGAATCGCTATAATATCTGCTGGGTATTTGTAGCACCCGTATGGGTGGAGTCGGACCCGATGGAGGCTGGCAATGCCGGCCAATCCAGAGCAGCAACCGCGCCGCCACCGCCCTTATCCCACGGGACCATAGTGGAAGGCGGAGCGTCGTTGAGAGGAGAGCAGAGAGCAATGTTCGACGAAAGCAGCGAGATCAGGAAAGCGGGCCGCCGGTTGAGGGCGGCCATGCCCGTTACTCCCGGTCGGATTACCCCCCCTCCCCCCCCCCCCGAATAAATGTTCTAATCACGCAGGCCGGCCCTCACCATCTGAACATAGCAGGAGGGCCAGCAGGAGGGCCAGCATGATGCGCGCCTCCCTCCTCCGCCGCGCCCCGCTGCTGCTGCCGCTGCTGGCGGTCCTCGCAATCCTACTGGGCGCCCTACCGCCCCTCGCTCCAACGCCCGTCTCCGCGCAATCAGCCGAAATCGAAATCTTGTCCGCCACGCTGAGGCCGCTGCAACTCGGTTCTGACCGCTACGGTTGCACAGATTCTGGAAGCTCCTCTTTTAGATGCGCTTCGGCGGCACGTCTCACGGACAATACTTTCGACTATAACGGCGTGTCCTACGAGATCGACCAACTAGAAAACAACCGCTTCACCGGCAACAATTTAGATTTCAGTCTGACTACGGCAATACCGGCTAGCCTCAAGTCAGTCCTGACGCTATACATTGACGGCACGCCATTTCCGCTGGCCGATGCCACTACTACTACAGACGGCGTGCGTTGGTCCAATGCTGGCCTGGGCTAGGTCGCCACCGATACGGTGAACGTGAAACTGACCATTCCGGTGTATGCCGCCGACCTGGACACGGACTTCGGCATCGGCGGCAAGGTCACCACTGCCTTCAACACCAAGGCAAGCGAGATCTTCGCGGTGGCGAAGCAGTCCGACGGCAAGATTGTCGCAGTCGGCTGGGTGCAGACCGCCACCGCCGACAAGGACTTCGCCCTGGCGCGCTACAACCCCGACGGCTCGCTGGACACCGCCTTCGGAACCGGCGGCAGGGTGACCACCGCCATCCGCGACGCCGACGACGAGGCGCGGGCGGTGGCGATCCAGTCCGACGGCAAGATCGTCGTGGTCGGCTACGCCTACGAAACCAACACCGGCGGGAATGACTTCGCCGCGGCGCGCTACAACACCGACGGCTCGCTGGACCAAGGTTTCGGGAACATTACGGGGCAGATCAGGACCGGCAAGCTGACGACCAACATGGGCGCGACAGACATCGCGCACGCGGTGGCGATCCAGGACGACGGCAAGATCGTGCTGGCGGGGCAGGCGGGCAACGCATTCGGCGTGGCCCGCTTCCACCCGGCCGGGGACCTGGACGCGGACAAAGCCGCCAGCGGCAACGATCCCGCCTACACCGGCTTCGCCACCAACGGCAAGCAGACCACCGACTTCACCGGCGGCGTAGCCGACCGCGCCCACGCGGTCGCGATCCAGTCCGACGGCAAGATAGTGCTTGCCGGCTACGCGACCAACATCAACGGCACCGCCGGCAACACCGATGACGACCACAAGGACTTCGCCCTGGCGCGCTACACCACGACGGGCGCGCTGGACACCACGTTTGACACTGACGGCAAGGTGACCACCGCAATCGGCTCCACCACCGACGACGAGATCAACGACATCGCCCTCGACGGCGACGGTAAGATCGTCGCCGTCGGGTACGCCCACCAGGCGACCTACGCCGAGGTGGCCCTGGCGCGCTACAACACCAACGGCTCGCTGGACACCGCCTTTGACAGCAACGGCTCGGTGGTCACCCAATCCATTGGCTCGGCCACCGACCGGGCCGAGGCGGTGGCGATCCAGTCCGACGGCAAGATCGTCGTGGCCGGCTTCAGCTGGGATGGGAGCGCCCACGACTTCATGCTGGCGCGCTACACCGCGGCCGGCGCGCTGGACGCCAACAACTTCGGCGGCAGCGGCAGCGTCACCACGCCCATCGGCGGCGGGGAGGACCAGGCCCGCGCCATGGCGCTGCTCTCCGACGGCACGATCATCGCCGCCGGGTTCGCCCACAACGGCTCCCACAACGAGTTCGCCCTGGCGCGCTACCAGGACGAGGGGCACCTCCTAGCCGGCCATTTCGGCATCGGCGGCATAGTCACCACCGGCTTCAGCCGCAGTCCCTCAAGTGACGAGGCTCGCGCGGTTGCCATCGACTCCAACGGCAAGATCGTGGTTGCAGGCTATGCCCATAATGACGGGAACGAAAACGACATCGCGCTGGCGCGCTACAACGTCAACGGCTCCCTGGACACCGGCTTCGGCACGGGCGGCCGGGCCGTATCCGGCCTCAGCGGGAAAGACCGCGCCTACGCTATGGCGCTGCTGGACGACGGCAAGATATTCGTGGCCGGGGAGGCCGGCGGCAACTTCATCCTGAAGCGCTTCAACGCCAACGGCACGGCGGACACCGGCTTCCAGACCGCCGGCAAGATTACCACGCACATGGGCGGCAGCGAGGATAGTGCCTACGCGATGGCGGTGCAGGCCGACGGCAAGATATTGCTTGCCGGGGTCACCAACGACGGCACATCCGACATCTTCGCGCTGGCGCGCTACACCGCGGCGGGCGACCTGGACACCACGTTCAGCAGCGACGGCAAGGTGACCACCCGAATGAGCACCAACGACAATTTCGCCTACGCGGTGGCGGTGCAGCCCGACGGCAAGATTGTGGTGGCCGGGGCCGCCAGAAACAGCACGAACGACCACTTCGCGCTGGCGCGCTACACCGCGGCGGGCGACCTGGACACCACGTTCAGCAGCGACGGCAAGGTTCTCACCGACTTTGCCGGAAATAATGACCGGGTGAACGCGGTGGCGGTGCAACCCAACGGCAAGATCGTCGTTGCCGGGTACGCCAATAACGGCACGAACACCGATTTCGCGCTGGCGCGCTACAACGCCGACGGCTCTCCGGACACCACGTTCGGAACCGGCGGCAAGGTGACCACTCCCATGGGCGACGGCGCCTCCGCCGCCAACGCGATGGAGTTGCAGGCCAACGGCAAGATCGTCGTTGCCGGGTATGCCGTGAGTGGCGGCGTCTTCGTCCTCGCCATGGCGCGCTACAACACCAACGGCTCGCTGGACACCGGCTTCGACGCCGGCGGGACCGGCAAGGCGCTCACCAGAATCGGCCCTCAAGAGGACCGCATCCACGCGATGGCGCTCCAGTCCGACGGCAAGATAGTCGCAGTCGGGTCAAGCAACGACGGCAACCCCGGCGCCAACTACGACTTCGCCGCGGCGCGCTACCTCGGGGAGGAGCCGGTTTCCAATGACGCCACGCTGCTCGGGCTCTCGTTGAGCGGCAGCGCGGACGGTTCGACCTTCGACCGCGCGGCGCGGCTCAAGCCCGCATTCGCGCCGGGCACGACGGCATACGCGGCCATCGTGCAGGACGACGTCACCCACGTGCGGGTGACCCCCACCGCAAACGACGCCCGCGCCACGATCACGGTGAACGGCCAGACCGCGACCAGCGGCAGCGCTGGCGGCGCCATCCCCGTGACGCTGGGAACCACCACCGTCAGCGTGGTGGTCACCGCCTCCGACGGCGCGACCACCGAGACCTACACCATCTCCTTCGCGACCGTCAGCACCGACGCCACGCTGAGCGGGCTCTCGGTGAGCGCCAGCGCGGACGGCACGACCTTCGACCGCGCCGCGTCGCTCTCGCCGTCCTTCAGCTCGGGCGCGTTGGGCTACACGTTGGAGGTGAGAGATGACGTCAGCCACGTGAAGGTCACGCCCACCACCAGCGACGCCGGCGACACGGTCACGGTGAACGGGCAGGCCGTGGCCAGCGGCAGCGCCAGCGGCGCGATTGCCGTGAGCGACCTTGCAACAGTCAACGTGGCGGTAACCGCCGGAGACGACACGACCACGCAGACCTATTTCCTCACGGTTGTCTTCGAGTACGACGCGACGCTGAGCGCGCTCACGGTGAGCGCCAGCGAGGACGGCGCGACCTTCGCGGCGGCGGAACTCCGGCCCGACTTCTCTCGGTTCACGACGTCCTACCGTGTGCCGGTGGAGAACAATAACACCCACGTGAAGGTGACGCCCACGACCACCATATCCGGCGCGACGGTCACGGTGAACGGCGCGACGGTTACGAGCGGCAGCGCCAGCGCCGCCATAGCGGCGAGCCAGGGCGACACCATCACGGTGGTGGTGACCGGCACGGACGGCTCGACCACCGTGACCTACACCCTGGAACTGGCGCCCCGCGGCCGGGGCATCAGGCTGTACGCGGAGGGGCCCACCACCGTGCTGGAGGGCGAGTCCGTCCGGGTCTGGGTCTCGCCGCCGCCGCTGGACCGCAACGTGTCCATCCCGGTGACGGTTACGGCGGGTACGGCCGAGAGCGGCGACTACCAGGAGCTGACGTCCGTGGCCACCGTTGCCAGCCAACACGGCGGGACGGGCGTGATCCGGACCTATCACGACGCCGACCAGGACGATGAGACGTTCACGGTGTCGCTGGACGAGAGCAACCTGCCGGACGAGCTGAAGGCGTTGGGAGTCACCGTGGACCATCCGAGCTCGGTGACCTTCACCATCAGGGACGACGACAAGCCGTCGCCGGTGAGCATTTTCGTTTTCCCGGACACGGTCCGGGAGGGCGAGTCGCTGGATTTCGCCGTCGTCATTGCCGAGACGAAATCGCAGAACGTGAGCATCCCGATCACGGTCACGTCCTCGTCGGGGGAGAGCGGCGATTACAGCGCGCCGTCCTCCATCGTCATCAGGCGGGGCGAGGTGTCCGGCGTGGGCACGCTGCGGACGCGGCAGGACGACGACAGGAACGACGAGATCCTCACGGTGTCGCTGGGCAGCAGCCTGCCCGCCCTAGCGACGGCGGGAACGCCCAGCTCGGCGCAGATTACCATCGAAGACGACGACTTCGCGTCCCAGGTGTTCTTCAAGCGGGTCGTGCCGGACCCGGTGCCGGAGGGAGATACGGCCCACGTGGTGCTGGGCATCAATCCCCCGCAGCCGGAGCGGGTGACCATCCCGGTGACGCTCACGCACGTGACCTCGGAGGCGGGGGACTTCGGCAGCCTGTCGTCGATCACCTTTGCCGCCGGTCAGCCCGAGGCCATCGGAGAGATTCGGACGCTGCAGGACAGCGACGCGGAGGATGACATATTCCAGGTGGGTATGGGCAGCCTGCCGGAGGGGATCACCCAGAGCGGCACCACCGGGATTCAGGTTACCATCGACGACGACGAATTCACGTCCGAGGTGTTCTTCAAGCGGATTGAGCCGAACCCGGTGGGGGAGGGAGACACGGCATACGTCGTGCTGGGCATCGAGCCCAAGCAGCCGGAGCGGGTGACCATCCCGGTGACGATCACGCATGTGGACTCGGAGGCCGGGGACTTCGGCAGCCTGTCGTCCATCACCTTCGCCGCCGGGCAGGGGGAGGGCATCGGCGAGCTGCGGACGCGCCAGGACAGCGACTCGGACGATGAGGTCCTGGAGATCGCGCTGGGCAGCAACCTGCCGGCGCTGGTCACGGCGGGCACGGGGGCGGCGCGCCCCACCTCAATGCAGGTGACCATCAGCGACGATGACTCCGGCTCCGGCGGCAGCGACCCTGCGCCGCAGCAACAGCCGCGGCCGCGGGTTGAGCGGGGCAACGCCAGCCTGGAGGTCACCTGGTTCATCAACCCGGGCCCTTCCTACACCGGCTTCGACGTGGAGTACCGGGAGAAGGGAGCGACGGACTGGACGGACGCGGCACACAGCGGCACGACGCACCGGCACACCATCAGCGGCCTGACCAACGGCACGACGTACCAGGTGCGGGTAAGGGCCAAGATCAACGGCAACGCCGGGCCTTGGTCGAATCCGGTAGCGGAGGGGACGCCGATGGCCCCGCCCGCCGCGCCCGTCAGCCTCAACGTGTCGCCGGGCGACGCAGTCCGCGGGACCCTCGATGTCTTCTGGACCGCTCCTTCCGACGACGTGACGGCCTACCGCGTGGAGGGCCGGGAAGCCGGCAGCCAGAATTGGCTGCTCTGGCGCGTGCCCGAGACGACATCATTCACAGCTTACAGGCTCAAGGAAGGCACGACGTACGACGTGCGGGTGCGCGCGCTCATCGACAGCATGGCGGGCCCGTGGGCCACCGCCAGCGGCACGACCCGCCCTGCCCCGTAACGGGGCGGTTGGCCCGGGAGAGACCGTAATCGTGAGAAGGGGGCGTCCGGTGAGGCTGGGCGCCCCCCTTGGCATTCAACGTTGCCCACGTAGAGGTTGCCCACGTAGAGGTTGCCCGCGCGTGCCCGCTGGTGGAGTATCGGGGCTGCCATGAAGGCGGTGAGCTTCACCGGCGAGCGGAACTCTCCCAGGCCGATGAACCCGGTGAACTCCTCCAGGCTCCTCACTCTGAGCGGACGGGCAAGGGCGTTCAGGTACTGGAAGAACACCTCCCCCTTGGGGGCCTGCCACAGCCGTTCCACGTCGGCGGGGTGGAACCCCAGGACCAGGTGGTTCTCCACCCAGCCCGCGACGTCCAGCGTGATGATGGCGGCGTAGGGCGCGCCGGTCAAGGAGCGGGCGCCGTCCATCACGGCCTGGAGGGCGGCGTCCACGTTCAGGCTCTCGTTGATGCGGAGGATGGCCGCACTCAAGCGAGAGAGGCGGTCTCCCGGCGAGTGCGTTCCATTAGCCGGCGGGCCGTTGTTTTCCAACATTTCGCCTCCCTGAAGGCCCTGGAGAATCGGGTTGAAAGCGGCCTGACTGGGTCAATTTTACCAAATTGAGCCATAGTTTACCAATAATATACCATGCTGAAAATTGTCTTTATCTCCAATTTATACGCGAATCGCTATAATGTCCGCTGGGTATTTGTGGCTCCCGTATCGATGTGGTGATAGGTTCGCCGGGTATCATCTCTTGACCCGGTTCCGGAGCCGGGCCGCTGAGCCAGGAGATGGAGCGATGTTGAAAGTGAAGTCGGCGAGGACCGTAGGTTTCATGGCAGCGGCGGCGCTGCTGGCGCTGCTGTTGGCCGGGCTGGCCTTGGGGCTGTGGCCGACGGGCGCGGTCCAGGCGCAGGACGAGGAGCCGCCGCCGGTGGCGAACCTGAGGTGCGAGGCCAAGACGGACCAGGTGCGCTTCTCCTGGGACATACCCCAGTGGTCCGGCGGAGAGATAAAGTGGTACGACCTTGAAGTGACGCTGCCCAACGGGAAACAGTTCGGCGAGAGGCGTCATTGGCTCATGAGGAGCCGGACGGACCGGGGAAACTGGCAGATCGGAGACGAGACCCGGATTGCAGTGAAGGCGATCTACGACCTTCCCGGAGGGGAGCGGGTGTCCAGCGAGGCGACGGAACTGGTGTGTTACGTGGGGCCGCCGCTTCTGCTGACCATCACCCTCGATAGCGCGACCCGGGAGTACGGCGGTACCGACGACCTGAGCTACACGGTGAGCGGGCTGAAAGCGGGGCACGCGGTGGAAGACGTAGTAGTGGACGGGGAACTGTCCCGGGAGGCGGGCGACGACGCGGGAACCTACGCCGTCAGCCCGGGCACGGTGGCCATCAAACCGGCCTACGCGCGGAAGTACCGGCTGTCCAAGGTCGCCGACTACACCATCACGCCCAGGCCGGTGGCCTACACCGCCACGGGGATCAGCAAGGTGTACGACGGGACGACGCGCGGTCCGACCAGACCCGGCGGCAGCTTTGCCGCCGGGGACATCATCGCCGGCGACCAAGTCACGGTCAACGCCGGCGGAGGCGTCTTTGCATCGGTCGACGCCGGGACTAACATTGCCATAACCGGGTACTCCCTGGCCGGGGCGGACGCCGGCAACTACGACGCCACCTTCGACGTGAAGGGAAACATCACGCCCCGGGCCATCACGGGCATCAGCGACGTGACGGTCCACGGGCGCGTGACCGACAGCACTACGAAAGCCACCTTCGACACCAGCCGTGCCGAGGGAACCGGCGTATTGCCCGGAGAGCTGTCCGACTTCCGGGCCGGCGGCTTGGAGGTCACCGGCGCGTTCCCGAAGGCCACCGCGGGAGACCACGACCTGAAGGTAACCTACTCACTGAGCGACCACGGCAGTTTCAAGGCGAGCAACTACTCCCTGTCCGCGTCCGCCGCCGCGGCCACCCTGAAGGGGCAGATCCGGAACCCCACGCCCATAACCGCTGTCAGCGGGGTGAGGGTGAACACGCGGCAGGCCGATGGGACCACGGACGCCACCTTCGACACCTCCCACGCCCAGGGAGCCGGAGTTCCGTCGGCACAGCTGGCCGACTTCAGGACCGGCGGGCTGCAGGTCACCGGCGCGTTCCCGACGGCCACGGCGGGAACCCACGACGTGAGCGTCACCTACTCGCTGCAGGACAACGGCAGTTTCAAGGCGAACGAATATTCCTTGTCCTCGACCGTCGCGGCCGCCACGCTGAAGGGCGTGGTCCGAGGCAACTCCGCGCCCGGCCAGCCGCCCGACCAGCAGCACCATGCGGGCCTCAACGACTATGACACCGACGACGACCATCTCATCGAGATTTCGAGCCTTCGACAGCTCTACGCTCTCCATGTTGACTCCGGAGGCGGCGGCAGTGTCAGAGGGAGCTGGGCGAGTGACTATGATTGGGCCTTCCCCGATCCGCAGAACGGGATGGGCTGTCCCCAGGGGAGGTGCATCGGCTACGAGCTGACCGCCGACCTGGACTTCGACACCAACGGCAACGGCCGGATCGACCCCGGCGACGACTACTACAACGGCGTGCACTACCCCGACGACTCTGCCTACTGCCAGGACTGGTACCCGGGGCACCCGGTCCAGTCCACCAAGGACCAGGCCGGCGCCTGCGACGATTACTGGGGGAATGACGCCCAGGGATGGCGACCCCTGTCGCAACTGGGCGCGAGACGAAGCTACTGGGGCGTTTTCGAGGGCAACGGCCATACGATCCGCAACCTGTACATCAACACTCTCGACCCGCCCTACACCGAAGAGCAGCTGAATCAGGTGGACATCTACGGGCTGCCGGCGTGCTGCGGCGACGGCTACCCCAACTTCAGAGGGCTCTTCTTCGAGCTGCGGGAAAACGCCGTGGTGCGGAACCTCACGCTGGAGAACGTCGACGTTTCAGGCAAGGCCTTCGTGGGCGCCCTGGCCGGCGTGAACTACGGCAAGATCAGCAACGTCCACGTCACCGGAACGGTTTCCGGCAATACCGACGTGGGCGGATTGGTCGGGTTCAACCGGGCGAGCGGCGTGATCACGGCCAGCTCCGTCACGGCCAGTGTAGAGGGCCGGGCGACGCTGCCCGGCGGCGGCAGGAATGTGGGGGGCCTGGCCGGCGTCAACCAGGGAACCATCCGCGCCAGCCACGCCGGCGGCGCGGTTTCGGGCCTGGCCAACAACACCGGCGGACTGGTGGGCTACAACGACGGCGGTTCCATCATCGCCGCCTACGCTGCCGGGCCGGCCTACACCGAAGGTTTGAACGCGGGCGGCCTGGCCGGCCACAACCGCGGCAACATCACCGCCAGCTACTCCATCGGCTATCCCGGAGGCTGCGGCACCGCGGCCGGCGGCCTGGTGGGGCATCACGCCGCCGGTACCGTGATCGGCTCTTACTGGGACACCCAGACCAGCGGTTACGCCACCAGCCCGGTGGGAGCCGGCAAGACCACCTCCGAACTGCAGACCCCCGCCGGCTACGCCGGCATCTACGCCGCCTGGAACGTGGACGTGGACGGCGACGGCAACGCCGACGACCCCTGGGACTTCGGTACGTCGGCCCAGTATCCCGTCCTCAAGTATGGCAACCTGGACCCGGCCGACCAGCGCGCGGCCATCGCGGCCCGCCCGTCGGCGTCGGCGTCGGCGATGCAAGCTCAGGACCGGCCCAACCGGGCGCCCACCCTGGCCGCTCCTCTGGGAGACATTGTCTTCAGCCGCGACGGCGGCGCGCGACAGATTTCCCTGGGCGGTATGTTCCACGACCTCGACTGCGATGACCACCTGACCGTGTCCGCCGGTTCCTCCGATGAGGCGGTGGCCACGGTTTCAATGGCCGCCGACGGGGCCAGCCTGACGGTAAGCGCCCTCTCCCAGGGGACGGCGACCATCACGGTCACGGCCAGTGACGGCCGGGGAGGTACGGTTTCCGGTAACTTCACCGCCAGCGTGAAATCGGTCCCTCAATTGCGCACGGACCTGAACGACGTGGGAGACCTGATCGCCGGACATACCAGAGAGATACTCGTGATGTTCCGCGACGACGACGAGCCGAACCCCCGCGCCGTTTCTTCCGACAGTTCCGTCGTCACTGCGTCGATGCAAAGCACCGACCAGGGACACGTGTGGTGCCCCACCAGCAATTATTACTGCTACACGCTGGCGGTGAGGGGAATCGGTGAGGGCACGGCGACGGTCACGATCACGGCCCGGGACGTCGATGGAAACCAGGTCAGCGGCGCCTTCCAGGTGTCGGTGACAGCGCCCAGCGACAACGACGCCACGCTGAAAGCGCTGGGCATTTCTGGCGGCTCCCTGGCCTTCGACCCCGCCAAGACTGCCTACACGGTGAACCTGCCGTTCACCACGCGGGGCGTGACCCTCTCCCCCGTCGCCACCGGTCCCGACGCCGTCGTAACCGTCAACGGAGAGGAGCCGGGAACTCCGCTTTCTCTCAGCTACGGCGAGACGGTCGTCAACAACGTGGTGGTGACCGCGGCGGACGGAGAAACTACGAAAACCTACACGGTAACGGTGATCCGGGAATCGAGCGACCATGTGCTCGTCACCGCGTCCTACGACCTCTGGTCCGACGCCGATGACGACATGACCCTGCTGGGCCTGGATCTGCCTGCGGGCCTTGCCCTGGGCTCCAAGTTCCAGTCCAGTCAATACATTTATGACCTGTCCGTTCCCGACGAGATGGAGAATCTGACTTTCGCCGGCATTTTCGACCCGCATACGAAAGGAATAAAGGGGCCGCCTCACCCTGCCTTCGGCATCCTCGCGGTTGGAGACAACCTGCCTTTGTTCGAGGAGTCCATTCTCGAGGGCAAGAACTTCCAGCTGCGTCAGGACTACCTGATAGCCAACAGCAGCGAAAGAGGGGGCATTCACCGGATCGCTCTGGAGATGGATGCGACCACAGTGATCGAAATCGGGGTGTACAAAACCCGCCTTGGGGATTGGTTCGGTTTCGCGCCTCCCGATGAGACCACCATGGACCGCAAGATTGTCTATACGCTGAATGTCACCCGGGGGACTCCCCCGTCCGGGCAGCAGGGGGCCGGGAGCTACTCACTCAGCCCCGCTCAAACCAGCGCCGCAGAAGGGCAGGCCGCCGAGTTGACCATCAGCCTGAGCAAAGCCGCTCCAACCGGCGGTGTGGCGTTCACGGTGACGCCGCGCTACGACGGCGACGCCACCGCGTCCGCCGCCGACGTGGGCAGCGTCACCTCTCCGGTAACCGTGGAGGCGGGCAGCAGGAACCTGTCGTTCTCCATACCTACGGTCAGCGACGCCCTGGAGGAAACGGACGAGACCTTCACGGTGGTCGTCGCCGCCAATGCCGTCGGCTGGAGGAAGGCCGGCGACGGCAAGGACAAGGCCACGGTGACCATCACCGACGACGACACGCCGGGCATCACGGTGACTGCGGACAACCCGCTGTCCGCAACTGAGGGCCAGAGTGGCTCCTACACCGTGGCGCTGGAGAGCCAGCCCACGAAGGACGTGACCATAACGCCCCAGAGCGCCGATGTCGGCGCCGTCCTGGTCACCCCGCCTTGGTATAAGTTCACACCATTCACCTGGAACACGCCGGTGACCTTCTACGTATCCGGCGTGGCGGACGACGACAGCAACGATGAGAGCGTGGCCATCAGCCACCGGGTGACCACCGGGGACACCCGGTACACCAGTCTCGTCGTGCCGTCGGTGAGCGTGGCGGTGTCGGACACCACACCGCCGCAGCTACAGCAGGCCAACAACTCCCCCACGGTGGCCAGCGCCATTGACGACGCTACCATCGCCAGCGAGGATGGAACGCACCAAGCGTCCCTGTCCGGGGTGTTCAGCGACGCCGACGGGGATGACCTGACCATCACCGCCGCGTCCTCGGATACAGCCGTAGCCACCGTGTCCGTCGCAGCCGACTACTCCACGCTGACGGTCTCGGCCCAGGCGAGGGGCACGGCGACCGTCACGGTCACGGCCGATGACGGCAAGGGCGGCTCGGTCGAGGACAGTTTCACGGTAAAGGTGAAGGCCGCACCGGTAGTGGCGTCGCCCATCGCCGACGTGAGCGGACTGGAGGCCGGGGACAGCCGCACCTTCTCCATGTCCGGCGTGTTCAGCGACGCCGACGGGGACGCGGTGACCGTAACCCAGGCGTCATCGTCGAACACCTCAATAGCGGCGGTATCGGCCGCCATCGACGGCGCAACGGCCGCGATCACCGCCGTCACGGTGACCGCCAACTCCGAGGGCACGGCCACCATCACGCTCACCGCCCGGGACGCCGACGGCAACACGGTCAGCGACGCCTTCGACGTAACGGTGAACGCCCCCGCCGCGCAGCAGCAAAAGGTGAATAACGCGCCCACGGTATCCGGCGCCATCGCCGACGCCACCATTGTCAGCGAGAGCGGGACCAGGCAGGTCTCCCTGTCGGGGGTGTTCGACGACGCCGACGGCGACGACCTGACTATCACGGCCAGTTCGTCGGACGAGAACGTGGCCACGGTGTCGGTGTCCGCCGATTACTCGACGCTCACGGTAACGGTCCAGGTACGGGGCACGGCGACCATAACGGTCACCGCCGCCGACGGGTACGGCGGCTCGGTGGCGGACAGTTTCACCGTCAGGGTGAAGGCAGCGCCGGTGGTGGCCTCGGCCATCAGCGACGTATCGGGCCTGGAGGAAGGAGCAACGCGGGAAGTGTCATTGGCCGGGGTGTTCAGCGACGCCGACGGCGACAGCCTGACCGTCACCGCCGCGTCCTCGGACGAGGGTATAGCCACCGTCTCCGTGTCCGCCGACCGGTCCGCGCTCACGGTGTCCGGGGTGGCTGAGGGCACCGCGACCATCACCGTCACGGCCCAGGACGCCGACGGCAACCGGGTCAGCGACGCCTTCCAGGTCGAGGTGGTCCAGGTCCCGGAGCCGGTGCCGGAGCCCGAGCCGGTGGAACTGCCCGGCCCGGTGTTGGGCCTGGAGCTGACGGCGACGCACGACAGCGTGGGCGTCAGCTGGAGCGCCCCGGAGAGCGGGGACGCGCCCCGGGGCTATATCGTGCACCTGAAACCGGAGGGCGGCGGCAAGGGCAGGACCAAGACGCCCAAGGCGAAGAAGACCAAGGTCACTTTCGACAACCTGGAGGCGGGCCGGACGTACAAAGTGTGGGTGCGGGCCGAGAATGAGGCGGGCAAGGGCGAGCGGGTCCACGCCACCATCACCCTGCCGGAGGAGGAAACCCCGCCAGACCCGGGAGACCAGGGTGAGCAGGGGGGCGGGCAGCAGGACGGCCAGTCGGGGCAATAGCCCAGGCGCGGCCTGCGGAGGGAATGGCCGCCAGCCTGGGAATGCCACCAAGCAGGAGGCAACAAGAACCAGGCAGGCTCCGGACTCGCCGAGCCTGCCCCGATTGGTTTCAAGGGGTGCCGCCGATGCCGAGACAGCGCATCAACTGCGTCCGGGACACCTACGTCTTTCCCGAAGACTTCCCCAGCAACGAACGGAGCCGCATCAGGCCTTGGGCTACCGGACGCCGGCGGAGGTCTTTTACGGTGAAACAGTTGAGGAGGATGAGGAACTGCAGGAAAGTAGGTGCCCGGACCAATCGGCCTCGGAATCATACAGAGCAGTGCAGGAGTCCCACTTAATTGTGGCCTGATCCTGTCCAACCAGTGGGGTCCACCTCACTCTACCATGAGGTAGGCCACAACCACCAAGACTATGACTGGAGGTTTGATGGCACAGTTGAGGTGACCGTCAATCTGTTCACTGTATGTCTACGAGTTTCTGTGCGGCATCCCGGTTAGTGATAAGCGCTTCCACGGCTCCCACCGGTCTTGGGCCGAGATGATGGCGCTCTACGACCTCGATGATCCGGACTTCGAACTGTGGAAGCGCGAGCCGTTCTTGGCCCTGATCATGTACGCGCAAATGCAGCAGGAATTCGGCTGGGACGCCTACCAGCAGGTGTTCGCCACGCACCGTGCCCTGCCGGACGCCGAGCGTCCCAAGAGCGACGGCGAGAAGCGCGACCAGTGGATGGTGCGCTTCTCCCGGCAGGTGGGTCGCAACCTCGGCCCGTTCTTCGAGGCGTGGGGCGTTCCCACGTCGCAGGCAGCGCGGGACTCGATCGCTGGTCTGCCGTTGTGGATGCCTCCCGGCTTCCCGCCGGGGCGTTAGACTTTCCCTGCAGGGGGAGGATTGAGTGTCAAGATCAACCGCGAGTCTAACGTTCATCGTTATTACGCTCCTGATCCAGTTCGTGATCGGATGTTCCGACGAACCTACGCCCACGCCGGCCAACACGCCAACACCAACAGCCACGTCCACCAATACGCCCACGCCTACCAACACGGCGATACCGATGCCCTACAGCATCACTACGCCGACCAACGAACCGCAGCCACGGCAAGTGCGCGTCCCTACAGCCACCACTACGCTGGCATCACCAACCGCCAGCATTCCCGTGCCGTCCAGCACGTCTACTGCCCTGCCGTCAGAGACGCCGGTACCGCTGTCAACCGATACACGCGTGCCCACTAACACGCCGAGGCCGCTGCCGACCGGCACACCCACACCGATACCCGCCAACACCCCCGCGCCGGTTGTCAGCCTTGTCCTTCATGCCGAATCGACGGTCCTTGGGTATTGGTCTGACGGCACGGCTGATGTCAAGGTTATTGCGACCCTGCGTAATGAGGGCACGCTCCGGCTCGACGGTACCCAAGAGATCACGGCAGCTTGCATCGCCGTCAAAGATGAGCGCGGGGACTGCCGCAAGGAGTTGAGTTTGTCCCTGCCAGATGGATTCAGTTCAAGTTCCGAGAGCTTCACTCTGCGGCTCCCGATGGGTGTGTCCAGCCTCGCCTTCGACTTCGGTGGGGATGAGCCGCTGATCTCGCAGGTGGAGGTGCCCGAGCGCATCCTTGGAGTAGACCGCGATCCCTGGGAGTGCTATTTGGACCGTCCGCCGATTAAGGACTTCCTGGCGGGTTGCAGTGGGTGGGGTACCAAGACTGTCGAGAAGTGGCTCAATGACGTACCTGTCAAGGTGTGGGCAACCGGAGACCCGACTCACATCGCAGTCCTCGAAACAGTTCTGGTGGATCTAGCTCCGATATTGAACATGGAGTTCGAGTGGGTCGATTCGGAGGAAGTTGCGGATTTCAAGGCGTTTGTAGGTTTGCCTCGTTCTGAAGCCTCGGGACTCGGCTTTGACTACAACCCCGAACTGGTGCACTACTGGGGCTTCGCAGGCGCAACTGTTTTCGGAGGTGAAGCCACATCAGGGTATATCGTCATTTGGCATCTCGACGAAGCCGACTTCTGGTCACCGGTAGATTCGATAAGGTCGGTGATCATACACGAGGCCCTTCATGCCCTGACTCTCATGAGTCACAGCACCCGACCGGTGAGCATCATGGGGAGATCGGGACTAAATGCATGGAGTCCCCGAGACAAGCAGTTGATCGAGCTCAACTCCCACCCGCTGATACGGCCAGGAATGTCAATGGATGATGTTCGGAAGTTAATGGTGCTCGCCGACGAACTCCTGGATTACCGTGAGGTCGATTCGTATGCTTCGCATGAGGACCCTCTCGACCTCGTATGGCGGACCTACGTTGCACTCGAAGAGGCAGGTTCAGTGAGCTTCCGCCTGAGTGGGGGAGAGTGTGATCGCACTTTCGGCGTAAGGAGAGGTCCGATAGAGATGTCGATCGGGGACTTCGGCGTGTTCAAGGCTGAGCCCGCCCTGCTTTATCTGAACATCCATCCGCGCCAGTTCTACGTAGCCTATTCACTAGAGGACGAAGAGTGGACCCATTGGAGACTTTCCCCGCAGGGAACATGGGAAAAGGTCGCCAGAGCCACCGTCTCGGGCGCCAGCCCATGGTGGCTGTGGAACGGCAAGATTCATCGAGCGATTTTCGGCGTGCTCATGGACGGGTCTCCCGAGGACATAAGCCTAGACGAAACCCCTGACGGGAACCTTCTTCTCCAGGTTACCCTAGACGACTCCTACGTGAATATGTGGGACTGGGCAGGGAGGGATTCATTGGATCTGGCACTCGTTCTGGATCCCAAGACATACGCGTTGATGGGGTACAGATGGGAGTTGCACAAGACTCCGGACGCAAACCCCTACGCGTGTCTCACCTACAGGGAAGTGGCGACCGACGGACGCCTTGGAGTCGATGTAGATGACCTTCTGGATGACCCAGAGATCGAATCGGACGGAACGCTTGGAGATCCGCCCGGTCTCGTATGGCGGACCTACGTTGCCCTGGAACAGGCTGGATCCGCGAGCTTCCGCCTGAGCGGCGGGTGGACCGATAGGGCCTGCAACCAGACCTTCGGCACCAGGAGAGGTCCGATAGATATGGCGATCGGGAACTTCACAGTGTTCAAGGACGATCCCGCCCTGATATTCCTAGACTTTCACACAGATAAATTCTATATAGTCTTTTCCCAAGGAGACGGGGAGTGGACCCATTGGCGGCACATATCCGGAGCGACTTGGGAGAAGGTCGAATGGGAGACTGTCGTAGATGTCAGCTCGTATTGGCTATGGAACGGCAAGCTCCAACGAGCCATTCTCTCCGTCCTCAATGACGGACTCCCTGAGGACATAAGCGTAGACGAGACCATTGACGGGAACCTTCGTATACATGTCACGCTAGACGACTCCTATGTCAATCTGTGGGAGTGGGAACCTATCGACAAGTCTTTGGACCTCACCCTCATCGTGGACAGCGTGACTTTCGCTTTGGTGGGCTACACGTGGGAGTTGCACAGGAACCCCGACGTGCATTCCGGCCCGTGCCTCACATACAAGGAAGTGGCGACCGACGGACGTCTCGGTGTAGATATAGAGGTGCCCGAATCAATCAGGAACGAACTGGGCGCTTCGCCTTGAACCGCCATCGACAGTTGCTCAACGCCCTCAGCAGGACTCCGTTCGTAGACTCGACGGAGCTGGCGGTCATTCTCGGTGAGCCGCACGCCACGGTCTATCGAGTGGTGAACGACGTCCTGGCTAACGGCATCATCGGGCACATCTGCCACGGTGCCGCCCACCTACCTTCAAGCCACTGCAACTACCTCACCGGTATGGGCATCAGCGCAGCGTCCGAGGCCCTCGACTTCGACGCGGTGATCAGCCTGCACAACAGGCGCAGCTTCTGCGTCGTGCGCCAGGGTCCGGCCCTGCGGCGCCGCCCCCTCTACGACCGGCTGTGGGCCATCGCCGCGTAGGGCTACACCCACCGTCCCAGCGCCTTGCTGATCTTGGCTCCGAGCGCGCCGGAGCAGTGGCTCACTGGCGAATTCTGCCTCAACATGGGCCTCAGGGACTGCTATGACGGCGCAGCGGCCGGCAGACTACCAGCCGGGGACCGAGGCGAGCGTGAGCGTCAAGGCAGTCTACTAATTTCCCGATGGGAGCGAGGTGTACAGCACTGCGGATACCCTTGCCTGCACCCGTCGAGTAAGAACTGCTCACGGCCACCCCTACCCCGGGGCTAGAGACTAACGGCAGACGCGAGGTACTGGCAATCCCGGGGGTGGGCTGGACCTTGCGGGGCAGGCTTATGGACTGCGGGACCCTGTCAGGTCATGTTCCGGCAGGAGATACCCCCGGCTACTCTCCGACCTGGATGACGACGCGCCCGCCGTCCCGGACCTGGATGCTCAGGTCGTGCCCGTCCAGGAGCAGCATGCCCACCAGCGGAGTGCTGCCCGTCGCGGCGACTTCGATGGCTCGCGCTTCGCCGTCCCACAGCACCGTTGCGCCGTAAACGTCGTAGGCTATCTCGCTGCCGTCAGCGAGATTGGCGCGGCCTATGCTGGCAAAAGGAAGCCCCAGTTCGGTCGCCAGTGCAGCCGGCAGGGTAAGAAACCCGTTGAATCCGGTATCGACGACGGCCACGACCTCCCGCGTCCACCCCGCCGGGGCCTGGACGGCCAGGGTTATGACCGGCTCGTATGCGGCGTTGACCACGCCCTCGATCACCCGGCCCTCCGCAGAGAACCACCACCGAAATGATACAGGGCCGGATGCCCGACACGCTCGCTCAGCACATTGACAGCAACCGGGCGCTTCTCCCGCAGGCGGTCCGTGGCGGCAATCACGTTATCTCCCATGGCCCAGGTTCCGGTATCCACGTCGATGGCGACGACCTCACCGTGGTGCGCGTCTTCGACCTGCTCACGAATGTCCCTGTCGTAGATTTCCCTGCCCAGGCGGGCAATCTCTTCCTTCGGGCGAGTTGGCGCGTTCATCGTGATGCCCCCGTGCCAGCGTTCCTGTTCGTGCAAAGTCTACACTGCCAGGCGATTTTCGGACAAACAAAAGGGACCGCTCACCCCGTTCCACCGTCACTGACACTTGCCTGCTGACCGCCACGCTCCCAGTCGGGTCGATTTCGGTAGGGGGCAGAATCGTACGCTAAGGCCGCTATCGACGCTTTGGCCACCGGTATTCGCCGGTGAGCAGGATGTGGCCCCACCCAAGGGGCGAGATGTGGGCCAGAAGCTCGGGCTCGACGCTCAGGCGGGCGAGTTTCCGTTGTCTGACCGCTTCGCCGAGATGAGCGGTATTCCAGTAAATGACGATGGCGGCGAGCAGGTTGAGCCCGGCCATGCGGTAGTGCTGGGCCTCGCTGGAGCGGTCGCGGATTTCGCCCTGACGCCCGATGCGGAGGGCGTTCTTGAGGGCGTGATGAGCCTCGCCCTTGTTCAGGCCGGTGTTGGCCCGGCGCTGCATATCGGCGCCTGGCAGCCAGTCGACGATGAAGAGGGTGCGTTCGACCCGTCCGATTTCTCGGAGGGTAACAGCCAGTTCGTGCTGGCGCGGATACGCCGCGAACTTTCGCAGCAGTTGGCTGGGCGGAAGGACGCCGCTGGCCAGGGTGGCAGCAACCTGCAGGATATCCGGCCAGTTGCGCATGATCACGTCCTCCCGGATTTTGTTGCCGGTCAATCCGATCAAGGGTTGCGGAACGCGTCCGGGCTCGAAGAAGTGCAGCCGTTCCGACGGCAGGTCCCGGATGCGGGGTATGAAGCGATAGCCGAGCAGGGATGTGACGGCGAAGACATGGCCGGTGAAACCGCCGGTGTCGGCGTATTGCTCGCGGATGCGCCGCCCAACCCGGGTCATCAGCAACCCGTCGAGGATGTAGGGCGCTTCGTTGACCGTGGCCGGGATGGTCTGGGTTGCGAAGGGTCCGAACCGGTCCGAGACATGGGTGTAAGCCTTGAGGCCCGGGTCACTGCCATAGCAGGCGTTGACGAGGTTCATCGCTTCGCCCTGGCGTCCGGCCGGGAAGAACTGTCCGTCGCTGGAGGCGGTGAGGCCCAGTCCCCAGAATCGGGCCATGGGCAGTTGCGCCTGCGCCTCGATCACCATGGCCAGGGCCCGGTCTATCGCCTCGCTTTCGATATGCCAGCGCGAGAGGCGGGAGAGCTGGAAGAGGTCGTGGGTGTTGGAGGCCTCGGCCATCTTGCTGAGACCCAGATTGAGCCCCCTCGGCGAGGAGGGCGTTCAGAAGTCCGATCCGGTCTTTACATGGCGCGCCCGTGCGCAGGTGGGTGAAAGCGTCGGTGAAACCGGTGGCGGAGTCCACCTCCAGCAGGATGTCGGTGATCCGCACCCCGGACAGGCGACGATATAGGTCGAGGACCAACTCGTCGACATTCTCCGGCATTGCGGAGGCGGGCCGGACGATCCTGAGTTCGCCATTCTCGATGGCGCCACCGGGTATCCTGCCGTGATGCGCGGCATCGGCGAGGCGATCCAGGTCCTCGACCAGACGCCCTTTCTGTTCGGCCACCCATTCCCCGGGGTCGTAGGGAACCGCCAGCTGGGCCGTTGTGTGCGCTGCTTTGATGGGCACCGGGGTGCGTTTCACATCGCCATAGCGCCGGGAGTGTGCCGACCAGACGTCGATGGAGCGGAAGGCGTCGCGCATATGGAAAAGGGCGGCGACTTCCCAGAGCCGGCGGTCACCGGCTGGGTGGGCGTTGAGATGCTGATGCCACCCGGAATTGCGGCGCAGGAAGGTCCGAGGCAGGTCCTGGGACCCGGCTTCGATGGTTCTCAATGCGGCAAGGATGGGTTTGCCGGCGCCGGAAGCCTGGATGTCGAGCGCACGCAACATGCGCGGCGCATAGCGCCGGAACCGGGGCCAGCCCTGAACCACATGAGCCAGGGGATCGGCGGACATCGTGTCGTTCGGTTGCGCAGCCGCCGCGACAACGCCTTCGAGCTTCTGCCACCCGCCGGCCGCTGCGACGGCCTCTTCAAGGGGCGCGCCGTCCCCTTTCGCTTCGAGCAGCGCCTTTCCAAGGGTCCTGAAGGCGTCCAGGGTATCGTGCAGTACTGCCCGCGCATCCTGAATTCGCTCATCGCAGCGCTGCTTCGCACTCCGGAGGGTCTGGCCGACGATCCGGTCATGGGTCTCGACCACGGCATCGGCGATAGCGCCACGCCATTCCACGGCACAGACGGCGAGGATGGCGAGACGGCGATCACCCGAAATGTCGCGCAATCCGTCGGTGAAATAGCGCTCCCCCTGGCGGCGCAGACGGGCAATGCGATGGGGAGGAACGGTCTCCAGCAGGTCGGAGGGAAGATCTCGAAGTCCTGCAGGAATTCCAGGCGATCGAGCAGGCCGTTGATGTCAGCCGAGTTCCGGCCCACCTCGAACCGGCGCAACCAGACCAACCGGCTCACGCCGCCGCCGACTTCCCCGGTAAAGAGACGGTGGTAAGCAGCCGGTCGAGAGCCATACGCAGGACATCGTCCAAGCCTGCAGCGATGCGCGTCTCTATCCGGCGCTCTGCAGCAACCAATGCATCCGCGCAAAGCCGCTCCAGGACCGACGATCCCGGCAGGATCACCTGCCGACGCCGGCACTCCTCCACGAACCGCCGCGCCAGCCCCTCATTCGAGGGCGCCCCTTCCGCCTCGCTCTCGAGCCAGACCCTCAGGTCCCGGGCGCAACGTCCCGTGAACATCCGGTAGCCGTAGATGCGCCGGAGCTCGGCCAGGTGCTTCCGCCGCGTTTCCCCGTATCGCATATCCATCCAGGTCTTCGGTGCGCATGCCCAGCTGTGCGGCCCTGAGGCCAAGGATGTTCAGAGGAATGCCCTCTCCTGCCGACAGAATTCGCCCGGATATCGAAAGGCGCAAAGCTGGAGCGCGAAGCCCAGCCGGTTGTGCCCTCCGCGCCGCACCCGGATATTCTCGATGTGGTCGTCGGACAGCGTGTAATGGCGCAGCAGGGCGGCTTCGTCCGTGGGCAGGTCGAGTAGGGCCGCGCGCTGGCGCGCGCTCCAGATGCTTCGTCCCGGCATATTCCATCTCCCCGTTATCCGTTCATACCGGCAGGCGCAGCGCTGTCCGTAAGGGGAACCTCCAGCGGACGGTCCAGCCCGTCGCCACGACCCCCACCACACAGGAGCCAGGAGCGTCTCATATGAATGGTACGGGAACATTTGCGCAAGCGGGGCCATATCCGTACACTTCCCCCATGACCGCAACGCTCATCGGATACGCCCGCTGTTCCACCGACAGGCAGGATCTGGCCGCCCAGCGCCAGGCCCTCCTGGAGCTTGGCGTCGCCGAGGGTCGCATCTACACCGATCACGGCCTCACCGGCACGACCCGTGCCCGCCCCGGCCTCGACCAGGCCCTCGCCGCCGTGCGCGAAGGCGATACCCTGGTCGTTCCGAAACTCGACCGGCTGGCCAGGTCCGTCCCGGATGCCCGCGCCATCGCTGATCAGCTTCGGGAACGAGGCGTGAAACTGGCCCTGGGCCGGGCGCTCTACGACCCGGGCGATCCCATGGGCAAGATGTTCTTCAATATCCTCGCCACCTTCGCCGAGTTCGAAGCCGATCTCATCCGCATGCGCACCCGCGAGGGCATGGCCATCGCCCGCTCCAAGGGGAAATTGCGCGGCAAGCAGCCCAAACTGTCCGACCGACAGCAGCGGGAACTCTGCCGCATGCATGCCACCGGCGAGTATTCCATCAGCGATCTCGCCGAACTCTTCTCCGTCTCAAGACCAACCGTCTATCGCACACTCAACCGGCGTCATGCCCCTTAGCGTACGATTCTGCCCCCTTGTATCTTGACTTTGGCAATGGAGCCGAGCGCGGCAGACCGGTGCCCCCTGGGTTACGACAGACCGTCCGGTAGCGAGGGTCGCCGCGCTCCCTACAAGCAGAGCCCGAACAGTTGCCTGGGCCAATCGAGCCCGTATCGTGCAAGGACGGGCCAGCGCTGACGCAGGAGGTAAAGATGGAGGCGAAGATGGAAGAGAACCCGAGATACATAGGCATTGATGTCTCGAAGGCGCAGGTGGATGTTGCCGTCCGGCCTACGGGACAGAGATGGGCCGCGTCTTACAACAAGACCGGCGTCGAGGAACTGGTTTCCCAGATCGTGGATATAGGTCCCGCCATGGTGTTGCTGGAGGCAACGGGCGGTCTGGAAGTGCCGTTGGTGGCGGCTCTCGCTGCTGCTGCGCTGCCGGTGGTGGTGGTCAACCCGCGCCAGGTTCGCGACTTTACCAGGGCCACCGGTACGCTGGCCAAGACCGACTCTCTCGATGCGACAGTGCTGGCCCACTTCGCCGACGCTGTTCGTCCCTCCGTGCGTCCTCTCAGAGACGCCGAGACGCAGGTACTCAACTCGCTGGCGGCACGCAGGCATCAGGTGCTGACCATGCTGGTCTCGGAGAAGAACCGGCTGGGGACCGCTATCAGCGCCGTTTACCCCCGCATCGAGGCCCACATCGCCTGGTTAGAACAGGAGCTGAACGACTTGGACGAGGGGCTGAGGCAGACTCTCCGCCGGAACCCTGTGTGGCGAGAGAAGGATGACCTGCTGCGCACCGTTCCCGGCGTGGGAGAACAGGTTTCCCTCACTCTGCTGGCCTACCTGCCGGAGCTGGGAACGCTGGATCGCCGGCAGATTGCTGCCCTGATGGGAGTGGCCCCTTTCAACCGGGACAGCGGCACCCTGCGGGGCAAGCGGGCCGTCTGGGGCGGGCGCGCCCGAGTACGAGCCATTTTGTATATGGGAGCGATGGTAGCCAGCCGCCACAACCCGGTCATCCGCGACTTCTACCAGAAGCTGCTGGCAGCCGGTAAGCCGAAGAAGGTGGCGCTCGTCGCGTGCATGCGCAAACTGCTGGTCATACTCAACTCCATGCTCAACCACGGCTCCCCGTGGTGCGATATGACACAGCCAGAAGTCGCTCATTCCCATTGACATTAAAGACAGTTGCTACCGGAATCGACCCAAACTAACGGGCTCCGGCCTCCCGCAGCAATGCGACAGCCCACTCGTTACCCATCACTCTCGCCAGACTCAGCGGAGTGCTCTCAGCATTGTTTCTGGCGTTGGCGTCCGCGCCGGCCTCCAACAGGGCAGAGAGGGCCGAGTCATTGCGATGCCAGGCCGCTGCGTGCAACGGGGTCCATCCGTCATCGTTCCTGGCCTCGATGTCTGCCCCGGCGTCCAGCAGGGCCTGCATGACTGCCAGGTTGTCGTTGTACTCGATGGCCTGATGCAGCGGAGTCCTTCCGAAAACGTCCCGGGCCTCAAGATCGGCGCCAGCGTCCAGCAGGGCCAGGGCGAATGACGGATCTTCGTTGAAAATGGCCGCCAAATGCAGTGGGGTCCATCCCAGTTCGTCACTGACGTCGGTGCTTGCGCCGGCGTCCAGTAGAGCCTGAACGGGCGCCAGGTTGTCGTTGTGCGCTACCGCAAGGTGAACCGGGGTCTGTCCGTCAATGTCCCTGGCCCCGGTGTCGGCGCCGGCGTCCAGCAAGGCCTGCAAGATCGGCATATCGCCCCAGTAGTTGAAGGCCGCCGCGTGCAGCGGGGTCCACTGGTGATCATCCCTGTCCTCGATATCGGCGCCGGCGTCCAGCAGGGCCAAGGGGACGTCCGGGTTCCGGCTGACGTGAATTGCCTGGTGCAGCGGAGTCCATCCGAACTCGCCCCTGGCCTCGATATCGGCGCCGCAGGCCAGAGCGGCCTCCACTTCCGGCACATCCGAATCAGACCAGAAATCCAGGTTCGACCATTGGGACTCCGCCGTAAGCTCGGAACAAGAAACCGGTGCAGTCCTCTGCCCTGGAGTGGCAGACGACGCCGATGGGATGTCTGGCAGGGGCGTGGGAGAAGGCGACGGGTCGAGAGTCGGGATGGGGGCGACAGTTGGCTTGGCCGCGGGTTCCGCTGTCGGCATCCAGGTGGGGGCAGGTCCGGGCGCAGGCGGTGCAGTGGGCATGGCGGCAGCGGTTGACATCAAAGCAGCGGAGGGAATCGGGGTTGGCGCGGGCACGGCAGTTGCCGTTGGCGGATTTTCCGGCTCTGCCGACGCCCGGGACGCAGTGGTGACTGTAATATCCGGCGTCGGCCCCGGCGTGTAACAACCGAGAAGAATGACGATAAGAGGGAGCACCAGGAACAGGCGCACCGGGGAAACCCCTTGCGGCGAGGATGAGGCAGTTGCTGGAGCTGTCCATTTCGACATTGAACCGGCAAGGAGGCGCCGAGGTTGATCCACACCTTGGGATCGATGGGTGCGGGGACAAAGGGGCTCTAACGGGATTGATTGACCGCCATGGCCCGGTCGCATCAGATTGGAAAAGCGGGTGCCGTTGGCGACGGTGCCGCCGCGATCCACAGCCATCGCACCCCGCCAGACCCCCGTCCAATGCTCTCCGCAGCAATGCCTGCAGACCGGCTGGCGCCCTTTGTGCCAGTTGGGTTTAAGAGCCGGCAGAAACCCCATTTCCCTGCGCCATTCCACTCCTGCTTACCCCATTCTACAATTGCGCCGCCTCAATTGGTACGCCGCCTGCTGACGGTTCGGCGTTGCATTCTCGGGACGGCTTGACCATCATACAGTCATGGTTGGCGGCAGTCCCGAAGGGGCGCGAAGGGGCGCCAGCTACTCCCGCCAAGATGAACCCCCGCCGGGACGGCGAGCCAGCAGAGCACATGGGGGAGGAGCGCCATGACCTGGGAAGACGAAGGGCTGGAACCGGGGGAATCCCCGGAGGAACGGCGCGAGTTCCGGCGGATGATGGGCGCCCTGAGCAGGGAGGGCAGGCGACGGATGATCGAGCGCCCGGGCGGGGAGATCCAGACGGACCCCCACGACACCCAATCCCGGTACGACCGGGGACTGCTGTTCAACGAACTGAGAGTGGGACGCCGGGCTGTGGAGTACTTCGGGCGGGCCATCGCCCTGGACCCGGCCAACGTGGAGGCGCTAAGCCACCGGGCAATGGTTTACCTCGGCCTGGGGGAGCCGAACGAGGCGGTGGCGGACTGCGACGAGATGCTGCGCCGGTTCCCCGGCAACCCGTCCATCAAGAAGGAGAGGCGGCTCGCCCAGGAGCAGGCCAAAACGTAGGGGAACTGAACGGGTGGGGATTACAGGAGCGTCCCTTCCCCTGCCCGGGCGAAAATGACCTCGCCAACCTGGAATAGAGCAAGTCCAACCGGGGAGGTGCCGAGCACACCAGGGATTCTCTTCAGGAGAGGTAGTGCCGTGGAATCACGATGGACGAAACAGGACCATTCAGGAGAGCCGGTAGGGGACTGGTTCAGCTACGCGGCCCTCACCGGCGGCACCGGCGGCGGGGAACCGCCAGGCGACGCCTACTCCCGCTTCACCGACTCGGAGCGCTTCCTCCCGCTGCACGACTGGGCCCTGGAGGCCCTGGCGCAACTGCAAAGGGGTTACGAGGTGGTCCGGGACGAAGGCGAGGGAATGGACGCCCTGCTGGAACGCCTCCCGCTGGCCAAGCCAACGATAAGGCTGACGCCGCTCCAGGACACCGGCGCGCCCGTCACCATCGCCTTCACCGACTCCCCGGGCCTTGAGGTCCGGGCGGGCCGATGGTTCACCGACGGCTTCCCGTCCTGCCATTGCGACGCCTGCGGCGAGCAGCCCGAGGATGAGTTCGAGAGGTTCACGGAACTGCTGGATGACGTGGTGGCCGGGCGGTTCCGGGAGGCCATGCGCCTTCAACCGGGAGGAGATGGATGGAGCAGCCGGGAGTTGTGGTCCGGCGAACGGCGCCTTGGCGGGGGCTCCCTGGTGTCGCGCAGCGAAGCGGCCCGCACCCTGGGCGGCGAAATGGAGATTGCCGTCGAGTGGCAGCCCTGGCAGCCAAGGGCAGACGCTGTGTCCGCCCTTTAGCCGTGCCGCGACAGTCCCTTCCGGGTGAGTCCTGACGCGATCACCCGGCGGCCGCAGACACCTCAGTTGATGGCGTGGTCCTTTCCCCAAGCGTCGTCCTGGTTGGTGACCACCATCTTCGTGCTGCTGCACTGGGGCAGGCGCCTGCCAGGCAGACGTGCATGGCGTTCTTCTCCGCTCAACGAACGGCCGTTTTTAGAGGCCCGGCGAGAACCTCGTCCGCCAGCTTTAACAAGCCTCCCAACAAATATCCTCAACGATAGTCGTCGCTCCAAAACACTGTCAAGGATTTTTTAAGTGGGCAGTTCCATTGTCCGGTAAGGCAACACCCTGGGCCTTACCTGGGTATACTTGCCGGTCCGGTTGCCAGGTGGAAGTAAGTTGGAAACCGTCGGGCCTGCTCTGCCTGTTTCGGACTGGCTTGCCCAAGGCTGAGGAGATCTCCTTCAAACGGGCTGTTGCCGCATACTCTGCCTGGTCTATTCGACAGGGATCAAGTCCACTTCTCCAAGGGGCGCTGCCAAGAAGGGCTATTCAAAGGAGAATTACTGATTTAACTTCGCAAACCTGCGCGTTGGTCAGAGTGGTGCGCTGGTGATGCCAAACGAACCGACACCTGCACCAGCGGCGACCAGAATGCCCTGCCCGTACAAGGAAAACACTTGTATTTTTTGTATTGCGGCGGACTCATTATCCTTTTGGCTCAAGATGGCAATACCTGCGTCCGTTATCCATCTAATTGGGCCGAGGGCGGCGAAGAAGCAGAAGGCAGATTGAGCAAAGGGAGTCATAGCGGGCTGGTTGATGGAGTAGTAGGTAGCGACAGCCGCCGCGACAAAGAACAGGAAGGAAGTAGGTGTTCGCAGTTCGATGGTTGGCATCAATTTGGCACTCCAATTTACTATACGAGGTGATTGAGCATGGCAAGTGAGAGCAAGAGCGTACAAGATGAGGAAACAACGGTCAACGAGGATGAGGTGGTTGACTTGGCTTTGAAACAGAAGGCGGACGTTCTACGCGAAAATGGCATTGATGTATTCCAAGTGAGCAACTTTAGAAGACCGCCAACTATCTTCTTTGTCGGAGATGGAAAAGAAGGGCCACGAGCATTCGATATTGCTATTGAGCAAGGATGGGATGTTTCTTGTATATCACTGAGTTGGGACAACTATCACGGGAAGTTGGACAGCCCAACTTGGTCGTTAGTCTTTGAGGCTGCACGAAAATCGCCGCATTGCAACATATAAAGTCTTTGTGTCTCTCTTTACAATCTTTGCATTTGAGAAGTCCTGTATTGTCGCTACCTAGACGAGCCGCTAATCTCACTTTATCTTCCTAACCAAATATCAATGGACACAAGACAGGGCGCAACGCGCCCCCTTTGTCGGTCTGTATCAGGGTGGGAACACTGTGGCAGGTAGTCCTATCTTGTGTGCCAGCGAAGGGGGTTCCCGGTATGACCTACTGTACCGCCTGTGGACACCAGAATACCGCCACCGCTCAGTTTTGTAACTCCTGCGGGCAACCCGTGTCCGCACCGACTCCGATGCCCACTCCTGTACCGCAACGCGGTTCCCGCCTGGGTCTGATAGGGACGCTAATTGGATTGGCTGGCATTGTGGTCGTGTTCATCCCACCTATGGGTGCTGGCATAGCCGTCCCCATTATTGGCTTGCCGGTGTCCACTTGGGGATTCATCCGAAACTGCAGGCGTGGACTACGCAAGCGTATGGCTATCGCTGGTATGGCAGTCAACGGAGTTGCTATCGTAATCGCCATCATCGCATTGGCTGCGGTTGACGATACAACATTCAAGTCCTTTGACGATTTCACCTGTGAAGACCTTGTGGACAAGGTAATCGGGTTGAATAAGGAAAAGGGCAACGTGGAAATTCTGAAAATCTATCCGCCCACGGCAGTCAAAAGTTCCTCATACATACTGGAATGCGAGGCAGTCGCCCAAACCAGCAAAGGCGAGAAGGATATTCGATCCCAGTTGGAACAGGACGCCGATGGGGATTGGTTCTACGGGTTCCAGTACAAGAATGGGCTGTTTGACTAACTTGAAAAGAGAAAGCCGGAGCGTTCATTGCTCCGGCTTACGACCTGCGAGGCTTGGGTGGCTTGGGCGGCTTGGGCGGCTTGGGCGGCTTTATGGGATTATCGGGTTTACCGCTTTCCCACTTTCTCTTTTCAGATGCTCGTCGTTTTCTTTCTGATTCGGATGGTTCTGGAATGTCGCTCAAACTAGCTTCCGGCTCTCCATCAAGAATAGTCATGTCAGCTTCCGGTTGTGGCGGTCGAGGCCGGTAGGCAAGCACCTTATCGGTGATTTCGTCCAGTGCATCCAGGTCTAGCTTGCCGTCTTGTTCCATCCTTGTCACTCCGTGAGCGCGGCGAAGATGAGCCTCTTGTCAAACGCTCCGTCTACCAGCTTGTCTATCCGCTCCATTGTATCACGGCTAACATTGCCCTCATTCAGGCGGAAGGTGAATTCGTCGGTGTACCTGTCCATGTGCTTGACGCTCCAATGGTGGTAGACGCCGTTGAAACCGCGCTTCATCACGGCCCAAACGCTCTCTATGCCGTTGGTGTGAGCCATCCCGTAGACGTACTCTTTGGCGGAGTGGTTGACATGCTGGTGGTCATACCGCTTACCGAGGTTCTGGTAGCTGGCGAATTCGTCTGTGTAGACAGTTGCGCCGCTCGCAACGTTGGCTTCTATTTCCTGTTCGATGGTCTTGCGCTTGGTATCAGGAATAGACTTGGCAGTTACCTTGCCACCCCTCTCGCGCATACCGAGCACAGGTTGTTTGCCGACCGCGCCACGTCCGGCACGGAGTTTCTTGGATTCGTGTTTATTCTTCTCCAAGCCGCCAATGTATACTTCGTCAACTTCCACTTCCCCGTCCATCTGCTCGCTTTCTATATTGCAAGCCTCGCGGAGACGATGTAATATGAATCAAGCAGACTTTTGGGTAATACCAAGTTCTTTGCACAGTTGCAGGCTACTGACACCCTTGCGGGCGGTTTGTAGCAAGTACATGGCATAGAGCCACCGGTGCGGACAGTGAACTTCTTACGGCAGTCCTTGCACTAGTGATAGCGGTAGTCCTTATGCCGGGAAGTGCGGGTGCTATCGCAGTAGGAGCAAGTGACACCATCAGCCCAACGGCGGGATTCAATGTATTCGATAGCGGAGCGTTCGTCGGAGAAGGACTTGAAGAACTCATATGCGGAGATGGTGGACATTGTGAGACTTCTCTATAACATCGTTTTTGCTCTCTCTTGCAACGATGTTATTATACCATATAGAATTTGCGCAGTCAAGTAAATAATTCCCATTCAAAGCGTCCTCAGTCAATGTCCAGCCGCAATTGTCGCAATGTAGAAACGGCAGACTACCTTTACCAATGCCGTCCGCGTGAGCGGGGAACTGGCACGGCGTTCTTGATTCGCACAAGGTCCGTTCTTACCGCTGAGGCCGCCTTTTGGGTTCTATCACCACGCTCAGCGTGAAGAACCACGACTGCCAAACCAGCAAAGCGGCTACGCGTCCGCAGAACTGGTCCAGCATCATTTCGCATGTAGGTCATCGATTCCGACGAGCTGCTGGCAGGATCAGGTCCTCAACCTCAACTTCCAAGGCGCGCGCGATTGCAGTGAGGGTTTCGGTTCGCGGGCTATGCTCTCCCCTCTCAATGCGGGTGAGCGTCACTCTGCCGACCCCCGCGCGAGACGACAACTCTGCCTGGGTCAAACCGGCCGCCTCGCGGCGCTCCCGGATACGCCCACCCAGACTCTCACGTGCCTGCCTGGCCTGAGCTTCTATCAGCGGCCGGTAGGCCGGATCGCAGTAGTGGCGGGCGAAGTCCCAGGGGACCTCGGACTTATCGCCTCCAACCGTGGACAGGACCAGTTCATATGGCGTGGGCAATTCCAGTTCCTTGAGGCCCCCACCCTCCGAAATTTCGGGCAGGTCGCTGAACGGGATCAACCCCGAGCATCCATCCACGAAAGTCAGCTCGATCCCCCCGTCCAGCACGGAGGCGGATGACATCATCCGGTCAGCATTTTTCACTAGGGTCGTGGCCATTGCTCCTCACCTCGCATGAATTCGGAACCACTCTTCCCGGATGGTGGCCGCGTGGGCGTCGAAAGCCTCGAGGATCGCCCGGTAATGTCCCGGAGGCGGCTCATGAGAATATTCGCCGTTGTCCAGCAGGATCCGCGCCCAGTCCTCGTTCCCGACGCGCACGTGGACGTGGGGCGGCTCAAAATCAAATTCCCTGGTTCGGATAACAAATTGGTATTGGCCTACGATGGCCACAGTCGGCATATCCATCTCCAGGGAGCGCGAACGTCGAACCCGCGCCAGCGTAATTGTATCACGACGTGATACAAACCCTGCCAGGGTCTCGTGCGGTTGGGAAGCGGTGAGTCAAGCGTCGCACCTTTGCTTGCCTCGGTTACCCGCCCGGCGGTTGTTGTTCCAGAACACCGGTTGTGCGAGGTGTAACTTCAACCGTCTGGACCCCGGAGATTACTTGGTCCACGGCCCCGGGCGGGCCGGACTGCAGAACTCCCGCCGATAGGGCCAAGTCCAGCCCTCTATGCCCGGCCTCCAAATCATCGCTGGTCCGGTGTCCTCCGGCGGATCCAGACCTTGGAATCCAACCTTGCGACCCCAGTATTACAACGACGGTTCAAGCAAGGAGCGTTCTGGTCGCAGGAAGGCCAGTGCCACCCTTGGCATTGGAGCTTATAGCCCGGTCGTTGCCCCTCTCGGCATCCTCCAGTCTCGGCGACTCAACCAACGGGCGCGCCGCTCCCTCGAGATGCGTCGCACTGGGTGCCGTATCGTCAGGCCGAGAACACCTCGAACCCGTCGTTGAAGCGCTGGCGGCGGGAGTCGCGGTTGTGTCCCATGCCTACGCCGCCTCGCTCTCCGGTGCTGGGTAGTCAGGCGGTTCCCACGGCCCCATTTGGAGATGGACAGCCCGTTGCGAGGCGGCCCGGTAGATGTCCTGCATCGCCGGGACGAATTCCAGGTTGCCCTGCCAGAGCGGGAACCGGCCCAGCTGCTGGGGCAGGGCGGCGGCCAGGTCGGGTGTGACGGCCGGGCCCGCATGGTCCTTTTCCCGCAGGGCCGTCAGCGGGTTTGCCCAAAACTCCCCGGGTTCCGGCGGCAGGGGCTCGGCAGGCAGTATGGGTACTTCCAGGGTCTGGGTCGAGCGGCGGAATTCCGGGCCCAGCAGGCTCTCCCGGTCCATGCCCCGCATCCGGAAGATCAGGAAGGGGTCCCGGTCGAACTCCTCGCCCAGCAGCAGATACACGGCAGCAACGTGCTTGCATGGGTTGGACCAGTCGGGGCACGAGCAGTCCGTCTCCAGGTCCCTCTGCCGGTTAGGGAACATGGACAGTCCGGCGGCCCGGAAGGTGTCCTCGATGTTGTCCGGCATGCGCCCCGACAGCAGGCTGGCGGCGATGATCGGCTGTTCCGCCATGGCCGCCTGGAGGCGTTCCCAGTCCGGCGTACTTATGGTGCGGACCTCGATGCCCACGCTGTAGGGACGCTTGCGGGAGCCCTGCACCTTGGCCGTGACGCCGCCGGGCTGGACGTCGATGGACATGACCTGTCCCCGGCGGGCGTAGGAACGGCCCCGGTCGAGGCGGCTTCCGATCTGGAATTCCTCCAGGGTCTGGAACCACCGCTTGTCCCACCAGCTGGATCCGAATGCGCCGCGTTTCGACCCGGCCCTGATGCCGCCTCTGACTTCGATTGGCTTGGTGTACAGGTAGTCGTTGTTACTCATCGCCGTTCCTGCCTCGGGGGGTTGGCTGTCATCCATCAGCCGGCCGGGTTAGCGCTGAGGGCCAGCACATCCCGGAGTTCGACGTTGGAGAGCTCGGTGAGCCACCGCTCCGAGGTGGCTCCCACCACTTGGTCGGCGGTTTCCTGTTTGATTTCGATCATCAGATCGATGCGGTCCTCCAGCGTGCCGGCGCAGATCAGCTTGTGGACGTGAACGTCCCTGGTCTGGCCGATGCGGAAGGCCCGGTCGGTGGCCTGGTTCTCTACGGCGGGGTTCCACCAACGGTCGTAGTGGATGACGTGGTTGGCCCGTGGCAGGTTGAGGCCGGAGCCCCCGGCCTTGAGAGAAAGGACGAACACCTGCGGGCCGTCCGGGTCGTCCTGAAAGCGCTGCACCATCCGGTCGCGCTGTTTCCGGGTGACGCCGCCGTGGAGGAACGGGGTCTCGAGGCCGTAGGTCTCCTGCACGTGCTGTTGCAGTATGGTGCCCATCTCGGCGAACTGGCTGAAAATCAGTACCCGGTCACCGGCGGGCAGCAGCTCGTCGAGGATTTCCTGCAGGCGGGCCAATTTGCCGGAGCGGCCGTCTATGGCGGAGTTGTCGCCCAGCAACTGGCGGGGGTGGTTGCAGGCCTGCTTGAGCTTGGTCAGCGTTTCCAGGATCGAACCCCGGCGTTCGATGCCCTCGGCGGATTCCAACCGGGTCTCCGCCTCGCGCAGCACGGCCTGGTAGAGGGTCGCCTGCTCCCTGGTCAGGTTGCAGTACTGCTTGGTCTCGTTCTTGTCCGGTAGGTCGTCGATGATGGACCGGTCGGTCTTCAGGCGGCGCAGGATGAAGGGTCCGGTGGCCTTCTGGAGCCGGGCCGCCGCCGCTCCGTCCCGGTCGTTTTGGATGGGCTGGAAGTAGTTGCGCTTGAACTCGGCTGGGGAGCCCAGGAGGCCGGGGTTCAGGAACTGCATGATGGACCAGAGATCGCCAACATGGTTCTCAACGGGCGTGCCGGTAAGGGCGATGCGGTAATCGGCCGGGAGTCCCCGTGCGGTGCGGGCCTGCTGGGACGCCGGGTTCTTGATATTCTGGGCCTCATCAAGTATGACTGCTCGCCAAGAAACCGAGCCGAGCAGGTCCCGATCCCGGTTCATTGTGCCGTAACTGGTGATGACCAGATGCTGGCCGTCGGACGCCTCTCGAAATGCGTCTCCTTCCTGGCGGTTGGGACCGTGGTGCAGCAGCACGGCCAGGTCCGGCGTGAACCTTGCGGCTTCTCGCTGCCAGTTGTTGATCACGGATGTCGGGCAGACCAGCAGGTTGGGCCGGTCGTTGCCCTGCTGGCGGTCCTGCTGCAGGGAGGCCAGGGTCTGGACCGTCTTGCCCAGGCCCATGTCGTCGGCCAGGCAGGCTCCCAGCCCCCAGTCCCGGAGGAAGGCCAGCCACGAGTAGCCCAGCTGCTGGTAGGGCCGGAGCTGACCGGCGAAGTCCTGAGGGGTGTCGATCTGCTCGATCCGGCCCTTCTGCTGGAGGCGCTCCAGGAGATCACGGAGCCAGTCGTCGGCCGCCAGGGAGACGTTGTCGTCCTGGGCCCGCTGGTCGGCGCCCAGCCCGATCTGCACGACTTCCCGCAGGCTGACCTCCTGGCGGCTGCGCCAGAAATCGGCTGCCGCCCGGATGTCGTCGGCATTGATCTCCACCCACTGGCCCCGGAACCGCACCAACGGCACCTTCATCTCGGCCAGTTCCTCCAGTTCCTCCACCGATATGGGCTGGTCGCCCAGGGCCATCTCGACGTCGAGATTGATCAGGGAGGTCATGCTGAGGCCGGAGCCGCCCTGCATGGCCGGGGTCTTGGCCCTGGCGCGGATGCCGGGCTTGGTCTTGGCGCCCTGCCGGGTCCACCAGGCGGGCAGCAGCACGCCGAACCCGGCCTGTTGCAGCGCTGCGGCCTGGCTTTCCAGGAACCCGTAGGCCTCCTCGGTGTTCAGCCGGTATCCGGCAGGTTGCTTGCGCTTCAGGCTCTCGGTGATGGGTGGACACACCGACCCGGCGTGGGCTAGTGAGCTCAACAGGAACTCGGTGGGGTTGAAGTCCTGGTGAGGGCCGTTGACCCGGTTCTTCCACACGGCCTCGGCGGGAAGCAGCAGCGAGAGGTCGGCGTGGGGCTGGAGCAGGTAGCGCAGGTACCAGTTGTCCTGCCGGATGGCCGCTGCCTCGTCCTCAGGATCGGGTTCCGGCGGCTCCTCCAGCCTGAGGCAGAGCCGGTAGGGAGAGTTGGCGGCGATGGCCAGTGGTCTCTGCCACTCGGCGACCTGGCGGCGGAGATGCTGGAGCTGTACCGGATCGCTCCGCACGGCCGGATCGGACAGGGAAAGGGCGGACAGCCAAGCGTCGTGGGCAGAGTCGAACCGAGGTTGCGCCCGGTGTTCGGATTTCGCTCTGGAGCGTGCCAAGTGGTCAACCTGTGCCGTCAGGAACTCGCGGAGGACGGCCTGGGCCGCGGTGGCCGGCGGTTCGGTGTCCCCTGAATCCGTGAGCGCCCTGGCCGACGCCGGCATCAGTGCCGCTAGCTCAGCCAAGCGGCGGGCGTCCTCGCCGATGAAAACCGAAATCCAGGTCGCCACGGTCTGCCCGCCCCGTTCTGACAGGCTCGGCAAAAATTGCTGTCGCGCCGTAATGGAGACCGCCAGCTGCAGGGCGTGAGTCCAGTAGGCCATATCCGGTCCGATGGCGACGCCAGGTTTCAGGACCAGCCTTTGGTGGCACGCCTGCAGCAGCGTGCCGGCTTGGTCCGGCCTCAATCGGAGCGCTGTTACGGTCCACGGTCTGATGCGG
The DNA here is from genome assembly GCA_963667325.2 of Dehalococcoidia bacterium. GTDB lineage: Bacteria > Chloroflexota > Dehalococcoidia > Lucifugimonadales > UBA3495 > VXOI01. The sequence continues at coordinate 92,974 of CAXXKY010000009.1, forward strand.
GGCTTGGCTCGCGATCTGGGCGTGAGGCCGGCCAAGGGGCTGGACGGCACGGGAGCGTCGCCCTGGCTGGGCAGCCAGGCGATTGCGCTGCCGTAGCAATTGTCGCCCATTTCGAGGCCTATCGCCTCGGCCAGGAATCGAGCCTGCGCTCCGTAGGGGTGTTCTCCAACAACGTGCCGGTCGGGAGGCGTCAGGTGTTGTTCGGAGTCCTCTCCCCACAGGACGAGGTTTCCTTCAACAGCGGCGGTGTGCAGGATGAGCATGGCGTTGTCCGATGCTTTGTGCAGGCGAGTGTCGCCTATGGGGCGGGGCCTTGGCAAGGTGCGGAGAGATTTCAAAAACGGCCTGGCTCGATTGGGCGTGTTTCAAACGCAGCAGGGGAGAGCCGACGGGTCTCTGGCATGGCCCGGCCGTTCACAACATATTCGTAGCTGAACTCATCTCGGAGATCGAATTCCGTCAGGTTGTCGAGCTGAGTTTCCAGGTTGCCGCAGTCGTCGCCGGTGTTGCTCTCCCGAGCACGGGCGTGGCCATTGGCTCGCCTTCGTATAAGACCCCTTATGTCAGTTATCGACTTGGAGAGCTTCCTTGGAGTTCTTGGAAGCACATTGAGCGAACTTAGTTCGCCAGGCTTCCGCCTCCTCGGGCCTGGTTAAGTGTGAGAGCGCAGTCTCAATCTCCGACTCAAAGTCCCCGTGCGCCTCAAATCGGTGCACGTTCTTCAGGAAGCCGTGATAATCTCTGATTCTAAACTGAGACCTCAGAATTGCCTGCACATCATAGCCAACTTCGATATTGTGTTTGTGGACCAATGCCAGCAATTCCCCGGGCCTTGGCCCAATCATCTTCTTGGCCATTTTGGTCAGGGATTCAGAGAATTCATCAAGTGAGTAGCCCGTTTTACGGCAGTGCGCAAGGGCTTTCCTGAATTCCCCTTTTTCAAATAGCGCTGCTATTTCGTGCGGTTCGATGCGGTCGGGTTCTTTTCTCTTTGGCTTGAACTCTCTCAACATGACCCTTAGCTCCTATGGCATCTGAAACACGATCAGCCGGTCCCGGGCCCTGGTGAGTCCCACGTACACATCTATAGCACGACCCACCTTGCCTACCCGGCCCCCAATAGGTGGAGTGCAGAGTATTATTGCCTTTTTCTCGTGTCCCTTGACGTCCCTGGGCGATGTGATCAGTATCCTTTCCCTGTCGTGCAAATCAGGCGAGGTGGTGATGCCGAATTTGTTAAGCTGGGCCAAGATATCCCTCACATGCTCCCTTGCGGAACCGTTCATGATCAGGCCTATATCGTTATCCTTATAGTCCTTCTGGAATACCCGAATCGCGGCTGCGATCCGAATTCCGAGTTCCTCACTGTTTTTGATCTCTTCGGAGACAACCTGTCCTGCCTCAAAAATGGGCAAGTTCGATGCGAGGTCACCGGGAAGCACCCCGTCCAGGGAGTTTCTGTAGAATTCGACGATCTCTCTTGAGTTCCTGTAATTGATATGGAAAGGCATCCTGGCGATATTGGGTATGGAGCCAATGCTGGAGTGCCACGAATTTAACCTTTCCTCGAATCGGGCCGAATCCCCCGAAGGGATATTTCCTCCGATCTGGTTGAGGTCAAAGAACAAGGTTATACCGGTGTTTCTGTCGGACAATGCCTGACCCAGGTGCGAGAACCAGGCTGGGGTAAATTCTTGACCTTCGTCGATAACGACATGCTCGACCTCTTCTGCGAGCTCGACAAGCTCATCTCTGGAGCTAGGTATCAGGAAATAGCAGTCTGTACCAGTACCCTGGACCAACCGTTCCAGCATGTCCCTTGATACCTCAAGAATTCTCTTGTTGGCACAGACAAATCCAACAGAGTGTCCCTGGGAGGCCAAGAGCCCCAACCGGTGCCATGCGCACACGGTTTTTCCGGTACCTGCCGACCCTCGGACGGCTATCCTGTGCTGGACAGGGAGTTCTACTACGTACCTTTGGGAGGGATGCAAGTAGAGTTCCCATTGCTCCATGTCTCCGCGCAAGGCTTCCTCAAACTCCTTGCTGCCGTCAAAAACGGTGTACTTTGACCGCGGAATAATCATTCCGGCTGTTTCGTAGAGGGAAAGGGCGAAGCTCTGTATACCCATGTCTACCGAGTACAGAGCATCGATGAATCCGTCCTCATCGGTAACACCTCGGAACGCATCCACCTGGTCTTGGGGAAGACCCAGAGCCACCAGAGCATCGAATACGTGCTCAGCCTGTATTTTGTCATCGGAGATGTCGTAAGGGACTTCTAAGCTGGCGTTCCTGTTGATATGCGCCGCATCCGCCAAATCGTGCTTGACGACCCTAAATACCCGAAACCGTTCTCCTTCGATCGTGCAAAGCATGCGATAGTTCATATCAACTGAAATCGAGATAAACGGCGAGGATTTCAAGCGATGGACCCGCCAGCCCGGGGCAGCTTCAGTCCTCATAGTTCTCGCGTCTTGCCTCTGCGCTGCACGAAGAATTGTTCTGCATTTTCCTTCCAGGCCAGAGCTGAGGCCGGAGAGGTCCGACAGAAAATCTTCGGAAAGACTGACTTCCATTGATAGCCTCTGTTTTTTTGTGAGTAGATTTGTCGACTTACGGGATGTTGAGTTTCATTATCTACTGGTGCCCAATAAACGGGCGTTTTTGTGCGAGATCCCCAAGCTCGCCCCTTCAGCTCTTGGGAGGCGCTCAACAAATACGCTCATCTTGGCTCACAGCCGGCTAACCCATTCATGGTGCGCCCCGGCCAGCTCCACGTAGCGCTGCGTGTCGACCATCGAGGCGTGCCCCAGCCATTTCTGCAGCACTGGGATCGGAACGCCTCGGAGGACGCAGTTCCGACCGTAAGTGTGTCGGAAGGCGTGGGGGTGGGCCCTGGCCGGGTCAATCCCTGCCCGGTTGGCTGCCTCCTTCATTACCTGGCCGATCCGTTGTCGCGAAACGTCAATCATCGGCCGGTAATGGTCCTTGGAATGAAATGACGCCAGATCTCGGAGACTCTCCACTAGGTCCGCGGGCACCGACACCTCCCTGCCTTTCCTTGCCTTGTTGCCCGGTGAGTCGGCCCGCACCACGATGATCGGGGGATCCTGGTCCAGGCGCAGGTCAACCTGCCGCAGTGCCAATGCCTCGGACACCCTCAGACCGGTCCTGAGCATGATCCGTAAGGCCATGCGCGTGGGGTAGCTAGGCGCAGCTTCGACCAGGGCGACGGCCTCATCTTCGGTGAAGTAGTCTGGGAGTTTCTGGAGCCTGGACGCCATGCTACCGCCGTACAGTTACATTTTGGAAAGCGACGCCTCAATATATAGCCCACGGGAGAGGAGTGTGCAAAGCTGGCTGAGGCAGGAATTCCCGGGGTGACTCGCGGATAAGCGCAAGTGGCGCGGGAAAGCGGATAGCTTCCAAAATCCCACAAGATGCTTTGTCAGGCCACTACTATGCGGGGATGTCAATCAAACTTGATTGGGGGATCGGAATGCTGCTCATCGAAAAAGAACCTGATATATGTTCCGGTGTTAAACCTGGCAACTATCTCCTCCCCGACATTCAAGAGCAAAGGATCGTCATCACCACCACCTTCGTGACGGTCTGCTGGTATTGACCTCGTCTCATTCCAGCCTTGGATTTGCTCATAGACATGATAAATCCGGCGTGGTCCATTCTCGCTCATGTCTCCTCCAATTACCTAGTGTGAATTGGTCTCCGGGAAACAGTGGAAGTCGGCCAAGGGATAGAATAAGTCGTGCCGTGACCGCTGATTATCTTGTGATGTCTAAGGCGGGGAGCCTCGCAACGTTTCAGCATAAGCTTCGCTTACTTTCTCCATCTCCCTGTCGTGCTCCTCGATCATCGCCCTGGCGTAATCGTAGGCTCGTTCTGCCAATTGTTTCGCCTCAGGTGGATGTGCGGCAGTACGTCCCGCAAGTATCCCGGCCATTGCTTGAGCCGCGAAGTAGTCTAGTAGCCTAGTGGGTTCTGTGACAGCCATGGGTTACTCCTTTCCTTAGCGAGCCTGCCTATAGCGTAGCCATGTATGAAAATTCTAACAAGGGACAAGACGGACGAAGTTCCAGCAGCACATAGTCTGTGTGTTGTGCCCCTCAATTACATCCGCTCTCCAGAACAGCCCTTATGCGTACCGCAAAATCGCCCGGGTGTTTCCCAGGGAACCCTCCAGATGTTGAACCGAACAGCCGGACCAGGGGGTGCTGGCCAGCACCCCCTGGTCCGCGAACTTTGCTGTATTTTCTTCTACTCGCACACCACCCCGTCGCCGTCCGCGTCCCGCATGTACTCATAGGCCGGGTGTCCCCGGTGGACCGGTGCTATGCCGTGGGCCCGGGCCTCGGCGCACGTGATCCGGCCGTTGCCGTTGTCGTCCCACATCGCGAGGGCGCCCATGTCCGTTGGCGACGTCTTATCTTCGCCAGCCAGAATGTCGGGGTGGTCGGCAGCTTCTATTTTGATCTCTGGCGGCTGGTCGCAGGTCCCCAGCATCGTCGCGACGGCGACATGCTCCGAGGGGGTCATCGTCAGTTCCCAACTATGCTTGATCTCCGTCCAGGCGAGCGCATACTGGCACCATGATGCTTGGTCTGGGGGCTTCCACTCGTCAGGCCCCCGAGCACCCTTGCTCCGGTTGTGCCGGGAACTGATCGCAATCAGGTGATCAGGGTCCTCCAAGTAGTTGGCATAAGCCTCCTTCCTGGCAGCGTCCCACCTCCACCCGCCCGACAGGTGGGCGTTCTTGAGCGGGACGTGGTGGTCGACGTCGATGTGGCCCGGGTTGCCGAGGTGGTGTGCCAAGTAGGGTGCCCACCAGCGGCCGGTTGACACTCTACATTTCCTGTCGGTTTCGAAGGTGACCGCGTCGAGACTTTCCTCGATCAAGACCTCTTGCCGGGCGTCCTGACAGTCTCGATCGGCGTCGGTCCAGTGTTTCCAGTCACTCCGGTCGTAATCGGGGATGTCCTTGGGGACTTCGGCCACAGTGATCGTGAGGGTGAGCCTCTGCCCCGGGAGCAGGACTGCTGGTGTTGTCATCGGTGGTGTGGTTGGCAACCTAGTGACCACCGGTGCAGGTGTCGCCGTGGGCACAGGAGTAGGCACAGATGTGGGAGTGGGCGTCGGCTCCGGCGCAGCCGTTGGCGAAGGGACCGGTGTGAATGTTGCGGCCGGAGGAGGTGTCGGCTCCCGGGTTCCCGTCGGTTCCGGCGCTGGCGTCGGTTCGACCCTCGGTGCGGAAGGGGCTGATGTGGTGGGGGTGGCCACCGCTTCCGGAGTAGGCGACGAGATGGATGCAGCACCGGGGGTGTCGGTAAGTCCGGCGGGCGCTTCCTGGGGAGCGGTCGGCGAAGCCGCCTGGGTTCCCGGTGTCGGCCCCGGGGTGGTGTTATCGGCCCCGCAGGCAAGGGTGAATATGATGGTCGGAACGACGACCAGCAGGGAGATCAGTCGCATATAGCCCTCCCGAAGTCGTTCAGAATCTAGTCATCGGCCAATGATCTGTCAATTTGAATTCCACGACGGGTTTTTGCGGCTGCTGGGGAGTCCCCTGCCATGTCTGATAAGTGCATTTATCGGACATGGCAGCGGCAACGCCGGAGGAGGCGTTTCAACCAGTTCTCCCGGGTATCTCACACTGAAATCAGGAACTGAGTTATTCGCTTCCGTCGAACAACTGGCTGGCCGGAACCCGAGGGAGCGGTCGGCACGGTGCTATCATGATGAACATCCGGTTCGAGGGGAGCAGCGTTGCCGTGCCACTGCTGAACTACACGACCAAGATCCGGGCCGAGCAGACCGCGGCCGAGATCATGTCCATTCTCGTCAAGAAAGGGGCCACTGAAATCCTCACCCACTATGGGCCCGGAGGCATGGCCACCGGCCTGAAATGGCGCATGGAGACGGCCAAGGGAGCCATGGGCTTCTCCCTGCCCATCAACACCGATGCAGTCTTCGAGATACTAACCCGGGACCAGGTGATGAAGACGAACCCCGGGGCACGGATGCAACAGGCCAACCGCACCGGCTGGCGGATCATCAAGGAATGGATACTCGCCCAGATGGCACTGATCGAGACGGAGATGGTCACCGTGGAGGAGGTCTTCCTGCCCTACATGCTCACGGGAAGGCAGACGCTGTACCAAGCCCTCTCCAATGGGGACCTGAAAATGCTACCCGGTGCCGACTTCGACATGCTCACCAGCTCCGATGTCGCCGACTGACCTACCCCACGCCGGTGGGCGTTCTGCCTGAGGTCGACCTACTGGGTTTCCTGAGAGCTGAACGGTGATGGCGCACGCGGCATTTGCCGGAGCAGAAGTTGCGCTCTCTGAGCCGCCACACCCAGAAGGTGCGGCCACAGGTCCAGCAGGCGGCGATCTTCCTCATATCGTTACACCGTGTAACGCTAAGAACCGGACTGCTGTCTCGAAAATCAGGGTCATCCGGACCACTCCCTGCTCCGAGAGGGCAGGTGTTCTTGAATATGGCGTCGCCCTGCGCAACCTCATTCCGTCCGGCCCAGGGTGCTGCGGAGCGTGGACCTGGCCACCCCGTACTTCCGGGCCACCTCCGCCACCGGCATACCTTCCTCCACGTCCTGCCTGCTGGCGACGAGCTGCTCGTTGGTGAGACGCCGGGGCCGAGCCAGCTCCACTCCCTTCGCCCTGGCGGCGTCGAGCCCCGCCCGGGTCCTGCGGCTGATGTTCTGCCGCTCCTGGCTGGCCACGTAGGCCGCCATGCTGGCCAGGACATTGCCCATGAAGGCCTCGGGCGAGTCGGGGTCGGCGTCCAGGTATTTGGTCCACTGCACCTCGCTGTCGGCCAAGGACCGCAGCCTGATGCCGCGGCGTTGCAGGTCGTAGATCGCCCACATCGTCTCGAGGTAGCGCCGGCCCAGGCGATCGATGGCAGCCACCACCAGTGTGTCGCCGTGAGCGAGCTGCTGGTTCAGGAGGTGCCACTGGTCGCGGCTGTTGTAGTCCTTGGCCCCCGACGCCGCGACGTCGGCGTAGATCCTCGCGTGGTCCACGCCTGCCTCGACGAGCTGGCGGCACTGGACATGGGGGTCGCTGCCGGGATGGCCGGGCTCCTGGTCCCGGCTGGTGCGCATATAGCCGTAGGTGGGCATATCCCCATGCTACCCTTTTTCGCCAGGGGGTCACAAGCGGGAAATGTCAGCATTTCCGCCACTGGCGAAAACCGGGCGTTTTCCGCCAGGTGCTGGCAGGCGGCAAGTGCCGCCACAGGGAAGGAAAGTTGGCCGGATCAGGACCTGAACCTGTCTACATAGCTACACAGCTACCTGGCTGCCGGGCAGCCCGGCTACTCCGCACTTCCGGGGACGGCACCTTGTGGACACGGCTGTTGCGGGGCGGTGTTGTATCAGCGGTCGGGCGAGAGGAACATCTGCACCTCGGCGGCGTGGGCTTCCTGCAGTACCAGTTCGGGTGCGTTGTCGGCTATGACCGCGGCGGTGGCGGGAACGCCCATGGTCTGGGCCAACGTGCGGGCTCTGGCTGCTGCTCTCTGGACGTCGTCGCTGTCGGCGGTGATGGAGGCCTCGAAGAGGGCGTACGCCACTGGCGGGCTCCGGCGTTCCCTGGTGTCCGGGTTGCCCATGTCGGCGATGATGATGTCCGCGTTCAGGAAGTTGTTCTGCTCGGTGAGTTCGGGCTGTTCCCGGGCCGCGCTGGCGCGGGCCCTGGCCAGGGCGGAGGAGAAAACCGGCTGCAGGCCGGACCGGGGACCCATGATGGTCCTGGGCTGCAGGAAACCCATCTGGGTCTGGGTGCGGTAGAGGGCCCGATTCTCGGCGCGGCGTTCGTACTCTGCTCCACGGAGGTGGTTCATCTGGCCTGTGAGCGTGTCCGTTGTCGTGCCCAAGACATTGACCTGAGTCTGCAGATTTTCGACCTTGGTGTCCAAGGCATCTACCTTCGTGTCCAGTCCGTCCAACTTGGTCTCCAGGGTATTCACCTGAGTCTGCAGGCCGTCAACCTTGGTCTCGACCGCCTGTGTCCTGTCCGGAAGCTGTTCGGTCAGAGATTCTAGGGCGGCGAGGCGTTGTCCGGTGTGTTCAGCGGAATCACGCACGGCTTGGGCCAGGTCCCTGACGGCAGTGGGCAGGCCTTTGATCTCGTCGGAAAAGAGGATCCCCCGGAGCTCGTCGGCCCACTGTGGCTGGTCACGGAGAAGCTGGATCAAATCTTGGATGCTGTTGATGGTGGTCATTGGTCTATGCGTCCTCTGCCCTGATTGTAGTGGCTGGAGAGGTGCTTGGCGAGAGGTGGGTTACACAGCGGCTTGTGATGGTGCCACTGGATGGCGGTGAGCCGTTGACTACCTGGTCTGGGAACTGCGAAAGGCAGGTTTTAGCTACGAAATAGCGCTTTCGCGAACTTAGTTACCACATTGGTTACTACTTTGGTTTCCGTCTGGGTCCAGTGAAGGCTGGGTTTTCGGGGTTCTTGAGGAGTGTTGATTAACGACAATAAGGAATGCCTCTGACGTCGACTATTCTTGCCGGTTGGGATGGTGTAAATCGTCCGGCACGGAGGTGCCGGATTTTGATCAAAGACCGACAAGTCAGACTTTTGAGGCAGAGACTTATGGAAGGAAAAACCCAGGAGACGGCGGCCGTGATGGCCGGGATGTGCGTGCGGTCAGCGCGCAAGTGGCAGGACGGCCCATTGCCGTCGGAGACGAACGAGGAGCGCTGGTGGCGGACCCGGCCCGATCCCTTCGACGGGGTGTGGGAGGAGGAGATTGAGCCCCTGTTGCGGGAGGACCCCAAGGGCAAGCTGAAGGCTACGACAATTATCGAATGGCTGGAGGAGCAGCATCCCGGCAGGTTCAGCGCCTCCCAACTCCGGACGCTGCAACGACGATTACAGGACTGGCGGGCGCTGAATGGTCCGGACCAGGAGGTGTACTTCCCCCAGGAGCACCCACCGGGTCGGGAGGCCCAGTTCGACTTCACCCACGGCAGCGCCTTGGGGGTGACCGTCGCCGGTGAGCCCTATCCCCACCTGTTATTCCAATTGATCCTCAGCCACTCGGGTTGGCGTTACGCCGAGGTCACCGCCGGCGAGACCTTCTTGGCCCTCAAGCAGGGAATGCAGAATGCGCTCTGGGCCTTGGGCGGCGTCCCAGAGGTGGTGAGGTCCGACAATACCTCCGCCGCCACTCACGAGATGAAGCGCAGCCGCGGCCGGGCGCTAAACGACAATTATGCCGCCCTGCTGGATCACTACGGTGTCCGATCCACCCGCATCAATCGCGGCAAGAGCCATGAAAACGGCGTCGCCGAGCACGCCCACTACCGTTTGAAAGACGCCGTGGACCAAGCACTCATCCTGCGCGGCAGCCGCGATTTCCACACCGCCGACGACTACGCCGGTTTCGTCCGGGAGATGGTTGAGAAGCGTAATCGCCTGGTGAGGGGGAAGCTGGAGCAGGAAATGGCTTGCCTACGGCCCCTGCCGCCAGCTCCCATGCCGGAATACGCCAACTACCAGTCCAAGGTGCGCCGGTGGAGCACCGTCCAAGTGGCGGGACGCAGCTACAGCGTCCCGTCCCGGCTCATTGGCAAGGTGGTACAGATCCGCCTCTATTCCGATCACCTGGAAGTGTACTACAAGGGCCACTTTGTGGAACGCATGGCACGGGTGCGCGGTGATGGAGAAGTAAACGTCAATTACCGCCACGTCATCAATTCCCTGGTACGCAAGCCGGGAGCCTTCGCCCGGTACCGTTTCCGGGAGCAGTTGTTTCCCACGATGCGCTTCCGGCTCACCTACGACGCGCTCAAGCAGTGGCGCGGGGAGCGTGCCGACGTGGAGTACGTGCGGATCCTGCACTTGTCGGCGACCACCATGGAGGCCAATGTGGACAGCGCCCTGTCGCTGCTGCTGGAGGCGGGTCAGCCCTTTGACTACCCCGAGGTGCGGGAACTGGCCGAGCCCAAGCCGCCCGAAGCTCCGGCGCTGGTGCTGTCCGGCAAGCCGGATCTGAAGGTATACGACGGTCTGCTGACCCTCAGCCTGGCCGGATTGGAGGTGTGCGGATGACCAACACCGGCATCGATACCGACACCCGGGTCATGCAGGAGCGCATCGGCCAGCTCTGCCGCGAATTCAAGTTGCCCACCATGGGTGCCCAGTCGGTGGCCCGTTTCACCGGGGCTGGCCACGGCGACGCCCTGTCCACCTTCCTCGAAGTGCTGGAGCAGGAGGCCGAGGACCGCCGCCACCGGCGCATCAACCGGCTGCGTCAGGCGTCCCGGCTACCCTCGGGCAAAACCTGGGAGACCTTCGAGCACCACCGGATGCCCCTGGCACTGCGTCAGCAGCTGGACCATCTGGCCCAGGGCAGTTTCGTGGAACACGGCGTCAACGTGCTGGCCTTCGGTCTCCCCGGCACCGGCAAGACCCACGCGCTCTGTGCCCTGGGCCACCGCCTGGTGGAAACGGGCCACTCCGTCCTCTTCGCACCGGCCTACCGCCTGGTGCAGGACCTGCTGGCCGCCAAGCGCGACTTCGACCTGCCCAGACAACTGCGCAAGCTGGACAACTTCGACTTCCTGCTCCTGGACGACCTGGGCTACCTGCCCCAGGGCAACGAAGAGTCCGAGGTCCTCTTCACCCTGATCGCCGAACGCTACGAGCGGCGGTCGCTGGGCATCACGTCCAACCTGGTCTTCTCCGGGTGGGAACGCATCTTCGCCAACCCCATGGCCACCGCCGCGGCCATCGACCGGGTCGTGCACCACTCCGTCATCCTGGAGTTTGACGTCCCCAGCTACCGGACTGATGCAGCACAGCAACGCGGTGAGACTGCTGCGGCTGAGGAGGTGAACCGGCAAAACTAGTTGACGACAATTCGGCAGGAATAGTTGACGCGGGACAAGTGTCTCAGTCACCACCTCGAAGTCCCTCCGCATCATATAGCCTGGGTCTCGGTTGCTGTTGAGACATGGGAATGTTGGGCCATATTCTCGCGGCGTGAGCTGGCTGTACTTGAGGCCCTGGTTGGACGTGATCTTGCGGACGATGATAATTACCAGGGTCAGGGATATGAAAGATAGGACCTCTCCGGCCGAGGACAGGATGTTTGCTAACTGGAGGACACTCAGGGGCGTGTCGTCGCCGAAAAACGTGGGGCCGGAGATGAAAGAGGCGATCCAGCTGAGAATCAAGAAGAAGGGGAGGAGGTGCAGAATTCGGTGGGCGGCGGGCGTAATGGTCATGACAGGGAGTCCCTGTGGCAAGGTGGCGGGTCCTGTCGATGGTTGTACAAAGTGAGGGGGCTGGGTTTGCAGGTTTTGGTCCAGGGGGATGTTAGGAGACTGCGATGATGGATCCCGAGCCACCTCGGCTCGGGCCTGACCCCTTATGAGACTGGCGTCATGCCTTCAGCCCGATCTGTCGACTCGATTCGAGGTGGCTCCCCCAAGCTCCCTGAGCAAGGCGAGCAGTGACTTAATAGGAGCTTGGCCCCAAGTCCCATCGCAGTCCTGTCCGCTCGCCCTGCCGGTGCGCAGTCTACCAGATGAGAGGAGGCTGTCATGACCGGAGTCGCCGTACGCGAAGGCGGCAGTTCCTTCCAGGTGGTGGTCGGTGTGGACACCCACCAGGACAAGCACGTGGCGGTGGCCATCGACCAGCGCGGTGTCCGCCTGGGGGAGTTCCACACGCCGACTACCACCCGTGGCTATCAGGACCTGGAACGGTGGTCGCTGGAGCTGGGAGCGGTTCAGGCCTTCGGCATTGAGGGCACCGGTTCCTATGGCGCCGGAGTCGCCCGTTTCCTGAGCAGTCGCGGCTTCACCGTAGTGGAGGTGAACCGGCCTGACCGTGCGACCCGCTATCGCAAGGGGAAGAGCGACCCCACCGACGCCGAGTCGGCAGCCCGGTCGGTGCTTGCCGGCGTCGCCGACGCCACTCCCAAGTCGGGAGAGGGCGAGGTGGAGATGATCCGCATGCTCAAGGGCGCCAAGGACTCGGCGGTCAAGGCCCGCACCCAGGCCTTCAACCAGATGAAAGCTCTGATTGTCACCTCCCCAGCCCAGCTGAGGGAGTCCCTCAGTGGGAGCACCACTGCTGCCCTGGTCTCTGTCTGCAGGGGCTTCCGGCCCGGCCGCCTGGACGGTCCCACCGCAGCGGCCAAGCATGCCCTTCGTTCCCTGGCCCGCCGCTACCATCAACTCGGCAATGAGATAAAGGGCCTGGAGGCTGAGCTCAAAGGGCTCACCAGCAAAGTAGCCCCGGGCTTGGTGGACAGCTTCGGAATAGGGACCGACACGGCGGCGACCCTGCTCGTGGCTGCTGGCAGCAACCCCCAGCGTCTCCGCACAGAGGCCGCCTTCGCCTCCCTGTGCGGAGTGAACCCCATTCCTGCTTCCTCGGGACGGACCAACCGCCATCGCCTCAACCGTGGCGGCCACCGCCAGGCCAACGCGGCCCTCCACCGCGTCGTAATCGTCAGGCTGCGTCATGACGAACGAACCCGGGCATACATGCGCCGTCGCACCTCCGAAGGTATGAGCAAGAAAGAGGTGATCCGCTGCCTCAAACGCTACGTCGCCCGCGAGGTATTCTCCACCCTGCGGAACCTCAACCAGATAGCTCAAATCACCTCTTGACTTCTATAGGAGCATCGGGCTAGTCGTCGATTCCTCTTTCGGTGGCAGAAAAAAGTTTGGTGCCGACTTGTCTGAGTCTGTCCCGGAGTTCGATGGTCTCCTCGAGGGATATGGAGAACAGGAGGAGTTTCCAGACGACTATGAAGTCTATGGGGCTGCCGTCCAGGGTGGCTTGGGAGATCATTCTGGTGAACTCGTCCCGGTTACCGGGTGTGTCCCTGAACAAAGCTGATACGGTGAGGCCTTTGGCTTGGCAGTAGTTGCGGCAGGCTGACTCCTGGTTCTCGGCTGAGATGATGGCGGTGCCTGGCGCCAGGGGGTCCCGGACGTAGATCGCGGCTTTTGGCATGGGGTGGGTGTCCCGGAGAGGGAGGAGGGTGAGCTGCCAGGGTCGGCGTCGTCGCCGTTTACTGTGTGTCAGACACTGGCGGCTCTTGTATATCTTCGGGGATCCGCGGGCTGGGGCGCAATGGGCTGTTTGTCATCAAAACGGCGGAGCTGGGCCGCCCTGAGCGTTGGTGGGCCGGCGCCGAGTGATGGAGAAACTGAGGGCCGGAGTCTTTGGCCAAAGCGTTGCGAGAACGTTGAATGGCTATGTGAGCGTGTCCGTCTGGGTGTCGTCCAGCTCGCCCTCTGGCCAACCGTGGAGCTTGGCCAGGAAGAGCCAGAGGCGGCGGGTACTGTCCTGTAGCTGGATGACTTGTTCCGAGAGATTCGCGATCATTTCCTGAATGGTCAGGGTGCGGTCCTGGAGTTGGTCCGAGCGCTCGGTGATGTTGACTACGCTGGGGAGGGGTGAGTCGTGCCGCTGGGCGGGGGTTTCCTGGCTGGCCAGGAGGCGGTCTTCGAGACGGTCCATTCTCTGGTTTATGAGTGGTATGCGGGCGATGATCTGGTCCAGCCGTTGGTTGCCGGCTGCGAGGGCGGCTGCCCTATCGTCCGGTAGCTGTTGCATGGGCTGGAATCAACCTCCTGCCTGTAGCCGGGATACGGCGGTCTCTGCGGCTGTCCCTTCGTCGGAGGCGCTCAGCCACTTTCTAAGCCCGCGGCGAGCGATGGCCGACGTGAGACGGTCGTCCCGGGCCTTCAGCAGCGCTGCCAGGTGGGCAGCAGCTCCGGTTGCCGCTGATGCTCCGGCATGGGCTATCTCGACGTGGAGATGGTCCCGCGGATCGTATTCCGGGTTGGGCGGTATGGCAGAAATGTCGGGTTGGGAGATTGTGGATGCCGGCTGGTACAAGGATCAGGTGGGAGCTTTTGAGGCATCAGCCTGGGCTGAAAGACTACCCGTTGTTGGCGTCTTCGAGCTGTTGTCTGAGGCGCCGGTTCTCGTCTTCAAGTTCCCGGAGTCTGGTGTCGGCGTCGTCCCAGCTGGGGATGGGTGCCTCTGTGGCCGGGTCCAGACACTCCAGTTGGCCATGGTCCCATCTTATCAGCAGGTTCAGGACCGGGCTGTATCCCTGGAGAATATCCGGAGCTATCCCGGTGATCTCGAGCGAACGGTATGAGTCCCGCTCCAGGGTGTCGCCGGCAAGCTTCTGGCCGTAGTCGGTGCCGGTGCTGTCGAAGCGCCAGTGCTCCCGTATGCCCAGGGTTGCGTACTCGTCGCGCCTGGTGATGGTGCCGTTGTCGGCAGTGATGGGCGAGGCCACTTCCATGACCAAGTCGGGGGCTTTCCCTGTTCCGAGATGATGTAGCCGTTGTGCTCGTGGTACATGTGCGGGCTGACGCCGAAGGCTACCAGGAGGTCGGGCCCTCTGGCCCGCGAACGGTTCTCTTTGGGCGAGGCCACGATCCAGAGGTCGTACTCGACGTGTGTGGTTTCGGGGTTGCCGAAGTGTCTGGCGAGTCACTGGTGGCTACCAGGCTGATAGTTGTATCGGAACGCGGTCACCTCGTCCGGCTCTCTCCGGGGCGGGTCCGACAGGCGGTAGCCTGGCTGCGCCGGCCGGATCGGGTTTTTCGTAGTCATGCCGCAGTTCTTGTGGTCGCCGTGGCTGGTCTTGCGTCTCATGCGGGGGTTGTGAGCAGGTTATGGCATGGGGCTGGTGATGTCCATATCCCTGTTGGCGACGGTGTGTATCTCGGACTGCACTTGCCTGCGAGTCTCAGTCCTGCATCTGCTGTTGGTGGGGCGCAGAGTCAGGGGGTGGTGGGCCGTGATGGCTGTATGGCCATGTAGCTGTGTAGTCAGGGGTCCGGGATGCTAAGGCGATTTCGCTACTCGACGGATCAGAGTGGCCGAGGCTGCGGCTGGTTCAGCAATGGTAGGAGCTTGTCCATCAGTGCCGCTACGTCGCCGAGTCTTTCATCCACCTCGTCCGGTGGCATGTCGTTCTCGTAGAAGTTTTCGTGCAGGGCGCTGGCAGAATCGAAAAGCCGGCGTATCTCGCCGTCGCCGGTTTCGGCACGGATCCAGCTGGCTGCCCGGTGGAAATGTCGGTGACGGTGGTGGTCCCATCCGCGTTGTTCCGCGATGGCCCTGAGGATTTGCGCAGTAGCTACCCAGCCTTTTTCGGATGCTTGCGCCAGATCTCCGTTAGAGAGTTCCTGTTTGGCCTGCGCGAGGAAATGCTCGCTGGCCTGTTGATACCGGTGTGTGGCCACTCGGCGATTCTCCTGTTGCCGTGTTTGTAGGTTAGCAACTGTGACCTGCACAGGCAATACTGTGGATGTGGAGCCTCATCATGGTGCGGTTGCGAGTAGCGAAATCGCCTGGGGATGCTGGCTGTCAGGCGCTGTCCTCGCTCCCTTCTTCGTCGGGCTCGTCGTCCCAGCAGTTGGCGAGGCCGAGCGTGCAGTGGCAGCATTCTTCGTCCGGACCGTCGTAACAGACGCAGTGTGGGCCTGGCTTCATGACCTCGCATACTCCGGGCATGTATCGCTCCTTGCAGGCTTATCTGGTGGGTTTCTCCTTGCGTCCGGGTCCGTGCGTTCCGGGCGGCTGGCGGCCTTAGCGCTTCTCTGGATGGCTCTGTCTTGAGCGGCGGCCATCTGGCAAGGCTGGCAGGGGAGGCGAGCGATGTCGCTCATGCCGATGGTGTACTTGACGCTGTGACCGCAGCTGTGGGTGACCAGTGGGTAACCGCCAACGGGCCAGCTCCCGCGGGCCAAGGCACGGCGGATGTTGTGGACAGTGCGTTGGGGAAAGGGCAACATTGTCGGAGCATTTAGTCGTCTCCGCGCGGGTGCCGGGGGTCAGCTCCTGCATATAGAGCAGGGGGCGGTCATCGTCTTGTCCATCGGACGGGATTCAGGCCCGCTGGCCCGGTTCGGTGGGCGAGAAGTCGGCGGAGTCGGCCCAGTTGAGCGCGGTTGCCGCCAGTTCTCGGTGTTTGTGCCGCTCCTGCTGGCAAAGGCTGCCAAGTGGTGGTTCGGCTCCCGCCGCGCCACGGCCATGCGGGGCGTAAGGTTCGGTACTCCCGCCACCTCGCCGTGGCCCATGGACCCGGAAACGTCAATGCCCAGGTAGAGGCGGCTGCCGGTCTGCGGGGCCTGGGCGAAGGACCGCTCGAAGGCGGCGTCCAATGCGTCCACCACCTGACTCACCGGCTCCCAGCTGTGCTGTCCCCGGACGCCCCTGCCGCTCCGGTAGGTCAGCAGCGCCGACAGCACGCCGATGGGGTGAACCCGGCTCCGCTCGGTGCCGATGCGCCCCAGCACCTCGCAGGCCCAGGCCGTGTCCATGGGGCTGATCACGCCCAGCCGGGTCATGGTGGCCAGGTTGCGGACGTAGGCGGTTACCGGCATGTCCTCGGAGAGGGCCTGCCACACCTCCCTTCGGTCCATCATCTCCGCAGGCACCATCTCCCAGGACATCCGGTGCTCCCGGATGAGACCGGCCATGGTGTCGGCGTCGGCGGTCTTCGCCTGCTCAAAGGCGTGTACCAGCCGCAGGTCCGGCTCGTCCGATGGCAGTGTCCCCTGGGTGACCCAGGCGAAGAGCTCGTTCAGCGGACCCTCGGCCCTGGCGTGTACCTTGCGCAGCAGGTCGCGGTGCGTCCAGCCGTAGCGGTTGCGGTACTTGACCGCCTGGTAGACGGCGTCGGCCACGGGCCGGGCGGCATACCAGCCAGCGATGGCCCGGCGCAGGCCGCGGCCCCAGCCGCGCATGGAGTCGGCGTACCCCGCGAACTCGTGCAGGTGGCTGCCGGTGCGGGCCACCCGGGGCAGTGCCTCGAAGGCCAGCTCCCTGGTCTCGCCGTCGCCGTGGGACGTGGCCAGGGCCAGGGCCAACAGGGCCGGGCCCACCCTGGGCGCGCGGCGCTCCTCGCTGACGGCGACAATCTCCCGCACGGCGGCCGGGCCGCCGGAGTCGATGCAGCGGCGCACGGCCTGGGCGTTCTCCAGGGTCAGCTTCCTTTCGGATGCGTAGTAGCTGCCTCCCTCGGACCCCAGGACCAGGAACCGGCGCAGCCGGGTGAGGTCGTCCACCGGGTAGGCCTGTCCTCCGGCGCTGTTGGCGACCATGCCCGCCAGCGGCTCGGACTGCGGCACCGGTGAGTCTATGAAGTGGTTCAGGTAGGTCATGTCGGATCCGGCCTCCTCGACTTGAAAATAGAAAAGACCCTGGCGGATGAGCTGGCGCCGGTGGCTACTTTCCAGGTAACCCACCGGCATCGACCCGCCAGGGTCTCTGCGTTCAACGGATGTCCGTTGCTGTTATGCCGGTGGCGGCGCTCCGGGGATATGCGGCAAATACATGCGGCCCAGGAAGCCTGATGATGTTGGCAGGCACGGGATAGACCCGGCGCAATGCCCGCCCGCCTGTTGGCTGGCGGCACTGGGCGAGCCGTATCCGGTTGTCTTAAGTATGTGGCTGTTGGTCATCATCGGTGTCTTACCTGTCTGTTCGTTCTGGTCCCGGGCAGATGAGTTGCGCCCGCGGGGTGGTCTTGTACAGGAAGATAACCCGCCGGCATCGACCCGCCCGGGAGATATCGTGGCTCCATGGGTTACGCAGGGTGGGGTCGGAGTGGACCGGTCGGATAAGGGGCGCTCACGGTTTTGACCCCAGAAGGGGCGCGGGACACGTACCTCGCCAGCAGTTGCCTGCTTCGAGTGATGACCCGTCAGCTTCGACCCATCCGGGCTTTGCACAATGAATTATCTTATTTCCGATTCATTGTGCAGAATCTGTTTTTAATCAGTTCTCTTCCCTTTTGCTAGGTTTCCCGGGGTCGGTCGGCATGCTGACGGCGTCCACTCAGCGGCATCTGCGGATGACCTGCATCGCTGTCGGTTTTCCATTGGCTGGTTGTAGTCAGGCGCTAGCTTGCATTGTCCTGAGGAGTTCTTGGGCACCCCCGGGTATGCCGATTGTGAGTTTGCAGTTCATCGGCTGGCAGGTCTCCGTGATAAAAGTGGTGAGGTAGTCTTTCGGCTGAACCGAAGAGCGAACGCCAGTCGTTGCTGCCTTCCGCGGCGTCCATGTGCTGGGCAATTATCCGGAATGTCCCGTGGCTGTCGTGAGGCAACCCGTTGTTTTGCGCGACGGTGATCAGGCAATGTGCGAACGCCCCCACGACAAGAGGGCGGGCAAGCAGGCCATCAATCTGGTCAGTGCCTGGGCCTCGGCGAACACCCTGACCCTGGGGCAGATGAAGACGGATCAGAAATCCAACAAAATCACCGCCATACCCCGCCTGCTGGAACTGCTTGAGTTGAATGGGTGCATCGTGACCATCGACGCCATGGGCTGTCAGAAGGAGATTGCCCAAGGAATACTGGACCGGGGCGCGGACTATCTGCTGGTGGTCAAGGAGAACCAAGGGCGGCTGTACCAGGATGTCCGGGACCTGTTCGACGGGGCGGAGGAACTGGGCTGGGATGGCGTGCTTTACGACTACGCCACAACGCTGAACAAGGGACACGGGCGGATGGTGTCGAAAATCAGGGTCATTAGGTCAGAGGTATTCACGAACATCAGGACACTCTGAACCACGGCAATTTAGAGAGGTGTGTGCTCACATCGAGGCCCACATCACTTGGCTGGGCCAGGAGTTGAAGAACCTGGACGGCGAACTTCGATAAGCGATACAGAATGTCCGGTGTCGCGGGAAATGGATGAAGTCCTGCGCAGCATTCCCGGGGTGGGTCCATAGGTGTCCGTAGCATTGCTGGCCGGTCTGCCTGAACTGGGTACACTGAGCTGGAAGAAAATAGCAGCCCTGGTAGGTGTGGCGCTATTCAGCCGAGCAGCGGCCGCTATAGAGGCAAGCGTACTGCCTGGGTTGGCCGGGCCCGAGTTCGCTCTGTTATCTACATGGGAGCCTTGGTGGCTGCCCGCTGCAATGCGGTGATCCGCGAGTTTTACCAGAGCCTGCTGGCAGCCGGGAAGCCCAAGGAACTGGCCCTCACCGCCCATATGCGAAAGCTGCTGACCGTGCTTAACAGCATGGCGAAAACCGGAAATGCCTGGAATCCCAGCACCGCTCCCTCTTGACACACAAGACGGTTGCTTTTCCCTGGCCTTCGACACCGGTCACATCGATGGCCTTGTGAGGTGAACAGAGGAGGGCTGATGGTTGCCGTGTATTCCCATACTGGGCGCGCTCCGTCCTAGTATGGTCTATGGTCGAAACACCGGCGGGGTGTGATAATTCAGCGTGTTGGGTGAGATCCTCTGACCCAGGGTTTGCAATTGGCGTTGACAGGTCTTGACCTGGAGAGCGCATTAGGTTTAAAGTGTCTGCGGCACGGCAAAAAAGCAGAACGCCGGTCGGTTTTTGGCGATCCTCCGGCGTTCTGATAAAACCAGAGCACCCAGGCCTTCCGGCCACTTTCCGATTTGCTTCGGAGGGTCCCTGACGCCGTGGATCATACACCACGGGGTTGTGAGGGGTCAAATGTCCGGTGGCCGGAGTTGGAGATTGGATTGAGTCTCAGGCAGGTTATGGAAGAGGAACTGGAAAGGACTGAGCGGCAAATTCAGGAATGCAGGGTTGAACTGGAAGCTGCTGAGGCTGTTTCACGAGAGAGGAAGCAGGCGATATGTGATGCGGAGCGCTATCGAGACAGGCTCACGGCGTTTCTGGAATCGGATGGGCCGGGGTTTTGGTCTAAATTCGGAGGCGGCAGCGCCGAGCCCGCAGCGACATCCCGGCGGGCGGTGCCGACACTGAAGTCCACCTTCGAAGGCCTGCAGAAGGCAAAGAGACATTCGGACAGGATGAGGGTGTATGCATTTGGCAATTCCGGGAGGGTAATTGCGAGAGAGGCCGCTGAGCTCCTGATCTCCTTGGGGCTCAGCGACTCCAAGAGTGTGAGGTACCTGGCAAAGAATCTCTCGACAGCAATGACGGACAGCGACGAATTTGTCAAGGAGTCGGACGGAACGTTCATTCATAAGGAGTTCCTGGCGACCGGGACGGGCAGAGCCGCTGAACCCGTGGCCGAACGGGATTTGGCAACCTCCCCCGATGCCCGGAACGAGGATCCGGCAGCTCCTGGTTCCGGGGGCGCACCCCCCCAGGCCGAAAGCGCTGGGCCCTAAACCGGGTTCGCCGCGGCTCGCTGCCATCATGGCTGGTTCCGTGTGGCGTCGTCCTCATTCGGCTGCACTGTGGGTCTCCCATTCGCCTCAATCAAGGCTTGTCGTATCCGGTCATTTGCTGTTGAGATCTGGTCGAGGATCATTGCCATCCTGCCCGTTTCCTCATCATCGGGGTCGTGCGCCCACCGTTCGTTGGACTCGCCGGTGTGCCCGCACGAGATGCATTTCCTGGTACGTGTGATGGCCTTCAGATTGTGGCCACCCTGGCGTTGGTTGTCGCGGACTCCCTCAGCTACGGTCTTTGCTCCACAGCGCAGGCAGGCCAGAAACCTGCTGTCAGGTTGCTCCTCATTTAGCCCAGCCAGATGGATAAGCCCTTTGACCTCCTCATCCGAAAGGGCCAGTGCTTCTCCGAAAGTCTCGATTCTCTCCTTTGTGGGAGGGGTGTCCCCGGATTCCCATTTGGATACGGGTACGTGGCTGCTGATCAGGCCGTAGTACGGATTTATGCACCCCATGAGGCGGAGCAGTTCGGTCTGTGAGATACCTCGTTCGCCTCGGTTGTTTGGGTGGGTTTCCCGGTATGCTCTCATGAGGATTCCCACCTGGGAGTCTCGAGGTTTTTCCGTGTTTCGGTTGGGAGGCCTTGGCATGACAATCACCTATCTGGGCCGTTCCATGGAGATATAGCAGTGCCGATGGGGAGAGCGATTGTCCCTCTGGGAAGTGGACCGTGGATTCCACTGTCCGATTTGGCCCCGGGGCACGGCGGATCTTGAAGTGGCCTCCACGGTCCGGCCGCAAAGGGCCCATGCTTTCAAGAGACTTTGCTTCGGGATCGCTCGAGGGTGAGAGAGTGGTGTTAGATGGGGTTTCTTGGTTAATTCCTTTGGAGTGGTGGCGTCAAAAGGGGTAGTACCGTGAGATTGCCTGGTGTAGATGCTGTGGTGCGCGGTTGTGTAGTCCTCTCTCATGTAATGAGAATTCACCGGGTCCAGCCCGATGGGTACTGGCATGAACGAATGCTCCCACATAGAAATCAGGGTGGATATCAGGGTGGATGGCCGAGGAGTCCTGGCCTTTGGAAACCAACCAAGTTTGGAGGCTGGTGTTTCGAATGATGGTTTCACAATGGTTAATCTTGGAGTCATAGACCAGTGGTCTCACAATGCTTGACAACCACTAACCACGTAGTATAATGCCTTGGGTAGAACGGGCGGATACAACGTACCTGCAGGAGGTCTGGGGACGCCATGACGATGGCATTGGTTGAGGATGCCGCACTCGAGGTCGTCAGGAAACTGGATGCTTACATCGGGCTGCTGAAGGCGCTGCTGGGAGACGCCCTTGATGCCAGGAGCTCCTTGATCCTGTCGTTCCCGTCCGCTCCGGCGCTCAACGGCAGCGATTCAAATCGGGAAGACATGGATTTGGGGGAGCTCGAAAGAATTCTGGCTGGGGAACCCTTTGCCACCGGCGATTCCGCTTTCCCGCGAATGCAGCGCGAAGGGTGGATCCGCAGCGTTTCCGGTCCTCCTCCTGATCCGAGAGCCTACGTGGATCCTGCCGATAGCGGACGAATTGATGCTGAGTTCTGCATGAATATTCAACTCGGGCTGCTGGCAGCCGGACTGAACAGGCGGGACCCCATCTTGGACATGCTGCGCGTCGCTGCCTCAGCGAATGGCGGTATCGTCAGACTGCAGGAGACAAGCTACGCGATACGGCAGCTGGGGCTGTCAAGGTCCTCGGAGGCGCATCTCCCTGGGTACCTCCTGAAGCAGATGAAAGCTTCGGAGGACTTTGTGAGAGAGGGCAAGGGGGTCTACAGATTCGTGTCGTTTCTGAAGGGCGGCCCTGAAATCGTTTCCGGCGAAGGCGTACCGGCAACCTTGGAAAGCCCGGTGGATGCGCGGTCTGAGGAGGCAGATTGAGCGATTGTCTGACGGGATTCATCACCTCCTATTCACGAAATCATGGAGTTTTCAGATCGAGGTTAGCGGTTGTCGAGTTGATGAAGTGTTCTGGCACTTGAGAGACATCCCCAATTTTAGGGAAGTCCACAGTAATTGCCATTTGCCGCCCGCTGGGGGCGTTGAGCAGAACGTCTGTGCCGCAGCTCTGGTGTTACACGAATTTCTCACAGGGTAGCGGGCAGTCGAAAGAATCTAGGAGGAAGAAGGTAATGCCTACCGCGCGAGGCCGGGATGGGCCGGCCAAAAAAGGGAGGTGCCGGGGATCCAGGATTGGCGCCCCTTCCCCGGCACCGGACGACCAGCCTCCGACAGGATCGGAGATGGCCTCTGTTTATGTTAGACCATCCGGGAACGGTACGACAACTCCTGCCGAATGGGGCAATCGCATCGGTTCCTTTCCCTCTTCCAGTGGTCGGCTATGTCGCGAAACCGGACAGGGCCGAGTTGATGGTCTCAGGCCCCGGCGAGTTCACCCGTTCCGCAGGGAGATGAAGCTGTCCTTCCAGAGCGACGGGGGAGCCAGACTGCGATGGTATCTGGTTAACCTTTCCGGTCCCGATGCGAACGACCCTACAGCGGCAGCCACTCCTGTTCCTCAGCCCTTGGCGCCTTGTCCTCTCGCAGGAGGCGCGATGGCGGCGGTGGAGGCCCCCGCAGAGGTCGTGACAGCGAGGGGCTAGCTTTCCCGTCAAAGGCCCCGGCTCATGGTCGGCGCCAATCGCCTTTTGTGTTTCTGCTATCTACTCGAACGGAGGAATCACCATGGGTATTCAAAATCCTGAATTGGGGCCTGTCCCCGCCTGAAACTGGACTATGAAAGCCAGCGCGATTCTCAGACCTCCCTGCCCACGGGGCCAGTGGCTGACGCTGTCTTGGAGCTGCAGGTCGGATTTGAGTCGCCTGCCGGACCGCGGATTTGCCCTGAATGCAGCCGGCCTCGTGCCGCCAGCTACATCCGTGTCAGCACTAAGGGACAGGAGGACGGGACGTCTCCCGAGTCCCAGGAGTAGTCGTGCCGTTGGCTGTCTGAATCCAGCGGTTACTGTGTGGAGGAACGGCACATCTTCCGGGAAACCTATACCGCAGCTGAGCTTGAACGACCGGAGCTTGACAGGCTAATGGCGGTAGCCCGTACATCCGCATTGGCGGCTGTATTCGTCTACCAACTGGACCGGTGGTCAAGGGACCCGTTGCACGCACTGATGCTGATAGACAAGCTGCGGAAGGATGAGGTGGAGCTGGGGGAGGTGACGGGGCGATAACAGGGGAGGCCCAGGGTTTGTGGAAGACCGGGCTCTTCTGTTTTGGCCCAGCTTAAAAGGAGCTACATATATGAGAGGAGGACTTTATGGGGAAAAGGAGATCGGGCCCCGAAGGGCCCGACCGCGATCCTGAGCCGTTCGAGATTGAGACCCCCGAGGCGGCTCTGGAACATCATAGAAGGCAAAGCGACAGTGTGCAAGCGTCATTGGATGTACTTTTCGCGCAGTATGCTGATGCCTTGGAGGGGATAGACCGGGAGAAAATCGTGTTTGATTCCGATTGGGAGTGTATTGGAAAGCTGTCCCTCCGTGTGATTATGGCGGAAGGGCCGCCAAAGGCGGAGTTGGAGCAGTTTTTGCAAAGGCCTTGGTCGGAGTCTGGGGACCGGATGGAGGTGGTTAGGTAAGTGGTTTGTGCCCGACGGTTGGTTAATTCACCGTCGGGCTTCTTTTTGAGGAGCGTTCACTCGGCGGAGGTCGGAAAGAGGGTCCGGGTAGTAAGGAGTCCAAAGGAATCAGGTGAATAGTGGCGAGGATGGGCAGAAAATGGCGCCTGTCCATTTTGTGGAGGTTGATAATGGTGCGGACCAGGAAGTTCAGGCAAGGTTTGGCTCTGGAAAGCGCTCATGTGGAATTGGCGGCGGTGTTGGCCGTGGGGTATGTCAGGATGAGCACGCCGGGCCAGGATGATGGATATTCGCGGTGGTTCCAGCGGGAGAAGATTTGTGGCGTGGTGGATGGGTTGGGCGCGCGGATGCCTAGTAAGTTTCTTATCGAGGAGGTGGCCTCAGGGGCCGACCGGTGGCGGCCTGGTCTGAAGAAGGTATGGGATTTGATCGCGGAGAGTAAGACTAATGGAATTCGATACTTTGTGACTTACGACAGCGATCGTTTGGCAAGGGAGCCGTTGGATTCGGGTCTTTTTCTCAGGCATTGCAAGGAGAACGGCGTCAAGGCTTACTTTGCGGATGGTAGCTCGGTTGAGACCTTTATGGATGAGGTTATCCAATACTTGAAAGGGTCGTTCGCCCGAGAGGAGCGGGTAAAGATCGCCAAGCGCACCATGGATGGAAAAGTGAGCGCTGCCAAGGCTAACCACATGCCTAACGGTGTCGGGGTGGGCAGGTACGGCGTTCACTACGACAAGGATAGGAAAGTGTGGGAGATCGTTGAAGTTGAGGCGGTGGTGGTAGTGATGATATTCGAATGGAGGCTGGCTGGTGTGTCGTGTAGTGAGATCTCGCGGCGTCTCAACGACATGGGGATCCCCTCTAAAACGGGGTTGAAGTGGAGCCCCGGGGTGGTGCGGAATATTCTGAGGAACCAGGCCTATACGGGGAGTAAGTGGTGGGGTCAGAAGCGGCATGAAATGCGGTATGGGGAGGACGAGGGGCCGCTGCGCGTGATTACTGAGAAGCCGAAGGAGGAATGGATTTTGCTTGAGGATTTTGCACCTGAGATCATTTCACCAGAGATTTTCCATGCGGTCCAGGCGGTGATGGATAGTAACCCTCGGCGGGGTGAGAACTGGGATTATCTGCTGGGGCCGTTTTTCGTTTGTGGGGAGTGCGGTTCTTCGGTGTGTGGGTCGACCCAGTACTGGAAGGGGGATATATATCCGTTTTACCGGTGTTCTGGGACTGTGCGCGGGGGTGAGGGGGGAAGAATTTGTGATATGCACGGTGTTCGAGCGGATATGCTGGAACCGAGGGTTTTCGAGTACCTGAAGAATGCGGTGAGAAATCCGGGTGAGATTGTGAGGGGACTCGAGCGTATGGCGGCCGAAGGTGGGAAGGAGCAGAAGAAGCGAGTTTCGGAGTTGCAGAGCAAGAGGGAGAGGACACGACGTGAGGTCAGTGTTTTAACCATGCAACTGACCAAGGGGAATATCGACCAGGAGATGTATGAGAGTTTGGTGGCGCCGATGAACAACTTCCTGGGTAGGTTGGATTCGGAACTGGCGGTTTTGGAGGAGCAGATTAAGGGTTTCTCTGGCTGGGATCGATTTGAAGAGCAGGTGTCTGCGGCGTTGGCGAAGTATCGCCATTCGTTGGAAACTTTGGATAGTGAGGGGCTTCAGAAGCTCATGGCATTACTGGGTGTCAGGATCACTCTGATGAGGGGCGAGTCCGGTGAAAAAAGGGTGTTGGTGACGGGCCTTTTGAGCCCGTCCCTAGTCACCACTGCACAAACATTGGCATGACCACGTGGACATAGTCGTCGCTATCGGTGGGTTTGAAAACACCCGGACTGGAGGAAGTGGTGGTCTCGATGGCGACCTGGCCCCGGTCCATGACCGATAGTACGTCCAGCAAGTAACGGCTGTTGAAGGCGATCTTTCCCTCTTCGCCTTCCAGTTCGGCCACGTCCACCTCGTCCTGATCGTCGCCAATTTCCTCGGAGCGTGCCGATATCAGCAGCCTGCCTCCTGCGCCATCCTCTTCAGAGTTGGGCACAACGTGCATGCGAATGATGTTGGAGCCGTCGCGAGCGAAGATGGCGGCGGTGCGGGTGGCCCTCAAGGTGGCCTGGGAGTCGAGAATCGCGCGGGTAGTGTAGCTCTGGGGAATGAGTTGATCGTAGTTGGGAAAAGTACCCTGCAGTAGTTGCGAAACCAGCTCCACGGTGTCTCCTCCCTGCAGACGGAACATCACCTGGCCCTTCTGCGGGGTGAGCATTATATCCACCGGCTCGCTGTGATCGGTCAACAAGCGATTCAGCTCATTCATGGTACGAGCGGGTATGATGACGCTGGTCTCTTCGGGGGTTGATTGACTGAGGTCGCCGTGATGCACCGCAAGACGAAAGCCGTCGGCGGCAGCCATGGTGAACCTCCCCTCCTGGAGCTTCATTTCCACGCCGGTGAGCACAGGCCGGGATTCCTCGGTGGCGGCGGCGAAGGCGACCCTTGCAATGGCGCCCCGCAGCGTGGACGGGTCCGCCTGGGCAACGACCGCGTTCTCCACCGTGGGGATAGGGGGAAATTCGGAGGCGTCTGTGCCGTTCATGCTGGCCTGGGATCGCCCTGACTTGATCTGAAGCACCCGAGAGCCCTGCTCCATTTCAATGTCTATCCGGTCGTTGCCCAGGGTATTTACGAAATCGGCTAGCAGACGGGCCGGCACTGTGACTGACCCCTCTTCCTCCACCATCGCTCCAATCCAGGTGGTCATTGCAATTTCGAGGTTGGTGGCAGAAAGCCGCAACATACCCTGGTCAGCGGCAAGCAGCACGTTCTGGGTAACAGGCAGCGTGGCCCGGCTGGCGACCGCCCGTCCCACCACGCCGAGCCCTCTGCTTAGGTTTTCCTGCAAACAAGAAATCTTCATCATCCGCCCCTGATTTCTGGCCTGGCGAGCCTCCCGAAATTTCAATTGCTGCCGACGGTGTGCTGCCGGTCAGCAAATCGGAAGGTCATTATAGGACAATTGGCTACCCCGTGGTACATTCCTCGCCTGGGCAGGACAATCGCGTCTTGATTTCACAGTTGGGCAGGCTGGAACTACGGACCAACATTGCAGGTTGGAGGGGCTGATTTTTTGTTTTTTCCGGTAGTTTCCGGTAACTTCCGGTAATTGGCGTGAACAGGGAAGGGCCTGCGTTGGTTCGAAGAGGCAGCCACTTGGCCAGCAGCCCCGTTCTGGTCGCTTTCAGTAGTAGACATGGTTTTCATGTTAAAGAAGGGTCACAAGGCCAGGCAAGGGAGAAGTGTCATCAAAATGGACTGAAGCCATAAATACTCGGTTGCCCCGCCTACAGGACCGATAAACGCCAATGAAGTAATCGCAACTGAAGTAAATCCCGGGCAATCAGAGGCTCTGCAAAGCTGTCTGATATAATATCGCCTGCCCTGGAGCGTATGACATGACTGAACTGCTTTTCCACCAGCGCAGCTACCTGAAGGAATTCGATGGCGTCGTTACAGACGTGCTCGAATCGGGCGTGGCCCTTGACCGCACTGCCTTCTATATCGGCGGTGGCGGTCAACCCAGCGATATCGGGATACTGAAGTCCGACGGACAGGAGTACGCAGTAACCGGAATTAAGCGGGATGGCGGACTCCTGGTGCATCTTATCGACGGTGAGAGACCCGGACAAGGCAGCCCCGTTTCCGGGCGAATCGACTGGGAGCGACGCTATCAGCTGATGCGAACGCACACCGCTCTTCACATCCTGTGCGGAGTGGTCTGGCGGGACTACGGCGCGCTGGTGACTGGCGGAAACATGCAGCCAGGCGAAGCCAGGATGGACTTCGAGCTGGAGAGGATGACCGCTGACTTCGCTGAAGAGGTGGAAGCCAAGATCAACGAGGAAGTCGCGGCCGCGCGTAATGTGCTGGCGGCGAATCTGGCCAGGGAAGAGGCGGAGCAGATACCTGACCTGATTCGTACGAAGATAAATCTGCTGCCCTCGAATATCCGTGAAGTACGCACCATAGACATTGAGGGCCTGGATGTTCAGGCCGATGGCGGGACCCACGTGAACAACACCACCGAGGTCGGCCGCATCCGTGTCGTGGGCCATGAGAGCAAGGGCCGCATCAACAAGCGCCTACGCATCGCGCTGGACGAATGACGAGGTCGCAAACCCATGCCCCAAACCGTGGTAGGAATAGACGTAGGCGGCACCTTCACCGACATAGCCGTGTTGCAGGACGGCCGCCTCTCGGTACACAAGCTCCCCTCCACTCCCCAGAATCCATCGCTCGGAATCGTTCAGGGCGTGGATGAAGTTGGCATAGACAAAAGCGCCGCCGATTTCGTTCACGGCTCGACCGTGGCCACCAATGCGCTGCTGGAAGGCAAGGGTTCCCGCACGGCACTGGTGACAACCATGGGATTCGAAGACGTGCTGGAGATCGGGCGGCAGAGCCGCGCTGAGCTGTACAACCTGGAGCAGGACCGCTCGCCCGCTCTCGCGCCCTGGGAACTGCGCTTCGGTCTCAAGGAGCGGGTCGACTTCACCGGGGCCATCCTGGAAGACCTGCAGCCGGACGCAGTCGAGGCGCTGATCTCCCTGATCCGGAAATCTGAGGCAGACGCGGTTGCCGTTTCCTTCCTGTTCTCCTTCCTGAATCCGGTGCATGAGGAGATGGTTTACGAGGCGCTCCGGAAGATGGAGCCAGCGCCTTTCATCTCCCTGTCGTCCCGTGTGCTGCCCGAGTTCCGCGAGTACGAACGCACCAGCACGGTCGTGGTCAACGCCTACGTGGGTCAGGTGATGAGCCGCTACCTGGGTGAACTCGAGCAGTCGCTTGGCGGGGGACTGCGAATCATGCAGTCCTCCGGCGGCAGCATCACGGCCCGGCTGGCCTCGGAACAGCCCGTGCGGACGATACTGAGCGGCCCCGCGGGCGGCGTAGTGGGCGCCTTCCACGTATCGGCACAAGCGGGTTACCCGGACATCATCACGCTGGATATGGGCGGTACCTCCACCGACGTTTCCCTGTGCCCCGGGCGCATCAAGGAGACAGGAAGCTCGAACGTGGGCGGCCACCCCATAAGCGTCCCGATGATCGAGATTCACACCGTGGGCGCCGGCGGAGGCTCCATCGCGCGAGTGGATGCCGGGGGCGCGCTGACCGTTGGCCCACAATCTGCGGGCGCCGACCCGGGGCCGGCCTGCTATGGACGTGGCGACCAGCTCACTGTATCCGACGCGAACCTTTTGCTGGGACGTCTGCGGCCGGACCACTTCCTGGGGGGACGCATGACCCTGAACCTGCCGAGGGCTCAGGGCCTGATGGCCGACCTGGCGTCAGGCCTCACCCTGAGCGAGCAGCAGGCAGCGCTGGGCATTCTGCGCGTGGTCAACGCCAACATGGAGCGGGCCATTCGCGCCATTTCGCTGGAGCGCGGCTACGACCCGCGCAGCTTTACGCTAGTCCCCTTCGGCGGAGCAGGGCCGGTCCACGGATGCGACCTGGCGCAGGAATTGGGCATACCCCGCGTCCTGATCCCGGCGCGGCCGGGTATCCTGTCGGCGCTGGGCGTTGCCATCGCTGACGTGGTGAAGGACTACTCCCGCACTGTCATGCTGCGAGGCAACGACCTGGACCGGGAGCGGCTGGAGGAGGAGTTCCACGGCATGGAGGGTCTGGCCCGCGGGGAGTTGGAACAGGAGGGACTGCCTTCCGAGAGAATGACGTCGCGCCGGTTCCTGGATGTGCGTTATGTTGGCCAGTCCTTCGAGTTGAACGTGGACTACCCCACCTCGAGGGCATCCCGGACATCCGAGGGTATGGCCCGCGCAATTTCCGACAGCTTCTACCGCGCCCACCTGCAGAGGTTTGGATACGCCGACCGGGCCGAGCCGGTGGAAATAGTGAATCTGCGCCTGAAACTGGATCTGGCCGTGGACAAGCCCGACCTGCAGTTGGAGACAGTCGCTGGCGCAGACGCGTCGGGCGCGCAGATCTCCTCCGTGAATGTCGTGTTCCGCGAAGGTGAGCTGGAGACGCCTCTATACGACCGGGACTTGATGGCCACCGGAAATCAGATTTCGGGTCCCGCCCTCGTGGTGCAACTGGACACCACCACGGTGGTGCCGCCCGGCTGGCAGGGCGAGGTTGACGCCTACGGAAACCTGTTGCTGACCATGGGGTAGACTATCTTGGCGTGGATCTGGATGCGTAGAGCCCCAATTCTTCCTGTCTAATGAAAGAAGCCGGGTACTATCGCAAGTGGGCCATGCTAAAACGCCCATACTTGAAGGATGAATGTTGCGAATATGTCATCAGCAATCCAGTCAGGGTTGTGGTACAAGAGGATGGACGTATTCAGCATTGGGCATTTATAGCTGAACTGGGAAAGTACCTTAGGGTCATTACACTTGAGGATGGCGAGACCGTTTTCAGCGCCTTTCCGGGCAGCGGGTTCAGGAGGTGAGAAACATGAACTTGGGCTACGATTCTGATACAGATGCGCTTAATGTTGATGTGGACGAGGGAATTAGTGCAGAGTGCCTTGAGATTTGGGAAGGGCTAGTCTTGGATTTTGATTCTAGCGGCATACAGGTTGGAATAGACATACATAGGGTGAGCTCTCTTCCTAAAGAACTGAAGATACCTGAAAGGCTGCCCTCTCCTGCCGGAAATTCGAGTTTGCCCGATCCCTCTGATGACTAACGGCCTAACCGCTAGGACCGACCGCCTCACAATCCTTGCCGCGTTCGCCCATCCCGACGACGAGGGCTTCGGGTGTGGGGGTACGCTGGCAGCGTTGGTCGCCGGAGGCCACCGTGTGACGCTCATTTGCGCCACCAACGGCGACGTGGGCGAAATCAGCGATCCCGCGCTGGCGACTCCGGAAACACTGCCCTCGGTGCGACAGGGGGAGCTGCGGGCGGCGATGGACCTGACCGGCATCCAGGACGTCCGGTTCCTCAACTACCGCGACTCGGGGATGCCGGGATGGGACGACAACAATCACCCGCGCAGCCTGTTCCAGGCGCCAGAGGAAACCGTTGTCGGGCAGGTCGAATCGGTGATTCGTGAAGTGCAGCCCGACATCGTAATCACCCACGACCCGACGGGTGGGTACGGCCATCCCGACCACGTGACCATCTGCAAGCGCACGGAGGCGGCGGTGGACCGCTGTCGCGGCGAGAACGGGCCGCTGCTCTACTATGTCTGCTTCCCCCGCAGCTTCTTCCAGAGCATGTGGAACAAGATGATGGAACTGGGGCTGCGACCGCCCTTCTCCGCCGACGACACAGAAGCGCTGGGCACACCGGACGACGAGGTCACCACCACCCTGAATGTCGAGCGGTACGTGGGCATCAAGAAAGAATCGCTGGAACGTCACCGTACGCAGATCGAGAGGGACGGACCCTTCACCAGGCTGCCGGAAGATTACATGAGAGAAGTCATGTCCAGCGAGTTCTTCCAGCTGGCCAGTCATGGCGGGGCAGCGCCGCGAGACCTCCTGACCGAACTATTCGGAAAGTAGCAATATATATTTCCCGAGGTGCTTTGATGCCCGTCGACCCGGTGAGCCTGGAAGTCTTCAAGAACATGTTCGAGTCGGTTGCCGAGGAGATGGGGGTGGCCCTGCAGCGCACCTCCTATTCCCCGAACATCAAGGAGCGTCGCGACTTCTCGTGCGCGATGTTCGACCCAGAGGGCAACATGGTTGCGCAGGCCGCTCACGTTCCCGTACATCTCGGCGCGATGCCCGCGTCGGTGCGGGCAGCGCTGGAGGTGTTTCCCAACGCCCTGCGTCCCGGGGACATCGTCATCCTCAACGATCCTTACCTCGGGGGCACTCACCTGCCGGACATCACCATGGTGGCGCCAGTCTACGCCGGTGAGAAAGGCAAGGAAGCTCTGGCGGCCTTCGTTTCGGCCCGTGGGCATCACGCCGACGTAGGCGGCATGACCCCCGGTTCCCTGCCCCTGTCCACCGAGCTTTACCAGGAAGGGACCATCATTCCGCCCATCAAGCTGGCGCGGGGCGGGCGTCTGAACCACGACGTCATCCAGCTCATTTGCCGCAACAGCCGGACTCCCGACGAGCGAAAGGGTGACCTGGCGGCGCAGACGGCCTCGATCCGAGTGGGCGAGCAGCGGATGCGGGAACTGTTCGATCGCTACGGGGTGGAGGACACCGCCGAACACATGGCGGCGCTGCTGGACTACTCGGAACGCGTCACCCGTCGCACCATCGAGGACATCCCCGACGGCGTGTACAGCATTCTGGACTACATGGACGACGATGGGCTGACACAGGAGCCGGTGCCCATTGCAGTGACTATCACGGTTTCCGGGGATGAGATGGACATCGACTTCACTGGCACGTCGCCGCAGCGCCCCGGCTGCATCAACGCGCCGGAGGCGGTGACGGTATCTGCGTGCCTGTACGTGGTGCGCTGCCTGCTGCAGGAGCAGGCTCCCGCCAACCAGGGATGCCTGAGGCCCCTGCACATCAACGCGCCCAAGGGCTCGCTGGTCAACCCCCTGCCGCAGCGCGGTGTTGCCGGCGGGAACGTGGAGACTTCGCAGCGCATCACCGACGTGCTCTTCGGCGCGTTGGCGCAGGCCCTGCCGCAGGTTATACCGGCAGCAAGCCAGGGCACGATGAACAACATGATCATCGGCGGCCATGATCCGGTCCGCGACAAGCCCTACGTATACTACGAAACCATTGCCGGAGGAATGGGCGCGCGACCAGACAAGGACGGGATATCAGGGATTCAGACCCACATGACCAACACCATGAATACACCCATCGAAGCGATGGAGTTCGCCTTTCCACTACGCCTTCGGCGCTATGCGCTTCGTCGTGGGTCCGGTGGCGACGGGCTGTACAAGGGTGGAGACGGCGTGGTGCGAGAGGTGGAATTCCTGGCCCCGGCCCGGGTGACTTTGATGTCGGAACGGCGCCGACGACCACCGCCCGGCTACCACGGCGGCCACCACGGAGAACCGGGGGAGAATGTGCTGTTGCGGGGCGGAGTCGAAGAAGTGCAGTTGGCTGGCAAGGAAATCATCGACGTGGAGGAGGGGGACGTGCTCAGCGTCCACACCCCGGGAGCAGGGGGATGGGGAGCACCGGAACACGGCCACCAGCATTGATCATCAATATATCCCTGTCCGGCTGCCGAGGGGCCATCCTTCTGTCGACACTCCTCATTTCAGGGCTGCTGATGGCCGGCTGCTCCTCGGAAATAACGGCGGACCCGCAAGGCCTTTTGCTGGCTCCTGAAGATTTCGCAGGCGCTGCGGTAAATGTTGTGTCGACCTCAGAAGAGCAGTCGCTTGACGGTCCATCTGCGCTGGTGCAGTTGGAAGGACCGGACTTTCGGGTGCTACAGACCCTGGTCCTGTTCGAAGCTCGGGAAGATGCGTTGGCCGCCCTCGATGCCATTCGCGCCGACCTCGCCAGCCGCGCCCGGACGGAGCCTGGCGAACGTGAGGCCAGCGGCGTCTTCGATGACAAGCTGGGCAATGAAGAAGCCGCCGGCCTGTTCTTCATAGTGCGTAACGGCCTGGTGCGCCTGGTCGTGTCTGGTCCGGGGCGTGAAGACCGGTTGTCAGACCTCGCGGAACTGGCCCGGGACAAGCTGGCGGACGGATAGCCGGCGCCTCACCCGGTTTTCCTTGGCGCATGGTCTTGGACCTTCAGGAGCCAGTCGGATTCGTCTCCTACGTTCCAGACTCCTGGTACGGAGCCTCCGACAGGGTTGCGTAGTGCATGTCTGACTCACTCCAACCCAGGTCGTGGTCCAGTGACCACAGGTGCGTGTTATCGTTGTAACCCATGGTACTGGCCTCGAACATGAAGAACCGGTCTGCGCCTACAGTCAGAATCAGGTGCTCCGGAAGAGGCCTGTCCGTCATGAGCACTAACTCCGGATCACTTCCAGTTGTGGACTGCTGAAACAAACCTTCAACGACGTATGCCCCTTATCGATAATCGAAGGCGGCAGGGGTGAGCTGTCCGATTCCCGGCGAGAGACCGGGGTTGTATCCCTTGCAGGTTGTCGCCGACTCCAAGCCCTCCCCTACCGTAATCCTTCCTGACCATATCAGAAGCCAGCAGTCATCAAATGGGGAATAGATCCATTCGTTTTCGGGCCAAGTTTCGGCATTTGACTCGGCAACCGCGGCACTCACATCCACCTTCGAGGTCAACTCCGGAACGCTCGCTACGGGGATTTCGCCTCCGCCACGATCCGCATCTGCCGACCACATCAGCATGGCACCCGCTTGCAATTGGTCCGCATTGGCTGCACGTCCCTGGGTGGCCGCCAATGCGACCAATGCCAGCGTAATGACAAGTGGCGCCATTATCGCCCATCTCCACGCTCCCAGGGTTCCCTCCGAGCCGGGATTTCGTGCGCTGGACCAGAATTTCAAAACTACCATTCTTTTACCTCAAACTGGAGATCGTAATGTCGAACCCGGTTCGGTCGCCCTGTCGAGCAGCAGTACGTACCTGCTGTCGAGTCCTGCAAATGTTCCGGCATTAATGGCTACATCGGCCACAACATCAAGCCGTTGGAAAACATCTCGGAAAGGGTCTCACTGGGCCCCTGGACTGCAAACGCCACCACCACCCCGACGGCCATGACCGCTGGCACCAGCAACATCGCACCAAGAGCCACCCGGTCCTTTACCGTATATTCGCCCGTGACCCTGTCCTCGTCTTCCTGCCTGTTCATAACCTGCCTCCTTCCAAACGATTTTCAGACCAATCCCGATCGAACGCGGGGCTTCGACCTGCGCTCCCCTCGAATTCAAACATGAGCGTTACATCACCGTTCAGACAGGCCTTCCGCCAGTCGTGACCGGCAGAGCGCTACATATCCGCGGCGGCGGTAATGCCGACCGTATAGGAGCCCACTGGAATGTCTGACCGGTTGGGCCGATAGGGGCTGAGCCCCGCCGCTGCTATGTAGTAAACGCCGTCCGCCCCCGGAGTGAAGTCCAGCGTGGCATTGCTTGAGCCGAAGGAGGAGCCGAAATTGTTGGCGGTACCGGGGATCAGCGTTCCATTGCTGTCGTATATTCCTGCTAGGCGGGCCTGGGCCAGCGTGCCGTCGCCGGTTGCTCTTCCTTTCACCGAAACCTCGTATCTGGTTCCCTCAGTCAGTTCCACTGCGAACCAGTCCGCGTCTCCCGGGACCTCCAACTCGCCGGATGCTGCTTCGCCCACGGACAGCTCCCCGGCATTTTCTGCATCCGCCCCATAGTCATCTTCAGATACGTCGGCGAGGCTGATGGTGAAAGTGCCAACCGGTGAAGGATTGGGGGAGCCCGACACTACAATCTCGTACTCCCTGGCGGGGAAATTCACCAGAAATAGCCTCGAGTTGAATCCTTCGCCCCCGTCGTCATTTGCACCCATTGGCGGTCGAAGAACGGGGTCTCCGTTCGAATCGGTGCCTACAGTGAAATAACGGCCGTTTTGGTCCAGTACGAAACTCTCGCCATCAGGCCAGGTGATATCCGTTGAGTTTCTTCCCAGTTCGTCGTACCACACTGGCTGCATCTCTATGCCGTGCTCCGTCTGGAACGCTCCCCTGATGCCGGAAACCCAGGGGTCCGACAGAGTGCCGTCGCCCGATGCCTCTCCCTTCATGTCCAGCCGGTAAGCTTTTCCCGGCTCAAACACCAGCTTGTACGATATGAACTGCCCGGACTCCTCTATCTCGCCAGGAAGCGTGTCGTCTGCACTGAGTGTCCTGTCAGGATGGGAAAGCCCTGGCAGTGTGTCTACGAACTCTGGCCCCTGGAAAGGCTCACCCTCCTGGCCTTGAGGCCCGATGTCACGCCACAAGGCGACCTGAATTGTTTCGCCTTCCGTCCAGTCCGGCAGGGAGTCCAACCTCCAGGCGTGGATGTTTTGTCCGGAACCCAGCACAAGGGAATCCTGTACGGCGTATTCGCCTGATTTTGCCTGGAAGTACCAACCGTCGGGCAGACGCTGGTTCAAGCTGAGGACCACCTGGATTAATACGCCACTGACCTGCTGTAGAACCAAATTGTCAACGACGTAGGACTCTCCGGCATAGGTGAACGAATGTATGTCGAGGTCCCCGAGTTGTGGGGACATGCTGCTGGAGTAACCCAGGATTGTGGTGGTCCCGTCCGTGGCCATCCCGACGGTAACTCGAGCCATCCAGACGGCCTCAAAGCCAGCATGGCTGGTGGACTGGTCTGACTCCCCGTTCTGGGTTGTTTGCACAGATGAAGCCAACGGGCGCACATCAGTTGCTGATAAGAAAAAGGCGGCTTCATCCGGCGAGCCAAACGCGCCGAAAGCGTCGAACTGGGTATACAGGGGTTCAACCGTATTGAATGGAACGGAAGCGGCCTCGGCCGAGTTGGTGTTGATGGTAAAGAATGCGAGCACGGCCAGCACCGCCACAATGGCTGAAAAACTGAGCACTCTGAAAGTGGTGCGTCCCTGCCTGGGTGCACCGGCAACGTCTTTTATACGATCGACAGGGGCATTCATCTTTTACATCCTTATTAGATATTTTATTTATCTATATTCACGATATATCACTCAGCTGAGATGGATGAATATTATCTATACATATATTGTGTATGTTGTATGTGAATCAAGGGGAGGGTGCGTTCTTTGCCCAGTGAGAAACGGACAAAAGAAAAAGGCCCGGGACCTTTCAGTCCCGGGCCTTGTACCGGACAGACCTTCGGCTGGGACTGCTAGCTTCCGTCGTCGAAGCTGACGATTACAACGGCATTGGCGATCACGAGGGCGTCGTCTCCGCTCTCGTTCGGCACCTCCAGGCCTCCGGACACAGCTTCGCAATGGCCGGTGCCGTGGGGCAGGACCGACAGCACGGCGTCCTTGTCGACAGCGCCGGGATTGGGGACTCCAATAGTCACGTCCACCCGCATATCGTCAGCCGTCTTTCCCAGCATTCTCTGGAACCCGAGGCTGCTGTGATGGATGGCGTCAAAGACGGCCCGCTGAGCGGCGGTGGTGTAGTCCCGCCCATGAACGTCAACGCCCATTCCCATTTCCGTAATGCAGCGCACTAGCGCCATATCAAACCTCCATAGCCTAGGAACTTGAGCAATTACAACCCAGCCACCGAATTGCGTCAAGTTGCGGGCGCCGGGTTTCTATTCGCCAGCTTTACAAACCTGTGTTTCTCCGATAGATTGCAGCCCGTCATCACCTCGGTTGGCTGGAGGGCGACCGGAGTTGTTTCGGCCGGAATTCCAATGCGGAAGCATCCACGAATCCTCGGGCGACTGCGTGCATTATCGTACATGGTCTCGTTGTTCATACTGGTATCGGCAGGGTGTGGCAACAACGGGACCGTCGCCACTATGACAGTATTTGCGGCAGCTTCACTCACAGAATCCTTCCGGGAAATCGCTTCGGAATTCGAGTCAATGCACCCGGGCACAGAAGTCAAATTGAACTTTGCCGGTAGTCAGCGATTGCGATCCCAACTGGAGTTGGGGGCAACGGCTGACGTCTTTGCCTCGGCTGACCAGGCGCAGATGTCTCTGGCAAAGGACGCGGGCCTTCTAACCGGAAATTCTGTCATTTTTGCCGCCACGTCCATGGCCGTAATTGCGCATTCCGATTCCGAAGTCCACGAATTGAGCGACCTCGCCACTCGGGGCACAAAGCTGGTGCTTGCCCACAAGAGTGTCCCGGCAGGGCATTATGCCAGGCAGCTCATCGACCACCTGTCCATCACCAGATTCGGCCCAGACGCTAATTTTGCGGAGAAAGTCAGCGACAACGTGGTCTCGGATGAGACCAGCGTAAAGTTCGTGGAGCAAAAAGTGGTCCTGGGGCAGGCGGAGGCCGGCATCATATACCGTCCCGGAGCGCTGACGGCCACCGCCACGGGCGAGGTGCGGGAGTTGCCCCTGCCGCCGGGTGCTCGAGATGTACGGGCCCTTTATCCCATAGCCGCGATCGAAGGGTCGGACTCCCAGGAACTCGCGGCGAAGTTCATAGAGTTCGTGCTGTCCGGCCCGGCACAGAAAATACTAGCCGGTTACGGATTCGATGCGCCGTGAATCCTCCCCTGAGGGGACTCTCAGGTCGCAGAACAGGCTGGCCCTGCTGTGGCCATGGAAGGGCGGATCCTCCCTGGGCGGCGCAACAGGGCTGATCTACGTCCTGTTTATCGGCCTGCCCATAATTGCACTGCTGGTCAAGGCGGCGCAACAGGACGACCTATGGGGAGCGATTTCAGGCGACTTGGCTTTGAACGCGCTGCGCCTGTCTCTCGTCACCAGCGTCATCGCCATAGCCATAGTCATCTCAGCCGGCACGCCGATGGCATACGCCCTGGCCCGTAGTGAGGGCTGGCTGGCGCGGGTGGTCGACGGAATGGTGGAGTTGCCCATAGTTCTCCCGCCGGTAGTCGCTGGCGTGGCGATGCTCATGGCCTTCGGTCGCGGCGGTCTCATCGGGGGGTGGCTCGACGAAGCGGGCATCGATATCTCCTTCACCACCACTGCGGTGGTTTTTGCCCAGATTTTCGTTGCGGCGCCCTTCTACATCCGTTCAGCAAAGCTGGGGTTTCAGTCGGTGGGCCGGGATTACGAAGAGGTGTCGCAAACGCTGGGCGTCTCGCCCCTCAAGACATTCATGAGAGTAACTCTTCCCCTGGCTGCGCCCGCCATGATAACCGGGCTGGGGCTGTCATGGGCGCGGGCACTGTCGGAATTCGGCGCAACAATGATGTTTGCCGGAAACCTGCTGGGCGAAACGCAGACAATGCCCCTGGCGATCATGACGGCAATGGAGACCAGCCTGGAGAGCGCGCTGGCCCTTTCCGCCCTCCTGTTGGCCGTCTCAATCATCGCTCTTGCTGCCCTTACGCTGGCATCACGACGCCGCTGGAGCGGGCGAGTATGAACGACCCGGAAGGCCCACGAGGATGCCGAGGTTGGCTCCACTGCAGCGTCGGCACTTTCGACCTGCAGGTGGACTGGGACGTGGCGCCGGGGCAGGTGCTGGTGCTGTTTGGGCCTTCCGGTTCAGGCAAAACGACGACCCTGCGGGCGATGGCCGGGCTGCTCAAGCCCCTGGCCGGGCAGGTCGAGATAGATGGCCAAGCGGTGTACGACAGCGAACTGAATGTGTGGCTGCCTCCTCACCGGCGTCGGATTGGATACCTGACCCAGCAATACAACCTGTTTCCGCATCTCAATGTGCTGCGAAACGTGGCCTACGGAATCAGAGAGGGTCACTCAGGAGCGCTCCGACACTGGATTTTGGAGCTACTGGAGAACTTTGAACTGACCGGCCTGGAGGAACGATTTCCCTGGGAACTGTCGGGCGGGCAGCAGCAACGGGTGGCGCTGGCTAGGGCGCTGGCCACTCAACCCAGGCTGCTCCTCCTGGATGAACCCTTTGGGGCTCTCGACGCTGGACTCCGGCGCACTGTGCGGCAGGAACTGAGAAGCATTCTTTCGCGCAGCCCGGCGCCTGTGGTCCTGGTGACCCATGACCGGGAGGAGGCTCTCTCCCTTGGGGATGAGTTGCAGGTCATTGAAGATGGGAGAACCATTGCCAGGGGCGTGCCGGTAGATGTGCTGGGGCAGCCAGGGCAGGCCGCGGTGGCGCGCATCGTGGGCGTGGAGAACCTGTTCCGAATGAGAGTCGCCTCCCGCCACCCCAGGGACGGGACCATGCGCCTGTCGCTTCTTGGGCGGGGCCGCACTGTCTTCCTGGAAACTCCCCTGGACAGCGGACCCGTCGCCCAAGGCGGTGGAGAATGGGTGACGGTGGGAATTCGTGCATCCGACATCATTCTCTCGTCTCTTGAGCCTGTCGGCACATCAGCCCGCAACCGGATCCAGGGAAGGGTAACGCGGATAGAGCCCCGGCCTCCGGGTTATACGGTCGAGCTCGACTGTGGCATTTCCATGCTCTGCCACGTCACGGGCGCCTCACTGGAGGAAATGCAAATCAGCGTTGGACAGTCGCTATGGGCAGTCTTCAAGGCATCTTCCTGCTTCCTGGTTCGAGACGAAACTGAAGGCTTGAGGGCTGAAAAATAGGGAGCCTCGGAGCCAGAAAGTGATGTAGCCGTATTCATCCAACAATTGAGGCAATTGTTTACGAATTCCTGCACAATTACGGAGTATGTCCGGTTTTGCTTGCATATCTTCAATGAGTAGTTATAATGTACATCCAAGCACGAAGAGGATTGCTTGGGAACGGCAATCCGGCGAAAAACCGGTCAGGGTAAGTCCATGCCACCTTAGGCTGACCTGCTGGTTGGGCCACAGACACAAAGGCCCTTGTGCTTGGGATGCAAAGGAGGTCACCAGTGGCACTGTCGGACAAAACCCTGGTCTGCGTGGAATGCGGCGCCGAGTTCGTGTTCACCGCCGGGGAACAGGAATTCTTCCAGGCTCGCGGGTTTGGAAATGAACCCAAGCGGTGCCGGAGTTGCCGAGCCGTACGCCGCAGCGAACAGAGGGGCGGTGGCGGCGGCGGCGGCGGAATGTACCAGGAAGGCCCACGGGAAATGTACCCAATCGTTTGCGCCGAGTGCGGCAACGATGCGATGGTGCCTTTCCGCCCTCGGGGCGATCGCCCCGTCTACTGTAGCGACTGTTTCAGCCGAATGCGGGCTGAATCCTCCTCCGGCTTCTGATCTGATCTTCGAAATCAGCCAGGACAGTACTTTCTGTCCTGACTGATTACCTCTGGGGTCGCCCCTCTTTTCCACTAATCAAGCAGGGGCATCTTCTAGTCGCGTACCTCCCTCCCCTGATTTGCCCTCGATTGAATGCCTCACCTTTTAGGGCTAGAATTGGTGAGCGCATTCTCATCCCCCTCTCGCCATCGAGGCCACTGGTTGCAGCTTCAACTATGAGCTTTCTAAACCTGCGGGACTTCATCACCTTCCTCGAAGACAAGGGCGAATTGCGCCGCATTGCCACACCGGTTGATCCCCGCCTCGAGATCACCGAAATTGCGGATCGCGTAATCAAGTCCGGCGGTCCAGCCCTGCTCTTCGAAAACCCACAGGGCTACGACACTCCGGTGCTCATTAACATGTTCGGCTCCGACCGCCGGATGGCATGGGCCCTGGGAGTGGATTCGCTTGACGAAGTGGCAGAACGGGTGCAGGGCATTCTCAACCTGGTGCAGGGCCCGCCCGAGGGCCTCGCAGGAAAACTTCGCACTCTGGGACAGCTGGTCAACCTGGCTTCATTCCGTCCCCGCACGGTCACAAATCCCCCTTGCCAGGATGTGATCCTGACGGGCGAGGATGTCGATCTCTTCAAGTTTCCCATCCTGACATGCTGGCCCATGGACGGCGGGCAATACATCACGCTGCCGCTGGTGATCACCCGAGACCCGGAAACTGGCGTCCAGAATTATGGTACGTACCGGATGCAGGTCTACGACCATTGCACGACCGGCATGCACTGGCAGACACACAAGGTGGGGGCGCACCATGAGCGCATAGGCCGCCAGTTGGGACTAGACCGCCTGGACGTGGCTGTCGCCCTGGGCGGGGACCCTGCCACCATCTGGACCGGCTCGGCCCCCCTGCCGCCCGACATGGACGAAATGGTTGTGGCCGGGTTCCTGAGGGAGGAAGGGGTGGCGCTGGCCAAGGCCCGAATGAGCGACCTGATGGTTCCGGCCGAGGCGGAAATTGTACTGGAGGGATATGTACTGCTGAATGAGCAGCGCAGTGAGGGTCCCTTCGGCGACCATACCGGCTACTACTCAATGCCCGATGATTACCCTGTGTTTCACGTCACTTGCATCACCCACCGCAACCGTCCCATTTATCCGGCAACAATCGTGGGGCGTCCTCCGATGGAGGACTACTGGATGGGCAAGGTAACTGAACGAATGTTCATGCCCATGATCCGGACCATCCTGCCCGAAGTGGTGGACATGAACATGCCAGCGGAGGGTGTTTTCCACAACCTGGTAATCGTGTCTCTGAAGAAAGAATACCCAGGCCAGGCTCGCAAGGTCATGCATGGTCTCTGGGGCATGGGGCTGATGAGCTTGGTCAAGGGCATCATAGTCGTCGACCACTTCGTTGACGTGCAGAACATCTCGGAGGTCGCCTGGCGCGTCCTGAACAACATGGACCCGGCCAACGATTTCGTTTTTACAAACGGCCCTATAGACGATCTCGATCACGCCTCTCCGGTCCCGAAGTTCGGGAGCAAGGTCGGGATTGACGCGACGATCAAGCTGCCCCTGGAAGGCGGCAGAACGAGGGAGTGGCCTCCCGACGTCGTGATGAGCGCGGAAGTCCAGGAGCTGGTTGACCGCAAATGGGCCAACTACGGCATCTCCTGAAGGCTGCGCTTAAGGATGCAGGCTGCCGACGCCATACGGTCTCCACTGGTCAAGATACCCCGCTACCTCGGGGTTGTGAGAATCTGGGAATCTCTTTACGCCCTGCCCTTCTGCTACATGGGCATGATGCTGGCTTCCGTAGATTCAGGAGGCAACGGATGGCCGGGCTGGAGCGACTTCATCTGGATTACAGTGGCGCTGACCGGCGTCAGGACCCTCGGGATGTCCGCCAACCGCCTCATTCACCGCAAGGAGGATGCCGCCAACCCCCGTACCCGCAACCGGCACCTGCCCCAGGGCCTGGTGAAGCCCGCCGAAATAATCATACTTGCCGTGGTGGGCACCGGAGTGTTCTTCTACGCAGCGTCACAACTGAACACCTTGACGCTGATTCTGGCTCCGGTGGCTGCGCTGTACGTGGTCTTCTATTCCGTCACCAAGTATGTCACCTGGGCTTGCCACTTCTTCCTCGGGTGGGCGCTGGCGATGTCTCCGGCGGCGGCATGGATCGCGGTGACGGGACGGCTGGACCCTGAACCCATGCTGCTGTCCTTCGCGGTGGCGATGTGGGCCGGCGGCTTCGACGTAATTTACGGTTGCGCAGACTACGACTTCGACCGGCAGTACGGCACCAATTCGCTGGCCAAGCGGTTCGGAATCGGCGCATCCCTGTGGACTGCCAGGACGATGCATTTGCTGGCGGCGGCGGCCCTTCTGGCTGTGGGGCTCTGGATGGACCTGGGAGTGTATTACCTGATCGGTTGGGCCATTGCCGCCACGCTGCTGGCCCTGGAAAACAGTCTCGTCAGGGCCGATGACCTCTCCAAGATGCGCTCGCCTATGTTCCAGTACAACAGCCTGATCTCCGTTTCTCTTTTCGTGTTCACCATTCTTGCGGTGGTGACTTGATGCCCGGCCCGGTGATTGTAGGCATAACTGGCGCCAGCGGAGCCGTGATGGCCCTCGCGACGGTGGATGAGCTGCTGCGGAGGGACCTGCCCACCGCCGTCGTATGCTCCAACGCGGCGAAGTTGGTGTGGCAGGAGGAACTGGGCTGTTCATTCAACGAGACGCTGGTTGAATGGCAGGAACACCCTGCGTTCGTGCACTATCCCATCAACGACCTGCGAGCACCCATAGCCAGCGGCAGTTATCCGGCCGCAGGGATGGCGCTGGTGCCCGCCAGCATGAACAGCATTGCATCACTGGCGAACGGAATATCCGGCAACCTGCTGTTGCGCGCGGCCGACGTGTGCCTGAAGGAGCGCCGCCCCCTGGTGTTTGTGCCAAGGGAGACGCCGCTTCACAGCATTCATCTCGAGAACATGCTGACGCTGAGTCGCATGGGAGCCGTCATATTACCCCCGGATCCGGCCTTCTACCTGAATCCGCAGAGTGTCGACGACATCGTAAAATATGTCGTAAACAAAGTGCTGGTATCGCTGGGCGTAGACAGGGAATTGCCAGAGGACATGCAGTA
This sequence comes from Dehalococcoidia bacterium, assembly GCA_963667325.2. Taxonomy (GTDB): domain Bacteria; phylum Chloroflexota; class Dehalococcoidia; order Lucifugimonadales; family UBA3495; genus VXOI01. The sequence continues at coordinate 136,654 of CAXXKY010000009.1, forward strand.
CGGGGCGGGGACTGACTGATGGGGCTCACATTCATAGAGGGACAGGCACGAGGTCCGGAAGGCCACGAAGAAACGGTAAACTTCCTGGTAGACAGTGGGGCAATCTATTCGCTTTTACCCTATGAGACATGGCAATCGCTGGAACTCCAGCCCGACCGTGAGGAACGATTCATGCTTGCGGACGGGACAGCGGTATGCCGCAGCATATCCTATTGCTATATGGAGCTTCCCCAAGGGCGGGGCTATTCTCCCGTGGTGCTCGGAGAACCTGGCGACGACCAGGCTCTGCTCGGCGCAGCAGCGCTGGAAAACCTGGGTTTGGTGTTGAATCCATTCGGCCGCACCCTTCACCCCATGCGGCTCCCATGGCGCAGCTGACCGGCCCGGCCCGGCAGCGTTATGTTGCCGACCTCTTTGCCCGAATCTCCGGCTATTACGACCTGATGAATGACGTTATGACCCTCGGTATGCACCGGGGTTGGAAGCGTCGCACAGCGCAATTGGCATCGGAGTCCCTGGCAGGGCCGGCGCTTGATGTTTCCACGGGAACAGGGGACTTGGCATTTCTGCTGGCGCGAAGGGCGGGGAAGGAGCTGACCGTCGGGTTGGACCTTCTTCCAGAGATGATCGGGATAGCCAAGGAGAAGCCAATCAAGCGCCCTGCAGGCAAACGCTCTGCAGGCGAAGTTAGCTTCCTGGTAGGGGACGCGCTCTCGCTCCCATTCCCAAGCGAAACGTTTGCCTGCACCACGGCGGGTTTCAGCCTTCGCAACATGCCCGACGTGGAGCAGGCGATAGGCGAGATGGCGCGGGTTGTGAGGCCCGGCGGACGGGTCGCTCTGCTGGAACTTTCGCCCATGGGAACAGGGCTCAGGTCGAAGCTCTTCCGGCTGTATTTTCACAGGTTTGTACCCATCGTCGGGAGCCTGCTGGTCCGAGACCGGGCGGCGTATACTTACCTGCCACAGTCAGTGGACCGGTTTTATGACGCGGATGAACTGGCATCGATACTTGTCAGGGCAGGACTGGTGGAAGTCCGCTACCGCCGCCTTGGGTTCGGCACGGTCTGCCTTCACTGGGGTGACAAGCCAGCCACCATAAAAAGCGGTGAAGACCGGTCCTGAGGGCCTCACATTGCATCGGTCGATCACCGGTCCGGTACTGTATCTCCAATATCATTTGCGTTAAACTTAACCAGATGTAAAGTTCATTTGGCCGATTCCGCCTTTTTCAAATTTCTGTTTGAAGTGCGCATAGGTAAACAATGACCTCGATGATTGAGAAACTGGACCCGATTATCCTCCGTTTCGAAGAGATCGAGTCGGCAATGGCCGACCCGGAAGTGGTGGTCGACTACGAAAAGGTCCAGGCCCTTGCCAAGGAACGCTCTTCCCTAGAAGACTTGGTCGACATTGGTCGCCGGTACCGTCAACTGCTGGAAGAGATTGCCGATCTGGAAGCCCTGATTCAGGAGGGAACGGAGCCTGAACTGGCACAGATGGCCAAGGAGGAACTGGACGCCAATCACGAGAAGCTGGAGGAGTTGACCCTCTCCTTGCGCACTGCCCTCTTGCCCAAGGACCCCAATGACAAGAGAGATGTAATTATAGAAATCAGGGCGGGCACGGGAGGCGATGAGGCTGGCCTGTTTGCCCGGGATCTGTATCGGGCATACAGCCGTTACGCTCAGAACCGGGGTTGGGAAGTCGACCTTATGGATGCGAATCCCAGCGAAGTGGGCGGCTTCAACAAGATAGTGCTCGAGATTCAGGGACAAGGAGCATTCAGTAGGTTCAAATACGAAAGCGGCGTGCATCGTGTCCAGCGCGTACCCGAAACCGAGGCCCAGGGCCGGATCCACACCTCGACCGCCACGGTGGCTGTGTTGCCCGAAGCCGACGAAGTGGAGGTCAAGATCAATGAAGGCGAACTGCGCATTGATATCTTCCATGCCGGCGGCCACGGGGGACAGAACGTAAACAAGGTCGCCACCGCAGTCCGCATCGTCCATGAACCCAGCGGAGTTACCGTGGTCTGCCAGGATGAGCGGTCGCAACACAAGAACAAGCAGCGTGCGATGGCGATGCTCAGAGCGCGGCTTTTCGAGGCGGAGCAGGAACGCCACGACGCCGAAATCAGCCAAGCCCGCCGGTCGCAGGTCGGCGGCGCCGAGCGGGCTGAAAAGATCCGCACCTACAACTACCCCCAGGACAGGGTGACCGATCACCGCAGCAACTCGACCTTCCACGGCATCCCTCGCCTGATGGACGGCTACTGGGACGACATCATCGATCGCATGGTGACTTGGGAGGAAGAACGTCTCCTGGCAGAAGCTGGGGTCTAGCCCGGCTGCGGCCGTTTCACCCCACCTGATGTCGTCCACGCCAACGCGATGCCGATGATGGACGGCCTCGCTGTCCAGTCTTGAATGTTCCCCCTGACATGGTTCTGTGCCAGTCCTGTGGTTTCAGCAACCTCGCCCATTCCCTGTTCTGTGGCGGCTGCGGAGGGGTGCTCGCAGGACTAAACTGTCCTTCCTGCGATTCTTCCAACCCACTAATCAACCGGTTCTGCAATCAATGCGGACACGCCCTGAACAAGCCGTCCGATGCCCGGCTCGATCCGGCCTCTGTCCCCGAAATGGGCATCACGGAAGAACGGACTCATCACACGGTGTCCCGAGGCAGGGCCCTTTCCGTCCCTTCCATTCCCTCAATCTCTCTCCCTGTTATCCCCCGGATTGGTGCCGCCCTTGGAAGCGTCGGGAGCGTACTGGAAAGGCGCTCAACTGCATTCCTTGCCACGGGCGTGGTTGCGGTCGTGCTGGCCCAGGCCGGGCTGTACTTCTCCATCGAGCTGAACGAAAAGGCGCCCCTGGGCTACCTGCTGTTGCTTGCCGCGGGGGTGGCGCTGTTTGCGCTCGGTTCAGCCGGACTATGGAGTAGACGACGTGGCAACGACAGCACGCCCGCTGGCGATGCCCTGCCGCCGGTATCTCCGGCAACTATCGAGTGGAACTACGCCTCGACGGTTGCAGCATTGACCGGTGTACTGGCGCTGACGCTCCTGGTGTTGCTGTTGGGAGCAGGGTCCACCTGGGGGTGGACCCTGTTGCCATGGGGCATTTGCCTCGTGGCATTCGCAGCGCCGTTCATTTCGCGCTTTGATCTGCCAGACCTGTCCTTCCGTCCATGGCTGCGCCGCCACTATCCCGACATCCTGATGGTGACAGGACTAACGGGCTTATTCCTGGGACTGAACATCCACGATCTGAGCGACTGGTATTACTCTGCCATAGGAGACGAGTTCCTCTTCTTCGAGCATGCCAGGCACATTGCCGAGTCGGGAGTCAGCAGCCCCTTCAGCCAGGAGGGTGTCTACAACAAGCACCCAGTGATGAGCTCGGTTTTCCAGGCGATCTCAATGCGGGTGTTCGGCGTCGATTACTTCGGATGGACATTCAGCGAAACCCTGAACGCTGCTCTGACAATACCGGGCATATACGTGCTGGGGCACGTGCTGGGCGGCAGGAAGGCTGCGGTGGTATCGGCGGCCCTGTTTTCCTTTTCCCACTTCGTCTTTGCCTTCTCTCACATTGGGTACAACAACCTCTCTTCGCTCCCGATATCCGTTTGGTCCCTCGCCCTGCTGGTGCTGGGCTGAAAGAAGGACAATACACTGCTGCTGTACGCCGCCGGAGTAATCGCCGGTCTTGGGTTCTACACCCATTACGCCGGAAGGGCTGCCATGCCGGTCATGTTTCTTTTCGCTTTGACAGCCGTCGGTCCTCGCAGGCTGTTGGCCCTTTGGCCCGTCGCCTTCGGATTCGCATTGACCGTGGCGCCCACCTTCATCGTGGAGCAGGAGCAGGTCCTCACCCGGATGTTCGGCCAGGTTGTTGGAGGCTACTCGGAAGTCGTAACGGGATCGACTGGTGATCGCATACTGAACAACATTGAGATCAACCTGCCAGCCTTCAATTACAACTCGACGGTGCACTCCTATGTTTACGGACCATTGATGGACCCGGTCAGCGGGGTGCTGGCAGTGCTGGGAATCGGCTTTGCGCTGGGACATGTACGGGCTATGTCATCCCGCTTGCTACTGATATGGTTCGGGGTGGCCGTGGTAATGACGGGGGTACTGTCACCGTATCCCGCCGTAGCCATCACTCGGCTGGTTTTTGTTGTTCCTCCCTTGGTGCTGTTGGCCGGCGTCTTCGTTTCCCAGGCGTGGAACTGGGCTGCTCCGGCACTCCGCATGACGGCCTCCAATGCCAGAGTCGCAATCGCCGGTGGCAGCGTCGCCCTGTTGCTCTCGGCAGCACTGGCGCTGAATCTCTGGCAGTTCTGGCACGTCACGCCGTCGGTTTACCCTCACACTCCAGAGGCGGTGGCTGTCGGTGCTTTCCGTTCCCAGTACTGTGGAGGCGTTGTCTCAGATACCGTATTTGTCGGCCAGGCAACCGGCGAAGGTAGCCTGCTCACCCAGGTGCTGACCACCTTCGACCCCGCGGGGCCTCTTCCCCGTCGGCTGGACCACGACGGTGCTCTTGCCGGCGCAAGCATCTCGGACCTCCCTCCGAGATGCGTCGTTTACGTCAACCCCGGCTTTCCTGACGCCCTGCCATTGCGTGAGGAACTGGCGCGACGCTATCCTGATGGGCGGGTATTGAACTTCTCCAACCCGTCACGTACAACGTCGGTCCGGATATTCGTGCGACCGTAAGCCATAACGCTCATTTTCCGAAGGCTTTTCAACAATGACAGTAATCCGCGAGACCATCAGGGAGACCCATCAGACACTGGAAGCTGCCGGCATACCGGACGCCCGCCTCGAAGCGGAGGTCATGGTGATGACGGTGATGCGAATGACCCGGCAGAACCTGGTCGCGGAACAGGAGGCGGAAGTGCCTTTCACCGAGACCCAGCAACTGGCTGGCATCGTGGCCCAGCGGCTGGAGCGCACGCCCCTCGCCTACATCATTGGATACCGCGAGTTCTACGGCATCAATGTGGTAGTTACGCCGGACGTACTCATCCCCCGTCCCGAGACCGAGGGCATTGTGGAGCACACGTTGTTCATGGCGCTGATGGGGATGGAAACCCGGGAACTCACCATCGCCGATGTTGGGACAGGGAGCGGCGCCATCGCAGTGAACCTGGCGATACACCTGCCTGCTGCCCGCATTTACGCCGTAGACATCTCGGAGCCGGCGCTGGATGTGGCTGCCTACAATATCAGGGGGCACGCGGTCCACGACAGGATCCGGCTGGGCCACGGAGACCTGCTGGAGCCGCTGCCGGAGCCCGTGGACCTCATCGTCGCCAATCTGCCTTACATCCCCACCGAACGCATACCAACGCTACAGCCCGAGGTGCAGCAGGAGCCGTCGGTAGCTTTGGACGGAGGCCCCGACGGGCTGGACCTAGTGCGGCGGCTACTGGCCCAGGCACCGACTAAGCTGAACTCGCCGGGAGTTATTCTCCTGGAACTCGACCCGGACCAGTTCCCGGCAGCGGAGGAACTGGCCCGCGAACAATTCCCCGACGCCGAGATCACCTTGGAGCAGGACATCAGCCGACAGGACCGGATTATGGTAATCAACCGGCCGTAGGTCGCCAAGGATCTGGCCCCAGTAGCCGGGATCGCGGATTCCTCAAGGCAATCGGCAAAGCTCGGTGGCAGGTCCCAGCCTTGTCAATGGGCAGTGATCATCGAAAAGAGACCCGTTTGTCCTTCCACAATCTCAGCACGAACGGGCTTCGGCGAGTCCGATATAGCGAGCCCTAGTCGGAGCTGATGGGGTAGGCGCGCAAGGCGTTTTCCCACATTATCTTGTGTTTGCTTTCCATCGAGACATTGGGAAGGTCGAGCATGTCCTGCTTGGCCCTAAAGTACTTTCTGCCTTCCGGATGACCAAAGTCCGTTGCCCCCACGATCACGTGGTCTCCTATGGCGTCGATCAGGGGCGCAATACCGGGATCATCCTGGTCGGCGGCGACGAAGCACTGTCGCTGGAAGTATTCAACGGGGTTATGGTTCAGTCCCTGAATCCTGAGGCGCCGGGTTCCTCCCTGGATGCCAGCCTCCAGCCGGTCCAGCCAGAAGGATGCCCAGCCGCATCCCGACTCCAGGAAGACCAGTTTCAGGTCGGGGTGCCGCTCGAGAACGCCGCCCATGATGAAGCCGGTGCAGGCCAGCATGCTGCCCACGACGAATGACACGGTGGTGCGGCAGTTGCGCAGGCCTGGCAGGTAGTCCAGCAGTCCCTGGTCGAAGGGGTGGTTGGCGCTTGGGTGCAGGCCAATGGGAACGCCCAACTCAGCGCAGGTGGCCCACAGCTCGTCGCACTCCGGGTCGAACATGCGCAGGTTGGGCACGGGAGCAGGGTTCAGGTGTACGGCCTTGAAGTCATACTCCCTGACGCAACGGCGCACTTCCTCGGCGGCCAGGGCAGGATCCCGAAGGTCGATGGACGCTGCGCCACAGGCGCCCTGACCAATTTCTGCGCAAAAATCGCCCAACCAACGGTTGTAGGCGCGCCGTATGGCCATGGCGGTCTCGCCGTCCATGTCGGCAACACCAGTGGTCCAGAATCCTGCCGTGGGGTAGAGAATCATGTGGTCCACGCCGTGAACATCCATCACCTCGCGATAGGCGCTGGCAGGGAAGTCCTGGTCGGCCCACTTGCCGTAGGCGACGTCCAACTCGTCTAGATCGCGGTCCTGGAAACTGCGAGTTGCGGCGTCGGAATCTCGTGCTCCCAGCGGGTGAGTACCCATCACTTCCAGCTCCAGCTCGAAGGCCAGGGCTGATTCGCGGCCCGATGAAACGTCCACGTCATTGACTCCCTTTCCGGAAGGCGCCGTCACCCACCGCACATGGCCGCTTACCAGGTTGCGGTACTTCTTTTCCAGGTAGTCTGTCCAGATGGATTCCGGTTCGAGAACGTGGGAATCGCCATCAATGAAGCGCAGAGTTTCCATGACTCCCTCCCGCATGAACCTTACAGGCCTGCCAGTTCCATGGTCGCCACTTCGCTGCTATCGAGGTCGGCGACACGTATGGCATGATTGTTGGTATCGGCGATGTACATCTTGCCGTTTGCAATGCTCAGACCGCTGGGTTCCGAGAAACGGGCCTGGGCAAATGGGCCATCGACATGGCCGGGGGAACCCGTACCCGCTACTGAGAAGGCCGAGCGAGTCCTTGGAAGCACACGCTTGATCTTGTGGTTGTAGGTATCGGCAACATAGAGCACGCCATCATGATGGGTAATGCCGATGGGGTGCTGCAAACGCACCCGGAAGTCGTCGCCATCCACATCGCCAAATTCGAAGAGACCCAGCCCGATGAGGGTCCTCACTGAACCGCTGGGGTCCAGGTCGCAATTGCGGATGGCGCTGGTCTCGCTGTCGGCGAAGAAGAGCCGTTCGCCGCCGCTTCCATCACTGCCGACGGTGATTCCGCTGGGCTGCGCCAGCGCAGACGTCGCCAGGGGGCCATCGGTGATGGCCTCGCGACCGCTTCCAGCGTAAGGACCAACTATGCCCGACTCCAGGTCGAGAGACCAGAGCTGGTGTATGCCAGCCATCGCGATGTACACCACGCCGTTGTGCACCACAACGTCCCAGGGTGAGCTGAGACTGACGGATCGTCCCTCTCGGCCCCCGGTGCGGTCGTAGCCCTGCTCCCCGGTGCCAGCGATGGTCTCCACGTACCCGGCCTGCAAGTCTATCCGGCGGATGGCATGATTTTCAGTGTCGGCGACGTACAGGATGTCGCCCACAATGGCCATTCCCTGGGGATGGTTGAAGGACGACTGCGACGGCGGGCCATCAACCAGGGCCTCCTCGCCCGTGCCGATTACCTGCTGCACATCGCCGTCGAAGGTGGAGACGATGATGCGGTTGTGGTTGGTGTCTGCGATGAACAGCCGCCCTCCTGTCTCATCTGCCAGCACCTTTCCCGGGAAGCTGAGGTCGTTCTGCGGGCCGGCTGGCGGCGTGGTCGGGAGGGGAGACCGCCGCATGATTCCCATCTCGTCGAACTCGGCGACCATTCCCGAAATGAGGGTATCGAACTGCTCGAAAGTCAGTTCGCCCTCATGCTTGCCGATGACGTTGCCCAGTGGGTCGATGAACATCATCGTGGGCCAGGCACGGCAGGAATACTGCTGCCAGACCTGGAATTCGGCGTCATTGATCACCGGATGCTCCAGCTCGCACCGTCGGACCGCTGCTGTCAGGCTGTCAGTTTCCTTTTCGGTCGGGAACTTGGCGGAATGGACCCCCACCACCACGAGTTCGCTGGCGTACTTGCGTTCCAGTTTCCGCAACTGCGGAAAGATGTGCATGCAGTTGACTCAACAGTACGTCCAGAAATCGAGGATGACGATTTTGCCTTTCAACTCCTCCATTGTAAGGGCGCGATCGGTGTTCACCCATTCCAGTCCTCCGGGGAACTCGGGAGCGGCGGTGGTGCCGGCGTAGGAGCGGCTGGTTGTCATCGGAGCCTCCGGTCTGTGGGATTATCGCCACTGCGGGAACCAAACGTGGGGCACTTGGGCATTGGCACGTTCCCTAATTCCAGGACTTCACACTCTCCCTCTGGGGGGAGGGGATTACGAGATCAGCCGACTGGAGCGGGCTGAAGCTGCTCGGCAAGAAATTCGCGGGTCCGCGCCCAGGCCATTTCCGCGGACGTTCGGTGGTGGCGCTGTGGCATGTAGCGGTTCATAAAGGCATGGTCAGCGCCGGGGTAGCTGTAAAAGCGGTGCTCCTTCCCCAGCCTGGTCAGCTCGGTGTCCAGCGTTCGCATGTCGTCCTGCGACGGATTCGCGTCAATCTCGCCGAAGTGAAACAGCATGGGGCAGTTGATGCCGTCGGCCAAATCGAAGGGGGCAACGTCCGTGGCGCCCCAGGGCACCATGATGTTCCCGCCGTAGAAAGGGACGGCGGCCTTGAAGCCGGAATTGGTGCATGCCGCCAGCCACACCACTCGGCCACCCATGCAGAAGCCGGTGATTCCCATTCGCTCCCGGTCAACCTTGGGATGGGATCCCAGAAAGTCCACTGTGGCGTTCACGTCGACGATGATGTCCGGGTCGCTGAGCAGATCGCGCCTGGTTCTTCGTGTCCCCTCCACCATGTCGTCGGTAATCCTGTGGAACAGATTGGGGGCCGCTGCCGCATAGCCCTCTCTGGACAGATGGTCGGCGATCTCTCGAATGAACATATCCACGCCAGGGGCATGATGGATCACCACCACCGCGGGAAAGGGGCCATCGCCGTCGGGCAGGCTGAAGTAAGTGGACATTTCCGAATCGCCCACGGGGAGCATCTGCACGGAATGGGGCATTGTTCTTCTCCGGTCTGAATTTCCTACTCGACGGCCAGGACGGCGTAGCGGATGAATATAGTCCCCACCGGCTCAGCCAGCGGCGCATTGCCAACCAGAACGGCGACGACGTGTTCGGTGCCGGGAACAGCGCTGTCCTCTATCAGGATACGCTTGGGAGTGTTGTTGCCGGTAATGACCCACAAATTGCGGTCAATGTGCCCGTCCACATAGACTTCGCCGTAGTTGTCCACGTTGGTCTCGAACCAGACCCGCCGACCGGCGACATCCTCGCCCTTCACGCTGGCCGGAATGGTGAACCTTAGGCGGTACCAGGCGAAGGTGAACCCGACGGACCGGCGTTCCTGGATGTCGGCGTTCTGCTCCCACCAGGAGTCGTCGTAGTCAGGCAACCTGGCCGGGCTTTCCCGCATCTCAGCGACGAGGCCCTGGTTGGGCTCTCCGGGAACCACTCCCATAGCCACGCGCCAGCCGTCAGCGTTCAGAGAAGCCAAATCGGCGGCATTTTCCAGGTCCAAAGACACGCGAGGCATTATCTTCTCCTTCGAAGGTAGACTCTTCCCTCCGGGAGGGACACATTCACCTCGACCTTTCCCCGGAGGGAGAGGGAACTAGGCTGTTACTTTGGCGGCCTTGAGGTGCTTGTCAAAGAATTCTATGGTGCGTGGCCACGCGGCTGCGGCGGCTTCCGGGTGATGCCGGTCAGGGTTGTTGAAGTCCATGAAGGCATGGTTGGCGCCCTCGTAGGTATGGAACTCGAAGGTCTTGCCTAACCGGTTGAGCTCAGCTTCCAGCTTGTCGCGGTCCTCCAGTGACGGGTTCACATCTATGGAGCCGAAGTGGAAGAGCATGGGGCAGTTGATGTTGGCAGTCATGTCGAAGGGAGTCTGCGCGCCATTGCCCCAGATACCCATGATGTTGCCGCCATAGAAGGGGACGGTGGCTTTGAAGATGGGGTTGGAAGCCGCCATCATCCACGCCACACGACCGCCCATGCAGAAGCCGGTGACGCCGATGCGGTCGCTGTCGACGTGAGGGTTGGCGACCAGGAAATCAACGGCGGCATTCATGTCGGCGATAATGTCCGGGTCGTTGAGGTAGTTCAGCCGCTCCAGCCGGGGGCCGTTCAACTGCTCATCCGTGTAGCGGTGGAAAAGGTCGGGCACCACGGCCACGTAGCCGGCCTCTGCCAGGCGGTCGGCCATGACCTTGTCGAACTCGTCCAGGCCGCCGACGTGGAAAGCAATGACGACCGCAGGATAGGGGGCCGAGCCGCCGCTGGGAACGGCAGCATACATGTCCATCTCGGAGCCGTTGACCGTCAGTTTGTCTGTAAAGGAAGGCATTTCACCCACTCCGCTCAGTAATTTCCAGATAATCGCAATTCATTGCCGGGATCTCAATTGAAACCTGTATTCGTCCCGCTAGATCAGCCCCTCGGCTCGCACAGCTGCCATCGTATCGGTAAACGCCACGATGGTCTGGTCTACCTCGGCCTCGTTGTGGACGCCGGAGACGAGCAGCGTCTCCCGGCCCATTATGTCCACTCCGCGATTCTGGAGACCGCGCTTCATTGCCGTCGTCGCAGCCGATGCTGCGGCCTCGGCGATCTGCCGATGCGGCATGGTGCATATCTCACGATCGCAGTCGCAATCCGCCAGCACCACGTGGAGCATCGAGGCTATGCCGTGCACGTGCCCGGGGATTTCCAGCCTCCCAAGCGCCTCGTTGAACCCGGCCTTCAGGCGGGCGGCCATGGCGTCGGCTCGCTCGTTGATGGGCTGGCTGGCGACCATTTCGAGGGCAACAGCCCCGGCCGCTGCCGACAGCGGGTTGGCGTTGAAGGTGCCCGGGTGATAGACGCGGCGCACGTTGTCCCAGGAAGGGTCCCCACGATGAGCAATCATGTCAATTAGGTCGGCCTTGCCGCCAACCGCCCCTCCGGGAAGTCCGCCGGCCACTATCTTGGCCATGGTCGTCAGGTCTGGGGAGACTCCGTAGCGCACCTGCACTCCCCCGGGAGAGGCGCGAAAGCCGGTAACCACCTCGTCGAAGATGAGAACCACATCGTGCCTGGCGGTGAGTTCCCGGAGGCCATTCAGATAGTTCGGGGTATCGAAGGGCATCTGCCCCATGTGAGCGCCCGTGGGCTCAAGGATGAGCGCGGCGATATCGTCATCGCGGTTGAGAACGTCCTCCACTGCTCCCAGGTCGCCAGGGGGGACGATCACCATCGTGCCCATGCTGGCGTCAGGAATGCCGGGTGCGGAGCGGTCGGAGCCAGCCATGGCGTAGTCATGCCAGCCGTGGAAGTGGTCCTGGAGCTTGATCACCTTTGTCTTACCCGTATAGGCACGTGCCAGACGCATCGCCATGAGCGTCGCCTCCGTGCCGGAACTGTTGAAGCGCACCTTCTCGACGGCCGGCATCAGGGCCTTGATGGCCTTCGCCCAACGCAGTTCCTCGTCGGTGGAAGCTCCGAGGTGAGTGCCCCGCTGTATCTGATACGAAACGGCCTCGGCGATGGCGGGGTGGGAGTGACCAAGCAGCAGCGCCCCGTGTCCCGAGACGTAGTCTATGTATTCATTTCCGTCCACGTCCCACTTGCGAGGGCCCTCTCCATGGGTCATAAACAGGGGGAAGGGCGTGGCGTAACGGGAATCGTGGGTGACTCCCCCGGGGAAGATGGTGACGCTTTCCTCGTAGCGCTGCGCCGAGCCGGGGTGACTGGCGATGTACTCCTCAAGGATCGTGGGCATACCGCCTCCTGCAACTTCACTGTGATGCAAACCGAATGTTGCCGCCATTGTATCGCGGGAATGTGGCGGGCGCTACGGAGGACTACAGCGTCATCAGGGCTGTCGCATTTGGACGGCGTGGCGACATTTCCTTATTGTCTGGGCCGACTGCGCATCCCCCATATTATTCTTATGATGTCCTTATGGATTCGCCCCAAACGGCTGAGATTTTTCCGGGTGTAAAATAATCCCATGCCAGCCTGCAGAATGTTGCTGGCCGAACCCAAACCCGTCCTTCCCCTGTGGATGCAGCATGCGGCACATCATCCACGCCGACCTCGACGCCTTTTACGCCACTGTGGAGCAGCTCGACAATCCGGAGCTGCTGGGTAAGCCCGTGCTGGTGGGCGGACGCCCCGAGAATCGCGGTGTGGTGGCAACGGCCTCCTACGAAGCCCGGCCCTTCGGTGTGCGCTCAGCCATGCCCATGCGCACCGCCGTTCGCCTGTGCCCCCAGGGTATCGTCGTGCGGCCACGATTCACCCGGTATCGCGAAATGTCGCGGCAGGTGATGGAGGTTTTCAGGGAATTCACCGACCTGATCGAACCTCTTTCACTGGACGAGGCCTATCTCGACATCAGCGACGCCGTTGATCAGGCAGAAGGACGTTGGCCCCTTGGGGTGGCGCTGGAACTCAAGCGTCGCGTGAAGGAGGAAACCGGACTCACCGTTTCCGTGGGCGTTAGCGTCAGCAAGTCTGTGTCCAAGATTGCTTCCGACCTGGACAAGCCCGACGGCCTTGTGGTGGTGCCGCCCGGGGATCAGGCGGAGTTCCTGGCCCCGCTGCCGGTGGGCAAGCTCTGGGGCATTGGCCCCAAGACCGCCGAGCGATTGCAGGCCGAGGGCGTGGACACCATCGGCATGTTGGCTGAGCAGTCCCCAGAGTGGTTTCAGCGGATGTTCGGGCAGAGGGCGGAGGCAGTGCGTCTGCGGGCAATTGGCCTGGACGACGAACCGGTCCACACCGAACGCATCACGAAATCCGTTTCGTCGGAAACCACGTTTCCGGATGACATTGGCGATCCGGCGGAGCTGCGCCGCGTGCTGAGGGAACTGGCGGACGGGGTGGCTGACAGCCTGGAACGCAAGGGGCTGCAGGGACGAACGGTCACGGTAAAGATGCGCCTGGCGGACTTCACCACCTTCACCCGGCAGACCACTCTTCTCGCTCCATCCAGCGACGCTGAACCCATCCGGGAAACGGCGTGGCGCTTGTTCTCGGCCGAACTGACGGCAGGTCGAACTTTCCGCCTGCTTGGGGTGGGTGTAAGCAACTTCTCCGAGGGAGACCTGGAATGGCAGTTGCCGCTGTCCCTCGACGGAAACTTTGACGCGCTCAAGCCGGGGCTTGGTCCTGAAAGTCCATCCTAACCTTGACCTTCTCTCTCAAGAGAAAGGCAGGGCAAAGGCCTCAATTCGCTTTCTAGCGGAATAGGTCCCGCTCACCTGTGCGCAACAACCTCTGGATGCTGGCTTCCTCCATTGTCTCGAACTCGTAACCTCGGATGATGGACACCGGTATGCCAAGCGACTTGCCAGTCACCAGCTCGGCAGTGGCGGCAAGTTCGTCGGCGACCGCGATCTGCGTTGTGTGCAGGATGTTGCCGTGGGCATCGGGAGCGCCGACGTAATCCAGCAGCGGGTCCATGCCAGCCACTCCGATAGCGACATTGGCAGCTCCGTTGCGCCAGGGCCTGCCGAAGGTATCGGAGACGATCACCGCGACATCCACGCCCAGCCGCTCCTGCACAGCGAGGCGAATGCCCTGCGCCGAAACGTCGGAGTCGTCGGGCAGCAGCGCGATGGTGTTGTTGCCGGGGATATTGGATGCATCGATACCGGCATTGGCGCAATAGAAGCCGTGCTTCGTCTCGGCGATGATCACGCCCCGGTCCATGCGCACGATGCGGACGGCCTCCCGCAGTATCGCTTCGGTGTGTCGCGGGTCCCGTCGGTGACCCTCGGTAATGGTGATGGCCAGTTGCGAGGGCTCTATGTCCTCGAAACTCATCACCTTCCCTTCCACCTTGGATATCACCTTCTGCGTGACTACCAGAATGTCGCCCTTTTCGATAGGGGTACCCTGGGCGGCGGCAGCGTCCATCATCAGGCCGGCCAGGTCGTCCCCGGGGCCCATCTCGGGCATACCCTCGATGCCGATAACTCGAACTTCTGGCGGCATAGCGTTCACCTCGGATTTGATGGATCCCATTCAGGCCCAATACGGCTGCATGGAACTGCCGGTGCGAAAGTTTAGTGCCTATTTCACGATAACACAATCGGCGTCCTGGTTGGGCTTGAAAGTCGCGGTCGTCCCCGCGGCGCGCCCCTTCGGGTGAGGGACCGGGGCTTATGCTAAAATCGTCGGGTGACTTCTGCCACTCAACCTGAACCGGGAAGGTGATGCCCGTGACCTCTTCGACTTCCGGAGACTACCGCAAGAGGGTCTACACAAAGTTTGGAGACAAAGGGGAGACGAGCCTTCTGTATGGCGGGCGGATTTCCAAGAACAATCCCCATACAGAGGCCTATGGCATCACCGATGAGGCTGTATCGGCCATGGGGCTGGCGCGAGCCATGTCCAGCGACGAGCGAGTGAAGGAGCTCCTGCGCCGTCTGCAGAGCGAGCTGTTCACCGTGGCCGCGGAACTGGCCACCGACCCCGACAAGTACGACCTGTTCCAGCAGCACTTCTCTCCGGTAACCCCGGAAATGGTGGAAAGCCTGGAGGAGGCAATAGACAGCCTCGAACAGGACATGACCATGCCCACAGTGTTCATCCTGCCTGGCGGTTCACCCGCATCGGCCGCCATGGACCTGGCCCGTTGCGTCGTGCGCACCGCGGAACGCCGTGTAGTGGCCATGGGTGAGGTCGGGCTGCTGACGAATGAGCTGCTGGTGTCATACCTGAACCGCCTGGGCGACCTGCTGTTCGTGGTGGCCCGCTACGAGGACCGTGAACTGCCCATCGAGCGCGCTACCGGCCAACGAGCATAGGCGTACAACCATGAAGCTGGTAGTTGTGGACTATGCGTCGGGCAACCTGCGAAGCGTGTCCCGCGCCCTCGAATCGTGCGGTGTGGAACCACTGGTCAGCGGCGATCCGGGAGAACTGGCCGACGCCGATGCGGTGGTGCTTCCAGGCGTGGGGGCCGGTCCGGCAGCGATGGCGGCCCTGGAACAGCGAGGACTGGTCGAGCCTCTGAGACTATACACGAACACCGGGCGTCCATTCCTCGGAGTCTGCCTGGGCCTGCAGTTGCTGCTGGACTGGACCGACGAGGACCCCGGCGCTCAATGCCTTGGCATCGTCCCCGGGAAGGTTAGACGCCTGCCGGAACCGGATGAAGGGCCTTCCCTGAAGATCCCTCACATGGGCTGGAATAGTGTCGCCCTCAGCAGCGACCATCCTGCGCTGTGCGGTATCGATTCCGGGAGTTACTTCTACTTCGTCCACAGCTATTTTGCTGACCCCTCGGAGCGGGAAGGCGTTATTGGCACGACCGAGTACGGGCTTCCTTTTTGCAGCGTATATGCCAGGGGGAATGTCATCGCCACCCAGTTCCACCCCGAAAAGAGCGGACCGGTCGGATTGCGCGTCTACCGCAACTTTGTGGCGATGGCGGCAGCAGGTTCCTGAATCCAACAAGGCCATGCTTTTCCAACGACTTCGCTCTCTCACTGTCACCCTGACCCCTTCCATCCACGGGGGAGAAATAGCCTTCCGACCTTTCATGGAGCTTGGCGGCTGATATGGAAGTGATTCCCGCCATAGACCTGCGCGGCGGCCGTTGCGTCCGGCTGCACCAGGGAGACTTCGACAGGGAGACGGTATTTTCCGATGACCCGTTGGCAATGGCATTGCACTGGCAGGAGCAGGGCGGGGCAAGGCTTCACGTCGTGGACCTGGACGGCGCTGCGACCGGTGAGCCTGCCCACCTGGAGTTAATTGCCTCCATCGTGTCCGCGCTGGACATTCCGGTGCAGGTGGGTGGCGGCGTCCGCAGCGCGTCCGTGGCGCGGACGTGGCTGGAAGCCGGCGTGGAACGCGTGGTCATCGGCACTGCGGCCGTGCGCGACCCCGGGATGGTGCGGGATATCTGCCGCGAGCAAGGCAGCGATCGGGTGGTGGTTTCGGTGGACGCTCGCGACGGAATGGTGGCGCTCCAGGGCTGGACAGAGGCCAGCGAGGTCAGTGTGCTGGATCTGGCTCAGAACATGCGTCGCATGGGTGTGGAGCGTCTCCTATATACCGACATATCCCGCGACGGGATGCTCACTGGGCCCGATTTGGCAACTAATGCCCAGCTGGTGCAGGACACGGGAATGGCGGTACTGGCTTCGGGTGGTGTGTCTTCGGTGGAGGATATTCGTCGACTGGTACCCACAGGCGTGGAGGGGGTGATCGTAGGTCGGGCGCTGTACACCGGGGCAGTAATACTGCGGGAAGCAGTGGCGGCAGTTTCGGGAGACTGACTCCTAGTCCGTACCGGACTGGGGAAACACAGACCGCCGGCGAGGCCTGGGCTCTTCCTCGGGAACCGGACCAGGGGCGTCGAATTCCTCCGACTGCATCCCGGTGGCCTTGTCCTCGGGTCCCATCGATTCGACTCCATCGAACCTGGCGGCAAGGCGATCGTCGGCTGTTGCCAGCCAGTCTTCACGCAGCACTTCCATAAGAATGAAGTCCTGAGACATTCGCCTGACAGTGCGGACCGGCCTGAATCCCGACTTGGAGAAGCTGCGCTGGGCGCGCTCGTTCCAGTCCAGGGTGTGGAGGTAAACACGGCTCAGGTTGATTTCGGTAAACATGTAGTTGAGCAGCGTGGTAACGGCGTCATAGCCGTAGGAGTTGCCCCAGTAGTCGCGATCGCCTATGACTATGCCCAACTCGGCTTCCAAACGCACGCTGTCCAGATCGTAGTACATGCAGTTGCCGATGTAGGTCCCGTCAATGGCGTCGGTGCCGAAGTGGTGAGAGCCGGGGGTGGGATATCGCAACTGGTCTTCGAACAGCCTGAGGTACCGGTCGTAGGACATGCTGAGGGGGTAGGCCGCGTCAAGCCTGGCGATCTCGGGGTCGCTGCGCCAGCTATAGTCCTTCTCGGCGTCCTCGATACGCTTTTCCCTCAGGATTACCTTGGCGCCCCGCAATTCAACCATTCTGGCCTTGGCCCTGTCGTGTCTTGATGACGTTGACCGCTCTTCTCAGGACCCCGGCCTCGTTGCCATAGGCCATGGAGTCAAGAGCTTCGTCGACATCGAACCACTGGACGATGTCAAATTCCGGGTCGTGCTGGTCGATGTGCCCCCCGACAGGCGACATGAGATAGAAGTGTACTGTCTTATGATAGCGGACGTCGTTTTCGCGGTCTGCGAACCAGTATTCGATGGCGCCCAAAGGCTCTTCCAACTCGACCTCCAGACCAGTCTCTTCCCTCACTTCTCGCAGGGCGGTCTCTTCCAACGTTTCCCCGGGGTCCGGCGTACCCTTTGCAAGGCTCCAGCGCACCGGCTCGGATCGTCCACACAACACGGTTTCTAGACGTCCCTCATTGTGGCGGAAGACCACCCCGCCGGAAGAGACCAGGCTTTGAACTCTGGAAGTCGCTCTCTCAGTCATCCCCGCCCGTTAGTCGCTGTGAAATCACTACAGCTACCACCCGTCGCACCGGGTCCTTTAATCGATATTTTAAGCGTCGCCGATTAAGGCAGTCAATTGAAGACCGGCCGCCCTCAACCGCCGCCGATGGCTGGCACGAAGTGGACTTCGCTGTTCTCGCTGACACGTTCCAGCATGCCCATGCGGGCCACGTCACCGTCGATGGCCACGGCCAGGTTGGATCGGATCTCGCCGTCTTCCACCAGCCGTTCCTTGATGCCCGGATACCTTGCCTCGAGGCCATCTATGATCTGGCGAACGTTCCTGCCTTCACATTCGGTCTGCTTGACGCCACCCGTCAGCGGTTGAAGCATCGTAGGTATGAATATTATCGCCACGCCCACCCTCCTCTTGGCTTTCTGCCCAGGCTGGGACTCCAGGGAAACTCGCGAACAGGACAAACCCGGGACAGACCCAAGGATGATGACTTCAATGTACAGTTGACGCGGCGGCGATTCAAGATCGCCGCCTTCCATGACAAGAACAGCGGGGGCAGGCGCGACGCCCACCCCCACAAACGACACTTTCCGGTGACGTTAATCGCCGTTTCGTTCCCACTCCGCTTCCAGAATCTTGCCGGGGCTCATGGGGAGGCTCCGAAGGCGCAGGCCGGTGGCCCCGTGGATGCCGTTGGAGACGGCGGCCATCGGGGGCACGATGGGTACTTCCCCCACCCCGCGCACGCCATAGGGATGTCCAGAGTTCGCCACCTCCACGATGACCGTATCGATCATCGGCAGGTCGAGAGAGGTCGGCATCCGGTAGTCCAGGAAAGTCGGGTTCATCATTCGGCCGCTGTCGTCGAAGTAGTATTCCTCATTCAGCGCCCAGCCGATGCCCTGCACCACCCCACCCTGCATCTGTCCTTCGACATAGCTGGGATGCACGGCCTTGCCCACATCCTGTATGGCAGTGTAGCGCGTAACTGCAGTCTTGCCGGTATCCGGATCAACCTCAACGTCGGCCAGGTGAACGGCGAAGGAGTTGCCCTCACCAGCGGGATCGACGTTGGACTGACCGGCCACCGTGCCGCCGGTTGTGGCCAGCTGGCGAGCCAGGTCCTTGAAGCCCAGGCGCAGTTCGGGGTCGGACTTGTGGCGCACCTCGCCGTCGACGTATTCCACGTCCTCTTCGGCTGTGTCCCAGATCTTGGCGGCGCGGGCCACCAACTGGGCCTTGACTGACTCGGCGGCCTCGATGGCGGCGATGCCGGTCGCGAAGGAGGTCCGACTGCCTCCGGTCACCATGGTGTACCCGATGGAGTCAGTGTCCACCACCGTTGGCTTCACATCCTCGTAGGAAATGCCCAGGGTCTCGGCTGCCTGCTGGGCGATGGATGCCCGGGTCCCCCCGATGTCCACCGAACCCATGATCAGGCTGACGGTTCCGTCGAAGTTCACCGTGATGACACAGCTCGACTGGAAGCCCCGATTCATCCAATAGCCTGCGGCCACACCCCGGCCAACGTTCTCGCCCTCCACGGGTGTCTTGTAGTGGTCATGGTCGCGCGCCGCTTCCAGGCACTCCACGAGGCCAATGCGACGTGCCACCGGACCCTCGATACGGCGGGTCCCCTCCTTGGCGGCGTTCAGCAGCCGGAACTCAATGGGATCTATGCCCAGCTGCTGGCACAGCTCGTCAATCGCGGTCTCGACACCAAAGGCAGCCTGCGGCGACCCGGGAGCGCGGTAAGCGGCCGTCTTCGGCTTGTTGACCACCACGTCGTAGCCGTCCACTTTGCCGTTCTCCACCTCGTAGCAGGCGAAGGCGCAGGTGATGGCCTGCATGACCGGCGAGCCGGGGTAGGCGCCAGCATCCATGGCTACTTCCATCTGAACGGCGGTCAGGTGGCCGTCGTTCTTTGCACCGACCTTGACCTTCATCCAGGACCCGGGGGCCGGGCCGGAGGCCTCGAAGACCTCGGAGCGAGTCATGTACTGCTTGACCGGAGCTCCGGCTTTCTTCGACAGTACGGCTGTGACGGCGTCGAGATAGGCAGTGATCTTGCCGCCAAAGCCGCCACCGATCTCCATGGGAGTGACCTTGACCCTCGACACCGGCAGTCGCAGCACGTCGGCCACGGCGGCGCGAACGGCGAAGGCGCCCTGGGTGCTGGTCCAGACGCTGACCTGCCCATCGACGTTCCACATAGCGGTGGAGTTGTGCGGTTCGATGTAGCCCTGATGCACCGAAGCTGTCGTGTACTCCCGCTCCACGATTACGTCGGCTTCGGCAAAGCCCTGCCCGACGTCGCCTTTCTCATAGCTGAGGTGTGATGCCACGTTGCTGGGCTTGTCGGCGATCTCGCCCATAGCCGAGGTGCGGAGCTCTTCGTGCAGGAGCGGCGCGCCGTCCTTCATCGCCTCGAGTACGTCCACCACTGCCGGCAGAGGCTCGTAATCAACTTCGATCAAGGCCAGTGCGGATTCGGCGACATGGGCGTTCACGGCGGCAACTGCGGCGACCGGGTGGCCCTTGAAGAGCGCCTTGTCGCTGGCCAACATGTGGTCTGAAGCGAACTTGAGCCGGCCGTAGTCTCCACCCAGTTCCTCTTTCGACAGCGATGCAAAGGGAAGGTCCTTGGCCGTAATCACGGCCTTCACGCCTGGCAGCGCTTCCGCCTTGCTGGTGTCGATGCTCCGAATGCGGGCATGCGGATGAGGGCTTCGCAGCACCTTGCCGAACAGCAGTCCGTTCAGCTGGACGTCGGCGCCGTACTGGGCCCTGCCAGTAACCTTCTCCACGCCGTCCGGTCGCACCGGACGCTTGCCGACAATGTTGTATTCCACTTCGGATAAGACTTGATTCGATGAAGTCACGGCTCATCCACCTCTTCGTTTGTAATATCGGTAGGGGCGGGTTTGAAACCCGCCCCTACATAGATGTCCGTTGCCTTGTATTACCGGCTACTTGTTGGAGGTGGTGCTCACCTGCAACACTGCGCGGACGATCTTGTCGTAGCCAGTGCAGCGGCAGAGGTTCCCGGCCAACCAGTGGCGGACCCGCCCCTCGTCGGCGTCCGGCTCTGCGTCCAGCAGGGCGCGCGAGGCGACCAGGAAGCCGGGAGTGCAGATGCCGCACTGCAAGGCGGCATTCTCGAGGAACGACTGCTGCAGCGGGTGCAGGCCACCAGGCGATGCCATACCTTCAACGGTCTGTACCTCACGGCCCGCGACCTCAACGCCTAGTACCAGGCAGGAGTCGACGATACGGCCGTCCAGCATCACGGTGCAGGCGCCGCAGTTGCCGTCGTTGCATCCTTCTTTGGTACCGGTCATGCCGAGAACGTCCCGCAGGACCTCCAGCAAGCTCTGGCGGGGCTCACACAGAAAGTTGGTGTCCTCACCATTTATCTTTGCTTGAACGTGTACAACTCCGGGCATCCTTTAGCCTCCCCTGGCCCGCTCTACGGCTACATTGAGAGTGCGGCGCGTCAGCACGCCGATGAGGTGAATGCGCTGGCGAATGGTGCCGCGCATGTCTGTAATTGGCCTTGCGTCGGCCATCGCAAGCTCGGAAGCCTCGCGTATGGCTTCGTCCGACACAGGCTTACCGGCCAGGCTGTCGCCCGCGGCCTGCGAGAACACCGGCGTGGGCGCCACCGAGGCGAGCGCAACGCGGCCTGAAACGAAATTCTGGCCCGAGGCGTCCAATACTACCGAACTGCCAACTCCGGCCACGGCGATATCCATCTCGTTGCGGGGGATGAATCGCTGGTATGCCGCCCCCGAGTTGGAGGCCGGCGCTGGGATGTTGATGGACACCAGCATCTCGCCCTGTTGCAGCGCGTTCTGGCCCGGGGCCGTGCAGAACTGCTCTGCGGAAAGCTGCCGCGTCCCGTTGGGGCCCGCGATGTTGCAGACACCGCCGAGCGCGATGACCGCCGGAATCGAGTCGCCACTGGGAGCCGCGTTACACAGGTTCCCGCCGATGCTGGCCCGTCCCTGTATCTGGATGCCACCGATCAGCGTCGCAGAGTCGATCAGGCCCGGATAGGCTGCCGAGATCGCCGCATCCTGGTAGATCTGGTAACACGGAACAGCGGCCCCGAGAGTAAGGCCGCCACCGGCACTGTAATTCATCTGTGTCAGTTCCGGGATTTCCTTCACGTCGATGACGACATCGGCCAGGCGCCTGCCTGCCCTCATCATCACCAGAATATCGGTCCCACCGGCTATGATCCTAGCCCTGTCGCCATGCTGATTGAGTATCGAAACGGCTTCGTCGATACTCTTCGGAGATACAAAATCAAATGCTTCCAATTGCCCACCTCCTGCGGCGTGAATTATAGCACTACTCGACATTGGGTCAAGCTGTAAGTTACAGTCGGAGGCAGTCTGAGATTCGGTGTGTGAGGAAGGGTTTCAGCAATGGCCAGCCAGCCCCAGACAGCCGCCTCGTCCGCTCCGTCGGTACTGGAACAGGCCCTCCGTCGCGATCGCCTCATTGTGATTGGAGCGGTTCTCGCAATTGCCGCCATTGCCTGGGCCTACACCGTTTACGTCGCGGAAACCCGCATGGGTATGGGCGACGGGATGAGCATGGGAATGGCCATGGCCGACATGCGGTCATGGAGCGCCGCCAACTTCGGCCTGATGTTCGTGATGTGGGCGGTGATGATGGTGGCGATGATGGCCCCGTCGGCCGCGCCAATGCTGCTGATGTTCGCCGCCGTAAACCGCAAACGCCGAGAGCGCCAGGCTCCTTACGTATCCACGGGCATTTTCCTGGCGGGATACGTCATTGTCTGGACCGTCTTCTCAGTAGCCGCAACCGGAGGCAATTGGGGACTGCACCAGGCCTCGCTGCTGTCGTCGATGATGGGCGCATCAACCAGCGGCTTTCTGGGCGGAGCGCTCCTGCTGGCTGCCGGAGCTTTCCAGTGGAGCCCGCTCAAGACGGCATGCCTGAAGCAGTGCCGCACACCAATGGGATTCATGATGACCTCCTGGCGTGAAGGTCCCGTAGGGGCCCTGCGTATGGGGCTGGAGCACGGCGCCTACTGCCTTGGCTGCTGCTGGGCGCTGATGCTGCTGCTGTTCGTGCTGGGCATCATGAACCTGGTATGGATCGCTGCCCTCGCTGCCTTCGTTCTCGTCGAGAAGGTGGCCCCCAAGGCCGAATGGACCAGCCGGGCCACCGGCGTGCTGCTTGCAGGATGGGGCGTTTGGGCAATCGTGACTGCGGCGATGTAGGGGCTACCCGGGCTGAGTCCAGAGCTTAACCCCCCAGTTCGGCCAGCACACCGTCCACCCCCGCCGACAGCCCTCCGCGGCGCAAAGCTTTGTCACTTACGCCTGACACGCCGTCGAGGGACAGCGCCCCGTTGCGCGTCGACGCGGCACGGACCGCTTCCAGTACTGCGCTCCACGCCTGCGTTTCGTCCAGTTCGCCGCTCCGCTCACCCTTGGGCAACTCCACGGACCAGGCGCTCTGTGTCCCGTCCACCATCGGAGCGACGGCGACCATAGGCACAACATCCTGCTCCATCCCGAATTCCTCGAGGAACGCGACCTGGGTTGTCGAAATACCGTGCTGCCCGAAAATGACCAGGTGATGGAATCCCCCGCCTAGCTCTTCGAAAACCGAGCGGTAGCGACGGAAAATGTCGTGGGCTTCGCGGTGTTCAGGTCCCACCAGGAATATGGCGCAGACCGGAAAGGCAGACGCGCTGTCGCCAGACGCGCTGTCGAGGCCATCCTTCCAGCGGGCCAGTTTGTCCAGGTCATGTCGGTCGGCGTGACTGAGTTCCTGCTCTTCGGCAGTGGTCATCGGGGCGCCTCCCTGCGTCTCCCAAATGAGCGGGGTCGGGTAAATTGTTCGTCCTTCCACAAGCTCAGGAAGAACGAATTTCAGAGAAACTGTCTAACCGTGGTCGTCGAACTGCACCAGTATGCCGTCGGGGTCATAGACGAAGATGCTGCTGACCCGGCCGTCCGGCGCGGTGAACCCTTCCAGCGGTGCGGCCAGCTCGACGCCCTTGCTCACCAGCTCGTCAGCCAGCGCTTTCACATCGGGCACGGTGAACGAGATGTGGCTGATGCCCACCTGGTCCAGCTTGATGGGCTCGCCGTCGGAGTCCTCACCGGGGTGGCAGGTCAGCACCAGAGACGGAGCAGTCTTGCCAGGCCCATAGCGGACATGGGTGGTGCGCCGCGTCTTGCGGGAGTGCGCGTAGATGCTAGGCAGACCTCCGGTTGTGGTGTCCTGTACCTGGTCGAAGTCCACTGTCATCCCCAGTATGTCGCGGTAGAATCCCAGTGACCGGTCCACGTCGCGAACGCAAATGGCGATGTGTGAAACCATGCTCGCTTCCATATATCGTACCTCCACGCCGGACGGGATCCGGCGCATATTTGCCGCCTATGCTAAGGGCGAGGTAGGTTAGTGTCAAAGAGAAGCGCTTCCTGATACAGGGCTATCCCATTGGGATGCACTGGTGACATTTTCCTATTGCCAGGCCCGATGGCGCATCTCTAACATTGTGCTTGTATGACTCTTCATAATCCGCTCGACGCCCTCCGTAGTTCACCGAAAGCTGGCAGGCTGGAATGGCAGAAAATGAAAGGAAATGGGAGGGAAAAGCCTGATTTTTTCGGTCCGCCACTTCTGTAAAAGTGCGAATGATCGTGGTTAGGAATTCCAAACGCGATTGCCCTGCTACCTGATACATCCCCGAACCTCCGACCATTGCCCTGCTATCCTGTGCCCGCAGACAGCGGCTTCAGCATCGCATATATAACGTCGTTTATCGGCGTCGGCACACCCCCGGTCCGCCCCGCCCGAACCACCGCCCCGGTGAAGGTCTCGAGCTCCAGGGGCCGCCCTGACATCACGTCAGTGTGCATCGAGGCCTGCAGGTCGTCGAGGTTGTCCTCGATGTATGCCACCGTGGTTTCGTGCACATCCGCAGGGAAGTTGACGCCGTTGGCCCGTCCTGCGGCTTCGATTTCACGCAGGCAACCAATCACGACGTCCCGCCATTCTGGTCTGGGCATCAGTTCAGCCAGGGTTGCCCGCGCCATCGCAGTTACGCCCGCCATGGTGGAGATGAACAGGAATTTGCTCCAAAGGCCGGTGCGCAGGTCGGCGGTCAGTTCCGCAGGCACGCCGCTGGCGCTGAAGGCGTCGGCGATGGCCCGTCCTCGGTCAGACATCGCACCATCTGTCTCGCCGAAAACCACGCGCACCACATCGCCCGCCTGTCGCGCCACTCCGGGCCCATCGCGCCCCGCCTCAATATAAACAGCGCCGGCCATCACTCCCTCATCTCCAAAGGCTGCAGCGGGAGCCAGGTAGCTGTCGATGCCATTCTGGAGGCAGAGGACGGTTGTGTCCGGGCCAATCATGGGCGCCATGGCAGGCACCGCAACGGCATTCTGGTAAGTCTTGGTGGTCAGCAGGACCAGATCCACGGCTCCCACTTCGGCAGGGTCATCGGTGGCGGCGCAGTTGACAGTGAACTCCTCGTGGTCCCTGATCACCCTCAGGCCTTGTTCCCGAATGGCGGCCAGATGCGCACCCCGCGCGATGAGCGACACGTCGTGCCCGCCCCGCGACAGCATCCCACCCAAGTACCCTCCGACGCTGCCCGCGCCCATTACTGCGATTCGCATGACCGTTGCTCCCTATTCGCAGGATGACGGAGCGAACATACCCGAAGCAACGTAATGGGGCAAGAGAGTCTCCCTCGAACGTGTCCCGCACCGGGTGGTATAGACTGTTACTCAATACGAGATAAAGCAGAATCTATTTGCGGTAAGAGTGATGAAAGGCTTGTACCTGGCGGCGGTCTTAGCGGCGGTGGTCGCATCCTTGGCCTGCGCCGGTCCAATGACAGTCGAAGAATACTCAACGGCGTGCGGTGAAGTTGCGGAGAACCTAGAGCTCGAGCTGACCCTCGAGAATCCCGACGACTTCTCCGGGGCTATCGAATTGATGCGGGCGTCGCTGGAGGAACTTGAAGATCTGGCTCCGCCCGAAGAGCTGGAACGATTCCACGATTTGCGATTGTCCGGCTATGAGTTGTCATTGGAGATCCTGGACGAATTCGATGACGGTCTGACCGGGGACGACACGGATACACCGGTCCAAAGGGCAATGGTGATGATGGCAGCCCTTGAGGAGCTCCAGGAGGGCTTGATGGAACTCCAACGGGAAGTGATTGCTGAACAGGAAGGGCTGTCTCCAGAAACTGTGGAAGCCCTCTCTTCTTCGGGGTGCATTACGACTTCCTAGACATCGTCCCGCGAATGCTTCGGGATGGCCCGCCGTAGAACTCTCGCTCTGGGCAGCGAATCTGGATGCGGTATTCCGACGCAGCCGAGAACCGCTTGGTTTCTTGACGAGTACGGTCCATCTGCGTATTCTTGGGGCGTCAATCTAGGCATCCCTTCAGGGACCTGACCCACCGAATTCTTGGAGAATTAAACATGTCGCAGCAGCAGTCTCCTCCCCCGATTCCGGCGCCAACTCCTCAGCCGGAATCAGACTTTTATTTCGAGAAGTGCCGAGAGGGAGAGCTGTGGCTGAGGCACTGCAACGCCTGTGATTCTGCCTACTTCTATCCTCGCGACATCTGCCCGGGATGTTTCTCTCGGGATACCAACTGGATCCAGAGCAGCGGACGCGGCACCGTTCACACTTTCGCCATCGTGCACCGGGGGCCCACTCCGCCCTTCCGCGACAGGGCTCCCTACGTGCCGGTAATTGTGGAGCTGGAAGAGGGACCCCGAATGCCCTCCAACCTGGTCGAATGCGAACCCGACCCGGAAAACATCAAGGTAGGTATGGCAGTTGAGGTCGTGTTCCAGGCCTTGAACGATGAGGTCACAATCCCTTACTTTCGACCGGCGGCATGAGAACATCCCTCTCCCAGTTAAAATGTTCAGGGTGAGGGCGCACCAATGAGACTCAAAGGCAAAGTAGCGATTGTCACCGGCGGCAGCCGGGGAATCGGTCGTCAGATCTGCCAGGCCTACGGTGAGGCCGGAGCGCAGGTGGTGGTAGCCTCCCGCACGACTGCCGACGTGTCGGATATATCCCAGTGGCCCAAATACGCCGCTGGAGACATCAACGACACCGCAAGGTCCATTGCCGTCGCCGGGGGTGAGGCCCTACCGGTGCAGTGCGACGTCACTTCTGCGGATGATCTGCAGCGGCTGGTGGCGGAGACGCTCCAGCATTTCGGCCGCATAGACGTGGTGGTCTCCAACGCCGGCATAGACTGCGAGTCTCCCGTGACTGAACTGGACGTTGACCTACTCGACCGGGCGATTGCGACCAACATTCGCGGGCCGATACTTCTGTGCAAGTACGTCCTGCCCGCGATGATTGAGCAAAAGAGCGGGGGTTCGATCTACTGCATCACTTCGGGCGCTTCCCAAGGCTACCGCCCGGGGCGAGTCGGTTACTCAATGACCAAGGCGGCCCTCGACCGGGCCTACTCCAGCCTGGCGGAAGAGGTTCGGGAACACAACATCGCGGTCAACGTCCTCAGTCCCGGCAAGGTGGACACCTGGATGAACCGGCGGGGCCACTGGCCTGGCACCGAGGCGATTCCCATGGACCAGCCCGAGACCATCCGCGAGGCCGCTCTCTGGCTGGCCGAAGTGAAGGCTGCGGAATTCACGGGCCAGCGAGTGGAGAGAGCAGAGTTCGGCGTCACCTGGGGTCCGGGCATTTCGTAAAACGGGATTCCCACCTCATCAATACCCTCTCCGACCGGGGAGGGAATTTTTATAGTAGAGGAGCACCACCATGACCACTGCACGTACAGTCACAGCAGAGATTTCGCCCAAACTCGGAGAATTGAGCGCCGATGTGCTGTTTGGAGACGTCTGGGAACGGCCGGAGCTTTCCAAGCGCGACCGCAGCATGATCACCGTTGCCAGCCTTATCGCGCTTTACCGCACCGACCAACTCCGCGGCCATCTGGGCCGCGCCCTCGACAACGGCGTCACCAAGGAAGAAATCTCCGAGATCATCTGCCACATGGCCTTCTATGGCGGATGGCCCACCGCAGCCAACGCAGCCCGCGTCGCCAAAGAGGTATTCGAGGAACGCGGCATCTAGCACCTCGATGGTAAACTGGCTTATCTGAGTCCGGGCCTTCAAATGGGCTCGACGGTGTTTCTTTTGGGAAGTATTTTTATCGACATAGGCGTGGGACATCCTTCCGGAGGGGATTTCACCACGATACAGGACGTCCTGGTTGATACCGGCGCCGCTCATACCATGCTGCCGGAGTCTCTGCTGGCTCGTCTTCATATCGAACCGCGTACGCAGGACCGGTGGACGTTCGCAGACGGCGCCACGCGGGAAATGGGCTATGGCATGGCGCGTATCCTTATCGACGATATGGACTGGCATTGCCCGGTGATTTTCGGCCCAGAGGACCAGTATCTGGTTGGAGCAACCACCCTGGAGATATTTGGCCTTATGGTAGACCCCGCCGGCCAGGAACTCCTCCCGCGAACCTATAGAGCACGTTCGATTTGACGATAAAGAGCCTCGTGTCCTTCACCTTCGATCTGTTCGAAGCTATTCCCCTCGTCCCGTTGGAAAGGGCAGTTTGGGAGAAAACGAAATGGCGCAAATGACTGGCGCAAAATTCATGGCCGACACGCTCAAGGCGTACGGGGTGACGCACGTGTTCCTGGTGCCGGCGATCCTGCGGCGGGCCCTGGCCGAGATGGACCTGATAGGAATCAAGCGGGTCATCACCCACGGTGAAAAAGCCGCAGCCTACATGGCCGACGGCTATGCCCGAGCCTCGGGCAAGCCTGGCGTCTGCATGGCGCAGTCGGTGGGCGCAGCCAACCTGGCCGCTGGTCTGCAGGACGCCTACCTTGGCCTCTCGCCGGTTATCGCACTGACCGGCCACAAGCGAAGCGACGAACAGTACAAGAACGCCTACCAGGAAATAGAGCACTCCAAGCCCTTCGCCTCGGTCACCAAGTTCAGCGCGGTGGTCGACAACGCCGAACAGCTCCCTCACTTGCTACGGCAGGCCTTCCGCGAGGCCACCACGGGAGCCCCCGCACCGGTACACCTCGACATTCAGGGCATGACCGGCGACTTTGCTACCGAGGCCGAGGCCGACCTTGAGGTGATGTTCGAGTCCACCTTCGCCCAGCGTCCCGCCTTCCGTCCCGAGGCCGATTTGGAGAGCGTGCGGGCGGCGGCGCGGGCGCTGACTTCGGCGCAGCGCCCGGTCATCGTGGCAGGAGGCGGTGTGACCGCCTCTGGAGCGCAGCAGGAGGTGGTTGAGCTGGCTGAGATGCTGCAGATTCCTGTGGCCACTTCCCTGAACGCCAAAGGGACGATAACCGACAACCACCCGCTGTCGGTTGGTGTCGTCGGCTCCTACTCCCGCTGGTGCGCCAACCGCGTGGTCAGCGAGGCAGACCTCGTCTTCTACGTCGGGAGCCACACCGGCAGCCAGGTCACCAACGAGTGGAAAGTTCCGTCGCCCGGGACTCCGGTTATCCAGGTCGACATCGACCCGAGGGAACTGGGCCGCACCTACCCTGCTGAGGTGGCCATGCACGGAGATGCCAAGGCAACCCTGCGGCGAATGCTGGAGGCCTTGGAGCCCATCGGCAGTCGCGCCGAGTGGGTGGGCCGGGCACAGCAACTGGTACAGGAATGGCGGGATGATGTGGCCCCGCGGGCCAACTCAGACGCCGTGCCCATCATTCCGGAGCGCCTCTGTAACGAGATAACAAAGTTCCTGCCCGCCGACGCCATGCTGGTGGCCGACACCGGGCACGCCGGAATCTGGACCGGCAGCATGATCGACTTCAACCACCCGACACAAGAATTTATCCGCTGCGCTGGCTCCCTCGGCTGGGGCCTCTCCGCCGCCATGGGCGCCAAGTGCGCTCTGCCCGACCGTCCGGTGCTGTGCTTCAGCGGCGACGGCGGCTTCTGGTACCACATCGCCGAGCTGGAAACGGCGGTGCGCAACAACATCAATGTGGTCACCGTCATCAACAACAACAGCGCCCTAAGCCAGGACCAGCGCGGCGACGAACGCGCCTACGCCGGCATGGAGGGCGGCCACCCCGAGGAGCTTTGGAGCTTCACCGACACCAACTTCGCCCGCGTAGCGGAATCCATAGGGTGCTTCGGCATACGCGTGGAACGCCCCGAGGACATACAGGGTGCTCTGGAACAGGCCTTCGCCTCCGGCCGCCCGGCAGTCGTCGACGTTGCCACCGATCCCCTCGACAGCCTGGCCCCAGTACCTTGGAGCCCGTAGGTTCCTGCCAACCTCAGGGCGCACGTACAGCTCTGAGGAGTAGTGAAAGGGGGCACTCCTCGAGCTAGAGAAAAGGTACGGTGCTGTCTGCAATAAGAGGGTTGGCGGGGCTGGTGATAGTCGCCTTCTTCGTGTTGGCGGCTATCTTGGCCCCGTTGTTCGCTTCCCACGATGCTCTTCGTCAGAGCCCGCCAGACAGACTCGCTCCTCCATCCTGGTAGGAGTGAGGACCCCCGACTCATCCGCTGGGCACCGACCAATTTGGCCGCGATGTCTGGAGCAGACTGATCTACAGTGCAAGGACTTCCCTGATTGTCGCGCTGGGCGCCCTGGCCGTTGGCGGGATGTTGGGGACAACCCTCGGCTTCATCTCTGGCTACTGGCGCCGCTCCAAGGATAGGATATTCGACTCTGCTCTTCCCCGGCTGATCAGCCCGGTGGTCTGGCTGGTGTGTTGTGTTGTGATAGCCATTTGGCTGCTTGCTTACATCGGCCCAGGCTTCATTAGCCTGATTATCGTAATGGGTCTGGTGACCCGCCCCCGGTTCATTAAGCCCATTCGCGCCGAGATGATGCTCCATAGGCCCCAGAGCTTTATGTCGGGTGGATGGGATCCCGGAGAATCTGCCCGCTTCTTGTTTCCCAAAGTAGCTGGCGCCCTGCCGTCGCTTTACATGACGCAGATGGGTTTCCTGGCCATCTTGGGATTCATCATCGCTTTCTTGGGGAATGGGGTGCCACCTCCAACGCCATCCTGGGGCGGGGCGGTTGCGGATGGTCGAGTGTATTTAGAGGCGTGGTGGCTTTCAGCATTCCCGCTTATCTGTATGGTGCTGCTGTCCGCAGGCTTCTATATGCTGGGAAGCTGGTTAACCGAGCGCAGGAACTCCCGCGCCGCGTCGTAGTCGCGGGCGCCGCCACGGCGGATGGGCGGCATCAGATACACGTTGCGCAGCCCGGCATTCTGAAATCGCCCATACAACTCGATAGCAATTTCCACGCCCGGGCGTCCGCCTTCCAGCTCCTTCTGCACTTCCTCCGGCACGCTGCTGAACAGCACGCCCCCAGACTCCAATATCTGCAACCCGTAGAACACCGGAACTGACAATTCGACGCCCGCCTGATGCTCGTAGCTCTCGCGGAAGCGGCGGGAGTCCTCCGGGTCGAAGATCGGCTGCGACATCAGGAAGTCCGCCCCCGCCTCCACCTTGCGGACCGCAAGTGCCGCCTCGTGTTCGATGCCACGGCCTAGGTCGAAGGTGGCGCCGACGCAGAACGTCGTCGGTTTTCTCAGGTTTGAGTCCCGGAAATCCGTGCCCTCGTTCATGGCGCGAATCCCGGCGATGAGTTCGGTGGGGCGGTAGTCATCCGTCGGCTTCGTCAGGGCCCGGTCCCGCTCATTGAAGGGATCTCCCTGCACGACGACCACGTTCCCGAGCCCAAGCATCTGGGCGCCCAGCATCATCGACTGCATTGCCAACCGGTTCATGTCCCGGGTGGCGAGGGTGAAGATGGCTTCCCTGCCGGTCTCACGCTGAATCGCGGCGGCCAGCATTGCCGAGTTGGCTCGCACAGCGAGTCCGGGGTTGTACGCCACGGAAATGAAGTCGGCGGGAATATCCGCGCGCCGAGCCTCAGCGATGCTGCCGGACCTCGGTGGAGAAAAGTCACAGATGAAACCGGGGCGGCCCGTGGATTCGTATGAGCGTTCATCCACCCTGACCACGTTTGAGCCTCCATCAGGCGTCCGCGTTCAGCGGGTTGCTAAGAGGCAACCACCTGGTCCCGGTAATTGCGGAAGAGGTCAATGGACTTCTGTTCTGACAGTCCAACGAAGTACCGGTAGCCGATGATGTACTCCATCACGTCGCGAGCCAGCATAAGCAAGTTTTCACGGGGGTCGGACAGGTGGAACAGGCTGTCCACACCCTCCTCGAGACCGACGTACAGGGTGTCTTCCAGGACCATGGCGTCGCGGCGTTCCATATCGGCGCGTCGCATCCATCGGGCGAAAACGAAGGGCAGTTCAGTGAATTTGTGCCATTCGTCTCCGAGATCATAACGATGACTGTATCCTCGCATTCCGCGCCGGCGCCTGAGGGCGGCGTCACCGGAAATGACCAGAGCATCATGCTCGTCAGAAGTCTGGACCAGTTCTGGGGTACCGACCTTGTATTTCTTCTCCAGCAGCACCTGAAGGAGCTGGACGGTAGTCGGGTCCACATCGGAAAGGGCCACCCGACCGCCCTTGAGGTCCTCAAGGGGGACACGTGAATAGACGAGATTGCTGCCGGACCGGGCGGCGGAGGACAGGCAGAATCCGGCGACGGGAGTTGCGAATCCCTCCATGCCGAAACTGTCTGTCAAGGGGACCGGCCCGCCTTCTATCTCTCCTTCCCTGATGGCCTCAGCGACTTGATTCAGCCCAACGTCCCTGAGTTCCAGTCCTCTACGTTCCATATCGATGTAGAAGGGCTCGAAACTCAACTGAGATACACGACCGACTCTAATCGCCATCTGCATACACCATTGCGAGAGCTAAATGAGCAGGCAATTGCGGCAAGGACTGAGGAATCTGACGCTCAATCCGGCTGCATTCCAGCCTTCGATTTTAGGCAACGGCCAATTGCCAGTCAAGTTGAGTCCGCAGTCGGGCAGCGGGGCGTACAGATCAGGGCCAGGCACCTCCTACGGCGCCAGGCAGATTGTAGTAAACTCACCCAATAGCAGGAAAGAAGCAGTATGACCAGTCGACTTCGTTTGATTAGTGTTCTGCTGGTTTTGGGCTTGGCAGCCCTGGCCGCGCCATGGCTTGCGTCTGCGGACGGCGGAGATGTGAAGGTGCTGGAGGCGTCTGCAGAAAGCGAGTTTCCCGACGGTATACGTTTTCACGTGTCGGCCGAAAGCCCCGAGATAATCGACGAGGTCAGGGTCTTCTTCAAGAAGGCCGATCAGAGCGGCCGAAGCGCATACCGAAGCATTGAAGTTGAACCCGGAGAGCGGGTATCCGGGGATATGCTGCTCCCTGCTTCCGGCGGTGGCGATTATTTCCCGCCGGGAACCAAGATCAGCTATCATTTTGAGGTCTGGGACAAGGCGGGCGGTATGGCCCGTACTGAGGAAACGGACTTCGTTTACATCGACAATCGGTTCCACTGGCTCACGGTGTCGGACGACCTGATAACCGTTTACTACTACAGCGAATATGTCGAAGAGCGCGCCCGAAAGATCCTTGAGGCGTCAAGGGAGACCATGGACAACATGGTCAAGGTGCTTGGCATCGCCCCCACTGAGCCACTGCGAATTGTTACCTACAACAACTACCGTCACATGTCCTCGGCCCTGCCTTTCCGTTCCCAGGCTGTGAATGAGGAACTACAGGCCCAGGGCATGGCTTTCTCGGACGAGAGGGTCCTGCTGATTCACGGCTTCGACCCCACGGTCACTGGGACAGTGTCACACGAGTTCACCCATATCCTGGTGGCCGAGGCTGCTGGCGGAACTGCTGCCGCCGTCCCGTCATGGCTGAATGAGGGCTTGGCAGAGTACGGAAACATTGACAAGACTGACGATTACGACGCCGCGCTCCGCTACGGGATCTACACGCGGCGCATCAGGCCATTGTGGTACCTGCGCACCTTCTCGGGAGAGCCTGAGGACATCCTCATCGCTTACGGGCAGGGGAAGTCTGTGGTGAGTTACATGGTCAGCCGGTGGGGAGAGGACAAGATGTCCCGCCTTTTCGAGGTCCTTCGAGACACCAACGACATAGACGCCGCGCTGCTAACAGTCTATGGCGTGGACCAGTATGGCCTCGACACGGCATGGAGGCAGGCTCTGGGCATGGAGCCGCTGCCTTCGCCGGAGGAACTGGAGAGCCGTTTGCAGGCCGGCGACACTGAAGGCTCGGAAGAGGATGCAACAGCGACGGAAGAAACTTCCTCCTCCGGCACAACCTCTTCGACGGCCGAAGAGCAGGCACCCACTCCGGAAGTGGCGCCTGCAGTCGAAGAAAGTGCCGAAGTTGACGCTACTCCTGTGCCTGATCCTGCCCAGGGCGACGGTGACGAGGAGACTCCGTCATCTTCTGGATGTGCAGCACCTCCGGGGGGAACGGCGTCAATCGGGCTTGGGATGCTGGCCTTGGTGGCCGGGCCGCTGGGCCTTGGAGCTCTGCCTTTCCTGAAGCGCAGGCGCACCCCGCGGCAGTGAATCGGGACAGTCTGCACTGAGGGCCGCCTGCTGCTGCGGGGGCTTCACTGTACCCTGGGTTAGCGGGTCCTGGGATTGAAAGCGTCGTTCACCGCGTCTCCCAGCAGACTGAAGGCGAACAGCAGTACGGTGATCGTCAGTACCGGAAAGCCCAGCAAATGAGGCGAGGTCTGCAATACCGATATACTGCCGTTTTCGAAAATCATTCTTCCCAGGCTCGGTACAGGCGGCTGGATGCCAATTCCCAGGAAGCTGAGCAACAGCTCCGCGCCCGCCACCGTGCCCAGGGATGCCGAAACGCTGACGATCACCGGTCCCATGATGTTAGGGAACACGTGCCGGAAGAGAAGCCGCGGCGTACGTGCTCCGATGGACCTCGCTGCTGCGACGTACTCCTCCTCCCTCGCCTGTAGCACCTGCCCCCTGACCAGCCTCGCCATTCCGAACCAGGAAAAGACTGCCAGGGCCAGCGAAAGCGCGAAATAGTCGGCAATCCCGAGGGCGACGATTTGCACGCCCAGGACATCCTCCACACCCCGAAGCCATTCCACCAGGGGTGGGCGCAGTGTGTAGATGAGAATCAGGGCAAGGAACAATTCCGGAAAGGAAGTGCTCACCTCGCCCGCCCGCATGATCACCGAATCCACTTTCCCGCCGACATAGCCAGCAATCAGCCCCAGCGTAATTCCAAGGGCCAGGCTGCCGGTGGTAAGGGTTACTACGGTCAGGATTACAGTCGTCCGCAATCCGTAAATAACACGGGTGAAATTGTCTCTCCCCACTCTGTCAGTCCCGAAAGGGTGGGAAAGGCTGGGAGACTGCTTCACGTTGCTCAGGTTCTGGTCGTTGTACCCGTATGGCGTCACGAAAGGGGCCAGGATGCCTGCCCCATAGAACAGTAAAATGACGCTGAGGCAGACAACGCCCACTTTGTTGGCCAGCAGGCGCCGCAGGGAGATGGCCCAGTAGTTGCGTCCCCGGGAAGGAACCGATCCACGTTCCGTTATCAATTCCCTGCTACGAAACATTGCCCTGTCCGACCCTGATACGTGGGTCCATCACCCCGTACAGCAAATCGACCAGCAGGTTGGCCAGGATGAATACGGCTGTCACAATCAATAGGGCTCCCACGATTACCGGGTAATCACGGGCGAAAAAGGATTCGATGAGCAGGTTTCCAACACCCGGGATGCCGAAGTACCGCTCCACGACAAAGGAAGTCGTCAAGAGGCCGGACAGCGACAGCCCCAGATACGTGACAACAGGGATCAGGGCGTTGCGCAAGATGTGCCTCTGCTGCACCACCAGTTCCGACAGCCCCTTGGCGCGAGCGGTACGCACGTAGTCCTGCCCAAGGACTTCCAGGGTGCTGGAGCGGGTGAGGCGGGCGATAATCGCAACTCCCGGAACACCCATGGTGACGGCTGGCAGGATTATGGCCGGATGAAAAAACCCGTTCCAGCCGTGGGTGGGGAGGACGTCCAGGTACAAGGCGAAAACGAGCAACAACCCCGGGGCAGTCAGGAATACCGGCACCGATTGCCCGAACAGGGTCAGCGAAACTGCCAGGGGATCCAGCAGGGTGCCCTGTCTCGAAGCTGCGAACAGCCCAATCGGGACCCCCAATCCCACGGAGAGGATGAGGGCCCCGACATTCAATTGGGCAGAGACCCACATCTTGGCGCCAAGCAGCTCGGCGACGGTGCGCCCACGGTACTTGAAGCTCTCCCCGAAGTCTCCACGAACCACGTTGCGAAGATATCGCCCGTACTGCACGATAACCGGGTCGTTGAGCCCCAGGCGGTCCCTGATGCGCTCTGCGGCCTCAGGATTGTACTTGGTGCCCATCATCACCTGCACAGGATCGCCTGGCCCGTACCGGCCCAGCGCAAAGGTCACGAATGACACTATGAGCAGGATGACCGGCAGCCATAGCAGGCGGCGCAGGATGTAGGGGGCCATAAACTGCCTCGGGTCCTATTCCTCTGTCAGATAGACGTATCGCAATCGCGGAATGATCAGCGGAGGAAGTAGGAAGTCATGCACGTTGGGCTTTACCAGCAGCTTGCTTTCGCCATCGAACCACAGCGGCACCCACGGAGCATCGTCCAGTATCTTCTGCTCGGCCTCGTTGTACAGGTCATAGCGCACCTCGGTGTCAGTTTCCACGCGGGCTCGCATCAGCAGCTCGTCAACCTCGGGATTGCTGTAGTGGGTGTGATTGTTGGTACTCTCGCTATGAAACAGGATGTCCAGGAAATTCTCGGGGTCGGGATAGTCCGCAATCCAACCGATGTCGAACATCTGAAAGCGGCCTTTGTGCAGGTCTTTCAGGAAAGTGGCGAACTCTGTCTGTTGGAACTCCGCAGTGATTCCAAGGTTGCGCTCCCACATCTGCAGGACGACTTCCATGTCCAGGCTGACGTTGGCGCCAAAGCTGCCCGGAGTAGTTATGGTTATTGGCGGAATGCTTTCCAGGTCGTTGCCATACTTGGATTCCTCCAGCAACTGCTGCGCGAGAACAGGGTCGAATTCGTATCCGCTTACGCCCTCGCTGTAGCCCGGGAAGTTGGGGGGCAGGATGCCGTCTGCCGGCTCGACCAGGTCGCCCAGCACTATGCTGGCTATCTCCTGCTTGTCAATTGCGTAATTCAGGGCCTGGCGCACTTTAACGTCATCCAGGGGAGGCTCGTTGACGTTCAGTCCGATGTAGTTGACGCTGAAGCTGGCCGGGGCAGTGCGTAAGTCCGAGTAAAACTCGCTGCTCGGATCGCTGAACCGGTCCAGGTCGGCAAGGCTCACCCCGGCGACGTGAATCTCGTCATTTTCATACATCAGCAATTGCGTGCCGCCGCTCAGGATGAACTCAACCTCCTCCAACTTCGGAGCTCCCAGGTGGAAATCTTCGTTGCGCTCCAGTATCAGCGACTCCCCCACTCTGTACTCCGTGAGTCGGAACGGGCCGGTGCCATTGGGTTCTCGAAACCAGTTCCGTGGGTTGTCTTCGATGTTTTCTTTGTCAAGGACGAAGCCCGTCGGGTAAGTCAGCTTGGCCAGAAAGTAGGATTTGGCCTCATCGATGGAAATCTCAATAGTATGCTCATCGATGAATCGCACTCCGGAAATAGTGAGCGCGTCTCCTGCCAGCTTCTCATCAACGCCGACAATATCTCCAAGGTACTGGTCGACCACGGGCGATTCAGTAAGCGGATTGGTCGCCCGCTCCAGGGACCACTGCACGTCGTGGGCCGTTACGGGCTTTCCGTCGTGGAAGACCGCATTGGGTCTGAGGTGGAAGGTGTAGACCCGGCCGTCTTCGCTGACGTTCCAGCTCTCCGCGAGGTCCGGGACAATGTTCAGGTCGGGGTCGATGGTAACCAGACCGCCGAAGACCTCAACTATGATTCTGGCGGACGTGGCGTCGGTGGTCACATGGGGATCTAGCGTCGGTGGATCGACAAACAGCTGTACAAATTTGTTGGTGTTGACAGCCCCATCGTCGTCTTCCGTTTCAGCTTCCTCTTCTGCGGCAGCAACGGCTGGCGTAGCAGTGGGTTCGGCGGCGGGTTCGGTTGTTTCAGCTGGCGCTGATGAATCGCCTCCGCAAGCCACGACCATCAGCAGGACCGTCAACGCGAGAAAGATGCCAATCCAGGGTTTACGTAAAAAACAGTTCATAAAAGCAATCCTGCCGTTCCAGGTTGTGAAGGCTCGTGATTAATCAGCGACAGGCTTGGCACATTGTAGGCTGGAATTCGCAGGGGTTTCAAATCCGTCGCTGTCGCCCAAGTTGGTCTCCGCTTGTATCCAGGTCCCTCATTTGTTAGCATACTTGTGCGTGGCGAGCGTAGCCGAGTGGTCAAGGCGCCTGTCTGTGGCACAGGAGATCACGGGTTCGAACCCCGTCGCTCGCCCCAGGTTTCCTCTTATAGACGCCAATGCGCCTGTAGCTCAATGGATAGAGCACTGGGCTTCGGACCCAGGGGTTGCGGGTTCGAGTCCTGCCGGGCGCGCCACTTCTAACAGCCAGCAAGTCACAAGCCACTGGGCCATGCCTCCGATCCCTGTTGCCGTAGATCGTCCATTTGCGCTTGCTCCCTATACGGCAGACTGCGCATCGCGGATTCTTCACCCACCTTCCGCATTTTCTCTGGTGCTAAAATATACGCACCAAAAAAGCTCGCCCCGTCATGCGCGTCGAGACAGGAGCAGGAGGCCACAATGACCATGCGATCAATCGTCGATCCTGAGGCTCGCGATTATGTCCTGCAAACAGCCGAGGACGCCGACGTCAAGTTCGTGCGCCTCTGGTTTCCGGATATCCTCGGCAACCTGAAGGGTTTTGCCATCAATGCCGCCGAGCTACGGGACGCCATAGAAGAGGGCGTCGGATTTGATGGCTCGGCCATCGAGAGCTACGCCCGCTCAGACGAAAGCGACATGCGGGCTTTCCCGGACCCAAACACTTTCGCGCTTCTTCCCTGGCGTCCCCAGCAGAACGCAGTGGCCAGGATGTTCTGCGACATTCAGCGACCCGGCGGAGACGGCTTCAACGGCGACTCACGGGCGGTACTCAAGCGCAATCTGGAACGCATCGCCCGCATGGGCTACACGTACTACGTCGGGACCGAACTGGAGTACTTCTACCTGAAAAGTCCGGACGACCCGGCGCCACTGGACCGCGGTGGATACTTCGACCAGATTTCCAGCCAGCCAGCCAGCGACCTGCGACGAGACACTGTCCTGAATCTGGCCGAAATGGATGTGCCCGTCAAGTATTCGCACCACGAGGCTGCGCCCAGCCAGCACGAGATCGATCTGCAATACACCGACGCTTTGGCCATGGCAGACAGCGTGATGACCGCCCGCCTCGTCATAAAGGAACTGGCCCAGCTTCGCAGCGCCTACGCAACATTCATGCCCAAGCCCATTCCCGGGGTTAACGGCTCGGGAATGCACATACACCAGTCCCTGTTTCAGGGCGAGCACAACGCCTTCTTCGACGAAGATGATGAACACTACCTGTCGGAAGTGGGGAGAAAGTTCATCGCCGGACTATTGCGTCATGCCGCCGAGATCACCCTGGTCACAAACCAGTGGGTGAACTCTTACAAGCGCCTGGTCCCCGGGTACGAAGCCCCGGTTTACGTTTCGTGGTCGCACGTCAACCGCGCCGACCTGGTGAGGGTGCCAGCGTACAAGCCCGGCTACGAAAGCTCGATGCGCATCGAATACAGGGCTCCGGACCCGGCCTGCAATCCCTATCTGGCGTTCAGTGCGATGCTAGCGGCAGGCATGAAAGGGATAGAGGAGGATTACCCCGCGCCTCCGCCCATGGCGGCCAACGCGGCGGGCATGAGCGAGGATCAGCGCCAGGCCCTGGGAATAAGGTCTCTGCCCAGCAGCCTGGGGCACGCAATATCCTTGGCCGAAGACAGCGAACTGCTGCAGGATGCCCTCGGGCCTCACATATTCCCCAGCTTCATCCAGAACAAGCGCATGGAGTGGGAGGAATACTGTTCACAGGTCACTGACTATGAAATCAGCCGCTACCTGCACCGCCTATAGCTCACGAAAGGCCCGCACCAAATGCAAAAGAAAAGGCCCCCAGGATTTGGGGGCCTTATTCGTGGACATCAGACCGTCAGAGATCGGAAGAGTAATCGCAGCCCCCGCCCGGGTGGCCACTGTCCTTGGTTCCTCCATCAGCTGCCACTGGAACGACCGCAGCGATGGTCAACAACACCACGAACATGAGGGGTATCAGTATTCTCCGCATGGGTCGCCTCCGAGGGAAGTCTTGTTCGCTAATAGTGCAGCCAATCTAACAAAAGCGGGCCCAGGAATCAATACCTGAATCCGGCTGGTTTCAGGATCGCCTCCCTCACTGCAGAAGTAACTGTATAATCCACGAAACCCATTGACGCCCAGCAATTCACCCTCAGCAGGCAAGGAGATGCGAAATGGCCGACAAGATCAGGATAGGAATCATAGGCGCCAGCCCCACCGTCGGGTGGGCGCACCGTTCTCACCTGCCGGCAATCGCTGCCAGCCCGGAGTATGAACTGACCGGCGTCTGCACAACCCGGATGGAAACAGCCGAGGAGTCTCAACGTCAGTATGGAGCCCGCCTGGCATTCGACAGCTACCAGGAAATGCTGGCTCACCCGGACATAGATGCCGTGGCAGTGGTGTTGCGAGTGCCGGCCCACTACGAGATCACGAAAGACGCCCTCAACGCGGGTAAGCACGTGTTTACCGAATGGCCCCTGGGGCGCACCACCGAAGAAGCCGAAGAACTAGCGGACCTGGCTCGCTCCAAGGGCGTCACCGCCGTGGTCGGCCTACAGGCCCGAGCGGCCCCGGCAGTGCTGCAGATGAAGCAACTGGTCGAGCAGGGCTATGTGGGCGAGATTATGTCGTGTTCGATGACCCTCATTCGCGGCGGCGTCCTGGCGCGACCTTCGGGCCGCACCTGGCAACGCGATGTGGACTTGGGGGCCAACACCCTGACCATCTCGACTGGGCATTCTATAGACGCCATGAGATTCGTTGCGGGCGACTTTGCCGAGGTATCCGCGGTGGTCTCCACCCAGTGCGAACAGTGGTACGAGACGGATACCGACCAGTACCTGGATGTCACTTCGCCTGACAACATTCTCATCAACGGCAGGCTCACAGACGGCGCAGTTGTGTCGGCTCACGTCGCCAGCATCCCATGGGCTGGCAGCGGATACCGCCTGGAGGTTTACGGACGGGAAGGGACCCTGATAGCCGATTCGGAAGACTCTCCGCAACTGGGCCCGGTCCGCCTCCAGGGAGCGCGGGGAAGCGACGATCTGGAGGAACTGTCCGTCTCTGGCCAGCACAACTTCGTCCTTGAAGGAATGCCCCAGGGCGCGCCGTACAACGTGGGCCAGCTCTACTACCTTTTCGGTGAGGCAATCCGTGGGCAGGGCGAGCGCCAGCCGGATTTCGATACCGCTGTGGACCTGCACCGCCTGGTGGATGCCATCCGCGAGTCGTCGGAGAAAAAGCGCTCAGTTTCGGTGTAATCGCGCCGTCGCCCTCAGCGATTCTGGGAAGCCTGAGCGACCAGAAGGACCTGTACCCTGACCTCATCGGCGAGGTAAACGACCGAACGTGCGGAGGGCTTGCTGAGTCCCAGTTGCTCCCAAGTGAACGTGGTAGTAGCCAGGATGTTGATAGCGTTCCCGTCGTTCCTGGCCGTTACATCGAACACCAACGGGGTGGCTGTTTCTCCGATCTGAAGTGAGCCGTCGAGCTGGCCTGTGGCCTCTTCACCGTCGATGAAACTCTGGGGCAGGTCGGGTATCTCGTCCAC
The DNA here is from genome assembly GCA_963667325.2 of Dehalococcoidia bacterium. Lineage (GTDB taxonomy): Bacteria > Chloroflexota > Dehalococcoidia > Lucifugimonadales > UBA3495 > VXOI01. The sequence continues at coordinate 178,300 of CAXXKY010000009.1, forward strand.
AGTTACCACGGCTTCGGTAGTGTCGGGAAACATCCGGCTGCGAATGTACTGGTCCCGGAAGTTCTGGTCGCTCTCCAGTGAATGCAGGTCCAGGGTCACGACGGATGGCTGCCCGTCCAGATTCGCCGTTCCAGTCAGTCCCGTGCTGGAAATGACCGCGTCGAAGCGAATCGGGGACCGGCCAAGCTCTTCTTCCACAGTGAAGGTAATCTCGGACCCTTCGCCGATGACAAAGGCCTGCGCCTCCCCTTCGGACTGAGAGGTATCAGAAACCGCCGTTGCCTTTGGCTCCACAGGCGCCGCCGTGGGAGTGGTGGCCGGAGCCGCCGTCTGCGCAGGCGCTTCCGTCGCCGGCATCGGGGACGGAACTGAGGTAGTTGTCGGCACGGCCGTAGGAGGGGCGGACGTGGGTCGAGACCCAGACGGGGGCGGGGGAAGGGACAGCTCGCCGCTCTCGGCGTCTCCCTGCGTGATTAGGCCGAATCCCACGACCAGCGCCGCGATCACCGCAACCGAAGCAGGCGCCCAGGACTTCCAGCCAATGCCCGGACGGTTGAAGTAGGAGGCAAGCACGGGCGTCAGCATGGCGCAGACGACAAAGGCTATCGCGGCGAGAGGCAGGACGAAGGAGAGAAAACGGTCCAGGAGGGTGTTTCCGACAAAGGCAACCACCAGCACGATCACGAACAATACACCCAGCATCCCGTTGATCAGCAGGGGCCGCTCCCCCAGTCTCCGGTACAGAACCCCGGATATCAGCCCCAGCACCAAGCAGGCGACGGAGACGGTTGCGCTGTTGAATACGCTGTCCACAGGTGAGTGAAGCGGCAGCGAAACCAGCGCGGCAATAATGGCGGCGACAGCCCCGGCGGTCAGTCCAGCAAGCATTGCAGTGTTCCACCTCCGTTGCCGCGCTGTGCCTGTATACGCTTATCGCCCCTTTCGATGGGGCTCATAGTCCAATTATAGCCAACGGCTTGAAGGAAATATCTAATACGCGGCGCATATTCGTCACCAAGCCGCAAAAGCAGAGGCAGGCTCAACAGCCTGCCTCTGGAAAATCGTTGTTACCAATTCCCTGTCAACTCAATAACCACAGGGCGCAACTTGTTGGAAAGTACACCCTACAGCGCGATGGCATAGCAGGCCCGGCGCGGGTCGGCGCCCGTGCTGAGGTAGCCTGTTTCAGTGTCGCGGACGGACACCGTGGCGCCCATGCCACAATCCACAGTGCGCGCGACCTGGTGGCCCAGCGCCCTGAGGTCTTCCGCAGTGGTCTCCGGTATCTCATGCTCCAGGTCCAACCGCCCGGGATGGTAGACGTGGGGGAAGAAGGAATTGACGTTACTCTGCGTTGCAAACCGGGGCGCCTCTACGGCCTGCTGTGGGTCCATGCCGAACAGGATCACGTTCAGCATCAGTTGAATGTTGGCCTGTGCCTGGTTGTCTCCACCCGGGCATCCAACAGTCATTACAGGCTGGCCGTTCTTGCTGATGATGTAGTTGATCAACGTGGTCCGAGGGCGCTTACCAGGCTCAACGACGTTGGGGTGGCCTTCCTCGCAGTTGAACATCTCAATCCGAGTGCTGAGAGCGCAGCCAACCTCAGGGAAGAACACAGACTTGGCGAATGCGCCTCCACTGATGGTGCCGCACACCATGTTGCCGTGTTTGTCCATGGCCGATACGTGGGTCGTGCCTTCCCTGGCAGAGGCATCCGCCGTCTCCGGGTCGGAAGCAGCCGGCAGTCCATTGCTGCCGTGGGCTCCGTTGCTGCCCCTTGCCTTCTTTGAGTAACGCCACGGGTCGCCGCCATCGGGCTGCGCAGGATAAGCCTTCGCGGGATCAATGAGCCGGGCTCGTTCGGCCGAGTATTCCTTCGACAGCAGGCCATCAATGGGGATGGTGGAGTAGTCAGGATCGCCATAGTGTGCTTCGCGATCGCCAAACGCCAGCTTGATCGCCTCCGTCACCGTGTGGATGTATGCCGGACTGTTGTGCCCCATGGCCCGAAGATCAAAGTTTTCCAGCATGTTCAGGGTCTGCATCAGAACAGGACCCTGGGTCCACGTATCCTGGCCGTGGATCTCGTAGCCGTGGAACGTGGTCTTCACCGGGGTCTCGTACTGCGACCTGTATCCTGCGATGTCGTCCGTGGTCACGATGCCACCGACGCGAGCCGCAGAGTCTGCAATCTGCTGCGCCACTGGTCCCTGGTAGAAGGCTTCCCTGGCCCTCTGCAAGCCTTCGCTCCGAGAGAGGGCGTGGCCATTCCCGGAGCCGGAGAGCATGGCCCGCAGGGTGTTGGCGAGGCCGGGCTGGACCAGCAGCGTCCCAGCCTCCGGAACCTGACGGTTATGGTAGAAGACGTCCCACCCTCCGGGACTATAAAGGTCGAACTGCTGCGCCGTGGAGCGGGAATCCAGGCGTCCCAGCATGTATTCATAGTTGGGGATCCCGTCGGCAGCGTAGCTGATTGCCGGGGCCAGCAACTCGTCAATGGTCTTGGTGCCGTATTTTTCAGCTAACGAGAGGAACGCGTGCACAACCCCGGGCAATGTAAAGGAAAGGTGGGACTGCTGGTGTCCTGGCCCAGTCGGTATTCGATCGAGTCCCTGTTCTTTGTAGAACGCGGCAGTGGCCTTGCCGGGCGCGGTGCCCTGACCGCTCAGGGACAAAAGTTCGCCGCTGCCCGCGTCGTAGAGCATGAACACGCCCTCGGCGGCCAGAGAGTAGGAGGCGATCGGCTCCACCACGGCGGCGGCGAAGCCAGCTGCCACAAGGGCGTCGAAGGCATTTCCGCCGTTCAGCAGCATTCGAGTCCCAGCCATGGAAGTGAGGTAGTGCCCGCTGGAAATCACGCCCTCAGTCGAACGTATTACCGGGCGACCGGTGGATTGTTGAATTATGCTGCCCTGTTCGGTGTTAACTGTCGTCTGCTGGCTGACCATGTCGGCTCCTGCAACTAATGGAGATTGGATTGAGGTTGATGTAATTTCGGCAACAGGCTAGGGTTGATGGAAGAATGTCGTTCCAGTCGGGGCCATTATGCGTCGACCACCGCGTCCTTGCCGGGGAACGCCATCACTCCTTCGCCATCCACGAGGTGGCCGGGCATGAAGTATTCGCGCGTGTCCGGGCCTCCGAATCCGGGGATGAAAGACTGGATTACTCCCTCTGACTCGAGGGCGGCGCGGACTATCTGCTTGTTGAAGTTGCTGATGTCCTCCCGCGAAAGGAAGTCTTCCACGGGCAGCCACAGGCATTCCTGAATCTCGTCGGCCTGCATCGTAATCTCGCGGCTGAGGGGGCGGAGTCGCCCGACGAAATAAATGTCGGATTTGCCGTAGCGGTAGCCGTGCCAGTGGCGGAAGCAGGCAATGGACTGGAACTCAGCGCGCACGCCGGTTTCCTCCAGGACCTCACGTTCCACCGCTTCGCCAAGATGCTCGCCTGGGTGAAGGGCGCCGCCGGGCAGCTTCAGCGTGGGAGGGCGGCCGGCAACACCGTATATCTCCCGAACCACCAGCAATTCGCGCTCCGCCGTTAACACAACGCCGCCGATGCCTATGTAGTGAGTGGCGAAATTGGGCAGCCATGCGCCCTCCTGCAGGATGGTGGTCAGCATCAGGTAGTCTTCGCTGCTGTGGTGAAAGATGAAACCCTGGTTGACGGCCTCAGGAATCAGTGCCGATTTGGCAATGGGCACTTCGAGCCACGCGGCCTTGATGCCATCCGCCGTCCATTGCTTGAGGGATATCTTCAGCCTTGCGGAAAACTCGGAGGCGTCCGCTGGCAGTTCGCCGGGGGCGATCACCATGCCGCCAAACGGGTTGGCCCTAGCTTCCAATAACTGCTTGCTGGACAATTGCGTCATTGGCGCCTCTCATGTCTGGTGAATTGGCAGTCGCATGGAAGCAGGTCCAGCGCCCGCCGCGCCAATGCTACGGCCCATCCGCCGTTGGCGTCAAATCTTATGACAGCAACGCCTTGCGCAGAGGGCGTGTGGCGCGGACAATACAGGCTGTAAAGCATTCATGCCTGCGCTTTCGCAGGACATGCAGCAGGTGACAGTGTCCACTTCCCAGTTCCATCCCATCATCCGTGAGTGGTTTGAAGCGCGTTTCCAGCAGCCCACCGAGGCCCAAAACGAAGGTTGGGCGGCGGTGGCCGAGGGCCGTCATACCCTGATCGCCGCCCCCACCGGATCGGGTAAGACTCTCGCCGCGTTCCTCACCTGCATAGACCGGCTGGTCCGGCAGGCCTTGGAGAACGACCTTCCCGACTCCACCCAGGTTGTTTATGTCTCCCCGCTGAAGGCACTGTCCAACGATATCCAGAAGAACTTGGCCGGTCCGCTGGAGCAAATTGCCTTACTGGCGGAAGAACGGGGCACTCCCCTGCCGGAAATTCGCGTGGGCCTCCGCACCGGTGACACTCCTCAGTCCGAACGCCAGAAAATGGCGAAGAAGCCGCCTCACATCCTGGTCACTACTCCCGAGTCTCTGTACATCCTTCTGACTTCGGGAAGCGGAAGGCGGGGCCTCAAGGGCGTCAACACCCTGATCCTGGACGAGATCCACGCCGTTGCTGACGACAAGAGAGGCTCACATCTCGCGCTGTCCGTCGAGCGCCTGTGTGCTCTTTCCGAGCAGCAGATTGTCCGAATCGGCCTGTCGGCGACCCAGAAACCCATCGAGGAAATTGCCCGCCTGCTGGTTGGTAACGATTCCATAGGTGCCGACGGAAAGCCCGACTGCACCATCGTTGACACCGGCCATGCCCGCGAGATCGACCTCGCCCTTCAGTTGCCCCAACAGGAACTGGGGCCGATAGCGTCTCACGAGCTGTGGGGTGAAACACTTGATGCCGTCGCCAGGCTGGTCGAGGCTCACGACACCACCCTCGTATTCGTCAACACGCGGCGACTTGTGGAAAGAGTGTCGCACCAGCTCAGCTCTCGACTTGGCGAGGAAGCTGTCGTGGCGCATCACGGCAGCCTGTCCCGGTCGACACGACTGGACGCAGAGGAAAAGCTCAAGACAGGACAGGTCAAGGTGTGCGTCGCCACCGCATCCCTGGAGCTCGGCATCGACATCGGAGACGTGGACCTAGTGTGCCAGATCGGATCCCCTCGCTCCATTGGGGTGCTGCTGCAGCGGGTGGGCCGTTCCGGCCACTCGGTCGGCGGCAAGCCCAAGGGACGCCTGTTCCCCCTGACTCGCGATGAGCTCGCTGAGTGCGTCGCCCTTTCCCGTGCCGTACGACGCCGCAACCTGGACGCCCTTTCCATTCCTCCCTGGCCAGTGGATGTCTTGGCGCAGCAGGTCGTGGCGACTTGTGCCCAGGAGGAATGGCCGGAGGATGATCTGTTCGACCTAGTCCGCCGTGCCTATCCTTACAAGGAACTGCCCCGCGCCAAATTCGACCAGACCATAGCGACCCTGTCCGAGGGATACGCACCTCGCCTAGGACGAAACGGAGCCTTCCTCCACCACGACGGCGTTAACGGTAAGCTAAAGGGACGCCGGGGTGCACCCCTGGCGGCCATGACCAGCGGCGGGGCCATACCCGAAAACGCTGACTACGATGTTATCGCCGAGCCGGAGGACACTTTCGTTGGCACCGTCAACGAGGACTTCGCAATCGAAAGCCTGAAGGGCGACGTCTTCCTGCTGGGCAACACAGCCTGGAAGGTACGCCGTGTCGAGAGCGGCAAGATGCGGGTGGAAAATGCCCACGGACAGCCTCCGACCATACCGTTCTGGCTGGGCGAGGCCCCAGGACGCACCACGGAACTGTCAGACGAAATCACCGAACTGCGCGAGGGTATCGACGGCCTCCTGCCCGATGCGGGCGCCGCCCAGGAGTGGGTGATCACCGAATCGGGCGTTGATGTGGAGGCCAGTCGCCAGCTTGTTGCCTATATTGAAGAAGGCAACCGGGTGCTCGGGGTCACTCCCTCCAAGAACAAAGTCGTAGCTGAGCGGTTCTTCGACGAAAGCGGGGGAATGCAACTGGTAATTCACGCTCCCTTCGGCGCGCGAATCAATCGCGCCTGGGGTATGGCCCTGCGCAAGAAAATATGTCGCAATTTCGATTTTGAGCTCCAGGCAGTGGCCACGGACGATGGTCTCAATTTTTCACTGGGTCCCAGCCTTTCCATGCCCGTGGATGAAATCTTCGACTACCTCAAGTCGGGCACCATCGAGGAGGTCTTGACCCAGGCGGTGTTGCAGGCGCCGATCTTCGGCACACGATGGCGCTGGAACGCCACCAGGGCCCTGGCCATCCTGAGGCACACCACCGGCAAGAAGGTCCCGGCGCCTCTGCAACGGATGCGTTCCGATGACCTGCTGGCCGCTGTCTTTCCGGCGCAGGTGGCATGCCAGGATAACGCTCCAGTCGGCGACATCGAAGTGCCAGACCATCCTCTGGTGTTTGAAACAATGCGCGACTGCCTCACGGAGGCGTCGGACCTCGAAGGCTGCCGCACACTCCTGGCAGGCATCGAGACGGGCGAGATAGAGGTCTACGGACGGGACACCGTGCAGCCATCGGTCTTCTCCCACCAGATTCTGAACGCCATGCCCTACGCCTTCCTCGACGACGCTCCGTTGGAAGAACGCCGTGCCCGCGCCGTGCCTTTGCGCCGCGCACTCCCCGACGATGCCCGAGACCTCACCCAGCTGGACCCGGACGCCATCACGCGGGAGTCGGACAACGCCTGGCCTCGAATACGTGACGTCGACGAACTGCACGATGCTCTGTTAACCCTGGGCGTGCTGCCCACAGGACCGGCAGGACTGTCCAAGCCAATGATGGAAGCGTTCCCGATCCTGTCCTGGCTGGAGCAGTTGGCGGCGGCCGGTCGGGCCCACCGGGTCGAGGCAGAGGGCGGCCTGTCAGCGTGGACCGCCGCCGAAAGGCTCGGACTGGTGCGCGTGGCCTACGGCAGCGTATCCGTCAGCCCGGAGCCGAGGAATGCACTGTCTCACCGCTCCGGAGAACCAAACATTGGTAGTCGTGAGGACGCGATACTGTCCCTGGTCCGAGGCTGGGTGGAATCCATCGGTCCGTTTACGGCAACGGAGTTGGCTGACATCCTGGCTCTGCCTGAAGGCGACGTCCTGTACGCTCTTGGTTATCTGGAAAACGAGGGCGTTGTGCTGCGGGGCAGCTATCGACCCGGTGTGGAGGGAGAGGAGTTCTGCGACAGGCGCATACTGGCGCGGATTCACCGATCCACCATTGAATCGTTACGCAGCCATGTTGAGCCTGTATCGCCTGCGGCCTTCATCCGCTTCCTGCTGGAGTGGCAACATGTTGCCCCGGAAGCGAGGTTGTACGGCGAGGGAGGATTGCTTTCCATCGTTGAGAAGCTGCAGGGGTTCGAGTCCGCCGCTGGGGTCATGGAGGAGGAAATCCTCGGGACCCGCGTAGTCGAGTACAGCGGCGCGCTGCTGGATCACCTGTGCTTGACTGGCGAGATTGTCTGGGGTCGTTTCTCCGCTCGCAATGCCGTAGCCAGTGGAATCGCCTCCTCCAGCAACAGGGCCGCGTTTTCAAAGTTCACTCCCGTGTCCCTGGCACTCCGGGAGTCCCTGGACTGGTTGTTGCCTGAAGATGAAATTTCAGCAGAGGGCACAACCGGTGCGTCAAGGGAAGCCATTGAGTATCTGGCCAACCGGGGAGCGTCGTTCCTGTCAGAAATTGCAGCCTCAACCAAGCGACTGCCCTCTGACGTCGAGGAGGCGCTGTGGGCCCTTGCGGCGGCCGGAGTGACAACCGCTGATGGTATGGAAGCTATAAGGCAGAGGCTCAAGGGGACAAAACGGCCGCGACGCTCCACGCCATCGCGACGAGGCATCCAGCACAGGCGACGAGGCGTCAGCCGCTGGTGGCTCCTGGACGCGGCGGACCCGGTGGAAGACCGGACCGAAGTTGTGGCCCGGCAGCTTCTGCTCAGGTACGGGATCCTGTTTCCCGAGCTGCTGGCCCGGGAGACCCTCACCGTTAACTGGCGCCACCTGGCCCGCGTTCTGCGTCGGCTGGAGGCGCGGGGAGAGATCCGCGGCGGCCGCTTCGTCTCGGGCTTCGTGGGCGAACAGTTCGCCCTGCCGGAGGCGGCCGAAGCTGTGAGAAAGTGGCGAGACAGACAGCCTGACGACAACATAATAGTCGTGTCGGCATGCGACCCGCTGAACCTGGCGGGAATACTCACGCCCGGCCCAAAGATAGCCGCTCTTCCTGGAAACCGGCTCGCCTTCCACAATGGTGTGCCGGTGGGCGCCATGGAATCCGGAGAATTCCTGCCGCTATTGAACCCAACAAACAGCCAGCCGCACCGGAGCGCTCAGGAGCGGGTGAAAATACTACTGTCTGTGCCTGTGTCCCACGCCAACTTCCGCTTGGAACAGCAGTCGCTGGCCACGGCGTAGAGAGTCGTCCTGCTCGTAACCCAGCGGCGTCAACACGTGAGAGTCGCCTTGACTATCGCATTTGGATGGCTTGGTAACGATTGCCCGTTGCCAAGCCCGACAGCGAATCTATAACATTATTTATGTATGTCTCGTCAGGCTGACCTCGATACCCACTGCTACCCGACAGAGCCCGTCAGGCAATCTGGGATGAAAGATAATGGTAGAAAATGAGCGAGGAATAAATTTCAGGCCGCCATTCTTGTGCAAGCATGAGAAATCGAGGCAAGAAATTCCAAATGCGATTACATGGCGAGAGTCGTGAGGGTAATGGCATCTTAATGGCCGCCGTCCATTGTGATGACAATTGTCCCTTGCAAAGCCTTGTGCTCTTTCTTTAGCGTTAAGTCCATGTCTACTACTGAAAGCAACTCCAACGGGGCTGCTGCCCAGTTGGCTACCTCCTCGATCCATCGCAGGCCTTCCCTGTTTACGCCAATTATCGGAAATTACCTGAAACTACCGCAATAAACAAAAAAATCAGCCCCTCCAACCGGCAACGTTGCTCCATAGATCCAGCCTGCCCAACTGTAGAATCAGTGCGCCATTGCCCTGCTAGAGTCGCCCCTCAATTTGAAAAACAGCGACCTCTATGCTACTTTGAAGTGCCGATCTACTCGCCTGCTTGAGGCGGCGCAGTCCAGAATCGGCCCCTCAACTCGCTCAGGACGCTCCGAGTGGTCAGCTTACGTTTCTCGCCCAATCCCAACCAGGCACACAGCATCGAATGGTTGCCGTGGGCTCGCTCCACCTTTGATCGGGCCCAGGCCGAAGACAAGCCCTTGTTGCTGTCCATAGCAGCCCCGTGGTGCTACTGGTGCCACGTAATGGACGAGACAACCTACTCCGACCCCGATGTTCAGTCTGTGCTGGCCCGGGGCTTTATCGCCGTACGCGTTGACAATGACCAGCGCCCCGAAATAAACGCCAGGTACAACGTTGGCGGTTGGCCCACGACCGGCTTCCTCACGCCTCACGGCGGGCTGATCGGCGGTGCGACCTTCCTCCCTCCCGACCAGTTCCTGGCGATGCTCATGGAACTGGAAGGCGCATACAAGGCCGACAAACCTCGCCTCTATGAGCAGTCCCGGGACCTTCTGCAGCAACGTCGGCTACACGCCCGCAGGGTAGTCGCTGGCGGCGAGGTGGAGGCCTCTCTGGTGGACCGCGTTTCCCGCATCGTGGCCGGTTCCTACGACGCTCGCAATGGTGGTTTCGGCAGCGACCCCAAGTTCACCAACCCCGCATTGCTGAGGTTCATCCTGCACCTGTACCGAGTCACCGGAGAGGACTTCTACGCCGCAATGGTACGCAAGTCCCTGGACGCCATGGCAGAATCACCGGTGGTTGACGATGTTGAAGGCGGCTTCTTCAGGTACAGTTCGTCGGCAGACTGGTCTGAACCCCAGATGGAAAAGCTGCTGGAGGACAACATTCAGCTGGCCAGGATATACCTTGATGCTTCCATCATTCTTGAAGAGGGCAGTTCCGACAAACCTCAGTTATATCGTTCAACGGCAGAAAAGGCCCTGGCCTACGTGATCGACAACCTGTATGACGCCGACCGCCGCGGTTTTCACGGCAGCCAGGGAGCACACAGCGAGTATTTCTCCCTGGATGCCATTCAACGGACTGACGCTATCCCGCCGGCCGTCGATCCTTCGTGTTACACCGGACCAAGCGCGCTGGCGGCGGCGGCGCTCCTGGACGCCTCCTGGAAGCTGGGACGCCTGGACCTAGGTCGAATGGCGCTGGAAGTCCTCGACTGCATTGATGAAATGTCCCGTGCAAGCTCGTTCAGCCACGTCTATTCTGATGAGAGTAGCGGCAGAGCAGCAGCGCTGCTCGCGGACTGGGGGGGACTCCTGTCGGGTCTGATGCAGGCCCACGCCTCCACTGCGGAGGCACGCTACCTCGACCGCGCCGTTGAGGTCGCAGCAGTGATGGTAGACCGCTTCTTCGACGAAGATAGCGGAGGCTTTTTCGACATCGAGGCCGACGATGACGCAGTCGGGCACCTGCAGGTACGGGAAAAGCCGATGCCAGAGAACATGCTGGCGGTACAGGCACTGCTGCGCCTGTACCAGACCACCCGCAACGAGGATTACCGACAGATTTGCGAGGCCACGTTGAGTGCCTTTACAGGGGTCTTCCGGGAGCAGGGAGAGTTTGCCGCGGACTTCGGCCTGACCGTTGACCTGTTCAGTAACTCCATGGTGGAAGTGACGGTCGAAGGCAACCCGGAAGATCGCAATTGTCGCGAACTTCTTTCTGCCGCTCTTCGTCTGAACAGTCCTAACCTGGAAATCAAGACCGTGGCGGCAGAAAGCCCGGCCTTGGCTCATGTGTGCTTGGACACCCTGTGCCTGCCTCCGGTCAGCACCCCGGAGGCCCTGGCTGAGACGGCCGCAGGTGTCGATAACCAGCCAGCCAGCCCATTTCGGGATATTTTTCAGATCTTCCCCGGCGGTTGATTTGACATATCCCTCTTCCAGAGATTAACGAATGGAGGCCCTGCGTGCTTCGTAGCGCCAACTGCGGTGACTTGCGTCCCAGCGACGCGGATTCCGAGGTAACCCTGGCTGGCTGGGTCGGCCGCCGCCGCGACCACGGCGGCATTATCTTCCTGGACCTGCGCGATCGCTCCGGGGTGGTGCAGGTTGTGTTCAATCCTGAACTGTCGTCCGCTTCGGCCGAAACCGCTGAGGAGCTCAGACAGGAATGGGTCGTACAGGTCGTGGGCAAGGTACAGCAGAGACCTGCCGGGAGCGAGAACCCGGCGATGGAGACCGGCGATATCGAGGTGATGGCGTCGGAAGTTACCGTGCTGAACCGTTCGCTCACCCCGCCCTTCTACATAGCCGATGATGCCGGGGCCGACGAGAGTCTCCGCCTGCGGTACCGCTATCTGGACCTTCGCCGTCCGGCCATGCAGCAGAACCTCATTCTGCGGCACAAGGTGGTGAAATACATCCGGGATTTTCTGGATGCGCGGGGCTTCCTTGAAATCGAAACACCAATCCTGATCAAGAGCACTCCAGAGGGAGCGCGCGACTTTCTCGTTCCAAGTCGCCTTCATCCCGGCACATTCTACGCTCTTCCCCAGTCTCCGCAGCAACTCAAGCAACTGCTCATGGTGTCAGGAGTAGAGCGCTATTTCCAGATCGCCCGGTGCTTCCGTGACGAGGATATGCGGGCAGACCGCCAGCCCGAATTCACCCAACTAGATCTGGAAATGAGCTTCGTTGACCAGGAAGACGTGCTTGCCCTGACCGAAGAGCTGTATACGGGAATGATCGAAACTGTGGCCCCGAACAAGAGGTTAAGAAAGCCTTTCCCGCGGCTCACCCACGCAGAGTCGATAAGGAAGTATGCGTCAGACAAACCGGACCTGCGCTTTGGGCTCGAGATGTCGGATGTAACAAAGCTTGCTTCGGAAACGGAGTTCCGTGTGTTCCTGTCCACTGTCGAAACGGGAGGATGCATCAAGGGCTTCGTGGCTCCTGGCCTCGCGGCGTACACCACATCCCAGGTGCGAGAGCTCGATGCCTTCGCCAAAGAGGCAGGCGCCGGAGGGCTGGCCCACATCAGGTATAGGGGCACAGGACCGGTGGAAGAGCAGGGCGAGGAAGAGATTCTGCAGTCGGCCGGTCTCCGAATGCCAGCCGAATGGCACGCCCGCTTGTCCGAGAAAATGGGCGCTGGCCCCGGAGACATGGTCCTGCTGATGGCAGGGCCTCCGGTGCGGGTGAACGTATGGCTGAACGCCATGCGCAATCACGTGGCCGATCTGCTGGAGCTGGCCGACCCGGACGAGCTGGCCTTCGCCTTTGTGACCGACTTCCCGCTGTTTGAGTGGAACGAGGATGGCAACCGCTGGGACTCGTCGCATCACCCCTTCACTTCGCCAGCCGATGGCGCGGAGGTATTGCTCGATGGCGAAGACCTAGGGGCCATCAGGTCCAAGGCTTACGACCTGGTCTGCAACGGGTCAGAACTGGCCAGCGGCAGCATACGCATCCACCGCCGCGAGCTGCAAGAAAAGATTTTTTCCATCCTCGGATACAGCCGTGAGGACGTGGGAGAGCGGTTCCGCCAGATACTGGAGGCCTTTGAATTCGGGGCGCCTCCCCACGGCGGCATCGCTCCCGGCATAGACCGCCTAGTTGCGATTCTGGCTGGCACCAACTCGATCAGGGACGTGATAGCCTTTCCGAAAACGCAAAGCGGCTCTGATCTCCTGTTCAACTCGCCGGCCGAGGTCGCTCCTGAACAACTGCGGGAGCTTTCCCTCAGAATCGCGGACTAGCATAGGACTTCAGACACAAAAAGAGCGGCGGAGCTGTCGATGAGCTCCGCCGCTCTTTTTGTGTACTGTGCCGGCAGCGAGACTAATCGTCGTCGCCAGCTCCGGCCTTTTCGGGGATGGCGCTGGACTCCTTGCCGTTACGATAGGCAAAGCTATCGACGAGGTTGCCGATGCTGGTCCGGAAACCGGAATATTCCAGTTCGCCGTAGGGGAGCATCGCTGCGCCCGACCATCCCTGGGCTCGCATTTCGATCCCCTTCTGCTGGGCCAGGTTGCGAACGTAGTCCCAAGCCGGGTTGTCGAAGAAATCGGCGACGGAGTCGGAGAACATGCCATCGCGGTTCAGGGAGAAGCCAATGCACGATACCAGCGGCAGGCAGTACATTCCGGTTACGGCGGTATTGATGGCTACTGGCATCATCGGCATCACGTGAGAGCCGCGGGCGTCGCCACCGATGTAATGGGCCTTGGCGTATGGGGAAATCAGTTCTTCGGGAGCAGGGAAGATACCTTGATTCCGCACCAGCGCCACCGGGTCGTCCTTGCCGGTGTAGGTGCCCGCGATGTTGTGCATTCGAGTCGCGGAAATCGCTGCGGCGACCTGTCCGGTATATCGGGAAACTATGCTGTCAATTGCGAAACGCTCGTTGTCCCGTAGCAGGACGGTGATCTTGTAGTAGTCCTCGGGAGCGTTCAGAGAGATAATGCTGTCGCCTTCGGTGTTGTCCATGTCGATGATGTTGAAAGTGAACCCCTCTCCGATGCGTGGCAGCATCAGACCAGCGCAGTACATGGGGTCTGCGAATCCCAGGAACATGGGCAGGTTGTATGCGCCAGGCCCGCACTTGTCGGCAGCCAGCACCATGAAGGATTCGGCCGGACGGACCGGGTTGGTCTTCACCGGGTCATGGTCAAACTCAATCTCCGCCACCGCCGGTCCAGCACCTCTGATGTTTCCGGACGGCGCGTCTACCAGCAGGTCCTGACCGGCGCCATACAGGCCATACTCGCTGGCGATGGCCGTAGCGGTCAGGAAGGAGTTCCAGGCAAACTGGTGAACTTCGACATCATTCTCGCCACGAGTATGCGACGCGACGATGCAGATGTCGTCGCCCGTGTGACCGACGAAAGCATCTATCAGCAGGCCGCTCTTGATTGCGGCGTCGGCGTCTAAACGCACAGAGTCCATCATTCGCTGAGACGGCTTGGTGTGCCCTCCGATTGAACCAACATCTGCCTTGAGAATAGATAAGGTGATTTTCATAGTCCTCCTCAGCGGCAGCGCCGACGGTTCCACCGAACACTGCCTGTCAAACCGATTTGTCTCGCCACATTATATCGAAACTGCCCTACTCCGTCATTCCTGGCGCGGCTGCCACGACGCTCCAGGGTTGCCAAATTGCAGATAACGTTGCCCTAACAACTTCGAAAAGGAACCAAAAGTTCGGCGGCACAAGGGCATTGTCAGCTTCCGGGGAGATTATTTGTGTTATACGTACGACGGCGTTGCCTCTGGAAGAGAATTCTAGTATATTCAAGGGGAGAGAATACCTCGTTTCCAGAGGTAGGAACTCGTCAATCGGCAACGCGGAGGCCCGCAATTTTCGGATTCGAAGCAAGGGATATATTTCTCTTTGCCCTGACTGTTTTTGTCGCGTTTTGGACAGCGCGCGCCGCTCTCGTCAGAGGCAAGAATCCTTGGGTATGGGGTATAGCCGCTCTCGTACTGGGGCTGATGCCCTTCGACCAGTTACGACTGCTGGGAGTCGCTCCCGTCCTATACTTGATGTTCTTTGTCAGGCCAATTGAGCAAAGGCCAAGGCGCGTGGAAAGGAATGCCTGCACCAGGTGCGCCAGTCCCCATTCGCTTGGCCAAAATTTCTGCACCAAGTGCGGCTGGGACCTATCCAAGGAGTATTCTCCCGAAGGTGGAGACACAGTTCTGGCCTCGGAAATACACCAGCCGAAACCCACCTCGACCGCCACCATGGACCGTCCGGTAGAAACACCTGTGGACGCCACCACCACTTCACCCTCCGGACATCCTGAGACTTCTCATGAACCGTCCGCGGAACCAGCGCCTGAGACTGTCGCGGAGCGTGCTCAGCATTCAGAGCCTGTAGTAGCGGAAGCCGATGCTCCTGCTGTGGGTGAGACTGGCGATACCTCCCCTGAAGCCGAGCCGGAACCTGATCCTCCGGCGCACCCGTGGGGTTTGCCTCAGCCCGGGCCGGCTCCAACCGCCGAAGTCATGACCGCCCGCGGTGCCGTTATGCTGAGCGAGGGTCGACTGCAGGAAGCTATAGACCAGTTCACCAAGGCCATCGCGTTGGACCCCAAGCACCGTGAAGCCTTTGAACGGCGCGCCGAGGCGTACACGAAGCAGGGGCGAGGAGAACGAGCGGAAGAAGACTACCGTCAGATCCAGGCCCTCAACGCCGGGTCATAGGATGTCGACCAGATATACCAACTGATGTAGACAGATAAGGGGAGGGTTTCAGACCCTCCCCTCGTTCTTTTCACACCTATGGTGAGTAGCGGCGGAGATCACACCGCCATGATGTGATACCCAGCATCTACGGGAATGACGGATCCGGTGATACCGCTGGACATGCTGCTGCAAAGAAACAGCGCCGTGTTGGCCACCTCTTCGACCGTGATATTTCGCTGTAGCGGGGCTCTTTCGGCGTGGGCATGCCGCATATCCCTGAATCCAGAGATCCCCCGGGCAGCGAGGGTCTCCAGGGGGCCAGCGGATATGGCGTTGACCCTGATGTTGGACGGGCCCATCTCGGCAGCCAACTGACGTACGGCATGTTCCAATGCCGCCTTGGCCGAACCCATGACGTTGTAACCAGGGTACACTCTCTGCGAAGCATCGAAGGTCATTGCGACCACGCTGCCGCCGTTGGTCATTAGGGGCGAGGCGTGCCGAACCAATGGCAGCAGGGAATAGGCGCTGATTTCCATTGCCACTCGAAACCCGTCTCGTCCCGTGTCAACGAACCGGCCGCTCAGGTCCTCGCGATTGGCAAAAGCTATGCTGTGTATCAGGAAGGAGAGATCACCGAATTCGCTGGCTACCGCCTCAAATATTTCTTCAATCTGTCCATCATCTGTAGCGTCGCAGGGCAGAATCAGGGGATCCTCCAAAGATGATGCCAAGCGCTCGACGCGGTCCTTCAGCCGGTCTCCCTGGTATGTCAGGGCCAGGCGGGCTCCAGCCCCGGCCAGGGACTGTGCGATTGCCCAGGCAATGCTGCGCTCATTGGCAACCCCCAGGACAATTCCGTGCTTGCCAGACAAGTCAAGAGGAACCAACGATCTCCCCCTCCGGATATTCTACGGCGATCACTGTTTTGCCGCCTCTGCAGGGAAATTTCTAGGCAAACTGGGGGGCAATCCGGTCCAGAAAAACATCGAGTTGGCGCTCCGGGTCAAAGGTCGCCAGGCGAACAATCAGGGTATCTGCCCCTGCTTCCGCATAGGACGCCATCCGATCCGCCACTCGCTGCTCGCCACCGAAGGGACCCCACCGGGTGCCCCAGATGTCGGCCCCATAATACCGCATCAGCCAGTCTTCGGCGTCAGCTTTGGCCGATACTTCGTCTTCGTCCAGGTTCACGGTTAGGTAGAACACATTTTCGCGGCGGGAGGTGTCGCGGCCGTACTCTTCTGCCTTCGCGTCCACCTGTGCCAAGACCTCCGCAAACTCATCAGGCGCATCGGAAATCGCCATGACGCCATCACCCATTCGCGCGGCCCTTTCGATCTGGGCCGGCTTCCCGGCACGATGATGTGTGGCCAGGAGCCATGGGATTCCCTCTGACTGAGTCGCGGCCGGAATCATTCTCACCGAATCGAGGGAAAAGTGTCTACCATCGTGGCTGTGAGGCTCCCCTGCTCCCAAGCCCTTGCTGATTTCCACCACTTCTTCGAACCTGCTGGCTCGCCTCCTGGGATCAACCCCTGCAGCTGCCCATTCGCCCTGCTGTTCGGCGTTGAAGGCACCTCCGACCCCGGCTCCGATTACCAGGCGTCCTCCGGAAATCAGGTCGACGGTGGCCATTGTCTGGGCCATCAGCACCGGATGCCGCAAAGCCGGCAAGAGCACCGCGGTGCCAAGCCGTACGCGGCTGGTCCGGGCTGCCAGGGCCCCAAGAGTGGCCAGGGGTTCCAGCCTAGGCTTGGCAACCAGGCTGTCGCCCACCCATACGGAATCGAGGCCTGCCTCTTCCACTCGTTGGGCCATCCTGAAAACCCGGTCGGCATTATCAGGCTGGTCGCCACGCAACAGGATCCCCCTTGTGGGAAGAAGGACCCCAAGCTTGGGCTTTTTCTCGCTCATTATGTCTCCACATTTGAATTCAAGACCACTTGGGCTACCGACGTCACCCTGTGCTATTCCGGTGTTCCTGCCATTCGGTAAACGAAGACGGGAGGTTCCCGGAGGCTCGCATCAAGCGCTCAAGCAAACCTGGTTCCATGTGTTGATACGACTCGAGATCGTCCACCACGTCTAGGTCCAGTCCCAGTCCGGGGCTGTAGGCAATGGCAACGGAGGTCTCCAACTTCGCGGCTTGCTTCAGGTGCTTACTGAAGCTGCGCCGACCCAACTCCGGCTTGAAGGGAATCCCGTGCGGCACAAGGATGGCGTTAGTGCCACCATCACGGCGGGCCGGTGCCAGGGTCACATTGCCCGCCCCCCTGGATGCCTGGATGAAAGAGTGGATGTCAGACGGCTTTACGAAGGGCAAGTCGCCGGCTATGTACAGAGCGGACTTGCCGCGCTCAAAAGCCTGTTCGAAGGCCTTGCCCAAAGTGTCGTTCAGATTTCTACCCAATTCTTCGAACCATACGCCGCCGTTATTGCGTGTCATGTGCTTCACTCGCTCATCGCCACCAACGACCCAGATGGGGTCTATCGAAGCTCCACCAAGCGAAATCAACACCCTTCGCAGCATGCCGGCGCTGATGCTAGCCCGCTCGTCCGGCGTGAGGTTTCGTGCCAGACGGCTCTTGCCATTCGACAAAGGTTTCATCGGTATGATGCCGGCTATGTCGTATTCCTGGTTAGACATCGCTACTGGAGAACCGCCAACACATCGTTATTCATCAAGAAGGGCGAGTATAAATCGAGCCAAATCAATCCGGTCCTGAAGAGACTCCATTATCGTATTTGTAACCACAGGGCGCAGGCCTGCTTCTTCAACTGCCGAAGCCATATCTTCGTCCTGCCGGTCTATCACCAGCACGTCGCAATAGTTCCTGTAGATTCGGGCAACCCCTGCGACGGACACCTCGTGTCCCAGCCCGGCCATTATCCGGCCCGCCGGACCTCGAACTGCATCGTTTCCCACAATTGGGCTGACAGCAACCCGCAGACCGCGAAATGCCGAGAGTCGCTCCTGCATTCCCGCCATCGAAACAATGGGCTGAACGCTCAGGGACGGATTTGAAGGACACACAACGAGTATACGCGCTTCAGCGAGCGCCTTGTCGACTGCGCGCGACGGGACTGCATCTTCCGCACCCACGTAGTGGACTTGCGACACCTCAGGCTGTGCGCGCTGCTGTACAAAATATTGCTGCATGGACAATCGCCCTTGAGAGGTTTCCAGCACTGTACGCACGGATTGATCAGTCATTGGAGCGATGCAGTGCCGTACACCGAGAGCGGCGCAGAGCTGGGAAGTCACTTCGCTGAGAGTCAGGCCTTCGCCAAGGAGTTGTGTCCGCCGAATGTGGGTCGCGAAATCGCGATCGCCCAGGTTGAACCAGGCATCGGCCCCGTACCTTTTCAGCATATCCAGCGCAGTGAACGTATCGCCGTTGAGTCCCCATCCGGTCTCCGGATTGGACAGACCAGCCAGCGTATACATCATGGTGTCTAGGTCCGGGGAGACGTGCAGGCCATGGAACTCTTCGTCATCCCCGGTATTGACTGCCACCACCAGTTCTTCTGGGGCGAGGCAGTGGGCGAGTCCAACCACCAGCTTGGCGCCGCCGACACCTCCGGCCAGGGCGAGAACTCTAGTGCCGTCTTTATTCCCGCTCATGAGGTCGATGAAAGGGCAAGCTGGAAATGCAAGAGAGAATCACAGGACTGCAATGTAAGAATCCGGCTAACCGTCTGGCCCGGCAGCGTTATACGCCCGCTCTCTCCCCGGCGTATCGGGGATGCTCGAAGCGGTAGGTATCCAGTTTAACCAGCCGGTCGTAGGAGCCGAATATCTCCTCGACGTTTTCGCCCACTAGATCGAGCGGGTCATGCTCTTCGTCGGAGTCGCTGAACACACGCCGCAGGCCGTAGGTCGTGCTTCGCTCTGCCGGGATGCGGCCAGCGCCTCGGATCATTGAGCGGAACTCTGCCGGACGCATGAGCTGCCCATGCTGCGCACCGGCAGCCGTGGATATGCTTTCGTTTATCAGCGTGCCGCCGAGGTCGTTCACGCCCGCGGACAGCAGCAGCTGCGACATCCTGGACCCTTCTTTCACCCATGAAGCCTGGACGTTTGGTATCCAGTTGTTGAGCATGAT
This sequence comes from Dehalococcoidia bacterium, assembly GCA_963667325.2. Taxonomy (GTDB): domain Bacteria; phylum Chloroflexota; class Dehalococcoidia; order Lucifugimonadales; family UBA3495; genus VXOI01. The sequence goes on from CAXXKY010000009.1 coordinate 197,629, forward strand.
CCGGGCGATGGCGTGCATCTTCACAACGTCCATGCCCGTGGGGCCGGGGCGCACGTCTTGGACCAACCCCTTGAGGAACATGGGCGCCTCGGTATGCACGAAGCTGAGCGGAACAAACTCGGTGATGCCGCCCGTCTGCTGCTGCAGTCCTCGCAGCAGCGCCATGTGGCTGCAGAGTTGTTCAGGCGTCTCCCGATGGCCGAACATGACAGTGGAGGTGGTCGGGATACCCAATTCGTGGGCCGTGGTGATCACTTCCGTCCACTGGTCAACTGTGATGCGTCCCGGGGAAATGCGGTCCCGCAGTTCCTGGTCCAGCACCTCTGCAGAAGTCCCGGGCAGGCTACCCACCCCGGCGTCCCTCAGGCCCTCCAGGTATTCCCGAATTGAGCAACGGGAGCGAACAGAGCCGTAGAGCACCTCTTCGGGCGAGAAACCGTGGATGTGCATGTCCGGAAGGGCTTCCTTGATTGCCGCACAAAGGCGGATATACAGATCGCCCTCCATCTGGGGCGGCAATCCCGCCTGGATGCAGACCTCAGTGGCTCCATAGTCCCACGCTTCGCGGGCACGGCGCACTATCTCCTCGATGGGGAGATAATAGCCTTCTTCCTCCCTGAAGTCGCGGCTGAAGGCACAGAATCCGCATCGCTTTATGCAGACATTGGTAAAATTGATGTTGCGGTTGACAACATAGGTGGCAATGTCTCCCACGGTTCGGCGACGCAGTTCATCGGCCACCAGGACAGTCGCATTGTATTCCTGACCGACGGTCCCAAACAGTAATGTTCCCTCTTCGGCGGTGATGTCCTCCCCGGCAAGGGCGCGATCCAACACCGAGGCCACCCCGGAATCCAGGGACCCGGCCAATTCCCTGAGGTTGGCTGCAAAAGGCTGCTCAGTTGTTCCCGACATATCGATGGATTCCCCCTCGTACGTATCCGTCATCATCGGCAAGAGCCAGGACCTTCGATCGTAACTCTTCCGACAGGTATTCGCCGGTGGCCATAAAATATTCGGGATATACCGGCAGCCTTGGCTTTAACTGGAAACCCGCGGCTTCAGTCTGTTCCCTTAGTTGGGTCAGAGCCGGCCACGGTGCTTCGGGGTTAACGAAGTCTATGGTGAGGGGCGACACTCCGCCCCAATCATTGATGCCTGCGTCCAGATAGATCTGGTAGTTGTCAGCGCTCAGATTTGGTGGCACCTGGACGTTGGTCTCCGGGCCGAGAATAAGCCTCGCGGCAGCCACCGACCACAAAAGCTCTATTGTGTCAGCGTCCAGCTTGTTCTGCATCGCCGTGTTGGGTTTTGCCCTGAAGTTCTGGACGATCACTTCCTGGACATGCCCGAACCTGCCATGCAGATCCCGTATGGCCATGAGAGACTCTATCCGGTCGGTGCGGGACTCGCCTATACCGATGAGGATACCAGTGGTAAAGGGCAGTCGCAACTCGCCGGCTAGCTCTATGGTGCGCAGCCTCACCCTGGGCCGCTTGCTGGGAGCGAACTCGTGAGGTCCGCCGGGACCGTGGAGGGCAGGAGATGTGCTTTCCAGCATGAGACCCATCGATGGATTGTACGGCTGCAGAGCCGCAATCTCTCTCCTGCTCATTGTCCCAGGATTGGCATGGGGCAGCATGGAGGTCTCTTCGATTACAAGCCGATTGACGTACGTCAGATACTCCAGCGTGGTCTTGAATCCCCGGTCAGACAGCCACCGCTTCGCCTCTGGATAGCGTTGCTCCGGTCTCTCGCCAAGGGTGAACAGTGCCTCAGTGCACCCCAGACGCTGACCGGCCTTTGCCACCTCCAGCACCTGCTCGGGAGACATGTAGAGGGTGTCCCCCGCCTGTTCCGGGGTTTTTCGGAAAATGCAGTATCCGCAAAAGTCGCGGCACATATGGGTAAGGGGAATAAACACCTTCGGAGAAAAGGATACTATCCGGCCCTTGCCCAGATCCCTCATGCTGCCCGCTGCTTCGCACATGGCGGCGAGGCCATCATCTGCAACACCCACCAACGCCCATGCTTCATCGTCGGTCAGGGCGCGCCCCGATGCAGCCTCCGCCAATGGGCGAGCTAGTGGAAACTGGGTGGCGGGAACAGTCAAAGCGACTCCGGTAGCGGGATTCTTCTGTCAGTGTATGGCCGTCAATTGTAGACCCTGGTCCAAAGTCAATCAACAAAGCGCGAGCGGAAGGCGGAGTCCCGCTATGATTCGCTAGAATCCCTCAAGCTTGGCCTGGTCGATCAGCGCGCCGGACAGGTAAGGTCGCCCCAAATGTTCGTGGGCACGGCGAGTGGCGATTCTGCCCCTGGGGGTGCGATCCAGGAAGCCCAGCTGCAGCAGGTAGGGCTCCCAGACGTCCATCACGGTGTCCGAGTCTTCGTTCAGCGAAGCGGCCAGGGTTTCGAGTCCCACGGGGCCGCCATCAAATTTGTCGATGATGGCGCTCAGCAGCCGATGGTCGGCCTGATCCAGCCCCAGTGGATCGACATTCAACTGCTCAAGAGCAGCCCTGGCTACAGGCCCAGTGATACGATTGTCGGCCTTAACCAGGGCGTAGTCGCGAGTCCGCTTCAGCAGTCGGTTCGCCACCCGAGGTGTTCCCCGGGAACGACGGGCTATCTCAACGACCCCTTCAGCCTCGCAATCTGCCTCGAGGATACGCGCGGATCTCTCAACAATCAGGTTCATCTCTTCAACGTTGTAGTATTCCAGCCTCCACACTGAGCCGAACCTGTCGCGGAGCGGAGCACTGACCATGGAGAACCGAGTGGTCGCTCCAACAAGGGTAAATGGATTTATGCGAAGGTTGACGCTCCGGGCGGCCAGTCCCTTGCCCACCATCCACGAGAGGAAAAAGTCTTCCATCGCGGAATACAGGACCTCTTCGACCACCCTGTTTAGCCGGTGGACTTCGTCGATAAACAGCACCTCATTGGGCTGCAGGCTGGTGAGTATTGCCGCCATATCTCCGGCCCGCTCGACGGCGGGACCTGAGGTAACTCGAATGGGCACATCCATCTCGGATGCGATGATGTGTGCCAGGGTGGTCTTGCCGAGTCCCGGAGGACCGTAGATGATTGCATGGTCCAGGGCTTCCTGCCGGATTTTCGCCGCTTCTATGGAGATCTGCAGGGTCTGTTTGGCGTGGGACTGGCCGACAAATTCATCGATGCGCCGCGGGCGCAGCGAAACATCGGTGTCCTCCTGCATCTCTGTTCCGGCAACCAGCCGTTCAGTCATTTTCCCTACCGTCTCTGTTGGTCCGCCAGCAGCGCTATTCCTCGAACTTTCGGAAAACGAGGCAGGCGTTCTGGCCGCCGAAGCCAAATGCATTGGAAAGGACCACCTGCGCGTCAAGCGGTCGGGCCTGGTTGGGCACGTAGTCCAAGTCACAGCTCGGGTCGGGGGTCGTGTAGTTGATGGTCGGATGCACCGTCGCCTCAGTGATGGTCTTGATACACGCGGCGGCCTCCAGTGCTCCAGCGGCTCCTAGGGAATGTCCAATCATCGACTTGGTGGAACTAACCGGTACGCTGTAAGCGCGTTCGCCGAAAAGCCGCTTGATGGCCACGGTTTCCAGGGTGTCATTCAACGGCGTAGAAGTGCCGTGAGCGTTGATGTAGTCCACGTCGGTCACGGACAGGCCTGCATCGGAGATGGCGATGCTCATCGCCCGCGCGGCGCTGGCCCCCGACTCCTCTGGCTGGACCGGATGACCGGCGTCGCTAGTGCAGCCGAACCCGGCGACTTCGGCGAGAATGCTGGCTCCTCGCGACTGGGCGTGATCCAGCCGCTCCATTACCAAGACCACCGCTCCCTCCGACGGAACGAATCCATCTCTATCAGCGTCAAACGGACGGCTGGCGAGCTGCGGTTCGTCGTTCTGGGTGCTGAGGGCCCGCATCACGGCGAAGCCGGACAGTCCCAGGAGGCTGATTCCTGCCTCGGCCCCTCCGGCAAAGACCACGTCGGCTGTTCCTCGCCGGATAACGTCCAAGGCCTCGCCCATGGCCTGGTTCGATGCGGCGCACGCAGTGGTGGCCGTGGAATTGTACCCTTGAGCTCCCAGGTACCTGCTCACAGCGGCAGAGGCCATGTTGGGTAGAATCATCGGAAAGAAAAAGGGGGACATTCGCATGCCGCCGCGGTCTGCTAGGATGCGGCAGTTCTCCTCCAGGGTCGGAAAACCGCCGTTGCCATTTCCGAGGATTACGCCAACCCTGTATGGGTCTTCGCGAGAAACGTCAATTCCCGACGACTCGGCTGCCTGCAAACCGGCTGCCACAGCCAACTGGGAAAAGCGGGCCAGGCGCCGCGCCTCACGTCCTGTTATATACCGCTCAGGGTCGAAACCGCTCACTTCTCCGGAAATGCGACACGGATAGCCGGTCGGGTCGCATAGAGTCATCGGGCCCACGCCTGAATTGCCCAAAGCCAAGTTTCGCCAGAACTCGTCAGGAGACTCGCCCAATGGGGTCATCGCCCCCATTCCGGTGACTACAACTCTGACCTTATCGGAGTTCAATATGCCTTCCACCCAACAGCAACACCGCAGCGCTCATCACGTCTTCTTGCGGCGCAGTTCGGGGTAAATTTCAGGTTCGATACCAAGAGCGGCCTCGCGCACTTCCGCAGCCAGGAACAGGGATCCGGTAGCAAGCACCAGTCCCCCCGCCCCGGCCAGCATCCTAGCGGACTCCAGCGCCTCCCTCGGGCTTGCAGCGCAGGAGGTAGCCGCTCCCTCTCTTCGCAGCATTTCGGAGAGTTCGCCCACTTCCAGGGCCCTGGGATGGCGGGCCTGAGTGGCAATGGCGAGGTCGGCAGCAGGAGCGATGGACTTGACCATGGCTTCCACGTTCTTGTCTCTCGAAAAGCCGGCGATTATTACCAGACGGTCATAGTCGAAGTAGTGGGGCAGGGATTCCAGCAGGCAATCAACCGAATAATCGTTGTGAGCACCGTCGGCAATTACCAGCGGTTCTCTCTCCAGCACTTCCATCCGGCACGGCCACGAAACATTTCTGAAGCCTTCTCTTATCGCTTCCGAAGAAATTGCCAGCCCCTGTACAGAGCTCATAGATTCGACGGCGGCCACTGCAGCAGCGGCATTTTCCATCTGGTAGTCGCCCAACAGCGGGATGTCCAACTCGTAGGAGTTGAGCAATCCGTGCACCGTCAGCTCTTGACCATCAGGGTATGATCCGCGGGATTCCCAGGTAACGTCCCGTCCGATCAGTGCCGGTTCAACCTCGGCGCGTTCACACGCCTCCAGAATTGCATGAAGAGCTTCGGGTCGCTGTGGAGATACGACCGCGACCGAGCCTGGCTTGATGATTCCGGCTTTGTCGGACGCTATTTCGCCGATGGTGTCTCCGAGAATCTTGGCGTGATCCATACTCACCGACGTGATGACACTGACGTCTGCCTCAACCACGTTGGTGGCGTCCAACTTTCCACCCAGACCAACCTCAATCGTCTGCACATCTGCCCGGGCTTGATCGAAGCAGTAGTAGGCCATGCCGGTCAGGAACTCGAACATGGTAACGACATCGCCGTCCTTGTCCCGCACTGGCCACAGGTCTTCGACCACGCCAGCGAATTCCTCTTCGGAAATGAGCTGGCAGTTTCTCTTGAGTCGCTCACGGAATGTGTGCAGGTGAGGCGAGGAGTAGAAGCCAGTGCTAAGCCCCGAAGCGTGAAAGGCAGCATCGCACAATGCCGCAGTGCTACCCTTTCCCTTGGTACCGGCGATGTGCACCGTGGGCACCCGGCGGTGAGGATTGCCAATCCGCTCCATGAAGGCTTCCATGCGACCCAAGTTATAGATCACTTTCTGGCGCGGCCCTTCGACCCGGCTCCGCTCGGCATCAAAAAGGGAAAGAACTTTTTGAATGGCCTCCCGGTAATCCATCACTCACCCGGCAGGGAAGTCTTTATCCGTGGGATAATTCGGTTTCCGACCTAACTTCGCCGCTTCGGGACACCCATGACCATTCGAAGGGCTTCGCCGAAGGTTACCGAATTTACATAGTCAATGTTACCCCGCAGCGGCTTGGGGGTAAACCCGAAGGCGTTCTGTAATTCGCGACCTTCCGAAACGTTCCTTATGCCCAGCATCTTCAACTGGTCGTTGGTTATCGGCAATCTGGGCAGTAACCGTTCCAGCACGGCGACGGCAGGCCTCACTAGGTCAGTCGGGATGTGAACGCGCCGACAGCTTCTTCCCATGGCCAGGGCCACTTCGTCCAGCAGGTCGTTGTAGCTAAGGCGATGAGGGCCTCCGAGGTTAATGACTTTTCCCCGGACTGTTGAGTTCCCGACAGACGCGGCCACGCATCGGGAGACGTCGTCGGCCGCAACTGGCTGCATCCGGTTCCGCCCGGAGCCTATAACAGGAGTGAATGGCCCCAGGCGTACCAGTGCGGCCAGCGCCGTGAGGAACTCATCACCTTCACCGAAGATCACCGAAGGGCGCAGAATCGTGTACCCGATCCCTGAATTGATTACTTCCAACTCTGCCTGGTGCTTGGAGTAAAGGTATGCGTAGGAGGGATCTGCCATCGCCCCCATAGCGCTGACGAAGATAACCTCGCGAACACCGGCTTCTCTGGACGCGGCGATCACATTGGCTGTGCCTTGCCTGTGAATGAAGTCGAAGGTGTTCCTTCCACTTGGGCGAATGATGCCCACCAGGTGCACCACCGCCTGCACGTCATGGAATGCCTGGCGTAGCGCGTCGGGGTCCGTGACGCTGCCGTAGTGAACCTCCACTGCCTGGCGATCGAATACTCTCTCCTTACCGGGGGAATGTATCAGGCAGCGAACATCGTGACGTCTGGCAATGAGATCGAGAACCACCCGCTTACCAAGAAAGCCAGTCGCCCCCGTCACCAGCACCAGCAATATAGACACCCCCGCTTTCCGGTTGACAACCGAGGGACCGGTAGATAACAGTTCCCGTTTAAGACCCTCTACTTTCAAGGTTCAGGTACGCTTCCTGTATTGTCAAGGAGCCAGTCGTCAGCTGGAGCGCATCGTTGGTGCACTACAAATTGTGCGCTAATATGATAAGGCGGATTTATTCAGAAAAGGGAGCGAAAGAGGAAATGGCGGCAGGTGACCTTCATTTTGGGGCCAATCTGACTCTCGAGATTGGAGAAACAGCCCGGCAGGCGAAATGGATGGAGGATCTGGGATACGAGTACTTCTCCGCGGGAGAACATTTCATGCGCGGTGACCCGCCGGGCCCGTCCCACGCAAGCCTTCCTGTGCTCGCAGTTGCCGCTGGTGCGACGAAGTCGATTCGCTTGCTGTCATCCATAGTCCTGGCCCCCTTTTATCATCCGCTGATGCTGGCGCGGCAGACCGCCACCCTCGATGCAGCCTCCAATGGCAGGCTGACGCTGGGAATCGGCATCGGTGGAGAATATCCGGTCGAATTCAAGAATTCTGGACTCCGGGTAAACCAGCGGGGACGTCGCACTGACGAGTGCCTACAGGTCTTGCGTCAGTTGTGGAAAGGTGAACGCGTAACGTTCGAAGGAAGGCATTTCCAGATGGATGGCGCGATGATCAACCCGACTCCGGTCCAGGAACCTCATCCGCCGGTCTGGGTGTCCGGGCGACGGGACGCAGCGATGCGCCGAGCGGCGCGCTTCGGGGAAGGCTGGGTGCCCTATTTCTACGATCCGGCAAGATATCGAGACAGCGTCGAAAAGATTCATGCTTTTGCCGAAGAAGGAGACCGCGGCCTGACCGATTTCCAGTGGGGCATTTTCCCGTATATAACCATCTACCCCACCGAGGAAGAGGCGGCTCAAGTAGCGGCGCAGCAACTGGGCGGCCAATATCTCTACGGAGGGGAGTTCATCAACATCGTCAGGCGATATTGCCTTCTCGGCACCCCGGAACAATGCGCCGAACGTCTGCAGGAATACGTGGAAGCCGGGGCCAGACACATTGTGTTCAGCATCACATGTCGTCCTGAAGATCGGGAGCGGCACTTGGAAGAGATATCTTCAAGTTTGATTCCGCTATTTCGCTGAAAATTCCAACTAACGCCTTATGACATCCTGTATAATATTTTCTGGAATAACGTGTAAACTGCCCATTCGCAGCTGCGGAGCGGCAAGTCGCAAAGGGTTGTCAAAAGTTACGTCCAACATTTAAGTTGGATAGAAGTCTTGGGATCCGCAATTCTGGCGGAGACCAAAAGACTCGAGGAGGCAAGAATGTCTCGAATCAAGCGGGTGATGTTGCTCCAGCCGGCCTCGGCCGGGGGCAATTTCGAATATGTGGCTATCCCCCGGCAGGGGATGCTATACCTTTCGGCAGCCCTCGAACAATGGGAAGGTCCCTTCGTTTACGACAGGGAAATCTGGTTCGAGGATCGATCTGGCCTGATGGATCCGGACAAGGACTTGGAAGGCGTGGACATCCTCATGTTGACCGCGCTTATCAACGAGGCTCCCAGGGCCTACCAGATAGCACGTCTCGCCAAGGAGCACCATCCGGACATCATCACCATTGGCGGCGGACCTCAGATGGGCCCTCTCCCTGAAGAGGCCTTTGACTACGGCCGCTTCGACGTGATCGTCCAACGGGAAGGAGAAGACATCATCGGGCAACTGTGCGATGTCCTCCTTGAGCGTGGCGCAGGAGACCGGAACCAGTACCTGGCCAACGTTCCCGGCATCAGCTACCAGGAAGAGGGTCAGGTGGTCCAGACCAAGCGCGCGGGCCTTGTGCGGCCAGACTTCGTTGAGTTGCCGGACTTCCGCTCCATCCGCGACCTCACTCCTGAAAACCCCATGGCAGGCGCCGTCGTCGAGACCATCCGTGGCTGCACCGAGAAGTGCACCTACTGCCAGGTTATCCAGCAATTTCTCGGTTATCGCCTCGTCTCACGGGAAACGGAGTTCAAGAGGCTGGCCCAGCTGCAGGAGCTGGCTGCTGACGGCCTGATCCACACCTCTCGCAATGGCTCGTTCCAGGTCTTTGTTTCAGATGACCTGCACACTCCGCCGCTGCGGGCTGTCAAGTTCCGCAACGAGAGGCTGGAGAGGCTCCAGGGTTGGAAGGGACACACGGAAAACATGAACCTCATCATCCAGGCCCGGGCCGAGATTGGCCAGGACCCGGAGCTCGCCCACGCCCTGCAGGAAGCAAACGTGAAGATGCTCTACCTGGGCGTGGAGTCGGACAACGCGGAGAACCTCAAAGCAGTAAACAAGCGCCAGGAGCCGGGGCAGATGCACCGCGACCTGGCTTACATCAATGAGGTGGGGTTCACCGTTGTGGCCATGACGATCATCGGTCTGCCATACGACACCGAAGACAGCATCATGGCCCTGGCTGACTGGGTGACCACCGTCAGCCGATACCAGACCGCCAACTTCCTGACACCGCTTCCGGCCACTTCCAATTGGAACGATCTGAAGCCCTTGAACGAGCATGGCGAACTGCTCCAGGAAGGCGAAATGCGGCCCTACCAGCTCTACACCGGCCGCCAGTTCGTGCATTACGACGAACGCTGGTCGATGCAGGAGAGCCGGGAGATATTCGACAAGTACACCTCGAAGTTGCAGGAGGTGGACGACGTCTACCGCAGGGTCTTCCGCATCCTGCGCACCTACAAGCTGAGGCTCGCGGCCACCAGCAAGGAGTTGAGCGACACCGTCGCCGCACGGCTGGGAGAGGCCACCGAAAACCTTCGCGACCTGGCCAATCCGGACTCCCTCGCCGGACGGGAATTTGGCGAGAACATATCCGGAAAGGTTAGCGACCTGGTGGATACTCTCCGATCGGTATCCCAGCCCCTTGCCAACGTTCGACGCGACGCCGCCGAGAGCATCGGAGCCAAACTAAATGAGTTGTCCGAGTCTCTCAAGACGCTGTCTGAACCCAGCGCCACCAGCGGAAAGGAATTGGCATCCAATATCTCGAGGCGCATTTCCGATCTCACCGACACGATCGACGCCGCCCTTTCCGACCAGCGAGACGGGAGAAAAAAGGCCACCGGGCAAGGATAGTCTGCCACGGGAATTTCCGGGTTGGGCAACTGCGTCCTAGCCTCGGGGTTCGTCGCGACATCTCAGCGTTTGAGGGCAATATGGGAGCCATGAACGGATGGGCGCTGCGATCTCGGATCGTGATGAAGCACAGTAAGCAAGGGTAGTGGATGGGATGACAGAAAATCGCCGCGTGTACATCACTGGAATCGGCGTCATAAGTCCACTTGGTCTGGACTTGCCATCTACTTGGGAAGGTATAAAGCAGGGACATTCGGGGATCGATTTTCTTACTTCGTTCGACACGGAGGGGTTCGACACTCGCTTCGGCGCCGAAGTGAAGGGCTTCGACCCGGAGGATTATCTCGACCGAAAGGACGCAAGGCGGATGGACCGGTTCGCCCAGTTCGCCGCTGTAGCGGCAAGGCAGGCGTGCCAGCAGGCCGGGCTGGAGCCTGGCAGGGGCGACCCTTACCGGGTGGGAGTCATAATTGGGAGCGGCATTGGCGGCATCTCCACTCTGTCCCAGCAGTTTGGGGTGCTGAATGACCGCGGTCCCAGGAGAGTCAGTCCTTTTCTGATCCCCATGATGCTGGGCGACATGGCCTCGGCGCAAGTCTCGATGGTCACCGGGGCAATGGGTGCCAACTACTGCCTCGTTTCCTCCTGTTCCAGCGGTGCCGACGCGATGGGCCAGGCGTGGGAAATCGTCCGCCAGGGACGGGAAGATGTCGTCCTTGCCGGCGGCAGCGAAGCCCCCCTTGTACCGGTCGCGGTGGCAGGATTCAACGCCCTGCGAGCCCTTTCGAGATTCAACGAAAGCCCTGACAAAGCCAGCAGGCCGTTCGATAAATCCCGCGACGGCTTTGTCATGGGAGAGGGTTCAGCAGTCTTTGTGCTGGAGAGCGAGGAAAGCGCTAACAGGAGGAACGTGGAGCCCCTTGCGGAGTTGGTGGGCTATGCGGCGACATCGGATGCCCACCACCTGACCGAGCCTTCCATCACCGGAGAGAGCGCCGCCCGGGCCATGCAGATGGCGCTACAGGAAGCGAAACTGCCCGTGGGCAAATTAGACTACGTCAACGCTCATGGCACTTCGACACCACTGAATGACAAGCACGAAACGAAGGCCATTAAGATGGCCTTGGGCGACCATGCTTATCGGATCCCCATAAGTTCCAGCAAGTCAATGACCGGGCACCTTCTCGGTTCGGGCGGAGCGCTGGAAGCTGCAATCTGCATTAAGGCAATGCACGACGGCCTGGTTCCTCCCACCATCAATCTGCATGAGCCTGATCCGGAGTGTGACCTTGACTACACGCCAAACGAAGCCCGGCGGCAGGAAATAAATGTGGCGATGAGCAACTCCTTCGGCTTCGGGGGTCACAATTCGGTCCTCGTGTTCGCCAAACCGGGCGTTTCCGGTTAGAGTGGCCTCGACTGACTTTGGCTTCCCTAAGTGGATCCTGCCTGCTGATCCTGACACGTCGAAGTTAAGTATCGCTGGTCTACCTCCCGTAATCGCCAGGTTGTTGGCCAACCGGGGTATCGACTCCAGCGGCAAACTTCAGGCCTTTCTCAATCCCCCGCATCGCCTTCCCTACGATCCCCAACGCCTCTCTGGCATGGATGCAGCCGTCCGCCGTCTGTACCGCACGGTGCAAAACGGAGAGACCGCGGCCGTATTTGGCGACTTCGATGTGGATGGCATCACCGGCACGGCCATTGTTCTGGAAGGACTGTCTGCACTGGGGGTGCCAGTAATCCCTTATCTTCCCAGCCGGTCCGAAGAGGGGCACGGCCTCTCGGATGCCGCGGTTGACACCCTGATTGAATCAGGGGCATCCCTCATCATCACAGTTGACACGGGAATCACGGACTCGGGCCCAGTAATAAAAGCCAACAGCCGGGGCGCGGAAGTCATCATTACCGACCACCACATACCCTCGCACGGTCTGCCACCTGCCGTGGCCTGTGTGAATCCGCACCTGTCCCAAATGGATCTGCCTCTGTTTTCATATCCCTTTCCAGACCTGTGTGGCGCTGGCATTGCCTTCAAGCTGATACAGGGCCTGTACGAATTCCAGGGTATGCCCTGGAGCCCAAGTCTCCTAGAGCTGGCAGCCTTGGGCACTGTGGCGGACCTTGTGCCCCTTGTCGACGAAAACCGCTACATTGTTGCTGAGGGAATCCGTCGGCTGAACGAGACTCAGAGACCGGGTATTCTGGCTCTCTGCGAGACTGCCAGGGTGTCTCCGGAGGCCTTGGACACTGAAGCGATCTCCTTCCAAATTGTTCCAAGGCTGAATTCTGCGGGCCGCATGGGCGACCCCATGGACAGCCTCCGTCTCCTCACTACGAAGTCCCCCGAGGAAGGCACAAACCTGGCCCACAAGCTGGACGCTCTAAATCGCGAAAGGCGTGATGCCACCAGCGATGCCCTGGACCTCGCCTTCGCCAAAGTCGGGGTTCCGGAGGAGATCCCCCCTCTGTTGATTGTAGCCGACGAAGGAATTATCCCGGGCGTGGCAGGCCTGGTGGCTGGCAGGCTGGTGGAGCGCTTCCACCGTCCGGCAATTGCCCTTAGTCTTCGCGACGATTACGCAGTGGCCTCGGCACGGAGCATTCCAGATTTCAGCATAATTGATGCCATCGGGTCCATCGAAGATATCCTGGAGCGGTTCGGTGGCCATTCGCAGGCCGCCGGGTTTACGGTGAGGCGCGACAGGCTGGACGAAGCGGCCGAACGGCTATCGGCGTTCGCGGCGAGTCGCCTAGAAACCGCTCACCTGAAGCCGGCCCTGGAAATAGACGCCATCGCACAACTGGGCGACTTCACCAGAGACGTAAAGGAGTGGCTCAAATCGCTGGCCCCATTCGGGAAGGGCAACCCCCGTCCGGTGTTTGCCACCATGGGCGTTCGGGTGCTAGATGCTCATTTCATGGGCTTGGCTCAACAGCACCTGCGGCTGAGAGTTGAACAGAACGGTGCCCAGATGACCGCGCTGGCCTTTGGTCAGGGGCCTGTCTGGCTGGAAGGAGCCGAAAGGGTCGACCTGGCGTACACCCTGATGGAAGACAACCGCCAACCCGGGGATCCCCTGGCTCTCCGCGTCTCGCAGTTTCGCCCTGCCTGACAGAACCGGCCCAGACACCGGACAGGGCAGCGAATTATTCCCTAGCTACTGGCCGGGCGAGCGCCTGTGCGAGTGTCTGCTGGCACAAATTGAGCCTTCCACACCAGCAGCGGCACAGTGATGATGATCACTATCAGGGCAACTATCTGCGCTTCGTTCAGCCCGCCAAAGTAGGTGTTGTATTCCTCTCTCAGGAAACTTATGAAAAAACGGCCTATGGAGTACGTCGCCCCATACAGGGCAAAGAACATACCCCTGGGTCGCAACCTGTTTCGCAACGGCCACAACGCCGCAAGCAGGATCAGGTCGAAAATCAGTTCGTATGCAACAGCAGGGTGGGTGGCCGGCCGGCCTAGTCCCGGGCTATCCGGATGCGTATAAATGACCCCCCACGGCAGGTCGGTTACTTTGGCGAAATGCTCACCGTTGATGATGTCGCCAATTCGACCTATCGCCATCGCCACCAGCAGCGCGGGGGCCGTCACGTCTGCCAGGTGTCCAATTCGCGGCAGATCGGCCTTATTCGGCGCGCCAAACAGAAATGAGAATGGGCGCCATGTGGCGAGAAACCAGGCGGAGTTCCTTATCAGCAGATACAGCGAACCGCCTACAAATCCTCCAGATATCGCACCGAAAATGGCTATGCCGCCTTCCCAAACGCGAAACAGGCGGATGAAATCATGCTGGTAGACTTCATCCCAAAAGTCTATGACGTGCAGCAATCTGGCTCCGATGACACCCCCGATGATCGCCCACATGGAGGCGGAATAAAGTACATCGGCAACCATTCCTTCCCGGGTCCCCCATCGCACCACAAGGAAAACAGCCACGGCGACCGCGATAAAAGTGAACACACCGTGCCAGGACAGCAAAAACCCACCTGCGTTGACCAGGTTTGGATTGATGCCTATGCCGATGCTCGCCAGGAGTTCTATGCCCATCTAATTGTTCCTTTTATCCGGTCCTGGTCCGCCATCTCAAAGCAGCATCAAGTGGCAGCTTTCTAGGAAATCGTCGTAACAAGGTATACCCCGGCGCCCATCGGCTGCAAGGCTTCCACCACGGCCCTGTGCTGCGTTTCGTTCGAAGGAATGGCAAACATCGCAGGTCCTGCGCCGCAGAGATGGAGCTCCGGCCCGCCGTTCAGAGCCACCTCCTGCCGCATCTGGGCCAGCACCGGGAATTCCCATTCGGCAATGTCCTGAAATACGTTGTAGATGTAACTTCGGATGGACTCGGCGACGAATTGGCCACCCATCAGGAGCTGCACCATGAGTCGCGTAGTCCCGCCGTCGCTGTAGTTGGCCGGAGTGAGGCGCGAATACATTCTCCTCGTCTTGTCGCTGATCTCCAGGTCGGGAAACACCAGGGTCAGGTTGAATGGGGCCAGGGGCGGCATGGGCCTAATCAACTCTCCCCTTCCCTCGGCCAATGCCGTCCCGCCTTTCAGAAAGAACGGGACGTCCGATCCTACTCCCGCTGCGATGTGCGCCAATTCCTCATCGTCCACCTGGAGGTCCCACAGCTGGTTCAGAGCACGCAGCGCCACGGCAGCGTCGCTGCTCCCTCCGCCGAAGCCCATGGCCACCGGGATGCGTTTTCGCAGCCTAATCAGTGCCCTCGGCTGAATTCCCCGGCTGCTGGCCAATGCGGTTGCAGCCTTCCAGACTAAGTTCGATTCGCCTGCCAGTTCCGGGCTATCGCATTCAACCCGCATTGTGGGCCGGTCTTCAACGTCCAGCTCATCCGCCAGGTTGATTGTCTGCATGACGGTCTTGATTTCGTGGTAACCGTCGTCACGCTTTCCAAGCACTTCCAGCGATAGATTCAACTTGGCGTGGGCCTCAAACCGCACGATGATTCAACCCCGATCCCCGAATTTCCTGCCAGATAGCGCAAACTCTCGCCCATTCTTCCAGGCTGAGAGTGGCGGGCCGCCGGCGTCCATCAATTTCGGCTCGCTCCAGCATCGCGGCAACGACTGGCGGTTCCGTCTTCAAGCCGTGTCCCAGTGAGTTGTGCAACTGCTTTCTCGGCGCGGAAAAACCCGCACGCACCGTGTCGAAGAACATCTGCCTGTCGGCGACATCCACGGCGGGCTGTTTCCGAACATCCAGCCTTACCACCGCGGAGCGTACCTTCGGCGCCGGGCGAAAAGCCGACGGTGATACCGAACACACCGTCCTGGCCTCAGCAAAATACTGGGTGGCTACGGACAGCATGGTCATGCTCCCCGGTTGTGCCGTCATGCTGTCCGCCACTTCCCTCTGTACCATGAAGAGAGCAAGGACAGGGGGTGGCTCCGACTCCAGTGTTAGCCGAATGATGGGATTGGCTGCATAGTAAGGCAAATTGCCTATCACCTTGTAGCCAGAACCCGTCCCGGGCGTCCCCTCTCCCGCGAGGGCAGACAGGTCAGCCTTCCGCGCGTCGACATGCACGCAATCGAGGTTGTCAGGAAAGTCAAGGCGAGAAGGAAGTTCCTCACACAGTCGCTCGTCCAACTCGACGGCCACCACCCGGCCAGCTTTACTTACCAGTCGTCGGGTGAGGACGCCGCGCCCTGGGCCAATCTCCACGACGGTGTCGGCAGGTGTCAGTTGGGCCGCGTCGACAATGCGGGCGGCGATGCGTGAGTCACTGAGGAAGTGCTGGCCAAGGGACTTCCGAGGCCTCGTACTGCGAATGGCAGACACTAATGCGCTGCCACATAGAGGGGCGAATAGTTGAGGAACATAAAAGAGACCGCGCACCTCCGGTCGACTCTGCCAAATGAGCGTGTCGCAGCGGACGACTCAGGTCAGGCACTCCCACGGCGCCCGCAGTTTCAAGCTTACCGTTGCTTCCTTCCGGACCTGGCGGGGTTCACAAGTCTGCGTCGCGTGGGACCCGGCCCTCAACGACTTCCGGCCGCGATATTGGCCCACCGGACAGGCCTCTGGGAGGGATTCAATCCCGCTGTAGCGGATTGCGGGTGCAGGGCACCGCTAGCTCCCCATCTAGTGCGGCCTCTATTCCATAGTAGGTTCAGCAGTCGCCTATGTCAATTCGCGCTGCAATGCGGCACTTGGAAAAAGCGAGCCAGCGTTGTTGGCCATCGCCCTCGATGCTAGACTGGAAGCGTTGAACTTGCTGGTGGTAATTCATGCCTGTCAGAAAAGCTGTAATCCCCGCCGCTGGTCTGGGCACTCGCTTTCTTCCGGTCACCAAGACGGTGCCCAAAGAGCTCCTGCCCATCCTGGACCGGCCAATGCTCCAATATGTGGTGGAAGAAGCCGCCGAGGGCGGCGTTGAGGAAGTAATTATTGTGACCGCTCCCGGAAAGGAGGGCATTGCTTCTTATTTCCAACCATCCCCTGCTTTGGAGCGAAGGTTATCGGACAACGGAGATCAGGGCCTGCTGGACAAAGTGCTGAACGCATCGCGACTTGCGAAGGTATCCTTCGTGATCCAGGAAGAAGCCCTGGGTCTGGGGCATGCTGTGTTGACGGCCCGTGAGGCGGTGGGAAACGAGCCGTTCGTAGTCATCCTGCCCGATGACATCGTTTATCACACCCCCGGCGTCGTGGCTCAAATGGCGGCCATCTTCGACCGCACCCAGGCCGGAGTTGTCGCGGTGGAGCCGATGCCGTGGGAGACGGTTCACAACTACGGTGTTGTGGACGCCATTTCCGCGGGAGACGGCTTGCATCAGGTAAAAGGGCTCGTCGAGAAGCCGCCACGCGAGAAGGCACCGTCAAACCTTTCTATTGTCGGGCGTTATATCCTGCCTCCGGAGATCTTTGACTGCCTGGAACGTACTCCGCCTGGCGCAAAGGGTGAGATTCAGCTGACGGACGGCATGTTGCTGCTCCTGGAGAGTGCGGAGCTCTATGCCTACGAGTTCGAGGGCATTCGATACGATGGCGGGCAGCCTATGGGGCTGCTTCGGGCTTCGCTGGAGTACGCCATGCGAAGGGACGACACCCGCGCTGCGGTGAAGGAACTGTTGCGCAGCATCGACCTCGAGGAATAACAAGAGACGGAAAAGCGACATTGACTACCATCCAGAGCCAACGCGAAAACCTGGACTCACTGCAAAGCAGCCTCTTGGAACTGCTTGATGGCATGAACTACTGCCTGGACTGGAAGCCGGACGATTCGGCCTGGTCGGCGCGGGAGATCGTGTACCACCTGCTGGACACGCCGCCAGGGGGAATGGCGGCAATCGTGAAGGGCATTGTCTCCGGGGAGATCAACGAGTACGAGATCTGGTCTGACCGCACCAATGTCACAGAGGCCCGCTCAACCCTGGACATGGAGGAAGTCGCGGCAGACATCAGCGCCTTCTTCGCTGCCTTCGCAGGTGCCTTGCAGCCTGCAGGGGACCAGGACTTACAGGCACGGCGCGTGCTGATGCATCAGCGTACGAGAGACCAGGATGAAGAGCGGACGCTGGAGACGGCGCTCGCCGGCTTCGACCGCCACTGGCGGGCTCACCTGGAGCAGCTGGGAGAACTCAGGGAGGCGCTGGGCTTCTAGGGACGAAGGGAGAGCAGGGAAACTTAACTGCCCTGTAAGCCTGGGACCTGTAGGAAGTTAGCCTTCGCCGCCGACTTCCAGCAAAGTCAGGAAGGCTTCCTGAGGGATCTCCACCTGACCCACCATCTTTAGTCGCTTCTTGCCTTCCTTCTGGCGTTCCAGCAGCTTACGCTTGCGGGTTATGTCGCCGCCGTAGCACTTGGCCAGAACGTCCTTCCTCATGGCGCGAACGGTTTCGCGGGCGATTATGCGACTCCCAATTGCGGCCTGTATCGGCACCTCAAACAACTGCCTCGGTATGGTGGTGCGCAGCTTCTCCACCACGCGCCGTCCCTGTCCCGTGGCCTGGTCGCGGTGAAGAATCATGGACAGGGCTTCCACCGGCATGTGGTTCACCAGAACATCCACCTTCACCAGCGGCTCCTTTTGGTAGCCAATGAAGGTGTAGTCAAGCGAAGCGTAGCCCTGGGTGCGAGACTTCAGCTGGTTGTAGAAGTCGGCCAGCATTTCGACCAGCGGCATGGTGTATTCCATCATGACCCTGGCATTATCATGGGACCCAACACTCTCACTCTGGATATACTCCATCCGCTTAAACTCCGAGCGGCGGGAGTGCATCAGTTCCATGAGCGTACCGACGTAGCGGCTCGGGGCAACGATTGTCAGATCGAGCACCGGTTCCTCGATGTCGGTGTATTCGTTGGGCGAGGGCAGCTTGGCCGGGCTGTCGACCTTGATAACCTCGCCGCTGTTCAGCGTTACCTGGTAAGCCACGCTGGGGGCGGTCACGATCAGGTCAAGGTCGTATTCCCGCTCCAGACGCTCCTGAACGATCTCAAGGTGCATAAGGCCCAGGAATCCACAGCGGAAGCCAAAGCCCAGGGCGGCGCTGTTCTCTGGTTCAATGGTGAGCGAAGCGTCATTGAGTTGCAGCTTCTGCAACGCCGCTCGCAGATTGCCGTACTCCTCTCCATCCGACGGGTACAGTCCTGCAAATACCATTGACTTCAGCGGCACATACCCTGGAAGTGGTTCGTGAGCCGGATCCCTGTCGATGGTGAGTGTGTCGCCGACGGTGCACTCTCGCACGTCCTTGAACCCCGTCGCCACGTATCCCACCTGTCCCGTTGCCAGACCGTCGGTGGGCGTCGGGGCGGGGGCAAAAACTCCCACCTCCACGATCTCAGCGGAACGGCCCGAGGACATGACACGGATTCGATCTAGGCTTGAGATTTCGCCATCTTCCACACGGATGTGGGCAATGATGCCCTTGTACTGGTTGTAGACCGAGTCGAAGACCAGTGCTCGGACCGCTTTGTCCGGCTTGCCGGCAGGAGGTGGAATTCGCTGGACGACAGCATCAAGAATGGCCGACGCGCCGGTGCCTTCCTTGGCTGACACGAACAGAACCTCATCCCGGCGGAAGCCGAAGACCTGCTCGATTTCCCCTGCGACACGATCGGGCTCGGCCTGAGGCAGGTCGACCTTGTTAAGCACCGGAATAAGGTCGAGGTCGTATTCCATCGCCATCAGTGTGTTCGCAATGGTCTGGGCTTCTACGCCCTGACTTGCGTCGACAACCAGCAGGGCACCTTCACAGGCCGCCAGCGCCCGCGACACTTCGTAGCTGAAGTCCACGTGACCCGGAGTATCGATGAGGTTCAGCTGGTAGGTCTCACCATCGCTGGCCTCGTGATACATAGTCACGGCCTTGCCCTTGATGGTGATGCCGCGCTCCCGTTCCAAGTCCATCTGGTCGAGGAACTGGGCCTTCATTTCCTGGGGACGCACCGTGCCCGTGATTTCCAAGAATCGATCGGCCAGGGTGGACTTCCCGTGGTCGATGTGGGCGATTATGCAGAAGTTTCTGATGTGCGACGGATTCATACCAACCAATGGTAACACGCTACGCTGCGAATATGGAATCGCGGGGAATCGAGAGACAGGGCAATCACATTTGACAGTCGTACTCCTTCACCGGTAAACAGGACGAATGCGAATTCGCAATCGTGCATGACCGGCGGGTAGTCCGCCAGCAGGATTTTCCGTGTCACGACCTGATGCTTCCCGGGGGCGGGTCAGGCTTCGCTGGCGAGAGGCCTTTCAGGGAAGGGGACTGGCTCACCGATGTACCGGGGGATGAGGCCTTTTGCGGCGGCCTTCGGCAGGATGCTGCGCAGGACGTCGTTGACCTGGGGCAGCACGCGCCGTTGGAGGCATGTATCGAGGTAGTCGGCGAGGGGCGTGAAGTTCCATAGCCGGAAGCGGTGTTCCCGCAAACGCCGGAAGAAGTCGAAGGCCCATGCCCTGACGGACTTGGGGACGGACTTGGGCGGAGTGGTAATGGGACCGCTAACAGCCTCGGTCATCTCATCGCAGAGTTCGAGGGCATGGGGACGGAGGCGGTAGATCTGGACTTTGGTAGCGTATTTGAGCATGAGGGCGTCGACCTGACGGCGTAGGGTGGAGAAGGTCATATCAAGGACTCCTGGGACGAAATTTTTTGTTATTCGGGTAAAAGGCGGTAGTTTTCGGTAGTTTCGGTTGTTCTGGGGGCGTGGGCAGGTGCTCATGACGGCGGCGTCAGGGGAGCATTATGCCTATGGACGAGGGTTTTATTGGGAGGCGAGTTAGGGAGGATTGTCCGGGACTCCATAGAACCATGCTAGAGAGGCGTCATCGGGGGTGGCAATGGGCAGGTGTCAGGGAATGGGGAATCGGGAGTGAGGAATGCGGAATGCGGAATGCGGAATTGGGAATGAAAAGTGAGGCGGCGAGGGGATATTGTCTGAACTGTGATTTGTTTGATTTTGGGATTTCTCTGATGGGGCTCCAGTACTGCGCATCCTTTAATGCCGCGAATCGTGTTTCAGCCAAGATCATTAACGATACGAGCTTGCGACAGCTTCGGTGGGGGCGACAGGACGATTGCAGGGTTCAACTCAAAGCATCCATGGTGGGGCTATCGAAGTAAGTGAGGTTTGAACGGGCGTCCTTCGACAGGCTCAGGATGACAGGGGGTGTTCAGGATGAATGGGGCGTTCAAGGTGACGGGGGGGCTCAGGATGAACGGTTGCCGATGAAATACTTTATTTTGCAGTGGTCCTGGGCAATGTTCCTGGGTGAAGGTGGAATCTCGTCTTCCAACATACTATCGAGAGTTCGGGGGAGGCACTCACTCCTTCGGCAAGCTTGGGGGCCGGCCTTGCCCTTCGCCCGAAAGGTCACAGAGGAAGGAAACGCCCTGCTTCCGACAGGCGCTTGCGGCGTTCCCTGGCATCGGGCATCGCCCGGAGCACCACTTCCCAGAAAGCTGGTGAGTGATTCATCACCTCCAGGTGTGCCAGTTCGTGGACGGCTACTGAATCTATGAGTTCCTGCGCCACCATAGCAAGTCGCCAGCTGAACCTCAGGGTTCCATCTGCGCTGCAACTACCCCAGCGGGTCTTCTGCTCCCGCACCAGGACCCTGGGCATTTCGCTACGGCCCATGACGGGAAGCCACCGGGCCACACTTTCCGTCAGAAGTTCGCCTGCCTGGACCCGGTACCAAGCTACTATGGCGGCTCGTACGGCTTCCCTCTGCTCGCTTTCCTGAAATCCCCTGGGCACAGTTGCCACAAGAGCGCCCTGCCCCTTGTGGGCGGAAGGACGCCGGACATCGCCCTCTTCGACGACCAACTCAAGGTCGTTGCCTAAGTACGGCAGCTTGTCTCCGCTGACCAGCCCGAGGTTTGGGGGCGAATCGGCAACGGACTCAAGCTTTTCCTTAATCCAATCGCCCCGTTCCCTGACTATGGCCTCGATTTCCGCATTTGGAGTCCTCATCGGAGCGGAGACCGTTACTTCGCCACCTGCAACCACGATCGACACGGTTTTCTTGCGCCGACGGCTGCGTCGTAGAGTGAATTCAATGACCACATCATCTCTGGTCTGAACTTTCCTGGGTGATGTCATGACGTCAACGGCATTCCCTGCTCAATGGTTATGCAGTATACCCATTGGCCGTTATGTTGGGACCACCTCGCCACCGCAATAGACATTGGAGTCGTAGGGTTCCCAGTCTGGCGAAGTATCCGAGGCACTCGAGTTATCACTGATGTTCAAGGCGCTGTCTCCAGAGTAGCTCATTGTGAATACTTCCACGTTGTCGACGTTGGTCCTGTGAAAGGCGAAAAACTCGCTTACGGGATCCCAGCTCGGTTCTCCGTCGCCCATATCCCTGCTGGAGGCGAGTGCCGGCTCGGTGCCGTCATCGAACATTGTGTAGATTGCTGCGTATCCTCCCCGATCCGAAGTAAAGACTATGTACTCATCGCCATATACGTCCTCAGCCCAGTCAGGATAGCGCTCATCATAAGCGTTGGAGTCGTCCGCGGTGCTGTCGGTCAGGTTCGTTACGTTCGAGCCGTCCGAGTCCGCCACGTATATATCCCAATCGCCGTCGCGGTCACTGGCGAAAGCGAGTTTTGACCCATCCGGAGACCACGCCGGGTCCATGTCGGAAGAAGTGTTCTCGGTCACTTGGACTACACTTCTGTCTGAAACCGTCAGAACGAAAATTTCTGCATCGCCGTCGGTATCCCGATAAGAGACGTAGGCGACCCTTGAGCCATCGGGGGACAAGGCCGGTGCTTCGTCATTGACTGCACTGGTGGTCAGCCGGGAAGTACCCCAGGGATCAAGGGTCAGTAGATAAATGTCGTAACCGCCTTCCGAGTTGCGATTCGAACTGAAAGCCAGCTTGCCGCCACTGGCCCAGGAAGGCTGCTTGTCATCAGCAGAGTTATTGGTGAGTTTGGTCTGACCCGACCCGTCGCAACCCATGACGAATATTTCACCATCGCCGTCGCGGTCGCTGCGGAACGCGATTCTTCCTCCTTCAGGGTAATCCGGCAAGGTTACCGGGAGCGGTGTCGGCGTGGGTGTGTCAGTCGCCGTGGGTGTGGGCGTATCCGTAGAAGCGGGTGTAGGCGTGTCCGTAGCCGTGGGTGTGGGCGTGTCCGTCGGCGTGGGCGTAGGTGTATCCGTAGGTGTGGGCGTGGGCGTATCTGTCGGCGTGGGTGTGGGCGTGTCCGTCGGCGTGGGTGTGGGCGTATCCGTCGGTGTTGGAGTTGGTGTGGGCGTTTGAGTCAGGGTTGGAGTCGGCGTAGCAGTCGCATCGGGGACTGGCGTCGGAGTGACGGTGGGAGTCGGGGTTGTAGTCGGTGTGGGGGTTACTGTCGGCGTTGGAGACGGGGTGGGTGTGGGCGTTGCAGTCGGTGTTGCAGTCGCTGTGGATGTTGGAGTTGACGTTGGCGTTGGAGACGGTGTGGGCGTGGGGGTTGCGGTCGGCGCGGGCGTGGGAGACGGCGTGGGGGTGTCCGTTGGAAGAGGCGTGGGAGTATCTGTCGGGGTTGGTGTGGGGGTGGGTGTTGGGGTCGGCGGCGGTGGAGGGACGACGACGGGTTCCGCCGTGGGTATTACTGCGGGGGTGGCGTTCCACTCTCCGCAAGTGCCGGAGTGATCTACGGGTTCCCAATCCGGGGCTGAATCATGGCCGCTATTTGCGGTGCCTATCATCTGCTGAAAATCCCCGAGAGCGTTTTGAGCGACAAACAGATTCGGTAGGCCATTGTTGCGATCGGACTGGAATACAAACTCGTCACCGGACGGCCCCCAACTGGGCTGTATATCGGATTGGCTCGAGTTTGTGGCTTTAGTCAGTTCACTTCCATTGACCCCAATCGAATAGATTTCCCAGTTTCCGGATCTGTCTGAAGCAAAGATGATTTTCGCTTCATCTTCATATTCGGCCCAGTCGGGCCATCGTTCGTTGGAACCTTCCCTTCCCCTCTCTTCAGTGGGAATCTTGGATACGAATGACCCGTCAAAGTCGGTTACGTACAGGTCAAAGTCTCCGTCCCTGTCGCTAGCGAAGACAACCTGGTGTCCATCGGTGGACCATGATGGATCCAAATCTTCGGCGTCATTATCGGAGATATTGGTCAATATTTCGTTAGCAATATCGAGCACGAATATGTCGTGATTTCCGTCTCTGTCGGATACGAAGGCCACTTCGCTTCCTACCGGGGAGATAGCCGGGGAGAAGTCATTTGCCGGGCCCTCAGTGAGCCTTTCCAACAAATCTGCGGCCATATCGAACTGATAGATGTCGAACGCAGGATTCCCATCGCTCATAGAATCCCTGTCAGAGCTGAAGACCAAGAGGCCGTTTGAACTCAACGAAGGATGCCTGTCTTGCGATTCGGCCTGGGTGAGGTTGACCGGACTGGAGCCATCGCATCCCATCATGTAAATCTCGCTGTTCCCATCTATGTTCCTTTCGAACGCGATCCTGCCTCCAACTGGATATTCCGGGTCAGGCAGGGGCTCGGGCTCGGGAACAGGAATTGGCGGCGCCTCTTCTGCCTGGGCCGGCACAGGAGTGGGTGTTGGCGTAGGTGATGGTTCGGGGATGAATGATGGTCGAGGCGAAGCCGCTGTGGTGACCTCCGGTGTATGGTCCACCATTTGGCTCGGTGTTGGGGATGGATTGGTAGCGGTGGGCGTGCCGCGAATGCTCTCCGGCGTCGCAGTTGACGACGGAGTGCTGGTAGGCATTCCAGGCCCTTCGACAGATGGTCCTGGGTCAGGGGCGGAGGAAATGTACACCCTGACGAACCTGTCAGCTTCCATTTTTGCTTGCACAAAATTGCCTATAACCCTATCGCTTCCGGTCACCTCCATTTGCAGGTCTGACTCGTCGAAATGCACCTCAAAGCTGACCAGTGTTCCCTCTCTGTACTTGCCGTCGGAATCGGGCAATTGTTCTATCGAGAGAATCCCCAAGGGGACATAGAATTCAGCGTCCTTTGACTGAACCTGTCTGCCATTGATGTAGAGAACGAATCCCGGTTCAGTTGTGGGAGTTGGAGTTCTTCCGGTGGTGGGGTCGGGTTGCCGACTGGCCGTCGGAGTCGGAGTTGGCGTGGGGACAGGCGCAACCGGTGGGACAGGCAAGCGAGTTGGAGCGGGAATCGGCGTTTTCGGCGCTTCTGGGCGAATCGCGCTGGTGGGAGTGGGCACTCTGGCCGGGGGCTGCGTCGGCGCCTCATCTGTTTGAAGTTCAGGCGTGGCGGTGGGTGCCTTGGGCGGAGGCTGGGCGGCTGTAGGGCCGGATCGAGATTCCGAAGTGCGGGTGGGCGTCAGATCAGCGGGCTGAGCGGCCACTGGATCTGGTTGATCCAGCGTTTGAGGAGACTGCAATTCCAACGCCGTATTTTTCGTAGCGTCTTCGTCATCCGCCTTGGTCAAAAGTGCGAACAACCCCAGATGATCCGTTTGGGCCTCGATTCGGACCCATGGATAATCGATAGAATATCGCACATCTGCCCATTCCTGCTTCACTTCGTCGTAACGGACAACTGCAAGGCCAAAGGGATCGACAGCCTGGTCCTCGCTCGCCAAGCTGTCGACGCGGACTTCCAAGGTGAGGTGTGCAGGCGTTCGGCTGGGAACTTCTTCGGAGTCCTGCGGAAGAGGCTCAACAACAAAGCTCCGTAAAGGGTTCCCATACCCTGGTGGAATTGGGAAAGAATGAGTTGACTCCTGCGGGCGGACGCCGAATTCTTCACTTTCGGCGCCACCAGCACTGGGAATGACGACCACAACGACCTCGTCGGCCGATTTTGCGACTGTAGGAGATCTGGAAGGCGGCGCATTTTCGGGCGCGACAGGGCGGATTGCGGGCTCGACAACATGTGGCGTGTTCACGTGCTGGGAACTGGGGATGCACCCTGCGATCATTGACACCAATACGGAAAGCCCCAAAAGCGAAGCGGCCAACCCAGTCTGGCTCGACAAGGCATGCCATCCAACCGCTACATTCCGATAGAGCAAACGCCGAGGGTGTAGTGCCAAGTACGATCTCGATTTCGCCATTTGGCGGAATCATTGCCTCAATGGCGAAGGATTCTGCGGGCAACACCAGGAGTCGGTCAGCGAAATACGCCGCACACGTTAGAGGAATACAGATTGCCGGAAGCCACCCGCTGCGCCACGGGAAAGTACAGTCCGCTGCTCCAATTAGCAGTTCAAATTGCGCATTGCACAGCTATCACTGCAACTGTTCGTTAGAGGGACGAGCGAACCAACCGGAGCCGAAATCCAGAAAGTGTTCTGCACATAGTTGGTGTGTTCTGATTCTTGTTCAAGGACCCCTTAGACATTTGCTCACAAGGCTGGCACAAGAGTTGATCGCGCACATTCCCATGCCTGTTGAGCGAATCGTCATCTGTGGCCTCTTTTTGTTAGTGATGGGTGGAAGCCTTTGATATACTTGCCACAATTGCAACTGTGGGGGTTTTAACCAATGGCAACAGAGAGGCAAGTCAACAGGATCACAATGCGACAGATCAGCGGCTCAGCCCGTTCGAAGAAGGTCCGGGTGGACTTGGGGGAGGAAGCGTCCTTTACCGACCTTCCAAAATTGGTGAAGGTGGGGACCGCGAATTACTTCCTCGTTAAGGGCAACGAAGGGTATCGCATGCTATCAACCCTCTGCCCGCATCAGGGGGGAGAGGTTGAGGACGTGGGAGAAGACGTGTTTGTGTGCGACACTCACGGCTACGAATACGAGAAGGGCGACGGTCGCTGCCTCAACAATCCCGCGCTGCGGATGAAGGTGTTCCTGGTTACACAGCAGGAGGGTCGGCTGGTGGCGCTTGTGCCCGACGAGTAGGGTGTGGAGGAAACTTCATACTACAATCAAGTCGCCAGAAACAAGCACCCGGAAGTCAGAGATGACTGGGTAGCGCGCGTACTGGAAAACCCTGAGCATACGCAGACCAGATTCGTGAATGGTGAAAATCGAAGGCTACTGTACGGGTATATCGATGAAATCGACAGGTGGGTTCTGGTAATACTCACCGAAGATGGCAAGCTGCTGAACCGGCACCTCGATAGGGGAGCAATGAGAAGGTGGGGAAGACCATGCGGGAATCCATGACAAGGCTATTGGAATTGAGGGTGTTTTACGACCCGGAAACTGACACTCTCTCGCTCTGGAACGGTCTCCCTGCCTGTGAAGGTGCCGAGGTTGGGGAAGGACTGACCGCCGATTATGATGCCGACGGTGATGTCGTCGGTATTACATTAGATGGTGCAGCGAAATTGCTGATGCCTTACCTACTGGAGAGAACGCTACCGAAAAAGGACAAGTAGAAAGGGGGTGGCCGTCTGGCCACCCCCGATTTATTGGGCGAAGATCGGGCTGATGTTTAGCCGATCTGGTCGTAGCTGCGCAACAGCTTGCCGGGCAGGGCGCCCGTGCACTCGTTGTCCTGGAACGTTACCGATCCATTGACAAGGATGTAGCGCATTCCGGTTGGCTTCTGGATCAATCGCCTCTCCCCGCCTGGGAAGTCGGTGGCGAACTGGGGCTTGTCGTAGAGCAGGCCCAGCTCGTCATAGTCGTAGATCATGATGTCGGCGAAGTCTCCGACGCGAAGGGTGCCGCGGTTTTTCATGTCGGAGAACCAGGCGGGCAGGGCGCTCATCTTGTAGTGCGCCTGCTCGAGAGACATCAGGCCACGGTCGCGGACCCAGGATCCCAGGAAGTAGACGGGCCACACACTATTGACCAGGAATCGGGTGTGGGCCCCGCCGTCCGAGACCGAGATGTGGACGTAGGGGTTCTTCAGCCTTTCGGCGGTGACGTCATCGCCCCGGTTGTTGGACGGATGGGCGAATTCGGTTTCCAGGTCCTCATCGAGAGCTATGTCCAGGAAGGCATCCAGCGGATGCTTGCCCTCGGCCTCGGCGATGTCCGCTATACTGAGGCCTTCGTACTGCAGGTTGCGCTCGTGGGCCACTTCGACGACCTGCAGCCGGGTCCAGTCGGTCCTGGGGTGCGGACGGTCTATCACATCCTGCTTCATGCCGATGCGCACACCTTCTTCGGACAGCTTGGCGATACGCTCTTCCTTGGTGCCAACCAGCGGCTGCACCCAGTGCTGCATATAGTCGAACAGGTTGTACTCTGACAGCTTGAACTCGGATATCGTGGGCACCGGGCCGAGCTGTGCAAGCACGGGCAACCCTTCGTCCTGCACCTTGTTCAGCCAGTCGTAACCTTCATCGTCGCCCAGGACCACGTGCAGGGGACGTCCGCTCATCCGCACCATTTCCGCCAGCATATCGCGCTGACCGGCCCGGTCGTCCGAGATGCCGATGGTCCAACCCAGATGCCCAACGCCGAATTGCGACAGCACCTGGGAAAGAGCCAGAAACTCTTCCTTTGAGGCCACGTGGCTAGGCAACCAGCTTCCGTCCTCCGGCCTGTCCTCCAGGTTCTTGTCGGCGGAGATGCCGAAGGCTCCCGCTTTCATTGAATCGTGGAGAATCTGCTTCATCTGGTTGAGTTCGCCTTCAGTGACCGAAGTGCGCTCACGGGCCGGAATCATGCCAAGCACGTAACCGCGCAGGGGCGAGAACGGCACCAGACAGCCGACGTTGACTCCAAGACCCTGCCGGTCGAGGGAGTCCATGTATTCCGGGAAAGTTTCCCAGTCCCAGCGCATGCCCTGGCGCATGGACTCAAGGGGAATGGCCTCGATGCGGTTCATCATCCGCATGTTGAGGTCTCGGTCATCAGGCCGTGTAGGTGCGAAACCGAACCCGCACTGGCCGACGGTGAGCGAGGTCACGCCGAACCAGCCGGAGAGAGTAGCGTAGGGATCCCAGTTCAGTTGCGCATCATAGTGAGTGTGCAAATCAATGGCGCCCGGGGCCACGATACAGCCACTGGCGTCCAGTTCTTTTGCGCCTCCGCTATTGATGCGCCCACTGATCATCGCCACTCGGCCGTTCTTGATACCAACGTCGCCGCGGACGCGTGGCATTCCAGTGCCGTCAACGACGGTGCCGCCGCGAATTACAAGGTCAAATTCCGGCATACTATCTCCTCATTGATCGATTAAGAAAGCACAGGTCTACTACCAAATCACGTGTCGCAGGCAGTTTAGACCCGCCCCAAGATCATGTCAAACTTCGACGAAATGTTGCGCAATTGTTTACGAATCTCGTCGCACTCAACTACGTCTGCAATGAAAAGGAAAGCCCCGCCAAAATAGGCGGGGCACGGTCTCAGCGGGAGCCCAATCAGAACTAGCCGATCTGATCGTAGCTGCGCAGCAGTGTGCCGGGCAGGGCTCCGGTGCACTCGTTCTCCTGGAACGTAACGGTGCCGTTGACCAGGATGTAGCGAATGCCGGTGGGCATCTGGATGAGCCGCTTTTCGCCGCCAGGGAAGTCGTTGGCGAAATGTGGCTTGTCGTAGAGGAAGCCCAGCTCGTCCAGGTTGTAAACCATAATGTCGGCGAAGTCGCCGATGCGGATGGTGCCGCGGTTTTTCATGTCGGCGACCCAGGCAGGCATCTGGCTCATCTTCTGGTGGGCCTGCTCCAAGCTCATGACGTTCTTTTCCCGGATCCAGTGGCCGAGGAAGTAGACCGGCCAGATGCTGTTGATGAGGAAGCGCGTGTGGGCGCCGCCATCTGACACCGAGATATGGGAGTAGGGGCTGGTGATGTACTGGGCATCGTCGTCGCCGCGCCCGCCGGCGGGATGCGCGAATTCGGTTTCCAGGCCTTCGTCCAGAGCGATGTCGAGGAAGGCGTCCAGCGGTTCCTTGCCCTCGGCCTCTGCGATGTCGGCGATGCTGAGACCCTCATACTTGAGGTTGCGCTCGTGTACGACCTCGACGACCTGCACCTGCTTCCAGTCGGTGCGCACGTGGGGGCGCTCGACCACGTCCTGCTTCATGCCAATGCGAACGCCGTCTTCGGACAGCTTGGCGATGCGCTCTTCCTTCGTACCAACCAGGGGTTGCACCCAGTTGGGCATGTAGTCGAACAGGTTGTACTCAGAGAGCTTGAACTCAGCGACCACAGGGATTGCGGTTTCCTGGGAAACGATGGGAAGTCCTTCTTCCCTCATCTCCCGTAGCCACTCGTAGCCCTCGGTATCCCCGAGGATGACGTGGAGCGGTCGCCCGCTCATCCGCACCATTTCAGCCAGCATGTCGCGCTGTTCAGCGCGGTTGTCGGAGATGCCAATAGTCCAGCCTATGTGTCCAACGCCGAACTGGGAAAGCACCTGGGACAGGGCCAGGAACTCTTCCCGGGAGGCGACATGACTGGGCAACCAACTGCCATCCTCTGGCCGGTCCTCGAGGTTCTTGTCGGCAGACAGGCCAAATGCGCCGGCTGCCATGGCCTCGTGGAGGATCTGCTTCATCTGGTTGAGCTCAGACTCGGTGACTGAGGTGCGCTCGCGGGCGGGAATCATGCCGAGGACGTAGCCGCGCAGGGGCGAGAAGGGCACCACGCAGCCCACGTTGACGCCCAGGCCCTGGCGGTCGAGGGAGTCCATGTATTCAGGAAAGGTCTCCCAGTCCCAGCGCATTCCCTGGCGCATGGATTCGAGGGGTATGGCCTCGATGCGATTCATCATGCGCATATTGAGGTCGCGGTCATCGGGGCGCGTGGGCGCGAAGCCGAAACCGCACTGTCCCACGGTGAGGGAGGTGACACCGAACTGGCCGGACAGGGAGGCGTAGGGGTCCCAGTTAAGCTGTGCGTCGTAGTGGGTGTGCAGGTCAATGGCGCCCGGCGCTACGATGCAGCCGCTGGCGTCGAGCTCCTTGGCTCCGCCGCCGTGGATGCGCCCGCTGATCATCGCGACGCGACCGTCCTTGATGCCCACATCAGCGCGTACCCGAGGAATACCGGTGCCGTCAATGACGGTGCCGCCGCGGATTACGAGATCGTACTCTGGCATAGCTACTCCTTCTCAAGAAACAAAATCGGCTTCAATCGAAGCTGTATTTGGTTGGAGGCAGTTTAGTACTGCTGGAAAACGGTGTCAAACTAATACAGCTTTTCGTCACAGGGTTACGAATTTCGCAAAACGCCACTTAATTTGGTCTGAAGGGGATCACAAACCAAAGGCCCCGCCGTGGCTGGCGGGGCCTGGAGTTACGGGGTGATATTGGGCGAGCTAGCCGACCTGATCGTAGCTGCGGAGGAGCTTGCCGGGCAATGCGCCGGTGCACACGTTCTCCTGGAAGGTTACGGTACCGTTGACGAGGATGTAGCGGATGCCCGTGGGCATCTGGACCAGCCGCTTCTCGCCGCCGGGGAAGTCGGTGGCGAACTGGGGCTTGTCGTAGAGGAGGCCCAGCTCGTCCATGTTGTAGACCATGACGTCGGCGAAATCACCAACGCGGAGGGTGCCGCGGTTCTTCATATCGGAGAACCAGGCGGGGAAGGCGCTCATCTTCTGGTGGGCCTGCTCCAGGCTCATCAGGTTTTCCTCGCGAATCCAGTGGCCGAGGAAGTAGACGGGCCAGATGCTGTTGACGAGGAAGCGAGTATGGGCTCCGCCGTCGGACACGGAGATGTGGGCGTATTCGTTGGAGATTACCTTACCCATCTGGTCGAGGGCGGTTGCGCCGGCGGGATGGGCGAATTCGGTCTCCAGGTCTTCGTCAAGAGCCAGATCGAGGAACACGTCAAGGCCGTTCTTGCCCTCTGCTTCGGCGATGTCGGCGATGCTCAGGCCCTCGTACTTCAGGTTGCGCTCATGTGCAACCTCGACGACCTGCACCTGTTTCCAGTCGGTGCGCGGGTGCGGGCGCTCGATCACGTCCCGCTTCATGCCGACGCGGATGCCGTCCTCGGACAGCTTGGCGATGCGCTCTTCCTTGGTGCCAACCAGGGGCTGGACCCAGGAGGGCATGTAGTCGAACAGGTTGTATTCGGATAGCTTGAACTCGGAAACCAATGGAACCGCCAGCTCCTGGGAGACTATGGGCAGTCCTTCGGAGCGCATGTCCTCCAGCCAGGTATAGCTTTCGGGGTCGTTGCCCAATGCCACGTGCAGCGGGCGACCGCTCATCCGCACCATCTCGGCCAGCATGTCGCGCTGTCCGGCCTGGTCGTCGGAGATGCCGATGGTCCAGCCGAGGTGGCCGACACCGAACTGGGCGAGGACCTGGGACAGGGCCAGGAACTCCTCGCGAGAGGCGACGTGGCTGGGCAGCCAGCTGCCGTCCTCGGGGCGATCCTCCAGGTTCTTGTCGGCGGACAGGCCGAATGCGCCGGCCTGCATGGCCTCATGAAGGATCTCTTTCATCTGATTGAGCTCAGCCTCAGTTACGGAGGTGCGCTCGCGAGCGGGGATCATGCCCAGGACGTAGCCGCGCAGGGGCGAGAAGGGGACGAGACAACCGACGTTAACGCCCAGGCCCTGGCGGTCGAGGGAGTCCATATATTGGGGGAAGG
This sequence comes from Dehalococcoidia bacterium, assembly GCA_963667325.2. Classification (GTDB taxonomy): domain Bacteria; phylum Chloroflexota; class Dehalococcoidia; order Lucifugimonadales; family UBA3495; genus VXOI01. The sequence continues at coordinate 229,636 of CAXXKY010000009.1, forward strand.
TCTCCCAGTCCCAGCGCATTCCTTGGCGCATGGACTCCAACGGGATGGCCTCAATGCGGTTCATCATGCGCATGTTCAGTTCGCGGTCTTCGGGGCGGGTAGGCGCAAAACCGAAGCCGCACTGTCCAACGGTCAGGGAGGTGACGCCAAACTGGCCGGAAAGGGAGGCGTAGGGGTCCCAGTTGAGCTGCGCATCGTAGTGGGTGTGCAGGTCGACCGCGCCGGGCGCCACGATGCAGCCGCTGGCGTCGAGTTCCTTTGCTCCGTTGCCGTGGATGCGGCCGCTTATCATCGCGACGCGACCGTCCTTGATGGCCAGGTCAGCCTTGATGCGGGGAATGCCGGTGCCGTCAATGACGGTACCGCCACGGATTACGAGATCGTATTCTGGCATCTTCTCCTCCATAGGTTTTCGTATAGTAGGTCAATTCTGTGGCGAAGTTTAACACAGCGGCTTTCAACGCCGCACTTATATACGAAATTCGTCGCGTGCTATTGTTGAATGAACTATTACAGCGTCGGACGGCCCCGGCGGGGACGGTGGAGATCCTCCAGGGCAGCGCCAACACGAAGAATGGTGGCTTCCTCGAAGTGGCGTCCGACGACCTGCACGCCGATGGGCAGGCCTTCCTCGCTGGCGCCAAAGGGTACGGAGAGGGCGGGCGAGCCCGTCAGGTCGAAGGGCACCGTGCAGGTCAGGGCGTGGCGCGCGGGGGCCGTATCATCACCGATCTCGTGACGCCGGGTGTCGTGAGGGTGAGCGACCATCGGGCCGGTGGGCAGGAGCAGGACATCGTAGTCACGGAACAGGCTAACGGCAGCGGCGCGCAGCCTCTCGACCTGGTCCATGGCTTCCAGGTATTCTTCGTAGCTCGGTCCGGGAATGTTGAGGCGTCGTTGCATGGAGAGGGCCAGCATATCCTCCCGGCCTTCGATGACAGGCGCAAGATACACATTACCTTCGGCCGCAAAAATCCTGGCAGAAATCTGCTGGCCGGGCCAGTCCTGCCAGCCTTCAAGGTCCACCTGTTCCACAGCGCAACCCAGTTCCCCGAGCGTCGAGGCGGCAGAGGCCACCGTGTCCTGCACGCCCCGTTCCACCGGGGCGAAGGGGCCCTCGGAACACCAGGCCACTCGCAGCCCGGCTGGCGAAGAAAGATCAGCAACGTCCGGTACAGGCACAGGTAGAGCGTAATGGTCGATGCCATCCGGGCCCGCCATGACACTGAGGGCCAGGGCCGCGTCGCCGACGCTGCGCACGATGGGACCGACGTGCATGAAGCGCAGCAACGTGTCGGGCCAGTGACCGGTGAGTGGTATTCTGCCGTGTGTGGCCTTCAGCCCAACGATGCCGCAGTAATTGGCCGGTTCACGGATGGAGCCGCCCACATCGCTGCCGATGCCCAGGGGCGACATGCCCGAAGCCACGGCAGCAGCCTCGCCACCGCTCGAACCGCCAGGGGTGCGGCCGATCATCCAGGGGTTCTCGGTACGCCCGTAGACCAGGTTGTCGGTCTCCCACCACAGCGCGAACTCAGGCATGTTGGACTTGGCTATGAATATGCCGCCGGCGTCCTTCATCCGATTGACCACAGTTGCATCGGCGCTGGGAACGTGATTTTCGAACAGACGAGAACCGCGAGTAGTGACCACGCCCTCGGTGTCGACACAGTCCTTGACGGTGAAGGGGACGCCATGGAGCGGGCCCCAGAACTCGCCTCGCGTGGCGGCGGCTTCCGCTTCTCTCGCCCGCTCCATCACACCGTCGGGGAAAGCGATGAGGGCGTTCAGCTTCGGGTTGACAGACTCGATTCGGTCCAGGTGAGCTTGAACCACCTCGACCGGCGACAGCGAACGGTCGCGGATACGCTGGGCCAGGGTGGCAGCATCGGCATAGAAAATGTCTTCACTCATTGGTGAGGGCCTCCGAAGTTGGCTTCGATTACGTTCGCCGCGCCAGACGACTTCACTCCCAGCCGAGCGCTTTCCCTATGAGGTGCAAGAGGGAATTCCGTCAGATGGGAACTCTTTTTGCTGTTCCCTAGTGGATGGCAGCCGCGGGAGCCGCTGCCCTTTCGTTAATCAGCTTCCCCTGGTGGAAGCGGGACAGGGCGAAGGGCTTGATCAGGTCTGGAGCCTCGCCGGTGGCGATAAGGCTGGCGACGTTCTTGCCGGCAGCAGGGGCGGCCTTGAATCCCCAGCTACCCCATCCACAGGAAACTATGAATCCGTCGAGACCATCGACAGGGCCCATGATGGGGGCGTAGTCGGGAGTCATGTCGCACAGGCCGGCCCACTGTCGCAGCACCTTCACTTTGGAAAGGCAGGGGAACATCTCCAGGGTATGGCCGGCGAGTTGTTCCATGGGAAGGAGGGCGGACTTCATGCTGTAGGACGGGTAGGGGTCAACACCACCGCCGATGACCACCTCGCCCCGGTCGGTCTGATAGACGTAAGCGTGAAGGTTGGCCGACGAGATGGTCTTGTCCAGAAATGGCTTAAGGGGCTCGGTGACCATCGCCTGGAGCGGATGCGTGGTGATGGGCAGGGAGACTCCGGCAAGGCGCGCGACGTCGCTGCTCCAGCCAGCCGTCGCATTGAGTACGACCTCGGCCCCGACGAAACCGCGGCTGGTCTCCACGCCGGTCACCCGGCCGTTGGCGCTGTCGATTGCGGTCACCTCGGTGAAGGGATGCAATTCCGCGCCGCCTCGGTCGGCTGCCCTGCCGAATCCCCATACCACGGCATCGTGCCGAATTACGCCGCAAGGCGGATGGTACAGCGCTCCGAGGATGGGATAGGGCAGTCCCTCACGCAGGCTCATCGGTGGAACCAGACGCTTGATATCGGCCGTGCCGACCATTCGGCTGTCCACGCCCAGGATGCGGTTGAATTCGGTCCGCATCCTCAGGGCGTACAGGGCGGCGTCGGTATGTCCCAGATCCAGACGTCCCATCTGGTTGAACAGGAGATTGAAGTTCAGTTCCCTGGCCAACCCTTCATAGAGTTTGACGCTCTCGTCGAAGAATGGTATTCCCTCAACGGTCAGGTAGTTGGACCTGATGATGGCCGTAGTGCGGGCGCTGGCGCCTCCGCCTAGATAGCCCCTGTCCAGAACAGCAATATCCCTGACGCCCAGCTTGGTCAGGTAGTAGGCGGTTGACAGTCCATGAACGCCGCCGCCGATGATGACCACGCGGTAGTGGTCTCTCAGCGGGCGTTCCTGCCACATCCGGTTCTTTCTGAACAATTGAAACAATGAGGGCCTCCGGGGTTTAATTCAACACAGAGCGCACAGAGGACACAGAGATTTTATTTTCAGTCCTGTATCACCCGGCTCACGCCGTCTCTCAATACTTTTACATTGAAATTAATGAGCAGTCCCAACTTTAGGCCGGACAGCTTGAGGTATGTTAGCAATTGCGCTTTGTGGATGGGGTATACGTGCTCTACCGCTTTCAATTCAACGATAACCTTCTCGTTCACTACCAAGTCCAGCCGGAAGGCAGCATCAATAGCTACTGTTTTGTATTCGATTGGTAGTTGCTTTTGGCGTTCAACTGTCATTCCGCGCTGAGAAAGCTCATACTCCAAGCAAGACTCATATGCTGTCTCGATAAGACCCGGGCCCAATGTGCGATGAACTTCAATCGCGGCCCCGATAATTCGCTTGGAAATCTCGTTAAGCTCTTCTCTATTGGTCATACTCGCTTCCGAGCAAATTACCCAAAATCTCTGTGAGCTCTGCGTTGGATTACCCTGTGTCTCTCAAGGCCAGCAGCGCTTCGGTGCCTACGGGGCCTCCGCCAACCTCATGGGCGGTCTCGATGAGCACCTCCCACAGGTATTCGCCGAACTCACGACTTGCGTACAACTGGTACATCGCAATGCCATTCACGTCGCGGCGCAGCAACAATCCCTGGACATCTGCAAACCGCAACTGTGCACAGGCCAGGTCGGTCAATGCCGAAGGCGACACATCAAGTTCTGTCAGCCGGCTCATCAGATCCTGGGTGGCCGGGCCGACGATTGCGATTCCGCACAAGCCGGACGAGACGTCAATTGCATGGGCGCAGTCGATATTGGCAGCTTTCATTGCCGCCTCTGCCTCTGCTCCTTCACCGGCGGGCGTGAGCAGTAGGAACTCTTCGGCCGACAGGCGTACGGAAAGAAGCTTGCCTCCGCGCTGTAGGGACGAATCGGCCTCGACAACGCCGCCTATGCGCTGATCCGTCGCGGAAGGGACGAGAGCCGCGAGAGCACGAGGAGCATCGTCGCCCACCACCCTGACTTTACCGATGGGGGTGACGTCGGAGACGCCCACAGTTTCCCGGAGCCATCCAGCCTCCCTTGACGCATCTCCATAGTGGGCGGGAAGCTGCCAGCCGTCGGCGTCGGCCATCACCGCCCCCATTGCCAGCTGGGCATGGTGCATGGCAGTGCGTCTTTCGGGTACAACCGCGGACAATGTTCAGCTCCTCAGCCGGTGGCCCTCGGGGTCGAACACCGGCTCCAGGATTACGGACGCAGATACTCGCCCGCCGTTTACTGTAACTTCGATGGTTGCGCCGTCCTCGGCCAATTCCGGCGGCACATAGGCCAGGCCGAAACCCTTGCCCAGCGTGGGACTCAGGCGGGCGCTGGTGACACGGCCAACGGGCCGACCGCCGATGATAACGGGAGTGCCGTCTTCGGGGGCAGTGGCGCCGGGCATGACAAACCCGACCAGCCTCTGCTGGAGACCCCGGTCCTGGGCAACCGACAGTCCGCCACGTCCAATGAAGTCAGGTTTGTCGAAACGGACAGCCCAGTCGGAACCCACATCCATGGGAGTGGATATAGCATCGGTGTCCTGACCGACGATCACATGGCCCTTTTCCAGCCTCAGAATGCGCTGGGCTTCCAGACCAAAGGGAGAAATGCCAAATTCACGACCGGCCTCCGTGATGGCGTTCCACATGTATTCGCCATACTCTGCCGGAAAATGCACCTCCCAGCCTGTCTCTCCCACGAAGCCGATTCGCAGCAGTATGCAGGAGACGCCTGCAACTTCACCCTCGGCCGATCTCATGTACCGGAAATTTCTCGTTGAAAGGTCGATGTCGGTTATCTTGGCCAGGGCCTCCCGCGCCCTTGGCCCCGCAACATTTACCGCGCCGTAGGCCGCAGTTACGTTAACCACATGAGCGCAGTTACCGGCACCGGCATTCCACCAGTTGAACCACTCCTCGATGACATCCGCGTTTCCCGAAGTGGTGGTGACGAAGTAGCGGTCTTCGGCTAGCCTGGTAACCGTTCCGTCGTCCAGAATGACGCCGTTGTCCGAGGTCATGAGGCCGTACCGGATCCGCCCTACCGGGAGGTCCGAGAAACGGTGAGTGTACAGGCGGTCGAGCAACTGGCCCCCGTCCGGTCCCACCACCTCCAGTTTGCCCAGGGTGCCCACGTCTATGATGCCCACGCGCTCGCGCACCGCGGCGCATTCATCGGCGGGAGAGCCGTAGTTGTGGGGTCGCCACCACGGACCGGACTCGACCATGGTTGCTCCCAGTGCTCGGTGAATCCGGTCCATCGGAGTGCGCTTCATGGGCATCCGCTCACGCCCGGCAAGCGCAGCCAGCGAGACCGGCTGATAGGGCGGTCGAGCGGTGGTGTAAACGTCGGCAGAACCCGAACGCTGTGCAGTGCCGCTATGCGCCGCACAGATACCGGCCAATGCGCGGCCGCACATCTTGCCCTGGCAGGGGCCCATGGTAACCGTGCTGTATCGCTTCAATGTCTGCACATCGGCGAAGCCTTCCTCGATAGCCTGCTCGATGTCATGAGCCGAAACGTCCTCGCAGAAGCAGACGTAGGTGCGGGCGTTCTTTCCAGGCGGAGGGGCAAGTGACGAGGCGGAATGAATGCCCGTTGGCGACGGGACACCTGCCGGGCTGCGAGCGGGGTCGGCGGCCCTTGCGCCGGCTTCACTGCCCTGCCGGACTATTTCTTCCAGGCCGGACACACCGTTGACCTGCCCTGCCAGCGCCACACCGGGCTGGGACGCTCCCATCTGGTGAATTAGGGCATCCACCGGCTGCAACTGGCCCGACATGCAAATTAAATCGCAGGGTATGCGCCTTGATGAAGAATCGTCACGGCCCGCGGGGCTGACCAAGGCCGCCTTGACCCGTCCACGTCCCACCGCTTTTACCACCCGGTGCCCCGTCAGGACAGTAACGCCCCGGGCCTTCAGAGCATCTGCCTGTTCGCCATTTGTATCCGACGAGTCGACAACCGCGGCCAATGATATGCCTGCATCAAGCAACTGTTGTGCTGCCTCGTAGCCCTCGGCAGTATCCGTGGCGAACACCGCCTGTCGTCCCGGTCGCACGCCATACAGGGTGACCAGCCGCTGAGCTGCGGTAGCGAGCATTACACCGGGAAGGTCATTGTTTTCGAAGAGCAGCGGCGATTCCTGTGCACCGGTGGCCAGAATCACCCGCCCGGCACGGAGCCGGACAATCCCCTCGTCGGTGAGTACAGCCAGGAGATTGTCCTGGTACAGCCCGAAGACTGTGGCGTCGTTGAATATTTCGATGTTGGAAGCCTGCGACACCTGCTCCAGCAGTTCGTCGAGGGTTTCCGTACCTGATCGTCTGTGGTAACGAAGATGTCCCCCGACGGCTGGCTGGTCGTCTATCAGCGTGATCCTGGCCCCGGCCTCAGCGGCTGCCAGGGCAGCGGCCAACCCGGCTGGGCCGCCTCCGACGACGGCCACGTCGGCGTGCAGGTTGCGGCTGCTATATTCGTCTTCGTGGACGGAGTTTATGTCAATGCTTCCCAGGCCTCCAACCCGGCGGATAAGTCGACGACCCAGCAGCCAGAGGGCCTTGGGGCGGTGCAGGGCCTTGTAGTAGAAGCCGACGGGCATGAGCCAGTGGAGTCTGTCCAGCAACGAGAGCAGGTCGAAACGCAGCGAGGGCCACGCGTTCTGGCTGCTGACGCGCAGGCCCGCCTCGACGGGGCGGGTGCAGGCGCGGACATTGGGTTCGTCGCCCACCGTCACGAGGCAGTTGGGGCAGTTGCCGGAGCAGCAGAGAAGCCCACGGGGCCGATGGTACTTGAAACTGCGGCTGAAGACGTGCTGCCCCTGGGTGTACAAAGCTGATGCAACGGTGTCGCCCTGAAAACCCCGGACCCGGCGGCCGTCGAATTCGAACTCCAGGGGGGCCGACCGGTCGATTACTTCCCCTGCCGCTGGTTCAAGACGCGTCCGGTCAGGACTGCTGCTTTCGGCCATAAAGTGGACTCTTCAACCTGCTGGGGGTGGCTATTACTGTGCGTCGCGGGAAGGTGGCTGCTGACCCGGCCAGAATGTCGTTTGCACGACGTTGCTGGTCGTGTTCCGAAGGGCATAGAACCAGCGCTTGCAGCCGTAACGGTGATTCCACCATTCACGCTGCACTCCGGCGGCGTTGGGTCGAAAGTAGAAGTAGTTGCTCCATTCCCCTTCTTCAGCACCTGGCGAGGGGCGCGAGACGACCTCTCCGCCGAAGCGGAACTCGTTGACGCCGCGTTCCCCGCAGTTGGGGCAGTTGATCAGGAAGGACAAGCTGGCATCGCCTTATAACCGCATCTTGCTTAGTCTAGAACAACGTGAGGTAGCGGTCGATTTCCCAGGGGGTTACCTGGCGGTGGTACTCTCGCCACTCGCCTTCCTTCTGCTCGACGAATTCGTCGTAGATGACACCCAGGGAATCCCGCACCACAGAGTCGGCCGTCAGTTCGGCGAGGGACTCGGCCAAGGACTGGGGGAGCATCCTGACGCCGCGGCGTCGAATTTCATCGATCCCCAGGGCGTACAGGTTGCCAAGGTTGGGTTCGCCTGGGTCGAGCTTGCGCCGGATGCCGTCCAAGCCTGCGGAGAGGTAAGCGCCGAAGGCCAGGTAGGGGTTGCAGGCGGCCGACATGGTGCGATCTTCCAGGTGTCCGGGGCCCGCGGTGCGGATCATCTGGGTGCGGTTGTTGTCACCGTAGGACACGAAGGCCGGAGTCCACAGGAACCCCGAGGTCGAACCCATCAGCGCCGGGCCCACCTGCAGTCGCTTGTAGCAGTTGACGGTGGGCGACATCACGCTACAAAGGGCCGGTGCGTGGGCGAATACACCGCCGATGAAGTTGTAGGCCATCTGGGACAGGCCAAGACCGCGACGGTCATCTTCATCCAGGAAGAGGTTTTCGCCGGTCTCGGAGTCGGCCAGGTGGTAATGAATGTGGCCGCCGCTGCCGGTACGATCGGTGAAGGGCTTGGCCATGTGGGTGGCGATGGCACCATGCTGCTGGGCAATCTGGCTGGTCATCATCTTGAAGAAGGTGTACCGGTCTGCGGTAGTCAGCGCATCAGTGTAGTGGAAGTTGATTTCGTACTGGCCGTTGGCATCCTCGTGGTCCGATTGGTAGGCGTCCCAGCCGATGCGGCGCATGGCCGTCATCATGTCGCGGAGATAGCCCATCACGTTCGCAATGCCCTTGAAGTCGTAGCAGGGCTTGTTGAGGCTATCTATGTTCTTCGGGTCAAATACCTTTATCGACCCGTCGCTTTCCCTGGTGACAAGGAAATGCTCCGGCTCGATACCCACATTTAAGACGTAGCCCTCGGCCCTGGCCGATGCGAGCACCGACTTGAAGTGCTGGCGCGGGCAGTACGGATGGGGCTCACCATCGACAAAGAGATCGCTGGCAAACCTAGCCAGGCCATCTTCCCACGGAACGTAGGTGTAGGAGTCCAGGTCGATGCGGGCCATCATATCGTGAGAGTGCGGGCCCTGCCCCATTCCGGGCAATGCCGCACCGGCGAACCCAGCCCCTTCGTCCAGCACATCTTCGAAGTGCTCCACGGGCACCATTTTGACCTTCGGCGAGCCGTTCAAGTCGACAAACTGCGCCAGGATGAACCTGACGTCGTCAACTCTCATACGCTCGGCGATTTCCTGTCTGTCAGTCATGCCGCCGCTCCTTGGGTTGATGGCTGGGCTATTCCGGTCTCGATTCGTAGAGACGGGTGGCGAAGTCTTCGATGGTGTCCCGCATAGCCAGGATTTCGCGCCAGTGTTGCGGTATGCCGCTGGCACCGTAAAACGCGCCGGCGATCTGGCCGTAGACCGCGCCAGTGGTGTCGGCGTCGTCGCCGAGGTTCACGGCGAGGCGCGCCCCGTCAGCAAAGTTATCACTGTTGTGGAAAGCCCACAATGCCGCCTCCAAGCAATCGACGACGTATCCCGTGCCCCTGATCTCGGGAGGCTGCTTCGTCCTGAAGCTGCCGGCAGCCACGATAGCGATCTTGTCGGTGAGACCGTCAATTTCGACGGTCGCGAGGACCTCTTCCTTCGATGCGCCTTTGAGGGCACGGACGATGATTTCCGACATATAACGGCAGGCGCCGACGGGTTCGTCGGCGGCATGAGTGGTAGCTGAACTCAGGCCAGCGAATTTCATCGCGCACTGAATGTCGTTGGAATAAAACATCGGGACAGGAGCGAGGCGCATTATTGAGCCGTTAGCCGCGGTGTTGGGCGACGTCAGACCGGACGGGCTGCCAGTGCGTTCGAACTCGGCAAGGGCGGCCCTGGTAGTGTTTCCGATATCGAAGCAGTGGCCCGTGCAGCTCAGGTGACCATCCCGCCACCAGCGGACATACCGCTGCAACTGGTCCACCGGATTGAAATCGCCACACTCCACGAGGCTCTCGGCGAGGCACAGGGCCAGGGAGGTATCGTCTGTCCACTGTCCGGCCTTCATACCGAATGGACCGCCCCCCACTATTTCCCTCACCGGGTCGAAGGACCCGGGGCTCCGGAACTCCACCGTGGTGCCCAGGGCGTCGCCAGCGGCGAGGCCAAGGAGCGCGCCGTGGTAGCGATCAAGCTCGGCGTTCATCGGAGTCGTCCCGACCCGCTACCAGCCGAAGACCTTGTTGGTGCCGACCAGAGGCACGCGGGCCATTGCGGAGGCTTCGATGGTGAGGGCGGCCAGGTCTTCGGGTTCCAGACTGTGCACATCGCCCTTGCCCAAGGAGCGCGTGAGCAGAGTCATCTCCATGGTCATGGAGTTGATGAAGTTGGCCACTCGTTCGGCGCCCTCGTCAGGGTCGAGTCGCTGCATCAGCACCGGGTCCTGCGTCGCAATTCCGACCGGGCACTTGCCCGTCTGACAGAAGCGGCAGTAACCGGCTGGCACGCCCACCTCTTCCTCGAAGTTGCTCTCGGGGATTTCCTTGTTGCAGTTGAGGGCGATCAGCGCTCCGATGCCGATAGCCACGGCATCCGCACCAAGGGCCAGGGCCTTGGCCGCGTCGGCGCCGCCGCGTATACCGCCCGAGGCGATTAGGCTGACCTTGCCGTAGAGGCCCAACTCACGCAGCGCCTCCCTCGCCATCACTATGGCTGGCACTGTGGGTATGCCGCTGTGGTCCAGCAGGACCTCGGCGGAAGCGCCAGTCCCAGCCATCATGCTGTCTATCACAATGGCATCCGCGCCCGCCTTGGCTGCCAGCTTGACGTCGTCATCCACACGGCAGGCTCCCAGCTTTACGTGCACCGGTAAGCGCCAATCCGTGGCCTCGCGAAGCTGCTCTATCTTCACAGCCAGGTCGTCGGGTCCGAGCCAGTCGGGGTGGCGAGCAGGACTGCGCTGATCGATTCCAAGGGGCAGATCGCGCATTTCTGCCACGTCGTCCTGGACCTTCACCCCCATCAGCATGCCGCCAGTGCCGGGTTTGGCTCCCTGTCCCACCACGATTTCTATGGCCTGGGCCTGGGCCAGATGATGGGGATTGAAGCCGTAGCGGCTGGGCAGTACCTGGTAAATCAGCTTGTCTGCAGCAGCCCTCTCGCCTGGCAGCATTCCGCCGTCCCCCGTGCTGCTTGCCGACCCAACCATGGCGCCAGCCTTGCCCAGCGCAACCTTGGCATTTGCTGACAGGGCGCCATAGCTCATGCCGCTGATGTACACGGGAGTTTCAAGGACCAGGGGGTTTTCGGCGAAGCGGGCGCCTATGACCGTGCGGGTTTCGCACCGCTCCTTGTAGCCCTCCAGAGGGAAGCGGGTCAGTCCCGTGGAAAGGAAGGTGAGATCATCGAAGTGTGTGACATTTTGGAAGGAGGAAAATCCGCGGATACGGTAACGGCCCAGCTCCGCCTTGGCGTGAATGTCGTCCATAATCCAGGGAGACCAGATTTGACTGCTGTTCATTACCATTGATTTTCCGTCTCCCCGATGTCCGTCAGTTTATGCCCCTGCGATTCCTCCCGACTGCCTCAACACATCACAGCGCCGATTTTTCCAGCCGCTCCAGCGAGTCGTAGTTATAGAAACGCTTGGCCGACACAACCTTAGTAAAGGAACGCTTGTCGGTGATTCCCTGGGCTTCGAGGACGGTGAGGATGTCAATGAGTTCGTCCTCGCTGATTTCTTCAGTTGTAGCGTCTGCGCCCAGCGAAGCGATGTCGCCAGCAACGTAGATCGAGCCTTCGTACATGGAGTCGCCCAAGGCGTCTCCGGCATCCCCGCAGATGATGATGCGCCCCTTCTGCATCATAAAGCCGGTCAGGAAACCCGCGTTGCCGCCGATAACAAGAGTCCCGCCCTTCATGGAGATCCCCGCCCTGGCTCCAGCGTCGCCGCCGATTACCAGCTCACCACCGCGCATCGTGGAGCCTGCAGAGGCTCCGGCGTCCTTGGTGACGGTAATCCTTCCGTTCATCAGGTTGTCGCCGACAGCCCAGCCGGCATTGCCTTCTATGACCACTTCCGGGCCGTCGAGAAGGCTGGCGGCGTAATAGCCCACGCTTCCTTCGAATCGAATGGTGCAGTCGTGGAATATCCCGACCCCCAGGTTGTGGCGAGCGTTGGGGTTCAGGACCGTAATCTCGCTGCCCGGGGTTGCCAGCCGCTTGAGTTCTGAATTCAATTCCCGGGTATCCAGATTGGCGGCGTCTATAGTAACCAGGTCATTACCTCGCTCTTTTGCGGCTCCACACGGTCAATCTCCTGATCGAAGACCCCGCGCAGGGCGATCTCCTCAGAGGCAATGGCGATTACGTCTTCCGTTTCCATCGTAACGAGCGGCTTGGCAGACCACTGGTCCTTCGCGTAGCCGAGGCCGTCCCGAGTCGCCACCAGGTAGGTGAAGGTACCATCGAGGTCGTTCAGGGACGCCCTCAACGCGTCGTCCAGCCCTTCGCCCCGGGCCAGCTTGTCAGCCAGGTAAACGGCGATGAGTTCGGAATCATTTCCCGTCTGGAAGTGATGTCCCTGGTCTTCGTACATGCGGCGCAACTTGTGATAGTTGGTCAACTGGCCGTTGTGCACCACCGATACGTCAGGGAAGGGGTATGCCCAGAAGGGGTGTGCGTGATTCACGTCAACCCGGCTCTCAGTGGCCATCCGCACGTGGCCTATGCCGTGGGTGCCACGGATGCCTCCTATACTATGCCGCAGGTCCATTGCCACCGGAGTGCCGACGTCCTTGATGACCTCGGAGGTGCGTCCGATGCTGTGAAGCGCGACGCCTGGGGTTTCAAGGAGATCGGCGGCCAGTTCCGAGGGCTCGCCTTCGAAATTCACCACCAGTCGCAGGAACTGTTCTGTCTGGCGGCTGGAACACACAACGCCGCCGGCCCGCTTTATCGTCTCTTCCACGCGAACCAGGACGTCTTCGGCTTCGCGCGCGCTCTCGGTCCAGATCCGCACTATCATGTCGCCATCGGTCTGCTCGCCGACGATCGTGACACCGCTGGAATCCCGACCTCTGTGTGTCAGAGGTTCCAGCATGCGAATCAGTTGGTCGCCGATGGAAGGGAGGCCATCTTCCGCAGCCAGGTTCTTGTGGAGAATTCCGCTAACGCCGCACATAAAGGGCAATATCCTGCACGCCTGAATAGTCGGCAGTGTAGCCAAGCGTGGCGGATTGCGTCAAGGGCGACCGGCGGGGGGAATCGCTACCGCTGGCGTTCGCACACGTATTCGGCGAGGGCGTCAAGGGACTGTCGGGCTTCACCCTGGGGAAGGGCCTGCAGCTCGGCAGAGGCGCGGTTGCAATATTCCCGCACCACGTTTTGGCAGTCGGCCACAATACTGGAGTTGTTGATCATGTCCAGAACCCGTTGCAGCTTGTCCGGATTGTCCTTGTCCTGGAAGAAGGCGGCGACGGGGTTTTCGTCGGGGTAGCGCTCCATCAGCAGGATGGTGGGAAGGGTAAGCACGCCGTTGAGCAGGTCGGAGCCAACGGGTTTTCCCATGCTGGACTCATCTCCCTGAAAGTCCAGCAGGTCGTCCCCCACCTGGAAGGCCATGCCGATGTTGTAGGCGTAACGGCGCATCGCCTGGACCTCGTCCTCGGGAGCGCCGGCCAGGACCGCGCCGGACTCCCCGGCCGTGCAGAATAGGGAGGCGGTCTTGCGGTAGATGCGGTCGTCGTACAGTTCACGGGCCTGGAGGGGGTCATAGGCGCCAAAATACTCGATCAGCTCCCCGCTGGCCAACTCCATGATGGTCTCTGAAAATCGGCGCATGATTCGCATGTTTTCGGTGTCGCACACGAAGGTGGCGGAGGTAGCAAAGACGTAATCGCCGAAGAGCACTGATACGTGATGCCCCCAGACGTTGCTAACGGTGGCCCTGCCGCGGCGGGTGGAGGAATCGTCCACCGTGTCATCGTGTATGAGGGTAGCCAGATGCAGCAGTTCGACAGCGCTGGCCATCAGCACCAGCTTCTCCGGGTCGTGTTGGTACGAGTGAGAGGCAAGCAACGTAACCGCAGGGCGAATTCGCTTGCCGCCCGTCTCGGCGACATAGTCAAGAAGGGGACGCAAATCCTCGGGGGCCGCGCTGGCTTGACTGGCAAGTCCCCTGAGCTTGGCGTCCACGCTTTCCAGCCCATCCAGAACCGGGGCGTAGATGGCCGCGGTCCGTTCATCCAGTCCGTAAAGCATCCGCGTCCCTGTCAGCCGCTGCCGACACCAAGCCGGGCAACTTCCTGGTCCACCACATCCGGTTCCAGTTTTGTGTAAAGGGGCTCGGGGCGTCGCAATTCCCGGCCACCCTCTACAGCGCTGACCGCCGAATCGAAGTCCCAGCCTCCATCTTCCACCTGCCCATCCTGTCCCAGGAATTCGTGGAGCCGCTGGGAACTGAACGGCATGAACGGGTGAAGCAACGTCTTGAGGCAACTGATGACCGCGATGGACACCCACAGGGAAGTTGCGGCAGCCTCGCGGTCTTCGCGGATGGCCCGCCAGGGCGCCTTGGCGTCGAGGTAGCGGTTGGCCTCCTGGGCCAGGCCGAAGATCCGGTTGATGGCGGCCTTGAAGCGGCAAGCGTAGAGGCTTGCGCCCACCTCGTCCATGGCGGCGCGGGCCGACTCCAGGATGGCCTTGTCGGACTCGTCGAGGGCGCCCGGTGTGGGAACCTTGCCGTCGAAGTTGCGGTAGGCGAAGGTCAGCACGCGGTTGACCAGGTTGCCGTAGGTGGCGACCAACTCCTCGTTGTTGCGGCGCACGAACTCGCCCCAAGAGAAGTCGGAGTCGGCCGATTCGGGCATGTTCACCGAAAGCAGGTAGCGCAGAGGGTCGGGGTCATAGCGTTCCAGGTAGTCCGGAACCCACACAGCCCAGTTCTGGCTGGTGGAGAACTTCTGGTTTTCCAGGCTGAGGAACTCGTTGGCCGGCACGTCATACGGCAGATTCAGATCGTTGCCGTACCCCATCAGCATCGCCGGCCAGATGATGCTGTGGAAGGGAATGTTGTCCTTGCCGATGAAGTAGTAGGAGCGACTCTGGGGATCCTTCCAGAAGTCCTGCCAGCTGTCGGGTTCGCCGTGAATCTTGGCCCACTCGACGGCGGCGGACAGGTAGCCGATTACCGCCTCGAACCACACGTAAATCTTCTTGTCTTCGTAACCTTCCAGCGGGATGGAAACGCCCCAATCCAGGTCGCGGGAGATGGCCCGGTCGTGCAGCCCGTCCTCGAGGAACCGGCGAGTGAAGTTCAGGACGTTGGCCCGCCAGTGAGTCTGCTTCGAAACCCACTCCAGCAACGGTTCCTGAAAGGCCGACAATCTAAGGAAGAAGTGCTCGGACTCGCGGAACTCGGGAGTGTCGCCGCTGAGGGCGCACCTGGGTTCGACCAAATCGCGAGGGTCGAGCGTCCGGCCGCAGGCATCGCACTGGTCGCCCCTTGCCCGGGTGTTGGCGCAGTGGGGGCAGACGCCCTCGACGTAACGGTCGGGCAGGAAGCGGGTGCACTGAGCGCAGTAGGCCAGCAGCGTGGTGTCGGTGTAGATGTACCCCTTTTCCAGCAGGGTGTTGAATATGTCGTGGGTGACCTGGGCGTGATTCTCGGTATGGGTGTGGGTGAAGAGGTCAAAGCTGATACCCAGCTTCTCCCACGATTCCAGGAACAGGGCGTGATAGCGGTCGACGACCTCGGCGGATGTGATTCCCTCCTGGTCGGCCCGGATGGTGATGGGAGTGCCGTGGGTGTCGCTGCCGGAGACCATCAGCACACTGTTCCCCTTAAGCCGATGGTATCGGGCGAAAATGTCAGCAGACAGGTAGCAACCGGCCACGTGTCCCAGGTGCAGAGGGCCGTTGGCGTACGGCCAGGCTACGGCGACGAGAATGCGCTCAGTCACGGGGCAAATCCATATCGCCCTAGGGCGTTGGGAATGGGAAACCGCGAAATCCAAGGCTATCTGGGAAGAGCATTTTAGCATAGTGGGGTGTCATAATGTGTGCGGAAGGCTGGTCAATCCTCGTCTTTATGCGAGTGCTCGGACCGGACAAGGTGCCGCGATATTCTCGTCAAGGGAGGGCACATGGAAGCGATCAAGAAACTGCTGGGGATGTACCTGGTCGGGGTTGCCATGGTGGTGGCTGTGTGGTTCGTCATCAACTCTTTCTTCGTGGACTCGTTCGAGGTCAACCATGTCTGGTTCGTCCTGGACATCCTTATGGTGGTCGGCGTGGCCGTGGCCCTGGTGTTCAACTACGACCGGAAGCGGCAGGAAGCGGTGGGGCGCGCGCACGGGGACCCGGTGACCCGCAGGCATCTAGAGGTGAACGTGGCGTTCTACCTCACGGCGGGCATAGCGATACTGTTGCTGCACAGTTGGTTCTCGCTGCTGGCCCTTGGCAATGACAGCCTGGACGGCAATCACCAGGCGTGGGTGATATGGGCGGTCGTGGACACCCTGCTGCCGCTGACCGTTGGCGTTACGGGCTGCGCGATGATGAAGGAGTCTTCGGGGTAGAGAAACCGCACACCGAGCGGCCGCGGAATCATGAGGTTGACACTCATGGAGCTAAACAATCTCTCAGTCTATATCGAGACTTCAATCGAGACTTCAATCGAGACTTCAACGGATAACAGGACGTCAAATTCGAGCTCAAATTCAGGCGTCTGGCTCTCGCAAATTGCCGCGAAATCCGTTGACACTGGTGTGAGGTACTGCTAGTATTACTTTTCGGAATCCGCGATGAGCGGGAGTATTAGCGGTACCCTGCGACAGAGAGCCGGCGGTTGGTGCGAGCCGGTGGCAGAAGAGCCGTGAACTCGCCCGGGAGCGACCCGCCTGATGTCCCCGGACTGAATGGGGAAGCAGGGCGAGCGGGTGACACCGTTAGAGAGTCTTTAAAGAGTCTCGATCTCCGCGACCTCGGACAGTAAGTCCTGATGGCCGCTTGCCATCGAGAAAGAAGGGTGGTACCGCGGGCCCACACCCGTCCCTTCACGCAGGGATGGGTGTTTTTTTGTACCCTCTCCACAACGGCGAAATCACCCAACATGACGGTGACTGCCAGTTCGGTGGCAGGCAGGATGTATGAAACTTAGCGGTGCCGAGATAGTCTGTGAAAGCCTCCTGATGGAAGGGGTGGATATAGTCTTCGGGCTCCCGGGCGGCGCAGTACTGCCCCTGTACGGTGCAATGGCGAAGTACCCCGACCTGAGGCACGTCCTGGTCCGTCACGAGCAGGCCGCCGCGATGGCCGCCGACGGTTACGCCCGCGCCACCGGAAAGGTGGGTGTCTGCTCGGCCACCAGCGGCCCCGGCGCCACCAACCTGGTGACTGGCATCGCCACCGCGCAGATGGACTCGGTGCCCATGGTGGCCATTACGGGACAGGTGCCCAGAGGGGCCATCGGCAGGGACGCCTTCCAGGAGACTGACGTAACCGGGATCACGCTTCCCATCACCAAGCACAACTTCCTGGTGATGGAGGTGGAAGACGTAGCCCCGGCCATCAAGGAAGCATTTCACATTGCCCGCACCGGACGCCCCGGCCCGGTGCTGGTCGACATCCCCAAGGACGTGCTGCAGGACCTTCGGACGGAGTTTGTCTGGCCAGAGAAGCCCAACCTGCCTGGCTACCACCCTGCAGGAGAGGCCCCGATGAACCAGGTAGCCCAGGCCGCCAAGCTGCTGAACAGCGCAGAGCGGCCAGTGATCCTGGCAGGGCACGGGGTGATTATTTCCCAAGCATACAACGAACTGATAGAACTGGCGGAAAAAGCCCACATTCCAATTATCACAACGCTGCTGGGCATCAGTTCCATCCCGACAGATCACGTGCTCAACATGGGCATGCCGGGAATGCACGGCATGGCCTACAACAATCTCGCCATTGACCAGGCCGACCTGCTCATCGGCCTCGGAATGCGATTCGATGACCGCGTCACCGGTCGACTTCGCGACTTCGCTCCCAACGCCCGAGTGATCCACATCGATGTGGACGCCTCGGAGCTGGACAAGAACGTGAAAGCTACCGTTCCGGTGGTCGGAGACCTCAAGAAAGTGTTGAACCAGCTGATTCCGTTGGTGAACCCCAACGTGCACATTGACTGGTTCCACCGCCTCGACCAGTTGAAGGCGGAACATCCCTCCATGTACATCCGTGAATCAGAGGAGCTGTTGCCACAGTTTGTGCTGAACCGGCTTTCCGAGGTGTCGGGCGGGGACTGCATAGTGGTCACCGGTGTGGGCCAGCACCAGATGTGGGCGGCACAGCACTGCAAATTCAGGGAACCCAACACCCTCATTACCTCCGGGGGCCTGGGTTCAATGGGGTACGAGGTGCCCGCCGCCCTGGGAGCACGCATGGGTCGTCCCGACAAGACCGTGTGGTCAGTGGCCGGTGACGGCGGTTTCCAGATGACGATGTGCGATCTCGCCACTGCCGTTGAGAACAAAGTCGATATCAAGTTCGCCATCCTGAATAACCAGAGCCTGGGGATGGTGAAGCAGATGCAGGATGTGTTCTACGAGAAGGAATACTATGCCGTGGAGTATTCGGGTAATCCCGATTTTGTGAAGCTGGCGGCTGCCTACGGCATCGACGGGATGCGGGTGACGCGCAAGGAGGAAGTCGACGACGCCATTCGCCACGCCATGGAGGTGAACGGGCCAGTAATCATCGACTTCGTTGTAAAAGAGGACGAGCAAGTATACCCGTGGATTCCCGCCGGGGAGTCCGTGCATGAGATGATCGAGGTGCAACCGGCCAAGGGAGGCCCTTACTAGGATGGTGCAGAGTTCTCCCCAGGAACAACACACCATCATTGCCCTGGTCGAAGACAAGCCCGGGGTGCTGACCCGCATCGCCAGCATGTTTCGGCGGCGTGGCTTCAACATCGCCAGCCTTGCGGTAGGACGGAGCGAGAAGGCGGGCCTCTCGCGAATGACATTCGTGGTCCACGGAGACTTGCCAACGGTCCAGCAAGTGACGCGTCAGCTGGACAAGCTGATCGACGTTATCGAGGTGTCCTATATCTCTACGCACCAGGTGGTCGCCCGCGAACTCGCCCTCTTGAAGGTGACAACGTCACCCGCCACCCGAGGGGAGATCATGCAGTTCGCCGAGTTGTTCAGCGCCAACATTGTGGACGTGAGCGCCACCTCCATCGTTATCGAGATCACCGGCGGCGAGCAGAAGGTGGACGCGCTGGAAGATTTGCTCAGGCCATTCGGCATCACCGAAATGGTGCGCACGGGACTGGTGGCAATGGTACGGGGACAGGAGAGCGGCATGGGCGCCGATAATCTCGGCGTACCCATAAGCGGCAACGGCAATATACGAATGGACAGCGGAATTTAGCGCAGAAGTCCCCCAAATTCCCCTTCAATTCAGGGACGGCCGGAATACGGCCCAAGCCTGGGATGGAAGGAAATGGGCGGAAACGAGCGGATAACTGAAATTAAAGTAAGGACGGAACAGGCAACGATGGTAAACGTCTACTACGACCAGGATGCAGACCTGGCGACTCTCGCCGACAAGACTATCGGCATCATAGGTTACGGCAGCCAGGGCCACGCCCATGCTCTCAACCTGAAGGACAACGGGCAGAACGTGGTTGTGGGCCTGTACCCCGGAAGCTCGTCCATCGCCGTGGCGGAGGCCGCAGGACTGCGAGTCGCCGAAGTGCCCGAGGTGGCGAAGGAAGCCGACGTGATCATGATGGTCATTCCCGACCACGTCCAGGGCCGCATCTACCGGGAGCAGATCGAGCCGAACCTGAAGCCGGGAAGCGCCTTCATGGTCGCCCACGGCTTCAGCATCCACTACAGTGAGATCGTGCTTCCGGACAACATGGACGTGATGATGGTCGCGCCCAAGGCCCCCGGCCATCGCATGCGCGAGCTCTTCGTTGAGGGCGTCGGCGTCCCGAGCCTGCTGGCCGTGCACCAGGACGCCACGGGCAATGCCAAGCAGATCGGCCTGGCCTACGCCAAGGGCATCGGCTGCACTGGCGCCGGGGTGCTGGAGACCACCATCAAGGACGAGACCGAGAGCGACCTCTTCGGCGAGCAGAGCATCCTGTGCGGCGGCGTGACCGCGCTCGTAAACGCTGCCTTCGAGACACTGGTGGAGGCAGGATACCCTCAGGAGATCGCCTACTTCGAGTGCCTGCACGAGCTGAAGATGATCGTCGACCTGATGTACCAGGGCGGCCACAATTACATGCACTTCTCGGTGAGCGACACGGCCGAGTACGGCTCCCTGAGCCGCCGCGACCGCATCATCGACGAGCACGTGCGGGAGAACATGCGGGCCGTGCTCAAGGAGATCCAGGACGGCACCTTCGCCCGCGAGTGGATCGCGGAGAACGACGAGGGCCGCCCGCGGTTTGTGCCCATGCGCGACGCTGCGCAGAATGCGCCCATCGAAGGCATCGGCAAAGAACTTCGCGCAATGATGCCGTGGATGGACCCGAAGTAATAACGCCAAATCCCCTCTCCCGGAAGGAGAGGGTCAGGGTGAGGGAAAATTTATGCAGCAGGAGACGTTGAGTGTAGTTCACCGTCGCACGCTGGTCCTGGCCGGGCTGGGTGTGGTGGACTACGT
This sequence comes from Dehalococcoidia bacterium, assembly GCA_963667325.2. Classification (GTDB taxonomy): domain Bacteria; phylum Chloroflexota; class Dehalococcoidia; order Lucifugimonadales; family UBA3495; genus VXOI01. The sequence goes on from CAXXKY010000009.1 coordinate 250,017, forward strand.
GACCCTGCGAAGCCTTTCTGATAGCCGCAGTTAGCGGCACCGGCAACCCCGAACATTACATTCAGAAGGGAATTTGCAGAAAGGAATTTGAGGTAAAGGTAGAGATGGCTAACGACAAAGTACTTCTCCTGGACACCACCCTCCGCGACGGCGAGCAGTCCGCTGGCATCGGCATGACCGGTGCCGAAAAGATGGAAATCGCCCGCCAGCTGCAGCGTATGAACGTGGACATCATCGAGGCAGGCTTCGCCGCCAGTTCTCCAGGCGACTTCGAGGCGGTGTCCGCCATCGCCAGGGAGGTCAAGGGCCCGATCATCGCTTCGCTGGCCCGCGCCCACCCAAACGACGTCGATCAGGCCTGGCGAGCGGTCGAGCACTCGGAGCGGCCCCGCATCCACGTGTTCCTCTCCTCATCGGAGATCCACCAGATGCACCAGCTCCGCAAGAACCGTGAAGAGGTCATGGAAATGGCCGTCACCATGGTGGAACGGGCCAAGGGCTACTGCCCCGACGTCGAGTTCTCGCCCATGGACGCCACCCGCACCAACCCGGAGTACCTGTACCAGATGCTGTCCGAGGTCATCCGGGCCGGGGCAACGACCATCAACATTGCAGACACGGTCGGGTACGCCATACCCTCAGCCAACGGCTTCGCGCAGTTGCTTGAGGACATCAAGAAAAACGTCCCTGGCATTGAGAACGTGACCCTCAGCGTCCACTGCCACAACGACCTGGGGCTGGCGGTAGCCAACAGCCTGACCGCCATCGAGACCGGGGCGCGGCAGGTGGAGGGCTGCATCAATGGCATCGGCGAGCGGGCCGGCAACGCCTCGCTGGAAGAGATCATCATGGCACTGGACACCCGCAAGGACCACTTCGGGGTGGACATCGGCATCGATACCACGCAGATCTACCCGTCGAGCCGCATGGTCAGCCGGATATCCGGCATGGCGGTGCAGGCCAACAAGGCAGTGGTGGGCGAGAACGCCTTCCGCCACGCTTCCGGCATCCACCAGGACGGCGTGCTCAAGGACCGCTCCACCTATGAGGTGATGCAGCCGGAGCGCGTTGGCGTGCCGGGCAACAGCCTGGTGCTGGGCAAGCTCAGCGGCCGCGCCGGACTGCAGGCCCGCCTCGAAGCGCTGGGCTACAGCCTGTCCCGAGACGAAGTATCCAAGGTGTTCGAGTCCTTCAAGGTTCTGGCCGACCGCAAGCGGGAGGTCACCGACCGCGACCTGGAAATCCTCATGGACGAGGAATCAAGAGAAGCAAGCGAGCCCATCAGCTACACACTGGACCAGGTGCAGTTCAGCGGCGGCGACCATGGCATCGCCACCGCCACCGTGCGGCTGATTGATCCCGAAGGCAGTCCGACCACCGACGCTGCCACCGGCAACGGCCCGGTCAACGCCATCTGCAACGCCATCGACCGGGCCATTGGCGTGGTGAACAAGCTGGTGGACTTCAACGTGCAGGCAGCCACCGAGGGTCGTGACTCGCTGGGCACGGTCACCATCCGCATCGAGAAGGACGGCAAGACCTACACCGGCCGCGGCGCCGACACCGACATCGTGGTGGCCAGCGCCAAGGCGTACCTCAGTGCGGTCAATCGGCAGCTCGCCTCCGACGAGTCCGCCAACGTACCCGCCCTGGGTTCAACGCCGGACTAACGCACAGGCACGCACGCAACGGACTCACGCAGGGGCGCACGATTGTGCGCCCTTGATAATTTATACAGAGCTAGGTGAACAATGGGCGAGTACCCTCATATAGAGGCTTTCTGATGGCAATGGGAGGGGTACCTTCTCTCTCATTCAATCCAATCAGGTCTGGGTCGGTGGTCTCTATAATCGGAATGCGCCATAAGATCGCCGATGCAAACTGGATGGCGTCAGGGGGCTTCAATCCCGGGTATCTTCTGACAAGATCTCTGGAGATTGTTGATACAGGGTCATCCACGCTAATCGGAATAATGTAGTCCCGACCAAAGAATTCTTTTATCAGCGATTCCGATTCAGTATCCCCTATGCCCGGCAAAAAGGCAGTTTCCACCTTCGTTATTTGCGAAATAGCAATCTCTATCCGACCTCTTTCAGCGTCTTGAATGATTAGCTCGCAATCTTGCTTGATCTCTTCATATCCCGCAAGGAAGCCGATCACCACGCAAGAGTCCCAGAGGCGTCTGAGAGGAAGCATTGCTATTCCTTACTCTACCCCGCGAATAGAATTCAAGAAAGCCACTGGATCACGAGCAGCCTCACGGTTCGGCACAGATCCAAAACTTGCTCTGGACAACCCTTGTTCGCGAGTCCCATCCGCCAACTCCACAATGTCGCTTACCCGGCGAGGGAAACCGTTTGCGAAATAGCGAACATATCCTCGAACCATCACTCTTTTCTCGAGCAATTCCCTTACGCGTTCCTTCCAATCTGGTTCGTTGGGAAACGAACAACGTACAGGAGCGCGGCTTACTCTCTCCCAGATTGTAAAAGTGGGTGCTCCGTGCAGATTAATGGCCTCGAGCATGCCCTCCAAAGAACCCAAATTCGAGTATCCGGAAGTGAGAATTCTGTCTACTTTTGTCGAGATATCCTTCTCGATCTCCGTAATATCGTCTCCATTGATCGAAACCGTTATGGATCTAGCTCTGTCCCTTCCTACAAAGAGCCTTCGCATCTTCCTAAGATCTTCTAATTCCTTCTCAGTGAAATACTTCGGAGGATGGTCCGTGCCCGATGCAATAGCCTTAATCCCTTGGCCAATGGCTTCGACCGCCACATCATCGTCCAATAGGGAACCCACAGTGATTGTTGGGGAACTGGAATGCAAGCCCCTAACTATCCAACTGCTGACGGACCTCTCATGTCTAATAGCGTAATTCGCGTCAAGCAAAAGCCTGTTGATATCCTCGAGGGCCCGACGGAACAGATCAACCGAGGCTGCTTCGGACTCAGGGTTGACCGCAAATGTAAGTCCTTTCGGCACTTTTTCTCCAAACTGAAACCTTAGAAGCGTCCATTATACTTACAGCAGGCCAATTTGGAAGCCGTGAGAGCTTGGGGTCTTGCCGTCGAGGTGCACCGCCGGGTAGCCCTTCTTCCGAAGAGCCGCGGCGAGGTCAGGGAAGCCGTAGACGGTGTAGACCCTTTGCGGTTTGACTGTGTCAACGTAGGACATCAGGTCGTTGAAGTCGGCGTGATCGCTGAAGGGCAGGCTGGAATCGGCAGGTCTTCGCCAGTGGTGTCGGCTGTTTGAGGCTGCCCAGCCGGTGAGTTCCATGGAGCGCTGATACCGGTAGCCACCAAGGACGCTAGCGGAACGACCCGGCGGGAACAGTGCCACCGTGCCGTCAGGCCAGTGCCCGTCGAAGGCCGACACCTGTCCCGGAAAGTGGACTCCGCCCTCCCGGTAAGCCTCCACCGCCTGGTATATCCCCTCCTCTGCCACCACCTCGAATCCGTCGGACAGCAGGTGATGAAGCAGTTCCTGCGCCTTGCCCAGACGCCAGCCCAGCACCACCGGACGCTCCCCTCGCTTCAGCCAAGTGCGGAGCATACGGGTGGCGGTCGCCAAGGTCTGCTCCTGGGAGGGGAACAGGTAATCGGGGCGACCGTAGGTGGATTCAATGACCAGCGTGTCACACTCGATGGGCTGCAGCGGCTCGTTGGTGGGGCTGGAACGCGTCTTGATGTCGCCGGTGTAGAGGAGTCGCTCCCCTGTAGCTCTGGAGACGATTAACGTCTGCGCAGAGCCGAGGCAGTGGCCAGCCGGGTACAGGGTGATGCTGTGGGTTGGGGTGTCGTGGGTCTCTCCGTAGGGCAGGACGATGGGATCGGCGTTCTTCAGGTATTCTCGGAGAAGCAGCAGTGTGTTCGGGGTAACTATCGGCTGGCGATGTCGCCCCGTGTGGTCCGAGTGGGCGTGGGAGATGACGCTGGAGTCCCGTTTCCGACGTGAGTCCAGCCACAGGTCCAGGTCAGGAATGAGAATTCCGCGGTCAAACACCACCTCCATCCCGTCACCCCAATGATTACTTGCCGAAGGACTGCTTCTCGTTCGTCACGCGGGGCAGTATACCATCGGCGCTCGGAAGTGGGCGAACGACGTCCGCTGCCCTTGCGTCAAAGTCCTTTCAGGGACCGTATTTTGCAAACAAGTGTAGGAATTTGCGATAATCCCCTGTGACATTTTGTCAAGTACGCCGTCGGCCAGCACATTCAGGTTTACTTTCGGGCAGATTGCAGAGACGTTCCAAGATCGGTGGAGGATTGCATACAAAGAAGTCCACGTCAACAAGCCCTTCAATTCCAGGAAGGCGCCTATAGTTCACCTGTTGAATTGCCATCAGCTAAAACAGGAGGCACATAAAATGCCCAAATATCTCTTCCAGGCTAACTACACTGCACAGGGTCTGCAGGGCCTATTGAAGGAGGGAGGAACTTCGCGGCGACGGGTGTTTGAAGAAATGGCCAGAGAGCAGGGCGGAACTTTGGAATCTTTCTACTATGCCTTCGGCGGCAGTGACCTGTATTTGACCTTTGATCTGCCCGACACTGCCACCGCGGCGGCCGTCTCCCTGAACATCGGCGCCGGAGGCGCTCTCGACATCAGCACCATTCAGCTCATTACGGCGGAAGAGATAGACGAAGCGTGTGGAAAGTCAGTGACATATCGCCCACCTGGAGCATAGCCAGCCAACCCGGTACCCAAACGGCGGCGCGGCATTATCGTCAATAGCCATGCGTCTGCATTTGGCTTCCGATGGCGGGGCGATTGACTTGCAGGCATCTCCGGGCGGGGAAGGTAACAAAGGGGCTGGACTGCGGTATAATCCATACGGCGGCAGAACTGACAAGCGCCGCCGTAATCCTAAGGAGTGTGGTTATGCCTGCACAAGTTGGCGATGCAGCCCCTGATTTCAAGCTGCCTTCACCCGAACATGGAGAAATTAGCCTCAGCCAGTACCGTGGTGACAAGACGGTGGTGCTTTCCTTCCACGTCTTCGATTTCACCTCTGGTTGAACCAGCCAGGCCACCCTCTTCCGGCAGGCTCACGGCCGGTTTGAGGAGAACAATGCCCAGGTACTGGGCATCAGTTGCGACACGGTACATTCTCACAAGGCCTGGAGCACCGCCATGGGCGGGCTTCCGTATCCCGAACTGTCCGACTTCCACCCCAAGGGGCAGACAACCCAAGCATATGATCTGTGGAACGAGGAGCGCGGCGCCGGAAACCGCGCCATCATCATCGTTGACAAGGATGGAGTCATCAGGTTTCGGGAGACCTACGTCCCGGGCCAGTTGCCAGACCCCAATGACATCATCGCCGAGGTAGCCAAGCTGAACGGCTAGACTCCAACGGTATGGGCTTCGCCAAAAAGAACGGACGCCGTTAAAATCGGCGTCCGTTTTCGCTCTAGCAGGTCGGATGGCGCGGTGTTCTTCCGCCTTATGCGGCCGTAACCCCCTGGACGATGTAGGTAATGGTCCCCTTGGGTGTGGGAACAATCACTTCTTCGCCAATGCTGTGGTCAAGCAGTGCCTGGCCCACAGGGGACTGAATCGATATGCGGCGCGAAGCAACGTCGGCCTCTCTGGAGTCAACCAGAGTGTACTCCATCACGTCACCAGTGTCCTTGTTTTTCACCTTCATTCTGGCTCCCACCGTGGACCGGGTGATTACGCTGTCTCCGCCCTCCGGCAGGATCTGCGCACTCGCAATGCTGGCCTCGAGCTCCCTTATCTGCGTCTCGATACGGCCTTGCCGGTCCTTGGCTGCGTCAAGCGGCGCGTTCTCGCGAAAGTCCTTGTCGGCCATCGCCCGCCTGATCTCTTCGGTAACAGAGATGCGCTCGCCTTTCAGGTCCTCCACCTGTTGCACCAAGCGGTCGAAGCCTTCCTGGGAAAGGTAGGCCACCCCGTCCTGGGAAGCCCTAGCCTGCTTCGTCGAGCCTCGTCCGGTGTTGCCCGTCTTGCTCCTCGGAGGACGCAGGTGCGTAGCAAGCCTGATGCTGATCCACCCCTGATCCTTCCAGTAATCCACAAAGGCCTTCACCGGCTGAAGTCTTTGTTGCGCAGAATCCGCGCCGCTCTGTCCCACTTCACGCGCGTATTGCTCCATGTCGTGGGGGGTGAATTTGTTTACTTGTCTGTCTCCACTCCAACGCACAAACTTGCGAAGTTCCTGAAAGCCTTCTTTGGTCGTCTTTTTTGCCTTCTTCTGCCCTTCGAACTGGGTCAGTGCCTCAGAGACCTTGGGTGCCACAAAAGGAGTGGAGTCATCTACCACAGGGTTACCTCCGCCTGGTGAATGTCGGGAAGGTTGCCTAGTTGCAACCTTCCATGATTTTCGGATTGAGACCGGGGAAATTTGCCAAATGAGCCCTTCGCTCTTCTTTCAAGCGATTGCTGTACTCTTCGATCTGCTCCGCGGTGTAGAAGTTCTCGAGGCTATATTTGCTCAAGTCAAAACCTTCCACTGATACCGGTACTTCAGTGCCGAACAGCTGATCCCTCTCCCACTGCAGGGAATTCCGGAGAATGCCCCGGATCATGGCGGACATCTCGGGGATGGGTACTCTCGTTACGGGTTGCTGCACCCTTGCGCGTCCTTCCGAGTCGCGTTCCAATATCTCCCCTACGCCGCCAGTGTTCAGCAGGTAACACTGCACTTTATCTTCGTTGCTCTTTATGAAGTCGTAGAACCAGTTCCCCTCGCTTGCCTCCGACCCGATGAGGAACGGGTTAGTTCCAACCACCCTCACGGATTCTCCGGCCCGTCGAGGGTCTCCGGCCGAAGTCTCAACACTCTCTCCCAACATGAAAGCTGCTGCGGCCTGTTCGGGATTGAGCTTCGATACCATGGGCAATACGGTCATGCGGCGCGTGATGAATGCCACCACCATTCCATCGAGCTGGTCCAGTGAGGGCAAGTTTATGTCGGTGCCGACATAATCGCCAAAACTGGTCCGGGGAATTACAGCTCGCCCATTTCCTCCCAGCGACAGGTCGGCATAGTCGACTTCACCGTCGTGGGTCAGCATCACGTTTTCGAAAAGCGCTTCCGGGGAACGCAGGGCGTTGTAAATCAACTCCTGAGTCTCCGAGTTCATCCCCTCGGTCTTCAGGTAGAAGCCCCGTTCGGTCCCGAGAGCCCGGCCGTCCTTGCCGAGATTGACGATATCGTCCTGGAGAATTTCCATCACTTCGCCCGACGCTCCCATCCCGTGGGCGTGGCAGGCGTGAGTGGTCTTGCCTGTGCCGGAAAGACCGAAGAAGAGCATGCCAAAACGCTTGGAATTGCCATCGGGCTGCTGGGCCGTAACTACCTTGGAGCCGGCATGGAGGCTCAGCATTCCCTCTTCTTTGGCATCCCACATCGCCATCCGGAGGAAGCCCATCTTCACCTCACCCACGTAGTCAATACCGAGAATCACGGTCAGGTTCTCTTCGGGAAAGACTAGGACCTGCCGATCTTCCTCGGGCCATTCGGGAATGCATACTTCCCAAAGGTCCGGGCCGGGGGTGGAGGGGTCGTAATCCCTGAGGGTGTGGCTCCAGAGGCAGGCCTGGCGAACATTGTCAGCTCGCTGCACTGAAAGAAAGAGGTTGCACTTGGGGTTGAACTCGGAGTTGTCGCCGATGGTCCGCTGAACCCGAATGAGTGGCGTCCTCTGGAGGTACTTCCGGACCTCTTCGAGGGTCTTGTCCTTGCTGCTTCGGATACGCTCCTGGGCAGGATTGAACTTCTGGGTCGCTACCCGGTCGCTGCCGAAGACGACAGCCACGCCAGCGCTTCGATTACGGATGTTGGAATAGAAACTGCGTCCTCCGGTACTAGTGGTTCGCCCGTACTTGAAGGCCTCTTCATCCAACTCATTGAGACTCATGGTGCGGACGTTGCCCTGTTCCGGGAGGCTTTTCACAAAATCCAAGAAACTTTCTGCCATAGGTCCCTCGCTGCGTTCTCCAAACGGTTCCCAGGCCTGCCTCACAGCCCCCTTCCGCACTCCCTCCAGGCCCAGGCTCTCAATTAATTTCGCGTTATTGCGCCTTGCGAAAAGCGCCAAGTCATCGTATCAGTTTCCGTAATGAAAGGCAATTTGACCGAGGCTTGGCGGCATGGAGATCTGGCCGTCGGTACTGGAACCTGACTCAGCTAACATTTGCCCCTCGACCCGCTCCATGGCACTTCCGTAGCTTGCAAATTGTGTTTGCCCCGCTGCCTCGCGATAGCCTGGAAAACATGCGCCCTTCATTCTCCTCACAATTTCTCGCGCTATTGGGACCCTGCGCTTCTGGAATCCAAGTGCGTGAAGCCTCTTTCTTCATTCAAACGACTCTGCGGCACAGTTGCCGTCTCGCCTAATCGGGTGCTGAGGTATCACTTCGCTCGCCATTCCGTTACGTCGTTCGCCATCCCGTTGCGCATTGAACTGCCGTATCTATGCTTCGGAAATCAATGGCCTTCCCTCCGAGATCACAGGTGTATACTTGCCCGAACAACAAATTAGAGTAATCAAGACTTCAGCAACTGAGGAGTTACAAATGAAAGCTGTTCAGATCAACGAATTTGGCGGCCCGGACGCCATGAAATACCAGGACGTCGCCGACCCCAATCCGGGAGAGGGGGAAGCCGTAGTCCAAATACAGGCGGCGGGCGTCAACTACACCGACGTATACAGTCGCGCCGGCATCAATCCTGGACCACCGCTTCCCCGCACCATCGGGGTGGAAGGCGCGGGCGTCGTTGCTGCTGTGGGCAGTGGTGTGAAGGAGGTCGCTCCGGGCGACGAGGTGGTGTACTGCAGTGTCAATGGCTCCTACGCTGAACAGGCCCTCGTTCCGGCATGGCGCCTCGTCAAGCGTCCGGGGGGACTGGACGCCAAGGCGGGCGCAGCCGCCATGCTCCAGGGAATGACTGCCCATTACCTCTGCCACTCCACCTACGCGGTTCAGCCAGGTGATCGTGTGATCGTGCACGCCGGGGCGGGCGGCATGGGGCTCATCCTCACCCAGATGATCAAGAAGCTCGGGGGATACGTCTTCACAACCGTTTCCACCGAAGAAAAGGCCGAAATGTCCCGTCAGGCCGGGGCCGACCACGCCATCATCTACACCAGGGAAGACTTTGCTGAAGTCGTGAAAGAGGCCACAGGGGGTGAGGGAGTTCGCGTGGTGTATGACGGCGTGGGCAAGACCACCTTCGACCAGAGCGTGTCGTGCCTGGGCCGCCGGGGCGTAATGGCGCTGTACGGCGCTGCCAGCGGCAACGTGGATCCGGTAGACCCGCGAATGTTCGCCGCCGGTTCGCTGTACCTGACTCGCCCGGGACTGGGCGACTACACCGTGGACCGGGCCGAGCTTGAGCACCGGGCAGGCGATGTCCTCGGCTGGGTCGCCGACGGTAGCCTCAAGCTTCACATCGGGCACGAATTGCCGCTTTCCGATGCGCCCGAAGCTCACAGACTGCTGGAGAGCAGGGCGACCACTGGCAAGCTACTGCTGATCCCGTAGCAACAACGATCCAAGAACACCAACGATCCAAGCCCGCGGCAAGACTCGATGACGGCGCTGCTTCAACTTCCGAGCAGCGCCGTTCCGCGCTCAATGGCTTCCTTCCACTCAACCGTGCCGAGAAACTCTCCCAGGGGTACGGGTTCCAGTGGAACACCATTCTCCAGCTGAATGTCCAGCTGACACACATCGTCATCAATCCAACGGCCGTGCTTGAAGCCTACATTTTCCAGCACCCCGGTGCGGTGAAACCCCAGCGACTGGTGCAGGGCGACACTTGCCGGGTTCGGAAGGGCAATAATCGCGACGGCGGTACGGTATCCCTGTCCCGCCAGGCATCCAAGCAGGGCCGTGTACAGCGCCCGACCCACACCACTGCGGTGATGGGATGAGGCTACGTACACAGTCAACTCTGCCGTCCAACGGTAACCGGCGCGCGACCTGAAGGGTGTGGCGTATGCATAACCTGCGATGTCGCCGCCCTGCAGGCATACCAGCCAGGGCATTCGTTCCAACACAGCGCTAATGCGCCCGCGAAACTCCTCAAGGGACGGTGGGAACTCATCGAATGAAATGACTGTTTCGTTCACGACGGGGGAATATATTTCCAGCAACTGCGCGGCGTCGTCCTCGGTGGCGAGCCTTATGAGTGCATCCATCGGTTCTCCGAGAAGGTTGGGTCTGAATCGTTGAAACGATCGCGATGATATTACAGCCATTTCCAGCGGCCCGAGCCATCAGCCCACTTGGAGAAGGAAGAACTCGGTCAAGAAATAGTTTCCCGATTCTTGATATAATCATGCGGAGCAGAGCAATGGGAAAGGAGGCAACCGTGGCAGAGGCATTAGTGAGCAGGGACGAGGTGTTTGAAGCGCTTCGCACCGTATACGATCCGGAAATACCGGTGAACGTGGTTGATCTGGGCCTCATATACGACGTCCAGGTAAATGACTCCGATGTTTACGTACAGATGACCCTGACATTTCCCGGATGTGGAATGGGCCCCTATATCGGCCAGCAGGCGGAATGGGCCATTCAGGAGCTCGATGGCGTGGAAGAAGTGCAGATCGAACTGGTCTTCGACCCGCCCTGGTCTCCGGACCTCATCAGCGAGGAAGCCCGCAACCAGCTGGGCATCTAGCCCGACAGCACCACTCAACACACCGCGGCGAGAGAATTCATGACCACACCCCAGCAGAACGCTCAAAACGCACGCCTCGAACAGATCAAGCGCAGTTGGCAGCAGAAGCGCCAGATTGGAGAGCGACTGGGCAAGATCAAGACCAAGATCGGCGTTTACAGCGGAAAGGGCGGCGTCGGAAAAACCACCGTTGCAGTCAATCTCGCCGTAACGCTGGCGCAGGAAGGAGCCCGAGTCGGCATCCTTGACGTGGACATAGACTGCCCGAACGTGACCAATGTGCTGGCGGCTACCGCCCGTCCTGATTACGTTGACGGCGACATCATTCCCGCCGAACAGTGGGGCGTCAAGGTAGTGTCTATGGCGTACTTCCAGGAAAACCAGGAAGAGGCCATCATCTGGCGTGGCCCAATGATCCATAACGCCATTAACCAATTCCTGCAGACCACAGAATGGGACGAATTGGACTACCTTGTGGTGGACCTTCCCCCCGGCACCTCTGACTCGCCGCTCACGGTGATGCAGACTCTGCCGATGGACGGGTTCGTGGTGGTCAGCACTCCACAGGATCTGGCAATTCTAGACGCCAAGCGCTGCATCAACATGATCCGCAAGCTCAATCTGAATGTTGTGGGCGTGGTGGAAAACTACACCGGCGACATTTTCGGGCAAGGCGGAGGCAGGGACCTGGCCGAAGAGGTCGAGGCGCCGTACCTAGGCAACATGGCTCTGCGCCCGACCTATCGCAACAACACCATGCCGACCGTCCTCGTCGACGAAGAGGTACGCGAAGAGTACTCAGAAGTCGCAGCTGCCCTGCGGACCAGCCTACGTGAATTCGGCAGGGACGCCGCCTGATCCGTTGCGGCCCAGAACTTCAACAAAAGGGGGTGGGTCAGAAACCCACCCCCTTTTGTTTTGGTTCAAACCAGGTCTCACCGGCACGGCCAAGCTGAGAAAGTCTCCGGTCAGTCGTCGCTTGCTACATAGGCCTCGATGGGCTCGGGATCGGTGTTCCTTCGTCTGGGCACTCTCGAAGGAAGGCGGTCTCCTGCGGTGATGCTCATCAGCAGTTCGACTTCGCGCGTCATGGCCTCCTGCGAGTAGTCGCTCGCCTCGCCCATACGGCGGAATTTACTGTAACGGCGCTTCAGCAACTTTCCCTGGGACATTTTGTTCAGTTTGCCCAGCTCTCTCATCACGATGCCCTGCAGGGCCAATCCCGCCTGGCGAGGGTCGAGGTGAGAACCACCTTCCGGCTCCGGAATAACTTCGTCAGCGATGCCGAGATCTACGCAATCGTGGGCGGTGAGCAATAGCGCTTCCGCTGCTTCCCTGTCGAGGAGCGGTTCGTGGAAGGCGCCTGCTAGATTGTGATTCATCGAGATAGGGGAGTACACGGCATACTGCTGCATCAAAATCCGGTCCGCCAGTCCCAGCGCCAGGGCGCCTTCGCTCCCTCCTTCACCAATCACCACCGAAACGATGGGCGTGGGCGCATCCAGCATATCGGAAAGCGTGCGCGCAATTGCGTTGCCTATTCCCTGTTCCTCGGCCTCCAGGCCGGGATCGGCGCCCTGTGTGTCCACCAGCGTTATCAGCGGCAGCTTGAAGCGAGATGCCAGCGAGATGACCCGTTGAGCCTTGCGAAGGCCGTCCGGTAAAACGTGGTAGCGCTCACCCTCCAGCAGTGGACGCCTCTGTTGCCCGATCACCGCCACTGGCTGTCCTGCCAGGAAACCCACCCCGGTTACCACCGACCTGTCGTCGCTATTCAGACGGTCACCGCGGAGTTCAATGAAAGGGTCCAGCATCTGTCGGAAATACGTCGCCGCAGCAGGTCGCTCGGAGTTACGTACGGCAGCGAGCGCAGCCCAAGGGTCCACCTGCGTACATTCGGTCGATACAGTTTTGACAAGGTCCGCATAGTGGGCCTTGTCCTGCTTCGTTTTATCTTCTCTCTCGCCCTTCAGAATTCGCAGGAGAATCGAAAGCCTTGCTCTCAGTGCCTCGCGATCAACCACGTTGTCCAATAGGCCATGTCCAACATGCGCCTCGGCGGTATGGGCGTCCAGCGGCAGAGGAATGTCCGAAGTCTCCCGGAGAGTCCTCAGGGGAGAGAGGCCAATCAGTGACTTCGGCTCTGCCAGGATGACATCAGCCAGATTTGCGAAGCTGGCGTAGGCCTGACCCGTCGACGGGTTGGCGAGAACGACTACGAAAGGAGCCCCTTCCTCCCTCAGTTTGTTCGCGGCGGTGACCGTCTTTGCCATCTGCATCAGCGACAGCACACCTTCCTGCACACGAACACCGCCACCCGAAACAACAGCAATCGCGGGTATACCGCTCTTCGCCGCAGTCTCCAGTGCAGTGGCCACCTTCTCTCCCACCACGCTTCCCATGGTGCCGCCCATGAATGAGAAGTCCAGGACGATCAGAACTATCTCGGTTTCATCAATTTTGCAGCGTCCGGTCACCGCTGCCTCGGTGAGGCCGGTCCGGTTCTGGTCCTGGGCCAGCAGCTGCCCGTACCGTCCCCTGTGAGCAAAGGAAAGAGGGGACACGGAACTGAGGTACTTGTGCGATTCCTTGAAAGAGCCTTTGTCCGCAAGCAGTTCGATGCGTTCTCGAGCTGTGATTGTGTAATGGAAACGGCAAAACGGGCAAACGCGTGATGCCAGGTAGGACTGGGAATCTCGGATCGGTTCATCGCAGTACAGGCAACGTTCATGGACCACCGGCACACGGGGGCTTTCTTCGTCTCCTGCGCGGCGAAAGAGGTGGACCAGGAAATTAGCCAGATTCCGCAAGTTTGCCTCCGACGATATTCGGCGTTACGCCTGCCATTACGTTTGGCTCTCCTGTCTACCATTTATGATACAAGGCTTCAGTCGTGATTGTAATACTTACAGAATCTTTCATTTGCGTATCAGGGTAAAGATATTGTAATACTTACAGAATCTTTCATTTGCGTATCAGGGTAAAGATTCGGTAGCGCGTGGACTCTGTTGTGCGATTGCGTTTGCTCACTGGTTAACCTACACTCGCGCCAACGGGAGGGCGGGGAGGACGAACAAACAAACTGGCGGGAGGCTCACATGAGTGTTTCCGATGAAACATTGCACGCAATTATCCGCGACTACAACGGATTTGAACTCTCTGCCGACGAATTGGAGTTGGTAAAGCCTGAAATCGAATATTACCTGGAGCAGTTGGCAATTCTGGACGATCTAGATCTATCGGACACCATGTCAGGACGGCTGCTGAGAATGGCTTCCAGCGACGAAATCCAGGCGAATCAAGGGGGTCAGTAACATGGCTGGCAAGGAACTGCTGTCATCCACGATATCTGAGTTGGCGCCTCGCATTCGGGCTGGCGAAGTGTCTCCGGTTGAGCTGACCCAGGCAGCTCTGGACCGAGCCCAGGAGATGCAGCCCAGGCTCAACACTTTCATCACCCTGCTGTCCGACCAGGCAATGGCACAGGCACGAGAAGAAGAGGCTGCCATAAGCAGGGGCGAATACAAGGGGCCTCTGCAGGGCATTCCCATCGGCCTTAAAGACAATCTCGCTACCGCAGGCATCCGCACCACCCTCGGTACCAAGGTGCTTTCGGAAAACGTGCCTGATGAGGATGCGGAAGTAGTGCGACGCTGCCGAGAAGCGGGCGCTGTAATTCTGGGAAAGGAAAATCTCGAGGAATTCGCTGCGGGCGCGACATCCAACAACCCTCACTTCGGACCGGTGCGCAACCCCTGGGGCACCGAGCATATTCCGGGCGGCTCCAGCGGAGGCGGCGGGGCCAACGTGGCGGCAGAAGTCACCTTTGCCTCCCTCGGCACCGACCTTGGCGGTTCTGTTAGGCTGCCGGGAGCTTTCTGTGGCGTGGTTGGCCTCAAGCAGACGTTTGGTCGCGTGAGTCAACGGGGCCTGCTGGTGACCAGCTACAACGGAGACCACATCGGGCCAATGACTCGCTCGGTCGCCGACAGCGCCATCATGCTGCAGGCAATGGCTGGCCACGACCCCCTGGACCCAAGCACGGTGCCAGTTCCGGTGCCTGACTACCTGGCTTCCATCGGCAGAGGGGTGCAGGGCCTGCGATTGGGAGTACCATCCAACTATTACTTCGAGGACCTGGAGCCGGACGTGGAAGAGGGTGTCCGCCGGGCCATCGCCGCATTGGAGGAGTTGGGAGCGGTATCCGTCCCGGTTGAACTGCCCATGATGAAATACATTGGCGCAGTTCGAATGGCCGCCATGTCCGATGCCATTGTCACCCACGAGCCGTATCTGCGAGCCAGCCGGGATGACTACGGGCCAGACGTGCTGTATCGCACCCTGGGAGGCCAGTTCGTGCTGGGCCACCATTACTCCAAGGCAATGAAGGCCCAACGGCTCATCCAGGAAGAGTACGCCCGCGTCTTGCAGACCGTCGACCTTCTGGTGATGCCCACCACTCCCCTCGTTGCACCCCGCATTGACGCCGCCTATATCGAGCACTGCGGCGAGACTCATCGGGTGCGCGGGCCCGGCTCCAGCCTGGTATCGAAGAACACGAGTCCCTTCAACTCCACGGGACATCCGGCCATCACCCTTCCCTGCGGGCTGAACCGGGACGGTCTGCCCATTGGCTTGCAGATGGTGGCGTCTGGGTTCCGCGAAGACCTGTTGTTCCAGGCCGCCGCAGCCTACGAGAGCGTTTCGCCCTCCCAGGGCCGCCGTCCGCCAGTGCTGGAGGCTTAGCGAAACGAACGGGGCCCTTTGCGGTTCCCCGTGTCGTGCTAGAATTCGGGCGTTCAAATTTCACCATTGAGAGGAGATTACCTATGCCGGCAAGCTGGGTTGATATCAATGTTGCCGATGGCAGCACAATGGAAGGCTATCTGACTCAACCGGAGGGAGACGGCAGTCATCCCGCCGTCGTGGTTATCCAGGAAATCTGGGGCGTCAACTCTCACATTCAGTCTGTCGCCGACCGGTTGCCGGAACTCGGCTACGTGGGGCTTGCGCCCGCAATGTTCCACCGGTCCGGACGGATGATTACTGGGCTGCATACGGAGTTTCCGTTAGCCATTGAGCGAATGCAGCAATGCACCGACGCGGGCATTGTGGCCGATGCCACCGCCGCAGTGAACTTTCTGAAGAGCCAGTCTTTTGTCAACGGCAAGATTGGCATCGTCGGTTTCTGCTTCGGCGGCCGGGTTTCCTACCTGGCGGCCTGCAACATCTCAGACCTGTCGGCTTCCGTGGTGTTCTACGGAGGCAACATCGGCGTTGCCCTGGGCGACGGGCAAACCCCGCTGGAACAGACGGGGAATATCAACTGCCCGGTCCTGGGTCTATTCGGCGAAGAGGACGCAAACCCGACTCCGGAATTCGTCAACGAGATAGACGCCGAAATGTCACGCCTGGGCAAGGCTCACGAATTCCACCAGTACGCCGGTGCGGGCCACGGTTTCCACTGCGAGGGACGCCCTGCGGGCTACCGCCCCGACGCGGCAGCGGACGCCTGGGGCAAGGCAATGGCCTGGTTCGACGCCAACCTGAAGTAGGCTGTCATTGCGACGGGCAATCTGACACACAGAAGGGGCAGGAATTGATCCTGCCCCTTTCTGGTTTCGTCAACCATCTTGACTGCTACATTACCGAGCGCACCACGCCGCCGTCGATCAGAATCGTCGTTCCGGTGACGTAAGTGTTTTTGTCGGAGCACAGGTAGGCCACGAAGTCGCCCAGCTCCTCGGGACGGCCAAAGCGTCCGACTGGAATTCGAGCGGAACCAGCGTCCAGCACCGAGTCCAGGTCCTGCCCGGTCTCTGCCGAACGGGTCTCGAAAATATGCTGCATCCGTTCGGTCATCAAGAATCCCGGAGCAACGTTGTTTACCAAAACATTGTCGCGGCCAACCTCATCGGCCAGGCTCTTCGCGTAGGCCACTGCCCCCATGCGGGTGACGCCCGAGGTCACCAGGTTATCAATCGGCTGGTAGACCGTTGAGGCCAGGATATTGACGACCCGTCCCCACTTCTGCTCCCTCATCGGGGGAGTGGCTTCCCTGCCCATGCGAATGAAGAAGGACAGCGCCATATCGATGGACCTGCTCCAGGTCTCCTCGTCAGTGTCAGTCGCTCGTCCTGAGGGCGGTCCACCGGAGTTGGCGACCGCGATGTCCAACCGTCCGAAATGGTCAACGGCGGTCTGGACCAGACGCTGGATATCTTCAAGGCGGGACAGGTCCCCGGGCACCGGAACCACGTCAACCCCCGACGCCGACCGAATTTCTGCCGCCGCTGTCTCCAGTTCCTCGGGGTTTCGGCTGCAAATGACGAGATTGGTTCCTTCCTGGGCCAGCGAATCTGCGCAAGCCCGACCCAATCCCTTGCTTCCTCCACCGATTATGGCCACTCTACCGGTAAGTCCGAGATCCATATCGCTCTCTCTGCTGCTGAATGCCCGCTATGCTATCAACCCTCCGGCTGGGTCGCAACCCGGCTGCTGCCTTCTGAGGGTTTCATGGAAACCGACACGCTTGGCGCGTCTTCCCTGGTCCGCGCCCAGTCCGCAATGCGGTGGCCCACGACCCAGACTATGCCACGGTCGGTCACCAGCAATGGGATGCTGTCGCGCTGCTCTCTTGGGACCTTGGCGTCGGTGAAAAAGTCCTGTAGCTTTTTGCTACCTGCCATGCCAATCGGCTGGAACCGGTCTCCGGCCAATCTTGATCGGATGGTCGCTGTCGCTCCCATAGCATCTCGGTCCAATCTCGCCGTGAAATCGCCTGAGTCGGCAAATCCCTCATCCTTGCTCTGACCTGATTGCAGGATCTCCATTCTGAGACGCCATTCGCCAACCACCGCGTCAAACACCTCGCCCGGTTCGGAAGGCAGCCGGAGTGGGTGTTCGCCGAACAGCCTGGGCAGTACCGGCGGTGAGGCAGCGACAGAGAATTGCAGCCGGCCGCCCTGAAGTACGACTCTCACGTCCCGAGGCAAATTTATGCTGCGTCCACCCCGGCCACGATGCAGCAGGGAAAGAATTGCTTCGACGTGATTCTCTCCCATGCTTCTCGAGTCGCCCGTTACGGAGACAAACGCCTTGCGGAGGGCCTCTCGCTGCAGCGCAGGGTGAATCGAGGCCAGTGCAAACGCATGGAGTGAGACTCCTCCGTCTGTTTCTTCAGCAATCTGATCCCAGCGAGCCTCCAGTTCCTCTTCAATGTAATCGACCTGTGCCGAGGCGACCCTCGACAGGCGCTCCAGTGCTTCCTTGACCCGCGGATTGTAGTCGCGAGCGAGGCGGGGGAGCAGGTCGTGGCGGACCTTGTTCCTGGTAAAGCGCCACATGTAGTTGCCGGAGTCTTCACGATATGTCTGCCCCAAGGAACGACAATAGGCGATGGTGTCTTCCTTGCTGCTACCCAAAAGGGGGCGAAACAAGAGCGGCCCCGGCCTCGGCTCAGGCCAAGGCCATTCGGCAACTTCCGCCATGCCGCGCAGGCCGTGCAGCCCCGAACCCCGCAGCATGTGAATCAGCACTGTTTCGGACTGATCATTGGAAGTGTGCCCCAGGGCAATAGCGTCTGCTCCTATGGACAAGGCAACGGATGCCAGGAAGGTATAACGCATTTCCCGCGCGGCCTGCTCGAAGGAAGAGATTCCTCGCTCACGCTGGTAGGCAATCGGGTCCTGCTTGTCTATGCTGCAGGGAAGCCCCAGACCGTCAGCGAGATGTTGCACGAAGGCGGCATCGTGGTCGGCTTCGGCACCGCGAAAGTCGTGATTGAGATGCGCCACATGGAGGTTGAGCGAAAATTCTCCGCGGAGGCGATGCAGGCATCTGAGAATAGCGGTGGAATCTGGGCCTCCGGACGCGCCAACCACCAGACCAGTGCCCGGAGAGAAACTGTGACGCCTCAGTGAACCGGCAACCCGCCGTTCGAGGGCAGTCGGCGAAGTCATGGGGAGTGGTCTACCGGTTTTCGGGCGACAGGTGGCTGTTGCAGTTGTATGTGACCAATCGGCGGCTGTTACCGTCGCTTTCGAAAGTGCAGAGGGAACCGAGGCCCAATGACAGGCGGTGGAAATTGTACAGCGGAATGTCCAATATGGCACAGATAATGGTGCGGATTGTGAAGTTATGAGAGACGACTATGACCCCAGATTCCTGCGAATGAGACCTCTCGATCTCGAGAATCACTTTCCAGGCGCGTTCCTGCAGCTGGGTCAGCGATTCCCCGTTGGGCATGACGACATCAGCAGGGTTTTTGCGCCAGGACGCGTAAACCTCGGGCCAACCGGCCCGCATTTCGGCGCCGGAAACCCCTTCCAAGTCTCCGAGGCTCAACTCCCGAAGCCCCGGGTCGGTGACGACGGGCACTCCGCTGAGCTTTCTGATCTCTTCAGCAACCTGCACTGTTCGCTTGAGCGAACTGGCATAGAGCGCGCCGTGGTCCCAGCTCAAAGCCGCCCTGGCTGAGTCCCGGGCTTGTGCCACGCCCCGATCATTCAGCGAAACATCAGTCAGACCCTGGAACTTGCCGAGTTTGTTCCATTCAGTCTCCCCGTGCCGGATCAGGTAGAACTTCACCTGGAATCCTCTGCCACGACACCGGCTGGAACTCTCATCAGCTCGACCTCGTCGATTCGGACTCCGTCCATCACTTTGACCGTGATGCTCAAATCCCGGAACTCGACCACATCGCCGATCTCAGGAATGCGGCCAAGTTGGTACAGCATGAATCCAGCCAGGGTCTGGTAGTCGCCTTCGGGGATATCCAGGGCCAGTTCGTCGTTGATTTCAGAGATGCCGACCGCCGCGTCCACGCGGTAGCTGTCGCTGCCCAACGGGGTAACAACCTCTTCCGGCTCCTCGTGCCCTTCATCGCCGACCTGGCCGACTATGACTTCGAGCATCTGCTTGGTGGTGGCCAGCCCGGCAATGCCGCCAAATTCATCGAAGGTCAGAGCTACGGTATGTCGTGACTCTCGCATCTCCTGGAAGGTATCGCTAACACTCTTGGTTTCCGGCACTATGTAAACGTCGCGCAGCAAGCCGGTCACGTCCTGATCGGGCGGTATCTGTCCTGCGCTCATTCTTGAAAGCACGTCCTTCACCGAAAGGATTCCTACGACGTTCTCCTTGCTTCCCTCGAATACCGGAAAGCGGGTATGGCTATTTTCGCTGTAGATGGCAAGGAACTGGGAAAGGGTGGCACCCTTTTCCACCCAGATTATTTCAGTTCTGGGAGTGGTCACATCCTGCATCTGCCGGTCGCCGAAGCGGAAGACCTTTTCCAGCAGTTCCGCTTCATCAGCTTCCACAGTACCAGTCTGCGCCCCGGCGGCAATAAGGGTGCGGATTTCTTCTTCGCCGACAATGTGGGCCGTGCCAGTAATTCCCAGAGCGCGGCTGGCAAAAGTCGTAAATCCCTGGATTAACGATACGGCCGGCGCCAGCGCCAGGCCCACAACGTACAGAGGACCGGATACGGCAAATGCAACCATTTCCGAGCGGTGCCATGCAATGGTCTTGGGAAGAGACTCGCAGAAAATCAGGAGGACAAGGGTAACGGCGATCGTCGAAACAAGTACGGAAATAGAGGGGTCACCGATGATGTCCACGATCAGGACGGTGGCCAGGGCGGCAGCAGCGGTGTTGACGAGGTTGTTGCTGAGGAGAACCGTGGCGAGGAAACGCTCGGGCCTTTGAATCAGGTTGGACACCCGGCCGGCACCGGAGCGTCCTGTCTTCTGCAGGTGAAGCAGGCGAGCCCTCGGAAAGGCGCTATATGCAGTTTCTGATGCTGAGAAGAAGGCGGATAGAATCAGGCATAAGGCTAAAAGGCCCCATCTCCATGAGTCTCCGGCGTCCATTTTTGTGTGCTACCTCCACGGGTGTTTGACCAAGTTCGACTCTACACAATCCCATTGTATACAGGCTGGCATCTTAGCATCGGCCTCCGATAGTGTAAAGTTGAGCAGGGCTATCGCATCTGGCATCCCATGCCTTGATCATTCCTGCTTTCGCAAAACTGAGGCTTAAAATTCCTTTCCGCCATATCCTCTCATTTTCTGCCATTTCAGCCAGCCATCTGAGTTCTGGCCAACGGCAAAGAGCAAAGAGTGGGGTCTGACTAAGCATACTAAGTGTTATGTTAAGGATGTGCTATCGGGCTTCGCAACAAGGGAATGTCATGAGATTTTCCAACCACCATAGCCCTATGACGTTGAGCACGGGTCGTTGAAAGTGCCGCAGAGGCGGTGATATGTTTGTCAGTGGCTTCACGATTTACCCTCTCTACAGGCGGTAATGCGGATGGCTCTGACGATTCTCGGCATCGAAACATCTTGCGACGAGACAGCGGCCGGCGTTGTGGAAGATGGACGGGTGCTGCGCTCCAACATCATTTCATCGCAGGCGGACCTCCACTCTCGCTACGGGGGCGTCGTACCCGAGGTGGCCTCCCGGCAGCATGTGCGAGACCTGACCCCGGTGCTGGAGCAGGCGGTGCAGTCCTGCGGACTTGGCCTCGAGGACATCGACGCTGTCGCGGTAACCTACGGTCCCGGCCTGGCCGGGTCCCTCATAACCGGCCTCAACGCCGCCAAGGCCATTTCCTTCACCCTGGGAGTGCCGCTACTTGGGGTCAATCACCTCGAGGCCCATATCTATGCCTCCTGGCTGACGCAGGCGAATCCGGCCGAGGACCCGGGGTTCCCCATAGCGTGCCTGGTCGCGTCCGGAGGCCACACGGACCTGTTGCTGATGGAGGGCCACGGCGACTACCGACTGGTTGGACGGACGCGGGACGACGCCGCCGGGGAGGCGTTCGACAAGGCGGCCCGAATCCTGGGGCTGGGGTTCCCGGGAGGCCCGGAAATACAGCGAGTGTCCGGAGGGGCAACTGGCGAGTTTTCCCTGCCCCGCGCATGGATGCGCGACACTCATGATTTCAGCTTCAGTGGCCTGAAAACCGCCCTACTCCACATGGCCCAGGACCGGGGAGTGTATCTCGCGGATTCTGATGAATCGCCGCAGGACGCGGATACGGAGCGAGTCATACGCGAACTGGCTGCAGCTTTCCAGGAATCGGTGGTGGACGTCATTTCCAGCAAGCTGGTAGACATGGCCAGTAAATATGGCGTCAAAGGGCTGGTGCTGGGCGGCGGCGTTACAGCCAATG
Organism: Dehalococcoidia bacterium; assembly: GCA_963667325.2. Lineage (GTDB taxonomy): Bacteria > Chloroflexota > Dehalococcoidia > Lucifugimonadales > UBA3495 > VXOI01. The sequence goes on from CAXXKY010000009.1 coordinate 271,859, forward strand.
CCCGGTTGCGGGAAGAGATCCTGCAGCGGTCTCCTCTGCCGGTGATTATACCGCCGCCGGTGTTATGTACCGATAATGGCGCGATGGTGGCCGCTTGCGCCTATTACCAGTACCAGCGGGGCGAGCAGTGGCCCCTGGAGCTGGACGTCGATCCCGGCCTGCCGCTGGGATGACGGCACCCGAATTTCACGTCTCGGAAATGCCGCCCGTATCAGCGCGAATCTTCTCGGCCCTGGAGCCATCGCTTCTCACGCTGGGACACCAATTGCACTTCGTCCAGAAAGTTGTAGATCTGTTGGATATCCAGGGCGCTGCGGAATGGGAACGACAATTCGACTCCCGGTCCCCGCAGAATTACTGCCCCGGCGGGACGAGTGAAGTAATTCTGCAACAACACCAGCAATCCAGCCAGGACTATCAACAAAGCGATCAGCGGCGCTACGTCGATGTTGATAAAGGGCACGTTGGGGCCTCTGATCTGGCCAGTTAGCCAATAGGCGACCACGACGTACAGAAAACCGCCACTGATCATCATCAGGAGGCCCTGCAACACAGCACCCCAGTTGCGCTGTCCTGTCCTAATGGAGTATTGGTTCAAGTCAGACGCATCGGCGATGTGGGTATCCCGAAAGCCCTCGACTCCACGAAAGGCGATAATCCGACGGTTGGTCAGGACCAGCGCCTGACCGGTTCTGGGCAACGCGTCGACGGTCCCATCGTCCGGAACCAGCACCCTGGCGATTTCTTCCCCGCTGTCCAGCACAACCCCACGCAGAACGACGTTTTCAGCAACTTCCTCGCTGAGGCTCTCCGCCCTGTTTCCGTCCTGGACCCCGTCCTCTACCCCGATGGTCAAAGGATCTGCGTCCGCCAATCCGAAAGATTGCCCTCCGTCCTGAAGATATTCCACCATCCGGGTTGCTGGAGTTACCGGGACGGACAATAGGGGTTCCTGCTGCAACAGGAATTCAGAGGGCACCGATGCGGGCGGGGGAGTTACTGGCGGTGTGGCCTCCGGAGCCGCAGGGGGGTTCTGGACGTCAAGGAACTCCGACGGCACTGACGCCGGGGGAGGAGTCACAGGCACGAACACTGGCTTCTCAGGCTGGGCGCCGTCTTGGGGAACCAGCGATGCACTAACGCTCGCCTCCGGATTCTCGCCAATGCACTGCGTGCCTGTCTGGATTACTTCACTCATTAAACAAATAGTAGCACAAGGCATCGCAAGTTCCGAAAGCATACGGGCGGAGGATTGCGGATAATTGCAGTAATGGAAGTGGGAAAATTGGCTGTTGACACCCTGTCAATGCTATGCTAATTTTCTAGGGAAAGGCTGTGATGGAGACGAGTAGGTTAGGGTTGCGAGCATAGCGAGCCTGGTACGGTGGAAGCAGGCGCATCGGACCTAATCGAAAATCCCTCCGGAGCTGCCGGCTGAAAGCCTGAGAAGGTGAGTAAGTCAGGACGGGGGTCGTCGCCCGTTAGCAACGACGGGGCATGATAGTGTCCTGCAAGAGAGGCTTCGAATCGTTCGAAGCAAATAGGGTGGTACCGCGGGAATAGTGAAGTCCCGTCCCTATGTTGGGGCGGGCCTTTTTTATTGCCGCACGGCGGCTCTCCTCGCACCCTTCTCTGGCAGGGGAGGTCAGGCCGGTCAAGAGGCCTGAGCGCAAAAGTCTGGCGGGAGGCGCTGCTTTGGAAGTCAAGAAGATGAAAGGCGCGGAGATCATCTGCGAGAGCCTGATCCGGGAAGGCGTGGAGGTCCTGTTCGGGCATCCGGGCGGGGCTATTCTGCCCTTCTACGATGCCCTTTGGGCCTATCCGCAGCTGCGCCACATCCTGGTGCGCCACGAACAGGCAGCGGCCCACGCCGCCGACGCCTATTCGCGGGTCAGCGGAAAGGTGGGCGTCTGTGTCGCCACTTCCGGTCCCGGGGCCACCAACCTGGTCACTGGCATCATGGGAGCCAAGGCCGATTCAGTACCATTAATCGCCATCACGGGTCAGGTTGCCCGGACTTCCCTGGGATCAGAGGCGTTCCAAGAATGCGACATCTGCTCCATCACCTACACCTGTACCAAGAAAAGCTTCATGGTGATGTCTGCCGAAGACCTCGCTCCAACCATCCGTGAGGCTTTCGAAATCGCGCAGGAAGGTCGCCCGGGGCCGGTGCTGATAGACATCCCTCGCGATGTGCAGCTTGAAATGACCGATGCCGTCTTCCCCGAGTTCACCGCGCCCGCGATGCCGCAATTGACCGGGGAGACTCGAGACAACCTGCAGGACGCTGCCAGGCTGATCAGCGAGGCCGAACGGCCGTTGATCATCACGGGCCACGGCGTGCTGGCATCGGGCGCATCGAAAGAACTCCAGCAATTGGCCGAGACGACTGGTATCCCGGTCATAACCACTCTGCTGGGCCTGAGCAGCTTTCCCAGCGGCCACCCTTTGAACCTCGGCATGCTGGGAATGCATGGTATGTACTGGGCCAACATTGCCGTGGACGAGGCCGATCTGATCGTGGGCGTCGGCATGAGGTTCGATGACCGGGTGACTGGCCGGGCGTCCACTTTCGCACCTCATGCCCGCATCATACACGTGGAAATCGAACCCACCCAGATCGGCCGCAACGTTCCGGTGGAGGTTCCGCTGCCCGGGGACGCCAAGGCGGTGCTGCAGGCTCTGACTCCGCTGGTGTCCTACACGCCACGCCCGGAGTGGATGGAGCACATCAACAAGATGCGCCGCGAGCACCCGTCCCTGGCCATCCCGCTGTCCGACAAGCTGCAGACCCAGCACGTAATGGCCAGCCTCAACGAAGTTCTGCAGGAAGACCCTGGCGCAATGGTAGTTACCGGCGTGGGCCAGCACCAGATGTGGGCCGCCCAGTTCCTTTCCTTCAACCAGGCCAACACCTTCGTGTCCTCGGGCGGTCAGGGCGCGATGGGGTTCGAGGTGCCAGCGGCCCTGGGAATGCAAGCTGCCCGGCCCGACGCCACGGTCTGGAGCATAGCCGGCGACGGCGGCTTCCAGATGACGCTCCAGGAACTGGTGACAGCCGCCGAGGAGAAACTTCCGGTCAAGTATGCCCTCATCAACAATGGGCATTTGGGCATGGTGCGGCAGTGGCAGGAGATGTACTTCGACAACCATCTCAAGGCCGTGCCTGTTCCGGGGCCGGACTATGTCAAGCTGGCGGAGGCGTACGGGGTCGGAGCCGTGCGCGTGTCGGAACAGGAGGACGTCCTGCCTGCCCTGCGCCAAGCGAAGGCCCACGACGGCCCGTTCCTCATTGAGTTCGTGGTGGACCAGCAGACCAATGTGTACCCGATGGTGCCACCCGGGGGCTCTCTTGCCGATACGCTGGAGGACCCGGCGGTCGTCGGGGATTAAGATCAATCCGCTTTTGACGTTCAATGCTCTCGGAGACTGACATGGAGAAAGTATCGATTCAGGAAGCATCCCGCCGCTTGAACGTATCCCAGCGGGACATTAGAGAATACATTCGCAACGGCAGGCTGAATGCCGAGCGCGACCCGGAGTCATCGACGGGCCGCTGGCTGGTGGAAATGCCGGAGGACGGTTGGGAGGACGACTTCAAGTCGGTTCTCAACAACATGTCCTCGGCTCAGACGCCATGGTGGTGGGCCTTTCCGGGGAATGCCGGCAAGGTGCACTACCTGTTGCAGGTGGGCATCGAGGAGATAATGCCGGACTTCCTCTGCGGCCTCAGGGGTGAGAACCTGTATCCCTCAGATGGGCACACCCAGGACCAACGATGTCCCGATTGCCTCAGCGCAGCCTTGGACCAGAGCCTGCCCCTCTGGGACGACTAGCGCTGGGCCTTCAGCCTCTCGTACGACTTGACAAAAGAAGAAGGGGCTACCATTCCAGTAGCCCCAGTTTCTTGTCCAGCATTAGCTAGAGCAGGGAAAGTCGAACTACCCTCCGCCACCGGCCATCGTCACGCCCGGCTCGGTCATGCCCGCCGGGTTGAGCAGCGTATCCAGCTCGTCGTCCGTCAGCTCAGTCTTTTCCTTTGCCATCTCGCGGATGGTCAACCCGGTCGCAGCGGCCTCCTTGGCGATGGCTGCGGCCGCGTCGTACCCAATAGCCGGAGCGAGGGCGGTGCCCAGCATCAGGCCCTTTTCGACCATGTCGGGGCCGACTGTGGTGGCCTCGATGCCCTCGACGCACTGGTCGGCGAAGTTGTTGGCCGAGGCTGCCAGCAGGGCCACTGACTCGAGGATGTTGTGGGCCGCGACGGGCATCATCGTGTTCAGTTCGAAGTAGCCACCCTGACCGGCCAGTGTTACGGCCGCGTCGTTGCCCACGACCTGGGCCACCACCTGCACCACGGACTCCGCGATCACAGGATTGATCTTTCCAGGCATTATGGAGCTTCCCGGCTGCACTTCGGGGAGGGAAATCTCACCGAGCCCTGCCCGTGGCCCTGACGCGATGAAGCGAATGTCGTTGGCAATCTTGTGCATGCTGATGGCCACGGTCTTCAACTCGCCGCTGGCCTCTACCAATGCGTCAAGGGAGGACTGGGCCTGGAAGTGGTTTCCGGTCTCACGGATAACGACCCCGGCCGCCTCGGACGCATAGGCGCATGTGCGAGACGAGAATTCCGGGTGGGTGTTGACGCCGGTACCTACCGCGGTTCCGCCCAGGGCCACCTCGGCCAGCGCTTCCTGCGCTCTCTGCATGCGCTGAATGCTGTAGCGCGCCTGCCCGGCATAGCCCAGAAATTCCTGGCCCAAGCGCACCGGCGTAGCGTCCTGCAGATGGGTGCGCCCTGTTTTGATGATTGGCCAGAACTCCTCGGACTTCTTTTCCAGCTCCGTCGCCAGGTTTTCCAGCCCGGGAATGAGGTCTTCCTTAATGGCCAGCAGCGCGGCAAGGTGTATCGAGGTCGGGATCACATCGTTGGAAGACTGCCCCATGTTAACGTGGTCATTGGGGTGAACAAGGCGCGAGCCGAGGTCGCCGCCAAGGAGCTGGCTGGCGCGGTTGGCTATAACCTCGTTGGCATTGGTGTTTGTGGACGTGCCGGACCCGGTCTGGAAGATATCCAGCACGAAATGACGGTCCAGATTTCCATCAATCACTTCCTGGGCGGCTGCGACGATGGCGTTGCCGATGCGCTCTTCAAGGGCGCCCAGAGACATGTTGCTGCGAGCAGCCGACTGCTTTATGAGTCCCAGGGCTCGAATGAACGTGCGCGGGAATCGCAGTCCGCTGATAGGGAAGTTCAGCACGGCGCGCATGGTTGAGGCGCCATAGAGAGCGTCAGCGGGCACTTCCATTTCGCCCATCGAGTCGCGCTCAATTCTCACGTTAGGACTGGCGGTCATATCGGAGCAATCCTCCAAGCTGAGTTTGGCATAGCATACCACGAAGGTAAGTAAGACGATTGGCCGGATTTTCAGTCAGCGTTCGCTGGCAGTCTGAACCCGTAATGCACCGGTCACCGCCAGGATTCACCGACCGGCCCGGTACCATCAAGGGTTAAGAATTTTGACGTTCTTTACCGCGCCATTTCAACACGAGATTCCGCAAACCACCGGCGATCTCCAACGGGACCTGCGTCAAGGCAATCTCCCTTAGAAAGAAGAAATTCTCTACAAACGCGATGGGTTGTCCTTTGGCCAGGGCGATGGCGTCTTGATTTCACAGTTGGGCAGGCAGATCTATGGGTCAACTATATGGGTGAATGTTGGCGGCTGGAGGAGCTGATTTTTTGTTTATTCCGGAACTTTCCGGTAATTGGCGTGAACATGGAGGGCCTGTGCAGGGTCGAGGAGAGAGCCACCCGGGCAGCAAGCCCGATGAGGTTGCTTTCAGTAGTGGACATGGGCTAACAGACATGGATTTCATGCTAGAGAAGGGTCACAAGGCATGGCAAGGGACAACTGTCATAAAAATGGACTGCGACCATCAAGACGAGAGAGGCCAGGGCCCTTCGGCAGGGCCTTCCAATTGAAGCTAATACGTTGAAGGTAATACGTTGGCCCTGAGCCTGTCGAAGGGCCGTCCGTTCGTGGTTCGACAGGCTCACCATGAACGGACTTGACGGCTTGACTGCGAAAACTAAAGGACCCTGGGCTCTTCGGCGGTTTCCGTTCAAGGGATGGCGGTGATCGTGCTACAATGTTGAACAGTTCCTTGATTTTGGAGAGACACTATTGTCTGCCGAGGTCCGCGTCCGATACGCCCCCAGCCCTACCGGGCAACCTCATATCGGCAATATCCGTACAGCACTGTTCAATTGGCTATTTGCCCGTCATCACGGCGGCAAGTTCATCGTACGCATCGAAGACACCGACCAGAACCGGTTGGTTGAGGGTGCAGTTGAGGCTATCCTCGACGGTCTGCGATGGTTGAATATTGATTGGGACGAAGGCCCGGAAGTGAACGGGCCCCACGCTCCCTACGAACAGTCAAACCGGCTGGAAATATATCAACGTCTGACCGATCAACTCCTGGACCAGGGCAACGCCTACCACTGTTACTGCAGCCGCGAAGAACTGGAGAAACTTCGCCGCGCCAACCGCGACTCCGGGGAAGGAAACGGGTGCAATTGCCTGCTTCGGGGCAGGGACGGCGCCGTTGCGGGAGTGGCAGTAAGCGACGACGATCGTGTCGTCCGCTTTTCAATGCCCAGGACCGGCGTCACCCAGGTCCACGACCTGATCCGCGGCGACGTGGAATGGCGCAACGAGCTTCAGGAAGACTTTGTCATCCTGAAGTCAGACGGATTTCCCACCTATCACCTGGCCGTGGTGGCCGACGACCATCTCATGGAAATCAGCCACGTTATGCGGGCGGAAGAATGGCTGCCCAGTACACCGCGCCACCTTCAGTTGTTCAAGGCTTTCGGGTTCGACCCTCCTCAGTTTGCCCACCTTCCGATGATCACAGGCCCGGACAGGGCGAAGCTGTCAAAGAGGCACGGGGCGACCGCCATCGGCGAATATGAAGAGCAGGGATTCCTGCCCGAGGCGCTGCTCAACTTCATGGTGTTGCTGGGCTGGTCTCTGGACGGCAGTACCGAGGTTGTAACCCTGCAGCAGATCATCGATAACTTCACCCTGGACCGCATCACCAAGTCTGCCGCGATATTTGACCAGGACAAGCTGATGTGGATGAACGGCATCTACATCCGCGACCTGCCCGCCAAGGACCTGGCCGGTCGAATGGCGAAGTTCATCCCGCGTCAGTTTGATGGCGGGGAGAAGGAATACCTGTGCGAGATCGCACCACTGGTGCAGGAACGGCTGAAGCGGCTGGACGAGTCCGATGACATTACCGCCTATTTCTTCGGCGAGTTGCCACCGGAATACGACACGGCCATTCTTGTTCAGAAGGGCATGGATACCGCGGGCACCGGTGCAGCGCTGCAGGAGGCGCTGCAAGAGCTGAATACCGCCACAAGCGACGGAGATTTCGGACACGAGAGGCTGGAAGGGCTGCTCGGCGATGTAGGCCAGAGACTTGAGCTCTCCAGGCGGCAGTTCTTCGGGCTGTTGCGCACTGCCATAACCGGCAGGTCTGTCTCGCCGCCACTCTTTGAGACCATGGAAGTGATGGGACGAGAGCGCGTACTCTCCCGACTTCGGCTGGCAGTGGAAAAGTCGGGGGCGATTGTCTGAACTGTGATTTCTTTGATTAAAGGACTTCCATGATATGCCCTATCTTGAGAATTCTTTAATCCTGACAATCCTGGTAGGAGCCACGCAGTTGAAAGGGCGCCCTCACCCTAACCTTCTCCCAGAGGGAGAGGGAACTTTTCATTCGGAAGACAAAGAATGACGCAAACGGCTGAACCAGATACAACCTCCGGGCACGACTTCATCCGCACCATCGTCGCCGACGACAACCGGACCGGGAAGTTTGGCGGCCGGGTGATCACCCGATTCCCACCCGAACCCAACGGCTACCTGCATATCGGCCACGCCAAGTCGGCCTGCCTGAACTTCGGGCTGGCGGCGGAGAACGACGGCCACTGCAATATGCGATTCGATGACACCAACCCCACACGGGAGGAGGTCGAATACGTCAATTCCATATTGGCGGATGTGCGCTGGCTGGGATGGGACTGGGGAGACAACCTGTTCTACGCATCGGACTACTTCGAGCAACTCTACGATATGGCCGTCGAACTTATCCGCAAGGGCAGGGCATATGTGGACGACCTCACCTTCGACGAGATACGCGAGCACCGGGGCACCCTGACAGAGCCAGGGCGGGAAAGCCCCCACCGGGAACGCTCCGTCGGCGATAACCTGGAGCTGTTCCAGCGTATGCGTGCCGGAGAGTTCGACGAGGGCAGCCGAGTATTGCGGGCCAAAATCGACATGGCTTCTCCCAACCTGAACCTGCGCGATCCGGTTCTGTACCGCATCCTGAAGTCGTCGCACCATCGCACTGGCGACAAGTGGGTCATCTACCCGATGTACGACTTCGCTCACGGGCAGTCAGACTCCATCGAGGGCGTCACCCACTCCATCTGCACCCTGGAGTTCGAGGGGCACCGCGCCCTGTACGACTGGTGCCTGGACGAGCTGGACATTTATCACCCGCAACAGATCGAGTTTGCGCGCCTCAATTTGACCTATACCGTACTGAGCAAGCGGCGCCTGATACAGCTGGTGGAGGGTGGTTACGTCAACGGATGGGACGACCCGCGTATGCCGACACTGTCCGGTCTGCGGAGACGAGGGTACACCCCCGAGGCGATCCGCGACTTCTGCGAGCGCATCGGCGTGGCCAAGCGCGATACGTGGACGGATATCGCCCTGCTGGAGAACTGCGTTCGCGAGGACCTCAACCTTCGGGCACCCCGGGTGATGGCAGTTCTGGACCCGGTCAAGCTGGTGATAGAAAACTACCCGGAAGGGCAGGTCGAGAACATCGTCTCGGAAAACAACCCGGAAGACGCAAGCGCCGGACACCGCGCACTTCCATTCTCGCGCACGGTTTATATTGAGCGGGACGACTTCTCCGAGGACCCGCCTCGTGGGTTCTACCGCCTGTCGCCCGGGCGTGAGGTGCGGCTCAAGGACGCCTACTACGTTACCTGCACCGGGGTGATCAAAGACGAGGCCACAGGCGAGATAACGGAACTGCGCTGCACTTACGATCCGGAGACCCGCGGCGGGACCTCCGCCGACGGTCGGCGGGTGCGGGGCACGTCGCACTGGGTCTCGGCGGAGCATTGCCTGGACGCCGAGGTGCGTCTCTACGACCACCTGTTCCTGAAGGAAGATCCCAGCGACCTGCCCGAGGGCGGAGACTTCACCGACAACCTCAACCCCGACTCTCTGCGGACGATCACTGCCAAGGTGGAGCCGTCGCTGCTGGAGGCACAGCCGGGAGACCGGTTCCAGTTCCTGAGGCGGGGATATTTCTGCGTCGACCTCGATTCCAACCCCGACTCGCTGATCTTCAACCGCACGGTGGCTTTGCGCGATTCGTGGGCGCGTCATAGACGGGGATAGCCGGCAGCGAAGTCAGCAAAAGTAAAGGGCGGGTCCGATGGGCCCGCCCTTTGTTTCTGCAGAGCATTGCGTGTGTTTTGCCGCCCGCTAATCTCCCGCCGCTGCGCCCACAGCAGGCACCGACTGGTTCTGGTAGCGCACCGAGTATTTCTTCTCGTTGATGGTGTAGGAGGCGATGGCAGCAGGCACCAGGAACGCCGCGGCTATGGAGAAGGGCAGCAGGTATGACCCGGTCAGATCGTACAGAACCCCGCCGAGAATTATGCTGAAAAAAGCGCCAACCTGGTGACAGAGGAACGAGATGCCAGCGATTGTAGCCAGCGCTCGCAGACCGTATACGTCGGCGGTCAGGGAAGTGGTGATAGGCACGCTGGCGATCCAGGAAAAGCCTGCCATGACGGCGAAAATCCACAGACTGGGCAACGCCGGGGAGCCGACGATTGGCAAGGTGATGGAGTTCTGGGTGCCAATCAGCCCACCGATCAAAACGAGATATGCGAGGCACCGCACGGAGTAGACTGTGCCCAGCACGTTCTTCCGGCGGAAGCGGTCGGCCAGCCAGCCACCTCCGATTGCGCCTATCACGTTCAGGCCGGTGAGTACGCCGAAAATCAGGCCTGCCATCGTCGGAGAGACACCCAGTTCCTCGTCGGCATAAGGCACAAAATGGACCGACAGCAGACCAACCGTAATCCCGCACACCGTGTAGGCGATGGAGAGGTTCCAAATTGGAGGAGTGCGGAAGGAATGATACCACTGCTCGACCTCGAACATTCCGCGTCGGCGCTGGGGTGCGTTCCGGGCAGCTTCGGTTGTGGGCTCGGGATCTCCGTCGGGCTGAAGGCCCATCTGCGCCGGATTGTTGCGCAGGAAAACGAAACCCAAGGGCAGGGCCAGGAAGGTGACGATGGCTCCAAGCGCGATCCAGGACGCCTGCCAGCTGAACAGCTCGACCATGTAGGCGCTGAAGGGAATCAATATCAGGCCGCCAATGGAAGAGCCGGAGGCCACCAGTCCCAGCACGAAGGTCCGGCGTTTCGCGAACCACCGAGCCAAGAGCGGCATCAGGGTGCCGATGGATGCGCCACTCATGGCGGAGGACAGGACGAAGCTGAACAGGAATATCAGGACGTACAGGGCCACGCCCTCGCCGAACACACCGGTGAGGCTGAGGCTGGCAGTGGCCAGGCCGACCACCAGCAGGCTGATGAGTATGACCCTACGCGAGTTGAATCTGTCGAACACGTGGCCAAGCAGGGGCTGCGTGATCCCGTTCATCAGCCATCCGGTGCCTGCTGCTACGGAAATGGCGGTGCGGCTCCACTCGAACTCTTCGCTCATCGGCACCACGAACACGCCGAAACCGTTGCGAGCGCCCGTGGTCACAGCCGCAATGAACATGGCGGTAGCTACGACGAACCAGCCGTAAAAGAGACCCGTTCGCCGGGCTATAGCCTGCTGATCGGCAAGATCAAGCTGTGCCGGACCCTGGTTATCCTGAGCCATTCTTACTCCGCGTGGCCGCCCCAGCTATAGACTTGAATGCGATGACGACAGCTATCGACGACCAGCAGATTGCCCTTGCCATCGAGCTTGACCGCGGTGGGTCCCCAGAACAGCTTTTCCACGTTGGCTGATTCTTCCCTGTCGGCGTTGGAGCCGAATCCTCCCAGGGGACTCACCACAGGCGACAGGTCTGATTCAATTCGCAGCGCGCCCTCTTCCGGGTTTGCTTCGAAATATTCATTGGCCCAACTCGGGGTTCTCGATTCTCCGCGAAGGGTGGCCAGCAGCTCCCCTTCCGGAGAGAGCACACGCACCCGTTCGTTGCCCCAGTCGGCCACGTAGATGTTGCCGTGCCCACCCACGGTCAGTCCTGCAGGGCGGCTAATGCGCTGCTCAACAGGCACCGAAGAGCCGGGGCCTGGAAACTGGGAGACGAAGACCCAGTCCGAGGAGAACTTCTGTATCCTGTCATTTCCCCAGTCAGACACGTAAATGAAACCGTCTCGGTCCAGGGCGACTCCCCACGGGGAACTGAACTGGCCTGCATCATCGCCGGGTTGCCCCCAGGCGCCTATGAAAGAACCGTCAGCGGCGAACTTCTGTATGCGGTGGTTGCCGCTATCGGCAATGAGCAGGTTATCTTCGCTGTCTGCGACTATTCCGGAAGGCATATTGAGCTGGCCGGGCGCATTTCCCTCTTCCCCCCAGAGGTCCAGCACCTCACCCGTGGTGGCGAAGACAGTAATTCGATTCAGCGCCTCGTCCGCCACGTACAGACGGTCCCTGCTGTCAAAGGCGAGGGAACTGGGCCACCAGAACTCGCCACGATTGATTCCACCCGTGCCGAACTCTCCGAGGTACTCCTCATCAACAGTGCACATGGAGATGCGCTTGTACGGGAGACGGATGGGCAGTTCGGGCCCGGCGCGGCTGAGCACATACATCACGCCCTGGGAGTCCAGCGCCACATCCACCGGGTTCTGGAAACCACGCCCCTGGTTGGATAGTGAGCCCACGGTGTGGCTGTATCGAATCGCTGCTGTGGTGGTCATCGCAAGTAGTAAACCTCTTGGCGAAGCACTTGACGCTGCACTCGCCGCGCCCTATGCCATCTGGTACTCCCTGGTGGACACTATGAGCTGGAGCAGGTCGGCTATCCGCTGCTCGACGCACCCGTCCTGGATAGTCGAGTCGAAGCTCAGTTCTCCCTGCGAAGCGACGTAGGCAGTCAGTTCGCGGTGAGTCGCGTCCGACACTTCCAGCGAGCCGCAGAGGGAGATGCAGGAGTCCACCAGCTCATCGGCCGAGTAGGTCGCGCCGTTTTCTCGCAAACGCCGTATGATTCCCCTGACCCCCGGCTGCGTGGGATCCCCAAGCAACTGTGCGGCGGAGTTGACCCGCTCCATGAGCGTTCCGGTGTCCACCCACTCGGTGCCCGTGTGCCAGCCTTCCACGGTGGGAGGATTCAGTATTTCCTGGCCCATGAAATTCGCGTCCAGGGCCAGGTTGACGATGTTCCATCGTGGCGCGCCGAAAGCCCCTGCCAGACGGGCCACTCCTGCCACAACTTCTGCCGGGCTCTTTACCTTGGACTGCCGGGTCTCTTCGGCTCTGAAGAAGTCTGACATCAAGATGGTCCGCATTGCCGAGCGAACGTCTCCTCCGGTCCGGCGCAGGTCCTCAGCAATCTCCTGGGTGGCAGCCTCATTGGGCTGGTCAGACACGAAGAAGCTGTAGAGCTTTCCGGCAAGGAACCAACTGCTAGCCGGGTGGCCGCATATTATGTCAAGGATGTCCTCGCCATTAAACCGGCCAGTCTGATTCAGGAAAGTCTTGGGGCTGTCGTCGTGATCTTCCTCGCGATAGACGAACTGCCAGTCGAGCCGGCCGTGGGGCCAGATGGAATCCCTGGAAGCACGCACGCTCATGTAGTCCTGGTTGGCGATGGTCCAGCCCGTGAAGGCACGGGCGGCGGCTTTGACATCAGCCTCGGAATAGGTACCGATGCCCATGGAGAACAGTTCCAGCAGCTCTCGACCGTAGTTTTCGTTGGGGGCGTCCTTGTGGTTGTCCTTGTTGTCCAGCCAGAAGATCATTGCCGGGTCCCGTGACAGTTCGGACAGCAGGTTCCGGAAGGTGCCCAATCCGTGTCTCCGGAAAGTGTTGGTCTGATTTACGACGGCTTTGGCATGGTTCAGCTTGCCATATGCGGTCGCAAAAAGCCCATGCCAGAAGAGAGCGATTTTCTCCTCGAGAGGCCTCGGGGAATTGACCATGCGATATAGCCAATAGGACTGGGCGCTCTCAATGAGCATGACGCTGTTCTGATCAACGTGGTAGCGGCGAAACGTCGTATCGTCCCATTCGGGCGCATCTTCGGGATGCAACAGCCGCTCCACCGTCGCTTCGTAACCTTCGGAAAGAGCTTGCTCCAGTTCTTCAAAGGTCGCCCCGAAACCGGCCCTTCGCATCAAGTGAGCCATTTCGGAGAGTTCCTGTTGATGTATCTCTTGTCCTGAACCTGTCGTCACTGCCATGAACCGCTCCTGATGGGGGCTGCCTCAATAGGCACCGGCCGTCACACACCGGCCGAATGGTGTGCCGGTAGTATAGCACCCAGCAGGTTCTTTGGGTGCGAGCGGTCAGCATTGGCGCCGCTGTGCCGAATAATGTATTTTTTGTACATAATTTATATTATTCTCATATTTTGGCTTGACATTTTCTTGGTTTGTGATTTAACTGCTATACATATTGCTACCAGGGTGTGGTTGGGCAGACTTGTACTGGATTTGCGGCGGGTGGCATCGATCGTTGGACCAGTTCTCGACGAGAGAAAACTCTCTGCAAGGAGGTGAAGATAGCTCGAACCCATCCGGGATTTCCCGGTGTTCAGGATGTTGCCGTAATGCGTTGTCGAGCTTGAGGCCGTATTCCTCATTTTTTCTGCACTATTTCTTTTTCTTCAGCGTTCCTGTGTCATCAGGAATGCACGGCCCGGTGGCCTCGACAGGCTTTGCAGCAAGGCCCTGACTATTCAATCTACAAGGGTTATGGGTGGATGAAGATGTCAACAAACATCAAGATAATCAGCGATGGAGTAATGAAGATTGACGGCGGCTCCATGTTCGGTCCAGTTCCCAAGGAAACTTGGGAGAACAGCGTCGCCACCGATCGCAAGAACCGTATGACCCTGGGGCTGAATTGCCTGTTGTTGCAGTCGTGTGGACAAAACATCCTCATAGATACGGGCATCGGCTCCAAGGACATGATGGACATCGACCGAGAAAAGCTGGGCCTGGTCCCCAGCAGGTTGCTGCGGGGGCTCAAATCGGTCGGTCTCACACCAAAGGACATCAACGCAGTGGTGCTCACTCACCTCCACTTCGACCATTCCGGCGGATGCACCCGCCTGGACCGGGCCGGAAACATTGTTCCCACATTCACCAAGGCCCGGTACTACGTTCAGCAGAGCTGTTGGCATGAAGCTTGCAATCCCAATGAGCGAGCCAATCATTCTCATCGCTCGGACAACTTTCTTCCCATCGACGAGCGAGGTCAACTGGAGTTCCTCGACGGCGACAGGGAGATTCTTCCCGGACTCAACGTGGTCGTAACCGACGGGCACGCGTCCGGACACCAGATGGTGATGTTCAATCACGGCGGGGAACGGGTGGTGTACCTGGGCGACATCGTGCCAACGCCGCATCACCTCAACCTGGTGGCGATATCGGCCTTCGACAGCTCGCCGGAGGTGACCCTGGAACAGAAGAAAGAACTGCTGTTCCGGGCCGAGCGGGAAGGCTGGTTGCTGGTGTTCTCCCACGGGCATGACGTACGCGCCGGCTACCTTGAACGTCGCGGAGGGATGGGATTTCTCCGTCCCGTTGACCTATAGCCCGAGGCGTCAATCCGTCAAACCCGTGACGGCACACGCAAAATAAATGTCGCCCCTCCCATACGTGGAGGGGCGGACTTTTTTGGCCCTGTGCGGGTTGGGAGGAGTTTCTCCCGGAATCGATCGTAGCGGGTGCTACTCCTCCAGTTGGACCGTTACCCAGTCTCCATCGAGGGCCTGCAACCTCGCGCCAGTGATCCGGTTTGATAACGAGGAATCGCTGGCTGTCCTGACCCTCAGGTAATTGTCCGTCAGACCAGTCCATCTTCCGGAACTGCCGGAAACCTTTTCCCACAACACACTGCGACGGGAACCCAACTGGCCCTGCCTGAAATCGAGCCGGGATTCTGCCGACAATGACAGCATTTCTCCCATCCTGGCGCGCTTGTCCTCTTCATGGACGTGTCCGCCCAGGTAAACAGCCGAGGTGCCAGGCCGGGGGGAATAGGGGAATGCGTGGATATCCGAGAAGCGCATCGCCCGGACGAAGTCGATGCTTTCAGAAAAATCGGCGGCTGACTCGCCCGGAAACCCGACGATGATATCGGTTGTCACGCCAGCGTCAGGGTACATACTCCGCACGGATTCCACTGCCGCGGAGAATCTGTCTGTGTCGTAACGGCGTCGCATGGCGCGGAGGGTCGTGTCACATCCGCTCTGCAACGGGATGTGGAAGTGAGGCATCAGTCGCGAGTTGCGCCACAGCCCCAGAAGGTCCTCCGTAATTTCGTGGGCCTGCAGCGAAGACACCCGCAACCGCTCCACCCGGGTTTCGGCCAAGATACGATGCAGCAACGCGACCAGCGTCATGCCTTCGAGGTCAAACCCGTAGCTCCCCAGCTGCGTCCCAGTCAGAGCTACTTCGTGAATGCCTTCGGCAGAATGGCGATTGATCTGCGCGACGATGTCTTCCGGCGGGATGCTGCGCTCTCGTCCTCGCACCTTGGGTACGATGCAATATGCGCATACCTGATCGCATCCCTCCTGGATCTTGACCATGGCCCGCGTTCGTCCGATTGCTTTACGCAAGTCCTCTTGCATCGGAGCGGGAGGCGCGTCGGCTTGCGGTATGGACTGCTGGACCGATTCCAGGAGTGATCGTTTGCCGGTATTGCCGATGACGAGCGAGACCCCGGGCAAGTCTTCCAGTTCGGCGGGAGCGCGCTGTGCATAGCAGCCAGTGGCGACTACGACGGCATCAGGATTGCGGCGGCGGGCGGCACGAAGGAACTGCCTTGCCTTGGAGTCGGCGGTGGCGGTTACGGTGCAGGTGTTCAGCACGACCACGTCTGCCTGGGCGGAAGGATGCACCAGCCGATATCCGGCCTCGCGAAACTCGCGAGCCAGCGTCTGGCTGTCGGCCTGGTTCAGTTTGCAGCCGTGCGTATGGATGGCCACGGTACGAGGTCGACCTTGATCATTGCCTTCAACGGGCGGCACGGACCCTGCATCCCTGTCACTGTTCATCGTAGTCCAGGTCCTCATCGAACTGAGGGAACAGATCCCAAAGGCGCTCAACCGCGGATGTAATGTCTTCCAGGATGGCTACAAGACGCTGGGCGCCGGACCGGGACTCTCGCACCCGGTCGGCGGCATCTCCGAAAGAATCGAGACGGCTGAATGCGTCTCGCACCCTGCGATCGTTCATCTCCTGCCCGAGGGCACGAGCATATTCCACGATAGCCTGCCGACCCTCGACCTCCTCGCCCCTGCTGAGAGCCACGCCCCTTACGGCCGACGTGACACTTCCCCACAGCAGCTCTTCGCATCGGAGCCAGCGGGCCTGCCTCGCTTCGTTCATGGCGTCGCGAAGCAGCCGCACGCTCTGGTCGTGATAGCGGAGGAGCCGCTCGGACTGTTGTTGGGAGAGTTGGTGCATGACTGTTTCCCGTTTCCGGGTCCTAATTTTATTGTACCCGATAGGGCGGCAGAGGGTCAGACAGCCAACAACCGAACGGCGGCCTGATTTCCATCAGGCCGCCTGTGATGCCCAGAGTAGTTGCGGTTTGGCCGAGAGTTATTCCTCAGGCCAGCCCTCGGGTTCATCACCGGCTGCCAGGGCTGCCTTGATGCCCTCTGCTGCCTCTGAAGTAACCCAACCACCCCAGATGCCTTCGTTTTCGCTCAACCACCAGAGGGCGGTAGAGGCAGTGTCAGCATCAGGGTTGGCGTCCTGCCACTGGACGACGGACTTGTAAATGCCGATATTGAAGTCCCAGTTGCGCAGCATGTCAATGATATCGGGCGCAGCGGCGGGCAGGTCGGGATTCACGGCAATGAGAATGGTGGCATCCTCATAAGCGCAGGCCTTGGTGGTGAACCAGCACTCGTCGGTGTAGGCGGGCTCCTCAAGGCGGACCAGATCCAGCTTGAGGGCCGGGTCGTTGGTGCCCCACTGATAGCCGAGCCACGGCTCTTCCTGCTCGTAGGCGCCGTAGACGTCGGCATTCAAGGCAGAGCCGTCGCCGGGGTTGACGATCTCAACGTGGTCGTCAAGACCATAGGCCGTGATCTGAGCAGCGTTGACCAGTTCGCAGGCCCAGCCGATGACGCAGGAAACCAGGCGAGCCTTGTCGCCAGTCTCTGCGGTCTTGAACAGGTCCTTGAACTTCTGGTCCTTCAAGTCCTCGACGCTGTCGAGATCCGGGTACTGCTCCTGCAGGTAAGCCGGAATCACGAAGGCGGACTGCCAGTCGGATCCAAGGCTCTTGCCCACGGACAGCACGGCGCCCTCTTCGCGGGCCTTGTTCCAAGCCTCGTCCTGGTTGGGCAGCCAAATTTCCATGGTGACATTGGTGTCGCCGTTCTTCAGACCTTCGAAGAGGGGCAACGTGGCGCCGAACTTGACGTCGGTCGGATATCCGTAGCCGAACTCCACGATGAACTGGGCGATGCGGTTCTGCAGCAGGGCGCTGGCCCAGTTGAGGTCGCCGAAGATGATAGTCTCTTTGGGGCCTTCGGGGGCCTCGACCATCACTTCCTCAGTCACTACTACAGTGACCTCGACCTCTCTCTCTTCAACGACGGTTTCCGTCTCGACTACTACTTCGGTTACTACCTGGGTAACAGGGACTTCCCTTTCCTCAACTACTGTAACTTCCTTCTCGACTTCGACAACCCTGGTGACTTCGACCGTCTCCGTCGATCCGCAGGCCACTGCCGCCATCATGGCCATGATGGCCAAGAAAATCGCTAGCGGGACGATTCTGCTCCGTGTCAGCAAGACTTTAACCTCCACCCTCTATTGGGGCTCAAATTTGGATGATTCCTGCCTGGTACTACTGTGAAATCCGTCGCTCTACCCAGATTGGTACCAAGCCCAAGCCTAAACCTTATATCAGCGTCATTTCGGTCTGTCAAACCTCAGAGCATTGTCAGCTGATGCTCTTGGCACCAATCTCAAATCAACCCCACTAAAATAGAAGCGGGCGCCACCCCGCATGGATCAGTGCCCACCCGTGATGGATTCCTGTCTACTTCGCGCGGCCGCCTGGGTAATCCGGTCAATCACGATAGCCAGGAACACGATGGACACGCCGGCGATAGCGCCGTTGCCTGGCTCGTTTCTCTGCAACGCCCTGAGTACGTTGTCGCCGAGACCACCAGCCGCGACCATGCTGGCAATCGTGACCATGGCCAGGGCCATCATGGTCGTCTGATTGACGCCTGCCATGATGGTGGGCAGGGCCATCGGGACCTGCACTTTTGCCAGCAGCTGGACCGGGGACGCGCCGAAGGAACGGGCCGCCTCAACGGTCTCGGGAGAGACCTGCCGGATACCCAGGTTGGTGAGCCTGATCACTGGGGGCACGGCGTAGATTATGGTGGCAAAGATACCTGCCGGCTTGCCCAGTCCAAAGAATAGGATACCTGGGATCAAGTAAACGAAGCTGGGCATGGTCTGCATGCCATCAAGAATGGGGCGCATTATGTTATCTGCGAGTTGGTTTCTGGCGCCGAGCACTCCCAGCGGGAAACCAACGCCTACAGAAACGGCAACGGCGACCAACATCAGGGCAATGGTGTCGATGGTGTTTTCCCAGAGGCCCATGAACCCGATGAAGAGCAATACCAGTGGTGTGAAAATCAGGAGAGGCAGGCGGCCGACAGCGTAGGAGGCGATGGCCATCGCCACCACAATGACGGGCCAGGGCAGCCACTTCAGCGCCTTCTCGATATTGATCAGAGCATGAGTTACGGCGAGGCTCAGCCCATCGAAGAGCCAACTACCCTCACGGGTGACCCAACGCACGCCGTCATCGATAGCCGAGCCGGTAACGTCACGGATACTCCTCTCGAGAGTTATGGAGCCGCCGCCGGAAGTGGAGACTTCGGAAGAGGAGACCGTGGTGGGGAACTCCATGCCGGATCCCCAGATTGCCAGGCACACTATGAGCAGGAGGACAAGGACTCCTGCGCCAATCAGGCGGAGATAGAAGGGGCGAAGCGCCTTGAGGATGGGCCTTTCTGCGAGAGAGTCCGATTCCTGTTGGCCTTCCCAGCCCGGGGTTTCTATTCTGTCTCCGGTGATATCAGCCACAATCGCCTCCAGTGGGACAGGGAATCGCGGTAACGCCGAACGGTCGGCCGTCGTGGCCGGTCCAATGATGGTCTCTGGCTTTCTAGTCGGCAGTGGGCTGCCGGTCCGCCTCGGCCTCGGCGGCGAGGGCGGCGTTGACGACGGCGTTGGCTTCGTAATCCGCGTCGGCTGCTGAGGTCTCAGCAAGCGCCTCTGCCAGGGCGCTGCGGTGAATCTCGCCAACGAGCCTGTTGTCGCCGTCGATAACGGGGATTGGATAATCGCTGGTCATTGCCATGGGAATGAGCACGTCGAAGGTAGTTTCGGGGCTGACCGTTTCATATCCCTGGTTAACGTAGCCCAGCCCCAGGTCAAGCCGATTGATTCCGGCCTTCAGCGCATCGTTTGCCCTGGCGATGGTAAGAAGGCCAATGTAGCGCTGGCTGCGGTCTACGATCCATGCGGCGTCGCCGTCGCTTGCGCCGATGGTGTGGAGGGCCGCTCTGGGTCCCTGGTGACCCAGGACCGTGGCCTTGGGAGGAACCATCACTCTGCTGGCCGTGAGAACGCCCTCGAGCCGAACGTCCTGTGTGAAGTCGCCGACGTACTCGGCCTCGGGGCGCAGGACTATATCTTCTGGAGAACCGATCTGTACGACGCGGCCATCCTGCATGATTGCGATGCGGCTGCCCAGTTTCAGGGCCTCGTTCAGGTCGTGGGTAATGAACACAATGGTCTTCTGGAGTTCGTCCTGGAGACGAAGCAGTTCGTCCTGCATCTGACGCCGGATGAGGGGGTCGAGACCGCTGAACGGCTCGTCCATCAGCATAATGTCGGTGTCCACCACGAGAGCTCGCGCCAAACCGACCCGCTGCTGCATTCCGCCTGAGAGCTGTCGAGGGTAAGCCTGCTCCCAACCCTCAAGCCCCACCATGCTGAGCACCTCGCGGGCTCGAGCGTGGCGTTCGGGCTCCGGCATGCCCTGCACCTCGAGGCCCCATGACGCGTTTTCCAGCACGTTGCGGTGGGGCATCAGCCCATAGTGCTGAAAGACCATGGCAATCTTATCGCGCCGGAACTCCATAAGTTCACGGTCAGTCATCTCGGTGATGTCCTCACCTTCGATGACGATGGAACCGGCCGTGGGCTCAATCAACCTGATGAGGCAACGAACCATGGTTGACTTGCCGCTTCCCGACAGGCCCATGATGACGAAGGTCTCGCCCCTGTGGACTTCGAAAGAAACATCGTGAAGACCGACAACGACACCGAGTTCCGACTGAAGCTCCGGCTTGCTTTTGGCGGAATTCTGGGGAGCCAGCGCTCTGTCCGGATTTCTCCCGAAGACCTTCCAGATGGATTCAACCTTGATAATCGGGGCTGTGTTATCACCGCCAGTCGTTTCCGCCAGCGATAAACCTTCTATGTCTGCTCCGGTTTCTTCAAAAGTGGCAGCCATACGTCATTTCCTTCCCGGTGAGCTGATGTCGGGTGCCCAAAACAACAGGTACAGGCATAGCCCGTCCGGTTGCCATACGTTAGGGAAGGAACCAGCATTTGTCAACAAATGCCGTCGGCCTGACAGTCATTTGGCGACGTATACGGACTATTTTCAAATTTATGTTAACTCCTTCCACCTCAATAGTACGGCTCATTGCCGAAAGTGAATATTCAGTGCAGATTTCGTAACCTGGGGTTGATTCCCCATTTATAATTGGCGCTGTTTGCCGTCACCTCTGTGGCGGCGCGCTTTCCGATATTGATGCATGGAGGTTCTGGGCTATGAAATACGACTACATCGTGGTGGGCGGCGGGTCGGCCGGCTGCGTGGTGGCCACCCGCCTTTCCGAAGATCCGGACAAGTCCGTCCTTCTGCTTGAAGCTGGGCCCGACTATCCGGAGTTTGAAAATCTGCCCGATGACCTGAAGCGTGGGTACAACGTGTGGCGTTCTGCGTACGGCCCTCACAGCTGGGACCTGCGGGGAATTGCCAACGATGCTCAGAGTGAGCCAATGATCATCCCTCGAGGCAAAGCAACGGGAGGGTCAAGCGCAATCAACGGCCAGGTCATATTCAGGGGTGTCCCGGAAGACTACGACAACTGGGCTTCGTGGGGCAACGACGAGTGGGCCTTCACCAGTTGCCTGCCGTATTTCCGGAAAATGGAAAACGACTGGGACCATCCGGGGGACGACTTCCACGGCAACGAAGGGCCGCTGCCCATACGCCGGTTCAAGAAGGAGGAATGGATTCCGGTATCCACCGCCTTCTACGATGCCTGCGTTGGCGTGGGCTTTCCCGAAGACCCGGACCAAAATTCTCCCGATTCCAATGGCATCGGCGTCCGGCCGCTCAACAATATCGACGGCGTGCGGATGAGCACGTCTCTCTCCTACCTGTCACAGGGACGTCACCGACTGAACCTGACGGTGCGAGGAAACGTCACCGTTCACCGCGTGCTCATCGACGGCAAGAAGGCCGTCGGCGTGCAGGCCGAGAGTGGCGGTGAGGTCTTCACCGTGGAGGGCGAACAGATAGTCCTCAGCGGAGGAACCATCGGCTCCTGCCAGGCTCTGCTGCTTTCAGGTATTGGTCCCAAAGACGAGTTGGCGGTACTGGGCATCGAGTCGGCGCACGACCTACCGGGCGTGGGCAAGAACTTCTGCGACCACCCAGCGGCGTACATGGTTTTCCGTGGATATGGGGAGCCTGCTGACGTGGAGACGCCCACGATACAGGTGGGCCTGCGATTCAGCACCCCGGGGTCGCGAACCCGCGCTGACTTCCAGATCACGCCGACGCTGATGACCAGTGAACACAGGCCGGCCAGCGTAAGCTACGAGGGCGACGAGTTCCACTGGGGGCTGAGCGTCGGTTTGCAGAATGCCACCTCAGCCGGCGAGATCACCCTGACCACCGCCGACCCGCACGTGCAGCCACGTCTCGACTACCAGCTGTTCTCCGCCGAGTATGACCGGGAACGCATGCGGGAAGCTATCCGCACCGCCATTCGTATAGCCGAACATCCGACAATGGCGGATCACATTGCCGAGGTTCTCAATCCGACCGCGGCCGATCTCGAGTCCGACGAATCACTGGACAACTGGATCCTTCGGAACGCATACACCCAGCACCACATTGCCGGTACCTGCAAGATGGGCCCGGCGAGCGACCCAATGGCCGTGGTGGACCAGTACTGCAGGGTGCACGGGCTGGAGAACCTGCGGGTCATTGACGCATCGGTCATGCCCGATGTCATTCGCGCCAACACCAATGGGACCACCATCATGATCGCCGAGAAGGTCTCGGACTGGATCAAGGAAGGGAAATAGCCTAGCCCTCCCGGATTCACAGGAAATTCGAGACCGATGCGAGGAGTGGGCGAGGCGCCCACTCCTTGCATCAGCAATTGCGGCATCAGCAATCGCGCTCATTGGTTTCGAATCCCGGTCGCTTTGGCCAGTTCTCCGGGCAGCTCTGTTCCCAATTCTCCAGAGCCGACTCCAAGGAAAGAATGAGCGACTCTTCGTCGCTCACTTCGTCGAAGGCCGGCTCCTCGTCGTCGAGAAATCGCAGCGGCCCATCATCGAGGACGATCAGGTTCCAGTCACAGCAGGCTCCATAGCTTCTAAGCTCATGGTCCACCCTCAACGAAAACAGGAACCTCTCTCCTATCTGAGGACGTCTCGGACTGTGTATGCCCAGCAGTCGCAAAGAGATCGTCGATGAAACGCCGCCATCGTCCAGCAGAGAGCTTTCAACCTCGATGAGATAGTCAGTAACTGCAAGGCCCTGCGGGCGCACGCCGGCCTCGGCGAGCTTCTCCAACAGATCAGGATCAGGGTCCTCCCACCCAAGAACGTGAAGGTCACCTATCTCGATAATTCTCCCTACGACGATGGCTTCTGCCCGGTTGGCGTAGTCCTGGGTGTCCAGGGGCGACCGATGCATGGCCATGTCGGACCCGCCCCAACCGCTCCAGATTGTCCGCCTGCCCACTGCGCCGTCCCACTGTCCTTCGCCCAGCTGCGGGTTCCATCGCACGCTCGGAGGGGTCGTGACGCGGCCTGGCAAGGCAGCCTCTATCGCTGCAACCAGGGATTCCTCATCTGAGACTTCTTCAAAGGGCAAGGACCGGCCGTTGAAATAACGCAACTCGCTGCCGTCAAGAAATATCATGCCCCAGTTACTGTCTGGACTGTAGCTCCTGAAGTCCGGGTTGGGGGACATGGCAAACAACAGCCGGTCTCCAACCTGAAGTTCATAGGAATCCGGAGTGCCATGCATGCGGACGAAGGCGTTGCTGCCAATGTTGCCATCGTCCTGCACGATTTCTTCCAGTTCAAGCTCATAGTAGGTCATGGTGATTGACGGGAG
This sequence comes from Dehalococcoidia bacterium, assembly GCA_963667325.2. Taxonomy (GTDB): domain Bacteria; phylum Chloroflexota; class Dehalococcoidia; order Lucifugimonadales; family UBA3495; genus VXOI01. The sequence goes on from CAXXKY010000009.1 coordinate 295,663, forward strand.
GTGTTGAGAGTTCTCCAGGTCATACCTGATGAATTCCAGGTATGTGTTGTCCGCGCTGTAGCCCAGGTCCTCAACGGGCCCTTCCACGCCACTGACCGTCCCGATAACGATGACATGAGAGCGGTCCACGAAGTCCTGGATGTCCACCGGAGGAGTGATTCGGCTGGGGACGATGGCGGTGGAAGCGGGAACCGGCGTGGGGTTCCCTGTTGGGGGAATCGTCGCTGTTGCCGCGGGGCGCTCCGCAGGCGTGGCGGGGGTCTGCGCCACTGACGGCTCGGTGGCGGATTGCTCGGTGAGCATTGCAGCCTGAGCAGGGATGGATGTCTCCTCTTCCAACCGCTGCTCCGGCTGGCAACCAACTGCAATAAGCAGAATGGCGACGATGGCCAAGAGTGCGGCAGAGGATGAGAGTCCACCGAAGGATCCATTAATTGGTGGTTGCTGCACCGTCTCGTCACTCGCCATTCACAGAGGTAGAGGTAGTTGCTTTTGCCCGCTTGTCTGGCCTCAGGTCTCGCCGCGGCGGACGGCTTCGAGGGCTGCCACGAGATCGTCGGGCAGAGGGGAAGAGAACCGGAGCGGTTCTCCCGTAGACGGGTGGGCAAGGGCAAGGCTGTGGGCGTGGAGGAAGTGGCGGGGGAGAAGCCGGCTGCGCTTGCCGTAGACGGCGTCGCCGAGGATGGGATGGCCGAGCCAGGCCAGGTGGACCCGGGCCTGGTGGGTGCGCCCGGTGTGGAGCCGCAGTTCCAGCAGGCTGTACCCTCCCGCCCGCTCCAGCAGACGATACCCGGTGCGGCTGTCCCGGCCATCGGTGGTGACGGCCATGCGGGTACGGCGGCGGGAATCCCGCCCGATGGGGACATCGATAACGCCGGACTCCTGAGGTGGCGCACCTTCAACCAATGCCAGATAGCCTTTTTCGACGAGCCGATCCTTGATCTGACGCGACAGGTCATGGTGTGCTGCTTCTGTCTTGGCCGCGATCATCAGGCCGGAGGTGTCCTTGTCCAAGCGGTGCACTATTCCGGGGCGAATCTCGCCACCGATGCCCTGTATGTCGGGGCAGAGCGCGAGCAGCCCGTTCACCAGCGTGCGGTCAGGATGGCCGGGCCCTGGGTGGGCAGCGAGTCCAGCGGGCTTGTCGATCACCACCAGTGCTGCATCCTGGTAGACGACGGCCAAGGGGATATCCTGGGGAACAGCGACGGAAGGACGCGGAGGCGGCACCGTCACCAGCACGCGGTCCCCGGAACGGACTCGGTGGGCCGGCTTTACGATGGTGTCATTGACCTTAACCAAGCCTTCGTCGATCAGCTGGCGGAGGCGGCTGCGGGTCAGGCCCATTTCCTGTTGAGCCAGAAACTGGTCCAGCCGCAACTCTCCCACTTCGACGACTATGTTGTGCTCAGACCGGATCATTCGTCCAATCCTTCGGTCCCTGCCTCCACTGTCGTGGGCTGCACGGGCAGAAGCCGTTCGCGGACGCCGCAGTTCGAGCAGCGCCAACTGGAAACGCTGTTGTCAGCCGAGGGCAGTCTCCGCATTTCCCCGTCGCATACTGGACAGAAATCGTAGGCGTCCCGGACTGGGGCCGACTCTTTTTGCGACTTCTCCGACATGATGAACAGCCATGCCAGGAGGATGAGGCCGCACACTATACTGGCATCCGCCAGGTTGAAAACTGGCCACGGACCAACATCAACCCAGTCGGTCACGTGCCCCAATCGCACTCGATCCAGCAGGTTGCCAAAGGCCCCTCCGAGCTGCAAACCAAGGCTCAGCCTCAGCAGGGCCGTAGGAAACCGCTGGCTGCGGTAGATCAGAATCAGCACCGCCACGCCAACAAAGGAAACGAGAATAAAGGCAGTGTTCTGTCCCTGGAATATGCCGAAGATGCTGCCGGTATTGAAAGTGCGGGTTACCCGCAGGAAGCCGTCAGCCGGAAAGGAGTGATAGAGGAGCAGGAACTCACGGACCAGGTACTTTGAAAACTGGTCCAGGAAAAATACCAGCACCGCCAGCTGGATGAGAATAAAATCCCTGTAAATCGGGGGGCGGGACGCAGTGGTGTTGCCGGCAGAGACACCATCAGGAACTCTCCGCCCTCCGGTATCTGAAGGGGAAGTCATGGGCCAGGGGAGTGCTTCTTCAATTCATTCGACGGCGGGTGTTGGGTCTTGCCTGAGGCAGGAGAGATCGGGGACATCATTACCTACTTGAGCTGCTCCACGAAGAAACGGGCAACCTCAGGCACGAGTCTGCCTTCGTGGCCGTACCAGAAATGATCAACCCCTTCAAAGATCTGGCTTTCAGGCCTCCGCTCGAAGGCGCTGAGTTCAGCATCCAGCTGTTCCACATCTACAATGCGGTCGCGATCGCCCGCGACAATCAGCGACGGCAGCTTGCTGGTCTTGAGCGGACTGGCGCTTATGTAACGCTGGGCGGGTGACACGAGGGCAACTGCATCGGCTTCCTTGTGCAGGTCAGAGTGACGCAGTATGACGCCGGACCCGAATGAGTAGCCCACCAGCCCGATTTTGCCGCGTGTGTCGGGCCATGCCTTGATCAAGTCCAGTGCGCCGAGCACCTCCTGGTACTCGGTCTCCCCCTCGCCATGCGACCCCTCGCTGTCGCCTACGCCGCGGAAGTTGAAGCGAAGAGTAACGAAGCCCTCTTCTACGAGGCCCAGGGCCAGCGCCATCACGACGTTGTTGTGCATCGAGCCGCCGTGCAACGGATGTGGGTGACAGATGACCACCCCAGGCCAAGGTCCACCAGTGGCGTCGGGTTGGGCCATGACGCCCTCGAAGGATAAGCCGGCTGTCTGGAAGGAAACTGCGCTCTGTCGCAAAGTGCATACTCCCCGGGCGGATGGACTCCGAGAATCATCTTAGGCTGGGCACCAGGGTTTGGCAAGGTTGGCAGCTGCGAGGAGCGTACCTCCGGTCCCACAGACGCGACCCTCCCTGCCGTACCGTCGATCCGGAGAATCGGCAACTGTCGACCGTGCGCGAGCAGAGCCCTCTCACAAACTCAGGGAGTTTGGGGCTCCGGGACGAGGATTACCCTGACGTCTCCCCTGCTGAGATTGGCCTCTTCCCTAGTACCGATGGCGAACGGGGCTACGGTTTCAGCAGTGGCCTTGGCGAGGAGCCCGGCCCGCTCAGTGGCACGGTCGATATCATCCTGCTGGATCGTGAGTGAAACCTCTGCGACGATGTAGTCGGTTGGCCCATCAGCAGTGAGAATCAGATCCGTTCTGTCCAGTTCATCCGTCTCCCGCGCATCGATGAGACCCTTCGCTTCTGCCTCGTCCAGGAGCCTTGTCAGGGCGGCCCTTTCGCGCTGGCAGGAGAACACGGAAGCTGCTATGCCCAAGTTGCGACGGAGAAATCTATGGGCGTAGGTGGCTACATGGGTCTCGTAATCGGCGCCCAGCAGCCTGCTGACTCTTCCGCCCATTATGCCGAACTCAACTTCGAGTCTGGCCTGGCCTTCCTTGAGGACGCTCACGTCTTCCTTCAGTACGCTCACGTCTTCCTTGAGGACGCTCACGTCTTCCTTGAGGACGCTTACGTCTTCCTTGAGGACCTTGACGTCATCCTTCAGGACACTCACGTCTTCTTTGAGCGTCTGGATGTCCGCCTCGACTCTTTCCAGTCGGACGGGGACCTGGAGGAGTTCTTCAGTCAGAATTTGGCGGCGCAAGGCATCCCGCAGCGCCGGATCGCGCTCCATTGCGTCGAGGATGTCCTGGAAACCGTTTATCGGGGTGGTCATCACTACTCTCTTCGTCTCATTTTACATCCTTTTCTCAGACGTAGGTGTCCCAGATTTCGCCGCCTTTAGCTTCCTGACCTATTCCTGCATAAAATATTAAATTCCCTGTCATTTGTGGCCAAATCCGGCCAGAAATAATAAATCCGCCGAGACCGTGCTGATTCTCTGGCGCTTCTGACATCTGTTGTCAGCGAACAAGCCCCCGCAGATTGCCCTGTCTTGCCCGATATCTCCGTATCTACAGTAGGTGCGCGTCACTGTTGCTGGCAAGCGAGAAATGTCATTGGTTCGCTGCTCTCCCCTGGTCGCAACGCCCACGACAATTGGTGACGATATCACGCGCCTGAAATGTGGCTGGTCTGGCGAAGAATTTTCCCCAATTCCGGGCAATACTGCTAGAATGGGCGAAATTCAGGCGTCGAAATTATCAGCAGCAAGTAGAGGGCCGCATGACAGCGATTGACCTGCGCAGCGACACCGTTACCAAACCCACCGACGAGATGAGGCGGGCCATGGCAGCCGCAGAAGTGGGAGACGACGTCTTCGGGGAAGACCCTTCGATCAACGAACTGCAGGAGCGGTCCGCCGCCCTGCTGGGCAAGGAAGCGGGACTCCTGACGTCCAGCGGCACGATGAGCAACCTCATCGCAACGCTGGCGTGGAGCGACAAGGGCGACGAAATCATCATGGGCGATCAAGCCCACATGTTCTGGAACGAGAGTGCGGGGCAGGCGGCACTGGGCGGCGTACAGACTCGTTTGGTGCCCAACGATGCGCAGGGCCGCATCAACCCTGCCGATGTTGTCGAGGCAATTCGGCCAACGGGCAACCCGCATTTCCCTCGCACCAGCATGGTGTGCCTGGAGAACACTCACAACCGCTGCAGCGGGCAGGTACTGACGCCTGAGGACACGAAGGCCGTCTGCGACGTGGCCCATGAGGCTGGAGTACCGGTGCACCTCGACGGGGCGCGCATCTTCAACGCCGCAGTGGCGCTGGAAGTGCCGGCTGTGGAACTGACCCGGGACGTGGACGACCTGAGCTTCTGCTTGTCCAAGTCACTGAGTTGCCCGGTGGGGTCGGTGCTGGTCGGCTCGCAGGACTTCATCGATCGTGCCAAGCGATGGCGCAAGATGCTGGGCGGCGGAATGCGGCAGGCGGGCGTGCTGGCGGCAGCGGGATTGGTCGCGCTGGACACGATGGTCGACCGGCTGGCTGAGGACCATCAGCACGCGCGACGGCTTGCCCAAGGGCTGGCGAACATCGATGGCCTCAGCGTCGACCCGGAGAGCATCCAGTCGAACATCGTGTACTTCGAGGTGGACGAAGACCTGGGGACTTCGACCGAACTCATCGCCGCCCTGAAAGAACATGGCGTACTGGTGTCGTATCCCGGCAAGCAGTCCATTCGGATGGTGACCCACCGGCACATCACCCCCGAGGATATCGAGGAGGCGCTGTCGCGGACCTCCGCTGCGGTGCGGGACGTGCGAGCGGCAACGGCGTAGGAGGACGGGATGGCTGACATTGTCCTGCACAAGCAAAACACCGCGCTGCTCATTGCCGACTTCTACGAAGCAATGATGACGACCATCGCGCACGCGGTGGACCGAGCCGTGGTGGAGAAGACCGCGGCGTTGCAGCAGGCGGCGCGGGATGCGGGAATCATGGTGTGTTACTGCGCAACCGTGTTCCGGCCTGGTTACCCCGAAATCGGGGCGCGAAACAAGACTTTCGGGCAGAGGAAGGCATCGGGACAGCCTGCGGTGTTCGACCCGGTTGCGGTGATACACCCGGCCGTCGCGCCTGCTGAGGGCGAAGTTGTGGTGGGCAAACACCGGGTCAATGCACTGTACGGCACCGGGCTGGACGTGGCGCTGCGTGCCAACGACATTCACGACCTCGTGATCCTGGGTTACGCCACCAGCGGCGTGGTGCTGTCAACGGTAAGGTACGCCTCGGACCTGGACTACAACCTGTTCGTGGTGGAAGACTGCTGCTCTGATTCGGATCCCGAGGTTCACGATTTCCTCACCGGGCGGATCTTCCCACGACAGGCCGAAGTGGTGCAGTCGGCGGACGTCATCGCGGCGCTGGCTGTTTGATGGCGGACGAGAGTCAACGGCGGAGCGGGTGGCGCATTCGCACGCGACACATCGCGTACGCGGCGCTGGCCATCGCCATCGGGCACGTCATTTACGCGATCCTGCGTGATCACGTGTTTCACGCGTCGCCGATACTGCAGTGACGCTCTGAGAGGTCGACGTAGGCAGATCGTTATGGACTTACTGGCGCACAAGTATCTCGAGGAGCGGGGCATCCCGCACCGTCGGCTGGAGTTTCCATCAACGACGGAGAAGGGCGCGGCCAACGTGGCCCACGCGCTGGGATTCTCGGAGGCACAGGCGGTGAAGACGCTGATCTTCGAGACGGCGGCGGGCGAAAGGTCGCTGGTGATGCTGGGCGGCGACAAGAACGCAATCTCGGGCCGACTGAAGCGGGCACTGGGATCGCGGAACATCAAGCTGGCGGCCCCGGAAACAGTGAAAGTAGTTACGGGATACGAGATAGGGTCGATACCGCCGTTTCACTGGCAGCCTGAGGGCTTCCGATCCATCGTGGACGCATGCCTGATGGAAGAGGAGGAACTGGGCGTGGGCGCCGGAGTGTGGGGGCAGGAGATCATGATCACGCCGGAGAACCTGGTGACGGCCTGCAGCGGGGAAGTGTTTGATCTGAGCGGGAGTGCAGAGCAGGGTTAGCGTCTACTAAACCAGGGACATTCACTCCGTCTTTTCCGACCCCCATCCATCTTCTCCCCACCAGCGCCTGAGGCGGTCTGCGATTTCCCTCTCGGCGCCCTCTGTTCCGGGATGGTAGTAGCGACGGCCCTGCAACTGGGGCGGCAGGTATTCCTGGGCCGAGAAATGGCCGTCGTAGTCGTGGGAATACTTGTAGTCCTTCCCGTAGCCCATCTGGTGCATCAGGCCTGTGACGGCGTTTCGAAGGTGCAGAGGCACCGGGTCGTTGGCGAGGCGGCGTACGTCAGCCATCGCCTCGTTCAGGGCAGCGTAGGCGGTGTTGCTCTTTGGCGCGGTGGCCAGGTAGACCGTGGCCTCGGCGAGGGGAATGCGGCCCTCTGGCATACCGATGAAGTGGACGGCCTGCTGGGCAGCGACCGCCACGGTCAGCGCCTGCGGATCGGCAAGGCCGATGTCCTCGGAAGCGAGTATGACCAGGCGTCGGGCGATGAACAGCGGGTCTTCGCCGGACTCAATCATGCGGGCCAGCCAGTAGAGGGCACCGTCGGGGGATGAGCCGCGCACCGACTTGATGAAGGCAGAGATGGTGTCGTAGTGGCTGTCGCCGCCCTTGTCGTACATGGGTGAGCGGCGTTGCAGGGAGTCGGCGATGGTGTCGAGGTCGATGAGTCGGGTTCCGTCTGAACCAGGTATCGTGGCGTAGGCGGCCGTTTCCAGGGCGTTGAGTGCCACGCGGGCGTCGCCGTTGGCGATGTTGACGAGGTGAGCCATGGCGTCGGGGGTTACGGCGGCGTTCATGTCACCGAGGCCGCGCTCGGAGTCCGCTGCAGCGCGAGCTACGATGGCCTCTACTTCCTCCGGGGCGAGGCTCTGCAAGGCGAACACGCGGCTGCGGGAGAGGAGCGGGGCGATGACCTCGAAAGACGGGTTCTCGGTGGTGGCTCCAATGAGCGTGACGGTGCCGTCCTCTACGTGGGGCAGGATAACGTCCTGCTGCGCCTTGTTGAAGCGGTGGATTTCGTCGACGAAGAGGATCGTGGCCTGGCCGTGCATGCCGCGGCGGTCGCGGGCCTCGGCGACGATGCGACGCAGGTCGGCCACGCCGGAGGTGACGGCGCTGACGGGCTCGAAGGCGGCCTGGGTGGCGTTGGCGACCAGACGTGCGAGCGTGGTCTTGCCGGTTCCGGGCGGGCCCCAGAGGATGAACGAAGGCAGACGACCAGCGGCGATGGCCCGGAACAGAACGCGATCGCGGCCGACGACCTGCTCCTGGCCAACGAACTCTTCGAAAGTCTTCGGGCGCATCCGCTCGGCGAGAGGCGCATTGCGCTCGGAGTCGATGCGACTCTGGCGGTCGAAGAGGGACTCGCCGGAACTCTGCTTTCTGCTTGTCATCGAATTTCCGGTTGGGTCGAAAGTGTAGACACGAATCCGCTAGGTAAAGTTGGGCATGACCTCTTCGGCGAAGAGGTTCATGGAGGACTTAACGTCCTCGTGGGGAATCATGCCGCCGGTGTTGAACCAGCAGATGAAACCGTCGGGTCCGTACATACCCCGGAACTTGTCCAGCCTCTCTGACACCTGTTCCGGGGTGCCTACAGCAGCGTACTCGTCGAGGACGGTCTCGTAGTCCAGCGACTGGGCGCGGGCAGAGCCGCGTCCGGAACCACCGCGCAGGGTGCCAAGGTAGTTGTTGATGGTCTTCTCGAAACCGTTGCGGGCCTTGGCCTCGTCGCGGTCGACGTTGACGTGGACGGTGACATTGACGTCGCGGTCCGCCGGGTCGTGGCCGTTGCTTTCCAGTTCCTGCCGGTAGGTCTCGAGGCCGCTCAGGGCGCCCTGGGTGGTGACGATTGTGGGCGCAACCAGGATGTTGTGGCCCAGCTGCCCCACGAGGTTGAATGTATCCGCGCTGTTGGACGCGATAAAAACGGGCGGGTGGGGCTTTTGTATGGGCCTGGGTGCGATGTTGATTCCATCGGCATAGAAGTGCTTGCCCCGGTAGCTGAAGTCGTCTTGGGCCCACATCCCCAGCACCATTTCCAAGCCCTCAACGAATCGTTCCCGAGCGTTGCCCTGGTCGACTCCATAACCCTGAAAGTGGGTGGGTATTGCACCACGTCCGATACCGAATATCGAGCGGCCGCCGGAGAGAACGTCAAGGGCAGCGGCTTCCTCGGCAAGGCGTATGGGCTGGTGCAGGGGAACTAGATGCACCGCGGTGCCAATCCGTATGCGTTCGGTGGTCTGGGCCATGGCCGCTCCGATCACCATGGGGGCGGGCATGACGGAAAAGCGGGAGTTGAAATGCAGTTCCGCCAGCCAGGCGGCATCGAATCCCAACTGGTCGGCCAACTGGACCTGGCCGATGGTGTCCTGGTAACGCTGCTCAGGCGATTGGTCTGGGGCGCAAGGCAACTGGAAGAATAGACCGAATTTCATTGAGAGCCCTCGATTTCAACATGTGCCACGATTTTACACCACTATAGGGCCGGCGACGCGAAGCCAGCGGCGGCAGAGTGGTAATATGGGTATAACTCAAAGGCGAGACCACAGTGGAATGGAAGCTTCAAATCCGGAATCGGAAAGATACGCCGACCTGAGCCGCCACTACATTGAGAGAGCGGACGGTTACCTGCAGGCGCAAGACCGTGTGCAGGCATCGGAGAAAGGTTGGGGAGCGGTGGCTGAGGCCATCAAGTCCATCGCCGAGCAGCGGGGCTGGAACCATCAGGGCCACCGGCTGCTGAATGATGTTGCATATCAGCTAACGAAGGAATGGAATCGCCCTGATCTAAAGCTGCTTTTTGACGCCATGGAAAAACTGCATATCAATTTCTATGAAGACACAATGGAGCTGGACGACGTTGCAGCAAGTGTAGAAAACGCCAAGAGGTTACTACAAGGTCTCGAGGAAATGCGTTACCAGACTCCGCGTTCTGTCCCAATCGAGACACGCGAGCAGCGCAACCGCTGGCGGCGGTTAACGGGGGAGTTAGTACCGCTGGACTCGGAGCCTGAGTCGGCAGGGTGATGGCAAGAGCAGGGGCGGGTGTGATTCCCGCCCCTTTAATTATCGGCGGTTATGGGAGCGGGGCTCAGAGGGGTATGTTGCCGTGCTTCTTGGGCGGCATGTTGTCGCTCTTGGTCTGCAGCATCTCCAAGGCGCGAATGATCTGCGGACGTGTTTCCGCCGGGTCGATCACGTCGTCCAGATAGCCGCGGCTGGCGGCAATGTAGGGCGTGGTAAAACGGTCCTTGTATTCCTCGATCAGTTCTTGGCGGGTCTGCTCCGGGTTTTCAGACTTGGAAATCTCATCCCGGTAGATGATGTTGACTGCGCCATCTGCACCCATCACGGCAATTTCTGCGCCGGGCCAAGCCAGGTTTACGTCCGACCTGAGGTGCTTGCTGCTCATCACAATGTAGGCCCCACCGTAGGCCTTGCGGGTGATGACCGACACCTTGGGAACCGTGGCCTCCGCGTAGGCGAATATCAGCTTGGCGCCGTGGCGAATGATGCCGCCGTATTCCTGCGTCACACCGGGAAGGAATCCCGGTACATCCACGAAGGTGACCAGTGGGATATTGAAGCAGTCGCAGAAACGGACGAAGCGGGCCGCCTTGACCGATGCGTCGATATCCAGCACCCCCGCCAGATAGGCGGGCTGATTGCCCACTATACCCACCGGCTTGCCGTTCATCCTGGCGAAACCCACCACTATGTTGGGCGCGTAGTTCTGGTGGACCTCCATGAATTCCTCGTGGTCCACCACCTTGTACACCACTTCACGTATGTCGTAGGGACGGCCCGGGTCCTCGGGCACCATGTAGCGCAGGTCCGGCTCGATCCGGTCGGCAGGGTCTTCAGCGGGATCCTCGGGGGGATCATCCATGTTGTTGCCGGGCAGGTAGCTGAGCAGGTGTCGCACCTCGTTGATGCATTCCTCTTCGGTCTCGCACACGAAATGCGCCACGCCGCTGCGGGTGGCGTGAGTTGCGGCGCCGCCAAGTTCCTCGTGGTTCACCTCTTCACCGGTGACAGCCCTGATCACATCGGGGCCGGTGATGTACATCTGTCCGATGTCCTTTACCATGAAGATAAAGTCGGTTATGGCAGGAGAGTAGACGGCGCCACCGGCTGAGGGCCCGACGATTACCGTGATCTGGGGCACCACCCCGGAATAAAGAGTGTTCCGCAGAAAGATGTCGCCGTAGGCTGCCAGGCTCAGCGCACCCTCCTGGATGCGGGCGCCTCCGGAGTCGTTGAGACCCACCACAGGACACCCGGCCTTGGCGGCGAGATCCATCACCTTGCATATCTTTTGGCTGACCGCCTCGGACAGGGACCCTCCCATCACAGTGAAGTCCTGGGCGAAGGCAAAGACCTGCCGGTCTTCCACCTTGCCGTACCCAGTGACCACGGCGTCACCAAGGGGTCGCCGGTCGCCCAGCCCGAAGTCAGTGGTGCGATGAGTGACGAAGGGGTCGAGCTCGTGAAACGTGCCCTCATCCATGAGCCGCTCCAGGCGTTCGCGAGCGGTGAGCTTGCCGCGCCGATGCTGCTGATCGATGCGGTCCTGGCCGCCGCCCAACCGCGACTGCCGGCGCATTGTATCCAGGTTTTCCAACTGCTGGTCGATTGGTCTCTGCTCCGCGGTCACGTGGTCCTCCCTGACCCGATGAGCCTTACTATTCGCTGGTTCTCGTCGCTCTCGCTGAGAAGTATCTTCGGGCATTCTATCGCGCCCATCTGACCTATGCCATGTCCAGTGATAAGATTCATGGACCAGTTCTGGTTGCTGAAGCGACTACAGGGGGTGCCTCGGGCGTGCGAAATGCGGTCCCAACCCTGGCCGAACTCACGGTCTCCAACGGGGAGCCTCTACGCTGGGGCAGGCGCACCTACGTGATGGGCGTGATAAACGTGACGCCAGACTCATTCTCGGGTGACGGGCTGGCTGGCGACGTAAACGCTGTGGTAGAACAGGCTTTGCGCTTCGAAGAGGAGGGGGCGGACTTCCTCGACATCGGAGCGGAGTCGACGCGGCCGGGCCACATTCCAGTCACGGCAGAGGAAGAGCTGGAACGCCTGCTGCCTCCCCTGGAAGCGATCGCACGAAGTGTCGGCATCCCCGTCAGCGTTGACACGTGGAAGGCCTCCGTGGCCCGCGCCGCCGTCGAGGCAGGGGCCAGCATCATCAATGATGTTTGGGGGCTGAAGGCAGACCCGGAAGTCGCAGCGGTCGCTGCTGAGTACCATGCCGGGCTGCTGCTGATGCACAATCAGCAGGGCCATCGCTACGAGAGCCTACTCGACGATATTTTCGCCAGCCTGGTGAGGAGCGTGGACGCCGCAATGGCGGCGGGTGTTCCTCGCGAAAACATGATCATTGATCCCGGCATCGGGTTTGGAAAAAGCGCCGATCAGAATATCGAAGTCCTGCGGGATCTGGACAGGTTCAAATCGCTGGGAATGCCGATACTTGTCGGCACATCCCGCAAGTCGACAATAGGACGACTTCTCGGAGGGCTGCCACCCGACCAGCGTCTGCATGGGACAGCCGCAACCGTGGCCCTGGCCATCGCGGGGGGCGCCGACATCGTGCGCGTGCACGATGTGCGGGAAATGAAACAGGTCTGCCAGGTCGCGGATGCCATCGTACGAGACTGGCGGCCCGATGGATGGGAGGCCGCTTCTTGAGGGTAGTAACGGCACACGTGGGCCTGGGGACGAACCTGGGGGATTGCGAAGCCAATCTGCGGAACGCGATCCGCACCCTGTCGAAGGCGCCGGGGCTGCAGGTCACGCGCTGCTCCAGCGTGTACTCCACCGAGCCGTGGGGGGTCAAGGAACAGCCGTCTTTCCTCAATTGCGTTGCAGAGGTCGAAACGAGCCTGGACCCGGAAGCGTTGTTGGCCGTCTGCCAGGGCGTCGAACGGGAACTGGGGAGAGTGCCCGGCCCTAGGTGGGGCCCACGCCTCATAGACGTGGACATCCTGCTTTTCGCCGACCGAGTGGTGGCCCTGCCGCATCTGGAAATTCCGCATCCGCGGCTCCATCTGCGGGCGTTTGCGCTGGTTCCCCTGGCGGAACTCAAGGCAGAGGCCAACCACCCAGTCCTCGAACGGACCATAGGCGAACTGGTCCGTGACGCGGAGGGATTGGAAGTCGTGACACTGATCGGTGACATTGAATTGGCACTCGAATAGGGCGACTGCTAAGTTGATGTTGACAATCCCCTTCGGTTGGCGCATATTTTATTGTGTTTTCGTGTGCACTTTTGACATGTGTGGCTGGCGATCAGTCAGCGCATATTCCCTACGAACATCCCAATAGAACCAGAAATATTTCAAGGAGCCAACGATGGCGGATAAGCAGCTGTCCTTTGAGGAAGAAGCCCGAATAAGCCTGCTGAGCGGTGTTCAACAGCTGAGGCGGGTGGTTGGCCTGACCCTCGGCCCCAGTGGACGAAACGTCATGCTGAGCCGAATGTTCGGCAATCCCGTGGTTTGCAGCGATGGCGTCACCATAGCCAAGGAAGTGGAGCTGGCAGACCCCTACGAAAACCTGGGAGCGCAGCTGGTCAAGGAGGCCGCCTCCAAGACCAACGATGCTGTCGGCGACGGCACGACCACTTCAGTGGTGCTGGCCGATGCCATGGTGAAGGAAGGTTTCAAGAACGTCGCCGCCGGCGCAAACGGAATGGCCCTGCGTACTGGCATCGAGGCCGCGGTTGACGCCGTGGTGGCGGAGCTCAGGACGATGTCCATCCCCGTGGAAAACCGCGAGCAGATCGCCCGCGTCGCCGCTCTGTCGGCCCACGAGGAGGCCATCGCAGAACGGCTGGCCGATGCCCTCGAAAAGGTGGGGCGCGACGGCGTGGTCACCATCGAAGAATCCAAGTCGCTGACGGACGAACTGGACTTCGTGGAAGGCGTACGCATCGACCGGGGCTACCTGTCTCCTCACTTCGTTACCGACACTCAGCGCATGGAAGTGGCCATTGATAACCCCCATTTCCTGCTCACCGACCAGAAGGTCAGTTCACCAAACGACCTCATCGGGATACTGGAGAAGATGGTCGGCGCCGGGCAGCGGACCCTGGTGCTGATCGCCGAAGACGTCGAAGGTGAGGCCCTGTCCACCCTGGTGGTAAACAAGGCCCGGGGCATCCTGGACTGCGTTGCCATCAAGGCGCCGGGGTTTGGCGAGCGCCGCAAGGCCCTGCTGGAAGACATGGCCATCGTAACCGGCGGAACTGTCATCAGTTCAGACCGCGGTCTGAGGTTGGACGCTGCCGAGATAGAGCACCTCGGAACCGCCCGCCGCATGGTTGCCAACAAGGACGAGTCCACGATCATCGAGGGACATGGTCCCGACCAGGGCGTCAAAGACCGCCTGGATCAGCTGCGGGTGCAAATCGAGGAAACGACATCCGATTACGACCGGGAAAAGCTCCAGGAGCGCATGGCCGCACTGGTTGGCGGCGTTGCAGTCGTCAAGGTCGGCGGCGCCACGGAGCCTGAGGTCAGCGAGCGCAAGTCCCGCACCGAAGACGCCCTCTCGGCCACCCGTGCCGCGGTCGAAGAGGGGATCGTTCCGGGCGGCGGCGTGGCGCTGATCCGCGCCGGCCACGTGCTGGACGACGTAATCAGCTCGCTGGAGGGCGATGAGGCCCTGGGGGCACGGCTGGTGCGCGAGGCGCTGACTGCCCCCCTGAGGATCATTTCAGAGAATGCCGGCTATGAAGCGCCGGTGGTCGTTGAGAGTGTCCGCTTGGGCGAAGGCGACTGGGGTTTCAATGCTGAGCTGGGCGAATACACCCACCTGGTCCAGGCAGGCATCATCGACCCGGTCAAGGTGACCCGCTCCGCGCTGGAAAACGCGGGCAGCATCGCTGGCATGATGCTGACCACCGAGGCCATCATCACCGAGATACCCGAGGAGAAGCCCCTGCCCGCCGACATGCAGGACTTCATGTACGACTAGGCACTCGTCGGCACATTATTTCGAGAAGGAACGGGGGCGCACGATGGTGCGCCCCCTCGCATTTGCCCATGCTGGGGAATCCGCTGAACCGTGAAGAGATCCTACGCCTGATCGAGGGGGACCCTCCCTTGATCGAAAGGTACGTGGACCTTCAGGAACAGTTGCAGCCCAACGGGTTCGATCTGTCGCTGCGCGACGTGGCGCGATACTCGTCTCCGGGGCAGATCGGGGCATCGAACGAAAGCCGAGTGCTGTCAGAGACGCTTCCGCTGCCTTTCGACGCAGAAGGCTGGTTGTGGCTGGTGCCGGAACCGTACCTGGTTACTTTCAACGAAGTCGTGAATCTGCCGGCCAACGTGATGGCGCTGGGGCGTCCGCGGTCGAGCCTGCTGCGCAGCGGGGTGTCGCTGCACACGGCGGTGTGGGACGCGGGCTACAGCGGGCGGTCGCAGTCGCTGCTGACGGTTCATCACGCCGGCGGCTTCCGGCTGCAGCGAGACGCGCGGCTGGCGCAGCTGGTGTTTTTCCGCCTCGCTACCCCGCCTGCGGAGGGTTATCAGGGTCGCTACCAGGGTGAGGGGATATAGGCGGCAGGCCGTTGGCCTCGCGGTAGGCGTCTGTGAGGGCTTCGAGGAGTTCGTCGGTAACATTTGAAATCCAGTTCCCCTGTCCCATGCGAGTGCCTGTCAGCCTTTCTATCCGTTCAATGGAGTTTGGAGCCTGACTATCGTACACGCTCCTGAAAAATTGGATGCGCGGACCTGTTCTTTGGTTGTATACACTCGCCAGACCTGAACCCGTTCTTCGCAATCTTGGCAGTAAAATAACTTCTCCATTGCGTCTGCTGAAGAAAGTTTGGAGCCCGCAAAGGCCCTCCTCCTCCAAATTTACTGCCCACTTGTATAGATGTCTTAACAACTCTTGGTATTCAAGGGAAGCAGAAGAAATTTCATCTTGAAATGCTTCCCCTCCATTGACCAACTTGCCCGGACTCCTACTGCTCTGCTCTTCTTCCTGCTTGCGGCGAATCTGGACCTGATACTCTGCTGCCTCTGGCAATGGGATAACTTGGCTAGTCTCCATCAATAGCTCATCGTTGCTCCTAAACAGGTGTAACTTGATGCACGTAATGCCCATTCCGCCATCTCGCAACCAGAGAACAGAGGTAGTCAATTCCGTAGAGAATCCTGCAGAAGCCAGAATGATGCGCGGGCGACCAGTAGACGGTATCGCGTCGGCATTGTCCTCAACTCCCAGATGATTTAAAACACGGATTCTTGCATCCTGTTCAAACCCACGTTTAGCCAGATAGCTCCGATGAGCCTCAATTATCTGTTCCAGCGTCATGTTTGCGATCATGGCTGCGTACCGAATAGCCTGAAGCTCGCTGTGGTCGCCGGTTTGTGTGCGCTTTAACTCGATTACGACGAGATTACCCTCGACGTCCAAGCCCAGCAGATCTATGCTTCGAGAGGAGTCCTGCCAGTTACTGAACTCCTCTGCGACAACGAACAGTCCCTCCTCGATTACTTCCGGTTGGTCGCGCAAGAGTCGCTGTAAGTCCTCGCGTTCCCTCAGTCCCTCCGCCTCGAAGGTTGTGGGTGTCACAGTTTCGAGGTTGTCGGGGTTCCAGCGGTAGAGGGGCATTGGTCAGCTCCGTGGTTGTTTATTGGCCGGATTATAGCTTTCGCGCTAAGATCGTCGCATTATGAGCAATCTCAAGGACATTGTCGTCCAGCAGGCGCAGGCGTGCGGATTCGACCTAGTTGGCGTTACAGGCTGGGAGGACTTCTCGGACGACCGGGAGGCGGCGCTGGAGCGCATCCGCGACGGGCAGATGGACGGACTGCCGTGGTACACGGAGTCGCGGGTCATGCGCGGCACCAGCCCATCGGAGTTGCTGCCCGGAGCGCGTTCGGTCATCTGCCTGGGGTTGAGCTATTGGGGGTCAGAGGAAAGCGAGCCTCCTTCGACAAGCTCAGGGCGAAGGGATGGGCGCGGTGGACTTAGGGGGTTGGATTCCCACCTTCGCGGGAATGACGGAAATGAGGGAGCGGCAGGGCGGGTGGCGCGGTATGCCTGGGTGCGCGACTATCACCGAGTGATAAAGCGGCGGATGCGGGAGTTCGTGCGGTCGGTGGAGCGAGAGTTGGGGGCAGAGATCGCAGCCCGCTGGTATGTGGACGACGGGCCGATGCTTGACCGGGCCGCGGCCAACCGGGCCGGCCTCGGATGGTTCGGCAAGAACACGAACATACTTACGCCGAAGTTCGGGTCGTGGGTATTTCTCGGCCAGGTCATCACCGACCTGGAACTGGAATCCGATGAGCCACTGAAGAAGTCGTGCGGGAGTTGCGTCCGCTGCATCGACGACTGCCCAACCGGGGCGCTGGTTGCGCCGTATGTGCTGGATAATGCCCGTTGCATCTCGTACCTGACTATCGAGAACCGCGGTCCCATCCCCCGCGAGCTTCGGCCGATGATGGGGGACTGGGTGTTCGGTTGCGACATCTGCCAGGACGTTTGCCCCGTCAACCGCAAGGCGCGGGAGGCAAGCCAGCCCATACCGCTTGCCACTTCCGGGAGGCATTCCGGGCGTGTGTCGACCGGGACACAGAGCGACGAGCTGGCTTCGCTGGACCTGGTGGATCTGCTTGGAATGTCGGACGCCGATTTCCTGGCCCGGTTCGCCGGTACTTCGATCATGCGAGCCAAGCGGCAGGGGATACAGCGCAACGCCTGCGTCGCTTTGGGCAACCTCGGCGATCCGGCGGCGGTGCCTGCGCTGTCTGATGCTCTCTGTGACGGCGAGCCGTTGGTACGCGGCCATGCCGCCTGGGCGTTGGGCAGGATCGGTGGAGAGGCGGCGTCGCGCGCTCTTACGCAAGCTGCTGTGTACGAAAGCGATCCGGAGGTTTTGGAGGAAATCGCGACCGCTCAGCGGGTGATGGCTCCCGGGGGCTTCCTTCCCCCTGATGCGGAGCAGACGCCCTGCAAGCCCTGACGGCCTCTTTGGCGCTGGCGCAGCGAAAGCGACCTAGCGCTGGGCGGCGGGCCTCTGCGCCGGGGCGGGACGCGGCGGCTGGCTCGGACGGCTACCGGAGCGACGACGACGGGTCTGGGTCCGTGTGGGTATAACCGGCGTCGGTTCGTAGTCCTTGCCGAAGTGGAGCTTCTTCATCTCCTCTTCGATGAGCAGGAAATCGCTCTTGGGCAGCAGATGCAGGTTGCCCTGGAAGGCCATATACCAGTCCTCGGGCGCCCAGCGCTTCACGTATTCCAGCCTCGGCGCAATGAGGTTGGCATCCATGAACTGCTCGTCCTTGAGCACGATTTCCGGCCGTATTTTGACCCGGTAGGGAAACCCAGCCCGGCCTTCTTTCTCCCAGACGGAATCATCCGCCTCGAAATAGTCCGACGTTGCAGTGAAAGTGGCAACGAAGCGGCGACGATGGGTCAGGTACACCAGGATGCGGTCGCCGTCGGAAATGCGCTGGACCTTGCGGCGGTGCTGGGATTTGAGTCCCATGACCGAAAAACCCAAGTTCTGAGTAATCCTGAAATTGGACTCGCTATTGGCAATCATCCAGAAGTTGCTCGGCATGGCTTCCTCTGGTAGTTCAAATCTACGTAATACTCAATTCTAGCACGATGGAGGGCTTTCGGTTGTTGGCGTTGTAGTCTGAACTGTAATTTCTTTGATGTCATGATTGCCATGATTTTCCCATTCATGGTTATCCAGAAATCAAATGCATCACAGTTCAGACGAAGAATCTAAAGCTGCCGTCCGTACCTCTCCGCTTGTGGCGGAGGCAGGTGTGTTGTAGTATCTGGCGCATCTTCACCTGCTCAATTTGGGGGTTGGTCGTGACTTCTACTGGCTCTGGTTACCGTGACATCGCAATTGTAGGCGTGGCCGAGTCCGACGTGATGGGCAACGTGCCTGGCAAATCGTCGTTGCAGCACCACGCCGAGGCCGCCTATAACGCCCTGGAAGACGCCGGATTGCAGATGAGCGACATCGATGGCGTCCTGACCGCAGGGTTCTCCACACTGGCAACAGCGGAGTACTTCGGCATAGAGCCAGTGTTCACCGATAGCACATACGTCGGCGGCTCTTCCTTCGTAATCCACGTGGCCCACGCCATCGCAGCGATCCGCGCCGGGTACTGCGAGACCGCGCTGATTACCCACGGCCAGGCAGGGCGGTCGACGCGAGTTCGTGTGCCTGCCGACGGGAACCTGCCGGCGGCCCAGTATGAGACGCCCTACGGCATCATAGGCGCGCCCATCAACTACTCGATGGCATGCACCCGCTACATGCACGAGTACGGAGAGGACAAGACCCGTAAGGGCATGGCAGAGATAGCGGTGGCCACCCGGAAGTGGGCCAACCTCAACCCAGTGGCCCAGATGCATGACACACCGATGAGCTTCGACGACTATCACAACTCCCGCTGGGTGTCATGGCCCTTCCACCTGCTGGACTGCTGCCTGGTCACCGACAGCGGGGCCGCCGTGATCGTCACCACCGCCGAGCGCGCCGCAAGCTGCCGGAAGCAGCCCGTGTGGGTACTAGGAGGCGGCGAGTCTCATGACCACAACATCATCAGCCAGATGCCTTCCTACACCATAACCCCGGCGCGGGAGTCGGGACCCCGAGCGATGGCCCGGGCCGGTCTCACCCACGGCGATCTGGACCTGGCGATGATCTATGATTCGTTCACCTACACAGTGATGGTAACGCTGGAGTCCCTAGGCTTTTGCGGGCGAGGGGAAGCAGCAGAATTCGTGGCCAACCAGCGTACGGCTCCGGGCGGCGACTTTCCGCTGAACACCAGCGGTGGCGGACTGTCGTATACCCATCCGGGGATGTACGGTATATTCCTGCTGGTGGAAGCAGTCCGTCAGCTGAGGGGCGAATGCGGGGACCGTCAGGTTATGAGCAAGCTATCGCCGGGAGATGCTGCAAAAACCGCCATCGTAAATGGCACCGGCGGATCCCTGTCGTCCACCGGCACCGTTCTGTTGGCCACATAATCCGCCTCAAAGTGCATTCAAATTGTGAAGGCCCCGGCTTAAACGGGGCCTTCAATTTTGACGAAATGGAGGGCAAAAACAGCCGGAAGGGACACCCATTTGCGAACGCACAAGGACTCAGTGGTTTTTTCACAAATTCAAAAAATTCCGCACGGGGAGTAAGAATAGCACCCACTGCGGACTGTGCTAGTATCCTTGCCAGTACTGGACAGGCATCCACCGGCGATGACTTGTTCATCTGTTTCACGCTTCGGCGAAAGGATACGAACTTATGGACCGCACTATTTCTGCTTTCCTTCAGCATCTTCTCGTGGAAAAGGGATTCTCCCAGAACACTTGCGACGCCTACAGGAATGATCTGTCCCAGTTCTCGGAATTCCTCGACAGAAACGGGGGCGGCCCTGGCACCAGCAACTATGCTTTCGACTGGACTCGTGTGGACATCGACATCCTCAACCTCTACATAACTGACCTGAAGGATCGTAAAGGCTATCGCAACGCCACCACGGCCCGGAAGGTCGCCTCGGTAAAGTCGTTCTTCGGATTCATGGCCGAAAACGGAATCATCACGGAGGACCCGACCGAGTCGCTGGGCACTCCGAAGGTGGGAAGGTCCCTGCCCAAGTACCTTACCGAAGAGGAAATAACCAAGCTCCTGGAAGTCAGCTACAAACCCGGCACCAATGAAGGGCAGCGCGATTCGGTAATCATGGAATTGCTGTATGCCACCGGGCTGCGCGTCGGCGAACTGGTGTCGCTGAACGTGGGCGACGTGAGTGTGGAGGAGTCGTACATCCGCTGCCTCGGCAAGGGCTCGAAGGAACGTATCGTGCACCTCTATCCCAAGGCCCTGCAGGAATTGGTGCGTTACATGCGAAACGCGCGCATCGCGATGATTGGGAATCGCAAACAGGAGCCGGCGCTGTTCGTCAACCACCGTGGCGAAAGATTGACCAGGCAATGGGTGTGGTCCATTTTGAAGAACTACGCCCAGGCCGCAGGAATCAAGTCCAGCATCACCCCTCACACGCTACGCCACAGCTTCGCCACCCACCTTCTGCAACACGGAGCATCCCTCCGCCACGTCCAGGAACTACTCGGCCATTCCAGCATCTCGACCACGCAGGTCTATACTCACTTGACCAGCCCATACGTCAGGGAGGAATACGAAAAGAGCCACCCCAGGGCTTAACGGACCTAAGCCAAAACCACGCATTTGTGAAACAGAGGCGCGGCGATGCGCCTCTGTTTTCGTGTAAATGACTTCACCGGGAAATGTCTTCAGAGTGATGCGACTACCCTGCCCTTTTATTCCGTTTGCTGTTATAGTTTATTGGTACCAAATGAAAAATCGCCGGAACTCTCAATGGCCCGTCAGGGTCAAACTTGAGCGTCCGGCCTGTGCACCCTCCCAGGGAGGTGTATTCTAATGGCAGGAAAGTCTCGCCGGGTTGCCTCCCGGCAGGGCGAATTGAGTCGTCGCAGGAAGCGAGGACAGCGAGGGCCCAGCGGCGTCCCTGCGGCAGCTCCTCAGCCGCAACCCCAGCGGAATGGCGGCGCAGCGGCTGTTGCTGTTGGTGCCCCGGAAAGCGCCACGGCTGCGGCAACCGAAAGCACACCAGTAACGGCGTCCCAGGCCTCGACAGCCACGGCTCCCGTTGCTGCGCAGAGTGTGGCGCAATCGAGGGGCCCCGCGCGAGCCCGCGGTGAACGCCCCGCTGCGTACAATTATGTCGGCGCAGAACTGCGACGGATCGGCCTTCTGTCCACCGTGGTGGTGGCGGCCCTGATCGTCATTACCGTTCTCCTGTAACCCTTGACCGGGCGGCGCTTATGCCCCTTCCTCTGGTAGAGCAACGGCTGGCAGCCACACCGGAGCGACCCGGCGTTTATCTAATGAAAGACGTCCGGGATACTGTGCTGTATGTGGGTAAGGCCAGCGTGCTGCGGAACCGCCTGCGCACTTACTTCGGGTCGCCCTCCACGCAAGCCAACAAGACCCGCAGGATGATGGGGCACGTCCGCGATTTTGAATACATCGTGACCGACACCGAGGCCGAGGCGCTGATCCTGGAAAACACCCTGATAAAGCGCTACAAGCCCCGGTACAACGCGAGGCTGAAGGACGACAAGACCTACCCGTATCTCAAGATCGACCTGAACGAAGAATTCCCCAGGGTCTACATCACGCGTCGCGTATCCAAGGATGGCGCGCGCTACTTCGGACCCTTCGCGACCGCCAACACCGTTCGCAAGTCGATGGACCTGGTGAAGCGGCTCTTCCCGTACCGGTCCTGCACCAAGAACATCACTGGCTCAGACCCGCGCCCCTGCCTCGAATATTACATCAACCGGTGCGTCGCCCCCTGCACCGGTTACGCCAGCAAGGAAGACTACGCCAAAGTCATTGACCAGGTCATCATGTTCATGGAGGGAGACACGGAGGCTGTCACCAACGACCTGGAAGAGAACATGAACCTGGCTGCCGATAGGCTGGAATTCGAGAGGGCGGCGGTTCTACGCGACCGGATCAAGGCTGTGGAAAGGGTGGCGGAGGAACGCCGCATCAAGGTTGACTCCAACCCGGCAGCCGGGGGCAATCACGCCTGGCAGGCGGGGATGGACGTCATAGCCCTGGCTCAGGGTTCCACGGAAGCATGGGTCGAAGTGTTTTTCATTCGCAAGGGCAAGCTCATTGGCCGGGAGCATTTCTTCATGGAAGGCGCCCAGGACGACACGCCCGGCGTCGTGATCGGCCAGTTCATCAAGCAGTTCTACGGGTCGGCCCTGAGCATTCCGCCCAGGATCGTTACCCAGCACCCGGTGGAAGACCGGGAGCTCCTCACGGAATGGCTGCGCGGCTTGCGCGACGGAGCAGTCCAGTTGCTCTGGCCACAGCGTGGGGTGCTGAAGCAACTGGCGGAGACAGTCGCCGACAACGCGCGACAGGGACTTGCGCAACACCGGATCAAATGGCTCGACAACGTGGACATCATTCAGCAGGCCATGTCCGAGCTGGAAGAGGAACTGTCGCTGCCATTGCCGCTGCGTCGCATGGAATGCTACGACATCTCTCACATCCAGGGCAGCAATACCGTGGCCAGCATGGTCGTCTTCGAGGACGGCCAACCCCGGCGTTCCCAGTACCGCCGCTTCAAGATCAAGACGGTGGAGGGAGTGGACGATTTCGACAGCATGCGGGAGGTGCTTCGCCGCCGGTTCAAGCGGCTGGCCGCCGCCCGCCAGGCCGCTCTGGATGCCTCCAAGCCGGGTGATGGAGACGACCCGGACCTGCCTCCGGCCCAGGACGGCTGGGCAGCAATACCGGACCTGGTACTGATCGACGGAGGCAAAGGCCAGCTCTCCGCCGCCCTCGAAGTGATGCTGGAATTGGGACTGGAAGACATTCCCCTGGCCTCGCTTGCCAAGGAAAACGAGTGGCTCTTCGTGCCTCACACACCGGAACCGATCATCCTGCCTCGAAACTCGCAGGCCCTTTACCTGGTGCAACGCATTCGGGACGAAGCTCACCGTTTCGCCATCACCTACCACCGCAACCTTCGCAGCAAGAACAGCCTCGGCTCACCCCTCGACCTGATCAGCGGCATAGGGCCCAAGCGCAAGCGCATGCTGATGCGTCGCTTTGGTTCCCTGAAGGGCATCAAGGAAGCTGCGGTCGACGAGATCGCCGCTGTTCCGGGAATGACCCGGTCGCTGGCCATTCGGCTCAAGCAAGCCGTCTGACCCGCCTCTCGCAACGCTACACTTCTGCCCTCACCGCCTGGTGCATAGCATCGTCCTTTGCGTTTTCTTATCCGAGATTGAAATTATTCCTATCGGGGAAATTGGTAACGCGGGTAGTTGGCATAAGATACACAAACAGGGTATTATGGGCGAGTGTAGCAGTAGCGAACTGTTGTGAGGTTGATGTGCAAGAGATGGTGAAGCTATCCATATCGCTACCTAACAGCACCCAGATTACGTTGGAATCGGATGAATTCGACGTTATTAGCCGGGTGCTCAGTATGCTGCTGCAAGACACTGCCCATGGCGCTGTAGCCACAGTCGCGCCTGCTGGTCCTGCCGAGAACGGCCACGGCGACGCTGTGGAAAAAGGTACTGATGCAAATGGGCAGTCTTCTCCCGTTCCACCACACCAAAATGGTGGGACCTTCACCCCGCCGCTGAACGGGATTCCATCCCAGCATGCCGCGGAAAACGGTGCCTTTGCTGCACCTTCCAATGGAACATACAGGCCTCAAGTTACTCCTTCAAACGACTCAGACGACGATGGCCTCTTCCTGGAAGCCTTTCCAATGCATGCACGCGACGATTTTGTGGCCTTCTGCCAGAATGTAAACCCGATGGGCGATATGCGCCGGGTTGTGGTGGCTGCGGAAGGAGCGAGTCGCTTCTTCAGGGCGGACGGGGTCAATGCCGATGAACTCGGGGAGTTATTTGACCTTATTGGCTGGCGTCGCGCCAACAGCTTCACCCAGACGCTGCGCAACGCCGCCCGCTCCAAGTTCGGCTGGCTGGAACGCATTCCGGGGCGTTCCGGCAGGTACGCTGCCACCGAGCTGGGCCGTTCTGTTACTATGGGTGGCTGACAGACCCAGCCATTCATTCCCTCATTTTCACTGGAAGTAGTCAATGCTCCAAAATACGCAGTTCGGCATGTCCGGCCCCACCCAGCCTGCCCACGCCTCCGAGGGCAATTTCGAGATAGTGACCACCGCCCCCAGGGTTGCACTGGCAGTCACTCCCCATCCCGACGATTGTGAAGGCGGATGCGGCGGCGCGTTGTCCAAATGGGTCCAGGAATTCGGGACCGAAGCCGTGGTGGTGATGTGCACCAACGGCAACAAGGGCACCCAGGAACGGGACATGACTCCGGAGCTTCTTGCTGCCACCCGTGAGGTCGAGCAGCGGGCCGCGTCGGACATCGTGGGCGCCAAGGATATCGTGTTCCTTCGCTATCCCGACGGCGGGCTGGAGGACACAATGCAGTTCCGCAGCGAAGTGGTGCGGGCGATCCGAAAGTACAAGCCCGATACGATCATGTGTATCGATCCGTACCGAAGCACCAGCCACACCCATCGCGACCACCGGATGAGCGGGCAGGTTGCCCTGGACGCGGCCTTCACCTACGCCTGGAGCTACCAGCACTTCCCGGAGCAGATTGCCGAGGAAGGGCTGGAGCCTCACATGGTGGAACAGGCATTTATGTGGGGCAGTGAGTCGCCGGACGTCTTCGTTGAGATTGGCAATTTTCTGGAGGCAAAGACACTGTCCCTTGAGGCTCACGCCAGCCAGATGTCGCCGGCCACGACGGAGGAACGCCTGTCACGCATCAGCAACAACGCCACACGGTACCAGGAGTTGACGGGCGTCCAGTACACCGAGGCCTTCCGCCGACTGAGATTCGGCCTCGGCAGCATCGAATGGCAGCTCCTGTACTCCTAGCCTAGCCTCCGTTCAACAGCTCCACGGCGAGGCGGTGGCTGGTCAACAAGCTTGGGACGCGTTGGGGGTCGGTGCGGCCCCAACCGCACTCGCTGGCCACCCCGAACATGGGAGCAAATTCCCTCGCTGCCGTGATGCGGGCTGCATCGCCCTCCGCGTCGTCGTGGTGGATCAGACCCAGGATCAGTTCGGCGTTGTCCGGAAGACTCAATTCCTGCAGTGGCGCGAAATAGTCCCGGTCGGATCGGTCCTTTGGTACGGGCATGTGCATGAAATCCAGCCGACGGCTGAGGCTCGAGGCGATTCCGTTCCCCATATCCACAAGTATCCCCATATCTTTTGGCATCACCAGGTGCTCGTCGGCAGGCGAGCCGTAGCACAGGTGGTACCCGAGGTCTACGGTTTCCGGGACTCGCCCTCCCAACCTCGCAAGGAGACTGAACACCTGTTCCCTGTAGTCGTCCGGCCTATGCGGGAAGTAGTCCTCGAAAAGCAACACTTCCTGGCAGACGTCCCACTGAATAGACAGCCGGTCGTGTGGCACAACGGCCAGGATTCCGTCGAGGGCCTCCGTCAAGGAGCGTTCGTAGGCCGGCATATAGGCATCCCGGGAAGCCTGGCTGACGTACATGTAACCCGTGGACATCGGCGTGGGCAGCGACACCTGGAAACGGGTGTCAGCGCCGATGACGCCGTCATAGCGTAACTGGGCGTAGGTGGCGTATGACGCGGCAGCGGCTTCCGCGTATCCGGTGGGAAAATGCAGCGTGCCAGGGTCTACTGATGGTTTGATGCGCAGGTAGGGCGTCTCCCGCAGCAGCTTGCCGTCCCACTGATAGACAGCATAGAGGCCGGCGTCAGGGTCCTCTTCCAGGCCTGGATGGTTCCACAGCATGTCCCTCTGGAACCAGATCCACCGGATGCGTTCCCCCGTCTCGCCATCGGGTATCCTGCGCATGTGCGGCCCCAGTTCGGCGCAGACGGTGCGGAATACCGCTTCCGAGTCCGCGAGGGGTACCGACCCGACTAGGTGAGCGTGGCTGGCAATTACAGGCATGGTTGTCACAACTCCCGGAAGTCTCGGATGATTCGACGCAACTCCTCTTCGGAGGGTGGATGCTCGGAATACAGGGTGAAACTTGCCTCGTCGACCAGTCCCCCGTAGCGGCGGGCGAACTCCCCGGCAATTTCATCATACTCACCGGAGACTGCAAAGGCGTCCAGCATGTCGTCGCTGACCAGCTCACCCATCTCTGCCCATTCCCCGCGAAGGGACATCTCGTGTAGGCGCTGGCCAATCTCCTCGAAGCCGTGGGGCGCCAGTACCGAGTGGTAGGTGCGGGTGGAGGCGTAGAAGGCGATGCGGCGACGCACCTCGGCCTGGGCGGCCCTCAGCGAGGATTGATTGGGGCCTGTAATGAGGAACCCTCCGCCGCTCACCGTGACGACATCACCGTCCCGACCAGCGCGCTCTGCCCCGCGCGCCAGGGCGGGTCGGACCACGTCGCGGACGTATTCGGGCGATGTCAGGCTGTGCAGCATCAGCCCGTCGACCACCTCGCCGGCAACCTGGCAGTTGTAGGGGTTGACCGCAGCGGTGAAAACGGGAGGCGGCGGAAATTCCCCTGGGCCTGGACTGAAGAATGGAGTCATCAGAGAAAACTGGTAGTGCTTTCCCTGGTAGTCCAGCCTCTCGCCAGAATCCCACGCCGCCCAGATGGTTTTGAGCGACTGAACGTACTCTCTCAACCTAGGACCGGGCGAGTCCCAGGACGTGGAGAAGCGGCGCTCGATGTGGCCTTTAACCTGGGTGCCCAACCCAAGCCGAAACCGTCCCTGCGAAAGGTCCTGCAGGTCGCGGGAAGCGTAGGCAGTGATCATCGGCGAGCGAGGGAACGCAATGGCCACGCTGGTCTGGAGCATGGCGCGGGTGGTGGAAGTTGCCGCCAGCGCCAGGGTCATAAAAGAATCGTTGGCGTTCTCGTTCTTGGACAGGGCCGTGTAGCCCATGGCTTCGGCCCACGCAGCCTCCGCGGGAATACCAGCCAGGGATTTCGACGACAGACGGTGGGTTATTCTCATAGAGGACTCCAGCTTGAGTTCCAATAGTGTAATTGAGGCTTTTGTCGTATATTAACATCAAGAATCTCGGAGTATTCCATCATGAAGACCGTAACTGCAACTGAGTTCAAGGAACAATGCTTGGAGTTGTTGGATGAGCTTGAAGCCGACGGCTTGCTGATCACGCGAAACGGAAAACCCGTGGCAAGGATCACTCTTTACGAAGAGCCCGAAACGGATGAAGAAGGTTGGAAACGCGCCGTATTAAATGGCAGCCTGCGGGACAAGATCAGCGTCCATGGAGACATATTTTCGACTGGTATTCGCTGGGATGCTGAATCTTGACACCCACGTCGTTGTTTACATGATTCAATGAAGGCTAAGTCAAAGGGAAAAAGAGCTGCTAGACGAAGAAGTGTGGTCAATATCGGCAGTTGTATTGTAGGAATTGGCGAAACTGGTTCAACTGGGCCGAATTGACCTGAACTTTGACGACGAAGAGGTAACCAAACTCTTGGAGAGGCTCCACATATGGCCAATCGACCTGGATGTTGCCCGCGCTTCCGCTCAGCTCGATTTCAGGAGCGATCCCGCTGACGAGCTGATAGCGGCCACCAGCATAGTCCACCGCGTGCCCCTCGTAACCCGTGATCGAGTCCTGCGGGCTTCTGCACTGATCCCACTGGCGTAGTAATACGCCGACGCTACATCCCTGTCGCCATTGCCCTATGAAGAGGCCTCGAACAGTCTTGCATAGATCTCGTCGGTCTTGGCGGCCATGACGAAGTCGTTACGGTGCAGGTTGTGAATCTTGTGGGTCCACCATGCGACACGCACCCGTCCCCATTCGGTGGTCAACAGCGGATGGTTGCCTTCTTCCTCAGCCAGCTCGCCGACGCGGTTGGTGAAGGCCATGGCTTGCGCGAAGTCCCTGAAGAGGAATGTTCTGTCGAGCTTGGGGACGCTGTCGCCATCAATCAGCTTCCAGTCCGGTGTCTGTGGGTGCAGTGCCGAGATTTCTTCAGGCGTAACGCTGGGTGAATCGCGGCGGCAGGCGGTGCAGCGCTCACGGGCAAGGACAGTCATGGTTCGGCCTCCAGTTAGGTTGCCGTCACGGAGCCGCTCACTCCCTAAAGATGTCTCCGAGCGCGACGCTGAACCCTTCGAGGGCCGAAGCTGTGACAGTGTCGTTTGCGCCGTATACCCCGGAGACCTTTAATTCGCCGTCTTCCAGAAGCAGGATTGCAATGGTGGCAGCCTCAGGGTCCACTAGCCAGTACTCCTTGACGCCGTTACGGCCGTAGAGGTCTCGCTTGACGGTCCAGTCCTGTCGTGCCGTCGAGGGAGAACGAATTTCCACCACGAGATCCGGGGCTCCCTGCACGTTGTCTTCGGTGATAATGTGCAGTCGTTCTCCGGATACGAACAGTATGTCCGGCTGAAGGGTGTCATGGTCTGACAGAACCACGTCAAAGGGCGCAAAATACACTCTTCCCAGGCCACTAGCCCTGGCAAAATTATGCATGGCCGTGCCTAGAGCTGCTTGCACTGACTGGTGCGCCTCTTTAGGAGAAGGCGGCATGAATAGCTCCCCGTCAATCAGTTCCCAACGCTCGCCTTCCGGCGTCCTGGCGTAGTCTTCGTAGGTGAGTTTGCGCGTGGGCTCTCGAGCGACCATGCTGGCCTCCGAATGCAGTCTGTCATCGCGGCAGTTCTTTTGCCAGCATATTATAGCGGGCCTTGAGCAGGGCCGGGCATCGCGCTATATTGGATACTCTTATGACTGATTTCTCCGCCTACACCGTTTCCATTCACTATGACCGCCGCCTATACCGGCAGGATATCGCCGGGTCGGTGGCACACGCCCGGATGCTGGCGAAGCAGGGCATCATCAGCGACGAGGACGCTTCGTCCATTGTGGAGGGGCTAGACCGGGTCAAGCAGGAAATAGAATCCGGCGATTTCCCTTGGGACGCTTCGCTGGAAGACCTGCACATGAACATCGAGCGGCGGCTGCACCAGCTGATCGGCCCGGCTGCCGGCAGGCTGCACACCGGACGCTCCCGCAACGACCAGATCGCTCTGGACATGCGGCTCTACACCCGCGAGGTCATCGCGGAAGCCATCACCGGGCTGCGTGGAGTGCAGAGGGCCCTGCTGGTGCTCGCCCGCCGGTACCAGCCGGTGGTGATGCCTGGATACACTCATCTGCAGCGCGCTCAGCCTGTGCTCTTTGCCCACCATATGCTGGCCTACTTCGAAATGTTTCAGCGAGATATCGGGCGTCTGGACGACTGCAGGCGCCGCGCCGACGTGCTGCCGCTGGGCAGCGGAGCGTTGGCCGGCGTTCCCTATCCGACCGACCGCGAGTTCGTGGCCAGCGAACTGAGCTTCTCCCGTATCAGCGCCAACAGCATGGACGCTGTGTCGGACCGGGATTTCGTGGTGGAGTTCATGTCTGCGGCGGCGCTCTGCATGATGCACTTCTCCCGAATGTCGGAGGAGATGATACTGTGGGCCAGCGGCGAATTCGGATTCATTCGCCTTGCCGATGAGTTCACCACGGGCAGCAGCATCATGCCCCAGAAGCGCAACCCGGACTTCGCCGAGCTGGCCCGAGGCAAGACAGGACGGGTCTATGGCGACCTGATGGGCATGCTGACCACGCTGAAGGGCCTCCCCCTGACCTACAACCGGGACCTGCAGGAAGACAAAGAAGGATTCTTTGACACGGTGGACACCTTGCAGACCACCATCCAGGTTTTTGCGGCCATGCTGCCTGGCCTGGAACTGCAAACCGAACGAGTGGAATCTCTTGCCGGGGAGAGCGGGATGCTGGCCACAGACCTCGCCGATTACCTGGTGGCAAAGGGCGTTCCGTTCCGAGAGGCCCACGGCATCATGCGCGAGTTGTGCCGCCACTGCGATGACCGAGGGATCGCGCTGCAGGAATTACCCCTGAACGACTACAAAAGTTTCTCGACCCTTTTTGAAGCGGATGTTTACTCGATTACCGCCACGGCCTCGGCTGCGGCGCGGGACATTCCGGGAGGCACAGCACCAGTCCGGGTGGCCGAGGCTTTGGTCGTAGCCGAGCACATACTGCAGGAGGCGGGCGATGGCATTTGACGGGAACGAAGGCCGGGTGCTGATTGCGCCGTCGGTGCTTTCGGCGGACTTTGGCCGGCTGGCCGAGCAGGTACAGGCGGTAACCGAGGCCGGAGCCGACCTGATCCACGTGGACGTGATGGACGGATTGTTCGTGCCGAACATCTCTTTCGGCGAGGTGGTGGTGGACGCCATCAGAGCCAGCACCCATCTGCCGCTGAACATCCACCTGATGATCCAGGAACCGGACAACCTGCTGCCCACCTTCATCAAATCGGAGACCGACCAGATCCTGGTCCACGCTGAGGCATGCCGTCACCTGCACCGGACGGTGGCCAGCGTACGAGAGCAGGGGAACCAGGTCGGAGTGGCCATCAACCCGGGCACTCCCGTTGCTGCAGTGGAGGAAGTGCTGCCGCTGCTGGACATCGTGATGGTGATGTCCGTAAACCCGGGATTCGCTGGACAATCGTTTATACCGGAGAGCGTCGGGAAGATTCGCCGCCTGCGGGGAATCATCGAAGAGGCCAACCTTGAAGCCCAGGTTGAAGTGGACGGTGGCATCAAGGCAGACTGGACGGCGCAGGAGTCGGTGAAGGCAGGGGCGACGATACTGGTTGCGGGTAGCGCCATCTTCAACCGCAACGAGACGGTGCCAGAGGCGATGCGGGGCATGCGGGGGTGCCTGGCGGGGTTGGCTTAGCGGTCCAGCAGTTCGATGAATTGCTCCACAGTCAGATTGGCCTTTCTCAGCTCACCCAGCAGTGTGCCTACCCTGACTTCTCTATGATTAGGAATGGAGAGGTGCTGGCGCACTTCCGGTTTTTCCAAAATCATGTGGCTTCCCCTTTGCCTTGAATACTGCCATCCTTCGCGTTCCAAAGCCCGGACAATCTCTCGGCCCGAAACGACAGGCAAAGGAGGCATTCAGCTATGCCGGTACGGGAACTGGTATAGTCACTTCCGCGAATTCTATGGCCAGAGGCAACCCGTATTCTATTCGGCCCTCTAAGATTTCCCGCACTTCCTGAACCAACAAGGCCGGGGTTTCAGCCAGCGGAAGGTCGCCAACAGCGGCATCCCCATTGAATCTTCTTTCCTGGACCACTTCGAGAACGAGTTCGATAGCTTCCCTTATCATCTCCAGAGCATGGCTCCGGTCATCGCCTTGGCTGCTACAACCCGGAAGGGCTGGGCAATGGACTGAGTATCCTCCGTCCCCCTCCAACTCCAATATCACAGCGAATTTCCTGTATCCCTCAGAAACCATAAATCCTCGCCGTATTAGCGACATTCGAGACAATAGGGCGAACTCACCGCGGTCGGTGTAGAGGTGAGTAACTACTTCAGTGCAGCGAAGGCCTTTCGGACCTTGGGGGACTTGTGGAGGGAGCGCAGGCACCGGCTGCAAATCTTGACGGTGACCGGGGTGCCGTTGCGGTCGAGGGTCTGCTTGTGGACGTTGGCCTTGAAGCGGGTCTTGGTGTGACGGTTCGAGTGGCTTACGTTGTTTCCGCTCATTCCGGACTTGAGGCATAGCTGGCAGCGCATACAGGTCCTCTCTAATCAAGGGCCTACGACTGCGACAGACGTGCCCTCTTTATCGCTATTCAATAGAGGGTTTAGGTTAGCATAAGGCCCTTGACCAATACAAGAACGCTCTGAACGTCCGTCGCTGTTACAGGTCCACAATAGGCAGGTCCGGATAGGACTGTGACGTCGGGAAGGGACGCTCCGGGTCGACACGGCGAAGCAGGTACGCCTCCGAGGCCATAATGCCGTCGACCTGGGCAGAAAACTCCTCGAACCGGTCGGCAAAGGCCCGGATGAGTCGACCCGAAAGGGCGCCGCAATCATCGCTACCCAGGAACACCGCAAGCTCCGCCGCCCGCTCGATGGATGCGCCCTGCCCAGAAGTGACCTGAACGCCGCGCTCATAGGTGGCCATGTCGCCGATTGCGAGGGAAAGATCTCTCGTTTCCTCCCACATCCGCGTGTTGATGGATCCGGGGCTGATGGCGTTCACCGTTATTGGGGTATCCGCCAGTTCCAGCGCCAGGTTTTCGGTGAAGTTGATGATGGCAGTCTTGGCAGCATCGTATGCGGTCGTGTTTGGGCCCCCTACGCCGGACATGTTGATAATGCGCCCACTGCCCTGCTCCAGCATGGAGGGTATGGCCGCGCGACAACCGTAGAATACCCCCATCAGGTGCACGGCGATGGTCCGGGCCCATTCCTCAGCATCATTATCCCAGGCCCGGCCCACCGGACCGATGTTCCCTGCGTTGTTGACCAGGACATCGATCCGTCCGTAATGCTCCAGGGTCTGCGCCACCGCCTGGTCGACCTGCTCCCTAACTGAGACATCGGCGATAAGAGTAATAACCTCAGCGCCGTAATGCCCTGAGAGGTGCCCCGCCGTTTCGTCCAGCTCTGACGCCGTCCGGGCCGACAACGCAAGGCGCGCTCCCTCATCGGCATACGCCAGGGCAATCTGCCGGCCTATGCCGCGACCTCCTCCGGTGATAAGAGCAACTCGCCCATCCAGCCTCTTGGAGTCAGCCATCCAAAAGTCTCCTGAAGTACCCCCGATAAGGAGGGGATGATAAAATCGAACTATACCCTACACAGATCAGGGCCGTTTTGGCTCAGGGCGGCAAAATGACAGATACGGCAGAAACAGTAGCCTTCACCACCATGGCTGAAGGCACCCGCGAAGACTACGAGCTACTGGAACGACTGGAGTCAAAATTCGCCGACGGGACTGCCGACCGTGTGCTGGCTCAGCTACAGGCGCTGGCGGGCTCCCTTTCCGGCTACAAGGTGGACCGCCTCGAGCATTCCCTTCAAAGCGCCACCAGGGCATTTCGCGACGGCGCAGACGAGGAGATGGTGGTCGCGGCCCTGCTGCACGACATCGGCGACCTGCTGTCACCCTACAACCACAGCGAACTTGCTGCCGCAGTGTTGCGCCCCTACGTTTCGGAGAAAACCTACTGGATCGTGCGTTATCACGGCCTGTTCCAGAGCTACTATTACGCCCACCACACCGGCGGCGACCGGAATGCCCGCGACGCCTACCGTGACCACCCCTGGTACCAGGACACCGTGGATTTCTGCCAACGATGGGACCAGTCCTCGTTCGACCCTGACTACGAATCGCTGCCGCTGGAGTTTTTCGAGCCGATGGTCCGGCGAATCTTCGCCCGCGAGCCTTTCACCGAGACCGAGCGCGACAGCTAGGCATCTATCGCCTGGGCAGGGCGTCCTTCAGCTCTTCGCTACTCTTCCAGGCTGGCTGCGGGGTCTCCCGGTCGCTATGGGGAACGTACTCTGACGGCTCCACGAATTGGTACCTGTGGACGTAGCGGGGACAATTCTTGTAGACCTCGGTAACATCCACACGCACGATGAACTGCGCTTCCGCATAATCATTCAGCAGTTCATCGTTTTCCTCGATTCGCGCCACGCCCTGAATCCGGAGACGCTGGCTTCCCTCAAAGTCTACGAAAAGCATTCCCACATTTGCGTTCTGAAGCAGATTCCCCATGGACTGGTACTTTCCATTGCCATCGTAGTTGGGGAATGCCAGCGTGCCTTCGCCCACGACTCGCACGAAGCCTGGGTCTCCTCCTTTGTAGGAGCAGGTCGGAAGGCCCCGTTCATCGCAGGTGGCCAGGAAGAACATACGCGCTTCCTCGATGATGGCCCGTGCCTCGTCGCCGATGGTTTCCGTTACCCGCTCCTTGAGCCTGTCTGCCAGCCTTCGCGTATCGAAGCGCTCCTGCAGTTGCAGATTGCCGTCATGGTAGTCGTGGACTTTCATTTGCATTTCTCCCTGGCCGGGCTATGAGGTTCGCGTAGAACGGGACCGGTGGATCTGCACCGCCGCAGACTCTATGGACGATCCCCGCACCGGCGGGTTGGGCTTCTTGACGGTGACGGTGACTGACTCAACAGGAAACTCGGCCAGGACTCTTTCGGCAATGGCCTCGGCAGCAGATTCCAGCAGGTTGCGGGGATCTCCCTCCATCACTGCCTTGACCGACCGGTAGATGTGCGAGTAGCTGACCGTATGTTCCAAACGGTCAGACTGCCCAGCCTTGGCCAAGTCCAGGTCGGCGGTCAGGTCCACCAGGTATCGCTGACCCAGAACCCGCTCCTCTGGGTTCACGCCGTGGTAGGCGTAGAACTGCATACCCTCAAGGATGATGCGGTCAGCCATGCTACCCGGACATGCCGATGGACTCGGCAAGGGCCAGGAGATTCTGGGCGCGCTTGACCACGGGCACGTCCACCATCCTGCCATCCAGCGCCAACGAACCGCGGCCACCGGACTCCGCCGCATCCCAGGCTTCCATCACCCGCCGGGCGTACTCGATTTCCTCTTCGGAGGGGCTGAAAGTCTCGTTTATGATGTCCAACTGCGCAGGGTGTATGGCGAACTTGCCGGTGTACCCCATCCGTCGCGCTCTCCCTGCGTCTTCACGCAGGGCATCGGGGTCCCGAAACCGGACAAAGGGAGAATCGAGGGCCCCGACATCTCCGGCCCGGGCCGCGACTGGCACCCACGCCCGGGGCACCTCGACTTCCTCACCCGTATCAGTGCGCTCGATGCCCATGTCGTTGGTGAAGTCCTCGGCCCCGAAGGCAATGGCCACCACTCGCCGCGACGATTCGGCGATGGAACGAGCGTCCCACATGGCCTTGGCGGTCTCAATCCACGGGATGATGCGCAGTGAACCCACCTCGATTCCAGCAGCAGCCTCCAGTGGCCCGAGCAGACCGTCCACCGTGCGAATGTCCCGAACCGACTCCACCTTGCCCAGGCTGACGCCGTACAGGGCCGGCGAGACCACCGCCTCCAGTTCGGCGCGAGTCAGGCCGGTGTCCAGCGAATTGACTCGCACCATCACGCGCTTGCCTTCTGCGACCAGGGCGGGCACCCATTCGCGGGCCATATCGCGGGCATTGACTTTCTCACCGGGCGGCACCGAGTCTTCCAGGTCGACCATGATGATGTCGGCGTCTAAGGAGCGGGCCCGCTCCAGCATGTTTTCGCGGTTACCGGGTACAAAGACCAGACTGCGGATTAGTTCCATCAATGAGCTCGCTTACAACTGGAATGGCGGATGTATCTCGTCGTCGGGCACTTTCTCTATTTCGTGCGTCACTGGATTGACTTTAAATCTCAGGTTTTGCAGCAGTTCGTAGCCCAGAAGTGGGGTGGCAGCGGGCACAAGGATGGCAGCAAATTCCTCCCCTCTCAACTCACCATCAGCATGATAAGTTTCCACTTCCACGGGGCCTGTAGCGCTAATCAATCTGAACACGCCTCGTCCTCGTCGAAGTCCGAGGGCGTCTATCTCCTCCTGCGGAAGAGCCAGAAACGTGGAACCCGTATCGACCATGAAGGTGTATTCCCGGGTCTCCAGTTCCCCGAATACCTTTGCTTGTACCTGAGTAACTCCCATTGGGAAATCTCCTCTTGGGTTTAGAAAGTGCCTTCCCCTACTCCATGTCGCCCCAGTTGTCGCCCCACTTGGCGTCCACTTTCAGGGTGACGTCCATGTTCATGGCGGCGGGCATTTCGTCAAACACGAGGTCGCGCAGGGCGTCCAGCTCTTCGTTGGGAGTTTCAAAGACCAGTTCGTCGTGGACCTGGAGGAGCATCTTCGTCTGCAGTTCCTCAGCGTCCAGGCGGCGCTGCACCCGCACCATGGCGAGCTTCATTATGTCAGCCGCAGTCCCCTGGATGGGCATGTTGATTGCCATGCGTTCGGCTGCGCCACGAGTGTTGAAGTTGGGACTGTTGATCTCAGGCAGGTATCGGCGGCGACCCATCACCGTTTCCACGTACTGATCGGCGCGGGCCTGTGCCTTGACCGACTCCAGGTACTCACTGATTCTGGGGTACTTGGCGAAATAGGTATCTATGAAATCCTTGCCCTGCTCCCGGGTGAAACCGGTCTGCTGCGAAATTCCATGGGGTGACAGACCATAGATGACACCGAAGTTCAGCACCTTGGCGATGCGGCGCATGTCGGAGTCCACCTCGTTGAGCGGCACCTCGAACATCAGCGAGGCCGTGGCGCTGTGTATGTCCTCGCCGCGCCGGAAGGCATCAAGCAGCCCCGGGTCCTGCGACAGGTGGGCAAGCACTCGCAGCTCGATTTGCGAGTAATCAGCGGAGAAGAGCTGCCAGTCCGGCGCACCGTCAGCGACGAAGGCCCGGCGCACCTGCCGGCCAAGCTCGGTGCGTATCGGTATGTTCTGCAAGTTCGGGTCGCTGCTGGATATACGGCCCGTGGCCGAGCCGGTCTGGTTGTAGCTGGTATGCACCCGCCCGGTTACAGGATTCACCATCTCCGGCAGGGCGTCCACATAGGTAGACTTGAGCTTGGACACCTGCCGGTATTCCAGAATCTGGTCCACCACCGGGTGCATTCCCTTCAGCGACTCCAGCGCATTGGCGTCCGTGGACCAGCCGGTCTTGGTGCGCTTGGTCTTGGGCAGACCCAGCTCCTGGAACAGCAGATTGCTCAGTTGCTGTGGAGAGTTTATGTTCACCGTGTGACCGATGGACTGGTAGATTTCGTTTTCAATCCTGCCCATCTGCTGGAACATATCGGCGGACATCTCGTGGAGCACGCCGGAGTCCATCCTGATGCCGTGCCTCTGCATCGTCACCAGAACCGGCAGCAGCTCCATCTCGGTTTCGTCCATCAACCCGCGCAGGCTGTCCTTCTCCAACTGCGGCTCGAACACCTCGCGCAGGCGGAAGGTGATATCCGAATCGGCGGCGGCGTAGTCCGCGGCGGCGGCGATGTCGACATGGTCGAAGGTGATCTGTTTGCGGCCCGAACCGATCAGCTCCTTGATGTTGGTCATCTCGTGGCCCAGCTCGTTCAGCGACAGGTCCTTGAGGCCAAGCTGATTGTAGCTGCGGCCCAGCAGATGGGCGGCGATCATCGTGTCGAAGTCGACGTTGGCAAACCTGACGCCGTGGTTGGTAAGAACGGTCATATCGTAGTTGGCGTTGTGGGCGCACTTGGCGATCTCCGTCGACTCGAACAGCGGTCGAACCGAGGCCAGGACTCCCTCCAGCGAAAGCTGCTCTCCTTCGCGGTGCCCCACCGGCACGTACCATGCTCGACCCGGCGCCGTCGCGAAGGACAGCCCCACCAGCTGGGCCTGCATGGCGTCCAGGGATGTAGTCTCGGTGTCGAAAGCGAAATTCCCGGTCTCTTCGATGGCGGCTATCATCGAGTCAAGCTGATCCTCAGTCCGGACGACCGTGTAGTCAGTCTCCGTCTGAGGGAAAAGGTCAGCACCAGGTTGGCCAGCGTCCGGGCCATCCGGGCTGGGGATACGATCCACCACTGTTCGGAATTCAAGCTCGGCGACCAGGGCAACAACGTCGCGGCGGTCGTACTGCCAGAAGCGGCACTGCTCCAGGTCAAGGGCAACAGGCACCTGCCGGTCTATGGTCATCAGGCGTCGATTTTCGAAGGCGCGCTCGCGGTTCTCCGCAAGGGCAGCCTTGACGCTGGGAGGCTTGACGCCTTCCAGGTTCTCGTAGATGCCTTCCAGGCTGCCGTAGTCGCCCAGCAGGGTCGCGGCCCGCTTTTCACCGACCTTGGGCACACCGGGGATGTTATCGGAGCTGTCCCCCACCAGGGCCTTGAAATCAGGCTGCTGCGCGGCGGTGAGATTCGAGTAACGCTCCGCCAGCTCGGCTTCGTCGTAAACGCGACGGTCCTGGATCCCCGATGCCAGGTCGACCCGGATTCGAGGAGAAATTAGCTGAAAGGTATCCCGGTCCCCCGTCAGGATCACCGAGTCCACCCCAGCCTCCTCGGCCTGGCGGGTGAGGGTGCCGATGACATCATCTGCCTCCCAGCCGTCCAACTCAAACACAGGAACGCCAAAGGTGGCCATCAACTGCTTCACCCGGTCAAATTGGGGCCTCAACTCCGGTGGCGACGGTGGCCGCTGGGCTTTGTAAGCCTCGAACTGCAGGTGCCGGAAGGTGGGAACCGAGGTGTCAAAGGCGATGGCGCAGTATGCCGGGTTCCACTCCTGCAGCGCCCGCAGGAACACGTTGGTGAAGCCGTACACGCCAGTTACGTCCTCACCCGTCGTACTGATGGTGAGGTTGCGCTGTTGCGAGATGGCCCGAAAGGACCTGTGCACCATCGCATGGCCGTCCATGATCATCAGCAGGGGCTGTCGCTCCTGGGGGAAGAGTGACATAGACATGGTCATGGCGGCACCTCGGCAAGGGTGGTCTGTGGTTGCCGCATTATACAGCAGGGGGCAGCAGCGTCCGGCTTACCTCTCTTCGAGTTCAGCCAGGATTTTCTCCAGCCGCGGGTTGAAGACATCCCTGATCCTGGGCAGGGTTTCCAGCATCCAGGCACGGATTTCGGCTAGCCGTTCTGGTGGGTCTCTATGTTCGTACCATATTAATGACCCATGGGCGGGCAATCGAGGGAGCCCGCAGCTAGATTCGACCAAATGTCTCGTGATCTCACTTCACCAATTCTCCCCAACGGCTGCATTGCCATATCCTTTCACTCCTCTCGCTCTGCTGTGTCGCCCCGGCGGATGGCGAAGTCGCGGCGGTCCCGGAACAGCGGGCAGCGGTTCAGGACGCTTTCGTAGGTCTCCGGGTCAATGTCTTCCACCTCATCCATCACCCAGTACTTGTATCCGCCCAAGAACAGGTACGGGCGGGTCTGGTGGAAGAAGTGGCCTTCGATTCCCTCGCCTCTCAGGACGCGGCGGCAAAACTCCCTCAACAGTTCCTGCTGGCCGTCCTTCTGGATTACCACGTACTCGTGGGGCCAGGTTTCGCGGTAGGTGACAGCCTCCCGCCATGGAGCACGGGCAATCAGGTCCATAATGTCCGGGGCATTGTCATCCAAATCGTCTTTGCCTCACCGAAAATTTCAACAAATTTAATGGTAACAGCGGTTGAGGACCCCTCTATTACGCGAACCGTAACTATTGGAGGGTTTCTCCTACAGTCTTATGCTC
Source organism: Dehalococcoidia bacterium (assembly GCA_963667325.2). Classification (GTDB taxonomy): domain Bacteria; phylum Chloroflexota; class Dehalococcoidia; order Lucifugimonadales; family UBA3495; genus VXOI01. Next base: position 334,918 of record CAXXKY010000009.1, read on the forward strand.
GCCGTGCTAAAATGTCGCCCGTATGCCCATTTATGAGTATCGTTGCGCCGATTGCAGCGCCGTCAGTTCGAGGCTGGTCTACAGCTGGTCCGCCGACCGGCCTTTGGAGTGCCGCGAGTGCGGCGGCAGCAATATGGACCGGCTGATGTCGGCCTTTTCGTTCCGGGCGTCGTGGGGCGACAGCCTGAACTGGGTGCCCAGCGGCGAAACGGCCCGCGACGTCGACGAGAGCAGCGCAGCCAGCATTGATAACTACATGGGCCGCATCAAGCAGGAAATGGGCGGACAGACCACGCCGGACTTCGACCGGATGCGGCGAGACATCAAGGAAGAATAATCTTGCCTATTCGCCCCCCGGGGAGTAAAGGAGCCTGGAATCGATATGCCAATATACGAATACCGGTGCCAGGACTGCGGGCGGGTTTCGTCCTTCTTTGTCCGCTCCATCGGCAGCGAAGTGACCGCCGTCTGCTCCCACTGCGGCAGCGGGGAAATGCAACGCAGGATGTCCTCCTTCGCCATGGGCAAGACAGTGGCTTCCGTCCACGAGCAGTTCGCTTCCGGCAGCGAGCACCGATCCCCTGAGTACTATCAGGACCCCCGCAATATTGGCCGCAACGTTGAAGCCGCTTTCGACAAGTTCGGGGTGGATATGCCCCAGTCCGTCCGAGACAACATCGACTCCGCCCGTTCAGGCGAGACTCCCAAGGGGCTTGACCTGTGAGCACCACCGGACACAGCAACTACTCCATGATCCATCACTGCCTGAGCGGATTGGCATCCTCTCCCGCAGCGGCGGCAACCGGCGCCATTCGCGGCCTGGCGGAACTGCTGCCTTCTTTGCCCTCCCCGCTGGCCCTCGACGAGACCGCGGCTCCACCTCCTTCCACCGGCGAGCAGGCCCTGACCGTAATTGCGACGGCGCAGTTGTTGATAGCGCAACTGGAAGCCGACGAATCGTCCAGCCCCATCCCCTGGGAATTGGCCGGGCGCGTGCGACACTCCCTGGAGGACCTTGCCTCCCAGATCGGCGCTGCCATGCGGCAGGAGCAGGCCGACCGGGTGCGGGGTCTCTACGTCATCATCGATCCACAGGTGACCGGGGGGCGCGATCCGCTGGACATCGCGGTTGCCGCCGTCAACGGAGGAGCGAGAATGCTCCAGTTGCGCGACAAACTGCGGGACAAGGGCGAGTCTCTTCCGCTGGCCACCGCGCTCCATGATCTGTGTCAACGCAACGACGCGATGTTGATCGTCAACGACCATGTCGACATAGCCGCTGCAGTCGGTTCTGCCGGTGTCCATGTGGGGCAGACTGACCTGCCCGTGGCCCAGGCCCGGAAGATCCTCGCGCCCCACCAGGTGCTGGGACGCTCGAACCGGGAGTTCGAGCAGCTTGCTGAGTCCAAGGACATGGGAGCCGACCACGTGGCATTCGGCGCAATTTACGCCACCACCAGCAAGGGGGTGGCCCGCAATCCCCAGGGCCCGCAACGGGTGCGAGAGGCCAAGAGCATCGCCGGTGACACTCCCCTCGTAGCCATCGGCGGCATCAACCTGGACAACGTGGCCCCGGTGGTGGAAGCAGGGGCCGACGCCATCTGCGTCACCGCCGCCGTTGGTTCTGCCGAAAACCCCGAGGCGGCAGCGGAACGGATGACTGCGGCCATCGAAGCAGCCGGAGGCCGCACATGATTTTGGGATATAACTGTTTCCCCTCCCTCCGGGTGAGGGTTGGGGTGGGGGCGTAACCTTTGCCATCGAAGTATAGCGCTGACCTGTCTGACATCGGAAATTCTGCCATCGAGCAACTCACCAGCCGTAACCGGGACCGGGAGGTAGGACTGTCGGTCTCCCGCGAAGTCATTCGCATGTCGGCCAACGCCATTCGCGCGGTGCACCGCTCCGATTTTGACGAAGCCCGGCGCCTCATCGCCTCCGCCGAGTCTCGCCTTCAGGACGCGGAACACATTCGCGCCGACAACCCACTGATCTACAACGCCGGTTTCCTGAACGATGCCCGCAAGGAGTTCACCGAAGCCAACATCACCCTGGCCATCATTTCCGAGAACGACATACCAACCGCTTCCCAGCTTGGCATTGACCCGTCGGCCTATTTGAACGGGATGGCCGAGGTGATCGGCGAACTGCGGCGTTACATTCTTGACGCCCTCCGTCGGGACCACGTTGAGCGCTGCGAAGACATGATGGACGTGATGGACGAAATCTATGGCGTCCTGGTCACCGTGGACTTCCCGGAGGCAGTCACCGGAGGTTTGCGGCACACCACCGACGCCATGCGCGCCGTCCTGGAGCGCACTCGCGGCGATCTGACCATCGCCCTGCGCCAGAGGGCGCTGGAGTCCCGATTGGCCGCGTGGAACAATCAGCGCGGAGCATGAGTCTCCGCTCCGGCTGGGAGAGGGTTTGGGTGAGGGCGTATCCACTGTAACTGGCAATCCCAGATTCACCGGAGGCAAGCGATGCTATCCAGCTCAGCAGCTACGGCGGAAACCCTCGAGCGCTTCTACGATGACTTGCGCGGCATAGGCACCTCGCCACTCTGGCTGGTGCAGGAAGAGGCCCTGGTCGCCGAGCCGAAGAGCAAGGCAGTCCCCTTCCTGTGGCGGTGGCGCGATCTGCAGCCCCGGGCATTGCGCGCTGGCGACCTCATCGGCACCGCCGACGCGGAACGCCGGGTGCTGATGCTGCTGAACCCCGGCCTGAACCGCATCGCCACCACCAACTCGATGTTCGCCGGTCTGCAGATCGTAATGCCAGGTGAGGCCGCCCGCGCCCACCGGCACACTCCGGCAGCGCTGCGCTTCATTATCGACAGCCAGGGCGGCTCCACCACCGTGAACGGCGACCGGATCCCCATGTACCCGGGCGACCTCGTCCTGACCCCCAACTGGACCTGGCACGACCACGCCAATGACACCGGCGACCCCATCATCTGGCTGGACGGCCTGGACATTCCCCTCGTACACATGCTGGAAGCCGTCTACTACGAGCCGTACCCCGAGGACGTTCAGCCGGTTACCGAGCCCACCGACTCGTCCCTGACCCGCTACGGCGCAGGGACGCTGCGCCCCACATGGGAAGACGGCAGTGGCGCAGCGCACTCGCCCCTGATGCATTATCCGTGGTCCCAGACATGGGAGACGCTGCAGCGCCTCGCCCCCGAGGTGGACGGCAGCCCCTTCGATGGCGTCATCATGGAATACACAAACCCCAACACCGGCGGACCCGTGATGCCCACAATTGCCTGCCACATCCAGATGCTGCGCCCCGGCGAGTCGACGAAGGCCCACCGCCACACAGCGAGCGCAATCTACCACGTGGTGCAAGGCCGGGGACGCTCCGTCGTCAATGGCGAGACCCTGGAATGGGACGCCAAGGACGTGTTCGCCGTGCCCGGCTGGAACTACCACGAACACGCCAATGCATCCGACACTGAACCGGCGGTGTTGTTCAGCTTTACCGAGGCTCCGGTGCTGAAGGCCCTGAGCCTGCTGCGAGAACAGGCCCACCCCGATGGTCGTCAAGGATAGTCAGCAATGAGAATCACATTTCTTGGCACGGGCGCTGGCAACTCCAGCCTACGGGCTCACACAGGCATGGCTCTCGAGTGCCCCGACGGAACCAAATTGCTGCTGGACTCCAGCTCCGGCAATTCAGCGCTCCGCCACGCCAACGCAGTGGGCATCAACATTCGTGAGTTCGACGACGTTTTGCTGTCCCACGACCACCCCGACCACATGAGCGGAATCGACTTCGTGCAATTTGACCGCTCCCTGTCGAGCGAAGACCGCGGTCCACTCAAGGTGCACGCCACCTATGAATCGCTCGAGGGCCTGAAGCGCCACTCAATCACCACCCGCCTGAACATCCGGGACATATCCGGCGACTTTGGCCGCAATTACGAGGGCCGCGAGCTACTGCACTGGAAGCCCGCCCAGCACGGCCACGTCATCGAGCTTGGGCCGAGGACCACCGCCAGGCATTTCGCCGCCGATCACATCACCGGCGCAGCTGGGTGGCGAATCGAGTGCGACGGAAAGGCCGTCGTGTTCTCGGGCGACACAAGGTACAGCCCCGTGTTGGTCAAAGCGGCAGAAGGCGCTGATCTGCTGATCCACGAGGCGTTCTGTGTGGGGAACACGGTCCTCGCCAACGCCACCGGTCATTCCACCGGCGGCGAAGCGGGTCAGGTCGCCGCAGAAGCCAGGGTGGCGAGCCTGGTGCTGACCCACCTGACCGACCCGTACCACGTCGATCCAGACCCACTCGGCGTGGAGGCGGCTGAGCATTACCCCGGGCCGATAACCATCGCCCACGACTGTTTGCAAATTACGTTGGGATAGATAGCTTGGAGATTATCTTTTTGGGCACCGGCGCCGGTTTGTCTACAAAGCGCGCCCACACCGCCATAGCTCTCCGCTGCCCCGATGGTACGACCCTGCTGCTGGACGGCAGCTCCGGCAACTCCGCCCTTCGGCACGGGGAAGCGGTCGGAATCAAGGCTACGGACTATGATCACGTGCTGCTGTCCCACGACCACCAGGACCACCTCTCGGGCTTGATGTTCGTTCAGGGCAATCGCTCCCGCGAAACACCTGAGGAAAATCCCCTTTCAATCTACGGCAGTTCGCTGGCCCTCGATGGCCTCCAGAAGGCCGCAATTGCAGGAAAAGTTCCCAACATTCGCGACGGGGCCGCATACAACAACTCGGGAAAGCAGGTTATGCGCTGGGCTGAGATCTCCCCGGGGCAGAAGCTGGAACTCGGGCCGGAAACCGTGGCCTGGTCATTCGACGTGGACCATATCCCCGGCTCCGTGGGCTGGCGAATCGAGTCCGGGGGCTACGTTATCGTTTTCTCCGGGGACACCATGTACAGCCGAAGCCTGGTGGAGGCGTCACAGGGCGCCGACCTGCTGATTCACGAGGCTCTGTTCACCGACGATGCCATCGAAATGGCTCACTCCCGCCTGCATGCTACATCGGGGGATGCAGCGCGCACTGCGGAACAGTCTTCGGCGAAGCAACTCGTCATCACCCATATAGACAATGTCTTTCACGACGACCAGACTCCCCTGCTCGAGGATGCTGCGCGCTTCTACGCCGGTCCAATGAGCACCGCCCATGACCTTTACCGTGTCTCATTAGCCTCCTGAACCGCATAAATTGAACAACCTGTGCTATAGATGTGCATAGCGCTATGCGTGTTGTACCATTACGGACGCCTGAAATAGCCTGAGCGGTAATTGAGCTGGGAGACGGTCTTGGCGTCCACAGCATTACAGAATCCCAGATACGAAGCCCACGAGAGCCCTCCCCTTCTGGCTTCCCTTGGTTACGGAGCGCAGTTCAGCCTCATTGCCTCCGCCACACTGCTGGTGACCCCGGTGGTAGTGGCGAAGGCTTCCGGAAGGGATGACTCCTACCTGATCTGGATGGTCTTCGCCTCTCTTGTGGTCTGCGGCGTGTCCACCTTCATTCAGGTACGTCGTATTGGCCCCATCGGTGCCGGGGCCGTCCTCCCCATGTTCACCGCCGCCTTCTCCATACCGTTTTGCATATCGGCAGTGGTGGACGGAGGCCCAGCAACGCTGACCACCCTGGTCATCGTGTCTGCCGTGTTGCAACTGGTCATCTCCAGATGGCTGTTCATCCTTCGCCGCATTGTCACACCCACGGTGGGCGGCACGGTGATGATGATACTGTCCATCACCCTGGCCTCGGTGGTGCCGCGACTGATGCAGGACGTGCCCGACGAGCCGGTTGGAGGGCCGATCACGGCACTGATAACCCTGGGGGTCATTGCCGCCCTGATCCTGCGCGGCTCGACGATTCTTCGCCTGTGGGGGCCAGTCGTCGGCCTTATCATCGGTTGCGCCTCTGCCGCCGCGTTCGGCTTCTACGATCCTTCACGGGTGATCGAGGCTTCTTGGGTTGGCGTACCGACCGAGTGGCCCGGGCTGGGGCTGGACTTCGGAATCCCATTCTGGACACTGCTGCCGGCCTTCCTGTTTCTGGGTGTGGTCATCTCGATCCAGGCCAACGGTGAATCCATCACCCAGCAGCGGGTGGCCTGGCGCGATGGCCGGGCCGTTGACTTCCGGCAGGTGCAGGGGGCGCTGTCTGGCACCGGAGTCTCCAACCTCCTGGCTGGCCTGGTCAGCGCGGTGCCCAACATCATCAACCCGGGCGCAGTCGCATACACCCAGACGACCGGCGTGGCCGCTCGCAGGGTCGGTTACTGCATGGGCGCACTGTTCATCCTGGTGGCCCTCCTGCCCAAGGTGTCCGGATTGCTCAGCACCATTCCGGGACCTGTGATGGCTGGTTACCTCATTGTGCTGTCTGGTGGCCTGTTCGTTGAGGGAGCGCGGACGGTCATTCAGTCTGAACAGAACCGGCAAAGGGTCCTTGTGGCGGGCGTGTGTTTTTGGGTTGGGGCAGCCTTCCAGTTCGGACTGTTCTCGCTGCCTGGAGCGGGGCCGGTATGGGGAGCTCTGATCAAGAGCGGCATAACCACCGGGGGACTGGCCGTAGTGGTAATGATTCTGTACCTGGAGTTCACCAACCCTCGCCGTATGCGCTTTACGTCAAAACTCCACATCGACTCCCTGCCGGACCTCAACGCTTTCATAGAAAGGTTCGCAACACGCCGGGGATGGGATGACGCCATGAAAGAACGGTTGAGCGCAGTGGCTGAAGAGACCCTTTTGACCCTGGCGCCGTTGGACCTTGACGGAACGGAATCGGAAGAAGGTCCCGAACAGGAGCGTCAGCTGGTCGTAATTGCATCCGGCGAGGGTCAGATAGCGGATCTGGAGTTTATCGGTGGGGGAGGGGAAGGAAACGTGGAAGACCGAGTCCGACAGCTCCAGCAACACGACACCGAAGAACCGGCCGAGAACGAGCTTTCCCTGCTCCTGTTGCGCAGCTTCGCATCATCGGTGAGGCATCAGCAGTTTCACGATACGGACATCATCACGGTCCGAGTTGGGCCTCCCAGCACCCGGTAGCCGCGCACTCATGCAGCCGACAGCGTGACAGGCGAGAGCGGCTAGCCCTCCTGCCAACTTGCAGCAAGTGATTCGGCGTGTCGTCCTGAGCAACGGGAAATTGATGACATTTGCTGCTGGCGAAAATTTGTTCTTATAAAATATAGTCTTGGGGAGCCGGGAATCGGACAAACCTTGAGCTCGGCTCTCCGCCCCGTACCAGCTCGTGCAGAGCGCAGGCTGGCAACAGGCGGATGTGGACCAGGAGGGTACCGTGTTAGCCTGCACCAATTCCTGCGCAACAGTCGGACTGGAAGGTTTCATCATCCGTGTCGAGGTCGACCTCTCCCCGGGCGTTCCCAAGTTCAACATGGTGGGTCTGCCGGACACCGCCGTCCAGGAAGCGAAAGAGCGGGTCCGTGCGGCTCTTCGCAACAGCGGATGCGAATTCCCCATGCGTCGCATCACAGTTAACCTGGCCCCCGCAGACCTCCGAAAGGAAGGACCCGCTTACGACCTGCCCATAGCAGTGGGAATCCTCATCAGTTCCGGACAGCTTGAATCGGCGCCTCCGGGAGCCATATTCCTGGGCGAACTCTCCCTCGATGGCAGCCTGCGCCACACCAATGGCATCCTCGCCATGGTGTCCGTTGCCCGCGATCAGGGGTTTGACACTGTGTTCGTGCCATCAGTCAACGCTGACGAGGCTTCCCTGGTTGAGGACATCACGGTCTATCCGGCAACGACGCTTGATTCCGTCCTGCGTCATCTCCGGGGAGAGAGCCTGCTGGAGCCAACGCAGGGCGACGGCTGGACCAACTGCGCAGCCCTGCCACTCGTTGCCGACCCGATGAACCTCGCCAACATCCGGGGTCAGGACCATGCCAAGAGGGCCCTGGAGGTGGCCGCCGCCGGATTCCACAACCTGCTGTTCAGCGGGCCGCCGGGGAGCGGCAAGACCCTGCTGGCCCGCTGCCTGCCCTCCATCCTGCCTCGCATGGCGCCGCAGGAGGCGCTGGAAGTAACCAAGATCTATAGCGTGAACGGCGGCCTGCATGGCGAAAATCCCCTGATGCTGAATCGCCCCTTCCGGTCGCCCCACTACACCATTTCCAATGCCGGTCTGGTTGGCGGCGGCCGCACTCTGCGGCCAGGCGAGATCACTCTTAGCCATCGTGGAGTGCTGTTCCTGGACGAATTGCCTGAGTTCAACCACGCCGCGCTGGAATCCCTGCGGCAGCCCCTGGAGGACAAGGTGGTTACCATCAGCCGGGTGGCCGGCAGTGTCACCTACCCGGCCAGCTTCATGATGGTCGCCGCCATGAACCCCTGTCCCTGCGGCTTCCACAACCACCCAGTGAAGGAATGTAGCTGCAGTCCCTCCACCGTTGCCCGCTATCAGAAGAAGATCAGCGGTCCCCTGATGGACCGGGTGGACGTGTTCGTCGAAGTGCCCCCGGTGGAGTACGAAAAGCTGGTGGAATGCAGTGGCGCAGAGGACTCAACCGGGCCGAGACAGAGGGTGGAGCAGGTCCGGGAGATCCAGCGGGAACGGTTCCGGGACAATGGGTTCCTGTGCAACTCGGAAATGGGTCCCGCGGAAGTCTGGGAATACTGCCAGCTGGAGGACGGGGCCAAGAGCCTGCTGCAGACTGCCGCGCAGCGTCTCGCACTGTCGGCGCGGGCCTTCCACCGGGTGCTCAAGGTTTCCCGCACCATTGCCGATCTCGACAATTCTGAAGTGATCGGCGTTTCACATCTGGCAGAGGCCCTTCAATATCGGGCCCGGGCCGCCACCGGGTAGGCGATTGCGGCCGCCGCAGTCAGGACGTGATAATGCCTGTCCCATACGCCAGTCGCATTCAAATGGGGCAGCCGAATCGACGTATTGGCAAGGCCCCGGTAACAGTGGGATACATAGCTCTGACGCAGCGGTTTGCCCTTGTCAGTCACGAGCGGGGCTACTATGATATAGGTCATGGAAGAGAAGCAGGTTAAGTTCTCCCTAGGTCGGCTTTCCCAGATTGTAGCTGCCACCTTTGGCCAGCCGGGTAAGCGCACTTTCAGACTGGAATTGCATTCAGGGCCGGCGTATTGCTCCCTGTGGCTCGAGAAGGAGCAACTGTTCCAGCTGGGCGTGTACCTGCGCGACTACATCGCGGAAATGTCGGCGGAGGAGCGAGAGAAAGACAGCGCGCCTACAGAGCCCAGCTGGCCCGGAGGGGAGACCAGCATCGACTTCAAAGCTGGACAGATGTTCCTCAGCCACGACAAGGAGACCAACTCCTTCTTCATGCAGGCCCACGAGCGGGAAACCGGGGAGGAGAGCGAGGAACCGGCCAGGGAAGAACTGGAATCGATCAGCTTCTGGATGACCCTCACCCAGGCTACAGAACTCGCCGAGGAGTCCCTGCGAATCTGCGCTGCCGGACGCCCGATCTGCTTCCTGTGCGGACAGCCTATAAACCCGGACGGCCATGTGTGCCCGAGGGCCAACGGGCACACTATCCTCGAAGCCGGCTGATCGCGGCTCCGCGGTTGTCTGCACCGGACATCGCCCCTTGACCTCTGACGTCAAAGTCCAGAACGTGCTCCGCCACGGCGAGATTCTGTCCTGTCAGTTGACGCGCCTGGGTTCCAATTACACTTTCGTGGTCAACGTGGCACTGGACGGACACGAGGCTTTCGGCATCTACAAACCCCGCGATGGTGAAGCGCCGCTGTGGGATTTCCCCAACGGCACCCTCTACAAGCGGGAATACGCTGCCTATCTCCTCAGCGACCTTTTGGGCTGGGATATCGTACCTTTCACGATCATCCGCGACGGACCCTACGGCATAGGTTCCCTACAGCAATTCATAGACCACGACCCGAAGGAGAACTACTATTCCCTGGGCGGGGAGTATGCGGACCAGTTGCGCCTGGTGTGCTGCTTCGACCTCGTGGCCAACAGCACCGACCGCAAGCCCAATCACCTGATTACCGCCAACGATGGCAAGCTGTGGAGCATCGACCACGGCCTGACTTTCCATTCCGACGTGAAAATAAGGACTGTGATTTGGGACTTTGGCGGCGAACCGATCCCCGAGCCGTTGCTGGACTCACTGACTGAGTTTCGCGCCCGGCTCACCGGCTCAGACAGGAGCATGCCCAGAGGACTTCGTGAACTCCTGGACCTGCTAACCCCCTCCGAGGTGGAAGCTCTGAAGGGTCGCCTGGAGTGGGTGCTCACCGAACGGACCTATCCCGGACTGCACCGTCCCAGGCGTCGGCGCGGCGGCTGATCCAGGGCAGGAAGAAGGCTCAATATGGCCGTGGAAAACATCAGTGCCATCACTTTGGCCGTCACCGACATGGCCCGGTCCGTGGTGTTCTATCGCGACCAGGTCGGGCTGGAGATGCTCTACGGTGGCGAACAGGCGTCATTCACCAGTTTTCGGCTGGGCGGCAGCTTCATCAACCTCATCCTGTCAGAGGAGCGGCCGCGTTGGTGGGGACGCCTGATCCTTCACGTCGATGATGTTGATGCCCACTACCAGAGACTCATCGGCTTCGGACTGTCGCCCTCCACCCAGCCCGCCGACGCGCCCTGGGGCGAGCGATACTTCCACATCGACGACCCCGACGGACACGAACTGAGCTTCGCGAAATTCCTCAGCCAGGGGCGTTCACAACCCTAGGCGTTCACAGAAGGGGACGTTCAGAGCCCTAGAAGTTTCCAGATGGCGCGTTCAAAGCCTTAAACGTTCACCAGGAAGTTGATGACATCTCCGTCTTTCACCGGATAGGTCTTCCCCTCGGAGCGCAGCACACCTTCCTTCCTGCCCTGTGCAACGCTGCCGCAGCGGATCAGGTCTTCGTAGTGAATCACCTCGGCGCGCACGAATCCGCGGGTGAAGTCGGAATGGATTGACCCCGCAGCATCCAGGGCCTGTATGCCTTCAGGGACAGGCCAGGCGCGCACCTCGTCTTCGCCGACTGTCAGGAAGGACACCAGACCCACCGTGCTGTAACACACCTGCTTGACTCGGTCGACCGCCGATTCAGCAATGCCCAGGGCGTCGCGAAACTCCTCCGCTTCTTCCTCCGCCATCAGCGCCAGGTCTTCTTCCAGTTGCGCGCACAGTCGTACCTCGCCCAGCCCTTCGGTCACTTCCGGCGGCATGCCCAGGTCCGCAATGCTCGGCCCCTCGTCCGATTCGCCAGTGTTGAAGGCCACCACAATGGGCTTGTCGGTGAGCAGCTGAAAGTCCGTCAGCGCTGCTCGCTCAGAAAGGCTCAGTTCCTGCTGCCGCAGTCGGGTTCCGGATTCAAGAGCGGCCTTGGCCTTCTGCACCGCATCTGCCTGAGTTTGTATGGCAGGCCGTTCCGCAGGTTTGGACTTCTTCATAGCATCGGAGAATCGGGATTCTGCTCGGTCCAGCGTTTCCATGTCTGCCAGGGCAAGTTCATTCAGCATCTCGGAAAGGTCTCCGGCTGGGTCTGCCGGACCCTGCAGGTCGTCCTCAAAGGCCCTCACCACCAGCAACAGCGAGTCAACCCCCTGCAAAATGTTCCGGTGTCGCCCCGAGAGAACCTCGTTGCGCTGTGCCCGCTCGGCGGGGGAAGGTGGAAGGTCCCAGAATTTTATTTCCGCGTATACCACCTTGCGCGGAACATACATTTTTTCCAGGGCCACCAGCCTCTGGTCGAACACCTTGACCACACCCACCTGCACCGGTCCGGCGCTGCCCCCTTCGGTGGTTGCATGTCCGGCGGTGATGGCGTTGAAGGTGGCAGACTTGCCGCTCTGTGGAAGGCCTATGATAGCGATGTCCATTCCGGGGTCTTACTCCTGAAAATTGTTTGCAAAGGTTAGTACGACTGGAACAGCCGTCCCCACTCAGTCTTCATGGCTGCCTCGATGCGTCGGCGGCCCTTGGTCTTGAGCCAATAGCCATTGTGGTACAGGTTTGACGCTAGGAATGCCCAGCCGACGATCGGGCTGCGGAGCAGCATGTTCTCCAACGGCTTCAGCGGCCCCCAGTAGATGAGCTTCTGGCCACGACTGGCAAAGGTGTTTTCCACGCCGGAAAACTGCCAGTTTACGTCTCCAATGTCCTCTCCGCGCACGTCAATGACCTTGACCTCGCCGCAGCCCAACCCGCGCTCGTGGGCCAGGCGTATGAACGGGATTCGCATGGGGTCGAAGCCCATCATCTTTGCCGCGACGGCATCAATTGCCACCTGGTCGGCGCTGGCGAGGATACGGTTCTTGATATGCCACCGCATCGCCCGGGGTCCTGGCCCGTCTCCTGCAAAAGTCCCGTCCATGACCGCGAACAACCCCGGGTGAATCTCCTGCTGAATGGCCAGCAGGTCCACCAGGGTTTCGTGAATCACCGAGTGCGTCCAGTGACGCTTGCGATGCAACAACCCTCCGAAGGCATTCTTCATCGCGCCGGTCATGGTGGTGAACACGTGGGTCTTCATCGTCGGCAACTGAACGATGTTGGTGCCGGGGAAGCACTCCGGAATCTGGATCCCCTCCGGAAAGATGTCATCCAGCGCCAGCATCTCGGCGCGGGGCTTGTAGTCGATCCACTTGTTGGGCGGGCTGTCCAGGTGAATGGACGGCAGGCTAGCCTTGTCCTGGGCCGCCTTGTGTTTGTTGTTCTCCTCGCCCTCGTAGGAATCAACCACAACGGTGCCGTTGTGGGCCGCTATCAGGTCGGTGTGCCCCATCCCCCTCAGGGCCTTGGCAACACCTTCTATCTGCCACGGAGTAGAGGAACACCCGGGGTACCAGTGCTGCCACGAAATGTTGACCTTCAGCATCGTATGGTTTCCCGTGGACAGAAACTGAGGCGCGCCTGCCAGTTCCATGGCCCGGCCGAAGTCTTCGATCACCGTCTCCGGAGTGGTGGCGACCACCGCAACCACCGGCGCCGTGGAACCTCGCGCTGAAGGATGGGCCGGGACCTGCTGCGTCTGCATTGTGGATTCTCCGCCCGGGATTTTTCCGCTCCCGGCAATCAGGCGCACCGAAGTGCGCCCACATATATTCTAGCCTACCCGTTCAGCAATAGCACTGCTGCCGACACCCCCAGCCAGGCAAATATGCATGCGAGAAGCGGCAGGTCCCGCACCATCAACTGCTCCGGCGCCTCGGCGCGTTCACTGGTGTTCAGCAGGTACAGGTACCGGAAGAGCCCCAGCGCCACCAGCGGCAGGGTGAACAGCATGGCGTTGTTGTCGGGCAGATTCTCGGCTTCGATCGTGTACAGGGAGTAGCTGAGCAGCGCAGCCGTCGCTGAAATCGTCAGAAGCTGCGAAATGAACGGCCCCGCATAGTGCGCCAGGGCGGGACGCTGCTCACCGGCATTGTCGCCCGCAAGCCGCACCTCGGCGTAGCGGCGCCCCAGGACTATAAACAGGGCGCCTGCTCCCGTGGTTGCGTAGAGCCAGGGCGAAGGTTCTGCCTCGATGGCCAGCGCTCCCGCGGCGGCGCGAATCACATAGCCGCTGGCAACTGCGAAAACGTCCACGAGTGGGATGTTCTTCGCGCCTGCGGAATACGCAATGTTGATGCCGATGTAAATCAGTCCGACCAGCCCCAACACCTGCCCGACGAACCATGCGAGGGCAAGGCCCGAACCCGACAGCAGGACAACCAGCGCTGCGGCCTGCGGAACGCCGACCCTGCCGGAAGCGATGGGACGATGGCGCTTCGCCGGGTGGCGACGGTCGGCCTCCCGGTCCATCAGATCATTCAGGACATAGATACCGCTGGCCATCCCGCAAAAGGCGACGAACAGCAGGACCAGCCTTATCAGCAGTTCAGGAACATCGCCCGCGGATTCCACCGACCAGGCAATGTCGATGGCGAAGAGCAGGGGCAGAAAGACCAGTACGTTCTTGACCCACTGCAGCGGTCGCAGCAGGCGGATCATCCCAGCCATCTACCTGACTGCGGCAGCAGGCGCCTCGGCCCTGACCCGTTCCATGGCTCTCAGGCCGGAGTACCATGCCCCCAGGGCCGACATGCTTGCGTAGTAGAAGGTGGCCACCACCACTCCGCCCCAGAGCAGGAACGGATAGGCGAAGTCCCCCACCACGGTGACTATCGCCGCAGCAATTACGACGACCACCCCCACGAGGGCTCCCAGCCACAACCCGAAAGCCATGGCCTTGCGTCCCGGTGTCCCGGGATGGTCTCTCGCTGCATTGATACCAAAGTATCCAGCTATAAAGGGCCCGAATGGAACGCCTATGAAATGGACAACTGGAATGATAGCTAGCACCACCACCACACCCAATCCGACGAGAACGCCTTTAATCATTGCGCAAAATCAACCGCACGGAGTATAAACAGCCCCGCTATTATATCGGAAAACAACCCATCGCCCGGCGCGCGCGGGCGGGACTGGTACAAGGAGTAATGGGTTTGGCCGCCGCAGAATATTCACCCTGGCTGCAATTCGTGGGCGTTGAAGATGGCCTGTCGGAAGGAGGAGTCGGCAGCGTGTCGCTCGCTATTAAGCCGCATCACCTGCAGGGCGCCGGCCAGGTGCACGGCGGCCTGATAGCCGTTCTGGTCGACACCGCCTTTTTCCGCGCCGTAAGTTCCATACTGGGGCCGGCACAGCGCACCACCACTGTGGAGCTCAAGGTTAATTACCTCGAGAGCGCAGACTCGGGTCGCCTCACGTCCACCGCCAGGATCATCAGCAACAGCAACCGCCTTGTGGTCGCGGATGTCGATGTCGAGGCTGAAGACGGCAGGCTGATTGCGCAGGGACTGGGAACATTTCTGCTTTTCGGCGGGGACGATGGGTGAAGTCCCCTCCCTCTCAAGGGGACTGGTTATGGTGATGGTGCAAGGTGAATGGCTCTAGAATCCCTTCTGCCTCAATGGAAGGTCTTGTCGGGGTGAATGAGTGGTGTAGTGAGACCGTTTTGAAGGCCACTACGGGTTTCCGAATAGGTTCTTAGCCCCGGCCGCATTGTGCCGGATTTGAACCGGTGCCTTTCTGGTGTATAATCGAGACTCCTCAGGCCCCCAAGGAGCGGCGAGATGAAAATCCCCATGCGCGTTGACTATGGGGTGCGGGCCCTAGTTGAACTGGCCATACACTTCGGTGATAGGCCGGTCCAGACTGCCGAAATTGCGGCCAAGCAGGGGATACCTGTCGCCTATCTCGACCAGTTGATGGCCTCCCTCAACAGGTTCGGTTTCGTGGTGAGCCGCCGGGGACCTCGGGGAGGACACTCCCTCGCCATGCCCCCTGACGACATCAACCTCAGCATGGTGATGTCCAAGCTTGACGCCAACAGCTCTCCCCTCGACTGTCTCATCAACCCCCTCGACTGTGTCCTGTCGGACTCCTGCGCCCAGCAGGAAGTCTGGAAGTCAGTGGAAGACGCCATCAGTGAAGTCCTCAGCAACATCACCTTGGCCGATCTTGCCGAACGGCAGTTGAGCCTCGCCGCCACGGCCTCCTAAAGCCTCTTCCTACCCGCACGGTCTTCCTTAACGCCTGCCTCCTGTTAGTTTGGTTCAGAAGCCGTCTATTGACGGTCGATTTTGAACCCGTTGCAGTCACGACCTCTACGACATTCGTAAACTGTTGGAATGTGCTGTAACGCTTAGGTGCGGCGTTTCCGATTGACATCACGATTAGCGGTAACTAAAATCGCCTCCAGAACCCCAGTTATCCCATCTCTGTTTTCCTATTCAACCGGAGGAGAAGGGTCAAATGGCAACCTACGACATCATTATCAGGGGTGGCACCATCGTAGACGGGACGCGAGCGCCCCGCTACATCAGCGACATCGCCATCAAGGACGGACGCATCGCCAAGATTGGCGGTCTGAATGGCGGCGACGCTGAGCGGGAAATCGACGCCAAGGGCCTCATCGTGGCCCCCGGCTTCGTCGACCTGCACACCCACTACGACGCCCAGATTTTCTGGGACCCCTACTGCACCCTGTCCGGATGGCACGGCGTTACCTCCATAGCCTTGGGCAACTGCGGCTTCGGCTTTGCGCCCTCCCGAGTCGAAGACCAGGACCGCGCCATGCTTAGCATGACCCGCAACGAGGCCATACCCTACGACGCGATGAAGGCAGGAATGCCCTGGAACTGGGTCACTTTCCCTGACTTCATCAACAGCCTGGAAAACACCCCCAAGGGCATCAACTGCCTGACATATGTCCCCCTGACTCCGCTCTACGCCTGGGTCATGGGCTGGGACGAGGCCAAGACCCGCCGGCCGACCGAGGCCGAATTGCAGGAGATGGTCCGCCTGATCCATGAGGCGATGGAGCACGGCGCCTGTGGCTGGTCGGCCCAGGTCCTCGGCGAGACCTCGGTCCAGCGCGACTACGACGGCACCCCGATGATCACCGACCTGCTCTCCGAGCATGAGGTGCTCACCTTCGCCAAGGTCCTTCGCGACCGCGACGAGGGCTTCATCGAGTTGGCCTACCAGGAGACCGGCGAAGATGGCCGCCCCCTGGGCGAAGAGACCCGTAATTTCTTCGAGCAGGTTGCCGAGGTTTCCGGACGCCCGGTGCTCTACCAGGCTGTCGCCCCCAACGCCGTCCACCCGGAGCAGCACCGCGAGCGCATCCGCTGGCTGGAGAGCTGCGCCGAGCGTGGCCTGCGCGTTTACGGTCAGGGCGCTACCCGCCGCGGCGGTTTCGAGCTGACCTTCGAGGACTGGAACCTCTTCGACGACACCCCGATGTGGCGCGAGGTCACCCTGGGTGACAAGGCCACCCGCAAGTCCAAGATGCAGGACCCGGCCATGCGCCAGGGCCTCAAGGACGAATGGGACTCCGGCACCCGCCCCACCTTGGTGGTCCAGGGTTCGGTGGGCAGCCTCCAGGTGATGACCCGCAAGGTCAGGATCGACATCGGCGCTGAGTCCGACTTTACCCGGATGCCGGCCAAGGTCAATGTCGCCGGGTCCGACTACTTCCTGGTCAACACCCGCGACGGCTACAAACTGCTCTCGGTCGTGTGCCCACACCAGGGCGGCACCATCGCCGATGAGGGCGACGCCTTCGTCTGCGACACCCACGCCTACGAGTACGAGCACGACGGCGGCCGCTGCATCACCAACCCCGAACTGCGGATGAAGTCCTTCGTGGTCAACGTCGTTGACGGGCGCATGATCGCGCTGGCTCCCGACGAAACCGAGGCATCCAGCCCGCAGGCCGGTCTGACGGTGCAGCAGATTGCCGACGAGCAGGGCAAGCACGTCATTGACGCGCTGCTGGACATGGTCGTCGAGGACGACATGGCAACGGAGTTCTATGCCGACACCCAGGGCCGCGACCAGGCCCAGTACACCGCAGAGGTGCTGGACTCCAACCACATCGTGGCTGGCGTGTCCGATGGCGGCGCCCACGTCAAGTTCCTGACCGCGGGCATCTACCCGACGGACATGCTAACCTGGCTGGTCCGCGACGAGAAGGTCATCTCGTTGGAGGACGCTCACTACAAGCTGTCTTTCCTGCCCGCCCACTTCGGCGGCTTCCAGGATCGCGGCGCACTGCGCGAGGGCTCCCCGGCCGACGTGGTCATCTACGACCTCGAAAGGCTGGAAGTCCTGCCCAGTGAGGTGGCGGAAGACCTGCCAGGCGGCGAGTGGCGCCGCATCCAGAAGGCCAAGGGCTACCGCTACACCATGGTCAACGGCGAAGTGACGTTCGAGGACGGCGAACCCACCGGAGCCTTCCCCGGCCGCCTGCTCCGTAACGGCCGCGGCTAAGGATACTCTGAACAAGGCCCATCGTGACCTGAATTGTGGCTGACCGATGGGCAAGGGGTGCAATTCACCGTCTCTGACTGGTCTGATTTCGTTCACATCCAGTATTTCGCCCCCTTTACCGGGCAGTTGGGAGCTTGTCAGGGGGTTGAAGGCCGGTGAATCTTGCCCCAGGGCCCACTACCCCCTCAGTCCTCTTAGTTGTCCTTCCGATGTCAACAGGTTGCCCAGCCCGAACAGCAAGGCCAACCGTTCCGTGTTCTTCCCCAGCCCCCGGTAGCGTACTTTCCAATACCCGAACTGGCGCTTCAACCTCTGGAAGGGATGCTCCACTTTGGCTCGCACCGACGCCTTGGCCTGCTCCGTCCGTGCCTCTTCGCTCTCCGGCTCCAGCTTCCGCCGTCTCCCAGGCCGCATCGCCACCCGCCATTCCACCTCCAACCCCAGATTCTCCTTCCTCTTGTGAACCCCTTGATACCCAGCGTCGCCCCACACCACCGTCTCGCCCCCGTGCAGCAGATGGTGCGTCTCCGTTACGTCGTGGGCGTTGGCCGCCGTGGCGCTCATGCTGTGGACTATTCCAGTATCGGAGTCCACTCCGATGTGCGCCTTCATCCCGAAGTGCCACTGGTTCCCCTTCTTGGTCTGATGCATCTCCGGGTCCCGCGCCTTGTTCCGGTTCTTGGTGGATGACGGCGCTTCAATGATGGTGGCGTCCACGATGGTTCCCTCCCTGAGCTTCAGTCCCTGGCTTTCCAGGTGGGCGTTGATCTCCTGCAGGAGGCCCTGCCCCAGGTGGTGCTGCTCCAACAGGTGGCGGAAGTTGAGGATGGTGGTCTCGTCGGGCAGGGGGCCGGTGAGCCTCAGCCCCACGAACCGCCGCACCGGGTCGGACTCGTAGAGCAAGTCCTCCATGCCCGGGTCGCTGAGGTTGTAGAACAGCTGCACGCAGTGGACCCGCAGCATGACCGACAGGGGATAGGGATGGCGGCCCTTGCCCGCCTTGGGGTAGCAGGGCCGGATGCGCTCCTCCAGCTTCTGCCAGGGAATCAGGCCGTCCATCCGCTCCAGGAACAGTTCCCGGCGAGTCTTGCGCTTCTTACCCTGGTATTCCAAGTCGGCAAAGGTGGGTTGCTCCATCCCAATTCACCCCTCTACTGGTCTAGCCTGCCTCCCCCTACTATGCCATAATTTCCCTGACTTGTTCAGAGTTTCCCTAAGCCCCGCACACCACCGCCACCCGTTCGTCCTGAGCTTGTCGAAGGACGGAAACCCAGAGGCCCCGGAACATTCCGGGGCCTCTTTATTGGGAACGGTAGCGCTTCTAGAAGCGTGCTAATATCACTTTTGACGTTAGCCAGACTATACGGAGGGTAATTCGCTGTAAATGGCTCTTCGTCATCTTGAAGCCGCGAGTCTTGCAAGAAGTCCATTCAACTACGGGTGCCCTTAGATTTTTATGACAGACGATCTTAAAGGCCAAGTGACCTACTGGAGCGATAAAGCAAACCGATTCTTCGGAGGTGCTCTGGGAGGGCTCGCTGGCGTCACCTTGGGTGCGGCGCTGGGAGGTCCAGTTGGAGCTGCAGTTGGTGGCGCCGTTGGAACTGTCCTTTCTGGAAGCCTCACGGATATCGGAAAGGAGATGTCGGGCCGGCTCTTATCACCTAGGGAGGAAGCAAGGGTCGGGCAGGTGTTTGTGCTCGCTGCTAAAGAAATTATCCAACGCCAACATAGCGGCGAACAAGTTAGGAACGATGGGTTCTTCAATTCCGCTGATAACGGTAGATGTGACGCCCAGGAAGTGTGGGAAAGCATCCTATTGAAGAGTCAAAGAGAGCCAGAGGAGAAAAAGCTGCCCTACGTGGCTCATCTGCTAGCTGCCATATCTTTTGATCCAAGCATTAGCGTCCACATGGCTCATCAACTTACTAAAGTGGCCGAACAATTGACATATCGCCAATTTTGCATACTAAAAATCTCCATGCGAAAAGAGAACTATCGACTTAGGAAGGGGTCCTATCGGGGTCAGCAAGAGTTCGGGTTAGATTTGTTGCAGCTTCTATACGAGTATCACGACCTTTACTCAAAAGGGTACATCAACTTCGGCGGTTCGGCAGCCTTGGCTCTAACAGACGTTGACCCGGGAAACACGGTGGTACAAGGCATGGGTGCCCATACCTATAATTTAATGAAGCTACAGGAAATACCCCCGGAAGACTTGTATCCAGTCATTCAGTGGCTTCATTGACCTTTTTCTCATCGCTGTGCCCTGCAACCATTACTCTTAATATTGACACTCGAGCGCCCGTCGCGCTACACTCCAAGGCGCAAATGAACCTGCCGATCACCCGTTGCGATTGCGCTTGTACCTGTCCCCCGACATAGGGGGCAGGCCGTTTCGCATACCTACCGAAACCTGCGCCCGGCCCATCAGGGGCTGCCCCTAAGAGGGCAGGAGCAGGTTTTTTGTTTGGGTTGCCGCCAGCGCGATCCCGACGCAGCCCGATGCCGTGCTACAACATCGCCGCCTGAGTGGCGGCCAGGAGGGACCGAAGCTATGGTTCAAGCCACTGCCCTGACACCGGAACAGGTTAAACGCTACAGCCGCCACATCATCATGGGCGACGTCGGCTCCAAGGGCCAGCGCGCACTGATGCAGGCCAAGGCCCTGATCATCGGCGCCGGCGGCCTCGGCTCCCCCAGCGCCATCTACCTCGCCCTGGCTGGCGTCGGCACTGTCGGCATCGTGGACCTCGACGTTGTTGACCTGTCCAACCTGCAGCGCCAGGTGCTGCACCACACCACCGACGTCGGCCGCCCGAAGGTGCAGTCGGCCTTCGACAACATCAAGTCCTACAACCCCGATGTCAACGTCGTCCTGCACGAGACATGGCTCAACTCCGAAAACGCCATGGAAATCATTGGGCAGTACGACCTCGTGGTGAACGGCGCAGACAACTTCGCCACCCGTTACCTGGTCAACGACGCCTGTTACCTGCTGGGCAAGCCGTTGGTCGATGGCAGCATCCTGACCTTCGACGGCCAGGCAACGGTGTTCATCCCCGGAGAAGGCTGCTACCGCTGCCTGTTCCCATCGCCTCCTCCTCCTGGCATGGTCCCCAACTGCGCCGAGGCCGGCGTGCTGGGTTCGATGACCGGCTTGGTGGGCAGCATCCAGGCCACAGAGGCGCTGAAGCACTTCCTGGGCATCGGCCAGTCGCTGTCATCCCGCCTGCTTATCGTGGACGCCCTCGACATGAGCTTCCGCGAAGTGCGCCTCAAGCGGAATCCCAAGTGCCCGCTGTGCGGCGACAACCCCACGGTGACTGAACTGATCGACTACGAAGTCTTCTGCGGCGTGGCCGCCCCCCACGAGGAGCCCGCCACCGTCGGCGCTTCCGACGACTAGAATCGCTCATCCGGCCATCCTTTGCAGGGATGGCCGGACCTTTGTTTTCCTGCCCTGGCCCCGGCGGGAGGAGACCGGCCCAGTCGCTACTTTCGACAGCTACAGGTCATAGATGGTTGCAAAGCTGACATACAAGGGCATTCTGGACACCATCGGCAACACGCCGACAGTGGAACTGCAGAACATGAGCCCCAAGCCGGACGTACGGATCTTCGCCAAGCTGGAAGGGGCCAATCCCACCGGCAGTGTGAAAGACCGCATCGCCCTCAAGATGATTGAGCGGGCCGAGGCCGACGGCGAGCTCAGCGGCAATCGCACCATCCTGGAGCCGACCAGCGGCAACACTGGCATCTCCCTGGCGATGATCGGCCGCATGAAGGGCTACCGGGTCTCCGTGGTGATGCCTGAGAACGTAAGCGTCGAGCGAGTGCAGCTCCTCGAGGCCTATGGAGCGGAAATCATCTCTTCCGACGGTAGCAAGGGCACCAATGGATCCATCGAGGTGGCCCAGGAGCTCGTGGAGAAGCATCCCCACGACAACCTGATGATGTACCAGTACGGCAACGACGGCAACCCGGGGGCCCACTACGAGACAACCGCCCCGGAAATCATCGAGTCCATTCCCGACGTCGACATGTTCGTCGCCGGCCTGGGCACCGGCGGGACACTGATGGGCGTGGCCCGACGTCTGAAGGAATACAATCCCTCGGTGAAGATTGTCGCAGTCGCTCCCGATCCCGACGACTTCATCTCCGGCCTGCGAAGCCTGGAACACGGCTTCATCCCGCCCATTCTGGACATCAACCTTCTGGACTCGCGGATGCTCGTGGGCAGCCTGGAAGCCTTCCAGACCACCAAGCGGCTCCTGACCGAGGAGGGCATCTTCGCAGGCGTCTCCTCCGGATCCGTAGTCTACGGCGCCATCCGGCAGGCCGAACGCATGGACAGCGGTTCCATCGTGTGTCTGCTGGCCGACGGCGGCTGGAAGTACCTCAGCACCGCCCTCTGGACGCGAGACTACGACCAGCTGCACGACGAGTCCAAAGGCAAGATCTGGTGGTAGGAGACACCCCGACTTCCCGGGAGCCGTTGCCCGATCCTTTCGCCGCAGGGCTATAGAGAAGTATCCTCCAGACCAGTCGCCTCGGTACCGGCGGCTGGTTCCATTTTGTAAAGCAACGGGAGACTGCCTTGGCAAGCCGTTCGGATTCCCCGCCTCAGGGCCGTGTCGTAATGGTGCAGGGCACTGCCTCCCATGTGGGCAAGAGCGTGCTGGTCACCGCGCTGTGCCGGATCTTCCGCCAGGACGGTTACCGCGTCGCCCCGTTCAAGGCCCAGAACATGTCTAACAACTCCTTCGTCACTCCCTCCGGAGGAGAATTGGGCCGAGCTCAAGCGGTCCAGGCCGAGGCATGCGGAATCGATCCCACGGTGGAGATGAACCCCATCCTGCTCAAGCCGGAGGCCGACCACACCTCCCAGGTGGTCCTGCTGGGCAAGCCCGCAGCCAAGGCGTCCGCTCGCTACTTCGCCACCGCCAAGCCCATGCTCTGGGAGTCGGTCGCCAGCTCGCTGGACACCCTTCGCTCGCAATACGACGTGGTGGTCATCGAAGGAGCGGGCAGCCCCGCCGAAATCAACCTGAAGCAGAACGAGATCGTCAATATGCGCGTGGCGCTCCACGCCGAAGCGCCAGTGCTGCTGACCGGCGACATCGACCGCGGCGGCGTCTTCGCTTCACTGCTGGGCACCATGGAAATACTCGACCCCCGGGAGCGCGACGCCGTGGGCGCCTACATCATCAACAAGTTCCGTGGAGACGTGTCGCTCCTGGAGCCGGGGCTGGTGTGGCTGGAAGAACGCACCGGGAAGCCCGTGCTCGGGGTGGTGCCTTACTACCGCGACATCGAGATTGCCGAAGAGGACTCTGTCTCTCTCGAGCACCGGCAGCAGCTCAAGTCGCAGACCGGTTATGCGCTGGACATCGCGGTCATGGGGCTGCCTCACATTTCCAACTTCGACGACTTCGATCCCCTGAAGCGGGAACCTGGAGTGCGCCTGCGATATGTGGAAAGCCGCGACTCCCTTGGCGAACCCGACCTGATAATACTGCCCGGTACCAAGACCACCATGGCCGACCTGTGGTGGCTGCGAGAACGGGGCTTCGCCGCCGAGATCAAGCGCCAGGCCGAAGCCGGCACTCCGGTAATCGGCATTTGCGGTGGATACCAGATGATGGGCCGCCGGATCCTCGATCCCGACGGCGTGGAATCTCCGGAGCCCGAATCGGAAGGCCTCAATCTCCTGCCAGTGGACACGGTCTTTGCTCCAGTGAAGGAGACTCACCGGGTGCGGGGAGTAGTCTCAACGGATCTGGGCCTGCTGCAACAGGCAGGAAACGCGGCGATAGAGGGCTACGAGATTCACATGGGGTCTTCAACCCCCACGGAAGCATCTGCCGTTCCCTTCCGGATCAGCCGTGCCAGCCAACCCTCAGCAGACGACGGCGTCATGTCCGCCGACGGGCTGGCTCTGGGTACCTACGTGCACGGGTTGTTCAACAGCTACGCCCTGCGCCGGGCCCTGCTGGAGCAACTGGCCGCTTTGAAGGGAGTTGCGCTGCCTCCGCCTTCCGACACCGGTGGGCAGCTTTCTCGCGATGGCGAATACGACAAGCTGGCCCAGACGGTGCGCAACAGCCTCGACATGGATCTTCTCTACCGCCTCACTGGGCTTGCGCAGCCGCAAATAGAGTAAAGAATTCGGGCCCGGCGGACCGCCCTGCCGGTTAGCTCGGATTGTTTGTTCCAATGCTGGAATGGGCCGCAGCAGCGTCCATTGGCGGTTGCCCATACCCATTGGCGATGGTATAATTCGGGATCACATGGTTCCTCCTTTATGTAAGCGGGTGCAGCCCGCTTTCTTTTTGATGGAGACCTGCCGTCTGCGAACAGAATTGGGGTGGGGGCTGAACTATGAAAAGCGATTTTATGGTGGCATTGAAACAGTTGGCGGCGGAGCGTCACCTGCCAATGGAACAGGTGCTCGGCGCCATCGAGGTCGCGTTGGCCTCGGCATTCAAGAAGGATAACCCGGCTTCCGGGCAGAACATTTCCGTAACTCTGAACCCAAATAGCGGAGAGGTCAGCGTCTACGCTCTGAAGACCGTGGTCGACTTCGTAGAAGACCCGGAGCGGGAAATCACCGTTTCAGACGCTCTGAAAATCAAGAAGGGCGCAGCAGTAGGCGACGAGATTGCCGCTGCCGAGCCTCTTCCTCATAACGCCAGTCGGATCGCCGCACAGACCGCCAAGCAGGTCGTGCTCCAGCGCCTCAGGGAAGCGGAGCGTGAGTTGCTCTTCCAGGAATTCGCCCAGCACGAGGGCGACATCATGTCCGGGATCGTGGAGACCTCGGATCCCGGTCGCGCCATTACCCTTGACTTGGGGCGCGCCCAGGCCGTCCTCCCTTACGACGAACAGGTCAGCACGGAACGCTATCGCAAGGGCCAGCGGGTCAAGGTTTTTGTCCTCAGTGTCCGCAGCGGGCCCAAGGGTCCAGAAATTCTGGTCTCCCGCAGCCACCGCAATGTGCTGCGACGCCTGTTCGAAATCGAGGTCCCCGAAGTCTACAACGGCGTCGTGGAAATCAAGGCCATCGCCCGCGAAGCCGGCTTCCGCAGCAAGGTCGCAGTGTCGGCAAACCAGCCCGGTATCGATCCCGTCGGCTCGTGCATAGGAATCCGCGGCAACAGGATTCAGAGCATAGTCAACGAGCTGCAGGGAGAGAAGATAGACATCGTTTCCTGGGATTCCGATCACAGGAGTTTCATCGCCAACTCCCTCAGCCCCTCCGAGCCGGTGCAGGTGGAGTTGCTGGAAGCGGAACAGGCCGCAGTGGTGGTTGTTCCGGACAGGCAGTTGTCTCTGGCTATTGGCAAGGAAGGCCAGAATACCCGTCTTGCCGCGCGGCTCACCGGCTGGCGGCTCGACATCAAGGGCATGACCGAGTGGGAGGAGATTCGGGAGGCCCGCCTGCAGGCCGCTGCAGAAGCAGCCGCTGAAGCCGCCGCCAGGGCCGCTGAGGAGGCCGCCGCCAGGGCCGAGGCTGCTGCCATGTCTGAACTGGAAGCGGAGGAAGCCGAAATGGCTGACGCCGTGGCAGAGGCTGAGGCCATCGTCGAAGAGGCTGCAGCAGAAACCCCCGTATCAGAAGATGCAATCGTCGCTGCGGAGGCTACTGATCCGGTTGAGTCGGCCGTCGAGGAAGTGGTTGCGGAGCCAGTGGTTTCCGAACTGGACGACGAAAGTCTGCTGGAGGCCCTGATCCTCGAAGAAGAAGAGCAATCGCAGCAGGACGGCGATGACTCCGCAGAAACCGAAGATGACGCGCTGAGCCTCAGCGTCGAAGACCTGGATTCGTTCACCCTGGCCGAAATAGCCGTAGTGGACGATGACGAAGAAGACGAAGTAGATGACGAGCCTCTGGACTTCTCGGAAATGCCGGTGCTTACCCCGGACGCTGGCAAAATCAGGTTCGCCGAGGATATCGTCGAAGACATACGCGGCGGCGGTCGCCGCGGGGGCGGGCGCCGCCGCGGAGGCGGAGGAGGCTCCCGCCGGCGCTAATCAGCAGATTACGGCCCTCAGTCCGCAGGGAGGACAGGAAATTGCCCAGAAAGCGGCATATCCCCGAACGTACTTGCGTTGCCTGCGGTAGCAAGAAGCCCAAGCGGGAACTGGTTCGGGTGGCCAGTTCTCCCCAGGGCGATGTGTCCGTTGACCCCACTGGCAAGGCGCCCGGACGCGGCGCCTATGTCTGCGGCCCCCAATGCTGGGAACCGGCCTTGGGTCGCGGCAGATTGGCCCGCAGCTTGGGCCGGTCTCTCTCGGGAGATGACCTGGCCTCCCTCCGCGCCGATACCATGGAAATTCTCCGGGCCCTCGGCGGACAGACAGTTCAGTGAAGTAGGTCCGCCGATGTAGCTCGTTTGGCAGGTGAGCGATAGATGACTAGTGATGCAGGAGCTGCCGCAGTTGACGAGCAGCCCAGAGAACAACGTCCCAGAAGAGAACGTGGCGAACGGCGCGGCGGGCAGCAGAACCGTCCATTGGTCTTGCCTTCCACCATGACGGTCCAGTATCTCGCCGAGGTGCTGAATCAGTCCCCAATTGACGTCATCAAGCAGTTGATGCGCAACGGCATCATGGCCAGCATGAACCAGGTCATCGATTACCAGGTGGCAACGCTGGTCACAACCGCCTTCGGCGTCCGCTCCAGCATGGCTCCGGAAGAGGCATCGAGCTCCACGGTCAAAGCCTCCAACATTGCCGGGGAAGGCGAGGATGCGGAACTAACCACCAGGCCTCCGGTCGTGGTGGTTATGGGCCATGTCGACCATGGCAAGACGTCCCTTCTGGACTACATCAAAAACTCACACGTGGCGGACCGGGAGGTTGGCGGCATAACCCAGCATATGGGCGCCTACCAGGTCGAAGCCGGGGGCCACCCTATCACTTTCATTGACACGCCCGGCCACGCGGCCTTTACCGCCATCCGCGCCCGCGGCGCCCGTGTGACGGACATTGCAGTGCTCGTGGTCGCCGCAGACGACGGGATAATGCCCCAGACCGTCGAAGCCATCAATCACGCCAAGGCGGCTGAAGTACCCATTGTCGTCGCCATAAACAAGATGGACCTGCCCGGCGCAGACCCGGAGCGGGTCAAGCGACAGCTCAGCGAAAACGATCTGTTGGTCGAAGACTGGGGCGGAGATATCATCTCCGTGAACGTGTCCGCTCGCACCGGCGACGGCATTGACGAATTGCTGGAAAACCTTCAGGTGGTCGCTGAGATATCCGAACTGAAGGCCAATCCCAACAAGCCGGGGTCAGGCGTGATCATCGAGGCGAAGCTGGACCGCAAGCGCGGGCCCATCGCCACGCTCCTCGTCATAGACGGCAAGGTTTCAATCGGCGACTACGTCGTCGCGGGAAATACCGCCGGACGGGTTCGGGCCCTCATCGACGACAAGGGCGAACACATCGATGCGGCAACTCCCGGGGCCCCTGCAGAAATCCTCGGCTTCAGCTCACTGCCCGAGGCGGGCGACCGGCTCGATGTTGCCCACAATGAGCGCGAAGCCCGCACCCTGGTCAGCAGGCGGGAGCGCCAACAGGGTACCCGCATCACCCAGACCCGCGCGCTCAGCCTGGAAGAAGTCGTCAACCGGGTTGAATTGGGCGACGTCAAAGAACTGAACCTTGTTCTCAAAGCCGACGTTCAGGGCAGCCTGGAGGCCATACGCCAGTCCTTGGAACGCCTCGTTGACGAGGACGCTAAGGTGCGTGTGCTGCATACCGCCGTCGGCGCCGTAACCGAGTCCGATGTGTTGCTCGCCAGTGCATCCGAAGGCATCATCATCAGCTTCTCCGTGGGTTCGGAACCCAGCGCCGAGCGCCTTGCCGACCGAATGGGCGTGGAAATACGCCCCTACAACATCATCTACCAGCTGATCGACGATGTGGAACTGGCCCTTCACGGAATGCTGGAGCCGGCGTACAACGAGGTCATCGTTGGACGCGCCGAGATCCGGGAAATCTTCGGCGGCCGACGCGGCACGCAAATCGCCGGCTGCCGGGTCACGGACGGCAGGATGGTGCGTAATGGCGCGGTGCGCGTCACACGCGATGGCGAAAGCGTCACTCAGACCACCATTTCCAGTCTGCGCCACTTCCGCGAAGAAGTGAACGAGATGAACGCCGGCACAGAGTGCGGCATCGTCCTCCAGGGTTTCAATGACTTCCAGACCGGCGACATGCTCGAAGTCTTCCGCCAGGAGCGGGCTCGGCGTTAGTCGCCCCTTCTTGGCCTTACCCACGGGCGCCGGGCCTTTCCGGCGTCCTCCTTTGGAGGTCCGCCATGCCCCGCCGCGTCGATCGCGTCAATGAATTGCTGCGCTCCGAAATCAGCTTCCTCATCGCCCGGCAGATCAAGGATCCCAGGGTAGCCGGGGTCATCAGCGTCACCGAAGTCCTGGCTTCCAACGACCTCCGGAGCGCTCGTGTCTTCGTCAGCGTGATGGGACAGGAGGACGACCGGCGCGCGGCGCTGGATGGCATACGTTCCGCCGCTTCCTTCCTGAGGAGGGAACTGAGGGAGCGGGTGAACCTGCGCCACACGCCGCACCTGACCTTCCTGCTGGACGATTCCATAGAAGAGGGGGACAGGGTTCTTCGAATGATGGACGGCTTTTCGCCGGAAGAGTTCGCCTCCGATTACCTTGAGGGTGCCGAGACCAGGCGACGCCTTCGACCGCAGAGAAACTGAGGGAGCATCCCCATTTTGCCCAAGTCAGCCGACAATGCCAGCACCCCGGTGGTCAACGGCTTCATCAATCTGTACAAACCCGTCGGCATCACGTCGATGGACGCGTTGCGCCGCATCAAGCGCATCACCGGACAGAGGCAGAAGGTTGGTCATGGCGGCACCATGGACCCCCTGGCCCGCGGCGTTCTGCCCGTGTGCTTCGGGCAGGCCACCAGGATGATGGACTACCTGGTGGGTGGAACCAAGCGCTATGTGATGGACATCAAGCTCGGCGAGTCCACCACAACCTACGATTCCGAGGGGGAGGTTGTCTCGGTGCGCAGCGCCGACGGCATCACCAGGGACGACATCGAATCGGCCCTTGAGCCCTTCATCGGTGAAATAGACCAGGTCCCTCCGATGTACAGCGCGGTCAAGGTGGACGGACAGCGTCTGTACAAGCTCGCCCGTGCCGGCATCGAGGTAGACCGCCAGGCTCGCAGCGTGGAAATCCACGGTATCCGCCTCACCAGCGTGGACCTGCCAACAATCACCCTGGACGTGGAATGCGGCAAGGGAGTCTATATGCGGTCGCTGGCTCACGACCTGGGCGAATCGCTGGGCTGTGGCGGCCATGTGACCGATCTGGAACGCCGAGCCTGCGCCGGATTTCTGTCCACAGACGGGGTTACGCTGGAACAGTTGGAAGCCGACGCCCAGTCGACTGCGGGCTGGCGCAGCCACCTCCACCCTGTAGACTGGGTCGTGCGTGATCTCAAGACAGTCACCGTAGGGACCGCAGCCGAGAAATTCCTCCGCAACGGGCAGTCAGTCAGCCTGGGGCGCCCTGAGGTCAACGCCGGGTATCTGGAGCAGTTCCGCGCCTATAACTCCGCCGGTCAATTCCTGGCCCTCGTCAGATTCGACCGTTCCGGTAATTCGTGGAAGCCTCTGAAGGTGTTCAATTCCAACACAAGGTCTCCCCTGGCTCCGGTCGCTTGATAGCGGCCTCCACCCGCCCCGGCCACAATTTCAGGCTTATCCTGAAGGTTGTGAGGCATATTCCTTGACAATCATTTCCAAGGCGTGTAGCTTGTGCCGCAATTTATGGTAAAGTCGCGTCTAGAGATTCCATGGGGCAGCGGCGGCGCCGGAAGATCCTGCGAGAACTCATTCCAACGGGGCCATTTCACATAGGGGGTGGATCATGGAGGCCTATTGCCTGAAGTGCCGGGAAAAGAGGGAAATCACCAATCCTGAACAGGTGACGTTGAAGAACGGTCGTCCCGCAACGAAGGGAGACTGCCCGGCCTGCGGGACCAAGGTGTTTCGTATTGGAAAATCCTGACCTGAACCCTTAATTGCGAAGCTCGCCGCCATCCAGTCAATCAGGCTGGCGACGTCACCTCAAACCCCAGCTTCGCCAGCAAGTCCCTCGGATTCTCCTGCAAGAGGGCGTGGACCTCATCGTCATCGAGGCCCGCGCCTTTTGCCACCTTATGGCACAGCTCCGGCGTCAGCAGGTCCTCGGGCGCGTGCGCGTCGGAATCCAGCACCATTATTGCTCCCGCTTCCCGCGCCACCTTCACCACATGACCGTTGGCGAAACTGTGTCCCTTGCGGGCCGACACTTCCAGCCGCACCCCCCGCTCGGCGGCCAGCCGCGCCTCATCGGGCGTGATCAGCCCCGGATGCGCCAGCACGTCTACCCATGGCGAGCGAATAGCGGCCTCGTTGGTCCCGGGCTCCACCGGCTCAACGGGCGTCTCTCCATGCACCGCCACCAGCTTTGCACCCATCTCCTTGGCCGTTCGGGCCACTAGGTCAATGTCGTCCTTCGGCACATGGGTGATCTCCACACCGGGCAACGCCAGGATGTCCCAGCGCCTGCTCGCCATCTCGCAGTCCACGGCCAGCGTCTTCACAACAAATTCCACGTTCCCCAGGCCCACATGGTCCGTCACAGCCATCGCCTTGTAGCCACGCACGTGGGCCCTGCGAATCAGCTCAATGGGCGACAACACGCCGTCGCTGAGAAATGTGTGGGTGTGGAAATCGTACATGGCTCCTCCAGTCGCCCCGGCAGTGGGTGAATCAACCCATAAAGTATAGAAGCAGGTTTCGGGGCATACAAGCGAAGACGGGTCCGGCGTTGACTATACTGAAATCGGACCCTAGAATGCCCGCACCATTGGCCCGCCAGCCGAGTCAGCACCGGATTAGGACCAGCCAACAGTGAACGAACAGGAAAGCCTCGAAAGCACCGGCTCATGCCAGATATGCGGACGCAAGACCCGCCGCGGGCGTTCCTTTCTTTTCCGGCCGCCAGGTGCATCCCCTTCGTCCAGTGGCGCGCTGAAGTGCATTCTCTGCGGGCCGCGCCACGGGCCAATGTTGAAGCGTTCGGCTATCGTGGCCGTGATCGTGGGGACCATCCTGACGTTGCTGAACCAGGGCGACGGTCTGTTTTCCGGCCAGTGGAACAATGCCCTCTTTTGGAAAATACCGCTCACCTACTGCGTCCCCTTCCTCGTGGCCACCTACGGGTCCCTCGCCGCCGCACGACGATAGACAGGCGCAGTCAACTTCGCCACCTCCCGTGGCAAGCCTCTTGGGAATACAGGGCAGAAGAGGCGATTAACGGCCCGTCAGACGAACTTGCGCAGTACCGTGACCACCTTGCCCCGCACTTCCACATTGTCAGCCGAGCAGTAAATCGGCTCCATACTGCTGTTGGCTGGCTGTAGCCTCACCTGATCTCCTTCGAGGTAGAACTTCTTGAGAGTCGCCTCTTCTTCGTCCTTCAGCCAAGCCACCACCATCTCGCCATTTGAAGCGTTCCGTACCGGCTTTACTACCACCACGTCACCGTCATCGATCAATGCGTCGATCATGGAGGTGCCCTGCACGGTCAGGGCGAACAGCTTGCCGTGGCGCCGTGGCAGGTCGGGGGAAATTTCGACGGTGTCGAACTCCTCGCTGGCAGAGGCTCCCTCTGAGGAAAATACCGGGATCGGTTGACCGGCGGCAATCGTCCCCACTATCTGCACCCTTGGCGCGTTCGAAACCGGCTGTCCGTCATGATCCAGCAACTCGATTCCTCGGGCCACGTCCTTTCGGCGGTTGATGTACCCCGCTTCTTCCAGTTGCTTCAGGTTGTAATCGACAACCGAGGTCGAGCTTATTTCGCAGGCCTGCTGAATGTCCCTCACCGTGGGAGGGATCCCGTTTTCAGAGTAGAATTCCTGCAGGAATTCCAGGATACGGCGTCGGCGGGCCGGCATTTTTCTTTTGCTAACCATACAATCCTCACCACGGGCACAAACCTTTGTTCTAGTGAAGGCTATCAAAGTACTATGTCAAGTGTCAACGACGTTGTGTCACTACACTTCACCCTGTGCTGCAACCAGATACCTCCTTCATACACGCCCGTTCTGCAATATCGTTTGGACCAACCTGCAGCCACCCGGGGTATTGGCAACGCAATCAAAAAGAAAACCGCCCGGTCTCTAGGAACGGGCGGCGAAAAGACGAATGACTATGCCGGTTCACTCTTCGGTGGCGACATTCTCCAGGTTGCCTAGCTTGGCCATCATCCTCGACTTGCGGCGGGCCACGTTGTTCTTGTGAAGGAGGCCTTTCTTGACCGCCTTGTCGAGCATGCTGACGGCGCTCATGACCGCAGGGCGGGCGGCTTCAGCGTCTCCGCTGGCCAGCGTCCGGTTGGCGCGGCCAATGATGGTGCGGGTCTCCGTCCTCGCGCTTCGATTGCGCTGTGCGCGTTTCACTGCTTGACGGCCTGCTTTCTTTGCGGGCAAAGAGTCTACTCCTGTTCTGCATGTAAAATGTCCGCCCTAAAGGCAGAACGTCAGATATTATAGTCGATGCGGCAGGCAAAGCCAACCGCGACCCAGGCGGCTATACGTCCAGGTTCTTTACGCTACGGGCGTGGGCCTGGATGTAGCTCTTGCGCGGCGCAACCACTTCACCCATGAACGTGGTGAACACATCATCGGCCTCCACCTCGCTCTCGATCTTTACCTCGAGCATGTGGCGGGTGTCGGGGTTCATCGTGGTTTCCCAGAGCTGTTCCGGATTCATCTCGCCGAGTCCCTTGTAACGCTGGATGCCTGGACTGCGCTGGGACGTGATCTTTTCCAGGATCCCGTCCTTTTGTTGCTCGCTGTACGCATATTCGATGCGCCGCCCATTCTGGATCCGATAGAGCGGAGGCTGCGCAATGTACAGGTAGCCGCTGTCAATCAGGCCCCGCATCCGCCGGTAGATGAACGTCAGGATTAGAGTCCGGATGTGCGATCCATCCACATCAGCGTCGGTCATGATGATGACCTTGTGGTACCGCACCTTCGACGGGTCGAAGTCTTCTCCCTCGCCGGCACCCACAGCAGCCACCATCGCCCGGATCTCCTCGTGACCCAGGATCTTGTCGGGCTGCTGCAGCACACGCTCCACGTTCAGAATCTTGCCCTTCAGCGGCAGAATCGCCTGGAAATTGCGGTCTCGTCCCATCTTGGCCGACCCGCCGGCGGACTCACCCTCGACGATATACAGCTCCGACTTCGCCGGATCGCGCTCCGCGCAGTCCGCCAGCTTGCCGGGGAGAGACGATCCGTCCAGCGCGTTCTTGCGGATGACCAGGTCTCGGGCCCGCTTGGCTGCCTCACGCGCCTTCTGCGACGTCAGGCACTTGTCCACCACCCGCTTGCCTTCGGTGGGGTTCTCTTCCAGGTAGCGGCTGAGACCCTCGTTGACCACCGACTGCACAATGCCGCTCACCTCGGGATTGCCCAGCTTGTGCTTGGTCTGCCCCTCGAACTGCGGTGATGTCAGCTTGACGCTGACCACCGCCGCCAGGCCTTCACGCACATCCTCCCCCAGCAGGTTGGCCTGATCGTCCTTGATCTGCCCCTGCTTGCGAGCAAAGTCATTGATGACCCGTGTCAGCGCGGACCTGAAGCCCGTCAGGTGTGTTCCGCCGTCCGGTGTCTTGATGCAGTTGGCATAGGAATGCACCGACTCCGAATATCCGTCGTTGTACTGCACCGCCACTTCCACGGCTGTGTCGTCGATGGTCTTCTCATAGTAGAACGGGACAGACTGGAGCACCCGGCGGTTCCGGTTGTCGTTGCGCACCAGGTTGGGTATGCCGCCGTCAAAGAAATACGTCCGCTCAATATCCCCGTTGCGTCGCTCATAGTGCCAGTAGCTGACGAAGCAGATTTCCAGCCCCTTGTTCAGGAAGGCAATATCCTTGAAGTGGCGTGTAAGCTCGTCGAATTCATACTCGATTTCGCCGAATATCTCCGGGTCCGGGCGGAACAGCACCGTCGTCCCGTGCTCATCGGTCTTGTCTTCTTTGAGCAGTTCAGTCGTCGGATTACCCCGGGAATACTCTTGGGAATACAGAAAGCCGTCCCGCCGGACCTCCGCCCTCAGGTACTCCGAGAGGCCGTTGACCACCGAGGCGCCCACCCCGTGCAGTCCGCCGGTTACCTTGTAGGCCCCGCCGCCGAATTTGCCGCCGGCGTGCAGGGTGGTCATCACCGTTTCCAGCGCACTCTTGCCCGTCGTCGGGTGCAAATCTATCGGTATGCCCCGACCGTTGTCTGAGATGGTGATAAGCCCGTCTTCTGAAATCGTCAGTACAACACGGGTGCAGTGGCCGGCCATCGCCTCGTCGACCGCGTTGTCGAGGATTTCGATCATCAGGTGCTGCAGACCGCTCAACCCCGTGCTGCCGATATACATGCCGGGTCGGACTCGGACTGCTTCCAGTCCCTCAAGTACCGTGATGTCCTGGGCCGTGTACTCGGCGGCATTGTCAGAGCCAGCCGGGATGGGCATAGTCTGTTGCATAAAATGAACCGCCGTAAGGCAAGAATGGGGCTATCACTCGCGCATCATCTTCAGACTTGAGAAGACCCAGCATCGGGCGATAGTTTATGTTATGCATTATAACAGATCCGTATCTGGATAGCTCTGATTTTCGGCCATATTTATAACTTTTTTCTGAAAATTTGAAATGAAAATGGGCAGGATTTTCACCTGCCCCGTCGTTTGCTCAACTGCGGTTGCCGTCCCGTTAGGTTTACTCGGGGAAAGTGCGCCGATAAACCCCCGGAGACCCCGTTTCGTGCACCATCTGCGGCCGTACTTCGTGGCTCCAGATGGGTGTCACCGCAGTCCGCCAGTTCTCCCAACCCTCGCTCTCCGCCACCTCCAGCGACTCCATCTCATGCACGGTGGCATACTTCGGGCCACCCATCACTGCTTCCCAGCGCCGGGCCCGAATGTACCCCGGTATGCTGGCGCACAGGGGCAGCCGCTCGTTGTTGTAGGCCTCGTTGAACTTCGCCTCCAGCTCGTCGGGCACAGACATCCGCCCCACCAGGATCACCGGCGACATCCCAGCCTCGGCGGTCTCCGGTGGCACGTCCTGTGGGTGGACGCGGCGATACAGGTTGCGAATGTACTCCATCCCGATCACACTGGGCGACATTCGCTTCGACCATTCCGTGGGCTCCCGCAGCCATTTCTGCCATTCTTCCGAGTGCCAGGCCTCGTGGCTGCTGAGCTCATACACCGCCAGGTACTTCGGCCCACCCTGCACCGCCTCGTACCGGGCCGCGCTCAGCACGCCGGGAATGGACAGCCTTTCGGGAATGTGCTCCTCGTTGTACCAGCGGTTGTATTCTTCGTCATTCTCCGGGGCCACGTCGCTGTAAACCAGCAGCAGCCCGTCGCCTTTCTTTGCTGCCACAATAAACTCCTGTTGTCGTGATCCGCTCCGCTGTTGGCGGTAAACGGTCTCTCTGCTATCCACGGTCTCTCTGCTATCCACGGTCTCTCTGCTATCCACGGTCTCTCTGCTATCCAGGGAAATACTGCCGCCCCGTGAGCAGGCTGTCCACAGCGTATCGCATGGCCTGGAACAGCGGCTCGGGCGGCGATCGAAGGGAGAACCACCCGTGGCCCTCGAAGGACTCCGGCTCCAGCAGTCTCGGTTCCTGACTGCCTATATCTCCGAGAAACTCGACGTCGACATAGTGCCGCCCGTAAGCGATGATGTTGCTGGCGCAAAGGTAACGCAGCTCTCCGACCTCTACCCCGAACTCCTCTCTCGCTTCCCGGCGGGCGCAGTCCTCCAGGGTCTCGCCGAACTCGAGATGGCCGCCGGCAGAACCCCAGGAGCCGCCTCCCAGCTTGCCCTTTCGCTTGGCAAGGAATACGTTCCCCTCCCTAACGAACACCACGCCAACCCCTACCAGGGGCCTTGAATCTTCAGCTTGCCGAGGAGCCTCCGCCATGTCGGCGAGTATAGCACAGGGTCCCTCGACCCTCTG
The DNA here is from genome assembly GCA_963667325.2 of Dehalococcoidia bacterium. Taxonomy (GTDB): domain Bacteria; phylum Chloroflexota; class Dehalococcoidia; order Lucifugimonadales; family UBA3495; genus VXOI01. The sequence continues at coordinate 370,774 of CAXXKY010000009.1, forward strand.
AAAAGACGGGGCAATCGCGTCTTAATGGCCGCGGTCCATTTCGATGACACTTCTCCCTTGCCAGGCTCTGTGACCCTTCTTTAGCATGAAATCCATGTCTACTACTGAAAGCAACCTAAACGGGGCTGCTGGCCAAGTGGCTGCCTCTTCGAACCAACGCAGGCCTTCCCTGTTCACGCCAATTACCGGAAGTTACCGGAAACTACCGGAATAAACAAAAAATCAGCCCCACCAACCGGAAATGTTGATCCATGGTTCCAGTCTGACCAACTGTGAAATCAAGACGCGATTGCCCTGGGACGATCGCAGAATCGTTGCCTGAACTGTGCCTGGTTTGATTCCGGGATTACGCTGATCGGGCACCAATTCTGCCCGTCCTTTAATCTGGTTTCTGGCAGAATTCGGAGCGAGCCATCTTTGCAATCACTCTGCATTGCAGTAGTCCTGCGGGGGCGCAGAGGCCTCCTTCGTCCCCTATAATGGCCGCGTCACACAAAATGAGGAGGCAACAGCGATGGTGGACTTGCAGCGAACGGCGGTTACCACCGACAAGGCTCCCGCTCCCCTCGGCGCATACTCCGTCGGCATGTCGGTCAACGCCGGCCGTCTCGTGTATGTGGCCGGTCAGGTCGGCGTAAACACCGCGGGCGAACTCGTCGGCCCCGGCGACGCCGCAGCCCAGACCAGGCAGGTGCTACAGAACATCGGAACAATCCTCGAAGGCGCGGGCGCCGGATTCAGCAACGTCGTGGAATTCACCACCTACGTCGTAGGCCGCGACTCGGTGGCTGGCTTCATCGAGGGCCGAAACCAGGTCTTCCCCGACATCTTCCCCAACGGCGACTTTCCTCCCAACACCCTGCTGGTGGTGGATGGCCTGGTACGCGAAGAATTTCTCGTAGAGATCAAGGCCGTTGCCGCCCTGCCCTAGAGGCTACCTTGGCAGTCCCCTCCCTTTTGGGTGGAGGGTTAAGGTGGAGGTGAAAGCTTGACCACCATCGACACCGTCCTCCACCGGCGCACGGAAACACACCGCGGCAAACCGGTGGACTACGAGATTCCCGTCACCGCCTACCCGTGCGACTCCGGCCGTCTGCTCATCATCTCGCCCGGCTCCGGCGAGTTGAAGGACGGCCGGCACGAACGATGGCGCAAGATGGCCGAGCATCTGCGAGAGCTGAACCTCTGCGCCACCGTGACCTACAACGCGCCGCGTCCCGACTTCGAGGTGCAGCTCGAGTGGGAGGCCTACTCCTACCGCGGCGCAAGCTGGAACCGCATCCTCATGGAGAGTGTCTGTCACGTCACCGAGTGGTCCCTGCAACGGGGCAAGGAGATATGTGGCGTAGAGTCGCCCGAAACCTGCATGGCCGGCTTCTCCTCCGGTGGCTCGGCTGTAGGCGCCGTAGCCTTCCGCTATCCGCAGGTCAGGCAGTTGCTGCTCCTTTCTTCCTATGATAGCGTCGGCGACCCCTTCTATGATGGCATCTCGCTCTTCACCGGCGACATCTTCATGGCCTACGGAGCCCAGGACCCGCCCGCCGGCATGCTGGCCTACGTCGTCAGCGTCGGCCCCCTTTCCGCCCGCTCCCTCACTGGCCGACCCGTTCCCGACTGCGACCATCGCTTCAGCGGCGCAGACAACAGCCGCGCCCTCGTCAAGGCCGTCTACTGGGCCCTCGGCCACGACGACACATTCCCCGACCCAGCCGGCGCCCCCCAGTTGTATGAATAGGTAGACCGACTGGGGGAAGAAGACGATGATGTTCCGCATCGCCCTGGCGCTGGCGGCCCTGTTCGGGATATTCGCTAGTCTGGCGGCCTGTGCCAGCCAACCTCCCCAACAGGTCACCGTTGTAGTAACCGCTACACCTACTCACACGCCGGTAGTAATAGTGGTTACAGCCACGCCATCTCCCCCGGAAAGCAAGGCGCCGTCGCCCGAGCCGCCGACCAGCCCTGCCCCAGCCAGTCCAACGCCGACGCATTCGCCAACCCAGCCACCTGCTCCTTCGCCAACCCGGACACCGGACCCCTCGCCGACCCCTATGCCAACGTTGGCGCCTGTTCCAACGCAGCAAGCAACTTCCCCTGATTCCCAAGCGGTGTCTTGGTCCTTCCCACCCACCATCGACGGCACCTACCTGCATTTCTCTGGCACAACCAGCCGGCCCGGTCTTCTCGAAGAATTCGTACTGGGCAACAACCCCTACTGCTCTCAATTCCATTTGTATCGAGGTGGCGGCCAGCAACTCTGGTTAGCCAGCGTTGCCGAGCCCTTGCAAGCCGGTTGGTACTACGAAGAAGTACCAGGAGTTGCGGTCGTCAATGGCAGAATCGATGCTGATACGGGCCAATTCAGCATAACTGCCAGGTTAAACGAAGCGGACCTAGCTGGCACACAGGACATGTTCCTGACGATCCAAAGCCGCGCATTACTTGGCGACGATGGGTTCTGTCTTCCCAGTGAGACCTATTCTCGCACCCCAATCTCGGTTGGTAGAATACCCGAAAATCACAAATCGACCGAGCACTATCACCTGGACGCAATCCAATGGCAGACACCCCCGACCGTAATCGGCGATGCGATGCAGTTGGCAGGCAAAGCTTCACCCGGAGTCGTGCGGCTGACCTGGGAAGAGGGATATTGCAGTCAGTTCCAACTCTATGAGCATGACGAGTTCGGCTACCATTACATAGGCCCGATAAACCCCCTGCTGCCCAGTGGTCGCTTTTGGAACGATTCTGTAATCGCCGAATTCACCTCACAGCGCACGGATGCAGATGGGACTTTCGAAGCAACCGTCAGACTGGACAACAATGCCCTCAATAAATACGTAAACCCTGTGTTGCTGGTGGGGTCCCGATCAGTATTTGATGAAAACACAGCCCGTTGTAACGGCTCCGAAGCCCTGTCTGCAATAGACATCAGGCGGTCCACGCTGTTACCCTCGCCCACTCCCACACCAGCGCCAACATTGCCCCCAACGCCCATGCCAACGGCGACGCCGCCTCCACCCAGTCCGACTCCCACCCCCGAAACACCTCGCGACACCCCCGCATCAACGCACGTACCCTTTTCTCAGTACGACACGCAAAACATCCGCTGGCTGCGAAGCTCTTATCCGGCCCTGTACCGTCAAATCCAGCAATTGCCCTGGGTAGAGGACGGCCTCTTCGACACAGAACGCGACACTCTCGACGAACTGCTCTACATTGGAGCCAGAAGCATACCCAACCTGAAGGCAGTGCTGGAACTGCCCTGGACACAGGGCAAGGTCTCCACCCTGGAACACGAAGCTATCTATTGGCTCCGCGCTCTGAACTACGAGGACACCTTGACGGTCGGGGAGCTTGCCACCGCCCCCTTCCTGCGGTCTTTGGAACCTGCCGACGTGCTTGCTATCCGCGGAATGCACAGCCTTGCCTACGAAGGTCTGCTCTCGGTAGTTATGGATCACCCCACCATTGCTGCCGGAATCACTGACACCCACACCGCCCTGGTCTCTGCTACCGCCACGCTCAACCATCCCCGGGAAATCATCCGGATGATGGATCCCAACTACGCCGACATTGAGACAGAATCTACAGGTACTGAAATGTCTCCGTATCTGAAAATCAGCATCATCCGCACCGGGAACCAGCCTCATCCATCGACCATGGAGGCAGTAAGGTCCGCCGTTGAGTTCGTCGAAAAAACAATGCAATTGCCCTTGCCCGTAGAACACGTGATCCTGGTGCTCAACGACCATGCGGTCACCGGCGGTTTCAGTGGAACTAACCACGGCCATGCCTTCGGATACAGGCCGGGGTACGAGGAGGGAGAAACTCCCTACGACAGGCACACGTTCTTCGCCGGTATGGTCCATGAGGTCGCTCACTACTTCTGGCGCGGCAACGAAGACTGGATCGATGAGGGCTTGGCCAACACCGTCGAGTATATGAACGGCGTTCAGACCAACCTGAGCCCCGGACTGTTGCAGCCCCGGCGCCAGGAATGCGAGGTCCACGATTTGGAAGCGCTGGTTGAATTGAACCCGGGCAAAGACCATCCACAGTTTGTCTGCAACTACTACCTGGGCCAGTTGCTCTTCCAGGAACTCCTCGAATCCATGGGCGAGGCGGAGTCCAGCAAAAAGCTGCGCGAATTCTATCGACTTTCTCTCATGGAGCAGGGGGCTGACAATACCCCCGGCATCGCTCAGGTACTCAAGATCTTCTCCCAACAGGCCGAAGTCGTGGAAAAGCACTGGTCCGGCAAGCTGAATGCCCCGGAAAACCGCCCCTTCAACGAAGGCGTGCATCGTGCAAACCACGGCCTCATAGAATGGGTCCAATACCCCACTTACGATGGCGACTCCATAACCTTCAGCGGTGCTTTGCTGGGTAATGCAGTGTTATCTAACGAAACCCTTAATGAGGCGGAGAAGGGGGGCACCTATCAAAATTTCACCATATCTCAAGCTGACGAATTCGAGCATATAGGGACAATCTTTCCCCCTCTGGACGATAACTCGTACTGGCACTTGGATGACCCCGGGGACACCAACGCCCTCAATTACCAATTGCAAGAAGGTTCATTCACAATCAAGTTCCGCCCACGACAAGCCCTCCGAAATCTCTCCGACTACGTCGTCATCGTCTGGGGCTTCCAGGACGACAGCCGAACACCCTTCATCGGCGAAGACATAGACATCCTTGGCTACGCCCGCATCCGTGTACCATGACCCCGCGTTCCGGTAAACTACGCAGACCCCGACTGCGGCAGGACAACCACCCGCAAGGAGATTCCCCATGGCAGACCGTCAACGCCTCATCGACACCCTGATCGAACTCATCCGCATCGACAGCCCCAGCGGCGAGGAAGACGCCATCGACGGCAAGGTCAGCGCCCGTCTCTCCTCTCTCGGCCTCGCCGTGGAGCACGACTCCTACAACAACATCGTCGCCCGCCTCGAGGGCGTGGGAGAGCCACTGCTGCTGTCTGCCCACCTCGACACGGTCGAGCCCGGCCGAGGCATCAAGCCCCAGCTCGACGGCGATACTCTGCGCTCCGACGGCTCCACCATCCTCGGCGGCGACTGCAAGGCCGGCCTCGCCATCGTGCTGGAAGCCCTCGCCTGCGTCGCCGAGTCAACCGGCCCTCACCGCGCTGTCGAAGTCGCCTTCTCCCGCCACGAGGAAGGAGGACTGGTCGGCGTCCGCCATATGGACTTCAGCCTGCTCACCGCCTCCACCGGCATAGTTCTGGACGGCGAGGGCCCGCCCAATCGCATCACTGTGTCGGCCCCTTCCCAGAACGTCGTCACCGCCGAAATCGTCGGACGTGCCGCCCATGCCGGCCTCGAACCCGAAAACGGCCTGTCGGCCCTGCTCGTCACAGCCGATATCCTTACCCGCCTGCCCCTCGGCCGCATCGACTCCGAGACCACAGCCAACATCGGCTGGATGGAGGGCGGCCTCAAGCGAAACATCGTCCCCGAGCGCGCCTCCCTCGACGGCGAGTTCCGCAGCCGCAGCAACGAGAAGCTCGCATGGCTGGAGGGCCAGTTCCGCAAGGTCTTTGACGAAACTGCGTCGCGCTACCCCGACGCCCGCATCGATCTGGACATCACCAACACCTACCAGGCCTACCGCGTAGAACGGCAGGACCAAGCCGTCGCCACCATCGGCCGCGCCCTCGACACACTCGGCATGGCTCCCGTGCTCGAGTCCTCCGGCGGAGGCTCCGACGCCAACGTCTTCATCTCCAGAGGCATTACCGCTCTGCCCATCGGCATCGGCGTCCGCTCCTTCCACACCACCTGGGAGACCGCGCTCATACCTGAGGTGCTGCAGGGCGCCGAAATGTGCCATGCCGCCATCATGGACGTTAATGGACACTGAGAAGCCCTCACCACCTATCCATCTCCTCCCTGATGGGAGGGCAGGGTGGGGGTCAGAGGGTCGTTTGGAATGGAACCAATAGAGCAATGCCTCGTTTGAGATGTCGGTCTTTCGGTTTTCGAAGACAGTCATTCCAGTCCGTTCATGGTGAGCTTGTCGAACCACGAACGGACGGCCCTTCGACAAGCTCAGGGCGAAAGTAAGAGTCAGCTAAGCGCAGAAAATCAAATGACCCTGCTTTTGAGATAGATTTCTGATGACAAAAGCAATCATCGTCGTCTTCGACGGTCTCCAGCCCGCCCAGGTCACGCCTGACCTCATGCCCAACCTGTCCGCATTCGCCTCGGCGGGCGTTACAGCCAGTAATCACCATGCCGTGTTCCCCACCGTGACCCGAGCCAACGTTGCCAGCATCGTCACCGGCCACCACCCGGGCGCCCACGGCCTGACCGCCAACATGCTGGTGATCCCCGAATTCGATCCTCACCGCGCCATCGGAGCCCTGGAGCCCGTACTGACAGAGGTGGCCGCAAGTCATCCGGTGTTACTGCAACCCACCCTCAGCGACATCCTGCAACGCCACGGCCACGAATACATCGCCGTCGGCGCGGGCACCTCCGGCAACGCCTACCTTCAGAATCCCACCGCCGAGACCGGAGGCGGCGCGACCATCCACCCCGATTTTTGCCTGCCCCGCAGTCTCTACGGCGAGATTATCGCCCGGTTCGGTCCATGGCCCGAGCGCCAGGGGCCTGCCGCGGCCCGGATGAGCCACATCCTGCGCATCTTCACCGAGTACGTCCTGCCGGAACGCCAGCCCGCCGTTTCCACGCTCTGGTTTTCCGAACCCGACGTCTCCCAGCACGCCACTGGCGTCGGTTCCCCCGAGGCACTGGCCGCCATACGCGAAGCCGACCGTCATTTCGGTCTGCTGCTGTCCCGGCTCGACGAGCACAGCCTCTCCTCCGACACAAACGTCCTGGTCGCTTCGGATCACGGTTATTCAACCATCACCGAGGTCATCGACGTCGAAGCTGCATTGCGCGCTGCCGGCTTCCCGGCTGCCGATCAGCCGGGCGGTGTCGCCGTCGCCCCCAACGGCGGGTCGGCCCTCTTCTACGCTCCCGCCGACACCACCGACCGCCTCGCTGAGTGGCTGATGTCCCAGCCCTGGTGTGGCGCGCTCCTGGCCTCCGATACTGCTGGCGGCATCCCCGGCACACTGCCCGCATCTCTCGTCGGACTCGAAGGTCCGCGTGCTCCTGCTCTCGCCATGTCCTTCCGCTGGGACTCCGAGCCCAGCGCCACCGGCTACCCTGGCCACGCCTACTCCACCAGCCTCGGCCCAGGACGGGGACAGCACGGCTCCATGAGCCCCCACGAGACCCGCAACATCTTCTTCGCCCGTGGCCCTGCCTTCAGACAGTCCGCCACCATCGCCTCTCCCACCGGCAACATCGACCTTGCACCCACCATCCTGCACCTCCTCGGCCTGCCCGGTTCCGAGACCATGCAAGGCCGCGTTCTCCACGATGCCCTCCGCGGCGGCCCCGAAACCGTCAATTGGCACACCACTACACACAAAGCTGAACGCACCACCCCCAACGGCCCCTACCGCCAGTCCGTAACTGTTTCCAACGTGGGGAACACCCTCTACGTGGACCACGGCTCCGCCACCCTCAACCCCGGTTGACGCTGCCTTGACACGCAAACGATAATTGGAATCCGATGCTTAACCGCGAGAGGTTGCTGCAGCAAATCCTGTCGAGAAGCCACGGAGCCAACATTCGATTCGGTGACCTCCGAAATCTGCTGATTCGATTGGGTTTCCGAGAAAGAATCAGGGGTAGCCACCACATATTCGCGAGGGACGACATTCCAGACAACATCAATATTCAGCCAAGTCGCGGACAGGTGAAGCCTTATCAGATTCAGCAAGTGAGGCGTGTATTCGAAAAGTATGGCATCGCAGAATAATGACAAGCACAAATACGCTGTCATAATTTCTTGGAGCGACGATCCCGGGGACAAGGTCTTTGTTGCCGACGTTCCGGAGCTACCAGGCTGTACCGCCCACGGCGACACCCACGAAGAAGCCTTGGCAAACGCCCAGGAAGCTATCGCACTGTGGCTCGACACTTGCGACGAAGACGGCGTTCCTCCACCTAATCCTGGTGTCATTTCGGAGATAATGAGGTCCGAATACGCCAAGTTGAAGAAACTGGGGATACCCGAATCCAGCCCCGACATCCTGAGGGCTCAGATTGATTTTCTGTGCCAGGAATCGCGGCAAGAATATAATGCCTCTGTCCAAAGCAAATACGACTAACTCCATAGTCAACTGAAACCAAAGGTTCCCACACTCAGCAAAGGAGCATCACCATGGCAACGGCTACACGTAAGCGTCAGTTGGGACGCCAGGTCTCCATCGTAGGCGCAGGCCTCTCCCAGTTCGGCGCCTTTCCTGACAAGGACAGCCGCGACCTCTTCGTCGAGGCTTTCCAGGACATGATGGAAACCATGGACAAGGCCTTCGACATCGATGACATCGAGTGCGCCTACATCGGCAACTACTCCTCCGACCTGTTCGAGACCCAGGGCCACACCGCGCCCATCGTCGCCGACTGGCTCGGAATGACCCCAATCCCCATAACCCGCATCGAGAACGCCTGCGCCAGCAGCGGCAGCGCCCTGCGCGAGGGCGTCATGGCCATCGCCAGCGGCATGTATGACGTCGTCCTCGTTGGTGGCATGGAAAAGATGACCAACCTGCCCACCGAGGGCGTAACCGACGTGCTAGCCTCCGCCGCCGATGGCCTCTATGAGGTCCCCGCCGGCCTGACCTTCCCCGGCATTTTCGGCGCAATCGCCAAGGCCCACATGGACCGCTACGAGACCAACCTCGACCACCTGCTCAAGGTCGGTATCAAGAACCACCAGAACGGCGCTCTCAACCCCAAGGCCCAGTTCAATGTCACCATCAACGACCTGATGGAACGGCGCAAGGCCCGTGCCGAGCAGCGCGGCCAGCCCGTCCCTCAGTACCAGAACGAAATGGACTTCCTCAACGACGAGTCCGCCAATCCCTGGATCGCCTGGCCGCTGCGCCTATATGACTGCGCCCCCATCACCGACGGCGCTTCCTGCATCCTCCTCGTGTCGGAGGAAATCGCTCACAATTTCACCGACCGCCCGGTCTCCCTCGCCGGCTTCGGCCAGGCCTCCGGCAAGCCCCTACACGACGCCGATGAGTTGACCTCTCTCTCTGCAGCAAAGGAAGCCTCCCGTCAGGCCTACGAGATGGCCGGCATCACCTCCGACGACGTTGACCTCGCCGAAGTTCACGATTGCTTCACCATCGCCGAAATCGTCGCCAGCGAAGACCTCGGCTTCTTCGCCCCCGGTGAGGGACCACGCGCCGTCGACGAGGGCCGCACTGCCCTTGACGGCGACCGCCCCATCAACACCTCCGGCGGCCTCAAGTCCAAGGGCCACCCCGTCGGCGCATCCGGCGTTGGACAGGTGGTGGAAATCTACCACCAGCTCCGCGGGGAAGCCGGCGAACGGCAGGCGAAGAAGTCGAAGCTGGACGTTGGCCTCACCCACAACGTCGGCGGCACCGGCGGCACCTGCGTCGTCAACGTGCTGCGCCTGGAGTAGAGGCCATGGCCACCGAATTCAACGCCGCCAACTTTTATAAGCGGCTCGTGGAAAACGGCCAGCTGACAGGCACCCGCTGCAACACCTGTGGGCAGCTTTCCCCCGAGGCGCGGCCAATGTGCGCCGCCTGCCGCAGTTCAGACGTCGACTGGCACGCCTTCAGCGGGCGTGCCACCCTCAGCACTTTCACCTGCATCTCCGTCGTACCCGACTACTGGGGGAAGAAGGGCTACGGCCGCAACAACCCCTACTGTAGCGGCATCGTCACCTTGGAAGAGGGCCCGCGCATCAGTGCTCGCATCACCGGCGTCGACGGCGCAAACCCTCAGTCCATCCGCACCGGTATGGACCTGGCTCTCGACCTCGAAGACCTTGACCCGGAGCGCCCCTCGCTGGCCTTCCGTCCCGTATAGGCGCATACCATGGCTCAATCTTGCGGTGACCGCAAGAAGGGTGGTGAAGCAATATGGTCGTTGTAATCGTGGTTGTGGCGGTGGTTGCGGCCGTCGTGCTGGTAGCCGGCGCTGTCTACTTCCTGATGCGCGTCATGCGCCAGAAGGAAGAAGCAGATCTGAACCGCTACCTACAGAGGGCAGACTGTCAGTGGGAACGACAGGCCGGCGTCTCTACCGCCGACATGGAAGACGGAATGATGTTCTTCGTCAATCACGCTCCCCGAACCCAGGGCATCGAAATGCGGGTGTACGAATACGAAGAACCGGTTGATGGCTCAGAGGGAGACGACGAAGGCGTCTGCTTGTCCATCATCGACATCGAGAACCAGAACGGCATGATCCTCAACGGCTTCGCCCTCCACCTCGAAGCCATGCAGTTCGGCGACACCCTCTGGAACGACCACTTCCTCGGCGACGCCGGCATCATGGAGCGCATGATTACCGAAAAACGTGTGGCTTGGGACCAGATGCAGCAGGAAATCATAGTCGGTCACTACGCCCTGTTCATGTAAAAACCCAACCACTCCCCAAACCAACGAGAAAACGCCCGGCCGATGCGGCTGGGCGTTTCTCTTGCGCCTGACTGGTGCCTTGTTGTGGCCTAGTCGAATCCCCGCGTGCCAACCCAGCCCACCTGGGAGACGTCAATCATCTCGCCGTTGGGGCCTTCGTACTTGGTCTCCACGTTCTGGTGCCGCGGACCGGTGTTGCCGGCGTGCAGCGCCTGGTTCACCGACTCCATCTCGCTGGCCCCGTTGTTCGACAGTCGCGCCTCGATGTCCTCCAGGCTCTCGACCTCGAACCCGATGTGGTGAATGCCTTCCCAGTCCTTGCCACGCTCGCCGGCTACGGCGTCGTTCTGGAAGTCCAGGATGGCCATGTTCACGTTGCCGTCGCTGAGCATGAATCCCTTGGCGTTCTCACCGTCCAGCGCGGCGACCTGTCGCAGCCCGAAAACCTCGGAATAGAACTTCGCGGTCTTTTCCGCGTCATTGGTGGCGATGGCGATGTGCTTGATCTGGGGCATCTCGCTACCTCACTGATTCGATTTGCCTTGAGCGGCCTGAATTTCGGTGCGGTAAAGATACCACGTTTGCCCTCCCTTCGCCATATTGAACGCTTCCCCACGGACACGGGACCATTGCACGTGCGCATTGCATTCCCAGCCAGGCTCCTCTTTCCCTAAAGCGATCGTGAAGACGACAAAGCGAGACAGTTGGCCACGGACACCGCAGGCAACATCAGGGAGTGGAATCGTAAGTCATACCGCATAGCACACCCTGTACCATAGCATGCGGAATCCGACTGGAAGCTTCCTGGACGGAGCTTAGCCCTCCATTCAGTGGGCGTGTTAGAATGGCTTCAATCTATAACCATTATAGCTAATGGCAATCGGGGAGGAAGAGCGATGCCTGTCCCTTATAGGATGAAATTCGGAGTATTCATGGCCCCGTTCCACCGTGTCGGTGAAAACCCGACTCTGGCCCTGGAACGCGACCTGGAACTGATTCAGTGGCTGGATACCCTCGGTTTCGACGAAGCCTACATCGGTGAACACCACAGCGCCGGCTGGGAAACCATTGCTTCCCCCGAGGTGTTCATGGCCACCGCCGCCGAGCGCACCCGTAGCATCAAGCTAGGCTCCGGCGTGGTCAGCCTCCCATACCACCACCCATACATGGTCGCCAACCGCTTCGTCCAACTCGACCACCTCACCCGCGGACGCGTCATTCTCGGCGTCGGGCCGGGCGCCCTGGCCTCCGACGCCCTGATGCTGGGCATCAAGCCCGAAAAGCAGCGGGAGATGATGGATGAGTCCCTCGGCGTCATCATGCGTCTCATGACCGAAACCGACCCCATCAGCCACAAGAGCGACTGGTTCGAGCTCAACGAGGCTGTCATCCAGTTGCGCCCCTACCAGTACCCCCACGTCCCCGTCGCTGTCGCCTCGGTCGAGTCGCCCGCAGGCGTCACCACCGCCGGCAAGCACGGCGCCTCGGTACTGTCCCTCAGCGTGCCGCGCGACACCATTCGCCGCACCTCGTTGATGGAACTGTGGGACATAGCCGAAGAGACCGCCGCAGAGCACGGCAAAACGATGCACCGAGAGGACTGGGGCATCGTGATGGGCATGCACCTCGCCGACACCAAAAAGCAGGCCTTTGAGGACATCCGCGAGGGCAGCGCCAGGGTCGTTACCGAGTACTTCGGCCGCACCCTTGGCAATCCCGTGCCCGACGTTCCCCGCAACCAGATCGTCGACTTCATGGTTGAAAACAACCAGTGGATCGTTGGCACTCCCGATGACGCCATTGCCGGTATCGAGCGTCTCCAGGAGATCAGCGGCGGCTTCGGCAAATTCATGATCCGCGTTGAGGACTGGGCTCCCCGCGACAAGCTGCATCGCAGCTACGAGCTGCTGGCCCGTTACGTGATGCCGCGATTCCAGGGTTCCCTCATCGGCATAGAGACCTCCAACCAGTGGGCCGCCGAACGCATCGAGGTCCTGCAGGCCAACCGCTACGCCGGACTGAAGGCCGCCACCGACAACTTCGACGCCAGCCGCAGCCGCAACTAGTCGGGCGGGATACGAGGAGCACATGGAAATCACCAGGGAAGATCTCCACAAGCTCGTCGACCATCTCCCCGAGTGCGAGTGGGAGGTGTCCTACTGGGTGCTCCTCGCCCACCTTAAGCAGCACGACCCTCTGCTCTGGCGCCTGATGACCGCCCCCGAAGACGACGAGGAACTCACCGAGGAAGAAATCCTCGCCATTGAAGAGGGCAAGGCAGACGTTAAGGCCGGACGCGTCGTCTCATTCGAGGAAGCCAAGGAGCGCTACGGCATTTCACTGTGAGCAGGAGGATAGAACTCTCTAATCGAGCAATAGCAGACCTTGACGATTTGAATGGGCGATTACGCGAGCGGATCTTCGCTGCCCTGCAGCGCTTTGCCGAAAGCCGCGAGGGGGACGTCTTGAAGTTGCATGGGCGTGAAAACGAATGGCGTTTGCGGGTCGGAGACCGGCGCGTGATTATGGATCTCGACAGAGCGGAGGGCATGATATACGTTCTCCGAGTCCTCCATCGCCGAGAGGCCTACCGTTAGCAGCAACAACGGACACCGCCCCGATTGGGGCGGTGTCCTTTTGCGAACATTGCCAGGCTGGCAAATCGTTACTTCTGCACTTGCACGCCACCAGCGGTCAGCGTAGCCGTCCCGTCCGGGTTGATCTTGACCCCCGCTATGGGGCCGAACTTTTCGTTGAACAACCTGACCTCATCCGCGTCATATCCGCCCACACGGTTTACCCAGTTGGGAATCATTGAGCCGACAACGACTTCGTTCAGGATGTAGCTGTACATCTCCCCGTCCCAGGGTATGTGCTCCATTCCCTCGTCGACGTTCTTCTGGAGGCCGGTGGCGTTCCAGACCGGGGCCATCCTCAGTTCCTCCAGCTCCGCCCTCGCTCCCTCTTCAATCAGTATCTGCTGGAAGTCCTCAGGAAGAGACGCCCACGTATCCGGGTTGAAAATCAGCAGGTCCGCCGGCATCGATATGGCCGGTCCTACAATGTAGTCCGCCACCTCATACCACCGCTGGCCGTGGCCGGCGCCGCCCCCCGTCATGCCGGCGTCCAGAATGCCGCGCTCCAGTGCCGTGTATACCTCTGCGAAAGCTACGAACTGCGCCGCGCCGCCCAGGCCATTGATCAGGTCAGACAGCGTGGTGCCGTGGCTGCGGGTCTTGACCCCGTCGTAGTCTTCCAGGGTGTACAGCGGGTCCCGGCTGAAGAACCACTGGTCGTTGCCCGCGTACCAGTTGTGACTCACCACCACACCGCCGCCTGTGGCCTCTTCGATG
>CAXXKY010000010.1:0-43015 GCA_963667325.2 Dehalococcoidia bacterium
GTTGTACGGATTGGGGTTAACGTTTGCGAAGACATCTGGTATACGGTGGGGCCTTCACTGGTACAACGTCAAGCCGGCGCCGAGCTGATTGTCAACATTAATGCTTCCCCCTTCCACGCGGGTAAGAGTGCTTACCGGCGCGACAGCATCGTTGGGAGTCGGGCCGCCGACCACGGGATGTTTGTCGCCTATCTAAACACTGTTGGTGGTCAGGACGAGCTGGTCTTCGATGGAAACAGCATGATCTGTGACCCCCAGGGGAAGGTTGTAACCAGGGGGCCTGCGTTCCTGGAGTCGTTGATTCTCGCTGAAATCGATCTGGACACGGTGTCGCCCATTGGCAACTCCAACTCAGGAGAAACCGCTGAAGGCTCGGGTGCTTCTGTTGGGATGCCGAAGACGCTGGTCGTACCGGGCTGGGAACAAGTACGCCAGCGATTGGGTGAGCGTCCCGCGTTGCCAGCTAATCAAGACTGCTCTGAATCGGATGAAGTAGAGGAGATCTATCGCGCGTTGGTCATGGGGACACGAGATTATCTCCACAAGACCGGGTTCCATAAGGCCATCGTTGGGTTGTCCGGCGGAATAGACTCGGCTTTAACTGCGGCGGTGGCCGCGGATGCCCTGGGACCCGAAAACGTGCTGGGCATCACGATGCCTTCCCGCTATTCGTCCCGCGGCAGCGTGGAGGATTCGCAAGAGTTGGCACGCAACCTGGGCATAGAGTTCTGGGAGATCCCTATTGAGCCAGCCCACATCGCTTTTACCGAAATGTTGGACGAAAGATTTGCAGGCACGGAGCCGAATGTCGCTGAGGAGAACGTTCAGGCGCGCATCAGGGGCAATGTGCTGATGACAGTATCGAACAAGTTCGGGTGGATCGTGCTTACCACTGGAAACAAGTCCGAGATGGCGATGGGGTACGCCACGTTGTACGGGGACATGGCAGGCGGCTTCGCCGTGCTCAAGGACGTACACAAGGTTACAGTGTATGCTCTTTCCCGCTGGCGAAATTCTCACGGAGAACTGTTCGGAAGCAGAGATGAAGTGATACCCCTCGCCATCATCGATAAGCCCCCCAGCGCGGAATTGAGGGAAGGACAGCTGGATGAGGACAGCCTGCCTCCTTACGATGTGCTTGACCCCGTGATACAGGCGTACGTCGAAGACGACCGCAGCTACGCCGAAATGGTGGAGATGGGGTTCGATCCCGAGGTGGTCCGACAGGTCATATCCGCTGTAGACCGAAACGAATACAAACGGAGGCAAGCGCCGCCGGGAGTCAAGATCACTCCCCGTGCCTTTGGGCGCGACCGGCGTCTACCGATAGTCAACCGCTACAGGCAGACCTGACGCCGGACTCCGGCCATCCTCTCAGAGCCGACGACTGCGAAAGGGCTGCAGTCACTTCCAGATACTGTGGGCTGCAAGGGCTCCTTGACATAGGAACATCAGAATCACGCCTGGCTCAGGGAAGACGAAGCGTCCAATGATGAGGTGGTCGCTGCTGGCTATGCTGCCTGAGAAAACTACAATCAGCGCCGGCAGCAATCCAGCGGCGGCATTGAGTCCGATAGAATGCTGTTCTCTGAATGTCCTGACAAAAACGACGATCGAGATTATGGCCACAACCGTTGGCACGACGAGCAGTGCCAGGGCGCCCGGCGCAGACTGTTTTACCATGTCCCAGCGCTCGTCGCCCGTGACGAAAGCGTAGGCGATAAGTTCTGATCCGCTGAGAGAAGACTGGGACCCGTCGAGATAGACCCAGGGCAGGAGCATGCTGGCAATTCCGGCCACTGCTATCACGTTTCGCCACAGATAGGCGTTTCGTGCCGCTTCCCTTAAAGCCTGGCCGATTCTGTTACCAGGGCGCATGCGCCCGTCCTCCTGTCAGTCCGCTTTCGGGCCGAAAACCTGGTAAATCCGCTCCGTCTCCTGTTCGAAGCGAACCAGCTCGGTGTTGAGCGTGGTGAGGGCCAGGGGCATCTCGCTGAAGCCTTCGTACACTGACGCGAAAGTAGCCGAGAGCTCCAACTTCGTGATGCGGATGTTCATATCGTCCAGGTTTCGCTTGATGTCTTCGGCCTGGGCCAGTATTTCAAACGCCTGCGTTAGCCATTCTACGATCAGGGCTCTCTCTTGGGCGTCAACCAGTCGCAGCCTCTCTCGAACGTCCGAATCGCTGATGTTGCTGGTAAGGCGTTGTTGGGCCTCTATGTACTCTTCGGACATATCACTGGCATGTTCTATCCGTTGTCTAAACCCGAATCCACCGAAGAGATGAGGGTGGAGGTGGGTTGAGATGATAAGAAAGTGCTCCTTTCCTTCTGGGATAATGGTTTTTGTGACAGAAAACCGGCCCAAGAGAGGAGCACCCAATAGATGCTACCACGCAACCACCTCCGCCGCATCCGAATCGCCTTCGACGACCACCGCTTGGTCAACAATGCCGGGCTGATTCTTCCCGCCACCCTGGCCCAGCACTTGGGTCTGCCCCAACTGGTGGACCGGCACCTGGACCTGGGCCGGGCCCCAGGCCGAGCCAACGTGGGGGACAAGATCATGACGTTGGTGGCGTCGGCTCTGGCTGGGGGCGACTGCATCGACGACGCCGACGCGATGCGCACCGGCAGGACCGCTGCGGTGCTGGGCTGTACCGTGAAGGCGCCGTCCACCCTGGGCACCTTCCTGCGCAGCTTCCGGTGGGGACACGTGCGCCAACTGGATCGGGTGAGCAGAAAACTGCTGGCGCGAGCCTGGGCCGCTGGGGCCGGACCCGGCGACGGGCCGTTGACCATCGACGTGGACTCCACCAACTGCGAGACCTTCGGTCTGGCCAAGGAAGGAGCCCGCCGGCACAACTACGCTGGCCAGCGCGGCTATCACCCCCTGCTGGCCGTGGCCGCCGGCACCGGCGACGTGCTGATGGCCCGTCTCCGCCAGGGCCGGGCCAACACTGCTCGGGGCGCTGCCAACTTCCTGCGGGAGACGGTGAGCCGGGTCCGCGGCGCCGGAGCCAAAGGCCAGCTCACCCTGCGGGCCGACAGCGGCTTCTACAACCACGATGTGGTCGCCGTCTGCCGCAGGACAGGTGTCCGCTTCTCCATCACCATCCGCCAGCACCAGAGCCTGCGCAATCTCATCGATGCCATACCCGAGGAAGACTGGACGCCCATCCCCTATTGGATGGAGGGTGCCGCCGACGTGGCCGAGACAACTTACACCCCCTTCCAGAGTGAACCCGACGCCACTCCGCTGCGCCTCATCGTCCGCCGGGTGAAGCCAACGCCCGGCTCTCAACTGGCCCTCTTCCACACCTATAGCTACCACGGCTTCATCACCGATAGAGAGGGCGACACTATGGAACTGGAGGCCGACCACCGCCGCCACGCCGAGGTGGAGAACGCCATTCGCGACCTGAAGTACGGCGTGGGTCTCAACCATCTCCCCTCGGGCCGCTTCCCCGCCAACGCCGCCTGGCTGGCCGTGCAAGTCATGGCCCACAATCTGGCCCGCTGGACGGCGCGGATTGCCCTAGGCCAGCAGGTGGTCACCACCAAGACCCTGCGCAGTCGCCTCTTCTCCCTGGCTGGGCGGATCACCCGCAAGGCCCGCCGTATAACCCTGCACCTTCCCAAGGGCTGGCCCTGGCAGGACCAGGTGAATAGCGCCCTGCTCAAACTGCGCACCCTGCCGCTCCCTGCTTGACGGCCCAATGGCGCCGGACCCAACTGTAAGCCCCTCAGACTCGCGCCAGCTTGCTACGCGAGGGACGCCTCTTGACACACCACCCGTCAAATCCGGCAAATCTCCGCCCCTGATCCTCTGGGCAACTGCCTTCAAACCACCAATCGGGTACACCAGCCATCCCCCTCTGCGAAAATCACCAGTCCGCCCCATCCTTGGCCCCCAAAGTACCCCTTCTCCTACGCTAACCATTGCCTATCGGTGGATTCGGGCTAAAGCGGCGGTATTCGTCAACGGCGTGAGCGTAACGCGGGTCCCAGGCGGCATTCAGCAGGTTGACCGCTTCTACGTACTCGGCGTTGCCGGGTTCCAGTTCGCTTTGAACCCTGCTCAGGAAATCCAGGGCGTCTTTGACCGCGTGCTCACTGGAAGTCAACGAAGGAGCAGGCGTCAGCTGCTCGGACGAATCGGAATCTCCGGAAGCATCCTGCTGCCTTCGTGTTGAAGCTTGCGATGACGCTGAGAAAGGACCTGGTGGTGGGATGAGTTCGCTGTAATAGCGACTCAGGGATTGGGCCTTGTTCTTGGTCCGGTCTGCGGCTTGCACCAGACGGGTTGCTTCGTTTTGTCCGCCATTCGCTATCGAACTGGCGAGAGGCCAGCCGACACCCACAATGGCAGCGATCGCGGCCAGGATGAGAAGCACCTTGATCATTGGGAGTCACTCTTTTGGAAAGCGGGATCCTCGATGGGCCCAGTGGTCCGTCATGGTGAATTAAACGTGAACCAGTTTGGAAATGGAATGTCGCCAAAATCTTAGGGTGCGTGTGATCCAGGCCGTGAATTTGAATTGCATTCGGGAAAGTCCGCAAACGACTGACCCCGTTCAGCAGGGCAATCGTGTTTTGATTTCACAGTTGGGCAGGCTGGAACTATAGACCAACGTTGCCGGTTGGAGGGGCTGATTTTTTGTTTTTCCGGTAGTTCCCAGTAGTTTCCGGTAATTGGCGTGAACAGGGAGGGCCTGCGTTGGTTCGAAGAGGGAGCCACATGGGAGGCAGCCCCGTTGAGGTTGCTTTCAGTAGCGGACATGGATTTCATGCTAGAGAAGGGTCACAGGGCCTGGCAAGGGAGAAGTGTCATCGAAATGGACCGCAGCCATTAAGACACGATTGCCTTGCCCCGTTCAGTATACCGGTTGACTGAACGGGCCCCATTCAAAGAACTCTGCAGCCGGAGAAGCTTCCTCCAGTAATGGAGGCAAGTGAACTTGCGAAGTTGAACTTTTCGGCAACTAATGAAGAGGTTGGGTGATTACGCCTGAACCAATCAACGGGAATGGATCGGCGATTCCAGCCCGGCCGATCCGGGTCAATAGCCACTCCCTTTGGAGAGATGCAAGCGGCTTCCACTCAGTTGTATGCAAGTACGGCGTATGCAAGTACGGTTGTGCTCAGTCCCCTGGTTGGGGTTCAGGTTGCTGAAGTGTCGGTGCAGGTCTGGGCCGTCCCTGCGCGAACGATATCGCCATGGAAGCGATTACCAGCGCAATGAGCACATAGAAAGCGTAACGCATCCCAACGGTGAAGGCGCCGCGCACGCCTTCGACAGCCTCATTGCGCACTGCTTCCAGGCTTGGCTCAAAGCCGAGTGAACCCATCGTCATCGTGACGATGGTTGTCGCGATGGCAAGGCTGATGACGTTGGCGGAATTACGCACCAAGTTGAGGAACCCCGATACTACGCCGTAACTTTCACGGCCAACCGCGCTCAGGACAGAGCTGGAGTTGGGAGAATAGAACATTCCCATTCCGCAGTTGACCAGCACCAGGCCGGGAATCACCTCCCACAGGTGAGAAGACTCGCTGATACGGCTAAGGGCGATCAGCCCCACAGTCGACGAAATCATGCCGCCCACCGTGAACCAGCGCCAACCGAACCTGTCGGAGAGGGTGCCGCTCACAGAACCCATAATCGCCATGCACAGTGCGCCTGGCATGACAACCAGGCCCGCAATCTTGGGGCTGAATCCCAACACATTCTGGATATAGAAGGGCATCAGGAACAGCACTGAGGACTGTCCCAGGAATGTCAGAAACGCGGCCGACACACCGCAGGAGAACACCCGGTCGCGAAAGAATCGCAAGTTGAACATCGGCGCGGGAGTTCGGAGCTCCCACCAGATGAAGGCGACGAACAAACTCGCTGACAATACGAAGGCGGCCAATATCGGGGCGGACATCCAGCCCCTGTTGACTGCCAGGGTCAGCCCCAGCAACAGTGCAACTAGGACGCCTGTGGAAAGAACCGCGCCCGTCCAGTCAAATTTTCTGTCGCGGGCTGTCTGATCCGATTCCCAACCGCGCAGGACGTACAGCGTGGCTATCACTCCCACGAGGCCGAGGGGAATGTTCAGGAAGAAGACCGCTCTCCAGTGAACGAAGTCCACGACGGTTCCGCCGATGGCCGGGCCGGCGACGGCGCCAACGCCAACGGTAGTCATCAGCAGGCCGATGGCACGACCCCTCTCGGCGGACGGAAAGACGGAGGTCATGATGGCCATGCCGGTGCCCTGGGTCATTGCCGCGCCCACACCCTGGAGAATGCGGGCAAGCAGCAGTGTAGCCAAGTTGGGGGAAAGCCCTGCAGCGCAGGCCCCGACCATCAGGATGACGCTGCCGAGGAGGTATACGCGCTTCTGGCCGATCATGTCAGCCAGGCGTCCCATGGGAAGAAGCAGGGCGCTGATGGTTAGCGCGAAACCGATGACGACCCACTGAACGCTGGGCAATTCTATACGGAGTTCTTCAGCGATGGAAGGCAGCGCCACGATGACGCTGCCATGGTCGACGACCGAGGCGAAAAGCCCGATCGCAAGTGCCCCAAAAACCACGTATTTGTTACCGCTCTGGTTCACTTCTTCAAGGGCATGAACAACCTCTGCGCGGGACTGCGCTGGCGTCGTTGATATCCCGGTCTCAATGTTCCGGTATTATACTCCATCGCACTCGTGAAACACGGGAGGCCAATTCAAGCAACCACAGCGACTGAACTCGATAGTCAAGGAGGCCACTAATGGCAAGGATCACCACCGCTAGTCGAGACACCGTTCCGGTCGACCAGCTAGATGCCTTCGACCAGTACGTAGCCGAGAGGGGCAGCGTACCAGACGCAGGGCCTCTCTCAGTGATGGTGCATGTACCGGAACTGATCAAGCGCGGAGAGCATCTGCGAGCCTATCTGCGAGGAGAGGAATCGAGCCTTCCCGCGAATATCCGCGAATTGGGGATGCTGGTTGCAGCCAGGGAAATGGACTGCCAGTTCATCTGGAACGCGCATGCAGCCATGGGCCGGCGGTCGGGGCTGAGCGACGATCTGGTGGACAGTTTAAGGGACAGGAAAGAGCTCCCAGGACTCACTGCGGCCGAATCGGCGGTGATCAATTACGGACGGGAATTCTTCCGTACACACCGGGTAAGCGAAGCCAACTTCAATGCAGCCATGGAGCAGTTTGGGACCCGAGGCCTGGTGGAGTTAACTACTCTGATGGGCTACTACTCCTGTCTCGCTTTCAACATCAACGCCTTTGAAGTCGGTTTGCCAGCCGATATCACGGAGACTCCGCTGCCTGTGTAGGCCGCGGATGTGCCCTGAAGGCAGACCAGATTGCGCGTCACTTGGTGGCGAAGGGTTCCCATATGCGGCAGGGACCCTTGCTAAAGCACCGCGCTATAACACTGCGTCGGCGATCTCTTCGATCTCGGCTACGGCCGCTTCGCCCTCGGTGTTGTTCAGCCAGATGGTCACGCGGTCCGCGCCTGCCTCCGTCAATTCCTCCACTTCCTCGCGGGTGCGGAACTGGTTGCCAGTACCGAATGCGAGTATCTCAATGGACTTGGGGTCGCGCCCGGCGGATTCAGCCAGCTCGTCCAGTGCGGCTCTGCCGGCGCGTATTTCGGTGACCGAGGTGCGGTTCGGCATCCAGCCGTCGCCGTAGGCCACCACTCGCCTGAATACATTGCGGGCCTTGCCTCCCAGATACACGGGAGGATGGGGTGCCTGGACCGGTTTTGGAACGGACTTGACCGGCGGAAAATCGTAGTAGCGGCCGTGATATTCTGCCTCCTCCTGGGTCCACAGTTGTTTCATGGCTTCGATGGACTCGCGGGTCTGGGTCCAGCGGTGATCGAAGTCTGCGCCAAGGATCTCGGCCTCTTCGCGGAGCCATCCTGCGCCGATGCCAAAAATGAAGCGTCCGCCGGAATACCGGTCGAGAGTGGCAATCTCCTTTGCCAGCAGGAGAGGATGGCGCTCCGGGACCAGGCAGATGCCGGTGCCGAGCTTGATACGGGAGGTGACAGCAGAGGCACGGGCCAGGGCCACGAATGGATCGACTATGCGCCCATACTCCTCTGGTATAACACCGTCCGCAGATCCAGCGTATGGCGACGTCGTGTTCACTGGGAGTATGGCGTGCTCTGGCACCCAGAATGACTCGAATCCCAAGTCCTCCGCCCGTTTAGCCAAGACTGCCGGGTCGGCTGAAGTGTCAACTTCAAAGGAGAAGATTCCCACTTTGCTGGAGTTCTTGCTCATTGCACTCCCCCGTTGCCCATATCTGTTAGAAAATACAAGAAGGCCGGGTGAGTGTAGCAACGGGTTTCTCCCAGGGTCAAATCGATCGCCAGTTGCTGAAGCGAGGACTTAATCGCCTCGCGAACTGGAAGCTCCAAGGAAGCATCCACATTTGAATGAAGTGTCCTGACAGAAGTGGATTAGCGATGGTATATTGACCTTTAAGACAGTACAATCTAGCCAACGGAATTAGACGGACTGGCAGCCTAGATCAGACAGTGACGGAAGGCCGGAAATCTCAACAAGAGGGGTTAACCCTTTGGCCACAAAAAGCGAGGTTCCGGGCACGAGTCTTGGGCGGGAAATAGCGAACGGGGGTATTGACTTTGGGGTAGCGGCTGTTCAAGGAATAGACAGACTGGTCCACGAGGTCTCGGCATACCTGCCTAGTGACGCCACTGAATTGATCAGGGATGCCTACCTTTTCGCCGACCGCAGCCACGAGGGACAGCTGCGAAAGTCTGGCGACCCCTACATAGCCCATCCACTCGAGATTGCTCTCTTCCTGTCCGACCTGCGCATGGACGAGCAGGCCATTGCCGCGGCCCTGCTGCACGACGTCGTTGAAGACTGCGACGTGTCTCTGGACGAATTGACCGTAGAATTCGGGCCCGAGATCGCCAAGCTGGTTGACGGCGTCACCAAGCTGACGCAGTTGGACACCCGGATCCACAATCCCCTGAGGGGGATCAACGGAGACGCCCGCGACCCCGACAACCTCTATGCCGAAAGCCTCCGAAAGATGCTGGTGGCGATGGCCGAGGATATCCGGGTTGTGCTGATCAAGCTGGCCGACCGTCTCCACAACATGCGGACGCTGGACGCCCTTCCTCCTGAGAAGCAACGTCGCATAGCCCAGGAGACCCTGGACATCTATTCTCCCCTAGCGCACAGGCTCGGCATCTGGGAGATCAAATGGCAGCTTGAAGACCTGGCCTTCCGGTACTTGAACATCGACAAGTATCGCGAAATCTCCAGGATGCTGTCGGCCCGGCGCGCAGTTCGGGAGGAGTACGTATCCCAGGTTTCCGATCTGCTGAAAGAAAGGCTAGAGGGCGAAGGCATCAAGGCCGACGTTTCCGGGCGCCCAAAGAACATCTACAGCACCTACCGCAAGATGCGAAAGTACGAAGCTCAGGGCAAGCAACTGAGCGAAATCTACGACCTTTTTGCCCTGCGCGTGCTGGTGGACGAGGAACCCGACTGCTATCGGGTACTGGGTATTGTGCACCAACTCTGGCACCCACTCCCAGGTCAGATTGACGATTATATCGCCAACCCGAAGGAGAATATGTACCAGGCCCTCCACACTACCGTGGTATGCGAGGGAGGTTCGCACCTGGAAGTGCAGATCAAGACAGTTGATATGCACAACGTCTCTGAATACGGAGTTGCGGCTCACTGGCGGTATAAGGAAGGCAACTCAAAGGACAAGAAATTCGAAGAAAAGCTCAGCCAATTCCGGCAGCTGCTGGAGGGACAGCGTGATGCTACAAGCACGGAAGAATTCATCGAGTCGGTAAAGCAAGACATCTTCCGCGATCAGGTGTTTGTTTACACTCCCAAGGGAAAAATTGTTGAGCTGACCGCGGGATCGACGCCGGTGGATTTCGCATACAAGATTCACACGGAACTCGGCCACCGTTGCGTCGGCGCCAAGGTCAACGGCCGGCTGGTGCCTCTGGACACGGCACTGCAAAACGGCGACACGGTGGAAATCATGAGCACCAAGTCGGAGAGAGGTCCGAGCCTGGATTGGCTGAACGCCAACCGCGGCTACGTTCGTTCCGCCAGCGCCCGCCAGAGTATCCGGCAGTGGTTCCGCAGGCAGGAGCGGGGTACGAACATTCAGAGGGGTCGGGAGTTGCTGCGCCGGGAAATGAGGCGGCTGAACCAGAAATTTGATGACTCCGAAGTCCTCGCCCTGTTCAAATTCGACACAATGGACGACCTTCTGACGCATCTGGGGTCCGGTGGTGTGGGCGAGGGGCAGTTAGCGCAGAAATTGGCGGAAGCAAGGCAGGAGCCAGAGCACCCGCTGGCGCAGAAGCGCACTGACCTGCCGTTGTCCAGCCCGTCATCTGGCGTCAAGGTTCTGGGCGTCGGAGAACTGTTGACTCGCATGGGTCGGTGTTGCAGCCCAATTCCGGGGGATGACATCGTGGGGTTCGTTACGCGCTCACGGGGCGTTACGGTACACAAACGAGTGTGTCCCAGCGTGTTGCACGAAGATGAGCCGGAACGCTTAGTGCACGTGGAATGGGGCCAGGCAAAGCAGGTATACCCGGTAAGGGTCACCATGATAGCTTATGACCGCATCGGGCTGTTGCGCGACCTCAGCCAGAACGTTTCGGAAGAGGGAGTCAACATTTCTACGGTAAACACGGTGCAGCAACCCAATGGAACTTCCAACATGACCTTTAACGTGTACGTCACGGGTCTGGACCAGCTCAGCAAGCTGTTCTCCAAGCTGGAAGGAGTCAAGGGCTGTATCTCGGTGCACCGGGAACGTTCAGGCGCAACCACGACGGCGCATTGAACGGCGCCTGCCACAGCCGATACAATTGTTCGATAACAGGGGCGCAGAGGAAAATATTTCTCTGCGCCTTTTGCAATCTCGAGCCCATCAAAGTTGAGAGGAGAACGAAATGCCAGAGCGAACGCCAATAATTCCTCCCGGAGTAGCACCCAACCCCAATCTTTCTCCAGGAATTCGAGTCGGGGACATGTTGTACGTATCGGGCCACGTGGGGACGGATGCAAACGGCAACATTGCTGAGGGTTGCGAGGCCCAGTCCCGGCAGGTGATGGCCAATATTCGAGGTGTCATCGAAGCCGCAGGCGGCCGTATGGAAGACGTCTGCAAGATAACTTGCTTTCTGACCAACATGGACGACTATGCCGACTACGCCAAAGTGAGGTTGGAGACGTGGCCGAACAATCCGCCCGCCAGCTCCACAGTCGGCGTGTCCTGCCTCGTCCGCCCGGAGCTAGTGGTAGAGGTTGAGGCCATCGTCAAGCTGCCAAGCTAGCGTCAGTCGCCAAGTTTGCAGAGAACGCCGGGATAGCGGGAGGCTACGTACCTTCCCCTTGCCCGGCGTCGGATGATTCAGGAGGGTAGCGATGTCTGTTGAAGACAAGCTGAGCGAGATGGGACTGGCGCTGACCGAACCGAACGCTCCGGTGGCCAACTTCGTCCCCGCAGTGCACACTGGGAACCTGCTGTTCGTGGCGGGGCACATCGGCTTCATGCCTGACGGGTCGATCCTGCATCCCGGGAAGGTGGGACGGGACGTCACGGAGGAGCAAGGATACGAGTCGGCGCGACAGTGTATGCTCAACTGCCTGTCGGCGATCAAGGCTGAGGTTGGCAGCCTAGACAGGGTGACAAGGGTGGTCAAGCTGCTGGTGATGGTCAACGCTGACCCGGACTTCGAGCGGCATTTCGTGGTGGGCAATGGGGCATCCGACCTGCTGGTCAGCCTGTACGGCGACCAGGGCCGGCACGCCCGGTCGGCGGTGGGGATGGTGGGGCTACCGCTTCGGGCGCCCGTGGAGGTAGAGATGGTGGTCGAGGTGGAGTAGTAGGCCGTAAGTCTGACGATCGGCGAAGTAGTCGAAGGGCGGCAGTGAAATGCAACTGCCGCCTTTCTGTTTGTCTGAACGGTTACGCCCGGTCAGTCGTCGACGAGCGTGCGGGAGACGTCGACGGTGGCGTAGGACCAGGCGATGCGGAAGGGTGCATCGCCGGTGTTGATGAGACGGTGGTGCGTGCCCGGGGTGATGAATGCGGCGTCTCCGACTCCGACCTGGTTTTCCACGCCGTTTATCATCAGGATGCCCGAACCCTCGATGACGATGACGGACTCCTCTGCGTTGTGGTAGTGGGTGGTGTTGGAGCGTCCCGGCTGGAAGCTGGTGATGCCGCTGGAGATCTCAGTCGCGCCGAACTCCTTGTTGATGTGGCTGGCAACAGTGACTCCCTCGGCCCGCTGTAGCGTGTCGACTTCGCTTGCCCTGATTACTCGCGGCTCCGGCATGGCGTTCCTCCATTCTTGTTTTTGGCTGATGCACCCCTCTATTCCTGTTCCAGGAACTGGCGTACCCAGTCGGCGTGGGGCTGACGGTCCTTCATGTTGTACAGGATGACGGAGTTTCGGACGGAGTCGGCCTGGAAGAACCGTTCGTATAGTATCTGCCTGGCTCCGAAGGCGCTGCAGGACATATCCCAAGCCAGCCGGAACAGGCGCACCCGGTCGCGGGCGGAAGTGGCGTCGGTCTCGAGGTAGCGGTTGATTTCCTCTGCCAGCGGGCCTTCCAGGTCGGCTTCGGTAGGCAGGGCCATAAGGCTGCTGGAGCCCAGCAGGTGAATGATCTCGCCCATGCGAGGGTACATGCGGATGAACAGGTTGCGGGCGGCCTGGAGGGGCAACTCGCCCGGAGCCATCACGCCCCACTGGTCGATCTCGGCGTCGGCCTCGGCGGCACGGAGGCAGGCCTTGGTGACCTCCAGGTTCTCTATGATCTCGGCGATCATCTGCTGCACCTGCTGCTGTCCTGACGACCCCAGGGTTTCGGTCATCAGCGTGGCCAGGCCAAGTACGAACTCGCACTTGGCGACGTTCTTGGTGACGACCTGGTGACCGGAGTGCAGGTGCCGGTTGGTGGCCTGCTGCAGATTGTTGCACAGCTCCACATCGCCCAGCAGGAACACGTTCTCCCACGGCACGAAAACGTGGTCGAAGAAGGCCACGGCATCCAGTTCTTCAAACCTTGAGCCGAGTGGGTGGTCAAAGTGGGAGCGCTCGAAGTCGAAGCTCTCCCGGCACTGGTATCGCAGGCCCGGCGTGTTGTTGGCTACGGCGAAGGCGAAGGCGTAAGGCTCGGGGGCCTGGCCGGGAAGCTGGTGCGACGTTGTCGGATACAGCGCGATTTCCTCAGAAAGCGGCGCTAGAGTCGCCAGCACCCGGGCTCCGTGAACGATGATGCCAGCGTCGGTCTCCTTCTCGACCCGCAGTGCGATGTCGGTGCGGTCCTCGAGGGGAGTGGACCCGGGAGTGCGGCTGCGCTGCAGGTTGAGCAGGGTGTGGGTGAGCACGAGGTCTTTCTCACGCACGTGCTCATAGTATTTGTTGATATTGTCCTTGAACTCGGGTCGGTTCTGGCCAAAGTAATCGCCGGCGGCGGCCATTGCCATGATGTTCACGTTCATGAAGTCTGGACTGCGGCCCATCATTCCGAAGGTGGCGCGGGCCCAGTGGCGCATCATGATGCGGCGGGCGTCGAGGTCCTCCTTCGTTCGCGGTGTGATGAAGGAGGTGCCGACCCGGTCGCCGGTGGTGGGCGACACGTAGGTCATCTCGTCGCGGATTGCCGGGTCGTGCTGCATGTCGTACATGAGGGCCAGCGTCTCCACGCCGCCGCGCAGGGCCGGGTGTGTGGTGACGTCCTTGACCCGCTCGCCGTGCAGGTATACCTCTGGCCCGTTTTCCTTCATGTTGGCGATGTACTCTGCCCCGGTCCTGGCTGGCATGGCGCTGCTCCCTGGTAGTTGTCGATTGCTATCGGGGAATGGTATCACGCTGTGCCCGGAGCGTCATGGGCTGAGCTGTGATTCGTTTGATTCGATGATTGCTTTGATTGTATGACATGTAAATCACAGCCAGCACTCAATCAGACTAATCGCAGTTCAGACTGTGGTAGGATTCAAGCGATTCGACTGATGCAAGGAGATTGAACGATGTACGTAATCATCGCGCCCATCCAGATCAAGCCGGGCTGCAAGGAACAGTTCATGGAGGCCATCGTCCCCGATGCCATAGGGTCGGTGAACGACGAGCCGGGTTGCCGGCGCTTCGACGTCATCCAGGACGCCGGCGACGAGAACCGCGTCTGGCTGTACGAGGTTTATGACGACGAGGCCGCCTTCCAGGCGCACACCCAGGCGCCACACTTCATCAAGTTTCGCGACGCCACGGCCGACATCCGCGTCGAGGGTATCCAGGGCGCGGCGCGCGGCAGCACCAATGTCTGGCCCACCGACGCCGAGTGGAAGTAGGGTAACGCCGGCACTCCAGCCCCCGAAGGAGGGGGAACGATAGGCATAGTAAGGAGAAGCGAAATGTACGTAATCATTGCGCCGATACAGATCAAAGAGGGCTGCAAAGAAGAATTCGTGAAGGCCCTGCTGCCCAATGCGCAGGCCGCTGCCAACACGGAGCCGGGCTGCCTGCGCTTCGATGTGATCCAGGACGCGGGCGACCCCAACCGACTGTGGGTCTATGAGATCTATGTGGATGAAGCCGCCTTCCAGGCGCACCAGGCGTCGGAACACTACCTTAAGGCGATTGAGACCATGGGGCCGATGCGCGGAGAACCCGTTCTTCAGGGCGCGGCTCGGGGCAGCTTCAACGTCTGGCCCCCGGACGCCGAGTGGAAGTAGGGGAATGCCCCTCTCCGTTCAGGGGATAGACTAGGGATCCGGGGGGCATAGCCTAGGGTTCCAGGGGGGATAGCCTATAGTTCCCTCTCCCTCTGGGAGTGGGTCAGGGTGAGGAAAGAATCATGGCAAAGGAGATTCTGACAAGCGACGCCGTGGCCCGGCCGGCGGGCATCATGTCGCAGGGCGTCGCGGTTCCGGCGGGCCGGATGGTGTTTGCCTCTGGGCAGGTGGCCCGGGGAGTCGACGGGCAGCTGGTGGGCCGGGGCGACATTCGCGCCCAGACCCGAAAGACGCTGGAAAACCTTCAGGCGGTGCTGGCCGAAGGCGGAGCCACGATGGATGATGTGGTGAAGGTGACGGTGTTCGTGACAAACCTGTCGGAACACTTTTCGGCCATCCACGAGGTGCGGTCCGAGTTCTTCAAGTCGGACTATCCGGCCAGCACGCTGGTGGAGATCAGTCGGCTGGTGGACCCGGACATGCTGATCGAGATCGAGGCCATTGCCGTCGTACAGTAGCTCGGAAGGTACCCGTTCGGGAACTTACTTGTTAACGAATAAGGGGCGCAGGTAACGATTAAGGGGCGCACGGCTGTGCGCCCCTGCTTTTTTACCGAGAAAGGTAGTTTCTAGCTGCGCTGGAGGGCGGCCACTCCGTCGGGTTGCAAGTCGGCTTCCCACGGGCCGGGGAAGTTGCCCTGGGGGCGGTCGCCGCCCATGAACAGGTTGTCCTGGCGGTGCCACTCCTCGCGCGGGGTCTCGTAGTAGACCTCGATGCCGTTGCCGTCTGGGTCCTTGATGTAGATGCCCAGCGACAGACCGTGGTCGGAGACGCGCTGGATGGGCCAGTCCTTTTCCTTGAGGTTGTTGTAGAAGTCGGCCAGGTCTTCGAGGCTGCCCATGCGCCAGGCCATGTGGTTCAGTCCCACCTGTCCGGCACGGGGGCTCTCGGCGTTTTCGCCCACTTCCATCAGCGCGATTTCGTGGGACTGGTTCAGGTCGGCGGACATGAAGGCGGCGCGACCTTCCTTGAAGTCGTAGGTGTGCAGTCCCAGCACCGACTCGTACCAGTCGCGGGCATCGCTGGCGTTGCGAACGTAGATGTTAACGTGTCCCAGGTAGCTAGGAGTGAATGCCATTTCCAGCCTCCTTATGTGCTTGCGGAGTAGTATCGCAAAACTACCACAGGGCGTACTGGGCCTGCAAGGTTGAGTGTCTGCCCGCCGCCAATGGAGGGTTGCGGGGGCCCAAATTTTTTATTTTCCAGTCATTCCCGCTCATTTCCAGTCATTGCTGCGATTGTGGGATTGCCTTCTGACCGGATTCCAAATGGGCTGGGGCAGTACACCCCCCTGTTTTGCGTATCAGGATGGTCAATCTCGTGCCATTGGAGGGTTGCGGGGGCCCAAATTTTTTATTTTCCAGTCATTCCCGCTCATTTCCGGTCATTGCTGCGATTGTGGGATTGCCTTCTGACCGGATTCCAAATGGGCTGGGGCAGTACACCCCTCTGTTTTGCGTATCAGGATGGTCCATCTTGTGCCGTTCGCTACGGAAATCCGCGGGTCGCGATACTGCTGGAAGGCGCCCCCGGAGGGGCGCTCGACTTGTGAGGGTCAGGATGAGTCTGGCGGGTCTTATTAGGGGAGTGATACATATTCATGGTAGGGATGGGCCAACGAGTTCTGCAAGCGGCAACTGTCATAGGACTGCCAAGTGGGATTGCCATGACCATGAGCCGAGGCAACGCGGGCGCTGAATTTGGCCTGTGCTAAAATGGATTGAGCCCCTCCCGGGGCTGTTTTATGGGCCGTTAGCTCAGTTGGCAGAGCACCGGACTTTTAATCCGGGTGTCGTGGGTTCGACCCCCACACGGCCTACCTTCTAACTCCAGACACGAGCTACTCAGAGGCTGGAACTGTGAGGCTCGTCCTTCGGGGCTTGCCTCTCCCGCTCGTCTGTACCCGCATTGCTCACGCCGGGGAAAGAGCAGATGTCCTAGGTCGACTGGATTCTTGCGGAGTCAGCAAAGAGGCGATGATCGCCTTGCCAACCGTCTTCGGAGTTGTGCACAGCCTCCGGAATGTAATCGGAATCCCCTCATCTCGAACCTCTGACGCCGACGGGCCCCGTCTGACATTGCCCATTGCCGCTCCTCACGCCGCCGACCCGCCAGCGTCTGCAGCACGCGCGGGGTAGGTAACGAAGAGTTGCTTGCTGTCCGGCTCGTAGGTGTACTGAAGGCTCTCGACCTCCACCGTGACATCCCGGGCGTCCCCGTTGGTCGCTTCTAGCACCAGCGTCTCGCGGATTGGCCAGCCCATGAGCTGCACGTCCTGGTAGCGGCGCTGGGCCAGTAGGTTCAGCGAGAGCAACCAAGTTCCCCTAGCCTCCGGGGTGAGCTCCGAGAAACTCACGAAGCCGTCTGCGTCTGTCTCGAGGAGCAACTGCTGAGAGGCCCCAGTCTCGTGAGTGATAGTGATGGGTACGCGAGTTCGGATCAGTGTCCCGGCCTCAGAAACCACCCGAATACGGAAGCCGGAAAACACCTCCGCTGCTGGACCACTCCCATCACTCTCGCTCCGCCGGCGGTCCTCCTCGGGTCTGTGTTTGCGTTCGAAGTACTCGGATTCTAATTCTTCCGGGAACGCCCGTGCATCGCGGGGGGAGAGGCTCCGAAATCTAGCCATGGCGGTAAGGGCTTCCTCCTGACGGTCGATGTACCAGTACGAGATGCCGCGGAAATACTCCAGAGTCGATTTCGGTTCTTGGACAATATGCTCGTACTGGGCGAAGAAGCCGAGTGCGCACTCGAAGTCGCCCGCATGGTAGGCTCGCAACGCCGCGTACCACTCTGCTTCGTAATCAAGGAATCGATCCTGATCGCGGATGAATCCCGACAGATCGTTGTAGACGCTCGAAGCCTCGATGCCGTACACCACCCGCAAGTGCGACAGGATTTCCAACTTTAGCGTGCTCGGGAGCTCGACGATGGTGACATCTGTCTCACTGATGTAGCCGCGCCAGGGGTCGACCCAGACGCTCTTCTGCACATCCGTCATGCTGGCCGGATTCCCGCGCGGCACGAGCCTGTCCAAAAAGCCTGCTGGACGGTCGTCGCGAAGGACGTGCGCCTCGTCCATCAGGATGACCCGGCCGTCACTCTCGGGCGAGTGGTACGAGCCAAAGAACAGCGCGATGTTGAGGTCGCGCGTGAAGTCTATCAGGTTCGTCTTGCCGCCGAGGTGCTGGAGGCGCGTCAGGATATCGTCGTCGGTGAGATCCGGCGCGTACTGCCGCGCGAGCTCGATCCGGCGTTTCTGGGCATCGCCAATTCTGAAGCCCAGGTCGTCGATCTCATAGAGCTGGCGGTAGAGGCCCGACGAGATCCGCGGGAAGCACTCCGGTTCGCCTCGATAGATGACTCGGGTTCCCAGTTCATGGGCTAGGCAGGTCAGTCGGGCCAGCAGGTTTTGGAGTTCGTCGCTTGGCAAGTAGATGCAGACTCCCTTGTGACCCCGGCGCCACTGAGGTTGCGCTCGACGCCAGTGGATTCTTCTGCGGTGAGGGTGTAGAGATTGTACCGTCAGTTGGCAATTACCCGCTATCACTCCCTCGTGGCGATGTAACTAATGCTCGCCTGCAGCTCCTTCAGATCGCGACGGTCGAGCGAATAGTTCGTAGAATAGTTACACACGGCCCATCATGCGAGATCATTCCGCGATTTGAGCGAGAGTATAGGGATAACAGCGAGCTTTGGAGAGCCCGTAGGGTCCAGCATAGGAGGTCAGGATTGAGCGGGGGTGGTGAAGAACGGCTGGAGGATTTCTTTCAGCCTAGCGAGTTTCCGCGCTCGGCGAATTATGATCCTGACTGGGTCCTGGATAACATGATGGGACCGAATGCCCTGTGGTTGACGGAGTCGCTATCGGGGTGCATGGATTTCAAGCCCGCGATGCGCGTTCTTGATATGGGCTGCGGCAAGGGGATTAGCTCCATCTTCCTGGCGCAAGAGTACGGGCTGCAAGTGTGGGCGACCGACCTGTGGATAGACGCGAGCGAAAACTTCTCGCGAATCTGCGCAGCCGGTGTTGACGACAGGGTGTTTCCAATACATGCCGAAGCTCATGCCCTGCCATTCGCTGACGGATTTTTCGATGCCATGGTGAGCGTGGACGCCTATCATTACTTTGGGACGGATGACCTTTACCTGCAGAATCACATGACCCGGCTGATCAAGCCGGGTGGCCAATTGGGGATCGTAGTGCCAGGGCTGGTCGAAGAATTGACCTCAAATGATCCGCCGGAACATCTCCGGGAGTATTGGGATCCGGAGTTTTTCAGCCTCCACAGCCCATCATGGTGGAGACGTCACTGGGAACGGAGCGGGCTAGTGGACGTGGAGGTTGCCGACCTGCTCCCGGACGGATGGAGGCACTGGATGGTATCGGACCGTCTGTGGTCTGAACGGCTGGGCATGCCGAGTGACGAGGCCGATATGCTGGCCCTGGACAAGGGACAGACCCTGGGGATTACCCGCATGGTGGCCCGCAGGAACGAACGTCCAATAGCCCGACTGGACTCCCTGTAGTTATTTGGCGCACATAGCTGGGCCTGTAACCGGGAAGTTCGCCATTCACTCTCACATTGCCGCCAAAGATACTCTCCTTCGATTTTCCGCCATATTTCGCCCAGTTAACTGAGCCGAGGAGTAACCTCATGCCCCGTAAGGCGTAGACTAGCTTAGGTAAGACCTCGGAGGACAACAGCGGGGAGGTGCGGCTGCTGTCTGGGGGAAACCCGCAGATAGCGAAGGCGGACGGGGATGCGCCGGTGCAGGCGTATATCGCGGCGATGCCGGAGTGGAAGAGCGATGTCGGGCGGCGGCTGGACGAGCTGATCGTGCGCAACGTGCCGAAGGTGCGCAAGGCGGTGCGGTGGAACTCGCCTTTCTACGGTATCGAAGGGCAAGGCTGGTTTGTCAGCTACCACGTCTTCACCAAGTACATCAAGGTGACCTTCCTGAATGGCGCGTCGCTGAATCCCGTTCCGCCGGGCGGCGGCAAGGACCCGGACGCGAGGTGGGTCGACATCTACGAGGGTGAAATCGACGAGGAACGGTTGGCGGAGTGGTTTCCAGCAGTCTGCCGCGCTGCCGGGGTGGGACGGATTCTGACGAATTGTGGAGTTCTGGTTTGCTGTCGATCTAAGGGCGGTGTGAAGCACTGACTCCGCCTTGATTCTGGGAATGGGGTCTACGGTAGCTGACTGGTCTTTTGCGGAGCTCTACGATAAGCAGTGCAGGTGTATCGAGGTACCTGCTCAGTCTTGCCCTCTCGGCGTAACAGGAGGAGGTGCAATGGCTAAGATTCTAATTGACTGCGCCATTTGCAGAGGCACAGGTTCCCGGGATGCTGACAGGAAGCCTCCCGTGTGTTCCATTTGCGACGGAATCGGGAAGTTGTGGGTTGAGGAACCTTTCATCCAATGCAATATGTGCCGGGGCACCGGCTCAAGAGACAGGGATTATCGTCCTCCCATTTGTGGGATATGCCGTGGGGCGGGCGTCGTTCCCTTGGACAGGATAAATTCCATTTAGATACGATCTCATATAGATACGATCTCAAAACCAGCGACCAACTCTCCCGTAGTCCCCGGTTTCTCTCGTCATTCCCGCGCAGCCGGGAATCCAAGCCCCCGTAATCCTGAGCCTGTCGGAGGGCCATCTCGGGAGTTCCTGGCCTCGGAGTCCGCGTTTTGAGATCGTTTCTCAGTCGATGTGTTGTTTCAGGGTTTAATACCCGGGTTGGCCACTGGGAACAGGACTCGGTGCGTTCTATCTCCGAAGTTGAGCTGCCGCTGAATTGAGTCGAGCTGGAGGAACTTGAATTGCGGGTAATGGTGCTGGTAAAGGCGACGAGGGAGAGCGAAGAGGGCGAGATGCCATCGACGGAGCTCCTCGAGGCCATGGTGCAATACAACGAGGAACTGGTGAACGCTGGCGTGATGCTGGCCGGAGATGGTCTGCGCCCGTCCTCGACGGGAAAGCGGGTTGCGTTCGACGGTAGCGAACGAACGGTTATCGACGGGCCGTTCTCCGCAACGTCTGAGCTGGTCGCAGGCTTCTGGCTCTGGGAAGTGAAGGACATGGACGAGGCTGTGGAGTGGGTGAAGCGCTGCCCCAACCCGATGCCCAGCGCAAGCGAGATCGAGATTCGCCCGCTGTACGAGATGTCGGATTTCGGGGACGTCGTGACGCCCGAGTTGCAGGAACAGGAAGAGCGACTGCGGAGTGACCTCGAGGGAACCCAGCGGGGTTGATGAGAATTTCTCGGCAGATACAGACCAGCCGTTGTTTGCCGTTCCTCCAGCGTTCGGTCAGGCTCCGCCCTCTCCACGACGCAGGCGGAGAGGGCGCGCGAGACCCCGGAGTGGCCGTGTTACCGCAGAACGGTTTGTGGCAAGAGGCATGCTTCCATGGGCTGTGGGTTTCTCGCCTGGGCCTGCCATGAGGAACCATCGGGCTCGACGACCATTACCGGAAGGGGAGTGTGGTCGAGGAGGGCTCTGAGGCTGTAGCCTCTCAACCGGTCAAACAGTCCGGGGCTGACCAGGGATGCGGGAAGTATGATCATATCAATGTCTTCCCTTTGGGCCCAGTCCGCCATGTGCTTGAAGCCGTGTTTTGTGGGGAGGATCGCCTCGGCGTCGGCGCCTTTCGAGCGGATGGCGCAGAGTTGAGCGGCCAGCGGTGAACGTCCCAGCCTGCGGAGTTCCGGCTCCCTCAACGTCCTTATCCATTGGCGTCGATCTTCCTCCGGGTAAGGGCTGACCAGGTAGGAAGCGGCGGTTATTTCGAAGAGCACAACGCCGCCCTGGTTGTCCGCGGCCATGTTGGAGGCCTTGAAGCGTACCGCTGCATATTCGGGTGCATCGTCCATACGGGTGACCGCCATGATGCGTTTCGTCTCGCCTCGAGGTTCCAGTGTGCTCCCGGGTTCCTGTATGTTGAGGCTGGCTACCTTGGCCCGGACCGACTCGAGATGGGCAATTACTGACTTCAGCACTCTTTCATCGTTTGTGATGAAGCCTTTGAACTGCTTGCCTGGCGACGTCAATCTGCCCTTTCCGAACAGGTTTTCCGGGGAAGTTTCCCACCCTATGAACACGATGGGCGATGGTGCTGGCGATACCAGGAACCACTGGTTTTCCAGTGCTCGTGTATCTGGGTTCAGGGGAACCCATATTTCCTTCAGGGGGCCGCCTGTTTCGGGCATTGCTCCCTGTCCGAAGGCTGTCACCCCTGCGCCAGAGCGAATCAGTTCGAGGTACTTCGCTGACTCAGCCATGAGCTTTTCGGGAACCTGGAAGCCTGTGTATAGAGAGGCTTTTTCCGGTTTGGCCAGCAGTTCCTTTTCGATTTCCTGGCTGTAGCGGTACATTTCCCTGGACGAATTAAGGAACCGAAAGCCTTCGATGGGAGTTCCGTCGCCGCGCAGTGCCTGGTCCATTCGCTGGATCAGCCACTCCACGCCGGTTGCGTCTGTCCGGGAGATGTCCTCGTCGGTGATGGTCCATTGCATCGGGTCCCTCCTGCTGCGGTCTGAGCGTTGTGAATATCCCTGGTGGCGATGCACCTACATTGGCGTGATAGATACTATTGGTAATACGCATAATCTATATTATTCAGATGCATTTGTTTGGCTAACACCCGGTGTCGCAGACGGTCACATATCCTGACAACGGTGAGGACAGCCTGCCTTTGTTGGGCTGTTTCTGCCTTCGGTCGGAATCCTTTTTCGGGACACAATCCTGATTGACAACAGAATGTATGTTCTATAAAATCCGTGATTACCAGCCTTCCTGATGGTCAGGTACGGCGACTGGCCGATGATGCCGAGAGGGAGTTAGACGAACCTGAGCAGGAAGGCTGTCCTCTACGATGAGCGCAGGTTGTCGCGGAACAGGAATTGCTCGAAAGACCGAGGATGATCGGAGGAGGGCGAGCCTGATTCCTGAACGCGAGTCCTGATAAGCACGCCATCTCTGATATCCACGCCACGATATCCACGCCACGATTCCGTTGGGAAGAGGATATTTCCTGTTGCCGTCCTCACCCGGCGTCCCTGACTGGAGACGCTTTGAAAGTTGCATGCGTGCTTGTCACCCATCTACGCGCCAGAATCGAGCTGGAGCGACACCCTGATCTGAAAGACCGTTCCGTTCTGATCGCAGACCGCAGCAATTCAAAACCGGTCGTGGTCGATCACTTCCCGTCCGTCGCCGGTGTCACCACGGGGATGACGCTGGAGCAGGCGCTGTCACGCCTGGGAGACGCAGCCGTACTGGAAGCGGACGAGTCGCACTACCGCCGCGTGTTCCTGGAAGCCTTGAGCGCTTTACAGAAGGTTGCCGACCGGGTGGAGGATGGTGGGATGGGGGTTGCCTATGTGGCCCTGGACGGTCTGGAAGCGCTGTACGGCGGTGAGGGGCCTCTCGCCCGTGCCCTGCTGGAGGCTGTGGCCCGCCACCTGTTGCCGCGGATCGGCATTGGGCAGGGCAAGTTTCCAGCACTGGTGGCCGCCCGCGGCAGCGAGCCGCTGAGGGTGACCGCCATCCCGGATGAAGCGTCGGAGTTCCTGGCACCCTGCCCGGTCGCGCTCCTGCCGGTGTCTGGGCCGACCACAGATGCCATGTACCGTTTCGGGCTGCACAGGCTGGGACAAGTGGCGGCCATGGACCTCAATCTGCTGGTGGACCAGTTCGGCCCTGAGGGCGAA
Source organism: Dehalococcoidia bacterium (assembly GCA_963667325.2). Classification (GTDB taxonomy): domain Bacteria; phylum Chloroflexota; class Dehalococcoidia; order Lucifugimonadales; family UBA3495; genus VXOI01. Next base: position 23,547 of record CAXXKY010000010.1, read on the forward strand.
TGGGCCTGGAACCTGGCCAACGGTTGGGACGACCGTCCCTTTGTGCCTATGAAGTACCAGGAAACGATCACTGAGCAGACCTCGCTGCCCTTTTCATCAACGTCCCTGGATATGCTGCTCGTAGCCGTTGACGCCCTGCTGCGGCGGGCGTATGCGCGTCCCTCCATGAGGGGGCGATACGTAGGTCGCGCTGTTCTGGAATGCCCGGTCTTTGGAGCGGCGCCGTGGGGGAAGACGGTCAACTTCCAGGAAGGTGTCGCTCGCTGGGAGAGGGCGTCTTTCATCATACGCAGCCGGCTGGAGGTGGAACCGCCGGAGGTCCCGATAGACGGTTTATCCCTGACGTTGTCCAACTTCACCGGGGAATCCGGGGCACAGCTTGGTCTGCTTCCTGACGTACGGGAGAACCGCCGTGAGCAGCTGATGGAAGCAGAGCGTCGATTGCAGGCGCGGGCGGCCAACGCCTCCGCACTCTACCGGGTGGTGCCGGTCGCTCCGTGGCACCCAGCGCCGGAGATGCGGGCGGTACAGACGCCGCTCGACCCGCTGGGCGGAGGCATTCGGCCCCTGCTGTCGCCGGAGCCGGTGGCGGTGCGTGAGGACCGGAATGGTCAGCCGGAAGCCATCCGGCAGGGCGAGCAATGGCGCCGTGTGTCGCGCATTGCCGAGCGGTGGACTTTCGATCTCTGGTGGTTGCCCAAACCTTTGACGAGGACCTATTACCGGGTGGAGCGGGAAGACGGGGGACAGATCACCCTGTTCCGGGACCAGCATGACTACTGCTGGTACCAGCAGGGGCGATAGCGCCGGAAATTCCATGAACCACGACTATGTCGAGCTCCACGCCAAGAGCTTCTATTCCTTTGGCCTGGGAGCCTCTCACACCCACGAGCTGCTGGCCCAGGCCGTGCAGTACGGCTATGACTGCCTTGCCCTGACCGACACGAATCTCTGCGGGGCACTGGATTTTGCACGCCAGGCCAATGGGCTGGGCGTTCGACCCATCACGGGAGGGGAATTTGCCCTGACGGATGGGTCCAGGTTGACACTGCTGGCCCGGACGCGGGAGGGATACGGCAACCTCTCGCGGCTGTTCACCCTGGCCAACGCAGCCGACCGTCGCAAGCCCTGCCTGAACCCTCGCCTACTGCCCGATCATGCCGGGGGAGTGACCGTGCTCAGCGGCGGGCGAGAAGGTCCGTTTTCCAGGCTGCTTCGGGAAGGCAGGACTGTCGAGGCCCGGCAGATGTTGTACGACTACATGGAGTGGTTCGGAGCAGACTGCGTCTATGTGGAGTTGCAGCAGAACTTTCTGCAGGGCGACGCCGGACGCAACCGGGAACTGTTCCTGCTGGCCGAGAAGACCGGCGCGCCTGTTATGGCCACCAACGATGTCCACTATCACGTGCCGGAACGGTACCGTCTGCAGCATGCCCTGGTGGCCGCCAGTCACAACACCACGATTGACCAGGCCCTGCGCTTCATCAATCCCAATCACCACTTCTGCCTGAAAACACCGGCCGAAATGGAGCAGCTTTTCCGCCATTGCCCCGAGGCGCTGCACAACACCCGGCATGTCGCGGAAAGCTGCGAGTTCGACCTGAGCGCTGACCTGGGCTATTCGCTGCCGGACGCCGATGTGCCGCAGGGATACACGCCGAGCAGCTACCTGCAGCAGCTCTGCTACGAGGCTGCTATCCGGCGATACGGCTCCGTCACGACGAGGGTGGCTCAGCGGCTTCGGGAAGAGTTCCGGCTGATTGAGCTGCACAATCTGGCGGGTTTCCTGCTGCTTTACAGGGAGATCGTGCAGATTGCCCAGCGGATCATGGAGGAGCGGGGCCTGTCACACCCGGAGACTCCCCTGGAGGAACGACCGCCGGGCAGAGGACGCGGTTCGTCGGTGGCGCTGCTGGTGGGGTATCTCATAGGCATCAGCCACGTGGACCCGCTGGAGTGGGACCTGACCCTGGAGCGCTTCATTTCCGACGACACCAGCCTGCTGCCGGATATTGACCTGGATTTCCCCCGGCAACTGCGGGACGAGCTCATCCGGCGGGTGCACCAGCGGTTTGGGCCTGAGTTTGCTGTCCTGACGGGCGCGATCTCCACCTACCGTCTGAAGGGTGTGGTACAGGACCTGGGCAAGGCCCTGGGGCTGCCCAAGGACGAGCTGTCCCTGCTCTCGAAGCAGCTTCACTCGCAGGACGCCGCCGCGCTGGAGTACGAGATGCGGGAACTTCCCACCTTCCGTGAGCGGCTGGAAGCTCCCGGGTGGCGGGACCTGATCGAGCTGGCCCCGCAGCTCATGGGAGCCCCGAGGGGTCTGGGCCAGCATGTTGGGGGCATGATTCTCAGCAGCGCGCCCATTCCCGAGATGGTGCCCGTTCGTGCCGGAGCCATGGAGGGCCGCTATATCATGGACTGGAACAAGGACAGCGTGGCCGACGCGGGGTTCGCGAAGATTGACCTGCTTTCGCTGCCGGTCCTGGACCAGCTCGAGGAAGCCCTGGATATGATCGAGACGCGGGATGGACACCGTCCCGACCTGTCGCGCATAGATCCCAGGGACCCGAAAGTCTATGGATTGATTAACCAGGGCAAGGCCAAGGGAGTCTTTTTGCTCCAGTCTCCAGCCCAGCTCAAGATGGGGCAGCGTCTTCTATCCCGCGACCTGCAGGACCTGGCCTATCAGGTGGCCCTCATCCGCCCCGGCGTCGGAGTGCAGGGCAGCGCTGTTTCGCAATTCGTGGACCGCTACCGGCACGATGCACCGTGGGACTACGATCACCCGCTGGAGGAGCGGGCCCTGGAGCGAGGCTATGGCATCATCGTCTGGCAGGAGCAGGTGGTGCAGCTGGTGATGGACGTGGCCGGGTTCACCGCCTCCCAGGCCGACGAACTGCGCCGGGCCTTCGCTCGCCCCAACAACGCTCACCTGCTGGAAGGCCTCTGGCAGCGGTTCCTGGAGGGAGCAAAGAGCAAGGGCGTACCTGAGGACGTGGCGCGCAGGATATTTGCCAAGCTGAACGGGCATTACATGTTTCCCGAGTCCCATTCCCATGCCTTTGCCATCACCGCCTACCAGGCAGCCTGGCTGAAGCGCTATCACCCGGTGGAGTTTTTCGTGTCCCTGATGAACAATCAGCCCATGGGCTTCTACCCCATGGAGACTCTGAAGCAGGACGCTCGCCGGTCCGGTGTTCCCTTCCTCAATCCCTGCGTCAACCGGAGCGCGGGGCGGTGTATTCCGGAAGGCGGTTCTGTGTTGCTGGGCCTGGAGTTCATTCGGGACGTGGGACCAGAGTCGGCCCGGCTCATCGTGTCTGAGCGGGAGCGTGGGGGCCGCTACGCCGGTCCCGGCGACCTGGTGCGACGCACCGGGCTGAAGCCCCAGGCAGTGCTGTCGCTGGTGCAGGCGGGGGCGTTTGACGAAGTCATCCCCAACCGACGGTCGGCGCTATGGGATGCTGGCCTGGCCACTCGTCCCGGGCGCAATGGGCAGGCGGCACTGCCCCTGCCGTTAGACAGCGGCGCGCCAGAACTGGCGGATTTCACTGCCTATGAGAGGATGTCCGGGGAGTATGAAGTCATGGGCATATACCCTCAAGGGCACCTGATGGATTTCGTCCGCCCTCGCCTCAGCCGCCATGTTCTGCCCACCACGGCGGTCTACGGGCTGGAGGAGGGCGCTGAGGCCCTGGTGGCCGGATGGCCCATCGCCCGGCAGCACCCCAAAGGGCAGGAGGGCACGGTATTCGTGACCATCGAGGATGAGGAGGGTGATGTGCAGCTCATTGTCTGGCCCCAGGTCTTTGCCCGTCGCCACCGGCAGCTTCAGAGCCAGGTGATACTGGCGCGTGGTGTGGTCTCGCGCTGGGACGGCACCACCAGCCTGGTGGTTTCGGGCGTCAAGGGTATCGACCCGTGCGTCTCCATGCCGGAGGCCCACAACTGGCATTAGCGCACTGGCGCGAACCCGCTATACTTAGCGTCGGATGGTCCGGCTCGCCACACAACGCATGAGAGCGAGGTACAGCAATGAAAGCAGCAGTCTACAGGGGTGAACAGGTGTTGCAGGTCGAGGAAGTCCCGGACCCGGTACCCGGCCCCGGGCAGGTGGTGATGCGGGTGAAGTATTCCGCCATCTGCGGGACGGACGTCCACGCCTTCATGTATGACCTGCCCCCTCCCGGAACGGTGCTGGGCCACGAATTCATGGGCACCATAGTCGACGTGGGCGAGGGTGTGACCCGCCTCAAGCCCGGTGACCGCGTCATCGGCGGAGGCGGCCATCCCCCGCCCGGCACACCGCCCACCACGCGCTCAGACCCCAGGTTCAACTACCGCACCATGGGCATCGGGGCGCACGCCCGCCAGCTTGGCTATGCCGAATACGTGATGATGGAGGAGTGGGAACCCACGCCGATACCCGAAGGCGTCACCGACGAGCAAGCGGCCCTGTGCGAACCCTGTGCCGTCACTGTCCACGCCGTGAGGCTGTCCGACATCAAGCTGGGCGACGCCGTGATGGTGCTGGGAGCTGGGCCCATCGGCCTGCTGTGCCTGCAGACGGCGCGGGCGGCCGGCGCGACCACCGTCATCGTCTCCGAGCCGGCGCCCGGACGCGCCGAGGCGGCCCGGATGCTCGGCGCCGATGCCGTGCTGAACCCCATGGAAGCCAACTTCGAGGCGCGGGTGATGGAGCTGACCGGCGGCGCTGGGCCGCAGATCGTCTTCGAGTGTGCCTCTGCTCCTTCCACCATGGACCAGGCCCTGGACCTTGCTGCAAGGGGCGGACAGGTCGTGATGATTGCCATAGCCTGGGAACCCACGGCCGTGAATCCGGCGAACTGGATGGCCCGGCAGGTGCGAATGCAGGCTTCCTTCGGCACCCAGCCCCAGGACTGGCCCATCGCGCTGGAATTGATGCGCACCGGCAAGGTCTCCGTAGACCACATGCTGTCCGGCACGAACTTCGTTCCTCTCGAAGGCATACAGGATGCTTTCGAGGCCCTGTGCAGCCCCACCACCGAACTGCAGATGGTGGTGCAGTTCTAGGCGGCTGTGCGCCAAGGAGCAGAAAGGGCTCCAGACCCCAGGTCGATTGCCTGGAACCAATTCCACGTCGCAATAGCCTTGAGATGAACAAACAATCGCTTCAGGCGACCTCCCTGTCCGCTCAGGAATGCAGGTGAGCAGGTCGATGCGTCTGACGGCCGCTGAGTTTGATGATAGACACACGCCGCGTTATCATGAACCGCTGGAATATCCCATAGTAACAACAGGAGATGAACATGGCAGAATACATACCGTCGACCGCCGACTGGGTTCGGGAACAGGTGGAAGCCTACGAAGGGAGCGGTGGCACAGACGGAACGACGCTGCGCGACACCGGGCTGCCGGTGATCATAGTAACGAACCGTGGCAACCAGACCGGAGCCATCCGCAAGACTCCACTGATGCGAGTGAAAGACGGCAACAACTACGTGCTGGTGGCGTCCAAGGGTGGCGCGCCGCAGCACCCGGTGTGGGTCCACAACCTTCGTGCTGACGGCGACGTCGAAATTCGCGACGAGACTGAGGTCTACACCATGAAGGTCCGCGAGGTCAAAGATGACCCGGAACGTGCCCGGCTCTGGGCTATTGCAGCGGAAGCGTTCCCCAACTACAACGAGTACCAGGGCCGCACGTCCCGCAAGATTCCTGTCTTCATCGCCGAACCGGCCTGAGGAAACCCTCGAACGAACACAATACTTTCCTCTCCGCAAACAAATGCGGAATCGCAGTAGGCAGGGTTGGGCAAATGTTCCACCCTGCCTTTTCTGTCCGCAAGAGCCGACGACCCCATAAAGCCATCACCTCCAGGCATTGGCTGCCCACTGGGCCAGCGCCTTCTCCGGATCCGCGATTTCGGCTACGGAGGAATGACAATACCGTTCCCAGCCCTGTTCGGGCATTCCCGTGTAAAGCATCAGGTTGAGGGGATACTCCTCGCTGTCTGTGGCCCTTCTGAAGTCATCCCGGAACAGGAATGTGGGCTTGCCCAATGCTATGGCTATGCCCAGCTCCACCATCACTCCCTCGTCGGGAGGAACGCCGTTGACGACGGCAAAGATGGCGTCGGCCTGCTCTGCATCGCGGCGGTCCGCTTGCCCGATGCGATATGCCCAGCCGGGTTCCGAGAAATCGACCTGATTGTTCCTTTCGAATGGTTCCCATACCTCCAGCCCCAGTTTCTCCAGCTCTGCAACGATGGGCGGAAGCAATAGTTGACGTTGCTGGCTGGAAAAACCGTATGCGTTGGCGAGATAGATCGTCTTCTTCATTGTTCGTATCCTTTGCCCTGGCAGCATCGTTGAACGTGGACCTTGCGTGGGCGTATAGTAGCGCGAACACGACGGGGAAGAGAGATGGCGGATTCGGAAGTAATCATTATAGGTGGAGGGATTGCAGGGGCTTCCGCTGCATATCACCTGGCCGAAATTGGGCGCACCGTGACCCTGTTGGAGCGGGGCGAGATAGCATCCGAGGCATCGGGGGTGAACGCAGGCGGCATCGGGGCGGCGGGATGGGGCAATGTTCCCAATCTGGAGGCCTATCTGACGATGGGAAGCTTTCAGATCTTCAAGCATTTGCAGATCGAACTGGGCTACGACATGGAATTCAGGGCCTCTGGAACCCTGCAGGCAATACAGATGGCGGAACAATTCGGGTTCGCCCGGGACCAGGTGATGTCGCTGAAATCGCGAGGTTACAGAGCGGAACTGCTCACCATGAACGAGGCCAGGGCACTGGAGCCTGAACTGGACCCGGATCTGGCCGGGGCGATATACCTGCCGCTCAGAGGTCAGGCCGACCCGCAAAAGTCGACGCGGGCATTCGCGGAGGCCGCTGCCTCGTTGGGGGCGCAGATCCTGACGGGAAGGGAAGTTACGGAAGTCGGTCGTACGAGCAGAGGGGCTTACCGGGTCGTTAGCGGCGGGGAAGTGCACACAGCCAAGAACCTGCTGCTGGCTGCGGGGGCCTGGTGTGCGCAAGTGGGTGAGATGCTGCGACTGCGGATCCCCATCGTTCCCGTTCGAGGTCAGATGTGGGCGACTGAGCCCCTGCCGCCCAGGGTGTTTCACACGCTGTCGGCAATGGAATCACCCAGGCATTGGTCCAGTGAACCCGGCAATGATTCGGAAACTCCTCCTGAATTGACCCATGTCCGGGGGCGAAGGGTTACACGGCACCTCTACGGGCGGCAGAACAAAGACGGGGAGATTGTGTTCGGTGGCGATCGTCAGTCGGTCGGTTACGACAAGACTGTCGATGCTGATGGAACGGAAGTGAATTTCGGCCACGTCGCTGAGATACTGCCGATGCTGAGACGCCACTCCATCAGCCGAGTGTGGGCGGGTCTGATGCCCTTCTCGCTGGACGGCAGACCGATCATCGGCAGCATTCCGCAGATGGAAAACCTGTTCATCGTCAGCGGTCTGGCCTCTTCCGGGTTCGGTCGCGGGCCGATGGCGGGCAAATTGATCGCGGACTACATCCACAGCGGTCACAGGCATCCTGTACTTTCCGAGTCAGAACCAGCCAGATGCGTGACGTCTATTGATTGACGCCAAACGAATTGGCCGGAGAGTATCAAAATTCAAGCAACAATAACTTGAGAGGCAGAAATGCGCCTGGTCCTGACCAATGCCACACTGATTGACTGCGTCGATCCCACGCCTGTTCCCGAGGCGAGCGTCACGGTCGAAGACGGCCACATAGTTGAGATTACCAACGGGGCGAGATCACCTGACACCGCCAATGCCCACGTGATCGACCTAGGTGGAGCCTACCTTCTCCCCGGGTTATGGGACGTGCATATTCATCCGGAGTATGCCAACGACCCGAATATCACCGTGGCGCATCAGACGGCGCGATTCGGGCAGAACCTGATGCGCGGCATGTCCGAGGCCGGCGTGATGGGTGTTCGTTGTGGAGGCGCGGGTCACTTCATGGACGTTGCCTGGCGCAATGCCTTTGCTTCCGGTGATCTGGAGGGGCCACGGGTGTTTGCCTGCGGGAACTTCCTCACCACCACGGGGGGGCACTTTCTGACCTCCGGTCACGCCCGTGAGTGCGACGGACCGTATGGTTTTGTGAACGCAGTCCGCGAGCAGATCAAGAACGGCGTGGACCATATCAAGCTGAACCTGTCAGGCGGAGTCATGGGGCCTTTCTGGGACAGGCACGTGCACTCGTTCCTGCTACAGGAGGAGTTGGAAGCGACTTTTGCCCTGTGTCGACAGCGAGGCTACAAGGTGATGGCGCATGCGACCAATCCCGAAGCCGTTCGGGCCGCACTGACCATGGGGGCGCACACCGTTGAGCATGGGTACATTATGGACGAAGAGTGCATGCAGCTCTTCGTTGAACAGGACACTTGGTACGTTCCCACCCTTGGTATTACTCACCTCACGCCGTCCCAGGCCACTTCGGAGCGCGAGCAGCGATGGGTCAAGCAGAAGGCGTTGGCTCCAGACCTAGTGGCCCGGGCAGAAGCAGCTGTCGACACGCATCGAAACTGGTTCCAGCAGGCCCTTCGGTCGGGGGTAAAAATGGCGCTGGGGTCGGACGTCTACCCGCTCACCGACTCTGCTCTTCTGGAAATGGGGCTGTGGGTCAAGGATGGGGCGACGACGTGGCAGACGCTGCTGGCGGCGACGAGGGACGGCGCGGACCTATGCGGCAGAGGCGAAGACCTGGGCACTGTCGAGGTGGGGAAAATTGCCGACCTGATCGTGGTTTCCGACAATCCCCTGGACGATATTGAAAACCTCGGCGACCTTCAAATGGTTGTGAAAGAAGGTCGTATAGTGGCAGACCATCGGGGAGCATCGAGCTAATAACGGGGCGTTTTGCTTCAATATACCGGCGGACAAGATACCGGCGGACAAGCCTGGGCGCGAAATGGCGTCGTGTGATTTCTCCAACTGACCGGGTCTTTTGAGTCACCGTATTTTGCTGGACCTTGGGTGCACAGCCGCCTCTATGTCCTGCTGAGTCATTCCAGCGAATCGTTGTGGGCGGTAGGGACCCAATACCTCTTCTGCCGGGGTCCCGTCGCAAATTTCCTGTGCAGCCAACTGGCTGAGGGCCGGAGCCAGGGTGACTCCGCTGTGCGTGAGGGCCACGTACATGTTGGGGGCCTCCGTGGCGAACCCCATCACGGGGTATCCGTCCAGTGGCATCGGGCGCCAGCCGACTGGCACCGGCACCGCCTGGGCGCCGGCAAGTCCGGGAAGGTAGCAACTGGCTCGGGCGAGCAAGTCGTTGGCGTGGGCCTGAGAGTCATCCTCTGCCAGGCTTTCCTGGTCTCCCTCGCCGATCATCATGCGACCGTCAGCACACTGCCGAAGGTGGATTTCCCGGCGGCCATCGCCCAGTGGCGGCGCGTACACCACCGGCACGCTGTGGAGCAATTGAGGCAAGGGATTTGTGCGTATGACAACACCGGGACTCTCGGCCTGCGGAACGCCGACTCCGGCGAGAGATGCCACGCGAGTGCTGTCGGTTCCTGCGGCGATGACGACTGAGTCCACTTTCAGTGTGCCGGAGGCGGTGTTGAGGGCAAGGATGCGACCATCGCCATGTTGCTCAAATCCAAGAACTTCCGTGTGAGCGAGTAAGTGCGCCCCCATTTCCGCAATGCGGCGCAGGCAGGCATCGACCACCATTTGCGGCTCCACCTGCCCTTCATTGGGGCTGTATTCTGCGGCTGCGACCGGCCCAATTTCCAGGGCAGGTTCCAGCGCCTTCAGTTCAGTGGCGTCGATCAGGCGGGCCGGGTAGCCCCAGGACTGGAGCTGGCGAACACGGGCCTTCAATGCATCAGCCGCTCCGGTGTCCGACTCCCAGGAAACCTTTCCGCCCCAGCGTAGGCCAATACTGGCAGGATCTGCCTGATCGCCGATTTCGTTGGCGAAGCGGGCCCACATTTCCAGGGAGCGGCGGTTCAGGTTGTGGTAACCGATGGGCTCCTTCGCTCCGGCATTGATCCAGGCAAAGCTGTGGCTTGAGGCACCGTGCCCAGGTTCGCCCTTATCGATGAGCATTACCTGGACGCCACGCTTCGCCAGGCGGAAGGCGATGGATGCGCCGACAATGCCTGCTCCAATGACGGCGATGGTGAAGGGGTTGTCGCGGGTGGCCATTCGGATTGTCTCCTTGTGCTACAGCATTGGCAACTGCCGAAGGAAATGCCTATGAATTCAAGGGTACGGTCGGGCTTCGGGGCATAGTTACTCGAGGGTCAGTTTATTCCTCTGCCAAGACACGCATAGTCGGTGACAAGTGCCCCGATGTCAAGACGGATGGTGCTGGAATAGGCAGGACGATTGCAAAGTTCAACTCAAGGCATCCTTGGTAGGGCTATCGAAGTATGCGAGGCTTGGACGGGCATCCTTCGACAGGCTCAGGGTAAACGGATGAAATAGCCATCAATTTCGATGAGCCGTTCCGCTGTCGACGTGGTCAGGGCAATCTTGTTTTGATTTCACAGCGGGGCAAGCTGGATAAATGGACCGACCCAGCCGGTTGGAGGGGCTGATTTTTTGTTTATTACGGTAGTTTCAGGTAATTTCCGGTAGTTGGCGTGAACCGGGAGGACCTGCTTTGGGTCGAAGGGGGAGCCACCCAGGCGGCAGCCACGTCGATGTTGCTTTCAGGAGTAGACATGGATTTCATGCTAGGGAAGGGTCACAGGGCCTGGCAAGGGACAACTGTCATCAAAATGGACTGCGGCCATTAAGACGCGACTGGCCCCGACGACCTGGGTCGCGTGGGGCTGAAAGTGACTAGAATTGGGCTACAATGACCCTTTTCGGCGAATCCGGGGTTACGTAATCGTCGAGCGATACTCTCTTTTGCCGTCAATTCCATATAGAGCGATGTTGAGAGAGCTGCAAGGGAGGCGCCATGGCACAGGTGTTTGATGGAATCACCGTCCTCGACTTCACCAGTGGACGAGCCGGTGGAGTCGCCACCATGGTGATGTCCGACTATGGGGCGGAGGTCATCAAGATCGAGCCACCGGGTGGTGAGAAATTCAGGGATTACCCGGGCGCTATTCAATGGAACCGCGGCAAGAAGAGCGTCGTGTTGGACCTGAAAACTCCCGGTGGCCTTCAAGAGGCCAGGGCACTGGCGCGAGCATCGGACGTGGTCATCGAGAACTTTCGTCCCGGAGTAACCGGACGGCTGGGTATCGACTACGACAGCCTCAGCGCGAATCATCCTGCTCTGGTCTATGCAACGCTCACTGGTTTTGGTTCCAAGGGGCCCTATGCGCAATACAAGGGATACGACGGCGTGGTTGCAGCCAAGTCGGGCCGCATGATGATGTTTTCCGGCCAGAACCCCCGGGAAGGTCCAAACTATGTTGTCACTCAAGGGGTGTGTCATGCCGCGGCTACTGCCCTGATTCGGGGAATAACGGCTGCCCTCTTCGTGAGGGAAAGGACCGGGCAGGGCCAGCGGGTGGAAACCAGCATGTTGCAGGCCGTGACCACCTACGATCATGTCTCATGGATTCACGGGCAACTGGTCGAGAACCAGCCTGATGCCTACCCTCCCGACCCTACGGTGGGCACCGGGCGTCCAAACCCGACAGGCTACCTGCCAGCACGCACGAGGGACGGCCACTGGATCCAGCTGGGAAACGTCGTGGAGAGGCTGTTCCGGTCCATGATGCACTCGCTGGACATGGACTTCATATACGAGGATCCGCGGCTCAAGTCAGCCCCTTATCTCGATCAAGAGGCTGTGGCTGATCTGGAACGGATCATGCTGGAGAAAGTCCAGGAAAGAACACTGGACGAATGGATGGATATCTTTCTCAGCAGGGAAGGAAACGCGGCGGCGGAACCGTACCTCACGTCCGAACAGGCGCTGGACCATCCCCAGATCGTTCACAATGGCAACGTCCAGAGCATTGACGTTCCGGAACTGGGGGGCATTCGCCAGCTTGGCTCCGTGGTAAAGATGACCGGCACTCCCGGAAGTTATCGGGGTACGGCACCGGTGCTGGGACAGCATACAGACGAAATACTTGCCAGCCTGAGCCAAAGAGAGCAGAGGTCGTCGAAGAGTCCGAACGGCGCAATGCCCAGTCATGCCCTGGAAGGCATTACGCTGCTGGACCTGGGGACGGTGATCAACGGGCCACTGGGTTGCGCGCTGGTGGCAGAGCTTGGCGCCAGGGTTATCCGCATCGAAGCGCCTGGAGGAGACTGGGGCAGACAGGGCCTGCCATATTCAGCACAACGCACCATGGCGGGCTCCGAGGGAATTTGCCTGGACCTCAAGACCCCCGAGGGACAGGAAATCATGGGCAAGCTGACAGCCAAGGCTGACATGCTGCTTCACAGCATGCGTCCCGGCGCCCCGGAAAGGACTGGCATCGGATATGAGCAACTCAAGGAGATCAATCCCAACCTGATCTACCTGTACGCCGGCGGGTACGGTTCCACGGGTCCATACTCGCACCGGCCCTCCATGGCGCCAATCGCCGGGGCCGTGTCCGGAGGAGGCGTGGCACAGATGGGACGGGATGCCTTCCCATCGCCCGATCAACCCATGTCTATCGATGAGATCGCGGCCGTAGCCAAGAAACTGAAGCGGGCAAACGACGGTACGGCTGACCACAGCACCGCCATGGTCAACGCCGTGGGCCTGATGCTGGGCCTCTACGCCAGGGAACGCACGGGTTCGGCGCAGTACGTTGAGTCCACCATGATAGCCGCCAATGCCTACCTCAACATCGACGACTTCTACTGGCATGAGGGCAAAGAGCCCCGTCCGCTGCCCGACAAGGACGGCTACGGGTTGCATGCGCTGTATCGACTGTACCGGGCGAAGACCGGATGGGTGTTTCTTGCCTGTCTTTTTGATGAGGAATGGGAGGCACTCTGCCGGACCGTGGGACGCTCCGACCTTCTGTCGGATTCCCGATTCGCAACTCCTGAGTCGAGAGAGAAACACGACGACGAACTGGCTGATGAACTGGCGAAGCTATTTGCCGCAGAGGAACCTCTGCATTGGGAGGAACTGCTGACGGCTGCCGATGTGGCATGCGTCAAGGCCGAAGACCGGGGGATGTACTACTTCTTCAACGAGGATCCCCACGTACGGGAAATGGGTATGCTCACGAAAGTGGAGGCCCCGCGATTCGGGGAGTTCTGGCGGTACTCTCCGGTGGTTGACTTCTCGGACACCCCGGGTCGCGTTGGACCGGGCCCACTGAAAGGTCAGCACACCCGGCCCATCCTCAGGGAGTTGGGATATACTGACGAGCAGATAGAAGACTTCAAACGGCGAAATGTAGTGGACTGGGAAGAGGAATAGCATCCGTGGTACAGAACGTCATTCCCGCCGATACGAACGGGATAAGGGACAAGGCGGCGATTGTCGGCATAGGCGAAACCGAGTTCTCGTGGAACTCGGGGCGGAGCGAGTTGCAGCTGGCCTCGGAGGCCATCAGGGCAGCCTGTGAAGACGCGGGCATTGCTCCGCAGGACATCGACGGTCTTATCCGGTACGACATGGAGTCCAACCACGAAACGCTGCTGACACAGTCTTTGGGCATCAAGAACCTGCGCCACTGGGAATCCGTCTCCTACGGCGGAGGAGCGGGCAACGCGGTGGTGGGCCATGCCGCCGCCGCCATCGCCGCCGGATATGCCAACTACGTGGTGTGTTTCCGGGCGGCCAATCTCCGTTCGGGTATGCGACTGGGCCGCGCCAGGGGCCCAGAGCGAATCGCCAGCGGCGCACAGGGGTTCGCTGTGCCCTGGGGGTGCATGGCCCCGGCGCACCATTTCGGCATGTTCGTTCGTCGCTACATGCACCAGTACGGAGCGACCAGCCGCCACTTCGGGTGGGTCGCAGTGACCCTGAGGGAGCATGCATCCCGCAACCCGCGCGCCCTGCGACGGGACCCCATCACCATCGACGACCATCAGAACTCGCGGATGGTTGTGGACCCACTGCACGTTCTGGATTTCTGCCAGGAGAACGATGGTGCTGCAGCCGTTGTCATGACCACGCCGGAGCGGGCAAAGGAACTGCGCCATTCGGGCACTCTGACGCTGGTGGAGGCTGCGGCGCAGGGCTCCGGCCCCCGCAACGACGGTATCATCTACCGCCCTGACCTAGCAGTGGCCGAGTCGGAGCATACGGCGCGGGACCTGTGGGCTAGGGCGGGCTTGGAAGCCAAGGACATGGACGCTTTCATGTTCTACGACCACTTCACGCCCTTTTGCCTGATAAACCTGGAGACATACGGCTTTGTTCCTCGCGGCGAAGCAAAGGACTTCGTGGAAGGCGGAACGAACCTGAGGTTTGACGGAGAGCTGCCGACCAATACGCACGGCGGCAATCACTCCGAGGCCTACATCCACGGCCTCACGCATGTGCAGGAGGCAGTGCGCCTAATACGCGGCATCTCGACTGCCCAACCACCACAGAAGGTCATCAACAGGGTGCTTTCCTGCAGCAGCACGGCGCAGTTGAGCGGCGCGCTCGTCATTCGCCGCGGATAGCCATTCTGCCAGGCAAGGAATCGGGAGCTTCAATGACCCAGCCGGAAGCAAACACAGCCAAATCCAGGCCAATGTCGGCGCCCCTTGAGGGCTTGCCACTACCCGATCTAGAGCTGCTGCCGGACTACGAGCGTGGGTTCTGGGAAGGGTCGCGCAACGAAGAACTCCGGATTCAGCAGTGTTCGGAATGTGGTCTGTTTCGGCACCTCCCCATGCCCATGTGTCCCCAGTGTTCTTCGCTGGGCTACGAGTGGACAAAAGTAAGCGGAAGGGGAGTGGTTTATTCCTACGTGATAGCGCGCCATCCGGTTCATCCGGCGATTCACGAGAAGGAGCAGGTCCCGTACAACATTTGCATGATCGAACTGGAGGAGCAGGACGGGCTGCGGATATGCAGTAACGTCCTTCATGTTGCGCCGGAGGACATCAGTATCGATATGCCGGTGCGAGTGGCTTTCTTCCCTGCGGTGGACGATGCCGAGCTTGTGCTGCCGGTGTTTGTTCCGGTGTCATAGAGACGGGATGCCGGTCCGGCGCACGTCGCCCCAAGCCCTGACATGGAATGATTTGGGACATCCAGATTATAAGGCGTCAAATCAACGTGGCGGTGCAGCCGGGGTCGGTGGGATGAAGGCGGAACGAAATGTGGGGAGACTGGACTAAGGTAGTAACGGGAAGGCTATCTGATCCCGCAATTGCACCCTTCGCTTCATTTCACCCAGAGCTCTGACGGCGTCGCAACTCTTCTGCCCCACCATTCGGGGCCCTCGCTGACGTAGGCCCATTCTGGGTTCTGCTCGACGTCTCGCAGGGCTGCCATCACTGCGCTGAAGGTCTCGGCATCAGCTTCTGCAAATTCGAAGTATCCCACGAAGTCGTAGCTGCCTTCCTTGCCGTAGCCGTCCGGGGCGTGCACCAAACGGCGAGTAATGCACGAGATGCCAGCGTCCGCTGCGAGAGCGTGGCCCTTCACCGCCATGTTCTCGCTTCCATCATACCGTGGCAGAAAGAAGCTCTCGCGGTGCATCCAGTCCATGCTCCACCATCGGGCGTCTTTGTTCATCGGCGTCACCACGCCGATGGGGTGGGCGCTGCCGGGGCCCGGTTGCTGGGCACGGGTATACGCGTACTGGGTCATGGCATGGCTGGTGTAGCTGCGAGGACGCTGTACGCCACACAATGACTCCACGCTGCCACCGGCTGCCATTAACAGTTTTCGGAGAGCGTTTTCATACGCTTCCAGTGGGTCGGAATCCTCCGCTTCGAGCCGTATCAATCCGTCGGCATCCATCATCGCCGGATTTGGTAGATCCTGCTCTCGACTCATGGACCGTTCCGCCCTGAGAATCTGGAACCTGCCCTGACGGAACGCCTCAGCCGAAGGAGGGCCATTGGCGTAGTGCATGTTCTCCATGCCATCGGCCAGGCGGTCTATGTCCCCGGCAAGGGCGCTGTCACTTCCGCCAGCTGGTAGCTTGATGAAGAGGAACCTCTGATGTCCAGTGACGTTTGTGGTGAGGTTCAGGTCGTCGGCCAGCATGGGTTATCCCTCCTCGAAGCCATAGCGCGATGATCCGGGTAGTGATCCAAAAGGAATGCCGCAGATGGTGCCGCAATCGACCGTTGGCGGGCAGCTGAAGACGTCCTGAGCTAGGAGCTTGCCAACTCGTCGAACGGGGGCTCCGGCATGCCTTCCGTCCAGTTTGGGTCTCTGAGTTCAAGCCGGTTGCCGCTGGGGTCAAAGAAATAAAGCTCGCGACCGGTGAAGAAACCCCGGGCCCGATAGGTGAGATGATCGATCCTGATATTTCTTTCGCGGAACGCCTTGCAGGCAACATCGAAAGTCTCGGGCGAAACCGTGAAGGAATGGTGAGCGCCCCCATCTTCAGACAAGGTCCCATCGACGGGACTGGTGCGCTCGCACAGCAGTATGTTGTGGTCTCCGACGTTGAAGCAGGACATCGTATTGTTGCCGAGCCTGCCCCTGGCGGTCAGGCCCAGCAGTTCTCCATAGAACTCTTCTGCTTCGGTGAGATCGTTTACGGGAATGGACCAGTGCGTTACGCCTTCAATTTTAAGGACCGACATATCACCTCCATCTGGAAGCAGAGACTTGATCACTTGTTGTTCACAGGTTCAACGGGGCTCGCGGTAATTTCCACGATATGGAAAGAATGCGTGGCTGCTGCCTGTCCGCCATTATAGACAAGGTGAGGGAAGGCAAGCACGGAAGCAGCGTGGGAAACTTCCAGGGAAGCGACAGAGAAGGCAGACTCATGGAACAAATTCCCTGATAGACTCTGGGAAATTTGCATTCCCTGTCCCATTGAACACCGGCTAAATTTCAATGGATTCGGTACCTGGGCAAAGAGTCGGCCCATCCTGCTCCCACTGCAACTCAGTCTGCCGGGATTCCAGGTAATAGGAAAGCTACCGTGAACATCGAAGACGTAGCCTCCGTGGTAGGCGCCACTCAGGCTTATTATGACGGCCCGGCGGACGAGATCTATCGAACCGTATGGGGCGACAATATACACCTCGGAGTGCCATGCAGCGAGGAATGTCCGCACCCTGAGGCGATGGAACACACCAACGAGATTATGGCAGATGCGGTTAACCTGGGACCGGGTGTTCGTTTGTTGGACCTGGGTTGCGGCTACGGCTCGACGGCACGATACCTGGCAGGCAGATTCGGTTGCTCGGTTACCGGCGTCAACATCAGCGAGAAGGAACTGCAATTGGCTGGTGAGCGTGGAAGGGACGCGGGCCTAGACCACCTGCTGACTTTCGAATTCGGTGACTTCCATCGACTGGAATATCCTGATGCTTCCTTTGACGTGGTGTGGAGCCAGGAGGCATTCCTTCATGCGGCCGACAAGGACATAGTCCTGTCGGAGTGCAGACGGGTACTCAAGCCGGGTGGCACGCTGATATTCACAGATATCCTGGTGCGGTCGGATACGCCGGACGAAGACAGGGCCAGAATCTACGACCGGGTCAAGTCGCCCGACATGTGGGACCTTGGCGACTACCGGGGTGCTCTGAGCGAAAGGAGCCTTCTCATTACCCGGGAGGAAGACTGGTCCGAACACGTGGCCCGTTCTTATGCCTGGATACGGGACGGGGTCCAGGAACAGCGGGAATTCCTCGTACCGCTTGTGGGAGTGGAGACCATCGACAACACCGTGAATTCCCTGACCTTCTGGGTAGACTCGGCCGAGTCAGGCAGTATCGGGTGGGCCCTCTTCGTGGCGCAAAGGGCCTGAACCCAGCCACTGATGCTGATGCTGATGCTGGTACCCGCGTCCTGGGACGGTTTCAAACGGTCGTTGGATCGGCAGGCATCCATTAGGGACTGACCCACTTCAGGCTCCCGGACAGACCAGTTTCAGGTTCGAACCTCTTTGGGGGACACCGGGCACAGGGGGCGACTAACGAGAGTTGCACCCTGCCACCATACGAGCGGCTGTGATAGTCTTGCGGGACAACCCGAGGGCAGTCTCCGCAACCGAACCAGAATAATCGATCCCTGAAAGCTCCACTAATTCGCAGCAGGTGGAATGATGTCAACTCCAACAGTCAAGGCAGATACTGTCATCAGGAACGCCAACGTCATCACCATGGACCCCAACCGGCCTCGAGCCCAAGCCGTGGCAATGAGCAACGGCCGCTTCATTGGCCTGGGCAGCAACGACGAAGTGGAGACTTTCATTGGCCCCGGCGTGAAGGTGCTGGACCTCACGGGAAGCACGGTGCTGCCCGGGTTCATTGATGCCCACATTCACGTGCTCAACAGCGGCATACGTCACGTGATGGCGGCCGACTGCGACCTGCCCAACATATCGGCCATCCAGCGGGCCCTGCGCGACCGGGCTGAGACCACGCCGCCCGGCCAGTGGGTTCAGGGGTTCAAGTACGACGACACCAAGACAGCGGAGAACCGCTCCATTTTCCGCGAGGAACTGGATGCGGTCAGTACGTTCCATCCTATTTTTGTGGCGCACCGAGCCGGACATATCTATTACCTGAACAGCATGGCGCTGGAGCTTGCCGGATTCGACCGGGACACGCTGGACCCCTTCGGTGGCAGGCTTGGCCGCGATCCGGACACCGGTGAGCTGAACGGGGTCGTATACGAGCGGGCAATCGAGCACGTTCGCTTCGAACTAATCCCTTCCGACACGCCAGAGATTCGCCGTGAAGGGCTGCGCACTATCTGCCGGATGCTGACCGAGGTCGGCCTGACCAGCGTTCACGACGCCAGGGTGGTGAGGGACGAGTTTGTCACTTACCAGGAGGGCCGGGATGCCGGAGACCTGTCGATGCGGGTTTACGCGCTGATGTACCATCCTCACTTCCGGTCGCTGCGGGAGGCGGGGCTGAAGACCGGCTTCGGTGACGATATGCTGCGGCTGGGCGGAATCAAGATGGTAGCCGACGGGGCGATCGCGGCCAGGACGGCCTACCTGTCGGAACCCTACGTGGGCAGTGACTGCGACCACGGCATCCTGGCGATGAGCGCCGAGGAAATCGAAGAAAACGTGATGGAGATGCACCGGGCAGGATTCCAAGTATGCATACACGCCAATGGCGACCTCGCCATCGACATGGTACTGAACGCCTACGACAAGGCCCAGGCCGCCGACCCACGTCCCAATCCCAGGCACCGGATAGAGCACTGTACGCTGGTGAATCCCGACATTCTCACCAAGATGCACCGACTGGGCACCATCGCCACTCCCTTCTGCACCTACGTGTATCACCACGGGGAGAAGATGCCCTTCTACGGCGAAGAGCGGCTGCAGTGGATGTTCGCCCAGCGGTCCTTCCTGGACTACGGCGTGGTCGGCACGGGAGCCACCGATTATCCTCCCGGTCCCTTCGAAC
>CAXXKY010000011.1:0-140452 GCA_963667325.2 Dehalococcoidia bacterium
CAGGTGCCCTTGTAGGTCTCGTTCCGCAGGATGCGATTGATCTGGGTGTCGTGCCAACGGGCTGCGGACCTGCCGGAGGGAACTCCCTCGGCCATCAGTTGCCGGGCAATGGCCGGGCCTCCCATCCCCTCGTGGACGTACTGCCGGAAGATGCGCCGCACCACCTCCGCGCAGGCTTCATCGACTCCGGGGGCTCCGTTGTCGTCGATGCAGTATCCGTAGGGGACCTGGCTGGTGGGTATTCGGCCCTGCTTGGCGGCGCCTCGCTTGCCCATGGACGCCCGTTCCCGGAAGTTGTCCAGCTCGATCTTGCCGATGGCGGCCATGAGGCCGAAGGTCTTCATGTCGATGGAGTCCAGGACCGCTTCCAGGCCGATCTGGTGGGCTTCCACCACCTCCATCACGGCGGCGGCGGGATACATGCCCCGGCTGAGGCGGTCTGACTTCCAGCAGACGATGGTGTCGAAGCGGCCGAGTTTGGCGTCGGCCAGCATCCTCTGGAATTCGGGGCGCTTCTTGGACCAGCCCCGGCCCACCTCCTGGTATCGGGCGGTGATGGTCAACCCCTTGCTCTCGCAGTAGGATTCCATGTCGTTGACCTGCTCGGAGATGGAGGTCTTGTCCTCCCCATCCTGGCTCTTGTCGGAGACGCGGGCGTAGATGGCCGCCCGCTTTCCGGCAACCGGTTCCTGGCGTTTGGGTGCGTTCTTCGCCATGTGTTCCTCCCTTCTCTTGTGCCGTCGAAATGAAAGAGACCCGCCCCCTGCCGGGAACGGGTCTGCAAGTAGTACAATACCACCGCATCACCTGTTACAGCAGGTGGCGCCACGGCCCGGGGTGTTCCACCACCGCCGGGCCAACCTGCCTTCATGATACTCCGCCGGTGGGCGGCAGTCAAAGGGATGGCGTCGCAACGCTCGCGTTCAGGTTGGCGGCTGAGGGTCCCGGTCCTTCCCGCCGTGACGCCCGCAGTAATGGCCTACGCAGGGTTTGGCGCATCGCACCTTCCGACCGCGCCTGGTCGTGTATTCGATGCACGTTGCCTCCTGCGGGGCGAACCGGCAGGTATGCCGACCCAGGCGGGGGTTGATTTTTCCGTGCCGAATCCAGAACTGGCACCGCTTGCAGTGCTCTACCGCATACATGGAGATCACTTTCACTCTTCCCCTTCTTTCCCAACTGGCATAAACGAGTCCTCCGCCGGAGTGGAACTCCCATTCCCGGCGATGTGCTTGGCCAGCAGAGTGAAGAGGCGGCGCAGGCGGTCCTCGGCGTCGGGAGCCGGATTGAAGTCGATCCGGCCGATGCGCGGTTCCGGCCCGGCGTACCTGGGGTTCCTGGGTTTGCGCTGGTTCCTGGTTCCTGCCAAGTCGTAGCTCCGAGATGTGTTGACGGGGGTCGCTGGTCATAGAACGTCCGTTCCAAACAGTGTGGGCGGCGGGAGCGCCGGTTGGAACCGCTTATAGGGTGGTTCACCCGTGAACCATGGAAAGCGCCCCGACGGAAACCCCGTTGGGCGTAGAGAATTAGCCGCACCGCGACGGCGGCGGAAGCGGGAACGGAGGAGACGGCAGGGAGGGGAATGAGAGGGAGCAGGGCGGGCCGGGCAAGGTCCGGCCCGCCTACTCCCGGTGCAGCGCCCTGGCCCTGGGCAGCAGGTGGGACAGCCCAAACTCTTCGGCCAGGTCCTGGAGGGCCAGCAGGTAGTGGGCGGAGGGTTGGACGCCGTTGAGCCAGCGCCGAATGGTCAGCGGCCTGGTCCCCAAGCGGCGGGCCATCTCGCTCCAGGACAGCCCGCTCGCCTTCTTGAAACGTCTCAGGCACTCGGGGAAGTCGTCGGGGAACTCGTAGCGCCCTCGCCGGTGGCGCATCTTCTGGCGGGGCATAGACTTACGGCCTCCACAGGGATGCCAGGAATCCTTCCTCCACGATCATGTCCAATCCGCCAGGCACCACTCCGGCCAGACGCACTACGGAGAGCATCGCCCCGCCGCAGGGTTCGGTGCCATCGTCCCAGCGCTGTGCCTGCTTGGGGTCCACGCCCACGGCGTCGGCAAAGCCGTTCCGTGTGAGGTGGGTGGCCCGCCGCAGGCGGCTCAGGCGCTGCGGGAAGTCCTCGGGCAGAACGCCGGAACCGTAGAGGAAGGGTTTTCCGGCGATGATGAGTTGCGGCCCGCTGCGGGGAAGAACAGGGGAAGGGCTACTCCCGGTCTTCAGGATGCTCGATGAAGAACAATTCATGGAAATCCTCCACTCCCAGGACCCGCTGCATCCGGCGGCGCAGGCGGCCCGACGTGGCCCGCTCCCGGTTGACCAGCCGGGACAGGTGGCTGCGGCTGATGCCCAGCTCGTCGGCCAGCCAGTTCTGGGAGCGGTGCAGCAGGGCGAGACGGTCCCAGAGGCCCTGGGACCTGAGCCATACCGCGGTGCGTTGTCGGCGCGTCATTGCGGGATTGCCGGTCCTGGGTTAATCTAATCACAATCTAACTGTGATTAGACTCATTCTAGGCAACGGCAATCCTGCCTGTCAAGAGTAAAGGGAACTAATGTGCTATTATTGGGCTTGTAATTAGCCCACGCCAGACCAGCGCCGGGAGGGACGACCCTCATGCCCGAAGCAAGGAAGTACCAGTGGAAGAACATCGGCAACCGGATCAGGGAGGCCCGGACCAAGCTGGGGTTGACCCAGGCGCAACTGGCCCAGCAGGTGGGTGTCAGCTCCCAGACCATCTGGTCCTGGGAGGCGGGCCGGGTCAAGCCGAAGCACGAACACCTGGAGGAGTTGGCCTTCCGTTGCGAGGTGAGCACCGCCTGGCTCTTGGGCCGGGACGTGCTGGAAGCGGAACTGCTCAGGGAAGCCAGCGTCTCCTTCTACGATGCCGTGGAGGGACTGCCGCTGGAGGACATCGAGGCCATCCAGAACTTCATCAACTTCGTCCGCCAGGAAAGACGGCGCAAGACGGAGGCCGGGGAATGAACCGGGCGCGGCAAAGAGGCGTGGCCCTGCGGCGGAAACTGGGGCTGACCGGCCGGGTGGACGCCGAGGCGGTGGCCAACTTGCACGGGTATCAGGTGAAGCGTCTGCCGCTGGCGAGGCAGAAGGAAGTGGAGGTGGCCGGGTACATCTGCATCGCCGACGGGCTGGGTCCGGAGGAGAGCCGCTGGTACATCGCCCATGCCCTGGGACACAAGATGATGCACCCAGGCAATCAGTTGTGGGTTTACAAGCACACCATGCTTGGTTGGAAGCTCGAAAGGGAGGCCAACGACTTTGCCCATACCCTGCTCACCGACGACCGGGAGGCGATAGGGGAGGGCTTCACCTGCTCAGTGGAGGTGGCCCACTTTTTCGGGGTGCCGGAAGAGTTCGTCCGGCTTCAGGAACCGATGATAATGGAGTGAGCAATGACCTGGGAGTGGGGACCGCGTAGGGCAACAATTCAGGATGGAAAGAATATGATTGTTAAGCTATCCGCCAGAACTACATTAGGTGGGCTGCTACAGAATCCGCTGACGAAACACCGCGACGACGCTGACCGTACCGGCATTGTTGCGTCCTTCTCGGCTCTAGAGAATTGTCCGCAAGAACACCTACTGGTCCTTCGGCCCTACTTGAATCGTCGCCCCGACAGATTCTTCGACAAACGCGCCTATTTTACCTATCTGCACTGGCTCAAACTGCGCGACCAGCAAATGTCAGAACAACTTAAGGAATACCTTGCTGGCTTCGACACTGATATTAGCCGTGCGTTGTTTACCCTGAAGGAAATCAATGTAGAGGATTGGCACGACAATCAACTGACAAATGGGGACGACTATGAATTAAACAGGGTGATTGACAAACACGTGCATCCTGCCTACCTGCGTCTCATAGAGGCCGTCCTGGTTCCACTGCTCAGGCCAATTGCCCACTTTTCTCGCATCGATCGTCAGAAGGGTACTGAAGGGCTTGACGCTTGGCCCATAGTTCAGGAGCTACAAGGTCTACCAGAAGAGTGCCTTACCAAGCAGTATGAGCATACTGTCCGCAACGGCATTGCTCATGGTGGCATTACGTTTCTGCAAGATGAGATTCGTTATCGGGACCAGCGAGGCAATGAGAATACGCTAGGGAAAAGAGGCCTAGAAATCTGGCCGGAAAGTGGCATGAGGCGGCCAGGGTTTATACTTGGAGTCACCAAGGGTAGCGAGGGTTGACTATGCTGGGAGAGCGTTCGGATCAGAGGGGTCTCTGGGAAGCGGACCGGCTGTATCTTGACCATGTGGGGCGGGAGACCTTCTACGGTCTGCTGGCTTCGCTGCGGGGCCAGCTGTTCCGGGACGCCGACTTCGCCGTGTTCTACTGCGCCGACAACGGCCGGGACAGTGTGCCGCCCAGCCTGCTGGCCACGGCCCTGCTGTTGCAGACCCACGACAAGGTCAGCGACGCCGAGGCCAAGGCCCGGGCCGACTTTGACATCCGCTGGAAGGTGGCTTTGGGGATTGAGATTGAAGACCGTCCTTTTGCCAAGAGCACGCTGCAGGTGTTCCGCGCCCAGCTGATCCTGCACGACCAGGTGCGGGAGGTATTCGAGTCCAGCTTGCGGCTGGCCCGGGAGTCGGGCTACCTGAAAAAGCGGAGCATGAAGGTGGCGCTGGACACGACTAACATCCTGGGCCGGGGCGCGGTGAAGGACACCTTCAACCTGCTGGCCGACGGGGTGGTCAAATTGATGCGGGCGCTGGCAGCCGTGGAGCAGACTGGTGTCAAGGAATGGGCCAGGACCCAGGGATATGGGCGGTACCTGGCCTCCAGCATCAAGGGCGAGGCGGCCATCGACTGGTCGGACAAACGGGCGCGGCAGGCCCTGCTGGCCCAGGTGGTGGCGGACGCGGACCGGCTGCTGGAGTTGGCGCGGCAGGCCCAGGGGGAGTTGCCCGAGGACAGTATAGAGCGGCAGCAGATCGTGGCGGCGGCGGAACTGCTGGGGGAGTTGCTGCTCCAGGACATTGAGCGCAAGAGCCCAGATGGCGATGGCGGCGGTGATGACGGCGTTGACGGCGTGAGCCTCAGGAGCGGGGTGAGCAAGGACCGGATGATGTCGGTGCATGACCCACAGATGCGCCACGGGCACAAGAGCAGCAGGAGGCGCTTCGACGGGCACAAGGCGGCCATCGTCGTGGACACCGATACCCAGTTGATCACCGCGGTGGAGGTGTTGCCGGGCAACGCTCCGGACAACCTGGGGGCGCTGGAACTGGTGGAGCAGAGCGAGACCAACGCCGGTTTGCCGGTGGAGGAAGCCGTGGGCGATGCCGCCTATGGGGACGGAGCTACCAGGCAGACCTTCGCCGACGCGGGCCGGCGGTTGGTGGCCCGAGTGCCAGGTCGGCCCAACCGGCAGCACTTTCCCAAGGATGACTTCGTCATTGACCTGGCGGCGGGTAGTTGCACCTGTCCGGCGGGGCAGGTCACCCACACCATCGTGCCAGCGGGACAGCGGACTGATGGCATGGGTCGGGTCCACCACTTGCAGGCCTTCCAGTTCGACGGGGCGGTATGTCGGACATGTCCACTGCGCTCTCAATGCATCGCAGCTAAAGGCAGGAAGGGACGACGGGTGCTGATCCATCCCCAGGAAGCCCTGTTGCAGCAGGCCCGGACCCTGCAACAAAGCGTCGAGTATGACGAATATCGGGCGCGCCGAGTGGTGGTGGAACACCGGTTGGCCCGACTGGTCCATTTGGGCATCCGCCAGGCCCGCTACTTCGGCAGGGTCAAGACCAAGTTCCAGCTGTACCTGGCGGCCACGGTGGCCAACCTGACCCTGGTGGCGGGGAAACTCGGTCTGTCGAGCAGAACCGACGGCGGTTCCAACAGCTGGGGCACTGACCGTACCCAGACCATACCTTCCGTCTTTGATTTCCTCACCGCGAGGTTCCCTCAAATCTTGATGCCCCCCTTGCTTGCAACGACCTTACTGCTGAAATGCATCTCCCCGAACAAGGCTTTCCGGCCAGATTTCTAGGGAAACTCTGAACAAGTCAGGGAAATTATGGCATAGTAGGGGGAGGCAGGCTAGACCAGTAGAGGGGTGAATTGGGATGGAGCAACCCACCTTTGCCGACTTGGAATACCAGGGTAAGAAGCGCAAGACTCGCCGGGAACTGTTCCTGGAGCGGATGGACGGCCTGATTCCCTGGCAGAAGCTGGAGGAGCGCATCCGGCCCTGCTACCCCAAGGCGGGCAAGGGCCGCCATCCCTATCCCCTGTCGGTCATGCTGCGGGTCCACTGCGTGCAGCTGTTCTACAACCTCAGCGACCCGGGCATGGAGGACTTGCTCTACGAGTCCGACCCGGTGCGGCGGTTCGTGGGGCTGAGGCTCACCGGCCCCCTGCCCGACGAGACCACCATCCTCAACTTCCGCCACCTGTTGGAGCAGCACCACCTGGGGCAGGGCCTCCTGCAGGAGATCAACGCCCACCTGGAAAGCCAGGGACTGAAGCTCAGGGAGGGAACCATCGTGGACGCCACCATCATTGAAGCGCCGTCATCCACCAAGAACCGGAACAAGGCGCGGGACCCGGAGATGCATCAGACCAAGAAGGGGAACCAGTGGCACTTCGGGATGAAGGCGCACATCGGAGTGGACTCCGATACTGGAATAGTCCACAGCATGAGCGCCACGGCGGCCAACGCCCACGACGTAACGGAGACGCACCATCTGCTGCACGGGGGCGAGACGGTGGTGTGGGGCGACGCTGGGTATCAAGGGGTTCACAAGAGGAAGGAGAATCTGGGGTTGGAGGTGGAATGGCGGGTGGCGATGCGGCCTGGGAGACGGCGGAAGCTGGAGCCGGAGAGCGAAGAGGCACGGACGGAGCAGGCCAAGGCGTCGGTGCGAGCCAAAGTGGAGCATCCCTTCCAGAGGTTGAAGCGCCAGTTCGGGTATTGGAAAGTACGCTACCGGGGGCTGGGGAAGAACACGGAACGGTTGGCCTTGCTGTTCGGGCTGGGCAACCTGTTGACATCGGAAGGACAACTAAGAGGACTGAGGGGGTAGTGGGCCCTGGGGCAAGATTCACCGGCCTTCAACCCCCTGACAAGCTCCCAACTGCCCGGTAAAGGGGGCGAAATACTGGATGTGAACGAAATCAGACCAGTCAGAGACGGTGAATTGCACCCCTTGCCCATCGGTCAGCCACAATTCAGGTCACGATGGGCCTTGTTCAGAGTATCCTTAGCTTCCGCCTGCCTGGAATGACGGTCTCTCCCTGCTTGCCGGAGACATTTCATCCGGCAAGGCGGCGATTCGATTAAAACGCGATTGCCCTGCGCTCTAATTCCAGTGAATTGCACACGGGTTATCGCCTTATCGCGGAATTGCGCTGGCCTCGCGCGTACCCGGTTTCACCGGAACCGTCATTGCGAGCGCGGCACCGCCATCTCGTTTGGGCAAGGGGCGTTGCTGCGGCGGAAGGCGGACGGCAGGGAGGAGACGATGGCGTTTTCGATTGGCCGGGCAGTGGAGCGATGCGCTACTTGGCGAGTGGCGGTCATGGCGTTGGCGGGCGTGGCCGGCCTCGCCTGGCGGCAGGCTCGGCTGGACGGACTGAAGCTGGACGACCGGGCCTGGTACACGCCGGGCGAGGTGGCGGCCCTGTTCGACGCCCTGGACCGGCTCGACTCCGGCGCACGAGTCTTCTATGCGACCACCGCGCTCACCATCGACATGGTCTTTCCGGCCTGCTACGGTCTGCTGTTGGCCGTCCTGCTGTTCCGGCTATTTCGAGGGGGGTGGCCGCTGTACCTGCTCCCGCTGGCCGTGGCCCTGTCGGATGCGCCGGAGAATGTCACGGTCGCGGCGCTGGCGCTGAGCTACGACGGCTCGCCGTCCTCGCTGGCGTGGCTGGCCGCCGGGTTCACCCTGACCAAGTGGCTCCTGACCGTGGCGACGCTGGCGGCGGTATGCGCCGGCGCGATTAGCTGGCTGTGGACAAGGCTGCGCCTTCGACGCTGACCGGGCAACGTCTCACTGGCCCTCACCCTGGCCCACGGCTGGCAGAGTATTGGGCGGGATTGGCACGTCGTGAAAGGAAGCACCGACCTATCCAGGCCAGACCAGGCGGGAGTATAATGGCCGTCGGCAAGCAAGCCCATGGCCAACCGCAATTCCACGCTAGACCCACCGAGGTTCGGCATGACCACCATAAACACCACCGGCCAGACTTCCCAAGTCCAGAAGCGTTTCCGGCTGCCGGATATACCTGACCGAGAGCCTGATGAAGTGACACAGTTCGACCAGCTTTTCAAGGGTGGCAGCTCTCGAGACCTGGCCTTCCACTTGGGAAATCCCGGCACCACCCTGGTGGAAGCAGACCGGTGGATCGCCCCGGACTCTGATTTCGACAAGCGCCGCGCCCGCTACCCCGATCTGCTGGTGGCCTTTGGCGTGGACCCGGCGGCCTACAAGGCCAACAACGGGTACATCGTTTCGGAGCAGGGGAAGCCGCCGGACTTCGTGCTGGAGGTGGCGTCGGAGAGCACCGGGGCAATGGACGTGGGGCCCAAGAAGGACTTCTACGCTGCCTTGGGCATCCCGGAGTACTGGCGCTTCGACGAGACGGGGCAGCACCACGGCGCGAAGCTGGCGGGGGACCGGCTGGTGGAAGGCAGGTACGAGCCGGTGGAGATCGAGGAGCTGCCCGGCGGGGTGTTGCAGGGTTACAGCCGCGTATTGAACCTGAACCTCCGGTGGGAGGAGGGGCGGCTGGCGTGGCACGACCCGGCGACGGGGCGGCCCAT
Organism: Dehalococcoidia bacterium; assembly: GCA_963667325.2. Lineage (GTDB taxonomy): Bacteria > Chloroflexota > Dehalococcoidia > Lucifugimonadales > UBA3495 > VXOI01. The sequence continues at coordinate 8,787 of CAXXKY010000011.1, forward strand.
CGCAACGCTGGAGGACGAATGGCGGGAGCGCCTGCGCGAACAGGAAGGCCGCGTTCAAGCCGAGGCCCGCAACCGGGAGTTGGAAGAGGAGTTGCGCCGGCTACAGGGGGACTTAAGGGGGGTTGCATGACCATTTCCAATAATGGGGAGTTGCGCGAGACGTATCGCCCTCCGGCGCCTCGGGCGGCCCAGAAGGTGCTGGACCGGCTGGACGAACACTGCCGGAAGTTCATCGAGCTTTCCCCTTTTTGCGTACTGAGCACCACAAGCGGGGAGGGTCAACCCGACGCCTCGCCCCGGGGCGATCCCCCGGGATTCGTGCAGGTGCTGGACGAACGGACGCTGCTGCTGCCCGACCGCCCCGGCAACAACCAGGTGGATTCCCTGCGGAACGTCGTCGAGAGTCCCGGCGTGGGGCTGTTGTTCTTCGTACCGGGGATGAACGAGACGTTGCGGGTGAAGGGGAGGGCTGAGGTCGTGACCGGCGAGGAGTTGCTGGCGCCCTTGGCCGTGGGCGGCAGGGCCCCGCTGTCGGGGTTGAAGGTGACGGTGGAAGAGGCCTTCCTGCACTGCGGGAGGGCGCTGCTGCGAAGTCGTCTCTGGGATCCGTCGGCGCAGATAGAGAGGTCGTCCTATCCCAGCTACGGGCGGGTGCTGGCCGACCAGATTGCCGGCGCCGACGCCGGGTGGATTGACGCTGAGGAGGAAGAGGCCAATCGGGAGCGGCTCTACTGAGCGGAAGTGAACCTGTCAGAGGTGTTCCTGTCAATTGATGCGGAGTGGGCGGGCCCGGATAGCATGGAATAGCTTAGAATGCTCTGGGCAGGGCTTTTTCTGGTGTGATTCGGGTGAGATTCAGCGGGAATGGCCAAGGTGAGGCGTCTTGGGATTGTTGGATGGCGTCCGGTTCCTCGCATTCCGGCCCACTTGCCAGACCATTCTTGCCTTCAAGTGCCCCAAATCACCGGATACCACCGGTCACCCGCCCGCCTCTTGGGCGTGGCGCGTCGCGTGAGTGAAGGCGTCCGTCCCTCCCTATGCGGGCCGGAGGCTGGCCGTTCACTGCCTGGACAAGTTGCAACTTTGTCTACATATCCTTCCCAGGGGCTTCCGGTAAGGAGTCTTTGGACCAACGTGATTGTAGCGTCACCTACGCTGTCAGACTCCCAAAGCCCCCGGAATGGCATTTTGTTGCAGAACCGCCGGCGGGACCGCCCGTCCCAGCCGACCGACGGACTACCTCCAACCGACGGCTAACGTGTATGACGCGCCAAAATTGAGGCGTGACGACATGAAGGGCCGAATGCAATACTCGCCCACATTGAACTGAGACGGTTCTGGAAATGACGGTTCTGGATTGGAAGAATCAGCTTTACTTCGGCGACAACCTGGACAACCTGGACAACCTGCGCGATCACGTGGAGGACGCCAGCGTGGACCTGGTCTACCTGGACCCGCCTTTCAACTCCAACGCCAACTACAACGTGCTGTTCCAGGAAAAGAGCGGTCGCCAGTCCGCCGCCCAGATCACGGCTTTCGAGGACACCTGGCACTGGAGCCTGGAATCGGAGAGAGCCTACGGGGACGTGGTGACCAAGGCCACCGGCAAGCTGCCCCACTTGCTCCAGGCCATGCGCTCCTTCCTGGGCGACAACGACATGATGGCTTACCTGACGATGATGGCCCAGCGCATGGTGGAACTCCGCAGAGTCCTCAAGGACACCGGCAGCATCTATCTGCACTGCGACCCCACTGCCAGCCACTACCTGAAGCTGCTGATGGACGCGGTGTTCGGTGCTGATAATTTCAGGAATGAAATTACGTGGAAGCGCTATGGCGCGCACAATGATGTAGGGCAAGGGTCCACCCGGTACGGCAGGGTACACGACGTTATGCTTTTCTACGGCAAGACCGAATCTGTGAAATGGCAACAGCAGTTCGTTCCGTTAGACGAGCAATACGTCCAGACCACCTATCGATACGTTGAGAAGGAGACTGGCAAACGCTTTACCACCACGCCTTTGACGGGGCCAGGCGGAGCTGAAAAAGGGAATCCTGTATATGAGTGGAATGGCCATACGCGAGCTTGGCGGTACAATCGAGAACGAATGCAAAGGTTGGATGAGGAAGGTAGGATCCATTATTCACGCACAGGGTATCCTCGCCAAGAGCTTTACTTGGACGAATCATGTGGCGTACCAATACAGGATATGTGGTACGACATTAATTCCCTGTCCGGGAGCCACAAAGAACGCCTGGGCTACCCCACCCAGAAGCCGGAGTCGTTACTGGAACGCATCATCAGCGCCAGCAGCAACGAGGGGGACGTGGTGCTGGACCCCTTCTGCGGCTGCGGAACGGCCATCGCCGCCGCCGAGCGGCTCAACCGGCGGTGGGTCGGCATCGACATCACCCACATTGCCATTACCCTGATAAGGCACAGGCTTCACGACACCTTCGATGAGGACCTCAATCCCTACGAGGTGCTGGGCCAGCCCCAGGACGTGGCCAGCGCGCGGGCCCTGGCCACCGACAGCGAAAACTCCGGGCGCTACCAGTTCGAGTGGTGGGCCCTGGGTCAGGTGGGCGCCCGGCCTGCCCAGGACCGGAAGCGGGGCGCGGATGCCGGCATCGACGGCTACATCAACTTCTTCGACGACAACAGCGACAGGGTCAAGCGCATCGGCGTCCAGGTAAAGAGCGGGCACGTCAACCGGGGACAGATCGCCACGTTGAAGGGAGACATGGAGCGGGAGAAAGCGGAGATCGGGGTGTTCATCACCCTGGAGCCGCCGACGCGCCCGATGGAAGCGGAAGCCGCCTCTGCCGGGTTCTACACGTCGGAACCCTTCGAAGGCGTCCCCATGGCCCAATACCCCCGCGTCCAGATTCTAACGGTGAAGGACCTGCTGGAGGGCAATAGGTGGGCCGAGTATCCCCGCCTGGCGCGGGAGGACACGTTCCGCCGCGCGCCGCGCCGCCGCCGTTCCGCAGGAAGCCAACCCAGGCTAACGTAGAAAACGTACCGAGTTGCAGAGATTGGCCAAGGCGGGCCAATCTCTGCTCGTGGACTCCCGTTGACGAGAGGACCAGGATTGACAAGGGTATGCGGTGGGTAGTGTCCGGGATCGAGGTGATGTCGCCGCAAATTTGGTGGCGCAGGGGCTTGTGGATGTTGCTGGCCGCGTTTGATGAGTGACGCAGCAGCGTGCGCCCCGGGCGTCGGTTGCTCCCGTCCTACGACTTCTTAAGCATTGCCGAATAGCCTCTATCATCCACGATATGGTTCACCGAGAGCCGGCCGCGGCTGTCGTAGCCGGTGTTGTAGGCGAACTCCACCTCGGCGCCCCACGGCACCCGCCCCCGGTCCGAATCGTGCCGGTGCCCGGCCCGCCAGCGCCCCTGACCACCACGCCCTTGCGCCTGCCCTTCTTCCGAGCCATGATCCTGAGTTCCACCGGAACCACCAGTTCCGCCGGAGACGGCGCGAACAGCGCCTGGTGCAGCCTCTTGAGCACGTCTCCCGACGGTTTCCGCTGGCCGTTCATAATCTGGGAGAGATAGGAGACACTGATGCCCGCCAGCCGGGCCACCTGATTCTGGGAGTAGCCGTGGGCATCCATGCGTTCCCATAGAACATAGGGGTCCACGGCGGGGCATTGGGCGGACTCGACCTTCACGGGAGCCTCCAGGACGGACTCCATTCGGGCCTGGGCGGCGGGACTCAGGTGGCGCTGGCCCCGTGACACCTGGACCACGTAGCCGTAGCTCGGTCCCGTCCTGTCGGCCACCTGCCGCAGGGTCATGCCCCGCTCCCGGGCACGCTCCCGGACGTAGGTGCTTTCACCGCCCTGGATCACGCCGCCCTGACGACAGACCACGCCCTGTCCGGGGACCTCCCCCAGCACCGCCATGGCCCTCTCCCGCATCATAGGAGACCAGGGCCTGCTGCCGCTGCTGACCTGGGACACGTAACCATAGCTCACCCCCATCAGGTCCGCCAGTTGCTTCAGGTTGAGGCCCTTGCGCCGGGCGGCGGCGCGGAGTTCGCTCTCGGGCTTGCCCTTGCTGAGCGCTTGTGCCTGTGTCTCCATGTCCTGTAGGTCCTTGGTGTCGCCCTGACCGTTCAGGGAGTCCGAAAGGTTGTGGGTGGTTTCCGTGATGGTGCTGTTCGTGATGGTGGTCATGTCGCTTCCTCCGAAAGGCGGAAAGCGAGGCCGGCCCGAATGGACCGACCCCGCTCTCCGGTTAGAGATGCAGGTCGTTGGGTGCGGTCCATTCAGCCACTCCGGTGTTCGCCGGCGGCGAAACACGAAGAGCGGGGCCGCCTCCCCCAACTTGGGAGAGACGACCCCGCTCTTTGGCGTCTATTCGATTGTCAGCGGCGGCCCATTCAGCCGCCCCGGTTGCCACCGCGCCGCCGTGTAGGGCGAGGAGCTTGGGTTACCGCCGGTTCACCGGTTGCTGTAACCGGCCGAACCCGCGATGATCATTCTTGCCTCGGTGCACCTCCTCGATGGGGTTGTGGTCGTGGTCATCACCGTTGTCGCTGACGCGCTGCCAGTAGATTACGTGGTTGTTGGCCCGGTTGCCGACGGCGGCAACCACGCTCATGACTGGCGCGTCGGCCTGTCTCCTTCCCCCGATTTCCGCGACCCGCTGCGCCGCCTTGGAGTCGACGCCGGTGCCCAACCAGACCATCCCGCACCGGTGTCGGCCGGCGACAGTATCGGGATGGTCATTGCCCTTGACTGCCCCACCGATACCGTCTCACGCCATCCCACGCAAGACGCACTGCGCCCAGGGTCGGACTATGCAACAGGAAATGGCGGCTGGGGGTTGGCGCAAGACACAGTTCGCTCATGGCCGGGTATTGCGACTGGGAGCACCGGAACGAGGGTTGGTGCAAGACGCAGTTCGGCCAGGACGAAATTCCCCGGGAGACTGCTGGATGGTGAAAAGGGAGAGGAACGCGGTCCGGCCGCGGGCTACGCCATTAGGGATACTCTGAACAAGGCCCACCTTGGCCTGAATTGCAGGTGACCGATGGGTAAGGGGCCGAAATTCACCTTCTCTGACTTGTCTGGTTTTGTTCAAATCCCTACATTTTGCCCCCTTCTGAGGGTAGTTGGAAGCTAGTCTTGGGGTAGATGGCCGGTGGATATTGCCGCGGGGCCCACTACCCCCTCGGTTGACCCTCTGCAATCAACAGGTTGCCCAGCCCGAACAGCAAGGCCAGTCGCTCCGTGTTCTTCGTCAGCCCCCGGTAGCGCACTTTCCAATACCCGAACTGGCGCTTCAACCTCTGGAAGGGGTGCTCAACCTTCGCTCGCACCGATGCCTTCGCCTTCTCCGTCCGTGCCTCTTCGCTCTCGGGCTCCAGCATCCGCCGTTTCCCAGGCCGCATGGCCACCTGCCATTCCACCTCCAGTTCCAGGTTCTCCTCCCGCTTGTGAACTCCCTGATACCCCGCATCTCCCCACACCACCGTCTCGCCCCCGTGCAGCAGATTGTGGGCCTCCGTGACATCGTGAGCGTTGGCCGACGTCGTGCTCATGCTGTGGACTATCCCTGTCTCTGAGTCCACTCCGATGTTGGCCTTCATTCCGAAATGCCACTGATTCCCCTTCTTGGTCTGGTGCATCTCTGGGTCCCGCTCCCTGTTCCGGTTCTTGGTGGACGACGGCGCCTCTATTATGGTGGCGTCCACGATGGTCCCCTCCTTGAGTTTCAGTCCCTGGCTTTCCAGGTGAGCGTTGATCTCCTCCAAGAGGCCCTGCCCCAGATGGTGCTTCTCCAAGAGATGACGGAAATTGAGAATGGTGGTCTCGTCGGGCAACGGGCCGGTCAGCTTCAGACCCACGAACCGCCGCACCGGGTCGGACTCGTAGAGCAAGTCCTCCATGCCCGGGTCGCTCAGGTTGTAGAACAGTTGGACGCAGTGAATGCGCAGCATGACCGGCAATGGGTAGGGATGACGGCCCTTGCCGGCCTTGGGATAGCAAGGCCGTATCCGATCTTCCAGTCTCTGCCAGGGAATCAGGCCGTCCATCCGCTCTAGGAACAACTCCCGGCGGGTCTTGCGCTTCTTCCCCTGGTATTCCAGGTCGGAAAATGTCGGCTGGTCCATCGAATCCCCTCTCTACAGGTCTTTCCTCCGTTCCTTCTACTATGCCACAATGACGCCTACTTGTTCAGAGCATCCCTAGTAGGTCAGAGCCGTCGTGGTGCCCTCCGGCAGCTCAACTTCCAGCGCCTGCAGGCAGTGGGCCAGCGTATGGTAGTAGCCGCTGACCACCAGCACATCCACGGCGCCTTCATTGCCCACCAGCCCTCGCATGGCTTCGAAGGTGGCGTCGGAAATACGATGCTGCCGCAGCAGTTCCAGCACGAACTGCACGACCGTGGCGTCGTCGGCATCGAAGCCTGCCGGCGCTCGGTACTCCCTTATGGCCGCGATGATCTCGTCAGACAATCCCGCTTCCTTCGCCCCGTTCTGGTTGACTGTCCAGACGTAGTGGCCGCAGGCTTCGCGGGCGGCCGTCAGGACTGCCAGGGCCTTGATGCGGGGCGGAAGGGGAGTCTCGTAGCGTGCGTAGCCGCCAAGTCCGGCCATCGCTCCCGCAGCCTGCGGGTTATTGAGCAGGGCGGCGTAGTTGCGGGCAACTCCGCCACGGCTGGTGTCGATTTCGTCCCAGATGGCCTGACCGGCGGCATCCATCCCTTCCCGGGTGGCAAACGGCACTCTGGTCATTGCGATTCTCCTGAGTCAAGTTGATGACCAATAATAACTTAGGGGCGCACTTTTGTGCGCCCCCGCTGGATCACGACGGAATCGATAGGTCTAAGAGCTAGTCGGCAGCCTGAGCCAGCCCAGCCGGTTCGCCGTTCTTCGCCCACAGGCTCTCCAGAACAGCGTCTGGGGACATGGGCAGCTGATTCATCCGGACGCCAACGGCGTGGTAGATGGCATTGGCGATGGCGGCCATGGGAGGCACTATCGGCACCTCGCCGACGCCACGAACGCCGTAGGGATGGCCGGGGTTGGCAACCTCGACGATCACCGTCCCGATCATGGGCAGGTCGAGGCTGGTGGGCATCCGGTAGTCGAGGAAGGAGGAGTTCTCCATCCTGCCATCGTTATTGAACCGGTATTCCTCGTTGAGCGCCCAGCCGATACCCTGCACTACGCCGCCCTGGATCTGGCCCTCGACGTAGCTGGGGTGGATGGCTTTGCCGACATCCTGAATGGCGGTGTAGTCGAGGATGGTGACCTTGCCGGTGTCAGGGTCAACTTCCACGTCGACTATGTGGGTGGCGAAAGCGCCGCCCGCGCCGCGGGGGTCAACGCTGACCTGGGCCGAGATGGGCCCGCCGGTGCGGTTCAACTGGCCAGCCAGTTCCTTGAAGGTCATGCTGAGTTCCTGGTCGGAAGCATGCTGGAAGACGCCGTCCACCAGGTCGACGTCGGTAACTTCAACGTCCCAGATGCTGGCGGCCCGCTCGATCATCTTCTGCTTGACTTCCTGGGCGCACTCGTAGGCGGCCCATCCGGTTGCGAAGGTGGTGCGGCTCCCTCCGGTCAGGAAGGTGTAACCCACGGAGTCAGTATCGCCCACGCTGGGGTCGACGTCCTCGGCGGGGATACCCAGGACCTCGGCGGCCTGCATGGCGATGGAAGCGCGGGTGCCGCCAATGTCAGTGGAGCCTTCCACCAGCGAGATGGTGCCGTCGGCCTGAACGCTGATGGCGGCGCTGGACTGGAGGCCGATGTTGAACCAGAAGCCCGACGCCACGCCGCGCCCGCGGTTGGGTCCCTCGAGCGAGCGCTGGTACTGCTCCGACTCGCGGGCGGCTTCAAGCTGCTCGATGTTGCCAACCTTCGGGAAGACCGGACCATCAACGCGACGGCTGCCCTCCTTGGAAGCGTTGCGGAGGCGGAACTCTATTGGGTCGATGCCCAGCTTCTCCGCCAGCTCGTCAACCACGGTCTCACCGGCGAAAGCTGCGATCGGAGCTCCGGGTGCGCGGTAGGCTGCCACCGGAGGCTTGTTGGCGACTACATCGTAGCCGTCGACGCGGGCGTTCTCGATGTCGTAACAGGAGAACATGCACTGCGCGCCGGCTGTCACCGGAGCGCCTGGGAAGGCCCCGGCGTCAAAGGCAAGCATCGCTTCGGCTGCGACAATCTTGCCGTCGTTGGTGGCGCCCATCTTGATATGCATGTAGGAGCCGGAGGTGGGGCCTGTGGCCTCGAAGACCTCGGCGCGGGTCATTGCCGACTTAACTGGGACACCCGCCTTCTTCGACAGAAGCGCGGTCAGCGGCTCAAGGTAAATGGGAATCTTGCCTCCGAATCCGCCGCCGATCTCCATCGGTATGACCTTGACCTTCGATACAGGAAGGTCCAGGACGCCTGCCAGGGCGTCGCGGGTGGTGAAAGCGCCCTGAGTGCTCACCCAGATTGTCAGTTCACCATTGGAATTCCAGAATGCCGCGCCGTTCTGGGGCTCGATATAGCCCTGATGAACGGTGGCGGTGGAGTATTCCCTCTCCACGATGACGTCAGCAGCGGCAAACCCCTTGTCCAGGTCGCCCTGCTCGTATCGGAAGTGGGTCGCAATGTTGCTGTGCTTGTCGGTCTTTTCGCCCAGTTCCTCTGTGGTCTGGTCGTCGTGGAGCAGTTCCGCGTCGTCGGCCATGGCGGCCCGGACCTCGGTGGCGGCCTTGAGCGGTTCGTACTCGACCTCTATGAGGGCCAGTGCCTGCTCGGCATCATGGGCGCTGACTGCGGCCACGGCTGCCACCGGATGTCCCTTGTACAGGGCCTTGTCCTTGGCCATCACCTTGCGGGCGGCGGCGCTGTCGGTCGGAATGTCCTGGCCGGTGATGACTGCGCGTACTCCCTGCGCAGCCTCGGCCTTGCTGGTGTTTATGGACTTGATGCGAGCGTGAGCATGAGGGCTGCGAAGCACCTTGGCATAGAGCAGCCCGGCCGCATCGAAGTCGGCCCCGTATTTGGCGCGGCCGGTGACCTTGTCGGTGCCGTCGTGCCGCACCGGCCGAGTGCCGACGACCTTAAAGTCGGTATTGGACAGTACGATGTTGGATGCCATCTGAATCCACCTCACCCGGAGTTTGGATGCCCAGCACAGACTACCCTGCCTGGATGGGCAGCAGGATTGTACCACAGGCTGAGGATTGTGGGATAATGTCGGGCGCATCGGCAACCAGGGTTTTCGAAGTCTTAGAATAAATTTAATTTTTAATTTAGACGGCGGAGTAACTATGCAGCCACTGGCTGGAATTCGCGTCCTCAGCGTGACGGTTTATCTGGCGGGCCCCTTTGCGTCGATGAGTCTGGCCCGGCTGGGCGCGGAGGTCATCAAGGTGGAAATCCCGGGACGCGGAGATCCGGTCCGGGGCAACGGGCCGTTCGCAGGGCCGGAGGGCACCCACTCTCAGCGGAATTCCGACGATGACCTATCAACCCGGTTCCTGAAGCGGACCCAGGGCGTCAAGAGCATCACTCTGGACCTCAAGACCGCGCGCGGAAAGGAACTGTTCCTGGAACTGGCCAAGCAGAGCGACGTTGTTCTGGAGAACCTCGCCCCGGGATCGCTGCGTCGGGCCGGCCTGGGTTACGAAGAGGTGGCCGCCGTCAACCCCGGTATTGTCTATGCTTCAATTTCCGGATACGGCCAGACTGGACCTTACAAGGACAAGCCGGCCCACGACCCGCAAATCCAGGGTATGAGCGGCCTGATGGACATCAACGGTGAAGAAGATCGGCCTCCCGTGAAGGTCGGGTTCTACATCGGCGACCTGGTAACGCCGATGTTCGCCTGCTACTCGATACTGGCGGCACTCCGGGAAAAGGACCGCACCGGAAAGGGACAATACCTGGACGTGTCCATGATGGACACCCTCGTGTCATTGATGTTCATGGAAAACCTTGAAGAAGGGATCGAGGCGGGGCTGCCCCTTCGCACCGGCAATATCAGCCGCAGCGGGCCCACCGGCCTGTACAGCGCCATCGGGGGAGACATCTCCATCACCGTCACAAGCGACGACCAGTGGCGAAGAATGTGCAACGCCCTGCAGACTCCGGAGTTGTTGGATGACCCCAGGTTCGACACCTATGTCAAGCGGACCGACAACGTGGAAGAGGCCAGACAGGAAATCCAGGCTCACATCGGCAAAATGACCCTGGACGACGCAATTGAATGCCTGGAAAGTCACGACGTGCCCTGTGCTCCCGTTCGTACTGCGGAGCAGGTGATGAACGACCAGCATTTCTGGGACCGAGGCAGCCTGGTTCCAATGAACCACGGCGCAATGCCGGATCCGGTTGCCGGAGCAGTCGGAGCAGGATTTCCGGTACGCTTTTCCGGCGGGGAGTTGCCTCCGCTGGCGGGCGCGCCAACCCTCGGTATGCACAACGACGAGGTGTTTGCCGCCATTTTGGGCCTCAGCGACTCAGAGCTGGCAGACCTGAAGGATCAGGGCGTGGTTTAGGTTTCATACGGTCATGAAAATCATGGAGGAACTGGGGTGAGATTCAAGGCAAAACCAATCCGGACCGAGTTGTTCGTTCCGGGCAACAAGGAAGACTGGATGCGCCGGGCGCCGCGGTTCAACGCCGACGCCTACATCCTGGACTTGGAAGACTCGGTGCCGCCCCCGGAGAAGGAGTCTGCCCGCGAGTCCGTCGGCCGGATGGTGCAGGAGCTGGGCGATGCCGGGCAGACGATTGTTGTGCGAGTGAACCGGCTGGAGACCGGGCTGACCGGCAGCGATCTTGAAGCCATTGTCGGCCCGCACCTGTACTGCGTGCTGCTGCCCAAGGTTGAGGGCCCCGAGGACGTGGTGGAAGTGGATACTCTGCTTCGCCACTTCGAGCGGGAGAAGGGGCTCGAGGTGGGCAAGATTTTCATCGACCCGGCGCTGGAGACGGCCTCGGGGATCCGACAGTCGTGGGAGATCGCCACCTCCTCGCCCCGCGTGGCCCACATGGGCGCCGCTGGCGGCAAGGGCGGAGACACCGCACGCTCCATCGGATTCCAGTGGACGCCGGAAGGCACCGAAACGCTATTCTTACGCTCCAAGGTGCTGGTCGATGTCCGGGCCGCCGGGATCCCATACCCCTTGAGCGGTGGCTGGATGGACATTCACGACCTTGAGGGCCTGCGGAGGTCGGCGCAACAGGCCAAGCAACTGGGTTACACTGGGATGCACCTGATACATCCGTCGCACGTGCCGGTGGTCAACGAGGTCTTCTCTCCATCTGAAGAAGAGGTCGCCCACTACAAGGGCTTGATCGAAGCTATGGAAGCAACTCGCGCACAGGGAGGGGCGGCGGTGACTTTCGGGGGCGACATGGTGGATATAGCCCACGAAGAAACTGCCAGGGCAATGCTGGAAATTGCGCGAGAAATGGGAGTACCGGGAGCGTGAGCGAGGAGAAGTATTCTCGGTGGGTGCCCATCGAGGGCTGCGCAAACTTTCGCGATCTGGGCGGCTACCAAAATAATAGAGGCCAGTCCGTCCGCTGGCGAAGGCTTTTTCGCAGCGACGCATTGCAGGACCTGACGGACAAGGACGCAGAGTTCGCCTCCCAGGAACTCGGCGTCGGTCTCGTGGTGGATCTCCGCAACAGCAACGAAGCCCAGCGCGATGGTATAGGTCCGCTACCAGTTCTGGGGGCAAACTACCGCCATTTCCCCCTCCTCGAAGAACGTGGCATACCTCCCTTCACCGGCGGGGATGTCGCTGAAAGGCTTTCGGCCACCTACCAATGGTTGACCAACAACTCTGGAGGCCTGCTTGCGGAGGCAGTGAACGCCATCGGGGAGGTCGGCGGCGAAAGCGTCGTCTTCCATTGCAGCGCCGGGAAGGATCGTACCGGCGTCCTCGCAGCTCTTCTGCTTGAAGTCCTTGGAGTCGACGCGGATACCATCACGGCCGATTACCTGCTGACCAACGAGGCAATCGAGGGTGTGCTGAAGCGCATCAAGGCCATGGAGAGCAGCTCGACAGTGACGGCCCAATCCCTCGCGGCGCAGCCCGCGGCCTTCCAGCTCTTCCAGGAAACGCTCCACCGGGAATACGGCGGCGCGGAATCCTACCTGCTCCGGCACGGCGTCTCTTCACCCACCCTGGAGCGCTTGCGAAGAAATTTTCTTGAATGAACTGAGAATTATATGAGCAACTATGTCCTGGTCCATGGTTCTGCCCACGGCTCTTGGTGCTGGGAGCGAGTCGTGCCTTTGTTGCGAGAACGCGGCCATGTGGTCACGGCGGTAGACCTCCCGGGCAACGGCCACGACGATACACCCCTGTCGGACATCACCCTGGATACATACGCCGAATACGTCAGCGGCGTACTGGACGCCCAGGATGGACCGTCTGTGCTTGTCGGGCACAGCCTCGGCGGCATTTCGATCAGCAGAACCGCCGAGCTTCGGCCGGACCGAGTCGCCGTGCTGGTGTACCTTACTGCCCTGCTGCTGAAGCCAGGGGAAGCGTTCATGCCCGCCGAGTCGTCGGATCCTCGGGACGTGCGCAAGGCCCTGGAAACAAGAACAAGCTGGAACATATCCGACGACCTGACGCATGTCGACTACAAGCCGGAGCTGGCCCAGCACCGCTTCTACAACGATTGCTCGCCTGATGACGTCGCCTGGGCCAAGTCGATGATAGTGCCTCAGCCCGTGGGTCCGCTGATATCGCCCATGAGTATCTCCGATGCCAACTATGGACGTGTGCCCCGGGTATACATCGAGTGTGCTCTGGACAATGCGGTAACACCGGAAATGGCCAGGGAAATGTACGCCGCGATGCCGTGCGAAGAAGTGATTGTCATGCAGACCGGGCACTCACCCTTCCTGTCTGCGCCGGACGAACTGGCGGGACACCTGCATGACTTGGCCCGCTACGCCGCGAGAGCATCAGTGGCATGACCTACGGGCTGCTTAACGGAGTTCGAGTGCTGGAGCTGGGCGAGTTCGTTTCGGCGCCGTATTGCGGAAAGCTGCTCGCGGACATGGGCGCGGACGTTCTGAAGGTCGAGAGGGCGGGCGTCGGCGACTGGGCCCGCGACTACGGCCCATACCCCAACGACATCCCTCACCGAGAACGAAGCGGGCTGTTTCTTTACCTCAACGCCAACAAGCGGGGAGTATCGCTCAACCTCGAGACTCCCACCGGGCACGAGATTCTGGCCGGGCTGGCTTCCGCGTACGACGTACTGGTCCACAACCTGCATCCAACCGAGATGGACCGCATCGGGCTGGACTACGAAACCCTCACGTCGCACAACGATGGCTTGGTCATGGCATCGATCACTCCCTTTGGACTGACCGGGCCCTACCGCAACTGGAAGGCCTATGACATCAACCTGGCCGCCGGAGGTGGAATCTGCGAGGGCCTCGGCAGCCCGGAACGCGAACCCCTGACCTTCGGCACGCCCGAGGTCGGTTACTTCGCGGGCGCCGCCGCCGCTTCATCCATCGTTATGGCACTCCTCGAGCGCGGGGATGGAGGTGCTGGGCAGCACATCGACATCGCAGAAATCGAGTCCATGGCCGGGTTGTACAACGGCCCGGAAGCCCTGATGGCAGTCTACCAGTGGCGCGTGACGCGCCGCACTGGACATCACGCCCTCGACTTCCCTTACCCCAACTGCATCCTGCGGTGCAAGGACGGGTTCATCTTCGTCGGGTCGCCCGAGGGACGGCAATGGCGACGATTGCTGGAACTCATGGGCAGCCCCGAATGGGCGCAGGAACCTCGCTTTCGCAACCGCACTGTCATGAACAACGAATACGCCGACGTAGTAGACGCCTACGTCGAGGAATGGCTGCTCCAACACACAAAGGCAGAACTGCTGGATATGGCCCTCGAGCACCGCATTCCCCTGGCACCGGTTCGGGGCTTCGACGAAGTGCGGGCTGATCCCAGTTTCGTCACGTTGTTCAACGACGTCGGTCGCCCCGACACTGGACCCGTCGCCGTGCCGGGTACGCCCTTCGCACCTTCGGATTCCGAGACTTTCCCACCCTGCCCTGCTCCGACGCTGGGTCAGCATAACAGCGACGTCTATTGCAGCGAACTGGGGTACACTCCGGAAGACGTAGTTCAGTTGTACCGGACCGGAATCATCTGAAGGGGCCTGGAAGGCAGACGTAAGCTATACTGATTGCCCACCGGGTTTTCAAGCGGCTCTTGACCTTCGATTTGACCGGATTGCCTTATCCATCCGCCGCCTTTGGAGCGTTGAGGTTCAGCCTGTGGCTGTCTCTGCCGATTACCCTGTTCACCTGACGGGGGAGTACAACGTCAGCCCTAACCGGCTGTTGTGGATCATCAAGTTTATCTTGCTTGTTCCGCATTACATCGTTGTCTGGCTCTTGTCCATTCCGACCATTGTAACTGTCCCTGTCTCCTGGCTGGCGGTGGTCATCCTGGGGCAAAATCCTCGGTTTCTGTGGGGCTACCACGCCGGACTGCTGCGCTGGAGTTGGCGAGTCAACTTCTACGGCGGTTGGTACTGGGGCGAAGGATCCAACACCGACAGGTATCCTCCCTTTTCCTTCGCGCCAAGCCAGGATTACCCGGCGGACATATTCATCGACTATCCGGAAAGGTCTTCCCGACTGACCGGTCTCTTCCGGTGGCTGCTTGTGCTCCCCCACTGGATCATAGTCTCGGTTCTCGATGCGATCAGAAATGTCCTCATCCTCATTGCCCTCTTGGCGCTGCTGTTCACCGGACGGTATCCCGAATCCATTTTTGACATCGTCATGGCGCTGAACCGCTGGACGTACCGTGTTGCCGCCTACAGTATGCTCTTGGTGGACCGGTATCCTCCCTTCAGCTTTGATTGATCTGGCAGACTTCGGAATGACTCAAAGACCTGATGAAACACACGGCCTCCTCGCAGGCTATCGCGTGCTGGACTTCGGATGGGTGCTGGCAGGGGCCATCCCGGGGATGATCCTCGCCGACATGGGCGCCGAGGTCATCAAGGTAGAAACTCGCCAGCGCATGGACTACATGCGACTTGGCCGGCCCATTATTGGCGACCAGCCCGATCCGGAACAGAACCCCATGTTCCACAACGTCAACCGGGGCAAGCGCAGCATCACCCTCAACACCACCACGACCGAAGCCGTCAGACTGGCAAGGGAGCTGTCAGCCAGATGCGACGTTGTCATCGAAAATTTCTCTCCCGGAGTGATCGAACGTATAGGGCTCGGATACAAGACGCTCAGCAGCGAAAACCCCCGGCTGGTAATGGCATCAATAACCTCCAACGGCCAGACCGGCCCGCTGCGCGACCTGCGGGCGTACGCCCCGTCCATTGGCGCTCTGTCGGGTCTGGACAGCACCATGGGCTACGAACCCGCCGAAGGCGAACCGGGCCGTCCGCTGGGGCTGAAGCACGCCTACGCCGACCTCTGCGGCGCGCTGCACGCCGTCTTCGCCATCACCTCCGCGCTGCATCAGCGCAGGCGCACCGGTCGGGGACAGTACATAGACGTATCCATGCTTCGCGCCACAGTTGCCACAATGGGCGCAGGCCTGATGGAGTATGAGCTGACCGGACGCGTGCCGCAGCCCAGGGGAAACTTCGATCCGGTCATGGCCCCCTACGGCAACTACCCCTGCCTCGGCGACGATGAGTGGGTCTCCATCGCCGTGCGAACAGAAGCGGAGTGGAGAGGGCTCGTGGAGGCCATGGGCAGTCCCGCTTGGGCTGAGGAGCCAACCTTTGCCAGCCGGTACGAGCGGCTGAACAACCGACGCAAACTGGATGCCCATGTGTCCGAATGGACTCGTGAGCGTGAGCCGTGGGAAGCCGCCGAATTGCTGCAGTCCCACGGGGTCGCCGCCTTTCCGGTTCTGGGCGCCGAGGGAAGGTTGTTCAACCCCCACTTCCGGGAACGCGGGCTGTACTCGGACATTGAACACCCGGCACTGGGGACAGAGCCGATCTTCAACCTGATGTGGCAATTGAGCCGCACTCCTCCGCGCATCCAGCGCCACGCACCCCTCCTTGGCGAACACAACCATGAGGTCTTCTGCGGCCTGCTGGGACTGGACGCGGCGGAGGTGGCGCGCCTGGAAGAGGAGCAGGTAATCTGGTAGGCCCCCAATAATGGAGATAGTTGCATGACCAGCCAGAATGAACGTGAGCGTGTGGTGGAAACGCTCCCCGAGGTGGAAGAGGGCATATCCCCCGAGGCAATAGCCAGGGCCAAGGCCATGATCGGGACGAGAATGCGCACCGAGAACTTCGTCCGCGACGCCTCCCTGGGAGCATTGCTCAATTTCGTAAACGGCATCGGCGATAGCAATCCAATCTTCCGAGACCAGGAGTACGCCGCCTATTCCAAGTACGGCTCGATCATCGGGCATCCCTGCGCCCCCTACATGCGCCACTGGTCGGGTCGCACCCGCTGGGGCCTGCCGGGAGTGCACGGCTTCTTCGCCGGGAACGACTGGGAATACTTCCGCAACCTCCGGCCAGGCGATGCGGTCAACTGCGTTGAGCGAGTCCTGGACGTGCAGGAGCGCCAGAGCCGCTATTCGGAGACGCTGGTCATCCAGTTTGTCGAGACCACCTACACCAACCAGCGAGACGAGGTGCTCGCCCGCGTGGTCGGTTGGTGCACCCGCCACCAGCGCCGGGCATCTCGGGAGCGCGGCAAGTATGCCAGCGTGCCCCGCCGTCACGAGTACACGCCCGAGGAGCTGGAGGCCATCGATCAGCAGGTACTGGCGGAAAAGGCGAGAGGAAGCCAGACCCGCTACTACGAAGACACGAACATCGGGGACGAAATGGAGCCTGTGGTGCGGGGACCCCTGTCGCTACAGGACGTGTCCGCCTTCCTGGTCGGCACGGGGCGTTCCAGTGCCCACGGCGTGCTGCTGCGCGAGGCGTTGCGCCATCCCGATCACTTCTTCCGCAATCCGGAGGCAGGCGGTGGCCTGGAATACACCGGTATTGGCCACCTCCGCGACTCGGTGGCCGAGGCCGTGGGCGTCCCCGGTGCATACGACTACGGTCCGCAGAGGGTGTCGTGGATGGGAACGCTCGTGACCAACTGGATGGGCGACGATGCCTTCCTCAAACGTCTGAGGGTCGAATGCCGACGGTTCAACGTCTACGGAGACACACAGTGGTGCAAGGGTCGCGTCATAGGCAAGCACGTCCATGATGGGACGCCTCTGGTGGACCTGGAAATCTGGGCGGAAAATCAGCGAGGCGAAGTGACGGCGCCCGGTCAGGCCACGGTCATGCTGCCTTCTCGTGACCCTCGGCTGCCCTGGTTCACCGATGGCCACGCCCTCAACCTTCGAGACGCACCGCGCAGTGAGCCGATGCCGCCGATCCTTCCCGAATAGGGGCGGAAGAGAAAGGCCCGTCCCCTGGAGCCAGTTAAATCCCCACGGTCAAGGTGGTGCTCATGTCCCAGTCGGATTCCGCAGCAAGCGGCACACCCAGCGCCCTCGCCGGACTGCGTGTGTTGGAACTGTGCGAGATGGTGGCAGTGCCCTACTGCGGCAAGCTGCTTGCCTCACTGGGTGCAGACGTGGTCAAGATCGAACCTCCCAAGACCGGTGACCGTTCCCGGCGACGAGGGCCATTTCCCAACGATGTACCACACCCGGAACGCAGCGGTATGTTCCTGTACCTCAACACGGGCAAGCGGAGCGTGACGCTGGACCTTGACGACCTCCAGGGTAGAGAAATTCTGCATCGGATGACTGCTGAAGCGGACGTTGTCATCCACGACTCCCTTCCCTCTCTTGCCGAAGAACGAGGGATGAAGTGGGAATCCCTGTCCGAAGCGAATCCAGCTCTTATCGTCGCTGCCATAACGCCCTTTGGGTCTAGCGGACCCAATGCAGGATTCGCTGCCCATGATGTCAACGTGTTCCACGCTGGCGGGGAGGGCAACCTCTTGCCGAACGGTCTGGCGCTGGACAAATTTCCAGATCGGGCCCCAATAGCTGCCGGCGGGATGATGGCATCCTACCAGGGCGGGTTGACCGCGGCGGTGGGAATCCTGGGAGCCGTGGTAAACCAGTGGAGCAACGGCACAGGCCAGGCTGTGGACTGCTCGATGCAGGAGGCCCAGCTCGCCATTGGATACCTGCCAGTCCAGAGGCTGGAAGCCGAAGGCTTTGTGGAGACCCGCTTTTCCCGCTTCTTCAGGATGGGTGGAGTGATGCCGGCATCAGACGGCTTTGTCGAGCTGCTTACTCTGGAACCACGGCAGTGGGAAGGGCTGGGGCATCTGCTGGGAGACCCGGATTGGGCGTCCCCTGACAAGTTTCGAGACCCTGCCACCCACGGCGCGGCGATGAACGATAACCTGCGGCAGTGGACCGCGGAGCACACCCGGGACTGGCTGTACCGGGAGGGTCAGGCCCATGGAGTGCCGATAGCGCCCTACCTGACTCCGGCGGAAGTGTTCGAGAGTCCTCAGCAACGGGACCGCGGCTTCTTCACGGAAGTAGGCCATCCGGAAGCCGGCAACTACGACTACGCAGGCGTGCCCTTCCGTTTGACCGAGACGCCTCCCGTTCTGCGACGGGCGCCTCTGCTGGGGGAGCACAATGCGACAGTGCTTGGTGCGTTGGGTTATTCGCCCGAGGACCTGACCGCCCTGGCCAGGGCTGAAGTTATCTGAGGGAAGCCAAAGTTCAGGGGGAAGCCGAAGTTCAGGGCCGCCAACGTGTCATCAAGTCTCTACCTTCTCATTGGCTTTATCGGACTGATCCTGCTGCTGGAGGTGTTGAACACCCTGTTGGACCACTCCCTCAACACCTACGGAATTGTGCCGCGGACCTCTGTCGGACTTGTCGGCATTCCGATCAGCCCATTTCTGCATGGCAGCTATCTTCACGTACAGTCCAACGCCGTGGGTCTCTTGGCCCTGGGGACCCTGGCAGTGATCAGGAGCGGCAGTCGTTTCCCGTGGGTGTGCGCCATCATAATCCTGCTGGGAGGTCTGGCTGTCTGGATTGTTGGAAGGCCAGCCGCTCACGTAGGGGCAAGCGGACTGGTTTTCGGCCTGTTTGGCTACTTGCTGGTCAGGGGGCTGATCGACCGCAGCATCCTGTCGATTCTTATAGCCGTGGTGGTCGCGGGTGTATTCGGGTGGGTGATCCTGTCCGGCATTCTGCCCACCAGCGACTATGTGTCCTGGGAAGGGCACCTGTGCGGACTGGCCGCCGGGGCCCTGGCTGCAATAATCATCCCGAAAGAATCTTCTGCCCGAGGCTCTGCCACAGCAGAAAACAGGGGAATTTAGGCCCTAATAGCGTCTGAAATCATCCATTCCGGCGAGAGGTGGAAGGATGGACCACACCGGGGAAGACAAGAATAACGGCAGCTTAGGACCCTTGGCGGGAATACGCGTCGCCGACTTCTCAGTACACGCCGCCGGACCCTTCGCCGGGCTGATGCTCGCCGAGATGGGCGCGCAGGTCATCAAGGTGGAGAGTTCTGCCCGCCTCGACATCACTCGCCGCCCTCACACCATGTACGGTAAGCCGCCGTCCAGCTTCGAGCAGATCAACGCCAACAAGATGTCCGTTTGCCTGAACCTCAAGGAACCCCGCGCCGTCGAGTTGGCGCTCGAACTGGTCAGCGTCTCCGAGATCGTCCTCGAGAATTTTCGCCCCGGAGTGATGAGCAGGCTCGGCCTCGGGTACGAAGCCATGAAAGAAGTGAAGCCGGACATCATCCTCGTTTCGCTCTCGTCCAACGGCCAGACAGGCCCCGAAAGCAACTACGCCGGGTACGCCCCGATGTTCGCTGCCCTCGGGGGCCTCGGGCACCTCACGGGCTACCCCGACGGCCCTCCCGTGGAGCTTCGCCACGCCATGGACCACACCGGCGGGATGATGGCTGCGTTCGCCGCGGTGGCCGCTCTGTCCGCACGGCAACGCACAGGCCTCGGGCAGCACGTGGACGTATCCGTTCGTGACCTGGCGACGTCCTTCATGGGCACTGAACTGCTCGACGTTGCCATGAACTCCCGCGAGGTGGCACGACAGGGCAATCGCGATGCCAGCGCTGCGCCCCAGGGGGTTTACCGGTGCCAGGGCGACGATGAGTGGGTCAGTATTTCCATCGCCTCGGACCGGGAATGGAATGGGCTCGTGGAAGCCATGGGTTCGCCCGAGTGGGCCTCGGGTAACGAGTTCGGAGATGGCTTCCGCCGCTGGCGCCGCCACGATGAGCTTGACGCGCTGATCGAGGGCTGGACCTCTCAGAGGACCTCCGAACAAGTTACGATTATGCTCCAGTCCTTCGGGGTGGCTGCCTTTCCCTCCCTGTCCCCCGATGCCACGATGAAGGACGGCCACCTCCTGGACCGAAACTCCTTTCCGACGGTCTTCAACGATGATACGGGAGAGCAACAGCGCGCCGTTGCGCCACCGTGGCGCTTTACCCAAACGCCCGCCCGCATTGACCGGTGGACGCCGGACCTAGGGCAGCACAACCTGGACGTGTTCAGCGGAATCCTCGGTTTGCCGGAAGAGGAAGTGCGTCGATTGGAGGAGGCACGGGTCGTCTGGTAACCCCTGATTGCCCTTGTCGCATCCGGGTCTATAATGCAAATAGACAGCGGGACAGTTATCATACACTGAACTTTCACAGAACAATTTGCGGAGACGATATTATGGCCAAGAAAGGCACCGGACTAATGATCGTATGGGCCGACATTCCAGCGGAGATGGAAGAGGACTTCAACAATTGGTACAACGAAGAGCACCTCGCCGAACTGCTCTCGGTTCCCGGCGTCCTGAGCGCCGCACGGTACGAGGCGACCAGCAGCGGCCCCAAGCACATGGCGGTGTACGAGCTTGAGAGTCCCGCCGTCGTGGAATCCGACGCCTTCAAGAGCCGCCCTCGCACCGAATGGGGGACGCGGGTCAGCCCCAGCATCATCGGCACCAATTTCATGAACAACGTGTACGAGATGATCCATCCGGCCGGCCTCAGCGACGACATTGCGAACAGCGGCATGGCCCCGGCCCTTCAAATTGGCCGAATGGACGTCCCCGCAGCCAACGACACGGAATGGAATGACTGGTACTCTTCTGTATATGTTCCGAACTACGAGAAGGTGCCGGGTTGCATTCGCGGACGGCGCTGGAAGGCCGTGCGCGGATCCCCGTCCTATGCAACCGTATACGAGTTTGAGAACGAAAAAGTGTCTCAGACCGAGGAGTGGTTGCACCAGAGGGACATTCATCCGGACAACCCTCGGATGCGGGACATTATGACTCACGCCACCGGATCGCCCGGAATCTGGAAAAAGACCTTCCAGCTCTAGCCAACGGCGTCCGGCGGTCTTGCCAGAGACTCCGGCGGAGAAGGCGGATGGCATCGACCTCGCATTCCACTAACGTCAGCGATTTCGCGGGCAAGCGACGTACCAGCCTGATAGCGGCCCTGGTCCTGATTCTCGGCATCATGGTGGCCGAGATCATCGGTGGATTGCTGTCAGGCAGCCTGGTTCTGCTGGCCGATGCAGGACATATGCTTGCCACCGCCTCTGCCATCGGCATCGCCCTGTTTGCTGGCTGGGCGGCAAGCCAACCGGCATCCATAGAACGGACCTTTGGCTTTCACCGGGCAGAGGTCGTGGGGGCTATGTTGAGCGCCTTGGCGCTGTGGCTGGTTGCCGCCTGGGTCCTGTTCGAGTCCATAAGGAGGCTCAGCAACCAGGCTGACCTGGAAATCCAGAGCGGGCTTATGCTCATCATAGGTGCGGTGGGCCTCGCTGTTAACATCATCGCAGCAGGGATACTCGGGTGGGGCGGAAGGCAAAGCGAAGAGAACAACAATGCGCTGCAACACCTGCTTGCCGACCTGCTGGCTTCTATCGGGGTGGTGGCGGCGGCGGTGCTCGTGGTCCTCAATGACTGGAATGTCGCGGACTCCATAGTCTCCATCGGAGTCGCGGCTTTAACTGCCGCCAGCTCTTGGAGGTTGATCCTCCAGGTATTCCACACCCTCCTGGAAGGAACTCCGGAACGCATTGACCTCTACCAGCTCTGCGCGGATATCGAAGACGTTCCGGGCGTCACGCTGGTCCACGACGTGCACGCCTGGAGCATTACTGACAATTACGATGCGTTCACCGCCCACGTGGTTCTGGAACCTGGTTCCGGACACGACACCGAAGAGCTTCTGACTGAAATGCGACGACTGGTATACGAAAAACATGGAGTCAGTCATTTGACAATTCAGTTTGAGGAAACTGCTTTTCAGTGTCAGGAAAACCATCATCTTGGCCACCTGGAAGCCAGGTCTCGCTTTGATAGCTGAATCGAGGCTAGAGCCCACGATCCGGATCTTTGACGAACGTTCTAGCATCAGGAACAGACGGCCATGACGACCGCCAATCCGCACGACCACGACGACCACGCCGGCCACGACCACGATGCCCACGCCGGCCATGACCACGGTGCCCACGCCGGCCACGACCACGATGCCCACGCCGGCCATGACCACAACGACCACGCGGAGCACGACCACGACGACCATGCCGGCCATGCCGGCCATGCCGGCCATGACCACGATGCCCACGCCGGCCACGACCACGATGCCCACGCGGAGCACGACCACGACGACCATGCGGGGCACGACCACAACGACCACGCCGGCCACGACCACGATGCCCACGCGGAGCACGACCACGATGCCCACGCGGGGCACGACCACGACGACCACGCCGGGCACGACCACGACGACCATGCCGGCCATGACCACGATGCCCACGCAGGGCACGACGACCACGACGACCACGCCGGCCATGACCACGATGCCCACGCAGGGCACGACGACCACGGCGGCCACGACGACCACTCGGGACACGACCACCACGGCCATGCCCATGATCACGCTGCGGAACTGAGGGAGGCCAGTAGGCGCAGCCTGATCATTGCCTTCGTGCTGATTTCAGGCTTCATGGTGGCTGAGGTAATCGGCGGTATCATGTCGGGTAGCCTTGCCCTGCTGGCCGATGCCGGCCACATGCTGACCGATGCCGCCTCCATAGCCCTGGCGCTGGTTGCTGTCTGGATTGCCGGACGGCCGGAGTCCATCGAGCGCACTTTCGGATATCAGCGTACAGAGGTCCTGGCAGCGGCTTTCAACGCCCTTAGCCTGTGGGTGATTGCAGGCTGGATTGTCTGGGAAGCCATCGAGCGGATGTTCAGCCACCACGAAATTCACATCGAAGGTGGGTTGATGCTCATCGTTGGTGGCATCGGACTTGGCGTCAACATAGTGGCCGCCTTCGTGCTGCACGCCGGTTCAAAGCACAGCCTTAACGTGGACGGCGCATTCAAACACGTAATGGCGGACCTGATGGGTTCCGTCGGCGTTGTGATTTCGGGTGTGATCGTGATCCTCACCGGCTGGGTGCTTATTGACCCCATCCTGTCCCTGGGCATTGCGCTGCTGATAGTGGTCAGTTCCTGGCGCTTGGTCCTCCGCTCCGTCAACGTGCTTCTGGGCGGCGTTCCTGAACACATCGACCTCTATGCTCTTTGCGCAGATATCGAGGACGTGCCGGGCGTAACCCTGATCCACGACGTCCATGTGTTCACGGTTACATCAAACTTCGACCTCATGACCGCACACGTCCTCGTAGACCCGGCCTTCAAGGGATACGAAGATGAAATGCAACGACAGTTGCGCCGAATAGCGACGGATGGTTACGGAATTCACCACGTGACATTCCAATTGTGCCACTCGGCGGAGGAATGCACCGAAGACCACCATGTGGGCCACCTCTCGGCGCTGTCCCGCTCGCCCGGATAGCACCGCGATCGGGAGTGGAAGTGGCAGGAATCGATACGCGCCGTGCGGAACACGCAACGGCGCGTTATACTGGATGAGGCGCTTCTCTTACCGCAATCCTCGAATGAACTCTGGCTGGGCGCTGCTCCTCACATGACTTCCTGCATCTTTGCTCCATCGCGACTGGTTCTCGCCTCGCTTTCGGCCGCATTGCTCCTGGCGGCGGTAGCGGCACTGCTGATGCCATTTACAGCCAACGCTCAGGAATCGAAGCACGAGGCAGTGCTATACACCGGCGCCCACGACATCCGTGTTGTTCCCATCAACTACAACCTGGCGTCCGGATCGGCCCAGTTCGCTGTTTTCGTAACGAATCCGGACACGGGAGAACCGGTGCCCGACGCCAAGGTGGTGATGCTTGCCGAAGCCGCGGAGGAGGGCGACCCGGGATGGGCCTTCGCCACCAATACCCCCGCCAACCCGGAACGGTACGACGTTCACCTCAAGCTTGATTCCACCGGTGAATGGGTCATCAGCGTGGACGTTTCGTCCCAACTGGGCGCAGACCTCACCGAAGTCACCACCGTTGAAGTCCCGTCGATCAACCGCCTTACCCAGGGGTCTTGGGTATTCTTCGGAATGTTCCTCGTGATTCTCCTGGGCATTGCCTACGTCTGGTGGAGCGCCCGCCGCGACTACCTGCGAAAACGTGCATCAGCTCAAGCTGACTCCTCGTGATGGGCTCCCTGCTATCTTCCAGAGCCATTCGCCGGCCATTGCTATTCTCGTTGGCCTTCGCTGCCGTGTTGGGGGCCATTTCGTGGGCATCCGGGACCGCTAGCGCCCATGGAGGCATTGACGCCGGTCAGGAGCCCTGGACAGCCTGGAACACCAACCCTCTGCCCACGATCATCGTTCTTATCGCGGCGTATATTTACATTAACGGGCTGTACAATTGGGACCGGCCCAGCCACCCGATCAACAACTGGCAAAAAGCATCATTCTTCTTCGGGCTGTTCCTGGTCTTCTTCGCTCTTCAGTCGCCGCTGGACCCGCTGTCGGATCACCTGCTTTCCTTCCACCAGGTGCAGCATTTCATCCTGCGAATGGTCGCCCCGATGTTCATACTCCTCGGCGCGCCGCTGACCCCCATGCTACGCGGTTTGCCAGGCTGGGCAAGGCAGGGAATCATACGGCCGATGGCGAGAAGCCATTACGTTCGGCAGGTCTACAATCTGTTGACCAACCCCATCTTCGCCGTCTTCTTCTTCATGGGAAGCCTCTACCTGTGGCAGTTCCCAGGTGCGTTCAATCTCGCTCTCCGAAACGATGAAGTGCATGCGCTGATGCACCTGACCATGAGCGCGTCGGGCTTTCTCTTCTGGTGGGTGGTGATCGATCCGCCCCCTCATCGCTCGCGCCTTCACTACGGGCTGCGGGTGCTCTACCTCGGCCTCATAGTATTGCCCAACACCCTGCTCGGAGCGGCCATCACCTTCTCCAGCGAACCGGGCAAGCACATGTACGAAGCGTACTCTGAAGTCGTCCAGCCCTACGGCCTTGAGCTGCACATCGACCAGCAACTGGGAGGGCTGATGCTATGGGTGCCCGGGGACATGATGAGCATCGTCGCCGCGGGTATCGTGATGGTAATGTGGTACCAGCGAGAGGAAGCAGGCCACCGCGCGGCTGCAGGGGCACGATAATCCCAGACCTTTGCGCACCCAATTATTGATTCAAGCATAGGATGGGCTCCGTTATGGTCAACGGTCAGAACGAATCAGAGGAGATTCGCTTCAGCTGGTTTATCCCTATCGACGGCGACGGCAGCAGAGCGGGAACCATGCGGGCGGAGCGCCCGCCGGACTTCGAGTACCTTCGCAGGGTGGTCGAGACCGCCGAAGAGTGCGGCTATTACTCCCTGCTCATTCCCACCCGATTCGCCAATGGGTTGTTCGCGGAAGATGCTCCTTTGGCCGAAACATGGACCACCGCCACGGCCCTGGCTGCCGTCACCAGCCGCATCCGCTTCCTGATAGCAGTCAGACCCGGCTTTATTGCCCTGGGCCTGTTCGCACAGATGGCCGCCGCCCTCCACCAGATCTCCAGTGGACGGGTAGACATCAACATCGTCCCGGGCGGAATCCAGAACGACTTTGAGCGAGTCGGAGAGGAAAGCACCCACGAGACCCGCTACGAGCGAGCCGAGGAGTTCATCGCCGCCTGCCGCAAGCTCTGGACGGACCCGGGCCCCGTGGACTTCGACGGCGACCATTACCGGCTGCGGGACGCCTACTGCGCGCCGCAACCGGGGGACGATGGCCCTCGATTCTACCTTGGCGGCGCATCGCCACGGGCCCTGGGTCTTTCCGGCCGACAGGCCGACGTTCACCTGTCGTGGATAGAACCGCTGGAGGAAACTGCCCGCCGCAACGTGGACGTCGCCGCGGAGTTCGCCAGGGCAGGACGGACTCCGGAACTTGGCCTCCGCACCCACCTTGTGGTGCGGGACACGGAGGCCGAGGCGTGGGGCGCCGCAAACGAACTCATAGCCCACGCCGATCCGGCCGTGAAGGCCCAGCGTCAGTCCGCTATCGTGGGTACGCAGATGGTGGGACAGCAGGCCCAGGCCCGAGAGGCCCCCGATCATCGCGTCGGTCCTCACCTCTGGAACGGCCTGTCCGAGGTCCGGGTCAACTGCGGCACAGCCATCGTGGGAACACCCCAGCAGGCGGCGGACACCCTGTACGACTACGCGCAGCTTGGATTTCGGGAGTTCATTCTCTCGGGCTTTCCGCACGTGGAAGAATGCAAGAGAGTTTCCGACGAGGTCATCCCCCGTCTGAGGGAGAGGCTGGCCCAGGGTTAGTCAAACGCCAAGTAAACAAGGAAAGCCGTTCATCCTGAGCCTGTCGAAGGATGAATGGCTTTCTCCTTTTTGGTTAAGCCTCCGAGTCTTCCCGGATTGACGGTCTCTCCCTATCGCCTGCAGCTGTGCCCTATTCGAACCCGGCAGGAATCTTGTCCGCCCAGGGTCGGGCGCGCTCAAAGGCAGCCGAGGCCTGCAGCACCCGGGCCTCGGCGCGGCGGGGCCCGACGATATGCAGGCCTATGGGCAGGCCGTCCGACGAGAATCCGCATGGCACGCTTGAGGCGGTCTGGCCGGTCATGTTGATGGGGAAGGTGAAGGGGATGAACCCCCACATCGGGTCGACCTCGCGCCCGCCGATGACCGAGGGCTTCCGCCCTATCTCGAAGGCCGGGGTCGGCATGGTGGGAGACAGCAGCAGGTCGTAGGTGTCAAAGAAGTCCTCCATCTGGCGACCCAGCACGTCGACGCGTTGGATCGCCCGTGAGAGGGTGGCGCCATCAACGCTGGCTCCGTGTTCCATCGAGTACAGGCCAGGTTCCGAAAACTCGTCGCGGTGCTCCTCAAACAGGTGAGCATAGGACGTGTAGGTGGCAGTCGCAAAGACGTCGAAGAAGGCTTGAAATGGGTCATCAAGATTGAGGGGAGCGTCCTCGACTGTGGCCCCCAGCTCTTCGAATACCCGGGCGGCACGAGCGGTGATCTCGGCGACCTCCGGGTCTACGGCGGCGTAACCGTAGTCGGGGGTCCACGCGATGCGCATACCCTCGACCCCGCGACCCAGTCCGGCGCTGAAGTCCGGCGGCGACTCCTTGATGGAATTGGGGTCCCGGCTGTCCGGGCCTGCCAGGACCTGCAAGAGCAGGGCGGTATCGGCCACCGTCCGGCTCATGGGACCGGACTGGGAGAAGTGGTTGGCGGCGGGGCGTCCATAACCACCATAACGAGGGACGCGGTGCTGGGTGGGCTTTATCCCGAAGACGCCGCTGAAAGCGGCCGGAATGCGGATGGAGCCGCCGCCGTCGCTTCCGGTGGCAATGGTGCAGAGCCCGGCGGCCAGGGCCGCGCCCGCGCCGCCGCTGGAGCCGCCGGGGGTGCGCGCGGTGTTCCAGGGATTGCGGCTGGGATCGCTGACCTTGTTCTCGGTGGTGCCGGACTGCCCGAACTCCGGCGTATTGGTCTTGCCCAGGATGATGGCCCCCGCTGCCTTGACCCGCTCGACGACTATGGAGTCGATTTCCGGGGTGCGGTCGCGGAACAGGGCCGAGCCCATCGTGGTGGGCAGGTCCTTGGTCATCTCCAGGTCCTTGATGGATATGGGAACGCCGTGCAGCGGTCCAACGGCCCACCCGCGAGCCACGATGTCGTCGGCAGCGCGGGCGTCGGCCAGGGCCTGCTCCGGGCGCAGGGCGAGGTAGGAATTCAACTGTGAGTCCAGCCGCTCAATACGCTGGAAAAACATTTCGACCACTTCCGCGGACGAAACTTGCCGCGACCTGATGGCCCGGCTCAGTTCGGTAGCGGCCATATACGCGAGCTCTGTGCTCATCTCTACTCCTTGGCGTGTTGATTGGTCGTAATGGCAGATTCTTGCGGCAGATAATGGCACTTGATATGCGTTCGCGCAACTGCCAGCCCATTGAAAAAGGCAGCGGTGTCCACGACAATGGGCAATCGTGGCAGGGAGAAGGGGACACGCCCTCATCTCCGACTTTGTCGAGGACCTGCGGCCTGGACTTCTCCCGATGGTGGAAGGGCCAACAGGACGATTGGAGCAACCAGGAGGCATCAATTGGCGCTAGTGGGTATCATTGCCAACCCGGCAGCCAGCAAGGACATCCGGCGTCTGGTGGCCCAGGGACGAGTGGTCCCGGACTGGGAGAAAGTGAACATCGTCCGGCGGGCCCTTCTGGGGCTTCAGTCCGTTGGAGTGGACAGGGTCCTGGCCATGCCCGACAGCTCACACCTCGTGAGGCGGGCGGCCGACGACCCTCACCTGTCGGTGGAAGTCGACTTATTGCAGATGACCGCCCTCTACAACGAGGGCGACACCGTGCGCGCCGCTGCGGCAATGGCCGACGAGGGCGTCGATTGCGTCATTACCCTGGGAGGCGACGGCACCAACCGGGCAGTGGCCAAGGGTTCCCGTGAAATCCCGATGGTGGCCATCTCCACCGGCACCAACAACGTCTTTCCGGTCATGGTCGAAGGGACCACAGCGGGAATGGCAGCCGGACTCGTGGCATCGGGCGCCGTCCCGATGGAGGAAGCGACGGTACGCAGCAAGACCATTGCCGTTATTGTCGACGGAGAAGACCGCGACATCGCCCTGGTGGACGTGGCGCTGTCCAAGGAGAGATTCGTGGCCACCCGGGCCATCTGGGACATGAACACCATATACGAGGTCTTCCTCACCCGGGCCGAGCCGTCGTCCATCGGACTGTCGTCCATTGGCGCCCGACTGGAGGCCGTGTCCCTGACCGACGGGGGTGGGCTACACTATCGGATTGCGGAAGGGGGGATAGCGGAGGACGGACTAACTCCTGATGAGACCGACGGGCAGCTTTACGTCAGGGCCCCCATTGCACCGGGATCAGTCCCCACTGTCGGCATCGAGTCGTGGCAGCGCCTCGCTGACGGCCAGCGCATTGCAATCGAGCGCCGCCATTCCACGGTGGCGCTGGACGGGGAGCGCTCCTTCTCTGTGAATCCCGACACTCTCCTCGAGATCGAGGTGCGGCGCGACGGCCCTCCGGTTGTCAGCGTAGACGCAACATTGCGTCACGCTGCGTCGGCAGGCGTATTTCGTGTCTGACTTTGCGGGATCCTCTCCTGGGCGATCCCGCCTAAAGCGTCCGAGCCCGGCCTCTCAATGCTGACCGGAGCTGAACTTGCCGTCGCCATATTCATGGTGACCCTTGGTAGCGTTGTCCTGGGTTCCGTCAGTTTCGGCCTTGGAATGGTGGCCTCTCCCGTATTGCTCCTGTTCCTTGGTGCAAAGCCGACCATAGTGATCATCAACTCGATGATCGTCATGCTCCTGAGCCTGGTCCTGCTCCGCACCTGGCGGCATCTCGACTTGCAAAGGACACGCTGGCTCATACTGGGAGGAATCGCCAGCGCGCCCTTGGGTGTCTTTGTACTGAACATTGCGGAGCCGGGCCTGCTCAGGATCATAATCGGAGTGGTGATTGTGATCCTTGGGCTCCTGAACCTTCGCGAGGGTCAGCTTTCCATCGCAACCTTCCCCGGTTCGGGAACCTGCTACGGCTTCATCACCTGCCTGGCAGTGACTGCCATCAGCATTGGCGGGCCCCTCGGCGGAGTCTATGCCATCGCTCAGCGGTGGCCCACCCAAACTGTGCGGGCCGCCCTGGCGGCGATGTTTGCCGCATCGAGCGGAATGGCCGTAGTCCTCTATGCCGTTACTGGCCTCTACGACCGTGATACCCTGGCAAACCTGGGCGTTCTGACGCCGGGCGTGCTGGTCGGATTCGGGATCGCTGGAATCCTGGTGCGCCGGCTCAACGAAAGAATGTTCCGCTACGTGGTCATTGTCCTCGTTGTGCTGGGAGGCGGTATGCTCCTGGCCCGCGAACTGTTCTGGTAAAGAAAATAGGGGCGCTGATTGCAGCGCCCCTGTCGTTTGCGTGAGTGGAAAGACCGGTTACTCTTGCATGTCCCGGTCACTCTTGCATGTCATGATAAGCGGCTAGGGCGGCGGTGATTCCGTCGCCGACCGCAGCACCCAACTGCCGAGTCGAGTCGGCGCGGGCGTCTCCGCAGGCATAGATGCCGGGAACGCCGGTCCGCATGTGGATGTCGGTGTAGACGTGGCCAAGGGCATCCATCTCCAGCAAACCCTTGAGGTATTCGGTGTTGGGGTGGAAGCCAACATATATGAAGGCAGCCGAGGTGTTGTAGTCATAAATCTCTTCGGTCTTGAGATTCTTGACCCTGGCTGCCTCTAGTGCTTCGTTACCCACAAACTCCTCAACCACGTGGCTCCAGAGGAACTTCACCTTGTCGTTGTTGAAGGCACGCTCCTGCAATATCCTGGCAGCCCGCAACTCGTCGCGGCGGTGGATGTAGGTGACCGAGTTCACGATGCCGGTCAGGTAGTGGCCTTCGTCCATCGCTGCGTCGCCGCCGCCAACCACGACCACATCCTGACCGCGGAAGAAGTTGCCGTCGCAGACCGCACAGTAGGACACACCGCGCCCGGAGTATTCATCTTCTCCCAGGACCCCCAGCTTGTTGTGGGATCCCCCGGTGGCGATGATCAGGCTCTTGGCAGTGTAGGTGGCGTCATCGGTGTGGACCGTCTTCACCGGCTCGTCAGCCTTCTCGATGCCCTGGACTTCGGCATACTCGATTTCTGCCCCGAATCGGCTCGTCTGCTGCTCCATCGACATGGCCAGTTCCTGGCCCTTCACGCCTTCAGGAAAGCCCGGGTAATTCTCGATCTCGTCGGTAATCAGCAACTGTCCACCCGGGCCGAGCTGCTCGATGATCAAGGTCTTCAGCATCGCCCTGGTGGTGTAGAGGCCAGCGGCAAGTCCAGCAGCTCCGGCCCCGAGGATAATTGTGTCGTAGTCCGTTGCGGGTGTCGCCATACTAGGTCGCCTTCCTCCTTAATGATTGCAAACGCAGGGGCAGCAACCCTACCGGGCTCCCGCCATAATGTTGCCCTTCATGAATTCGACGGTGCTGGTAAGCCCCTCTTCCAACGACGTGGAAGGAGCCCAATCGAGCTGTTCCAATGCCCGGGAACAGTCCAGGCTTATACGATAGACGTCCCCAGCCCTGGCCGGAGCATGTTCCGCTCCCCAGCGGAAGCCGGTTATTTCCTTCAGAATCTCGAAGATCCGGTTGACGCTGGTCAGTTCCCCGGTCGCGATGTTCATGGACTTGCCATTGCCCCGATTGATGGCAGCCAAGTTCGCCTCAATGACGTCGCCCACCGCTATGAAATCCCGCTCCTGATCTCCGTCTCCGTAAATTACAGGCCTCTTCCCGTTCAGCATTGCGGAGATGAATATTGCGATAACTCCGGCCTCTCCATCCGGGTCCTGCCTGGGACCGTAAACGTTGCCATACCTCAACGAGGTGTAGTTAATGAGGTACTGCCTGCGGTAATACTCCAGGTACTGTTCCGCCACAAACTTGGACATCCCGTACGGGGAGATGGGAACAACCGGAGCGTCATCATGGCAGGGCACTTCCAGGGGCTCGCCATACAATGCGCCGCCAGTGCAGGAGTAGATGATCTTGTCCACCCCAACGCGCCTTGCAGCCTCCAGCAGTCGCAGGGTGCCAAGCACATTGATCTCGGAATCCAGGATTGGGTCCCTGGTAGACCTGGAAACGCTGGACTGTGCCGCCATGTGAAAGACCAGATCCGGTTTTTCCCTAGTGAACACATCCAGCAAAGAGGGCCGGTTGATGCTCATATGGTGAAAGGTAGCGTGCTGGTTTACGTTCTTGAGCTTGCCAGAGGAAAGGTCGTCCACTATAACGACCCTAAACCCTCCGTCCAACAGCCGGTCCACCAGGTGGGAACCTATGAATCCGGCTCCTCCGGTCACCAGTGCGGACCTGCCCTGGGCCATCCCTGCCGCTCCTGTCCATTTCTTCTTATCGCCAGCACTCCCCGGTCAGAATGCCGGGGAGCTCTTTATACATCATACCCCCACGGACAATACAGCACAACGGCGGACCAGGTCTGGGCAATCTCGTCTGGAAACATAATTCCCTCTCCCTTGAGGAAGAGGGTTAGGAAGAGGGTGAAATCCCTCGCATCAGACGGCGGCGGCGCCTATTTGAGCCTGTTTTTTTGACGCCTATTTCACCAATTGGATCGTACGAAGTTTGGCTAAACAGGAATTCCGAGAACGTGGAATCCAGATACAATCACCCCGCCGACCCAACCGGGCTATCGAAGAGTCCGGTCGTTCTTGATTCTGTCTGAAACAGAATTCGCGGGATTATAAGGATGCGCAGCACTGGAGCCCCATCAGAGAAATCCCAAAATCAAACAAATCCTCGTCCTGAGCGACGCCGAAGGGACAGTTCAGACAACCCCCCGTCTCCACCTGTGCTCGCTGTCACTCCTGCGCCGAACCCCCGAAATCCTGTCCATCCCAAAATCAAACAAATCACAGTTCAGACAACGTCCCCGCACCACCTCACTCCCCACTCCTCACTCCCCACTCCCTGACACCCGCCCCTTGCCACCCCCGATGACGCCTCTCTAGCATGGTTCTATGGAGTCCGGACCATCCTCCCTAACTCGCCTCCCCAAAAACCCTCACCCATAGGCATCATGCTCCCCTGACGCCATTGTCAGGAGCACCGCCCGAGTCCTCCGGGACAACAGAAACTACCGGAAACTACCGCCTTTTACCCGAATATCAAAAAATTCCAGCCCAGGAGCCTGCAACATGAACTTCTCCACCCTCCGCCGCCAGGTCGACGCACTATTGCTCAAATACGCTACCAAAGTCCAGATCTACCGCCTCCGTCCCCACGCCCTCAAACTCTGCGACGAGATGACCGAGGCCGTTACCGGTCCCATTACCACTCCGCCCAAGTCTGTCCCCAAGTCCGTCATAACATGGGCCTTCGACTTCTTCCGGCGACTGCGGGAACACCGCTTCCGGCTATGGAACTTCACGCCCCTCGCCGACTACCTCGATACATGCCTCCAACGGCGTGTGCTGCCCCAGGTCAACGATGTCCTGCGCAGCATCCTGCCGAAGGCCGCCGCAAAAGGCCTCATCCCCCGGTACATTGGGGAGCCAGTCCCCTTCCCTGAAAGGCCTCTCGCCAACGAAGCCTGACCCGCCCCCGGCAAGCATCAGGTCGAGACAGGAAGATTCCCACCGACGGACTCCCCGCCGGTCATGCACGATTGCGAATTCGCATTCGTCCTGTTTACCGGTGAAGGAGTACGACTGTCAGATGCTGTTGCCCCGCGGACCGGGTCAGGTTTGGAGGGATAGAGGATGTATGATACAGTCTCACCGCCAGCCTGCCGGAATCTCCATCCGGGTGCGGCAACAGATGAATGACAGGAGGCCCAACAATGGCCGAAAAGATCGGGTTCGTAGGGCTGGGTATTATGGGCAAGCCCATGGCCCGCAATCTTCTCAAAGCTGGATATGAACTCACCGTTTACGACATTGTCGGGGAGGCCGTGGAGGAAGTGGTCGGGGACGGAGCGAGCCCTGCCTCGTCGAGCAGTGAAGTGGCGGCCGCCACCGACAAGATAATTACTATGCTGCCCGATTCAGCGGATTCGGAGAAAGTAATCCTTGGACCGGGCGGGGTCCTGGAAGGAGCTTCTGCGGGAAAGACGATCATCGACATGAGCTCCATCGCTCCTCTGGTCTCGCAGCGCATCGCGGCGGAGTGCGCCAGCAAGGGCGTGGAGATGCTGGACGCGCCGGTGAGCGGCGGCGAGCCGGGTGCAATTAACGCCACCCTCGCGATCATGGTCGGCGGCAAGCAGGAGATCTTCGACCAGAACGTGGATCTGCTCAAGGTTAT
Organism: Dehalococcoidia bacterium; assembly: GCA_963667325.2. Classification (GTDB taxonomy): domain Bacteria; phylum Chloroflexota; class Dehalococcoidia; order Lucifugimonadales; family UBA3495; genus VXOI01. Next base: position 43,046 of record CAXXKY010000011.1, read on the forward strand.
GGGCGGCAACGTGGTCCTTACCGGTGATATCGGCGCGGGCGGCGTAACCAAGCTGGCGAACCAGATCGTCGTTGCGGCTAACATTGAAGCGCTGGCCGAGGCGCTGGTGCTGGCGACAAAAGCGGGCGTGGACCCGGAGAAGGTGTTCAACGCGATCCGCGGCGGGTTGGCGGGAAGCAACGTGATGGAAGCCAAGGGGCCGATGATGCTGTCTCGCAACTTCCGGGCCGGGTTCCGCGTCCGGCTGCATCAGAAGGACCTGCGAAACGTGCTGCAGACGGCGCAGGAGTTGAATGTGCCGCTGCCCGTGACCGCGCTGGTGCAGCAGATGCTCGGCGCACTGGTGAACGAGGGCGAACAGGAAGCGGACCACTCGGCACTGCTGAAGTTCGTGGAAGGCCTGGCTGGAATCGAGGTGAAGGCCGGGGGCTAGGATGCTGAAGCCCAAACGCATAGGAAGCCTGTTCAGGCGAAAGTCCGTCAGGGAAATGCCTGCAAGGGAGAGGGACGAAGCCGTGGGCGCGACCTACCTTACTGTATCTATCAGGAATCCTTCGGAGCCAAATCGGGTCTGGGAGGGAGAGTTCTTGGTTGACACCGGAGCAGTAGACACCCTGGTTCCACGGCAACACCTGGAGTCAATTGGTATCGTCCCCAAGAAGCGAAGAACATATGGGCTGGCCGACGGCCAGGAACTGATTATGGACATCGCCGGGGCAGATATTGAGTTCATGGGTGAAAGCACATACGGCACGGTGATTTTCGGAGCGGAAAACGTGGAGCCGCTCCTGGGCGTCACCGCCCTCGAGTCAGTCGGTGTCGAAGTTGATCCGCACAACGCAACTCTCAACAAGTTGCCCGCGAGCCGACTCAGGGGATTTCGACCCAGACCCTGAACCCTATTTCTCGTACTTTAGTCCAGTTCCTTGAAGCGGGCGTCTCTCCAGTTGAGGGCCGCCCGCAGTCCTTTTTCGGCGGCCACGGCGTTGAACTCGTCCTGTTCCGGACTGGTGCTGGTATCGAAGATAGTCATCAGCTCCAGGTTCTGGGAGACGGCGTTCAGGAAGCCCATGCTCTCCAGGGCGCGGTTGACTGCTATCTTGCTCATCTTGACGCCGAGTTCGGACATCAGGCACATCTTGCGGGCGACGCGCTCGCACTCGGCCATCAGTTGGTCGTGGGGCACCACCCGGCTGACGAGACCGATGCGAGCAGCCTCGTGGGCATCGACGGTGTCTCCGGTCAGCAGCAGTTCCTTGGCGGCGGCCAGATTGACGCTGTACGGAGTGATGAGCAGGGGAGGGCCGAAACCGGCCCGGATTTCCGGCTCGCCAAGCACGGCGTGCTCGGAGGCAATCTTCACGTCGCAGACCTGCACCAGCTCACAAGCTCCGCCCAGAGCGTAGCCGTTGACAGCGGCTATGACCGGCTTGGGAAGGTTCCAGACCTTCATGAATGTGTCGATAAGCTCCTGGAGGTGGCTTCGCCACTTGTCCGGTGAGCCGTCGTGAGGCGCGGGAGAACCGGGGTCTGGGTTGATATCGAAGCCGGCAGAGAAGGCTCGGCCGGCGCCGGTAATGATGGCGACTCGAACATCGGGGTCTGCCTCAACCACCTCGAGGGCGTCCTGCAAGTCGGCGATGAGAGCGGCGTTGAGGGCGTTCAGCTTGTCCGGGCGATTTAGGGTGAGGTAGGCGATGGAATCCCGCCGTTCGTAGATTACGTTGTCGAAGGACACTGGGTAAACTCCTGAGAAAGTAAGTCAGCGGGCAACCCTACTGGCGCGGGGCCTGGGTGATGTCAATACTGTCGATTACCACCGTCTGCAAGGGAGCGTCGCGAGGGCTGGTGTTTACGCGTGAAATGGCAGTAACCACTGACATATTCTCGACGACTTCTCCGAAGATCGTGTGGTTCCCGTTCAGCCAGTCGGTGGCAGCGACGGTAATGAAGAACTGGCTGCCGTTGGTGCCCGGCCCGGAGTTGGCCATGGCCAGCTTGCCTGGGGCGTCGAACACCAGCCCGGGCACGATCTCGTCCTGGAACTGGTAGCCCGGCCCTCCGCCGCCAGTGCCGGTCGGATCGCCACCCTGGATCATGAAGTTCTCTATTACTCGGTGGAAAACCAGGCCATCGTAAAAATCGTTCTGGGCGAGGAACACAAAGTTGTTCACGGTGATGGGCGCCTGTGCCGTAAACAGCTTTACTCGGAAGTTACCCTGGTTGGTGCGGAAGTCAGCAATATAGTCGGTATTCGGATCCAGAACTAACGGCGGAGGAGCGGCAAATTGCCTGCTAATTCCGCCCGAACCGGCCGTCAGAGTCGGGGTGTGGGCAACAGTCGGAATAGGCCCCGACCCTGCGCTTTGCGGCGCGGCTGCGGTGGGCTCAGCGGATTCGGCGGTTGCGGCAGGCGCTGCCGGTTCGGCCTCCGGCGTCTGCAGCACGCAAGACATCATGGCCAGAAGCAAGAAGATCATAGCTAACACAAGAGGAACTCTCATAGCATCACGCATCCAAGGGGGTCGACAATTCGTGTTAATTCAGAAACTGTTTCCATGTTTTATGTCAAAGAGTGCCGCTTGGGTGGCACTACTGTGGAAGGTCTGTCCTCAGTATTCTGGAATTCCGAGACCTCAGGATTTCTTGAGTTGACCCAGAAAACGGTTCTGGAGTTCCGGATCAGGTCTGAACCTGCCACTAAAGGCAGTTGTTTCCACCAGGGACTGGCGCTCCTCGAGCCCCATGGCCATCGCGCAGAGATTGGTGCCAGACATACGGACACCAGCGCCTTCGTACTTTCCAGCGAGGGCATGGCAGATCTGCTCGGTGAGACGCTGCTGAGTCTGCAACCGTCTCGCCAGCACATTCACGACCTCCGGCGTCCTGCTAATTCCACCTGCGTCGTTGCCTCCCAGGCAGGCAACATCGACGCTGCCGAAGAAAGGCAGCAGGTGATTTTCGCACGTGCTGATGAAGGGAATATCAGGGAATACGAACATGCCAGGAACATTCTTCAAACACGGTCCCGTCTCCTCACTTGGAGGGCCCGTAAGCAACTGATCAACTTCGCTATTTGCGTAGCGGTAACCGGAAAAGAGGTCGTCCCAGCACTGCACCACCTGACGGGGCGTGTCCTCGAGCTCCGGGCGATTTGGGTCTTCCCCTATCTGCTGGAGCATCCTGGTCACGGTGTTCTCTGCATCCTCGGCCAGTTCCGTGCCTTCCCACGGAAAAACTATCCAGTCCGAATTCTCCTTGACCAGCAGTGGCTCAAGTTCGAGGTTGTATTTGTCCTTTACCATTCTCGCAGTGCGTCCGCTGTCTATGAGGTCGTCCACAGCAATAGTAGCCTCGGATGAGTCCGCCGTGATGGCCACGCCGTGCTTGCTTCGAAGCATTGCGGCCACCACGCTTCCTCCTCGGGGAACGCCCCAGCATCGGCTGCCGGGCGGAAGACGGGCAGCCAGCCCGTCCACCAGGCGGTCAATCTCCGACCAGGTTATGGCCCTCACTCGCAATGGGACTCTCTCATGGGTTGCAATCCTTGGTCATTTCATCCGGCGCACAGTACGCAACTGAAGCAGTCGCCACATATAGCCTTTACTTCAGCCGACAGGTGACCCTAATGCTAAAGACCTTTCTCATGCGCAGTTGCCCGAAGGCCATGACCTGAACATGTCTCAAGTCTAGTGAAGGCCACCTGCGAACTAACAACAGATGCTGATCCACAGACAGCTTCTCATAGCCGCCAGAAATCCGGGCACGGGCGCGATTTTGCCGCAGAAGAATATACCAGACTGGACAGCAAACACAAAATGAGGATGCCGAGAAAGTCGAATGTGCCTACCTGTATTCCCAGTCCGAATCAATCAACCCGTCATCCGTTTCTTCCCCAGCTACCCTTTTCTTTCGAATCCGGGCATACACCGAACGCGTTCCTACTATCGTCGCAACCAATATTGCCACACCCGCCAGCACCCACACATCAAAGTACAGGAACGGTGAGGGGCCATCACCGCCAGTCTCGCGAGACTGCGCCGGCTGTCTCGGCAGCGGCGTTGCCTGCCTTGACGAATCCTGAGCGGAAGAGTCCTCTTCCGTAGCGGTCATTGGCTCCCGCAGTGGAGGAGATTCGCGAGGAGGTATATCGTCCAAGGCGGGCTGTATAGAGGCCTGAGGCGCCTCGCTCTCATTGCCCGCCGGCGCCACGGGCAGGCCGGCCCAGCGGTCATCCAGGCCATCCACGTCGAAGCCGTACACCTCAAGTAGCGCGTATTCAACTGTCTCCCCGTCCGCGAGCACATCCAGCAAACGCCGGAAGTTGTCGCGACCGTATTCCTCGATCAGAAACGCGAATACGCTCAAGGACTTCTGATAAAAGAGTCTTATGGTCCGCGGCGTACCGGATACGTTATTCATCCCTCGGAGCGGAAGTGTCCCTTCGCGGAGTTCGCGGCTGTCCGTGACTCGCGCATTCGGCTCCACGTAACTGGCAAAACCTTCATCCAGCCAGGACGGAACATTCAGGGCGTCTTCGCCCACGGCCTCTCGCATAAGCATATGCGCCGATTCGTGGACGATTATGCGGCGGTCGAGCCCTTGACCCACGAATACCCCCTGCTCAGGAAAAGCATATCCGGCAAAGGTCCCTTGGTCCGTGGTTGTCTGGCTCTGCTTGGGGAAAACAGCGTTGGCGTCGGAGTAGCTGTTGTAGACCACGCCCTTGAACGTCTCTTTCGGCTCCAGTTGCAGCAGATCGGTTACGACTTGCAGGTCCTGCTGGAGCTGTCGGGCAACTCCGGCTGCCTGCCGGTCGCTTACATCGTGGTAGATCAGTTCCAGCGGGCCAATGGTGATGCGTTTCCAGTCATACCTGTCGTCCAGGTACTCCACCTTGAATCGCTCGGTCTTCAGCACGCTGCCGTGAGCGTCCTTGATCTGGTAGTAGTATTCCAGCTCCACGCCAGGGGCGATATACGCGGTCTCATCTACTGGTAGAGAGCGAGTGGCGACTATCTTGGAACCAGCGTCAAAATCAGCGTACGCATATCCCCAATTACGCGACCCGGAAGCGCGGAAATACACCCGCACCTCAACGATGTCTGTATCCGATTCAGCAGTGATGGCGAGGCCCACACCGTTGGGAAAGTCCACCTGCTCCTGTGTATCCAGCACCTCGATCGCGCCGCCCGCCCCGTGCGCCTCGTGAAAGGCGAGTACACTCGTCGCCGCCAGCGCCACAAGCACGACGACTACCATCAACTTTATCTTCGCTGTTACGGCAAGCCGGTCTGCCGGCAACAAGTTGACCTCTCAGTTTCCGCTGATTTCGATTATACGGCTAGAGCAGGTCATTGGACTTGTCTCGTCAGCCAGATAATCGGCGCTCCATTTCCAGCAATGCCTCCTTGCGATGCAGGCCCCAACGGTACCCTGCGAGACCGCCGTCCTTGCGCACCGCACGGTGGCAGGGGATGATCGGCGCCACCGGATTCGTTGCGCAGGCCCTTCCTACGGCGCGGCTGGCGGTGGGGTGATCCAGCCCCTCCGCAAGTTGCTGGTAGGTGCGTGTCTCTCCGGGTGGTATCGACTGCAGCTCACGCCACACACGCCATTGAAACGCTGTCGCCATGACGTCGAGAGGGAGATCGATGTCTGCCTGGCGCCCCGCGAGATACTCCTGCAACGAGCTTGTCCACCTCTTCAAATCTTCTGTTTCTGAAGCATCATTGTCGAGATTTACGGACCGGAGCGTTGCCGCCGGAAATTCATCTCTCAGTTCAGCAACGAGCACCGCCGTATCATCTCCGAGTTTGACAGCACAAACTCCGCTGTTAGTTGCTGCCACCAGCAGTCCGCCCAAAGTGGACCCGGTCACGCCGTAGAAGATAATCGCACCAGACCCTCCCTTGCGATAGCTGGATGGAGTCATGCCCAGCTGTCGGGTCGCGTCTTCGTAGATGCGGCTTGTAGAGCCATATCCCGCACCGTAGACGGCGTCCGCAACCGTTGTGCCGCTTCTCAGGCTGCTCTTGAACCGGTCCAGCCGCCGACCCCTGGCGTACTGGGCCGCAGTCATGCCGACGTGACGCTTGAAAATGCGGCCCAGCTCAGGCCTCGAAACTCCCAGGGCTTCGGATACATCAGCCTGGGTCGGGAGAAGGCAGTTGCTTTCGATGAACACGTCTATGTACTCGCAGGCCAGCCTCACGAGTTCTTTTTGCTCGCCCAGCCGATCGGGCTGGCAACGGCGGCATGCCCGAAAGCCAGCGGCCTGAGCGTCATCGGCGGTGCTGAAGAATGCTGCTTGGGACCGACCCGGCCGCTTGCTGGGACACCCCGGCCGGCAGAACACGCCCGTAGACCGGACGGCATAGACAAACCGGCCGTCGTACCTTGCGTCTCGGGACAGAACGGCCCACCACATCTGCTCGTCGCTGATGTCTGACAATCCAGTCTGTACTGTACTCATATCAAGATCTCCAGTATTAGGCATGGGGCGGCGATGCCCTCTTCATGGAGCCAATGGCCTCACAAAGTGGGTGGAATTGACCAGCGCAAGAAGCTTACCGGTGCCGTCCGTAACCCGGGTTGCTGCAGCTACAAGGGTGCGTCCGGGATGGGAGATGGTGGCCGTGGCCACAAGCAGACCCTCCTGTATGTTGGAAACTATCTGGCTGGAAATAGAGACCGCCACCGGGAATTGCTCCGGCTCGAGCTCGCCTCGGTATGCTGCTACCGAGGCCAGGGTCGCGGCTGTGTCCGCAAGACTGAGCATCACCCCGGCGTGGATGAAATGCTGGGGTGTGTACAGGCCCGGATGCACCGGCAATTCCACGACAGCGCCCTCCGGTCCCACCTCTACCACGCGCATCCTCAGCCGGTCCATGAGAGTCTCTTCGCCATATTGTTCGTTCAGCCAATTCGCCAGTTCTTGGGGCGACAGGCCTCTGGGCCACCTTTGTACAAACATTTCGTGTATTGGGCTCCATAAAAAGCTGTTCGGCCAAGGTTACTCGATGCAGGGGCGCAATTCTATCCGGTTTTTGCTGTCAAACTTCTTCGGACGGTCAAACTTCTGCGGACGAAAGTAGTGACGATAGGATGTTTGTTTTGGAACACTTGTTCTCTATAATTGGGACCCATGTGAAAACTCACAAGGGATCATTAAGACCGCCAATGCCTCGCAACACCGGTACAGACAGCGTCGCCTGCCTCCTCATTGACGGGTTCCCGATCAAGGCAGAAAGGCAGCGGTTCCCTGTCCTTCGAAACAAACCGTTGATCTTGGCAGAAAGCCGAGGTTCAGGAAGTGTCGTTCTGCACAGTTCACCGGAAGCCACGGGCGTTACACCCGGGATGCCTCTGAAAGAAGCTCTCCTACATTGCCCGGAAGCCCATACGCTACCTGCTCATGACGAGTTTTACAGCGACGTCTTCGCGGGCATTGTCGACAGTCTTGAAGCGAGATATACAGCCGTGGAGCCGGGCGGCATAGGCTGTGCGTACGTAGATATGGAAGGCCTGTCGTCGCAGTTCTGCGGGGAAGCGCGTTTGGTTGCTTCCCTGTTGCAGGGGGTCCCCGAGATTTTTGATCCTAGGGTTGGGGTCGCCTCGGGCTATTTGCCTTCTTACCTTGCCGCCGTGAGTGCAGGCGCCGGAAGGGCACTCCAAGTATCCCCCGAAGACGTCTCCATACTCAGAAATTACCCCTTAGACCTGCTTCCCATACACCCGGAAAGCAAGCTGCGCCTCAAGTCCACGGCCGTCCACAGCCTCGGTGACCTCGTGTCCATGCCGGCAAGTGCCGTTCTGGCAAATCTCAGCACCGAAGACCGCCGCTCGAGCGAATTGGCCAGAATCCTGCAAATCCGTCAGAGCCCGCTGGTATCGCTGGAAGCAGCGTGATGGTGGGAGGGTTGATGTTAGAATATTTCATCAACTCATAACCCTCGGCGAAACGCTTTAGCCGGAACAGGGGCCTGGAGGCCGGAATGGACAATCTTATCGTGATCTCATCTGATTCTCACGTGTTTGAGCCACCGGACCTGTGGACGGAACGCATCGACTCAGAGTTCCGGGACCGTGCGCCGCGAATGCAGCGGGTGGGAGACTCGGACCAACTCGTGGTGGAACGAGATCAGATGATTGCCGGCATCGGCCTTATCTCCAACGCCGGAGCTCGATTCGAGAACCCGGAGCAAATTTCGGCCCAAGGTAGATTCGAGGACGTTCATGCCGGTGGTTACGACCCGAGTCAGCATATCCGCGACATGAAGATCGATGGCGTTTCTGGCGAGCTTCTCTACCCATCTCAGGGGCTCTTCTACTACAAGGTCGCGGATTCCCGGCTAATGTCTGCCATCTTCCGCACCTACAACGACTGGCTGTCCGAATTCTGTTCCACGAACCCCGACCGTCTGAAGGGCGTGGCAATGATCAACCTTGACGACGTGCAGGAAGGTGTTGCCGAACTGGAGCGTTGCGCGAAGCTGGGCATGGCAGCGGCGATGATCACCGAATACCCGAGGGAGGACCGTCGCTACGACAGCCCCGAGTACGAACCCTTCTGGGCAGCCGCCCAGGACCTCGAGATGCCGATTAGCCTGCACACAGCAACCCGTCGAGAGGGTCGCAGCCGCGGCGCCGGCGCAACTTCGGTGCGGGACGCCAGCGGTCGGGCCACCAAAGTCTTCTATCCCGCAACATCCATGTGCGACATCATTTTCTCTGGTGTATTTGAACGTTATCCCAGGCTCAAGCTGGCGATCGTGGAGTTCGAGCTTGCGTGGGTACCCTACCTGCTGGACTCCATGGATTACACCTACGTCGAGCGTCAGGAGGAAGCCTTCTACCGCTTCAAGGGCGACGTTAGACCCAGCGATTTCTTCCGCAACAACGTGTATCTCAGCTTCCAGGAAGACGCTGTCGGAATACGTATGCGGGACATTATCGGCGTCGACCGGTTGATGTGGGGCAGCGACTACCCTCACTCGGAATCCACGTTCCCTCGGTCTCGCGAGGTCCTGGGCGAAATCCTGGATGGCGTACCGGGACCGGAGCAGGCCAGCATAGTTGCCGGAGCCGCCGCCGAACTCTACGCCTTCGACATAGAGAAGGTGGCAGAGCCCATCGCCTGACGCAGAGCTGAGATGGGAGAAGCCAACTTGGCGCAGGAATTACGCTGGCAATATCGCTTCCGGAATTATTCCCGAGCATTTTCGCTGTTGAGGGAAGCCTTTAGCCGCGAGATTGACCAGTTGAATGATCTGGAAAAGGAGGGAGTAATTCAGAGGTTCGAGTACACCTTCGAGTTGAGCTGGAATACCTTGAAAGACCGTTTGGAACATGACGGTGTGATAATGGACTCGGTAACGCCCAGAAACGTCATACGTACCGCAGCGTCCACGGGACTTGTGACCGACGGCCAGACTTGGATTGATATGCTGGAAGACCGACGCAAGACCTCTCATCGGTACGAGACTGAACTACTCATGGAAGTGCTTGGCAATATTCGAGACAACTACCTGCCCGTACTGGAAACGCTGCACGAACGGCTAACAGCGGAGATGGAGGAATGACGGAGTTCTGCCTTCCCTCAAACATCCTGGAGCAATTGTGCAAGGTCTTCGCCCATTACCCTGAATTGAAGGCAGTCAAGCTGTTCGGCTCTTATGCCACCGGTCGGGCCACTTCGCGTTCGGATATAGATCTCGCGACCGTTGGTATTACTGATCGGCGGATGGTGGGGCGACTCGCTCTGGACCTGGATGATCTGCACATTCCGCAGAAGTGCGATGTTCTAGCGTATGAGAGTATCAACTACGAACCGCTCAAACGACACATTGACGATCACGGTATGCTCATTTATGGGAAACTTGGGTCATAAGAATCAAACGCCTCCAGGCGCCTACCCTTTTGTGGCGAACCCCAATCTCATCCTGAGGAGCTGTTACGATGCTGGATATGCTGATCAAAGGCGGACAGGTCGTTACGCCATCGGGCGTTGGTAAATGGGACGTGGGGGTGCAGGGCGAGAGAATTGTCGCAGTGGCCCTCCCGGGAGTGCTGCCGGAGGATGGGGCAACCGTAATCGATGCCAACGGCAGGATCGTGGTGCCGGGCGGCGTCGAAGCCCACGCCCACGCGGCTGCGAACGTACAGCCGGGGGCCCAGGAGTCCGTGCCTGGAACTCCCAACGCAGGGCCTGCCGTCCACTCTCTTGGCGCAATCTGGGGCGGCACCACCACCGTTGTGGACTTTGCCCCGGTCCCAAGCGAGGGGGACCTGGCGGCCGGCATCCATGACTTCATGAACGTCTGGCAGGGCGAGGCCTACACCGACTACTCGACACACTGCATCTACCGGGAGGGCAATTCCCCCGACTCAATTGCCAGGTTCCATGAACTGGTGGAAGCAGGGTTCCCCAGCGTCAAGATATTTACCACAAACATCCGCCCTCCAGGAGCCGGTGGCGCCAGCCTCACACCAGTAGGGAGAATCGACACCGGCCGGCTCGGCGACCTGATGGAGCAGATCCATCGCCACGGCGGGGTGCTGGCTGTCCACGGCGAGGATGATGAGTTGGTTATGTACAACTACCTTCTGGCTCAGCAACGAGGCCTGTGGGACTGGTACAACGTGCACCTCATCCACTCCAAGACGGTCGAAGATCTCGCATTCCGGCATGTGGTGCGACTGGCGCAGCGCACCGGTGTGGGCATGTACTTCGTTCACGTCACCGCCAGCGACGGCAAGGATGTGATCGCAGAGGCTCGCGCCGACGGTATGCCGGTATACGGCGAAGTACTCACCCTGGCACTGTCCTTCGAGGCGGAGCAATACAGAGAATCCGACGGCATGAAGTACCACACCTACCCGTCGCTGAAGTTGGAAGAGGACCGCGATGCTCTGTGGGACGGCATAATGAAAGGCGACCTATCCTTCACTGCCACCGATAGCAGCTTCACCACCTATCTCGACAAAATCGCCGGAACCAACGTCCGCGATATTCGCGGAGGTAACGTGGGAATCGAAATCCGGATGGGAGTCAATTACACCGAAGCCGTGGTCAAGCGTGGCATGCCTCTGGAGAGGTACGTCGACGTAACTTCGGCCAACGCTGCAAAGTTGCTTGGCCTCTACCCTCGCAAGGGCTGCATCGCCGCCGGCAGCGACGCCGACTTCTGCATCATCGACCCGTCGTACAAGAAACCTCTGGCTCTCACCGACCTGCACGTTCGCGATTACAACCCCTGGGCCGGATGGGAAGTGGAAGGCTGGCCCACTACGGTCATCCTGCGGGGCAAGGTCATGGTTGACGGCGGCCAGCTTCTCGGCGACGGCAACGACGGCCGCCTGATTCTGCGCAAGGTGGATCAGTCCGTACTCAACCGCGTAGCTTTCTAGCTCAGCACCACCTCATGCTGCATCGAATTGAAGGAAACCTGCAAATTCAGGTTTCCTTCAAATTTTCTTAAAACTCGGCTGCTAAGTTGATATTCACAGCGGGGTGGCGCCGCCCGGCAAGTATCGAATAGCGGGATGACAGGCATGAGGAAAAAGTGGATTCTGATCGCCCTCACAGTCGTGTTGGCAGTCGCTGCCATTACCGGAGGAGTGGCGGCAGCCTGGGGAGGGCCGGGAAATGGCTGGGGTTGGGGTCGCGGTGATCACGAAGAACGCAATACGGCCGTGGCTGCAAAGGTCGCCGAAATCCTGGGTACTGATGAAGAAGAGACGGCTGACGCCATATCTCAGGCCCAGACAGAGGTCCGGCAGGAAGCCTTCGATGCTTCCGTCGCCAACATAGCCGATCGGGTGGCAGAAGCCCTGGGAACCGATACTGACGCCACCGCCGACGCCTTGAAGGACGTAGCGCAGGAAATGCGTAGCGAGGCTCTGGAAAGCAAGCTTCAGTCGGCCATCGATGATGGGAGGCTGACGGAAGAACAAGCTCAGGAATATCGCGATAATGCCGCCTCCGAAGTCTGGCACGGCAAAGGGAACTCCTTGTACGGCATTGGCAGTCAGGACTATGCCGACCGAGTAGGCGAAACGCTGGATGTCGACGGTTCTGATGTATCCGATGCTATCGAGCAGGCTCTAAAGGACATCCGGTCGGAGACCCTGGAGAGCCGACTTCAAGCCGCCATCGATGATGGCAGCATCACTGAGGAACAAGCAGACGAAATTCGGGAAAAGCTGGAATCGAGCGAAGGGACTGGATTCGGCAAGGGAGGTCACAACGGAGGCAAAGGAGACTGGGGGCGCGGGCATCACCGGGGGCGCGGGCACTGGAACAGTCCCACAGCCACTCCTGAACCCTCAGATAATGGAGATTCCACCTGATCTCTTTCCAGCCAACAGCGCAATCCCAGCCAACAGCGTAATCCTCCATAATTTCGGGCGCAGAGGGGATGTGATCCATCTGCGCCCAGAGGCATTGTGAGGGGCAATTGACCCGAAGCGCATTTGACATGAGCGCGGGCGACCTCAAGGCTGAGCAGACCGTTCTCGTTGTGGACGACGATCCCAACGTTGTCGAACTGACCCGTCTCTACCTCGAGCGGGACGGCTTCCGCGTGCTGTCTGCCCTGGATGGCGGCCACGGCCTTGCCTTGGCCCGGGAAGAGCGTCCTGCCCTGGTCGTTCTGGACGTGATGTTGCCTCGCATCAATGGCCTCGATGTCTGCCGCGCCTTGAGGCAGGAATCGGCCGTGCCGATCATCATGCTGACCGCGCGGGTGGAGGAAGAGGATCGCCTCGCCGGTCTGGAACTGGGAGCAGATGACTACGTCACCAAACCCTTCAGCCCTCGGGAGTTGGCAGCCAGGGTACGCGCTGTACTCCGCCGCACATTGCGGGAGCACTCCGGCGATGAACTGGCGACGCTCTCCGTTGGCCCTGTCGAGCTTGACCAGAGGGCGCGGCAGGCAAGGGTCTGCGGCAGCGAGTTACACCTCACTCCCAGGGAGTACCGCCTTTTGCAGTTGCTCATGGTCCAGCCGGGACGCACCTTCAGCCGGGACCAGATCATCGATCAGGTATTCGGCGACGAATTCGACGGTTTCGACCGCACGGTGGACGCACACGTCTCCAGCCTGCGCAGGAAACTGGCCGCTGCAGCCGATGGTGGCCACCGATTCATTCACACGGTCTACGGCAGCGGCTACCGCTTCGATCCGTCCCTGAAAGCTCCTGCAACAAAAGAGCAAGGGTAGTGTCTTGCTTCTTTCCGGTCTCTTTTCAAGCCTGCAGTTCCGCCTTGCGCTGGGATTCGTGCTGGCCTTGGCCCTTTCGCTGGTCCTGATTGGACTCGCCACGGGAGTGGTTGCGGGCCAGCAGACGCAGCGGTTCGAAAGGGACCGGGACTCCGCCCAGGCGGCCCGCGTGCATAGCTTCGTTTCGGACTTTTATGCCACCCGAAAAGGCTGGGAGCAGGACCAGGCCACCCTTCAGGAACTGCTCGAGCGGGCTGGCTCAGTTTCTGGAACTCGCATTCAGGTCTATGACTCGTCACATGTCCTTGTTGCGGATTCCAGCATGAATCTTCCGCCCGTCCGGTTCGGCAAGTCGATCAAGGGATTGCAAGACCGGAGGTTCGAAGCCAGGGAGTTCCCGATCTTCGACAGCGGCGTACAGGTCGGGACCTTCACGGTCTCTAATGCCGGCATACCAGGCCCGGAATTCCAGGGGGCAATTTTAGTGGCCCCCGCTCCATCCACCATCTCGACAGAGGTCAAACGGTCCCTGCTTTGGGCGGGAATAGGTGCGGCGATCCTCGGTATCCTGCTGGTCTGGCTGTTGTCGAGACGTACCCTGGCCCCTCTCCAGGGCCTGGGCGCCACCGCTCGCCGATTGGGAGAAGGCGACCTTTCCCAAAGGGCCGCAACGGATGGACCTTCAGAGATACGCGATCTGGCCCGCAACTTCAACATTATGGCTGAGGGACTGGAAGAGGCAGAACGGCATCGACGCAACCTAACTGCGGACGTCGCCCACGAACTGCGCACGCCTCTTTCCAATATCCAGGGATACCTAGAGGCCATGAGAGACGGCCTCGTCGAGCCCACTGCCGAAACCATAGACACGATCCACGGGCAGGCCGTTCATCTTTCAACGCTGGTGGAGGACCTGCGGCTCCTCGCCCAGGTGGAAGCTGGCGCGTTGCAACTTTCTGCGGTTACGGTCGATTTAGCAGATCTGCTGCGTACTGGAGTCGAAGCGGTGCGTCTTCGGGCAGAATCCAGGGAAATCTCCGTTGGCCTTGACGTCGAGGATTCCATACCAGAGATAGAGATCGACCCCACTCGAATTTCCCAGGTTATTGGAATACTGCTGGACAATGCCATCAACCACACGCCGGAGGGTGGCACGGTCGGAATATCATGCCGCCCCCTCGACAACGGCATTGACATCACCGTATCGGATACCGGGCCCGGTATATCGCGGGAGGAACTCCCCCTTGTGTTCGAACGGTTCTATCGAACAGACCCGTCACGCGACCGAGCGACCGGCGGCGCCGGGCTGGGCCTGACCATAGCCCGCAGGCTGGTTGAAGCCCACGGAGGCACCCTGGAAGCCAGCAGCGAACCGGGAGAAGGCAGCACATTCACCGTCCGATTGCCCCTAGTGTCACCTGGTTAGGCCTGTGAGATTGTTCTTGTGCCAGCCGAATACCCACCTGAAATTATCCGGATCAGTCTAAATGTCCGACGATGAATCGGCGCACCTCCGGATGCAAGAGTCCGGACCTCCATCCCCAATCTGTTCAACAACCTGATCAAAAACGCATCCTGCTGGTATGGAGGGTTGATTTACGCCGTAAGTTGGCGTTAGCATTTTCTTATGCAGCAATTGACGCGCCCTCACCTTGTTGAGTCTGCTCCTCTTTTAAACGGTCCTCACCCATCTTCACCCCTTCATCCCTCCTTTGACCAGCCATCGCCCACAAAGAAAGGCTCTTACAGTCTTGGCTGAGCCTCCTACCATTGGCCCGTCCGGTTCGGCTCCACGCCGGATGGGTCGTCTTTTACAGTGGGACAAGTCGCTTTTGCCCGACCTGCTCCGTCGTTGTGTGGCCGAGGTGATCGGCACGTGGCTTCTGGTATTCGCCGGAACCGCTGTGGTGGCCGCCGCCGTGCTGGCCGGAGCTCAGGTCGGACTGTGGCAGGTTGCCGTGGGGTGGGCGTTAGGCGTGTCGCTGGCCATTTACCTCACAGCGGCGGTTTCCGGGGCCCACCTGAATCCCGCTGTCAGCCTGGCCTTCGCCATCTTTCGTCCGCAAGACTTTCCCCTTCGGCTGCTGCTTCCATATTGGATTTCGCAGGTGCTGGGAGCTGTTCTGGCCGGAGTATCGGTATTGATGCTCTACAGTTCCTTTATTCGCCGGTTTGAAGAGCAGCAGGGGGTAACAAGAGGCGAACCTGGAAGTCAGATCTCGGCAATGATGTTTGGGGAGTATTTTCCCAACCCCGGGGCTGCCGGGACCAGTGAAACGGCCCTCGCGCTGGTCTCTCCAATTGGCGCGGCAGCAGTGGAAGCGATCGGAACCGGCATCCTGGTTATGATGATCTTTGCCCTGATAGACCGGCGCAACAGCAGCTTGCCGGTGAAATACCTGGCTCCGGTATTGATTGGGCTAACTGTGGCTCTGATGATCAGTATGCTGGCGCCATTGACTCAGGGTGGGTGGAACCCCGCCCGCGACTTCGGTCCCAGGCTGGTTTCTTACCTCGCAGGTTGGGGCGAGATGGCCATCCCTGGTCCGTCCGGCGGCTTCTGGGCCTACATTGTGGGACCACTTGTCGGAGGGCCACTGGGTGCTGCGGTCTACGAATTTCTGCTTCGGCCTCCACTGCCTACCGAGAAGGGCCCGGGCAATTGCTGACATTCTCTCCTCGCCAGCGCTGCTGACTTCTCTCTACCAAAATCCACTGCAAGCTACTTAATGCCTGCAAAGCCAACTGGAAATTGCGCAGACCAGGGCCATCGCGTCTTAATGGCCGCAGATCCATTCTGATGACAGTTGTCCCTTGCCAGCCCTTGTGACCTTTCTCTAGCATGAGATCCATGTCTACTAATGAAAGCAAATTCAACGGGGATGCTGTCCTGTTGGGTCCCTCTTCGACCCGACGCAGGCCCTCCATGTTCACGCCAATTTCCGGAAACTACCGGAAAAACCAAAAAATCAGCCCCTCCACCCGGCAACGTTGAATCATAGATCCAGCCTTCCCCATTGAGAAATCAAGGCGCACTTGCTCTGTTGCTCAGAACCTCCATCCCTCTCCATATTGGAAGAGAATGAGACACTTTGAGATACTTTTTTGAACGAGAGGTGCACTGGCGGTCGAACTGGCTCGCAACCCACGGACTCGGGGGCCTAATCCTCGTCAAGCAGAGGATGGACGGCGTGAGTTCTTGAAGGACTATGAAGTGGCCCTTCATCTATTACGTAAATTGTTGCGCCATTTGCCTCCAGCCCATAAAATAGCCCAAAACGTCCCCACAGGACGCTTACTGTCTTTGGGCGGCGTCGGCCAGTCCTCAATCCGCTGCTAATCTGTCGATTGTCGAATGGTCACAGATATTCTGCTATAGGGAGCAAGCCCCATATGGATGCCAGCAGCATAAGAAACATAGCCCTGCTGTCCCATTCCGGTGCCGGTAAGACGTCGCTGACCGAGGCGGCGCTCTTCATCACCAAGGCGGTGACCCGCCAGGGGCGTGTCGAAGATGGCAACACCGTCTCCGACTACGAACCAGAGGAAGTCAAGCGCAGCGGCAGTATCCAGACGACACTGATTGCCGTCAATGATGGAGACTGCAAGCTGAATTTCCTCGATACCCCGGGCTACGACGACTTTCGAGGCGAAGTGGTGGGCGCGCTTCGGGTGGTTGAAGCCGCCGCCATCCTGGTCGATGCCACCTCGGGCGTCGACGTGGGTACAGAACGGGGATGGGGCATGTGCGAGACCAGCGGACTGTCTCGCCTGATCGTCATCAACAAGATGGACCGGGAAAACGCCGACTTTGACCGGAACGTTGCCGACATCCAGGCAACCTTCGGACGTCAGTGCGTGCCCTTCCAGATTCCCATCGGCCAGGCGGACAGTTTCAAAGGCGTCGTCAACGTGGCGGATCCCAACGCTGACGTCCCCTCAGAGCTGACCGACCAGGTCGAAGCGGCTCGCGAGCGTCTCATCGAGGCGGCCGCAGAGAGCGACGACGAGTTGGCGGATCGCTACCTCAGCGGCGAAGAACTGACCGCCGCTGAAATCGAAAGCGCCCTGCGGGGTGCTGTGCTACGGGGCGAGCTGGTTCCCATACTGGCCACATCCGCCACCGAGAATGTGGGTGTGGCCGAGTTCCTGTCCATGACCCGCTCATACATGCCTTCTCCCGTGGATGGAGTGAAAGCAACGCTGACCAAGGCCGGCAGCAGCGACGAAGTGTCGTACGAGGCTGATTCCAGCGCACCGTTGGCCGCCCTGGTCTTCAAGACAACCGCCGACCCCTTCGTTGGAAAGTTGTCGCTGTTCCGAGTCTTTCAGGGCACGATCAAGAGCAATTCCGAAGTATGGGACGCAAACCAGGGCCAGTCCGAGAGGGTGGGTCAGCTCTACCTGCCAAAGGGCAAGAACCAGGAGAATCTGACGGAGGTCACCGCAGGCGACATTGGAGCGGTCGGTAAGCTGTCCTCCACCGTAACCGGCGACACCCTCTGCGTGCGGGACAACCAGGTAAGCTTTGAACGCATAGATACGCCCGTCGGCTATTACCGGGTAGCCGTTTCTCCCGCCTCAAAGGCCGACCTCGACAAGATGTCCTTGGCCCTCAGCCGTATCGTCGAGGAAGACCCAAGCCTACAGATGTCGCGCAATGCCAGTACCAGCGAAACGCTGATAACAGGCTTGGGCGAAGCCCAGATTGATGTTGCCATCGACAAGATCAAGCGGAAGTTCGGCGCCGATCTGAAAGTTAAACTGCCGCGGGTCCCTTACCGAGAGACCATCACCAGGACCACCCAGTCCGAGTACCGGCATAAGAAGCAATCCGGAGGCCACGGACAGTTTGGACATGTGTTACTGAGGCTGGAGCCGATGGACCGGGATCAGGGCTTCCAGTTCGGCAACGAGGTCGTTGGCGGAAGGGTCCCACGGGAGTACATCCCCTCGGTCGAAAAGGGCGTCGTGAAGGCGCTTGACGAAGGTGCATTGGCTGGCTACCCGCTCGTGGACCTCAAGGCTGTTCTCTACGACGGCAGCTTCCACAGCGTGGACTCCTCTGGAATGTCCTTCGAGATCGCCAGCGTTCAGGCGCTGAAGAAGGGCGTCAGCGAGGCAAGCCCCATACTGCTCGAGCCGGTAATGCGCCTGACCATCACCGTGCCGGACGCTTTCACCGGCGACGTGATGAGCGACCTGAACGGGAAGCGGGGCCGTATTCTGGGCATGAATCCCGAGGATCGCGTTACGGTCATTGATGCCGAAGCACCTCAGTCGGAGCTGCTGCGTTATGCTCAGGACCTGCGCTCCCTGACTCAGGGAAGAGGCTTCTATTCCATGGAATACGACCACTACGAGCCGGTTCCTGCCAACCTTGAGCCGCGAGTTATCGAGGAAGCCAAGCGCCTCAGGGAAGAAGAGGAATAGGCACCGACCAGGACCTTATACTACTCAAGGGGCCCCGATCAGTTCGGGGCCCCTCTCTCTTTGGCAATCGCCCGGCAGCGGAATCATCCCGCCCTGCTGTCGAATGCCGAGAATATCAGAACGCCCAGGTGGGCTGATATTCCCCGAAGACCTCCCGAAAGACGTCCATCATTTCGCCCAGGGTGGCGTAGGACTTCACCGCATCTATAAGCGGCGGCATCAGATTCTCGTTGCCCCTTGCCGCCGCCTCAAGGGCTCGAAGCTTTTCCGCCACATCCCGACTGTCGCGAGTTCGGCGCACCTCATTGATGCCATCTATTTGCAGGCGCTCTCCCTCTCGATCAACCCGCATGAGAGGTATGTCCATCTCCTCTCCCGTGTTGTATTCATTTACGCCAACAGTAATGCGTTCGCGGCGGTCTTCTTCCATCTGATAGATGTACGATGCATCCGCAATCTCCCGCTGCAGGAAGCCCGTTTCCAGCGCCGGAATCACGCCGCCCACGTCCTCGATTCTCCGGAAGTAATTGTAACTTCCATTCTCCAGCTGGTCCGTCATGACCTCCAGAAAATAGCTGCCACCCAGTGGGTCGACGGTGTCAGTTACTCCAGTCTCATGAGCGATGATCTGCTGGGTGCGGAGGGCCTGCAGGGCTGCCTCTTCCGATGGTAGCGCCCAGGCCTCATCCTTGCCGTTGGTGTGGAGCGACTGGCAGCCTCCGAGGACCGCGGCGAGCGCTTGCAGCGAAACGCGGACCACGTTGTTCTCCGGTTGCTGCGCCGTCAGCGACTGTCCCGAGGTTTGAGCATGGAACCGCAGCTTGTGCGAGCGGCTGTCCTTGGCGCCGAAGGTGTCGCGCATTTCCTGTGCCCAGATTCGCCGCGCGGCTCTGAACTTGCCGATCTCTTCGAAGAAGTTGTTGTGCACGTTGAAGAAGAAGCTGAGCCTTGGCGCAAAATCATCCACGTCCAGCCCGCGCTCCTGGGCGTGGCGGACATACTCGAAGCCGTCCGCCAGCGTGAAAGCCAACTCCTGCACCGCGTTGGATCCCGCTTCACGGATGTGGTATCCGCTGATGCTGATGGGATTCCATCTCGGCACTCGCTTGGTTGCAAACTCCACTGTGTCGGTAACCAGTCGCATTGAAGGCTGGGGCGGAAAGATGTACTCGTTCTGAGCAATGTACTCCTTGAGGATATCGTTCTGTATGGTCCCCCCAACCTTGTCCAGGGACACTCCTTGCTTTTCCGCCAGCGCCAAGTACATGGCCCATATAATTGCCGCCGGTGCATTGATGGTCATCGACGTCGTAATGCCATCCAGCCGGATGCCGTCGAAGAGCGTCTCCATATCTGCCAGCGACGAGACGGCAACGCCGCAGGTGCCGAATTCCCCGAAAGCACGTGGGTCGTCGGTGTCGTACCCATATAGAGTCGGCATATCGAAGGCTACGCTCACTCCCGTTTGGCCCTGGTCCAGTAGGAACTTGAACCGCTCATTGGTTTCCTGGGGCCTCCCAAACCCGGCGAACATGCGAAGAGTCCACAGCCGGCCCCGATAGCCTGTGTCGTGGATGCCCCGGAGATAGGGAAACTCCCCAGGCAGACCCACCGACTCCATGTAGTCTTCCCTTGCAGTGTCGTTTGCAGTGTAGAGTTGTTCCACCGGAAGTTGGGAAGGCGTGCGAAACTCAGGGCGTCGCTGGGAAGACGGGTCCTGGCGGCCACGCCACTCGGAGGTGCGTTCCTCCAGCTTTTGCAGTTCTTTGTCGAAATTCAAGGAGTTCCTCCGTAGCGTCCCAAGACGGGTCAATTAGGGAAGTTCCCTCCCACTCAGGGAGAGGCTGAAAGAGTATATCGGCAAGTCTAGTCAGCAGTTCCGAGAGGTGTCAAAGACGGGCGACCTCGCCACACGGCGGGTAAAAGCGAAAGCCTGACTGACTTTACGCGGAGAATCGCACAAACCGGCGTCGGCCCGCACGCAGGACATCGCCCGCCTCGGCTGACACCGTGGCCCTTTCGTCATTCAGACGGGTGGGTTCTCCAGCCCTGGGAATCATCTCCACCGCACCTTGCGACAGCAGACGCCGAGCCTCGGCATTGCTGGCCGCCAGTCCGCACGCCACCAACAGACGGTCTGCACGGATAGCCCCCGCGGGAAATTCGGAGTGCTGGCCAAGGTCTGCCAGAGACACTTCCGGAATCTCGTCCGGCAGGCTGCGCCCCTGGACTACCCGCTCGAACTGCGCCTGCGCCGCATCAGCGGCCGCAGCGTCGTGGAACTGGCTGGTAATGTCCCAAGCCAGACGCTTCTTGTGTTCCATGGGGTTGACGGATTCTTCGGCCAGGTCGCGTTCCAGGTCGGACAGTGACTCGGACGGAAGGTCAGTGAGCAGTTCGAAATAACGGCCGATCTGAGCGTCGCCGATAGACATCACCTTTCCGTACATGTCGTCAGGTGGCTCGTCAACGGCGATGTAGTTGTCTAGGCTTTTGCTCATCTTCTGGACACCATCAGTGCCAACCAGTATGGGCATCATGAAACACTGCTGGGGTGTCTGACCCATCATCCCCTGGAGTTCTCGGCCGACAAGAAGATTGAACATCTGGTCGGTCCCGCCAAACTCCACATCGGACTCAATGGCCACTGAGTCGTAGGCCTGGAGAAGGGGATACAACAACTCCGTGATGGCGATGGCTCGCTGCTCAGCGTAACGCTGTGCGAAGTCCGCACGCTGGAGGAACTGGGCAACCGTGAAGCGACCGGTCAGGCGGATGATGTCTGCGAGGTTGAATTTGCCGAACCACTCGCTCTGCTCCACCACTTGGGTGCGGTCCCGGTCAACGACCTTGAAGAACTGTCGGAGATACGACTCGGCGTTCTCCATCACCTCCTCGTGTGTCAACATGGGACGGGTTGCCGACTGACCGCTCGGATCCCCGATCTGCGCAGTCCAGTCGCCGACGATCAGGATCACCTGATGCCCGAGGTCCTGCAACTGCCTCAGTTTTCGAAGCCCGACCACGTGGCCCAGATGTATGTCGGGCCGACTGGGATCGAATCCCATCTTCAGGCGCAGCTTCTGGCCTGACTGCAATAGGCGAACGAACTCTTCGCGGGAAATTATGTCGCTGACGCCGCGGTTTACTATGGTGTCCAGCGTTCGGGAGTCGAGCATGTCTCCATCCCCACCCTAAGATTTCCCTCCGGGGAGAGGGACAGTGGACTCTGATCGGGCAAGGACCTCCCGGGATTCCATTACGTCCTGGTCTATGCGGCTGATGAGGGCGTCAATGTCTGCAAAGGTTTCCTGGTTCCGCACTTTCTCGACAAACTCTACGGTCATTGACTGCCCATAGAGATCTCCCGAAAAGTCCATCACGTAAACTTCAACCAGCCTCTGCGTCAATCCAAAGGTGGGGCGAACGCCGATGGAGGTGGCGGACAGGTACCGGCGGCCTCCGAAGTGTGCCCAGGTGGCGTAAATTCCGTCCCCGGGCCAGAGTAGGCCAGGATAAACGTCAATATTGGCGGTTGGGAAGCCGAGGGTCCGCCCCCTCTGATCGCCAACCACCACCGTTCCGGTCAGAGTGTGATTTCTCCCCAGGAGGGTGGATCCGGCCTCAACTTCTCCCGCAACGAGGGCCTGCCTGACTACCCGGCTCTTTACCGCCTGGCCGTCAATTTCCAGTGGTGGGACCGACCGCACCCAAAACCCCAGTCGTTCGCCCTCGGACTGCATGAAGGCACGGTCGCCCTCTCGCCCCTGGCCCAGCGCGGAGTCAGGCCCCAGCACCAGCCCCTTCATACGCATTGTCCCGCTGAGGAGTTCGGCAAACTGGCGAGCAGTGACTCTCGAAAGCTCTTCCGTGAACTCCAGCGGCACAACCAGATCGATCCCGGCATCCTTGAGCAAATCTACCTTGTGCTCCGGTGTGGTAAGGTAGCTGGGGAACGTCCCGGGACGAAATACGGTAATAGGGCGGTTTGAAAAAGCGATGACCCCTGGGACGCAGGCTGTGCCTGCCCATTCTATCAAGTGGTCAAGCAGGTGCCGATGGCCCAGATGAACACCATCAAACACCCCAATGGTTAACACCGAATCCCTGTCCGGGGTGTAACCCGCCAGTCGCTGGCTGAAGTTCATCTGTTTTGTGGTCCTCTAAACGTCCCGGCCACCAAAAATGATTGGATTTGAGAATGGACCGGTAAAGCTAAATCCGGCGTCCTTGCTCCGAATGTAGGCCTTTGGACCGAAGTAGATCGCGGGTTTTATAACTGCTTGTAGTGTGCCGCATCGTAGCACAGGCCCATCTCAGCGTCAACTTGAAAAAGGCTTGTCACGTATCCAAAGATTGGTCATAGTCTTAAAATTAGTCTAAAATTGTGTTATGTTTTGGGGCATGAAGATAGAGGGCCTTGTATAATTCGGCAGTGTCAGGACCATGCGCGTAGGGGGCGGTGAAGCCCGGGGCAGACGCCTGAAAGGCGCTGCAGTCCGGGGCGTCCGACCCACCACCGAACGAGTAAGGTCGGCAATCTTTAACATTCTGCCAGTCGAGCAGTACCGGGAGCAGCGCGCTCTTGACTTGTTTGCTGGCACCGGAAGCCTCGGAATAGAGGCGTTAAGCCGGGGTGCCAGTTGGGCCGACTTCGTGGAGCGCGACCGTCGCCAGTGCACTGTGATACGGGAAAACTTGGCTTCCGCCGGGTTCCAGGCACGTTCGGCCGTTCATCAGAATGACGCCGTTCGCTCCCTTGGTACATTGCCCGGAGGCTACAGCCTGGCCCTGTTGGATCCTCCCTACCGCATGGGGGCTTTCCACGACGTTATGACGGCTATTTCTGTGCAAGATGGTCTCATTGAATCGGGTGGAATGGTCATAGCGGGACACTCAAGGCATACTGAACTACTGGCTGCTTATGGCAGCCTCAGGCGAGTGACCCACCGACAATACGGAGACAATGTGGTTGATTTCTACCTGAACGAGCCGAAGGAAACCGATTCTCTCACAGATACCAATAGGATCGTGCCGTCATGGTAGTCGCGCTTTATCCCGGGAGCTTCGACCCGGTTACCGTGGGGCACCTGGACATCGCTGCCCGGGCCTCGGCGTTGTTCGATGAAGTTGTGGTCAGCGTCTATGACACGCCGTCCAAGAACCTGCTCTTCACCACCGACGAAAGGGTCAAACTGTTCGAAAGTGCTTGCGGGCACCTGCCAAACGTCAAGGTTGTCAAATATTCCGGCCTGACAGTGCGCTACGCCCGGGAAATCGGCGCCAGAGTCATTGTGCGGGGACTGCGTAGCGGATTCGACTTTGAGTACGAATTTGAAATGGCTTTCATGAACCGCAAATTGGAATCGGAGGTAGACCTCGTCTGCTTCATGACCTCACAGGACTATATGTTCGTGAGCGCCAGTCTCTTAAAGGAGGTTGCCAAACTAGGTGGAGACATCCGGGAGATGGTCCCTCCCAACGTAGCGGAAGCGCTATACGCGAAATTTGGAAATCCGGTCGTCGAAGGGTAGTGACCGGGAGAGGGGGATATCATAGATATTATTAATGTTATCGACAAGATGGAAACTTTCATCGACACCAGTAAGTCGTCACGCATCAACGGTCACATCCTGGTGGACCGGACCAAGGCGATGGAGCTGGTCGACCAGCTGCGCCTGGCAGTACCCAAGGAAGTCCGGGCGGCCGAAGAGGTCCTCGCACAGAAAGACCACATCATGAACATGGCCCAGACGGACGCCCGCCGCACAAAGACCCAGGCGGAGGACGATTACCGGGAGCGTCTGAACAAGCACGAACTCGTCTCGCAGGCCGAACAGCGGGCCATGACCATCCTCAGAGACGCCGAAGAACGTGCTCGCAGGATGGTCGAGCAGGCTGAACAGCAGGCGCAGGTCTGCCGGTCAGAGGCCGATGCTTATGCTCTGCGCAGTCTTCGCACCCTTGAGCAGGAGGTCAGCAACATCAGTTCAGTGGTGCGCCGGGGCATCGATGTCCTGTCGGGCCCAGCCTCTGCAAACTTGGCATCCAGCTATTACGAAGAGCCAGAAATGGTGCGCTAGCATCGACGCCAGCATTCAGCACTCCACTGGTTTTTAAAAGGGGCTGCCGACCATGGCAGCCCCAATTGTTGCCGTTGGAGGGGGTGTTGCCGTCGCTCATGATGGGCTCGGGTTGACATGCAAATTGGCGCGGGACTAAAATTTTCGATTATTAAGGACTTATTCGGAGGCATCTCAAATGAAGCAGATGACTGTTGATAGCATCCGGGTCAGTCCGATGAGCTACCAGCGAGTCGTGATTTTGAAAGAAAACGACTCAGACCGCTACCTTCCCATCTGGATCGGCCCGGCAGAAGCGGACGCCATCGCCGTCAAGTTGCAGGACCTCAGCGTACCCCGGCCTCTCACCCACGACTTGCTCCGTGAAGTCATTGACAAAATGGGTGGGTCGATTCGGCACATCCTGGTCAACGATCTCCAGAACGACACCTTCTACGCGACGATCAGCATTGAAGTGAATGGCGCGCAGGAGGACATAGACTGCCGTCCCAGCGACGCGGTGGCATTGGCTGTCAGGGCGCAGGTCCCCATCTTCGCCAACGACTCCGTATTGGACAAGGCCGGCATTCAACTTGACAAGGAAGGCAACCGCCTTACTCCTCCAGGAGAGGAAGTGCGACCATCGGAAGAGCGTCGCACTGAGGTAAAGGAAGAGGAACTGGAAGGCATGTCTGCCTTTACTGACTTCATAGATTCGCTGGATCTGGAGGACTTCGGAAACAGATAGCTCTGCTCTCGAAATCAACTCGCATCTATGAGCCCCGGTTATAGCACACCTGGGCTCTTTTGACGAAATTCGTTGTTTGACTTTCGCTAAGCCGGGTGATAAAATCCCGCCGTTTGAGTTGAGCGCAGCCCGGCTTAAGCGGTGAAATGGAGCGACGGCTACTCGCCCTGCGTCTCTTGGGGTTGGGCTGGTACGTGGCAACGTGCCTGGTGCTTGGCGTGCTGGCAGGAGTATTTCTTGACCAGCGGCTTGAGACGAAACCCCTCTTCACATTACTGGGGGTACTCCTCGGCACTTTCGCTGGCTTTTATGGTCTATACAAGATGGTGAGGCCCTTGTTAAACAGCGAGTCCACTCCTCGAAATTCCGGCTCTAACGGAGATCAGAAACCGTGAGCCGCGGCGTGCTTCTTTTCGGGTTGCTGGTCATAATGGCCCTGGCGGTAGCCGGGCTAATTACCGGAGCTATCGGGGCTGGTTTCGTCCAGGATCAGGCATCCAAAGATGCTGGCGAGGCAGCGGAAGGCATACTCCCCAAGCCAGCAGTTCACCTCCCCCCCCAGGTCTTGGCGCCCAGCGGCGCTTACGACCACTACGTCGAGTTTCTCCACGTCGAGCATTATGAACGTGAACACGGTCCGGAAAAGCTCGACGATCATGAGAAGGAGGTGTTTGACGAAGGCCCCTACAAGGGTTCCAACTTCATCATCACCAACACCCTCCTCTCCTGCTGGATAGCCAGCATCGTCCTGGTGGGGATCTTCGTAATTGGGGCCCATCGGGCCCGGCTGGTGCCCGGTCGCTTCCAGAACTTCTGTGAGATTGTAATAGAAGCTCTGCTGCGGTTCGTAGAGGGCACGGTTGGCCCTGGTCGCGCACGGCTCCTCTTTCCGGTCATAGCGACCATATTCCTCTTCGTTCTCATTAACGCCTGGATCGGATTGCTGCCGATTTACCCCGCGCTGGGAACCCTGGTGGACGGCAAAATTGAGGTCCACCTGCTGCGACCGGCTGGGACCGACATCAACATGCCTCTGGCACTGGCGCTGGTTTCCTTCGTCTTCGTGGAATTTTTGGGAATTAAGATGCTGGGCATCGGCTACTTCGGGAAGTTCATCCGGGTGGCCAGCCTATCCCGCGGGATTAGTGCCCTTTTCCACTTCAAGCTGCTGGACGCCTTCCAGGGACTGCTCGACTTTTTCTTCGTCGGTCCGCTGGAGGCCTTCAGCGAATTCGTCAGGCTCGTGAGTTTTACCTTCCGTCTGTTCGGAAACATGACCGCCGGCGAAATCCTGGTGCTTATATCGGCCTTCCTGGTGCCGTTTATTGCCACCGTTGGAGTGTATGGACTGGAGTTGCTGGTGGGGTTGATCCAGGGACTGATCTTTGCTGGCCTCACCCTCGTTTTCGCGGCGATAGCCATGACAGCCCACGAACACGAAGGACACGACGAACAGCATCACTAGGTAGCAGCCAAGTCATTCGCACCCTAACCCCTACCCGCGCTGAAGGGGACTCTTAGAGAGGGGCACCAAATGGAATTTTTAATATTCGGCATGGTACTTGCCACTGTAGGAATAGCCGCCGCGGCTTTGGGCGGAATCTTCGCAATCTACTCATCCAGACAGGACTAGGCAAAATCCAACCCTAAACTCGGTCTGACAAACCCAAGGAGGGAAGATGGAAATCCTTTCGGCACTTTTGAATCTACCGCTGGCCCAGATTGAAGCGGATGCAGCCAAGCTTTTGGGCGCGGGCATCGCCATCGGACTGGGACTGATCGGCCCCGGCATCGGAATCGGCATCCTGGGCGCCGCCGCCATGAGCGCCATCGGCCGCAATCCCGAGGCCACCGGTAACATCCAGACCAACATGATTCTTGGCATCGCGTTCGCCGAGGCACTGGGCATTTACGCCCTGGTGGCCGCGATTATGATTGGATTCATCTTCTAGCTCGGCAAAAGGCACGATATGTTTGAGACATTGGGAATCCATGGCCCAAGTCTGATCATCTACCTCGTCAACTTCCTGCTGGTCCTGGGGATACTGCTCCTGTTTGCTTACAGGCCCATTCTCCGCCTGATGGACCAGCGGGCCGAGCGAATCCGTGAAAGCCTGGAGGCCTCGGAGCGCGCGCGCGAAGAGGCCGCCAGTTCCCAGGCAGCGGTCGAAGAGCAACTGGTCGAGGCCCGTCGGGAAGGACAGCGCATCATGGAGCAAGCTCGCGAAGCGGGGGAACGCTTCCGCGCCGAGGAGATGGAACGCGCCCGCAATGAGGCGGAAAACTTCGTCGAAAGGGCACGGGCCGATATCCAGCGCGAGCGCGACGTGGTAATTGAGGAAGTACGGGCCAGCTTCGGCGATCTCGCAATGACCGCCGCCGAGCGTGTGGTCCGCCGTTCCCTGGACAGGCAGGCCCACGAGGAACTTATTACCCAAGTGTTGGAAGAAGGCGAAAGCCTGCGAAGGGGTTAGCTGACCAATGGCCGGACAGGTATCAGGCAAACGGTATGGTCAAGCGGTCTTCGAATTGGCCCAGGATCAGGACCGCACCGTCCTGTGGGGCCAGGACCTCACGCTGGTTGCCGAGGCATTCGAGGACGCCGACTTCAACGCGCTTCTGAAGCACGCCGGGGTTTCGGCCGAAGACAAGAGGAACGCGGTCGATACGGTGCTGGGCGGGATCGATGCCATGGTGCGCAACATGGTCAACCTGCTCGTTGCAAGGGGCCTGGTGGACGCTATATCAGGCGCCTGCCAAGAGTACGCCGAACTGCTGGACAGGCAGGAAGGCCGGCAGCGTGTCGAAGTTACCACCGCCATACCGCTGGAGCCTTCCGAGGTCGAGCGTATCACCGGCTTTATCTCGGGCCTGATTGGCCGCGAGGTTGTGGTGACTGCGCAAGTCGACGAGGAAATCCTCGGAGGCCTGGTAATCCAGATCGGAGACCGGTTGCTGGACGGTAGCGCGCGAGCAAAGCTGGAAGGACTCCGGGAGCGGCTTGCTTCCGGAATTCGTTAGCCACGACTGGTCACGGGAACAATTCGAAGATGTGGTTGCGGCCTGCGAATCCCATGGACACGGGGCGCAGGCAGTAATGTTTCTGGGAAACCGCCCAACAACGAGGCAAACCTAGGCTCCGCGCTTTCCGTGATTGGCTGGGAAGGATATACTCACATAAATTTATGGTGACAACTAACCCATTTGGCAAGGAGAGTCCACCATGGCAACCAGGGGACAGGACATTGTTTCGCTGATTAAGCGCCAAATCGAAGAATTTGGCGGTGACTTGGCCTTGGTGGATGTCGGCACCGTGGTTCAGGTGGGCGACGGAATTGCAAGCATCCAGGGCCTCCAGGGGGTGCGCTCCAACGAGCTTCTCGACTTCGGAAACGACATACTTGGTTTGGCCCTAAACCTCGAAGCCGACATCGTCGGCGCAGCCATCCTGGGCGACCCGAACGCCGTAAAGGAAGGCGATCGGGTACGATCAACGGGCCGCATCATTGAAGTGCCAGTGGGCGAAGGGCTCATGGGCCGCGTGGTGGACCCCCTGGGCCGGCCCCTGGACGGCAAGGGCAGCGTCTCCACCAGCGGCAGCCGCTCCGCAGAGACTGTTGCGCCCAACGTGGTCGTCCGCCAGTCCGTCAACACTCCCGTGCAAACTGGCATTAAGGCCATCGACTCCATGATTCCTATCGGTCGAGGTCAGCGCGAACTCATCATCGGTGACCGCTCCACGGGCAAGACCGCAATCGCCATCGATACCATCATCAATCAAAAGGGCGGCGACTTGATCTGCATCTACGTCGCCATAGGCCAGAAACAGGGCAAAGTGGCGCAGGTGGTCAGCTCTCTGGATGAAGCCGACGCCATGGGCCACACAATCGTGGTGACTGCCGGTGCGTCAGACTCCGCGCCCCTGCAGTACCTGGCCCCTTACGCCGGGTGCGCGATGGGCGAGTATTTCATGGAGCAGGGCAAGGACGTCCTGGTGGTATACGACGACCTTACCAAGCACGCCTGGGCCTACCGGCAAATGTCTCTGCTGCTGAGGCGCCCTGCCGGGCGTGAGGCTTACCCCGGCGATGTCTTCTACCTGCACAGCCGACTGTTGGAGCGCTCAGCGCGACTGGACGAAGAGCATGGCGGCGGCTCCATCACTGCCCTGCCCATCATTGAAACGCAGGCTGGCGACGTTTCTGCCTACATCCCTACCAATGTGATTTCCATCACCGACGGCCAGATTTACCTGGAGCCCGAATTGTTCAACGCTGGCATCCGGCCAGCAGTGAACGTGGGATTGTCGGTCTCGCGCGTGGGCGGCGCCGCCCAGACGCGGGCCATTCGCAGGGTAGCCGGACGTCTCCGCCTGGACCTTGCCCAGTATCGCGAGTTGGCGACTTTCGCCCAGTTCGGCACCGCTGATCTGGACGCAGCCACCCGGGCACAGCTGGCCCGCGGTCAGCTGGCAACGGAAGTGCTCAAGCAGGCGCAATACGCGCCGCTGTCCCTGGACCAGGAAGTGGTGATCCTTTTCGCGGTCAACTCCGGCGCCATGGAAGACGTGCCGCTAGAGCGCACGGCAGAGTTCGAACAGGGCCTGCTTCGCCACGTCTCCGGTAGCCACCCGGACATCATGGAGAGCATCACGGAAACAAGTGACATTACCGACGAGACCGAGGCCAAACTGAACGACGCCATAGCGGCCTACAAGTCAACATTCGCGGTGTAGATCAGCGCACAATACTCTGTTCCCCTTGCAGACACACTAAAATAAAGGCTTAGAGAATGCCCAGCGTAAGAGACATTCGGAGGCGCATCCGCAGCGTTGAAAACACTGGAAAAGTGACCAACGCCATGTCGCTCATCGCAGCGTCCAAGATGCGCCGGGCCCAGAATGCGGTGCTGCAGGGACGGCCCTACGCCGAGAAGATTCAGGATGTGATTGCCCATCTGGCAGCTCAACCCGAGGACGACGTTTCCGCGAGTCAGCCTCTGTTGCAGGTGCGTCCGGTCGAGCGTATAGCAGTGCTCGTAATCAGCCCTGACCGCGGTCTCTGCGGCGGCATGCACGCCAACCTGAATCGACGTGTGGGACAGTTCATACTGGACCAGGAAGTACCCGTGCAGGCTGTTGCCGTTGGGCGGAAAGGGCGCGATTTCATGGTGAGGTCAGGGAGTGATCTCAAGGCGGTGTTTACTGACCTTGGCGAAACACCGCAGCTCCTCGATACTGTGGCCATCTCCCAACTGTTGGTCGATGCCTATTCGGAGCATGAGGCGGACGAGGTGTATGTGGCGTATACCCGCTTCAACTCCACTCTCTCACAGACTCCGGTGGTGGACCGACTGCTCCCGATTACGCCGTCCGAACTGACCGGGGCTGAGAGGGTCGGCTACATCTACGAGCCTGATAATCTTGCGGTCCTTCGCAACCTCCTCCCGAGGTTTGTAGAGATGGAGGTCTACCACGCCCTCCTCGAGTCAATCGCCAGCGAGCAATCGGCCCGCATGGTCGCCATGCGCAATGCCACCGACAACGCCAAGCAACTCGGTGAAGATTTGACCCTCGTGATGAACAAGCTACGCCAGGAGAGCATCACCAACGAGCTCCTCGACCTGATCGGAGGCATGGCGGTGCTGGAAGGCTAACGATGGGAATTATCATCAAGGAATACTACGTGACCGGAAGTCGTGACTCCGACACAGTTCGTGTCCTCTACGATACGGGAGCGGGGTCTTCATTTGTCAGGCGAGACATTGCAGAGCCCCTTGGCGAGTTTGCTGCCTCACCGGTTTCCATGACTTTTATGATGGCCGACGGGCACGAGACCTTTACAGTTGACCAAGTAATCACTCTTGCCGTGGATGTGGAAGGCACTCCACTGGTTTATACCTTCTATATCGGCGATGACTTGGCGGAAGAGTTGATTATCGGCGCAGACATGATGCAGAAATTCAGGATAAGCCTCAACATGGAAGAAGAAGAGGTATTCATAGATCCACGGGCCTTGTACCTGCGGGCTTAAGCTCAGCGCTGGCATTGATCCGGGTTTCAGGAGAGTAATATGGCCACCGGCAAAATCGTTCAGGTAATCGGTACCGTTGTTGACATCGAATTCCCCGCAGACGAACTGCCCAACCTCTTCGACGCAGTCGAATGCGATAACAATGGCGAGAGGTTGGTCCTGGAAGTGCAGCAGCACATCGGAAACAACTGGGTCCGCTGCCTTGCCCTGGGCGCTACGGACGGCTTGGCTCGTGGCGTCGAGGTCAACGACACAGGAGAGCGGGTCTCAGTTCCCGTCGGACCGGAGACCCTGGGCCGCCTTTTCGATGTGACCGGCACCCCCCTGGACAACTTGGGTCCAGTTGAGACCGCCCAGAGATGGCCCATCCACCGGGATCCGCCCACCTTCGATGACCAGAGTCCCTCTGTCGAGATTCTGGAAACCGGCATCAAGGTGTTTGACTTAATCACGCCCTTTATGAAAGGCGGCAAGATCGGCGCTTATGGCGGCGCCGGCGTAGGCAAGACCGTCATCATTCAGGAACTGATTCGAAACATCGGAGCGGTTCACCAGGGCGTGTCGGTCTTCGCCGGAGTGGGCGAGCGTTCCCGCGAGGGTAACGACCTATGGCACGAGATGCAGGACTCCGGCGTCCTCTCCAGCACCGTACTGGTATTCGGGCAGATGAACGAGTCTCCCGGAGTCCGTGCCCGCATCGGACTGACCGGACTGACAATGAGTGAATATTTCCGCGACGAGCAGAATCAGGACGTCCTGCTGTTCGTTGACAACATCTACCGGTACATTCTCGCCGGCATGGAAGTTTCTGCTCTGCTGGGCCGGATGCCTTCCGCGGTGGGCTACCAGCCCACCCTCAGCACGGAGATGGGCGCGCTACAGGAGCGAATTACCTCCACCCGCAGCGGCTCCATTACGTCATTCCAGGCCATTTACGTTCCCGCCGATGACTACACCGACCCAGGAATTGTGACTACCTTTGGCCACCTGGACGGGGTGGTGTCCCTGGAACGCTCGCTGGCTGCCCAGGCCCTTTATCCCGCCGTTGACCCGCTGGCCAGCTACTCGCGAATCCTGGAGCCGCGAATTGTGGGTGAGGAACATTACCAGTTGGCCCGCGGCGTTCAACAGGTGCTGCAACGCTATCGTGAGCTTCAGGACATCATCGCCATCCTCGGCATCGAAGAGCTTTCCGAGGAAGACAAGATGACTGTATTCCGGGCTCGGAAGATCCAGCGATTCCTGACTCAGCCGTTCTTCGTCGCGGAGACCTTCACGAGCCAGCCCGGCAAATATGTTCCGGTACGGGAAACAGTTCGCGGCTTTTCAGAAATCCTTGAAGGAAAGCACGACGATCTCCCTGAACAGGCCTTCTACATGGTCGGTACGATCGATGAAGCAATCGAAAAGGCCGAGGGAATCCGCGCGCAGGGGTAACGCGTCATGCCGATGTTACTGGAAATAACCACCGCCGAGCGGCAGGTCTATGGCGAAGAAGTAGATATGCTCATAGCCCCGGGCATCGACGGGCAGTTGGGCATTTTGCCGAAACACGCCCCGTTGATGACCATGCTGCAGCCCGGCGAGTTGACCATCCGCAAGGGTGGATCGGACAGCTACTTCACGGTCACCGGCGGCTTCATGGAAGTCCTTGGCGATCGGGTCATAATCCTGGCCGACGCCTGCGAACATTCCGAGGAAATCAACGAGGAGCGGGCGCAGGAAGCAATGCGTCGCGCCCAGGAACGTATCGCCAACCGGCCCGGCGAGATGCAGATGGAAAGGGCCCTGGCTTCCCTCCGACGCGCCCAGGTCCGTCTGGAAACCGCGCGAAGACGGCGGGCACGAGGTGGGGGGCAGCTGCCTCCATCTGTCAGCAGTTCGCCTCAATAGGAGAGAACAAACCTCCGGCAGAATCTATACCCTCTCCCCATTCGGGAGAGGGTATTATATTTCTTCGCTGTTGATGTAGTAGGTCATCGACTGCAGGGAAAGCACCGGATCGATATTCCGGATTCTTACGCCCTCCCGGACATGCGGAATTATGGGAGCGTAGTTGAGGATCGCCCGCACACCGCACGCCACCAATTGGTCTACCACCTCTTGCGTGTGAGAAACGGGAACGGCCACAATGGCTATGCTTATCTTCCTCTCGGTCACCACCCGACGCAGGTCGTCCAGAGACTGGACCGTTAGACCTCCAACGTCCTGGCCGATGACCTCCTCATTGATGTCGAAAGCTGCGACCAGGTGAAATCCATCCGGATTGAATCCCGGGTAGTTCACTATCGCGCGCCCCAGGCGGCCCACGCCTACCACCGCGACGTTCCAGTAAGCGTTCACGCCTAGAATCTGTCGCAGACGGTCCAGTAGGTCCCGCACACTGTATCCCCGCCCCTGTTTCCCAAATCTGCCAAAATAACTCAGATCCTTGCGGATCTGAGCAGGAGTCACCTGCAGCTTCTCTCCCAATTGCTGGGAACTGACAACCATGGTTCCGTCTTCCATGAGGCGGTTTAGGATGCGCAGGTATTGAGGTAGCCTGCTTACTACCACCTCAGGCACTTCCCCACGAGTTTCATCAGGGACAAACTGCGCTCCAGCCATAAATGGTCTTCATCCTCAAAATTTGCTTTCCTCAAGCATCCGAGAGGCGACGCCGGTCACAATCTATAATGCTCTTTGGTGAAGGTCAATGCAATGAACAATCTATAAAACAAATCATTCCTCAATTCCATGGTCAACAATGCACCAAAAAAGGAGTTGCTTTGCACGTCGGAATTTGCAAGCTGACCCTCCGCTTGCCGGAAGTGTCAAACCTGAAGGAGAAGCGGCAAATCGCCCGATCCCTTGGCGACCGCATCAGGAAACGGTTCAATATGGCAGTCGCCGAAGTGGATGACACCGACCTTCGTCAGCGTCTGACGTTGGGGGTCTGCTGCGTCAGCAATGACCGGGCTCATGCGGACGCCATGCTTTCCAACCTGATCAACTTTATCGAAGAGACACGCAGCGACACGGAACTGGTGGATATTCAGACCGAAATTGTAAGCGGCATATAGCAGTCGCCAGACGCTGCCCAGCATATAGGAACGTAGTCCTGGCCCAAGGGCAATATCTATTCGAAGATGCCACTGGTCAGCTCATCCCGGAATTCCAGCAGAGCATCAGCCATGACGTCTGCCGCCACGTAGTGGGCATTGTTGTGGGAGGCATCGGGCAAAGTCACAAACTGTTTGGGGTGATTGGCGGCCTCAAACAGCTTGACGCCCTGAGAGTGAGGTACGATTTCGTCCAGTTCAGCGTGCAGAATGATCAGCGGAACATCGACCTCGCCGATGCGCTCCACTGAGTTGAAATGGTTGCGCACCACCCATCCTGCCAATGGCACGGACAGGGTCAGATCGGCCATGTCGCGGATGGAAGAAAACGGCGAGATCAGCGCCATACCGGCGGGAGGTTCCGATGCCGCCAGCTCGATTGCCACTGCCGCACCCAGCGAGTGTCCAAAATAGACGATACGGGTCGCATCCAAATCGGCCCTTTGCCTCAAGTACAGCAGAGCGGCCCGGGCATCGAGATACGTCCCCTTTTCCGAAGGACTTCCTTCGCTATTCCCGTATCCCCGGTAGTCGAAGATCAACTGGTTGACACCCAGCAGGTGGTGGGCCCGCTCCAGTTGCCCTACACGAGTTCCGACATTACCTCCGTTACCATGGAACCACAACCAGGTCTGCCCATCGGAGCAGTCGGCATCGGCTGGTGCGGGGATAAACCACCCATGCAACTTCAGGCCATCAGCCGTCGTGAGAGAAACTTCCTCGTAGGGCAACCCTGCATGGGATGGATTGGCCGTAACGTCCGGTTCAGGGAAGAAAACGAAGCGTTTTTCGATCCAGGGCCACAGCATTTGTGAAGACTGGTTATCCGCGGCCCTATTGCGAAATAACGGCCTGCCCTCTGCTCCCCATGAGCTCAAGGAGGCGTTGGGAGAAGTCCCGCTTCGTAAGCACGGCATCGCATCCTAACGACCGCGCCTTACGCAAGGTTTCAGCGTCGCCGTGAGGACCGTAAGCTATGAGCGGCGGGGAAATCGTCCCGTCCTCCGGGCCTCCCGCGGGCCGCTTTAGTGCCTCAGCCAGCACGGATAACCCCTGGACCCATACCTCTTCATCTGCCTCCAGGTCTATCAGCGCCAAGGCCACATCGCGTCCCGAAGTCGACTTGAGCAGACCGGCCGCCGAATTGCCGTAGATAGCCTCCAGACCGGAACGGATGGCGGCAGACTCTATCCGGGGTATGAAGAACAGGTTGCCGGTCAAAACCAGCGCCACGGATGACCGGGCCTCAGGATCGTTGGATTCTGTTGTCATATCAGCGTACCGGCGGCTCGCCGAAGGGCACCGCCATCTGGGACTGAGGATACGAGTCTTGCTCCTTCCTGATGGTCTCCAGGCGCTCAGCGATGTCGCGGCTCTCCGGGTGTTCTGCCTCGCACCCTGGACACCAGATCAACTCCCTGGACGACAGCATCATGTTGTCTTTCTTGACCTGTACGGTCTCTATTTCCGTGCCACACACACTGCACTTGCGAACGATGCTTACCTGGTCGATTCCCGGCATCCTCTCTCCTCCTCAGCTACGCCTATTCTGCAGCAATGATTGGTCAAATACTCAAGACAAGTTGCCTAGTCTTCCAGGCTCTCGGAAAGCAATTCGAGAACGTCCTTGGATTCCTTCTGGTCGGCCATTCCCTTGGACTGTATTCCCTCGGTCATCATCTGGAGGCAGAAGGGACACGACACGCCCACCGTCTGTGCCTCGGTCTCCAGGAAGTGGTCGGTGCGGACGTGGTTGACACGCTCACCCTGGCTCTCCTCGATCCACATGTGGCCGCCACCGGCGCCGCAACAGAAGCCTCGCTGACGGCAACGTCCCTCCATCTCAACCAGCTTCAGGCCCGGGATGGCGCGGGCTACGTTGCGCGGCTCGTCGTACACGCCGTTGTGGCGGCCCAGGAAGCAGGAATCATGGTAGGCAACAGTGACGTCCATCATCTTGACTGGCTTGATCCGACCCTCTCGTATCAGTCCGTCAACAAACTGGCTGTAATGCAGGACTTCGAACTCTCCACCAAGCTGCGGGTATTCGTTCTTGATGGTGTTGAAGCAGTGCGGGCAGATTGTCACCACCTTTTTGACACTGTAACTGTTCATGGTCTCGATGTTCTGCGCCGCCATTATTTGGTACAGGTACTCGTTGCCCATTCGCCTGGCTGGGTCGCCAGTGCAGGTCTCCTCGTCGCCCAGAATAGCGAAGTCAACCTTGGCCGCCTTCAACACCTTGACCATGGATC
The DNA here is from genome assembly GCA_963667325.2 of Dehalococcoidia bacterium. Lineage (GTDB taxonomy): Bacteria > Chloroflexota > Dehalococcoidia > Lucifugimonadales > UBA3495 > VXOI01. Next base: position 79,903 of record CAXXKY010000011.1, read on the forward strand.
GCGCCACGGCCTGGCTCCGCTGTTCCAGGGCCGGCGTACACCCCACCCAGAAGAGGATCTCGGCTTCCGGATGCTCCGCCAGGGTCGGTACATCCAGCCCCTCAGCCCATTCGGTTCGGGAGAATTGCGTTCCGCGCCAGGGGTGGCCTCGCTGTTCCAGGCTGATCAACGCGTTCATCGCCGTTTCAGGGGCGTTGGACTCCTCAAGCACCATGTATCTGCGCATGTCCATAATTGTGGGAACGTGCTCTACAGTAACCGGGCATTCCTCCATGCAGGCGCCGCAGTTCAGACAATCCCAGATCGCAGACTCGGGGATGGCGTTGTTCAGGATGGGTATTGGCTCCACGTGCTCGGGATCGCGCGCTCCCTGGTGGCCAATCTCCACCATGTGGTCCTTCAGGTTCTCAACGATATGCATGGGAGACAGGAGTTTCCCAGTTACGTTCGCCGGGCAGACGTCGGAACAGCGACCGCAGACGGCGCAAGCGTAGCCGTCCAGGAGCTGCTTCCAGGTGAAGTCCTGCACCCTCGAAGCGCCGAACCGCTCGGCATTCTCCAGGTCCATTGCCGGCAAAGCTCCACGCGAGTCCAGCGTGCGGAAGAAAGCATTGACCGGCGCCGCAACCATGTGCATGTGCTTGGAGAAGGGAATGTACACCGTGAAGAACAGGATGATGGCGAAATGTATCCACCAGAACAATCCCTGCAGGACACTGGCGGCCGACTCGCTGATTCCCCAGTCAATGAACAGCCTCCCCAGCGCGCCGCCGATAATGACGTCGGCTTCCGGCCCAGTGCTGCCCTCGGCAACATAGAAGCTGTGGGTCAGCAGGGTTGAGGCCATCAACCCGCCTATCATGCCAACGATGATGATGGCGTCGGGGTTGCGCGTCAGGTCAAAGCTCAGCCTTCGAGGCCGTACCACCCATCGCCGTACGGCAGCCCAGATCAACACCACCAGCAGAACGCCGGCAAGTATGTCGAGATAGCTGCTGTACACCATCGCGCCTGTCTCGGTCAGTAACCACTCGGGAAATGGCTTCCATGCCGCCGCCGCAAAGATGAAGATTGCGTAGGACAGCATGAACGTGAGGAAGCCCCAGAAAATCGCCGCGTGGCCAAGCCCGGCCCAATCGCCGAAGGGCACCCGTTGCAGGACCTTCTTCTGTCCCAACACGATTGCCATAGCGCCAGTCAATCGCTCAATTGGTCTGTCGAAACGGGCTTCTGTCCTGCCCTGCAGCACCAGGCGGAAGACCCGCTGGTAGATAGCATAACCACCTGCCGCTGCCGCCAGCAGGAACAATACGTAAACGCCGACCCAGATGGGAATGGGTCCGATGTCTCCAGGTGGGACCAAGGGTCAAACTCCTTGCCTGTTTATGGCTCGTTCCAGTTGAGAATGTACTCTACCTGTTCTTTTCTTTCAGGAGTTTTGCGCCATGCTGACTTGGGGTTCAGCTCCCAGAGGTCATTAAGACGTTTAAGGGCTGCCTCACCGCTCAGTTCTTTCTTTCGTTTCAACCAGCAGCCCACCACAGTTCCTGTTCTGCCTACCCCACCCAGACAGTGGACGTATACCGTGTGCCCGTCCGCAATATGTTCATCAATTGCGTTCAATACTCTTTCGGTGAATCCGTGGCTTTCTGGAACCCCCATGTCCTTGATTGGGAATGCCAAATATGTAGCCCCACCGATCTCGGATTCATAGGGACGAAGCTTGTTGCCTCGGATAAATGCATGCTCCTTGTCGCCTTCGGTCAGGTCAATAAAGACCGAAACACCAGCATTCAGCAATGCATCAATCTTTGCTCTCGCCTTATCTTCGTCCAGGTGACCAGGATACTCGCCGGCCAGGAACCGTTCGTCCACCCAGTAGCAGAATTCTATGGGGCGCTCTTTCATGGCAGCAGTGTCCCGCTACAGGTCCTTGACCTGCGGGATAACCTCACGTCCAAGCAGTTCGATCTGCCTGAGGACCTGCTCCTGGGGCATCCCGGGCCACTGCATCCGGAAGATCATCATGTTGACGCCCAGTTCTTCCGAGTAGCGCTTTAATTCAGCGACAACATCGTCGGGCGAGCCCAGGAGGAAGCGGTCCCTGGCCAGATCCTGGTAGGGCACACTGAACGACTCCTCACCAGGGAGCGCTTTATCCTGGCCCCACGAAGCGTATGCAGCGTACTTTCCCTCGAGATATGGCTGGCTTTCGATGTAGGCGCTCTCGCGGTCGGTGGCCACATACATTTCGCGCATCATCGGGAGGTCTGCTGGAACAGGGTTGCCGTACTGGTCCAGAGCGGCAGTGTAGCGGGTCCACTGGTCCGCAACCATCGACACCGTGGCGTGGGGGTTGATCAGCCAGGGATATCCCCATCGCGCAGCGCGCCGGATGGCGACGTCATTGTTGGCGGCAACCCATATCGGGGGATGAGGCAGCTGCACCGGGCGATTGGCAAGCTGAGTCTTGGGAATGTTGTAGTACTTGCCATCGTACTCCATTTCGTCTTCAGTCCAGAGCCGCTTGATGATTTCCAGCGACTCGTTCATCCGACCAACCCGTTCTTCCCGCTTGACGCCAAAAGCAGTGTACTCTTCATCGCGGTAGCCGAGGCCGATGCCGAATACGAAACGCCCGCCGGTGATGCAGTCGAGGGTGGCGATGCTCTCCGCGAGTTCCACCGGGTTGTGCAGGGGCAGCAGTAGCACGGTGGCGGCGACCTGCATGTCGCCGGACTCGGCAGCGAGCCGCGATAGCAGCGGAAACACCGTGCTCATCTGGTACGGCGCCGCCAGGTAGTGTTGGCCGGTAGCTATCAGGCTGAATCCGGCATCCCGGGCCGCGGCTACCTGCTCCACGCTGTCCTGGATTTTCTCCTGCATGGACTCGCCAGGCAGGTACTGATTGGTTACAAAGAATCCCAGCTTCACGATTGCTCCTTTAGATCAACGGCAAGGCGCAATTACGAAGCGCCATCCGTTCGCTTCGGCACACCATTGTATACCAGATTAGCTGAGCGCGAGAGCCTCCTCCAGACCTGCTTGTTGCATCGGCAGGTTGCCAGCAGTCCGTCCAGCGGCTACATTCTTCCGGAGACAGGCGCTGTTGCGTCGTTCAGGGAGAGCATCTATGAAGATTGCCAGGTTCCGCCATAACGGACACACCGCCCACGGGATCGTAGAGGGCGACGAAGTGGTCGAAATCGACGGCGACATTTTTTCTGACTTCAAGGCCAATGGAGAGCGGCGCAAAATAGAGGATGTGAAGTTGCTCGCGCCGACGGACCCAAAGGAAATCTGGGCCCCGGGGCTGAACTTCGCCAACCACCTCGAGTTCGCCGCCGGCGTCCTTGGAGACGAAGACCCGCATGTTCCGGAACACCCGGAGCCCTGGATCAAGGCCCGCAACTCGCTGACAGGCACTGGCGAGACCATCATACTGCCCCACGACACTTCGGGAGAGGTCCACTACGAAGGCGAGGCGGTCGCAGTCATTGGGAAAGCATGTAGAAGGGTCAGCCCCCAGGAAGCTGGCAGCTACATCCTTGGGTACACCTGCGGCAACGACGTATCCGAGCGGGCGTGGCAGAAGGACGACTGGACTTTCTGGCGAGCCAAGGGCTCCGATACCTTCGCGCCGGTGGGACCGTGGATCGAGACCGACATCAACCCACAGGCATTGGACATGATCGTGCGGCTCAACGGCGAAGAGGTGCAGCACGGTTACACCGAGGAAATGCTGTTCACCTTCGCCGAGATAGTCAGCTATATCAGCCAGCAGATTACCCTGCAGCCGGGAGACTTGATATTCTCCGGGTCAACCGGCGTGACCGTGGGGCTGAATGACGGCGACTTGGTCGAAGTTGAGATCCCCGGGATCGGCGTGCTATCCAACCCGGTAGAGCGAGAGAAATCGTAGTCCGTGTTACAGGCTGACGACGGCCCGAGCTCGGGCCACAGCCTCGCGCCGGTCGTTTTCCACGCTGACCTCACACTCGATAAGGCGAAGGCCACCCGCCGTGCGCTTGTCAATCACACGGCCTGAGAGGCTGATGGTGTCGTTGGCGAGAACGGGTTGCAGATGCTCTACTTCGACGGCGCTGCCGTCGGCCTCCAGTCGCTCGGCGGGAAAGCCCTTGGTGAGCAGCTCGGTCACATAGCCGTCGACAGCTCTTGTCGGGAGCGTTTCGGCAAGAATATCGTCGTCCTCGTCGATTTCGCCGTGGATGGAAGCGTAACGCTGGATGCTCTCTTCTGTCTCCCACTTGATGAGAACGGGCAGCGTGTCGCCCAAGGCTACATCCTCGAAATCGACTGTCATGGCCCACAGCCTTGTCATCAGGCGCTCTCCTGACCCACACAATTATTGATTTGAGGCTAACACCGGGGCATTCCAAATACAACTGCGGGTGGAAACTGTGGCGGCGTTACGTTAACCTGTCTACGGTTTCCGACACAAAGGCTTCAGACTGACAAAGGCGGAAGAGATGGCGGACTCAGATAGGGAAGGAACGTACAGTCGGGCGATGGTGATCATGGCCCACGCCGACGACATGGAATGGACCTGTGCCGCAACGCTGGCCAAGTTCTGCGCCGAGGGTTGGGAAGTGGTGCTGGTTCTCTGCACCGACGGCTCCAAGGGCAGCGACGACCCGGAAATGACTGCTGAGCGTCTGGCGAAAATTCGGGCCGACGAGCAGAAGCAGTCCGCTCACATACTTGGCCTCAAAGACGTGGTATTCCTCGGCTATCCCGACTCTTACCTGGAACCCACCCTGCAACTGAGGAGGGATCTGGCCCGGGAGATCCGCCGCTACAGGCCAGATATCGTCATTACGGAACCGCCTACGCGAGACATCGACAGCCGCTATTACGGCAGCCACCCGGACCACCTGGCCACGGGCGAGGCCGCGCTGGCAGCGGTGTTTCCCACGGCCCGGGACCGCCTCACTTTCCCTGAACTGCTGGAGGAAGGGCTGGAGCCGCACAAGGTCATGGAAGTCTGGATCGTGGGCGGGTTGGAAGGCTCCGATCGTTTCGTGGACGTGGCCGACTACATGGAGACCGCCGTGGAAGCGCTGAAGGCCCACAGGTCCCAGGTTTCACCGGAAGCAGCCGAAAAGTACTTCCCCATGGGCAGGGCGGACACCGCCGCAAAGGTGGGCCTCAAGTACGCAGAGGCATTCAAGACCATCAAATACCACTGACGAATTGACAGCGAAGGACACGCGGAAAGGGGCGCATCGTCGTGCGCCCCCGCTGCAGACATCCGCATAAGAGTAATGCCGACTACGCAGGCTTCTTCGCTGTCACCTTGAAACTCGCGGTGTTGGTGTAGGTCTCCTTCTCTGACTCGTCCCAAAACTCTACGCCCTCGCCGTTGATTTCGATGTTCTGGAATCCAGCGCGGCGCAGCCGGTCGATGTACACCTCGTGGTACTCCGCGCCGGCGGCACAGGATACCCAGCTCTCAGCGTCGGTTACCGCCGGGCCCGCGGGGGTGAGCGCCAGCACATCGGACAGGTGGATTCGCCCGCCGGGCGCCAGCACCCGGAAGCTCTCGTTGAACACAGCGTCCTTGTCGGGAGACAGGCAGACGACGCAGTTGGAGATGATTACGTCGTAGGTGTCGCTGGGCAGGGGCATCGCCTCCATCTCGCCCTTGACGAACTCGACGTTCTTCAGGCCGAGGTTCGCCTGGTTTTTGCGGGCCAGTTCCAGCATGGAGGGGGTCATATCTAGCCCGGTAACGTGCCCTGTCTGCCCCACCTGCTGGGCCGACAGGAAGCAGTCGATGCCGCCGCCGGAGCCGAGGTCCAGCACCCGCTCGCCGGGCTGCAGTCCGGCCAGGGCGGTGGGGTTGCCACATCCGGCCGAGGCGGCAATGGACTCTGCGGGCAGCCCGGCAAGCTGCCCCTCGTTGTACAGGCGCAGGGCGTGATCGAGGTCTTCGGGGCCACAGCAAGCGACGTCTGAAGGGCCGCAGCCACAGCTGCCAGAGTGTTCTTCAGCCCCGTGTTCCACCACTGGGCTCAGTTCGATGACGCGCTGTGCCCTAGCGCCGTACCGTTCCCGGACCAGTTCCTTGATGTCGTCCTGATTGATGGCCATTTTCTATCTCCTCGGTTTTAGACTACTAACGTCGCAAGGTTGTATTCTTTCTATCTGGGCACCGGAGCAAGGGCCTGTACCACGCAGTCCTGGATCGCGGGCAGCATTCGCTCCCAGACCCGACCGGCGGAGCGGAAAGCCTCCTCTCCCGTCGGAGTAAGCCAACAGACACGCCTTTGACGGCCCTGGTGTTCCTCCATTCTGCTCTCCACGTAGCCGTTGTCCTGGAGTTCTTTCATAGTGGAATACACCATAGCCTCAGTGGGCTCACAGCAGCCGTTACAGGCGTCCTTGATGGCCTGATTGACCGCGTAGCCATGAAGCGGTCCCTTGTCCAGCTGCGAAAGTAGCAGGAAGCGGCACAGGCTTCTCTTCACAAGATTCTCCCAATAATCCTCGCCTGTCATCTCGCTCATAGCCACCTCGATTACCCAAGGGCGTTTACTAAACCAGATTTAGTATAGTCTTGATCCTGAACCCGGTCAAGACCCTTGGAAATGGGGTGGCTGTGGTAGAATGACGGCGGTTTTCCCAGATGCTGTCAGGGTGGTTTTCGATGAAAGTTACCGGCTACCAGACGCGCCTCCTTCACACACCCGCCGACGATCCGCTTGCCAACAGCCTGCCCGACACAGGCCGGCAGCGGGCATTCGTTACTCTTGAGATGACGACGGACGAAGGCATCGAAGGGGTCGGCCTCACCTTCGTTCCTGCGCTCTCAGCAAGCCCGGTTGCCGGAGCCCTGCGAATGTCGGTGGACGCATTGGCGGAACTGACTATCGGCGAAGACCCGATGGAGATCGAGGGCATCGTAGGACGGCTGCAGGAAGCCACGTCCGGCGCCGGACCTGGCGGGCTGCTGACCATGGCGCTTGCTGCCGTTGACATGGCCCTCTGGGACATCAAGGGTAAGGCGCTGGGACAGACCGTGGCGTCGCTGTTGGGCGGATACCGCAAGGCCGTGCCCACCTACGCCAGCGGTGCGCTGATGCGGCCAGTGAACGTGGAACGGCTCGCCGAAATCGGGCCGATGCTGGTGGAGAAAGGCTTCCGGCAGATGAAAACTCAGATGGGCGCCGAGGCCCTCGCCAGCCGGGAGGTCGACCGCATTCGCACGCTGCGGGACGCGGTGGGTGACGACATCGACCTGATGTGCGACATAAACCAGCTCTGGAGCGTGAACCGAGCCATCGAAGTGGGTCGCCGTGTCGAAGACTACAATCTTTTCTGGCTGGAAGACGTGGTCGCCCACGATGACTACCAGGGCATGGCCAAAGTAGCCGATGCTCTTTACACGCCAATATGCTCCGGCGAGTACGTCTACGGGGTCAACCCCTTCCGGCAGCTAATCGAGAACGAGTCCGTGGACATCGTGATGATCGACCTGCTGCGGGTGGGCGGCATTACGCCGTGGCGCAAGGTGGCGGCGATGGCCGAGGCCTTCAACCTGCCAGTGGTGAGCCACTTGGTGCCGGAGGTGCATATCCAGCTCATGGCATCCATACCCAACGGCCTGACGGTGGAGTACATGCCGTGGTCACTGCGCCTGTGGGAGGAGACCCCCGCCTTCGTAGACGGCAACCTGGAAGTGCCCGACAAGCCCGGGCTCGGGCTGGCATTCGACCAGGAAGTTCTGAATCACTACGCGGTGGCGTAGACGGGATCATATCCGGAAACGAAATTATTGGAGAGGGACAATCATGGTAGCGCAACTGCGGACTTACACCATCAACCGGGGAATGATGGATTCATGGCTCAAGGTATTCGACGAGGAGATTCGGCCGATTCACGACAAGATCGGCATGCCGATTTCGGCGACGTTCGTCAATGCCGACCGCAACGAGTTCATCTGGATCCGAAATTTCAACAGCGCCGAGGAGATTCCGGAGAAGGAAGCCGCCTACTTCGGCTCCGACGAGCGGAAGGCGCTTGGCGATAAGCCCACCAGCCACATCGCCAAGATTGAGGTAAAAGTAATTGAGACCGTGCTGCAGCCCGCCGGCGTGGCTTAGCAAGTTCGACCGAGTCACTTTTTCAGAGAGGCCGGGCGATTGCCCGGCCATTTGCTTTTCAGGTTGCCTTGCGCATCTCGACGTGGAGGATACCCGCCTCCATGAATGTGTCGCCGTGTTCCTCGTAGCCGTGGGCGGCATAGAAAGCCTTGACGTAGTCCTGCGCATGGAGGACGACTTCGGTTGCGCCCTGGGACTTTGCCTCGTCTTCGAGGAAGCGCAGCACCAGTCCCCCGACGCCGCGACGTCGATGCGGCAGGTCGACAGCCATACGACCGATGTGAGCCTCACCGTCCTCCACGTACATCCGTCCGGTGGCAACGGCCAGCCCGCCCTCAACTGCGATCGCGTGGGTCGCAACCGCATCGTACTCGTCCAGCTCGATCTCCGGCGGGACAGACTGCTCGTCGACGAAGACACGGAAGCGGATGCCTACGGCCGCCTCCATGTCCTCTTCGGTTTCTACGAGCCTGATAGTGATGTTGGTCATGTTGACATTCACGCAATGGTTATTTGCGGCAGTGCTCCGTACCCACCCAGAGTAAGAGGGAGTCTTTGGCGGATCCAGCTAGAAGACTATGACCCCGCGGCCTATCTCGCCCTTGTCCATATCGTCGTAGGCCTCGTTGATCTGTTCGAGGGTATAGTGCCGGACCACCAATTCGTCCAGATTCAGCTTGCCGGCGTGGTAAAGGTCGGCGAATTTGGGCATGTCGACTCGGGCGTGGGTGGAGCCGTAGTAAGTGCCGCGCACCGTCTTTTCCATCCGTACCATGTCCACAGCGTTAAGGGGAGCCTCAGCGCCAAAGGGCGCGATCCCCACCAGCGTGCAGACGCCGGACTTCCCGGTCATCTCGTAGGCATTCTTAATGGTCTGGGTGGCGCCCACCACCTCGAAGGTGAAGTCCGCGCCTTTGCCGCCGGTAATTTCCTTCACCCGCTCGACAGGATCCCCGTCGGAGGCGTTTACGGCATGGGTCGCGCCGAACTTCATGGCGAACTCCAGTTGGCTCTCCCTCAGGTCGACGGCAATGATCCGCGTCGCATTGGCCAGGGCAGCGCCCATGATTACGTTGATGCCTACACCGCCACATCCGACCACTGCCACCGTGCTGCCGGGCGTGACCTTGGCGCTGTTGACCACGGCGCCAACGCCGGTGGGCACGCAGCAGCCGATGAGCGCGGCCTGGGGCATTGGCGTGGGCATGTCGATGGGCACGCAGCCCATCTCGGGCACAACGGCGTATTCAGCGAAGCAGGCAACCTTGCCCATGTGATGTATGCGCTGCTCGCCCTTGTGCAGACGCTGGGTGCCGTCCATCATGTTGGGCCCGGTGGCCATGTGGTTGTCGCACACCTGCGAGTTGCCGGACAAACACGAGTTGCAGCGGCCGCAGGCAGGCACGAAGGACAGTATCACCTGCTGGCCGGGCCGCACTGATGAAACGCCGGGACCAACGGCCTCGACTGTGCCGGCGCCCTCGTGGCCCAGCACCACGGGAAGGGCTATGGGGGCGTCGCCGTGCATGAAGTGTCGGTCGCTGCGGCAGATGCCTGCGGCACCGATTTTGACCAGCACCTCTCCCTCTTTGGGGTCATCCAGTTCCACTTCTTCAATCACCAGTGGCGTCTTGGGCTCGTAGAGAACGGCAGCCTTCAAAGCAGGACTCCTAATCACTCAATATCGTTGCATTTGTCAATTGAGACACCAGATCGCCGTCTATATTCCACTGCGGCGCGGGCGGTGTCAATCGTGGACTGCCTTTAGCAAAGGCGCCTCAGGAGCCGCATAGCTGTTCAGCGCCCGTCCCAAACTTCGGATAGGAAATCTCCACTCTTGCCAGTCACTATCGGACGTTCCCGGCCACAGTAACCGGAGTCAGGAGTTGCCCCCTTCCTCGTCCCTCCGTTGACGGAGCTGCTCCTCGAGGCGGCGGAGGGACTGCTGAGTGGCGCGCAGTTCACTGAGCAGCGAGTCGGCTGTGGGAGCCTGCTCCAGCTTGCGGAGGCGATCCTGCTTTGCTTCGTCCAGGTTGTTGATCACCACGGCGATGAACAGGTTGATCACCACGAAGGTACCGAAGACGACGAAACTGACGAAGTACATCCACGTGAGCGGGTGGTAGTCCATCGCCTTATACATTATGTCGGTCCAGTCCTCGAGGGTGAGTATGCGAAACAGGCTCAGGATGGACACGCCAAGGTTACGCCAGTGCTCCGGGTCGTGTTTGTGGAAAAGCTGGTAGCCGATGATGGCGTATACGTAAACCATCAGGCTCATCAGCACCACGATGTGCAGCATGCTGGGTATGGAGCGCACCAGGGTGGCCACGATGAGGCGGAGTTCCTGCACCGCCGAGACAAGGCGGAGCAGCCGCATTAGGCGCGCCATACGTGCGATGATGGCAAAGCTTCCGGTGGCTGGCACCAGGGCGAGCACGATTATGGAAAAATCGAAGACGTTCCAGCCGTCGCGGAAATAGCGGTCAGGGCGAGGCCATTGGGCGAACATCTTGAGGGCCGCTTCGACGATGAAAACGCCAAGGGTGACCTGATGGCCCAGGGTGACCCAGTGATGGTAATGGTCCATCACTGCGGGAATGGTCTCCACCCCCAGAAGGACCGCATTGGCCAGTATCAGGCCAATGATGAAGTACTCGAATCCGTAGGATTTGGTAAGACGGTGGGCTAAGTCCCTCAGGGTGTTCAGCATAGCGCGGAGTCGATTACCTCTCGAGCGTAGCAAAGAGATTTAGCCGTCCACCTTTTCCAGTGGGGCGAAGCTGAGGAGAAGCCGTTTCACACCCACACCCCGGGCGAACTCCACCGTTACTTCGACGTCGGATGCTGTGGGGTCGCAGGCAGTGACCACGCCCTCTCCGAAGGCGCGATGGCTAACCACATCTCCTACCCGCAGGGGCGGTATCGTCGGAGCAGGCGCAGCGGCCGCCGCAGCCAGCACGGCCTCCCGTATGGAGCTCCCGCGTCCCGGATCCGGAATCGCCGACGGGCGGGACGAACTGAGAGACGCAGAGGCCACCAGGTCCTCGGGGATCTCGCGCAGGAACCGGGAGGCAATCGCAGGACCGCCGCCTGTGCCGTTCCTGAATCCACGCCTGAAGGCACGCAGCAAGTACAGTTTTTGCTGGGCTCTGGTCATACCCACATAGCACAGCCGGCGTTCTTCTTCCAGCTGCTCACGGCTGTCCATTGATCGGCTGTGGGGAAGCAGCCCCTCTTCCAGGCCGACAATAAAGACAACAGGGAATTCAAGTCCTTTCGCCTGGTGCAGGGTGATTAGAGTGAGGGAGTCGTCGGCATCCTCGTATTCGTCCACCTGGGACACCAGGGCAGTGCGCTCCAGCAGAGAAGCCAGGCCGTCGGGCGGCGTCTCTGCGTTGAATTCCTGGGCAATTGCGCGAAAAGCCAGCACGTTTTCCCAGCGTTCTTCGGGGCGGTCGTCACTTTCCTGGATGTGCTTCTGTAGCCCGGATTCAATTAGCACCTGGTCCACGAGTTTGACAATTTCCAGCTCCCGGGCCAGTCCCATCAAGCGCTCGACGGCGGAGAAAAACTTGGCCACCGACGAGGCGGCGCGAGAGGACAGTTGCGCCGGACAGGGGCTTCGGGACGTGTTCGCCGCGGCAACCATCTGCACCGCTTCGAACATGGAGACATCGCGGTTGGCGGCGAGACTTCCCAGCTGCTGGATGGACTTTGCGCCCAGGCCGCGGGGAGGGACGTTGATGATTCGCGATAGGTTCAAGTCGTCCTGTGGGTTGTAAAGCAAGCGGAGGTATGCCGCAAGGTCCTTGATCTCCCGTCGCTGGTAGAAGCGGGTCCCTCCCACTAGACGGTACTTCATGCCCTGGCTGAGGCAGGCCTCTTCAAGAGCTCGGGACTGGGCATTAACTCGATACATCACCGCGCAGTCGCCCAGCTTGAAGCCCTCGTCGCGTGAGAGCCGGCCAATTTCGGCGATTACCTTGTCGGCCTCTTCGTCGTCGTCATAGGCCTCGCCCACCTGCACCTGATCGCCAGCCGAATTATCAGTGAAGAGTTCGTGATCCAGGCGCTGGCCGTTGGCCTCTATTAGGCTTTTGGCAGCGTCAAGAATAGACGCAGTGGAACGGTAATTCTGGCCCAGCGAGATGACGCGGGCCCGGGGATAATCGGCCCGAAAGTTCAGGATGTTGCGAACGTCTGCACTGCGCCAAGAGTAGATGGACTGGTCCGGGTCACCAACAACGCAAAAGTTCTGGTGGGCCTGGGCAAGCTGCCGGGACAACTGGTACTGAGCGATGTTGGTGTCTTGGAACTCGTCGACCATCAGGTAAGTGTATCGCTGCTGGTACCTCTCCAGGACCACTGGAAACTCGCGGAACAGTTGGACGGTTCGCAGCAGGAGGTCGTCGAAGTCGAGAGCGTTGTTCTGGGCTAGGTACTCTTCGTAGTGTCGATAAACACGGGCGCAAACTTCCTCAAAGTAGTCGCCCGTCGCCTGCCGCGCCATGGTCTGCGAGTCCTGCAATACGCTCTTGGCGCGGGAGATGGCGCCCAGCACCGCCCGGGGCGGGTGGCGCTTCGGATCGTAGTCCGCCATCTCCAGGCTCTTGCGGATGGCGGACATCTGGTCGTCGTCGTCGAATATCGAATAGTTGGGCGAGATGCCGAGATGCTCGGCCTCTCGTCTAAGCAAGCGGGCGCAGAAGGAGTGGAAGGTTCCCACCGTAAGGGCGTCACTGTGAGAACCGACCAACCGGGCTAGGCGGTCCCGCATCTCTCTCGCTGCCTTGTTGGTGAAGGTCATGGCGAGGATGCTATAGGGGCTCACGCCGCATTCCCGCACGAGGTATGCGATACGGTGCGTGATGACGCGAGTCTTGCCGCTGCCCGGCCCGGCAATGATGAGCAGCGGGCCGTCTACAGTTTCGACGGCCTCTCGCTGCGCCGGGTTCAGTCCCTCAAGCAGTTCTGCGGATGGGGTCATTACCAGGAATCTCCATCGGGGTTGTCCCGCGTTATGTTACCAATTTTCGCAGACAAAAAGACAGCGCACCGCACAATACGGCGCGCCGTTCATGAATTATTCACAAGGCTATCCAAGGGCTGCGGTCACTTCCCCACTATCGGAGATGGTGGACAGGAAAGGAAGTGCCACGGTCAGGGAGGCGTCGTGGGCTTCCTGGCTCACGGAGGCGCAGCAGTCACCCACCACTACAACGTTATATCCCCGGTCCGACGCCTCTCGCGCGGTGCCCTCGACGACGAAGTTGGTGGCGACGCCAGCCAGGAGCAGCGTGCCGATGCGCTTATTCTTCAGGATCGGCTCAAGGTCGGATGCCATGAAGGCGGACACACCGCGTTTGGTAACCACCGGTTCGCCATCCTGAGGGGTGACTGCATCGTGGATGGATGCGCCCCAGGTGCCTTCGACAAGGGCGTTTGCGCCGTGCAATCCCTGCCACAGGCCGGCGTTGGCTGGACGTTCGGGATAACCCGGGCGGAACTTGACGGAGACGTAGATGACGAGAACGCCGGAGTTTCGAGCGGTGGAAAGCAGGCTGGCGGTCTTGCCAAGGACATCGTTGTCTTTGACCATCTGGGCGAAGCCGAAATCTTTAAAAGCGCCTTCTTCATGAACGATGTCGTTTTCGAAGTCCATCAGCAGCAGGGCAGTATGCCCGGGGTTCAGTTCCAGTGCCATGTCTTCCTCCACTCCCTGACGGGAGGCGGTTTTGTTGCGAATTACCGTCGACATTATAACCCGGCATATCGCCCCGCAAGCGCATGTTGGCGGCAATTAGTCAGCTCCGACTAGCCTGGCTCAGGCAGCGTAATCGCGTCTTGATGGCCGCAGTCCTCATGATGGCCGCAGTCCAATGAAATGTGATGACAACTGTCCCTTGCCAAGCCCTGTGACTCTTCTCTAGCATGAAATACATGCCTACTATTGAAAGCAACCTCATCGGGCCTGCTGCACAGGTGGCTCCCTCTTCGACCCGACGCCGACCCTCCCAATTCACACCAAATACCGGAAACTACCGGAAACTACCGGAATAAACAAAAAATCAGCCCCTCCACCGGCAAGGTTGATCAATAGGTCCAGCCTTTCCAGCTGTGAAATCAAGACGGTATTTTCCCGTGATCCCGGGCAAGGATAGGAAGCCCTCAGTCACGGAATGTTATAATGGGGCATAGTGTTGTCTGGCTGGAAGGAGCTGCCAATTGTGGCGGGATACGACCGGCGGACGGGCAGCGGAAGGGCTTTTGCCTCCCACCGCTTCAAGGTTATTTAAGGACGGAACATGCTGAAGATCGAGCCCCAGAACCTCCGCACCCCCGGACCCACCCCAATCCCCGATGACATTGTCGAAGCCATGGGAAACCCGATGATCAATCATCGCGGCCCTGAATTCGACGAGCTTATAACCAAGGTTACCGCACAGCTAAAACAGGTCTTCATGACGACTAACGACCTGTTCATCCTGACCTCCTCCGGCACCGGCGCTCTTGAGGCTTCGCTGGTAAACGCACTTTCCCCCGGAGACAAAGTGGTGGCGGCCACGGCAGGCTCCTTCGGTGACCGCTTCATCGATATGGCCGAGGCCTTCGGCGCCGATGTGATTCGGCTGGACTTCGAATGGGGCGAGCCGGTGGACCCTGACGCCGTTCGTCAGGCACTGCGGGACGACCCGGAAATCAAGGCGGTTATGATCACCCACAACGAGACTTCAACCGGCGTCACACACCCCTTGGAGGAAATCGCCCGCATCACGAAACAGGAATTCGACAAGCTACTGCTGGTGGACGCCGTGAGCAGCCTCGGCTGCCTGCCACTCCCGGTGGACGCCTGGGACTGCGACCTTGTGGGTACCGCCTCGCAGAAAGGCTTCATGATTCCCCCGGGACTGGCCTTCATCAGCGTCAGCGAGCGGGCGTGGGAAGCACAGAAAACGGCCACTATGCCCAGGTTCTACTTCGACCTGGAAGAGGCGAAGAAGACGCTGGAGCGGGGCCAGACACCCTTCACCCCCAACGTGGCAGCGATGTACGGCCTCTCGCTGGGGCTGGACAAGATCCTGGAGGAAGGACTGGAGGGCGTGTTCGGCCGCCATGCAGCCATAGGCCAGCTCACACGGGATCGGATCAGGGAGCTGGGTCTCGAGCTGCTGGTATCCGATGAGCGTTATGCCTCCAACACCGTTACGGCCGTCAAGATGCCCGAGGGTATAGACGGGCGAGCTTTGATGGGCCGTCTCCGGACCGAAAAGAACGTAGTGCTGGCCGGCGGACAGGGCAAGCTGAGCAGCAGCATCTTCCGAATCGGGCATCTGGGACACGTTACCGAGGACGACATCGACGAAGTGATCGCGTCTCTGAAGGAATTGCTCCCCCAGGTGGGATTCAGCGCCAACTGATAATTTCAAAGGTGCCCTTGTTTCAGGGGCGCACGCACGTGTGCCCCTTTTGTATTGCCCTTGGCGATGAAGTAATATACTGCCCTGAGACACCGAACAAGGAGAAAACGGAGTCGAACTGTGTCGGTATCCCAGTTGGAAAAGACCATGGCCAATCTCCGCATCGGTCTGGCGGAGATGGAGAACAAAGAATCGCAACTTGATGCGCAAATCTCGCAGTTCCGGCAGCAGCTTCGCCGTGTGCCGCGTCAGGCTATGTACGGCCAGGCAAGCTTGGACTCGTCCCTGGCAGCCATGGGCGAGATCGAGGAAAGGCTGGCCGATGCCGAAGGCGTTCGGCGGCGTCTGCTTCAGATCAAGGCCTCTGCCACCCAGGAACTGGAAGCCCTGATAGTACTGAAGCAGGTGGATGAAGCCAGGAGCCAGCTCGCGAACCTGAAGCAAAGCCGCGACAGCGATGAAGGGACGCTGGCAGACATCCGCAGGCTTGAGGAGTTCATCGCGGTGCAGGGCAAGAGAGCGGAGCAGGCCATCACTGCCACGTACGAAGAGCGGCTGTAGGGGACGAACTGACAGATAGATACCGGACGTCAGAAGGGGCGCTCAATCGGGCGCCCCTTCCATTTGCCAGTTAAATCTCTCCGTCGATGCGATTGATGACCAGACCGGTGGGCAGCTTGGGATAGAAGAACGTTGACTTGCGCGGCAGGCGCTGACCTTGGCTGACGATTTCTTCAAACGCGTCCATCGGGAACGGCTTCATGAAGAACGCCATCTGCAGCCCGCCGTTCGCGACCCCCTCGGCAGCTTCGTCGTGGTCGTGCAGAAATCCGAGGTGAGCCAGTGTCCGGTCGCCCAACTCCGGGCGCAAAATCTTCTCCTCCAGGACCCACGCCTCCGAAACTGCCATGGCTCCCCAGTCGGGCTCGACGGCCGAGGGCCGAAGCGTCAGCATCTGAGCCCCTTCGGGACCAACCGCTGCCATGACCCGCTCGCTGCGGCCTCGTTCTTCCACCATCTGAACCAACTCACCGGCGGAAACGCTGTGCACAGGCTCGGAATCGAACACTTCTGAGAGACGCTCCCACACCCGGGCCAGCTGTTCCGCGTTCAGGCCGCTGAGGTTGCGATGGTAGGGCAGAACGACGAGCCCGGGATCGTCGAATGAGATCAGGGTCATCATCACGTAGTTGTGGGCATCGGAACCACTTCCTGAGCCCTCTGCGTGTCGGGCCAGCTGATATTGCCGCGAAGCCTCGTAGCGGTGGTGGCCGTCGGCGAGAAACACGGGACGCTGCTCAAAGAACCGGCTGATCGCGGACGTGTTATCGCGGTCGGAAATGCGCCACATGGTGGTTGAAGATCCGTATTCGTCCCGGGTGTCGATGTCAGGTCCGCCCGCCATCACTCTTTGGAATACTTCGCCTAGTTCGTTTTCGGCGTCCCGATAGACGGACATGATGGGACTGATGTTGGCGGACACCGACTCCATCAGTTTGATGCGATCTCGTATGGCCGGCGCTTCGGTGAACTCGTGGGGAAGGATCTGCCGGGTGTCATAGTCCTCTATGCCCACACAAGCAACCAGGCCCAGCCTGGAGCGTTCGCGATCGCCCAGCGTGAAGCCGTGGCGCACGAGGTAGAAGGATGGCTCATTCTCTTGACGCAACACCCCGTCCCGGAGCCACTGCTCAAACCGCTGCGATGTTTCGGCGTACCTGCCCTCGGGGTCCTCGGACCAGTCCAGTCCCTCCCCTGCCTCGAGGTTGATGACATTCAGCGGATGCTTGTCCATCAGGGCCTGCTGAATCTGGGAAGTGATCAAGTCATAAGGAGGACAAAGCACCGCTGCCATGTCTTCTACAATAGCGGGGTTGTACCTCAGGCCTCGGAAGGGGATCACTCTAGCCATACCATCACCTTTGATACATGGCAGCACAGGCGTTTTCGCCCCGCCATGCTTCCTGAATCTGCAACTGTGATTGAAAGTATATTGGGAGGTTAACCTAATCGCAAAGGCATATATGCTATCGGAACAGGAACGACCGTATGGTATACTTTGGGGCGGTCTGAAAGGCCCATTCGACAGGACAATCCTTACTTATGAGGACGGTCGCTAATGCCCGGCGCTATCACCCACATTGACAGCGGAACCATCACCACGGCCCGTGGATTCAAGGCGGGCGGGACATACGCCGGAATCAAGACATATTCCGACGACAAGATGGACGTCGGAATGCTGCTGTCGGACACCTCCTGCGCCTCGGCTGGGGTGTTCACCAAGAGCAGCATCGTCTCTCCGTCTGTGACCGTCAACCGGGAAACCCTGAGCGGAGGACAACAAATTCGTGGCCTCGTGGTGAACTCTGGTATTGCCAATGCGGGAGTGGGCGAACAGGGTTACATCGACGCCAAGGAGATGGCGGTGCTGGCCTCCGAGGCCATGGGAGTAAATCCTGAGGAAGTTCTGGTATTCAGCACTGGAATTATCGGCGTCGAGCTCCCGATGACTCTGATTAAGTCAGGCGTCAACGAGATCGAGCTGACAGATAACGGGGGAAACTCGCTGGCCCGCGCGATGATGACCACCGACACCCACCCCAAGGAAGTAGGTGTTACGGTGGACATCGGGGGTACGGAAGTACACATCGGCGGAGTGGCCAAGGGTTCGGGGATGATACATCCCAACATGGCCACCATGCTGTGCTTTGTCGCCACGGACGCTGCGGTCGAGCAGGACACTCTCCGCCATATGCTGCCCGAAGTGGCGGACTATTCGCTGAACATGCTGACGGTGGACGGCGACAGCAGCACTAATGACTCGCTGGTGGTCTTGGCCAACGGGGCGGCTGGTAACCCGATAATCAGGGCGGGGACTCCGGAGGCAGACGCCTTGAAGGCAGGGCTTCTGGAAGTCTGCATCCAACTCACCAGGTTGCTGGCCCGCGACGGAGAGGGAGCAACACACCTCCTTGTGGTAGAGGTCACCGGAGCGCGTACAGCCGAGGATGCCCGGGTGGCGGCCCGCACCATCTGCTCATCGCTCCTGGTGAAGTCAGCAGTGTACGGAGCAGACCCCAACTGGGGCCGCCTGTTGGCAGCACTGGGGCGCAGCCAGGCTGAAGCTGTAGAAGAAAAGATAGACCTGTTCATCAACGGCGTATGCATAATGGAAGCCGGAAAGCCGGTCCCCTTCCATCGGGATGCCGTTGTCGCACTTATGCGCGGAGATGAAGTGACCTTCAGGATCGCTCTCAATCTGGGCGACGAAGAGGCCACGGCCTGGGGTTGCGACCTCACCGAGGAATACGTCGTCATCAACAGCGCGTACACCACCTAGACGAAAAGGCTCCGATTCGCAGAAAACGCCGAGACCGCAGAGAATTGCACGCATCCCTGAGCAATCTCTGCGGCTTCTTTATTGCGATGCGAATTCACTAATACATTCGCAATTTCAGGAGTAGTCCCCTGTCCATCGTAGTCAAAATCGGTGGCAGCACCCTCGGAAGCCATGACACTACCCTGACCGACCTGGTGACCCTGCAGCGCGCGGGCACCGAGGTGGTGGTCGTGCACGGTGGCGGCAGCGTGATATCCCAGTGGATGCAACGCCAGGGAATCCCGCCTCAGTTCGTGGGTGGCCTGCGGGTTACTGACGCCGACAGCCTGGACATAGTGGTTGCCGTGCTGGGCGGCCTGATCAACAAGGAACTGGTCGCCCTACTGGAGAAACTGGGTGGCAAATGCGTGGGGTTGAGCGGCATCGACAACTGCATGCTGACCTGCGGCATTGCCAACCCGGAATTGGGCTTCGTGGGCGAAGTGGAGGAAGTGAACACCACTCCGATCCGGGCGGCACTGGAGGCGGGGTACATTCCCATGATTGCACCCCTGGGAGTGCATCGGTTTGACGGCTCAGAAAACGCAGGCAAGCCATTGAATATAAACGGCGACACTGTTGCCGGAGAACTGGCCCGCGAGCTCCAGGCAGACCGGCTGGTATTCCTTACGGACGTGGCAGGGGTGATGGATAGCGGCGGACGAGTCATTTCGAGGCTGGACCAGCGCCGGGCAAACATGCTCCTCAACTCTGGGGTGGCCGGCGGAGGTATGATCCCGAAGCTTCAGGCCTGTCTGCGGGGACTGGAGGGTGGAGCCACCGCCGATATCATCGACGGACGGCAGCCCAACGCACTGATGGACTGCCTCGAAGGCCGGTCCACTTCAGGAACCACCATAATGGCTGGAAGACCTTCTCGTCAGTAATCTGCAAGGTCACCCGCCTTTGGTCTTACCCAACGGCCTGTCTCTCCACTAATCGCCCCATGAAAGATTTCGGTTGGTGTGCGATAATCATCTCGCACACTAAGGTTGATCGGGAGATGAGGACTCGCCATGAGCAACAGTAGCGACTGGATTGATATCGAAAAGAAGTATTACGCCCAGACCGTGCGCCGCCAGCCGGTGGTCATTGTTCGCGGTGAAGGGACCGAGGTCTGGGACGCCGACGGAAAGCAATACCTGGACTTTGTGGCAGGCTGGGCCGTGAACCAGTTGGGACACAGCCACCCGGTCCTCACGCAAGCCATCGCAGAGCAGGCCGGCACACTAATCCAGACCTCAAACCAGTTCTACACGGTGCCGCAGCTGCAACTGGCGGAGATGCTCATCGAAAACAGCTGCCTTGACCTGATATTCTTCGGCAACAGCGGCGCCGAGGCGGTTGAAGGCGCAATGAAACTGGCCCGGCGCTACGGCAAGCTGAACCGTGACGGTGCGTACGAAATAATTACCACCTTCAACTCCTTCCACGGTCGCACGCAGGCCACGGTGGCGGCCACCGGGCAGCCCCACTACCAGGAGAACTTCGCTCCACTGCTGCCGGGCTTCGTCCATGTGGACTACAACGATGTAGAGGCTGTGATAAGCTCCACCACCGACCGCACCGCCGCCGTAATGGTGGAACCGGTGCAGGGCGAAGCAGGCGTCATCATCCCAGACGACGATTACCTGCAGCGACTGCGTCAGTGGTGCGACAGTCAGGGCATTCTCCTTATTCTAGACGAGGTACAGACCGGAATGGGCAGGCTGGGCAGCCTGTTCGGCTACGAGGAATACGGAGTGGAACCCGACGTTATGACCCTGGCCAAGGGATTGGGATACGGCGTGCCCATCGGGGCATTCCTGTCCAAGGCCCACTGCCAGGCGCTGGTGCCCGGCGACCACGGATCCACTTTTGGCGGCAATGCACTGACCACCGCCGCTGGCTATGCGGGGACCAAGTACATGATCGACAACGACATCCCCGGCTATGTGAAGGAGATGGAGCCGTACCTGATGGGCCGGCTGAACGAGGTCAAGGACCGGTTCTCCTTCGTTACCGAGGTGCGCGGAAAGGGCCTGCTGGCCGCCATGGACTTCGAGGACACCATCTCGCCGCAGGTGCTTGCCAACGCCAACGAGGCGGGCCTGCTGCTCAACGGTCCACGCCCCAACACCGTGCGGTTCATGCCGCCGCTTACGGTCACTCGCGAGGAAATCGACGAGGCTGCGGACAGGCTCAGCACCGCGCTGTCGAACATTTAGACTAGGAACCCCCGCGCCGCTCAACACGTAGGGGCGCACGAATGTGCGCCCCTACGGTTATAATGAAAGTGTCTATCGTCGAATCAGCCAACCGAGGTCCATACACGAAAAAGCGCGAGTTCTACGTCATCATAGAAAGGACCGAAGACGGGTGCTTTCTGGTAGAAGTACCACGACTCAGGGGGTTCCACAGCTACTGGGATACTCTTGATGAGTTTATGACCAACATTAGGGAAGTCATATTGCTGTGCCTGGACGACCTTCCGGAATACGGCGATTCCGAGTACTCTACCGAGATCGCTGGCATACAGCGAATAGAGATGGAAGCTTTACGGCGGATGCCTCTCCTTCCGGTCCTTAGGGCCAGTGAGGTCATAACGGCCTTGGAACAGCCGCGGTTCGAAAGGGTTTGGCAAAGAGGCAGCCATGTAACCATGAGACACCCCTGCGGTCGAACGACCGTTTTGCCGTATGACGGTCCCAGGGACGTGCATCCGAATATGACACACAAAATATGACACACAAAATTTTGAACGACAGGGACATAGCTATTCCGGACTTCCTGGCAGCCCTTTAGACAACCACCACAGTAGACAACCACAACGGAGTCAAAGCGTACCAGATGCCAAACGACAGAATCGTGCTCGCATACAGCGGTG
This sequence comes from Dehalococcoidia bacterium, assembly GCA_963667325.2. Lineage (GTDB taxonomy): Bacteria > Chloroflexota > Dehalococcoidia > Lucifugimonadales > UBA3495 > VXOI01. Next base: position 101,695 of record CAXXKY010000011.1, read on the forward strand.
GACTTGATACCACGGTGGCGGTGCCGTGGCTAAAAGAAAAGTACGGCGCAGACATCGTGACCCTCACCATCGACCTCGGCATGGTCGACTTGGATACCGTGCGGCAGCGGGCGCTGTCCATCGGCGCAGTCGAGGCTGTCATCGTTGACGGTCGCCAGACCCTGGTGGACGAGTTCCTCTACCCCAGTCTCCAGGCAGGCACGGTGTACGAAGAGCAGTACCCGCTGGCCACCGCGCTGGGCCGTCCGCTCATCGCTCGCTACATGGTGGAGGCGGCGAAGGTGCACGGGGCCTACGCCGTTGCTCATGGCTGCACCGGCAAGGGAAACGACCAGGTGCGCCTTGAGGTCGGGGTGATGGCCCTCGACCCGAGCCTGCAGGTGATCGCACCCATCCGGGACTGGGGTATGAGCCGAGACGACGAAATCGAGTACGGCCTGGCCCGCAACCTACCCATCAATACTCGCGCCAGCCGGTTCTCCACCGACGAAAACCTCTGGGGACGCAGCATCGAGGCGGGGGAACTCGAGGACCCCTGGCTGGAGCCACCGGAAGACGCATACCTGTGGACCAAGTCGCCCGCTGACGCTCCGGACGACCCAGTGTACCTGGAAGTCAGTTTCGAGCGTGGCGTACCAGTCGCCGTCGACGGCGAATCGATGGTCGGTGTTGACCTCATTCGCCACCTGAATGCAGTGGCCGGGGAGCACGGGGTGGGGCGGGTCGATCATGTGGAGAACCGACTGGTGGGCATCAAGTCTCGCGAGATTTACGAGTGTCCCGCTGCAATCGTCCTGCATGCCGCCCACAAGGGGCTGGAAACGATGACCCTCAGCAAGGAACAGGCCCGTACCAAGGCCCGCATCGCCCAGGAATACTCCGACGTGATATACAACGGTCTCTGGTACACGGCCCACCGCGCCGACCTCGACGCCTACGTCCAGAGCACGCAGCGCCACGTCACTGGGGAGGTGCGCCTGCGGCTGCACAAGGGTAGCTGCACCGTGGTCGGCCGCCAGGCCCCCCGGGCCCTCTACAACTATGGCCTTGCGACCTACGACAGGCAGGACCAGTTCGACCATGCCGCGGCCGCCGGGTTCATCGGCATCTACGGCCTGCCGGTCCGTACCCAAAACCAGGCACAGCCGGACTAGAACTAGCCCGGAAACTCAGCCACCTAACACCACGCTTCACCGGAGGACAAATGACTGTCGCCGCCCGAATGCACGACTTGGGTACCGAGAGCGCCTTCGAAGTCTTGGCCAAGGCGCGCGCACTGGAAGCCCAGGGCCGTGAGATCATCCACCTGGAAATAGGCGAACCCGACTTCGACACCCCCCGGCACATCATCGATGCCGGTATGGCCGCCATCAGCGACGGGTTCACCCACTATGGCCCCACCGCTGGGTTGCCCGAACTTCGGGAGTCCATTGCCCGCAACAGCCGGGAGGTGCGCGGCACCAACACCGAGCCAGAAAACGTAGTGGTTACGCCGGGCGCAAAGCCCATCATGTTCTACGTGCTGTTGGCGTTGGGAGAGCCGGGCGTCGAGGTGATATACCCCAATCCAGGCTTTCCAATATATGAGTCTATGATCCGTTTCACCGGTTGCACGCCGGTGCCCTTGCAGCTGCTGGAGTCCACGGGCTATCACCCTGACCTGGACCGCCTCGCGTCGCAAATTACGGACAAGACCCGTCTGATCATCCTCAACACGCCGGAGAACCCCTGCGGCTCGGCCCTGTCGGAGGATGAGTTGCGCACCATCGCCGAGTTGGTGATGCAGCACCCCAACCTGTACGTGATGGCTGACGAGATCTACAAGGACATCCTGTACACCGGCGAGCACTTCAGCATCGCCTCTATTCCCGGGATGGAAGAGCGCACTATCATCCTTGACGGGTTCTCAAAGAGCTACGCCATGACGGGATGGCGTCTGGGCTACGGCATCATGCCGCAGGAACTGGTTCCACATGTCGTGCGGCTGGCGGTGAACAGCGTGTCCTGCGCCGCCACCTTCACCCAGAAAGCTGGCATCGCCGCCCTTGAGGGCCCACGCGACCAAGTCGAGGCAATGAAGGATGAATTCGCCGCCCGCCGCCGCCTGATAACCGACGGGCTGCGCAGTATTCCAGGCATTCGATGTCCCGAGCCGGAGGGCGCCTTCTACGCCTTCCCCAGCATCTCGGACACCGGGCTTTCCAGCCGCGAGTTCGAGGACCGAGCGATGCAGGAGGCCGGGGTGGCTCTGCTTTCCGGTTCAGCATTTGGTCAGTATGGCGACGGGTACGTGCGTCTGTCCTACGCCAACTCGCAGGAGAACATCAGCAGGGCAATCGAGCGTCTGGACGCTTTCGTCCGCAGTATCTAGCTCTTCGTCATTCCTTAACACAGCATGCAAGGAGACTGCCATGGCGGAATGCAAGGTAATCCACTCCGACGGCCTGGAAGTTGAGATCCAGTCTGGGGCTATGACAAGGCTGGCCGGAGTGTCCGAAGCACTGACCGGCTCCACTGGCATCCACTTGGCCATTGCCACGATTCCGCCGCACTGTGCTTCGAGCCCGCACTATCACGTCAACTGCGAGTCCGCCATCTACGTGGTCAAGGGCCACGGCCGCTTCGTCGTCGGCGACAAGCTCGACAACCCGCTACCCATCGGCCCCGGTGACTTCACCTACGTACCCGCCGAGGCCGTGCACCAACCAGTAAACGACAGCGACGAGGTGATGGAGATCATAGTCGCGCGCAACACCCCGGTGGAGATTGTGGCCGAAGTTTAGCTCGATGGGCACATTCTGTGTGCAGTGGGGTATGTCCCCATCAGGCTATCTGGCAAACAGATCATTTCCCTCGCCGTCTTCGCTCCAGATGCGACTTCTCCATTGTTAGGACCCACGGCCCCGGAGATCACAAGCTTGGCAGTGGATCCAATACGTCAACTACTGGTTCCAGCAAATGCGCTTTTAATGTCCGGTCTCAATGGAAGCCTCAGAAATGGTTCGCTAGGAGCCAACATTCCTTGAGCGGTGAATCCCCATCAACTATACTGGCAAAGCCTTGGCAGAACGACACGATGGGTCGCATTAGGCGACAAGAACTGGAGAGACGATACGATGGACTTGGGTTTTACCGAAATCCAGCAAATGTTGAAGACCAGCGCTCAGGAATTCCTTTCGCGGGAATGCCCCACTACGCTGGTACGGGAGATGGAGGAAAACGAACGGGGCTACTCGGACGAACTCTGGCGGCAGATTTCCAGCCTGGGCTGGGCTGGCGTGCCCTTCCCTGAGCAGTACGGCGGAACGGGCGGCGACTTCCTTGACCTAGCGGTGCTTCTGGAAGAGATGGGACGAGCCCTCGTTCCCAGCCCTTACTTTTCGACCGTAATCCTGGGCGGCCTGACTGTTCTGGATGCCGGTAGCGACGCGCAGAAGAACGACTTGCTCAGCCGCGTCACTGACGGAAGCGGGCTGATGACACTGGCAGTGACGGAGGCGTCCGCCACGTACGAGGCTTGGGGTATTGAGACTACCGCCACCGCCGACGGCGACGGTTTCGCACTCAACGGGACCAAGCTCTTCGTTCCCGATGCGCACGTCGCCGATGTTATGATCGTCGCGGCCCGTACCTCACGGGATGGCGATCCGGAAGACGGCATAACCTTGTTCCTGGTGCCTGCTGGCCTGCCCGGGCTAGAAGTTTCCCCCATCAACATCATTGGCAACGAGAGGCAGTTCGAAGTCAGACTGAACAACGTCCGCGTATCGGGCAACTCGGTCCTGGGCGAGGTCAACGGCGGCTGGCCCATCGCAGAGCGAGCCATCCAGCGGGCCGTTGTGGGGCACTGCATCGCCATGCTGGGAGGCGCGTCCGCGGTCCTGGACATGACCGTCGAATACGTGAAGCAGCGCACGCAGTTCGGGCGTCCGGTGGGCAGCTTCCAGGCGGTGCAGCACCACTGCGCCCAAATGGCCACTGACGTCGAGGGTTGCCGGGGCGTAGCCTACCAGGCGGCATGGAGTCTGGCTCAGGGCCTGCCTTCCCAGCGAGAGGTCTCCATAGCCAAGGCATGGATCAGCCAGGCATACCGCCGCGTGTGCGCGACCGCCCACCAATGCCACGGCGCCATAGGCTTCACCAAGGAACACGACCTGCAACTTTATACTCGCCGCGCCAAGGTCCAGGAACTTGGCTACGGTGACGCCAACTATCACAAGGAACTGGCTTTGGCCAGCATAGAAGCCGATTAGGCTAGAGAGCCGCCAGTAGGATTCAAGGCAAGAGGGTGCGAATCCCCAATGACGACCTCCAGCACCAAATACGCAGCTACGAGCCGGGACTATATGCGGAGAGCGGAACGCTATCTGCAACAGGGTGATTTGGTGCAGGCTTGCGAAAAGTCCTGGGGTGCAGCGGCTTGCGCTCTAAAGGCCATCGCCGAACAACGTGGCTGGCATCATCAGTCGCATTCCTTGCTGTACGATATTTCCGGCCAGGTAGTCGATGAGCTGGGTCGCCAGGACCTGAGAAACATGTTTGCCGTAGCCAGGTCGATGCACCAGAATTTCTATGAGAACTGGAATCCAGAGGATGAGGTTCAGTACGGCGTCGAGGAAGTAAGAAAATACCTGGCGGAACTGGATGCAGTTGGGCCGCATATTCCGGCGTCATTTGTTGTCGAGACACGCGCCCAACGCAGGCGGCTGGAGCGGCTGACCGGCCAGCGTCCGCCTCATGACACGCCATCAGAAGAAGGAACGTGAGCCACCAATGACCACTGCTACACAATGCGTTTTCTGCTCCATCGCCCGCGATTCGGCCAACCAGGACGTAATCTACCGCGACGAGCGATGTTTCGTTGTCAAGGACATCAGCCCCAAGGCTCCGGTGCATCTCTTGGTTATCCCCAATATGCACATAGCATCCCTCGCCTACGTGGGGCCCGGCCAGGTTCCCATCATGGGGCACCTGTTCGTTGTCGCGGAGGAGATGGCCCGCCGCGAAAATGTGACCCTCAGCGGTTACAGGCTGGTGCTGAATCAGGGGCCGGACGCCCAGCAAACCATTGCTCATCCCCACGTTCACCTGCTCGGCGGAAAGCAATTGGGGGATATGGGATGACCGCCACCCCAGCCTACCGCATTGTCAATGACAAGTTCCGGGAGCGGTTCGATTCTCTGCCCGACAAGCTGCGGGCCCACATCTTCCGCACTCGGGACGTCGGGATGGACTTGGCAATGCGCCACGGCATCGACGAGGCGAGAGCCGAACTGGCCATCTTGGGCCACGACGTGGCCCGAGCTGCGAAGAAGGGCGAAATCCTGAGGCAGGCCAATAGGTTCGGACTTTCACCGTTGGACGTGGAACTCAAGGCCCCTGTCACACTGCATGGGCCAGTGGGCGCAGAGTTGCTGAAACACGAAGACGGACTGGACGACGAGGAAATCCTGGCAGCGGTACGCTTTCACACCACAGGACATCCAACACTCACCCAACTGGGGCTGCTGGTATTCATTGCAGACAAGCTGGAACCTCGCAAGATAAAGTCATACCCTTATCAGCACGAACTACTGCACATCGCGAGGGAGAGCCTGCAGCAAGCTGTGCTCGAGTTCCTCTGTCGGGAATCAGCGTTGCGGCTGCAACAGCGAAGACCCGTGCACCCCAACAGTGTAGCGACAGTTAACGCACTGCTCCTGGCGGGAGCAAGACCGGCATCGATTGGTAACTAGAAAGGCGGCGTTATGGAAATTGTGCTTAGCCAACGGGCGGCGGAACATATACAGGCTCAGGGCGGACGGGCAACGGTCGACCTGTTACAGCATTCGACTTGAGCGGGGTGCGCCGTTGAGGTATCGGTCGATACCAGGGTGCACCGGCGAAACGTATCAGAGTACGAGACTCACACGCTGAACGGAATTGAGCTTCTGACGTTGCCGGAACTCTCGCGGCACGTTGTCAGCATTAAGGTTGACCTGCGGTCCTTTCTCTTCTTCCGGAACCTCAAGGCCGTGGTGGAGTTGGACAACGGCATGGTCGTCGGCAAATCCCCCTACGGAGTGCAGAGGGCTGAAGTGCAGGGCTGAAGGGCTCTATCTGATCTCCAGTTCTCTCCGTTAACGACGACCCTCTCCCGTGGGAGAGGGTCACCTTTTCGCTTTTGTTCAGCGCGCTTTGTATTCCGGCGGACGTTTCTCGACGAATGAGCGGCTGGCTTCCTGGAAGTCCTCGCTCATGTGCAGCTTCAGCGGCAGGGTCTGCATGTCTGCGTCGGCGCCCGCCTGCACCCACTGGCGACGGGTAAGCTTCACCCCCACTCTGGCGGACAGCGGTGGTGTCTTCAGCACCTTCTCCGCAAGGGCTTCGGCGGCGGAGAGGTGGAACCCATTTGGCACGAGACGGTTGATCAAACCCAGGCGGTACAATTCCGCTGCTTCAACCGGTTCGCCCGTGATGACCATCTCGCTGGCAATTTTGGAAGGCATGAAGGCATTCACCTTTGCCCAGATCCTGCCGCCCGCCAGCCCGCGCCTGGTCTCGGTGATTCCGAATCTGGCGTCCTCAGACGCGACGATCATGTCGCTTTCGGCAGCGATAACTATACCTGCGCCCAGCGCGTAACCGTGTACGGCGGCGATGATGGGCTTCCAGTTGATGGTGCGTCCAAGGTAACCTTCCGGGTTTGGACCGCGCTCCCGCCGGGCACTCTCCTGCGGAGTCATGGCGACAAATCGCTGCTTGATGTCTGCTCCGGCGCAGAAGGCCCGCCCTGCGCCGTGGATAATGCCCACCCACGCTTCGTCATCGGTGTCGAACTCCAACAACGCCTCGTGCAGGTCCTGTTCGAACTGGCCGTTGACTGCATTCAGCACCTGCGGGCGGTTGAACATGATATAGGCGATCCTGCCCTTCCGCTCATAGGTCATGGTTTCATATTCGGTCATTGCTCCTCCGGTTTGGGGGAATCTGGGACTCTGGCACAATTAGAACAAATCTGCGAAATTCAGCCCAAAAGCCGTTGACAAATCTCGTACGTGTGTTCTAAATTAAACAAGTAATATTTTAGAACACTTGTTTGGAGTATGCCATGGTTACGCTGCAAGCCAGTCGCCCACAATCGTCGGACTACACGTCCGGACACACAGCTTCAGACGATGTTTCGGAATTCTATCACTACGAAGACACCGGCTGCGAAGCCTCGGACTCCTGCCTGGACTGCCCTCTGCCAGTGTGCAAGTACGACGACCCGGACTGGTACCACCGAAATCGCCGTCTGGCGAGAGATTTCCGGATGATGCAGATCATCCAACAGGAATCCCTGAGCACAGACGAGGCAGCCGAGCGTTTCTCAGTCACTTCCCGTACTGTGTTTCGAATTATGCAGCGCTGTCGTGAAGCCTCCATGGCGGGTTACTCCGAAGGCGCAGGGATGGTCCGAGCTGCCTGATTGCGCGCCGCAGCAACAGGGGCGCACATTTGCGCGCCCCTGTTCGCTTTCTGGATACAACCGTCTTAGCTAGCCCCTGGGCAGCCCCAGGCCTCTCCCCGCGATGATGTTCCGCTGCACTTCCGACGTGCCCGCGGCGATGGTGCCGGAGAAGCTGAGCATCCAGTGTTCCTGCACCCGGCCCATCAGTGGCGCCCACCTCTCCTCTCGACCCAAGGTGCCATACAGTCCCAGCACATCCATGCCGGCTTCGGTTACCCGGCGGACGGTCTCGCTTCCGAACACCTTGCTCATCGAAGCTTCCCTCGTCGGTACAAGCCCCTGAGCCTGCATATATGCAACGTTGTATGCGATCAGGCGGGCCACCTCGCATTCAATGTAGCGATCGGCCATCAGGCTGCGCACCCACGGAACGTCCATAATGGCCTGACCGTTACGCTTTGTCTCGGTGGCATATTCGCGCACATCGTCCAGCAAGCGTCGGGCGTTGGCGGAATAGTCGATACCGGAGCGCTCGAAGTCTAGCAGCGTGACCGCCACATACCATCCGCGATCTTCCTCTCCCACCACGTTGGCACGAGGGACCCGAACGTTGTCGAACAATACCTGATTGAACTCGTGTCCGCCCGCCATATTGATGATGGGCCGCACGGTTACGCCGGGAGACTTCATGTCCACCAGCACGAAGCTGATGCCCCGGTGCTTGGGGGCGTCGGGGTCGGTGCGGGTCAGCAGCATGATCCAGTCGGCTCGGTGCGCCAGCGTGGTCCATATCTTGCCGCCGTTGATAACCAGGTCGTCACCATCGCGCACAGCGCGTGTACTGAGGGAGGCCAGGTCCGAACCGGATTCCGGCTCGCTGTAGCCTTGGCACCACTGGACCTCGCCACGGGCCACTGGTGGCAGATGGGTGCGTTTCTGTTCTTCAGAGCCGTGAATCATTAGCGTAGGGCCCAGCATGCGGACGCCGAAGATGTCGCGGCCTGGAGCTCGGAGATATGCGATTTCCTCGTTGAATATTGCCGACTTGACCGGAGAAGCTCCCTGGCCGCCGTATTCCTCGGGCCAGTGCATGGTAAGCCAGCCTCGCTCGGCCATCCTGCGGCGGATGACGCGCGTCAGGTCCCAGTCGTCTTCCTCGGGGTAACGGCCTCCACCCTCCCAGGTCTCGGGCAATTCGGTCTGCAGAAAGGTCCTCAGTTCCTGACGAAAGCTCTCGTCTTCCGGGGTAAACTTAAAGTCCAAAATGGCACTCCCTGGAAGTCACAGAAGGTGAAGGTTATCGCGAAATAAGGAAGCGAGCAGCCCGATCGGGTTACCCGCCCACGGCAACGCAGGTAACGGTGCGCACCACCCCGTTTACGGTGTGAATGTGCCCGGTAACCAGATCGCCCACGACGGAAATGTCGTCGGCGTTGATCATCGCAATAATGTCGTAAGGGCCAGTCACCACGTCCACCGTGGCGATGCCCGGCAACCCGGTCAGCGTAGTCGCCACCTCGCGGGTCTTGCCCACCGAGGTCTCAACCAACAGGTACGCTTTCGTCGCCATCTTCCGCCTTCCGAATGCTCAAAAATCAAGCCATTGAATCCACGCCAATTCTACGGGGCGGCAATTTACGTGTCAATTGCGCCATAATAGGGGCATGGAACAAAACGGCAACGGGCGCATGTCGCTGTTGAGCGATGGGGCAGCCGAACTGGGCATACAGCTCGACCCCCGCCAGGTGGAGCAGTTCGGGCAGTACTATCGGGAACTGGCGGACTGGAACAAGCGGACAAGCCTGACCTCCATCGAGGGCTATGAAGAAACTCAGGTCCGGCACTTCCTCGATTCTCTGACGGTATGCCTGGCTTTCGGAGATGTGCCGGGTGGCCTCTCAAGCATTAGCAGGGTGGTGGACGTCGGAAGCGGGGCCGGATTCCCGGGGTTGCCGCTGAAGCTTGCCTTTCCTCACCTGGTGCTCCACCTCGTGGAGTCCGTAGGGAAGAAGACAGCCTTCCTGGAACACCTCACTTCCCTGTTCGGATTGGAAGGCATCACGGTCCACACCGGGAGAGCAGAGGCGCTGGCCCGAGACCCCGCGCTGAGAGATTCCTTCGACCTCGCGCTGGTTAGAGGAGTTGCGCGGCTGTCGTTGCTGCTCGAGTACGCACTGCCCTTCTGCCGCGAGGGTGGCTCGGTGGCAGCGCTGAAGCACGGACGACTGGATTCAGAGTTGGCCGACGCGGAGCATGCTCTGTCCGAGCTGGGCGGACGACATTCTGGAGTGTTTCCGGTTTCACTGCGCGGCCTGACCGATGACCGAGTGGTGGCTGTCTTCGAAAAGACAAGCCCTACGCCAGAGCGCTATCCCCGGCGGGTGGGCATACCGGCAAAGCGACCTCTCTAACGCTTTTGCCCGGACTGCCCCAAAAGAACGACCCCGCTCGGGGGCAGCGGGGTCGGAGAGTCGCCATTTCGGCTTGTCGCTAACTATTCTTGAGGCGGCGCCTCGTGGTAGTAGCGGGTGTCTGGCGCCCTGTTGTGGATCGCCTTGGTGCCCTTCTGGAAGATGCAGGTCCTGATGTTGTTTTCCAGATCGTCGGCATCTATGGCGCCGTAGCGCGCCACGCCAGCCTCGCTCCTCAGATAGTCCTTTACCTTTTGCAGGACTTCGTCAGACGACTCGCCCACTGCGATAAATCGATCCCTGGGGTCGGACAGGAAGTTACTCACCCTGCAATAGAAAGTGTCGGGCATACTCCTCCTCCTGGGCCGCGGCCGACTAGGCCGCATTGCCGGTCAATTTGCTGCCTGATTGTGTCTGACTTGATACACCATTGGCTGCTTGGTTGTCAATCAGATGAATCGGAGGTTGAGGCCACTTCCCATACATGGGCGGCAACCGGGATTGCGGCGCATCCCTCGCCAAATTATCATTGCCGCAGCCCGGAAACCGGCGTCCGGGCCGGATTCGGATTTCTCGGGAGTACTTGTATGTCCGTGATGGTCACTGGAGGCACTGGATTCATCGGCAATCGTATAATTCGCAAACTGCTTGAGCGTGGCGAGGAAGTCGTCTGCTTCGACTTGGCCCCTCCCCGCACCAACCTGTCCCCATATCTGGACCGCATCAAGTTATACCGTGGCGACGTCACCCAGTTGCCTCAAATTATGGAGGCAATCAGCGCTCACGGCGTGAAACGCATCATCCACATGGCCGCGCTACTGCCGCCAGACACCGAAGACCGGCCCCACTTCGCCATGCAGGTCAATATAGGCGGCACCAACAACATTTTCGAGGCCGCCCGCTGGATGAACATCGAGAGGGTGGTCTATGCCAGCTCCATCGCAGTTTACGGCGTGCAGGACACCTTCGGCGACCGGCCCATCAACGAGGACGACGTCAACGATCCCATAAATGTCTACGGCATGACCAAGTCGGTCAATGACTTCTCTGCACGCCGTTACACCGACCTATACGGCCTGGACCTGCGCGGCATCCGCATTTGCACCGTATTCGGCCACGGCCGCGTCACAGGGATGACGGGGATGATCGGCGGTCTTATGATGTCCCTACCCGCCATCGGCCAGCCCATTTCCATGCCATTCCACGAGGATGAACCTTCACCAATGATTCACGCCGAGGACGCCGCCGAAATTTTCGTAAGGGCGACCTTGGCCGGGAAGCTCAACCATGGCACCTACATCAGCGGAGGCAGCCTGGCCACTATCAAGGATATGGCCGAGGCAGTGCGCACCTTCATCCCCGATGCGCAGATAACCACCGGCGACCGGACCGTCCCCCACGTATACCTGGTGGACAACAGTCGGATGCTGGCCGACATAGGCTACGAGATTGCGCCTTTGCATCAGAGGGTGCTGGACCACATCAACGACGCCCGCGCCGAGGCCGGTATGGACCCGATACAGGCCTGAACAAACTCGCAGAGAGAGCGGCCTTACCATCAGGGCGCATAGGCAGTGTCGCACAGGCGTGCGCCCCTCCGTGTATAATTCGAAGAACAATCCTGAACACGTTCCGCCGCCTCATGCGGCCACGAGAGGAGCGCCATGAGTATCGCCATCGGGTATATGCCGGGAGCATTCGGTGAGGGCGGCGACAATCCCAACTACCTCCGGCAGCTGGTGGAGGCCGGCGACAAGCACGGCTACGACTCCATTTGGCTCAGCGACCGCATCGTCAGCGAAAAATTCAGCCTGGAAGCTATGACCGCCTGCGCCATGATTGCGGCCTACTCGGAAAAGATGAAGTTCGGCACCAGCGTCATCGCCATGCCCCTGCGCAATCCCGTAGTCCTCGCCAAGCAGATCGCCACCCTCGACTTCCTGTCGCAGGGACGCTTCTTCCCGGCAGTGGGCCTGGGGCAGGAGGAACCCGAGGAGTACGAGGCCTGCGGCGTCAGCAAGGAACGCCGGGGCCCTCGCACCGACGAGGCGATCCAGCTCATGCGCCGCCTGTGGGAGGAAGACGTTGTCACCCACGAGGGCGAGTTCTACTCCTGTCACAACGTGTCGGTCACGCCTAAGCCCTTCCTGCAGCCGTCCACACCGGTATGGATTGGCGGGCGAACCGCCGCTGCCGCCCGTCGCGTGGGCCGGGTTGGCGACGGATGGCTTGTATCCAGCGCCACCCCCAACGAGGTACAAGAAGGCCACGACATACTCTTCGAGACCGCGGATGAGTTCAACCGCGTGATTGAAGACGACCACGTCGGCGTGCTGCTCGGGTATTACGTCAGTGACGACGTCGAAGAGGCCACCATCAAGGCCAACCAGTACGTGACGCGCCAGCGCCCCGACGCCCACTTCACTGAGTTCACTGCCGTAGGCCCTGTGGACCGCATCGCCGAGTTCGTCAACCGCTACATCGACTCAGGCGCGTCCAAGTTCGTCGTCCGTCCGCTGTGCGCCGCCGACGAGACCATGGAACAGCTGGACATCCTCGGCGAGGAGTTGCTCCCCCAGTTCCACAAGTAGCGGGAATGTTTTTGAGGTTTCTTTACAACTGGAGCGCGAGACTTTGGAAGACGAAGTGCGCCGCGCGTTCGACGCACTGCCCAAGAGCAGATACTGGAGGCGCACTTCTCAACGATCCCACCCCGAGGCTATTCCGGAGAGGATAATCGCGACTCTGCACTATCCTGACCTGCCTTTAGATTATCAGGACAAAGGTAGAACAGCATACCGCAAATATCTGCCGGAAGAGGGCATTTGGTTTCGGGTAGTCCTGGATTCAAGAGGGGCGTTGTACAATGCTTTCAAAGGCTCCGATGAAATGAGAAAAAGAGAGATGTTATGACCGAGTCCATGACCGGCAAAGCATTTCGCGAATTTAACTACGAAACAGAAAGCGATACTCTGACCATCTGGGACGGCGGGCCAGCTGGTGGGGGCGGGTTCGACATCGCTCCTGGGGTTCTGATCGTATTTTTTGACTATGACCACGCCACCCCCGTTGGACTAGTCTTGACCGACGCCGTTGATATATTGGGGCCTTGCCTGCCTATAAAGAGCATCGCCAACGAGGAGCAAACGTCTAACCGGGAAAAGTTGGACTTGAAGATCGAATACAATGCAACCAACGATTCATTATGGATAGGCAGTTCCAAACCTGCGCAGATAGCGTACCCGCTGCTTGACAGGACCGTAGAGGTCTACTTTCAGGCAGGCAACGGAAATATACTAAACACAGACGGCAAGATTCCGTCGGGTGAAATGATATACGACGCCGCCAAGAGGATAGAGTCGGCCATTCTGGCCGACATTTCCGAACTGGCCGCTACTGCAGCGATGGAGTATCACACGGCTAAGCCTTCTCGCCCCCGCGTTAGCCGCCCGTCTCCCACGTGATCAGCAGCTCGCGCATGGGCTTGCGCCAGATAGCCCGGTAGCCGGTGCCGTCGGGCACAAACAACTCGTCGAACTGCTCTTCGAAGATGCGGCGAGCCGTGTCCCGGATCCCCTCCCGTGACCAGCGACCAAAGATCACCGATTCGACGGCCTCTTCCCTCGTAGGATAGAGCCAGTCCTCCCACCAAGTCGGATCCGGCAGTATGTGTACGTCTGGCAGGATTCCCACGTCCCACAGGACCGGCAGCAGTTCGCGATGGCCCGGCATCGGCGCCAACGGTTTACCGTAGACCCGGCGGAAGAGGTCGGCTCCTCGATTGGGTGGAGGCTCGCTCCACACAAGTATCATGACCCGCCGACGCGCCACAGCCTGCAATTTCTCGACGAACTGCACAATGTCGCGCACGAAGTACGTCACGTCGCAGGTCAACACCACGTCGCCCTCAATCCCGTGGTCGTCCATCCATCCGGACGGGACCAGGCGGGCGTTGGTGATCCTGGCTTCCTGCCTCGAGCCCTCGTACTCCCCAGCCATTCCCGCCGACGGCTCCACCGTCAGCACCTCGCGGCACCGCAAGGCAAAGGGCAGGGAAATGCGCCCCGCGCCACCACCGACGTCTACCACCACGTCGTCGGGCCCTATGAAGGACGCCAGCGCCGCCAGGTTGGCGTCCAGCTCACGGTGCGGGTCGAAGCGGAACTGGGCCGCCGACTGCCCGGTCCATATATCGTCGGGAAGTGGGCCGAAGAGGCGCAACTGCTGCTCCTGCACGGCGTCGCACAGTTCCGCGTAATGATCGGCAGCGCTGGTCATTCTGAAAGTCCGCTATCGCTAGATATTCGGGCGAATCTTGTACCAGCCAGCATGCTGCTGGTAGGTATAGGCAGCGCGGATAATGCCCGGCTCATCGAAGGGCTTGCCGGCAATCTGCATACCCACAGGCAATCCCGCGTCGGTGAAACCGCAGGGCACCGAGACGGCGGGCAGACCAGTAACGTTGAATGGCGCCGTAAAGCTGCGGCCCCGTACCGTGCTGGCCGGATCGTAACCCTCGAATGCAGGCGCAGGGCTGGTCATGGTCGGAGTGACCAGAAAGTCCACCGTCTTCATCACCTCCGCGAACTCCCTTCGCGCCCAGGTCCGCACCCTCTGGGCCTGCAGGTAGTCAGCGGCGGTGAGCAGACCGCCGGTGCGGAAGCGGCTGCGCACAATGTCTCCGAACTTCTCCGGTATCTTCTTCAGGTTGGGCTCGTGGTAAGCATAAGCCTCGCTCACCATGATGACCGAGTTGGCCGCACGGACCCAGTCGAGGCTGGGCAAAGACACGTCACGAACCTTCGCCCCGAGGCCTTCCAGCTCGGCTACGGCCTTTTCCACCACCGCCACTACTTCGGGATCGACGCTGGGGTCGGGATCGAAGAAGTAGTGGCGGGGCAACCCGACGGTCACACCCTTGATGTCCTCTATCAGCGACGCCGAATAGTCGGGAACCGGAGCGGTGCTGGACGTTGGGTCCTTGGGGTCGTGGCCGGCGATGGCCTGCAGCATATAGGTGCAGTCTTCCACCGTCCAGGTCATCGGGCCCGCGTGGTCCTGCGACCAGCTCAACGTGACCACCCCAGACCGGCTAACCCGACCGTATGTGGGCTTGATACCCACGATGCCGCAGAAGGACGCTGGGCCTCGTATGGAACCTCCGGTGCAGGACCCGAGACCGCCCATTACCTGCCCGGAGGCCACCGAAGAACCGGTGCCGCTGCTGGAGCCTCCCGTGATGTGGTCGAGGTTCCAGGGATTACGGGCCGGCTCGAATGGCGTCGACCAGTCGGGGCCGCCCAGTGCGAATTCATGCATCGCCAGTTTACCGACCAGGATGCCACCGGCGTTCTTTAGTCCCGCAGCGGTGGTCGCGTCCACCGTCGGCACTCTCTCGAGGTCGACGTAAGAGCCCGAGGTCGTGCGGGTACCGGCCGTATCGTAGAGGTCCTTCAGAGCGAATGGGATCCCATGCATGGGGCCGCGATAGTTGCCCTGCAGCATCTCTGCTTCGGCGGTACGGGCCTGAGCCATGGCCTCATCGGCCATCAGCGTCACAAAGGAATGCAGCCGGTCTTCGGTGGCCTCGATACGGTCGAGGCAGGCACGCAGCAGTTCCACTGGCGAAAGCTGCCCAGAACGCATTAGCTGTCCGGCTTCTCGCATAGTCAGGAAATAGAGCTTGTCATTGTCAGCCATTTGCCTTCACCCCGTTAACGAAAGTGGAGTTTGGATAATTGCAACCTATGGGGCCTACGATTCCGGCCAGTCGGGGTGAAACTCCGTGACCATCTCCTCCGCCCCGAAGTTGATGGTGTGCAGCTGGGCTGCGTAGGCAGCATAGAGGTCGTAGATTGGCTTCAGTTCTTCCAATTCGGCGTCGTTCAGGCCCAGTCCGGCTCGATCGGCCATGAACCTGAATTCTTCCATCGAGACTTCGCCCTGTTCCGGCATGGCGCAACCTCCTGAGTTCTGATTGTTCGGAATAGCGTCCAAAGCAATAGCATTGGTCAATTTGGGTGCTATTATACGCACAATTGCGTGAATGCCGGGCGACATATTTTCGGCAAGGAATATCGAAATGACCACCTACGTTTATATCTCGCTGCAGCGGGAAGACAGGATATCGCTATACATAATGGACCCCAACACCGGGGGCTTGACACGGCGGACGGAGTTTCCGCTCTCGGGGATGCCTGCGCCCATGGCAGTGGACCCGCAGCGGCGCTACCTTTTCGTCGGTCGTCGTCAGCCCGGCGACTTCGGGCTGACCAGCTACGCCATTAACCACGACACGGGACGGCTTAGCGAACTCGGCGGAGTGCCCCTCGACGGCGACCCGGTGCACATCTCCGTGGACCGCACCGGCAGGTACCTGCTGTCGGCCCACTACTACCAGGCACGGGTGGGCGTGCACGGCTTCAGCGAGGACGGGGCATTGGACGCGACGCCCATCGAGTGGCGGGAGACCGGCATCGGAGCACACTACGTCCAGACCGACCCTTCCAACCGCTACGCCTACGTGCCCCACATCGCCGAGGGCGCGCACTCTGGGGTCAACGCCATCTTCCAGTTCCGCTTCGACCAACTCACCGGGAGGCTGGCGGCTTGCGATCCCGACCGGGCGATCCCCAACACGCCAGAGGGGCCCAGGCACTTCTGCTTCCATCCCAACCTGGACGTGGTGTACTCCTCCAACGAGCAGGGCTGCAGTGTTACGGCCTACCGCTTCAACCGCGCCAATGGAACCCTCAGCCCCTTCCAGACGGTGTCGACGCTTCCCGAGGGCTACAACGAGCGAAACTCATGCTCCCAGATCCAGATAACTCCATCCGGCAGTTTCCTCTATGCGCCAAACCGGGGCCACAACAGCATCGCCGGCTTCGCCGTTGACCAATCCGACGGTGCGCTGACGCCCTTGGGCCAGACTCCGACGGAGGACATTCCCCGGGCCTTCAGCCTGGACCCGACGGGGAACTACCTTTACGCCGCTGGACTCGAATCAGCGCGGCTGGCCTCCTACCGGGTCAACGCCGGCAACGGAGCGCTCGAACCACTGGAGATATACCCCATCGGACAGGGCCCCATGTGGGTGCTGATGGTGAACGTGTAGCCGACTGTCAAGTCGCCCCCAGAAGCGAAGACTCGCCGGTTCGGGCGAGTCTTTCACTTGGGAATCCCGCCTTTCCTGGCCGGGGGTGATGGCCCAGATTCCTCTTACTCAGACCCCATGTGAGGGTTCGGGCTTGCCAGTGCTTCCGCCTCTTCTATGTATCGGGCGGTCTCACGGATAAGACGTTCCGTGTCCTCCACAGGCTCGCAGTGTCCGTTGTAGAAACAGTCGTGATGCAGGTAGCGCGCTACTGATCCAAACCTCTCCTGCAACGCCCTTGCCGCCTCGTTTTCCCGCCCCAAGGCGCGAAGTCCGCCAGAAACCCGCACCGTCGTAGGGGGAATCTCGCCGGTCAGCGTTAGCAGCATTCCCTCGGTGGCACGTTTGGTGGCGCAACACTCCTTTTCCGCCGCTTCTCGAAAGTCGCCGACCGACAGCCGCTCAATTGCGCTGGCGTGAACCGCCCTGGCGTCGGCAAATATGTCCTGCTGAGTCAGGGTCAGGGTCATGGGTTTTCTGTACCCGGCGCGATCATTCAGTCTGTTGACTTCACTTCCAGTGTTTCACGCGTCCAAATTGCGGCCGGACAGGTCAACACCTTTGACAGGGTAATCGCGTCTTGAACTCACGGTTGAGCAGGCTGGATCTATGGATCAACGTCGCAGGGTGACGGGGCTGATTTTTTGTTTATTCCGGTAGTTTCCGGAAGTTTCCAGTAATTGGCGTGAACCGGGAGGCCCAGCGTTAGCTCGAAGAGGTAGTCACCTGCGCAGCAGCGCGGTTAAAGTTGCTGTCAGTAGTAGACATGGATTTCATGCTAGAGAAGGGCCACAGGGCTTAGCAAGGGACAACTGTCATCACAATGGAGTGCGGCCATTAAGACGCGATCCCTCTAACGCCCGTGAACCGTTACCCCACCATCCACCACGGGTCTTCCAGCAGGCGCTTGACCGTCTGCAGGAACTCGGCGGCGGGCGCTCCGTCAATCACCCGGTGGTCGAAGGTCAGGCTCAGGTACATCGTCTCTCCCTTGGTAATCTCCCCGTTGACGATGACGGGCTTTTCAACCACGCGGCCCACGCCGAGGATGCCGACCTGCGGCGGGTTGATGATCGGCGTGAAACCGTCGATGTCGTTTGCGCCCAGGTTGGTGATGGTGAAGGTGCCGCCGGAAATCTCCTCGGGACGTGTGCGCCCCTCTCGTGTGCGGGCGGCAAGGTCCCGGTTCTCGGCGGCCAGTTGCGCCAGCGTCTTGCCGTCGGCCCCGCGAATCACAGGAGTGACAAGCCCCTCGTCCAACGACACGGCCAGTCCGATGTTGATTTCCGTCAACATCTGGACCTGCGCACCGCCGTCAGCGTCGGTGGTCTCGATGGCGTTCATTCGCGGGTGGCGCTTCAGCGCCTCGGCAGTGGCTTTTACCACCACTGGCAGGGGGCCGATGTTGCCGCCCGCCTCCTCGGCATGGTGCCGGGACAGACCGCGCCTCAGCTGCATCGCCTCGGTCACTACCGCCTCAGTGGTCAGCGTTACCTGGGCCGTGGTCTGGATGCTTTGTAGCATCCGGGTCGCCACCGCCCCTCGGATCCCCGTCAGCGGCACAACGCCGTCAACTGCCGGTACGGGCGCTGGCGCCGCCGGAGAAGGCGCAGACCGAGCCGCAATAGCAGCTTCCACGTCCTCGATCAGGATGCGTCCCTGAGGCCCGCTGCCGGCAACGGCCGCCAGGTCGATGCTGTTCTCGCGGGCCAGGCGGCGGGCGGCTGGGACGACAGGAACACGGACCATCGGTTCCCTGGCCCCGTCGGCGTCAGGCGCATTCGGGGCTTGGAGCGCTGCCTCAACATCTGCCAACAGGATTCGGCCAGCGGGTCCACTTCCACGAACCTGTCCCAAGTCAAGCCCTCGCTCCCGGGCGAGACGTCGGGCCGCCGGGACCACCTGCACTCCGCGAGCGCCATCGCTCGCGCCAGCGGATGAGGGGGCAGTGCTCGCCGCGGTGTCAGGAGCGGCGCTGGCAGCAGCAGCAGGGGCGGCAGCCCCGGGAATTTCCTCGCCGGGTTCTGCGATGACGCACAACACGCCGCGAATGGGCACGATTTCGCCTTCCTGCGCTACGATGCGGCTGAGAACGCCAGCTGCGGTCGACTCCAGCTCAGTCTGCAGCTTGGCGGTCTCCACTTCAACGATGGGCTCACCCTCCTCGACGGTGTCGCCCTCCTGCTTCAACCAGCGGACGATGGTGCCGTCCTGCATCTCCATGCCCCACTGCGGCAGCACAATCTCCGACGCCATAACCATTACTCCTGGGCCATCAGAATGCGAGCTGGTATCTCAAAGTTCCCTGATAGCGCAGGGGCGCACCGTTGTGCGCCCCCGGAAAGTTCTCGACGACAGTACCCTACTGCATAGTGACGCGAACAGCCTCAGCAATGGACTCGTCCGTGGGATAGCACAGCGGCTCCAGGGCCGGGCTGAAGGGAATGTGCACGTTAATGGTACCCAGTCGCTGAATGGGCGCCTGCAAGTCCCAGAAGCCCTCCATTGCAACGATTGCAGCGATCTCGCTGGCGGCGCTGCAGGTCTTGTGAGCCATATCGACCACCACCAGCCTGCCGGTCTTGGCCACCGAACCAAGGATGGCCTCCTTGTCCAAGGGCACCAGTGTCCGCGGGTCGATGACCTCTGCCGAAATCCCCTCTGTGGCCAGAGCGTCCGCGGCGGCCAGGGCCCTGGGAACCATACCGCCTATGGCGACGATGGTTGCGTCTGTGCCTTCGCGCTTGATGTCCGCCACGCCGAGAGGAATGGTGTATTCCTCATCCGGCACTTCCGCCCGTGCGCCCAGGATCGTCCGGTCTTCCCAGAAAATCACCGGGTCGTCCGTGCGGATTGCCTCCTTCAACAGTCCCTTGCCGTCGTAGGCGTTGCTTGCGAATACAATCTTGAAGCCAGGGATGTTCATAAACAGCGGATGCGAGCGGTCCGAGTGATGGGCCGCCATGCTGCCTCCGTAGTACATGGCAGCGCGGTAGACGATGGGAAGGTTGACCTGCCCACCGAACATGTAGCGCATCTTCGAGGCCTGGCTGACCAGTTGGTCCATCCCGACCCACATAAAGCTGGAGAGACTCTCCACTATGGGTCGCATTCCCACCGCCGCAGCCCCTACGGCGGCCCCGAAGAAGGCATTTTCGGAAAGGGGGCAATCGCGCACGCGATCGCCGCCGAACTCAGTGAACAGTCCTCCGGACGCACCGTACACGCCCTTCTGTATGTCCTCGCCCATGATGAAGACGCGCTCGTCGATGCGCATCTCTTCCCTCATCGCGTCGTTGATGGCCTGCGTGAAGGTGATATTGCGGGTCTGGGTTTCCGTAACCATTTCCTGTCTCCTCATCTGCTGGATTGACGGTGTTGCAGCTTGTTCAAAGCTGACCGCTATTCCAGCGGAATGGGAACTGCGTACATATCCTCCCAGACCTCGGAGGGGTCGGGGTAAGGGCTCTCGCGGGCGAAGGTAACGGCTTCTTCGATCTCACCCTTGACCTGCTCTTCGAGGGCGTCAAGTTCCTCAGCAGTGGCGAATCCCTGCTCGATGAGCATGGCCCGGTGGATGTCAAGTGGGTCTCGCAGTTTCCACTGCTCTACCTCGTCGTCGTCGCGGTAGGAGTTGCGTACGATCCGGCCCAGGCCCAGCGAGTGGTCATAATAACGGTAGGTGCGACCCTCCACCAGCGTCGGACCCTGCCCGGACCGAGCGCGATCGACCGCCGCCGATACCGCCTCGTGCATCGCCAGCGCGTCCTGCCCGTCCACCAGCACGCCCGGGATGGCGTATGCTGCGGCGCGGTCGGAAATGTTGGCAACCGCCACCATCTCCTTGAAGCTGCTGGTAACGGCATATTGGTTGTTTTCGCAGAGGAAGATTACCGGCAGCTTCCAGACAGCCGCCAGGTTGATGGACTCGTGGAACGCTCCCTCGTTGCTCGCGCCATCACCGAAGAAGCAGACCGCCACCCGGTCGTTGTTTTGCAACCTGCTGCCCAGGGCCGCGCCCACGGCAACCGGAATGGAGGAGCCCAGAATGCCGGATTCCCCCAGAATGCCAATGCTGAAGTCCGCCAGGTGCATCGAGCCGCCCTTACCCTTGCAAATGCCGGTCTTCTTGCCTAGGAGCTCGGCCATGGCGGTCTTGACATTGCCGCCCTTGGCGATAGGGTGTCCGTGCGAGCGGTGATTGCCCGTCATCCAGTCATCATCGCGCAGCGCCATGCAGGCGCCGACGGCCACAGCCTCCTCTCCAATGTAGGAGTGGGCCGCCCCGACGATTTCGCCGCGTTCAACGAGGTTTATGACTGCCTCTTCGAAGTGCCGGATGCGAAGCATTCGTCGCATCATTTCCATTAGCGCCGATTTATCGAGCATAACCGCGCCTCCTTTCGCAATATCGCCAGATTTGCGGGAATAATACCAGAAAACCGAAACAACGGGTGTGCACGCGTCAAATACGGGAGGGCCAAGGTCGTCAAGTCCCGTAATCCCATCATCTCCTTTGGCGAATGTGCCGCCTTTCCCCTATAATCCGCCCGGCAAGGGACAACAATTCAAGAGATTACGGAGGAACTGCCATGCCCATCCTGCGGCGGGACGATGCACAGGTAAACGAGGGATATCCCGGCGTTCCCCGGGCAACCCTGGTTGGAGCGGAACACGGCTCGCATTCGCTGTGGGTCGGCCATCTGGAGATCGGCCCCGGAGCCTCGGTGACAACGCACATCCACCCTGACACCGAGGAAGCCATGGTCATCGTAGAAGGGGAGCTGGAGGCGGTCCTGGGAGATGACGTCGTTACACTGGGGCCCGGCGATACGGTGCTGGCTCCGGCAGGCATCAAGCACGGTTTCGTCAATCGTTCAAGCGAGAAGGCGGCTCTGCTGGCCGTATTTCCAAAGACGGAGTTTGAGCGAGTTATAGCAGAATAGAATACTATTTCGCTATAGTATTTGTGAATACTGACTATTGCCAATGTCTTTGGCAGTTTGATAGACTCACTGCAAAATATATGGAGCGCTCAAGATCGCTCCAGGTAAAATGTGAGAACCGGAGGTGAGGCATGGTCTCCACCAATATCTCAGACGATATCTTCAGTCCCACAGTTATAAACGACCCATATTCCTACTACGGAAGACTGCGAGACGAAGACCCTGTCCACTGGAACGAACTCTACGAGTTGTGGATAGTAACCCGCCACGACGACCTGGTGTGGCTGACCCGTAACCACGAGAAGTTCTCCAGCGCGACCTTCCTCAACGACCCGCGACCAGCCTATCCGGCCATCTACGAGTCTGACGAAGAGATCTATCGGATGGCGTGCGAATATCAGGGTATGATGTTCATCCAGCACGACCGCCCGGCCCACCTGGACATGCGTAAGGTGGTGCACCGCTTCTTCACCCCAAAGTCCATGGAAGAGTGGCGGCCGCTGGTGATTTCGGCCACCAATCACCTACTGGATCAGGCGGAGCACAAGGGAAGCGTCGACTTGATGCGCGACTTGGCGGTGCCTCTGCCGTTGCTGGTCATTGCCGAAATGATGGGTGTGCCGGAATCTGACCGCCCATACATCCGCACCCTGGCCGAGAAGCTGCTGTTCAACAACCGCGGCGAGCCGGACCGCTTCCGCACGCTGATGGAAGGCGTGAACGGCATGTTCGAGTACTGCGCCCCGTTGCTGGACGAACGCAAGGAGAACCCCGGCGACGACTTCATCTCGGTTCTGGCCAGTGGCGAGAAGGAAGGCGTCTTCACCCGCGCCCACACCCTCTCCAACACCGCCCTGCTGCTGATTGCAGGTCACGAGACTACCATCAATCTCATCTGCAACGGCACCAAGGCGTTCATGAACAACCGCGACCAGTGGGACCTCTTCAAGCAGGACACCGAGGGCATGATGGTGCGCGCTTGTGAGGAAGCCCTGCGCTACGACTCACCGGTAATGACGCTGCCCCGCCTTGCTGGCGAGGATGTGGAACTGCGCGGAAAGCAAATCAAGGAAAAGGACCGCGTCCGCTGGGTGATCCCTTCGGCCAACCGCGACCCCAACAAGTTCGACCACGCCGATGAAATGGACATCACCCGCTGGCCCAACCCGCACGTTGCCTTCGGGGCAGGAGTGCACCACTGCCTCGGCGCCACCATCGCCCGCGTGGAAGGCCAGGAGGTATTCCGGGCGTTGGCGGACCGCTACCCCAACCTGGAGATGGAGCCGCACCAGTCCGAGTACCGCCCGACCATGGCCCTCCGCTCCATGTTGGAACTGCCGATGAAGCTCAACGTCTAACCAGCGTTCCACAGGCACTCTGGTAACAATTCAGGGGCGGGATAAACTCCCGCCCCTGTTGATTTCACCGTTAACACCGTGCGCTAAACGCCAATGCTCCCGCGACGCTTGATTTCCCGTTGCGACCCGTTGGCCTCTATCCCAGCCGCTCGAACGGCGTGGGCATCGGGCCGACGGGCACCTCTATCAGCGACGGACCGTCGTGGGCCAGGCACTGCTTCAGCGCGGTCTCCAACCCTTCGGGGGTCTCGACACGAACGCCGTTCATACCGTAGGCATCGGCCAGCTTCATGAAGTCAGGGTTGTGCAGTTCGGCGCCGATGGTCCGCCCGGTGAACCGGTTGCGCTGGTCCCGCAGCACGTTGCCATATGCGTTGTCGTTAAACACCACCACGATGGCGTTGATGCCATACTGGACGGCCGTCGCCATTTCCTGCGAGTTGTACATGAACCCGCCGTCTCCGGAGAGTGCGACAACCGCCTTGTCCGGCTGGGCCACCTTTGCGCCCAGGGCAGTGGGGTATGCGTATCCCAAATTCCCCGAGTATGACGAAGTGATGAACGTGCGCGGTTCGTACACCGGGAAATAGGCGCGGCTGTAGTAGCCGAGTTGGGTCATCCCGGCGATAAGTATGCCGTCGTCGGGCATGGCGGACCGCACTGCGGCAAGGAAGGATTCCTGGGGCTCCACCGTGATACGCGCCTCCTCCCGCTGCGCCCGTTCCGCCGCCACTTCTGCGCTGCGGTCGGCGTGGGCCGGGGAGAGCTTGGACACTTCGGACAGCAGCGCCTCCAGCGAAAGCCGGGCGTCGCCCTGTACTCCGAATGTGTTCGCATAGTTCCGTCCCAGTTCCGCTTCATCCACATCGATCTGGATCACCTGTTGCCCGCCTATCCACATGGGAAAGGCCAGCCGCGTGCCGACGGCGAGGACGAGATCGTGGTTGCTGTTCTCCCCGGCCACGGTGTCGTTTCTCAGCCACAGAGAACCCAGGGAAAGTGGGTGGCGATCGGAAATGATGCCCTTGGCCTCGGCGGTGGCGATCACCGGCATCTGCATGTGCTCGGCCAGCTTGCGCACCGCGTCTGACGCCTCGGACGAAATCGTGCCACCTCCGGCCCAGATCAGCGGGTTTTCCGACGCAGCCAGCATCCGAGCGGCTTCAGCGATGCGCCCGGCATCCGGCGCCAGCCGGCGCGGCGCTTCAGGCTCCAGCAGCTCAACATCGGCCACTTCGGCCAGGGTCTCCGGCGGAATCTCGATCTCCACGGGACGCGGGCGCCCGTTCTTCAGGTGGTGGAAAGCCTCATGCACCGTCTCAGGCACTTCGGCCGGGTCCATGGCGCGCCGAGCGAACTTGGTGACTGTTTTCATTATGTCGAGTTGGTCATCAACTTCGTGAAGCATGCCCCGGTTGACACCGATCATATCGCGTTCGATCTGCCCAGAGACCATCATCACCGGGGACGAGGCGGCGTAAGCTGTGTTCATGGCGGCAGTGGCGTTCAGCAGCCCGGGCCCAGGCACCACCAGCGCTGTGCCGATGCCGCCCCCGGCCCGTGAGTACCCGTCGGCCATGTATGCGGTCGCCTGCTCGTGGCGGGTCGTGATGAACCGGATGCCCGGTTCGTCATAAAAGGCGTCCATGGCATGGTAGAGCTGCACCCCGGGCAGCCCGAACACCACGCGAACTCCCTCGCGGTAAAGTGATCGCACCAGTGCCTGTCCGCCGGTCATCTTGGCCATCTATAATTCCTCATTCAATGATTCGTATTTCGTGGATTTCCTGCTGTTCGCGACCGGGTAGTCAGGAATGCGTTTCGTCAATACGGACTATGTCTGCATGCATGACAGCGACAGTCTGGAGCATCTGCTGCAGCTACTGGTCTCTCTGTATATGCCTCTCTTCTCCCAGACGCTGCCACTCTTCGGTCCGTCGTTGTCTTTCGCACATGGCGTCCATGTGCTCATTAATTATCCGGGTCATACTCACGGACAGTTGAGTTGAGCTTTCCAGCCTGCTGATTAGGTCCTCCAAATGCGCCTCCACAGGAAATTGCTCGCAGTGCCGATTGTATCACCACAGCAAAAGGTGGGCAGCCCTCGATGTGATAGAGTGCCGCCAGCATTCTTGAGCCAGCGGAGGACGCGATGACGCGGGCGCTGATCATCCGGCATCACGAGGCTGAAACCATGGGAACCAACTTCCGGGCGATCCTGAAGCGGCATGGATTTGCCTTCGACACCTGCAACATATTCGAGTCCGCACCCCTGTATGATCGCTTTGATCCACCCCCGTTGGGAGATGTGGACCTGATAATGGCCTTCGGTGGGCCAATGTCGGTGAACGATGATCTGCCAGCGCTGCATGCTGAGCGCAAGTACCTGGCTGAGGCGATGATGATGGGCAAGCCGGTCTTTGGCGTCTGCCTGGGAGCGCAGATGATGGCGACAACCCTGGGTGGCGCGGTGGAGCCCAGCGGAGGCTACCAGTTTGGGCTCCGCAAGATACACGTCACTGCAGCTGGCCGCGCTGATCAGGTCTTCGGGCGGATAACAACGCCGCTGGTCCCGACCCTGCACGGCGAGTGCTTCACCATCCCCACCGGCGCCACCAAACTGGCGGAGGCCGACATCCTCTTGCGCGACGGTCGGTTCAGGCGAATCAACATGGCCTTCCGTTACGGTTTGTCCTACGCCTTCCAGTTCGAACCCCAGTTGACACTGGAGGAGTTGAAGGTCTGGAATCGGGTCTTTTTCGATGACTACAAGCTGATGGGTGATGCATTCAGGCCGGAAGAGGAAGCATCCCGAAACCTCCGCGAGTTCACGGGGTTCGTCCCCGTGCACCAGCGGCAGATGAGCGAAATGCTCGAATACTTCCTGGCCAATTCCGGAATCGGATAGGCGAATTGCACATACGGGCAGATATTTGAGGACGACGAACTCTATCGGGAGATTTCAGTCGCCCTTTTTCTATTGTAACGAATTATAACTATAAATGATAATTATTATGATGATTAAACACATACTATGATATAAATCAATAGCCGATCAGTTGACAATTGAAAACTTACGCAACTAGAATTCGCCAACCTATAAAAAGGGGGTCTGATTCAGGAACATCTGGTTCAAGAACATCGGATGGTATTTCCGGCAATTTGGCGGAGGATTTCGATGAGTAAACCGGTTTATTTGCCAATTCTGGTTATCTTGTCCCTGGTAATGATGCTAACTTTGCTGGCCTGCGGAAGTGCTTCCGAGGCACCAGAAGAAGCGCCCACTGCCACTTCCGCTCCTGCCCCGACTGCTGCTCCAACAGCCGCACCAACGGCGACTCCAGCCGAAGGAGCGTCCATGACCGCCGATGTGGACCTGGCAGCCTATGCTGCGAGAGTAGCCGGAGGTCCCGGGGCAATTTATGTTGGTGATCTCTCTCAGCTGGTCGGCCCAGCGCCTGATCCCGGTCTCGGCGGAATCGACGAAAACGGCGACCCCGACGGCAGCGTTCCTCTGGAGTCCTTGGAGCGACACATCTGGATCTATGAATCGCCTTATTACGAGGACTTGCTGGAAAAGGCGAAACTGCTCGACCCCACTCCCCTGACCTCCAGTGGAGAGGAGCTTGAGTTTCAGTACGCTTGCACCAACCGCGCCCTGCTGCCCTGTCAGTTGATGGAGCACTTCCTCATTCCCAACGTGGCGGAGCGCACCAATAACCAGCTGATCATCAACCTCACGTCCTTCCCCGAGCTCGGAATCTCCGGCGCCGACAACATGACCCTGATTCGGGACGGCACACTGGACATTGCCGAAATCTACACCGGCTACGTCGCGGGTGAAGTTCCTGCGCTCGAAATCCAGAGCCTGTGGGGAATGTTCAAGGACCACAAGGCCCAGTACGACGCCACTACTGTCCTCACTCCTGACCTGGAGCGAATGATAGCCGAGGAAAGCGGTGGATCGCCGATAATCACCCACAACTGGTACGTGGGCATCGACCAGTTCTTCTTCTGCAGCGAAGCTCTCACCACTCCCGAAGACTTCGAGGGCAAGAAGACCCGCAGCCACGGCGCTGCCATTTCCGACTGGATCGAGGGAATGGGGGCGGAAGCCCAGTTCGTGGCCTTCGCCGAAGTCTACACGGCCCTTGAGCGGGGCATCCTGGACTGCGGCGTGACCGGCGCAGACCCCGCCTACGGTCAACGCTGGTACGAGGTCACCACCCACATGAACGGCTTCCTGGTCAGCCTGTTCAACGACAACGTGGTGATGAACGCCTCCAACTTTGAAAAGCTGCCCGAGGACATCCAGGCCATCCTTATCGAGGAGGGCGCTAAGCATGAACTCGAAGCCCTGCGGCTCGCAGCTATCCAGAACGAGGTTGGAATAATCAAAAACGAGAACGCCGGTCTCACCAAGGTCCTGTTCTCTGACGAGCTCCAGGCACTTAGCGAGCAGGCCGTTCTCAACAATGTTGTTCCCGGCTGGATCAATCGTGTTGGCGACCTGGACGATCCGATTTTTGACATCTTCAACGAAAAGATCACTCCCATTGTGGGCATCACGATCGAAGAAGATGGCACCGTCGTCAAGGTCAACTGACGCTGTTCCATCTCGTGACGCCCCGCTCACAGCGGGCGGGAGAGTATTCAAACAATTTCACACGGAGGCCACGGGAATTTCCAGCCCGTGGTCTTCTGACTTCCTCCCGACTGACCCGAAGTTTGAAAAAAGACAATGTGTATCCTGGCCCGGTTTTGAGTTACTATTGGGGGCTAGTTAGATGACCACTTTGCAATATATTGAACATATTGAACGTTTTCTCATTTGTAAGATGTCGGGATGTAATAGATGAATGACAGTAAGGATGACGACCAGACGGGGGTATTGATAGCCATAGACTGGGAAAACATTCGGCGCGGTGCCCAGATGTATCAGCAGACCGTTAGCCCAAGGGCACTGTGCGACGCCATGAAGAGCGTAGGCAAAGTGTTTGGCGAAGTGCGCGGCGGCAAGGTATTCGGCGATTGGAGCCTACGTCGGGAGGATGGCGCTTCCTTCAGCATGGCGGGCATAGACCCATACAATGCGCCGCGAACCATGGCTGGAAAGGACCGAACTGACCCTTCCATAATTCTTGAAGTCTATGACTGGATACGCGACAGGGAAGACTGCCAGTACATCATTCTTGGGTCAGGGGACTCCGATTACCAGGCCCTGGTCGATCGTGCCAAGAATAACGGACGCCGCATAATAATCTGCGCCTTCAGCCAGTCGGTCGCCCGCGACATGCTGGCCGTGGCGCCCCTGTTTCCGCTGGAGGCCGAGCTTGGCTTTCGCCTGCCAGAGCATGGAACCTTACCCAATCCCGCTGAAATGCAACAGCAATCCCAGGATGTGCTCCAGAGCTTCGTTCGACAGATGGACCGCTTGGAAAGCTCGCTCAACTTCGTGGGTTACAACAAGCTCTGCACGCAGTGGATGCTCGACTGGGGTATCGCCTCATCGGAATATGAATGCTATCGCCTTATTGACCAGTGGACCTACGACGAAATCGTTGAACGCCACGACGTTGCAAACCCCAACAATCCCGCCTACCCCACTTCTGCCATACGGCTGATACGCTCAAATGACCACGTGCGGGATCTTCTGGGCTACAGCAAGTCAGCGGTGGACAACCCCTTGATCGCCTAGATCAAGAAAGTCTCTCTCCCGAAGGGATATCGCGGGTAGAAGGACTGAGTACCCGGGCCTAACCAGGACACCATCACCAGCAGGTTCAGGTCGTCCCCAAAGGGTGAGGGCCCAGCCGAAATGCGAGCGGGCGCTGGTCTGCAGCTAGTCGGAGGAGATCTGAAGCAGGTCTCCCACGGCCTTCACTCGCACGAGGGTAGCGTTACTCGGCACATAGGCGAGAGGCACCTCGTCAATCTCGACCACCTCCACCGTCGCCGGGTCTGCGCCCGCTGCCACGGCGCGACCGACGGCTGCTGCCGAGCAATCGGCTATGGCCTCCTCACGGCCCGCCTGCTCCAGCGAATAGACTCGTTCAACCTGCCCTCCGACCTGCGCAATTGCGGCGCCGATGGCGTTGGCGACATCAGCGTGTCGGGGTCGCAGCACCTCGGACGCTCCCGCCAACTCGTCGTTGAGCAGGATGCTGCCACCTCCCACCAGAACGACCGGAACATCTCCGCCGCTCAGCTTCACTCTGTCGATGGCGGTTTCCACTCGCCTGCGAATTTCCCCCATTGCAGCGTCCACCAGGGAGGGCTCCATACCGTCCACGTGGCGCCTGTCTCCAATTTCAGCCCTGCCGTCGGCCACTGCAAGGTCGGTGGTGGTGAGGGTATCTCCTCCAAAAACCAGGCCCCGCTCTGTCAGTCGATAACCGACGCTCTCAGGCCCAATGCGCAATGGTTCTGACCCAACGACGGAACCGCCGCCCAGCGGAATCGAAATCGTGTCCGGCATTCGAAAGTTGGTGCGCACCCCGGCCAGCTGAATCGCAACCGCCGCTTCCCTCGGAAACCCCTTGACCAGAGAGCCCACGTCGGTGGATGTGCCCCCCACATCCACCACGATGCCGTCGCGCACACCCGATAGCCAGGCAGCTCCGCGCATGCTGTTGGTGGGTCCTGACGAGATGGTGAGCACCGGGAAACGCTCGGCAAACTCGGTATCCATCAGCGTGCCGTCGTTCTGGCTCATGAACAGCGGAGCGTCGATTCCCAATGATCGCAGCGCTTCTCCGATGCCCCTCGTCGTGAGGGTCGCCATCTCTCCCAAACAGGCATTGAGAGCGGCAGCGTTTTCCCGTTCCAGCAGCCCCATCCGTCCGTTCTCGTGGGACATGCAGACGCGCATGCTGGGAGCCTCTTCGCGGACGATGTCGGCCGCCTCGCGCTCGTGGTCCGGGTTCACAAGGGAAAACACGCCGGAAAGCGCCACGGCACGAACGCCCTGAGCACGCATTTCCCTGACGGCGCTCCTCAGTTCATCACGACCCAGGGTGGAAATCTCCCGCCCATCGAACTCGTTGCCGCCGGCCACCATGTACGTTTGACCACCGACAGCGTCCTTCAACTCCACGGGCCAGTCCACCAGCGGCGGCAGGAGCTGTGTCGCTGGCAACGCCAGGCGTACAACCGCCGTGGGTGCCAGGTTGCGCCGTTCCAGCAGGGCGTTGGTGAAGTGGGTAGTACCCACCATTACGGCGTCTACCCGAACACCCCTTGGATTTTGCGCCAGCAATTCCGCCACCGCCGTAACGATGCCAGCGGTGACATCCGGCGTGGTCGGGGATTTAGCTGCACCTGCGAGCTGCGTACCGTCCATCAGGACGGCATCGGTGTTGGTGCCACCCACGTCTACGCCAATAAACACGGGCTTCCTACACCGTCAACGGGACGTATTCGGTCTCGTACCCGAAGGCCCGTGGTCCAGCCACGGCCAGTCCCTCCGGAGTCGACCACAGCGCCGGAGCGGGAAAGCCGAGGATCGTCACCCGCAGGCCATAGCGCATCAGCTCCGTCGTTACGGGTTCGCCTACGTCGGTGGCGACGGCGCATATCAGGTCGGGCACGGTGCATACCGTCTCGCCGTTTCGCCTGGCGATGAGGTTCTCGTTCTGGAACTCGATGACCATGCCCTCACCTGCGTAGTCGTCCAGCCCCTCGAGCGCGAGTGTTCCGCGGGCGAATCCGGCAGTGGTGCGGCGTTCCAGGTCTGTCACCTTGCCGCTAAAGAGAATTCTTCCGGGGCAGGTGTCCAGGATGGCTGCGAGCGGGTCGTGGCCGGAGTCGCGGGCTTCTTGTACGGCATCACCCAGACTGCGGGCCAGTGACAAAGTATTGGGAACGGCAGTCCGCTGCACCTGCTCGGCTGTCATGGGAGCCACCGCGTAGCAGGCCACGCACCCCATCTGGACTGTCAGCGACCTAGCCAGCCGCTCGGCCCACTTGGGATCAATTGTTTCGCGGATAACCACCGAATTGCCCTTTTCGTCGGCTATCGCCATGGGGCAGCAGGGCACGCCATAGACGAAAAAAGTCTTCATCTGTAATTCCGGAAAGGCGCGGCCCATACCATCGGCGTCCACCACTGGAAGCCCGGCCATGGCCGCCGGTATCAGCGGCTCAACCGAGTTGCTGCCCCCGATTTCGTTGGAAATCAGCGCTGTGGCCTTCTCGCCCGTGAAGTCCTCGATAGCGCGAAGGGCATAATAGGACTGAAGGTCACGGACCTTCTCGATGCCCACGGTCGGAGCTCCGATGCCACCGACGCATACCACCCGGGCATCATCCGGCAGTTCCTCGGGGGCCAGGACCGTGACCGGACCCCACTGGCGGATGGCCTGGCGGGCCCGCAATTGCCCAATGTACGGGTTCCCACCGCCACCGGTGCCGAGAATCCCGGCTCCGATGGCGATGGAGTCCAAAACGTCCTCAGTCGCCTGCCACAAACCGTGTTTCTCGGCCTAGTCGTCGGCCGCTGCCACCGGCTCTTCCAGAGGGCGCGGGAACTGGTTCCCAAACAGACCCTTCTCAGGGTGACGAGTCCACTGTTCCTTGGGCAGCTCGTAGTAGACCTCGATCTCGTTGTCATCGGGATCCAGGAAGTAGACTCCCATGGATATTCCGTGGTCGCCCGGTCGCACGATACGTACTTCGTTCTCGACCAGCCGGTTGTACAGTTCCTGCAGGTCCTCGAAATTCTCCATCTGCCAGGCCATGTGCGCCTGCCCGATGATGGAGTGGTCCGGACCGTCAGCATCCATACCAATGGCGCGGATGGCCAGCTCATGAGACTTTTCAGTGTTCGCCGACATGAAGACGGTCCCGCTGGGGCTGCGTTCCATAACGGTCAGGCCCATGACACGGGTGTAGAAGTCCACGGAGCGGTCAATGTCCCGCACACGCATTACCAGGTGTCCCAATCCCATCGGTGTGTATGACATGTCGTTTCCTCCTTATAATTGTCTTCCAGGGTTAGTCTTCACTGTTGTCTTTTAGGGCCAGTCTTCCTCAGCCAGGAAATTCCGGACCTTTTCCTTGAAGGGTTCCTTGTTGTAGTTCTGGAACAGGGCAATGGAGTTCCGCACCGGGTTGCCTCCAAACATCCGCTCGTAGAGCACCTGCCGTCCGCTGAAAGCGCTGCACGATGCGTCCCACGCCAGGTGGAACAGCTTTGCTCGATCGCGGGCATCAGTCGAATCGGTGGCGAAGTACCGCTCGATCTCCGGCCCGATGTCCGAGTCAAAGTCGGCCTCGGCGGGCAAAGCCATGAGGGCGCCGGTCCCGAGGAGCTGGATGATCTCGACCATGCGGGGATACATCGAGCGTCCGAACACTGTGCGCCCGGCACGGAGGGCGTTGATGTCGGGAGACATCATGCCATACTGGTTCATCGTGGCGTCGGCCTCGGCGGCTCGTACGCACGAACGCAGCACATCCCGGTAGGTGATGAGCTCGGCCACCTGCTCCTGCACGTGGGGAATGGTCCCCGAGCCAAGAGTGTCGACGATGAGGTCCGCCAACCCGAGTATGAATTCCGACTTGACCAGGCAGCGGTTCAGTATCTGGTGACCGGTGTGGGAATCTGACTGGGTGCCGGTCGCGTACCCGTTCCCCAGCTCCACGTTGCCAAGCAGGAAGATTCGCTCCCACGGCACCAGCACGTTGTCAAAGAAGACTACCGAGTCCATTTCCTCGAACCGGGAGCCGAGGGGGTGATTGAAGTGGGAGCGTCCAAAATCGAGGCTCTCACGGCACAGGAACTTCACCCCGGGCGTGTCACAGGGGATGGAGAATGAGAAGGTCTGTCGCTGCGCCTCTTCGTCGAGGCGGTGGCTCGCCACCGGGTAAATGGCGATTTCGTCGGAAATGGGGCCAAGCGTCGCCAGCGTCCGGCTGCCGCGGACCACGATGCCGGCGTCGGTCTCCTTGACCATCGTGAGGGCCACGTCCTCGCTCAGAATGTCCGTCGTCCCCTGCTGGCGGCGACGCTGCAGGTTCACCAGGGCGTGGGTGAGGGTGACGTCATTCTCCCGAATGAACTCGTGGTAGTTGACCATGTTCTTCTTGAACTCGGGCCGGTCCTGGGCGAAGTAACCGGCAGACCCGGCCCATGCCGAGAAAATCGAGTTCATGAAGTCGGGGGAACGCCCCATCATGCCGCAACTGGCCCAGGCCCAGCGGGTCATCATCTCCCGTCGCCGCACCAAGTCGTCCACGGTCTTCGGTATCATGAATGACAGCCCGACCGGGTCGCCCGTGCTGGGGGACGCGAAGGTCATCTCCTCCCGCAGCGACGGGTCGTGTTGCATATCGTAGAGCGCTGCCACCGACTTTACGCCGTTGCACAGCGCTGGGTGAGTGGTTACGTCCTTGATCCGCTCCCCGTTGAGCCAGACCTCGCGGGGGCGCTCCTTGAGGCCGGTGATGTATTCCTGTCCGGTACGAGCGGGCATTGCTCCTCACCTCACAAGATTATTCGGCCAACTCATTCCTAATATTACCAGCAGTTGGCAAGAACAAACGCAAACCCTCAGTGAGCCAAGCATGTCGCATCTGGATGGCCTGGTGACATTTCCTCATTGCCAAGCCCGACATCACATCTCTAACATTATCCCTGTACGCTTTGTCAGGCTCCGACCGCCGCCCTCCGTTGACCGCTGGAACCCGGTCGGCATGTTGCAATGGCAGAAAATGGGCGGAAATGGCAGGAAGAAATTTTCAAGGCTGCCACTCTAGTGTAAGCAGGAGTGATTGAGGCGCCGGATTCCAGATGCGATTGCCCTCCGCACAACCCCGCCCCTTCTTGACACTCCCGGAAGCCCTGACTACGCTTATCCTCGCTGAAACGATCAACAGGGCGAGGTCCAAATGAAATACGACGTCATCATTGTCGGCGGCGGGGCGGCCGGCTCGGTGCTGGCCGGCAGACTGTCCGAAGACTCTAACCGGTCGGTGTTGGTGCTGGAGGCCGGAAAAGACTATCCCGATATCAATGCCATTCCTGACGAGGTCAAGTACGGCCATACCAGGTTTGCTGAATCCCCGGATTCCGACCACAACTGGGCCCTACGCGGAATGGCGACCGAGGAGCAGGGCGAGATACACGTTGCCCAGGGCAAGGTCATCGGTGGCGGCTCCTCCATCAACGGCCAGGCCATGCAGCGCGGCATGCCCGAGGACTACGACGCCTGGGCGGAATTGGGCAACAGCGAATGGTCCTATGCAAGAGTCCTTCCCTTCTTCCGCAAGATGGAAAACGACCTCGACATCCAGGATGACTTCCACGGCACGGTAGGACCTATGCCGGTCAGGAGGAGGCAATCAAACCCAACGCCTCCCATCCAGCAAGCCTTTCTGGATGCCTGCCTCCAGTCCGGTCACTCGCAGGTGGAAGACACCAACGGCGTCAACGCCGCCGGAGTCGGTGTGTCTCCCACCAACAACCTGGGCGGTATGCGCGTCAGCACCGCCATAGCCTACCTCAGCCCGGTCCGCCATCGCCTCAACCTGACGGTACGGGGCGAGGTCTATGTTCGCCGCATCCTGTTCGATGGCGCCAAGGCCGTTGGCGTGGAAGCAGAGAGCGGCGGTGAAATATTCACCATCGAAGCCGAAAAGGTGGTGCTGAGCTCGGGCGCCCTCCGGTCGGCCCAGTTGCTCATGCTGTCCGGCGTCGGCCCGAGGGACCACCTTGAGGAATTCGGCATTCCCGTGGTCAATGAACTGCCTGGGGTTGGGCAGAGCCTGTGGAACCACCTCAGTGTCCACATCAACTTCAAGGTGAAGGACGGAGTCGACGTACCAGCCGACCTGGATGCTCCCCATTATCGCCTGATCTTTACGGCCCCTGACTCCGAGCTCGATAACGATATGGTGCTGTCGACGGTGAATGTCGTCGACGAGCGCGACGAACGCGTACCCGGCGTCCGCACCAGCTACCGTACGGGAGATGCCCCGCCGGACCGCTGCGGTCGCATTTCCTGTACACTTGGCGTTCCCAGGGGCTCGGGGCACGTGCGGTTGGCCTCGGCCGATCCCAGCGTTCAGCCCTCTTTCAACTATCGCTACCTCCAGCACCCCGAGGACTTGCGGAGGGTGCGAGAGGGGATCCGGTTCGGCGCGCGGTTGCTGGAATCGGAAGCCTACAGGGATGTGGTCGATTATCGGATCACTCCCACCGACGAAATCCTAAGCGACGACGACGCCCTGGATCTGTACATGCGCCAGACCGTGGGCACCGCCCGGCACGTATCAGGCACCTGCAGGATGGGCCCGGACTCGGACCCGATGACGGTGGTCGACCAGTACTGCCGCGTCAAGGGCATGCAGGGCCTGTGGGTGGCCGATGCCTCGGTGGTGCCTCAGCTGCTGAGGGGCGGCGGACTGCATCCCACGGTCATAATGATCGGCGAGCGAGTGGTGGACTGGATCGCGGCTGGTTAGATATCCCGTCCTGTCTCAGAAAATACGGTTCGCCATTTGCTGCTGCCCACAAAGCGCGTCGCAATCACCGGTCCCAGCTATACGTAGTTTTATGGGATACATCAGCCTGCCTGAGGCCTGAACCATCCTCGTTGGCCCCGGCCTCAGGCAGGCTTGATTGATATAAGGAATCACGATATATTGGAAACTGGTATCGAAAATCGCCAGGCGGTGGCTGGTGCCTCCGCCCGGTCGGCGTCACCGCCGTCCCGGAGCATTTTATGTTAACGCAGCAGGAGTTGGTGGACCGGATGCGGGAGTGGGCAGTGCGGGTCACTCCTCAGCGACTGGCTATTGCCGAAGTCGTTCTCAATTCTCAGGACCATCCGACTGTCCAGCAGATTTACGAACGGGTCAGGGGACACTTCCCCTCCATGACCCTGGCGACCATCTATTCCACGCTCAGCGTGCTACAGAAGAGCGGCCTCATTCAGGAACTGCCCTTCCAGCGGATGTCCCGCTACGAACCCAACATGGAACCGCATGTAAACCTCGTCTGCATCGAATGCGAAAACGTCATTGATGCCGACACGGCCAGCGACGTGCACGACATGGTGGTGAACCTGCGCAACAGCATCTCGGATAGCACCGACTTTGAAGTCGGCTGGCAGCGCGTTGACTTCTATGGTCTCTGTCCCCGGTGCTCCGCCGCCAAGCGACGGGGTGAGCTCGCGGAGGTTTAGACCGGCTCGCGGGGCTTTCGCTGCCTGAGAAAAACGATACAAATCAGGCCGGCCGGTGCTAATCACTGGCCGGTTTCACTTTGCGGAGGTCCCTCCAATGATCACCGGCGTGGTTGGCGTCACTTTCTGGACTGACGACCTGGAGAAGATGTTCCGCTTCTACCACGATGTGCTGCAACTACCTCTTCACTCGCGGCACCCTGATTTCATAGCATTCGAGCTTGGCCGGGGCGGGCCGGGCGGGGAAGTTCCCATGCGCTTCAACATTGGCCTGCACGACAGCGTGTCCGGTGCTTCAAAGGATACTTACCGCTTCATGCCCCACCTGGGCGTGGCGGACATCCATGCCGTGGCCTCTCGGTTGAGCGAGGCTGGCGTGGAGTTCATTCGCCAGCCCGAGCAGGAGAGCTGGGGTGGGTGGGTCGCCACCTTTCGCGACCCCGACGGAAACACCCTTCAACTGCTGCAGTTGGTTTAGGGCCTCGAGTATACTCACCCAAAATGTCTTACAGCTCTCAGATAATGGAAAGGCGGGATGCCGCCTTTCTCATGTTGGGCCTCATCGGAGTGGCGATTTCCCTCTTCGCGGTAGGGGTTGTAAGCGATACCATTACCCGCCATCTCCTCCAGATAGTGCCCCTTCTCTTGGCCACGGCCCGCGTGATCGGCGGCAGCTACACAGCCGCCTACGTGGCAGCAGGAACCTGCCTCTTTTGGATAATTCTGATGCTGCTGATTTGGCTCAATCTCGCGGGAGTTCCCGAGGACGCATCTCGCTCATACACCACTGCAGAGATAGTGCTGTCTTTCGTAATAGCGGTTTTCGCCGCCCTGGTGATCTTCAAATCGGTGATTCTCAAGAACAGCATGCCCGGTGTCGGCAGAGCAATTATGATTACGATAGGATTCGGTTTTCAGGCAGTAGTAATTGGCGCAAGCCTGTGGTTTCTCGATTAGGGGTATTTTGACAGCTAAACATCTCGGAGGTCTCGCGATGACGCAGCAGGACAAGTCGGCAAGGGCGGCCCAATATCTCTATGATGCCCACCGGGACCGCAAACCGTATGAGCCGTTGCCGGACGACATATCACCCGCCACCATCGAAGAAGCCTACGACATGCAGGAAGCCTTCCAGTCGCTGCTGGCCCCGGAGAGGGGGGCCATCGTGGGCTACAAGATCGCCCTGACCACTCCAGTGATGCAGCGGATGGTCGGATTCGATGCACCCTGCGCCGGCGCTGTCTTCGAGAGCGGCGTGCATCACTCTCCGGCAGCCGTGAGTCACGCAGACTATGTGCGACTGGGCGCTGAGTGCGAGGTGGCCGTTAGGCTACAGTCAGGCCTCCCTTCCAGCCAAGCCCCCTACGACCGCGCCGGGGTGGCTGCGGCGGTAGGCGCACTGATGCCCGCCTTCGAGCTTGTCGACGACCGAGGCGCCGATTACAGCAACCTGTACTTTCTAGGGGTCGCCGCCGACAACGCCTGGAACGCTGGCGTTGTCCTGGGCGAGGAGAGGGCTGACTGGAAGACCCTCGATCTGGAAGGTTCCCGAGGGGCCATGACCATCAATGCCGAACCTGCCGGAGAGGGCTACGGGCGCGACGTCCTCGGCCATCCCCTGGACGCTCTGGCCTGGCTGGCCCAACACTCTCGCCGGACGCGGCCGTGAGCTGCGCGCGGGAATGCTGGTGATGACCGGCAGTATCGTGAGCACAAAGTTCCTCAATCCCGGCGACGAAGCGGCCTTCACCTTCGAGGGGCTCGGCGACATTCGCCTCAGCGTTACATAAGTGCCCCGGGTTATGTACCCGCCCTGCCCCTCGCGCTAGATTATCAGCATCGCATCGCCGAAGCTGTAGAAGCGGTACTTCAGCCTCACCGCTTCGGCATATGCGGCCAGGATCATTTCCCGTCCGCGTTCGTCCGGCCCGTTGCACCCGTGTTGGGCAAAGGCCGACACCAGCATCAGCAGGGTGGAACGCGGCAGGTGAAAATTGGTCACCATGGCATCTACGGCGCGAAACCGGTGGCCGGGCAAAATGTAGATGCCGGCGTCTCCTTCCAGCGGAACGAACTCTCTGCGTCCTTCAATTGCCGCATCCGAGGCAGCCTGTTCCAGCACACGAACACTGGTTGTGCCGACGGCTACGATGCGCCTTCCTTCGGAACGGGCGCGATTCAACGCCAGGGCGGTTTCGTCGTCTATGGAATAACGCTCAGTGTGTATGTGATGTTCAGTGGGATCTTCGCCCTGCACCGGACGAAAGGTGT